>NZ_RJKR01000007.1 GCF_003752025.1 Curtobacterium sp. PhB115
ATCATCGGCCTGCTGGTCTCGATCGGACTCCACGAGCTGGGGCACCTGTCCTTCGCGAAGCTGTTCAACGTCAAGGTGACGCAGTACTCGCTGGGGTTCGGCAAGGCCATGTGGTCGTTCAAGCGGGGTGAGACCGAGTACGGCATCCGCCCGATCCTGCTCGGCGGCTACATCTCGATGGTCGGCATGCTCAAGCCGCGTGCCTCCGGCCGCCCGAGTGCGATCACGAACACCGGCATGTACGGCGCGTTCGTGCAGGACGCCCGCCAGGCCAGCGCGGAGCAGATCGCAGACTCCGGCGGCGACGACTCCCGCGCGTTCTACCGACTCACCCCGTGGAAGCGCATCATCGTGATGGTCGCTGGACCCGCGATGAACCTGGTGATCGGGATCGTGCTGTTCGGCGTGCTGCTGTGCGGCTTCGGGTCGCCGACCACGACGTTCACGTCGAGCGTCGACTGCGTCCTGCCGACCAGCCAGACGACAGAGTGCACCTCGGGCGATGCGGAGTCGCCGGCGAAGCAGGCCGGCATCGCGTCGGGCGACGTCGTGCTGTCGGTGAACGGTGAGCAGGACCCGACCATCGCGCGCGTCTCCGAGGTCTTCCAGAAGTCGGCCGGCGAGCAGGTGACCGTCGTCGTCGAGCGTGACGGTGCCCGGAAGACGCTCGAGATCACCCCGACGACCGCCACCCGCGACGTCTACGACGCCGAGGGCAAGGTCGTCACGAACGACGACGGCACGACGAAGACCCAGCGGGTCGGTGTCGTCGGCGTCAGCATCGGGCAGTCGCTCGTGCGGCAGTCGCCGGCCGAGGTCCTGCCCGCGACGGGTGCGCAGATCGCCGCGTCGGCGCACCTCATCATCGACCTGCCGCAGCGCCTGGTCGCCGTCTGGAACGCGGCGTTCGGCGCGCAGGAGCGGTCGCAGGACAGCCCCGTGTCGGTCGTCGGTGTCGGCCGCGCGATCGGCGAGGTCTCGTCGATGAGCGGTGTGCCGGTGGTGGACAAGGCGTACACGATCCTCGGGCTGCTGGCCTCGCTGAACATCGGCCTGTTCGTGCTGAACATGGTGCCGCTGCTGCCGCTCGACGGCGGGCACATCGCCGGCGCCCTGTGGGAGGCGATCAAGCGACGGTCCTTCAAACTCGTCGGCAAGGCGGACCCGGGCCCCATCGACCTGGCGAAGACGATGCCGCTCACGATGGTCGTCGTGGTGCTGCTGGCGGGGATGAGCGCGCTGCTGATCTACGCCGACATCGTGCGGCCCGTGAACCTGTTCGGGTAGTCGCTGCGGCGCTACGCTCAGCGGATGAGCACAGCGCCCACGAACTCCGGGCCCACCACCGCCGCGCCCGAGGTCCGCACCGTCGAACGGCAGGGCCTCGACGTCATCGCCGAGTCCGACCGCAAGGGCACCCCGCGGGGACTCTTCTGGCCGTGGTTCGCGGCGAACATCTCCGTCCTCGGCATCGCCTACGGGTCCTTCGTGGTCGGCTTCGGCATCTCGTTCTGGCAGGCCACCGTCGTCTCGGTCATCGGGGTGGTGTTCTCGTTCCTGCTGTGCGGCGTCGTCGCGATCGCCGGCAAGCGGGGGTCGGCGCCGACGATGGTGCTGAGCCGCGCGGCCTTCGGGGTCCGCGGCAACCGGGTGCCCTCGTTCCTCAGCTGGATCCTCACCGTCGGGTGGGAGACCGCCCTCGCCGCACTGGCGGTCCTCGCGACCTCGACGGTGTTCACCGAGCTCGGCTGGGACGGCGGGGTGCTGACGAAGGTCGTCGCCCTCGTCGTGGTCGCCGCGCTCGTGGTCGGTGCCGGCGTCGCGGGCTTCGACGTGATCATGCGCCTGCAGACCTGGATCACGGTCATCACCGCTGTGCTCACGGTCGTCTACGTCGTGCTCGCGGTGCCGTCCATCGACTTCGCCGCGATCGCCGCGATGCCGACGGGCAGTGCCCAGCAGTTCATCGGTGCGCTCGTGCTCGTGATGACCGGCTTCGGGCTGGGCTGGGTGAACGCCGCTGCCGACTACTCGCGGTACCTGCCGCGGTCGTCGTCCACCGGGGGAGTCGTCGGGTGGACGACCTTCGGCGGTGCCCTCGCACCGGCGATCCTCGTGGTCTTCGGTGTCCTGCTCGCCGGGTCCTCGCCGGACCTGAGCGCGGCGATCGGTGCCGACCCGATCGGCGCGCTCACCACGATCCTGCCGGTGTGGTTCCTCATCCCGTTCGCCCTCGTCGCGATCCTCGGGCTCGTCGGCGGCGCGGTGCTCGACATCTACTCGTCGGGCCTCGCGCTGCTGAGCGTCGGCGTGAAGATCCCGCGGCCGGTCGCCGCCGGGGTGGACGGCGTGTTCATGGTGGCGGGTGCGATCTACATCGCCTTCTTCGCGACGGACTTCGTCGGCCCGTTCCAGGCGTTCCTCATCACCCTCGGCGTCCCGATCGCCGCCTGGGCCGGCATCTTCGTCGCGGACGTCCTGCTCCGGCGCACGGCCTACGCCGAAGGCGAGCTCGACGACCGTCGCGGCCGCTACGGCGACGTCCGGTGGGGCGCGATCGCCCTGGTCGCGGTCGGCACGGCGCTCGGGTGGGGCCTCGTCACGCTGGCGTCACCGGCGTGGCTGTCGTGGCAGGGCTACCTGCTCGGGCCGTTCGGGCTCGGCGGACGCGACGGCGCCTGGGCCTACGCGAACCTCGGTGTGCTGGTCGCGCTCGTCGTCGGGTTCCTCGGCACCCTGCTGTTCGCCCGGGGCTCCGTCCGGCGCCAGGAAGCACAGCGGTGAGCACGGGCGTCCTCGACGACGCCTGGCTCGTCGTCATCGACATGCAGCAGGTCTTCACGGGGGAGTCTCCGTGGGCGGCGCCGCGGTACGACCACGCCGGGGTCGGTATCGAACGCCTGCTGCCCCGGTTCACCGGACGCACGGTGTTCACCCGGTTCGTCGCGCCCCAGCGCCCGCAGGGCGCCTGGGTGCCGTACTACCGCGAATGGCCCTTCGCCCTCGTGCCGGACGCCGACCCGCTGTACGCGCTGACCGAGCCCTTCGCGAGTGCGGCAGGGGACCGGAACGACCCCGTCGTGACCGAGCCGACGTTCGGCAAGTGGGGGACGGGCCTCCAGGCAGTCGTCGGTGACCACCCGCACCTGGTGCTCACGGGGGTGTCGACCGACTGCTGCGTGCTGTCGACCGCCCTGGCGGCGGCGGACGCCGGAGCGACCGTGACGGTCGTCGCGGACGCCTGCGCCGGGGCGAGCGACGCGGACCACGAGCGGGCGCTCGACGCGATGCGACTGTACGCGCCGCTCATCACCGTGGTGGACAGCGCCGCTCGGCTCTGAACGTCCGGTGTGACCGGGCCGGGACGCTCGGAGCGAGCGCGTAGAGTGCTCACGTGCCCGCTGTGAACCTCGGTATGCCCAAGTCGCCCGAAACCCTCGCCCCCCGACGCAAGTCGCGCCAGATCCGGGTCGGCAAGGTGCTCGTGGGCGGCGATGCTCCGGTGTCCGTCCAGTCGATGACCACGACCCCGACGACGAACATCAACGCGACGCTGCAGCAGATCGCCGAGCTCACGGCCTCGGGCTGCGACATCGTCCGGGTCGCCGTGCCGACGCAGGAAGACGCCGACGCGCTGCCGATCATCGCGAAGAAGTCGCAGATCCCGGTCATCGCCGACATCCACTTCCAGCCGAAGTACGTGTTCCAGGCGATCGACGCCGGCTGTGCCGCGGTCCGCGTGAACCCGGGCAACATCCGCAAGTTCGACGACCAGGTCGGTGCGATCGCCGCCGCGGCGAAGGCCGCAGGCGTGTCGCTCCGCATCGGCGTCAACGCCGGGTCGCTCGAGCCGAGCCTGCTGCAGAAGTACGGCAAGGCCACACCCGAGGCGCTCGTCGAGTCCGCCGTGTGGGAAGCCAGCCTGTTCGAGGAGCACGACTTCCACGACTTCAAGATCTCGGTCAAGCACAACGACCCGATCGTCATGGTCAAGGCCTACCGACAGCTCGCCGCCGCCGGTGACTGGCCGCTGCACCTCGGTGTGACCGAGGCCGGTCCCGAGTTCCAGGGCACCATCAAGAGCGCCACCGCGTTCGGCATCCTGCTGGCCGAGGGGATCGGCGACACCATCCGCGTGTCCCTGTCCGCGCCGCCCGCGCAAGAGGTGAAGGTCGGCCTGCAGATTCTGCAGTCGCTCAACCTCCGCGAACGCAAGCTCGAGATCGTCTCGTGCCCGAGCTGCGGCCGGGCCCAGGTCGACGTCTACCAGCTGGCGAACGACGTCACCAAGGGGCTCGAGGGCATGTCCGTCCCCCTGCGCGTCGCCGTCATGGGCTGCGTCGTGAACGGCCCGGGCGAGGCGCGCGAGGCCGACCTCGGCGTGGCGTCGGGCAACGGCAAGGGCCAGATCTTCGTGAAGGGCAAGGTCGTCAAGACGGTGCCGGAGCACGAGATCGTGCAGACCCTCATCGCCGAGGCGAACCGCATCGCCGACGAGATGGGGCCGGAGGCCGCGCTCGGCAGCCCCGAGGTCATCACCACCCCGTAGCGCGAGTACACCCCTCGCACCGTGCGAGGCGGTCTCGGCGCGCTGCGCTCCCGTGCGAGGTTCCGTACTCGGTGCGAGTCTCCCTGCCCCGCACCGAGTACGCAACCTCGCACCGTTCGCCAGGGACCCCGCACCGTTCGCCCGGGACCTCGCACGGTGCGAGCGCCGCCCGCGGTGCGCGCACGCCGCTAGGCTGGCCCCGTGGTCACACGGCTTTCGCATCTGTTCCTCCGTACGCTCCGCGACGACCCCTCCGACGCCGAGGTGACGAGCCACAAGCTGCTCGTCCGCGCCGGGTACGTCCGTCGCCAGTCGCCGGGGATCTTCGCCTGGCTGCCGCTCGGTCTCCGGGTGCGCGCCAAGATCGAGGGCATCATCCGCGACGAGATGGTGGCCGCCGGCGCGCAGGAGGTCCTGCTGCCCGCGCTCCTGCCCCGAGAGCCGTACGAGGCGACGAACCGTTGGACCGAGTACGGCGACGGCATGTTCCGTCTGCAGGACCGCAAGGGCTCCGACTACCTGCTCGCCCCCACGCACGAAGAGATGTTCGCGCTCCTGGTGAAGGACCTGTACTCGTCGTACAAGGACCTCCCCGTCACGCTGTTCCAGATCCAGGACAAGTACCGCGACGAGGCCCGTCCCCGCGCCGGGCTCCTGCGCGGCCGCGAGTTCACGATGAAGGACGCGTACTCGTTCGACCTCACCGACGAGGGGCTCGAGCGCAGCTACCAGGTGATGCGGGACGCCTACGAGAAGATCTTCGCGCGGCTCGGCCTCGAGTACGTCATCGTCAAGGCGGACGCCGGAGCCATGGGCGGCTCCAAGTCGGAGGAGTTCCTGCACCCGATCGCCGTCGGCGAGGACACCTTCGTCCGCAGCGCGAACGGCTACGCGGCCAACGTCGAGGCATACGTCACGCCGGTGCCCGAGTCCCGGCCGATCGAAGGGCAGCCAGACGCCGTGCTGCTCCCCGCCGCGGACACCCCGACGATCGACACGCTCGTCGCCCACGCCAACGAGGTCGCGCCGCGCGACGGCGCCCCGTGGACCGCTGCGGACACGCTGAAGAACGTCGTGCTCGCGCTGACCCACCTCGACGGCACCCGTGAGGTCGTCGTCGTCGGACTCCCCGGCGACCGCGACGTCGACCTGAAGCGCGCCGAGGTCGCGTTCGCTCCGGCCGAGGTCGAGCCCGCTGGCGACGACGACTTCAAGAAGCACAAGGGCCTGGTCAAGGGCTACATCGGCCCGCAGGTACTCGGTGCCGAGAGCGCCACCGGCATCCGCTACTTCGTCGACCCCCGCGTGGTCGACGGTACGAGCTGGGTCACCGGCGCGAACGAGCGCGGCGTGCACGTGTCCGGCCTCGTCGCCGGTCGTGACTTCGTGGCCGACGGCGTCGCCGAGGTCTCCGACGTCCGTGCGGGGGACCCTGCTCCCGACGGCTCCGGGCCCCTCGAGACCGCGCGCGGCATGGAGATCGGCCACGTCTTCCAGCTCGGCCGCAAGTACGCCGAAGCCCTCGGGCTCAAGGTGCAGGACGAGAACGGCAAGCTCGCGACGGTCACGATGGGCTCGTACGGCATCGGCGTGACGCGCATCCTCGCGATCCTGGCCGAGGCGCACAACGACGAGAAGGGCCTGGCTTGGCCGAAGAACGTCGCGCCGTTCGACGTGCACATCGTCGCCACGGGCCGTGACCAGGTCGCGTACGAACTGGCGACGTCGATCGTCGCCGAGCTCGAGGGCGAGCGGTTCGACGTGCTGTACGACGACCGCCCGAAGGTCTCGCCCGGTGTGAAGCTCCGCGACGCCGAGCTCCTCGGCATGCCGATCGTCGTCGTCGCCGGCCGTGGTGCCGCCGACGGCGTCGTCGAGCTGTGGAACCGCGCGAGCGGCGAACGCCGTGACGTGCCGGTCGCCGAACTGCTCGACGCGGTCCGCGCGATCTAGCGGGTCGCGTCCTGGACGCGACCACCTGACGGACGGGAGGCCCGTGGCGACACCGCCACGGGCCTCCCGTCCGTCTCCGCTCCGGTCCGAGAGCCGCAGTGCGGTACCCTTGTGGCCGACTTCTGCGCAGTTCCATCCGCAGGAGCGACTCATCTGAATACGGAGGCACCTCGGTGAAGATCGATCTCGCAGTCCTGCGACTCATGGAGCGCGAGCGGGAGATCCCGTTCGACGAACTGGTCCAGATCATCGAATCTGCCATCCTGACCGCCTACCACAAGCACACCGACGAGAACGGTGAGCCGGCCGACGCCCAGTCCCGCGTCGAACTCGACCGCAAGTCGGGCGAGGTCAGCGTCTACGTCCCCGAGCGCGACGACGAGGGCACCGTCATCGGTGAAGCCGTCGACCAGCCGAGCGACTTCGGCCGGATCGCTGCCTTCGCGGCGAAGCAGGTCATCAACCAGCGCCTGCGCGACATCGGGGACGACAAGATCCTCGGCGAGTTCCGCGGCAAGGAAGGCGACATCGTCGCGGGCATCGTCCAGCAGGGACCGAACCCGAAGATGGTGCACGTCGACCTCGGTTCGATCGAGGCGATCCTGCCTCCTGAAGAGCAGGTGCCGGGGGAGACCTACGCGCACGGTTCCCGTATCCGTGTCTACGTGACGAGCGTCGCCCGCGGCAACAAGGGCCCGCAGATCACCGTGTCGCGGACGCACCCGGGCCTGGTCCGGAAGCTCTTCGCGCTCGAGGTCCCGGAGATCGCGTCCGGCGTGGTGGAGATCACCTCGCTCGCGCGCGAGGCCGGTCACCGCACGAAGATCGCGGTCAAGGCGAACGAGCCCGGCGTCAACGCGAAGGGTGCGTGCATCGGCGAGCTCGGCGCGCGTGTCCGTGCCGTCACGAACGAACTCGGTGCCGAGAAGATCGACATCGTCGACTGGTCGTCCGACCTTGCGTCGTTCGTCGCGAGCGCCCTGTCGCCGGCGAAGGTGACGAGCGCGTTCGTGCTCGACGCCTCGACGAAGGCCGTCCGCGCCCTGGTGCCGGACTACCAGCTGTCGCTCGCGATCGGCAAGGAAGGGCAGAACGCCCGCCTCGCCGCGAAGCTCACCGGCGCCCGGATCGACATCCAGCCGGACTCGATCCTGGACGGCGAGGACTAGGCGATTTCGCCTCCGGCGTGCCCCGAAGGGCGCGCCGGATCGCGGTCGTCCGAGGCAAGGAGTAGAGTGGTTCCCGTCAGAACGTGCATCGGCAGTCGTCGTCGCGCTTCCCGATCCTCACTCCTCCGAGTCGTCGCCCTGAGCGATGGCCGTGTCGTGGCGGATCCGAAGGCAGTCATGCCGGGCCGGGGAGCATGGCTCACACCGACCGTCGATGCCTACGACCTGGCCGTCAAGCGCAGGGCTTTCCGCCGTGCACTCCGGCTGGATCGCGATCCCGACACGTCCGCGGTGCTCGACCACATCGTCGGTCTCCCAGAGACCACGACCGAGCGCCCGGACATGACAGAACAGGCTGAACGGCTTATGGACAACTGATGAGCGGCTCGAAATGAGACCCGTCATCCATTGAGTCCTGCCCTTTACGGGGTGGGACCCGTGAAGGAGAACAGTGGCTAAACCACGCGTACACGAGATCGCAAGCGAACTCGGCGTCGACAGCAAGACCGCACTCGAGAAGCTCAAGGAGCTCGGCGAGTTCGTCCGGGGTGCCAGCTCGAGCATCGAGCCCCCCGTGGCACGGAAGCTCCGTGCCGCCCTGCAGGCAGACGGCGTCCCCGCGTCGAAGCCCGCCGCCTCGGCCGCAGCGCCGAGCACACCGGCCAAGGCCAGTGCCCCCAAGTCCAGCGCGCCCAAGCCCGGTGGCCCCCGCCCCGGCCCGGCTCGTCCGGCACCCGCTCCCGAGCCCGAGGCACCGGCTGCACCCGCAGCCGACGTCCCGGCACCGGCTGCACCGAAGTCCGTCGCCCAGCGACAGGCCGAGGCCGAGGCCGCGCAGAAGGCGCGCGCCGAGAAGCAGGCAGCAGAGCAGGCCGCAGAGTCCACGGACTCCGCGCCGAAGACCGACGCGGTGAAGCCGGGTACCAACCCGCGCCCCGCCGCGGCCGGCCCGAAGCCGGGCGGCCCCAAGCCCGGTGCACGTCCGGGCAACAACCCGTACTCGTCGAACCAGGGCATGGGCTCGCGCCCGCCGCGCCCCGGCAACAACCCGTACTCCTCCAACCAGGGCATGGGCCAGCGTCCCGCTGGCGGTGCCGGTGGTGCTGGTGGCGCCGGGATCCCGCGTCCGCAGCCCCCGCGTCCGGGTACGCCGCGTCCGGGTGCTCCGCGTCCGGGTGGTCCCGGTCAGGGCAACCGTCCCAACGGCTTCGGGCAGCGCCCGGGTCAGGGTGGCGGCGGCCGTGGCGGCCCCGGTGCTCGTCCGGGTGCCGGCGGCGGTGCCGGTGGCGGCTTCCCGCGTCCGGCCTTCAGCGGCCCGCGTCCCGCCGGTGGCGGTGGCCGCGGTCGTGGCCCCGGTGGCGGTACCGCTGGTGCGTTCGGTCGCGGTGGCGGCAAGAGCCGTGCCCGCAAGTCGAAGCGGACGAAGCGCGCCGAGTACGAGATGCGTCAGGCCCCGTCGCTCGGCGGTGTGCAGGTCCCTCGTGGCGACGGCAACACGGTCGTCCGACTCCGTCGTGGTGCGAGCATCTCGGACTTCGCGGACAAGATCGACGCCATGCCCGGCAACCTCGTGACGGTGCTGTTCCACCTCGGTGAGATGGCGACCGCGACCGAGTCGCTGGACGAGGCCACGTTCGAGGTCCTGGGCGAGGAGCTGGGTTACAAGATCCAGATCGTCTCCCCGGAGGACGAGGACAAGGAGCTCCTCGAGGGCTTCGACATCGACATCGACGCCGAGTACGCCGACGAGGACGACTCCGTCCTGCAGCAGCGTCCCCCGGTCGTCACGGTCATGGGTCACGTCGACCACGGCAAGACCCGACTGCTCGACGCGATCCGCAACTCGAAGGTCGTCGAGGGTGAAGCCGGTGGCATCACCCAGCACATCGGTGCCTACCAGATCGTCGCGCAGCACGAGGGCGTCGACCGCCCGATCACCTTCATCGACACCCCGGGTCACGAGGCCTTCACGGCCATGCGTGCTCGCGGTGCCCAGGTGACGGACATCGCGATCCTCGTGGTCGCGGCGGACGACGGCATCATGCCGCAGACCATCGAGGCGTTGAACCACGCGCAGTCGGCCGGTGTGCCGATCGTCGTCGCGGTCAACAAGATCGACAAGGAAGGCGCGAACCCGGCCAAGGTCCGCCAGCAGCTCACCGAGTACAACCTGGTGGCTGAGGAGTACGGCGGCGACGTCATGTTCGTCGACGTGTCGGCGCGGCAGAACATCGGCATCCAGGAGCTCCTGGACGCCGTGCTGCTCACCGCGGACGCCGGTCTCGACCTGCGCGCCAACCCCGACAAGGACGCTCGAGGCGTCGCGATCGAAGCCCGGCTCGACAAGGGTCGCGGTGCAGTCGCCACGGTCCTCATCCAGTCCGGCACGCTCCACATCGGTGACGCCATCGTGGCGGGGACGGCCTACGGCCGTGTCCGTGCGATGACGGACGAGAACGGGGTCGCGGTCAAGGCCGCGACGCCGAGCCGCCCGGTCCAGGTGCAGGGTCTGTCCTCGGTGCCCCGCGCCGGTGACACGTTCCTCGTCACCGAAGAGGACCGTACGGCTCGTCAGATCGCTGAGAAGCGTGAAGCCGCCGAGCGCAACGCCCTGCTGGCGAAGTCCCGCAAGCGCATCTCGCTCGAGGACTTCACCCGTGCTCTCGAAGAGGGCAAGGTCGAGTCGCTCAACCTCATCATCAAGGGTGACGTCTCCGGTGCCGTCGAGGCACTCGAGCAGTCGCTCCTGGACATCGAGGTCGACGACAGCGTCCAGCTCCGCATCCTGCACCGCGGTGTCGGCGCGATCACCGAGTCGGACATCGACCTCGCCACGATCGACAACGCCATCGTCATCGGCTTCAACGTCCGTCCGGACGTCAAGGCCCGTGAGCGTGCGGCGCGCGAAGGCATCGACGTGCGCTTCTACTCGGTCATCTACAACGCACTCGACGACATCGAGCAGTCCCTCAAGGGCATGCTCAAGCCCGAGTACGAAGAGGTCCAGTCGGGTGTCGCCGAGATCCGCGAGGTGTTCCGTTCCTCGAAGTTCGGCAACATCGCGGGTGTCATCGTCCGCTCCGGCACGATCACGCGCAACGCCAAGGCGCGCGTCATCCGCGAGGGTGTGGTGATCGCCGATGGCCTGGCCATCGAGTCGCTGCGTCGCTTCAAGGACGACGTCACCGAGGTCCGCACGGACTTCGAAGCCGGTATCGGTCTGGGCAAGTTCAACGACATCCAGATCGGCGACGAGGTCGAGACGACCGAACTCGTCGAGAAGCCGCGCGACTGATCGTGTGACTACCCTGGGCCCCGGCCTCCCTCTGCGGGAGGTGCGAGTCCAGGTGGGCCCCGGCCTCCCCTGGTGGGAGGTCGGGGCCCGTCCCCTTTCCACGAAGAACCACCGGCGGGAAGCGTCCCGCCACTGCCTCAGGAGGCACCCATGGCCGATCCGCAGCGCGCACGCAAGATGGCGGACCGCATCAAGGAAGTCGTCGCACGTCGACTCGACAAGGGTCTCCGCGACCCGCGTCTCGGGTTCGTGACGATCACGGACGTCCGTGTGACGGGCGACCTGCAGCACGCTTCGGTCTTCTACACCGTGTACGGCACCGACGAGGAGCGCGCCGACTCGGCCGCTGCGCTCAAGGCCGCGACCGGCATGCTCCGCACCGAGGTCGGCAAGAACATCACGGCGCGGTTGACCCCGTCACTCGAGTTCATCGCCGACGCGCTGCCGGAGACCTCCGCGCACATGGAGGACCTGCTGGTGCAGGCGCAGATCCGCGATGAGCAGGTCCGTGCGGCGTCGGTCGGCGCGACCTACGCCGGCGACGCCGACCCCTACAAGCGGGACGAAGACGAGGAGTCGGACGACGACGAGGACGCCGAAGCCCGGGCCTAGCACCCAGCGTCCGCGCCGGGCCTACCCCTCGGGGAGCTGGTAGCCGCTCGCGTCGTCCCCGACGGCCAGGCCGTCGCGCAGGAGCGACGCGAGCGCCCGCTCCCGTTGTTCCGCGTCCGGCCAGACCGGATCGATCTCGGACCGCATCACCGGGACGTCGCTCGCGCGGAGCTCGGCCATGATGAGGCCGCGCACCTGCCGGTCACTGCCTGCGAACTTCGCCTGCCGTGGCGCCCGAGGGCCGTCGTGCTCCGGGTAGCCCGCTGCGCGCCAGGCGCACCGGTCGGCGATGGGGCAGGCGTCGCACGCGGGGGAGCGGGCGACGCAGACGAGCGCACCGAGTTCCATCACGGCGGCGTTCGTCGCCGCCGCGTCGTCGCGGTCGACCGGCAGTACCGACTCCATCAGGGGCAGGTCCTGCTTGGCCTTCGCCGGTCCGGGCTCGCCCTGGCCGAGGAGTGCCCGTGCGAGCACCCGGCGGACGTTGACGTCCACCACCGGGTGCCGGTCGCCGTACGCGAAGACCGCGACCGCGCGGGCGGTGTAGTCGCCGATGCCGGGCAGCGCGAGGAGCGCGTCGACGTCGCGCGGCACGACGTTGTCGTGCTCGGTCGAGATCGCGGTCGCCGCCGCGTGCAGCGCGAGCGCCCGTCTCGGGTAGCCGAGCCGGTCCCAGGCACGCACCGCGTCCGACGGAGGTGAGTCCGCGAGGTCGCGAGGCGTCGGCCAACGGGTGAGCCATGCCTCCAGGCGGGGGATCACGCGCGCGACCTGCGTCTGCTGCAGCATGATCTCGCTGACCAGCGTTCCCCACGCGGGGAAGCCGGGTCGGCGCCACGGCAGGTCGCGGGCTTCCTGACGGAACCAGGCGATCAAGGGGGTTGCGAGATCGCGGGCCGGCGCGTCGGGTCGTCCCGGCGTGGCCGGTTCCTCCACACCGCGTCGCGTGGCCGGGTTGTCCACATTCTGCCTGGAGGCCCGACTCGCGTTCACCACGACAGCCTACGGTGGACACATGGCACGCTGGGCACCCGAAGAGACCGACACCATGGCTGCGATCGCTGCAGAGGCGATCGCGCAGGTCGGCACCAACCGCACCGTGATCGGCATCGACGGTCAAGTCGGCACCGACCTCGAACACGTCGCCGCCGCGCTCGTCGCCGGCTTCGAGCAGCACGGGGTGTCCGCGATGGCCGCCGCGGCACCCTCGGGTGACGCCGACACGCTGCGTTCCGACCTCGTCACGCCGTTCCGGACGACCGGTGCGGGCGACGGCGTGCTCGTGGTGCACGGGCACGGGCTCCTCGCGCCGGGTGTCCGCGGGCTCTGGCGCTGGTCGCTCTGGGTCGAGCAGGAGACCGGCCGGCTCGAACGCCGCGCCGACGTGAAGATCGCCGCCTCCGCCGTCCTCGACGTCACCGATCCCGAGCACCCGCGACGCGAGTGGAACGACGCCTGCTGACGAGCGCTGGTAATCTCCTCTGGTGCTCGAAACCGCGCCGGACGGCATCCTCCTCGTCGACAAACCGCAGGGGATCTCCAGCCACCGCGTGGTCTCCATCGCCCGCCGGCGACTCGGCCTGAAGAAGGTCGGTCACGCGGGCACGCTCGACCCGATGGCCACCGGCCTGCTGCTGCTCGGCATCGGCCCGTCGACCCGCCTGCTCACGCACCTGGTCGGCCTCGGCAAGACCTACACCGCGACGATGCGGCTCGGCGTCGCGACCGACTCCGACGACGCGGACGGCACACCCACCGCCGCGCTCGGCGTCACGGGCGCGGACGTCTCGGACGCCGCCGTCGAGTCGGCCGTCGCCCTGCAGCGCGGGCAGATCGACCAGGTGCCCTCGACGGTCAGCGCCATCAAGGTCGACGGTCGTCGTGCGTACGACCTCGCGCGGAAGGGCGAGACGGTGGAGCTGAAGTCGCGCTCCGTCACGATCTCCCGCTTCGACGTGACCGGCCGGAACGACCGGACCGTCTCGGTGGACGGCGCCGAGGTCCAGGTGGTCGACCTCGACGTCGTGGTCACCTGCTCCTCCGGCACGTACGTCCGTGCGCTCGCCCGTGACGTCGGCGCCACCCTCGGCACCGGTGCGCACCTCACCGCGCTCCGGCGGACCGAGGTCGGCCCGTTCGACGTGCAGGACGCCATCGACCTCGAGGACGACGACGTCGACGTCCGTGCGGCACTCGCCCGACCGGCGGACGTCGCCCGCCGACTGTTCTCGTCGGTCTCGCTCGACGCCGCTGCGGCGAAGGACCTGACCGACGGCAAGCGCGTCGCAGCCGACCACCCCGACTCCGACGGTCCCGTCGCCGCCGTGGCCGTCGACGACGACCGGCTCGTCGGGCTGGTCTCGGTCCGGCGCGGACTGCTGCGGGTCATCACCAACTTCCCGGCGCCGACGGAGGTCCGCGCGTGATCGAGTGGTTCATGTGGGTGCAGCTCGTCGTCGCCGTGCTCGCCGGGCTCTTCGCGGTCGTAGTCGGGTTCATCGGCTGGAAGCCCAACGACTACACCGTCGGGTCCCTCGTCCTCGTCGAGCTCCTGCTGCTGGCGCAGGGCGTCATCTCCATCGTGCTGCCCGCGACCGGCAGCCCGCCGGACGGCAACGCGCTCGAGTTCGGCGTGTACGCGGTGTCGGTCCTGCTCGTCCCGCCGGCGACCATCGTCTGGGCGCTCATCGACCGCACGCGGTGGAGCACCGTCGTGCTCGGGGCCGGCGCCTTCACCGTCGCGGTGATGATCTACCGGATGTACCAGATCTGGTTCGCGCTGAACTGACGCCGGAGGTCATGCTCGCCCCCGCACATCGGTAGAATCGGTGCAATGGCGACCAGATCTTCACTCGCGACCGGCATCGGCCGCGTCCTCATCGCCGTGTACGGCATCCTCGCCCTGGCGGCGACGGGCCGGAGCGTCGTCCAGATCATCGAGAAGTTCTCCTTCGCGCCGTTCGCCTACACCGTCAGCGCGATCGCGGCCGTCGTCTACATCGTCGCGATGATCGCGCTCATCGTCCCCGGCCGGGCCTGGTACCGCGTGGCCTGCGTCACGATCGTCTTCGAGATGACCGGGGTGCTCGTCATCGGGACGCTCTCGCTCATCGACCGGCAGCTGTTCCCCGACGACACCATCTGGTCGTACTACGGCATGGGCTACGCCTTCGCGCCGCTCGTGCTGCCGATCGCCGGGCTCTGGTGGCTCCGCAAGCACCACCGCACCGCGGCTGCGCCGGCTGTCGGTACGACGGCCGGTTCGACGGCCGGTTCGACGACCGCCTCGACCACCGTTCCGGCGGGCGAGTAGGAGTCCCCGTGCAGTACTACGACGAGATCGCCGACGTGGCTCAGGGCTTCGGTCCCAGTGCCGTGACGATCGGCAAGTTCGACGGCGTCCACGTCGGGCACCGCGCCGTGATCGCCCACCTCGAGCGCGCCGCGCAGGAGCAGGGCCTCGTCTCGACGGTGGTCACCTTCGACCGGCACCCGCTCAACGTCATCGACCCGCAGCACGTGCCGCCGGCCCTCACGAGCATCGCGCAGCGTCGCGAGCTCCTCGAGGACGTCGGGGTCGACGCCACCCTGCTGCTGTGCTTCGACGAGGACCTGCAGTCGAAGTCGCCCGAGACCTTCGTGTCCGAGATCCTCGTCGACACCCTGCACGCCCGGCTCGTGTTCGTCGGCAGCGACTTCCGGTTCGGCGCGAAGGGTGCCGGCGACGTCGCACTCCTCCGCCAGCTCGGACAGGTCCACGGCTTCACGGTCGAGCTCATCGACGACGTGGACCTGGTGGACGACGTCCGGCCCGACGGCGAACGCCGGGTCTCCTCCACGTGGATCCGCGAGCTCCTCGGCGACGGGCGGGTGGCAGAGGCCGCACGGCTCCTCGGCCGGGAGCACGCCGTCCGCAGCACCGTGGTGCACGGCAACCAGCGCGGGCGGGCGATGGGCTACCCGACGGCGAACCTCGACCCCGCGATCGAGGGCTTCGTCCCCGCCGATGGCGTGTACGCGGCCCGGGTGCTCCACGAGGGCACGGTGTACCCCGCCGCGGTGTCTGTGGGCAACAACCCGACGTTCGAGGGCGTGCCCGCCAAGCAGATCGAGGCGCACCTGCTCGACGTCGACATCGACCTGTACGGCGACCGCATCTCGGTGCTGTTCGTGTCCTACGTGCGCGGCATGGTGAAGTTCGGATCGATGGACGAGCTCGCCGAACAGATGCGGCAGGACGACCGCGACATCCGGCTGCTGCTCGGGTTGCCCGCGCCGGTCTGACGCACGTGCCCTCGCACGGTGCGGGGCCGTGTGGGGCCGTGCCGTCGCACGGTGCGAGGTGCGGGGTGCGGAGCCGTGCGTGGCCTCGCACGGTGCGAGGCGCGGAGCCCGTCGGCGCCACGGTGCGAGGTTCCGTGCGCTGTGCGACCCGCGCGCCGTGCCACGGTGCTCGGAACCTCGCACACTGCGGGTCGGGCGGCACGGGCAAGCACCGGCAGTGCCCGTGCGAGCACCCCGCCCCGCGCACACGACACCCCCGCGACCGATCGGTCGCGGGGGCGTCGTGTGCGGTGCCGGTGGTGTCAGCCGCCGAGGGCGTCGAGCCAGATCTTGCGGGCGTCGAGCGCTTCCTGGGCGTCCTTGATCTTGCGGGCATTGCCCGAAGCCTGTGCGTCGGCGAGCTCGGACTCGAGCTTGCCGATGGCGTCCTCGAGCTGGCTGGCGAGCCCGTTCTGGCGCGCCTTGCGCTCCGGGTTGGACTCCTTCCAGTGCGCGTCCTCGAGCCCACGCACGTGGTCCTCGATCGCACGCAGCTTGTCCTCGATGCGGCGGACGTCCCCGCGGGGGACCTTGCCGATCTCGTCCCAACGGCGCTGGATCCCGGTGAGGGTCTTCCGCGCGGCGACACGGTCGGTCGCGGTGAGGAGCGGCTCGGCTTCGGTGAGGAGCTCCTGCTTGGCCTCGAGGTTGCCGGAGAACTCCTCGTTCTCGGCGGCGCTCTCGGCGTGGCGCTGCTCGAACAGCACGTCACCGGCGGCCTTGAAGCGTGCCCACAGCGCGTCGTCGTGCCGCTTGCCCGCTCGCCCGGCGCTCTTCCAGTCGTCGAGCAGCTGGCGGTACTCCGGGATGGCGTCGGAACCGCGGGACGCGAGTGCCTCTGCCTGCGTCACGAGCTCCTGCTTGCGGGTCCGGGCGTCGCGGTGCTGCGCGTCGAGCTCCGAGTAAAAGGCGCGGCGGTGCTGGTCCACCGTGGAGCGGGCCGCACGGAACCGCTTCCACAGCTCGTTCGCCTCGTTCTTGGGGATGCGCGGGCCGTCGTGCTGGTGCTGCTGCCACCGCGCGAACACGTCGTCGAGCTGTGCGGTGATCTGCTTCCACTGCGCGCGGGCAGGGTCGACCGCAGCGAGCGCCTCGGCCTCTTCCACCAGGGCCGCGCGGTGGGCCAGTGCGTCGTTGAGAGCCTGCTGCGCCTGCTCGGCCTGCTCCTTGGTGAGGGAGCCCAGCTGCTCGGAGAGCGCACCGACACGGGTCTCGAGCGACTTGATGTCGCCGACCACCCGGGCCTCGGCCACCAGGGCCGTCAGGTGCTCGACCGTCCGGGCGACGTCGTTCGCCGACGCACCACGCTGGACGCGCTGCTCGGAGATCTTCACCTGCCCCTCGAGGTCGGCGTACTTCCGCGCGAAGTAGGCGAGGGCTTCTTCGGGGGTGGCGTCCGGGTACTCACCGACAGCACGTTCGGTCTCTTCGTACCGGACGTACACGGTGCCGTTCTCGTCGACCCGCCCCCAGGTCGTTGCTTCGTCAGATCCCACAGGTCTCGCCTCGATCGTGGTCGTGCATCGCCGACGTCACCGTCGGCACGGTCAGGTCGTCAGCCTATTGCACGGACGGGCTCCGCGGCCCGCCGGTGCACCGGGTTGTGGACTACTTCTCCTGCTCGATGGTCGCGCCGGTGATCTTCGTGGCCACCTTCGGCTCGCCCGTGCCGTCGTCGCCGGGGGAGGAGATGCCCTTCGATGCGATCTTCGACTGCAGGTCGGACAGGCCGCTCGTGACCTTGCCGACGACGGTGTAGCCGCCGGTCGAGGAGTCCAGCGTCGTGTCGCCGTAGACGATGAAGAACTGGGTCGACTGCGAGTAGGGGGAGGTGCTGCGGGCGATCGCGATGGTGCCCTTGGCGTAGACGCCGTCGCTCGGCACGTTCTCCAGCGGGCCGTACTCGAAGCCGGCGTCCCCGGTGCCGTCGCCGTTGGCGGAGCCGCACTGCAGGAACTTCAGCCCGTCGCTGTCCGCGAGTCGGTGGCAGGTGGTGCCGTTGTAGAACTGGTCCTTGATCAGCGAGATCTCGGCGCTCGTCGCCTGCGGGGCCTTCGCACCGTCCAGCTCGATGCCCAGGTCGATCGACTTGTTCAGTGTGAGCGTGCCGGTCCAGGTCGAGCCCTTCGCGATCGACTTGCTCGGCACGTCACCGGTGTTGGCTGCCGTGGCGCTTGCCGAGGGCGTCGGGGTGGCGGTCGCGGATGCGCTGGCGTCGGCCTTCGTCGTCCCGTGCGACCCGGCGAACGCCAGCTGCGAGCCGGTTGCGAGGGCCGCGACGAGCACGAGGACGCCGGCACCGATCAGGTTGTCGCGGACGCGACGGCGTCGCTGCCGCGCGTGCAGACCCTGTCGTGCCTGGTAGAGACGGAGGCGCTCGCGCGCCTCGCGGTTGTCACGCGCTTGGTTCTTCGGTGCCACGGTGCTGTTCTGCCCTCTCGTCGCAGTGTGCAACGAGCGTAGCCGAGTCGGTGCCATCAACGGCCTGGAGGCGCGTGGCTGTCAGTCGGTCGGCCTACGATTGGCGACATGGCAGCGGACCGTTCGGGCATGCGTGCGCCCACCACGGGTGGTCGCGCCGGTCTCGCGCAGGGTTCCGTCCCGCTCGCGGTCCGGATGCGCCCCACCAGCCTCGACGAGGTCGCCGGCCAGCAGCACCTGCTCGGTCGCGGGTCGCCGCTCGTCCAGCTCGCCACCGGTACCCGCGAGAACCCGGGTGGCGTCTCGGTCATCCTGTGGGGGCCGCCCGGTACCGGCAAGACCACCCTCGCCCAGGCGATCGCGCGGCAGTCCGGTCGTGAGTTCGTCGAGCTCTCCGCCGTGACCGCCGGTGTGAAGGACGTGCGCGAGGTGATGGAGAAGGCCCTCACGCACCGCGATCTCTACGGATCGACCACGGTGCTCTTCCTCGACGAGATCCACCGCTTCAGCAAGGCGCAGCAGGACGCCCTCTTGCCCGGTGTCGAGAACGGCTGGGTGATCCTCATCGCCGCCACCACCGAGAACCCCTCGTTCTCCGTCATCTCACCGCTGCTCTCCCGCTCGCTGCTCCTCACCCTCAAGCCCCTCACCGACGCCGACCTCGGCATGCTCGTCGACCGTGCGGTCGAGGACGCCCGCGGCCTCGGCGGATCGGTGGTGCTCGGTGACGAGGCCCGCGGGGCGATCGTCCGCCTGGCCTCCGGGGACGCCCGCCGCGCGCTCACCGCGCTCGAGGCCGCAGCAGCCTCTGCGGCCGCCGCCCAGGACGAGGACGACGACATCGTCCCCGCGGTGGACGCGGACACCGTCGCAGCCGCCGTCGACCGTGCGCTGCTCCGGTACGACCGCCAGGGCGACGAGCACTACGACGTCATCAGCGCCTTCATCAAGTCGGTGCGGGGGAGCGACGTCGACGCGGCCCTGCACTACCTCGCCCGCATGATCGAGGCGGGCGAGGACTCCCGTTTCATCGCACGGCGGATCATCATCTCCGCGTCGGAGGACATCGGCATGGCCGACCCGCAGGCCTTGCCGATCGCGGTCGCTGCCGCCCAGGCCGTGCAGTTGATCGGCATGCCCGAGGGACGGATCCCGCTGGCCGAGGCCGTGGTGTACCTGGCCACTGCACCGAAGTCGAACGCCGCGTACAACGGCGTGAACCAGGCGATGGCGGACGTCAAGGCCGGACGCATGGGCACGGTCCCGATGCACTTGCGAGATGCGCACTACGCCGGCGCGAAGCGGCTCGGGCACGGCAAGGGCTACGTCTACTCGCACGACGCCGAGCACGGTGTCGCCCAGCAGCAGTACCTTCCGGATGCGCTCGAGGGCACCGAGTACTACACGCCGACCGCGAACGGGTACGAGCGCGAGGTCGGCCCCCGGCTCGAACGACTCCGGAAGATCACGCGCGGCGAGTAGGAAGCCGCGTCGAGTTCCTGCTAGCATTACCGGGCCTAAGTCCTGGTCCTCGTGTGCGGCTGCACCGAGGACAGAGTGCCACTCCGGTGGTACGGGGGCAGAGGTTCGGACTGTAGCCGTCCGATCCCACAGGCTCATCCCTCTGGATCCCTTCGCCGGGTTCGAGCGTCCACGTGAGAAGCGTGCCCGCTCGTGTGTGCCCGCCGAGTATTCAGTTCGAACAGAGAAAAGGACCCTGTGTCTACCAAGTCACGTACCCGTAGCAAGACCCGCCTGTCGCGCGCCCTCGGCATCCCGCTGACGCCGAAGGCCGCCCGTTACCTCGAGAAGCGCCCCTACGGCCCCGGTGAGCACGGCCGTACGCGCCGTCGTGCGGACAGCGACTACGCCGTCCGCCTCCGTGAGAAGCAGCGTCTGCGCGCCCAGTACGGCATCCGCGAGAAGCAGCTCCGCATCGTCTTCGAAGAGGCCCGCAAGACGAAGGGCCTGACCGGTGAGAACCTGGTCGAGCTCCTCGAGCAGCGCCTCGACGCCCTCGTGCTGCGTGCCGGCTTCGCCCGCACCACCGCGCAGGCTCGCCAGCTGATCGTGCACCGCCACATCCTCGTCGACGGCAAGCTCGTCGACCGCCCCTCCTTCCGCGTCAAGGAGGGCCAGCAGATCCACGTCAAGCAGCGCTCCGAGTCGCTCGAGCCCTTCCAGGTCGCCGCTGCCGGTGGCCACCAGGAAGTCCTCCCGAAGGTCCCGGGCTACCTCGAGGTCGAGATCGACAAGCTCCAGGCCCGCCTCGTGCGTCGCCCGAAGCGCGCCGAGGTCCCCGTGACCTGTGAAGTGCAGCTCGTCGTCGAGTACTACGCAGCTCGCTGATCCACTGATCACACCCGAACGGCGGGTCGTCCTCTCCAGGGCGACCCGCCGTTCGGCGTTCCGGGACCGACGGCTAAGCTTGTCCGGGCATGCACCGCCCGGGTGCACAGAGGGAGAGGCACCGTGAAGCAGCTGTTCTTCGTCGCCGTCGGAGTCGTCATCGGGTTCGCCGCCGCACACCAGGTCGCCAAGACCACCGGTGGCGCGCGCTTCTTCGCCGATGTGAACGCCAGGACGAAGGCCTTCACGGGAGCCGTCGCCGACGGGTACCGGTCCCGCGAAGCCGAGCTCCGCACCGACGTCTGACCCGGCCACCGCCGGACGCCCCGCCCCTCCCACCCACGACCACCCAGGAAGCACCATGCAGACCGCAGAGATCCGCCGCCGTTGGCTCCAGTTCTTCGGTGACCGCGGCCACACCGTCGTCCCGTCCGCGTCCCTCGTCTCCGACGACCCGTCGCTCCTCTTCACGGTCGCCGGCATGGTGCCGTTCATCCCGTACCTGACCGGGCTCGTCCCCGCGCCGTACCCCCGCGCCACGAGCGTGCAGAAGGTCATCCGCACGAACGACATCGAAGAGGTCGGCAAGACCCCTCGGCACGGCACGTTCTTCCAGATGAACGGGAACTTCTCGTTCGGCGACTACTTCAAGGAGCAGGCGATCGAGTTCGCCTGGGAGTTCTTGACGAAGCCGGAGGCCGACGGTGGGCTCGGTTTCTCGCCGGACGACCTCTGGGTCACGGTGTACGAGGAGGACGACGAGGCGATCGCGTTCTGGAAGCAGCACTCCTCCCTGCCCGACGAGCGGATCCAGCGCCTCGGCAAGGACACGAACTACTGGTCGACCGGGCAGCCCGGTCCGGCGGGCCCCTGCTCGGAGATCTTCTTCGACCGCGGCCCCGAGTACGGCATCGACGGTGGCCCGGTCACCGACGACGACCGCTACGTCGAGATCTGGAACCTCGTGTTCATGCAGTACCAGATCGCCAACGTCCAGTCGAAGTACGACTTCGACATCACGGGCGAGCTGCCGAACAAGAACATCGACACCGGCATGGGGCTCGAGCGCGTCGCCTTCATCAAGCAGGGCGTCGACAACATGTACGAGATCGACCAGGTCCGCCCGGTGCTCGACCGTGCGTCCGAGATCTCCGGCCGCCGCTACGGTGCCGACCACGAGGACGACGTCCGGATGCGCGTCATCGCGGACCACGTCCGTTCGGCACTCATGCTCATCGCCGACGGCGTCAGCCCGTCGAACGAGGGCCGCGGGTACATCCTGCGCCGCCTGCTCCGCCGAACGGTCCGCGCGATGCGCCTCCTCGGTGTCGAGACGGCGACCTTCCCCGAGCTCTTCCCGGCCTCGCGCGACGCGATGCGGGACGCGTACCCCGAGGTGGCGTCCGACTACGACCGCATCTCGCGCATCGCCTACGCGGAAGAGGAGACGTTCCTCCGCACCCTCGCGCAGGGCACCACGATCCTCGACGTCGCGGTCGAGCGCGCGAAGCAGGACGGCGCGCCCTCGATCGGCGGCGACACGGCGTTCCTGCTCCACGACACGTTCGGCTTCCCCATCGACCTGACGATGGAGATGGCGGAAGAGGCCGGCGTGCACGTCGACCGGACGGCGTTCGAGACCCTGATGTCCGAGCAGCGTGCACGGGCGAAGGCCGACGCGAAGAGCAAGAAGACCACGATCGCGGACCTCAGCGTCTACAGCGCGTTCCGGGCGAAGGGCGAGACCGTCTTCCTCGGGTACGACGAGCTCGAGGCCGATACGAACGTGCTCGGCATCATCGTCGACGGCGTCAGCGTGGACCGTGCAGTGGCCGGCGACATCGCCGAGGTCATCCTCGGTGAGACCTCGCTGTACGCCGAGTCCGGTGGGCAGGACGCCGACCAGGGATCGATCGTCGGCAAGGGCTTCGACCTCGAGGTGCTCGACGTGCAGCGTCCCGTCGCCGGCCTCTGGAGCCACACCGTGCAGGTGCGATCCGGCGAGGTCGGCGTGGGCGACGCGGCGAGCACCGTCGTCGACGCCGAGTACCGCCGTGGCGCGACGCAGGCGCACTCCGCGACGCACCTGGTGAACGCCGCGCTCCGCGACATCCTCGGCCCGGAGGCACTGCAGGCCGGTTCCTACAACAAGTCCGGCTACATGCGCCTCGACTTCTCGTGGTCGCAGCCGGTGTCGCTCGAGACCCGTTCCGAGATCGAGGAGGTCGTGAACACCGCGATCCGCACCGACCTCGAGGTCTCGACCCGGATCCTGCCGATCGACGAGGCGAAGGCGCTCGGCGCACAGGCGCTGTTCGGTGAGAAGTACGGCGCCGAGGTCCGGATGGTCGACATCGGTGGCCCGTGGTCCCGCGAGCTCTGCGGTGGCACGCACGTCGCCTCGAGCGCGCAGGTCGGCCTGGTCAACCTGGTGGGGGAGTCGAGCGTCGGTTCGACCAACCGTCGTGTCGAGGCACTCGTCGGGCTCGAGGGCTTCCGCGACCTCGCTGTCGAGCGGACCATCGTGTCGCAGCTCTCCAGCGCGCTCAAGGCTCCGCGGGCCGACCTGCCGACGCGCGTGCAGTCGCTGATGGAGGACCTCCGGACCGCGCAGAAGAAGCTCGCCGAGTACGAGTCGGCGAACCTGCAGCAGCGTGTCCCGACCATCGCCCGGTCCGCGACGACGATCGGTGCGACCACGGTCGTCGCCGAGACCGTCGACGGACTGCAGTCCGGCGACGAGCTCCGTTCCCTGGCCACGGGTGTCCGCGCCCAGCTCGGCGACGGTGCGGCCGTGGTCGTCCTCGGCGCAGTGGTGGGTGGCAAGCCGATCGTGATCGTCGCGACGAACGACGCCGCACGCTCCGCCGGGGTGCAGGCGGGCCCGCTCGCCAAGGAAGCCGCCGGCGTGCTCGGTGGCGGCGGTGGCGGCAAGCCGGACCTCGCACAGGGCGGCGGCACCGATGCGGCCGCGCTCCCCGCGGCGCTCCGTGCCGTGACCGCGCGGCTCGCGGGCTGACCGTGGGCATCCGGTCCGGGCGTCGTCTCGGCGTCGACGTCGGGCGCGCCCGGATCGGCGTCGCCGTGTGCGACCGTGACGGGCTGCTCGCGACGCCGGTCGAGACCGTGCGCCGCGACGACAGCGCCGACCTGCGCCGCATCCTGGAGATCGCCGACGAGTACGACGCGCTCGAGGTCGTCGTCGGACTGCCGCTGTCGATGTCCGGCGGCGACACCCCGTCCACCGAGGACGCCCGGGCCTTCGCGGCACGGATCGCGGCGCACCGACCCGTGCGGCTCGTCGACGAGCGACTGTCGACCGTGACGGCCCAGCGCGGGCTGCACCAGGCGGGCAAGAACACGAAGAAGTCGCGGTCCGTGATCGACCAGGCCGCCGCTGTTATCATTCTGCAACATGCGCTCGACCACGAGCGCAGTGCCGGTGCCCCTCCGGGCACCACGCTCCCCTGACAGGGCTGCCCTTCCGTCACAGCGACACGACGGTGCGCAGGTGGAGTTCCCGACCGAGAGACCGAGGACCGTTGGCAGACGATCTGGACTGGAACGCGATCATCGCGCCCGGCAGCGACGCCGAACGGCGGAACACCCCTTCCGACCGTACGGCGGGTACCGGTGACCGCGACGACGCCGTCCGTTCGACCCCGCAGCCCGACCGCCCGATGTCCCGCCGCGAGGCGCGAGCACTCGAGGCGGAGCGCGCACGTCGCGACGCCGAGGCTGCTCCGGTGGCCGAACCCGCTGTCCGTGAGTCCGAGCCCGTCGAGCCGGCGGTGCAGCGCCCGTCCCTCGAGCGCCCCGTCTCACCCGCGGACGCCCCGGTCGCGCGCCGACCCGAAGAACTGCACCCCGAGGTCGCCGCTCTGCTGACGGGCGAGATCCCTCGAGACGCCCCGTCAACCGGCGGGCCCGGCGCGAACGGCCCCGACGGGACCGACGGAACCGACGGCGCGGGCGCGACCGACGGCGCGGGCGCGACCGGCGGCGCGGGCGCGACCGGCGGCGGTGGAGCCGGGGGACGTGGCGGACGCGGGGGACGCGGCGGACGTGGTGGAGCCTCCAGGCCGCCGCGCGGACCGAAGCCGAAGCGTCGACGCGGACCGCTCATCGCCGGCATCGTGATCGTCGCCGTCGTGCTCGCGGGCGGAGTCGGCGCGTACGCGTTCGCCGCCCCGAAGATCCAGCAGGTCATCTCGGCGATCGGCGGCTCGAAGGAGCCGGACGACTACAGCGGGACCGGCACGAGCAAGGTCACCATCACGATCAAGCAGGGCGACATCGGCGAGAACGTCGCCGCGACCCTGCAGCGCAGCGGTGTCGTCAAGGACTCGAAGGTCTTCTACAAGCTCCTGCTGGCGTCCCCGGACGTCCAGTTCCAGCCTGGTTCGTACGCGCTCAAGAAGCAGATGAGCTCGAAGTCGGCGCTGGCGGCGCTGCAGGACGACAAGAACCGCGTGCAAGCGTCGATCGTCATCCCCGAGGGCACCGCGCTGGCCGACATCGAGGCCGGCATGGTCTCGAAGGCCGGGCTGACCAAGACCGAGGTCGCGAACGCCGCGAAGGACGTCTCCGCCTACGGCCTGCCGTCCGGCGTCACCACGCTCGAGGGCTGGCTGTTCCCGGCCACGTACCCGATCAACCCGGGTTGGACGGCGAAGCAGTACTTCCAGTCGATGGTCGACACGATGCAGGAACACCTGGCGGCCGCCGGCGTCAAGGAGGCCGACCAGGAGCACGTCATCGTGTTCGCGTCGCTCGTGCAGAAGGAAGCCGGCCTCGCAGCCGACTACCCGAAGGTCGCGCGGGTGTTCCAGAACCGCATCGACCAGGGCATGCGCCTGCAGTCGGACGCCACCGTCGCGTACGGCACGGGGAACACGCACACCGTGACGACCACCGATGCCGAGCGGGCCGACGCGTCGAACGAGTACAACACCTACGTGCACGACGGCCTGCCGCCGGCACCGATCTCGAACCCCGGGGACATCGCCATCAAGGCCGTCACCAACCCGGCGGCCGGCAAGTGGCTGTACTTCGTGACCGTCGACCTGGAGACCGGCGAGACGGTGTTCTCGGACACCTACGACCAGCACCTCGTCGCGGTGAAGCAGTTCCAGGCGTGGCTCCGCGCGCACCCCGACTACCAGTAGGGCGCGACGACTCGGAGCGGAACGCTGTGGGAGGATTGCTCCATGCTTCGTTGGTTGACTGCTGGTGAGTCCCACGGACCCGAACTGATCGCGATGCTCGAGGGCCTGCCCGCGGGTGTCCCGGTGTCGTTCGAGTCCATCCGTACCGATCTCGCGCGCCGCAAGCTCGGCTACGGTCGCGGCTCGCGGATGAAGTTCGAGCAGGACGAGCTGCACGTGTCCGGCGGTGTCCGGCACGGGTACTCGCTCGGCAGCCCGATCGCGATCCGGATCGGCAACACCGAATGGCCGAAGTGGGTCGAGGTGATGAACCCGGAGCCGGTCGAGTCCACCGAGATGTCCCGTGGTCGCAGTGCGCCCCTCACCCGGCCGCGTCCCGGCCACGCCGACCTGGTCGGCATGCAGAAGTACGGCTTCGACGAGGCCCGGCCGATCCTCGAGCGTGCGAGCGCCCGCGAGACCGCGGCCCGTGTCGCCCTCGGCGCCGTCGCGAAGTCCTTCCTGGCCGAGCTCGGCATCCGCTCCGTCGCCCACACCCTGCAGGTCGGCACCGTCCGCGTACCGGACGGCACCGCACTGCCGCTGCCCGACGACGTGGACCGTCTCGACGAGGACCAGCTGCGCTGCTTCGACGCCGAGACGTCGGCCCGAATGGTCACCGAGGTCGAGGCCGCGAAGAAGGACGGGGACACGCTCGGCGGTGTCGTCGAGGTCCTGTTCTACGGGGTCCCGCCGGGGCTCGGATCGCACGTGCAGTGGGACCGTCGGCTCGACGCCCGCCTCGCCGCGGCGATCATGGGGATCCAGGCGATCAAGGGCGTCGAGGTCGGTGACGGCTTCGCGACCGCCGGCCGCCGCGGATCCGCCGCCCACGACGAGCTGTACCGCGAGGACGGCGAGATCTACCGCACGAGCGACCGTGCCGGCGGCACCGAGGGTGGCATGTCCACCGGGACGGTGCTGCGGGTCCGCGCAGGCATGAAGCCGATCGCGACCGTGCCGCACGCGCTGCACACCATCGACGTCGTCTCCGGTGAGGACGCCTCGGCGCACCACCAGCGTTCGGACGTCTGCGCAGTGCCGGCTGCGGGTGTCGTGGCCGAGGCCATGGTCGCCCTGGTCCTCGCCGACGCCGTGCTCGAGAAGTTCGGCGGCGACAACGTCGTCGAGACGAAGCGCAACCTCGACGCCTACCTCGCAGCGATCCCGGAGACCCTACGGACCCGTCGGACGGAGCCCGCGGCACCGGCCGACGCCCAGTGAGCACGGCCGGCGGCGCCGCGGCCGGCGGCGGGGACACGGCCGGCGGCGGGGACGCGCCCGCGCCCGTCGTCGTCATCGGCCCGATGGGCGCCGGCAAGTCGAGCGTGGGCAAGCGCGTCGCGAAGGCGCTCGGCGTGCCGTTCACCGACACCGACCGTGTGATCGTCCGCGAACACGGACCCATCCCCGGGATCTTCGCCGACCGCGGGGAACCTGCGTTCCGCGCCCTCGAGGCCGAGGCGGTCCGGACGGCCCTGGCCACCGGCGGCGTCATCGCCGTCGGCGGGGGAGCGGTCACCCACGCCGCGACCCGCGATGCCCTCGCCGGCGCTCGCATCGTCCTGCTCACCGTCTCGCCGGAAGCGGTGGCGGAGCGCATCGCCGGGTCCGACCGGCCGCTCCTGGCGAGCGGGGGCATCGACGCCTGGCAGACGATCATGGACGAGCGTGCGGCCACCTACGCGGAGCTCGCCCACGTGGTCGTGGACACCTCACGCCGACCGATGTCCCGCGTCGTCGACGAGGTCGTGGCCTGGCTGACGAGCGACAGCAGCGCCACCGACACCGGCGTCACCAGCACCGGCGGCACCGACACCCGCGCCATCAGCACCGGCGACAACGACACCGTCGCCACCAACCCCAGCGCCCCCAGCAGCACCAGTGACACCAGCACCGAAGGAGCACCGTGACCGAGTCGATCCTGCCCGCCGGCACCACCGAGATCCGCGTGGGCGGCGACGACGGCTACGTGGTCGCCGTCGGATCCGGTCTGCTCGACTCGCTCCCCGCGGTCCTCGGCCCGCGCGTCGCCAAGGTCCTCATCGTGCACGCCCCGACGCTCGGTGCGCGGGCGAACGACCTCCGTGCGCTCCTGGCCGACGCCGGACTCGAGGCCCTCATCGCCGAGGTCCCCGACGCCGAGGGTGCCAAGCGCGTCGAGGTCGCCGCGTTCTGCTGGCAGATCATGGGGCAGTCGGACTTCACCCGCACCGATGCCGTCATCGGTCTCGGCGGCGGCGCCGTGACCGACCTCGCCGGCTTCGTCGCCGCCACCTGGCTGCGCGGGGTGCCGTACGTGGCGGTCCCGACGAGCGTGCTCGGCATGGTCGACGCGAGCGTCGGCGGCAAGACCGGGATCAACACGAACGAGGGCAAGAACCTCGTCGGCGCCTTCTTCGCTCCCCGCGCGGTCATCGCGGACCTCGACCTCGTCCGCACGCTGCCACGGAACGAGATCCTGACCGGCTTCGCCGAGATCGTGAAGGCCGGGTTCATCGCCGTGCCCGAGATCCTGGACATCATCGAGGCGGACGTCGCCCGGGTGACCGACCCGACGACGCCGGAGTTCCGTCGCGTCGTCGAACTCGCGATCGCCCTGAAGGCCGAGGTGGTCTCCGACGACTTCACCGAGCAGGGCCGCCGCGAGATCCTGAACTACGGCCACACCCTCGGCCACGCCATCGAGCACGCCGAGCGCTACCAGTGGCGGCACGGTGCCGCGGTGTCGGTCGGCATGGTCTTCGCCGCCGAGCTCGCGCGTCTCACCGGGCACCTGGACGACGCGACGGTGGACCGGCACCGGGCGATCCTCGACTCGCTCGACCTGCCGACGACCTACGGGCTGGGGCGCTGGCAGGGCCTCCTCGCCGCGATGCGCCGGGACAAGAAGGCCCGTGCCGGCATGCTCCGGTTCATCATCCTGGACGGCGTCGGCAAGCCGACGATCCTCGAGGGCCCCGAGGACCACCTGCTCTTCACCGCCTACCAGGAAGTCGGCGTCTAGCCGAAGCGCGGCGTCGCAGCGCAGCGCAGCGCAGCAGCGCAGTGGCGCCGCGCCTCAGTACTTCGCGACCCCCAGGTGGTCGCGCAGGTGCTCGCCGGTGTACTCGGTCCGGTGCAGTCCGCGGCGCTGCAACTCCGGCACCACGAGCTGCGTGAAGTCCTCGACCCCGGTCGGGAAGTGCGTCGGCACCGCCAGGAACCCGTCGCACGCTCCGCCCTCGACCCACTCCTGCATGGTGTCGGCGATGGTCGACGGCGAGCCGATCATCTTCCGGTAGCTGCCCTCGGCGAAGTACCGGGCGGTCTCGATCACCGAGAGTCCCTGCTGGCGGGAGACCGCCATGATCGCTTCCCGGTGTGACTTGCCGGCGTTCGACTCCGGCAGGTCGGGGACGGGCGCGTCGAGGTCGAACTGGGTGAAGTCCACGCCGCCTGCCAGCGGCTTGAGGTTGCTCAGGGCGAGGTCGTCGGGGATGAGCGCCATCATCCCGTCGGCGAGGTCTTGGGCGTCCTGGTCGGTCGCGCCGACGATCGGGGTCATCCCCACCAGGACCTTGACGTGCTCCGGGTCGCGTCCGAAGCGTTCGGCGCGTGCCCGGATGTCGTCGCGGAAGGCGCGGCTCTCCACCGGGTCTGACTGCAACGTGAACACGACGTCAGCGGTCCGGGCGGCCAGTTCGCGACCCGGTTCGGACGCCCCCGCCTGGAACACGACGGGTCGACCCTGTGGGCTCCGCCCGGTGGTGAGCGGCCCGCGGACGGTGAAGTGCTCACCGCGGTGCTGCAGGAAGTGCATCTTGTCGAGGTCGAAGTAGGTGCCGGACTCCTTGTCGCGCACGATGGCGTCGTGCTCCCACGAGTCCCAGAGGCCCGTGACGACGTCGACGAACTCTCCGGCCCGTTCATAGCGGGCGGCGTGTTGCACGTGGGCGTCGAGTCCGAAGTTCTGCGCCTCGTCCTCGTTGAACGACGTCACCAGGTTCCAGCCCGCGCGGCCGTTGCTGATGTGGTCGAGCGTGGAGAACCGTCGCGCCGTGTTGTACGGGTCGTTGTAGGTCGTGGTCGAGGTGGCGGCCAGCCCCAGGCGCGAGGTCCGCATCGCCAACGCGGGCAGCAGCATGGTCGGGTCGAAGTGGATGGACCGCGGGTTCGCGGCCCCGTGGGTGTCGCCGGCGAGTATGTCGTTGCTCCGCCGGACGGCGGCCTGGTCCTCGAAGAACAGGGCGTCGAGCTTCGCGGCTTCGGCGAGCTCGGCGGCTCGCACGTAGTGCTCGATGCCGAGGTCGAGTTCGGGCACGGCGTCCGGCAGGCGCCAGGCACCGAGGTGGTACCCGGGGAACAGGAACAGGGCGAGGTGGATCGTGGTCATGAGGGGTCCTCTCGACAGGGGACGGCGGAACGGCTGGGTGGGTGCCTCCGGCAGACGGCCTGGAGGCACGGGGCCGGGTCTGCGCACCGGCTCGCGTCGACGAGACGGGCGGCGTTCCACGGCACGGGGACGGGTCACGACGACGACGCGCGACGAGCGGACGGCGTGCGTGCGGCGCCGAACGGGCACCGCCGCGGACGTCAGTGCAGCGGACGTCGGTGCCCGCTGACGTCAGTGTGTGCGAACGTCAGTGTCCGTGTGCGATCGCGCCGCGGGGCCAGCGTCGGGGCGTGTACGCGGAGTCGTGTGCCGTCATCGCCGCCCCTTCCGTTCCCGGTGCCCCGACCGCTGCCGAGGCTGTTCCCGACGCTACGGGCGAGGTGTTTCCGTGGCGTTTCGACCGGGAAACACCGCGGAAACGATGCGGGGTTAGCGTCACCGCCATGTCCAGCGCAGCCCTCGCCCCGTTCCCGACCGAGCTCCGGGTCGGCGTGCCCGACTGGCTCCGCGACGCGCACGCAGCGGTGCCGGAGCGGCTCCCGACCCGTGCCGAGCGGTTCGCCCTCGTGAACGCACTGGCCGCCCGGAACATCGAGGAGGGGACCGGTGGCCCGTTCGCCGCGGCCGTCGTCGACGAGGAGACCGGCGACGTGCTGTCGATCGGGGTGAACCTGGTGCTGCACTCGAACGTCTCGTCGATGCACGCCGAGGTCGTCACCCTCGGGCTCGCCCACAGCCGGACCGGGTCGTGGAACCTTGGCCGCGACGTCGGTCACCGCCGCGTGCTCGTCGTCAACGCGCAGCCGTGCGTGATGTGCCTCGGGGCGCTCCTCTGGTCGGGTGTCTCCGCGCTCGAGTTCGCGGCCGACGGGTCGACCGTCGAGCGCATCACGGGGTTCGACGAGGGGCCGGTGCCCGCGGACTGGCGTGCCCAGCTCGTCGAGCGGGGGATCGACGTGCACCAGGAGGGGGATACCGGCGAGGAGGTCGCACTCGAGCGCTACCGCGACCTCGTCGAGTCCGGCACCACCGCGCGCTACAACGGCAGCGGCGCCTGACAGCTGCGCGTCAGCGGAGCACGCGCCGTGTCCGCCGCCACCACCACTTGATCCGCAGGGACACGGTGAGCACGCCGGTCCGCCGCCACTCACGGAATTCGGGAACGGTGGCACCGTTGTCCCAGGCGAAGAGCACGTCGTCGTCCTCATCGACGTCCGGCGCGTCCGGGAGGGGTCGCAAGATCGACATCAGGGGGGTCCTCTTCCTGTGGGTGAGCGTGATCGGGTGCGATGCGTCTCCGGAGCGCACGGGTGGCGAGCCGTCGGTCGGCCTTCGACCACCACCGTACGGTCTCGAGGTCACGAAGCACAGTTGTTGAAATGTCGTATGCAACGCTGCTCGTACGCTGCGTGACCGACCAGGTGAACCGCCGCCAGGCGTGGTCTCGGTCGGTCGTCCGTCGGCTCTGGAACGCCCCGAACCAGCTGACGATCGCGGCCACGATCGCCGCGCCTGCGGCGATGAACGCCGCGACCAGTGCTGTCTCCATGGGGCCAGCCTGCGGCAGTGGACGCGACCGGGCGCCCGCGGTCGGCCGAACTGTGGAGGCCGCCCCGCTCCTCCCGGCCTGTGCGGGACAGAGCGCACCGAAGGTGAGCAGGCAAGGGGAGCAGACTGACGACGTGCCCACCCCACCCCGACTGAGCGACCTCTCCGGCCCCCCGGCCACCGACACCGGCACCCTCCGCTCCCGCAGCCGGCGCTTCACCGAACTGCTCGGCATCGCCAGACGCCACCATCTCGTGCCCTTCCGTCGGCTCGACTTCTCACGCGACCCGGCAACGTCCGACCTCCGCCGCAGCCAGGCCGAGCACCTGCGTCGGGCGCTCGAGGAGGCCGGCGGCGGCTTCGTGAAGATGGGCCAGCTGCTCTCGACCCGTGACGACCTGCTGCCGGACGAGTGGACCGAGGGGCTCGCGCACCTGCAGCGGAACGTGACCGCGGCGCCGGCGGACCAGGTACGGGCCCTGCTCGAGCAGGAGCTCGGCGCCCCGGTCGACGAGGTCTTCCAGGCCTTCGACCCCGTGCCCGTCGCCGCCGCCTCGATCGCCCAAGTGCACCGCGCCCGGCTGCACGACGGCACCGCGGTCGCGGTGAAGGTGCAGCGCCCCGGCATCGACGCCGCGGTCCGCCGTGACGTCGACATCGCCCTGCGCGTGGTGCGGTTCATGGCCCGGTGGTCGACCGAGGCGCGCCAGGTCGGTGTGCAGGACGTCGCGGCCCAGTACGCGGCGGACCTCGTCCGCCAGGTCGACTTCGTCTCGGAACTCCGGAACCTGACGGCCCTCCGTGCGGCACAGGCCCGGAGTGCCCGGCCGGACGAGGTCCGCTTCCCCGATCCGTACCCGGACCTGTCCGGCCGTCGGGTGCTCGTGATGGAGTTCCTCGAGGGCGACACCCTCAGCGCGATCCGCGCCGAGCGCGCGGACCGCGACCTGGACGGCCCGATGCGGACGATCCTCCGCGCCTTCCTCCGGCAGGTCGTCTTCGACGGGCTGTACCACGCGGACCTGCACCCGGGGAACGTGCTGGTGCTGCCCGACGGTCGGCCCGCGTTGATCGACTTCGGATCGGTCGGGAGGCTCGACCCGACCCTCAGGGACACGGTGCAGGACCTGCTGGTCGCGTACCTGCAGGACGACACGTCCCGGATCGCCGACGCGGTGCTGCGGATGGCGCCCGTGCGCGACGCGCACGACGAACCCGACTTCCGTCGGGACATCGCGCGGTTCGTCGCCGACGAGCTCGGCCCCGGCGCGCGCATCGGCGTGGAGACCGTCGACGACGCGGTCGAGGTCTTCGGGCGCTACCGGTTGAAGGCCCCGGCGGACTTCGTCGCGGCGGCCAGGGCCCTGGCGATCTTCGAGGGGACGCTCCGGACCCTCGCGCCGTCGTTCGACCTGCTCGAGGAGTCCCGCGGTCTGGCACGCGAGCAGATCACCGACCAGCTGCGTCCGGGCAAGCTGCGTGACCTCGCGGCGAAGGAGCTCATCGGGGTGGTGTCCGCGGCACGGCGGCTGCCGCGTCGGGTGGACCGCATCGGCGAGGCGATCGAGACCGGCAAGTTCACCGTGAACATCCGCCTCTTCGCCGATCGACGTGACCGCGACCTGGTGTCCGGCATGATCCGTCGCATCCTGCTCGTGCTGCTCGGCGCCGGTGCCGGGATCCTGGCGATCGTGTACCTGGCACTGCCGGCACGACCCGACGCCGCGATCACCACGGTGGTGGCGGGGGCGCTGCTCGGCGGTGCGGCGGTGGTGCTGCTCGGCTGGGCGGCGATCGACTCCTGGCGCGCCCGGCGACGGCGGTGACCCAGTGGCGCGCACCGCGCCGCGAGCAGCGCGCGGGCGTCCGCTACACTCGTCCGGGACCCAGCGCGGTCCGAAGACCTTTCACAACACGACCGAACGGGACACCGAAGACTCATGGCCAGTACCACTGACATCAAGAACGGCGCCGTTCTCATCATCGACGGCCAGCTGTGGTCGGTCGTGGAGTTCCAGCACGTCAAGCCCGGCAAGGGTGGCGCGTTCGTCCGCACCAAGCTGAAGAACGTCGTCTCCGGCAAGGTCGTCGACCGCACCTTCAACGCCGGTGCGAAGATCGACACCGCCGTGGTCGACCGCCGCGACTACCAGTTCCTCTACGAGGACGGCGACTCCTACGTGTTCATGGACACCGACACGTACGACCAGATCCCGGTCTCGGCGACGGTCGTCGGCGACGCCAAGAACTACCTGCTCGAGTCCGCGATGGTCACCATCGCGATGAACGAGGGCAACCCGCTCTACGTCGAGCTCCCGACGTCCATCGTGACCGAGGTCGAGACCGAGCCGGGCCTGCAGGGCGACCGTTCCTCCGGTGGCACGAAGGACGCGACCATCATCGCGACCGGCCACCGCATCCAGGTCCCGCTGTACCTGGAGAGCGGCACCCTGGTGAAGATCGACACGCGCGACGGCAGCTTCCTCGGCCGCGTGAACTCCTAGGCGCTGACCGTATGAGTGCTCGTTCGAAGGCCCGCAAGCGCGCCCTCGACATGCTGTACGTGGCCGAGGTGCGCGACCTGCCGATCGCTGACGTCCTCGCCACCGAGACCGTCCGGCACCTGGACAACCCGGAGCGTGCGTCCAGCTGGGACTACGCGCGTCAGATCGTCACCGGTGTCGACGAGGCCCGGCACGAGATCGACTCCGTGATCATCGACCACGCCCAGGGCTGGTCCATCGCGCGGATGCCGGTCCTCGACCGCTGCATCCTCCGCATGGGCGTCTGGGAGCTCCGGTTCAACGACGAGGTGCCCGACGCCGTCGCCATCGCCGAGGCGGTGGAGCTCGCCCAGTCGCTCTCGACGGACGACTCCGCGGGCTTCGTCAACGGCGTGCTCGGCGCCGTCGCGGGCGGTCGTGCACCGTCCGGTCGGACGGTCGCAGGGGACCAGGAGTCCCGGTAGGGTTGACCACGTCAGCATCCTTTAATGCCGTCCAGTGAGGCGGGGAAGGGGGTCGACGTGGGCACCAGAACGGTCCTGCAGCAACCCGACATCACGCGTGCTCTGACACGCATCGCGCACGAGATCCTCGAGGCCAACCACGGCGGCTCGGACCTCGTCCTCCTCGGCATCCCGACCCGGGGCGCCGTCCTGGCCGAACGGCTCGGCCGCATCCTGGCGGACATCGAGCCCGACTGGCAGTCCGCGGTCGCGGGCATCGGTTCCGAGCGTGTCGGCACGCTCGACGTCACGATGCACCGTGACGACCTCGGGCACGGCATCGGCCGGGCGCCGCACCGCACGGTGATCCCCGCCGGCGGCATCGACGGCAAGGTCGTCGTGCTCGTGGACGACGTGCTCTACTCGGGCCGGACGGTCCGGGCAGCACTCGACGCGCTGCAGGGGATCGGTCGACCGCGTGCCGTCCGCCTCGCTGTGCTCGTCGACCGCGGCCACCGCGAGCTGCCGATCCGCGCGGACCACGTCGGCAAGAACCTGCCGACCGCGTCCGACGAACGGGTCACCCTGCACCTGTCCGAGACCGACGGCGACGACACCGTGTTCATCGAGCAGGGGGTGGCGTGATGCGGCACCTGCTCTCCACCGCCGACCTCTCCCGCGACCAGGCCGTGCACATCCTCGACGTCGCCGAGGAGATGGCCGAGGTCAACACCCGCGAGGTCCGGAAGCTCCCGGCGCTCCGCGGCAAGACCGTCGTGAACCTCTTCTTCGAGGACTCCACGCGCACGCGCATCTCGTTCGAGGCCGCCGCGAAGCGCCTCTCCGCCGACGTCCTGAACTTCGCCGCGAAGGGCTCGAGCGTCTCGAAGGGCGAGTCCCTCAAGGACACCGTGCAGACGCTCGGCGCGATGGGCATCGACGGCATCGTCATGCGCCACGGTGCCTCGGGTGCACCCCGGGTGCTCGCCGACGCCGACTGGATCGACGTCCCGGTGGTGAACGCCGGCGACGGCACCCACGAGCACCCGACGCAGGCGCTCCTCGACGCCTTCACCATGCGACGCCGCCTGCACGGCGCGGGGTCGCGGGGCCAGGGACTCGACGGCGTCCGCGTCCTGATCATCGGCGACGTGCTGCACAGTCGCGTCGCCCGGTCGAACGCCTGGCTCCTCCGTACCCTCGGTGCGACGGTGACGTTCGCCGCCCCGCCGACGTTGCTGCCCGCGACCACGACGCCGTTCGGCGCAGCGGTGCACCACGACCTCGACGTCGCGCTGGCCGAGGACCCGGACGTCGTGATGACCCTCCGCATCCAGCAGGAGCGGATGAACGACGCGTTCTTCCCGAACCCGCGCGAGTACACGCGGCACTGGGGGCTCACGGCGGCGCGGTTCGCGCGGCTGTCGGAGCGCACACTGATCATGCACCCCGGGCCGATGAACCGCGGGCTCGAGATCGCCGGCGTCGCCGCCGACGACCCCCGCTCGACGGTCGTCGAGCAGGTCGAGAACGGCGTCTCGGTCCGGATGGCAGTCCTCTACCTGGCCCTGACGGGCACCGAATCGAAGGAGACCGTCGCATGACCGCACACCTGATCCGCGGCGCGCAGCTGGTCGACGGCTCGCGTGCCGACATCCGGCTGCAGAGGGGGCGCATCACCGCGGTCGGGTCCGGTCTCGACGTGGCCGGTGCCACGGTCGTCGACGCGGACGGGTTGATCGCCCTCCCCGGTCTCGTCGACCTGCACACCCACCTGCGTGAGCCCGGTCACGAAGAATCCGAGACGGTCCTCACCGGCTCGCGGGCGGCAGCGGCCGGCGGCTTCACCGCCGTCAACGCGATGGCGAACTCGAGCCCCGTGGCGGACACCGCCGGCGTGGTCGAGCAGGTCCAGGCGCTCGGCGACGACGCCGGCTACGTGACGGTCCGACCGATCGGCGCGGTGTCGCAGGGGCTGCAGGGCACGCACCTGTCGGAGATCGGCGCCATGGCGACGAGCAGGGCGAAGGTCCGGGTCTTCTCGGACGACGGCTCGTGCGTGTCCGACCCGCTCCTCATGCGCCGCGCACTCGAGTACATCAAGGGCTTCGGCGGCGTGCTCGCGCAGCACGCCCAGGAGCCCCGCCTGACCATCGGTGCGCAGATGAACGAGGGCCGGCTGTCGTCGGAGCTCGGGCTCGCGGGCTGGCCGGCCGTCGCGGAAGAGGCGATCATCGCCCGCGACGTCCTGCTCGCCGACCACGTCGGGGCTCGGCTGCACGTCTGCCACGTCTCCACCGCCGGCAGCGTCGAGGTGATCCGATGGGCGAAGTCCCGCGGCATCGACGTCACCGCCGAGGTCACCCCGCACCACCTCGTGCTGACGGAAGACCTCATCGCAGGCCGCGACGGAGCTCCCGGCTACGACGCCCGCTACAAGGTGAACCCGCCGCTCCGTGCCCGCGAGGACGTCGACGCCCTGCGCGCGGCCCTCGCCGACGGCACCATCGACATCGTCGCGACCGACCACGCGCCGCACACGGCCGAGGCGAAGTGCTGCGAGTGGCCGGCGGCGGCGAACGGCATGGTCGGCCTCGAGTCGGCGCTGAGCGTCGTGCAGTCCGCCGTGGTCGACAGCGGCCAGCTCGACTGGGCCGACGTCGCCCGGGTGCTGTCCGAGGCTCCGGCACGCATCGGCCAGGTCGAGGGTCACGGGCAGCGCATCGCCGAGGGCGCTCCCGCAGAGATCACCCTCTACGACCCGACGGCCAGTCGCGAGTTCGCCGTGACCGACCTCGCGGGCCAGTCGCAGAACTCGCCGTACCTCGGCATGACGCTGCCCGGCCGGGTCGTCGCGACCTTCCACCAGGGCTACGCGACGCTGCTCGACGGTCAGCTCGTCGACGCGGACACGATCGCCGCGCACGCCGCGGCGCTCCGGACCGGGGCCCGCGCATGAGCGGCGACGCCGGACGCTGGCTGCTCGGCGGGGTCATCCTGCTCGCGGTGGCCGCGCTCTTCGTCGCCATGGCACGCACCTGGCGGACGCGAGCCAGGAAGCAGGCGGAAGCCGTGCCTCCAGTCCGCGTCCCCGCCACCGTCGGACCGGCGGTCGGGTCGTGGGACGGGTTCACCGTCGCGACGACCCGCGCCGACCAGCCACTCGAGCGCCTGACCGCGGGCGGACTCGGTTTCCGGGGTCGCGGCGGCGTGACCGTCCACGACACCGGGGTGGTGCTCCACCTCGCCGGTGCCGACGACCGCTGGGTCGCGCGCGACGCGGTCCGCGGTGCTGACCGCGCCACGTGGGCGATCGACCGGGTGGTCGAGCCCGGGGGACTGGTCCGTCTGCGATGGACGGCGACCGGCGCCGCAGGAGCGACGGACCTCGACACCTACTTCCGGTTCCCGGAGGGCGACGCAGCCGCGCTGCACGCCCTGCAGGGACTGACCGTGACCGGGCCGCAGGCAGCTGCGGCCGATGCCCCGCGAACCGCGGGCGAAGGGAAGAAAGCATGACACGCGAACGGGCCGTCCTGGTCCTCGAAGACGGCACCCGGTACGACGGCTGGGCCTACGGCGCCCGTGGGCGCACGCTCGGCGAGGTGGTCTTCGCGACCGGCATGACCGGGTACCAGGAGACGCTCACCGACCCCTCGTACGCCGGCCAGATCGTGGTGCAGACCGCTCCGCACATCGGCAACACCGGTGTGAACGACGAGGACCCCGAGTCCCGTCGCATCTGGGTCGCCGGGTACGTGGTGCGCGACCCCAGCCGCGTGGTCTCGAACCACCGCGCGAACGCCTCGCTCGACGAGCACCTGGTGCGCGACGGCATCGTCGGGATCTCCGGGATCGACACGCGTGCGCTGACCCGTCGCATCCGCGACGCCGGCGCCATGAAGGGCGGCGTGTTCAGCGGCGAGGACGCGCGGCTGTCGGAGGCGGAGCAGCTGGACGCCGTCCGGTCGCAGGCCACGATGGCCGGTGCGAGCTTCTCGGCGATCGTGTCCACCCCCGAGACCTACGTGGTCCCGGCAGAGGGCGAGCAGATCGGCCGGCTCGCCGTGCTCGACCTCGGCGTGAAGGCGTCGACGACCCGGTACCTCGCCCAGCGCGGCTTCGAGGTGCACGTCGTGCCGCAGGACATCTCCGCTGCCGATCTCGAGGCGTTGGCGCCGGACGCGCTCTTCTACTCGAACGGCCCAGGCGACCCCGCGGCGAGTGACGCCCAGGTGGAACTGCTGCGTTCGAGCCTGTCCACGGGGCGTCCGTTCTTCGGCATCTGCTTCGGCAACCAGCTGCTCGGCCGGGCGCTCGGCTTCGGCACGTACAAGCTGCCCTTCGGGCACCGCGGCATCAACCAGCCGGTGCTCGACACCACGACCGGCAAGGTCGAGATCACGAGCCAGAACCACGGCTTCGCGGTCGACGCACGCCTCGGCGAGGTCCTCGAGTCCCCGGCCGGCTTCGGTCGGGTCGAGGTCTCGCACTACTCGCTGAACGACAACGTGGTCGAGGGCCTCCGCGCGCTCGACGTGCCCGCGTTCAGCGTGCAGTACCACCCCGAGGCCGCCGCTGGTCCGCACGACAGCATGTACCTCTTCGACCGGTTCGCGGACCTGGTGCGCGCGCGACGTTACGGGGAGCCGCTCGACGCGGCCACCGCCGACGCGACCACCCCCGCAGCAGACATCACCAAGGAAGCGAACTGATGCCCAAGCGCGCAGACATCAACTCCGTCCTCGTCATCGGTTCCGGCCCGATCGTCATCGGTCAGGCCGCCGAGTTCGACTACTCCGGCACCCAGGCGTGCCGCGTCCTCCGCGCCGAGGGCGTCCGGGTCATCCTCGTGAACCCGAACCCCGCGACGATCATGACCGACCCCGACTTCGCCGACGCGACCTACATCGAGCCGATCACGAACGCGTGCCTCGAGGAGATCATCCGCATCGAGAAGCCGGACGCCGTCCTGCCGACCCTCGGTGGCCAGACCGCCCTGAACGCCGCGATCGCCCTCGACGAGGCCGGGATCCTCGAGAAGCACGGCGTCGAGCTCATCGGCGCCAAGGTCGACGCGATCCAGCGTGGCGAGGACCGGCAGCTCTTCAAGGAACTCGTCCTGGAGTCCGGTGCCGACGTCGCCCGCAGCCACATCGCCCACACCCTGGAAGAGGCGAAGGAATTCGCGAAGGACCTCGGCTACCCGCTGGTCGTCCGCCCGTCCTTCACCATGGGTGGCCTCGGCTCCGGCTTCGCGTACAACGAGGCCGAGCTCGTCCGCTTCGTCGGTGACGGGCTGCAGTCCAGCCCGACGACGGAGGTCCTGCTCGAGGAATCCATCCTCGGCTGGAAGGAGTACGAGCTCGAGCTGATGCGCGACAACTACGACAACACCGTCGTCATCTGCTCCATCGAGAACGTCGACCCGGTCGGTGTGCACACCGGTGACTCGATCACCGTCGCCCCCGCGCTGACGCTGACCGACCGCGAGTACCAGAACATGCGGAACATCGGCATCGACATCATCCGTCGCGTCGGCGTCGACACCGGGGGCTGCAACATCCAGTTCGCCGTCGACCCGTCGAACGGCCGCGTGATCGTCATCGAGATGAACCCGCGCGTCTCCCGCTCGTCGGCCCTGGCGTCGAAGGCCACCGGGTTCCCGATCGCCAAGATCGCCGCGAAGCTCGCCATCGGCTACCGCCTGGACGAGATCCAGAACGACATCACGAAGGTCACCCCGGCGAGCTTCGAGCCGACGCTCGACTACGTGGTCGTGAAGACCCCGCGGTTCGCGTTCGAGAAGTTCCCCGCGGCGGACGCCACCCTCACCACGACGATGAAGAGCGTCGGCGAGGCGATGGCGATCGGTCGCAACTACGCGACGGCCCTGCAGAAGTCGCTGCGCTCGCTCGAGAAGCGCGGCTCGAGCTTCCACTGGGACACCCCGGCGGCGGAGCTCGACAAGGACGCCCTGCTGGCGAAGTCCGCGATCCCGACCGACGGCCGCATCGTCACGGTGCAGCAGGCCCTGGTCGCCGGCGCCACCGCGGACGAGGTCTTCGAGGCCACCAAGATCGACCCCTGGTTCATCGACCAGATCGTGCTCATCAACGAGGTCGCCGCCGAGGTCGCCGCCGCCGAGACCCTCGACGCCGACACCCTGCGCTGGGCGAAGGAGCACGGCTTCAGCGACACCCAGATCGCGTCGCTGCGGAGCACCGAGGCGGCGCCGGTCAGCGAGCAGCAGGTCCGCGACGACCGCCACGCGCTGGGCATCCGCCCCGTCTTCAAGACCGTCGACACCTGCGCCGGCGAGTTCCCGGCCCTGACGCCGTACCACTACTCGTCGTACGACGCCGAGACCGAGGTCGTCCCGAGCGACCGCAAGAAGGTCGTCATCCTCGGCTCCGGCCCGAACCGCATCGGGCAGGGCGTGGAGTTCGACTACTCCTGCGTGCACGCGTCCTTCGCGCTGAGCGACGCCGGCTTCGAGACGATCATGATCAACTGCAACCCCGAGACGGTCTCCACCGACTACGACACCTCGGACCGCCTGTACTTCGAGCCGCTCACGGCCGAGGACGTCCTCGAGGTCATCGAGGCCGAGGCCGCGTCCGGTGAACTCGTCGGCGTCGTGGTCCAGCTCGGCGGCCAGACCGCCCTGGGCCTGGCGAAGCCGCTCGAGGCGGCGGGGATCCCGATCCTCGGCACCTCGCCGACCGCGATCGACTCGGCCGAGGAGCGCGGACAGTTCTCCGCCATCCTCGACGCCGCCGGCCTGCTCGCCCCCCGGAACGGCACCGCACACGACCTCGCCAGCGCGGCCGCGGTCGCCGAGGAGATCGGCTACCCCGTCCTCGTCCGCCCGTCCTTCGTGCTCGGCGGCCGTGGCATGGAGATCCTCTACGACACCCCGTCGCTCGCCGACTACTTCGACCGGATGGCCGACCAGGCGATCATCGGCCCGGAGCTCCCGCTGCTGGTCGACCGGTTCCTGGACGACGCGGTGGAGATCGACGTCGACGCGCTGTTCGACGGAGAGCGCCTCTACATCGGCGGCATCATGGAGCACCTGGAAGAGGCCGGCATCCACTCCGGGGACTCGGCGTGCACCCTGCCGCCGGTCGGCCTCGGCCGCGCCGAGATCCAGGGCGTCGTCGACGCGACCGAGAAGATCGCCCGCGGCATCGGCGTCCGGGGTCTGCTCAACGTCCAGTTCGCCATCGGTGCCGGCGTGCTCTACGTCCTCGAGGCGAACCCGCGCGCCAGCCGCACCGTCCCGTTCGTCTCGAAGGCGCTCGGCATCCCGCTCGCGAAGGCCGCGTCCCGCATCATGACCGGCACCAGCGTCGACGAACTCGTCGCAGAGGGCATGCTGCCCGCCCGGGACGGCGCGTTCGTCCCGATGGAGGCACCCGTCGCCGTCAAGGAGGCCGTGCTGCCCTTCCGACGCTTCCGCACCCGCGAGGGCCAGGTCGTCGACTCGGTGCTCAGCCCCGAGATGCGTTCCACCGGCGAGGTGATGGGCATCGACCGCGACTTCCCGCGGGCGTTCCTGAAGTCGCAGGACGCCGCGTACGGCGGCCTGCCGACCAGCGGCACGGTCTTCGTGAGCGTCGCAGACACCGACAAGCGCGCCATCGTGCTGCCGGTGCACCGCCTGCAGCAGCTCGGCTTCACGATCATCGCGACGGAGGGCACCGCCGAGGTGCTCCGTCGCAACGGGATCGAGGTCCGGATCGTCGGCAAGTTCAGCCAGGGTGGCGAGAGCGTCGTCGACCTGCTGACCCGCAACGAGGTCGACATCGTGATCAACACCCCGTCGGGTGCCGCCGGCCGTGCCGACGGGTACGAGATCCGTGCGGCGACGGTCGCGGCGGACAAGCCGCTGTTCACGACGATCGCGCAGATCGGAGCAGCGGTCGCGGCGATCGAGACGATCGGTACGCCGCTCAACGTCCGCAGCCTGCAGGACTACGCGCTCGAGCGCGCCACCTGGTGACGGCTGCGAGCGTGGACACGACCCGGTCGGGAGGCACGGCCTCCTTCGGCGTCCGCCTCGCGGCCGCCATGGGGGAGCGTTCACCCCTCTGCGTCGGCATCGACCCCCACGCCGCCACCCTGGCGGCGTGGGGCCTCGGCCGCGACGAGCAGGGTCTCACCGCCTTCGGTGCGACCCTGGTCGACGCGGCCGTCGGCCGCGCCGCGATCGTGAAGCCGCAGATCGCCTTCTTCGAGGCGGCGGGGGTGGCGGGCTACCGCGCGCTCGACGCGACCATCCGTCGTGCACGCGATGCGGGCCTCCTGGTCGTCGCCGACGTGAAGCGGGGCGACATCGGGTCCACCGGTGACGACTACGCGCTCGCCTGGCTGGACCGCGACGGGCCGTTCGCGGCCGACGCGATGACGGTCTCGCCGTACCTCGGCTTCGGGTCGCTCCGGGGCACGATCGACGTCGCCCGCGAGAACGGTGCCGGCGTGTTCGTGCTCGCGGCGACGAGCAACCCCGAGGCCCGCGTGCTGCAGACCGCCGTGCTGGCCGAGGGGCCGCGTGCCGGACGGTCCGTCGCTGCCGGTATCGTCGTGGACGTGGCAGACGACAACCGGGCCGCGGGCGATCGAGCCCTCGGCGACGTCGGGCTCGTGCTCGGCGCGACCCTCGACCTCGACGACTTCGGCATCGACGCGGCGGACATCGGTTCCGCGCCGATCCTGGCTCCGGGCTTCGGTGCCCAGGGTGCCCGGATCGAGGACCTCCGAGCGCTGTACGGCGCCCGCGCCGACCAGGTGCTCGTGAGCGAGTCCCGCGGGCTCCTCGCCGACGGCCCCGACGGCGTCGCTGCCCGGATCGCGGACCGCGCCGAGCGCATCCGCACCGCGCTGGGATCCGCCGCGTGACCGACGACCGGCCGGACCTGCCCGCGCACCGCACCCCACCGGAGGTCGACCGTGTCGCCGCCGCACAGGCCGCGGTGGCCGCGCGACGCGCCCGGGCCGCGGTGAAGGCCGCGATCGCGTCGGGGGAGCGCTCGGCCCTCGAGGTCGCGCGTTCCGCCTGGGACGACTCGCTCGTCGAGACCACGTCCGCCGAACGGTCCCTGCGCGTGCGGGACCTGCTCGTCAGCCTGCCTGGCATCGGCCCGGCGCGCGCCGAGTCGATCATGGGCACCCTCCGCATCGCACCGTCGAAGCGGCTCGGTGGCCTCGGCACCCGGCAGCGGGTCGCCCTGGCCGACTGGCTCGCCGCCCGGGGCCGGAAGCGCGGGTCGTCGAAGCTCGTCGTCCTCGCCGGCCCGACCGCGGTCGGCAAGGGCACCGTCAGCGCGCACATCCGCGAGCAGTACCCGGACGTCAACCTCAGCGTCTCCGCGACGACCAGGAAGCCGCGCCCCGGCGAGGTCGACGGCGTGCACTACTACTTCGTCGACGACGCCGAGTTCGACCGGATGATCCGCGACCGCGAACTGCTCGAGTGGGCCACCGTGCACAACTCGTACCGGTACGGCACCCCGCGGCCGCCGATCGACCGTGCGCTCGACGCCGGCGAGAAGGTCATGCTCGAGATCGACCTGCAGGGCGCCCGGCAGGTCCGCGACGCCATGCCCGAGGCCGTGCTCGTGTTCCTGCTGCCCCCGACGTGGGAGGAACTTGTGCGCCGGCTGATCGGCCGCGGCACCGAGTCACCCGAGGAACAAGCGCGCCGACTCGACACCGCGAAGGTCGAACTGGCCGCCCAGGACGAGTTCGACGTCCGGATCGTGAACTCCGATGTCGGCACCGCGGCACGTGAGGTCGTAGACTTGTTCTCTGCGCCCTGACGGGTGCACCGACTTCGAGGAGACACCATGGCCAACCCCCAGGGCATCATCGACCCGCCCATCGACGACCTGCTCAGCAAGGTCGAGTCGAAGTACGCGCTCGTCATCTTCGCCTCCAAGCGTGCGCGCCAGATCAACGACTACTACGCCGACCTGCACGAGGGCTCGCTCTTCGACAACGTCGGCCCGCTCGTCGACTCGACGATCGACGACAAGCCGCTGTCCGTCGCGCTCCACGAGATCAACGAGGACAAGCTCACCGTCACCAAGCAGCAGCAGCCCTCCGACTGATCCCGGTGACTGCAGCTGCTCTGCGCCTCTTCACGTCCGAGTCGGTGACCGAGGGGCACCCCGACAAGATCTGTGACCAGATCTCGGACAGCATCCTCGATGCGTTGCTGACGGTGGACCCGAACGCTCGTGTCGCCGTCGAGACCATGGTGACCACCGGGCTCGTGCACGTCGCGGGCGAGGTCACGACCTCCGGCTACGTGGAGATCCCGAAGATCGTCCGAGACGTCATCACGGGCATCGGGTACAACTCGTCCGAGGTCTCCTTCGACGGCCACACCTGTGGTGTCGAGGTCTCGATCGGTGCGCAGTCGCCGGACATCGCCCAGGGCGTGGACGAGTCGCTCGACTCCCGCTCCGGCGCCGTCGACCCGCTCGACCGCCAGGGTGCCGGCGACCAGGGCATCATGTTCGGGTTCGCGACGAACGAGACCCCCGAGTACATGCCCGTCGCGATCTGGCTGGCACACCGCCTGGCCGAGCGACTGGCAGCGGTCCGCAAGTCCGGCGAGCTGACGTTCCTGCGTCCCGACGGCAAGACCCAGGTCACCGTCGGGTACGACGGCGTCGTCCCGAAGACCGTCGAGACCGTGGTCCTGTCGACGCAGCACGCGCCGAGCGTCTCGCTCGAGCAGCTCACCGCCGACATCACCGAGCACGTGATCCGTCCGGTGCTCGACCTGGTCGACCTCGACTCGTCCCACGTGGACGTCATCGTGAACCCGACCGGTCGGTTCGAGATCGGTGGCCCCCAGGGCGACGCCGGCCTCACCGGTCGCAAGGTCATCGTCGACACCTACGGCGGGGCATCCCGTCACGGTGGCGGTGCGTTCAGCGGCAAGGACCCGTCGAAGGTCGACCGCTCGGCCGCGTACGCCCTGCGCTGGGTCGCGAAGAACGCCGTCGCGGCGGGCCTCGCCGACCGGCTCGAGGTCCAGGTCGCCTACGCGATCGGCCGCGCGGCGCCCGTCGGGCTCTACGTCGAGTCGTTCGGCACCGGGCACGTCGACGACGCCACGATCGAGGCCGCGATCCGTCAGGTGTTCGACCTGCGCCCGGCCGCGATCATCCGCGACCTCGACCTGCTCCGTCCGATCTACGCGCAGACCGCGACGTACGGGCACTTCGGCCGTGAGCTCCCCGGGTTCACCTGGGAGCAGCTCGACCGTGTCGAGGAACTCCGCGCCGCCGCAGGACTCGTCGCCGCAGCCGTCTGAAGCACCGCGTGACCACCGTCGCGCGCGTCGTCCTCGACTCGCCGCTCCCGCAGTTGGACCGTCTGTTCGACTACCGGGTGCCGGCCGAGCTCGAGGACGACTGCGTTCCGGGCGTCCGCGTGAAGGTGCCGCTCCGCACCGGCGCGCGGATGTCCGACGGCTACGTCGTCGAGATCGTGTCAGAGGGCGAGTACCCTGGCGAGCTCAGCCAGATCGAGACCGTCGTGTCACCCGTGCCGGTCCTCGCGCCGGAGATCTGGACGCTCGCCCGGGCGGTGGCGGACCGGGCAGCCGGCGTCGCGTCCGACGTGCTCCGGCTCGCGGTGCCGACCCGGCAGGTCCGTGCCGAGAAGGCCTGGCTGGGCCGGGACACCGCATGGTCGCCCCCGCCGGTGACCGCCCCGCCCGTCACCGGCTACGCCGACGGCGTCCTGGAGGCACTGGTCGCGGACCGCGGACGTGCTGCGGTCGCCGCCGTGCCCCACCCCGTGGCCCTGGCCGGCCCCGCGGACTCCGGTGCCGCCGGCGAGCCCGTCTGGGTGCCCGGGTGGGCCGCCACGCTGGCGCAGGCCGCCGCGCACACCCTGGCCGCCGAGCGGTCCGCCGTGATCGCCGTCCCCGACTTCCGCGACGTCACCGATCTCGAACGGGCACTCCTCGCGGTGCTCCCGCCCGAGCGTGTCGTCCGGTTCGACGCCAAGCAGACGAACGGGCAACGGGCCAAGGCGCTCCTGCAGGCCCGGACCCACGCGGTCGTCGCGATCGGGAACCGTGCGGCGGTGTACGCGCCGGCGACCGACCTCGGGCTCATCGCGATGTGGGACGACGGGGACGCCTCGTTCATCGAGCCGCGGGCGCCGTACGTGCACACGCGCGACGTCGCCCTCGTCCGAGCCGCGCAGTCCGGTGCCGCCCTGCTGTTCGTGTCGCACGCGCGGAGCACCGACGTGCAGCGCCTCGTCGAGCTGCACTGGTTGCAGGACGTCACGCCGTACCGGGTGAAGACCCCGAAGGTCATCCCGACGGTGCAGCAGACCGGTGCCGAGGGCTACGCCGCACAGGCACGCATCCCCAGCTCGGCGTGGCGCGCCGCACGACAGGCGAGTCAGCACGGCCCGGTGCTCGTGCAGGTCGCCAGCCCCGGCTTCGGCACCGGACTCGTCTGTGCCGAGTGCGGGGAGCGCGCGCACTGCCGGGTCTGCGGCGGACCGCTCGGCAGCCCGCACCGAGGCGCCACGCCCGAGTGCCGGTTCTGCGGCGCACTCGCGGTCGGGTTCCGCTGTCCGACGTGCGGCAACGGCACCGTGAAGCCCGTCGGGCAGGGGGCGCAACGCACCGCGGACGAACTCGGCCGGGCGTTCCCGGGGACCCGGATCGTCGTCGCCGACGGGTCACGCCCACTCGACGAGGTGCCCGCGAAGCCCTCCGTCGTCGTCGCCACCCGCGGTGCCGAACCGTCCGTGCCGGGTGGCTACGCCTGCGTCCTGCTGCTCGACGGCGAGAAGATGCTCGCCCGAGAAGGCCTCCGGGTGCAGGAGGACGTGCTGCGGTTCTGGACCAACGCGGCCGCGAAGGGCGCTCCCGGCGCCGAGGCGTACCTCGTCGGCATCGGCGGGAAGCTCGCGACGGCGATGGCCCTGTGGCGGCTCGACGGCCCGGCGCACGACGAACTCACGGACCGCCGCGAGCTGCACTTCCCGCCGGCCGTCCGGGTCGCGACGATGACGGGCACCGACGAGGCCGTCACCGCGGCGGTCGAGGCCCTCGAAGGTGCGACCGTCGGACCGGTGCTCGGCCCCGTCCCGGTCGAGGACGACGCGCTGCCCGGTACCGTGCGTGCGATCGTGCGCTTCCCGTACGCGCACGGCGCCGAGGTCGCGGCGACCCTGAAGGCCGAGGTGATCCGGCGGTCGTCCACCAGGCGGGTGCTCAAGGGCGGGAACCGGCGCCGAGCGGCCCCGACGCTGCGGGTCCGACTCGACGACGCCGAGCCGTTCACCGAGGTCTGACCCAACCGTCTGTCGGACCGACGTGTGCGGGGCGGAGCTGCGCCGTGCCTCCCGGCCCGCATGCGTGAGCATGTTGCGACGTTCCACGCGTCGATCGACTCGTGTTCTGTCGGACGATGCGCACGGGACCGATGTGTGTGCACCTTCCGACGAACCACGCGTCGATCTCCTCGTGGATCGTCGCAGAAGGCGCGTCCCGCGGCCCGCGCCCCGCAGCGCCCGCGCCCGCCGCGCCCCGTCAGGCGCCGACCGGGCGCCGACGCTCGCGCGGGAACACGATGCCGAGCGCGACCATGCCGACCGCGAGCACGAGGTGCAGCCAGTTGTCGGCCCAGTTCAGCGGGACGAAGTTCGCGCCCGACATGTGCCCGGCGGTGAAGAGCCCGTAGACCCACAGCACGAAGTAGACGACCCCTCCGATCACGAGGTACATCCGCGACCCGGTGGCGTACCCGGCGGCGAGCAGCCCGACGACCCCGAACAGCAGGTGCACGACGTTGTGCAGCACCGACACCTGGAAGAGCCCGAGCAACATCGCCATCGAGCCGTGACCAGCGCCGCCCAGGTCGCCGGTCGTCAGCCCGGGGACGAACCCGGCGATCCCGACGAGCAGGAAGACGATGCCCACCAGGAGCGCCACCTTCTGGATGCTGGAGCCTGCGTAGCGGTTGGTGGACGACGTGACGTCGGACATGGGAACCCTCCTCGTTCGGTGGCGCCGACCGTACCCAGGTCCTCCCGGCCCGGTTCGGGTCAGTCCGCGGAGCGCGCTCGTGGGAGGATCGAACCCATGCGTCTCGTCGTCGCCGGCAGCCCCGCTGCGGCCGTCCCCACCCTCCGCCGTCTGGCGGCGTCCGAGCACGAGATCGCCGCGGTCCTGACCCGTCCCGCCACGCCGCAGGGCCGGAAGCGCGTCCTCACCCTGACGCCGGTCGCGCAGGCCGCCGCGGAGCTCGGCCTCCCCGTGATCGAGGCGTCCCGGGTGGACGACGCAGTCACCGCCCAGCTCGTCGCACTCCAGGTCGACCTCGGCGTCATCGTCGCCTACGGGGCACTGCTCCGTCGCCCGGCCCTGGACGCGCCGCGCCTCGGCTGGATCAACCTGCACTTCTCCGACCTGCCGGCGTACCGCGGTGCCGCGCCGGTGCAGCGTGCCGTGATGGCGGGGGACTCCCGCACCGCGGCCGCCGTCTTCCAACTGGTCGAGGCCCTCGACGCCGGCCCGGTGTACGCCGCCGACCCGTTCGACATCGACCGGGAGGCCACCTCGGGCGAGGTCCTCGCCGCCATGGCCGAGTCCGGCGCCGACACGGTCGCCCGGGTGGTCGACGCGATCGCCGCCGGCACCGCCGTCGCGACCGAGCAGACCGGTACCCCGACCCTCGCGCCGAAGCTCACGATCGACGACGGCCGCATCGACTTCGCCGCACCGGCAGCGGTCGTGCACGCTCGCCTGCGTGGCGTGACGCCCGAGCCCGGCGCGTACGCCCACCTCGGCGACACCCGCGTGAAGCTGCTCCGCAGCAACCGCCTGCCAGGAGGCACCGCGGACCCCGCCCCGCAGCTCACGCCCGGCGCGCTCGCACTCCACGGCGGTCGGCTGCTGGTCGGGACCGGTGACACTCCGCTGGCGCTGCTCGAGGTGCAGCCTGCCGGCAAGAAGGCGATGGACGCCGCAGCCTGGGCCCGTGGCCTCGGCGAACTCGACGGGAAGGTCCTCGCATGAGCCCCCAGACGAAGCCCCAGGGAGCCCGCCGCGGCGCACGTCCGGCGAACGCCCGTCGAGTAGCGTTCGACGTGCTCCGCGCCGTGCAGGTCGACGACGCCTACGCAAACCTGCTGCTGCCGTCGCGCATCCGCCGTGCCGGCCTGACCGCCCGTGACGCTGCCTTCGCCACCGAGCTCACCTACGGCTCCATCCGGATGCTCGGCCGGTACGACGTCATCATCGCGCTGGCCTCCGGTCGACGCGCGGAGAACATCGAGGCCGACGTGCTCGACGTGATGCGCCTCGGTGCCCACCAGTTGCTCGCGATGCGCACCCCGACGCACGCCGCCGTCGACGCCACGGTCGAGCTCGCCCGCGAGGTCGGGGCCCGCCGCGCCACCGGGTTCGTGAACGCCGTGATGCGCAAGATCGCCGCCCGCACCGACGAGGAGTGGGACGCCCAGATCACCGAGGGCCGTGGCGGCGACGCCTTGCTCGCGACCCGGTGGTCGCACCCGGTCTGGGTCGTCTCGGCCCTCCGCGACGCACTGGCCGCCGAGCGTTCCCGCGACGAGCTCGCGGCCCTGCTCGCCGCGGACAACGCCGCGCCCCGGGTGCAGCTCGCCGCGCTGCCCGGGCTCGCCACCGACGAGGACATCGCCACCGCGACCGCGCGCACGGTGCCGGAAGCAGATGACGACGCCGATGCCGCGTTCGCCGACGCGACCGGCGCGGCCGACGCACCGGCGGCCCTGGTGCCCGTCGACGACGAACCGGAGGCCGACGGCGCGACCGGCACCGTGCCTCCCGTCCGGACCGCCGACCCCGTGGCGGAGGCGGACGCCCTGCCGGTCTCGCCCGTCGGGATCCGGGGCATCTCCGGCGACCCCGCGCGCGTGCCGGGCGTCGCTGCCGGACGCCTGCGCGTGCAGGACGAGGGCTCCCAGCTCGCCGCCCTCGCGCTGAGCCGCTCGTCCGAGGTCCGCGCGGGGGAGCGCTGGCTCGACATGTGCGCCGGCCCCGGCGGCAAGGCCGCGCTGCTCGCCGCCGAGGCGCAGCAGGGCGGCGCGACCCTCGTCGCGAACGAGCTCGTGCCGGCGCGTGCCGGACTCGTGCGGAACGCCCTCGGGGTGTTCGGCGACCACGTCCGCGTCGTCGAGGGCGACGCCCGGCGCTACGGCCGCGACGGCACCGGGATGACCTTCGACCGCATCCTGCTCGACGCGCCGTGCACCGGCCTCGGCGCGCTGCGTCGCCGTCCGGAGGCACGCTGGCGGAAGACCCCCGAGGACGTCCAGGAGCTCGCCGCCCTGCAGACCGAGCTGCTCGATGCCGCGGTCCGGGTGCTCGCCCCGGGTGGGACGCTCGCCTACGTGACGTGCTCGCCGCACCTGGCCGAGACACGCGGGCAGGTCGACGCGCTGATGGGGCGGCACGGGGGAGTGCTCGAGCAGCTCGACACCGCGACGATCGTGCGCCACGTCGCCGCGCGCGACCCGGAGATCGCGGACGGGAACACGGCGCAGCTCTGGCCGCACCGGGTCGGGACGGACGCGATGTTCATCGCGCTGTTCCGTCGCGTCGGCTGAGCGGGTCGCTCGCCGTTCAGGCCCGTCGCCGGTAGGCGCTGCCGTCGCACGTGTGCACGGCCGTGTCGTCGAACAGGGCGCGCAGGTTGTACGTGGCGCAGTCCCGGAACGTGCCGATGCTGATCCACCGCGCCGACCGGCGGAGCTCGCCCTTCGTGGGACCGTCCGAGCCGATGCCGGCCCGGTGGACGGTCCAGGCGATGTCCTGCGCTTCGGCGTCGAGGTAGCGCATGACCGCCTCGTTGTCCGCGTGCTGGCCGCGGTAGTCCCGCGCGAGCGTCGACCGGACGACGCGGAGCACGGGGGCGAGCCGCTTGCCGGGAGGGGCGCTCAGCCCGCCGGCCTGGTACAGCAGGCGCCGGGTGCCGTTCCGACGCATGGCCGGGACGAGGGCGCGGACGAACTGCGTGTTGACGAGTCGCTCGCGTTGCGCGGCGACGTCCCCGAGCATCACGACCACGCCCGTCACGCCGTCGAGCAGCGCGTCGAGGTCGAGGTCGCCGGTGACCGAGCCCTGCACGACCTGCAGGTCGTCGTGCGGGACGGGCAGCTTCGACGGCGTCCGGACGACGGCGCGGACGCGGTGACCGGCGTCGAGCGCGAGCCGGGTGAAGTGCTGGCCGGTCTGGCCGGTCGCGCCGAACACGAGGAGGGTCTGATCTGGAGGCATCTGGTCAAACTAGGCGTCGCCTAGAAAATAGTCAATGCCTAGTTCGGGTCTAGGATGTCCTCATGACGGAGCGGCCCTTCCACCACGGGAACCTGCGGGCGGTGCTGCTCGACGAGGCCGTCGCGGTGCTGCGGGAGTCCGGGGTCGACGGACTCTCGCTCCGCGACCTCGCCCGTCGCGCCGGGGTCAGCCACGGCGCTCCCCGGAGCCACTTCGTCGATCGGCAGGCGCTCCTCGACGCCCTCGCCGAACTCGGCTTCGACCGGCTGACCGCTGCCGTGCGCCGGGCGCTGTCCGGTGCCGACGGGGTGGACGACCGGTTCCGTCGGGTCGCCCTGGCGTACGTGGACTTCGCGATCGACGACGCGGCGCTGATGGACCTCATGTTCCAGGCGAAGACGACCGGCCGACCCGGGCCGGTACAGGCCGCCGCGGAGTCGCTGTTCGCGGTGCTCGAGGGTGCCGTGGGAACCGTGGCGGCAGGCGACGACGGTCCGGACGCCCGACTGCTCTTCGAGCTCCTGTTCGCGGCGACCATGCAGGGCATCGCCACCCTGGTCGTCTCGCGCCGGATCGACCGGGCGCAGGGCGAACGGCTCGTCGACGCCGCGCTCGGGACGATGCTCGGCTCGGAGCTCGGCACCCGGGTGGTCGGCGCCCGCTGACGTCGTCGCGGAGCGGCTCGGCAGGCTCGCGCCGGTAGGCTTGCCGGGTGACGATCCGCATCTCGCCGAGCATCCTGTCCGCCGACTTCGCGAACCTCGAGCGTGAGCTCCACCGCATCGAGACCGCCGACCTGGTGCACGTCGACGTGATGGACAACCACTTCGTGCCGAACCTGACGCTCGGGCTGCCGATCGTCGAGCGCCTGCAGCAGGTGTCGCCGGTGCCGCTCGACGTGCACCTCATGATCACCGACGCCGACACGAACGCGCCGAAGTACGCCGAGACGGGCGCGTCCAGCGTGACCTTCCACTTCGAGGCCGCGGACGACCCCGTCGCGACGGCCGCCGCGATCCGCTCGAACGGTGCCCGTGCCGCCGTCGCCGTGAAGCCCGGCACCCCGATCACGCAGGTGCTGCACCACCTCGACGCCTACGACATGATCCTGCTCATGACGGTCGAGCCGGGCTTCGGCGGCCAGTCCTTCATGCCGTCCGTCATGCCGAAGCTCGCCGACGCCCGCGCGGCCGTCGACGCCTCCGGTCTGGACGTCTGGCTCGAGGTCGACGGCGGCATCTCGGTGGACACCGTGCCCGAGGCCGTCCGCAGCGGCGCCGACACGCTCGTCGCGGGGTCGGCCGTGTACGGCGGCGAACCGGCCGCGCGGATCACCGACCTGCGCGAAGCGGCCGCCCGGGCCCGCGCGTGAGTGCGCCCCGTCCGGACGGTACGTCGGCGGCGTCGGCGGAGACCGGTAGCCTGGTCGGCGTGAAGACGTTCGACGACCTGTTCCAGGAGCTCACCGAGAAGGCGCGCACGCGCCCCGAGGGCTCCGGCACCGTCGCCGAACTGGACGCCGGCGTGCACCAGATCGGCAAGAAGATCGTGGAAGAGGCCGCCGAGGTCTGGATGGCGGCCGAGTACGAGGGCGACGAGCGCACCTCGGAGGAGATCTCCCAGCTCGTGTACCACCTGCAGGTCCTCATGGTCGCGAAGGGGCTGTCCCCGGCGGACATCTGGCGACATCTCTGATCCGCTGATCAGCCGCCGACCCTCCACCAGAAAGCAGACCCCTGATGCTCCGCATCGCCGTGCCCAACAAGGGTTCACTGTCCGAGACCGCCTCCGAGATGCTGCGAGAGGCCGGGTACGCCGGTCGCCGCGACCCGAAGGCGCTGCACCTGCTCGACGAACGCAACGGCGTCGAGTTCTTCTTCCTCCGCCCGCGTGACATCGCGACGTACGTCGGTTCCGGCGCGCTCGACGTCGGCATCACCGGGCGCGACCTGCTGCTCGACTCCGGTTCCGAGGCGCACGAGGTCGACGCGCTCGGGTTCGCGGACTCCACGTTCCGGTTCGCCGGCACACCGGGCAGGTACACGACCCTCCAGGACCTCGACGGCGTCCGTGTGGCGACGAGCTACCCGGGCCTGGTGGGGGACTTCCTCGCGAAGCACGGGGTGACGGCCACGCTCGTGAAGCTCGACGGTGCGGTCGAGAGCGCCGTGCGCCTCGGTGTCGCCGATGCCGTCGCCGACGTGGTGTCGACGGGCAGCACGCTCCGTCAGGCCGGCCTCGAGATCTTCGGCCCGGTGATCCTCGAGTCCACCGCGCTCCTGGTGTCCACCGACGAGACGATCCCGGGCATCGAGGTGCTGCGTCGCCGGCTGCAGGGCGTCCTGGTCGCGCGCGGTTACGTGATGCTCGACTACGACATCCCGACCGACCTGCTCGAGCAGGCAACCGCGGTGGCGTCGGGCATCGAGTCGCCGACGGTGTCCCCGCTGCACGGTCGTGACTGGTCCGCCGTCCGGGTGATGATCCCGCGCGAGGACGCCAACCTCATCATGGACGCGCTCTACGACCTCGGTGCGCGCGCCATCCTCGTCAGCCCGATCCACGCCGCACGCCTGTGACCGCCGCGTCCGGCACCGGCACCACCGCGCTCGGCGGGGTGTCGATCCGCGTCATCCCGTGCCTGGACGTCCAGGGTGGCCGGGTGGTCAAGGGCGTGAACTTCCTCGACCTGCAGGACGCCGGCGACCCGGTCGAACTCGCGGCGCGCTACTACGAGCAGGGCGCGGACGAGCTGACGTTCCTCGACGTCGGTGCCACGGTCGAGAACCGCTCCACGATGTACGACACGGTCACCCGCACCGCCGAGCAGGTCTTCATCCCGCTCACGGTCGGTGGCGGCGTCCGTTCCGTCGACGACGTGTCCCGGCTGCAGCAGTGCGGCGCCGACAAGATCGGCGTGAACAGCGCGGCGATCGCCCGTCCCGAGCTCGTCGGTGAGATCGCCGACCGGTTCGGCGCGCAGGCGGTCGTGCTCTCGCTCGACGTGAAGCGTTCCGACCGGATGCCCTCCGGGTTCGTGGTCACCACGCACGGGGGCCGCACCGAGTCCGACCTCGACGCGATCGCCTGGGCGCAGGAGGCGGTCCAGCGCGGTGCGGGGGAGCTGCTCGTCAACTCGATCGACGCCGACGGCACGAAGAACGGGTTCGACCTCGACCTGGTGGCCGCGGTGCGGTCCGTCTCGTCGGTCCCGGTCATCGCCTCAGGAGGCGCGGGTCGGCTCGAGCACTTCGCCCCGGCCGTCGACGCGGGAGCGGATGCCCTCCTCGCCGCGTCCGTCTTCCACCGTGGCGAGATGACCGTGGGGGACGTCAAGGGCGCGCTGCGCGCGGCCGGCCACGCCGTCCGCTGATCCGTCGCCGTAGGCTAGGAGTCTCATGACCGACAGCACCAGCTCCAGCACCGACGCGGTCCTCGACCGTGCACGCTTCGGTGCGGACGGGCTGCTCCCCGCCATCGTGCAAGAAGAGTCCTCGAAGGACGTCCTCATGCTCGGCTACATGGACCGGGAAGCGCTCCGACGCACCCTCACCGAAGGGCGTGTGACCTTCTGGTCGCGGTCGCGGAACGAGTACTGGCGGAAGGGTGACACCTCCGGTCACGCGCAGTACGTGCGCGGTGCGGCGCTGGACTGCGACGACGACACGCTCCTCGTCACCGTGCAGCAGGTCGGGGCGGCGTGCCACACCGGTGCGCACCGGTGCTTCGACGTCGACCCGCTCGCGCCCGTGACGGCGTCCGCGCCGGACGGCACCACGGCAGTGGAGGCGACCCGATGACCACCGCGACGATCTCGGACGCGCCGCACACGACCTCCAGGCCGGAGTTCGACACGCTCCTGCCGGACCACCGCGTGATCCCGGTGGTCCGCGCGCTCTACGGCGACAGCGAGACGCCCGTGGGCGTCTACCGCAAGCTCGCGGACGGCCGTCCCGGTTCGTTCCTGCTCGAGTCCGCCGGCCAGGGCGGCCTGTGGTCGCGCTGGTCGTTCGTCGGCGTGCGCAGCTTCGGCGTGCTCACCCAGGACGGCGACCGTGCCGCGTGGATCGACACCGGCATCGACGCGGCCCGCGCCGTCGGGTCGCTCGAGGGCGAGCCGCTCGAGGTCCTGGCGCGCCTGCACGAGCGCTGGGCCACCCCGCGGGTCCCAGGTTCGCCGCCGCTCGTCGGTGGCACCGTCGGGTTCATCGGGTGGGAGGCCGTTCGGCAGCTCGAACACCTGCCGAACGTCCCGCCGGCCGACTTCGACGTGCCCGGCCAGGCGCTGTCCTTCGTGTCCGAGCTCGCCGCCCTCGACAACCGCACCGGGCTCGTGCTGCTCGTCGCGAGCGTCCTGAACGACGGCACCGACGACGCCGAGACGCTGTGGGCCGACGCGCAGGCCCGGCTCGACCGCATGCAGGCCGACCTCGTGCAGCCCTCCGTCGCCACGGTGGCCGAGGCGTTCGAGATCGCCGAGCCGACCCCGACGTACCGGTCGACGGCGGCCGAGTACATGGCATCGGTGGAGCGCTCGAAGGAGTTCATCCGCGACGGCGACGTGTTCCAGGTCGTCATCTCGCAGCGCTTCGACCACGAGGTCACGGCCGACCCGCTCGACGTCTACCGGGTGCTCCGGACGCTGAACCCCAGTCCGTACATGTACTTCCTCGCCCTGGCGGACACCGCCGACGAGCGCTTCTGGATCGTCGGCGCATCACCGGAGGCCCTGGTCAAGGTGCAGGGTGGCCGGGCCATCACGCACCCGATCGCCGGCTCCCGTCCGCGGGGCGCCACGCCCGAGCAGGACGTCCGATTCGGCGACGACCTGCTCGACGACCCGAAGGAGCGCGCGGAGCACCTGATGCTCGTCGACCTGGCGCGCAACGACCTGCAGAAGGTCTGCGAGCCCGGGTCCGTCGCGGTCACCGAGTTCATGACGGTGGAGCGGTTCAGCCACATCATGCACCTGGTGTCGAGCGTCGAGGGCGCGATCCGCCCGGACGCCTCGGCGATCGACGTGTTCCGGGCGACGTTCCCGGCCGGCACGCTGTCCGGCGCGCCGAAGCCGCGCGCGCTCGAGATCATCGACGAGCTCGAGCCCGCCACGCGCGGCGCGTACGCCGGGGTGGTCGGGTACTTCGACTTCGCCGGGGACGCCGACATCGCCATCGCGATCCGCACCGCCCTGATCAAGGACGGCATCGCCCGGGTGCAGGCCGGAGCCGGCCTCGTCGCCGACTCCGACCCGGCCACCGAGCACGAGGAGACGATCAACAAGGCGGCGGCCCCGCTCCGTGCGGTCGCCACCGCCAACCGGATGCGCGAGGTCCGCTCGTGAAGCGCTCCCGCCCGATCGTCGTCGTCGCCGGGCTCCTGGTGGCCGGCGTGATCATGCTCGCGTGGACCCAGACGTGGTTCACCGTGCACCTGCACGCCGGCGCTGCCGTGACGTCCCGGGTCGAGGCCGACGGCGCCGCCGTCGTGCCCCAGTACACCGCGCTGGCCATCGCGAGCCTGGCGCTGTTCCTCGCGATGACGATCGCCGGCCGCGTGCTGCGCGTCGTGCTCGCGTGCGTCGAGGTCCTGCTCGGCATCGGCGTCGTGGTCAGCGGCATCACCGCGCTCGGTGACCCCGTCGCCGCGGCGAAGGGCGCCGTCGGCGAGGTCGCCGGTGTCAGCGACCTCAGCGCGGTGCGCCGGGTCGTCTCGGGGGTCGACGTCACCCTCTGGCCGGCCATCGGGATCGCGGGCGGTGTGCTCGCCGTGCTGCTCGGCATCGTCGTGATCGTCGTGCAGCGCTCGTGGCCCGGTCCCAGCCGGAAGTACGGTGCCGCGACCGCCGGCGCCGCTGCGGACGCCCGTGCGAAGGCACCGGTGGAGCGCGACGCCGTCGTGGACTGGGACGACCTCAGCGCCGGGGTCGACCCGACCGACGGGCCGACCGTCGAGCCCACTGCCGGCACGGTAGGATCGGATGGGCGTCGGTCGACCGACGACGCCGGAGCAGAACGAGGAGCACCGTGAGCAACACTGAGCCCGCAGAACTCGGCGAAGGCCACTCGCCGGCCGCCTGGACCGCCGTCGTGATCATGCTGATCGGATTCGCGGCAGGCACGCTGTTCTTCTGGTTCGACCAGCCGTGGGGCGTCGTCGCCTCCGCAGTCGTCGTGGTGATCGGCCTCATCGCCGGTGCCGTCATGGCGAAGGCCGGCTACGGCGTCAACGGTCCGAAGTACGTCGCCAAGCACCACGCCGAGTAGGTCCCCGATGCCGAACGTGCTCGAGACCCTCGTCGCGGGCGCGCTCGAGGACGCAGCAGCCCGTCGTCTCGACCGTCCTTACGCGGACGTCGAACGTGACCTCGACCGGGTGGCGTCGCCGCTCGACGCGCTCGCGTTCCTGAGCCCCGGCGATCGGGTGAAGATCCTCGCCGAGGTCAAGCGCGCCAGCCCGTCCCGCGGGTCGATGGCCCCGATCGAGGACCCGGCAGCACTGGCGGCCGACTACGAGCGCGGTGGTGCGTCGACGATCAGCGTCCTGACCGAGGGGCGCAAGTTCCTCGGCAGTCTCGCCGACCTCGAAGCCGTCAAGGCCCGCGTCGGGATCCCGGTGCTGCGCAAGGACTTCATCGCCGACCCGTACCAGGTGATCGAGGCCCGGGCCTCCGGCGCCGACGTCGTGCTGCTCATCGTGGCGGCCCTCGACCAGCCCCGGTTGGTCGAGCTGCACACCCTGGCGGAAGAGCTCGGCATGCGCGTCCTGGTCGAGGCCCACTCCGGGGACGAGGTCGCGCGCGGCCTCGACGCCGGAGCCCGGATCCTCGGCGTGAACGCGCGGGACCTGACGGACTTCTCGCTGGACCGCGACCTGTTCGGCTCGCTCGCCGACCGGATCCCGGACGGCGTCGTCCGCGTCGCCGAGTCCGCCGTCGCCGGCCCCGAGGACGTCGCCCACTACCGTGCTGCGGGTGCCGACGTCGTCCTGGTCGGTGAGGCACTCGTCACCGGTGCCGACCCGGCCGCCACGCTCGCCTCGTTCATCGCCGCCGCCGACCGCGGCTGAACGACCCACCCGCATCGAGGCCGCCGACCGCGGCCGAACGATCCACCCGTCCGGCGCCCGGCCCCAGCGGCCGGCGTCGGGCTCGTCCCGGGAAGACCATCGTGACCTCACTCCGCGACCTGCACGGCCCGTACTTCGGCGACTTCGGCGGACGCTTCGTCCCCGAGTCCCTCGTCCTCGCGCTCGACGAGCTCGAGGCCGCCTTCCGCCAGGCCTGGGCGGACCCGGCGTTCCGCGCCGAGCTCGACGAGCTCCAGCGTGACTACACCGGCCGTCCGTCGATCATCACCGAGGTGCCGCGGTTCGCGAAGCACGCCGGCGGTGCCCGGGTGATCCTCAAGCGCGAGGACCTCAACCACACCGGGTCGCACAAGATCAACAACGTGCTCGGGCAGGCCCTCGTCGCCCGACGGCTCGGCAAGACCCGCCTGATCGCGGAGACCGGTGCGGGACAGCACGGCGTCGCCACGGCGACCGCTGCCGCGCTGTTCGGGATGGACTGCGTCGTGTACATGGGCGCCGTGGACACCGAGCGCCAGGCGCTCAACGTCGCCCGGATGCGCCTGCTCGGCGCCGAGGTGATCCCGGTCGAGACCGGTTCCCGCACGCTGAAGGACGCCATCAACGAGGCCCTGCGCGACTGGGTCGCCAACGTGGACTCCACGCACTACCTGCTCGGCACCGTCGCGGGACCGCACCCGTTCCCGGAGATGGTCCGCGAGTTCCACAAGGTCATCGGCGAAGAGGCCCGGCAGCAGGTCCTCGACCGCGTCGGCCGACTGCCGGACGCCGTCGCGGCGTGCGTCGGTGGTGGCTCGAACGCGATGGGCATCTTCGAGGCGTTCCTCGACGACGAGTCGGTGGCGCTGCACGGCTTCGAGGCCGGTGGCGACGGCATCGAGACCGGTCGGCACGCGGCGAGCATCACGCTCGGCCGCGAAGGCGTCCTGCAGGGCACGAAGTCGTACCTGATGCAGGACGAGGACGGCCAGACCATCGAGAGCCACAGCATCTCCGCCGGGCTCGACTACCCGAGCGTCGGCCCGGAGCACGCCTACCTGGCCTCGATCGGCCGAGCGAAGTACGAGCCCATCACCGACACCGAGGCGATGGAGGCGTTCCGCCTCCTCAGCCAGACCGAGGGCATCATCCCGGCGATCGAGTCCTCGCACGCCCTCGCCGGCGCGATGAAGCTCGGCAAGGAGCTCGGCCCCGAGGGGGTCGTGCTCGTGAACCTGTCCGGCCGTGGTGACAAGGACGTCGCGTCCGCCAGTCGCTACTTCGGCATCCTCGACGAGAACGCGGTGCAGCTGTGACCACGAACCGAACGGTCGCGACGACGATCGACACCGCCAACGCCGAGCGCGCGGGGGCCGTCGTCGGCTACCTGCCCGCCGGCTACCCCGACGTGCAGACCAGCGTCGACGCAGCGGTCGCCCTCGCCGAGAACGGCGTCGACGTCATCGAGCTCGGCCTGCCGTACTCCGACCCCGTGATGGACGGCCCCGTCATCCAGCGCGCCGCTGAGGAGAGCCTGGCGAACGGCTTCCGGGTCGCACAGGTCTTCGACGCGGTGCACCAGATCACCGAGCGCGCCGACGTGCCGGTCCTGGTGATGACGTACTGGAACCCGGTGCTCCGCTACGGCGTCGACCGGTTCGCCGACGACCTCGTCGCGGCCGGTGCCGCCGGGCTCATCACGCCTGACCTGATCCCGGACGAGGCCGCAGAGTGGATGGCCTCCTCCGAGCGCACCGGACTCGACCGGGTCTTCCTGGCCGCGCCGTCGTCGTCCGACGTCCGCATGCGGCAGGCGGTCGAGGTCAGCCGTGGCTTCGTGTACGCCGTGTCGACGATGGGCGTCACCGGCGCCCGAGCCGGCGTGGACGTCGCCGCGCGGACCGTCGTGTCCCGCCTCCGCGACGCCGGCGTCGAGCGCACCTGCGTCGGCCTCGGCATCTCGACGGCCGACCAGGTCGCCGAGGTCCTCGAGTACGCCGACGGCGCGATCGTCGGCTCCGCGTTCGTCCGAGCACTGGCCGACCTCGGTGTCACCGGTGTCGCGGACCGCGCCGCCGAGCTCACCGCCGGCGCCCGCCGCCCCTAGTCCAGTTCCTGGCCGGGTCGCGACCCGCGCTACAGTGAGCGGGGCCGACGCCACGTCGACACCGCGCCCCAGTCAGTACCGAAAGGCGACAGCACCTCCATGCCCCTCCTGAGCATCCCGAGCCCGAGCACCGCCTGGCAGTACTTCGACCTGACCGCCTGGCTGCGCGACGTGTTCGGCTGGTCGCTGCCGCTCGACTTCCGCATCCACGCCTACGCGATCTGCATCCTGCTCGGGATCGTCGCCGCGGTGATCCTCGCGAACCGCCGCCTCAACGCGCGTGGTGTCGAGCGCTGGATCATCATCGACATCGCGATCTGGGCTGTCCCTGCCGGCATCATCGGCGGCCGGCTCTTCCACGTGTTCACGCACGTGTCCGACTACTTCGGCCCGGGCATCGACCCGTTGTCGTTCCTCTACATCTGGGAGGGCGGCCTGGCGATCTTCGGCGCGCTCATCCTCGGGTCCGTCGGTGCCTGGATCGGCTGCCGACAGGTCGGGCTCCGGTTCACGTCCTTCATCGACGCGGTCGTCCCCGGGGTCCTGCTGGCCCAGGCCTTCGGCCGCCTCGGCAACTACTTCAACCACGAGCTCTTCGGCATGCCGACGAGCCTGCCGTGGGGTCTGCAGATCGAGTCCTCGAACGCCGCGTTCCCGAAGGGCCTGCCCGAGGGCACGCTGTTCCACCCGACGTTCCTCTACGAGATCATCTGGAACGTCCTCGGCGTCGTCGTGATCCTGCTGCTCGACCGCAAGTTCACGCTGCAGTGGGGCCGCGTCCTCGCGCTCTACCTCATCTGGTACGGCCTCGGCCGCTCGTTCCTCGAGTCCATCCGCGTCGACACGAGCGAGACCTTCGCGGGCATCCGCACGAACGTCTGGATGTCCTTCGCCGCGATCCTGCTGGGTCTCATCATCTTCATCGTGCAGACGCGACGGCACCCGGGCCGGGAGCCCAGCCCCTACCTGCCGGGCCGCGAGCCGCGTCCGAAGTCCGATGTAGACTCGGACGACACCTTCTCGGAGCACGACGACGACGCAGCAACGACCGCCGCGGACTCCGATCCGGTCACCACCACTGCCGATCACGCGTAGGAAGCACCCCTCCTTCGAGACCACCGGTCTCGCGCGGCAGAAGCAGCAGCAGCACCAGCACCAGCACCAGAGCAGCAGCACACCACCAGGCCCCCGCCACAAGCGGGGCACGGGCACCAGTCCCGCCCGCTCGGGCGGAACGCACCACCGGGCCACCGCTGTCCCTGTTCCACTTCCTCGTGAGGACGGTTCCCCATGGCGCTCCAGCCACCCCAGTCCCCGGCCACGAATTCCCTCGTGCCGCCGCACCGTCGGTTCTCGGCGATCCCGGACGCCCAGGGCATGTACGACCCGGCGAACGAGAAGGACGCCTGCGGCCTCGCCATGGTGGCCACGCTCCGTGGCACGCCCGGGCACGACATCGTCGACGCGGCGCTCGGTGCGCTCCGGAACCTCGAGCACCGTGGTGCCGTCGGGTCCGACGCGGGCACCGGTGACGGCGCGGGCATCCTGTGCCAGGTACCGGACGAGTTCCTGCGCGCCGTGGTGCCGTTCGAGCTGCCGGCGGCGGGGGAGTACGCGGTGGGGACCGCCTACCTGCCCGTGAACGAGGACGACCGTCACGCGGTCAAGGGCGCCGTCGAGCGGCTCGCCCGTGAAGAGGGCCTGAAGGTCCTCGGGTGGCGTGAGGTCCCGGTCCGCCCCGACGTGCTCGGCACCCTGGCCCGTGCCGCGATGCCGGCGTTCGAGCAGCTGTTCGTCGCGTCGATCCGGCACGACGTCCACGGCGCCGCGTGGAGCGGCATCGCCCTGGACCGCCAGGCCTTCCGTCTCCGGAAGCGCGCCGAGCACGACAACGACCTCTACTTCATGTCGCTGTCGAGCCGCACCATGGTCTACAAGGGCATGGTCACGACGCTCCAGCTCGAGCCCTTCTACCCCGACCTCAGCGACGAGCGCTTCGCCTCCAAGCTCGCGATCGTGCACTCGCGCTACTCGACGAACACCTTCCCGTCGTGGCCGCTCGCGCAGCCGTTCCGGACGATCGCGCACAACGGTGAGATCAACACCGTGCGCGGCAACCGCAACTGGATGCGGGCGCGGCAGTCCCAGCTCGAGAGCGAGCTGCTCGGGGACATGGCGCCCCTGCTGCCGATCGTCAGCCCCGGCGCGAGCGACTCGGCCTCGTTCGACGAGGTCCTCGAGCTCCTCACCCTGACCGGCCGGTCACTGCCGCACGCGGTGTCGATGATGGTGCCGGAGGCCTGGGAGAACCAGGTCGGGATGGACGCCGAGCTCCGCGCGTTCTACGAGTACCACTCGATGCTCATGGAGCCGTGGGACGGTCCGGCCGCGATCACCTTCACCGACGGCTCGCTCGTCGGTGCGACCCTCGACCGCAACGGACTGCGCCCCGGCCGGTTCCTCGTGACCGACGACGGCCTCATCGTGATGGGGTCGGAGACCGGCGTCATCGACGTGCCCGCCGAGAAGGTCGTCCGCAAGGGCCGACTGCGCCCCGGCCGGATGTTCCTGGTGGACACCGAGGCCGGTCGCATCATCGAGGACGACGAGGTCAAGCAGGGCCTGGCGTCCTCCGGACCGTGGGGTCAGTGGCTCGACGAGGGCCGCATCAACCTGAACGACCTGCCGGAGCGCGAGCACATCGTGCACACCCCGGCCTCGGTGACCCGTCGTCAGCGTGCGTTCGGCTACACCGAGGAAGAGGTCCGGATCCTGCTGCGCCCGATGGCGCAGGCCGGTGCGGAGCCCCTCGGCGCGATGGGTTCGGACACCCCGATCGCGGTGCTCTCCGAGCGTCCGCGCCTGCTGTTCGACTACTTCACCCAGCAGTTCGCCCAGGTGACGAACCCGCCGCTCGACTCGATCCGCGAGCAGGTCATCACCTCGATGGGCATGGGGCTCGGCCCGGAGCGCAACCTGCTCTCCGCCGGACCGGAGCACGCCCAGCAGATCACGCTCGACTTCCCGGTCATCGACAACGACCAGCTCGCCAAGGTGCAGCACTTCGAGACCGCCTCCGGTCGGCACCTCACCGTGACGATCAAGGGCCTGTACCGCGTCGACGCCGGCAAGAAGGCGATGCAGAAGCGCATCGCGGCCGTGTGCGACGAGGTCGACGCCGCCATCGAGTCGGGCAAGCAGTTCATCGTGCTGTCCGACCGCGACGGCAACGCCGAGCAGGCACCGGTCCCGAGCCTGCTGCTCCTGGCCGCGGTGCACCACCACCTCATCCGCACCGAGCAGCGCATGAAGGTCGGTCTGATCGTCGAGGCCGGTGACGTGCGCGAGGTCCACCACGTGGCCACGCTCATCGGGTACGGCGCCTCGGCGATCAACCCGTACCTGGCGATGGAGACCTGCGAGAACCTCGTCCGTGCCGGCATGATCACCGGGATCACCCCGGAGCAGGCCGTCAAGAACGTCATCAAGGCGCTCGGCAAGGGCGTCCTGAAGATCATGTCGAAGATGGGCATCTCGACGGTGTCGAGCTACGCCGGCGCACAGGCGTTCGAGGCGGTCGGGCTCAGCCAGGAGTTCGTCGACAAGTACTTCACGGGCACCTCGTCGATCCTCGGCGGCGTCGACATCGACGTCATCGCGAAGGAGAACGCCGAGCGGCACGCACAGGCCTACCCGCAGGACGGCGCGGTGCTCTCGCACGAGCGCCTGCAGACCGGCGGCGAGTACCAGTGGCGCCGTGAGGGGCCGCCGCACCTGTTCAACCCGGACACCGTCTTCCGTCTGCAGCACGCCACACGTGCCCGTCGGTACGACATCTTCCGCGAGTACTCGAGCGCGGTGGACGACCAGTCCGAGGCGTTGATGACCCTGCGCGGGCTGTTCCGCTTCAAGAACGGCGTGCGGAAGCCCGTCGCGCTCGACGAGGTCGAGTCGATCGAGTCGATCGTGAAGCGGTTCAACACCGGGGCGATGTCGTACGGCTCCATCTCGAAGGAAGCCCACGAGACCCTCGCGATCGCGATGAACCGGCTCGGCGGCCGCTCCAACACGGGTGAGGGCGGCGAGGACGTCGACCGTCTGCTCGACCCCGAACGGCGCAGCGCGATCAAGCAGGTCGCATCCGGGCGCTTCGGTGTCACGAGCATGTACCTGACGCACGCCACCGACATCCAGTTGAAGATGGCGCAGGGTGCGAAGCCCGGCGAGGGCGGACAGCTGCCCCCGGCGAAGGTCTACCCGTGGGTCGCCAGGACCCGGCACGCCACGGCAGGCGTCGGGCTCATCTCACCGCCGCCGCACCACGACATCTACTCCATCGAGGACCTCAAGCAGCTGATCTTCGACGTCAAGCGCGCCAACCCGGCCGCTCGCGTCCACGTGAAGCTCGTGAGCCAGTCCGGGATCGGTGCGGTCGCCGCCGGCGTGACGAAGGCCCTGGCCGACGTCGTGCTCGTGTCCGGCCACGACGGCGGGACGGGTGCGTCGCCGCTGAACTCGCTCAAGCACGCGGGCACGCCGTGGGAGATCGGCCTGGCCGAGACCCAGCAGACCCTGATGCTGAACGGCATGCGCGACCGTGTGGTCGTGCAGGTCGACGGCCAGATGAAGACCGGCCGCGACGTCGTCGTGGCGGCGCTGCTCGGCGCCGAGGAGTACGGCTTCGCCACGGCACCGCTCGTGGTGGAGGGCTGCATCCTGATGCGGGTCTGCCACCTCGACACCTGCCCGGTCGGCGTCGCGACGCAGAACCCGGAGCTCCGCAAACGGTTCTCGGGGAAGCCGGAGTTCGTCGTGAACTTCTTCGAGTTCATCGCGCAGGAAGTGCGTGAGCTGCTCGCCGAGCTCGGGTTCCGCACCCTCGACGAGGCCATCGGACAGACGAACGTGCTCGACGTCGACCGTGCCGTCGAGCACTGGAAGGCGTCGGGGCTCGACCTCGCGCCGGTGCTCAAGGGACCGCACTTCGAGGACGCCGAGCCCCGCCGGCACCACCGCGAGCAGGACCACGAGCTCGAGCAGCACTTCGACGTGCAGCTCATCCAGCAGACCGCCGACGTCCTCGACCACGGCGGATCGATCGCGCTCGACCTGCCGATCCGGAACACCGAGCGCGCCGTCGGCACCATGCTCGGGCACGAGGTCACGAGGCGGCACGGCGAGCACGGCCTGCCGAACGGCTCGATCGACGTGACCCTGCGGGGCTCCGCCGGACAGTCGCTCGGCGCCTTCATGCCCGCGGGCATCACGCTCCGGCTCATCGGCGACAGCAACGACTACGTCGGCAAGGGCCTGTCCGGCGGGCAGATCATCGTGCGTCCGGACGCCGGTTCGGGCTTCGACCCGGCCGAGAACGTCATCGCCGGCAACGTGATCGGGTACGGCGCGACCCAGGGCACCATGTTCATCCGCGGCATCGTGGGCGAACGGTTCCTGGTGCGCAACTCCGGTGCGACGGCCGTGGTCGAGGGCGTCGGTGACCACGCGCTCGAGTACATGACCGGTGGTCTCGCGCTCATCCTCGGCGAGACCGGGCGGAACCTCGGCGCCGGCATGTCCGGTGGCACCGCGTACGTCAGGGGCCTGCGCGAGGAGCACGTGAACACGGACGCCCTCGCGACGGGCGAACTGCGGCTCGAGCCGCTCGACAGCGCCGACGTCGAGATCGTCACGGACCTGCTCGGCCGGCACGCCGAGGAGACCGGGTCGACCCTGGCGGCCGACCTGCTCGAGTCCGGCGAGCTGAGCGACTTCGTCAAGGTGCTGCCGCGGGACTACGCCGCGGTGCTCGAGACCCGCCAACAGGCCGTCGACGAGGGGCTCGACCCCGACGGCGACATCGTCTGGAACAGGATCATGGAGGTGACCGGTGGCTGAGCGTCACGCACGTCCGGAACAGGCAGCGCCCAACACGACCTCGGAGGTGACCGGTGGCTGACCCCAAGGGATTCCTGAAGGTCCAGGAACGCGAACTGCCCGCACGGCGCCCCGTGCCCGTCCGGCTCATGGACTGGAAAGAGGTCTACGAGCAGCAGGAGTCCGGCGCGCTCAAGCGCCAGGCCGGTCGCTGCATGGACTGCGGTGTGCCGTTCTGCCACCAGGGCTGCCCGCTCGGCAACCTGATCCCGGAGTGGAACGACCTCACCTGGCGCGGCGAGGGCCGACAGGCGATCGAGCGGCTGCACGCGACGAACAACTTCCCGGAGTTCACGGGTCGGCTCTGCCCGGCACCGTGCGAGTCGTCCTGCGTGCTCGGCATCAACCAGCCACCGGTGACCATCAAGCAGGTCGAGGTCTCGATCATCGACGAGGCGTTCCAGAAGGGTTGGGTCACCCCGCACCCGCCGGAGCGCCTGACCGGCAAGACGGTCGCCGTCGTGGGCTCCGGTCCCGCCGGACTCGCGGCCGCTCAGCAGCTCACCCGTGCCGGCCACACCGTCGCGGTCTACGAGCGCGACGACCGCATCGGTGGCCTGCTCCGCTACGGCATCCCGGACTTCAAGATGGAGAAGCGCCAGATCGACGCCCGCCTCGCCCAGATGCAGGCCGAGGGCACCCGGTTCCGTGCCGGCGTCGAGATCGGCCGCGACATCACGTGGGACGACCTGAAGTCCCGCTACGACGCGGTCGTGGTCGCGACGGGTGCCACGGTTCCGCGCGACCTCCCGATCCCGGGCCGCGACCTCGCCGGTGTGCACTTCGCCATGGACTACCTCGTCCAGCAGAACAAGGCGAACGCCGGCACCACGGTCGACAACCAGCTGACGGCCGAGGGCAAGCACGTGGTCGTCATCGGCGGCGGCGACACCGGCGCGGACTGCATCGGCACCGCCCACCGACAGGGTGCGCTCAGCGTGACGAACCTGGCGATCGGCAAGCAGCCGCCGCTGGAGCGTCCCTCCGAGCAGCCGTGGCCGATGTTCCCGACCGTGTTCGAGGTCACCAGCGCCCATGAAGAGGGCGGCGAGCGGCACTTCCTCGCCTCCACCGTCGAGTTCCTGGCGAACGAGGCCGGCGAGGTCCGCGCACTGCGGGTCGCCGAGACCGAGTACCTCGACGGCCGCCGGGTCCCGAAGGCTGGTTCGGAGCGCGAGATCCCCGCGGACCTCGTCCTCATCGCGATGGGCTTCACCGGTCCCGAGGCGGACACGATCGAGCCGCAGCTCGGTCTGCCGACGACGGTGTCCGGTGCGCTCGAGCGCCGTGCCGACTACGCGACCAACGAGGCCGGCGTGTTCGTCGCCGGTGACGCGGGCCGCGGCCAGTCGCTCATCGTCTGGGCGATCGCCGAGGGGCGCGCCGCTGCGGCGAAGGTCGACGAGTACCTCGAGGGCTCGACGATCCTGCCGGCACCGGTCAAGGCGACCGACCGCGCGATGTCGATCTGATGACGAACACCCACCACCAGATGCTCACCCTCCCGTGAGCGAGAGGCCACCAGCACTCGGTAGGGTGCTGGTGGCCTCGCTTCGTTCCGCGCGGCCCCACAGCGCGGAAACCCAAGCACCATCCACCACATCGAAGGAATCCATTGAGACGCGCAAAGATCGTTTCGACGCTCGGACCGGCAACGTCGGAGTACGAGACCGTCAAGGAGATCATCGAGGCAGGCGTCGACGTCGCCCGCCTCAACCTCAGCCACGGTGACTACAGCGTCCACGAGGCCAACTACGTGAACGTCCGTCGCGCGGCCGAGGAGCTCGGCAAGCCGGTGGCGATCCTCGTCGACCTGCAGGGTCCGAAGATCCGCCTGGCCAAGTTCGCCGACGGCCCGCACGACCTCGCCGTCGGCGACGTGTTCACCATCACGACCGAGGACGTGCCCGGCTCGAAGGAGATCTGCGGCACGACGTTCAAGGGCCTGCCCCAGGACGTCAAGCCCGGCGACCCGCTGCTCATCGACGACGGTCGTGTCCGCCTCCGCGTGCTCGACACCGACGGTGTGCGGGTGCGCACCGAGGTCGTCGTCGGCGGCACCGTGTCGAACAACAAGGGCATCAACCTGCCCGGCGTCGCCGTGAACGTCCCCGCGCTCAGCGAGAAGGACGAAGCGGACCTCCGATGGGGCATCCGCCAGGGCGCCGACCTCATCGCGCTCTCGTTCGTCCGCAACGCCAGCGACGTCGTCCGCGCGCACGAGATCATGGACGAAGAGGGCAAGCGCTTGCCGGTCATCGCGAAGATCGAGAAGCCGCAGGCCGTCGACGCGCTCGAGGAGATCATCGACGCGTTCGACAGCATCATGGTCGCCCGTGGTGACCTCGGCGTCGAGCTCCCGCTCGAGGCCGTCCCGATCGTGCAGAAGCGCGCCGTCGAGCTCGCCCGCCGCATGGCGAAGCCGGTCATCGTCGCGACGCAGATGCTCGAGTCGATGATCTCGTCGCCGATCCCCACCCGCGCCGAGACCTCCGACGTCGCGAACGCCGTCCTCGACGGTGCGGACGCGGTCATGCTCTCCGGCGAGACCAGCGTCGGCGAGTACCCGGTGCAGACCGTCCGCACGATGGCCCGCATCGTCGAGTCCACCGAGGACCACGGCCTCGAGCGCATCGCGCCGCTCGGCACGAAGCCCCGCACCCTCGGTGGTGCGATCACGCTGGCCGCGGTCGAGATCGCGGAGTTCACCGAGGCCTCGTACCTCTGCGTGTTCACCGAGTCCGGTGACTCGGCCCGCCGCATGTCGCGTCTTCGCCACGGCCTGCCGATCATCGCCTTCACGCCGAACGAGGCCACGCGCCGCCGCATGGCACTCACCTGGGGTGTCCGCTCGTTCCTCGTCGAGCGCAAGACTCACACCGACGAGCTGTTCTCGCAGGTGGACGACGTCCTGCTCGAGAACGGTCTGGCCGCCCCCGGCGACCGCGTCATCGTGACGGCCGGTTCCCCTCCCGGCATCGAGGGCTCGACGAACGACCTGCGCGTGCACCGGGTGGGCGACGCCCACGCCGAGGCCGCTCCGGCCTACGTCCGGGACTGATCAGCAGGACCCGACGCCGTCAGGGCGCGGACTGGAGGCACGGCGCGCGATCCACGCGCCGGGCCCGGTCCGCGCCCTTCCGCGTCCCACGGGCTGTGGCGGTGACCACACGTCGGCCGTGCGCGGCAGGATGGCTGCTGTGAGCCTCCCGACCGAACCAGCGGCGCCGCGCGCCGACGTCCGCCGCTGGCGGCGCTACCTGGCCGACGAACGTGCCGAGGCGGCGGTGTACCGCAACCTCGCCGCTCGCCGATCCGGCGAGGAACGCGAGATCCTCGCCGCCCTGGCCGAGGCCGAGGGGCGGCACGAACAGCACTGGATCGACCTGCTGGGCGACGACGTCGGCAAGCCCCTGCGCGGCAGCCTGCGGACGCGGGTGCTGGCGGTGCTCGCGAAGCGGTTCGGTTCGGTCTTCGTCCTCGCGCTCATGCAGCGCGCCGAGGACCGCTCGCCGTACGCCGACGACGTCGACGCGACCGCTCGCATGGCCGCGGACGAACGGATCCACGGCGAGGTCGTGCGGGGCCTGGCGAACCGCGGGCGGAAGCGACTGTCCGGCACCTTCCGCGCGGCCGTCTTCGGCGCGAACGACGGACTGGTGTCGAACCTGGCGCTCATCATCGGGATCAGCGCATCCGGCGCCGACCGGCACTTCGTGCTCCTGAGCGGTGTCGCGGGGCTCCTGGCCGGGGCGCTGTCGATGGGTGCGGGGGAGTACGTCTCGGTGCGGTCCCAGCGTGAGCTCCTCGAGGCGTCGGCACCGCACCCGGAGGCCGGCAGTGCGGTCGCGGACCTCGACGTCGACGCGAACGAGCTCGCCCTCGTCTACCGGGCGCGCGGGATGCCCGAGGCCGAGGCGGGGGCGCACGCGGCCGAGGTCCTGTCCGGCATCGGGGAGCGGCGGCCGCGCACCGGGTCGACGCCCGTCACCGACGAGAACGAGGCGGTCGGCAACGGGTTGAGCGCCGCGGTGTCGAGCTTCTGCTTCTTCGCGTCAGGGGCGATCATCCCGGTGCTGCCGTTCCTGTTCGGGATGCAGGGGTGGCCGGCGATCGCGGTCGCGGGCACGCTCGTGGGGCTCGCGCTCCTCGGCACCGGCGCGGTCGTCGGCGTCCTGAGCGGCGCCTCGCCCGCGAAGCGCGCGTTCCGGCAGCTCGCGATCGGCTTCGGCGCGGCGGTCGTCACCTACGTGCTCGGGCTGTTGTTCGGGACCGGTTCGGCCTAGCGGCGGACGGCGGCGCGCGGGGGGAGCAGCAGCAGTGCGGCGGCGCCGACGACGATGAGCGCGATGCCGGCGAACACCATGAAGACCGTGAGCGCGAGTCCCGGGGCGACGAGCACGACCACGCCGCCGAGGATCGACAGCACCCCGCTCACGAGCGTCGGCACGCGCGACGATCCCGGGTGCCCGACGAACCCGCCGACGATCGACACGATGCCCTCGATCACGAACCCGACACCGGCGAGCACCGCGTAGACGACGAGCGGCACCGCGGGGTCGAGCAGCGTGACGAGCCCCGCGATCCCGACGAGCACGCCGACGACACCCGAGGTCCACCGCCACGCGGCCGGTGTGCCGTGCCCCCGCACCGCCGCGAACACCCGGAGCGCGCCGGCCACGACGAGGTACACCCCGAACAGCAGCGCGACGACGACGAGCGACGGTCGCGGCAGCACGATGGCGACGATGCCGAGTGCGATCGCGACGACGGCGGTGACGATGACGAACACCCGGAACGTGCGGACGGCACGAGAATCCACGAACTGTCCTCCCTGATCGGACCGTTGGTGTCCCGAACGCTACCCGGCCGTCCGCGACCCCGTGCAACGAGTTGCAACGCGCGCGGACGTACCGTTCCCCCGAGCGCGCGGACCGTGCGCTCCGACAGCGTCGTCGAAAGGGCACCACCATGACCATCGCACCTTCGCCCACCACCTACGCCGCACCCGGCGAGGAGGGCGCCCTCGTCCAGTACCGATCCCGGTACGACCACTTCATCGGCGGCGAGTACGTCCCGCCGGCCGGCGGCCAGTACTTCCAGAACCCCACGCCCGTGACCGGCAAGGTCTTCACCGAGGTCGCACGGGGCGACTCCACCGACGTCGACCGGGCGGTCGCGGCGGCGTGGAAGGCGTTCCCGTCGTGGGGGAAGACCAGCGCGGCCGAACGCGCGATCATCCTGAACAAGATCGCCGACCGCATGGAGGAGAACCTCGAGGCCCTCGCCGTCGCCGAGACGTGGGAGAACGGCAAGCCGATCCGGGAGACCCTCGGCGCCGACATCCCGCTCGCGATCGACCACTTCCGCTACTTCGCCGGTGCGATCCGGGCGCAGGAGGGTTCGGCGGGCGAGATCGACCACGACACCGTGGCGTACCACTTCCACGAGCCGCTCGGCGTCGTCGGCCAGATCATCCCGTGGAACTTCCCGATCCTGATGGCGGTGTGGAAGCTCGCACCGGCCCTCGCCGCGGGCAACTGCGTCGTGCTCAAGCCGGCGGAGCAGACCCCGGCGTCGATCCACGTCCTGATCGAGCTCATCCGCGACCTGCTGCCCGCCGGCGTGCTCAACGTCGTGAACGGCTTCGGCATCGAGGTCGGTGCGCCGCTCGCCCAGCACCCGGACATCCGGAAGATCGCGTTCACCGGCGAGACCACCACCGGTCGCCTGATCATGCAGTACGCCTCGCAGAGCCTCATCCCGGTGACCCTCGAGCTCGGCGGCAAGAGCCCGAACGTGTTCTTCCCGGACGTCGCCGACGAGAAGGACTCCTTCTACGACAAGGCGCTCGAGGGCTTCACCTTCTTCAACCTCAACCAGGGCGAGGTCTGCACGTGCCCGTCGCGGGCACTCGTCGCGAAGGAGATCTACGACGGGTTCGTCGCCGACGGGCTCGACCGGGTCCGTGCCGTCAAGCAGGGCCACCCGCTCGACCTGTCTACCATGATCGGTGCCCAGGCGTCGAACGACCAGCTCGAGAAGATCCTGAGCTACATCGACATCGGCAAGCAGGAGGGTGCGAAGCTCCTGACCGGCGGCGAACGAGCCGACCTCGGTGGAGAGCTCTCCGGCGGGTACTACGTCACGCCGACGGTGTTCGAGGGCGACAACTCGATGCGGATCTTCCAGGAGGAGATCTTCGGGCCGGTCCTCGCGCTGACGTCCTTCAGCGGCTACGACGACGCGATCGCCACGGCCAACGACACCCTCTACGGCCTCGGAGCCGGGGTGTGGAGCCGCGAGGCCACCACGCTCTACCGCGCCGGCCGGGACATCCAAGCCGGTCGCGTGTGGTCGAACACATACCACCAGTACCCGGCCGGTGCGGCGTTCGGCGGGTACAAGCAGTCCGGCATCGGGCGCGAGAACCACAAGATGATGCTCGACCACTACCAGCAGACCAAGAACCTGCTCGTCTCCTACGCCGACGGTCCGATGGGCTTCTTCTGATGCCCGACACCGCGCGCGTCGCGGTCACGCCGGCGGCGGGGGAGCTCCTGCGCCTCCTCGCCGCCCGGCACGGCCCGCTGATGTTCCACCAGTCGGGCGGCTGCTGCGACGGCTCGAGCCCCATGTGCTACCCGGTGGGCATGTTCCGGACCGGCTCCGGTGACGTGCTGCTCGGTGCGCTCGACGTCGAGGGGCTCGACCCCGTCGAGGTCTACATGTCGAAGTCGCAGTTCGAGTACTGGAAGTACACCCACCTCACGATCGACGTGGTGGACGGGCGCGGCGGCGGGTTCTCCGTGGAGAGCCCGGAGGGCAAACGCTTCCTCACCCGGTCGCGGATGTTCGACGACGCCGAGCTCGCCGACCTCGGTCTGGTCCCGGCGGTGCGCGCGACGTAGGCTGACCGCACCTCGTCGCGACGGCGCGACGGGCGGAGTCGGACGGAGGTCGCATGCGCGCACCCGACCGGCTCCGTCCGCTCGTCGCCGAGTCCTGGCGGCGCTCGGCACGGGTCGATCCCGACGGCGTCCCCACCCTGAGCCTCGGAGACGACGAACTCGACGCAGCGCGACGTGACGGCCCCCTCGCCACGCTCCTGCCCGTGGTCCGCCGGCTCCTCCTCGACGACAGCAGGTCCGCGGGCTGCGTGCTCGCCGTCGGGGACGCGTCCGGACGGCTCGTCTGGGTCGACGGAGCACCGGCCGCACGTCGGGCCGCCGAGGACATGGGCTTCGTCCCCGGTGCCGACTGGTCGGAGGACCACGTCGGCACGAGCGCCCCCGGCACCGCGCTGCGGATCGACCGGCCCGTCCAGATCCGCTCCGACGAGCACTACGCGAACGCCGTCAAGCCGTGGTCCTGCACCGCCGTCCCGGTCCACGACGCACGCGGTGCGACCGTCGGTGTCCTCGACCTCACCGGCGACGACCGGGCCGTCGAGCGGCACACCCTCTCGCTCCTGACGGCGACCGTCGCCGCCGCGGAGGCACAGCTCGCCCTCGCGGCCACCCGGTCACCGGCGCCCGTCGTCCAGCACGTGCCGAGCGCCGAGCTGTCGGTCCTCGGCACGGACACCGCCGTGCTCCGGATCGACGACCGGCAGGTGCACCTCTCCGCGCGGCACTCGGAGCTCCTCGTCGTCCTCGCCGCGCACCCGGGCGGGCTGGCCGCGCCGGACCTCGCCGAGGCGGTGTACGGCGACGCGAGGGCAGTCGTGACCCTGCGCGCCGAGGTGGTCCGGCTCCGTCGGGTCCTCGCGGAGCACGCTCCTGGCGTGACCGTGACGTCGCGGCCGTACCGCGTCGGGGGTGTGCGCACCGACGTCGACGGCGTGCTGTCCGCGCTCGACCGCGGGGCGCGCCTCCAGGCCGTCGACCGGTACGCCGGACCGGTGCTCCCGGGATCGGCTGCGCCGGGAGTGGACGCGGTCCGCGACCTCGTCCGCGGCCGGTTCCGCGAGTCCGTCGTCGCCGACGGCGGCGTCGACGCGTTGCTCGCGTGGTCACGGACCCCGGACGGCGCGGCCGACGCCCGCGTGCTCCGCGCGCTGCTCGCGGTGCTGCCGCGGCGGTCGCCGCGACGGGCCGGTCTCGTCGCGGCGATCGAGGCGCTGGAGGGCTCCTGAGACGGCGGACGAGCGGCCTGGAGGCGCGGGTCGGGCTGGTAGTGTTGGCCTCCTCGCGAGTGTGGTGGAATCGGCAGACACGGGGCACTCAAAATGCTCTGCCTCACGGCGTGCGGGTTCAAGTCCCGCCACTCGTACCAGGACGGCTCACGGCGTCCGGGGGTGTTCCGACATCCGTGTCCCGCCACTCGTACCGTCGGTCGCTTCCTGTCCACCGATTGCCGTGTGCTGACATGCAGGACTTCCGACGTCTAGTAGGCTTCCGTCTGTGAGTGACACAGAAGCAACTGCAACAGCACCCCGTCGCGTCGTCGTCGCCGAGGACGAGTCGCTCATCCGTCTCGACATCGTCGAGATCCTCCGCGACAACGGGTTCGACGTGGTCGGTGAAGCCGGAGACGGCGAGACCGCGGTGCAGCTCGCGACCGACCTCCGTCCCGACCTCGTCGTGATGGACGTCAAGATGCCCCAGCTCGACGGCATCTCGGCAGCCGAGAAGCTGTCCAAGAACCACATCGCTCCGGTGGTCCTCCTCACGGCGTTCAGCCAGAAGGACCTCGTCGAGCGGGCGACCGAGGCCGGCGCGCTGGCCTACGTCGTCAAGCCCTTCACCCCGAACGACCTGCTCCCCGCGATCGAGATCGCCCTCTCGCGGCACCAGCAGATCATCACGCTCGAGGCCGAGGTCGCCGACCTCGTCGAGCGCTTCGAGACCCGCAAGCTCGTCGACCGGGCCAAGGGCCTGCTCAACGAGAAGATGGGCCTCACCGAGCCCGAGGCGTTCCGCTGGATCCAGAAGGCGTCGATGGACCGCCGTCTGACAATGCACGACGTCGCGAAGGCGATCATCGAGCAGCTCAGCGCCAAGAAGTAGCTCGCCCCCGCACTCACGCCAGCGCCGTCGGACCCCCGGTCCGGCGGCGCTTTCGCGTGTCGCGGGCACTCGGTCGGTGCATCCGGTGCGTGTGCATGTTCCGACAGTCCACCGGTCGATCGACTCGTGTTCTGTCGCCGCATGTGCCTGCATCAGTTGCGTGTGCATGTTCCGACAGTCCACCGGTCGATCCGCTCGTGTTCTGTCGAAAGTTGCGGGCGCATGCACCGGCCGCGGGGAGCGGGAGGGGCAGTGGACGCGACCACCTGGCAGGCTGGAGCGGTGGACGACGTGGTGATCCGGGCCTCCAGGCCTGAGGACATGCCGGCGGTGGCCGACCTGCGGTGGCGGTGGAGCGTCGACGAGGGCGGTGCGACGCCCGCGACGACGATCGAGGCGTACCGCGACGCGATGACGACGTTCGCGGCCGCGCACCCGGACACCCACCGGTGCGTCGTCGCCGAGCGGGGCGGACGGGTGCTCGGGATGGCGTGGCTCGGACTGGTCGCACGCCCGCCGACGCCGGACCGACCAGGGCTGCGACTCACCGCGGACGTGCAGACGGTCTACGTGCACCCGGACCTGCGCGGGCTCGGCGTCGCCGGGCGGCTCGTGACCGCGCTGCTCGACGTCGCCGACCAGCTCGGGGTCGAGCGCACGTCGGTGCACTCGAGCGTCGAGGGCGAACGGCTCTACCGGCGGCTCGGGTTCGGCGATGCACGGCTGCTCATGCAGCGTCCGCCGGAGGACTGACGGCCGCGTCGCTCAGCCGCGCGCGGGCAGCTGCTGCAGGGTCCAGGCGTTCTCGTCCGGGTCGGTGAAGAAGACGAACCGACCCCACGCGAGCTCGTCGACCCCGATCGCGTTCACCCCGAGGCCCTGCAGGTGTGCGAGGGCCTCGTCGGCGTCCGGGACGACGACCTGGATCGACTTCAGCGACCCGGGCTGGACGTCGGGTGACATGATGCCCTCGCCGAACGCGATGGAGCACGCGGACCCGGGAGGGGTGGCCTGCACGAACCGGACGTCGTCCGACACCCGCTGGTCGTGGTCGATGGTGAAGCCGATGCGTTCGTAGAACTCGCGAGCGCGGTCGACGTCGCTCACGGGGACCATGATGAGTTCGATCTTCCAGTCCATGACGGACTCCCTGCGTCGGTGCGAGGGGTTCAGCGCGCCTCGCGGATGAGGTTGGTGATGCGGACGGTGGAGCAGCGGCGCCCCTGGTCGTCGGTGAGCACGATCTCGTGTGTGGTCAGCGTGTTGCCGAGGTGGATCGCGGTGCAGGTGCCGGTCACGATGCCGCTCGTGGCACTGCGGGAGTGCGTGGCGTTCAGCTCGATGCCGACGGCGTACCGGCCCTCGCCGGCGTGGACGGTGGCGGCCATCGAGCCGAGGCTCTCGGCCAGCACGACGAACGCGCCGCCGTGCAGCAGGCCGACGGGCTGCCGGTTGCCCTCGACCGGGATGGTGCCGACGGCCCGTTCGGCCGAGAGCTCGGTGATGACCATGCCCATCTTGTCGGCGAGTTCGCCCATCCCTCTGGCGGCGAGGCGCTCGTCGACGCCCCCGGTGATCGTGGCTTCGTCGGTCACGCGCTCGAACTCCCGTGTCGGATGGCGTCGGTAGGCTGTCCGGGTGTCGGACTCCGCAAAGCCTACCCTCATGGTCATCGACGGCCACTCGCTCGCCTTCCGGGCCTTCTACGCCCTGCCGGTCGACAGTTTCGTCAATCGCGAGGGGCAGCACACGAACGCCATCCACGGCTTCATCTCGATGCTGCTCATGCTGCTGCAGCGCGAGAAGCCCACCCACCTCGCGGTCGCGTTCGACATCTCCCGCTTCTCGTTCCGCACCCGTGAGTACGAGGACTACAAGGGCACCCGTTCCGAGACGCCAGCCGAGTTCAAGGGCCAGATCCCGCTCCTGCAGCAGGCGCTCGAGGCGATGGGCATCACGACCGTGACGAAGGAGGACTACGAGGCCGACGACATCCTCGCGACCCTCTCCTCGCAGGGGTCGGAGCAGGGGTACAAGGTCTACGTGGTCTCCGGCGACCGCGACTCCATCCAGCTCGTGAACGACGACGTGACGCTGCTCTACCCCTCGGTCCGCGGCGTCTCCGAGCTCACCCGCTACGACCGCGACAAGGTGTACGAGCGCTACGGCATCGAGCCGCACCAGTACCCGGACATCGCAGCCCTCGTCGGCGAGACCAGCGACAACCTGATCGGCATCGACAAGGTCGGCGAGAAGACCGCCGTCAAGTGGATCACCCAGTACGGCTCGCTGGACGGTGTCCTCGAACACGCCGACGAGATCAAGGGCGTCGTCGGCAACAACCTGCGCGAGCAGAAGGACCGGGCGATCCGGAACCGCCGCCTGAACCGCCTCGTCACCGACGTCGAACTGCCGGTCGGCCCGGCCGACGTCGCGCTCCGGCCCCTCGACGAAGCTGCGGTGCGCGACCTCTTCGCGAAGCTGCAGTTCCGCACCCTGCTCGACCGGGTGTTCAAGGTCGCCGGCAACGGCGAGCCGACCGAGCAGCCGGCCGAGGGCGCTGTCGACGACGGCGCTCCGACCCCGCCGCCGGTGAAGACCCTGATCGACGAGGAGCTCGGGTACTGGCTCGAGCGACGCAACGCGACCGAGGCCGCGAACGGCTACGGCGTCGCGGTCGAGGTCATCGACGGCCGGCTCAGCGCCATCGGCATCGCCACCCACGACGACGCCGTCATGGTCCCCGGCGGCAGCGGCGCGAAGGACTACGAGCAGCTCTCCGCGTGGTTCGCCTCCGACGCCCCGAAGCACTTCCACGACGCGAAGGCCGCGATCAAGTCCCTGGCCACCGCCGGTTTCGTGGTGAGCGGCATCGCCGGTGACGCCCGCATCACCGGGTGGCTCGCGCAGCCGGGCAAGCAGGGACAGCCGCTCGCCGACCTCGTCTACCAGGAGCTCGGCGAAGAGCTGCCGACCGCCGACCCGAACCAGCTCGTCCCCGAGACCGACCCGGTCAACGTCGGCGTGCACGCGTGGTTCGTCCTCCGCGTGACCACGGCGCTCCGGGCCCGCCTCGACGAGTCCTCGCTGACGGTGCTCGACGACATCGAGCTGCCCCTGGTGTCGGTGCTCGCCGGCATGGAGACCATCGGCGTCGGCATCGACCGCCCGGTGCTCACCGGGCTGTCGAAGGAGCTGGGGGAGCGTGCCGCCGACCTCGCGCAGCAGGCCTTCGCCGAGATCGGGCACGAGGTCAACCTCGGGTCGCCGAAGCAGCTGCAGGAAGTGCTGTTCACCGAGCTCGCGATGCCGAAGACCCGCAAGACCAAGACCGGGTTCTCCACCGACGCGGCGAGCCTCACCGACCTGCAGGAGCAGCACCCGCACCCGTTCCTCGGCCTGCTGCTCCAGCACCGCGACGCCACGAAGCTCCGCCAGATCGTCGACACCCTCGACGCCGCGATCGTCGACGGCCGCATCCACACCCGGTACGAGCAGACCGGCAGCAGCACCGGCCGCATCTCGTCGACCGACCCGAACCTGCAGAACATCCCGGTGAAGACCGCGGTCGGGCGCCGGGTCCGGTCGGCGTTCGCCGTCGCCGAGCCGTACACGACGCTCATCACCGCCGACTACTCGCAGATCGAGATGCGCATCATGGCGCACCTGTCCGGTGACCCCGGGCTGATCCAGGCCTTCAACGAGGGCGAGGACCTGCACCGCTTCGTCGGCGCGCGGGTGTTCGGTGTCGAGCCGGCCGAGGTCTCCGCAGAGATGCGCACCAAGGTCAAGGCGATGTCGTACGGCCTGGCGTACGGGTTGAGTGCGTTCGGCCTGTCGAAGCAGCTCCGCATCGAGCAGTCCGAGGCCCGCACGCTCATGACCGAGTACTTCGCCCGGTTCGGTGCGGTGCGCGACTACCTGCGCAACGTCGTCGAGCAGGCACGCGAGGACGGCTACACCGAGACGATCTTCGGTCGTCGTCGTCCGTTCCCGGACCTGAAGAGCCCGAACCGTGTGCTGCGCGAGAACGCGGAGCGCGCTGCGCTGAACGCGCCGATCCAGGGCTCGGCCGCAGACATCATGAAGATCGCGATGCTCGGGGTCGCCGACGACCTGCGCGACGGCGGACTCGAGTCGCACCTGCTCCTGCAGGTGCACGACGAGCTCATCCTCGAGGTCGCTCCCGGCGAGCAGGACCGCGTCGAGGAGATCCTGCGGACCCGGATGGGCGGCGCCGCCGAGCTGACCGTCCCGCTCGACGTGTCGGTCGGCCTCGGCGCGAACTGGGAGAGCGCCGCACACTGACCCGGTGCGTCCCGAGACCCGGTCCGGTCTCGGGACGCACCGTCGGTCAGGCGGTCAGCCCAGCCTGCCGGTCACGTGGTCACGCCGGCATCCCGACGACGCCGAAGACCTCTCCCTGGGCACCGCGGACGATCGCTGACCGACCGAACGGGCTGTCGTACGGCTCCATCAGCGCCGTCCCACCGTGCTCGATCGCGGCGACGACCGTCGCGTCGGTGTCGTCCGACCCGAACCAGGTGAGCCAGTAGCCCCGCACGCCGTCCGGCAGACCCCCGGCCGGCGCGAACACTCCGGCAACCGGGTCTGACTCCGGTGCCGCGCCGGGCAGCTTCGCGGAGGCGTACGGCTCCGACGGGTCGCCGAACACGTCGTACGTCCAGCCGAACAGCTCGGTGTAGAAGGCCTTCGCGGTGTCGGCGTCGCGCGTGTGCACCTCGTTCCAGCACGCCGCCCCGGCCTGGTTCACGCGCCCGTAGCCCTCGTGCCCGCGGTCCTGCCAGAGCCCGAAGACGGCGCCGGTCGGGTCGGCCGCGATCGCCATCCGGCCGACGTCCATCACGTCGAACGGGGGAGTGAGCACCGTGCCGCCCGCCGCGGTCACGGCGTCGGCGGTCGTGTCGACCTGGTCGGTGGCGAGGAACGAGGTCCAGCTCGGCGGCTGGTCGTCCGTCATCAGCGGTCCGACGCCCGCGACGGTGCGCCCGTCGAGGAACGCCATGACGTAGCCGCCGGCCTCGGGCGGGCCGTCCTCGAACCGCCACCCGAAGACCGCCTCGTAGAACGTGCGGGCCGCCGTGACGTCGGGGACCCCGAGGTCCGACCAGCACGGCGATCCCTGGACCCAAGGTCCGATGTGTTCCGACATGCAACATCCTTTCGTCTGACCGGACGGTCCCGGTGGTGACGAGGATAGGCGTGCCCTCCGACGTCGGGCGGGTCGGTAGGGTCGACGTCATGACCGAAGACCGTCCCGCACGTCAGCCCTCCGCCGTCGACCGGGTCGCCGAGGACTGGGTGACCACCCTCGTCGACCTCGACCCCATGACCGCCACGTACATCGGCGTCCCCGGACGCACGGGGGAGTACGGCGACACCTCGCCCGCGGGGGCCGCCGCGCTGGCGGACGCCGCCCGCGCCGCGAAGCGTTCGCTCGACGCGGCGGAGGCCGTGGACGCCGTCGACCAGGTGACGAAGGCCGACCTCGGTGCCGAGCTCGACCTCGTGCAGGAGTCGTACGACCGGAAGCTGCACCTGCGCGACCTGAACGTGATCGCGAGCCCTGCGCAGTCCGTGCGCGAGATCATCGACCTGATGCCGACCGCCACCGAGTCGGACTGGCGGGACGTCGCCGGCCGGCTGCACGCCCTGCCGGACGCGCTCGAGGGGATCCGCGAGACGCTGCTCGAGGGCACGCGCGAGGACGTCACCCCCGCGAAGCGCCAGGTGGCGCTCATCGCCGAGCAGGCGGCTCGCAACGGTGCCGAGGACGGCTTCTTCCGCCAGCTCGTCGACGGCGCGGCGCTCGACGGCGGCGCGGCCGTGCCGGATTCGCTCCGAGCAGACCTGACCCGTGGGGCCGAGGTCGCGTCGGCGGCGTACCGCTCGTTCGGCCGGTTCCTCGAGCACGAGCTCCTCCCGCTCGCCACGCCCGTGGACGCCGTCGGCCGTGACGCCTACGAGCTGCACTCCCGGCGCTTCCTCGGCGCGGTCGTCGACCTCGACGAGACGTACGAGTGGGGCCTCGAGGAACTCCGGCGCATGCAGGACGAGCAGGGCCGCATCGCGGACCGCATCGAGCCCGGTGCGAGCGTCGCCCGTGCGATCGAGGTCCTCGACGCCGACCCCGCCCGTGTCCTGCACGGCACCGACGCCCTGCAGCGGTGGATGCAGGAGACGAGCGACGCCTCGATCGCCGCGATGGCCGGCACCTACTTCGACATCCCGGAACCGATCCGCCGCCTCGAGTGCCGGATCGCCCCCACGCAAGAGGGCGGGATCTACTACAGCGGACCGTCCGACGACTTCTCGCGGGCCGGCCGCATGTGGTGGTCCGTGCCGCAGGGCGTCACCGAGTTCGGTACCTGGCGCGAGAAGACGACGGTCTACCACGAGGGTGTCCCCGGTCACCACCTGCAGATCAGCCAGGGCGTCTACAACCGCGGCGAGCTGAACACCTGGCGTCGGCAGCTGTCCGGGTCCTCCGGGCACGTCGAGGGCTGGGCGCTCTACGCCGAGCGCCTGATGGAGCAGCTCGGGTTCCTCGACGACGACGGCGACCGGCTCGGCATGCTCGACGGGCAGCGGATGCGCGCCGCCCGCGTGGTGCTCGACATCGGTGTGCACCTGCAGAAGACGAACCCCGACGGCGGCGGCTGGACCTGGGAGTACGCGCTCGACTTCATGCGCCAGAACGTGAACATGGACGACGCGTTCGTCCAGTTCGAGGTCGCTCGGTACTTCGGCTGGCCGGGACAGGCTCCGTCGTACAAGGTCGGGCAGCGCGTGTGGGAGTCGATCCGCGACGAGGTCGCTGCTCGGGAGGGCGCGGACTTCGACCTGAAGTCGTTCCACCGCCGTGCGCTCTCGCTCGGCAGCATCGGCCTCGACACCCTGCGGAGTGCGCTGCTCGGCTGACGCGCCGCGACGCGCCCGGTTGTGGGGGCTCCGTCGCTGCGGTTAGACTTGTGCGGCGCAATCCGCGCCACCCAATCAATCGCCACGGCGGAGCACCACCGGGAGCTCGACTCCCCGCCCGCCACGGCCCGACTCATGTCCGTTCGGAGCAATCTCTACATGACAACCACTACGACCAAGGCTCCTAAGCAGGTCGCCATCAACGACATCGGTTCGGCTGATGACTTCCTGGCCGAGGTCGAGAAGACCCTGAAGTTCTTCAACGACGGTGATCTCATCTCCGGCACCGTCGTGAAGATCGACCGCGACGAGGTCCTCCTCGACGTCGGTTACAAGACCGAGGGTGTCATCCCCTCGCGCGAGCTCTCGATCAAGCACGACGTCGACCCCAACGAGGTCGTCAAGGTCGGCGACGAGGTCGAGGCCCTGGTTCTCCAGAAGGAGGACAAGGAAGGCCGCCTCATCCTGTCGAAGAAGCGTGCGCAGTACGAGCGCGCATGGGGCGACGTCGAGAAGATCAAGGAGTCCGACGGCGTCGTGACCGGGACGGTCATCGAGGTCGTCAAGGGCGGTCTCATCGTCGACATCGGCCTCCGCGGCTTCCTCCCCGCCTCGCTCATCGAGCTCCGTCGCGTCCGCGACCTCACGCCGTACCTCGGCCAGGAGATCGAGGCGAAGATCCTCGAGCTCGACAAGAACCGCAACAACGTGGTCCTGTCGCGCCGTGCGCTCCTCGAGCAGACGCAGTCCGAGTCCCGGACCACGTTCCTCAACAACCTGCACAAGGGCCAGGTCCGCAAGGGCATCGTCTCCTCGATCGTCAACTTCGGTGCGTTCGTGGACCTCGGCGGCGTCGACGGTCTCGTCCACGTCTCCGAGCTCAGCTGGAAGCACATCGAGCACGCCAGCGAGGTCGTCGAGGTCGGTCAGGAAGTCACCGTCGAGATCCTCGAGGTCGACCTGGACCGCGAGCGCGTGTCGCTCTCGCTCAAGGCGACGCAGGAGGACCCGTGGCAGGTCTTCGCCCGCACCCACGCGATCGGCCAGATCGCACCGGGCAAGGTCACGAAGCTCGTGCCGTTCGGTGCGTTCGTCCGCGTGGCCGACGGCATCGAGGGCCTCGTGCACATCTCGGAGCTGTCGAACAAGCACGTCGAGCTCGCCGAGCAGGTCGTGTCGGTCAACGACGAGGTCTTCGTCAAGATCATCGACATCGACCTCGACCGTCGTCGCATCTCGCTCAGCCTCAAGCAGGCGAACGAGGGCGTCGACCCGGAGAGCGACGAGTTCGACCCGGCGCTCTACGGCATGCCGACCGAGTACGACGACAAGGGTGACTACAAGTACCCCGAGGGCTTCGACCCGGAGACCAACGAGTGGCTCGAGGGCTACGACACCCAGCGCACCGAGTGGGAGGGCCAGTACGCGGCCGCCCAGGCGCGTTGGGAAGCCCACAAGGCGCAGGTCGCGAAGACCATCGCCGACGAGGCGCAGGGTGGCTTCGACCTCCCGGCCAGCGCATCGTCGTCGTCGTCGTCCTCTTCGTCGTTCGCCGGCGAGACGGGTGGCGCGAGCCCCCTGGCCGACGACGCCTCGCTCGCAGCACTCCGCGAGAAGCTCAGCTCGACCAACAACTGATCGAGCGGTTCGTCCCGACCGGAAGCCCGGCACCCCTGACAGGGTGCCGGGCTTCCGGCGTTTCCGGACACAGCGGCCGTTACCCTGTTGCCGTGCACATCATCGGACTCACGGGCGGCATCGCCGCGGGCAAGTCGACGGTCTCCGCAAGGTGGGCCGAGCACGGTGCGGTCGTCGTCGATGCGGACCGGCTGGCCCGTGATGCGGTGGCGCCGGGCAGCCCCGGGCTCGCGCAGGTCGCCGAGCGGTTCGGGCCGTCCGTGATCGCCGCCGACGGGTCGCTCGACCGTCCCGCGCTCGGCGCGATCGTCTTCTCGGACCCCGCAGCGCGGAAGGACCTCGAGGCGATCACGCACCCCGAGGTCTGGCGTCTGGCACAGCTGGCCTTCGACGCCGCCGAGGCCGCCGACCCGGACGCCGTCGTGGTCTACGACGTGCCGCTCCTGGCCGAGGCCCGTGGGTCCCGCCCGCTGCACTTCGACGCGGTGGTCGTGGTCGACGCCCCGGCCGCCCAGCGGATCGAACGCCTCGTCGAGCACCGGGGGATGTCCCGCGACGAAGCCGAGCGCCGGGTCGCGTCCCAGGCGAGCGACGCCGACCGGCTCGCACTGGCCGACCACGTCGTCGATGCGACCGGCACGCTCGAGCAGACCGTCCGCTCCGCCGACGAGGTGTGGTCCCGGATCACCCGATGAAGCACCGCCTGCTGCTCATCGTCGCCGCGGTGGTGCTCGTCGCCATCGGCTGCGGTGCCCTCGTCGCCGCGAACGTGCTGGGTGCCGACCGTGTGGCGCAGCACGGCCGGGTGGCCGCCGCCGACCGGCCGCGGTCGAGCGGTCCGGCCGGTGTCGACGAACCCCCGTCCGGTGACGAGTTCGGCCCGGACGGTGAGTTCCACCGCTTCCGCCTCGGCACGATCAACGGCGAACGGCTCGCCCCGAACCGTGACGACTTCGCCGCGCGCACCTCGGCCGACGGCCCGCTGCTGCTCTTCCTGCCGGCGACCCGGTCGCGTCCCGCCGAGTACCAACGGTTCCTCGGGGCAGCCCTCGCCGACGGGTACCACGTGCTCGGCCTCGACTACTGGAACCTCGGACGGACGCTCTCCGGCACGTGCGAAGGGGATGCCCGCTGCTACGGCATGGTCCAGCGGAACCGGTTCGACGGCACGCGTCCCTCCGAGTTCAGCTCGGTGTCGCCCGCCGGTTCGATCGTCTCCCGGCTGCGCGACGCGATCGCGTACCTGCACGACCACGACCCCGAGGGCGGCTGGGGCCGGTTCATCGGGCACGACGACGACATCGCATGGCAGGACGTCGTCGTCGCCGGGCACTCGCAGGGCGGCGGGGAGGCGGCGTACATCGCGCACATCCGGTCGGTCCGCGGCGCGCTGATGTTCTCGTCGCCGGTGGAGTCCCGCGGCCCGGCGCACGCGGCGTGGATGGACAGGCCCGGCAAGACCCCGGTCGACCGGATGTACGCGATCGACGACGTCCGCGACGGCTTCGGGCCGCGGATCACCGGCTCGTGGGAGGTCCTCGGGCTCGACGGCGTCGACGGCCCGTTCCGCACGGACACCGAGCCGCCGCTCGGCGGGGCCGAACCGCACGCGATCCTCACCGACGTCCGGGGTCGAGGGAAGGCGCACTCGCTGATCATCAAGGACACGACCCCGCTCGGGCCGGACGGTGCGCCCCGGATGCAGGCGTTGTGGCAGTGGATGCTGCACCGGTTCCCCACCGAGGCAGCGGACACGCCTTCCTCCGACGGCTCATAGGAATCCGCAATACCCTGACCCGGTGCAGCCCGTTGAACCCGATCTGCGCTCAGTGATCCGCGCCCGTGCGGCCGGAGACGCGGAGCGCGCCTACCTCGAGGACGCCCGATCAGAGCGCGTCCTGACCTACCGAGCGCTCGACGACGCGGTGGCCGCCTGGTCCGCGACGTTCGACGCGATCGGTGTGGCCCCCTCCGGAGCGGTCCTCGTCGACATCGGCGACCCGCTCGCCTTCGCCGTCGTGCACCTCAGCGCCGTCGCGACCGGTCGGCGCGCGATCCCCGTCGACACCGGACAGCCGACCACCGAACCCGGGCGGCTCGCCGACCTGATCGGCGGGGCGTCCATCGTCGTGTCGGACCGTGACGTGGACTCGACCGTCCCCGGAGCGCCAGCCAGCGGGATCGACCCGGCCACGTTCCTCCCGGCCGGTGTCCGTGACGGCGACTTGCCCACCGAGCAGCCGCACGCGCCGGGGGAGGGCTCCGTCGTGCTCTTCACCTCCGGGTCGACCGGCACGCCGAAGGGCGTCGAGCTGCCCGAGTCGCAGCTGCTCTTCGTGGCGCGCGCCGTCGCCCGGCACAACCGCCTGACCGCGGAGGACCGCGGCTTCAACTCGCTGCCGCTCTTCCACGTGAACGCCGAGGTCGTCGGCCTCCTCGCCACGCTCGTCGCCGGTGCCACCCTCGTGCTCGACCGTCGGTTCCGGCGGACCGGGTTCTGGGAACTGCTCGCCGACCGACGGATCACCTGGCTGAACGCGGTGCCAGCCGTCCTCGCGGTCCTGGCGAAGACCGGTCCGCTCGACTTCCCGCCGACCCTGCGGTTCGTCCGGAGCGCCTCGGCGCCGCTGCCCGACCCGGTGCGTGCCGCGCTCGGCGACGTGCCGCTCGTCGTCAGCTGGGGGATGACCGAGGGGGCGTCGCAGATCACCGCGTCGCCACTCGACGCCCCGGCACGACCCGGGACCGTCGGCGTCCCCGTGGGGTCCGAGGTGCAGGTCCGTGGCGAGGACGGCAGCGTCCTCGGTCCCGACGAGATCGGTGCGCTCTGGGTCCGTGGCGAGGGCATCGTGCACGGCTACCTCGGCGGGCGGGCCGCCGAGCGGTTCGACGCCGACGGCTGGCTGAGCACCGGGGACCTCGGGTCCGTCGCCGCCGACGGCTGGGTCTCGCTGGCCGGCCGGTCCGACGACGTCATCAACCGCGGTGGCGAGAAGGTCTACCCGTCCGAGGTCGAGGACGTCCTGCTCGGGGACCCGCGGGTGCTCGAGGCGGTCGTCGTCGGCCGACCGCACGACGTGCTCGGTGCGGTCCCGATCGCCTACGTCATCCCACAGCCGGACGAACCGGTCGACCCGGACGCGCTCGTCGCCGACCTGGTCGCCCGGGCCGAAGAGCGCCTGACCCGGTTCCGCCGCCCGGTGGAGGTCATCGTCGTGCCCGACCTGCCCCGCGCCCCCACCGGCAAGGTGCAGCGCGCGAAGGTCCGGACGATGGCGCAGGCCTCGTGAGCGGAGCCGTGCAGGGGGAGCAGACCCCGACCCGGACCGCCCAGGGGAAGCCCCGGCACCTGTACGAGGTCGACGTCCTCCGCATCCTGACGTTCGCGTGCGTGATCGGGGTGCACACCACCAGCCACACCGTGGCCAGCGACGACGTCGGGCTCAACGCGCTGCTCGGGCTCCTGCACTTCACCCGGCTGGTCTTCTTCTCGCTGACCGCGTTCGTCCTGGTCTACAGCTACACGCTCCGTCCCCGGCCGATGGCGCAGTTCTGGCCGAAGCGCTTCCTGCTCGTCGGCGTGCCGTACCTGGCGTGGTCGTTCGTCTACGTGGGCTCGTCGTGGCTCCTCGACGCCACCCGTCGGGGCGACGTGCCCGACCTGGTCCGGACCTTCGCGGAGGGCGTCGTCACGGGCACCTCCTGGTACCACCTGTACTTCCTGCTCGTGACGATGCAGGTGTACCTGCTGCTGCCCGTGATCACGTGGCTCGTGCGCGCGACGCGGGGGCACCACGTCACCACCCTCGTCGTGTCCCTGGTGGTGCAGCTCGTGGTGTTCGCCGGGTACAAGTACTTCCCTGCGAGTGACGCGTGGCTGCACGGGTACCAGAAGCAGTTCTTCTTCTCGTACGTCTTCTTCATCGTCTCCGGGGCGATCGCCGCGGACCACGCCGACGCGTTCCTGCGCTTCATCCGGGTGCACCGTCGCGCCGTGCTGTGGGCGTTCGCCGGGGTCGGCGGGCTCACCCTCGGCGTCTGGGCGCTGCAGGTCGGTCTCGGGCAGTCGCTCTACGCCGCCGGGACCCCGCTGCAGCCGGTCCAGGCGGTCTGGAGCGCCGCCGTGTTCGTCGGCTTCCTGGCGATCGGCGCCTCGTGGGCCGACCGCCGGCGCCCCGGCAGCCCGCTCGCGAGGGTCATCGACTACGGCTCGGACCGCTCGTTCGGCATCTTCCTCAGCCACCCGTTCATGATCTGGATCCTGCTGTACGGCGACAGCTGGCTCGAGCAGGTCGTCCCGAAGCCGTGGCTCACGCTGGTGACCTACCTGCTCGTCGTGGTGCTGTCCGTCGCGGTGACGGAGCTGTTCCGCTGGACCCCGCTGAGCGTGCCGTTGACCGGGCGCCCGTCGCTGGCGTCCCGCGGGCAGCGCGAGGCGCGGGCACGGAAGCGCGCGTCGGTCGCTGGCGGGTCGCCCGCGCCGCAGGTCGCGCAGCGTTCGCCAGAACCGGTGGAGCCGGATGACGCGCTCGTCGGCGAGACCGACGACGTGGGGCGGCGCGCCGCGCGCTGATCAGCTCGGTCGTTCCCGGCGTCGCGACGGGTCCCTGCGGACGTCCGCGGGGACCTGTCGCGTTCGCGTTCGTCGGCCTGGAGGCGCGGGGCGGGCTGCACCCGTGCCTCCCGGCCGGTGGGTGGCGGGGTCCGACCACCGCCGGCCGCGCGTCCGGTGCCGGGACGACCGACGGCGTGCGTCCGGTGCCGGGACGACCGACGGGGCGCGTCCGGTGCCGCGGACGACCGTCGGCGCGCGTCCGGTGCCGGGACGACCGACGGCCCGTCCCCGGAGGGACGGGCCGTCGGCTGCGGTCGTGATCAGGCCGAGTGCTGCTCGGCCTTCGGGACGCCGACCTCGAGCACGCCGTCCGTCGAGGTCAGGCGCTGCGGCTTCATGAACCACGCGACGACCGCGGCGGCCGCGAGCAGCGCGCAGGACAGTGCGAACGGCAGCTGCCAGCCGGAGGCGTCGATGAGCAGGCCGAAGACGATCGGCGAGACGACGCCGGCGATGCCGAACCCGGTGTTCATGAACCCGGAGGCGGTGCCGGACCACTGTGGCGCGACGTCCATCGGGATCGCCCACAGGTTGGCGTTGCAGAGCTCGAGGAAGAAGAACGACAGCGCCAGCGAGATCGTCGCGACGAGCAGCCCCTGCCCGATGACGAGCGGGATCAGGCAGACGAGCGAGCCGCCCAGGCCGATCACCAGCACGGTGCGACGGGCGTTCCTGGTGTTGCCGCCACGGTGGATGATGCGGTCGCTGAGCATGCCGCCGACGGTGTCGCCGACGACGCCGGCGAGCAGGATCAGCGTGGTGAACAGGGCGAAGTCGCCGATCTCCAGGCCGTAGGTCGAGCTGAGGAACGTCGGCAGCCAGGTGAGGAACACCCAGAGCGTCCAGCCGTACCCGAAGTCGACGAAGGTCACCGGGAGGATCTGCTTCGCCATCTGACGCCACGGCACCGGGGGACGGGTCGCGCGGGTCTCGACGGGCGGGAGCTCGGACAGCTCCACCTGCTTGATGCCCTTCGTCGACTCGGGCTTGTCGCGGAACCAGAGGAACCAGATGATGCCCCACGCGAACGAGAGCACCGCGGTGGCGAAGAACGCCCAGCGCCAGCTGCCGGTCGCGCCGATCACCCAGGCGACGAGGAGTGGTGCCAGGGCGTTGCCGAGTCGGGCGGCCGAGTGCACGACGCCCTGGGCGAAGCCGTTGCGGTCGCGCGGGATCCAGCGGCTCATGGCCTGGGTCGCGGTGGGGAACGCAGCGGCCTCGCTGAGGCCGAGCAGCGCGCGGGCCGCGAAGAGGGTCCAGAAGCCGACCGCGAAGCCGGTCCACAGCGTCGCGACGCCCCAGACGACGGTGATCACGAAGAGCGCCTTGCGCGGGCCGAACTTCTCGCTGATCGTGCCGCCGAAGACCTGGAGCAGGGCGTACGGCAGGGAGAACGCGGACACGATGAGGCCCGCCGTGGCCTCGTTGAAGCCGAACTCCTCGGTGATGTGCGGGAGGGCGGTGGAGATGTTCGTGCGGTCGATGTACGAGATCGCGTACATGAAGCAGAGCAGGAGGAGCACTCGACCGCGGATGCGTCCGCGGATCGGGGTGCCCTTCGTCGGTGCGGCGGGGGTCGCCGTCGTCATGGGGCCTCTTCGGGGGAGTGAGAAGGTGTCGGGTTGCTGAACGGATCGGACGCTATGCCCGGTTGCTATCAGCGGACTTGGAGCCTGCTTGCCGCGGACGATACGCCGTGGGCGAGCACGAGCGTGCGGTGTCAGGGGTGCCGACTACCGTTGTCCCCATGGGTGTTGCGATCGAACCGACCCGCGCGGTACGTCCGTTCGAGGTCATCAGCGAGTACTCGCCGAGCGGCGACCAGCCGGCGGCGATCGCGGAGCTCGCCGGCCGCATCAACGCCGGTGAGACCGACGTGGTGCTGCTCGGGGCGACGGGTACCGGCAAGTCGGCGACGACCGCGTGGCTCATCGAGCAGGTGCAGCGGCCGACCCTGGTGCTCGCGCACAACAAGACCCTCGCAGCGCAGCTCGCGAACGAGTTCCGCAGTCTCATGCCGAACAACGCCGTCGAGTACTTCGTCTCGTACTACGACTACTACCAGCCCGAGGCGTACGTCCCGCAGACGGACACCTTCATCGAGAAGGACTCCTCGGTCAACGCCGAGGTCGAACGGCTCCGGCACTCGACGACCAACTCGCTGCTCAGCCGACGCGACACCGTGGTGGTCTCGACGGTCTCGTGCATCTACGGCCTCGGCACCCCCGAGCAGTACATGAACGCCTCGGTCGCGCTCCACGTCGGCCAGACGATCTCCCGCGACCAGCTCGTCCGCAAGTTCGTCGCGATGCAGTACCAGCGCAACGACGTCGACTTCGCGCGTGGCACGTTCCGGGTGCGCGGCGACACCATCGAGATCATCCCGATGTACGAAGAGCACGCGATCCGCATCGAGATGTTCGGGGACGAGGTCGAAGCGCTCTCCTCGCTGCACCCCCTCACCGGCAACGTCATCGACGACCTGCCGGCCGTCTCGATCTTCCCGGCGTCGCACTACGTCGCCGACACCGACGTGATGCACCGGGCGATCAGCTCCATCAAGGAAGAACTGGCGGAGCGGCTCGCCGAGCTCGAGGGCCAGGGCAAGCTGCTCGAGGCACAGCGGCTCCGGATGCGCACCACGTTCGACATCGAGATGATGGAGCAGATCGGCTTCTGCTCGGGCATCGAGAACTACTCGCGGCACATGGACGGCCGCGGGCCGGGTGAAGCGCCGCACTGCCTCATCGACTACTTCCCGGACGACTTCCTCATCGTCATCGACGAGTCGCACGTCACGGTCCCGCAGATCGGTGCGATGTACGAGGGCGACGCGTCCCGCAAGCGCACCCTGGTCGAGCACGGGTTCCGTCTTCCGAGCGCGATGGACAACCGCCCGCTGAAGTGGGAGGAGTTCCTCGAGCGCGTCGGCCAGAAGGTCTACCTGTCGGCCACCCCGGGCCGGTACGAGCTCGGCGTGACCGACAGCGTCGTCGAGCAGATCATCCGCCCGACTGGCCTGATCGACCCCGAGATCGTGGTGAAGCCGAGCGACGGCCAGATCGACGACCTGCTCGAAGAGATCACGCAGCGCGTCGACAAGGACGAACGCGTCCTCGTGACCACCCTCACCAAGCGCATGGCCGAGGAACTCACCGACTTCCTCGGCAACGCCGGCGTCCGGGTGCGGTACCTGCACTCCGACGTCGACACCCTGAAGCGCGTCGAGCTCCTGACCGAACTGCGGCAGGGCGTCTACGACGTCCTCGTCGGCATCAACCTGCTGCGAGAAGGGCTCGACCTGCCCGAGGTCTCGCTCGTGGCGATCCTCGACGCCGACAAGGAGGGCTTCCTCCGGTCCTCGACCTCACTCATCCAGACGATCGGTCGTGCCGCCCGCAACGTGTCGGGGCAGGTGCTCATGTACGCCGACAAGATGACGGACTCGATGAAGACCGCGATCGAGGAGACGGACCGCCGCCGCGAGAAGCAGGTCGCGTACAACCTGGAGCGCGGCATCGACCCGCAGCCGCTCCGCAAGAAGATCGCCGACATCACCGAGGTCCTGCAGCGCGAGAACGACGACACCAAGGCACTGCTGCAGGGTCGTCCCGGTGCTGACGGGCGTCGGTCGCCCACGCCGAACCTCAAGCGTGGTGGCATCGCCGGCGAGGGCGCGACCCAGCTCGAGGCCACGATCGGCGACCTCAACGACCAGATGCTGCAGGCTGCCGCCGAGCTGAAGTTCGAGCTCGCCGCACGCCTCCGCGACGAGGTCCAGGACCTCAAGAAGGCCCTGCGTCAGATGGAGTCGGCCGGGCATGTCAACTGAGCCCGTGCGCACCGTCGTCGTCACGGGAGCGAGCGCAGGGCTCGGGTACCACGCTGCCGAACAGCTCGCCGCCGCCGGACACCGGGTGGTGCTCGCGACCCGCGACCGTGATCGGGCCGCGGCGGCCGAACGCAGCATCCGGCGACACGTCGACAGCGCGTCGATCGGGCACGTCCACCTCGACCTCGCCGACCTCGACTCGGTGCACGCCGCGGCCGACGAACTCGCGGCGCTCGAACCGGACGGCGTCGACGCGATCCTGAACAACGCCGGTGTCGTCGGTTCGGCCACGATGAGCCGGACCGTGCAGGGCACCGAGCTGCAGATCGGCACGAACCACCTCGGGCACTTCGCCTGGACCGCTCGTACCCTGCCGCTGCTCGAGCGTCGTGCCGGCCGCGTCGTGCACCTCGGGTCGATCGCGCACCGCTGGGCCCGGTTGGACACCACCGACGCGTTCCGGGTCGGCCGGTACTCGAGCTACGGCCAGTACGCCCGCAGCAAGCTCGCCGTGATGCTCTTCGGCTTCGAGCTCGCCGAGCGCCTGGCCGACAGCGGGTCCTCCGTCACGAGTGTCGTCGCGCACCCCGGGCTGTCCCTCGACTCGCTGTCGCCGGCTCGTCCGGACGTCGCACCGAGTCGACCGGAAGCCGCGTGGACCCGGCCCGCACAGCGCCTGTACGCCCAGGGCAAGGACGCCGGCGCGCTGCCGCTCGTCCACGCCGCCGTCGGGGCCGACGTCCGGTCGGGGGAGTACTGGGGCCCGGACGGTTGGATGCAGCTCCGCGGGCCCGCCGCCGTCGTCCGCGCCGAGCCGCGGGCGCACGACCGCACCGCGGCAGCACGGCTCTGGGCCGCCAGTGAGGCCCGATCCGGCGTCGCGTTCGCTCTCGACGCACTCGTCTGAGCCCTCCGCGCGGGCGATTGTCGGACCCCTTTCGTAGAATCGACGGCGATGACAATCACCTCTGACCGCGGCAGCGCGACCTCCGGCAGGAACGCCTTCGGCGAACCGACCGACCTCCACCTCCCCGGTGGGACGGCACCCACTGACACCTCGACGCTCAGCGTCCGTGGTGCGCGCGTGCACAACCTCCGGAACGTCGACCTCGAGATCCCCCGAGACTCCCTCGTGGTGTTCACCGGCCTGTCCGGTTCGGGCAAGTCCTCCCTGGCGTTCGACACGATCTTCGCCGAGGGGCAACGGCGGTACGTGGAATCCCTCTCCGCGTACGCGCGGCAGTTCCTCGGGCAGGTCGACCGCCCCGACGTCGACTTCATCGAGGGGCTGTCCCCGGCGGTGTCGATCGACCAGAAGTCGACGAACCGCAACCCGCGGTCGACGGTGGGCACGATCACCGAGGTCTACGACTACATGCGTCTGCTCTGGGCGCGCATCGGTGTGCCGCACTGCCCGACCTGTGGCGAGGTGATCAGCAAGCAGACCGTGCAGCAGATCGCCGACCAGCTCATGGAGTTCGAGTCCGGCACGCGCTTCCAGGTGCTCGCGCCCGTCATCTCGAAGAAGAAGGGCGAGTTCGTCGACCTCTTCCAAGAGCTCGCGGCCTCCGGCTACGCCCGTGCGATCGTCGACGGTGAGCGCATCCAGCTGAGCGACCCGCCGAAGCTGAAGAAGCAGGTCAAGCACGACATCTCGGTGATCGTCGACCGCCTCGTGTCGAACGACGACATCCTCGGCCGGCTCACCGACTCGCTCGAGACGGCCCTGCGGCTGACCGGCGGCACGGTGGGGATCGACCTCGTCGACCACGAGGGCCCCGGAGCGGTCCGGACCTACTCCGAGAACCTGTCCTGCCCGAACAACCACCCGCTCGCGTTGACCGAGATCGAGCCCCGCACGTTCTCGTTCAACGCGCCGTTCGGTGCGTGCCCCGAGTGCTCCGGCCTCGGCACACGCATGTCCGTCGACCCGGACCTGGTGCTCGGCGACCCCGAGGCATCGCTCCGCGACGGCGTCCTGCTGCCGTGGACCGGCACCAGCGGGCTGTACTCCTACTTCGAGAAGCTCCTCGCCGGTCTCGGCAAGGAGCTCGGCTTCGGGCTCGACACCCCGTGGAGCCAGCTCGACCCCTCGGTGCAGGCGGCGATCCTCACCGGCAAGGACTTCCAGGTGTCGGTGTCCTGGCGCAACCGGTTCGGCCGCGAGATGCGGTACACCAGCGGGTTCGAGGGCGTCATGCCCTACATCGAGCGCAAGTTCGCCGAAGCCGAGTCGGACTCGCAGCGCCAGCGGTTCCAGGGCTACCTGCGTGAGGTCCCGTGCCCGGTGTGCGAAGGCACGCGCCTCAAGCCCGAGGTGCTCGCGGTGACGGTCGACGGCCGCAGCATCGCCGACGTCACCGACCTGTCGCTCGACAACGCCTACTCCTTCATGGAGAACCTCACGCTGACCGAGCGCGAGGCCCACATCGCGGCAGCGGTCCTGCGCGAGATCCGGGCGCGGCTCGAGTTCCTGCTCGAGGTCGGGCTCAACTACCTCACGCTCGCACGCGGTGCCGGCGGGCTCTCGGGTGGCGAGGCCCAGCGCATCCGCCTCGCGACGCAGATCGGCTCCGGTCTGACCGGCGTGCTCTACGTCCTCGACGAGCCGAGCATCGGCCTGCACCAGCGCGACAACCGTCGACTCATCGACACCCTCGTCAAGCTGAAGGACCTCGGCAACACGCTCATCGTCGTCGAGCACGACGAGGACACCATCCGCACCGCCGACTGGGTGGTCGACATCGGACCGGGCGCCGGCGTGAACGGCGGCAAGGTCGTGCACTCCGGTTCGTACGAGGGCATCATCGAGAACCGCGAGTCGATCACGGGGGACTACCTCGCCGGTCGTCGGGCGATCGAGGTCCCCGCCGAGCGCCGGAAGGTCAACCTGAAGCGCGTCATCAGCGTGCAGGGTGCGCGGGCGAACAACCTCAAGTCGATCGACGCGGACTTCCCGCTCGGCGTCTTCACCGCGGTCACCGGGGTGAGCGGTTCCGGCAAGTCGACGCTCGTCAACGACATCCTGTACAAGGTGCTGGCCAACCAGCTGAACGGTGCCCGGCACATCGCCGGCAAGCACACCCGCGTCAAGGGCCTCGACCAGCTCGACAAGGTCGTGCACGTCGACCAGGCGCCGATCGGCCGCACCCCGCGCTCGAACCCGGCGACCTACACCGGAGTGTTCGACCGGATCCGCCAGCTGTTCGCCGAGACGCCAGAGGCCAAGACCCGCGGCTACCAGCCCGGACGCTTCAGCTTCAACGTCAAGGGCGGTCGCTGCGAGAACTGCTCCGGCGACGGCACGATCAAGATCGAGATGAACTTCCTGCCCGACGTCTACGTCGCGTGCGAGGTCTGCGGGGGCGCCCGGTACAACCGCGAGACGCTGCAGGTCCACTACAAGGGCAAGAGCATCTCCGAGGTCCTGGACATGCCGATCAGCGAGGCGGCCGAGTTCTTCGAGCCGATCTCCGCGATCCACCGGTACATGGCGACCCTGGTCGACGTGGGCCTCGGGTACGTCCGTCTCGGACAGAGCGCGACGACGCTCTCCGGCGGCGAAGCCCAGCGTGTGAAGCTCGCGACCGAGCTGCAGCGCCGCTCGAACGGTCGAACCGTCTACGTGCTCGACGAGCCGACGACGGGTCTGCACTTCGAGGACGTCCGGAAGCTGCTGCTCGTGCTGCAGAGCCTGGTCGACAAGGGCAACACCGTCATCACGATCGAGCACAACCTCGACGTGATCAAGTCCGCCGACTGGGTCATCGACATGGGTCCGGAGGGCGGTGCCGGCGGCGGTACGGTGCTCGCGACCGGCACCCCGGAGCACGTCGCCGACGTCCCGGCGAGCCACACCGGCGTCTTCCTGCGCGAGATCTTCGACGCGCAGGACGCCCGGGTCGGCAAGCAGCAGGCAGTCGAGGCACGCCAGGCGAGCCAGAAGCCCCAGAAGGGGCAGAAGGCCCAGGCGAGCAAGCAGAAGGCGGGTGCGCGGTAGGTGGCGGACACCGTCCCGTGGCGTCCGAAGGCGGGGGAGATCCCGACCGACCCCGGCGTCTACCGATGGCGTGACGAGGCCGGTCGGGTGCTCTACGTCGGCAAGGCGAAGAACCTCCGCGCCCGGCTGAGCAACTACTTCGCGCCCCTGCCGACGCTGCACGAACGCACGCGGCGCATGGTCCTGACGGCCCGCAGCGTCGAGTGGACGACCGTCGGTTCCGAGATCGAGGCGCTCCAGCTGGAGTACACCTGGATCAAGGAGTTCGACCCGCCGTTCAACGTCAAGTTCCGCGACGACAAGTCCTACCCGTACATGGCGATCACCATGGGGGACGAAGCCCCGCGGGTGATGGTGACGAGGAACCGCAAGATCAAGGGCGCGAAGTACTTCGGGCCCTACCCGAAGATCTGGGCGGTGCACGACACCATCGACCTGATGATCAAGGTGTTCCCGATCCGCACCTGCTCGGACTCGTCCTACAAGCGCGCGATGCAGACCGGCAAGCCCTGTTTCCCCGGGCAGATCGGCAAGTGCGGCGGTCCCTGTTCGCAGAAGGTCACGATCGAGGAGCACCGGGCGCTCGTCGAGGAGTTCGTGCGCTTCATGAACAGCTACGACCGCCGGGTCGTCACCGAGCTGCGCCAGCGCATGGGTGCCTCGGCCGACGCCATGCAGTACGAGCAGGCAGCCAGGTACCGCGACCAGGTCGAGGCGCTCGAGGCCGTGCTCGAGAAGTCCGCCGTGGTGCTCCGCGACTCCGTCGACCTCGACCTGTTCGGCATCGCGGAGGACGAGCTGGCGGCCGCCGTGCAACTGTTCTCGGTCCGGGGTGGCCGCATCCGCGGTGTCCGCGGCTGGGTCGTCGACAAGGAACTCGACATCTCCACCGGCGACCTCGTCGAGCAGATCGTGCAGGGTGTCTACGCCGACAACGCACTGACGCCGTCGGCCGTCGCCGAGGAGCCCCCGCGCGAGGTCGTCGTGCCGAGCCTGCCGGAGGACGCCGAGGCGCTCCAGCAGTGGCTCAGCGAACGCCGGGGCGGGCGGGGCACGAAGCTCAGCACCGCCCAGCGCGGCGACCGCGCCGGCCTCGCCCGGACCGCGGCGCAGAACGCGGCGCAGGCGCTGATGCTCTACAAGACCAAGCGGTCCGCCGACTACACGACCCGCTCGGCGGCCCTCGCGGACATCCAGGACGCCCTCGGCATGACCGAGGCACCGCTCCGGATGGAGTGCTACGACATCTCGCACCTGCAGGGCACGAACGTCGTGGCGTCGATGGTGGTGTTCGAGGACGGGCTGCCCCGCAAGGACCAGTACCGCCGCTACACGATCGCCGAGACCACCGACGACACCGACAGCATGTACCAGGTGCTGTCCCGGCGGCTCGCGCGTCTCGACGAGGACGCCGAGCTCCCGGACGTGCCCGACGTCACGAGCGACGAGGTCGTCGAGGGCTCGAAGCCGTCGAAGCGGTTCGCGTACCGTCCGCAACTGCTCATCGTCGACGGCGGCCAGCCCCAGGTGCAGGCAGCGAAGCGCGCGATGGACGAGGCGGGCGTGCACGACATCGCGCTGGTCGGCATCGCGAAGCGGCTCGAGGAACTCTGGCTGCCGGACGACGACTTCCCGGTGATCCTGCCCCGCAACTCCGAGGCGCTCTTCCTCATCCAGCGCATCCGCGACGAGGCCCACCGGTTCGCCATCACGCACCAGCGCACCCGACGGAAGCGCGACGTCCGGTCCCGGCTGTCCGAGATCCCCGGGCTCGGCCCGACCCGGGTGAACGCGCTGCTGAAGCACTTCGGCTCGGTCGCGCGGTTGCGGGAGGCCACGGCGGAGGAGATCGGCGAGGTGAACGGCGTCGGCCCCGCCACGGCGGCCGCGGTCGTCACGAAGCTGCAGCAGACGCCGACGAGCGCCCCTGCGACGAGCGCGGATTCGCCCACCAGCGCGCCGGAACCGAGCGGTCCGGATGCCGACGGCGTCCCGGCTCCGTCGGGTGGCGTGACACCGCCAGGAGGCCCGGTGCGGGTCCCAGAGGTGACCCACGACGGTCCGCAGCGACCGTCGTGACGCAACCCGTGCCTCCCGGCCCGTCACGGGCGATAGCCTGGTCCAGCAGCCGAGACCTCCCCGGGCGACGCGCCCGGGCCGCCACGACGGAGCCCACTCCCAGATGACCGACAGCGCCACCGCGGCGAACCACGCGCCGCAGCACGACATCCTCATCGTCACCGGCATGTCCGGGGCCGGGCGTTCGACGGTCGGCAAGGCCCTCGAGGACCTCGGCTGGTACGTGGTCGACAACCTGCCGACCCAGATGCTCGCGCCGCTCACCGAGCTGGCCGACCGCGCCGGCGAGAAGATCCCGAAGATCGCCACGGTCGTCGACGTCCGCGGCGGACGGTTCTTCACCGACCCGGAGCACGCGGTCGAGCAGGTGCGCTCGAGCACGTCCGCGCGCGTCCGGGTGCTCTTCCTCGAGGCCACCGACGCCGTCCTGGTGCGCCGCTTCGAGCAGGTCCGTCGTCCGCACCCGCTCCAGGGCGAGGACACCCTGCTCGACGGCATCGCCCGCGAGCGCGCGCGGCTGGCCGGTCTCCGCGAAGCGTCCGACATGGTCATCGACACGTCGGACCTCAACATCCACCAGCTCGCGAACACCGTCACCGAGCAGTTCGCCGACGATCACTTCGTGGGTGTTCAGGTGACGCTCATGAGCTTCGGGTTCAAGTACGGACTGCCTGCCGACGCCGACATGGTCGCCGACGTCCGGTTCCTCCCGAACCCCTACTGGGTCCCGGAACTCCGGGCCCACACGGGCCTCGACCAGCCCGTCTCGGACTACGTGCTCGCCCAGCCGGGAGCCCGTCCGTTCGTCGACCGGTACGTCTCCGTGCTCGAGCCGGTGCTCGAGGGGTACCAGCGCGAGAACAAAAGACACGCTACGATCGCCATCGGCTGTACCGGCGGGAAGCACCGCTCGGTCGCCATCGTCGCCGAGTTGGCGAACCTCCTCCGCGGGATGCCGGGCGTCGCCGTGCGTGTGAAGAACCGAGATCTCGGCCGGGAGTGACCGTCCCTCCGGCTGCTCACCACACACGTGCCGCCGGGCCCGCGGGACCACCAGATGAACGTTAGGAATGATGCTGTGCCGTTGACTGCCGAGGTCAAGGACGAACTGGCCAGGGTCGCCGTGAACCGCAACACGGTCCGCGCCGCCGAACTGGCCACGATCCTCCGGTTCGCGGGTGGACTGCACGTCATCTCGGGCCGCATCGCGGTCGAGGTCGAGCTCGACACCCGGATCATCGTGCACCGGGTCCGCAAGGACCTCGCCGAGCTGTACGGCGTCCGGAGCGAAGCGTCGGTGGGGTCGTCCGCGTCCTCCCGTCGCGGCACCCGCTACCTGGTCCGCGTGCTCGAGGCGGGGGAGACCCTCGCCCGCCAGACCGGGCTCATGGACGCGCGCCGTCGCCCCGTCCGCGGGCTCCCGAACCGACTCACGACCGGCAACCGCGAGGACCTCGCCGCGATCTGGCGCGGTGCCTTCCTCGCCTCCGGCACCCTGACCGACCCGGGCCGTGCCGCAGCGCTCGAGGTCACCTGCCCCGGCAACGAGGCCGCGATGGCCCTCGTCGGCGCCGCGTCGCGCCTCGGCGTCGCCGCGAAGGGCCGCGAGGTCCGTGGTGTCCACCGCGTCGTCATCCGCGACGGCGAGGCCATCGGTCAGATGCTCACCGTGATGGGTGCCGCGCGCACCACCGCGGACTGGGAGGAGATGCGGCAGCGTCGCGAGGTCCGTGCGACCGCGAACCGCCTCGTCAACTTCGACGACGCCAACCTCCGTCGCTCCGCGCAGGCCGCCGTCGCCGCGTGCGCCCGGGTCGAGCGTGCGCTCGAGATCCTCGGCGACGAGGTCCCCGACCACCTCAAGTACGCCGGTGCCCTGCGCCTCGAGCACCGCGACGCGTCGCTCGACGAGCTCGGCCAGCACGCCGACCCGCCCATGACGAAGGACGCCATCGCCGGCCGCATCCGTCGCCTCCTCGCGATGGCGGACAAGCGCGCGTCCGACCTCGGCATCCCCGGGACGGAAGCGAGCGTCCCGGAGGAGCTCGAGGGCGTCTGAGACGGGTCGTCCGACCTGCATGACGGGAGGCGCGGTGCCAGCTGGCACCGCGCCTCCCGTCCGTTCTGTGGCCGACTCCGCGAGCCGCGCCGACGCCCGTCAGGACGCCCCGCGAGACCGTCCGGACGGACCGTCATCCGGCACGGCCTGGCAGAGTCCGACTGCTAGGGTCGTTACGGCGACGTTACGGGGCGTATCGTCCACCACACGCGGGCCCGACAGGGCCAGCGCCCTCCGAAAGCAGCGCCCCTCGGGCGCTCCACACCCACCAGGAGATCCATTGACCGTCAAGATCGGTATCAACGGCTTCGGCCGTATCGGCCGCAACTTCTTCCGGGCCGCCCTCGCGAAGGGCTCCGACCTCGAGATCGTGGCGGTGAACGACCTCACCGACAACGCCGCTCTGGCGAACCTGCTGAAGTTCGACTCCATCACGGGTCGTCTCGGCGTCTCCGTCGAGCTCGACGGCGACAACATCGTCGTCGACGGCAAGGCCATCAAGGTCCTCGCGGAGCGCGACCCCGCCAACCTCCCCTGGGGCGAGCTGGGCGTCGACATCGTCATCGAGTCGACCGGCTTCTTCACCAAGGCCGCCGATGCGCAGAAGCACATCGACGCGGGCGCCAAGAAGGTCATCATCTCCGCCCCGGCCACCGGCGACGACGTCACCATCGTCCTCGGCGTGAACGAGGACCAGTACGACCCGGCGAACCACAACATCATCTCGAACGCGTCGTGCACCACGAACAGCCTCGCGCCGCTCGCCAAGGTGTTCAACGACAAGTTCGGCATCGAGCGTGGCCTCATGACCACGATCCACGCCTACACCGCGGACCAGAACCTGCAGGACGGCCCGCACAAGGACCCCCGTCGTGCCCGTGCGGCCGCGCTGAACATCGTCCCGACCTCGACCGGTGCCGCCAAGGCCATCGGCCAGGTCATGCCGGAGCTCGCCGGCAAGCTCGACGGCTTCGCGCTCCGCGTGCCGGTCCCCACCGGCTCGATCACCGACCTCACCCTCGAGACCAAGTCCGAGGTCACCGTCGACGAGATCAACGCCGCGTACAAGGAGGCCGCCGAGGGCCCGCTCAAGGGCATCCTGCTCTACAGCGAGGACCCGCTGGTGTCGACCGACATCACGACGGACCCGCACTCCTCGATCTACGACTCCGGTCTCACCAAGGTCATCGGTGGCCTCGTGAAGATCACCTCGTGGTACGACAACGAGTGGGGCTACTCGAACCGCCTCGTCGACCTCACCGAGTACGTCGGCGAGCGTCTGTAACACATGGCCCTCCGCACCCTCGAGGACCTCGGCGACCTCGCCGGCAAGCGCGTCATCGTCCGCTGTGACCTGAACGTCCCGCTCAAGGACGGCACGATCACGGACGACGGCCGTGTCCGGGCGTCGCTGACCACCCTGAACACCCTCATCACCGCCGGCGCGCGCGTCATCGTGATCTCCCATCTGGGCCGCCCCGACGGGGAACCCAAGCCGGAGTTCTCGCTCGCGCCGGTCGGCCAGCGGCTCTCCGAGCTGCTCGGCAAAGAGGTCACGTTCGTCGGCGAGACCGTCGGTGACGAAGCGACCGCGGCCGCCGGGGAACTCGAGGACGGCGACGTCCTGCTGCTCGAGAACCTCCGGTTCAACCCGGAGGAGACCTCGAAGGACGCCGCCGTGCGCAGTGCCTTCGCCGAACGCATCGCCGCCCTCGGAGACGCCTTCGTCTCCGACGGCTTCGGTGTCGTGCACCGCAAGCAGGCCTCGGTCTACGAGCTCGCGTCCGCGCTGCCGAGTGCAGCCGGTTCGCTCATCGAGACCGAGCTGCGGGTGCTCGAGCGCCTGACCAAGAACCCCGAGCGCCCCTACACGGTGGTGCTCGGTGGCTCGAAGGTCAGCGACAAGCTCGGGGTCATCGACCACCTCCTGCCCCAGGTCGACACGCTGTGCATCGGTGGCGGCATGCTCTTCACGTTCCTCGCGGCCCAGGGCCACGGGGTCGCGAAGTCCTTGCTCGAGGCCGACCAGCTCGACGTCGTCCGCGAGTACCTCTCGCGGGCGAAGGAGCTCGGCGTCACGATCGACCTGCCGACCGACGTGGTCGTTGCGTCCGGCTTCGCCGCCGACGCGGCGCACGAGACGGTGGCGGCCGACGCGATCGAGTCGTCGTCCTTCGGCGCCGACGGCATCGGTCTCGACATCGGTCCGGAGACGGCTGCGCGCTTCGCGTCGGCGGTGTCCGGTTCGAAGACCGTGTTCTGGAACGGTCCGATGGGCGTGTTCGAGTTCCCGGCCTTCGCCGCCGGCACGAAGACCGTCGCCAAGGCCCTCACCGAGGTCGACGGCCTCGGCGTGGTCGGCGGTGGCGACTCCGCCGCTGCCGTCCGGTCGCTCGGGTTCTCGGACGACCAGTTCGGGCACATCTCGACCGGTGGCGGTGCGAGCCTCGAGTTCCTCGAGGGCAAGCCGCTCCCCGGTCTCGAAGCACTGGGGTGGTCCGCATGACTCGTACTCCGCTGATCGCCGGCAACTGGAAGATGAATCTCGATCATCTCCAGGCCATCGCCACCGTGCAGAAGCTCGCGTGGACCCTGAAGGACGCCCGCCACGACTTCGACGACGTCGAGGTCGCGGTGTTCCCGCCGTTCACCGACCTGCGGAGCGTGCAGACGCTCATCTCGGCCGACAAGCTGCCGATCCGTTTCGGCGCGCAGGACCTGTCGCAGCACGACTCCGGTGCCTTCACCGGTGACGTCTCCGGCGCGTTCCTGTCGGCGCTCGACGCGCAGTACGTCATCGTCGGCCACTCCGAGCGGCGCACGCTGCACGGCGAGACCGACGAGGTCGTCGCAGCGAAGACCGCTGCGGCCGTCAAGCACGGTCTCGTGCCGATCGTCTGCGTCGGCGAGACCGGCGAGCAGCGCGAGGAGCGCGGCGCTGGCGTCGTGCCGGTCGAGCAGCTCCGTGTCGTCCTCGACGCGGTGCAGCCGTCCGAGATCGTCGTGGCGTACGAGCCGGTCTGGGCCATCGGCTCGGGGCAGGCGGCCACTGCCGAGCAGGCGCAGGAGGACTGCGCCGCCATCCGTCGTGGCATCGCCGCGGCGTGGGGCGACCAGGCCGCAGCGGACACCCGTGTGCTGTACGGCGGCTCGGTCAAGTCCGGCAACATCGCCGGGTTCCTCCGGGAGCCCGACATCGACGGCGCCCTCGTCGGTGGCGCATCGCTCGACGTGCAGGAGTTCGCGGCGATCGCCCGGTTCCGCCAGCACGTCGGACTGTAGCCGACACGGGCTGCAGTTCTGCACCACTCCCGTCCGTGTACCGGCCGTGCTCTGCGCGGCCGGTACACTGGTACGGCTGACTGACACGAAAGGTACGTCGTGGCGATACTCTCCGTCGTGCTGCAGGTCCTGCTCGCAATCACGAGCCTCCTGCTCACGCTCCTCATCCTGCTGCACAAGGGCCGCGGTGGTGGCCTCTCCGACATGTTCGGCGGCGGCGTGACGAGCAACCTCGGTGCGTCCGGCGTTGCCGAGCGCAACCTCAACCGCATCACGGTGATCCTCGGTCTGGTCTGGATCGTTTCCATCATCGTGCTCGGTCTCATCAACAAGTTCACGGCGGGGAGCTGATCCATGGCAAGCGGAGGCAGTGCAATCCGAGGGTCTCGCGTCGGCGCGGGCCCCATGGGGGAGCAGGACCGCGGGGTCCAGGCAGAGCGGGTGGCGATCTCCTACTGGGATGCCCTCGGCAACGAGGTCGTGCGGTACTTCGCCGCGAACCTCCCGGACGAAGAGATCCCCGAGACGGTCGACTCGCCGTCCAGCGGTCTGCCGGCAGGGCGTGACAAGGAGAACCCGCCCGTGGTCTCCAAGACGGAGCCCTACAAGACGCACCTCGCGTACGTGAAGGAACGTCGTACCGAGGAAGAGGCAGCGCAGCTCCTCGAAGACGCTCTGCAGCAGTTGCGCGAGCGCCGCGGTACTGCCGCGAAGAAGGCGTAAGCGCCCGAAGTCTCAACGGAGGCCCCCGCACCGATCCGGTGCGGGGGCCTTCGTGCGTCCGGGGGACTGCCGACAATGCGCCGCGCACGGGTGGGTCGCTCGCCGAGTGGGTCGCTCGCCGAGTGGTCGTGACACGCCGCGTGCAGTGCGCCGAGCACGGGTGGGTTGCTCGCCGAGTGGTCACGACACGCCGCGTGCAGTGCGCCGAGGTGGCACCAACCGTCGCCTGACATGCGCGCAGCCGACAGTTCGTGACCACTCGGCGTCGCGCCGGCGTGGAGTCGCGACCGTTCGGCTGCCGAGCGCCGGGTGCCGGCTGCCGGGTGCCGCGTGCCGCGCGCAGAGCCGGTTCGCCGAGTGGTCACGACACCCCGCGTGCAGTGCGCCGAGGTGGCACTAACTGTCGCCTGACGTGCGCGCAGCCGACAGTTCGTGGACACTCGGCGTCGCGCCGGCGGGGAGTCGCGACCGTTCGGCTGCCGGGTGCCGGCTGCCGAGTGCCGCGCGCAGAGCCGGTTCGCCGAGTGGTCACAACACGCCGCGTGCAGCGCGCCGAGGTGGCACGAACTGTCGCCTGACCTGCGCGCGGCCGACAGTTCATGACCACTCGGCGTCGCGCCGGCGGGGAGTCGCGACCGTTCGGGTGCCGGGTGCCGGGTGCCGGGTGCCGGGTGCCGGGTGCCGGCTGTCGGGTGCCGGCTGACGGGTGGCGCGCGCAGAGCCGGTTCGCCGAGTGGTCACGACACCCCGCGTGCAGTGTGCCGAGGTGACACCAACCGTCGTCTGACATGCGCGCGGCCGACAGTTCACGACCTCTCGGCGTCGCGCCGACGGGGAGTCGCGACCGTTCGGCTGCCGAGTGCCGAGTGCCGAGTGCCGAGTGCCGAGTGCCGGCTGCCGAGTGCCGGGTGCCAGCTGCCGGGTGCCGGGTGCCGCGCGCAGAGCCGGTTGGCCGAGTGGTCACGACACGCCGTGTGCAGTGCGCCGGGGTGGCACCAACTGTCGCCTGCGGCGCCCGCAGGCGACAGTTCGTGCGACCTCGCCGGGCCGAGCCGGGCGTGTCGAGGCGCGGCGCGCGGTGGGCGCGACCACGGAACGACGGGAGGCCCGGTGCCAGCTGGCACCGGGCCTCCCGGAAGGAACGCGCGCGTCTAGTAGGTCGACGCGATCAGGTTCTCGGGGACGTCGCGCGCGGCGTCCTGGTCCACGAAGAAGACGGTGCGCTTCCGACCCTGGACCCCTCCGACGGGGACCTCGTCAACGGCGGCACCGGCCAGAGCGAGCCCGAGGACCGACGCCTTCTCGGCTCCGGACAGGATGACCCAGACGCGCTGCGAGGCGTTGATCGCCGGGAACGTGAGGGTCAGGCGCTGCGGCGGCGGCTTGGGGGAGTCGTCGACCGTGAGCACGACGCGGTCGGTGACCGAGAGCTGCGGGAACTCCGGGAAGAGCGAGGCGGTGTGACCGTCGGGGCCGACGCCGAGGAGCGTGATGTCGAACCGGGGCGCGATGGCGTCGTCCGGCGCGGCGGCGTGCAGCTCCTGCTCGTAGCGGGTCGCGGCGTCCTCGATGGAGATGCCCTCGTCGCTCGCAGCGATGGGGTGGATGTTCTCCGCCGGGATGTCGACGTGGTCGAAGAAGTCGGTCTGCGTGCCGGTGATGTTGCGGTCGGCGTCGCCGGTCGGCACCCAGCGCTCGTCGACCCACCACACGTGCACCTTCGACCAGTCGACGCTCTCACGAGCCGGGGACTGCCCGATCGCGGCCAGGACGAGGGACGACACCGATCCACCGCTGATCGCGATGTCGGCACGCTCCTGCTCGTCGAGCACGTCGATGATCTTCGTGATGAAGCGTGCGGCGACCGAAGCGCCGAGGGCCTGCTTGTCCGGGTGCACGAGCACCCGCCGTTCGTTGGTCACGTGACTCCCGTGTTCGTGGCGGCCGACCGGTCGTACGACCGCCTTCGGTCCGGTCGGGCCGTCTGCAGCAGCAGGCGGCCCGACCGTTGTGGGGTGCTCAGCGCGCGATGGTCTCGCGCAGCTGGGGCACTCCGTGCTTGACGACGTCTCCGAAGAGGACGTCCGGGTCGAGTCTACGGAGTTCCTCGGCCAGGCAGTCGCGCAGGTTGCGGCGTGGCAGCGACAGGTCGTGCGTCGGCTGCCCGGGCATCGAGAGCGTGGCGACGTCCACCAGGGACCGCTCGAGCTCGATGGTGCCGGACTCGCGGACGAGCTTCACGCCGTGGATGCCGCTCGACCCGGTCGCGCGGGGCGACGTCGTGACGGTGACGGGCACCTCGAGCTGCAGCTGCAGCCACGCGGCGAGGAGGATCGTCGACGGGCTGTCCGACGCGCCGGTGACCTCCACCGCGGTGACCGGCTCGTACGGCGGCTGGTCGAGCGCCGCGGCGAGCTGGTTCCGCCAGAGGGTCAGACGGGTCCACGCGAAGTCGGTGTCCCCGGGCACGTACGAGGCACCGAGCGCCTCGATCGCACCGTTCGGGTCCTTCTGCGCGGCGGCGTCGGTGATCCGGCGCTGGGCGATGCGGCCGAGCGCGGACGCCGACGGCTGCTGCGGCGCGGTCTGCGGCCACCAGGCGACGACGGGCGCGTCCGGCAGGAGCAGGCCGGTGACCAGGCTCTCCTCGTCGGTCGCGGTCTCGCCGTACGCGCGGAGCACGATGACCTCGCTCGCACCGGCGTCGCTGCCCACGCGGATCTGCGCGTCGAGACGCCCGGGCGACTTGGTGTCGCCGTCGTTCTTCGACACGATGATCACGCGCATCGGGTGTTCGCGGGACGCTTCGTTCGCGGCCTCGATCGCTTCTTCCTCGTGGCCGAGGGCCGTCGAGATGATGAGCGTCAGGACACGACCGAGTGCGACGGCGCCGCCCTCTTCGCGGATGTGGACGAGCTTCTTCTGAATCTTCGAGACAGTGGTGTTCGGCAGGTCGATCTTCATGGACGCCTCCAGGTCCGGCCGTCGCGGGCGAGCAGGGCGTCGGCGGACGCCGGACCCCACGTGCCGGGACGGTACTGCTCGGGCTGGCCCTGCGTGGCCCAGAACTCCTCGATCGGGTCGAGGATCTTCCAGGACAGCTCGACCTCCTGGTGCCGCGGGAACAGCGGCGGGTCACCGAGGAGCACGTCGAGGATGAGTCGCTCGTACGCCTCGGGGGATGCCTCGGTGAACGCGTGGCCGTAGCCGAAGTCCATCGTCACGTCGCGCACCTGGGTGCCGACGCCGGGGACCTTCGAGCCGAAGCGGAGCGTGACGCCCTCGTCCGGCTGGACGCGGATCACGAGTGCGTTCTGACCGAGCGGCGACTGCGTGTTGCCGTAGACGTCCTCGGGGACGCGCTTGAACACGATCGCGATCTCGGTGACGCGGCGGCCGAGGCGCTTGCCGGCGCGGAGGTAGAACGGGACGCCCTGCCACCGACGGGTCGCGATGTCGAGCTTGATCGCCGCGTACGTCTCGGTGCCGGACTCCGGGTTCATGCCGGCCTCGTCGAGGAAGCCGAGCACCTTCTCGCCGCCCTGCCAGCCGCCGGCGTACTGCCCGCGGGCGGTGGCGGTCGACAGGTCCTCGGGCAGGCGCACGGCGGAGAGCACCTTCTCCTTCTCGGCGCGGAGGTCCGCGGCCTTGAACGAGACGGGTTCCTCCATCGCGGTGAGCGCGAGGAGCTGGAGCAGGTGGTTCTGGATGACGTCGCGCGCCGCACCGATGCCGTCGTAGTACGCGGCACGTCCGGCGACGCCGATGTCCTCGGCCATCGTGATCTGCACGTGGTCGACGTAGTTCGAGTTCCAGATGGGTTCGTACATCTGGTTCGCGAACCGGAGCGTCAGCAGGTTCTGGACGGTCTCCTTGCCGAGGTAGTGGTCGATGCGGAACACGTCGTCGGGCGCGAACACGCTCTCGACGATCGCGTTCAGCTCGCGTGCGGTGCGGAGGTCGGAGCCGAACGGCTTCTCGACGACCACGCGGCTCCAGGAGCCCTCGCGCTTCTCGGTCAGGCCGGACAGCTTCAGCTGCTCGGTGACGACCGGGAACATCTTCGGCGGGATGGACAGGTAGAACGCGTGGTTGCCCAGCGTTCCGCGCTCGACGTCGAGGTCGTCGACGGTGCGCTTGAGCTCACGGAACGCCTCGGGGTCGTCGAACGAGCCCTGGACGAAGCGGATGCCCTGTTCGAGCTGACGCCAGACGTCCTCGTCGAACGGGGTGCGGGAGTGCTCCTTGACGGCGTCGTGCACGAGCTGGGAGAAGTCTTGGTCCTCCCAGTCGCGACGCGCGAACCCGACGAGCGCGAACCCCGGGGGCAGGAGCCCCCGGTTTGCCAGGTCGTAGACCGCGGGCATCAGCTTCTTGCGTGACAGGTCGCCCGTCACGCCGAAGATGATGAGCGTGCTCGGTCCCGCGATCCGGTTCAGTCGACGATCCGTCGGCAGCCGGAGCGGGTTGTGCTCCGGGGTGATTGCCACCGGTGACATGAGTCGGTGAACTCCTTACGAGTCAGTGGGAGACGGCGGAGGCGATGGCCGCGGTGGCGGCGTGCACGTCCGACGTCGTGAGGGTCAGGACCGGACGGCCGTGCTCGGCGAGGACACTCGCGTCGCCGGCGGCCTGGGCCTGGATGAGCTGGCCGAACGTGAACGGCCGACCCGGGATCGCCAGGTCGTCCTGTTCGTCCGCCACGACCTGCAGGAACACGCCGGTGGCGGGGCCACCCTTGTGGTACTGCCCGGTGGAGTGCAGGAACCGCGGTCCGTACCCGAAGGTGACGGGGCGCTGCGTGCGCGCCGCCAGGGCGTCGCGCAACGCTTCGAGGTCACGGTTCGCGGTGCGGTCGACGTACGCCTGCACCGCCACGTAGCCGGTGGCGTCCAGTCCGGACAGGAGGCCCGACACGGCTTCCGCGAGCGTCGTCCCGACCGGCAGTCCAGGCGTCGCGCGGACGGCGATGCCGTCCTCGGTGAACGCCGGCTCGGCGGGGGCGGGACGGTCGTCGAGCAGCGCACGGGTGGCGACCTTGGCCGCCTCGACGTCGGGCTGGTCGAACGGGCCGATGCCGAGCAGTCGCCCGGCGACCGCGACGGCGTACTCCCAGACGAGGATCTGGCCACCGAGCGTTCCGGTGATCTCGACCTCGCCCTCGTCGACGTGGCGCTCGTCCTCGCGGGAACCCACGAGTCGGATGACCTGCACGTCGGGGAGCCCGGCGGTGACCTCGGGGGAGTCGGCGTGGAGCACGACGGGCAGGAGACCACGGCCGTTCTTGCCGGTGGACTCGGCGATCAGCTGCTCGACCCAGTCGCCGAAGCCGACGATGTGGGTGCCGTCCGGGACGATCGCGATCTTGTCGCGCAGCGGCTGGGTGCCGGCGAGGACCGCACCGAGCACGAGCCCGGGGTTCTCGTCGATGTCCACGGCGAGCAGCGCGGAGATGGCGTCGGCTTCGTCGAGGAGCTCCTCGATGTCCGCTCCGGCCAGTCCCGCCGGCACGAGGCCGAACGCGGTGAGGGCCGAGTAGCGGCCGCCGACCGTGGGGTCGGCGGTGAAGACGCGGTAGCCGGCGTCGGTCGCTGCGGCCTCGAGCGCGGAGCCCGGGTCGGTGACGACGACGATGCGGCCGGTCGGGTCGATGCCGGCGTCACGGAACGCCTGCTCGTAGACCCGGCGCTGCGAGTCGGTCTCGAGCGTCGAACCGGACTTCGACGACACGACGAGCACGGTGCGCTCGAGGTCGGTCGAGACGGCGGCGCGGACCTGTGCGGGGTCGGTCGAGTCGAGCACCGTCAGGGGGACCCCGGCGGTGCGCGTGATGACCTCCGGAGCGAGCGACGAGCCGCCCATGCCGGCGAGGACGACGTGGTCGATCCCCTCGGCACGGAGCGACTCGCGCAGCGTGGTGACCTGGGCGACGAGCGGGCGGGAGACCGAGACGGCCTCCACCCAGCCGAGGCGCTTCGACGCCTCGGCCTCGGCGTCCGGTCCCCACAGCTCGGGGTCCTGGGCGGTGATGCCCGAGGCCACCATGTCAGCGACGAGCCGCGGGACCACCTGGTCGATGGCCCGCGCGGCGTCGCCGCTGGCAGCGATGGAAACGGTCACTACTTGGCGCCCTCGAGCGCGGTCTTCACGGTGTCGACGAGCTCGCCCCACGACACGTTGAACTTGTCCACGCCCTCCTTCTCGAGCAGCGCCACGACGTCGTCGTAGTCGATGCCCTGCGCGGCGAGCTGGTCGAGGACCTGCTGCGCGGCGTCGAAGGTGCCGGCGATGGCGTCGCCGTGGATCTCACCGTGGTCGAACGTGGCGTCGAGCGTCTTGCCGGGCATCGTGTTGACGGTGTTCGGCGCGGCCAGCTCGGTCACGTACAGCGTGTCGGGGAGCGACGGGTCCTTGACACCGGTCGAGGCCCAGAGCGGACGCTGCGTGTTCGCACCGGCCTCGAGCAGGCCGAGGGCGCGCTCGGAGGCGAACGCCTCGGTCCAGACCTGGTAGGCGAGCTGCGCGTTGGCGATGCCGGCCTTCGACTTGAGGGCCTTGGCCTCGTCGGTGCCGACGGCCTCGAGGCGCTTGTCGATCTCGGAGTCGACGCGCGACACGAAGAACGAAGCGACCGAGTGGATCTTGGAGATGTCGTGGCCGGCGGCCTTGGCCTTCTCGAGCCCACCGAGGTAGGCGTCGATGACGGCGCGGTAGCGCTCGAGCGAGAAGATCAGGGTGACGTTCACCGGGATGCCGGCGCCGATGACCTCGGTGATGGCCTCGAGGCCCTCGAGCGTCGCGGGGATCTTGATGAGGACGTTCTCCTTGCCGACCTTGTCGAACAGGAACTTGGCCTGCTCGATGGTCTTGGCGGTCTCGTGCGCGAGACCCGGCTCGACCTCGATCGAGACGCGACCGTCGAAGCCCTTGGTGGCGTCGTAGATCGGCTTGAAGACGTCGGACGCGTTGGCGACGTCCTGCGTGGTGATCTCGAAGATCGCCTCGGTCACGTCGGTGCCGGCGGCGGCCAGCTCCTTGACCTGCGCGTCGTAGCGCTCGCCCTTGGCGAGGGCCGACGCGAAGATCGTCGGGTTCGTGGTCACGCCGACGACGTTCTTCTGCTCGATGAGTTCGGTGAGCGCACCGGTCTCGAGGAGCTCGCGGGACAGGTCGTCGAGCCAGATGCTCACGCCGACCGCGGAGAGGGCGGCAGTGGGGGTGTTCTCAGCCATGTGTTTCTCTTCTTTCCTTCATCGGCCTGATGGCCGGGGTCTGGGGGACCGGGAGGCGCGTGGCGGGGCCGAGCCGCGCCTCCCGGAGGAAGGGCCGGGTCCGGCGAACCGGACCCGGCCCCTGCGGGTCAGGAAGCCGCGATCGATTCCTTCGCGGCGGCCACGACGTGCTCCGTCGTGAAGCCGAACTCCTTGAACAGCGTCTGGTAGTCGGCCGAGGCACCGAAGTGCTCGATCGAGACGCTGCGGCCCTTGTCGCCGACGATGTCGCGCCAGCTCATGGCGATGCCGGCCTCGACCGAAACGCGAGCGGTGACGTCCTTCGGGAGCACCTGGTCCTGGTAGTTCTCGGACTGGGCGCGGAACCACTCGATGGACGGCGCGCTCACGACGCGGGCATTGATGCCCTCGCCCTTGAGCTGCTCACGAGCCTCGACCGCGATCTGGACCTCGGAGCCGGTCGCGATGAGGATCACGTCCGGGGTGCCGTTCGGCGCCTCGGCCAGGATGTACGCACCCTTGGCGACGTTCTTCGCCGAGGCGAAGACCTCACCGGAGGCGTCACCCTCGCCACGCTCGAACACGGGGAGGTTCTGACGGCTCAGCGCGATGCCGGCCGGGCGGTCGTGGTGCTTGAGCATCTCGAGCCACGCGTACGCGACCTCGTTGGCGTCGGCGGGGCGGACCACGTCGAGACCCGGGATCGCACGGAGCGACGAGACCTGCTCGATCGGCTGGTGCGTCGGGCCGTCCTCGCCGAGGGCGATGGAGTCGTGGGTCCAGACGTAGATCGCCGGCGCCCCCATGAGCGCGGCGAGACGGACCGCCGGACGCATGTAGTCGCTGAAGATCAGGAACGTGCCGCCGAACGGGCGCGTGTTGCCGTGCAGCACGATGCCGTTGAGGATCGAGCCCATGGCGTGCTCGCGGATGCCGAAGTGCAGCACGCGGCCGTACGGGTCGGTGCTCCAGGTCGACGTCGAGGCCTCGACCGGACCGAAGGACTTGGCGCCCTCGATCGTGGTGAGGTTCGACTCGGCCAGGTCGGCGGAACCGCCCCAGAACTCGGGCATGAGCGGCGCGATGGCGTTGATGACCTTGCCGGAGGCGGCGCGGGTCGAGACGGCCTTGTCGGTCGGGAAGACCGGCAGCGCTGCCTCGAGGCCCTCGGGGAGCTCCTTGGCGTTCATCCGGTCGAACAGCGCCTTCTTGTCGGCGTTGGCCGCGGCCCACGCGTCGAAGGTCTTCTGCCACTCGGCGTGCTCGGCCTGGCCCTTGGCGACGGCGCCGCGGGTGTACTCGAGGACCTCGGGGGCGACCTCGAAGGTCTTCGCGGTGTCGAAGCCGAGGACCTCCTTGAGGCCCTTGATCTCGTCGGCGCCGAGCGCCGAACCGTGGATCTTGCCGGAGTTCTGCTTGGTCGGCGACGGCCAGCCGATGATCGTCTTGAGGACGATGAGCGACGGCTTGTCGGTGACCTGCTTGGCGGCCTCGATCGCGGCGTGGAGCTCCTCGACGTCCTCGGAGTACTCGCCGGTCTTCTTCCAGTCGACGATCTGGACGTGCCAGCCGAGGGCCTCGTAGCGCTCGGGGACGCTCTCCGAGAACGCGATGTCGGTGTTGTCCTCGATCGAGATCTGGTTCGAGTCGTAGAACGCGATGAGGTTGCCGAGCTGCTGACGGCCGGCGAGCGAGCCCGCCTCGTTCGTCACGCCCTCCTGCATGTCGCCGTCACCGGCGATCACGTAGGTGAAGTGGTCGAACGCCGACTGGCCGGCCGGGGTCTCCGGGTCGAACAGGCCGCGCTCGAAGCGCTGGGCGTAGGCGAAGCCGACCGAGGACGCGAGGCCCTGGCCGAGCGGGCCGGTGGTGATCTCGACACCGTCGGTGTGGCCGTACTCCGGGTGACCCGGGGTCTTCGAGCCCCACTTGCGCAGGTGCTGCAGGTCCTCGAGCTCGAGACCGTAGCCGTGCAGGTAGAACTGCACGTACTGGAGGATCGAGGCGTGACCGGCGGAGAGGATGAAGCGGTCGCGGCCGATCCAGGTGGAGTCGCTCGGGTCGCGACGCATCACCTTCTGGAAGAGGAGGTGGGCGAGCGGAGCGAGGCTCATCGCGGTGCCGGGGTGACCGTTGCCAGCGGCCTCGACCGAGTCGGCGGCGAGAACGCGGGCCGTGTCGACGGCCTTCCGGTCGATGGCGTCCCAGGTGAATTCAGCCACTTGGATGTTGACCCTTCTTGATGCGACATGTGCGAGGGCTCGTGCCATCGCACGGACATGTGGCCATCCCGGGGCCGAGTCGTGTCGCCGTCTAGCGGCGGCCGACCGGCTCATCGCGGCCGACGTCATCGGGGCGCGCACTGCGGGAGGGCAGGTCCAGCATAGTGACCCGGTACTCAGAAGGGGTTCAGGTGACGCCCGATGGTCACACCTTGTCGTCCACCATGCGATGGGCCGGGCGTGTCGACGGTGCCGATCGCGGCGGATCGGAGCGGGATGGCGAGGCGGGGCATCATCGCGGCGCTTCGATCATCTAAACTGATCGGGACCCGTGGACATTCCGGGTCAGCGCATGCCCGGACGCCGCCGCAGTCGTCCACCGAGTGTGCGAGCTGATGCGAACAGACTGAGGTTCTCTTGCCGACTGCCACCGTGACCCGGCCCGACACCGATCGACCCCGATCGCCGCTGTCCCGCAAGGTCCGTGCGTACGTCTCCTTGACGAAGCCGCGGGTCATGGAGCTGCTGCTCGTGACCACCGCGCCGACGATGTTCCTCGCCGAGCGGGGTGTGCCGGACCTGTGGCTCGTCTTCTGGACGATGCTCGGCGGCGCGATGTCCGCGGGCTCCGCGTCCGCGTTCAACTGCTACATCGACCGCGACATCGACCGGCTCATGAAGCGGACGAGCACCCGTCCGCTCGTCACCGGCGAGCTCTCCGACCGCGAAGCCCTCGTGTTCTCGTGGATCCTCGGGATCCTGTCGACCGCGGTGCTCGGCTTCCTGGTGAACTGGCTCGCCGCCGCGCTGAGCGTCGTCGCGATCCTCATCTACGTGTTCGTCTACACGCTGTGGCTCAAGCGCCGCACCCCGCAGAACATCGTCTGGGGCGGTTCCGCCGGCTGCATGCCCGTGCTGATCGGGTGGGCGGGCGTCACCGGGTCGCTCACCTGGGCCCCGGTCATCCTCTTCATGGTGATCTTCCTCTGGACGCCGCCGCACTACTGGCCGCTCTCGATGAAGTACCGCGACGACTACGACGCCGCGGACGTGCCGATGCTCGCCGTGGTCCGCGGTCGCACCGTCGTCGGCCTGCAGGTCGTGCTCTACGCCTGGGCGACGCTCGTCTGCTCGCTCCTGCTCATCCCGGTCGCGCACATGGGGCCGCTCTACACGGTCGTCGCGCTGGCCGGGGGCATCTGGTTCGTCGTCGAGTCGCACCGTCTGTACTCGCGGGCGATCCAGCACGTCGAGCACGTGCAGCCGATGCGCGTGTTCCACAGCTCGATCACGTACTTGACGCTGCTCTTCATCGCGGTGGGCATCGACCCGCTGCTGCCGCAGGTCTTCACCTTCTAGGGGTCGCACCGACGTCGTACGACGTCCTCGACGTCGTACGACGTCGAGGACGTCGTTCTGCGTCTGCGGGGCTGCCCGCGGCTCTCGACGTGCGCACACGCCGGCCGGGAGGCACGGGGCGGGCCCGCCACGGGCCTCCAGTCCGGTGGGCGGTCCGTGGGGCTGGCGCCGCGTCGGCACGGCTCCGACACGCCGGTCGCGGTGCTGACGCGGCGGGCGGAGCACCCGATGTGCGACACCCCACGAGTCGAACGACTCGTGGGGTGTCGGAGAACGGGTGTGTGTTCGGCCCGGAGGTCAGACGCGCACGGCGTCGCGCCCGGCGGTCCCGCGGGTGGAGAGGACGACGACGCTCATCGCGCCGACCAGCAGTCCGGCGAGGACCATGTGCGTGCCGACGAGTCCGACGGGCAGGCCGGTTCGCGCCTGGGTGAGGCCCACCGCGATCTGCAGGAACTCGACGACCAGCAGCATGAGCGGCCACCGGCTCGAGATGCGCAGGCGCACCGCGCCGACGACCAGGACGAGGGTCAGGGCGAACAGCGCGTACGCGGGCCATGCGTGCACGTGCTCCATGACGGCGGGGTCGAACCCGGTGCGGTGCAGGCGTCCGCCGTCGACGGCGGCGTCGGCACCGGCGTGCGGGCCGCTGCCCGTCGTGAGGATGCCGACGAGCACGGTCACGACGACGGCGGCGACGGTGCCGCGGACCACGCCCGTGTACCAGGCGGGGACGAGGCGCTCCGCGGTGCGCGGCCCGTTCATCGCGCGGTAGACCAGCGTCGCGGTGACCGACGTCAGGGCGGCCGAGACGACGAAGTGCAGGCCGACGACGAAGGGGTTCAGGTTCGACCAGACGCTCATGCCGCCGATGACCGCCTGCACGGGGATCGCGACGCCCTGGGCGAACGCGAGCCAGAACAGCTCGGGGCGGGTGCGGCGCATCCGGACGACTGCCAGGAACATCGCGACGGCGACGATGACGAGCACGAAGGTGAGCAGGCGGTTGCCGAACTCGATGATGCCGTGGACGCCCATCTCGGGCGTCGACACGAGCGAGTCCGCCGTGCACTTGGGCCACGTGGGGCATCCGAGACCCGAGGCGGTGAGGCGCACGAGGCCGCCGGTGCCGATCAGGATGACCTCGACCACGAAGGACGCCCAGGCGAGCCAGACCACCCGCGGATCGACGACGCGGGGGAGTGACCACCACCGCTGGGTCCGGAGATCCTGGCCGACGGGGGATCCGACGCGAGTCACGAGGGTGGTGCCTTCCTGTTGTTCCGTGCAGTGAACCTGTAGGATTCGAGGGTTCAGCAGCAGTCAAGTCTAGGCAGGCGCCGGCTCCGAATGAGCCGAGATCGCCGATCACTCCACGGACTGCGTGGAACCATTGTCGTTGCGAGGGAGCAACACCGTGACCGCCGTGCGCAGCAACGTCGGCGGTCTGCGGTGGAATGGCGTCCAGACGCCACGGGTTGACACCCGCACACGCTGTCCCGCGAGAAGGAAACGAGGAGACCATGTCCGACGTGCTCATCGACCGTCCCGAGCTCGAAGGGCTCGGGCAATACGAGTTCGGCTGGTCCGACTCCGACTCGGCCGGAGCCTCCGCTCGTCGTGGGATCTCGGAAGAGGTCGTCACCGACATCTCGAACCTCAAGAACGAGCCCGAGTGGATGCTGAAGAACCGCCTCAAGGGGCTGTCGCTCTTCGGCCGCAAGCCGATGCCGACGTGGGGTGCCGACCTGACGGGCATCGACTTCGACAACATCAAGTACTTCGTGCGCTCGACCGAGAAGCAGGCGCAGTCGTGGGAGGACCTCCCCGAGGACATCCGCGCGACCTACGAGAAGCTCGGCATCCCCGAGGCCGAGCGCCAGCGCCTCGTCGCCGGCGTCGCCGCGCAGTACGAGTCCGAGGTCGTCTACCACCAGATCCGCGAGGACCTGGAGCAGCAGGGCGTCATCTTCATGGACACCGACACGGCGCTCCGTGAGCACCCGGAGATCTTCCAGGAGTACTTCGGCACCGTGATCCCGGCCGGCGACAACAAGTTCGCCGCGCTGAACACCGCCGTGTGGTCGGGTGGCTCGTTCGTCTACGTCCCGAAGGGCGTCCACGTCGAGATCCCGCTGCAGGCCTACTTCCGGATCAACACCGAGAACATGGGCCAGTTCGAGCGGACGCTGATCATCGCGGACGAGGACTCGTACGTCCACTACATCGAGGGCTGCACCGCCCCGATCTACAAGTCGGACTCCCTGCACTCGGCCGTCGTCGAGATCATCGTGAAGAAGAACGCCCGCGTGCGCTACACGACGATCCAGAACTGGTCGAACAACGTCTACAACCTCGTGACCAAGCGTGCGATCGCGCACGAGGGCGCCACGATGGAGTGGATCGACGGCAACATCGGCTCCAAGGTCACGATGAAGTACCCCTCGATCTACCTCGCGGGTGAGCACGCCAAGGGCGAGACGCTCTCCGTCGCCTTCGCCGGTCCCGGTCAGCACCAGGACGCCGGCGCGAAGATGATCCACATGGCGCCGTACACGACGTCGTCGATCGTCTCGAAGTCGATCGCCCGTGGCGGTGGCCGCGCCGGCTACCGCGGCGAGGTCCGGGTGGACCCGAACGCGCACCACGCCGCGAACACCGTCCGCTGCGATGCGCTCCTCGTGGACACGATCAGCCGGAGCGACACGTACCCGGCGATCGACATCCGCGTCGACGACGTGCAGCTCGGCCACGAGGCCACCGTCTCCCGCGTCAGCGAGGAGCAGCTGTTCTACCTCATGTCGCGCGGCATGCCCGAGGACGAGGCGATGGCGATGATCGTCCGTGGCTTCATCGAGCCGATCGCCCGCGAGCTCCCGATGGAGTACGCACTCGAACTCAACAAGCTCATCGAGATGAGCATGGAAGGATCCGTCGGCTAGATGTCCAGCACCACCCCTCCCCACATCGACCAGCCGATCGAACCCGCGGCGACCACCCAGCACGGCGCCGGAGCCCACTCCGACGGCGGCTGGGACGCCCCCGACAAGACCATCCCGGTCCAGACCCGCTCCGAGCGGTTCCAGTCCGGTGACGTCGAGGCCTTCCCGACCGTCACCGGCCGCGAGGTCAACTGGAAGTTCGCGCCCCTCGCGAAGCTCCAGCCGCTCCTCGACGGCGGTCTCGACGGATCCGCCTACCCGTTCCTCGCCCGCCAGTCCGACGGTGCCGACGTCGAGTGGGGTCGCAGCGACGACCCCCGCGTCGGCACGGCTGGTCTGCCCGAGGACCGTGCCGCCGCCGCTGCCTGGTCCGCGCGGGACGCCGTCCTCGCCGTCACCGTCAAGGCGACCGAGGCGCACGAGTTCATCACGATCACCCGGTCAGACTTCGGCACGCAGCCCCGCGCCGCGCACACGGTCATCACCGCCGAGCCGCACGCACAGGGCATCGTGGTGCTCGACAACCGCGGCACGGCGCTCCTCAGCGAGAACGTCGAGATCGTCGTCCAGGACGGCGCCCGACTGACCGTCGTCAGCCTGCAGGACTGGGACGACGACGCCGTGCACGTCTCCACGCACTTCGCCGAGGTCGGCCGCGACGCCTTCCTCAAGCACGTCGTGGTCTCGCTCGGCGGCGACGTCATCCGCGTGAACCCCTCGACGCACCTCGGTGCGCAGGGCGCCGACACCGAGATGTACGGCGTGTACTTCGCCGATGCCGGGCAGTACATCGAGCAGCAGGTCTACGTGAACCACGACGCGCCGAACACGCGCGGTCGGGTCAACTACAAGGGCGCGCTGCAGGGTCAGGGCGCGCACACCGTCTGGATCGGCGACGTCCTGATCGGTCGCGCGGGTGACGGCACCGACTCGTACGAGCAGAACCGGAACCTCGTGCTGACCGACGGCACCCGCGCCGACAGCATCCCGAACCTCGAGATCGAGACGGGCAACATCGAGGGCGCAGGCCACGCGAGTGCGACCGGACGCTTCGACGACGAGCAGCTGTTCTACCTGCAGTCGCGTGGCATCTCGGAAGAAGAGGCCCGACGACTCGTCGTGCTCGGCTTCCTGGTCGAGGTCATCCAGAAGATCGGTGCCCCCGAGCTCGAGGAACGCCTCATCGCCGCGGTCGAGCAGGAGCTCGCCGAGGGCCGTTCGGTCATCGCCGAGCCGGCAGACGCCGCCGCCGAGGCCACCGCCTGATGCCCGAGAAGGTCTGCGCCGAAGCCGACATCGCGGTGGACAGCCCGATGCGGGTCGTCGTCGACGGCACCGCGGTGGCGATCGTCAAGGACTCGTCCGGCACCGTCCACGCGATCGGTGACACGTGCACCCACGGCGACATCTCCCTCGCGGAGGGCTTCGTCGAGGGCGACTCGCTCGAGTGCTGGGCGCACGGGTCCCGCTTCTCGTTGACCACCGGCAAGCCGCAGAACTTCCCCGCCTACGAACCCGTCCCGGTCTTCCGGGTCGAGGTCCGTGACGGCCAGGTCTACGTCGACGTGCACGACCCCGTGCCGGTCGACTAGGTCGTCTCCCACACACTTCCCGCGGCTGACGCCGCACACAGCTGCAACCGAAGGAACACACGTCATGTCCACTCTGGAAATCCGCGACCTCCAGGTCTCGATCGACACCGATCAGGGCACCAAGGAGATCCTCAAGGGTGTCGACCTCACGATCAACGAGGGCGAGATCCACGCGATCATGGGACCGAACGGGTCGGGCAAGTCCACCCTCGCGTACACGATCGCCGGTCACCCCCGGTACAACGTCGTCGGTGGCTCGATCACCCTCGACGGCCAGGACGTCCTCGCGATGAGCGTCGACGAGCGTGCCCGTGCCGGCATGTTCCTCGCGATGCAGTACCCGGTCGAGATCCCCGGCGTCACGGTGTCGAACTTCCTCCGCACCGCGAAGACCGCGATCGACGGCGAGGCCCCTGCCCTGCGCGGCTGGATCAAGGAGCTCCGTCAGTCGATGTCGGACCTCAAGATGGACTCGTCGTTCGCCGAGCGCAACGTCAACGAGGGCTTCTCCGGCGGCGAGAAGAAGCGCCACGAGATCATGCAGCTCGAGCTCCTCAAGCCGAAGTTCGCCGTCCTCGACGAGACCGACTCCGGCCTCGACGTCGACGCGCTGAAGATCGTCTCCGAGGGCGTCAACCGCGCCAAGGCCGCGACCGGCCTCGGCGTGTTGCTCATCACGCACTACACGCGCATCCTCCGCTACATCAAGCCGGACTTCGTGCACGTGTTCGTCGCCGGCAAGGTCGCGGAGCAGGGTGGCCCCGAGCTCGCCGACCGCCTGGAGAACGAGGGCTACGACCGCTACGTGCAGGCCGCTGCCGCCGCCGAGGCGCAGGCCTGATGATCGCGGCACTCGCTCCGGAGAAGTTCGACGAGGTCGTCGAGGGCCTGAAAGAGGTCCAGGACCCCGAGCTCGGCGTCAACATCGTCGACCTCGGACTCATCTACGACCTGGCGTGGGACGACGAGGCCTCTGCGCTCGTCATCAGCATGACGCTGACCAGCGCCGGCTGCCCGCTCACCGACGTCATCGAGGGCGACACCGCGAACGCCCTCGACGGCATCGTGGACGCCTTCCGCATCAACTGGGTCTGGATGCCGCCGTGGGGTCCGGAACGGATCACCGACGACGGGCGCGAGATGATGCGCGCGCTCGGTTTCGCGATCTAGTCGCGACCCACTACGGACGGGAGGCGCGGTGCCAGCTGGCACCGCGCCTCCCGTCCGTTCGTGCGCACGCCACGCGCGGGGCGCGCCGCCGAGTGGTCGCAACACGCCGCGGGCCTGGCCCGTCGGTCGGTCACGACTCCCCGCCGCTCGGACGCCGAGTGGTCGCGTTCTGTCGCCTGGACCGCGGCCAGGCGACAGACCGCGACCACTCGGCGAACGTGAGCGGACGGTTGCGACCACTCGACGAACCGGACCGACAGCCCGTCGCCGCGCCGGCGCGCCGCCGACAGCCCGTCGCCGCGTCGCCGCGCCGCCGCGTCGCCGCGCCGCCGCGCCGCCGCGCCGCCACCACGCAGCACGGCCCCGCACCGATCGGTGCGGGGCCGTGCTGCAGCGGGCAGTGCGTCAGCGGCGGCCGAGCGCCTTCCACGCGAGCGGCAGGACACCAGCAGCGATGAGCGCCTTGGCGATGCCGCCGACGATGAACGGGTAGAGGCCGGCGGCGAGCACCGACTGCACGTCGTTCGGGGCGCCGAGCTGGCCGAGCACCACCGCCAGGTACGGCAGACCGGTCACGAACGGGATGGCGCTCGCGAGCAGCATCGCGACCGCGGCGCGACCGAAGTGACGGTCCCAGTTGCGGCGCGCGAGCCAGCCGACGACACCTGCGGCGGGGATGAACCCGATGACGTAGCCGAAGCTCGGCACGGCGAGGGCCTGCAGGCCGCCCGTCATGTCGGCGAAGAACGGTGCACCGGCCAGACCGGCGACCGCGTAGACGAGCAGCGAGAGCATGCCGCGTCGGGCACCCAGGGTCGCACCGACGAGCACGACGGCGAGCGTCTGTCCCGTGATCGGGACCGGCCACATGGGCACCTCGAGCTGTGCCATCGCGGCGGTGAACAGGGCTCCGCCGGCGACGAGGGCGGCGTTCGTGGCCAGCCCGTGCGACCGCAGACGGTCGGCGAGGACTGCGCGGGGAGCGAACCCGGTGGCGTTCGTCATGGATTCTCCTAGAATGGACTGCTGGTCCCGTTCGGAACCATCGGTCCCGTCAGCGTAGCGGTGCACCTCACGCACACGTCGTTGTGCAAACCCACCAACTGATTGGACGTCCACTGTGCTTGCCGTGCACGAACTCGAGATCCGCGTCGGAGCTCGTCTCCTCATGGAAGACGTGTCCTTCCGTGTCGAGAAGGGTGACAAGATCGGACTCGTCGGCCGCAACGGCGCGGGGAAGACGACGATGACCAAGGCCCTCGCGGGCGAGACGCAGCCCACCGGCGGCAAGATCGACCGCGGTGGGGAGATCGGCTACCTGCCGCAGGACCCGCGCTCGGGCGACCCGGAGGAGACCGCGCGCAAGCGCATCCTCGACGCCCGCGGCCTGGGCGAGCTCGTGGAGGGCATCCGCCTCGCCACGCTCGACATGGCGAGCGACGACGCCGCAGTCGCTGAGAAGGCGATGCGTCGCTACAGCCGGCTCGACGACCAGTTCAACGCGCTGGGTGGCTACGCGGCCGAGGCCGAGGCGGCGTCGATCGCGTCGAACCTCAAGCTGCCGGACCGCATCCTCGACCAGCAGCTCAAGACCCTGTCCGGTGGTCAGCGTCGTCGCATCGAGCTTGCCCGGATCCTGTTCTCGGACGCCGAGACGATGATCCTCGACGAGCCGACCAACCACCTCGACGCCGATTCCGTGGTGTGGCTGCGCGAGCACCTCAAGACCTACCCGGGCGGCGTCATCATCATCTCCCACGACGTCGAGCTCGTGGAAGAGGTCGTCAACCGCGTGTTCTACCTCGACGCGAACCGCCAGACCATCGACATCTACAACATGGGCTGGAAGCTCTACCAGCGGCAGCGCGTCGCCGACGAGGAGCGCCGTCGCAAGGAGCGGGCGGGTGCCGAGAAGAAGGCCGCGACGCTCAAGGACCAGGCCGCTCGCTTCGGTGCGAAGGCCTCGAAGGCTGCTGCCGCGCACCAGATGGTCGCGCGTGCGGACAAGCTGCTCGCCGGCCTCGAGGACGAGCGTGTTGCCGACCGCGTCGCGAAGATCCGCTTCCCGACGCCGGCCCCGTGCGGTCGCACCCCGCTGATGGCCGAGGGGCTGTCGAAGTCGTACGGCTCGCTCGAGATCTTCGCGGGTGTCGACCTGGCGATCGACCGCGGTTCGCGCGTGGTCATCCTCGGATTCAATGGTGCCGGCAAGACGACGCTGCTGCGCATCCTGGCGGGTGCCGACCAGCCCGACACCGGGGAGATCCAGCCCGGGCACGGTCTGCGCATCGGCTACTACGCGCAGGAGCACGAGAACATCGACATCAACCGCACCGTGATCGAGAACATGGTGTCGGCGTCCACCGACCTCAACGAGACCGAGGCCCGTCGGGTGCTCGGGTCGTTCCTGTTCACGGGCGACGACGGCTACAAGAAGGCCGGGGTGCTCTCCGGTGGTGAGAAGACCCGTCTGTCGCTCGCGATGATCGTCGTCTCCGGCGCGAACGTGCTGTTGCTCGACGAGCCGACGAACAACCTGGACCCGGCGTCGCGTGAGGAGATCCTCAACGCCCTGGCCGGCTTCGAGGGGGCCGTGGTGCTCGTGTCGCACGACGCTGGCGCGGTCGAGGCACTGAACCCCGAGCGCGTGCTGCTGCTGCCGGACGGCACCGAGGACCACTGGAACAAGGACTACGCGGAGCTCATCGAGCTCGCGTAGCGCGCGCTGGCCGTCGTGGACTTGACCGGCTGACGGACGGGAGGCCCGTGGCGGTGTCGCCACGGGCCTCCCGTTCCGTCTTCTGGGCGCGTCTCAGACGCGGCGAGCCTCGATGAGGTCGTCCTCGATCTCGGCGTCGGTCTTCGGCTTGGCGTCCTTGCGGCGCTGGCGCTCCTGGGCGCGCTCGCGTTCCTCCGGGTCGTCCTGGTTGAGGTTCCGGTACTCCTGCACCATCACGTACGCCAGGAACCCGAAGCCACCGGCGGCGAACAGGAACCACTGGATGAAGTAGCTGAGGTGCAGACCGGTGTCGGCGGTGGGACGCTCCCAGCCGAGCGGTCGGGCCTCGGTCGGGGCGGGGGACTCGGAGGCGAGCTCGCCGTACGCCCCGGTCCAGATCGGCGTGTCCACCTTCTTCGCGACGTCGGACAGCGTGACGGACTGCACCTGGTCGGTGTGTGCCGGGTCGGTGCGGCCGGGGATGCGCGGCTCGCTCTCCTGCAGCCGGACGACGGCGGTGACCTCGCCGGACGGGGGCGCCGGCACGTGGTCGGGGGCGTCCTGCGCGTTGCCGGTGGGGACCCAGCCGCGGTCGACGACGAACGCGCGGCCGTCGTCGGTGACCAGGGGGGTGAGGACCTCGAACCCGGGCTGACCGTTGTGCACGCGGTTGCGCACGAGCAGCTGCGCGTCGACGTCGTAGTGGCCGGTCACGGAGACCCGGAGCCACTCTTGCTCGTCGTGCCAGCTGGAGGCCTCCGGCAGCGCCTGGTCGAGCGGCACCGGGGTGTGGTCGTAGTTCTGGGCGACCTGTTCGTTCTGGCGGACGGCCTCGTTGCGGCGGTCCCACTGCCACATGCCGAACAGCGCACAGACGATCGCGAAGACCACGGCGATGGCGAAGTACCCAACCCAGCGGCGGCTGCGGACGAAGTGCCAGCCGACGAAGGGCTCGTCCGGGTCGCGTGCGTCGTCCGGCGAGCCGACGCCCGCGCCGGCACCCGCACGTGCACTCGCGGCGGCGCGCTGCAGCTTGGCCGCGTGCTTCCGGCCGTACCGGGACTGCGGGTCGAAGTCGTCCGTCATCGGGTGGTGCCGGTGGAGCGCACCCCGACGTCGTTCTTCGGTGACGCGACGGGATCGCGCTCGTCGTCGAGTCGGTCGACGTCCTCGTGCATGCCGGTCACGCGGACCGGGAACGAGCGGGACCGGAGGTAGTCGGCGAGGAAGTCACGGTGCTCCTCGCACGCGGCCCAGATCTTCACGCGGTCGGTGGCGTGGATGCGCGGGTTGCGCCAGTTCACGCGCCACGCGGCGGTGGAGACGCAGCCGGCACGCGAGCACACCGGGGTCGAGCCCGGTTCGGTGTGCAGGTCGAAGGTCGCGCCCATCAGCGGTGCCCCCACATCTTCGAGCGGTCGCCGTTGCGCTGCCACTCGTCCTGCGCGTGCTGCGCCTGCTGACGGAGGCGGTCCTGCTCGTCACGGTACGCCTGCGCCCGGGCGTCCTCCTGCTGCTCGCGGAGGCCCGGTTCGGCGGCGTCGTACAGCTGCATGGCACCGGCGGGGGAGATCATGTCGCTCTCGGTGCGGCTGCCCGCGTTCGCGATGACGACGGCGACCCAGGGGATCACCGCGGCGAGGACGATCGGCACGACCGCGATCCACGAGTGCCAGATGGAGTAGACCAGCACGGCAACGACGAAGAGCACGACTCTGATGGCCATCTGCCACACGTAGCGGGACAGGCGATGCGCCCGATCCTGCTCCGGCGAATCCGGGAGCGTGGTGATGCTGGTGTGCGTGCTCTTCATACCGATGGTCTCCGTCTACCCGTGTCCCAGCCTAAGCCTGTCCGGCCCGACATGCGTGCGCCGCGCGCGAACGCGTGCCCGTGTGGCCTCCGGTACGCTCGTCCGGGCGTGTCAGCCGGGTCTCCCGACGCGACGCGCCGGACACCACCACCGAACGGAGCGACCATGAGCACCCCCCGTACCGTCCTGATCACCGGCGGCAACCGCGGCATCGGCCACGCCCTCGCCGAGCGGTTCGTCGCCGCCGGGCACCGCGTCGCCGTGACGTCGCGGAACGGACAGGGCGGCCCCGAGGGTGCGCTCACGGTGCAGGCCGACATCACCGACACCGCCTCGGTGGACGCGGCCTTCACACAGGTCGAGGCCGAGCTCGGGCCCATCGAGGTCCTCGTCGCGAACGCCGGCATCACGAACGACCAGTTGCTGCTCCGGATGTCCGAGGACGACTTCACGAGCGTGGTCGACACGAACCTCACCGGCACCTTCCGCGTGGTCAAGCGCGCGACCAAGGGCATGATGAAGGCGAAGTTCGGCCGGATCGTGCTCATGTCGAGCGTCGTCGGCGCCTACGGTCAGATCGGCCAGGTCAACTACGCGTCGTCGAAGGCAGCCCTCGTCGGTATGGCCCGCTCGATCACCCGCGAGCTCGGGTCGCGCGGCATCACGGCGAACGTCGTCGCCCCCGGCTTCATCCAGACCGACATGACGGCAGCGCTCTCCGACGAGCTGCAAGCCGAGTTCAAGAAGGCGATCCCGGCGGCGCGCTACGGCACCGTCGACGACGTGGCGGACGCCACGCTCTTCTTGGCGAGCGACGGCGCCGGGTACGTCTCCGGCGCGATCATCCCGGTCGACGGCGGCCTCGGGATGGGCCACTAGGGCCTCGATGTCCGCGAGGTCCGCGAGCCGACGGGCCGCGGTGGTCGTCGCGGTCGCCGTTTCGCGCTGAGCGACAGTTCACGGGCGCTCGAGCGCGTGAGGTGTCGCTGAGCGCGAAAAGTCGGCGCCGAGCACGCCGCGCCGAGCACGCCGCGCGCCTCAGCCGCGCAGACCGAGCGTCGCCAGCACCGAGGACAGGTCGCGGTCGACGACGGCGACGTCGGCCTGCTCGCGCACCCGCGGCTTCGCGTCGAAGGCCACCGAGAGCGCCGCGACGCGCATCATCTCGAGGTCGTTCGCCCCGTCGCCGATCGCCACGGTCCGGCTCGCGTCGACGCCGTCCGCGGCCGCCCACTCGCGGAGCGCGACGGCCTTGGCGTGCGCGTCCACGACGTCGCCGAGCACCCGGCCGGTGAGCACGCCGTCGATCACCTCGAGGCGATTGGCCCGGCAGTGGTCGAGGCCGAGCTGCTCCGCGAACGGGTCGAGCACCTCGTGGAAGCCGCCGGACACGACGCCGACGGTGCCGCCGGCGGCGTGCACGCCGCGGACCAGCTGGTCGGCCCCTCGCGTCACGCGGACCGCCTGCTGTGCGCGGACGAAGACGTCAGCCTGGAGGCCCGCCAGGGTCGCGACACGCTCCCGGAGGCTCTCCGCGAAGTCGATCTCGCCGCGCATGGCGCGCTCCGTGATCGCCGCGACCTGTGGCCGGGTCCCGGCGGAGTCGGCGAGGAGTTCGATCACCTCGTCCTCGAGCAGGGTGGAATCGGCATCGAGGACGACGAGGAAGCGTGGCACGCACCAACGGTACCGACTGACGGAGGCACGGCCGCGTCTGTGACGCGAGCCGTGCCTCCGGTGTGGTGCCAGGGTGTCGACGCGAGGGGCCGACGCTACGCGTCGACGCGGACGCCCTTGCCCACCACGGTGATGCCGGACTCGGTGACGGTGAAGCCGCGGGCCTCGTCGGCCTCGCGGTCGACGCCCACCTGCGCACCCGGCGCGATGACCACGTCCTTGTCGAGGATCGCGCGGTTCACGACCGATCCCGCACCGATGGTCGCCCGCTCGAAGACGATCGAGTCGAGGACCTTCGCCCCCGAGTCGATGCCGCACCACGGGCCGATCATGCTGCGCTCGACCTGCGCTCCGGACACCAGGCACCCGAGCGAGACGAGCGAGTCGACCGTCGAGCCGGTGTTGCCGTTCGCGTCGCGGACGAACTTCGCCGGGGGCAGGTTCGTCTGCTGGTTGAAGATCGGCCAGTGCTGGTTGTACAGGTTGAACACCGGGACCGGGGCGATGAGGTCCATGTGCGCGTCGAAGAACGAGTCGATCGTCCCCACGTCGCGCCAGTAGTACTTGTCGCGGTCGGTCGAGCCGGGGACCTCGTTGCGCTTGAGGTCGTACACGCCGGCGTCGCCGCGGTTCACGAAGTCGGGCACGATGTCGCCGCCCATGTCGTGGGCGGACGACTCGACCTGACCGTCGCGGAGCACCGCGTCGACGAGCGCGTCGGCGTTGAACACGTAGTTGCCCATCGACGCGAGGATCTCGCCGGGGGAGTCGGCCAGACCGACGGCGTCCGTCGGCTTCTCGAGGAAGGCCTCGATCTTCGTCGGGTCGTCGTCGGCGACCTGGATGACGCCGAACTGGTCGGCGAGGCCGATCGGCTGGCGGATCGCGGCGACGGTGGCGCTGCGGCCCGAGGCGATGTGGGCCTCGACCATCTGGTGGAAGTCCATCCGGTACACGTGGTCGGCGCCGACCACCACGACGATGTCGGGTCGCTCGTCGCGCAGCAGGTTGAGCGACTGCAGGATCGCGTCGGCAGAGCCGGCGAACCACCGCTTGCCGAGGCGCTGCTGCGCGGGGACCGACGCCACGTACGAGCCGAGCAGCCCCTCCATGCGCCACGTCTCGGCGACGTGGCGGTCGAGACTGTGCGACTTGTACTGGGTCAGCACCACGATCTTCTGCAGACCGGAGTTCACCAGGTTCGACAGTGCGAAGTCGATGAGACGGAAGTTCCCGCCGAACGGGACAGCGGGCTTCGCCCGGTCGGCCGTGAGCGGCATGAGCCGCTTTCCCTCGCCTCCGGCGAGCACGATGCCGAATACCTTCTTTGGTGCCATGCCGCTCACAGTAGGCGTCAGCACTGGGAACCGGTTACGTTGAACCCGTGCGAGTCGATCTACTGACCAGGGAGTATCCGCCGGAGGTCTACGGCGGAGCGGGTGTCCACGTGGCCGAACTGACTGCTGCGTTGCGGTCGGGGACCGACACCGACGTCCGGGTCCGGGCCTTCGGGGCCTTCCGCGACGAAGAGGACGTGTGGGGCTACCGGACCCCGGCGGGCCTCGAGCAGGCCAACGGTGCGCTGCAGGCGCTCGGCACCGACGTCGCCATCGCGGCGGACGTCGAGGGCGCCGACATCGTGCACTCCCACACCTGGTACGCGAACGCCGCTGGGCGGATCGCGCAGCTGACCTACGGCATCCCGCACGTCGTCACCGCCCACAGCCTCGAGCCGCTCCGCCCGTGGAAGGCCGAGCAGCTCGGCGGGGGTTACCGTCTGTCGAGCTGGATGGAGCGCGAGGCGTTCGAGCAGGCCGACGGCGTCATCGCGGTCTCGAAGGCGATGCGCGCGGACATCCTCCGCTCGTACCCGTCGATCGACCCGTCGAAGGTGCACGTCGTCTACAACGGCATCGACATCGACGAGTGGAAGCCGACCGTCGACGAGGACGCCGTGCGCGCCCTCGGCATCGACCCGTCGCGACCGAGTGTCGTGTTCGTCGGCCGGATCACCCGCCAGAAGGGTCTGCCGTACCTGCTCCGCGCGGTGGCCTCGCTGCCGCCGGAGGTCCAGATCGTGCTGTGCGCCGGTGCCCCGGACACCCCGGAGATCCTCGCCGAGGTGACCGGTCTCGTCGAGGGCCTCCGCGAACAGCGCGAGGGCGTCGTCTGGATCGACCGGATGCTCGCCCACCAGGAGATCGTCAACGTGCTCTCCTCCGGCACCGTGTTCGTGTGCCCGTCGATCTACGAGCCGCTCGGCATCGTGAACCTCGAGGCCATGGCGTGCGGGATCCCCGTCGTCGGCACCGGCACCGGGGGCATCCCCGAGGTCGTGGCGGACGGGCTCACCGGACGCATCGTCCCGATCGACCAGGCGCAGGACGGCACCGGCACCCCGACCGACCCCGACCGCTACGTGGCCGACCTCGCCGCGACCCTCACCGAGGTGCTCGCCGACGAGGGCCTGGCGAAGCTGATGGGCCGTGCCGGACGCCTCCGCGTGGAGACCGAGTTCACCTGGGACGCGATCGCGTCGCGGACACGGCACGTCTACGACGAGGTGCTCGGCCGGAACCCGTAGGCTGGTCGCATGCCCTCGGTCGTGCGCTTGTCAGACGTCTCCGTGGTCCGCAACGGGGCCACCATCCTCGACTCCGTGTCGTGGGAGGTGCAGGACGACGAACGGTGGGTCGTGCTCGGTGCGAACGGCGCCGGCAAGACCACCCTGCTGCAGGTCACGGGTGCGCAGACCTTCCCGACCTCCGGTGAGGTCGAGGTGCTCGGCACCGAGCTCGGCGGCGCCGACCTGTTCGAGCTCCGCCCGCGCATCGGTTTCGCGTCGACCGCGCTCGCCCGCCGGATCCCGGTGACCGAGAAGGTCATCGACGTCGTGCTCACCGCGGCGTACTCGGTGACCGGTCGCTGGAACGAGGAGTACGAGGAGCTCGACGTCCGTCGTGCGCAGCGCGTGCTCGACGAGTGGGGCCTCGGGTCCTTCACCGACCGCACGTTCGGCGAACTGAGCGACGGCGAGCAGAAGCGCGTCCAGATCGCCCGTGCGGTGATGACGGACCCGGAGATCCTGTTCCTCGACGAGCCGGCCGCGTCGCTCGACCTCGGGGCCCGCGAGAGCCTCGTCCGCACCCTCGGCGGCTACGCCCAGAGCGCGGACTCGCCGGCCATCGTCATCGTCACGCACCACGTCGAGGAGATCCCGGCCGGGTTCACCCACGCGCTCGTCCTCGCGGACGGCCACGTGCAGGCCGCCGGGCCCATCGACGAGGTCCTGACCGACCAGACCCTGACCGAGGCGTTCGGCATCGAACTCTCCGTCACCAAGGACGCCGGTCGCTACACGGCACGCGCCGCGTAGCGCTGCGATCGGGCCGTCTCTCTGGTAACGTAGACGGCTGGCGCAAGCCGACGACTTCCCGCGCATTCGCGCACTCCCCATCACCGCTACCGCTATCGAGGAAACTCCATGAAGACCGACACCCACCCCGAGTACCGCGCCATCGTCTTCCGCGACCTGGCCTCCGGTGAGACGTTCCTGACGCGTTCGACCGCGAACAGCGACAAGACCATCGAGCTCGACGGTGCCACCTACCCGGTGATCGACGTCGAGATCTCCTCCGCGTCGCACCCGTTCTACACGGGCAAGCAGCGCATCCTCGACTCGGCCGGCCGCGTCGAGAAGTTCAACCAGCGCTTCAAGGGCTTCTCCAAGTAGGGATCGGCCCCGACGCGACAACGGGCGGTCCTCCTTCGGGAGGGCCGCCCGTTCCGTGTACCAGCGGTCAGCGTGCGCCGTCCACCGCACGTGCGGCGAGCTCGATGATCTCCTGACCAGCCATGACGCCCGACGCCTGCGTGACGAGCAGGTTCGGCGCCGTCCACCCCGCCGCGTGCAGCTCACCGTGCGCCGGCCGGATCGCGACGTCCGCGGCGGCGAGCATGTCGCGGTCGAGGAGCGAGTCACCGGCCGCGACGGTCAGGGTCGCACCGACCCGCTCGGCGACGGCAGCCAGGGCCCGTTCCTTCCGGATCGCGACCGGCACGGCGTACAGCTTCCGACCCTGCAACGACACCGTCCAGCCGAGGGCCCCGAGTGCTGCTGCGAGGTCGGCCAGCGCGTCGTCCGGCAGCGCGGCCCGGTCGACCACGGCGTAGACGAAGAGGTCCTCCGCCCGGTGGTTCCGGAGCAGGGCCGCGGTGGGCAGCTGGGCGAGGAACAGTTCCTCAGCGGCCGCCAGCGGTGCCGACGTCGCGTCGATCTCGGCACGGAGCGATGCGGTCCAGGCGTCGTCGGGTCGGTCGTCGTGCAGCAGGACGGCACCGTTGGTCGTCACCGCCCACCCCTCGGTGGGCAGCGGCAGCCGGATGCGACGGTACTGCGCCACCGTCCTGGTCGTGACGGGGACGACCGTGGCACGCGAGGCGAGGCCCGCGAGTGCGGTCTCGGCGACCCGGGTCATGTACGACAACGGTGCGTGCTGGTAGACCTCGGTCACGACGAGCGCGGGCGCCGACTCGTCCGGGCCGTCGAGCAGCAGGGCAGCGGCGGAGTAGACGAGGGTGCGGTCGAGGTCGAACCCGACGAGCGCGCTCACGAGGTGGCTCCCTCGGCGGCCGGCGCGACGCGGCTGCCGAGCGGGTGGATGAGGCCGACGCAGCTGTAGGACAGGTCCGGACGGGTGACGACCGGCACGCCGCGCTCACGGGCCAGTGCGACCACGTGCGCGATGTCGACGTCGTCGGGGTTGCGCACCAGGACCTGCCACGGCACGCGGCGGAGGAGGACCCTGGTGGTCTCCCCGACACCGGGCTTCACGAGGTGCAGGTCCTCGATGCCGTACTCGGCACCGATCGCCTCGACCGTGCGCATGCCCCGCCAGTCGACGGCCCGCGCTGCGGTGTCGTCCGGTCCGGTCGCGTCGAGCGCGGCGGTCACCCGGTCGGCGACGGCGTCGAAGCGCTCCGCGATCGTGGCGACGAACGCGCGGGAGTGGTCGCGGGGTGCCAGGTGCCGGTACTGCTTCGCGCCGTGGAAGGTGCCGGCCGGGGTGAACGTCCGGTTGAACACGGTGCGGGACACCAGCCCCGAGACGGTCGAGTTGAGGCAGGCCGACGGCACCAGGTAGTCGTCGCGGGTGCCGTGCAGTGTCGTGCAGCCGGCCGGGTCCGCGAGGACGGCGAGCTCGTCCGGGAACTGCGCCCCGTCGGACTCGGCGAACCGGGCGAGCGCGTCGGTGAGCTCGCGCGTGATCGCTCCCTTGCCGGTCCACCCGTCGACGAAGACCACCTGGGCGGGGTCGTGGTGGTCGGCGAGCCACCGCAGCGCGGTCTCGTCGATGCCGACGCCGCGCACGATGCTGGCCGTGTAGTGGTCGAGCCGCAGCCCGTGCAGCCGCTCGGCCCACGCGCGCATCAGGATGCCGATGGGAGTGCCGGCCCGTGCCAGCGAGACGAGCACGGGGCGGTCCCGGCTGCGCAGGACGAGTTCGGTGACGATGCCGACGGCCTCGGCGATGCGGTCGGCCGACCGGTCGAGGGCGTCCCGGTACAGGGCTTCGTACGCCTCGGACGGCACGTACTCGACGGGGAGCGACTCGGCGTAGTTCGCGCCCTCCAGCTGGATCGCCCGCTCACGGTCGGCGGTGTCGGCCTCGAGTGCCGCGTCGGCGAGGTCCTGCAGCAGCCAGGTCACGTCGCCGGGTTCGTAGGAGCCGAAGGACGGCCCGGTGAGCGGCCGCGGAGCACTCCGGTCGGCACCGGTGTCGAGCGCTGCGTCGACGAGCACGACGACGGGCGCGGCGGTGGACAGCGCCGCGAGCAGGCCGTCCTCGCCGTCCAGCAGCGCACGGTCCGTCCCCGGCTCCGGCAGCACCACGATCGCGTCGAAGCCGTGCACGTTGTACGCGAAGCGCTCGCCCGGGCCGTCCACGGTGGTGTCGTGCGACCGGAAACGGACGCCCGAACGGATCGGCCACGCCGGGTCGTCGAGCACCGCGACGGGGGAGCGGGTCGTCGTGGAGAAGCGGACGTCGGCGTCGCTGCGGCGCCGGATCGCGTCCGCGACGACGAGCGGGGTGTGCATGTGCTCCTCGGTGCCGAGCACCAGGATCCGGCGGGGATCGCCGGCGACGTCGTGCAGCGCGGCGAGGACGTCCGCGGCGGTCCCCTCGACGTCGGTGCGCGGCAGACGGACCCGCTGCGCGGGTGTGCCGAAGCGGTCGACGGCCGTCGCCGGTGCGGTGGTGGTCGTGACGGTCCCGGGCCGGGAGGCGCGGGTCGGGCCCGCACCGGGCCTCCCGTCCGGCACTGGTGCTGTTCCGGGCCCCGCCAGCGCGACCGCGTGCGTCGCGACCACGTCGGCAGCCGCGGCCGGCAGTCCGGGCGGGAGCACGGCGTGGCCGCGCCCCAGGGCGACGACCGTGACGGGCGCGCCGATCTCGGCGGCGAGTTCCTGGGTGGCCGCCACGTCGGCCGGGGACCGGAGGTCGATGAGGCTCGCGACGACCCAGCGGCGCTGGGGCGCGAGGGCATGGAGTTCGCGGATGGTGGCGCGGGCGGTGGCGCCGGTGCTCAGCTCGTCGTCGACCAGCACGACCGTGCCGTCGGTCGGCAGCCAGTCCGGGTCGGCGGGCAGGAGCCGGTGCGCGGTGGCGTGCGAGTGCGCCTCGTCGAAGCCCGCCGCGGGCACGGCTCCCGGCGGGTCGTGCCGGGTGGAGTGGAGGTACCGGGCACCGAGGGACTCGGCGACGAGGGCTCCGAGGGCCGTCGCGGTCTCCGCGAACCCGAGGACCAGGGCGTCCGGGAGCTCGGGACGACCGGCGGCGAGGTCAGTCCGGAGCGTGGTGGCGGCGCTGTGGACGGCGTCGGTCGCGTCGGCCCGGGCGGTGCGACCCTGGTCTGGGTGGCGCTCGTCGGGATGGCGCTGGTCTGCACGACGCTGGTCGGGATGGCGCTGGTCGGGACGGTGCTCGTCTGGATGGCGCTGGTCGGGACGGTGCTCGTCTGGATGGCGCTGGTCGGCTGCGGTGGCGTCGCGGACGATCCGGTCGAGCCGCGCGGCGGTGCTGGCGTCCCAGCGGGCGCCACCGTCGAGCGCGTCGGCGGTGAGGGCGCCGAGTGCCTCGCCGGCGGCGAGGGCGACGGCGGGGACGGTCGGCAGGTGCTTCGCCAGGACCGTCGAGACGAGCAGGTGCGCGCGCTTCGGGTTGCGGCGCAGTGCGATCCGGGCGAGGACCCCGAGCGGGACGGTCGCGGTGCCGGTCGCGGTGTCCGCGTCGATTGCCGTCGCGGTCGCCGTGTCCGTGTCGGTTGCCGTCGCGGTCGCGGTGTCCGTCTCGGTTGCCGTCGCGATGCTCGTCGCGGTGTCCGTCTCGGTGTCCACCAGGGTGACACCGAGGTCGGCGGGTGTGGGCAGGGGCACGGTCACGTGAGGCTCCGTTCGAGCACGTCGACGAAGGTGACGTCCGGGTTGGCGACGCCGAACGCCCGGGCGCGCAGCACGGTGCGCACGGCCCAGTCGTGGTGCGGCTTCATCTCGTTCATCTTGTTGCCGTAGCGGGACGCGGCGACCCCGCCGGCGACGTTCGCGAGCACGTCGCTCGCATCCGAGAACTCCTCGTCGCTGACGACGGACATCGCGTGCACGAGGGGCACGTGCCGTGGGTGGATCACGGTCTTGCCGGTCAGGCCGTTCGCGCGGTCCAGGGTGACCTCGCGGAGCAGGCCGTCGAAGCCCTCCAGGAGGAGTTGCCGGCGGAGCGCGAGGTCGCCCGCTTCCGCGAACGGCGTGGCGCGGAGCTGCGTCCGGAACACCCGGTCGGCGTCGGGGTAGTGCTCCCACACCGGGCCGCTGACCACGAAGCCGTCGCGGGCGCGCCCGAGGACGTTCACCACGTCGCCGATCACCGACGCGAGGACCTGGACGTCGTACGCGGTGAGGTCGGAGGACCGGCGGAGCCCGAACACGCTGGACAGGTCGGTGGCGCCGATGCGGACCGCCAACACGTCGCGCCGGCGAGCGAGCAGCAGGTCGCGCAGCGCGGCGAGGGCCTCGGTGCGGGTCTCCCGGTGCATGATCGACGGCGACTCGAGGATCGGCATCACCAGGAGACGACGGTGCTCCGGCCGGCTCGCGTTGAGGTCGTCGAGCACGTCGAAGTACTGCGACCCGCTGTCCGGGGCGTCCTCGAACTTCGGCAGGACGAAGCCGCTCAGCACGTCCAGCGCACGGTCCCCGAAGCGTTCGACCAGCCGCCGGAGGTGCCCGGGGTCGCGGACCCGCAGGAAGAGCTGGGGGAGCGTGGCGTCGTCGGCGTCCGCGGCCAGGGCGCGCAGGGCATCGCCGACGCGTTCCTCGGCGACCGGGAGGTCGGCGTCGGCCACGGAGTCCTCGAGGCACAGCACGATCGAGCCGGCGCCGAGGGCCGTCTGCCGCTGGACGTCCCGCACCAGGTCGGGGCGGATGCCCGGCGTGTACAGGGTGGCGCCGAGCGCGACGGCCCGGAGGTCCTGGTCGCTGCCGCGGTGGACGTCCTCCGGCGGGTGCAGGAAGAGGTCCTGGCCGTCGAGCTGGGCGAAGTGGCGCATGGTCAGGTCCCCGGTGTCGGAGCGGACAGGACGAACCCGAAGGCGGCGAAGACGTCACCGTCGTGGGTCGACCGGGGGAAGGGCTCCGCCCGGAGTTCGAGCTCGCCGTCGATGACGGACACGGCGAGCACGGTCATGGTGTCGGGGTCGCCCTCGGCGACCGCGAAGGTGGTGCCGTCGTGCAGCGCGACCACGAGTCGCTCGGGGCCGCGGGCCATGAAGAGCGCCCGGCGGAGCTGGCGGACGTGCCGGAGCGACACGAGAGCGACGCCCTCGTCGAAGCCGACCAGGGGACGGTTGCCGGCGGTCGTCACGGTGCGGCCCGCCTGGGCGCGCTCGGCAGTGGTCGCGCCGACGGTGAAGTCCACGGACTCCCACGCCACGCTCGTGCAGCCGGTGACGGTGAGCGCGCCCACCGCCGAGCGGCGACGGTCCACCCGGACGATCGGCGCATCGGGGCCGAGGACCCGGATGGTGCGGGGGTCCGGGGCGGGGAACGGTCGGATCCGGCGCGCGCGCTCGGTGCGGCGGCGGAGGACGCGTTCCGAGGGGCCTCTGGGCCTGGCGGGTGCGGCCGGGGTCGTCGCCGGTGTGCGGGCTGGCGCTGGTGTGCGGGCTGGCGCTGCCGCCGGAGCCGGAGCCGGAGCCGGAGCCGGTGACCGTGTCGGAGCCGGTGCCGACGGTGCCGGAGCCGGTGCCCGCGTCGGAGCCGGAGCTGCCGGTGCCGGTGCTGACGGTGCCGGTGCTGCTGCGCGTGCCGGGCGCGGACGACGGCGGAGGTACGGGTGGCCCGAGCTCATCGGGCCCGGCCGATGCCGTGGTCCGTCCGGAGCCCGGTCAGCCCCGTGGTGTACCCCTGGCCGACCGCGCGGAACTTCCACTCGGCGCGGTGCCGGTAGAGCTCGCCGAGGATCACGGCGTCGATCGTGTGGTTGCGCTCCGACGGCAGCGGGAACTGCACGAGTTCGCGGCCGTCGGGTGCGCTCACGCGGATCGTCATCGACCGGACCGAACCGAGGTCACGGGGTGAACGCGGGTCGGGGTCGAGGTAGACCGCGAAGACGATCTTGTCGACGACGTCCGGCACGCTGACCAGGTCGACGTCGATCTCCTCCTGGTCGGACTCGTCGAGGTACCGCACGGACGAGTCGGCGCTCTCGATCTGGTTGAAGAACACCAGGTCGTCGTCGGAGAGCACCCGGCCATCGGCGTCGCACACGATGGCGACGGGGACGAGCTCGGCCGAGGGGCCGCGGCTCGCGATCTGGTCCCAGGCGATGCCGACGACCACGGCGTCGAGGCCGGGGTTCTCAGCCGTGAGCGCCGCGTTCGCGCCCGGGACGAGTCGCCCGGTCACGAGTCCGCTCCGCGGAGACGGAGGCCGGGGTCGCCGTCGCCGAGGCGGTCCCGGAGGAAGCGGCCGTGGGTGGAGAGCTCTGCGATGGCTCCGCTCCTGATCTGTTCGTGCATGTCGTCGACGGTCTCGGCCACGACGTCCAGCTGTTCGGCGAGCGTGCGGGTCGCGGCGCTGTCCTCGGTGCGGTCCTCTGGTGGCAGCGTGCGGTAGGTGCGGACCGGCGACGGCACGTAGTCGTCGACGATCGCCTGGAACAGGTACCGCTGCTCGGTGGAGGCGCCGCGCGCGACGACCGTGCCCGCTGCTTCGCGGAGCAGGTCCTCGACGTGCCGGATCTTCGAGGACACGACCGTCGGGAGCTCGGCTCCCGCCGCGCGGACCAGCGCGCGGAGGTCGTCGAGTCCCGCCGAGGCCGCAGCGTCGTCGGCCTGGCCGCCGGCACCGCGGACGTCGATCCGCGCCGCCGCCGCTGCCGCGACCGAGGACGGGGTGGTGTCGGTCGGATCCGGTTCGCGGTCGTCGTCGCGGCCGAACAGCGCGCGCAGACGATCACGCACGGCGGTCGACCGTCCGGGTCATCGGCTGATCGAGCGCGGGTCGTCGTCGGTCTGCCGCGCACGCTCCAGGTAGGGCTTGGCGCGCTGGATGCCGGACTCGAGCGCGGTGACGGTCGACGCCATGTTCTGCGCGGCCTCTGACCGGAACGAGTCGATGGCGTCCATCGTCTGGAAGACGTTGTCGAACGCCCGCTGCAGCGTCTCCACGCTGACGCCGGAGTTCGTCGCCTGCTGGTGGATGCGCGTGGTCTGGTCGCGGAGCATCTCGCTCGTCTGCAGGATCATCGCGTTGGTCGTGTTGTTGACCGCGTCGATCTGGTCGAGCACCATCTTCTGGTTCGCGAGCGCCTGGGCGACCACGACGGCGGTGCGGAGCGCCGCGATGGTGGTGGTCCGGGCACGCTCGACGCCCTTGATGAGCTCGGTGTTGTTCTTGCGGACCAGGTCCATCGCCAGGTACCCCTGCACCGAGACGGCGAGCTGCGTGAGGATGTCCTGGTGGCGCTGCCGCACGGGGAAGAGCACGTCGGACTCGAGCTTCTGCGCCTCATCCGTGCGCCCGGCGTTCCGGAGTCCCTCGATCTTCGTGACCGCCGCCGCGTCGAGCGCCTTCGCGAACACCGCGTACTCGCTCAGCTGCTGCATGGTCTCCCACAGCTGCACCTTCTCGTCGGCGAGTGTGGCGTTGTCCTTGCGGAGCTCGTCCTGCCCGGCCATCAGCGACTTGATGATGTGGTCGAGCTGGGTCTGCGCGGACTCGTACCGCTGGAAGTACTTCGCGAGCTTGTTCCCACCCGGGATCAGCCCGAGGATCTTCCGGCCGGTGCTGAGGTCGGCCTGGTTCGGCGTCAGGTCCTCCACCGTGGAGCGGAGGTCCCCGAGGGTCGTCGCGACCTTCACCTGCGCGCCGTCACCGGTCCGCTTGGCACCCGCGACGGACGTCTGCGACCGCTCGAGCATGCGCGACGAGAAGCCGCCAGACCGCGTGATCTCCGAGCCGGCGATCGTCGAGATGCCGTCGACCTTCTCCGTGAACGCCGGCGACCGCGGGTCGAGCGCGGCGATCTCGTCGACGAACTCCCGCGCCTGCGCGGCGATCTGCGACTGGCGGCTCGGGTCGACCGGCACCATCCCGGGGGCGTCGTCGGGCGTCACGACCTCGGCGGACTCGGCGGGACGGAGGACGAGGGCGTCCTCGGACGGGTCGGTCGGTTCCGGCGGAGCGAGCGGTCCGGGCATCGGTGGGTCTCCTGGTCTGGGGGTGGGTGCGGGGTGGGGCCGGTCGGCCGGGTCAGCCGAGCTGGACGCCGAAGTCGGTCGCGATGCCGGCGAGGCCCGTGGTGTAGCCCTGCCCGACCGCGCGGAACTTCCACTCGGCACCGTTGCGGTAGATCTCCGAGAAGATCATCGCGGTCTCGGGTGCTGCGTCCTCGGAGAGGTCGAAGCGCACGATCTCGGTGCCGTCCTGGTCGAGGACGCGGGAGTAGGCGCTGCGCACCTGGCCGAAGTTCTGCCGACGGGCCTCGCCCTGGTCGATCGAGACGACGATGACGACACGGTCGACCTCGGCGGGCAGGGTCTGCAGGTCGATGACGATCTGCTCGTCGTCGCCCTCGCCCTGACCGGTGCGGTTGTCGCCCTTGTGCTCGACCGAGCCGTCGGCGCTGCGCGGCTGGTTGTAGAAGATGAAGTCCGAGTCGGAGCGCACCTTGCCGTTCGCACCGATCAGGAGCGCCGAGGCGTCCAGGTCGAACTGCTCACCGGAGGTGGTCCGGGGGTCCCAGCCGAGTCCGACGGTCGCCACGGTGAGTCCGGGGCTGGTCTTGGTGAGCGAGAGGTTGTTGCCCTTTGCGAGGGAGAGGCCTGCCATGATCGGTCCTTTCGAGGTGGGGGAGAAGCGGTCAGTCGAGGATGACGCCGTAGTCGGTCGCCACGCCGAGCAGCCCGGTGGCGTAGCCCTGGCCGACGGCCCGGAACTTCCACTCGTTGCCGTACCGGTAGATCTCGGAGAAGATCATGCCGGTCTCGGATGCGGCGTCCTCGGTGAGGTCGAACCGCACGACCTCGTTGCCGGTCTCGTCGTTCACGACGCGGCAGAACGCGCCACGGACCTGCCCGAAGTTCTGGCGGCGGGCGTCGGCCTGGTCGATCGTGACGACGATGACGATGCGTTCGACGTCGGCGGCGACGAGGTCGAGGTCGATGAGGATCTGCTCGTCGTCGCCCTCGCCCTCACCGGTGCGGTTGTCGCCCTGGTGGACGACGGAGCCGTCGGCGGACGCCAGCTGGTTGTAGAAGATGAAGTCGTCGTTCGACCGGACCTTGCCGGTCGAGGCGACCAGCAGCGCCGAGGCGTCGAGGTCGAACTGCTCGCCGGCCGTCGTGCGCGGGTCCCAGCCCAGGCCGATCATGGCGCGGCGGAGCCCCGGGTCCGTCTTCGTGAGCGAGAGGTTGGTGCCCTTGGACAGGGAGAGAGAAGCCATCAGGAGTCCTCCGTTCGAGGGATCAGAGTGCAGCGGTCGCCGGGGCGACGAGGTCCTGCACGGTCCGGCCGTTCGCGCGCTCACCGGTCGCGGTGAACGTCCATCCTGCTCCGGTGCGCGAGACCTTCGCCATCACCATCGCGGTGTGGGTGCCGGACTCGGTCAGCTGGTACCGGACGACCTCGGGCGAACCGGCCGTCGAGTCGTCGACGACGCGGCAGAACGCGTTCTGCACGTTGTCGAACGTCTGCCGGCTGTAGCTGCTGATCACGAAGACGATCTGGGACACGGCGCTGTGCACCGCGCCGAGGTCGATCCGGATGGTCTCGTCGTCGCCGTCGCCGGCGCCGGTGAGGTTGTCACCGGTGTGCTGCGCCGAGCCGTCCTTGCTGCGGAGCTGGTTGAACCAGACGTAGTCGACCGGGGTGCCCTGTGCGTCGAAGAAGATCGCCGAGGCGTCGAGGTCGACCTCGGCCTCTTTCCGGCCGCCGAACAGGCCGCGCTTCGCTGCGACGGCGTCCCAGCCGAGTCCGAGCCGGACGCGCGACAGTGCGCTGCCGTCGGACTTCGTCAGGGAGAGCGCCTGACCCTTCTGGAGGCTGAGACCCATGGGAGAACCTTTCGTGGTGGTGGAGTGCCGGGGGTACGGTCGCCGCTCAGCGGGACAGGACCGACGGCTCGGGACGTGCGTCGGCGTGCGCCTTCTGCCGGTTGCGGACGACCGAGGAGATGAACGCGGCGAGGATGAAGACGACGCCGATGAGGCCGGTGACGACCTCGTTGACCTCGGTGGTGATCGTGACGAGCAGGATCACGGCGAGGGCACCGATCGCCCAGTGCGCGCCGTGGTCGAGGTACTCGAACTCGTCGAGGGTGCCCTGGCGGACCAGGAAGACCGTGAGCGACCGGACGAACATGGCGCCGATCAGGCCGAGGCCGAGCGCGATGATGATCGGGTCGGCCGTGATCGCGAAGGCACCGATGACGCCGTCGAACGAGAAGGACGCGTCGATGACCTCGAGGTAGAGGAAGAGCAGGAACGCGGCGCGCCCGGCGACGTGGCCGAGTCGACGCTTCTTGCCGATGCGGTCCGCCTCGGCGACCATCTCGCCGGTGTTCTCGAACGAGTTGCCGTCGTCCTCGGGGTCGTCGACGTCGAACAGCCCGCCGAGTCCCGTGACGAGGAAGTACGTGACGAGGCCGGCGATGCCCGCGATGAGGACCGTTGACTGGTGGTCGCCGGAGGTCGCACCGAACAGGGCGAGGAGGGCGAGCGCGACGACGACGTTGACCATCGGGAGCTTGCCGATGAAGAGCAGCGGTCGTTCGAGCCACTTCAGCCAGAGGATGTCGCGCTCCTCGAACATGAAGTCGAGGAAGATCATGAGCAGGAACATCCCGCCGAACGCGGCGATCTGCGGGTGGGCCTCGTGGAGGAGGTACGCGTAGGTGCCGGGTTCCTCGATCGAGCCCTTCTCGAGCGCGAGCCGGACCGCTTCGACCGGGTTGAGCTGCGCCGTCACCGCGACGATGAGGAGCGGGAAGAGCACGCGCATGCCGAAGACGGCGATGACGATGCCCACGGTGAGGAACATCTTCTGCCAGAACGGGCTCATCCGCTCGAGGATGCGGGCGTTCACCACGGCGTTGTCGAAGCTGAGGCTGATCTCGAGCACGCCGAGGATCAGCGTGATGACCACGGCGCTCCAGCTGCCGTACACGAGCGCGGTCGCGAGCGCGAGGACGGTGATCACGAGGGACCACCCGAAGGTCTTCAAGAACACGTGTGACGATCTCCCGTTGTGCTTCAGCCAGCAGCGATGCGGGGACTGATGCGTCGATCGGCCCCCTCGCGAGATGCTACATGCTCCCGCTGGCGTTCCGGTGGGGCCACCGACCGTCGGCTGTGAACGAGGGATCGCGCTTCTTCCGCATGTACTCCTGGAACGACGTGGCCTGCTCGGCGCACCAGCCGACCTGCTTGCGGTGGAGTTCCTCGGCGCTGATGCCGAGGTCGTCCGGGTACTTGCCGGCGATGGCCTGGGCGACCCGGCCTGCGGCGATCGCGTCCGCGCCGGCGTCGTGCGCGTCGTCGAGGGTGACGCCGTAGAGCTCGGACGCCGCCTCGAGCGTGCGCTTGCCCTTGCGGAAGGTGTCGAGCGCCTTGTCGATCACCAGTGGGTCGACGACGTTGCCGATCACGGGGGAGGCGATCCCGTGCCGCTTCGCCTCGCGGTCGAGGACGGTGAGGTCGTAGGGGGCGTTGTAGATCACGAGCGGGATGCCGCGGGCGAACACGGCCTCGATCGCGGCGATGATCTCGGCGACCACCTCGGCGGCGGGACGCCCCTCGGCCTGGGCGCGCTCGGTCGTGTACCCGTGCACTGCCGCGGCGCCCTCCGGGATCGCGATGCCGGGGTCGGCGATCCAGGCACCCTCGGCGATCGATGCACCCGTCATGTCGATGAGGCCGACGTGGGCCGTGACGATCCGGGCGGTCTCGACGTCGACGCCGGTGGTCTCGAGGTCGAAGACACCCAGTGCGTGCCACCAGGGACGACCGGAGAGGTCCTGGGCCGAGGCGGGCGGCGTGTCGAGTTCTGCTGCGGTGAACGTCACGCGGTCAGGCTAACCGGGCGCACCGACACGCCCCGCTACCCGACCGGCGCGCCGACGTGCAGCCAGTAGAACGACTGCGTGCCCATGGTGAGCGTCACGGAGCCGTCCTCGTCGAACGAGGGGAAGGACCCGCCGCCGAAGAGGTCGTAGAGCGGACGACCAGCGAACTCCGGTGCCGACACCGTCACCGACGTCGGGTTCGTGGCGAACGAGAACACGCAGAGGACGTCCTCCGCCGAGGGACCGAACTGCTGGCCGGAGCCCTCCCACGAGCGGACGAACGCCAGGACCGACTCGTTCGAGGTCTCCTGCACCTGCAGCGTCCCCATGCCGAACACCGGGTGGGCCTTCCGCACGTGGATGACGTTCCGGACCCAGTGCAGCAGGGACCGGGACTGGGCGAGCTGCGCCTCGACGTTCACCTGGGCGTAGTTGTAGACGAGGGACTGCACGACGGGCAGGTACAGCTTGCCCGGGTCGGCGGTGGAGAAGCCCGCGTTCCGGTCCGGGGTCCACTGCATCGGCGTGCGGGACGAGTCGCGGTCCGGCAGCCAGATGTTGTCGCCCATGCCGATCTCGTCGCCGTAGTACAGGAACGGCGACCCCGGCAGCGAGAACAGCAGCGCGTGGATGAGTTCGAGCTCGGCGCGCGAGTTGTCGAGCAGGGGAGCGAGGCGGCGCCGGATGCCGATGTTCGAGCGCATCCGGGGGTCGTAGCCGTACCAGCCGTACATCGCCTGCCGGTACTCCTCGCTCACCATCTCGAGGGTGAGCTCGTCGTGGTTCCGGAGGAAGACGCCCCACGCCGCGCTCTCCGGAACGTCGAGGGTCTCGGACAGGATCGCGGCGAGCTCCTTCGCGTGCTGGGCGCGGAGCGAGTAGAAGATGCGCGGCATCACCGGGAAGTCGAACGCCATGTGGCACTCGGGCTCCTCGTCGGTGCCGAAGAACGCCGCGGTCTCACGCGGCCACTGGTTCGCCTCGGCGAGCAGGACACGGCCGGGGTACTCGTCGTCGACCATCGACCGGAGCTTCTTGATGAACTCGTGGGTCTCCGGCTCGCCCTCTCCGTTGCCCTCCTCCGACTCGAAGAGGTACGGGATGGCGTCGAGACGGAGCCCGTCGACGCCCAGGTCGAGCCAGTGCCGGACGACGTCGTACACGGCCTCGACGACGGCCGGGTTCTCGAAGTTCAGGTCGGGCTGGTGCGAGAAGAAGCGGTGGAAGAAGAACTGCCGCCGGACCGGGTCGAACGTCCAGTTCGACTCCTCGGTGTCGACGAAGATGATCCGGATGTTCGAGTACTCCTCGTCGGTGTCCCGCCAGACGTAGAAGTCGCCGTAGGGGCCGTCCGGGTCCTCGCGGGACTGCTGGAACCACTCGTGCTGGTCGCTGGTGTGGTTGATCACCATGTCGATCACGATGCGCATGTTCCGCTCGTGCGACTTCGTGACGAGCTCGCGGAAGTCGTCGAGGGTGCCGAACTCGGGCAGGATCGCCTTGTAGTCGGCGATGTCGTAGCCACCGTCGCGCATCGGCGACTGGAAGAACGGCGGCAGCCACAGCGCGTCGACGCCGAGCCACTGCAGGTAGTCGAGCTTGCCGATGACACCCTGGATGTCACCGATGCCGTCACCGTTCGAGTCGACGAACGACCGGATCATGCACTCGTAGAAGACCGAGCGCTTGTACCACTGCGGGTCGAGCGTCAGGCCGGGCAGCTGGATCGGGGCTGTGAAGGTCACCGTGCTCCTCGTGGTCGACGCGGGCCGGTGGCTGGGCCCGCCTCGGACACGATAGGCGCGCGATGCTCCGGGTGTCCGGGGTTTCGTCCGGTTGTCTTCGTAGACTGGCGCGGATGCAACCGCCCGTGCTCTCCCCGTACCAGTCGCTGATGGCTGCCACCCCGGTCGTCCACCGGGCCGTGCAGGTCGACGGCCGCACCACCCACTACTGGGAGTACGGGCCGTCCGACGCGGCCGAGACCGTCCTCGCCGTGCACGGGTTCCGCGGTGACCACCACGGGCTGGAGACGATCGCCGCGCACCTCGAGGGCGTCCGCGTGATCGTGCCCGACCTGCCCGGGTTCGGGATCTCCGACCCGCTGCCCGTCTCCGACGTCGAGTCGTACGTCGCGTGGCTGACCGGCTTCCACGCCGCGCTCGGCCTCGGCCGCGACACCGTCGTGCTCGGGCACTCGTTCGGGTCGATCGTGGTGTCCGCCACCGTCGCGGCCGGGCTCGACACCCGTCTGCTCGTCCTGGTGAACCCGATCGCCGCCCCGGCGCTGCAGGGTCCTCGCGCGGTCGGCACCGGTATCGCGATCGGCTACTACCGCGCCGGAGCGGTGCTGCCGAAGCCGGTCGGCCTCGGCATCCTGCGCAACGCCGCCATCGTGCGCGTGATGAGCATCGCCATGCTGAAGTCGCACGACCGCGACCTCCGCCGGTGGGTGCACGACCAGCACGACCGGTACTTCTCGGCCTTCGCGAACCGCACGAGCGTCCTCGAGGCCTTCCGTACGTCGGTCACCCACGACGTCTCCGAGTACGCCGACCGGATCGAAGTGCCCGTGCTCATGATCGCCGCCGAGCACGACGACATCACCGCCGTGCCCGAGCAGCGGACCCTCGCCGGCCGGCTGCGCGACGCCGAGCTCGTCGTCATCCCCGGCGTCGGACACCTGGTCCACTACGAGACCCCCGGGCCGGCGGCGGCCGCGGTCCTCCGCCGGATGGCGGACACACCGGCGCGCACCGGACGCGGGGGGAGTGCCAAGGCAGGCCGGCCGACGGGCGCGGGACGGGCCTCCAGGAAGAAGAACGCACCGGACGTGAGCGCGACGACCGACGCGACCACGGGGACGGACGCCTCGTGAGCCGGCTGCGCATCGGCATCGACTGTCGCTACGTCCGCATCGGCCGCCACGACGGCATCAGCCGGTTCACCGCCGGGGTCGTCCAGAACCTGCCCGACCGGCACGACTACACCCTGCTCGTCCACGACGAGCGGCAGCTCGAGTCGCTCCGCGACGACCTGCCGTGGGAACTCCTGCCGGCGCCGACCGACGCCGGCGAGCCGCTGATCGCTCGCCGGGTGAACCGGCTCGGGCTCGATGCGGTGTTCTCACCGATGCAGACGATGGGCGCTCGTGGGCGGGCGTACGCGCTCGTGCTGACGCTGCACGACCTCATCTACTACCGGAACCGCACGCCCCCGCGCGAGTTCTCGTGGCCGATCCGGCTCGGGTGGCGCGCCTTCCACCTGTCGTGGGCACCGCAGCGGTTCCTGCTGAACGGGGCCGACGGGGTCGTGACGGTGTCCGAGACCACCGCGGGGCTCATCACCGACCACTGGCTGACGAAGCGGCCCGTGACCGTGGCGTACAACGCTGCCGACCCGGCGCCGCCGCGCGCTGCCGGTGGACCCCGTGAGCGTTCCCTCGTCTACATGGGGTCGTTCATGCCGTACAAGAACGTCGAGACCCTGGCGGCCGCGATGCCGCTCCTCGGCGCCGGGTGGACGCTGCACTGCATGTCGCGCGTGTCCGACGCCGACCGGGCTCGGCTCGACGGGCTCGCCCCCGCCGGTGCGATCGTGTTCCACGACGGGGCGACGGACGACGAGTACCTCGACGTCCTCCGGTCCGCGACGGCGCTGGCGACGGCCTCGTACGACGAGGGCTTCGGCATCCCGCTGGTCGAGTCGATGGGCGTCGGTACCCCGGTCGTGGTGAGCGACATCCCGATCTTCCGGGAGATCGGTGGCGACGCGGCGGAGTACTTCGACCCGGCGTCGCCGTCCGCGGTGGCTGCGGCGGTCCGGCGCGTCGAGGAGCGGTGGGACGAGGCATCGGCGCAGTCGGTCGAGCGGGCCGGTCGGTTCCGCTGGGAGGACTCGGCCGAGCAGGTCGTGCGGGCGGTCGAGCGGGCCGTGGCCGGGCGCTGACGCGGGCGCGGTGCGGGCGCGGTGCGGGGGCGGGCGCGGCGCGGGGGCGCGGCGCGGTGCGGTGCGGGGTGGGGGCGCACGAGGTTCGCGACGATCCACGAGGTGATCGTCTCGTGTTTCGTCGCGATGGGCGTGCACGACTGCGGCGGAGCAGCACCTACCCCGCGGCGACCACCTCGACGCGCGCCCCGGGGAACACCGCGTGCGTCTCCGCGGTCACCCGAGCCACGATCGGCGGCACCGCAGCGCCGCGACCGGGGGTCTCGACGACGATCGACTGGTCGGCCGCACGGTCCGAGGGGGTCCCGCCGCGTGCCCACGAGCACCGGACGGCCGTGACGCCGCCGATGTGGTCGAGCCGGTCCGCGAGCACCAGACGCTTCGCGGTCACGGCACGGGATTCGGACACACCCACCTCGAGGTTGCCGAGGTCGGCGATCGCGACCACCCGCACCCCGTTGCCCCCGGCCGAGTCCGCGGCGCGGCTCAGCGTCGAGACGAGGTCCTTCCGAGCCGCGGCGTCGAGCGACGGGTCGGCGGTGATCGTCGCGGTCGCGTCGTAGCTGGCGAACCCGGTCTTCTCGGCCTGGTGGTGCCGGACCTCGGTGACGCCGGGGACGCCGTCGAGTTCACCGTCGAGGCGGTCGAGCGCCATGTCCGGCCGGGGGAACACGCCGCCGATGCCCGTCTGCACGGTGCCGACGATGGTGCCGAGCACCAGGACGATCACCCCGGCGACGACGACGGTGCCGCCGCCGATCGCGAGCCAGGTCCGGGCGCGCTGCGCTCGTGATCGGGTCTGCACGCTCGCGGTCTCGGGGCCGAAGGCACGGTCGAGGTCGTCGTCCTGTCGGTCGGCTGCTGGCCAGCCAGCCGGGTCGGTTCCGTCGGTCACCATGTCGCCCCCTGGTTCGGGTGCGTCGGAGCCTAGTCGCTCGTCAGCCCCGGCGTTCGAGCGGGTTCTGGTACTCGAACGAGTACCGGCCGGGGCCGTCGGAGACGTCGTCGATGGGGTCGTCGAACCGGACCAGCTCGGCGTGGAAGCGCTCCGGGTCCCACCGGAACGAGTGGATCGACCCGTTCCGGATCGGCGTGCTGTGCCGGTCGGCGGTGCCGGGAGCTGCGGCGTTCACCACGCTGCGGATGACCGCGCCGTGGGTCGCGACGACCACCACCCCGCCGTCGAACCGGACCGCGACCTCGCCGAGCGTCTCGGTGACCCGGGCGAGCAGGGCGCTGCGGGACTCACGCCCCGGGATGTCGTCGTGCGGGTACCGCTCGACCACCTCGGTGTCGGTGAGCCCCTCGGCCTCGCCGTAGGACCGCTCGGCGAGCCCCGGGTACGACACCGGCGCGTCGAGGCCGAGTCGCGCGGCGATGATCGCGCCCGTCTCGGCGGCGCGGACGAGCGGTGAGGCGACGACGGCGTCGAAGGACCGGCGGGTGAGGAGCTCCGCGGCCTCGGCGGCCTGTCGTCGTCCGGTGTCGTTGAGGGGGATGTCCGTGGAGCCCTGGATGCGTCGCTGCGCGTTCCAGTCGGTCTCGCCGTGCCGGACCAGGTACAGGAGCGTCGTCACGCCTCGATCATCCCAGACGACGGACCGAGGGGGTCTGCGCCGGACGAGCCCGGCGCCGCGGACGAGCCCGCACCCTGCTCGAGCGGGTCCGACCCCAGCCGCTCCGCCAGGTGCACCAACGTCTCGGTGGTGCCGGCGTCGAGCTTCACGGCGGCACGCCGGTCGCTCCGGGTGCTGCCGCGGTTCACGATCACCACGGGGTTCTTGCGACGGGCGGCGTGGTCGACGAGCCGCACGCCCGAGTTCACGGTGAGCGAGGACCCCACGACCAGGAGCGCGTCGGCGTCGGCGACGATCGACACGGCCTCGCGGAACTTCTCGGCTGGCACGAACTCGCCGAAGAACACCACGTCGGGCTTGAGCATCCCGCCGCACACCGAGCAGTCCGGCACGACGAAGCGTTCGACGTCGGTGATCTCGACGTCGCCGTCGGGTTGGAGCTGCACCGAACCGGGTTCGTCGATCCAGGGGTTCGCCTGGTCGATGGTGGCGGCGAGGTCGGCCCGGGAGAACACCTGTCCGCAGGTCAGGCAGAGTGCGCGGTCCATCGAGCCGTGGATCTCGACGACCCGGCGGGACCCGGCGCGAAGGTGCAGGCCGTCGACGTTCTGCGTGACGACCCCGGTGACGACCCCGGCGTCCTCGAGCGCGGCGAGCGCGCGGTGCCCCTCGTTCGGACGCGCGGCGGCGAAGGACCGCCACCCCAGGTGCGACCCGGCCCAGTACCGCTGACGCTTGGCGGGGTCGGCCCGGAACTCCTGGAACGTCATCGGCTTCCGCACGACCCGGCCGGCGCCGCGGTAGTCGGGGATGCCGGAGTCGGTGCTCAGGCCCGCGCCGGAGAGCACCGCGATGCGCTTGCCCGCGAGCACCTCGACGACGCGCTCCAGGTCGTCGGTCACGACCGTCGGTCCGCTCGTCGACGCAGCATCATCCAGCACCCTGTTCACGGTACCCTCAACAGCCGACCGTCCCGGTCCCTTCCCGGCACCCCGGAACGACCGGCCGCCCCCGAACGAACCAGGAACGAGCCCCGTGCACCCCGTCCGCATCGACACCCTCGACGACCCCCGCCTCGACGACTTCGCCCGTCTCACCGACGTGGCGCTCCGCCGGGTGAGCGAGCCGGAGGGCGGCCTGTACATCGCCGAGTCGAACACGGTCATCGAGCGCGCGGTCCGCGCCGGGCACGTGCCGCGCAGCATCCTGGTGCAGGAGAAGTGGCTCGACAGCGTCCTGCCGCTCGTCGCCGACCACGACGGCCCCGTCTTCGTCGGCCCGGACGCCCTGCTCGAGGAACTCACCGGCTTCCGCATGCACCGCGGTGCGATCGCCGCCGTGCAGCGTCCCGAGCTGCCGACCGTCGCCGAGGTCGTGCGGGACGCGAAGCTCGTCGTCGTCCTCGAGGACATCGTCGACCACACCAACGTCGGAGCGGTCTTCCGCAGCGTCGCGGGCCTCGGCGCCGACGCGGTGCTCGTCAGCCCGCGCTGCGCCGACCCGCTGTACCGCCGGAGCGTCCGGGTGAGCATGGGCACGGTCCTGCAGGTGCCGTGGACGCGCATCGGCGACTGGCCGGCCGCCGGCGAGGAGCTGCGCGAGCAGGGCTTCCACCTCGCGGCGATGGCGCTCACCGACGACTCGGTCGACCTCGCCGAGTTCGTCCGGGACGTCCCCGGCAAGGTCGCGCTCGTGATGGGCACCGAGGGGCAGGGCCTCACGCCGGCTGCGATCGCCTCGGCCGACACCACGGTCCGGATCCCGATGGCGCACGGCGTCGACTCGCTCAACATCGCTGCGGCGAGCGCCGTCGGTCTGTGGGCGGTCACGCACGCCCAGCGGCTCGCCTCCTCGACGCGCGGCTGACACCGGCCTGGAGGCGCGGGGCACGTCAGTCCCGCAGCAGCCGTCCGGCGCGGATCACCAGGGCACGATCGGTGCCCGGCTCCCCGACGAGGCACACGCCGACGGGTGCGCCGTCGACGGTGAGCGCCGGGGCGCTGACCGCGGGGAGCCCGCCGACGCTCGCGAGGCTCGTCATCGCGGTGGTCGCGGTCCGGGTCCGTTCGAGCGTCGCGGTGTCGGCGGAGACGAGCGGTGCTGGTCCGGGGACGGTGGGGAACAGGAGCGTCCTGCCGGCGAGCGCCGTGCGGATCGTCGCTCGCACCGTGCCGAGCCGTGCGACGGCCTCGGCGGTGGCGGTCGGGTCGTTCGCCCGGGCGGCGGCGAACCGGTCACCGACGACGGTGCTCAGCGCGCCGGGGTGGGCGTCGATCCAGGCGCCGTGGGCGGCGACGGCCTCGGCGGCCTGCACGAGGCGCAGGAGTTCGCGCAGCTCGTCGAGTGACGGGATCCCGAGGTCGGCGAGGTGCACGGTGCGGACGGGTTCGTCGAGTCCGGTGACGAACGTCCCGAAGGCCTCGGCGGTGTCGGGTTCGACGAGGTCCAGCAGTTCGGCCGGCACGAGCAGCTCCACATCGGTGCCTGTTGCGGCCGGCGGCACCGTGGCGTCGAGTGCGCCGAGCAGCACGTCGGAGCCTCGCGTGAGCCACCCCACCGTGTCGAACGACGGCGCGAGCGGCAGCAGCCCCTTGCGGGACACCGAGCCGTGCGTCGTCCGGAGGCCCCAGAGTCCCTGGTACGAGGCGGGGACCCGCACCGATCCTGCGGTGTCCGTGCCGATCCCGATCTCAGCCGTGCCGAGACGGACGGCCGATGCGGAACCGCTGGACGAGCCTCCAGGCAGTCGGGTCGCGACCGCCCCGTTGGGCGGGGTGCCGTGGTGTTCGTTGCGTCCCGTCAGGTTGTAGGCGAACTCGTCGGTGCGCGCGATCCCGCGGATCGCCGCGCCGGCGGTGAGGAGCGCGTCCACGGCGGCGGCCGGGACGGTCTCGGCGGCTGCCTCGCGCAGGAACGTCGGGTTGCCGGCACCGACGGGGTGACCGGGGACGGCGTAGAGGTCCTTCACCGCGACGGTCATGCCGTCGAGCGGGCCGGCGCCGCTCGCGGGGACCAGTGGGTCGCCGACCACGCGCCAGATCGTCGTGTCGAACGCCTTCGGCCGTCCGGTGACGTGCGCTGCCTCGATGCGCCAGGTGTCGCCGTCGCGCCGCCACAACTGGGTCTGGAGACCCTGCCCACCGTCGGTGAACCCGGACACCGAGACGACGAGCGCGAGCCCGTCGGCCAGGGGGCGGACCTCGACCCGCGTCAGCGACCGGGTCTGGACCCCACCCCGCGCGCTGCGGAACGCGCTGATCGCGTCGTGCCCGACGAGCAGGCCACGATCGTCGCCGCGCATGGTGCCCGGGGCGTCGACGAAGGCGGCGTCGAGTGCGTCGAGGTCGTTCGCGGCGAGGGCGGCCTCGTACGCGTCGAGGGCGTCGAGGAGGCCGTCGGGTGCTCCTGCGGTCATCGGGTGGGCTCCTCGAAGTCGGCCTTGCGGATGCGGGCGTGCGCCCCGGTGACCAGGTCGACCACCTGCGAGATGTTGAAGTCCGTCGCGGCCGACAGGTACGCGTAGGCGAGGTGTCGCTCCATGCCCCAGCGGGCGCCGAGGATCGCGACGGCGTGCCGGACGCAGGCGCGGACCGCCTCGTCGAGGTCCGGGTCCATCCCGGTCGGGACGAGGAACTCGTGGGTCTCGACGAGCGGCCACACCAGGTCGCCGAACTGCCGCGCCGCCTGGTCGGCCGGCGTCAGGTCGAACCGGACGGTCGCGCGGAGCGAGGCCTCCATCGCGGTGAGCGCGACTTCGCCGTCGCCCTGCGCGAAGTGCGGGTCGCCGACGTACGCCAGCGCACCGGGGACGAGGACCGGCAGGTGGAGCTGCGCGCCGACCTGCAGCAGGTTCACGTCGATGTTGCCGCCGTGCCGGCCCGGTGGCACCGAGTGCAGCCGCTCGCCGGGGGTGGCGACGCCCATGATGCCGAGGAAAGGGGCGAGCGGGAAGTGCGCGAAGCGGTCCCGGGCCGCGGTGAGCGGGATGCGCCCACGGTCGCCTGCAGCGGTGGCGACCACGTCGGCGAAGACGCTCACCGTCGTGCCGTCGACCGGGTACTCCCCGCGCAGGGCACCACGGCCGTGCCGGTTCGACACCACCCCGTAGTGCACGCGCGGCAGCGTCTCGAGCACCGTCATGGTGAGGACGTCGCCGGGCTCGGCGCCCTCGACGGCGACCGGACCGGACACCACGTGCGGGCCGTCGACGCCGGCGTCCCGGTGGCCGCTCCTGGCGATCGCCACGGCGTCGTCGAGGACGTGCTCGGGCGCGACGCCGTGCGACCTGAAGTACGCGAGGGGGTCACTGCCCTGGTCGGGCAGGATCCCCTCGTGGCTGACGGTGTCGATGGTCACGTCCTCACCGGACGCGACCGTGATCGCCGGGCGGTCGTCGCCGTTCGGCAGCCGACCCCAGTGCACGGTGCCCGGTTCCACGGGCAGGTAGCGCGACGAACGGATCGGGCCGTCGCCGGGCTGCAGGGTGGGGACGGTCATCGGTCGGCCTTCCGTTCGACGAGGTGGGCGACGTCGGCGAGGTGAGCGGTCATCGCGTCGCGCGCGCCGTCCTCGTCGTGGCGCTGGATGCAGTCGAGGATCCGCTCGTGCCAGACGAACGACGACCGGCGTCCCTCGCTGGTGCTGTGCGACCGGGCACGGACGTCCTGTACCCACCCGCTGCTGAGCTCGCACAGGGACACCAGCAACGGGTTGCCCGAAGCACGTGCCACCTGCACGTGGAAGGCGACGTCCTGCGCCAGGGACTCCTCCGGGCTGAGTCCGGCGTGCGTCGCGGCGAGGATGCGTTCGAGGGCGAGCAGGTCCGCCGCACCGGCGCGGGCCGCGGCGAGGCCGGCCACCCGGGGTTCGACCACGGTGCGGAACTCGGCGACGTGCTCCGCGCGCTGCGCCAGGTCGTCGCCGTGGGCCGCGCCGGTCTGGTGCTCCAGCAGCGCGGTGGCCTCCTCGGAGCGCGGCAGGACGACGGTGCCGCGGCCGGGGGTCCGCGAGACCAGTCGGCGGCGCTCGAGTTCCTGCATGGCCTCGCGCACGGTCGTCCTGGACACCGCGAGGTCCTCGGCCAAGGTCCGTTCCGGCGGGAGCTTGTCACCGGGCGCCAGGTCCTCGAGCACCAGACGTGCGAGGTGCGCAGCGGTCGCGGCGCTCAGGGTGCGTCCTCTCTGCATGGGCAGGAGCCTACGGTCCATTGGTCTGCTTGGTTCATTGGTACGACCAGCTTTTACACGCTCGTCACACGGGGCGTCGGAACCGGAAACACGGCGGGCGAATGGTGGGTCACGTCCGATCCGAGGAGGACCCACCATGGACCTGATCCTGCGAACCGCACGGCTGACCGACGGCCGACTGGTCGACGTCCACGTCACCGACGGCACGATCGTCCGGGTCGCCGACGCCGGTGCCGACGGGGCACCGACCGGTGCGGCGGACGTCGTGGACTGCGCCGGCCGCGTCGTGATCCCTGGGCTCATCGAGGCGCACCTGCACGTCGACAAGGCACTGCTCGACCGCGAACGGCCCAACCCGGACGGCACCCTCGCCGGCGCGATCGCCGTGACGGGGGAGCTCAAGCGCGGCTTCACCCACGACTCCGTGCGCGACCGGGCCCGGACCCTGCTCGACCAGGCGATCACGAACGGCACCACACTCGTCCGCGCGCACCCCGACGTCGACCCGATCGTGGGACTGACCGGTGTCGAAGTGCTCCTCGGCCTGCGCGACGAGTACCGCGACGCCCTGGACCTGCAGGTCGTCGCGTTCCCGCAAGAGGGGATCGCGAAGGCCCCGGGCACGCTCGCACTGCTGCGGGAGGCGCTCGCCGCGGGAGCCGACGTCATCGGCGGCTGCACCTACAACGAGGCGACCCTGGCCGCGTGCCACGAGCACGTCGAGACCGTCCTCGACCTCGCCGAGGAGTTCGGCGTGCCGGCCGACCTGCACGCCGACTTCGCCGACGACACGTCCGATCCGCGGTTCGCCCTCGCCGGACACATCGCCGACCAGGTCGCCGCGCGGGGACTGCAGGACCGGGTCGCCCTCGGACACGTGACGTCGCTCGCGAGCCTGCCGCGAGCCTCGCGCACCGACCTGCTCCTGAAGCTGGCCGCAGCGGGCGTCGCCGTCGTGCCCCTGCCGGCCACCGACCTGCACCTCGGCGGACGCTCGGACGACCACGACGTCCGGCGCGGCGTCGTCCCGGTCCGCGAACTCTGGGCGGCCGGCGTCACCAGCGCCTACTCGTCGAACAACGTCCGGAACGCGTTCACCCCGTTCGGCAACGCGGACATGCTCGACATCGGGCTGCTGCTCGCCCAGGTGGGGCACCTGTCCGGCCCGGACGACCTCGCGCGGGTGCTCGAGATGGCCACGGCGTCCGCGGCCGGGGTCGTCGGGGTCGCGGACACGTACGGCATCCGGCCCGGAGCGGCGGCGGACCTCGTCGTCCTGTCCACCACCGATCCGGCGGGCGTGCTGCTCGACCGGCCTGACCGGGACCTCGTCCTCAAGCGCGGCCGCGTCGTCGCGGAGACCACCAGGACCACCCGACTCACCAGGCCCACCCCCGGACTCACCACCGGCCTCACCACCGGACTCACCACTCGATCGAAGGAACCCATCCATGCGTGAACGGATCCCGCACGAGGTCGTCGCCTCGGTCCTCGCCGGCGCGACGGCGTTCATCGGCGGCAACGCCCTGCACCTGCCCACCTGGGCGATCTTCATCAGCTGGGCGGGGATGTTCCTGCTCGGCGCGAAGCCCACGCTCCGGAACGCCACCCGGCTGTGGGCAGCGATGCCGATCGGGTCCGCGTTCGGACTCGTGATCGTGCTGCTCGACCAGCGCTTCGGCACGGTCCTCGGAGCCGGTCAGGCCGCGCAGAACACGGTGCTGGCGGTGCTCATCCTGGTCGTGAACTGCGCCCTCATGTACACCGGCCGCACGAAGCTGTTCGGGCTCGTTCCCGGGATGTTCCTCGGGTTCGCCTCGTTCTTCGCCACGTGCTTCGGCGGGTTCGGGTTCGACCCGGGCAACGCGTGGGCGGCCTGGCTGTCGGTCGTGGCGATGAACGCGCTCGGCCCGGTGTTCGCGTACCTGTCCCGTCGACTGACCTTCGCCCGCGCCGACGCGACGGTGACCGCGCCCGTGCCCGACGCGAGCGCGACGGTGCCCTCCGCTGCGACCCCGACCGCCGCGTCCGCCGCCCCGAACCCGACCACGGCGTCCGCCGAGCCGCCCGTCGCAGCCCGGGTCTAGGCGCGGCCCGGTACGCTCGGGTCCCGTGTCACGAGTCGTCCGCCGCCCCCGTTCCGCCGTCCGGAGGCCGGTGACGATCTCCGTCATCGCGGTGCTCGTGCTGGCGGTGGGCTACCTCGTCGCCGCGGCCGTCGTGCCCTTCGCCCCGGCGAGCGCCACGACCACCACATACTCGGCCCCGACGTCGAGCGTGCCCGCCCTGAGCTTCCCCGGCTACGGCGCCACCGCGGTCGAGGCAACCGACTTCCCGGAGAGCCTCCGCACCAGCGGCGACACGAAGCCGCGGTCGATCGCGAGCATCACGAAGGTCGTCACGGCGTTGGTCGTGCTCGACGAGAAGCCGATGGCGGCGGGGGAGTCCGGCCCGGCCATCACCTTCACGCCGAAGATGGAGTCGCTCTACGCGAAGTACGCCGCCCTGAACGGCGAGGTCGCCCCGATGCCCGCGGGGCTGGAGCTCACCGAGCACCAGGCGTTCCAGGTGATGCTCATGAAGTCGGCGAACAACTACGCCGGCGCCCTCGCGATCTGGGCCTTCGGCTCGATCGCCGAGTACGAGCAGGCGGCGACGAAGTGGCTCGAGGAGCACGACCTCGACGACACCACGATCCACGAGCCGACCGGCCTCGACCCGGACAACACCTCGACGGCGACGGACCTGGTCGACCTCGGGCAGCTCGCACTCGCGAACCCGGTGGTCAAGGAGATCGTCGGCACGAAGGACGTCACGATCCCGACGGTCGGCGAGATCGAGAACTCGAACAAGCTGCTGGGGCTCGACGGCATCGAGGGCATCAAGACGGGCACCCTCGACGAGGCCGGCGCGTGCCTGCTGTTCGCGGCGACGTACGAGCGCGGCGGGCGGGACGTCACGGTCATCGGCGTGATGCTCGGCGGGGTCGACCACGACTCGCTCGACGTCGACGTGCAACGGCTGCTCCGGTCGGTCGCGGACAACTTCCAGGTGGTGACGCTGACCCACGCCGGGCAGACCTTCGGGACGTTCTCGACGCCGTGGCAGGACGAGGCCGACGCCGTGAGCGCGAAGGCTGCAGAGGTCCTGGTGTGGGGGAAGACGAAGGTCCGCGCGAAGGCGCACCTGGACCGTGTCACCCTCGGGACGAAGGGCGAGCGGGTCGGCAAGGTCCGGTTCACCGTGACGGACCACGACCCGGTGACGGTGCCGCTCGTGCTCGAACGAGCCATCGACGACCCGGGCGTCTGGTGGCGCTGGACGAACCCGTTCCAGGGCTAGCGCCGTAGGGTCGGACGGGTGACGACGACGACGACGTTCCCCCGGACCACCCCCTCCGCCCTCGGCATCGACGCCCGCGGCGTGCTGGCGTTCCTCGACGCGCTCGAGTCCACCCCCGACGTGGAGCCGCACAGCCTGGTGCTCCTCCGGCACGGGCAGGTCGCCGCTTCCGGGTGGTGGCACCCGTACGCCGCCGACCGCGTCCACCTGCTGTACTCGCTCAGCAAGAGCTTCACCGCCGCCGCGGTCGGGATCGCCGTCCGCGAGGGCCTGGTCGACCTCGACGCGACGGCGCTGTCGTACTTCCCCGAGCTCGACGCCGAGGTCGTCGACGAGCGCAGCCGGCGGATCCGCGTGCGACACCTGCTGGCGATGGCGAGCGGCCACCGCGAGGAGACCATCGACCGTGTCCGCGCGCTCGATGCGGAGGACACGGTCCGCGGGTTCCTCCTGCTGCCGCCGGACGAGGAGCCGGGCACCGTCTTCGCGTACAACCAGCCGTGCACGTACACCCTCGCCGCGATCGTCCGTCGGGTCAGCGGCGGCTCGCTCGTCGAGTACCTCCGCCCGCGGCTCCTCGACCCGCTCGGCATCGACGACCTCGCGTGGCGCCGTGACGACTCCGGCGCGGAACTCGGCTACAGCGGCTGCTACGCCCCGACGGCCGCGGTCGCCGCCCTCGGGCAGCTGTACCTGCAGCGCGGCGTGTGGGAGGGCGAGCGGATCCTCGACGAGGACTGGGTCGCCGCCGCGACGAGCACGCAGGTCGCGAACCCGGACGAGGGCAACCCGGACTGGTCCCAGGGCTACGGCTTCCAGTTCTGGATGGCCCGGCACGGCTTCCGCGGCGACGGCGCCTACGGGCAGTTCTGCGTCGTCCTGCCGGAGCACGACGTCGTCCTCGCGCTCACCGGCCAGAGTGCGGACATGCAGGCGGTCCTCGACGCGGCCTGGCAGCACCTGCTGCCCGCCTTCGACGGTCCGTCGGACGCGGCCGCGGACACCGCCCTGGAGGCCCGACTCGCCTCCCTGGGGCTGCCTGCGGTGATCGGCGGGCCGCTCCATGGCCTCGCCGACGTCGGTCCGTTCGCCCGCGACGGCGACGGGTGGCGGCTCACGCTCGACGTCGACGGTGGCAGGTTGTCCGTTCCGGTCGGCCAGGGGGAGTGGCTGGTCGAGGGCGCGCTGGCGGCGAGCGGTGCGGTGGACCCCGACGGCAGCACCGTCACGGTCGACGTGCGGTTCGTCGAGACCCCGCACCTGGCGCACGTCCGGATCGACACCACCACCGGTGCGGTCACGTCGTCGTGGGCGACCGAGCCGCTGCACGACGGACCACTCACGCTGCGGCGGCCGACGGACTGAAGGCCCTCACACGCGACCGCGCCCGCACGCGACCGCGCCGCACGCGACCGCGCCCGCACGCGACCGCGCCCGCGCCCCGTAGTGGGCGTCGCGCCCCGGCTCATGGGGGCGCGACGACCGTGCAGGGGCGCACTGCGCGGACCCGACGGACGACTAGGGCGTGTCGGACTTGTGCTCGGTGACGATCTGGAGCTCCGGGCGCTTCGCGGACACGCCGTCGCCGGAGGACGTGTGCTTGATGCGCCGGACCACCCACGGCACCAGGTACTCCTTCGCCCACCCGAGGTCCTCGGCCCGTGCCTCGCGCCAGGGCCGGGACTCGAGCGGCTCCGGGTTGAACGGTTCGAGGCCGTGCGGCACCCCGAGGGTGTCGAGCACCGCCGCGGCGATCGTGGCGTGCCCGGTCGGCGAGTGGTGCAACCGGTCGGGTGCCCACATCCGCGGGTCGCGGAGCACCCGGATCGCCCACATGTTCGCCACGAGGGCTCCGTGCTTCAACGCGATGGCGTGCAGGTTCTCGTTGTAGATCGCGGTCTTGCCGCGGACCATGCCGAGCACCGGGGTCATCCCGACGTCGGGGCCGGTGAACAGCACCACGGTGGCGCCGTCGCTCCGCAGCCGCGACACCATCGCGTCCACCCGCTCGGCGAGTTCGTCCGGGTCGGAGCCCGGCCGGATGATGTCGTTGCCACCGGCGGACACCGTGACCAGGTCCGGGCGGAGGGCGAGTGCCGGCTCCACCTGCTCGTCGATGATCTGCTGCAGCAGCCGCCCGCGGATCGCCAGGTTGGCGTACGCGAAGTCGTCGGACCCGTGGGCGAGCACCTCGGCCACGCGGTCCGCCCAACCCCGGTTGCCTCCGGGGACCGTGGGGTCGGGGTCGCCGATCCCCTCGGTGAACGAGTCACCGATCGCGACGTACCTGGACCACGGATGACGATCTGACACGCTCCGGACCCTAGTCTCGTGCCATGACGAAGGCCAACACGGGGGTCCCCGGCTGGACGGTGCCCGACGACCTGCTCGCCCGCATCGCCGAGCGCGCTCCCGGGTACGACGCGGCGAACACCTTCTGCGTGGAGGACCTCGACGAGCTCCGCGCCGCCGGGTACCTGCGCATCGGGGTGCCGGTCGAGCAGGGCGGCTCCGGACTCGGCCTCCGCGCCACGGCAGCGGTGCAGCGGACGCTCGGCCGGGCCGCCCCGGCGACGGCGCTCGGGCTCGGGATGCACCAGGTGTGGGTGCAGGCGGCCCGCGCCGTGTCCGCGCGAGGTGAGTCGTTCCTCCAGGCCGTCACCGACCACGCGGCGGACGACCACCTGCTCGCGTTCGGGGTGAGCGAACCCGGCAACGACGCCGTCCTGTTCGACTCATCGACGACGGCGGAGCCGGACGGCGACGGCGGGTACCGCTTCACCGGCACCAAGGTCTTCACCTCGCTCGCACCGGCGTGGGACGTCCTGAGCGTCTTCGGCAAGGACGACTCCGGGCCGGAGCCGCGGTTGGTGCACGGCTTCGTGCTGCGATCGGACGGCGACGTCGAACACCTGGACGACTGGGACACCCTCGGCATGCGGGCGACGCAGAGCCGCACGACGAAGCTGCACGGCGTGCACGTGCCCGCGGAGCGCATCGTCCGGTCGTTGCCCGTCGGCCCGAACCAGGACCCGCTGGTGTTCGGCGTCTTCGCGTCCTTCGAGCTCCTCATCGCGTCGGTGTACGTCGGCATCGCGGAGCAGGCGATCGCGCTCGCGGTGTCGTCGGTCGCCGGACGGACGGCCCTCGACGGCACGCCCCGGTCGGCGGACCCCGACGTCCGTCGGGCACTCGCGGACCTCCGAGGCGCGGTCGACGCGATCACGCTGCAGGTCGACTCCCTCGCCCGGTCGGTGGACGAGCTCGACGACCTCGGGGCCCGGTGGTTCCCGCTCCTCGTCGGCACGAAGGCGCGGGCGGTCGACACCGCCCAGCACGTCGTCGACGAGGCGATGCGCGTCGTCGGCGGCTCGGCGTTCCGGTCGACGAGCGAGCTCGCGCGCCTGGCCCGGGACGTCCGAGCGGGGCAGTACCACCCGTCGACGCGGGACTCGGCGGCGCGGACCATCGCGGCGTCGGTGCTGGGGCCGCTCGGCTGAGGTGCCGCGGCGCGGCGCGGGGTCGCACGGTGCGAGGTGGGCGGCGCGGCGCGGGGCCGCGCTATGCCGCACGGTGCGAGGTGCCGACCACGGTGGCAGCCGCGCGGCCCCGCACCATGCGCGGAACCTCGCACCGTGCGACCACGACCTCGCACCGTGCGACCCTCGCCCGCTCCCGAACTAGTTCGAACCCGGTACGATTGGCCTCCCGAGCGAAGAGGAGGCGGCCGACTCGTGCCGACGACCGACACCACGAACCGGACCGCCCCGCGCCGACGGAGCCGCACACGACGGTTCGCCGACCGTGTCCTCGCGCTCGACCCCGGCCTCGTGAAGACCGACGGCGCGCTCCGCACCCTGGTCGCCGTCCCCGCGGGCATGGCCGTCGGGTACGCCGTCGCCGCGGTCTTCGGGCTGCCGGGGATCCTCGGCGTGATGATCGGCGCGATGCCCGCGTTCATCACGTGCCTCGTGATCGTCGACCCGAGCTCCGGCCGGACCGCCGCCCGCACCGGTGCCGTGCTCGTGCCGTTCGTCGTCGCGCTCGCGGGGAGCATCGCCCTGCAGCCCTTCCGGCTCCTCGAGCTCGTGCTCATCGTGGTGCTGCTCTTCCTGCAGTTCGCCGCCGCGTCGTGGGGTGCGTGGGCGTCCGACGCCGCGATCGTCGGGTTCGCGGGCTACCTGTGCGGGCTCCTCCTGCCGCTGCCCGAGACGAGTGTCGTCCCGCTCGCACTCGTCGTCGCCGGCTCGCTCGCGGTGACCGTGCTGGTGCGGCTGCTGCTCCGACCGGACCCCCACCGGGCGCTCCTGCGGACCCGTCGCGGCTTCGTCGCCCGCGGCTCGGACGTCCTCGAAGCCGCCGTGGCCGTCCTCGCCGCCGCCGAGGACCCGGCTGCCCGGCGTCGGACGCTCGCCCGGCTCCGACGGCGACGCGACCGGTACCACGAGATCGCGCTCACCGTGGACGGGATGCTCGCCGCGAGCGGGGTCGATGCCGACACCGCTGCCGAGGAACTCCACCGGCTCGTCTTCGACACCCACTTCGCGATCGACGAACTCGGCCGTTCGGCGGGTGCGCTCGTCGAGCACGGTGCCCCGGCCGACGTGCGGCACGCGGTGCTCCGGGCGTTCACGATCGTCCTCCGGCACGGCGGGAGCCACGGCGATGAGGCCGCGCACACACTGCTCGCCCGGTACGGCACGACGCCTTCCGCCGCCGACCCGGCGTCCCGCACGAGCGCCGTCGTCCGACGGGCCGCCGCCGAGTTCGCCGACCTGCGCGTCGCGGGGGACCGATGGCGTGCGCTCCGCGACGACCTGCCGCGCCACGGAGCCGGGGTGCCGTTCGCGACGCCCGTCGTGCTGGCCGGGGGTCGCCCTGCCGGTGCGGTCCCGATCCTCGCCGACGCCGTCGCCGAGGGGCCCTGGCGTCGCTGGCACCTCACCGCGTCGCTCCGCACCGCCGTGCACGCCGCGATCGCCGTCGCCGTCGTCGAGCCCCTCGCGCTGCTGCTCGACGGCAGCCGCTTCTACTGGGGCGTCATCGGCGTGATGATCGTGCTGGCCGGGACGAACACGACCCACGAGCGCGTCCGGAAGGGCCTGCACCGCGCGGTCGGCACGGTCGTCGGTGGCGCGGTCGGCATCGTCCTGGTGCACCTGGTCGGCACCACCCACCCCTGGGTCACGCTCGTGCTCGTCTGCGTCCTGCTCGCGGTCGGCACCTACGGGTTCGGCGGCGTGTACGCGGTCTGGGCCGCCTGCCTCGTGGTGGTGCTGTGCCAGGTGTACGCGTTCTCCGGCACCTTCACGGACACGCTCATCCCGATGCGACTGGCCGAGAACCTGCTCGGTGCCGCCGTCGCGGTCCTCGTCAGCGCCGTCGTCTTCCCCATCGCGACGCGTGCCGTCGTGCGCCGCGCGGTGGGCCGGCAGCTCGAGGCGGTGCGCGCCTTCGTGCTCGCGCTGGTGGGGGTCGACGCCGACCAGACGGACGAGGTGACGGGCGAGCCGGACGCGAGCCGTGCCTCCAGGCCGTCGCCCGCCGTTCCCGACCTGCGTGCCCGGTCGCGGGCCGTGGACGCAGCCACCTACCAGCTCGACGCGGTGCTCCGTCCGATGGTGCGGTTCCCGACCGGCGGGCCGGCCCGCGCCGACGCCAGGACGCGGACCTCGCTGCAGGCGGCCGCGGCGTTCGCGCGCGAGGCAGCCGGGAGGCTCGGTGCGGCCCCGCAGGACCCGCCCGCCGCCCTGCGTGGTGCGGCCGAACGCCTCGCCGAGTCCGTGGGCGAGCTCGCGTCCGCCATCGCGGACGGCCCCCGGTCCGCAGCGCCGACGGCGGTCTGGGTGCGGGTCGGTGACCGGCTCGACGCGGCCGTCGCGTCCGCTGCCGGCCGTCCCGACCAGCCAGCGATCGAGGCCGCGGCGCACGCCCTCGGTCGCGTCGACGAGGCGCTCGCCCTGCTCGCCGACCGGCACCGCGCCACCGTCCTGGGGGAGTCCGCGCCGTCGTCGGTCGCGACGCGGACGGCGTGACGGTGGCGATGTCGGTGGGGCCTGGCATCATCGCCGTGTGAGCAAGCAGGACGGAAGCAACCGGCTCGTCTCCGACGCCCCGGTGGACGACGTCTCGGCGACCGTGCTGCACGTCGACATGGACGCCTTCTTCGCCTCCGTCGAGCTGCTCGACCGGCCGGACCTGGTCGGACTGCCGGTGATCGTCGGCCACGACTCCGACCGGTCCGTGGTGACGGCCGCCACGTACGAAGCCCGGCGGTACGGCGTGAACTCCGCGATGCCGATGGCCGTGGCGAAGCGCCGGTGCCCGAACGCGATCATCGTCGAGCCGCACTTCGAGAAGTACCGGGACAAGTCCGCCGCGGTGATGGCGATCTTCGACCGGTTCACCCCGCGGGTCGAACGGCTCGGCATCGACGAGGCGTTCCTCGACGTCGCCGGGGCACTGCGGCTGTACGGCACCCCGTGGCAGATCGGGCAGGCGATCCGCCGGACCGTCCACGCCGAGACGGGGCTCCACTGCTCGGTCGGCGCCGCGTCCACCAAGTTCGTCGCCAAGCTCGCGTCCAGCCGGTCCAAGCCGAACGGGTTGCTCGTCGTCCCCGAGCAGGACACCATCGCGTTCCTGCACCCGCAGCCCGTCTCCGCGCTGTGGGGTGTCGGCGGCAAGACGCAGGAGACCCTCGAACGCCGCGGCATCCGCACGGTGGGTGACCTCGCGAACACGCCGCTCGGATCGCTCGTGTCCGCGCTCGGGCCCGCCGGCGGCCAACGCCTGCACGACCTGTCGTGGGGACGCGACCCCCGGGTCGTCGACACCGGCGTCGGCGAGAAGTCCATCGGGCACGAGGTCACGTTCGGCCACGACCTGACCGAGCGCGACGACGTCGCCCGCGAACTCCTGCGGTTGGCCGACAAGGTCGCGGTCCGCCTGCGCCACGCCGACGTGCAGGCCCGCACCGTCGCGCTCAAGGTCCGCTACACCGACTTCACCACGCTGACCCGTTCGCGCACCCTCGCCGAACCGACCGACGTCGCCAAGCGGCTGCACCGCGAAGCCGTCGAGCTGTACGACGTGCTGCACCGACCGGGCAACCGGATCCGGCTCATCGGGGTCCGTGGCGAGAACCTCGTGCCGGCGGCGGCGAGCAACGCGCTGTGGGACGACGACGCGCCGTGGCGCGAGACCGAGACCACCGTCGACGCGGTCGCCGCGCGCTTCGGTGCGGGCGTGCTGCGACCGGCATCCCTGGTCCGCCGCAGCCCCGACGGCCACGTCCCGCACGCCAGGCAGGACTGAGCGTGGCGGTAGAATCTCCTCCAGTGAGCGCAGCGGAGTACGAAGAGCAGCAGCCCGCCACGCTGTGGGCCGAGTCGGGGGACGACCGGGCCGGAGACGGCGCAGCGGAGTCGACCGACACGTCGTCGGGCGCATCGTCGACGGCACACGCCGACGCCGTCGCTCGGGACGAAGCCGACGCGGCCGCTCTTGCCGAAGCCGCGGGCAACTCGGCCGTCCAGCACCTGTCGCCGGCCTTCCCGGATCGCGCTGCGTGGGGCACCGCGTCGAAGCTGCGCGCCTGGCAGGTCGAAGCCCTCACGAAGTACTTCGAGTCCGAGCCACGCGACTTCCTCACCGCCGCGACCCCCGGCGCCGGCAAGACGACCTTCGCACTGCGCCTGGCGACCGAGCTCCTCGCCCGGGGCACCGTCGACCGCATCGTCGTCGTCGCGCCGACCGAGCACCTCAAGCGCCAGTGGGCCGACTCCGCCGACCGCGTCGGCATCCGGATCGACCCGATGTTCAAGAACGGCGACGGCATGTTCGGCCGGCACTACCAGGGCGTGGCGATCACGTACGCCCAGGTCGGCATGAACCCCGAGGTGCACAAGAAGATCACCGAGGGCGGGCGCACGCTCGTCGTCCTCGACGAGGTCCACCACGGCGGCGACGCACTCACGTGGGGCGACGGCATCCGTGAAGCGTTCTCCGGTGCAACCCGCCGGCTCTCGCTCTCCGGCACCCCGTTCCGCTCCGACACGGCGCCGATCCCGTTCGTGCAGTACGCCCCCGACGAGCAGGGCATCCGCACGTCGATCTCCGACTACAACTACGGCTACGGCCGCGCACTGAAGGACGGCGTCGTCCGGCCGGTGCTCTTCATGGCGTACGCCGGCCAGATGCGCTGGAAGACCCGGATGGGCGACGAGATGTCCGCGTCCCTCGGCGAGCAGGTCACGAAGGACATCACGGCCCAGGCCTGGCGCACCGCCCTGTCGCCAGAGGGCGAGTGGATGCCCGCCGTGCTCTCCGCCGCCGACAAGCGCCTGACCGAGGTCCGTCGGGGCGTGCCGGACGCCGGTGGACTGGTCATCGCGACCGACACCACCACCGCCCGCGCGTACGCCCGCATCCTGCAGCGCATCACGGGGGAGCGCCCGACGGTCGTCCTCTCCGACGAGGCCGCCGGGTCCAGCCGGATCAGCGCGTTCGCCGAGGACACCTCGCGGTGGATGGTCGCCGTCCGGATGGTGTCCGAGGGCGTCGACGTCCCGCGGCTCTGCGTCGGCGTGTACGCCACGAGCGCGAGCACCCCGCTCTTCTTCGCCCAGGTGATCGGCCGCTTCGTGCGCGCCCGGCGCCGCGGCGAGACCGCGAGCGTGTTCCTGCCGAGCGTCCCCGGCCTCATGGCCCTCGCCGCCACCCTCGAGCTCGAGCGCGACCACGCCCTCGACCGCCCGAAGGACGCGGACGACGGCATGTACAACCCCGAAGACGCGATGGTCGCCGAGGCCAACAAGGAAGACCGCGCGTCCGAGAGCCTGCTCGAGGTCCAGCCGTTCGAGGCGCTCGACTCGCAGGCGTCCTTCGACCGCGTCCTCTACGACGGCGGCGAGTTCGGTACCGGGGGCGAGGTCGGTTCGCTCGAGGAACTCGACTTCATCGGCATCCCCGGGCTGCTCGAACCCGACCAGGTGCGCGACCTCCTCCGCGCGCGGCAGGCGACCCAGGCGAAGCGCTCCAAGGGCCGCGCGGTGAAGGACGGCCTGCCGAAGGCGCCGGAGCCCGACCGCCCGATGTACATGACGATCAAGGAGCAGCGGACCGAGCTCGCGCGGCTCGTGTCGATCTGGTCCCGGCACTCGAACGAACCCCACGGGTCCATCCACGCCGAACTCCGGCGGATCAGCGGGGGACCGGCGGTGGCGCAGGCGAGCATCGAGCAGATCCAGAAGCGCATCGACGTCCTGCGGTCCCGCATCGGCGGGCGTCGGTGATCGAGGCCCGCGACGACCGCACCTGGTACGTGAAGCGCGACGCCGACGCGTCGCCCGAGGCCATCATCGACCGCTTCGGCGGGGGCTACCGCCTGCGTCGGTTCTCCCTCACGGAGTCCCGTCGGACCCCGCACGGGGTCTACACGGGCCTCGAACTCGCCGAGACGGCGTGGTGGCGGCTCCGCGACAGGCCGCGGAACTCATGACGCACCGAGCCAAAGTCCGGTAGACCGGAGGAATGGCAGACTCGATCCCTCACGTCCTCGTCCTCGGCGGCGGCTCCGCTGGCTACACCACCGTCAAGCAGCTCCAGAAGCACGCGGCAACCGTGCCCATGCGCATCACGCTGGTGGACCAGAACACCTACTACACGTACCTGCCGTTCCTGCCCGAGGTCGCCGGCGGCCACATCGCGCCGAAGGACGTCACGGTCGAGCTGCGCCGTGCGCTCCGCAAGACCCGGGTGATCCAGGGCAAGGTCACCGGGATCTCCTCGGCCGACAAGACGGTCTCCATCGCGACCGCCGGTGGCGACGACCGCACCCTCGGCTACGACCAGCTCGTCGTCGCCCTCGGCTCGGTGACCCGCACGTTCCCGACCCCCGGCCTCGACGAGTACGGCGTCGGCTTCAAGAGCGTCGAAGAGGCCGCGTACGTCCGTGCGAAGCTCCTCGACAACATCGCGAAGGCTGCGGCCACCCGCGACGAGGACGAGCGTCGCCGCCTGCTCACCAGCGTCTTCGTCGGCGGTGGCTACACCGGCGTCGAAGCCATCGGTGAGCTCTTCGACGTGTCGCAGGCCGCCATCAAGACCTACCCGTCGCTCGCCGGCGAGCAGCCGCGCTGGATCCTCATCGACGCGCTCGACCGCGTCGCGCCCGAGGTCGGCCCTGAGCTGTCGAAGTGGACCCTCGAGTCCCTCCGCGCCCGTGGCATCGACGTCCGCCTCAAGACCACCATGCCGAGCGCCGAGGGCGGCATCGTCAAGTTCTCCGACGGCGACGAGATCCCGACCGGCCTGCTCGTCTGGACCGCCGGCGTGAAGCCGAACCCGCTCCTCGACGCCTCCGACCTGCCGCGCGGGCCGAAGGGCCACCTCGCCGCGAACGCGAAGCTGCAGGTCGAGGCCGAGGACACCCACGAGGTCGTCCCCGGCGTCTGGGGCCTCGGCGACGTCGCGCAGGTGCCCGACCTGACCGCCGAGAAGCAGCCGGCGTTCTACCCGCCGAACGCGCAGAACGCCGTGCGTCAGGCCGTCGTCGTGGCCGACAACATCGTCGCGACGATCACGGGCAAGCCGCTCGAGGAGTACCGCCACCCCTCGATCGGCACCGTCGCCTCGTACGGTGTCGCCAAGGGTGCCGCGAACATCAAGGGCATCAAGATGACGAACCTGTTCGCCTGGCTCGCCCACCGTGCGTACCACGTGTACGCGATGCCGACGCTGAACCGCAAGGCGCGCATCATCATCGGTTGGGTCACCGGTGCCGTCTCGGGTCGTGACGCGACCTCGCTCATCAAGGAGACGGACCCGCGCCGCAACTTCGTCGAGGCGTCGAAGAGCTAGACGCGACCACCTGACGGACGGGAGGCGCGGTGCCAGCTGGCACCGCGCCTCCCGTCCGTTCGTCGGTCGCGTCCGGCGGGCCGAACACGCGGTCTGCGACGTTCCACGCGTCGATCACGGCGTGTTCTGTCGGAATCCGCGTGCTCGGGCCCCCGTCCTCGAGGCGGGCGGGACGCGTGTGTCGGAGTGGTGCCGTGCCTCCAAGCCGTGAGGCTCCATGCGTGCGCACGTTCCGACGTTCCACCTGTCGATCGACGCGTGGTCTGTCGCATGCCTCGTGCGCGACCGTGCAACGACGCGGCGGGTCGCCCTCGGCGCAGCGATTACGGCACTCGGCGGGAGGAGCAACAGAAAATGCCCCCGGGCCGAAAGGCCAGGGGGCATTCATCTTCTGTGTCCGAGGGGGGACTTGAACCCCCACGCCCTAATACGGGCACTAGCACCTCAAGCTAGCGCGTCTACCAATTCCGCCACCCGGACAGGGTGTCTGGTGTCTGTTTCCCGGGTTTTCCCCGGCTTTCCTGCCGAGAGAAGACACTAGCACGGGTCTGAACACGCGATGAACACGGCCGTGCATCCCGGGCGAGTCCCGCGGTGACGCGGGCGTCGGGGGCGTCGGTGCCGACCGGTAGCGTGGAGCCATGACGAACCCGGAGGCGACGGTGACCGACCTCGAGGCCACCGCTGCGATCGCCCGTGACCTCATCCGCATCGACACGACGAACTGGGGCGAGGGCAAGTCCCGCGGCGAGACCGAGGCGGCGCACTACGTCGAGGACAAGCTCCGTGCGCTGGGTCTCGAGCCGCAGCTGTTCGAGTCCGAGCCGGACCGGGTGAGTGTCGTCGCCCGGGTCCCGGGGCGGAACCGCGACAAGCCGGCGCTGGTGGTCCACGGTCACCTCGACGTCGTCCCGGCGGATCCGGCGAACTGGACCGTCGACCCGTTCGGCGGCGTGGTGAAGGACGGGTCGCTGTGGGGCCGCGGCGCCGTGGACATGAAGAACATGGACGCGATGATGCTCACGTCCCTGGCGGACGTCATCGAGCAGCAGGGTGCGCCGGAGCGTGACCTCGTCATCGCGTACTTCGCCGACGAAGAAGCCGGGGGAGTCCTCGGCTCGCACCACGTCGTCGAGCACCACCCCGAGGTCTTCGCGGGGGCGAGTGCGGCGATCAGTGAGGTCGGCGGGTACTCGATCACCCTCGGCGACCGGCGGGCGTACCTGCTGCAGACCGGCGAGAAGGCCCTGATGTGGATCAAGCTCGTCGCCCGCGGTACGGCGGCGCACGGTTCGCACGTCATCCGCGACAACGCCCTGACGAAGCTGGCGGCGGCCGTCGCCCGCATCGGGAGCGAGGAGTGGCCGGTCCGGCTCTCCGCGACGACCGACGCGATGGTGGCCGAGGTCGCCCGGTTCCTCGGGGTCGACCCGACGGTGACCGGCCCGGACGAGGTCGCGCTGGCCACCGGGTCCGCGTCGCGGTTCATCCACGCGGCGCTGCACACCACGTCGAACCCGACGGTGCTCACCGCCGGCTACAAGCACAACGTGATCCCGGACACGGCCGAGGCGCTCGTGGACATCCGCTGCCTGCCCGGCGACGAGGAATCGGTGCTGGCCCGCGTGCGGGAGCTCGCCGGCGACGAGGTCGAGGTGGTGATGTCGTTCCGCGACATCGGTCTCGAGCAGGACTTCGGCGGCCCGCTGGTGGATGCCGTCCGGGACGTCCTCGGGCGGCACGACCCCGGTGCGCCGGTGCTGCCGTACCTGCTCTCCGGCGGGACGGACAACAAGGCGTTGTCGACCCTCGGCATCGCGGGCTACGGCTTCGTGCCTCTGCAGCTGCCGGCCGGTGTGGACTTCCCGGCGATGTTCCACGGCGTGGACGAGCGTGTGCCGCTCGACTCGCTCGCCTTCGGTCGGCGTGTGCTCGGGGACCTGCTCGGTTCGTACTGATATACTGCCTGGTCGCCTCCGGCGGCCACGTCGCCGAACGGCCACGACCACGACCACGACCGAGCCCGCTCCGAAAGGCCGCGCCAGTGCACATCCTCGAGGCCATCTTCCTCGGCTTCGTGCAGGGACTCACCGAGTTCCTGCCCGTCTCCTCCAGCGCCCACCTGCGGATCGTCGGGCTGTTCCTGCCCGACGCGAAGGACCCCGGCGCAGCGTTCACCGCGGTGACCCAGCTCGGCACCGAGACCGCCGTGCTCATCTACTTCTGGCGCGACATCACCCGGATCATCGGCCGGTGGTTCCGGTCGCTGTTCCGCCGCGACGTGCCGAAGGGCGACCCGGACGTGCGGCTCGGCTGGCTCGTGATCATCGGCACGATCCCGATCGGCATCGCCGGGCTCCTGCTCAAGGACTCCATCGAGACCACGTTCCGCTCGCTGTGGATCGTCGCGATCGTCCTCATCGTCTTCGGCATCGTGCTCGGTGTGCTCGACGTGGTGGGGCGCAAGGAGCGCCGGATCGAGCACATGACGTTCGGCGGCGGCATCCTGATCGGCATCGCGCAGGTCCTCGCGCTCGTCCCCGGCGTCTCGCGGTCCGGCGCCACGGTGTCGATGGGCCTCGCGCTCGGCTACACCCGCCCGGCGGCGGCCCGGTTCGCGTTCCTGCTCGCCGTGCCCGCGGTGTTCCTGTCCGGTCTGTACGAGGCCGCGACGAGCCTCGGTGACCACGGAGCGCCGTTCGGACTCGCCGACACGCTCATCGCGACGGTGGTGGCGTTCCTCGTCGGCTTCGTCGTGATCGCGGCGTTCATGAACTACATCAGCAAGCGCAGCTTCATGCCGTTCGTCGTTTACCGCATCGCACTCGGTATCGTTCTCATCGTGTTGTTGTCGCTCGGAGTGATCCAGCCGTGAGGGCCTGGGAGGCCCCGTTCGTTCCCGACGTCGCCGGCGCCGCGCCGCGCCCCGTCGTGCACGACACCGCCACCGGCAAGCCGGTCGACCCGACCCGGGGCGAGGAACGCGCAGCGCTGTACGTCTGCGGGATCACGCCGTACGACGCCACCCACCTCGGCCACGCGGCCACCTACCTGGCGTTCGACACGCTCGGGCGCGCCTGGCGCGACGCCGGCCTCGACGTCGAGTACGCGCAGAACGTCACCGACGTCGACGACCCGCTGCTCGAGCGTGCCGCCCGCGACGGGGTCGACTGGCGTGAGCTCGCCGCCTCGCAGGTGGACCTGTTCCGCCGTGACATGGAGTCGCTCCGCATCCTGCCGCCCGACGACTTCGTGGCCGTCACCGAGGACGTCGACCGCATCGCCGAGGCCGTCTCGTTCCTGCAGGAGACCGGGTACGCCTACGAGGTGCCGACGCCGGACTCCGAGGGCGACGACCTGTACTTCGACGTGAACCGTCCCACCGAGGCGTGGACACTCGGTGACGAGAGCCGCCTCGACCGCGAGACGATGCTGACCCTCGCTGCTGAGCGTGGCGGGGACCCGGAGCGTCCGGGCAAGCGCGACCCCCTCGACCCGCTGCTCTGGCGCGCAGCCCGCGAGGGCGAACCGAGCTGGGACACCGAGATCGGCCCCGGCCGTCCGGGTTGGCACATCGAGTGCAGCGTCATCGCCGGCGACCGCCTCGGTCTGCCGATCAGCGTGCAGGGTGGCGGCAGCGACCTCGTCTTCCCGCACCACGAGATGAGCGCCGGGCATGCTGCTGCGCTGGCGCACCAGCCCCTCGCGAACGCGTTCGTGCACACGGGGATGATCGCCTACCAGGGCACGAAGATCTCGAAGTCGCTCGGCAACCTCGTCACCGTACGGGGGCTGCTCGACGACGGCGCCGACCCCCGTGCGATCCGGCTCGCGCTCCTGTCGCACAAGTACTCCGACGACTGGGAGTGGTTCGACGCCGAGCTGACGAGTGCGACGACGCGGCTCGCCACGTGGGATGCCTGGGCCTCCGGGGAGTCCGCCGGGCACGCCGACGACGCGGCCGACGTCGCAGCACGGATCCGCGCGCGGGTCTCCGACGACCTCGACACGCCCGGTGCCGTCGCGGCCGTGGACACCGCGATCGCCGGCGGGACGGCGTGCACGGCCGAGCTCGCCGACCTCATCGACGCGCTGCTCGGCATCCGGCTCGCCTGACCTGCGCGGCCGCGACACGTCGGGTGCGTGCCGCCGAGGGGTCAGGAACTGTCGCTCGGGCGGGCAGTAGCCGACAGTTCGCGACCACTCGCCGGACGTGAGCGGGGTGTCCTGACCGTTCGCGGCCGCCGGACGGGAGGCCCGTGGCGGGCCTGCCCCGTGCCTCCCGTCCGCCGTGTGGTCGCGACACGTCACGTGCGTGCCGTCCACCGGTCGCGAACTGTCGCCGAGGCGGTCGGCAACAGACAGTTCGTGACCACTCGCCGGACGTGAGCGGGGTGTCCTGACCGTTCGCGGCCGCCGGACAGGAGGGACGGTGCCAGCCGACACCGTCCCTCCTGTCCGTCAGCGGGTGACGGCTACTGCTGGGGCCGCCAGGGCCCCTCGCCCCCGGCGGTCCCGCCGTCCTTGCCGTCCTTGTGCTCGCGGCGGCGCAGGTACTGCTCGAACTCCTGGGCGATGGCGTCGCCGGAGGCCTCCGGGGAGTCCACGGTGTCGCGGGCCTGCTCGAGCTGCCCGATGTAGGACGCCATGTCCTCGTCGTCGGCGGCGAGGGCGTCGATGCCCTCTTCCCACTCGGTGGCGTCGTCGAGCAGCGAGCCGCGCGGCACCGTGACGTCGGTGAGCTCCTCGATCTTGTCGAGCAGCGAGAGCGTGGCCTTCGGCGACGGCGAGTTGTGCACGTAGTGCGGGACCGAGGCCCAGAGCGACAGGGTGGTCAGTCCGGCCTTGTCCATCGCGTCGGCGAGGACCCCGAGGATGCCGGTCGGCCCCTCGTACGAGGACTTGTCGACGTCGAAGGCCGCACGGACCCCGGCGTTCTCGCTCGACACGAACACCGAGATCGGACGGGTGTGCGGGACGTCGGCGAGCATCGCCCCGACGAAGACGACGGCGTCGATCGAGTAGACGTCGGCCAGGTCGATGATCTCGGCGCAGAAGCCGCGCCAGGTGCGGGACGGCTCCGGTCCGACGAGCACGAAGACGTCGCGCTCCGACGGGGACCCGGCCGCACCGATGACCGGACGGCCCTCGGCGCCGGGTCCGTGCAGGACGATCCGCGGCCACTGCACCCCGCGGGCACCGGTCTCGTCCGAGCCCATCGTGGGTCGGTTGAACTGGTAGTCGACGTACCGCTCGCCGTCGAGTTCGCGCAGCTCGTCGAGCTCGAGCGACTCGACGATGCGCCGGGCGAGGCCACTGGCGGCTTCGCCGGCGTCGTTCCAGCCCTCGAAGGCGACGACGAGCAACCGGCCGTCGCTGAAGGGGGAGTGCTGTGGCACGGAGCGGACCTCCTGGTGGTGGAGCGGAGCGGAGCGGGGCGGGGACGTGGAGCCCCCGGCCGGACACGATTCAGGCATCCACTGTAGGCCCAGGGCCCCGCGCGCACGCGCCCGTCCGCGACCAGCGGAACGCAACGCAGGCACCGGCGCAGGCGGCGTGCGCCCGCGGCGGGACGCAACGCACGCGCGACTTCGCGGGCGGCCGTGCGCCCCGCCGCGCCCCGTCGGACGCCGCCGGTAGACTCGTCGCCCGTGACCGCGCATCCCCTGGCCCTCGTCCCGCCCGCAGCCGTGCTGTGGGACATGGACGGCACGATCATCGACACCGAGCCCATCTGGCAGCGTTCCCAGGTCGAACTGACGACCAGGTACGGCGCGGAGTGGACCCACGAGGACGGCCTGTCACTGGTCGGCAGCGGACTCGAGCGCTCCGGCGAGCTGCTGCGCGACAAGGGCGTCGACATGGAGGTCGAGGAGATCATCCAGTGGATGACCGACTACGTGATGGAGCACCTGCGCGCCGGTGAGCTGCCGTGGCGACCGGGTGCGCGTGAGCTCGTCGAGGAACTCCATGCCCGCGGCATCCCCACCGCGCTCGTCACGATGTCCCGTCGCAAGATGGCGCTCGTCGCCGCCGAGGCCCTGGGCGAGCGCGGGTTCCGCGTCGTCGTGGCCGGCGACGACGTCGACCGTCCGAAGCCGTTCCCGGACGCCTACCTGTCCGCCGCCGCGCAGCTCGGCGTCGAGCCGACCGCGTGCGTCGCCATCGAGGACTCCGCGACCGGCGTCGCGTCGGCCGTCGCCTCCGGTGCCGTCACCGTGGCCGTCGAGCACATCGTGCCGCTCTCCGAGATCGCCGGCGGCGACGTGCACCTGACCACCCTGTCGGGTGTGGACGTCGACCGTCTGGTCGAGTTGACGGGACCGGCCCTCGCCGCCCGCAGCGCAGCTCCGACAGACCTGCCTGGAGGCGCGGCTGACGTCGCGTCGACCGCTTCCGCCGAAGGGTACGCACGATGACCGACGCTCTGCCGCACACCGCTGGTGGCGCTCCGCACACCCCACCCCGCGGCCCGTTCCGGGCCGGTGACCGCGTGCAGCTCACCGGTCCGAAGGGCAAGCTCACGACGCTGTCGCTCGAGACCGCGGGGGAGTACCACACCCACCGTGGGGTCCTGCGGCACGACGACGTGATCGGCCAGCCGGACGGCTCCGTCATCCGCGCGAGCACCGGCGACGAGTACCTGGCGCTCCGTCCGCTCCTCAACGACTACGTGATGTCGATGCCCCGCGGCGCGGCGATCGTCTACCCGAAGGACGCCGCCCAGATCGTGGCCTTCGCGGACGTCTTCCCCGGCGCCCGCGTGGTCGAGGCCGGTGTCGGGTCCGGTGCGCTGTCGCTGTTCCTGCTGCGGGCGATCGGCCCGACCGGTCAGCTGCAGTCGTTCGAACGTCGCGAGGAGTTCGCCGCGATCGCCCAGGGCAACGTCGGCACCTTCCTCGGCGCCGTCCCGGACAACTGGTCGGTGACGGTCGGCGACCTCGTCGAGTCGTTGCCGGACGCCGTCGACGAGCAGAGCGTCGACCGTGTCGTCCTCGACATGCTCGCACCGTGGGAGTGCGTCGACGCCGCAGCCGATGCCCTCGTGCCCGGCGGCCTCATCGTCTGCTACGTCGCGACGGTCACCCAGCTGTCACGCACCGCCGAGGCGCTCCGCGACACCGGCCGCTTCACCGACCCGATGCCGAGCGAGACCCTGGTCCGCACCTGGCACGTCGAGGGCCTCGCGGTCCGCCCGGACCACCGCATGGTCGGGCACACCGGGTTCCTCATCACGGCCCGGCGCCTGGCCGACGGCACGGTGCTGCCGAACCTGAAGCGCCGTGCCGGCAAGGTCGAGTTCTCGGACGAGGACATCGAGGCGTGGACCCCCGGTGCCGTCGGTGAGCGTGCGACGAGCGACAAGAAACTCCGCAAGGTCGCCAGGCAGTCAGCAGCCCAGGCGCGGAAGGTCGCAGCGGCCGAGGCGTCGTCGGCGTCGGCTGCCGGTGACGCGTCCGAGCCGGCCGACGGCGAACGGTAGGCTGGCGGTCGTGCCCGTCCTGCATCGAACGGAAAGAGGGTCCGTGCGCACCATCCCCGCACTCCTGGTCACCATCGGTCTCGTGGCGTCGCTCACGGCGTGCGCCTCGAACGGCGCCGGCACCACCCCCTCGAGCTGCGCGGCACCCGGTGCCGCGTCCGAGGCCGTGACGGCCACCGGCGCGTTCGGCAAGGAGCCCAAGGTGTCCGTGCCGAGCGGCCTCACCACGAAGGGCACGCAGGTCTCGGTCCTGAAGCAGGGCGACGGCCGCACGATCGACGACGGCACCCCGGTCCTGATCGAGTACACGCTCGTCGACGGAGCCACCGGCGAGGTCGCGCAAACCAGCGGCTACTCCGGTGCGACCGCGCCGATCACCGCCGGTGCGAGCAACTACGGCGCGCTCGGCGCCTCGCTCGAGTGCGCCCAGGTCGGCGACCGCCTCGCGGTGGCACTGCCGAAGAGCGCGCTCAGCAGCTCGTCGGGCACCACCACCGACACCGGGTCCTCGAAGAAGACCGAAGACGCCGTCGTCGCGGTCATCGACGTGAAGCGCGCGTTCGACGCCCGTGCCACCGGCACCCCGCAGCTCGCGGGCGACGGGATGCCCGCGGTCGTGCTGGCCCCGTCGGGTGCCCCCGGCATCACGATCCCGTCGTGGGACGCACCGAAGTCGAACGAGACGCACCTGCTCCGCAAGGGCTCGGGCCGTGAGCTCACCGCGAAGGACACCGCGGTCATCAAGTACACCGCCGTCACCTGGGGTGCTGACGCGTCCGTCGCCGGCTCGAGCTGGACCGACGGCTCCGGCGCCCAGACCGTGCCGCTCGCGAAGGGCCAGGTCGACGAGGGCGTCCGGAACGCCATCGTCGGACACCACGTCGGCGACCAGGTCCTCGCCGTCGTGAACCAGCAGGGCACCGCCTACGCGTACGTCATCGACGTCCTCGGAGCGATGTCGAGCTGACCCCGGCAGACCGTCCACCGACCGCGGCGCGGGTGCACTCCGGTGCACCCGCGCTGCCGTAGGATCGGCTCGTGCCAGCGACCCGTGTGCCCCGCGTGCCCGCCGAGGAGCGGTTGTTCAGCCTCGTGCTCGCGCTGCTCTCGACGGAGTCCGGGCTGACCAAGGCCGAGATCCTGACCAACGTGCAGGGCTACCGGCAGCGGTTCACGCCCGGTGGCGACAACGCCTCGCTCGAGCGCCAGTTCGAACGCGACAAGGACGACGTCCGCGAGCTCGGCATCCCGCTCGAGACGATCGAGACGCCTGGTGCTGCCGGCAACAACCAGACGCTCCGCTACCGGATCCCGAAGGGCGAGTACGACCTGCCCGTCGACGTCCGCTTCACGCCGGACGAGTCCGCACTGCTCTCCCTGGCAGCGATGGCCTGGCGCGAGGGCGCACTGTCGGCCGACTCGCGCCGGGGGCTGCTCAAGGTGCGCTCCGCCGGCTCCGAGGACGACGACGGCGCCCTGCAGCTCGGTGTCGACGCGTACGCTCCGCGGCTCCGTGCCCGTGACGCCGCCTTCGAGCCGCTCCGGTCCGCGCTCGACCGCGGTGCCGCCGTCCGGTTCGACTACATCACCCCCGGTCAGCACGAGGCCCGTCGCCGTGCCGTCGCCCCGCTCGCGCTGGTGCAGCACGGTGGCCGCTGGATGCTCGCCGCCCACGAGTTCGCGACGGGTTCGGACAAGAACTACCTGCTGTCCCGGATCGTCGGGCCCGTCGCCCAGTACGAGGTCGGACAGCACACCGCGCCGGTCGGAGCGGGGGAGCGCACCCTCGCCGAGCTCGAGCGGATCTGGGCCGGTCGGACCGCCCGCATCGCCGTGACGCCCGGCTCGGACGCCGAACGCCGGCTCGCCCGCCGCCGTGACACCGAGACGGACGCGGACGGTGCCCTCGTGCTGCACCACGTCGACCCGCAGATCCTGGCAGAGGAACTGGCCGCCTTCGGCCCCGAGGTCCGCGTGCTCGAGCCGGAGGACCTCCGGGTCCGTGTCGAGGAGCGCCTCCGGGCCCTGGTCCGGGACCACTCGGACGCCGACGTTCTCGTCGGCGGCTCCGGCGCCGGAGAGGAGCCCGACCGTGGCTGACGCCCAACCGCTGCAAGCGCAGGACAAGCTCGCGTTCCTGCTCTCGCTCGTGCCGTACCTGATCGACCGCGAGCGGGTCTCCGTCGCCGAGGCTGCCCGCCACTTCGGCGTGCCGGAGAGCCGCATCCGCCGCGCCGTGGAACTCATCGCCGTCTCCGGCGTCCCCGGCGAGACGATGCAGTACCAGCACGGTGACCTGTTCGACATCGCGTGGGACGACTTCGACCAGAACGACATGATCGTGCTGACGAACCTGGTCGCGATCGACGACTCGCCCCGGCTCTCCGCCCGCGAGGCCTCCGCGCTCATCGCCGGGCTGCAGTACCTGTCCGCGCTCCCCGAGGCCGCCGACCGCGACGCGATCCGCGCGCTGATGGCGAAGCTCTCCCGCGGTGCCGGTGGTGCCGCGTCCACGGTGGCGGTCGGGCAGGACCTGCACGACGTCGCCCTCGCCACGATCCGCCGGGCGATGGCCGACGGCCGCGGGCTCTCGTTCGAGTACGCCGGCCCGCGCACCCAGGGCGGCACCCGGAGCGTCGACCCCCTGCGGGTCGAGTCGATCGACACCGACTGGTACCTGCGGGCGTGGGACCTCGACCGGCAGGCGCTCCGGACGTTCCGGCTCGACCGGATGTCCGGTGTCCGGGTCGACGAGCGCGCGGCGGAGAAGTCCGTCGACCAGGTCGTGATCCCCGACACGCTGTTCCAGCAGTCCAGCGAGGACGTCATCGTCACGGTCGAACTCGACTCCTCGTCCCTGCCGCTCGTCGCCGACTTCCTCGCCGACACGGCCGACGCTCCCGACGGTGACGGCCGGGTCCGCATCCGGCTCGCCGCGTCGAACGGGTTCGACGGGGTCGTCCGGCTCGTCGCGGGGCTGCCGGGCCGCGCGGTCGTGCTCGACCCGCCGGCAGCACGGGCTGCGGTCCGCGACTTCGCCGCCACAGCGCTGGAACTCGCGGCGGGCTCCGCGGGCTGACGCCGCCGCATGTGCGTTCGCACGGAGCGCGCCGAACTGTCGGTGCCGACCCCGTAAGATCGACGTCATGGCTTCGACGACCGCGCGCGGGCGAGCGAAGCGGCAAGGGCGCCAGAAGACCGACGCCGAAGGCCGCATGTCGCTCGGACAGCACCTCATCGAGCTGCGCAACCGCCTGTTCCGCGCAGTGATCGCCGTGGCCATCGCCGCGGTGGGTGGATGGTTCCTGACCCCGTTCGTCCTCGACTCGCTCCGGGCGCCGGTGGCCGAACTCGCGAAGGTCGGTGGGCACACCGCCGAACTGAACTTCCCGATGATCACGGGCGCGTTCGACCTGAAGCTGCAGATCGCGATCACGATCGGCATCGTCATCTCCAGCCCGGTCTGGCTCTACCAGATCTGGGCCTTCATCGTGCCGGCCCTCGTCCGGCGCGAGAAGCAGTACGTCTGGGGCTTCCTCGGCACCGCGATCCCGCTGTTCTTCGCCGGGTGCTACTTCGGGTGGTACATCCTGCCGCACGTGGTCGGCATCCTCGGCAGCTTCGTGTCCAGCCAGGACACCTCGATCGTCGATGCGAAGGCCTACTACGACTTCGTCATCAAGCTCATCGTCGCGGTCGGCATCGCGTTCGTCCTGCCGGTGTTCATCGTGCTGCTGAACTTCGTCGGGGTGCTGTCGGCGTCCGCGATCATCAAGTCCTGGCGCATCGCGATCCTCTGCATCCTGGTGTTCTGCGCCATCGTCACGCCGAGCGCCGACGTCATCTCGATGTTCCTGCTCGCCGTCCCGATGATCGTGCTCTACATCGCCGCCTGCTTCGTGGCGTGGCTGCACGACCGCCGGGTGGCCAAGCGCCAGGCCAAGCTCGACGAAGAGTACGGCCTGTGACGCCCTCCGGCCTCAGCGCGGCCGAGCGGTTCGCCGCGGCCAAGGTCCGGAACCGCTCCCGCAACCTGGAGCTCTTCCGCGCCGACCTGCGCTTCGACCTCGACCCGTTCCAGTTCGCCGCCTGCGACGCGCTCGACCAGGGCCGCAGCGTGCTCGTCGCCGCGCCGACCGGTGCGGGCAAGACGATCGTCGCGGAGTTCGCCATCTGGCTGGCGATGCGCCAGCCGACCGCGAAGGTCTTCTACACGACCCCGATGAAGGCGCTGAGTAACCAGAAGTACGCCGAGCTCGTCGACGTCTACGGCGAGTCCGAGGTCGGCCTGCTCACCGGCGACACGAACGTCAACCCGCGCGCCCGCGTCGTCGTGATGACGACCGAGGTCCTGCGGAACATGATCTACGCGGACTCCGACCTGCTCGACGACCTCGCCTGGGTCGTCCTCGACGAGGTCCACTACCTGGCCGACCGGTTCCGCGGCGCCGTGTGGGAAGAAGTGATCCTGCACCTGCCGACCGAGGTCCGGCTGGTCTCGCTCAGCGCGACGGTGTCCAACGCGGAGGAGTTCGGCGACTGGCTGCAGACGGTCCGCGGCGACACCGACGTCATCGTGTCCGAAGACCGTCCGGTCCCGCTCGAGCAGCACGTGCTGGTCGGGTCGAAGATGGTCGACCTGTTCGACTCCAGCGGTGCGGCGGCGACGAACCGTGTCAACCCGGAGCTCCTCCGACTGGTCGGTGGTGGTTCCCGCAGTGAGCGGAACGGCGGGGGACACCGTGGTCGTCGCGGGCGTGGCGGCTACCCGGAGCGTCGCGGTCCGCGCACCGAGAAGCTGCACCGTGAGCGCATCGCGCACATGCTCGACGAGCGCATGCTCCTGCCCGCGATCTTCTTCGTGTTCAGCCGCAACGGCTGCGACCAGGGCGTCCGGAACGTGGTGCGTTCCGGCCTGTCCCTGACGACCGTGCAGGAGCGCAACGAGATCCGCGAGACGGCGGAGTACCACTGCCGCACCCTCCTCGACGAGGACCTCGCGGTCCTCGGCTACTGGGAGTGGCTCGAGGGGCTCGAGCGCGGCGTCGCGGCACACCACGCCGGGCTGCTGCCGGCGTTCAAGGAAGTGGTCGAGAACCTCTTCCAGCGCAAGCTCCTCAAGGTGGTCTTCGCCACCGAGACCCTCGCGCTCGGTGTGAACATGCCGGCCCGCACGGTGGTGCTCGAGAAGCTCGAGAAGTTCAACGGCGAGGCCCGCGTCCCCATCACGCCGGGGGAGTACACGCAGCTCACCGGCCGCGCCGGACGCCGGGGCATCGACGTCGAGGGGCACTCGGTCATCCAGTGGACCGACGGCCTCGACCCGCAGGCCGTCGCCTCGCTGGCCAGCCGTCGCACGTACCCCTTGAACTCCTCGTTCAAGCCGACGTACAACATGGCGGTCAACCTCATCGACCAGTTCGGCCGGCAGCGCACGCGCGAGGTGCTCGAGACGTCGTTCGCGCAGTTCCAGGCCGACCGGTCCGTCGTCGACCTGGCTCGCAAGGTCCGGTCGCAGCAGGAGTCCCTCGACGGCTACCGCGAGGCGATGCAGTGCCACCTCGGCGACTTCACCGAGTACTCGGCGCTCCGCCGTGAGCTCTCCGACCTCGAGCGGACGAACGTCCCCGGTGGTCGCGAGGCCTCGCACGGCGCCCGGCAGGAACGCCAGGCAGCCATCACCGCCGTCCGCCGACAGCTGCAGCGGCACCCCTGCCACGCCTGCCCCGACCGCGAGGCGCACGCCCGCTGGTCCGAGCGCTGGTGGAAGCTCAAGCGCGTCAACGACAAGCTCCTGCAGCAGATCCGCTCCCGGACGGGCGCCGTCGCGACGACGTTCGACCGCGTCACGGACGTGCTGCTCCAGCTCGGCTACCTGGTCGACTCCGGCAACGGCGAGGCCACCGTCGCGGCCGGCGGTCGACGCCTGCAGCGCATCTACGGCGACCGCGACCTGCTCGTCGCCGAGTGCCTCGAAGCCGGGGTCTGGAAGGACCTCACGCCGGCGCAGCTCGCCGCGATGGCCGCCACGATCATCTACCAGCCCCGTCGCGAGGACGCTCCCGGCACCGAGCACGCCCTGCCGCGCGGAGCGTTCCGGCCGGCCCTCGACGAGACCCTGACGATCTGGTCGCGGCTCGACGACATCGAGCGCGACGCCCGACTCGCCGGGTCGCAGCCGCCGACGCCGGCGATGGCCGTCGGCATGTTCCGCTGGGCCTCCGGTTCGGCGCTCGACGACGTCCTGCGCACCCTCGACCTGCCTGCCGGCGACTTCGTGCGCTGGTCGAAGCAGGTCATCGACCTCCTCGACCAGATCCGGAACGCCGGCGACGACGAACTCGCCCAGACCGCCCGACGCGCGACCGACGCGGTGCGCCGCGGCATCGTCGCGTACGCGGCCGTCTGACGGGAGGCACGGTGCGGGTCCCGGAGAGCGGTGTGCGTCGACGACGTCCCGGCGTCGGCCGCGGTGCGGTCGCGGACGGCCCGTTCGCAGCACTGCCGCTCGGCACGGCGCTGCCCCTGGCCGTCATCGGCGGCGTGCTCTTCGCGCTCTCGTTCCCGTCGCCCGGCTGGTGGTTCCTCGCCTACCCCGCGCTCGCCTGCATGCTGCTCGCCGCGATGGGGCAGCGCGCGCGGCGTGCCGCGTGGCTCGGCTACGTGGCCGGCGCAGCGTTCTGGATCCCGGCGATCTCGTGGGCCGGTCGCTACCTGGGGCCGGTCCCGTGGTTCGCACTCGCGTTGTTCGAAGCCGTGTTCTTCGCCCTCGGCAGCGTGGCGATCGCCCTCGCGTACCGCTGGGTCGCCCGGGTCCTGCCGTCGACCGCCGGACGCGTGTGGGGCCTCCCGGCCGTCGTCGCCGCACTGTGGACCGGACGCGAGTGGTTCTCGGGGAGCTGGCCCTACGGGGGCTTCGCCTGGGGGCGGGTGGGCCTCTCGCAGTCGCAGGGGCCGTTCACGCACCTCGCCGCGTACGTCGGGGTCCTCGGGGTGACCTTCGTCGTCGTCTACTGCGTCGCCGTCGTGGTGTCGCTCGCGCTCGTGACGCCGCGCGCGCCCGGCGTGACGCTCCGGCTGCCGGTGCGTGTGGCGACGGCGGGGCTCCTCGTCGCGGCGGTCCTCGCCGTCCCGGCCTGGCCGACCGCGACCGACGGCACGATCCGGGTGGAGTCGGTGCAGGGCAACGGCCCCGCCGGGTACTTCGACGGCGCCTCGCCGGGCGAGGTCCTCGCTGCACAGGTCGCCGCCACCGACGTCGAGGCGAAGGGCGTCGACCTCGTGGTGTGGCCGGAGGGGTCCGCCGAGTACGACCCGCGGCAGCAGCCCGTCGTCGCGGAGTCGCTCGACTCGGTCGTCGAGTCGCTCGGCGCACCGATCGTCGGGGGTGCCATCACGCAGACCGCGTCGGGCGTGCTCCACAACACCTCGTTCGTCTGGACCGCCGACGGTTGGCAGGCGTCCTACGACAAGAAGCGGCCCGTCCCGTTCGGCGAGTACGTGCCGGACCGGTGGTTCTTCTCGAAGCTCGCGCCGTCGCTGATCGGCCTGCTGCAGCGCGACTACACGCCCGGCACGAAGCCCAACGTGCTCCCCGTCGCGGGCATCCGGGCGGGCGTCGCGATCTGCTTCGACATCGTCGACGACGGACTGACCACCGACATGGTGCGCGGGGGAGCGCAGGTGATCCTCGCGCAGACGAACAACGCCGACTTCTCCGGCACCGACGAGAACCTGCAGCAGCTCGAGATCGCGCGGATGCGGGCCATCGAGACCGGCCGTTCACTCGTGAACATCTCCACGGTCGGGGCGTCGCAGGTCATCGACCCCGCCGGGCGGACGATCGACCGGGTGCCCGAGTACACCGCGACCTCGATGGTGACCGACGTCCCGCTCGGCACCTCGACCACTCCGGCATCGCTCGTGTCCGGGTCGGTCGCACTCCTGCTCTCGCTCGGTGGGCTCCTCGTGCTCCTCGCCTGTGCACCCTGGGGGCGTCGGAACCGCTCCTGATCGACTCGCCGCGCCCAGCCACTGGGAACGGACTGTGAATGCGCCGGTACGGGATTGATGGGGCGTGGGACAGTGTTGTGGAGGGCAGACGAGCGAGAGGAGCACACACATGGCTGATCGGAGTCTCCGCGGCATGCGGCTCGGGAGTCAGAGCCTCCAGAGCGAAGAGGGCGTCGAGCTCTCGGACCGCAAGCGCGCGGTCTACCAGACCGAATCGGGTGAGACGTTCGACATCGTCTTCTCCGCCGACGCCGACGTTCCCCAGACCTGGTCGGAGCCCCGCTCCGGGCGAGAGGGCCGGTTGCTCGGCGACGACGGCATCCCTGTCGAGGTCGCTGCTGAGGACGTCAAGGCACCCCGTACCCACTGGGACATGCTGCTCGAGCGTCGTTCGCGCGAAGAGCTCGAGGAGCTGCTCGAGGAGCGTCTCCAGTTCCTCCGCGCACGACGCGGAGCCTGACCCACCGCAGACACGAACGACGATGCCCGCCCCGGTTCTCCGGGGCGGGCATCGTCGTTCGTGCGTCGGCGCCGAGGTCGGTCAGCGGCGACCCGAGCCGTCGCTGGTCCGGTGCCCGGAGGCGTCGTCTCCCGGCGTTGCCGTGTCGGCGCCCGTCGTCGTCGCGTCGTCGACCTGCTGGGCCGTCGCTTCGTCCGCTGCGGCGAGGTGCGCGTCGACGCTGCGGTTCGACTCGGCGAGACGCTGGTCGAGCTCCGACTCGGGGACGATGTCCGCCGCGGTGGCGTCCGGCCGCGGCATGGCGGCGTCGGCGGTCGCTGCGGCCGAGGTGTTCGCCAGGCTCTCGTTCGCGAGCTTCGAGATGCGGGACAGGAAGTCCGTGCCGCCGGCAGCGCCGCCGACCGGGCCCGAACCCCCACCACGGCTCGCGCTGAAGCCCTTCGCGATGCCGGACAGCGCCTCGGTGAACTCGCTCGGGATCATCCAGAGCTTGTTCGCGGTGCCCTCGGCGATCTTCGGCAGCGTCTGCAGGTACTGGTAGGACAGCAGCTTCTCGTCGGGGTCGCCGGTGTGGATCGCCTCGAACACGGTGGCGATGGCCTGGGCCTCACCCTCGGCACGGAGGACCTGCGCCTTCGCGTCACCCTCGGCCGCGAGGATGGCGGCCTGTCGCTGGCCCTCTGCCTCGAGGATCTGGGACTGCTTCGTACCCTCGGCCTGCAGGATCGCGGCACGACGGCTCCGCTCGGCACGCAGCTGCTGCTCCATGGCGTCCTGGATGGACACGGGCGGCTCGATGGCCTTCAGCTCGACGCGACCGACGCGGATGCCCCACTTGCCGGTGGCCTCGTCGAGCACCACACGGAGCTGGCCGTTGATGTTGTCGCGGCTGGTCAGGGCCTCTTCGAGGTTCAGGCCACCGACCACGTTGCGGAGCGTGGTGGTCGTGAGCTGCTCGACGGCTCCGAGGTAGTTCGCGATCTCGTACGTCGCCGCACGGGCGTCGGTCACCTGGAAGTAGACGACCGTGTCGATCGAGACCACCAGGTTGTCCTCGGTGATCACGGGCTGCGGCGGGAACGAGACGACCTGCTCACGCATGTCGAGCAGTGGCCGGAGCCGGTCGATGAACGGCACGAGCAGGTTCAGGCCCGGGCTGAGGGTCTTGTGGTACTTGCCGAGTCGTTCGACGATGCCCGCTGTGGCCTGCGGGACGATCCGGATCGCCTTGGCGAGGACGACGATCACGAAGATGACGACGACGAGGATGAGCACGAGCAGTGCAATCGTCCCCGTGGAGATGCTGGTCACTTGGTGGCCCTTTCTGCGAGGCGCACGACCGCGGTCGACCCCTCGATCGACTCGACGACCACGGGGGTGCCGAGTGGCGGTGTGCGGTCAGTGGTACCGATGGCGAACCTGGCGCTCCAGGTCTCACCGTTGGCCAGGCGGACCTGGCCGGGAGCCGAGGAGGTGAAGGCGACGGCGACGGTGCCGGGGAGCCCGATGAGTCCCTCGATGTTGGTGCGGTGCGGGTCGGCGCCTCGGCCGAGCATGAGCAGCAGGCGCGGTCGTACGAGCGACAGCAGCACGAGCGCGAGGACGGCGGAGATGATGGCGGACAGCCACCACGGGGCGCCGAGCAGTGCGGCGATCAACCCGCCGGCGGCTCCGGCCGCGAGCATGATGAAGATGAAGTCGAGGGTGAAGATCTCGACCACTCCCAGCAGCAACACCAGACCGATCCAGACGATGGTCTGGATCCAATCGATTCCGTTCACGCGATCTCCCTCCCTCGGTCGCGCGCCGTGGCTCGCAGCGTCGCGACGGCCGGTACAACTCCGTTCAACATATCAGGCGGGTCCGACGGTCGTGCAGGCGATTGGTAGGCTCGGTGCGGCCGACCGGCCGGACCCCGAACTGGAGAACACGACTGTGACGAACCCCCTCGCCCCCGGATCCCTCACCGACACGCGCGCCGTCGTCACCGGCTCGTCCCGCGGCATCGGCGCCGACACCGTCGGGTACCTGGCCGAGGCCGGCGCGAAGGTCGTCGTGAACTACCGCAACAAGGCCAAGCGTGCCGAGCAGATCGCCGACAAGATCGTCGAGGCCGGCGGTTCCGCCATCGCCGTGGGTGCCGACCTCACCGACCACGAGTCCGTGCAGTCCCTCGTCGACACCGTCGTCGCGACCTGGGGCGGGATCGACCTCCTCGTGCTGAACGCCTCGGGCGGCATGGAGTCGGGTCTCGGCGAGGACTACGCGCTCCGCCTGAACCGCGACGCCCAGGTCGACATGCTGCAGACCGCGGTGCCGCACATGCCCGCCGGGTCCCGCGTCGTCTTCGTGACGAGCCACCAGGCCCACTTCGTCGAGACCGCCGAGACGATGGACGAGTACGTCCCGGTCGCCAAGAGCAAGCGCGCCGGTGAGCTCGCCCTGCGCGAGCTGATCCCGCAGCTCGAGGCAGCCGGCATCGAGTTCGTCGTCGTCTCCGGCGACATGATCGAGGGCACGATCACCGCGACCCTGCTCAACCGCTTGAACCCCGGCGCCATCGAGGGTCGTCGTCAAGAGGTCGGGAAGCTCTACAGCGTGTCCGAGTTCGCGGCCGAGATCGCCCTCGCCGCGATCGAGCCGATCCCGGCCGACCACACCAAGCTCGTCGGCGACGTGAGCGGCTTTGTCGGCTAGCGTCGACCGGGTGACTGCCAAGCCCGGCCTCCGCCGAACCTCCCGGATCATCCTGCTCGACCCCGACGGCCGCGTGTTCCTGATGGACACCAACTCGCCGTCCTCCGACGGTGCGCACCGCTGGATCACCCCGGGTGGCGGCGTCGACCCGGGCGAGGACCACCGGGACGCGGCGATCCGCGAGCTCCGCGAGGAGACCGGCATCGTCATCGACGAGCCCGGGGAACCGGTCTGGTCGTGGGACTTCACGGTCGAGTGGGACCTCGCCGACCACGATCGTGGGCACGCCGAGTTCTACGTCGTCCGCACGCCCGGCTTCGAGCTGTCCGACGCCGAGTGGACCGACGACGAGCGCGTCGACATCCTGGCGTCGCGGTGGTGGACGGCCGACGAGCTCGACGCCACCGACGAACCGTTCGAGCCCGCGGAACTGCCGGATCTCGTGCGGCGCTTCACCGCCTGACGGTTCCTTGTCGGTGTCGGAGCCGACCAGTACGCTGATCGACATGCATACCAGTCCGCCCGACGCCCGCCACGACGACGAGCGCGCCGCTGCGGTGCACGCCGCCGACGGCCACGACCGGATCCGGGTGCGGGGCGCGCGGGCGAACAACCTGCGGGACATCGACGTCGACCTGCCGAAGCGTCGTCTGACGGTCTTCACCGGTGTGTCCGGGTCGGGGAAGAGCTCGCTCGTCTTCGGCACGGTGGCGGCCGAGTCGCAGCGCATGATCAACGAGACGTACAGCGCCTTCGTGCAGGGGTTCATGCCGTCGCTCGCCCGCCCCGACGTCGACCTGCTCGACGGGCTCACGACGGCGATCGTCGTCGACCAGGAGCGCATCGGCGCCGACCCACGGTCGACCGTGGGGACGGCGACCGACGCGAACGCGATGCTCCGCGTGCTCTTCAGCCGGCTCGGCCAGCCGCACGTCGGCGGACCGAACGCGTTCTCGTTCAACCTGGCGACGGTGACCGCCGGCGGAGCGATCACGGTGCAGAAGGGCAAGGACGCCAAGGCCGAGAAGGTCTCGTTCTCCCGACTGGGTGGCATGTGCCCCGACTGCGAGGGGCGCGGATCGGTCAACGACATCGACCTGACGCAGCTGTTCGACGACTCCCGGGCGCTCGGCGACGGTGCGATCACGATCCCTGGGTACGGCACCGACGGCTGGAACGTCCGGATGTACGCCGAGTCCGGGTACTTCGACAAGGACACCCCGATCCGTGACTTCACCGAGCAGGAGCGCGCGGACTTCCTGTACCGCGAGCCCACCAAGCAGAAGATCGCGGGCATCAACATGACGTACGAGGGGCTCGTGCACCGGGTGCGTCGGTCGTTCCTGCAGAAGGACCGCGAGGCGATGCAGCCGCACATCCGCGCGTTCGTCGACCGTGCGGTGACCTTCACCACGTGCCCGGCCTGTGACGGCACCCGGCTGAACGACACCGCGCGGTCGTCGAAGATCGCCGGCAAGAGCATCGCGGACGTCTGCTCGATGCAGATCACCGACGTCACGGCCTGGCTGCGCGGCATCGACGAACCCGGAGTCGGGCCGCTCCTCGACGGGCTGCGGGAACTCCTCGAGTCCTTCGTCGAGATCGGCCTCGGGTACCTCTCGCTCGACCGACCCACCGGCACGCTGTCCGGGGGAGAGGGGCAGCGGGTGAAGATGGTGAAGCACCTCGGGTCGTCCCTCAGCGACGTCACCTACGTCTTCGACGAGCCCAGCACCGGCCTGCACCCGCACGACATCGAGCGGATGAACGGGCTGCTCCTCCGGCTGCGCGACAAGGGCAACACCGTGCTCGTCGTCGAGCACAAGCCCGAGGTCATCGCGATCGCGGACCACGTCGTCGACCTCGGTCCTGGTGCCGGTTCCGGCGGCGGCACCCTCTGTTACCAGGGCCCCGTAGACGGACTGCGGGGGAGCGGGACGATCACCGGGAAGCACCTCGACGACCGTGTGGCCGTGAAGAAGACGGTCAGGCAGTCCTCCGGTGCGATCCCGATCCGCGGCGCCTCCGCGCACAACCTGCACGACGTCGACGTCGACGTGCCGACCGGGGTGCTCACCGTCGTGACCGGGGTCGCGGGATCCGGCAAGAGCACGCTGATCCACGGCTCGCTCGCGGCTCGGGACGACGTCGTCGCCATCGACCAGAGCGGCATCCGCGGGTCCAGGCGGAGCAACCCGGCGACGTACACCGGGTTGCTCGAGCCGATCCGGAAGGCGTTCGCGAAGGCGAACGGCGTGAAGCCCGCGCTGTTCAGTGCCAACTCCGAGGGTGCCTGCCCCGCGTGCAACGGCGCCGGGGTGATCTACACCGACCTCGGGATGATGGCGGGCATCGCGAACCCGTGCGTCGAGTGTGACGGCAAGCGGTTCGACCAGTCCGTGCTCGGGTACCACCTCGGCGGCAAGGACATCAGCCAGGTGCTGGCGATGTCCGTGTCCGAGGCCGAGGCGTTCTTCGCCACCGGCGAGGCGACGATCCCCGCCGCCCACACGATCCTGGCGCGGCTCGCCGACGTCGGCCTCGGCTACCTGACGATCGGGCAGCCGTTGACGACCCTCTCCGGCGGTGAGCGGCAGCGCCTGAAGCTGGCCACGCACCTCGGTGAGCGGGGCGGGATCGTCGTCCTCGACGAGCCGACGACGGGGTTGCACCTGGCAGACGTCGCGCAGCTGCTCGGGTTGCTCGACCGGCTCGTCGACTCGGGCAAGACCGTCGTGGTCATCGAGCACCACCAGGCCGTGATGGCCCACGCCGACTGGGTCATCGACCTGGGCCCCGGCGCGGGGCACGACGGCGGCCGGATCGTGTTCGAGGGGACGCCGGCCGACCTGGTCGCCGCCCGCTCGACCCTGACGGGCCAGCACCTGGCCGACTACGTCCGGGCCTGAGGCGGTGGCGCGAGCACCCCGGCGTCGTCGATGGTCGGTGCGCTCGTCGGGAAGTCCCGCTGTCCGAACCGGTCGACGAGCGCCGCGGCGCGTCCGCTCGGGTCGGGCACCGGTCGGCCGTCCGCGTGCTCGAACGTGACGGACCGCAGTCGTCCGGAGACGAACGAGCCGTCGTGGTCGAGCGTGATGTCGAGGTACACGCCGTACCGGGTGGCCTGTTCGGCGCCGAAGACCCCACCGCCGCCGAAGTTCCCCAGACTGTAGGCGATCAGTTTCCCCGCGTGCCACTCGGTGCCACGGAGACTGTGCGGGCCGTGCCCGAGGACGAGGTCGGCACCGGCGTCGACCGCTGCGTGCGCGAAGGCGCGGACGTTCCCCCGGTCCTCGCCGAAGACGGACTCCGGTTCCCCGGACACCACGTTCGCCTCAGGACCCTCCGCCCCCATGTGCGCATGCACGACGACGACGTCCGCGGTCGCTGCTGCTGCGGCCACGACCTGGCGCACGTGCCGCAGGTCGGTGACCCGGTTCGTCCCGCTGTACGGCGCGAAGCCGATGACGGCGACCCTGGTGCCGCCGATGTCGGTGCAGACGATCTGGTCGCGGGCACCGACGCTGGCGATGCCCTGCTCGGACAGGGCGTCCGCGGTGGCCGCGTAGCCCTCCGGCCCGTGGTCGCCGGTGTGGTTGTTCGCGAGGTTCATGAGGTCGAACCCCTCGAGGTACTGCGCCGCGTCCCGCTCGCTGCGGAACGAGAGGCAGTCCGCGCGGTCCCCGCACTTGTCGAACCCGGTGTCGTCGGCGATGACCTGTTCGAGGTTGCCGGTGACGAGGTCCTGGGTGAACCACGACCGGACGGCATCGAAGTGACCGGCGCCGCCGTCCACAGGGACCCGGTGCCCGACGTCGTGGAGCAGGACGTCGCCGACACCGCCGATCGAGACCCGGCCAGGCGTCGTGGCTGCGGTCGTCCTGACGTCGTCGGCACACCCGGGGACGGCGGTGGCGCGGGCACCGGCGACGGTGCACGCGGCGAGGAGCGCGACGGCGAGCGTGAGGCGCCACGGGGCTCGCAACCGCCGTCGCATCGTCGGGCCAGGAGCGGTGCTCGTGCGCCGAGCTGGAAGGTCGAACAACCACCGCGCGCCGTCCCGGTCGGCGAGCCGTGCGAGGAGCAGGCACACGGCAACGAGTACGGCGGTGAGCACCACCGGCCACGCGACCGCGGCGACCAGTTGGACGGCGGGCCGCGCATCCGACAGCCAACCGGTCGCGACGGCGTCGACGACGGCGAGCAGCGGCATGTGCAGGAGGTACACGGGCAGGCTCCGTCGGCCGAGTCGGACGAGTGCCGGCCCGATCACCCGCAGCCTGGCCGTCGACGGTGCCGCGGACAGCCCGGCCGCCGTCCCCAGCAGCGCGACCGCCGGCCAGACGCCGGGGACCTGTTGTGTCCCGGAGAGGCGCATCGCGGCGAATGCCGCGCCGTACGCCGCCACGAGGCCGAGGACGACCGGCAGGGTCACGCGGGGGAGCAGCCGGCGGATCTGGGGTGCCAGGTGGACGCCGAGCAGGAAGAACGTGCCGTCGGCGAGCAGCGAGCCCCGGTTGCCCACGATCGCGGTCGCCCCCGCCGAGACGGCCACCGTCAGCACGGCGGCGGCGCCGATCACCAACCATGGGGACACGCGTCGGAGGACCTTCGCGACGACGAACCACAGCGCGAGCGCGTACAGGTACCACGTGTCCGGTGGACTGATCGTGACGGCCTCGACGAACTCGGTGACGGTGCGGGGCACCAGGGTGGGGAAGTCCGGGAACGCTCGCATCGCCACGGCGTGGATCAGCGACCAGAGCAGGTACAGGTACAGGAACCGCAGGACCTTCGGGCGGAGGACGGCCGCCCACGGACGCGCGACGGCGGCGGAGGCGTAGAACCCGGAGACCAGCAGGAAGAGCGGCATGAGGAACGGCCAGACGACGTCGCCGAGGAGTCCCCAGGCACCCGGGACCGGGACACCGAGGCGCCAGTCGACCTGCAGGTACTGCTTCATCAGGACGTGCCAGAACACGACCAGGACGATGAGGATCCCCTTCGCGGCGTCACCCCAGCCGTCCCGCGTCGGGCTCGGAGCAGGCGCGGCGGTCATGCTCCGGCCAGGGGGTGTGCCGACCCGAGAGCCGCCTCGATGAGTTCGCCGACGAGCTCGACGTACGGCAGCCCGGTCGCGGCGAACATCCGCGGGACCTGGGACTGCTCGGTGAACCCAGGTGAGGTGTTCACCTCGTTGAGCACCACGCCGTCCGCCGTCACGAAGAAGTCGAAGCGGGCGACCCCGGAGCACCCGAGGGTCTCGTAGAGCGCGTGTGCCGCTCGTTCGAGTTCCCCGACCCGTGCTGGCTCGAGCTGGGCGGGCACGGTGAAGCGGGCGGAGCCGTCGTACTTCTGCTCACGGTCGAACAGCCCGCCGGCCGCGACGCCGATCTCGAGCGTCGCGCCGGACCGGAGCGCCCCGGTCCGGTCACGGAACACGGCGATGTCGACCTCTCGTCCGCTGACGAACGCCTCGGCGAGCACGTCGTCGCCGGCGGCGCGGGCGTGCGCGACCGCGGGGGCGTACTCGCCCGGCGACCGGACCACCGTCACGCCGTTGCTCGACCCGCCGGTGGTCGGCTTCACCACGAACGGCGGAGCGAACGGGAGCGCGGACGGCGGCGCGGACGGCAGCGCGGGCAGGCTCGCCGAGTCGCCACCGGCCCGCAGCAGCACCGAGGGTGCGGTCCGGATCCCGATCGCCTCCGCCACCGTCTTCGCGACCCACTTGTCCATCCCGAGCGCACCGGCCCGGACCGGCGACCCGACGACCGGCACCCCGATCATCGTGAGGAGTCCCGCCGCCGCGCCGTCCTCACCGGCGATCCCGTGCAGCGCCACGAACGCGGCGTCACAGGACGTCAGCCGAGCGACCGCCTCGGCAGGGGAGAGCGACCGAGCACCAGTACCGCCCGACGCCGCCCCGCCCGACCCCGCCCCGCCCGACGCCGCCCCGCCCGACGCCGCGCCGCCTGGCACAGCACCGCCCACTGCGGCGTCGTGCCACCGCCCCGCCCGGTCGATCGTCAGCGGCACCGCTTCGAGCCCGAGCGCCCGGACCGCTCGGGTCACCGCAGCCGCCGATGCGAGCGACACCTCGTGCTCGTCGTTCGCGCCCCCGCCGAGCACCGCGACCCGGAGTGGACGAGCGAGCGGACGAGCGAGCGGACCAACGAGCGGACGAGTGAGTGGGGGCGCGAGCGGCCGAGCGCCAGGCAGGGGGAACGGGCTCGTGTCGTCGTGGTCAGGCATGTGCAGGCTCCTCAGCGTGGGTGGTGGTCCGGTGGACCCGGGCGACCCTGGTCCCGATCCGGGTGACGATCTCGTGCGCGATGGTGTCCGCCCACCCCGCCCAGTCGGTGACGGTCGGTGCCCCGTCGTCACTGCAGCCGAACAGGGTCGCGGTCTCGCCGGGGTGCAGCAGGTCGTCGCCCGTGTCGACGACGACCATGTCCATCGAGAACCGGCCGACCAGTGGACGACGTCGACCGCGCACCAGGACCTCGGCCCGTCCGGACGCGGCTCGGGGGAGTCCGTCCCCGTACCCCACGGGCAGGAGTGCGAGGTTCGTCCGACGGTCGGCGACGTGGGTCTGTCCGTACCCGACGCCGGTACCGGGGGTGATCGATCGCGCTCCCACCACCGGTGCCGTCAGTGACAGGGTCGGCCGGAGGTCGGAGGAGGTGCCGGACGGGTCGATCCCGAAGAGTCCGGCACCGATGCGGTGGACGTCGAACCCGCTCCCGACCCCGGTCAGCGTCGCCGCGGTGGCCGCCAGGTGTGTCACGAACCCGGAGAGTCCTCGTCGGCGTGCGGTCCGGACGGCGTTGGCGAAGAGGAGTCGCTCCCGGGTGTTCTGCGGGTCGTCGGGGCGGTCGGCGCAGGACATGTGGCCCATCACCCCGACGACGCGGACGGTGCCGCGATCTCCGAGCAGCCCAGCGGCGGAGCACAGCGCCGACCACGATTCGGGTGCGGCCCCGTCCCGCGCCATGCCGACGTCGGCGTGCAGGTGCACCCGTGCGCGTCGGCCGGTCCGGAGCGCTGCGCGGCTCACCGCGTTCAACAGCTCGGGGCTGTTGACGGCCAGGTCGACGTCCGCGCGGAGTGCCGCCTCGAAGTCGCCGTCCACCGGGTTGAGCCAGCTGAGGACCGGCACGTCGGCGCCGCCGGCCCGCACGGCGAGTGCCTCGTCGACGGTCGTGACGCCGATGGAGGTCGCGCCGGCCTCGACGACGGACCGCGCCATCGAGCCGTGCCCGAAACCGTCGGCCTTGAGGACCGCCATCAGTCGCCCTCCGGTCCGAGCGGCGAAGAAGGCGGTGTTCGCGCGGACCGCGTCGTCGTGGACGACGAGCAGGGGACCGGAACCGATATGCATGATGTCAGTGTTGCGCGCCTCGGGCTCGTCGTCTTCGGCCTGCAGGACGAGGTGCGCCCGGCGCAGGACGGAAAGAACGGCGCCGGGCGGATGACGCCGACACTGAACCGGGGGACAGGTTCATCGAGAAAAGCTGAACGTATCCGGTGTGAGAGGGATAGCGTTTCGAATGACGCTCACGATCAGCTACCCGGCTTCGATCGGCGTCCCGACCGAAGGAGCTCTCATGACCACCCCCGGCAGCGCGCCCGCGCAGACCAACACCCTCGGCATCGTCTCGCTCGTCCTCGGCATCATCGGTGTCCTCGGCGGGTTCTTCATCGCGATCATCGGCGTGGTCGCAGGCATCGTCGGCCTCGTGCTCGGCATCCTGGCCCGCCGTCGCGGGGGGAGCCGCGGCATGATCCTCGCCGGCATCGTCCTGTCGGCGATCGCGATCGTCATCGGGATCGTCGGCTACATCATCACCTTCGCCGTCCTGTCGTAGGACAGCGTCCGTCTCCGGACGGATGGTGAGCAGAAGAGGTCGGGTGCGCTGGTGCGCACCCGACCTTTCCTGCTCACGGACCGATGCAGTGGTCGCGACCAGCACCGGCCTGGAGGCGCGTGGCGGCGCCGCCACGCGCCTCCAGGCCGGCAGTCCACCACGTTGCGGGCCGCCGGATGCGTCATCAGGTCGACGCGCGTACCGTCCCGCGCATGACGTACAGCCAGCCAGACCCAGCCGAGGAAACCACGCAGACCGACGCGCCCGAGCAGCCCGACACCGATCAGGGGAACCTCGAGGAGCAGGGCGGCGAGCCCGCAGCGCTCGAGATCGATGCCGACGACGTTCCGACCGAACCGTCCGAGTGACGCTCGTCGCTTCGTGAGCAGGAATGGTCGGGTCTTCGTGCAGGACTCGACCATTTCTGCTCACGAAGCGCGTTCTCGGCGGATGCAGAACTGGTAACCGCGCGTGTGAGGACGGCCGGAGTCGACACGAACAGGTGTCGCGCCGCGGCCACCACTTGACTACCCTCAGTGAGATGTCCTCACCACCGACGCCGACGCTTCCTGTCTGGGGAGCTCGCTTCGCAAGGCTCGTTCAGGAATCCTTCGACTTTCTCGGCTCGCAGTCGGACCGAAAAAACGAGCACCTGGTTGTAAGGGCAATCCCTCGGAGCGACGGTAGGCATCGAGTCGTCTATCGGTATGGGGTCTTAGGTGAAATGCTGCCGTTTGACGTTATCGAAGACTTTCGGGATATCCTCGCTCGAGGACGATCCGTTCTCGACATTGCCATGTTCGACGCAGTGACGAGGCAAGCATCCCCGCCTCTAACGGCCAGACAAGAGCGATCGACCTACTTTCCTATCGCGGCAACCGAGGCGGACTGGAATTCGCTCGCCGGACAGCCATATATGAAGGCTCTAACCGCCGATCAGCTGAAGAATCTAGAAAAGCTTCAGCCATTCGTGACGGGCAGTGGCACGCTCAGTGAGTTCGCCAAGGTCCACAATGACGACAAACACCAGGCACCGCTGCGATTAGCCGTGGTGCCTGACGCTGAGTTTGTGATGATTTTCGACCACTTGTTTCCGCCGCCCGCGAGCGCAGGGGAGTGCTGGGTTGACTGGGTCGCGCCGCTAGCACCCGTCGAAAATGGCAAGGATTTTGTCGAGTATCGGTCTACGGAGGTGATTGCGGGGGCAGCGGTCGAGGATGTGCCAGTTGCGCTTGCCGTTGAGGTGAGCTCCGGTTGGCGGGACGTCCAACACTTCCTTTGGGAAGTGCTGGAGTTCATCTCCCGAGCGACGGCTGTCCTGCATGACGGAGACATGAAACTTGCGGACGCTCTCCGTGACTACTTTGCGTTCCGACGGGACGAACTTGAGGCGTTTCGGAAGATGCTCGTCGAGCACGACGCTGCTTCGGAAGCGCAATGGCTGACCTCACGCGGAGGATCCGCCGTCCCGCATGATGTCGATGGCATTCACCTGCACCCGATGGCAACCCGACCCGGTGTGCCTGTTCACTCTTTTGCTGCGACTGTTGACTGGCCGGCGCTCTTGTCGGGCGACGATCTTACTCCTTCCTCCGCAAAGCTTGTTCCCTGGTTGCAGGTGGAACGATCGAATCGTCCTGATTGACAGATCGTTCACAAGCGCTGTCGCCTAACCGCGCCGACGTATTGCGCGTAGGTGGAACCGGAGTCGACGCGGTGCGCTTCGATCGTCTCGGGGGAGTAGCCCAGTGCCTCCGCGACGATCGGGACGGGGCCGAGTTTGCTGAGTTCGTGCAGGGCTCCGAGGCGGGCGGCTCGAGCGCTGAAGACGTCGCGTAGGTGGGTGGCAATGTGACCGGGATTAATCGGTCGTCCTGGTGATTGACCGGTAAAGACCCAGTCGCTGCTCGGGTGTGACGCGGTGCGGAGGTTCACGGGTTCTGTGAGGAGCTCCCGCCAGGGTGCATCCAGCGGCGGGGGCAGTTCGAGGTCGATGGAGCCGAGCCGAACACAGACAGTGTCCTCGTTGACCGTGATGTCGCTCCATCGCAGTTCGAGGCTCTTGCGGAGCTGCTGGCCAAACACGAGGACCAGGATTCCGATCGCCCGGTCTCGCGGTGAGAGTTCGTCGGTGTGGACGAGCCGTTCGGTGGCGCTGGCCTGGTCGGAGGCGCTCATCCGCGGGGCGGTTCCACGGCGGTGTCGGGGAACGATCAGGTCCCGGTTGATCAGCCGAGCGCTCTGCGCCCAAGGGATGAGCCGATCGATGAACTGCCTCGTTGAGGGTCCGCTGGTGAGCCAACGGTCGACGTCGCCCTGCGTTGTGTCGACGAACGTGACGTGGTGCTCGGTGAGCCAGTTGAGGAAGTCGACGCCCACCGTGATCGACTGCTTGGCGCGCAGGAATGCATTTCGAGGCACTTCGTCCATGGCGCGGAACTTCCGTAGGAAGTTCCATCGGATCCATCGGTCAACCAGGCGACGATGCTCGTCGTCGGCGACGCGGTTTGGGATCTGTGTCAGCCACTCGGAGAAGGCTGCGAGGTAGTGATCGCGTCGAGGGAGCACGCCGTGCTCGATCAGGAGACCGCGGACGAAGTCCCGCGTTCTCGATTTCGGTAGCTCGTCGATCGCCTCGTGTGTGATGGTCCCGTTCGTAGCGATCATCCGAAGCGTGGCTTGTACGTGGTCCTGCCGAATCCAGGTCAACCCGGAGTTTGCGCGCTGCATTCGCTTGAGGGCGTCAGCCAAGGGTTCGAGCTGTGCGGGGACGCCGCCGTTCGGCGCGGAAAGGGCAGTGTCGACGTAGTTGGAGAGCGCGCATGACCAGCACCGACCCTGAGAATAGAGCTCGTCCTCGGCGCCGCAACGCACGCAGTCGACGTTGATCCGGACGCCCGAGCATGTGCGGCAGGTCGGGCCGTCGTCGGCTGTCCCGGGCAGGATGCCGACGTGCCCACAGACAGCGCAGGTGCCCGACGTTCGGATCGCCTTCCGGTAGCAGTTCTGGCAGATGAGCCCGTCCGGCCAACGCGCGGCGACGGGCCGGTGTTCGCCGCAGCGGCCGCAGGCCTCGTAGGCATCTGCGTCCTCGGGCGCCTTCGGCCTAGCCATGGTCGTCGGCGAGGCGGATCCGATGAGCCACGGGGTTACCGTTGATGGCGGGGGGTTCCTCGCCCGGCCCGGGGGCGTTTACACGGCCAGCTGCTCGCATCTCGACAAACGGCTCGAAGAGGTCATTCGGGGTGCAGTCGAGGATGTCGCAGAGCGCAGCGAACGTTCGAGCGGGGATCCGTTCTGGGGTGCCCGTGACGAGACGGTAGACCTGGCTCTCCGAGAGGTCGATGCCGCGGGTTCGCAACAACGGAACGAGTTCGGTGCTCTTCCAGAGGTTGTGCTGCGCCATTAGGGTGCGGAGGTTCCAGCGGTAGCCGATTCGTCGCTGCTCACTCATCGTGGTGTTCCTCTCGCTGGACGATCCGGGTGGAGATCATCTGTTGCAGGATCTTCTGCTTGAAGTCCGATCCGACCGATGTGTAGAGACTGGTCGTTGAGGCATGGCGGTGACCGACCTGCGTTTGGACGAACGTTGCGTCGTAGCCAGCCTCTAGCAGGTGCGTGACGTAGGAGTGCCGGAGGCAGTGCAGGTTCAGGCCTTCGTCGTAGCCGACGGCGCGACGGAGGGCTACGAAGGCGTCACCGACGGTGCTGACGGCGACGCGGCCGCGTTCGGTTGGCCAGAGGGCGCTGGACCGGTCTGCGGTCTTGAACCGGTCGCGGCGGCCGGGGGAAAGCCAGGTCGACAGGAGTGGGACTACCCACTCGAATTCGGGGACCGTCAAGACAGTGCGTCGGCGCGGCCCGGACCCCTTCGTGCCCTTGCCCCAGCGCACTGTCAACGCACCGAACAGGCCGTAATCCGGAACATGCGGGTTGGGCCCAAAATCACTGATTTCGAGCATCGCGAGCTCGCGACGTCGGAGCCCGAACGCATAACCGACCTTGAACGCCGTCGAATTCCGCATCAAGGCCGGCCACTGCTTCAGACGCTTCCGGTAAGCGAAGTCCACTTGATCGTCGATGTGGTCGAACAGGGCTTGCAGCTCCGAGACAGTGAAGGCGCGTCGCCGTGGATCCCGAGCATCGTCAGCGGTGTGGCGTGGGGAGTTCCACTCGAAGACGATCTGCGCCGGGATCTCGCCGAACATTGCCTCGCAGTAGTCCCCCCAGCCGTACGCGATGTTCGCGACGTACCCGCAGAACGCTGCGATCGCATTGCTGTACGCCCGCAACGTCGACAAGGCGTACGCGCGCTCACCGAGGCGGTGCTCCGCGAGGAACTCGTCGAGGTCGGCCGGTCCCCACGACCACGGGTAGGTGCCGGTGTAGTTCTGAAACCTCCGGATGAGGCTGAGCTTTGGCTCGATCGACGAGGTCTGCAGGCCGCGCGCGAGCATCTGGCTTGTCCACCCGTCGACCATTGCTTCGAACACGCGCTCGTCGGCCCGGAACAGCTGAACGGAGCGATCCTTCAGATGCCTCGGGACCGCGCCTGGTATCGCGCCTGCCATGCGAACTCTCTTCGTAGAATCCTGCACTAAATGCAGGAAATATACGCTGCCCGGTGCCAAGAGCACAAGACCCGATTCTCGGCCGGTTCGCCTCATTCGCTCGCAGCGTGCCCTATCGAGCGGGCCGAGCCAAGTGACCGGTCCCGAAGCCTCCCACACGGGGCAACGCACGGAGTGTCGCCGGCCCTCGCCTTCGCGATCGACCGGCGCCTCGCGCCGCAGGCGTTGGGTCGGCATCCGGCCCTTGACTGGTATGGATCGACTGCCGGCCGTCGGTTGAGGTGGCTTCGCGCTCTACGCTGGGACGCGTGAGCAGAACTCCCCGACAGCGACCGTTCGAGCTCGCGCCGGCGCCCTGGCCGGAGATTCCCGCCGACGATGCGATCGCGGAAGCGGCTCGTACCTTCGTGGTGCGGCTGAGGGAGGCAATGGGAACTCAGAGCACGCGCGCGGTCGCGACGGCTGCTGGAGTGCACCACACAACGTTGCTCGGTGTTCTGGCCGGTCGTTCCTGGCCGGATCTCGCCACGCTCGCTCGGCTTGAGCTCGCCCTCGACACCGAGCTGTGGCGACGACCCGAACGTTAAAGGTCGAACACCGTTTCGAAAGCAAACCAGGTTCCGCCTGACATGTCGGCGAGGGAACGGAGGCGTCCCTCGAAGCGCTGCCGTGACTCGATGGGAGCTTCATGGAGGTGTTGAAGGCGGCGCCTCAGTAGGTCGCGCATCAGCGCCGCAGCCGATTCGTCGCCTCCAAGCTGTCCGCTGATGACGTACTCGCCGGAGTCGAGGTCACAGACGGCGACGAGCTCGGCAGTTCCGACGGTGACGACGAAGTCGCCGCGGCGGCCGACTGTTCGGTAGTCGATACGCGCGGCCTCGGGGATCACGACCGCGTCCAGCCAAGAGAGTTCGACTCTGGCACCGGTTGTGGCCTCGATCGTGAGGCGGGGTGAACCAGGACCCGCGCCTCGCTCGCCTTCTCCCATGTGCTGATTATAATCAGCACGCGGCATGAGGCGTGTTGCGAGCGGCTGGCAGGTGAGGAAGTGGCGTTGGAAGCATCAGAGGCGGCCCCTTCGCCGGTGAGGTCTGCCGCCTCGCGTCAGATGTCGCTCGCCGCGCTGGAGGCGGCCATCCAATCGCTTGGACTCGAGTTCGACGCAACGGTTGAGCAGATCGCCGAATCGCTAACGGCGCTCAACCGGCCGAGTCCGCTGGGAACGGCGAAGCGAGCTCTCATCCTTCAGTGGATCGGCGCGGTCGGTGACGAGTTCCAATGGGAAGCGGAGCTGAGCGACCGAAATCTCATGACCGTGCTGGTCCGAGCCATATCGATCGAACACGCGGCGGTGTTGCAGGCCGATGACGTGGCCCGACGACGGGGGAGCACTCTCCTTGAGCTTCAGGCTGACGTGGCTTCTCGACAGCTCTGGGGATTCGAGCGGGCTGGAGCCTTGCTGTTCCCCTCGTGGCAGTTCATCGACGCCGGTGCCAAGACTTTGGAGCTCATCTCCGATGTTCTACCGACGGTGCTGCAGTGCGTACCGCCTGACGCGCCGCCAGCACTAGTTGCTCGCCTGATGTGTTCCGAAGACCCGCACTTGCAGCGGGGCGGCGCGCGGTGCAGTCCAAGAGAACATCTGATAGTGGGCGGATCGCCTTGGCCGGTGGTGCGGACCTTGCTGCTCGTGCTCGAGGGGTCTGCTTCACGCCTCCAAGATCTCGTACTCGGAGGACGGGGTGACCGGTGAGGTTGGCTGGGAAACAGCCTCCACACTCCGGCTGAAGCGGCGGAGGCGACCACTGTGAACGTCCCCCTATCGAGCTTCAACTCCCTCGCCGGTGTAATCGCGCACGGCCGCGACTATGGCCGAGTCGCTGAGCCACCCACAGGTCCGCGTGGCCGACAAGCGACACTCGAGGAGGAGGAGTTCCTCATCCGGTTCGGCGGCTGGACCCGCGAAGAGTACGAGGAGTCGAAGGCCGAAGTCGCCCGCGGCGAGCTGGAGAACGTGGAGCGTCGCACGGAACTTGAGGGGCTCGTCTCTGCGGTGACCGCCGAGGAAGCCGCGGACTGGTTGCGCATCAACGACGCTGAGCTGCACGCGCTCCTCCTTGTAGGGGAAGTGACCGCCTTTGTTTGGGACGGTGAGTTGCGGTACCCGGCGTGGCAATTCACCGATGACCCAGCGATACCTGTCCTGCCCGGCCTCGCGCGACTCACGCCGGCGTGGGGCGATCAGAAGCATCCGTCCACGATCCTCGGGTTCATGTACAACGCGGACCTCGAGATCGAGGGGACCGATGAGTCCTTCACACCCGTCGAGTGGCTGACGATCGGCGGCGACGTCCAGGTCGTCCTCGACCATCTCGAAGCCGCGAGCTGGCAGTAGGAACACCTCGGATGCACACGGTTCCACCCTTTCGCTTCTCGCAACCGACCTCGACCCACCCCTCCCTCCAGGCGGCGTCTGTGTGGGACCGAGAAGTCGAACAAAACGGGAGTGCCCGATGACGTCACGCGTTCAGATCGCACGCGCACGCGCACGTGTTGCTCTCGCCGCCCTGACGGGTGAAGACCTGCCCGACAGCGTCCGCAGCACCGCCGCCATCGACTTCGCGGATGCCGACGACGCGGTGTTGGTTGCCCGGGACCGCGATCTTGACCCGCCGCGGCAAGACGGCGCCTTCACGCGACTGATCGGTGTTCACGCCGACGGTCGAGATTTCGGGCCGCGCCACAACCCTCCGCGTCGTCGAACCCACCGAGATCTCAGACCAGACGAGGAAGACGCACTCATCGAGTCCGCGTTCGGCACCCGGGAGCGGTACGAAGCAGCGAAGGCGTGCAGTCGCACGCGGAGAGCTCGCAGCAGCCGAACGCCGCTCTTGGCAGCGCGCAATGAGCGCCTCCCTCACTTTGGAGGAGGCGGCCGACTGGCTGGATGCCGGCACCGCACGGGTCCTCACCCACCTCGCGTCCGGCGACCTGTTCGCGTTCGTATGCGACGACGAGCTTCGGTTCCCGGCATGGCAGTTCACCGACGACCCGAACCACCCAGTGCTGGACCACCTATCGACGTTGGCCGGAGCCTTCGACGACGACATGCACCCGACGTCGATCCTCGGCTTCATGACCACACCACACCCGTACACGCGCATCCACGGTGAACCGGCGACGCCCGTCGAATGGCTAACCGCGGGCCGCGGGGTGCAGCCGTTGCTAGAACTACTCGAGACCCGGCGCTTGAGATAGTTCCAGCACCGAAGACCTGCTCAGCCCCACTCGCGATATCCCCGACCTGATGGGGCGGCAGGTGCACCTGGCCAAGCCCCGAGACAGCGCGCTGGAGGGGGAGGCCGGACCTCACGAATGTCGACGTCAGAACTGGATGTACCCGTTCCAATCCCGCTCCGCATCTGACCCGTCCTCCCCGAAAACGTCGGGATCAACCGGGAAGTGCTCGTTCCGGAAGTGATCGAGCGACGCCCGAGCCTTGTCCCGCAGCGCCGAAACATCCTCTGTGGGGTGCATACGAGACAGCATCGCGGTCCGTCGCTCCAGGACCGCATCCCACATCTGGCGACGGCTCACCTCGGCCACCAGCTGTCCGGCGACCAACATCGAGTGGAACTCGAGCGATCCCGCGAACCGATCCATCAGCGTGATCAGATCCCGATCTTTCACCCCCGTGAAGACGTTGGGCTGCCGGTTTTGCTGCTCTATCATCCAGCGCACCTGCGCTCGCGCGTCCTCGAACGCCTGCCCTTCTGGATCCTCTGGCATGACTTCCCCCTCCCGCCACAGCACGATGCATCGGGCATTGGCGATGTACAACAGTAGGCAGCTTCGGTCTGTGTCGTGCTTCTGGCTTCGCTCCCTATCGGGACGGCCTGGTCACTACGGGTTGAGGAGCTCTCGTTCGATGCGTTCTGTGACGGCGTCCCGCATCGGGCGCACGTCCTCTGGCGACCAGGAGGTGGGGTCGGGGAAGGACCACTCGTGGACCGCGCCGCGGGGTTCGGTGGGGAGTTCGAGGCCGGGCTTCATGAGGACGACGATGTCCGCGTGCTCGAGCAGGTCGGCCGTCACGCGCCGAGGCACGCGTCCGGTGATGTCGAGTCCGAGCTCGCCCACTGTCGCGGCGATCGATGGGTTCACCTCGCCGGCGGGGCTGACGCCGGCGGAGGTGGCCGTGTACCGGTCGGGTGCTGCGATTTCGAGGAGCGCTGCTCCGAGCTGTGAGCGGCCGGAGTTGTGTTTACAGATGAACAGGACGGTGGGCTTCGTGGTCATGGCTGCCACTCCCGGTCAGTTGGTGCAGCACGAGGTGCTGTCAGTAGACGGCGCAGGCGTAGTGCAGCAGGCAGCGTCGTCAGCGGCAGGAGTGACGGTGGCGGCTGGGGTGGTGCAGCAGGAGCTGCCGCCGATGTCGGTGGAGCAGACGCCCGTTTCGGGGAGGACGAGCTCGAGCTGTCGCGCTCCGGTGTGGTCGCCGGCGAGTTCGGCGGCGATGGAGCGGACTTGCTCGTACCCGGTGAGGAGCAGGAACGTGGGTGCGCGGCCGTAGGACTTCATCCCGGCGATGAAGAAGTTCGGCTCCGGGTGCGCCAGCTCGGCGACGCCGTGCGGGGGCACGGACCCGCAGGAGTGCAGGTTCGGGTCGATCAGCGGTGCAAGCGCCCGGGGAGCTTCGACGATATCGTCGAGGCCCAGGCGGATCTCTCGGAGCATGTCCAGGTCGGGTCGGAACCCGGTCGCGTTCACGATCACGTCGACGGTCACCACGAAGGGCTCGCCGGCACGTCGACCGACGACGGTGACCTGATCGCCGTCGGGCCGGACGTCATCGATCTCGAACGACGCGATCTGCTGCACCTGAGCGGACTCGACGAGCCCGTGGACGGTGGACCCGAGCTGCCCGCGGGCGGCGAGCCCGTCGGCGGCGTCGGCGCCGAGCCGGGCGGTGCCAGCGTTCCGGACAGCCCACAGCACGTCGGTACCCGGCGCGGTCTTTGCGAGGCTGGCGAGCTTGATGAGCGTGTTCGCCGCGGAGTGGCCGGCACCGACGACCAGGACCCGTCGTCCGGCGAATCGGGCGCGGTCAACACCGAGGACGTCGGGCAGCGCGTGGACGACTCGGTCGCCGAGGTCCGCGGCGGGTGCGAGCCCAGCGGCAGTGAGGGGGTTCGGGGACGTGTAGGTGCCGGAGGTGTCGACGACCGCACGCGCAGTCACGTCAGTGACGCCGTCGGCGGTGTAGAGGCGGAGCAGGAACGGGGTGTCGGCGCGGCCGGTGGAGCGGGTGCGGTCCATCCCCTGCCGTGACACTGCCTCCACGCGGGTGCCGTACTGGATCACCGGTGCGAGCTGCGGGGTCGCAGCCAGGGGCGCCAGGTACGTGTCGACGAGGTCCTGGCCGGTGGGCAGGGATGATGCCCGGGGTGCTTCCCAGCCGGTGGCTTCCAAGAGACGCTGCGCGGCAGGGTCGATGACGTACTGCCACGGGGAGAACAGGCGCGTGTGCCCCCACGCGCGGACGCTCGTCCCGACGGCGGGCCCGGCTTCGTAGACGACGACGTCGAGGCCGCGCTCGAGGAGGTGCGCGGCCGCGGCGAGTCCGACGGGGCCGGCGCCGATGACGGCGACGGGGAGTCCGGTGAAGCGGTCCGCGTCGGTCCGGGGTGGGACGGTGAGGGTGAGCGTCATGGTCTGCGGCTTCCTGGTCGTTACGCGGTTGCTTCGGCGGGCAGCAGCTCGTTGAGGAGCGTCTGGACGCGGTGCTTGATGTCGTCGCGGATGGGGCGGACGTCCTCGATGCCGCGGCCGGCGGGGTCAGTGAGTTCCCAGTCCTCGTACCGCTTGCCGGGGAAGATCGGGCAGGCGTCGCCGCAGCCCATGGTGATCACGGCGTCGGAGTCGCGGACGGCGTCGGTGGTGAGGATCTTCGGCTGGTTGCCGGCGATGTCGATGCCGTCTTCGGCCATCGCCTGGATCGCGATCGGGTTGATCTGGTCCTTCGGCGCACTGCCGGCGGAGAGGACCTCGACGCGGTCGCCGCCGAGGGCCTGTGCGTAGCCGGCGGCCATCTGGGAGCGTCCGGCGTTGTGGACGCAGACGAACAGGATCGTGGGCTTGTCACTCATGAGTGTGTGTCTTTCCGGGTTCAGTGGATGAGGGTGAGCCAGCCGGCGAGGGCGGCGAGGGTGATGGCGAGGACGGGGATGGTGAGGATGATGCCGGTGCGGAAGTACTGCCCCCACCCGATGTGGATGCCCTTCTTCTCCAGTACGTGCAGCCACAGCAGCGTCGCGAGGGAGCCGATGGGCGTGATCTTCGGGCCGAGGTCGGAGCCGATGACGTTGGCGTAGACCATCACCTCGTGCGTGAGCCCGGTCGCTCCGGCACCGCCGATGGCAAGGGCGGCGATGAGGACGGTGGGCATGTTGTTCATCAGCGATGCGAGGATCGCGATGGTGAACCCGACGCCTAGCGCCGTGACGAGGACCCCGTGGTCACCAAACACGTCAAACAGCTTCGCGAGGTAGTCGGTGAGCCCCTGGTTCTGCAGGCCGTAGACGACGAGGTACATGCCGATGGAGAACAGCACGATCTGCCACGGTGCCTCCCGGATCGTCTTCCACACCGGAATCACCCGCCCCGACGCCGCCCCCGCACCGCCACCGGCGGCACGGACGGTGGCGGTGCCGCCGGTGGTGACCAGGACCGGTGCAGCCTCCGCGCGGGCGAAGAGGAACGCGGGCTGCCGGGCGGCAACGAGCACGATCACGACCGCCCCGACGCCAGCGACGGCCGCGAGGGGCACACCGAGTGGGTCGGCGGCGAAGTAGCCGACGAGCAGCAGGGCGAGGACGACCCAACCGGCGCGGAACGTCGCCCGGTCCGTGATCGCGGCGGTGGGGCTGGTGAGGGCGAGGACGTCGTACCGCTTCGGGATGCTCCTACCGAAGTAGAGCAGCAGCATGCCGAGGGAGGCCAAGACGGAGACGATGCCGACGGGGATCATGACGGCGGCGTACTCGGCGAAGCCGAGGTGGAAGTAGTCAGCGGAGACGATGTTGACCAGATTCGACACCACCAGCGGCAGGCTGCCGGTGTCCGCGATGAACCCCGTGGCGAGGATGAACCCGAGCGCCGCCTTCTGCGGCATGTTCAGTGCCCGGAGCATCCCGACGACGATCGGGGTGAGGATCAACGCGGCACCGTCATTGGCGAACACCGCCGCGATGACCGCGCCGAGGCCGACGATCAGGACGAACAACAGCCAGCCGTTGCCGCGACCCCAGCGGGCGACGTGGAGCGCTGCCCACTCGAAGAACCCGGCCTCGTCGAGGATCAACGAGATCAACACCACCGCGACGAACGTCAACGTCGCGTTCCACACGATCCCGACAACGGTCGGAATGTCGGAGAGGCCGACGACGGTGGTGGCGAGGGCGATGACGGCGCCGATGAGCGCGGTGTACCCGATCGGGAAGCCCTTGGGCTGCCAGATCACCACCACGAGCGTCGCGACGAAGATCGCCGCCGCGACCACAGCCAACACCATCAGGCGGTCACCCCGGCCTGATTCACTGCAGCCTGGTTCGCCGCGGCGGCGGCGCGTTCCCAGCCCTGCGCGGCCACCTGCACAGCGTCCCACGGGGACCCGAGCGGCGGCGTGTAGGAGAGGTCGAGGTCGATGACGTCGTCCACGGTGAGTTCCGCGTGGAGGGCGGTGGCGAACGTGTCGATGCGCTTGCTGATCTCCGCAGTGCGCTGCCCGACGATCTGCGCGCCGAGGAGCCGACCGGTGGCCTGGTCGCCGGTGACGCTGATCGTCAGCGGGACGGCGCCCGGGTAGTACCGCTTGTGGTCATCCGCCACCGTCACCCGCGTCAGCGGAGACACGTCCAGTGGGCCGGTCTCGTGCTGGCGGAGGCCGGTGCGGGCGGCGACGAGGTCGAACACCTTCACCACCTGCGTCCCCACGGAACCTGCGAAGACCTTGCTGCCGCCGAGCATGTTCTCCCCGGCGACGCGGCCCTGCTTGTGCGCCGTCGTCCCGAGCGGCAACCAGGTGGTGCCGAGGAGGCGATGGTGCGTCACGATGCAGTCACCGGCAGCCCACACGTGCGGCACCCCGGTGCGCATGGACTCGTCGACGACGATCGCGCCGGCGTGGCCCAGCCGGGCGCCGGCGGCGACGGCGAGGTCCGTGACCGGGCGGACACCGACGCAGACCACGACGAGCGCGAACGTGCCCTCCGCGTCACCGGAGGTCGAGCTGGTGGCGACGCGCCACTGCCCACCGCCTGCCGGGGTAATCCCAGTGACGGTGGAACCCGTCAGGACGGTTGCGCCGTGGCGGCGGACTTCCGCGGTGACGAGGGAACCGAGTTCCGGGTCGAGGGTGGAGAGCACTTCCGGGCCGCGCTGGATCAGTGTCGTGTCGAACCCACGGGCGACGAGCCCTTCGGTCATCTCCAGGCCGATGTAGCCGGCGCCGACGACCGCGACCGGGCTCCCTGCCGGCAGCAGCTCGAGGGCAGCGACGACCTGTTCCGCATCGGTCATGGAGTGCAGTAGGTGGATGCCCGGTTCACCGAACGGGACCCCAGCCGGGCGCACCGGCTCGGCGCCGGTGCCGACCAGCAGCTCGTCGTAGGAGATCTCCTCCTCGCCGCCGGGGCAGGTAACCATGAGGCGACGACGGTCGACGTCGACGGCGGAAGCCCACGTGGAGGAGCGGACGGTCATGCCGGCGGCTTCGAGGTCCGCGCGGGTGCGGTGCGCGAGGGACCCTTCCGTGGCGACGTCGCCGGACACCCAGTACGGGATGCCGCAGATGGAGAAGTTCGGGAACTCGTCCGCGAGCACCACCGTCACATCCGTCGACGGGTCGAGTTCACGGGCGCGGAGCGCCGCGGCGATACCGGCGTCGCTGCCACCGACGGCGAGGAGGTGAGTCATCAGGCTGGTCCTTCACGGATCGAGCGGGAGCCGGAACCCGGCGCCTACATCGAAGCACGTCGATATCGATGAACGCAAATATAGACGCGTGTCGAAGTCCGTGGGAGGATGAGCCCATGACGATCGAGCTGCTTCCCATCCAGGACGTCACCGCGTGCTGCTCGCCCGTCACCACCGAGGCGATGGACCAGGCATCCGCGGAGGTCCTCGCGAAGTCGCTCAAGGCGATCGCCGACCCGGCACGGCTCCGGCTGATCTCGATGGTCGCCGCACACGACGGAGCCGAAGCATGCGTATGTGACCTGCAGGAGCCGCTCGGCCTGTCCCAGCCGACGGTGTCGCACCACTTGAAGGTCCTCGTCGATGCGGGCATCCTGCACCGTGAGAAGCGCGGCACGTGGGCGTACTTCTCGCTCGTCCCAGGTGCTCTCGACACCCTCGCCGGCCTCATCACCGCACCGACGCGCTAACCCTCGGCCGCGCGGTTACCTTCTCCGGGGACGCCGAGCAGTTGCCCCGATGCCGTCGACGATGACGCACTGCGTGCTGCAGTGCTCATCACGGTCCGGGCATCCGGCGAAGTCCTGATCCGCTTGCGCCAACCGCCCGCGCAACTGCTGCAGGCGAGCGATCTTGTCGTCGATCTCCTGAAGACGTAGAGCGAGGACTGGCCGCATGGTGTCGCGGACGTCCGTGCAGGATCGGGTGTCAACCGTGACGAGGTGCTCGGCGACGTCGACGAGGGAGAAGCCGAGCTCTTTGCTCGCCTGGATGAACCCGACCCGCTCGATCGCGGCGTCGTCGTAATCGCGGTACCCGTTCTCGAGCCGGCGGCTGCCAATCAGGCCAAGGGACTCGTAGTACCGCAGCGTGGTCGCAGCGACACCGGTTCTGCGGCTGGCTTCCGAGATGCGCACGTCAGCAGCGTACGACTTGACCTTCCAGCGCACTGGAACGTTTAGGGTCAACGTTCGTGCACACCCCCGATGCGGCCGGAGCGTCCCGGTGAAGCGGCTCGTCTCCGTCATGGAGGATCACCAGATCCTGCTCTACCTGGCCGCGATCGCCATCGGCGCCGGAGCAGGACTAGTGCTGCCCGGAGCGGAGCACCTCGAGGTCGGTATCAACCCCGTCCTCGGCCTCCTGCTCTACGCGACGTTCCTCGGGGTGCCATTCGCCGCGATCGGACGAGCGGTCCGAGACGTTCGCTTCCTCGGCACAGTCCTCGTGCTGAACTTCATCGTCGTGCCGGTCGTGGTGTTCGCCCTGTCCAGGTTCGTTGCCGGCGACCCGCCACTGCTCTTCGGCGTGCTGCTGGTGCTGCTGACACCCTGCATCGACTACGTCATCGTGTTCTCCGGCCTCGCCGGCGGTGCGTCCGCGCGACTCCTCGCGGCGGCACCCCTCCTGATGCTGGTGCAGATCCTGCTGCTCCCCGTCTACTTGCTGCTGTTCATCGGCCCCACCGGGGTTGCCGCAGTCGAGATCGGACCGTTCGTCGAAGCGTTCCTCGTCCTGATCGTCTTGCCGCTGGCTACAGCGGCGGCGACGCAGGCACTCGCGAAGCGGACGCGGATCGCCCGGCGTGTCGAGGGGGTGATGCAGGGTCTGATGGTGCCGCTGATGATGGCGACTCTGTTCGTGGTCGTCGCCTCACAGGCGGGAGCGGTCGCAGACAACGTCAGTCGACTCATCGTGTTGGTGCCCGTCTACGGGGCGTTCCTGGTGGTGATGGCCGCACTCGGGATGGCCGCGGGCAAGATGGCCAGGCTCGACGTCCCCAGCTGGCGTGCACTGGTGTTCAGCGGCGCGACGCGGAACTCCCTCGTCGTCCTCCCGCTTGCCCTCGCACTCCCAGCCGACCTCGGGCTCGCGCCCGTCGTCGTGGTGACCCAGACCCTCGTCGAGCTCGTCGGCATGATCATCTACGTGCGGGTGGTGCCGTGGCTGATTCCGTCGAGGGTGAGCATGGTCAACACCTGAAGGTTCGCTCGACCGCGGCGCGGGTGCGGGACCTAGGTGTTGAGCTCGTCGGTAACGAGCGCGGAAAGTGTGCCCGGGCCGTCGATGGCACCAAGTACGCGGGCCGCGACGCGACCCTTCGTGTCGAGCACGATCGTCGTCGGGACAGCATTTGGTGCGACTTGGCCCGATAGAGCCAGCTGCATGCGCCCTTCGTTCGCGTCGATGACTGACGGGTAGCGGACGGTGAAGCGGCGCTCGAATGCGTCAGCGGTGGACTGCTGATCGCGCACGTTGACGCCGATGAACTGGACGTCTTGATCTTGGAAGCGGTCGTTGACGGCGTTGAGGTGCTTCGCTTCCGCTCGGCATGGTGGGCAGCTGGCGTACCAGAAGTTGATGACGACGACGGTGCCGGCGAGGTCGTCGGAGTTGAAGCGGGTGCCGTCGCTGGTGGTCACGTCGAAGCTGATGGGGTCGGTTCGGCCGGCGGGTGGCACCTGGGTCACAGCGCCGTCGCCGGAGACATAGTTCTGAGTTGTGCCGGACTTGTACTGTCCGGCGAGGTCGTCGTTGCTGCTGTCCGAGCAGCCCGTGACGACTAGGGCGACGAGAAGAGCTGCTGCGCTGGTCAGCGTGCCTCGGAGGCGGTTCGGGTGGAGATGGTGCGCCTGTCCACTTCGGGTCGTCATCAGCCGTCCTGCCGTTCGAGCGCGGTGGTGATGGCTCGTTCGAGGTCGTCGTAGGTGCTGAGTTGCACGAGTTCACCGTCGACGAAGAACGAGGGGGTGCTCTGCACCCCGAGAGCGGCGCCGTCGGTAACGTCTTGCTGGATGCGGTCGCGGACACTCTTGCTGGCAACGTCGCGGTCGTATTCGTCCATGTTCAGGCCGAGGTCTTCGGCGTATCCGCGGAATCGGTCGGCTTGGGAGTCGGTTCCGCGTTCGCCCCATTCCTTCTGGGTGCTGAACAGGCGCTGGTACATGGGTTCGAGCTGGTCTTGCCGGGCGGCTGCCTCGACCGCGGTGGCGGCGTTGCGGGCGTTGCCGTGGCCGGGGAGGGGGAAGTAGCGGAACGCGAAGTTCACGTCGCCGGCATAGTCCTTCCGGAGCTGTTCGACGTAGGGGTAGAAGCCGCCGCACGCTTCGCATTCGAAGTCCAGGAACTCGACGACGGTGACGCCGCTGGTGCCGGGCGTTCCGAGGAGGTGGGTGTCGTCGCGGACGAGCGGCGCGGCAGGCGCCGTGGTCGTGGTCCCGGCGGTCGAGGTGTCGGTGCTGGGTGTGCTGACACGGAGGATGACGGCGATCACGACGATGAGGACAATGACGCCGGCGATGATGCCGGAGGTGATCCCGATACGGGCACTGCGGGTCATGGCGGGGCTCCTAGGGGTTAGACGCCGCGGGCGTTGAGGAACGGCATGGGCGAGATGGCGGCACCGTTTTGACGGATCTCGAAGTGCAGGTGGCAGCCGGTGGAGAGGCCGGCGTTGCCGACGGCGGCGATGTTCTGCCCTGCACTGACGCGTTGACCGGTGCGGACGAGCACACCGCCGGGGAACATGTGGGCGTAGTTGCTGGTGACGCCGTTGCCGTGGTCGATGGTGATGAGGTTTCCGTAGCCGCCGTACGGGCCTGCGTAGATGACGGTGCCGGCCGATGCGGCGTAGAGGCCAGTGCCGCAGGGGGCGCCGAAGTCATCGCCAGCGTGCATGCGGTAGTAGCCGAGCACGGGGTGCAGGCGGTTCCCGTACGACTGGTACGACTCGTAGGAGGTGATCGGCATCGTCCACCCAGAGGCCGACACTGCCCCCGGATTCGACGCGGGCTGCGGGCGTGCTTGCGCGGCCTGGGCGGCGGCTGCCGCTGCCGCGGCACGGGCGGCCGCGGCGCGGCGGCGTTCCGCTTCCGTGTACGCGGCCTCGGTGCTGAGGGTCCGGTTGCGGAGGACGGCGAGCTGATCGGTGAGCTCGCGCTTCCGGGTGCGCTGCGTCGCTTCGGCGGCCGCCGCCTGTTCCGCGGCGGCAGTCGCGGCTTGGAAGGTAGCCGCGGCGTCATCGCGGAGCCGATCGCGGGCTGTTCGTGCGGTGGCGGCTTGCCGGCCGAGCGCGGCCGCAGTGCCGGCACGGGTGGCGGCGTCCTCGAGGGCGGCGTTCATCGTGTCGGTGACCTTCGCCGCGGTACCGAGCCGCTCGAGGAGGTTCCCGGTATCGGTTCCAACACTGACGGACAGGTCGCGTCCGGCGGAACGGGAAAGGTACGCCGACCAGGATGCAATCTGCTCTTCCGCGCCGGCGGCGTCCTTGCGTGCGCGTGCAGCCTGTTCGGTGAGCTTGTCGTAGCGGCCGGCAGCCTCATCGGCAGCGTCTTGGACCTCCTGCAGCTCCGTACCGCGGGCATCGGCGGCTGTGGCAGCTGCAGCGGTCTCGTCCTCGAGAGTGGCGATGAGCGCAGTAAGTTCGGCCGTCTTCGCCTTGGCGGCTGATTCATCGCCGCGGGCCGCGAGCACGTCGGCCCAGGTTGGTGCCGGTGCGGCGGCCGCGGCGGAGGGTGCGGGGAGCACAGTTCCGACCACGGCGGCCGCGGTCACCACAGCGATCATGGTGCGGCGGATCATTCGGTGCGCTTCGGTCGGCGCCGGGTGATCAGCAGCACGGCGATGATCGCGATGATCAGCACGGCAGTCAGCCCGGCGAGCACCCACACTGCAGGACCGGTGTCGCGAGCGGTGTCTGCTGCGGCCGCAGGGGTAGCGGACGGCTCGGTGGCAGCTGCCGGCTCCGGGGTCGCTGGCGCGGTCGGCGTGCTGGCGGGGGCGCTGCTTGGTGCAGCCGGTGCTCCAGTGGAGGTGAACTGGTAGGTGCTGGAGATGGGGTGCCCGTCAACGGAGACGCTGCGCCAGCCGAGGTTGTACCGGCCGGGCTTGGTGAGGTCGACGGGCTTGGTGAGGGTGCTGCCATCGACGCGGACTGTGCCGGTTGAGGTTTCGGCGCCGTCGGGTCCGGTGACGCTGATCACGAGGCCGGATTCCAGGCCCGCGAGCGGGGCTTCGGAGAACGTCAGGGTGACCCGGTCGAGGTCGCCGGAAACGGTGCTGTCCGCGGCCGGTGTTGCCGAGGCGAGGGCGTCGTGCGCTGCGGCCGGGGCGGCGGGGACGAGCAGCGTCGTGGCGAGAGCGATCGGGAGGATGGTCAGGGTGAGAGCGCGCAGACGCACGGGGGGCCTTTCGTCAGGAGGTGGCGGCGGCGTTGCTGCGCAGCCAGGTGGCGGGGTCGATCGGAGTGGTGCCGTTGGCGTGCACCTCGAAATGCAGGTGTGCTCCCGTGCTGCGGCCGGAGGACCCGACCAGGCCCACGAGGTCGCCAGCGGCGACCGACTGGCCGGCGGACAGCGGGGAGGAGCCGATGATCATGTGCGCATACAGGGTCGACACCAGTCGGCCGTTGACGCGGTGGTCGATGACGGCGTACTGGCCGAACTCGGAGTGCCGGCCAGCGATCCGGACAACACCATCCGCGACGACCTGGATCGGGGTGCCAGCGCCGGGCACGAGATCGAACCCTTGATGGTTCGTCGAGCAGGTGGCGCACGGCGCCACCCGGTAGCCGAAGCCCGAACTCAACGGGGCACCACCAAGGAACGGCCACTGCACCGTCCCGGCCGCCGACACATCGGCCAGTGGTGCCGAGCCTGGCTGAGCAGCCGCAGCGGGGGTGGTGACGGTGAAACCGTCACGCTGCTGGGACGGATCGAGCGCTGATGCGGCGACGGTGAGACTCTGCCCGGCGGCGGCCGGTGCGATCACCGCGTCCGGCGAGCCTGCTGCGGCGGTATGCGCGGGAAGCGCCGCGGAGGCGAAAAGCACGAGGACGGCGGCAGCGCCGGTCGATGCGACCAGGGAGGGCGCCGCAGGTCGGCGGCGGGTCATCGGACTGGTTGGGGCCGCGAGATTCGGTGAGGTGGTGCGCGTGGGGCGGCTTGGGCGTCGCGCTGCCGCGCGTTCGGCCTCGAGGGCAGCGCGGCGAGTGAGGTGTGTGGACGTGGCTGGGGTGGGGATGGTGGTGGTCACGGTTCCGATCAGGCAATTCCGGGGGCGAGTGCGGGCAGGCACGGCTGACGACCCCGATGATCGGGGCCGCCCGGAAGGCTGATCAGATGCGGGCGATCGCGAGCCCGGTCAGCGAGACCGCTGACCACCGCTCGAACGTTCCAGGTGGCCGCACTCGTGCGAGGACCCGAGACAGCGCGAACAACGGTCGCTGGTTCTGCCCGATCCGACTCGCGAGCGCAATCGCGATCGCCGTCGTGATGACCAACGCGACGAGCCCGAGCAGGGCGCAGAAAATCCCACCGACACCGTCGTGGGCGTCGACATGCACCGTCGGCGACTCCACGTGCCCCAGAGCCGCAGCGCTGGCCGGCGCTGCGGTCAGGGTTGCGGCGGCGGTGTCGGTGTGGGCTGCGTTGTTCTGCAGCGTGACGGCACCGAGCAGCAGCAGGACTGCAGCGACGACCGCGGTGACTGCGCGGAGCAGCCGGAGCGGGAGGTGGCGAAGTGTCGTCATGAGAGTGGCGGCCGTACCGATACGGCCGCATCCATTGTCACCGATGCTGTCAAGTCGCACAGCTCAGGCGTGCGGGGTGTGTTCGTGTTCCCGGTGGGTAGCGGGCTCGAGTTGGAACGTCGAGTGCTCGACACTGACGTCGAAGTGCTCGGCAACGCACGCCTGCAGCTGGTCAAGGATCTCCGGTGCGTGGCCGTCGCGGAAGCAGCCACCGGCGACGGTGACATGCGCGGTGAGGATGGGAAGCCCAGACGCGATCTGGGAGGCATGGAGATCGTGGACCGCTTCGACGTGCTCGAGCGCTTCCAGGTGGGTGCGGACGTCGTCGAGGTCGAGACCGGCGGGCGTGGTTTCCAGCAGCACGTTCACCGCGTCCCGCAGCAGCACGAACGCACGCGGCAGGATCAGCACGCCGATGAGGATCGCGGCGATCGCGTCTGCGCCGCCCCAACCGGTAATCGAGATGACGATCGCGGCGATGATGACGCCGACCGAACCAAGCGCATCGTTGACGACCTCGAGGAACGCGGCCCGCAGGTTCAGGTTCGCGCCGCGCCCGGAGGCGAGGACGAGGATCGATACGAGGTTCCCGGCAAGCCCGATCATGCCGAAGATCAGCAGTCCCGCGGACGGGATCTCCGGCGGCGTGACCAGGCGTTGAATGCCTTCGACGAGGACGAACAGCCCCACCGCGAGCAGGACCGCAGCCTGCGCAGTCGCGGCAAGGACCTCCGCTCGTGCATACCCCCAGGTGCGGCGGGAGGTGGCGGGCCGCATCGCGAGGGTCGTCGCGAGCAGTGCGACACCGAGCCCGCCTGCATCGGTGAGCATGTGGCCCGCGTCAACCAGCAGCGCCAGGGACCCCGTCCAGATCGCTCCGATGACTTCGGCGACGAGGACCGTGCTGGTGATCGCGAACGCGATCACCAGCCGCTTCCGGTTTGTGGTGCTGCCGTGAGCGTGTTCGTGCGTCATCCGGTTCTCCGTCGGTCAGGCGGTGTCAGCAGCAGTGGTCGTGGTCGTCGTGGTGTTCCCGTTCCCCGGTGAGTACCGAGGCGGGGACGGCGCACGCTTCACCGCGCCACGCTTCCAGGCCCTCCCGGACGGCGAACACGACGATCACGAGGCCGGCGACCGCGTCCGCCCAGGCCCATCCGAGCAGGGTGTTCAGCAGCAGTCCGATCAGGACTGCGGCGGAGAGGTAGGAGCAGATCAGGGTCTGCTTCGAGTCCGCGACGGCGGACGCGGATCCGAGCTCCTTCCCGGTGCGGCGCTCGAACAGGCTCAATCCGGGCATCACCAGCAGCGACACCGCCGTCAGGATGATGCCAACCGTGGAGTGCTCCGGGGAGCGGAGCCCGGTCAGGCTCAGGATGGCGTCGATGGTGACGTAGAGCGCGAGGCCGAAGAAGGACACCGCGATCACCTTCAACGCGACCCGCTCACGGGCTTCGGGGTCTGGGCCGGCGAACTGCCACGCGACGGCGGCGGCAGAGAGCACCTCGACGATCGAGTCGAGACCGAACCCGATCAGCGCCGTCGACGATGACACCGTGCCGGCGGCGATCGCGATGATCGCTTCGATGACGTTGTACGTGATCGTCGCGGCGACGATCCACCGGATGCGTCGCTGCAGGACCTTCTTCCGGTCCGGTCGTAGTGTCACGGAGAGGTTCGTAGCGGTCATGCCGACACCGCGCAGTCGATCGGAACGTCGCAGTCGTCGTCGACGCAGTCCACGCCGTCATCGACGGCGAGGACGACGTCGAGCAGGGCATGCAGCGCCGTCCCGATGTTCGGGTCAGCGATCTCGTATCGGGTTGACCGTCCCTCTGGGACAGCGACGACGATGCCGCACCCACGCAGACACGTCAGGTGATTTGACACGTTCGACCGCGTCAGACCCAGCGTCTCCGCGAGGCGCCCCGGGTATCCAGGGCCATCCAGCAGCTCGAGGAGGATGCGCGATCGGGTCCGATCCGTCATCGCCCGGCCCAGCCGGTTCATCACGTCGACACGAGAAGCACTGGTCAGCATGCGATGACCATACAGTGGTTGCTGTCAGGTCGCTACCTGGCGGTGTCACCGCAGAGCACTTGTTGGTGCCCGCGGCCTCCCTGGCGCCGAGGAACGAACCACGGGGAGCGATGGCGTCAGTGGGTGTGCCGGTGGTGTGCGTCCGGGTAGTGCTCGTGCGTGTGGGTGAGCTGTTCGTGGTGGTGTTCGTGCTTGTGCCAGGTGCCGGCTGGGACGGGGTTGTCGTGGTCGTGCTGGTGGTGTTCATCGTGGGTGTGCCAGTCGTCGTGCGTCATCGGCTGGTGCGTGTGCTCATGCTCGTGCCGCTCAGTGAGGTGTAGCCACACCCCGATCGCCATCAGGATCCCGGCGACCAGGAACGGCCACGTGATCTGGTCCCCGAACGCGAAGGCGAGGACCGCGCCGAAGAACGGGGCGATCGAGTAGTACGCGCCCGCCCGCGCGGTGCCGACGTGGCGCATCGCGACGATGAACAGCGCGAGGCTGACCCCGTAGGCAAAGAACCCGACGACCAGCGCGCCGCTGACTGCGGGCCAGGCGGGAAGGGTCGCGCCGAGTGCGAAGGCGAGGGCGAGGTTCACCGGGCCGGCGACGACGCCCTTGACCGCGGCGAGCCAGGTCGCGTCGGTGAGGGACACCTTCCGGGTGAGGTTGTTGTCCAGTCCCCAGCACAGGCACGCGCCGAGGATCGCCAGTGACGGCCACGGCGACCCGAGGTTCGCTCCCGATGGGACGCTGAGCACGACGGCGCCGGCGACGATCGCGATCATCCCGAACGCGATGCGGCGGTCGAAGTTCTCACGGAACACGAACCATGCCAGCGCTGCGGTGAACACCCCTTCCGCGTTGAGGAGCAGCGAAGCGCCGGACGCGGGCATGTTCGCCAGTCCGAGCATCAGCAGGACCGGGCCGGCGACTCCACCCGCGGCGATCGCCCCAGCCAATGGCAGCACGTCGGCGCGCGCCAGACGCACGCGAGGTGCACGTCGGACCACACGGAGCAGCGTCAGGCCGAGTCCGGACCCGCAGTAGAGCAGCCCGGCGAGCATCCATGGGCTGACGTCCCCGAGGAGCAGCTTGGCGAACGGGGTGCCAGCACCGAAGAGGACGGCGGAGACCAGTGCCGCCTGCACGCCACGGTTCGTCAGCGCGGTCCTCATGCCGGCGCCTGCGCCCGTTCGATTCGGTGGTGGGGCGCTGCACCGACAACATGCTCGGCCTGCTTCACCGCATCGATCACCAGTTCGGACGCATGCTCGTCAGTCAGCCGGTAGAACACGGTCGTGCCCTCGCGGCGGGTGGACACCATCCGAGCGAGCCGCAGCTTCGCCAGGTGTTGCGACACCGCGGCAGGACTCTTGTCGACCACGTCTGCGATGTGGTTCACGGACATCTCCTCCGCGTTGCGGAGCGCCAGGATGATCCGCACGCGGGTCGCGTCCGCGAGCATCGCGAACACCTCTGCCGCGAGCTCGACGTACTCCGACTCTGGGCTGAGACCGCATGGCTTCGTATCTACGTGCACACGCAGATACTAGCCGTCATCACGCCGCGGTTCATTCGGGGGTGTTAGTGGTGGCCGTGGACGACGGCGTGGCCGAGGCCGCGGCTGATCATCCACCGGTTCACCGGGGTCGTCACGATGAACGCGATGACGAGGGAGAACGCCAGGGAGCCCCAGAATAGCCAGTCGTTCAGCTGCGCGTCCATCGCGCCGGGGACTGCGACAATGACGGTGTTGTCGATGATCTCCATCACGGCAATCGACACCGTGTCCGCGGCGAGGGCAACCTTGAACGCAGCGGAGAAGCTCAGCCCGGACCGGATGACGCCGCGCATGGTGAGGGCGTAGCCGAAGATGAACGCCAGCACGATCGACAGGATGATCGTGCCCGTGTTGTGCAGGCCGGTAGCGGTGCCGATGACCATGCCGAGGATTTCACCGATCGCGCAGCCGGTGAGGCAGTGCAGCGTCGCTTGCGCTGCCATCGACCACGTCGTTGCCCCACGGCCCCCACCGTGCTGGGTCATGGTGTCGTGTTCATGGCTGCTCATGTCGCTCCTCCTGTCGGCCAACCAACATCTCGTTGTATACCCCCAGGGGGTACCGTAGTCCTGTAACGCCGAACGCCGCGGGATGTTCCCACACTCCCTCGCGGCAAGTGCCAAGCGGGTTGTACTCCCAGCGCCGCTCCCGCACCATGGAAGCCCTCACGACCACCGACCAGCACGGAACTCCGAATGCTCACCACCGCTTCGACGCCTCGTCGTCGCCTGCTCCTGCAGGCCACGGCGGTGTTGACGTTGCTGCTGCTGGTCGGGTTCACGGTCCTGATGCACAGCATGCTCAGCCGCGCATCCAGCCACGACCACACGATGGTCACGCCGGGGGCCGCCTCGGCTGAGCAGCATGCGGCCACCGGGCACGCCGCCCACGCGGCCGCACCGGCGAGCACAGTGATGACGGTGCTCAGCGACGCCGGCTGCGACGGTGGCCTGTGTGCGCTGATGTGTTCCCTGATGGGGATGGCGTGCGCGGTGGCGATCGCGCTGTTCGCGTGGGCGCTCCTGCGAGCCAGGGCGGGCGGGATCCTCTACCTCCTCGCCCGCCTGCTTGCCTTGGCTGATCACGTCGCTCGACGTGTCGCCGTCCCGAAACCGCCGTCATTGTCGGCGTTGCAGATCATCCGGATCTGATCCGTCCCGCGCGGGAGCCCCCACCGGGGTTCTCCTGCATGCCCGGAAACTCCGGGCGGGCGTCGTGCCCGCCCGGCATCACTGACGTATTCATGGGAACGGATCAATGCACACCACCACTACGCGCGCCCTCGCGGCCGCCGCCGCCCTCACGGTCGGTCTCACCCTCGCCGGATGCTCCACCAGCAATACCGACAGCTCCGCGGACAAGACGTCCGCCTCGACGTCGGCCGCGTTGAAGCACAACGATCAAGACGTCACGTTCACGCAGGAGATGCGTGCACACCATCAGCAGGCGATCGAGATGAGCGACATGCTCCTCGACAAGGGCTCCGACGTCGCCCCCGACGTCACCAGCCTCGCGAAGCAGATCAAGGCCGAGCAGGCGCCGGAAATCAGGACGATGACCGGCTGGTTGAAGGCGTGGGGCGAGCCCACCACCACGTCGAGCATGTCCGGGATGGATCACTCCTCTATGTCCGGGGGGATGATGTCCGGCGGCGAGATGGACGCGCTCGAGAAGGCGTCCGCGGCGGACGCCGGGAAGCTCTACCTCGAGCAGATGATCGAGCACCACACCAGCGCCGTCGACATGGCTACGACCGAAGCCGACGAGGGCACGAACACCGACGCCGTTGCTCTGGCGAAGTCGATCGTGTCGAGCCAGACCAAGCAGATCACCCAGATGAAGGACATGCTCGCGTCCAGGTGACCCCGGCGTGGGCCGCAGCGGGCTCCCACCTCTCGCCGCGGCCCACGACGGGCCTCCTTCTCACGAGTCCGAGTTCCGACTCGACGTCCCCAGTCGTCCCGTCAAGCATCTGGGCGGAAGAGGCGGCGGTCGCTGCCGTAGATGTTGCGTCGTCGGCTGAACGTTCTACCCACGCGCGGCACTGGACGGTGCATACTGGTGACGTCGTCAGACCCGGCAGTGGGGCTTGCCGGACCCAACCTCGACATCCGTCGACAACAGTCCCTATCTCAGATGGTCGCGCTTCCGCGCGCCTGAGGTAGGGAGTGAGATGGCCGAGGCATCTGAGCCCGTCGTCGTTGTCGGGCTGCAGTCGGGGCACGTTGCGGCCGTGGTTGAGGTTGCGGCGCAGATCGCGCACCGATTCAACGGGTCGTTGGTCTGCGTGACGATCGATCCGTCGTTGCTGTCCGTCGGTACCCGCTCGGACGGGTCGGAGATGATCGAGGCGATCGACCCGGACGCGGGAGAAAGCACCCCGCAGGGCCTGTCCGAAGCCGACGTCGCTGCCATCCACGATCTGGCTGCCCGCTCCCACGTCGAGGTGGAACACCTCACGCAGGTGGGGGATCCGGCGCGCGTGCTGGCGAGCGTTGCGGAGGAACGGCATGCCGAGCTGATCGTTGTCGGTACACGCACGGGCCGGCACCGCGTGGCGGAGTTCTTCAACGGATCCGTCGCTGCCCGCTTGACGCACCAGCAACACCGGCCCGTCCTCGTCGTTCCGACTGACCCCGTCGGGTTCGATGACCCATTGCCGTGGGATGCCGCATGAACGGCCGGTTAGTGGTGCTCCGGCATGGGCAGAGCACCGCGAACGCGGCCGGAGTCTTCACGGGACTGCTCGATGTTCCCCTCACCGATGCCGGTGAGCAGCAGGCGCTCCAGGCCGGCGCGCTGCTCCGTGCGGACGGGGTCATCCCGGACCTGGTCCTCACCTCGACGCTGCAGCGCAGCGTGCGGACCGCGGAGCTTGTGACCGAGGCGATCGGTCGGGACCTTCCGATCGAGAGTGCGTGGCAGCTCAACGAACGCAACTACGGCGCTCTCACCGGGCACAGCAAACATGCCGCCCGAGCGACGCTCGGGGAAGTTGCGTTCACCCGGATCCGTCGTTCCCTGAACGGGCAGCCACCGCGAATGCCGCTGCGGCAGTGGTGGGCACTTCGGCGCAGTTCCGCGCTCCGCGATCTCCCATGGTCGGCAGTGCGGCGGACCGAGACGCTCTCCGACGTCATCGACCGAGTGCGCCCCGTCCTGACCGGTCGGATCATGCCGGCATTGGTCGCCGGATCCACGGTGCTCGTCGTCGCGCACGGCAACTCACTCCGCGCGGTGTGCGCCGTCATCGATGGCCTCTCCGAGGTGGAGCTCGCCGGATTGAACCTCCCGACCGGGCAGCCGCTGCTCTACCGGCTCGACGACGACCGCGGGTTCCGTCCGCGCGGCGGCACGTACCTGGACCCGACAGCTCTCACGGCTGCGGCACTGGTCGCGGCAGAAGGCGGAACATGACTTCCCTAACGGACACCACGATGCCCGACGATCAGCTCCCAACCGACCCGGACGTGCAGGTCGGCGACCCGGCCCGCACCATGCGGCCGGTGCACCTGCGGTGGCGCTACCTCGGCCTCGTCGCGCTCGGCGGCGCGGCTGGCACAGCGCTCCGCGACCTGATCAGCACCGCGTTCCCCGCACACCACGGGGTGAGCTGGGCGATCTTCTGGATCAACATCACCGGCGCGCTCCTGCTCGGGGTGCTCCTGGAAGCTCTCGCTCACCGCGGCCCCGACGCTGGCCGACGACGGACCCTCCGGCTGCTGGTCGGGACTGGAGTCCTCGGCGGGTTCACCACCTACAGCACCCTCGCCGTCTCCACCGCGGGACTGTTCCTCGACGGCCGCGCCCTCGCCGGCACCGGGTACGCCCTCCTGACAGTGCTGGCCGGGGCGGTCGCCACCGCAATCGGATTGACCGTCGCCGGCTGGATCCGGCCCGACCGGACGGAGCACACCGCATGAGCGCCCTCACGATCCTCCTGGTCGCCGCCGGCGGTGGCGTCGGCGCGTCGCTGCGGTTCCTGCTCGATGGCACCATCAACGCCGGCCGGCAGTTCCGGATCCCCGTCGGCACCCTCACCATCAACATCACCGGCTCACTGGCCCTCGGGCTGATCACCGGCGCCGCCACCCACCTCGGCGCCCTCCCCGTCGCGATCCTCGGCACCGGGGTGATGGGCGGCTACACCACGTTCAGCACCGCCAGCTTCGAAACAGTCCGCCTCGCCCGCGGCGGCCGCATCAACGCCGCCGCCGTCAACGGGCTCGGAATGCTCGTCGTCTCTGTCGCCGCCGCGACCGCCGGCATCCTCCTCGGCGGTGCCCTATGACCACACCAACTCCCGAACCGGAGGCCCTGATGCACTTCGACGTCACGATCGAGATTCCCCGCGGCAGCGGCAACAAGTACGAAGTCGACCACACCACCGGTCGCATCCGGTTGGACCGGGCCGTGTTCACCAGCATGGTGTTCCCGCAGGACTACGGCTCCATCGACAACACCCTCGGCGCGGACGGCGATCCACTGGACGCGCTCGTGCTCCTGCCCCGTCCCACGTTCCCCGGCGTCGTGATCGACGTCCGTCCGGTCGGGATGCTGCGCATGGTCGACGAGAACGGCGGCGACGACAAGATCCTCACCGTCCCCAACGGCGACCACCGGTTCGACCACGTGCAGGACGTTGTCGACGTTCCCGAGCACACCCGGGCCGAGATCGAGCACTTCTTCTCCCACTACAAGGAGATCGAGCACGGCAAGCACGTCACCACCAACGGGTGGGCTGACCGGGCTGCCGCGGAAGCAGTCATCCGCACGGCGCAAGAAGCCCACACCCAGCACCCCTGACCGCGGCGCCTCACAGACCGCCGCGGGGAGGCAACTGGCGCCCAGTGATCGCCAGGAGGTCGTCCCTCCGCCTCCCCGCGGCCCACCCCACACCAGCACTACTCGACGCACGACCCGAACGAAGGAGCGTCACCATGAACGACTACATCAGCGGCACCCACCACCACGGCACACCGCAGGGTGAGTACGTCACCCACCACAACCACCCGGTCGGTATCGAGTCTGTGCATGGCAGCCGCATCCTCGACTCCCGCGGCTACCCGACCGTCCGCGTGTCCCTCGAGCTCGAAGACGGCCGCACCGTCACCGGCGACGCGCCCGCCGGAGCATCCACCGGCGCGCACGAAGCCCGTGAACTCCGCGACGGCGGCACCGCGTTCGGCGGCCGCGACGTCACCCAAGCACTGCACATGATCGACACTGAGATCGCGGGGCTCCTCACCGGCCGATCCTGGATCGCGATCGGGCAGATCGACGCGGCCCTCGCGGAGCTCGACGGCACCACCGGGTACGGCCGGCTCGGCGCGAACAGTGTCGTCGCGACGTCCATCGCCGCGTCCCGCGCCCTCGCGCACGCTGCCGAACTACCGCTGTGGCGGTGGATCGCCGACGTCACCGGCACCACCCCGCGGATGCCGGTACCGCACTTCAACGTCCTCAACGGTGGTGCGCACGCCGCGAACGCGCTCGACTTCCAAGAGTTCATGATCGCCCCCGTCGCCGCGACGACGATGGCTGACGCGGTCCGCATCGGCGCCGACGTCTACCACGCCCTCGCCAGCCTGGTCCGGGAACGGTTCGGCAGTGTCGGCCTCGGTGATGAGGGCGGCTTCGCCCCATCTATCGCGGCGCCGGAAGAAGCCCTCGACCTGCTCGTCACCGCGATCCGCACCGCCGGGTACGACGCCGACACCGACGGTGTCGCGATCGCTCTCGACCCCGCTGCCAACGAGTTCCACCTCGGTGCCGGCTCCTACCGGATCGTTGACCGCACGCTCGACCGGGATGGCCTGGTCGACTACTACCGGCAGCTGATCGACACGTACCCGATCCGGAGCATCGAGGACGGGTTCGCCGAAGACGACCACGACGGGTTCCGCCGCATGCAAGCAGCGCTCGGGGACCGGATCCAGATCGTCGGCGATGACCTTTACGTCACCGACCCGCAGCGCATCCGCGACGGCGGCGAACAGCAGCTCAGCAACGCGGTACTGATCAAGCCGAACCAGATCGGCACCGTCTCTCAGACGCTCGGTGCGATCGCCACCGCGAGCAGCCTCAACATGGCGAGCATGGTCTCGCACCGTTCCGGGGAGACCACGGACACCTTCATCGCGGACCTCGTCGTCGGCACCGGCACCGGGCAGATCAAGTCCGGCGCACCTGCCCGCGGGGAACGCGTCGCCAAGTACAACCGGCTCACCGAAATCGCGTCGACGAATCCCGAGCTGCCCTACGGTCTTGGGTAAGCCCATCCCGTGCGATGAGTCCAACGGCTGCCGATCCTGCCCAGACGAGGACCTGCTCTGGGTCCTCGACGGGATCGACGCCGTGGAGCCCGGTGGGAGGGGTTGCGGAGCAGATATCTGCCGAGGAGAGCGCCGTGAGCCGCGGCGGGGCGAGCGCGGAACAATGGGTCGGTGACCTCGCACATCGCCGATACGGCTGATCGTCTGCTTCGCCGGGGCCGACTGCTGGAGTGGGCGACCCTTCTCTGGAACGTCGTGGCGGTTGTGGTCCTCGCGGTCCTGACGTTGAGAGCGTCATCGGTCGCGCTGGCAGGTTTCGGCCTCGACAGTCTCATTGAGATCGGGGCGAGCAGTGTCGTGCTGTGGGAACTCGCCGGCACGGGCGAGCAACGACAGCGAACGGCACTCCGCCTCATCGGCGTCGCCTTCGCCGCGCTCGGTGTCTACCTCCTCGTCCAGTCGACCGCAGCACTGATATCCGCGCATCACGCGCAGACGAGTGTGGGCGGAATCATCTGGACTGCCGTGACGGCTGTCGTGATGTTCTGCCTTGCCGCTGGCAAAAACCAGACCGGTCGTGCCCTCGGGAACCCCGTCCTGGAGACCGAAGGCTGTGAGCAGCCTCGCTCTGTGTCGTCGTTTTCGCTGCGATCGGTGTCGGGTCAGGTGGTGCCGATGACGAGGGTGCTGCGGGCGGCCTCGACGACGTCGTTGGTGATGACGTCGAGCTCGTTGATCTTCAGGACGCGTTGGATCTGAGGGAGGAGGCGCTCAAGGAGCCGGAAGTTGCCGCGGGTGATGCGTTCGACGGCGGCGATGGCTTGCGCGTCGGTGAAGTCGTCGGGGTCGAGCGTCTTGCCGAGCTTGCGCCATTGACGTTCGAGGACGAAGAGCAGCTCGTCGTGGCCGAGCGGACGGTACTGGTGGGCGAAACCGAGGCGGCTGTAGAGCTGCGGGTAGTGGCTGAACTGCTTCTCGATGCCGGGCATGCCGATGAGGATCATCGCTATGCCGGTGCGGTCGTACTGGTCGCGGAGCCACTCGATCGCGTTGCCGGTGAGGCGTTCGGACTCGTCGATGATGATCAGCTCGAGCAGGGACGGGTTGGGGCCGTGTGCGTGGTCGAAGTGGCGACCCTGGAGCAGGAGGTGTTCCTCGATGCAGCGTTCGGTGCGGAGCATGTCGTTCCGGAGGTCGTCCTGCAGGGCGCGCATCGTGGCGGAGACCTCGGGCGTGTAGAAGACGGTGCGGGCTCGGTGGGCGGCGGCGTAGATCTTCGTGTCGTCTTCGCTGCGTGCGGCCCATCTGGCGATGAACGGGCCGATGCTGTCCCAGTGGGCGTAGCGGCGTGCGGAGAGGGTCTTGCCGACGCCAGCGGGGCCGAAGCAGACGCCGATGGTGTTCTGCTTCCGGACGGCGTCGGCGAACTCCGCGAACCGACGGTGTTCCTTCGTGATGATGAACTGGCTCGTCATGACCGGTCCTCCTCGTAGGTCATCAGTCGCGGTTGATCCGGTGCCGGTGCGGGTGCTGGTGGGGTGTGATCATCGGGTGTGGGGCGGACGATCGCGATGCGTTCGCGGATCTGCCCGCGCAGGGCTCTTCGTTGCGCGTTCCGGGCGGCCTGGATCTGCTTGAGACTGATGGTCTCGGTCTGATGCGCGGTACTGATCGCGGTGCACAGGAACGCGTCGCGGTGAAAGACACGGATCTCGGTGACGTCGCGGGGGTCGTACCGGACGCTGACGGTGCTGCCCACGAAGGGTGCGAGAGTGGTTGCGGTGTAGCGGAGCCCTTCGAAGTGGATGCCGTCTCGTTGCACGACACGCGTGGTCGGGACGGTGAGCAGGAACCCGTCGAGCTGCTCGAGGGAGTCCGGCATTCGTGGCAGCCACCCGTCTGCGATCCACGCTTCCAGTGGGCTCTTCCGGAGCTCGCGGTGGATGCGGGCGTTGTAGCGGCGGATGAACGTGTTGATGGCACTGTCGACACCGGCGAGATCCAGCGCCGGCGTCGGCGCCGGCGCCGAGGATCCGGGTGCGAGGTGGCCGGGGAGCGTTGGGAGCAGCTCGGTGTTGATGGTGCCGAAGAACCGCTCGATCTTCCCGCGGCCCTGGGGGCGAGCGACCTGCGAGTGGATGATTCGGAGGTGCAGCACGGCGGCGGTGTCGCCGATTCGGTGGCTGGTGAAGTCGGACCCGTGGTCTGTGTAGAGCACGTCTGGGATCCCGCAGACAGGCCAGTCCGGTTCCGGCTTGTGCCAGATCGCTTGCCGGAGCGCGAGCGCGGTGTTCGCGGCGGATGGGGCGCCGAGGAACACCATGTACCCGCAGACCGCGCGGGAGTAGTCGTCGAGGATCACCGTCAACCACGGCCGTTCGGGCTTGCCGTCGGGTCCGACGATGAGCAGATCGAGCATCGTGTGGTCCGCCTGCCAGATCGCGTTGGGGCGATCCGCACGACGTCGGAGCAGCAGTTCGTGCTTGTCCCGATATGACGCGGGCCCCTCAAGCGCGAGCGTCACCATCCCGGGATCAAGCCCGTTCACGATCGACCGCACAACGGAGTACGACGGCGCTGAGAGACCTCGTTTGGTGCAGTAATTGTCGACCTGGCGGTGAATCGTGGCGATCGAAGGTCGTGGCTTGGTGAGTGCGAGCCCCTCAATCAGGCGCACCAGTTCCGGTGCCGTCCGTCGGGCGCCGTGATCGGTGCGGGTGCCGTCGGCGAGAGCCGGGTATCCGCCGGTTCGGTAGCGGGCCAACCAGCGTTGCAGGGTGCGCTCAGCGACGCCCGTGGTGCGGGCCAGGGTGGCGAGCGGGATGGCGTCCTCGACGTGCAGTCGAAGGATGCCCCACCGCTCGCTCGCGTCCATAGCCAGCTACATCGTTGGGGAAGGCTTGGTTCGTCGCGCCGCGACGGGCTCGGCGTGCTTCGCGAGTGCACGGTAGATGGTGGTGCGGCTAACGCCGAGCACGTCGCCGATCTGCGCGACGGTCATGTCCTGCTGTTCGTAGAGCCGGCGTGCGGTGCGCACCTGGTCCGCGGAGAGCCGAGATGGTCGGCCGCCGGTGCGGCCGCGGGCTCGAGCGGCGGCGAGGCCGGCGTTGGTGCGTTCCTTGATGAGGTCCCGTTCGAACTCCGCCAACGCGGCGAAGACGTGGAACACGAGCCGGCCGCCGGGCGAGGTGGTGTCGATGGTCTCCTGCAGGGACCGGAACCCGATGCCGCGCTCGGCGAGAGCGTGCAGCTGATCGATGAGGTGCCGGATGGACCGGCCGAGCCGGTCGAGTCGCCAGACGACGAGAGTGTCGCCGGGGCGGAGCTGGTCGAGGAGCTTGTCGAGCTCGGGCCGGTGTTGGAGCGACCCGGACATGGTGTCGACGAACACGCGGTAGCAGCCAGCGGCGTTGAGCGCGTCGATCTGCAGCGACGCGTCCTGGTCTGTGGTGGACACGCGCGCATACCCGAGAAGGTGACCCATGAAGAGAACGTAGCGAAACTCGACCAGGAGGGGTAGTGGCGGCACGTAGATTCTGGGACTGGGTTCCGCTACAAGACACGGCGCCTCGCACCCGGACTGAGCGCCGGTACGGATAGTTGTAGCGGAATCGTTCGTATTTGTTACGTCTGCCGCGCTCGCGCGGCGAGCCGGAGTGCTTGCACGGAACGGAGGTGTTGTTCCGATCGGTGGCGGCCGTTGGCGGGAGACGGATGTGGTGCTGCGATGACCGGAAGGAGTCGGGGGTGCTCGTCCAGGGTGAAGTGTCGCATGACGCCGTCGAGGGCAACGGCCCCGTACGTGACGATCGCAGTGAGAGCGGGGAGGGCCGCGAGCAGTGTGGCGAGGGCATGCCGCCCCTCGTCGATGTCCTCGAGTCGCACGCGGTCGGGCAGTTCCCATGGGACAAGGTTCCAGCGGACGTACTCGCCGCGTGCGAGTCCGGACTCGATACGGGCTGCTCGGAACGCGGCCGCGGTCGGGCCCGGGTTGTCCTCGCTGCAGATCGCTGCGTGCGCTGCGGCGATGGTCTGGGGGCCAGGCGACTGCATCAGGACCAGGACACGGCTGAATCTGCCGCCGGATCGTGGGTCGAAGCTCGGGACGAACCGTCGGCTGCCGTCGGGCGCGGTCCGCCACGTCTCCGCGAGACCGTTCAGCGATCGAACGTCAGCGAGTTCCTCGGGGGTACTCATGCCGGCTGTGGCGGTGCCAGCAGGGTGCCACGGATGACGGATCCGTGAAAGGTGCGAAGGGCAACGGTGATCCATGCGGCGACGAGGCCGGCGTAGTAGATGACGGCGAGGACGGCAACGACGGTCAGGCCTGAGTGCAGGGCGAGCCCGTTCAGGCCGGTGACGCAGGTCCCGACGGGGAACGTGAAGGACCACCAAGTCAGGCTGAACGGCAAGTGTTCGCGGGCAGTGCGGATGGTGATCGCGAGGGCGATGACGGTCCACAGCAGCGCGAAGCCGAGCATCGCGAACCCGTACACCAGCGCCACGACCAGCAGGGCATGCGCGGTACTCGCATCGACAACGGTGGGGGCGTTCGATGCGAGGAGGTTCACCGCGGTGATCGACTGTCCGACCGGCCCGAGGACGATCCACAGAGTCGGGACCATGCCGGCGTCCCCGACCTTGTGCTGCGCGAGACGGTTCCAGATCAGCGTGATCACGACCAGCGACGTGATGAGGCTGAGGCCGAAGAAGCCGTAGCAGGACCACAGCAGCGTCTCCCGCGCCTGCCCGGCGGGGGCGTACGGCAGCAGGAGCGCACCGGTGGAGGCGGACACCATCGGCGGGACGATCGGCATCAGCCAGCCGCCGAACGCGGAGTCGGGCTTGTTCTCGTGGCGGGTGAACGCCAGGTACGGCACGAGCACTGCCGTGAGCAGTCCTCCGATGGTGCCGATGGTCCACAGGACCCAGTCGATGGTGACGGCGGCGGGCAGGCCGACCCAGTCCTTGCCGAGCAGGAGTGTCCCGGCGCCGACGGTGAGGAACGCCATCGGTGGTGCGCCGTAGAAGTGCGAGATCACCGGGTTGAGCTGGTGCCCGGCTGCAGTGCTCCGGTAGCGGATCCAGTGCAGCACCGTCGCGGTCGTGAGGGCGACGAGGAGCACCGCGGCGATCGCCCACACGACCGTCGCCGCGAGGCGCAGCCCGGGGAACTGCAGCGGCAGTGACGCAGCTGCGACAGCGACGATCCCCGTGCCCATGATCGACGCGAACCAGTTCGGTGTGAGATTCGACACGATCAGGCCTGGCCGCTCCAGGTCACGGAACAACGCCGTCTGCGGCCGTTGGGGCAGCTGGCTACCGTTCGCGGGTGCAGGGTCCGTGCGGAGCGTTGTCATGGGCCAAGCCTGCGCGAATCCTGCCTCTGGCGGTACCCGGAACCTCTTGGCAGGGCACAATCAATGATTGTGGCACTACGGCGACTCACGGACCGAACCCTCGACCTCGACACACTCGACGTGCTCGCACGCGTCGCCGAGACCGGCTCCCTCTCCGCTGCCGCTGGAGCGCTCGGCGTCACGCAACAGGCAGTGTCTGCTCGGATCCGGGTCGCCGAGCGCATGGTCGGTCACTTGTTGGTGCACCGCTCGACCACGGGGTCGGTGCTGACCGAGACCGGCAGGCTCGTCGTCGGGCTGGCCGGACCGGTCCTCGACGCGTCTCGCCACCTCGAAGCAGGAGTGGCTGCGCTGCGGACTCCCACGGGTTCGCTCGTCGTCGCAGCGTCACAGACGATCGCGGAGCTGCTGCTGCCGGGCTGGCTGCTCGAATTCCGCCGCCGCGAACCCGACGTGCGGGTGCGCCTGATCGCGGGCAACTCCGCCGCGGTGACGGACCTCGTGCAGTCGGGTGGCGCGAACCTCGGGTTCACGGAGACCCCGGTGACGGCGGCAGGTGTGTCCGCGCAGGTGATCGCGGACGATGAGCTCGCGGTCGTCGTTGCGCCGGAACATCCCTGGGCTCGGTCGACCGGGATCACTGCGGAGGTCCTGGCGGCGACGGCTCTGCTCCTGCGGGAAGAAGGTTCCGGAACTCGCGCGACCCTCGCCGCATGGCTCAGGGAGGCCGGTTTGAGCATGTCGGTTCCGGCCGCGGTGCTGGAGACCACGAGCATCATCCGGGCGAACGCGCAGGCTGGAATTGCACCGGCGGTGATGAGCCTTCGCACGGTCGCCGCCGACATCAACGACGGGTCGCTGGTGCGGGTCCCGCTCGCTGGGCCGCCACTTGCCCGGCCGTTGCGGGCGATCTGGTCGGGAGAGCCTCAGCCAGCTGGTTCTGCTTTCCTGCGCGTCGCCCACGAGGTGACCGGTCGGGGTCAGCGCAGCCCGTAGGGCAGCTCCGGATTGTTCTCCGCGATCTCGGTGAGCCGGTTGTACTTGGCGACGCGTTCTCCGCGGGCGGGTGCGCCGGACTTGATCTGTCCGGTTCCGGTGCCGACGACGAGGTCCGCGATGAACGTGTCGGTGGTCTCGCCGGACCGGTGCGACACCATGCTCCGCATCCCGAGCGAGCGTGCGACGCCGATCGCGTCGAGGGTCTGGGAGACGGTGCCGATCTGGTTCGGCTTGATGAGCGCCGCGTTCGAGAGGCCGTCCTTCCCACCGTCGCGGATGCGCTGCGGATCGGTGACGTAGAGATCATCGCCGACGATCTGGAGCATGTCGCCGAGCGCGAACGACATCGCCTTCCAGCCGCCGTGGTCATCTTCGGAGAAGCCGTCTTCGATGCTCCGGATCGGATACCGGCTGATGAGGTCGCGGTAGTAGTCGACCATGCCTGCGCGGTCGAGCCGGCGGTCCACGACCCGGTAGCTACCGTCACCGAGCGCGAACTCGTTCGCCGCCGGGTCGAGTGCGATCGCGACGGTGTCCACGCCGGGCTCGTAACCGGCGGCACTGATCGCGGCGACGAGGAGGTCGAGGGCCTCCTCGGGCGCGGCGATCGACGGGGCGAAGCCGCCTTCGTCCCCGAGACCGAGACTGCCGAACCGTTCCCGGACCAGTGCCGCCAGCGCGTGGTAGACGTCCGATCCGATCCGAACCGCGTCGGTCATGGTCTCGGCGTTCACCGGGGCGATCATGAACTCCTGGAAGTCGAGCGCGTTCGCTGCGTGCGCTCCGCCGTTGAGCACGTTGAAGTGCGGGACGGGCAGGCGGGGCGTGCTGCCGGTGACGTCTGCGATCCAACGCCAGAGCGGCAGCTCCGCTGCGGCGGCGAGAGCGCGTGCCATCGCGATCGAGGTCGCGACGACACTGTTCGCGCCGAGCCGGCGGTGGTTCGGGGTGCCGTCGAGGGCAGCGAGGGCGGCGTCGGCCTGCCCGATCGAGGTCCACGACTGGCCGGTGATCATCGGTGCGACGTCCGTCGTGATGAGGTGCAGTGCCTGGCTCACGTCGCGGCCGCCGTAGCTGCTGCCGCCGTCGCGAAGCTCGACAGCCTCATGCGCGCCAGTGGATGCGCCTGCGGGGGCGTCACCGGTGACGACGGTGCCGTCCTCGAGCTCGAGACGCACCTGGATCGTCGGGTAGCCGCGGGAGTCGAGGATCCGGGAGCCGTGCAGGCTGCTGATGGTGACGGGGCGGCTGGTGTGGGTCACGTACTCGCCCTGATGGTGGGTGGTGTGGTGGACGTTGCTGATGTAGTCGTTCACGGCGGTTGTCGCCTTTCGGGTTGGTCGTGCGGGTGTGGGCCGCGGGGAGGCGGAGGGACGACCTCCTGGCGATCACTGGGCGCCAGTTGCCTCCCCACGGCGGTTCAGGGCGCGCACTGGATGGTGTCGGGTGCGCGGGTGCCGGTCAGGGGTGCGGGGTGAACCGTTCCTGTGCGGCGCGGATGATGGCTTCGGCGTCGACACGGTTCGCCCACCCGTTGGTGGTGACGTGCTTGCCGTGCTCGATCTCCTTGTAGTGGGCGAAGAAGTGCTCGATCTCCGCCAGGACCGGCTCGGCGACGTCGGAGATGTCCTGGACGTGGTCGAAGCGGACGTCTCCGGCGGGGACGGTGAGGATCTTGTCATCGCCGCCGTTCTCGTCGACCATGCGGAGCATCCCGACCGGGCGGACGTCGATGACGACGCCGGGGAACGTGGGCCGGGGCAGCAGCACGAGCGCGTCGAGGGGGTCGCCGTCATCGCCGAGAGTGTCGTCGATCGAGCCGTAGTCCTGCGGGAACACCATGCTGGTGAACACCGCCCGGTCCAGGCGGATCCGTCCGGTGGCGTGGTCGACCTCGTACTTGTTGCCGCTGCCGCGGGGGATCTCGATCGTGATGTCGAAGTGCATGAGCTGTTCGTCTCCCAGTCGGATGGTCAAGTGAGGGTGCCGAGGGTGACGCCCCCGGCGGCTGCGGCGACGGAGACGACGAGCATCCCGAGCCCGTTCACGGCAGCCGCGGTGGTGCGGCCAGTGCGTGCGAGGCGGACGGTCTCGAAGCTGGCGGTGCTGAACGTGGTGTAGCCACCCATGAGCCCTGTTCCGAGCACCGCGACGGGGGTGGCGCCGAGGTGACCGGCGGCGCCGGTGATCAAGCCCAGCAGGAACGAGCCGGTGATGTTGATCGTCAGCGTCCCGACCGGGAGCCGGAACTGCCGACCCCGGTTGATCGCACCATCCACGAAGAACCGTGCGGCCGCGCCGACACCGCCAGCGACCGCGACGCTGAGGAAGGCCAGGGCGCTCATGATGTGGCCCCGTTCGGTCGGACCAAACCCGCGATCGCGAGGCCGCTACCGGTGGCGATCGCGCCGGCGAGGACCGTCAGGAGCGCGTACCCGGTGCCGGCCAACCCGCGGCCAGCGAGGAACAACACCGCGGTGCTGGTCGCGAGGGTGCTGTAGGTGGTGAACCCGCCGAGGACACCGGTTCCCAGAAGCAGGCGCAGTGTCCGGCGGCGACCCTCGTCACGTCCGCGATGCGCGAGGTGTTCCAGCAGCACACCCAGTAGGAGCGCGCCGGCGATGTTGATCCAGAAGATCGCCCAGGACACCTCCTGCTGAGCGGGGAACGCGGTGCTGAGTCCGTCGCGTGCGGCGGTACCGATGGCGCCGCCGAGTGCGACGACACCGAGGTACCGCCACCGCAGATGCACTGGCCGGTCGATACGTTCCGGGTCGTTGGCGTCGATGTCTGGGTCGGGCGGGAGCTGCCCATCGGGCAGCTGCGTGTCCGTTCGGGAGGTCATGTTCCACCTTCCGCAGCGACCGCTGCCGCTGCTGCTCGTGCTGCCGGATGCAGGTACTCCCCACCCCGCGGACAGAACCCACCGTCGCCGTCGAACCGGTAGATCAGGGGTTCGCCCGTGGGGAGGTTCAGGTCCGCGAGCTCACCGTCAGTTAGGCCGTCCATGCAGGCACACAGTGCCCGCAGTGAGTTGCCGTGCGCGACGACGAGCACTGTCTGCCCGTCGCGGAGTGCCGGGGTGATGCTGTGCGACAGGACGGGTTGGACCCGGCGGATGACGTCGGAGAGTGTTTCGGTTCGACGAAGTGCCGCCCACGGCAGTCCACGAAGCGCCGGCGTCCGCCGGAGCGCCAGCCACGCGCGGATCGACATGCGTGGTGGCCGTCCCGTGCGGGTCCGACGAACAGCGAAGAACTGCTCCGCCCCCAACGCCGCTTGCGCATTCTGCTTGGACATGCCGGTGAGGGCGCCGTAGTTCCGCTCGTTCAACCGCCACGTCGACTCGATCGGCGCATCACGTCCGAGGACGTCGGTGACGAGCTCCGCCGTGTGGAGCGCCCGCTCGAGCGTCGACGTGAGCACGAGGTCCGGTCGGATGCCGGCATGCAGAAGTAGCAACCCAGCCCGATTCGCTTCGGCGCTGCCCTGTTCGGTCAGCGCGACGTCTCGCAAGCCGGTGAAGGTACCGGCAGCGTTCGCAGTGCTCTGTCCGTGGCGGAGCAGAACAAGCTGGCCGGTCACGGGGTGTCCCACGGCAGTGGGGCATCGAACCCGACCGGATCAACGGGCACTACGAGCACTGAACGGTGCTGCTGATGGGTCAGCCGTACCGCGACCGACCCCGTGAAGAACTCCGCGATTCGACCCGCTCCCGTCCTGGCCCCGACGACCAGCATCGCCGCGTCGCGGTCTTCGGCCACCTGCGACAGTGCCCGGCTCGGATCCCCGACACCCGGGACGAACGTGACGTCGACGCCGTAGGTCGTTGCGGCAGCACGTACTGCCGCCTTGTCACTGTCCGACAAGCCCTGCGGTGTCGTGTCAGCGGTGTCAGGGTCGATCGGTTCCACCATCACCGACCCGTCCGAGCGCGTACCGGCATCGAAGAGCGATGCATCCACGCTGACGCACACCAGCGTCGTACCGAAGCGCCGCGCGATAGACGACGCAACCTCGATGACCCCCGGAGCGAGGCCGGGCAGGACGCCGACGACGACCGGTCCGGAACCGATTGGTGCTGTCATGACACTCCCTACCTCAGGCGCGCAGAAGCGCGACCAGCTGAGATAGGGACTGTTGTCGACAACTGTCGAGGTTGGGTCCGGCAAGCCCCACTACCGGGTCCGAAGACACCACCATTATGCACCCGAACCCCAAGTCACGCGGGCCGTCTCGCGCACCCGCGACGTCCCGACACCGAAGGAAGCGATTCCGACGACACGGAGCGAAGCTGCCCACAGAAGGCCGAGTGACATTCGTTGACGGGCTTCTGGCCGTCGCGGTACTCATCGGCATCAGCTTGAACGCGCTGGTCGGCTGGTGGTGGGCAGACCCGATCGCCGGCTACGTCATCGTGTTCTACGCCTTCCGGGAAGCGATGCAGATCTTCCGGCCGAGTCATCACTAGCGCGGGACTGGGGGAGGTGCCGCCGCACCACCGTTCGGACAGTTGCCGAATGTCCGGAGACTGTGTCAGAATCTTCCTGCGTTCATAGTGCGCGCAACCAGCCGGCCTCGAGCCGGTTTTTTTGTGCCCAGATGTCTCGCCGTGACCCGCGCAGTCTGATCGCCGGTCGCACCCGCGGGTCCGACTCGCGTCCCTCCTCACGGAGGCCCTAGTCCTCGGACGTGCACGGTGCACGAACCGAGAGTCGGCCAGTTGGCTGACAGATCGAACGGTGGAGGTTCCATGCTCCAGCTGTCGATTGAGATCCCTGCCCCCGCTGCCTACGCGGTCGGGTTCGCTCTCGCGATGCTCTTCGTCGCGATCGCGATCCGTCAGGTGTGGCCAATCCTGAACGACAAGGCTGCTCGCCGCGTCGTTCGGGTTCAGCGGGCGAAGGCACTTCGCAAGAAGTAGCCGGACTCAAAAAACACGCCCCCTCCATCGGCGAGGAGAGCTCTGTCCTCCGAATGTATCAAAAACCTCCGTTTGTGGCACATCTCTCACTCCGGATTGCGCAGAGCGCGCCGCGCCGGCGTTGCACGTGGCGGAACTCAGTGCCGATTTCTACGTGCCGTTTCCACTGACGTCCGACGGGTTCCGCTACGTTCATGGGTCATGGGTGAGCTTCTCGGGTACGCGCGGGTGTCGACAACCGATCAGGACGCGGCGCTGCAGCTCGATGCGTTGAATGCCGCCGGCTGCTACCGGGTGTGGGTCGACACAATGTCCGGATCGCTCGAGCACCGTCCGGAGCTCACCAAGATGCTCGATCAGCTCCGACCAGGCGACACTCTCGTCGTGTGGCGGCTCGACCGGCTCGGGCGATCCATCCGGCATCTGATCGACCAGCTGCAGGCGCTGGGGGAGCGGGGTGTCGGGTTCCGATCGTTGCAAGAGACGATAGACACAACCTCACCCGGCGGCCGGCTCGTGTTCCGTGTCTTCGCCGCTATGGCCGAGTTCGAACGGGATCTTATCCGAGAACGCACGCACGCCGGCCTCACGGCCGCTCGAGCTCGAGGGCGGAACGGCGGTCGGCCGCCTCGGCTGTCGGCCGATCAGGTACGAACTGCCAGGCGCCTTTACGAGCAACAGGACATGACGGTCGCGCAGATCGGGGACGTTCTCGGAGTTAGTAGGACCACCGTGTACAGGGCACTCCGACGCGAGAGCGAACCAGTCGCGGGCCGACGTCGAAAGACGTCCGGCTGAGCGTCTGGCACCGCGCGGTCCTGCGACCGATGCGCACGGGGACGTTGCGACATGTCTAGAGCCAACATCAGATCTGTCGTGGAACCCCTGAACCGACCCCATGACTGCGGTTCTCAACGGCACTGGGGCCTGTGGCCTTGGGGCATCCGCCAGCACCGCACCGTTCGGCAAGCATCGGGTAAGGGAGGAAGGTTTCCCCAAGGCGCACGCACGAATGGAGGCCGCCGGTAGTCGATGTCGATCGACAAGCCCACCAGCTCGCGGTGGCCGGCAAATCGCCGCGACGACGATTGAACACGGACGAGAGCGGCTACTCGCGGGTTCTCCCACCAAGTCCGGAACCTGAACGACCGTGCAACAGACGAGTGATCCAACCGATTGGGAGACGGGAGGTCACGTTAAGCCTCCGTAGGCGCACACTTGATCCGATGGCAAGTGACAGGGCGGACGGGACAGGAGTGTCGGGTGGATGAAGAAACGTGGGCGCGTCGGGATCGGATTGCTGCCGCACTCCGTGAGCGCCGCGCCGATCTTGCGAGCATGTATGAGATGGCGCATTCACTACTCGATCATGGAAGCAACAAAGGCGGCGAAAGGGTGCGGGTTTCGCTCATTTGCCATGCTATGCGGGAAGTAATGGCCAAATCAGTACGAGCACTTGCGCGATCAGCAAGCCCCCGCGTGACACCGACGTCTGGGGAGCAAGTGCAAAGGCTCCCCGCGCTCCTCACTGCACATCCCGACATGAATCTCGAGGGTGCCGCTCCCCAAATCGTCGTACCGCTCCCCGCTGCGCGTGCTTTTGATCGGCTCCTCAAGACCGCTGTACAGGAAACTGCGAGGAACCGCGGTGACGTAGCCTCACTCCTAACGGACGACGGTAACGAGGCTCACCCAGCTGTCGCCGCGTGGATCGAAACCAGCCGCTATTTCGTCAAATGGGCACACTTGCATGACGACGATCTCGCACCCGAGGTCCTGCCCGACGATAATGAGTTGAAAGCGCGAATTGCAACCTATGAAGAGCTTATGGACGGCGTGCTGACGGAATTCTTCCAACTTCAGCGGTCAATTGCGGCACTGCTCAAGCAAATCAACGAAGGAACCGGTGACCTGCTCGATGTCTGATACGCGACGACCCAGTGCTGAGCAAGTCAAGAACGTGCTCCTCAAAATCCCGACATTTCAGCTGCGACGAGTCTTCTATGAGGGCTTGACAAATCCGCAATGGGTGAGGCCCCTGCTGCAAGCGGGTGCATTTGCGTCTCCGCCTGAGCCGACTGTACTGGGCGACGGGCTCACCCGTGACGTATTTTGGCCCGAAGTAACATACTTAATCAACATGGCGCCCCATGTGCCATCGGACGTTGTCGACGTGTTGCTTACTCTCCAATGGAGTAACAACCCATGGGTGCGAAGGGCTGCTATCGAGATCGGCACTGTTGTACCCGCCGATCAAGGTGCCCGTTTGATACCGATGTTGAAACAGTGGAGAACTGGTGGAGGTTTCGGATGGCGCACAGATCCGCGATACCTAGTCAGCTTTGCTGTGAGGCTTCTCGAAGGTGATGAAGATGTTCTCGGTCGCTGGCTAGCGAACGAACTCTTCAATCCGAAACCAGAAGGCGAGGGGTACGCACGCAAGCCCACAGCAGGTCTCGATGACTACTGGTATCAGCAAGAGCTTCCGCGGGTGGTAGAAGCTCTTCGAGTTAATTCTTTCAAGGCTGTCACAGGATGGTTGCGCAACTGGATCGACGCTCTACCCTCGTATGGAAGTAATGAATTTAGTGCCGCTGAACGATCTTCGATTGCGGATCTGAGTACAGGGGAACATCCTGACCCTAAGCACTCCCTGATCGACACGGTTAGAGATCTCGCGCTAGCGGGCGTTTCTATCGACACTCCAAGTGCTGCTGATTACTTGGTCGGAAGAAAACGTCAGCTCCTCCATAAAGTTGCACTGTTTGTGGTCGCAGAGTCGCTACGGAGGGAAACCCAACTGCAGTCTCACGATCAACAACTGATCCAAGTTGCAAAGCGCCTCCTCGCCGATTCGACGTCCTATGATGACAATATGCGGATCGAGTACGCGGAGCTTGCCAGAGCGACAGTATTAGTCGACCCGGGGGCGTCCGTTCTGCTCAAAGAGTTCATTCGGGAAGGGCACCTTGATGATCTGCGCTGGATGATTGAAGGCTTGCCACGCAACGGAGAGTCAGATGATGATTTTGCGATAGAGGTGGCTGATCATGCCAGTAGGTCAAAGCACCGGTGGCTATCCGCGATTGGCGATGAGGCCCTGCCGCCGGAGCTGCAAGACGAGCTGAAAGCTCTATGCTCACGGTGGGGCGACATCAAGGACCCTTTGGAGCGGCCGGACAAGGTGAGCAGCTGGGTAGGACCTAGCGCTTTCAGTGATCCGACTGATCTGGAACAAATGACTCCTGTCGAACTCGTCGAGCAGCTCGCCAGCTTGCACTATGTTGGCGACGGTTGGGGCCCCGAACCATCTCACGAGGGTCAAGGGCGTGTTCTTGCCGCTCTTCTTACAACCAAGCCTTTCGCTGTCTCCGGTGTTGGGAATTTGGTTGGACGTTTGAGGCCGACATATGTCCGGGCGATACTCCAGGGCTGGACGGCGGCGTTGAAAGCAGATGTTGAGCTCGATTGGCCGGAAGTCGTCCAATTGGTGAGCGACACGCTGACCCACCCCGAAGCGTCTGATTTTCCATCCGAAGGGGACGGCTTCGATGACGATGCCTCATTCTTGCCAGCAAAGACCGCGGCACTTCGACTGCTTGAAAGTCTCTTGCGCGTTCGGATGAACGCGCAAGTTCCTGATGGCAGCCTGCCGTCATTCGCTTCGTCGCTTTTGAAGCATGGCAGGGATGCGTCTGCTTGGAGTGAGTATGACTCTTACCAGCACGATGAGGCGAGCTGGAGCCCACTGAACCTATCGTTGAATTGGCGCTGGCCTATCTACGTGAGGGCGCTGGTAATCCTTGCGGTCCGCGATGGTGGCAACCCCTGGCGAGCTGCAGCGCTTGAAGAACTGGATAAGGAGCTGGAGTGCAAAGACAGTCACGGCGCGGTGTGGGCCGTCGTTGGCGAGCACTTGGGGCAGCTGCTGTCCACTTGCTCCGAGTGGTTAGAGCCGCGTATGGAGAGATTTTTTGGAGGAGCGGCTGGGGTCACTACTCAACAGCAATGTGCCGTGACCACTGCGATGGCGATACATCACTACCATCCGCGCTTGTACAGCCTGCTGAGAGAGCCCTTGCTCGCGGCTCTTGCTCTGGGGAATGAAGTCCGGGCGGGTTGGGGCACGGCGGCGGAGGCGCAGGCTAGAATTGGCCAGTGGGCAATTAGTGGCCTTATTTACGAGGACATCGAGCCCGACGATCCTCTTGTAATGGCGTTTTTCAATGGGGCTGACGCGCAGGTTCGAGGTGCCGCGATGAGTAATGTAGCGTGGTCTTTTGCTCAAACCAAGTCCGTCGATGCGGGTATTGCAGCGCGTTTCGGCCAGTTATGGGATGAGCGCATTGCACATGTCAGAGAATCTCCTGGAGATGCCGCGGAACTCAGAGGAATTTTCTGGCTGGTGAAATCTGTTGCATATGATGCCCCCTGGTGGCTCCCTCGTCTGCGGGAGGCATTGGAATTCGAGTCCGACATCAAGGCTGACCGGTACCTGCTCGGCCGCGAGTTGGCTCAAGCTTCTGTGGTTGACCCTGAGAACAGTTTGGCGGTACTTGAGCTGCTTCTCGAGTCCGTAGACGGTGGAATGCTCGAGTATGACCTAAGTCGGCATGCTGTTCCGATCGTAATTGCTAACGCTCTTCAATCGGCGAGTGAGTCGGTGGCCAGAGCGGGTCGTTCGTACATGAATGTGCTGGGCGCGAGGGGCTACCTAAGTTTAGAGAGTGAAGTACGGGACGTCGTCAGTGGGGTAATAACCCCCGATCAAGTTGAGGAGTGAGATAGAGGCTGTTGGTGCCGTCCTAGGTTTCCTGCGGTGCGTGGTTTGGCCTTCGTGGTTGTAAGCACCTTCTCTCGCAGCGTGGGCGTACATGGCCCCTCTAATACCTTCGCTGTTTGAAGAATCTCGGCGAACCGCGGCCACCGTGGACCCCGCGGCGAGGGGGCAGCCTTCTTCCTTGTCCCTTCAGCGCCTGGTCGTGCATCCCGGAGCCACCATCATCGTGGGTCCGGAGCTCTCGTGAACCGAACTGTCCGGTTTAACCTGACATAAGAGCGCCGTATCGGCGTGAACGAAGCAGCCGGCCACCCCGAGGGTGGCCGGCTGCTTCGTTGGGGGAGCGGCGTCAGAGGGCGGCGTCGTACGCGTCGCGTACGGCCTGGCTCATGCGGGAGGAGACCTCGTGGCCGTTCGCCTTGATTGAAGAACTCACGGCTCACGGAAGTATCTGGTTCGAGCAGCGGACCTCTTGAAATAGCAAAAGGGCGAGTAGTTATCCACGGTGAGAGGGGCAAGGTGGCCGTTGCATAGAACGTGGCCGACTCACTTCTCCGGCGCCGGCGAGCTGCGGTTAGTCGGTGAGGTTGGCGCGTTCCTCGTTGAGCAGCAAAGACCTTGTCATCATCCGTCGTCCGCGGTCGCGCTCTAAGAAGCTCCAGTGAGGAAGTTGAGCGCGGCACCGCACTGCACCGGACCGCACGGCTCGGCACGGCACGGCACGGCACGGCACTCGAGCTGCAGTGGATTCCTGCATTAAACGCAGGATCCCCTTGCTCGCGAGCATGCCGCTGTCGCGCCGAGCTGGTTTCCAGGTTTCACCTAGTGGACAGATTCTGGGGCTGATCAGGTTAAACACTGCGGCACAAGCGGTGCCGGAGTCGTTGCACTAGATGCAACTCACGATGTTTAAGCGCCGATAATGCATATTATGTCAACTCAGACTGAGACAGGAGCTCCTCGTGCGTGACCTCGTGTTGAAGATGTCGATGTCGTTGGACGGCTACGTGGCAGGTCGCCGTGCAGAATCCGACTGGATGTTCCGCGGCGGGAGTCCCGACTCGATGGCCTGGGTGCGCGACATCGTCGCCGGTGCCGGAGTCCACGCGTTCGGCCGGAAGACCTTCGAGACGATCTCAGGTTTCTGGCCCACGGCGCCCGGACCGATCGCTTCGCCGATGAACACGATCCCGAAGGTCGTGTTCACGACGCAGGGCGACTTCGATCCGCGCACGATGCCCGTCGCGGACCCCGACTCCCCCGCTGTGGCGACCTGGACCGGTGCCCGGGTCGCCTCCGGCCCACTGGATGCCGAGGTCGCCGCGCTCAAGGACGAACCGGGCGGGTACGTGCTCGCGCAGGGTGGCACGGACTTCGGGCGGAGTCTGGTCCGGGCTGGTCTGGTGGACGAGTACCGGCTCGCCGTGTTGCCCGTACTGCTCGGCTCCGGCGACGGGGTGTTCACGGAACTGCGCGACGAGCTCGACCTCGAGCTGGTCAGTGCCACGGCGTTCACGGGCGGCGCGCTCGGGTTGGTGTACCGGCCGAAGCGCTGACACCGCGACCGAGCAGGGTCGGCGAGCCGCCGGATGGATCCAGTGAGCAGGAGACGTCGGGTCCGAATACTCGACCCGACGTCTTCTGCTCACTCGGAAGCTCGAGGACGGCCCGCGGCTCAGTACTCGATGCGGCCGTCCCGGTTGTGGAACTCCCCCGTCGGGCCGTCGGTGTCGATCGTGGCGAGCGCGACCGTGGCGTCGGTGCCCTCGGTGATGGTCTGGTGCCCGCCGAAGCCGTTGAACTCCGTCGCGGTGTAGCCCGGGTCGCTCGCGTTGACCCGGAACCCCGGCAGGTTCTTGGCGTACTGCACGGTCAGTGCGATGACGGCGGCCTTCGATGCCGCGTACGGGATCGCCGGCACGGGGTACTCGTCGTGCCCGGGGGTCGAGAGCCACCGTGCGAACCCGACGCCCGAGGCGACGTTCACGATCACGGGCGCGGCCGAGCGGCGCAGGAGGGGCAGCGCTGCCTGGGTCACGCGGACGAAGCCGGTGACGTTGGTGTCGAGGACGGCGGCCATCGCGCTCGCGTCCAGGTCGTCGACGCCGAAGGAGGTGCCGAGGATCCCGGCGTTGTTCACGAGGACGTCGAGCGACGGGATCTCCGCGATCGCGGCGTCGATGCTCGCCTGATCGGTCACGTCCAGGCGCACCACGTGGGCGCCGAGTGCGCGGGCGTCGTCGCCGGTCGCGGGATCGCGCATCCCGGCGTACACGGTGTGGCCGGCGGCGACCAGGCGACGGACGGTCTCGAGTCCGAGACTGCGGTTGGCTCCGGTGATGAGTGTCGTTGTCATGCCCACCACTCTCCGCCCGGGTGGCTGACTCCCCCAGGCACGGTGCGACGGTGGGACCGGCAGTACCAGGACCGACGGGAGGCGCGGGGCCAGGATGGTGCGTATGAGCGAGTTCGCGAACGTGTTGCGTTCCTGGCGTGACCGGGTGCGTCCGGAAGAGGTCGGCTTGCCGGCGGGGCCGGGCCGGCGGACGCCGGGTCTCCGGCGTGAGGAGCTGGCGGCGCTGGCGCAGGTGAGTGTCGACTACATCGTGCGGCTCGAGCAGGGCCGGGCGACGAACCCGTCACCGCAGCTGCTCGCCTCGTTGGCGACGGCGCTCCGCCTGACCGCCGAGGAGCGGGACCACCTGTGCCGGGTCGCCGGCGTTGCTCCGCCGTCCCGGCAGGTCGTGCCGCGGCACATCACTCCGGGGGTGCAGCGCCTGGTCGACCGCTTGGGTGACGTCCCGCTCGCGGTCTTCACGGCGACCCACGACATCGTGCTCTGGAACGACCTGTGGGCCGCGCTGAACGGTGACCCTTCGCGGTACGTCGGGCTCGAGCGCAACCTCGTCTGGCGGCACTTCATGCACGCGCACGACGGCGTGGAGTGGGACGCCGAGCACCAGGAGGAGTTCTCCAGCGACCTCGCCGCCGACCTGCGGCAGGCGTCCGGCCGGTACCCCGCCGACCGTGAGCTTGCGGAGCTCGTCGTCCGACTGCGCCGGGAGTCCCCCGAGTTCGAGCGTCGATGGGACACCGGACGCATCGCCGAGCACCGGGCGAGCCGCAAGCACGTGCACACCCCGGTCGGCCCGATCGAGATCGACTGCGACGTCCTGACGGTGCCGGGCGGCGACCTGCGGATCGTCGTCTACACCGCGGTGCCCGGCACCGAGGACGCCGCGAAGCTCGACCTGCTCCGCGTCACCGGTCTGCAGGAGCTCACGCCGCGGTGAACACCAGCGACGCGTTCTGCCCGCCGAAGCCGAACGAGTTGTCGAGTGCCGCCCGCATCGGTGCGGTCCGGGCGGTCCCGGACACCACGTCGAGGTCCACCGCCGGGTCGAGCCGGTCGAGGTTCAGCGTCGGCGGCACGGTGCCGGTCTCCAGGGCACGGAGCGTCAGGATCGCCTCGACCGCGCCGGCCGCGCCGAACATGTGACCGATCGCGCTCTTCGGCGCGGTGACGATCGCCGCGTTGCCGACGGCACGCCGGATCGCCGCGGCCTCGCCGACGTCGCCGACGGGTGTGCCGGTCGCGTGGGCGTTGACGTGGTCGATGTCCGAGCCGCTGAGGCCGGCCATCCGGATCGCCGCCGTCATGGCACGCTCCTGCTCGCTGCCGTCGGCGAGCGGTGCGGTGATGTGGTGCGCGTCCGAGGTGATCCCCCACCCGGCGAGCGTGCCGTGTGCGCGCTGCGCCCGGGCCGCCGCGTGCGACGCCCGCTCGAGGACGACGAACCCGGCGCCCTCGCCGAGCACGAAGCCGCGACGGTCGGCGTCGAACGGTCGGGAGATCGTGGTCGGGTCGTCGTCGCCGGGCTTCGCGAGTGCCTGGGACTGCGCGAAGGACGCCATGGTGACGGGCGTCACTGCTGCCTCGGTGCCCCCGGCGATGACGACGTCCGCCTCGCCGGTGGCGATGAGCCGCGCGGCGGTCGCGATCGCCTCGGCGCCGGACGCGCATGCGGAGACCGTCGTGTACGCACCGGCGCGAGCCCCGAACGCGATGCTGATCTGTGCTGCGGCACCGTTGGCCATGAGCATCGGGACGGTCCGCGGCGAGACCCGTCGGGCGCCGGACGCCCCGAGCACGTCGTGTGCGTCGAGGAGCGTCTCCACTCCCCCGATGCCCGTCCCGACGACGACGGCGAGCCGGTCCCCCTCGACCTCGGGTGCGCCGGCGTCCGTCCAGGCCTCCTCGGCGGCGACGAGGGCGAGCTGTTGACTGCGGTCGAGCCGTGCTGCCCGGACGCGGCCGAGCGCGCCGTCGGCGTCGAGGGCGGCATCGGCTCCGACCGTGATCGGGACCTGCCGCCAGAGTGCGCCCTCGCGGTGGAGCGCTCGGACGCCGGAGCGACCGGCGACGAGGGCGTCCCACAGCGGTGCGACTCCGTGCCCGAACGGTGAGACCGCGCCGTAGCCGGTGATGACGATGTCCATGGAACTCCTCTTGTACGTTGAACAAGTTGAGTTGTACCACGTACAATTCCTGCATGGCAACCACGGACGGCTCCGGGACGGCGCGCGGCGCAGCGACCCGGGCGAAGATCCTCGCGGCGACGGCCGGCCTGCTCGGTGCACGCGAGCACGACGGCGCCGACGGCTCCGGTCCCCCGCGCACGGTGACGGTCAGCGAGATCGCCCGCGCGGCCGGTGTCTACCCGAACCAGATCACGCACCACTACGGCTCGAAGGACCGTCTGGTGCTCGATGCCGCCTTCGCGCTGTTCCTCCGGGACACCACGCGGCTGCAGGCGGCGGGCCGGCGTGCGACGTCGGCGGAGTCCTTCCGGCAGGTCCTCGCGCGCACGGCACTCGCGATGCCGTCGACGCCGTTGGTGGTGCGGGCACTGGCCTCCGCCGGCGAGGACGACGCCCAGCGGGAGCGCGTGCGGCTGCTCCTCGCGGTGCTCTTCCGGCAGTCCGAGCGCTACCTCGAGCGCATCGTCGCCGAACACGGGTGGACGAGCCCGAGCGGCGTCGGGCGCGATGCCCGGACGTTCTGGAGTGCGGTGTTCGGCGCGGTGCTGCTCGCCGACGCCGGTGTCACGGGTGGCCCGTCCGACCTCGACCTGGCCGGGACCGTCTCGATCCGCTGACGCCGAGGCCGGCCCCTCCGCTGCGCGGCCGCTACCCCCACGCTGCGCGGCCGCTACTCCCCGAACCCACTCCGGACCAGTTCGACCAGCGCGTCGACGGCTCCCTGCGCGTCGGCCCCCGTCGCCTCGATCGACACGGTCGCGCCCTTCGGCAGCGCGAGCGCCATGATCGCGAGGAGACTCTTCGCGTCCACACCGTTCACGTGCACCGCGGCGTCGTACTTCGCGGCCGTCTTCACGAACTCCGCGGCCGGCCGCGCGTGCAGGCCGGTCTCGTTGACCAGCTCGACGCTCTCGGACGCGGCCACGTCGTCGACGCTGGCCGCTCCGGAAGCCGGCCCCGGGCCTCCAGGCAGGTCGTCGGACGGACGGGAGGCGCCGCTCGCGTCGTCCGCCGGCGCTGCGGCCGATGCTGCGGCAGCGAGCACGGCCGCAGCGTCACCACCCGTCTGGGCGGCCACGGCAGCGGCGACCGCGCCTTCGACGAGCGGCGCCTGTGAGACGTACACCCGTGCGCGGACGTCGTCGTCGAGGAAGTCGAGCGCCGTGTCGGTCGTCAGGTAGGCGGAGCCGAGGTCGCAGAGGACGACGACCGCGTCGGCACCGCTGAGTTCCTCGATGCCGGCGGTGATCGCCTCGAACGAGGTGCCGATGCCGCCGTCGTCGGTCCCACCGGCGGCGACGAGCTGCACGTCGGCCGCCATCTGCCGGGCGAGCTCGACGGTGCCGGTCGCGATGGCCGCGCTGTGCGAGACGATCAGGATGCCGACGCTCACGCGGCGGCGCCCGTCGTCGCGTCCACGGCTGCGCGGAGGATGTACGCCGTCGACTGCGCGCCCGGGTCGCGGTGCCCGACGGCCCGCTCGCCGAGGTAGCTCGCGCGGCCCTTGTGCGCGACGAGCGGCTCGGTCGACTCGGCACCGGACGCGGCCGCGTCCGCCGCGGCGGCGAGGACCTGCTCGGGGCCGTCACCGGCGTCGGCGGCGGCGCCGGCGGCGTCCACCGCCGGCGTCCACGCGTCCACCATCGTCTTGTCGCCGACCGCGGCCTTGCCACGCGACACGACCCCGTCCCGCGCCGCGGCGAGGACCGCGACGAGGGTCGCTGCGTCGAACTCGGACGCATCGCCCGCGGCCTGGGCCGCCTTGAGGTACGCCGTGCCGAACAGCGGGCCGGCCGCTCCGCCCACCGTCGAGATGAGCTTCGTCGCGACCGTCTTGAGCACGGCGCCGGGGGTGTCGAACGACCCGGAGTCGACGGCCTCGAGGACGGCGCGGAACCCGCGGTCGAGGTTCTCACCGTGGTCCCCGTCGCCGATCTCCCGGTCGAGCGTCACGAGCTCTGCCCGGTGTTCGTCGATCGTCGCGGCGGTGCGACGGACCCAGTCGATGGCCCATGCGGTGTCGAGCGCCAATGCGGTTCCCTTCGTGTGTCCGGCCCGGTGGGCTCGGTGTCGTGGTCGGTGGTGCGTGGTCGGACTCGGCCGCTCAGCGGCCGGACTCGGCCTGACTCGGCCGCTCAGCGGCCCCAGCGGAGTGCCGGGGTCTCCACCGGTGCGTCCCAGAGAGCGGTGAGGTCGTCGTCGAGCACCGTGACGGTGAGCGAGAACCCCTGCATCTCGAGGGACGTGACGTAGTCGCCGACCAAACTACGCGCGACGTCGTAGCCGCGGTCCGTGAGGACCTCGGCGGCGCGTCGGTACACGATGTACAGCTCGGAGAGCGGCGTGCCGCCCATCCCGTTGACGAGCAGCAGGAGCTTCGAGCCGGCCGGTGCGTCCAGGTCGGTGAGGATCGGTTCGAGCACCCGGTCGACCAGGGCGTCCGCGGGCGCCATCGGGATGCGCTCCCGGCCCGGTTCGCCGTGGATCCCGATTCCGAGCTCGACCTCGTCGTCGGCCAGGGTGAAGGACGGCTCCCCCGCGTGCGGCACCGTGCCGGACGCGAGTGCCAGGCCCATCGACCGCGTGACCTCGTTGACGTGCCGCGCGACGGCGGCGACGGCGTCGAGGTCGTCACCGCGTTCGGCGGCGGCGCCGGCGCACTTCTCCACCACGACGGTGCCGGCGACGCCGCGTCGGCCGGCCGTGTAGAGCGAGTCCTGCACGGCGACGTCGTCGTCGACCACGACGGACTCGACGCGGATGTCCTCCATGCCGGCGAGCTCGGCGGCGGTCTCGAAGTTCAGGACGTCGCCGGTGTAGTTCTTCACGATGTGCAGGACACCGGCGCCGGAGTCGACGGCCTTCGTCGCGGCGACGATCGGGTCGGGGGTCGGGCTGGTGAACACCGGTCCGGGGACGGCCGCGTCGAGCATGCCGTACCCGACGAAGCCGGCGTGCAGGGGCTCGTGTCCGCTGCCGCCACCGCTGACGATGCCGACCTTGCCGGCGACGGGTGCGTCGGCGCGGTGGATGTGGATCGGGTCCTCGACCAGGACGACGTGCCCGGCGTGGGCTCGTGCGAATCCCCGGACGGTCTCGTCGACCACGGCCTGCGGGTCGTTGATGAGCTTCTTCATGCGCGCTGCCTCCACGGGTGCGGGGCCGAGCCGTGGCGATCACACCGCCGTCGTCGACCGGAGTTGCCCCAATCTACATCCGTCCGACGGTCAGTCGTTCGGTGCTGATGCACGTTCGTGCATCAGCCCGGGGACGCGTCACCGGGGCGGAGACTCCACCGCACATCGAAAGTGCACGTTCGTGCACGTTGCCGCAGTTCCCTCACGATTGCATCGCCCGACGTCGAGCCGCGTCACTATGCTCGGCCTCAATCACTCAACGGGGAGTGCCGGAGCAGCACCACCGGACCCCCACCCTCACGCACTGGAGGTCACCGATGGACGACATCGGGGTCAAGTTCCTGTCCGAGCTCGTCGGCACCGCGATGCTCATCATCCTGGGTGGCGGTGTCGTCGCCGCTGTCTCCCTCACGAAGTCCAAGGGCTTCGGCGCCGGCTTCCTCATGGTCACGATCGGTTGGGGCTTCGCGGTCTTCGCCGGCGTCACCGTGTCCTACAAGTCGGGCGGACAGCTCAACCCGGCGGTGAGCCTCGCCCAGGCCATCCTCGGCAACATCACCGTCGGCGCGATGCTCCTGTTCTGGCTCGCCCAGCTGATCGGCGCGATCATCGGTGCCGTCATCGTCTGGCTCGCCTACAAGCAGCACTTCGACGAGGAACCCGACGCGGCCGCCAAGCTCGGCGTCTTCTCCACCGGCCCGGCCATCCGGTCGTACGGCTGGAACCTCGTGACCGAGATCATCGGCACCTTCGTGCTGGTCTTCGTCGTCATCGCCTTCACCAACGGGCAGACCCCGTCGGAGCTCGGCGCGATCCCCGTCGCCTTCCTCGTGATCGCGATCGGTGTCAGCCTCGGTGGCCCGACCGGCTACGCCATCAACCCGGCCCGTGACCTCGGTCCCCGCCTGGCGCACGCCTTCCTGCCCATCAAGGGCAAGGGCTCGAGTGACTGGGCCTACGCCTGGGTGCCCGTCGTCGGCCCGCTCATCGGTGGTGCGATCGCCGCCGGGCTGTCGTACGCCCTGCTGCCCGTCGTCAGCTGAACCAACCCAACCCCGGGGTGAGCGGTCCGCAACCGCGGACCGCTCACCGCACCGAACACCCGTAAGGAGCACCAATGGCCGACTACATCGTCGCCATCGACCAGGGCACGACCTCCACCCGAGCGATCGTCTTCGATCACTCCGGCTCGATCATCTCGACCGGTCAGAAGGAACATGAGCAGATCTTCCCGCGTGCCGGGTGGGTCGAGCACGACCCCGCCGAGATCTGGGACAACACCCGCGAGGTGATCGGTCAGGCACTGTCGCGTGCCGACATCACGCGGCACGACGTCGCAGCCGTCGGCATCACCAACCAGCGTGAGACCGCTGTCGTGTGGGACAAGACCACCGGCAAGCCGATCTACAACGCGATCGTCTGGCAGGACACCCGCACCCAGTCGATCGTCGACAAGCTCGCCGACGGTGACACCGACCGGTACAAGGCCATCGTCGGCCTGCCGCTCGCGACCTACTTCGCCGGCACCAAGATCATGTGGATCCTCGAGAACGTCGAGGGCGCACGCGAGAAGGCCGAGGCGGGCGACCTCCTCTTCGGCACGACCGACACGTGGGTCCTCTGGAACCTCACCGGCGGCGTGGACGGCGGCGTCCACAAGACCGACGTCACGAACGCGTCCCGCACGCTGTTCATGGACCTCGAGACCCTGCAGTGGCGCGACGACATCCTCGCCGACTTCGGTGTCCCGAAGTCGATGCTCCCCGAGATCGTCAGCTCGTCCGAGGTCTACGGCCACGTCGAGTCCTCGAACCTGCTGCGCGAGGTCCCGATCGCCGGCATCCTCGGCGACCAGCAGGCCGCGACCTTCGGCCAGGCCGCGTTCGACCAGGGCGAGTCGAAGAACACCTACGGCACCGGCAACTTCCTCATCTTCAACACCGGTACCGAGATCGTCCGCTCCGAGAACGGCCTGCTCACCACCGTCGGCTACAAGCTCGGCGACCAGGAGACGCACTACGCCCTCGAGGGGTCGATCGCCGTCACGGGCTCGCTCATCCAGTGGCTCCGCGACAACCTCGGCCTCATCGGCAGCGCCCCGGAGGTCGAGGCGCTGGCCAAGACCGTCGAGGACAACGGCGGCGTGTACTTCGTGCCGGCGTTCTCGGGTCTGTTCGCGCCGTACTGGCGTCCGGACGCCCGCGGTGCCATCGTCGGTCTGACCCGCTACGTCAACAAGGGGCACATCGCGCGTGCGGCCCTCGAGGCGACGGCGCTCCAGACCCGCGAGGTCCTCGACGCGGTCAACGCCGACTCCGGTGTGGACCTGACCGAGCTCAAGGTCGACGGCGGCATGACCGCGAACAGCGAGCTCATGCAGTTCCAGGCGGACATCCTCAACGTGCCGGTGGTGCGTCCGGTGGTCGCCGAGACGACGGCGCTCGGCGCCGCCTACGCAGCGGGCCTCGCGGTCGGCTTCTGGGCGAACCTCGACGAGCTCCGTGCCAACTGGCAGGAGGACAAGCGGTGGGAGCCGCAGCTCGACGCCGAGGAGCGCGAGCGCACGCTGCGCCTGTGGAAGAAGGCCGTCACGAAGACCTTCGACTGGGTCGACGAGGACGTGCGCTGACACGCGTGCGCTGACACGCACCACGTGCTCTGCACGCAACGCACTGGAGGCCCGGTGCCGGTTCTCGAAACCGGCACCGGGCCTCCAGGCTGTCGCGGGTCAGTGCCCGGCGTGCGTCGCGGGGACCGCGACCCAGTCCGCCAGCTTGCGGGTGCCGGCACCGGAGTCGACGGCCTCGGCGGCGACGACGAGCTGCTCGCGGAACCGGTGCAGGATCGGCCGGTCCGCCTGGGCGGGGTCCTCTGCCAGGCGGAACGAGACGAGCCCCGCGGCGGCGTTCAAGAGCACGATGTCCCGGACCGGTCCCTGCTCCCCCGCGAGGACGCGGCGCACGACGTCGGCGTTGTGCGCCGGGTCGCCACCGAGCAGGTCCTCGGTGTGGGCGCGGGGGATGCCGAGGTCGCGCGGGTCGAGGTCGTGCTCGATCACGCGGCCGCCGGTGACCTCCCAGATGTGGCTGTGCCCGGTCGTCGTGAGCTCGTCGAGCCCGTCGTCGCCACGGAACACCAGCGCCGTGGCGCCGCGCGTCTGGAACACCCCCGTGATGATCGGCACCAGGTCGAGCTGCGCGACACCGACCGCGTTGGCCTCGCACCGTGCGGGGTTGACCAGTGGTCCGAGGAAGTTGAAGACCGTCGGGACCCCGATCTCGGCCCGGGCCGGCCCGGCGTGGGCGAACCCGGGGTGGAACGCGTTGGCGAACGCGAAGGTCAGTCCGACACGCCGGAAAGTGTCCGCGACACGCGCGGCGTCCATCGTGAGATCGAGCCCCAACGCGGCGAGCACGTCACTCGAGCCGGACTTCGACGAGCTCGCCTTGTTGCCGTGCTTCACGACGGGCACGCCCGCCGCGGCGATGACGATCGCCGCCATCGTCGAGACGTTCACCGTGCCGACCACGTCACCACCGGTCCCGACGATGTCGAGTGCCATCGGATCGACGTCCAGCGGAACGGCGGCGTCGAGGATCGCGTCACGGAACCCGACGACCTCGTCGACGGTCTCGCCCTTCGCGCGGAGGGCGACGGCGAACGCGGCGATCTGTGCGGAGGTGGCGCGCCCACGCACGATCTCCTCCATGGCCCATGTGGATTGCCTGATCGTCAGGTCCTCGCGCGCCATGAGCGCGCTGATCACCGCTGGCCAGGAAAGTGCGTCAGGCATGACTCGATCGTAGTGAATTCGAGAGACCCGCCAGTCTCCTGCGAAAACACTGTCTGGGGTTTCGGCCATAATGGAGGACGTGACTAGCACCCCTCTCTCCAGATCCGCCAGCGGTCCGGCCCTGAACAGGCCGAACGCCGTTGCCGTGGGGACGATCGTGTGGCTGGGCAGCGAGGTCATGTTCTTCGCCGGCCTGTTCGCGATCTACTTCACGCTGCGCAGTACGTCCCCCGAGCTCTGGGCGACCGAAACTTCCAAGCTCGAGGTGCCGTTCGCCTCCGTGAACACGATCATCCTGGTGCTGTCCAGCTTCGCGTGCCAGTTCGCCGTGTTCGCCGCCGAGCGCTTCCAGGTCCACCGCACGAGCTGGAACCCCCGCCACTGGGGCATGACGGAGTGGTTCTTCGTCACCTACGCGATGGGCGCCATCTTCGTCTGCGGTCAGATCTTCGAGTACGCCAACCTCTGGCACGAGGGCATCACGCTCTCCTCCAGCGCCTACGGCTCGGCGTTCTACATGACCACCGGGTTCCACGGGCTGCACGTCACGGGCGGCCTCATCGCCTTCCTGCTCACGCTCGGCCGCGGGTTCGCCGCGAAGAACTTCGGTCACAAGGAAGCGACCACCGCCATCGTCGTGTCGTACTACTGGCACTTCGTCGACGTCGTGTGGATCTTCCTCTTCGCCGTCATCTACCTTCTCAAGTAGGAACTGGACACCCCCCAGCACATGTTCAACAGAACCAAGTCCAAGAAGGGCCGCCGTTCACCGATGGCGACCGTGTCGCTCATCGTCGTGGGTCTCATGACCACCGGTGGTGCCTACGCGCTGTTCAGCTCCACGGCGAACGCGGACGACAGCACGAGCACCGTCGCGGCGTCCAGCCAGTCGAACGTGAACGAGGGCGAGAAGCTCTTCGCCTCGAACTGCGCGACCTGCCACGGCCTGAGCGCCCAGGGCACCAGCGAGGGTCCGTCCCTCATCGGTGTCGGTGCCGCCTCGGTCGACTTCCAGGTGGGCACCGGCCGCATGCCGATGGCCGCCCAGGGCCCGCAGGCCGAAGAGAAGCCGGCGCAGTTCACGGACGAGCAGGTCGACGCCCTCGCCGAGTACGTCGCCTCCCTCGGCCCCGGCCCGGAGGTCCCCTCGACCGACCTCACCAACGGTGCGGACGGCGACGCGGCCGAAGGTGCGGAGCTCTTCCGCATCAACTGCGCCATGTGCCACAACGTGGCCGGTGCCGGTGGTGCGCTGACCGAGGGCAAGTACGCGCCGAACCTCGAGACGGTGTCGGGCAAGCACATCTACGAGGCCATGCTCACCGGCCCGCAGAACATGCCGGTCTTCAACGACCTGAACCTCACGCCCGAGCAGAAGGCCGACATCATCACGTACCTCAAGTACGTGCAGGACAACAAGTCGCCCGGCGGCTTCGCACTCGGCTCCCTGGGGCCGGTGGCCGAGGGCCTGTTCATCTGGATCTTCGGTCTCGGCGCGGTCGTCGCGATGACCGTCTGGCTGACCGCGAAGTCCAACTGATCGTCCGTGTCGAACGACACTGAAGGGAACACCATGGCAGAGCACGACGACGAGACGCTGAACTCGTCCTCGGCTGTCGAGAAGCACGGCACGACGACGTCGCCCGGGATCGCGGTCCTGCCCGTCGACCCGTTCGAGAACCCGGGCGAGCCGCCGCACCGCGCCCGCCGCACCGACGTCGACCCGAAGAAGCAGCGCCTGGCCGAGCGTCAGGTCGCCACGTTCTTCTACCTGTCGATCGTCGGCAGCGTCCTCTCGATCGCGGCCTACGTCGCCTTCCCGATCACGGACGACTTCGGTTCGGTCCGCACCGCGAACCTCTTCCTCGGTCTGTCGATCGCCCTCGCGCTCCTCGCGCTGGGCCTCGGCGCCGTCTACTGGTCGAAGTCGCTGGTCGTCGACCGCGAGATCACCGAACTCCGCCACGGCACCCGTGGCACGGACGCGACCCGCGCCAAGGCGGTCGAGGCGTTCCAGCTCGCCGACAAGGAGTCGGGCTTCAGCCGTCGCAAGCTGATCCGCAACTCGATGATCGGCGCCCTGGCGGCCTTCCCGCTGCCCGGCATCGTCCTCGTGCGCGACCTCGCTCCCGCCGCGGACCCCAACGAACTCCTCCGCCACACGATGTGGGCGAAGGGCACGCGCCTGACGAAGGACCCGACGGGTCTGCCGATCAAGGCGTCCGACGTGACCATCGGCTCGGTGTTCCACGTCATCCCGGACGGCATGCTCGAGAAAGAGGACATGCTCGAGGAGAAGGCCAAGGCCTCCGTCCTCCTCATGCGCCTCGACCCCAAGGACCTCAACCCCTCCAAGGGGCACGAGAACTGGGGCTACGACGGCATCGTCGCGTACTCGAAGATCTGCACCCACGTCGGGTGCCCGGTCGCCCTGTACGAGCAGCAGACGCACCACCTGCTGTGCCCGTGCCACCAGTCCACCTTCGATGTCTCGAACAACTGCGAGGTCATCTTCGGTCCGGCGGCGCGCCCCCTCCCCCAACTTCCGATCGCGATCGACGACGACGGCTACCTGGTTGCTCAGAGCGACTTCCACGAGCCCGTCGGACCGTCCTTCTGGGAGCGTGAACGCTGATGACCAGCACCACCACCACCGCACCGACGACGGCGGACAAGCCGGCGCCGGAGCGCGGGTCCCGCATCATCGGGGCCGCAGCCAACTACATCGACGAGCGCACCAGCATCTCGGGCCTCGTCAAGGAAGTCGGCCGCAAGATCTTCCCGGACCACTGGAGCTTCATGCTCGGCGAGGTGGCGCTGTACAGCTTCGTCGTCGTCCTGCTCTCCGGGACCTTCCTGACGTTCTTCTTTCAGGCGTCCATGGCCGAGGTCGTTTACCACGGCTCGTACGTCCCGCTGAAGGGCGTCGAGATGTCGACGGCTCTGCAGTCCACGCTGAACATCTCGTTCGACATCCGTGGCGGACTCTTCGTCCGTCAGGTCCACCACTGGGCAGCCCTGCTGTTCGTGGCGTCGATCATGCTGCACATGGCCCGCGTGTTCTTCACCGGTGCCTTCCGCAAGCCGCGTGAGCTCAACTGGGTCTTCGGCTTCCTGCTCTGGGTCCTCGCCATGGCCGAGGGCTTCACCGGCTACTCGCTCCCCGACGACCTGCTCTCCGGCAACGGTCTCCGCATCATCGTCGGCATGATCGAGGGTGTCCCGGTCATCGGCGTCTGGATCGCGTACCTGCTGTTCGGCGGCGAGTTCCCGGGCACCGACATCGTCGGCCGCCTGTACACGCTGCACATCCTGCTGCTGCCGGCGATCCTCGTCGCGGTGCTCGGTGTCCACCTCGTGCTCGTCGTGATCAACAAGCACACGCAGTTCGCCGGTCCGGGCAAGACCAACGAGAACGTCGTCGGTGTCCCGATCCTCCCGGCGTTCGCCGCGAAGGCCGGTGGGTTCTTCTTCATCGTCGCGGGCATCATCGCCCTCATCGCGTCGCTGTTCACGATCAACCCGATCTGGAACTACGGTCCGTACGACCCCTCCCCGGTCTCCGCCGGTACTCAGCCCGACTGGTACATCGGCTTCGCCGACGGTGCCCTTCGTCTGGTGCCGCCGCACTGGGAGGTCGTGTGGTTCGGCTACACGGTGTCGTTCAACATCCTGGCGCCGATCGCGGTCCTCGTCCTGCTCATCCTCGGGATCCTGCTCTACCCGTTCATCGAGGCGTGGGTCACGGGCGACAAGCGCGAGCACCACATCCTCGACCGCCCGCGCAACGCCCCGACGCGCACGGCGTTCGGTGCCGCAGGCATCACGCTCTACGCGAGCCTCTGGGCCGCTGCGTCGTCGGACATCATCGCGACCCACTTCCTGGTGTCGATCGAACACGTGATCCACGTGATCCAGGCCACGACGGTCCTCGGCCCGTTCGTCGCCTTCTGGATCACCAAGCGCGTGTGCCTCGCACTCCAGAAGAAGGACCGCGAGATCGTCCTGCACGGCTACGAGTCCGGTCGCATCGTCCGACTCCCGCACGGTGAGTACATCGAGGTGCACGAGCAGCTCGACGAGTACGAGCGCTGGAAGCTCCTGCAGTTCAACGAGTACAAGCCGCTCATGATCCGCCCGAACGCGAAGGGCAAGATCACGACGCTGCAGAAGGCCCGTGCAAGCGTGTCCCGGTTCTTCTTCGAGGACCGCATCGAGCCCGTCTCGAAGGCCGAGCTCGAGGCAGCGCACGCCGCACACCACGGTCCGGACCTCGAGGGTGGCCACCAGGCTCCCCAGGTGGGCCCCGGCGATCACTGAGCTGAGGCGCTGAGCTGAGGCGCTGAGGTGAGGCACTGAGAAACCCCCGTCACGATGTGGCGGGGGTTTTTCCGTGCAACGCGAACACGCCGTCCCACGTTCACGGGTGATTCACTCAGACGTGCTGGACTCGTCCAGGACGGTGTGGCAACGTGTTGCACCACGCACCCGCCAACGGAATGAGACCCCGATGGACAGCCGGACGGCCGAACACCCCAGGCCGAACCACTTCCTCCTCCACCTCAGCGACACCCACCTCGTCTCCGGGGACGGTGAACTCTACGGCGACGTGGACTCCGCCGCTCGGCTGACCGAGATCGTGGCCGACATCGAAGCGTCGGGCACCCACCCCGAGGCGATCGTCGTCACCGGCGACGTGGCCGACAAGGGCGAGCCGGGTGCGTACGCCCGCATCCGCCAGATCGTCGAGCCGGCGGCCGAGCGCATCGGTGCCCAGGTCATCTGGGCCATGGGCAACCACGACGAGCGCGGCGCGTTCCGCCAGGAGCTCTTCGGGCTCCAGCCGACCGACCGCCCCGTCGACTTCGTCTACGACGTCAACGGCCTCCGCGTGATCACCCTCGACACCAGTGTCCCGGGCCACCACTACGGTGAGGTCTCCCCCGAGCAGCTCGACTGGCTCGCCGAGGTCCTGTCCGAGGCGGCGCCGCACGGCACCATCCTCGCGATGCACCACCCGCCGGTGCCGAGCGTGCAGGACCTGACCGTCCTCGTCGAACTGCGCGACCAGCAGGCCCTGGCCGAGGTCCTCGAGGGCAGCGATGTGCTCTCCATCATCGCCGGTCACCTGCACTACTCGACGAGTGCGGTCTTCGCCGGCATCCCGGTCTCGGTCGCGAGTGCCACCTGCTACACGCAGGACCTCACCGAGTTCCAGGGCGGCACCCGGGGCCGGGACGGTGCGCAGTCGTTCAACCTCGTGCACGTGTACGGCCACAACGTCGTGCACTCGGTCGTGCCGATCGGCCACTACTCGACCGTCGGCGAGCCCGTCTCCGCCGTCGAGACCGAGGCCCGCCTCGCCGCCGCCGGGGTCACGATCCCGGCCGCGGTCGAACCGGCACCGGTGACCTCGAGCATCCCCGTCTTCACGCTCGACTCGGTGCCGGTCTCCCCCGTCCACCGCTAGGCCGCCGCACTTCGTGAGCAGGAATGGTCGGGTCCGCAGAGCGGACCCGACCATTTCTGCTCACGATGGGTGTGCGCGGGCGCGCCCGCGGCGGTGGAACCACCGTGGGGCGGCCGGGAGGCCCGTGGCGGGGCCGACTCGCGCCTCCCGGCCCGCGGGGTGGTCGCGACTCACCGCGGGTGCTGCGTCGCGTGGTCACGTTCCGTCGTTTGCCGGTGGCGCAGGCGACGGTTTGTGACCGCTAGGCGTGTGGGTGGCGGGGTGTCGTGACCGGTAGGGGTCGGTGGAGCGTGCGAACCTCGTGGCTGGGTTCCGGCGCCGGGCTCGCAGGCTCGCCCGGGGCGTGCGAACCTCGTGGCTGGGCTTCGGCGCAGGGCTCGCAGGCTCGCCCGGAGCGCGCCGGCAGGACGCTTCGCGTCCTAAGCGCCGGCGCGCTCCCACGGCGCGGGGAACGGGAAGTACCGCTCGAGGAAGTCCGTCACGCGCTGCGTCCGCTCCTCGTCGCTGACCTCCGGGAAGCTGCCGTCGTTCAGGCAGAAGAAGTCGGCGTTCCGCTTCTTGAGCAGTTCGTCGAGTGACCGCAGACCGGACTGCATCGTGGTGTCGATGTAGCGCACGTCGGCGTTCTCCTGCACGATCGCCCGGCCGGTGAGCAGCGAGTAGTAGTGGTACAGCGAGTTCGTCACCGAGATGTTCTCGGCGGCACGGAACCGCGAGGCAGCGGTTGCCCGGAACTCGTCGGCGAACTCGTGCTCCATCTCGGTCATGATCGACGCCCGGAGCGGAGTGGGTGCGTGCTCGAGGTGGCGAGTGGTGACCGCGCCGAACCGCTGCTGCAGCAGACGACGGTTGACCCGCGCCGAGTTCTCGAACCCGCTGCGCGCCGGGTTGTTCGCCCCGAGCCCGATGCGGGTCGTGGCGAGGATGAACTTCGTCACCGAACCGGGGCTGAAGAACACTGACGGGTCGACGGTGCGCCCGAAGAACATGTCGTCGTTCGAGTAGATGAAGTGCTCGCTGATGCCCGGGATGTGGTGCAGCTGCGACTCGACGGCCTGGGAGTTGTGGGTGGGGAGCACCGACGGGTCGAGGAAGAACTCCTCGCTGCGGACGATGCGGACCTTGGGGTGGTCGGCGAGCCAGGCCGGCGCCGGGGAGTCGGTGGCGATGTAGATCTGCCGGATCCACGGCGCGAAGGTGTGCACCGAGCGCAGCGCGTACTTCAGCTCGTCGATCTGGCGGAACCGGGCGGCGGCGTCGTCGCCCTCGCCCAGGACGGCGCCGGCCTGTGCGGCCTGGCGTGCGCGCTGGTACTCGATGGCGTTGCCGTCCACCCACGAGAACACGATGTCGATCGGGAACCGGATGTCGGAGACGTGGTCGTCGAACATGTGCTCGACGGTGCGCCAGGTGCGGCCGTAGCGCTCGATGTCGACGAGCACGAACTCGTCGCTCGGCAGGCTGCGGCGCATCAGGGCGTTCTCGACGGGTGCGAGGACCTCGGTGTCGGTCACCCGCCAGAACTCGAGCTGCACGCTCGTCTCGGCACCGTAGCGGAGCCGCCCGAGGGGCTCGAGACGCGGTCGGAAGACGCGGAGCACGGGTTGGTCGACGGGGCCGAGGCCGTCGTCCTGCACGAGCACGGCGGGCTCCCCCGGCGGCTTCGCGTAGAACGGCTCGTTGACGGCTGCGGCCATCACGGCGCTCTCGGCGCGCTGCCGGTCACGCTCGTCGACGGCGATCACCGGACGCTGGTCGTTGCCGCGGATGAGCAGGTGGTCGACGTCGGCCGCCGTGAGGGCGTCGTCGAGGAACAGCAGGTCCTCGATCATCGACTGCTGCGGCGTGAGGTGGCCGTTCAGCAGCGTGAGGCGACCCTTGCGCACGACGACGTCGGGTCGCTCGAGACCGCCGGAGGACGGTCGAGGGGTCAGCAGAGGACTCTCGGTCACCGGCTCGGTCTCGTTGTTCATCCACGCCCTTCGCAGCTGTCGGGCCGGGTCGTGCACCCGGCCTCCCGATCCTACCGTCCGCCCGCCGGCTCGGTTGCTCCCGTGGCCGGTTCAGGCGACGGCCTGGAGGCTCAGCTCGCGTCCGCCTCGCGGGGCACCTTGACCGAGATGCCCACCACGATGAACAGGGCAGCCGCCAGGATCTGCAGCGCGGCCCACACCTGGCCGGGGATCGGCACCGTGACGAGGGGGTTCCAGCAGACGGCGACGGCGGCCATCAGCACGGCGGCCCACCAGGTCTTCCCGCGCACCGCGAAGACGAGCACGATGAGCGCGAGGACGGTCACGCCCCACCGCGCGAAGACGAAGCCCGACGAGTCGATGATCGCGACGCAGGCCAGCAGCACGATCGCCGCGATCAGCGACGGTGCGAGCGCCGGTCGGGTGAAGGCCGGGGTCGCCTTCGCCGACGAGGACGTCGGCGACGCGGCCGCCGGTCGCCCCGCTCCCGCAGGCACGCCGTGCTGCGACGACCCCACCGGGGGCCGTCCCTTGCGTGCTGCCATCAGGCGGTTGCCTCGTCGAGGTCGATCGCCTGGATGGACCGGGACATCGGCGGGAGCTCGCGGACCCGTTCGAGCGCCGGCACGAGTTCGTCGACGTAGGCGCGGTAGCCCTCGTCGGTGAGGTGCAGCCCGTCGTCGGTGAACCGGTCGTCGAGGTGGTCGCCGTCGGCGAGGGCGGGCCAGGCGTCGAGGTACTGCGCGTGGCAGGTGGCGACGAACTGCCGGAGGTGCCGGTTCGCCTCCTCGATCTTGGCGGTGTACTCGGCCTGTCGCGGGAGCACCGAGACGAGCAGGAGTCGGACACCGGGCAGCTCGCGGCGGAGCGTGACGAGGATCGTCTCGACGTTCCGGACGACGTGCTCGGCGCTCTTCCGGTGGTTGCCGAAGTCGTTCGTGCCGATGAGCAGCACGATCACCTCGGGCTGCTCGGCGACGACGGCGTCGAGACGTGCGAGCACGCCGTCCGTGGTGTCGCCGCTGATGCCCTGGTTCAGGGTGTGCTCACCCGGCAACCAGGTGTCCCACGAGCCCTGTGCGGTGATGCTGTCCCCCAGGAAGAGAACGGTGCGTTCCTCGGTCATGCTGCCTCCTCGTGCGCCGGCTGCGGACTCCCATTGTGCTGGGTCCGGTTGCGCTGCGTCGACTCGGTGTTGTCGGACTCCCGTTCGGCCGCCGCCGTGATGCGCTCCACCATGCCCGGGAAGATGATGCCGTGGAAGGGCAGGATGCCGTACCAGTACAGGCGTCCTGCCAGTCCCTGCGGGAAGTAGATCGCCCGCTGGTGGTAGTCGCTGCCGCCGTCCGGGTTCGGGGTGACGGTCATCTCGAGCCAGGCGCGACCCGGCGACTTGAACTCGGCGCGCAGGCGGAGGTAGTGCCCGCGGTCGAGCCGCTCGACGCGCCACCAGTCGAGTGCGTCGCCCTGCTCGAGGCGCTTCGGGTCCCGTCGGCCGCGGCTGAGGCCGACACCGCCGGCGATCTTGTCCATCCAGCCACGAGCCACCCACGCGAGCGGGAACGAGTACCAGCCGTTCTCGCCGCCGATCGACTCGACGACCCGCCAGACGTCCTCTGCCGAGGCGTTCGAGTGCCGCTTCCGGTCGTCGACGTAGACCGTGTGGCCGGCCCAGTCCGGGTCGCTCGGCAGCGGGTCGGCCGAGGCGCTGGAGAGCGTCGCGCTGCGCCAGCTCGTCTCGACCTGGCCGGTGCGCATCTTGTTCAGGGCGAGCCGGACCGATCGGCGGTACGAGGTCAGGCCGCCCTTCGGCTTCGGGACGACGTCGTCGATGTCGTGCTCCCGCTGGACGCACTCGAACTGCAGCGACTCGATGATCGGCGTCGCGAGCTTGCGCGGGATCGGGGTGACGGCGTTGAACCAGTGCGCGGCGAGCCGGGGGGTGAGCACCGGGAGCACCGTGATCGGGCGCTGCGGGAGCTTCGCCTCGACCGCGTACCCGTTCAGCATCTGCCCGTACCGGAGCACGTCCGGGCCGCCGATGTCGAAGGTGCGGTTCACGTCCGCCGGGACGTCGAGCGCCGCGACGAGGTAGTACAGCACGTCACGGACCGCGATCGGCTGGATGTGGTTGCGGACCCACCGCGGTGCCGGCATCCACGGCAGGACGTCGGTCAGGTGCCGGATCATCTCGAACGAGGTGCTGCCGGAGCCGATGACCACACCGGCCTGGTAGGCGACGGTCGGGACGCCGGAGGCGAGGAGGATCTCCCCCACTTCCTTCCGGCTGCGGAGGTGCTTCGAGAGCTCGCCGTCCGGGTGCAGTCCACCCAGGTACACGAACCGTCGGACGCCGGCCGCCTTCGCCTCGCGCGCGATGGTCTCGGCGGCGTCGCGCTCGGCCGACTCGAAGTCGCCGTCGGCACCCATCGCGTGGGCCAGGTAGTAGACGGCCTCGACCCCTTCGACGGCGGCACGCACCGCCTCGGCGTCCTGGAGGTCGCCCTCGGCGACCTCGACGTCGTCGCTCCACGGGACGTCCTGGAGCTTCCTGGGGTTGCGGACGAACACCCGCACGGAGTGTCCGGCTTCGAGGAGACGGGGGACGAGTCGGCCGCCGATGTAGCCGGTGGCGCCGGTGACGAGGACCTGCATGCCCTGCACGCTACGCGGCACGCCTGACGGGTAGGCTTGCCGGGTGGACAACGCAGCCTTCCCCGTCACCGCCGATGCCGTCCGCGGCCTCATCGACCACGCGATCCTGAAGCCGGAACTCACCCGTGCCGACGTGGACGCGCAGCTCGACGAAGCCGCCGCCCACCGCGTGTTCAGCGTGTGCGTCCGCCCGAGCGACGTCGCGTACGCGGTCGCACGGCTGCAGGGCACCGGGGTCGGCGTCGGGACGGTCATCGGGTTCCCGCACGGCACCACCTCGACCGAGGCGAAGGTCGCCGAGTCGCTCCAAGCCCTGGCCGACGGCGCGTTCGAGCTCGACATGGTGCAGAACATCGGCGCCGCGAAGTCCGGCGACTGGGAGCGCGTCGAGCAGGACGTCCGCGCGGTCGTCGACGCCGCCGGGTCCACCGTGGTCAAGGTCATCCTCGAGACCGCGTTCCTGACCGACGACGAGATCGTCGCCGCCTCCCGTGCCGCCCAGACCGCCGGCGCAGCGTTCGTGAAGACCTCGACCGGGTTCGCCGGCGGCGGTGCGACGGCCGAGCACATCGCGCTGATGCGTCGCACGGTCGGTGCCGACACCGGTGTGAAGGCCTCCGGTGGCGTGCGCGGTCTCGACACCCTGCTCGAGATGGTCGCCGCCGGCGCGAACCGCATCGGCACGAGTGCATCCGCCCGCATCCTCGACGAGGTCGCGCACCGCGTCGAGACCGGGACCGCGTCGTCGCTCGGCGACGACACCAGCTCGTACTGATCCGCAGCAGTACACCCTGAACCAGACCACCTGACCCGACCACCAGCAGTGGAGCCGGGGCCCACCGGACGCGAGGACGCGTGCGGGAGCCGCGCCGAGCCTCCAGACCGTCGCATCGGAGCGCGCATGTCCAGCACCGCAGCCCAGTCCACCCCGCTCGCCCTCGCCGTCGACCTCGGCGGCACCAAGGTCGAGGCGGCGCTCGTCACGGACGCCGGCGTCGTGCTCCCCGGCACGCGCTTCCGGAGCCCCACCGGCCCGCAGCGGACCTCGGACGAGCTGCAAGCCGCCGTCGACGAGGTCGTGACGCTGGCGCTCGGCACGCTCCCGGCCGACGCGACACTCGTCGGTGTCGGCGTCGGGTCCGCCGGACCGGTCGACGAGGAGCACGGGCTCGTCTCCCCCCTCAACATGCCGGTGTGGCGCGGGCACCCGCTCCGTGACCGCATCGCGGCACTCGTTCCCGACGACGTGCCGGTGACGCTGCGCATGGACGGGCTCGCGATCACGCTCGCCGAGCACTGGGTCGGGGCCGCGCAGGGGTACGACCACGTGATGGGCATGATCGTGTCGACGGGTGTCGGCGGCGGGCTGATCCTGCACGGGCGCACCGTGAGTGGGCCGACCGGCAACGCGGGACACATCGGCCACGTGGAGTGCGGCGGGTACGACGACCCGTGCGCCTGCGGTGGGACCGGGTGCCTCGAGGCGATCGCCAGCGGCCCGAAGACCGTCGCCTGGGCGCAGCGCCAGGGCTTCACCGGCACGACCGGCGAGGAGCTCTCCGCGGCGTACGCGGCCGGCGACGAGATCGCCGTCGCCGCGATCAAGCGCAGCGGACGCGCACTCGGTCAGGCGATCGCCGCGGCGACGAGCCTCGTCGACCTCGAGGTCGTGGCCATCGGCGGCGGGTTCTCGCACGTCACGCCGGACCTCTTCGACTTCGCGCGCGAGGCCGTGGCGGAGCGGGTCGAGTTCCCGTTCGTCACGAAGGTGCAGATCGTCCCGACGGCGCTCTCGCAGGACGGCCCGCTCATCGGTGCCGCCGCGCTGGTGCACCGCGCCGACGTGCTGCGCTGACGTGCTGCGCTGAGGCTCGGCGCTGGCCCGGCGCTGGCTCGGCGCTGGCCCGGCGCTGGCCCGGCGCGGGCTGTCCACAGGTGGTCGTCGGGCGGCTGCGGGGTCGGGCAGGATGTCCGGGTGCCCCGCTCCCGACTCGTCACCACGGACGACTGGCCGGAAGCCGAACTCCGGGCAGGTGTCCTGGCGGGTGAGCTCGTCGCCGTCGGGCACTGCTGGGCCTCCCCCGCCGAGCCGCAGGACCCCGCACTCCGGGCGGCGGCCGCCGGGTGGGTCCTCCGTGACCAGCGGCTGGTGGCAGCAGGTCAGACCGCTGCGTGGATCTGGGGTGCGGTCTCTCGCCCGCCGGACCCGCTCGAGGCGAGCGTCCCGCCGCACCTCCGGCTCAACGTCGGCCCCGAGGTCCGGCTGCGCGAGGTCGTGCTGCCCGCGTCGGACGTGACGACCCTCGGCACCGTCGCCGTCACCACGCCCGCCCGCACCGCCGTGGACCTGCTCCGGACACCAGGAGCGCTCGGCGATGAACGGACCGAGGCGGTCGCGGGACTGCTGACGCTCGGGGTCGTGACCGCTCCGGAGCTCGGCGCGCGGCTCAGTGCACTCGGGACGATCCCGATGGTTCGACAGGCGGAACGCCGCCTGCGCGAGCTGCTCAGCCGGCGCTGACCCGGTAGACGTCGTACACGGCGTCGATGCGACGGACCGCGTTGAGCACCCGGTCGAGGTGGATGGTGTCACCCATCTCGAACACGAACCGGCTGAGGGCCAATCGGTCGGACGAGGTGGAGACCGTCGCCGACAGGATGTTCACGTGGTGGTCGGTCAGCACACGGGTGACGTCGCTGAGCAGGCCCGACCGATCGAGCGCCTCGATCTGGATCTGCACCAGGAACACCGACTTCGACGACGGGGCCCACTCGACCTCGATCATCCGGTCCGGCTCGTTCATCAGCGACTTCACGTTGGTGCACGACGACTGGTGCACCGAGACACCCTGACCGCGGGTGATGAACCCGACGATCTGGTCCCCGGGCACCGGCGTGCAGCACTTCGCGAGCTTGACGAGGATGTCGGGCGCGCCACGGACCAGCACGCCGCTGTCGCTCGTGCGGAGCTGACGGCTCGTGACCTGGCGGGGGAACGCGAGTTCCGGCTCGTCCGTCTCGGTCTCGGTCTGGACGCTGCCCAGGACCTTCTCGATCACGGACTGCGTGGACACGTGGCCCTCGCCGACGGCGGCGTACAGCGCGGAGACGTCCTCGTACCGCATCGACGATGCGACCTCGGCGATGGTGTCCTGGCTCATGATGCGCTGGAGCGGCAGGTTCTGCTTGCGCATCGCCCGCGCGATGGCGTCGCGGCCCTGCTCGATCGCTTCTTCGCGGCGTTCCTTCGTGAACCACTGCTTGATCTTGTTGCGGGCCCGAGGGCTCCGGACGAACTTCAGCCAGTCCTGCGAGGGACCCGAGTCGGGGTTCTTCGACGTGAAGATCTCGACGACGTCGCCGCTCGACAGCTGGCTCTCGAGCGGGACGAGCCGGCCGTTGACCTTGGCGCCCATCGTGCGGTGCCCGATCTCGGTGTGCACGGCGTACGCGAAGTCGACCGGGGTCGCGCCGGCCGGGAGCCCGATGACCTTGCCCTGGGGCGTGAAGACGTAGGTCTCCTTCGCGCCGATCTCGTAGCGCAGCGAGTCGAGGAACTCGCCGGGGTCGCTGGTCTCGGCCTGCCAGTCGGTGATGTGGGCGAGCCACGCCATGTCCTGGTCGTCGGTGGTCGACGAGGTCCCGACGTCGCGCCCGGCAGCGCGCTGCTTGTACTTCCAGTGCGCGGCGACACCGAACTCGGCACGCTGGTGCATCTCGTGCGTGCGGATCTGGATCTCGACGGCACGACCCTGCGGCCCCAGCACCGAGGTGTGGAGCGACTGGTACAAGTTGAACTTCGGCGTCGCGATGTAGTCCTTGAAGCGCCCGGGCAGCGGGGTCCAGCGCGCGTGCACCGATCCGAGCATCGCGTAGCAGTCGCGGACCGTCGGCACGAGCACGCGGATGCCGACGAGGTCGTAGATCTCGTCGAACTCGCGACCCCGCACGATCATCTTCTGGTAGATCGAGTAGTACTGCTTCGGCCGGCCCATGACCTCGCCGCGGACCTTCGCGGCCTTGAGGTCCTTCTTGAGCGTGCCGATCACGTTCTGGACGAACTGCTCGCGCTTCGGCTGGCGTTCCTTGACCAGGCTGTCGATCTCGACGTAGAGCTTCGGGTGCAGGACCGCGAAGGACAGGTCCTCGAGCTCGAGCTTGATCATCTGGATGCCGAGGCGGTGCGCGAGCGGCGCGTAGATCTCGAGCGTCTCCTTCGCCTTCCGCGTTGCGGAGGCGGACTCGACGAAGCCCCAGGTGCGGGCGTTGTGCAGCCGGTCGGCGAGCTTGATGACGAGGACACGGATGTCCTTCGACATCGCGATGACCATCTTGCGGACGGTCTCGGCCTGCGCGCTGTCGCCGTACTTGACCTTGTCGAGCTTCGTGACGCCGTCGACGAGCATCGCGATCTCGTCGCCGAAGTCGACCCGCAGCTGGTCGAGCTGGTAGTCGGTGTCCTCGACGGTGTCGTGCAGCAGGGCTGCCGCGATCGTGATCGGGCCGATACCGAGGTCAGCGAGGATCTGCGCGACCGCGACCGGGTGCGTGATGTACGGCTCACCGGACTTGCGCTTCTGGCCGTCGTGCGCCCGCTCGGCGACCGAGTACGCGCGCTCGATGAGGGTGACGTCGGCCTTCGGGTGGTGCGAGCGCACCGTGCGGATCAGCGTGTCCACCGCACCGGCGGGCTGAGCGCGGGAGAACAGCCGCGGCAGCAGGGACCGGAGCGAACCGATGTTGCCGGTCGTGTTCGGACCGAGCGGGCTGGTGGGCTGCTGCGCGGAGCCGGGCCGGCTGGGCGCGGAGGGATCCTGTTGGGTGTCCGTCATGATGCGCCTCCCAGGACTCGGTCCGAGAGCTCGACCCGAGCTCGATCCGACAAGACTACGCGTGTCCGGTCAGTGCCCGTGACGCGGTTCGCCCTGGGCGTCGCGGACCACCGGGGCTCCCGACTGCTCCCAGGCGACCATGCCGCCGACCAGGTTCACGGCGGCGACGCCGGACTGCTCGAGCGCGGCCACCACCCGAGCCGAGCGGGCGCCCGAGTGGCAGATGACGACGGCCGGCTGGTCGCCGCCGTCGATCTCCTGCCACCGGGTGACGAGCTCGGACATCGGCACGAGCGTGGCCTCGGGAGCATGGACCTCGTCCCACTCCCCCGGCTCACGGACGTCGAACAGCCGCGCGCCGGAGGCGAGACGACGCTGCGCCTCGGCGACGTCGATCTCGGTGATGTCGATCGGCATCAGGCGTCCGCCGCGGCTGCCGCTGCCTCGACCTCGCGGCGGCGCTTCTCGGCGGCCTGGGTCTTCTTCGCGTCGGCCTGCTTCACCTTGGGCTCGTTCTCCCGCAGGTGCGCGTACATCGGCGACGCGATGAAGATCGTCGAGTAGGTCCCGACGATGATGCCGATGAAGAGCGCGAGCGAGATGTCGCGGAGCGTTCCGGCGCCGAGGATGTACGACCCGATGAAGAGGATCGCCGCCACCGGCAGGAGCGCCACGACCGAGGTGTTGATGGAGCGGACGAGGGTCTGGTTCACCGCGAGGTTGACCGACTGCACGAAGGTGCGGTGCGACTCCTGCGACGTGTTCTCGCGCACCTTGTCGAACACCACCACGGTGTCGTACAACGAGTACCCGAGGATCGTCAGGAACCCGATCACCGCCGCCGGCGTGACCTCGAGCCCGACGATGCCGTAGACACCGGCCGTGATCAGGAGGTCGTGCAGCAGGGCGACCATGGCGGACACCGACATCTTCCAGGTGCGGAAGTACAGCGCCATGAAGACCGCGGCGAGGGCGAGGAAGATCACCAGGCCGCGGATGGCCTGCGCGAGCACGTCGGCACCCCACGTGGCGCCGATGAAGGTCGCGGCGACGTCGCTGTCCGGGACGTCGTAGGCCTTCGCCAGGGCGTCCTGCACCTCGGTCGTCTCACGGTCGGTGAGCTGGCCGGTCTGCACGCGGATGCCGTGCTGACCGAGCTGCGAGACACGCGGGACGCCGTCGGGGACGATCGACTCGACGGTCTCGGTCGCGAGGTTCTGGTCGAGGTTCTGCACGTCCGAGAGCGTGAACTCCGAACCACCGGTGAACTCGATGCCGAGCTGGTACCCGCCACGGAGCCACGGCACCGCGAGCGAGATCACGATCGCGATGACGGCGATGAGGTACCACGTCTTGCGGCGGCCGACGATGTCGTACGAGCGCTTGCCCGTGTACAGGTCACTGCCGAACTGGCTGAAGCTGGCCATCAGTCGTCCTTCCCGTCCGGCGTCGTGCCGTTCTGACCGGAGGCCTGCTGGGCCTTCCGCTCCGCGATCGTCTGTCGACGCTGGGCTTCCCCTGCTGCGCGCTGGCGCTTGCCGTCCACCACGGGGGCGCGGAACTGCGCCCGTCCCCGGTAGACCGCGCCGAGTGCCGCCGGGTCGAGCCCGCTGAACTTGTGCCCCTCGCCGAAGAACCGGGTGCGGGCGATGAGCTGCATCATCGGGTGCGTGAACAGCACGACGACGACGACGTCGATCAGGGTCGTGAGGAGCAGCGTGAACGCGAAGCCCTTCACGTCACTGACGGCGAGCACGTAGAGCACGATCGCGGCGAGGAAGTTGATCGAGTCCGAGGCGAGGATCGTGCGGAGCGCACGCTTCCAGCCGGACTCGACGGCGCTCTCGAGGCCACGGCCGTCACGGAGCTCGTCCCTGATGCGTTCGAAGTAGACGATGAACGAGTCGGCCGTGATGCCGATCGCCACGATCAACCCCGCGACACCGGCCAACGAGAGCCGGTAGTCGACCCGCCACGACATCACCGCGATGACGAGGTAGGTCAGGGCCGCTGCGACGCCGAGCGACATCACGGTGACGAAGGCGAGTGCGCGGTACTGGATCACCGAGTAGATGATGACCAGGATCAACCCGATCAACCCGGCGACGAGACCGCCGACGAGCTGGGCCGTGCCGAGCGTCGCGGAGATGTTCTCGTTCGACTGGACCTCGAAGTTGATCGGCAGCGCGCCGTACTTCAGCTGGTCGGCGAGCGTCTTCGAGGAGTCGGCCGTGAACGAGCCGGTGATCTGCGCCTTGCCGTTGGTGATGGCGGAGTTCGTCGTCGGCGCGGTGATGACCGAGCCGTCGAGCACGATCGCGAACTGGTTCTGCGGCTGCGTGAGCGCGACGAGGCGGTTCGTGACGGTGCGGAAGTCCTTCGAGCCCTGACCGTCGAAGGTCAGGTTGACGGCCCACTGGCCGGTCGACGTGCCCTGCGAGTCGGTGGCGAGACCGGAGGTGGCGTTGCTGATGTTCGCGCCGGAGACCTCGACCGGGCCGAGGATGTACTTCGCGGCACCGTCCTGGTCGCACGTGACGAGCGGCTCGTCGTCGGGCGCCGTGGTGACGTCGTCCGGTGCGTCGCAGTTGTAGTTCGTGTACAGGTCCTGCAGCTTCGGCGTGACCCAGTTCAGGTCGCTCGCGTTCGTCGGCTTCGCACTCGGCGTCGCGGCGAGGGAGGCCGGCGGCGAGTACGGCGTGGGCGATGCGGTCGAGGACCCGTCGTCACCGACCGCGGTGTTCGTCGCGGCCTCGGTGTAGAGCACCGGACGGAAGGTCAGCTTGGCGGCGGCCTCGATGCGGTCGATGGTCGCCTTGTCGGGCTTGCCCGGGATCGAGACGACGATGTTGTTCGTGCCCTGGGTGTTGATCTGGGATTCCGAGACGCCGGTGGCGTTGATGCGCTGGCGGATGATGTTCACCGCCTGCTGCAACTGCTGCGAGGTGACGGAGCCGCCCTCGGTGTTCTGCGCCGCGAGGGTCAGCTGCGTGCCGCCCTGCAGGTCGAGGGCGAGCTCGGGAACCCAGCTCGCGCCTTCGAACCACTCGCCGCTGTCGTCCTTGGCGGTGCTGGCGAGGACCGACGCGGCGGTGTTCAGGCCGGCGAGGATCGCCATCAGGATCACCAACCAGGTGAGCGAGCGAAGCGCCTTCTTGACGGGTGTCGATCGTGCCACCGGTCGTCTCGTCTTTCTGTTCAGGACCATCGGCACGCGAGCGCGCGACGGCAGAGGGAAGCCGCCGGGTCAGACGACCCGGCGGCCGAGGGAGTCAGTCGTCCGACTTGCGCTTCTGCGCGTCGGTGTCCTCGACTCGCTCGCCGTAGACGGGCTCACCGTTGAGTTCGGCGACCGGCTTCGACTCGTCCTCGGCCGGGGCGGTGGTCTCGATGTCCGACGCGCTGTCGTCGACGACGCGCGACAGGGTCTGACGGTGCACGGTGACGATGGTCCCCGGTGCGATCTCGACGTCGGCGGTGACCTTCTCGTCGTTGACAGAGAGGAGCGTGCCGTACAGGCCGAAGGAGAGCATGACCTTGGCGCCCGGGACCATCTTGTCCGCGAGTTCCGACTGCTGCTTCTTGCGCTTGCGGCTGTTGTAGAACATGAAGGCCGCGAACGCCACGACGATGACGATGAGGATGACTTCTTGACCCATGATGCGTTGCCTTCTCTGGTTTGCTCGGTTTCGGGCCGTAGCAGTCTAGGGCACGCCACTGTGCGTGGCATGTCACCCGACTGATCGGCCGCTAGTCGGTGTTCTCGGTGTCGTCGAACAGGCCCGGTTGCGCACCGACGCCCTGCCCCGGCGTGAGTCCGAGGTGGCGCCAGGCGACCGGTGTGGCGATGCGCCCGCGCGGGGTCCTGGTCACGAGGCCGACCCGGACGAGGAACGGTTCGACGACCGACTCGATGGTCTCGGACTCTTCCCCCACGGAGACCGCGAGGGTGTTCAGCCCCACCGGTCCGCCGTCGAAACGGGTCAGCATGATCTCCACCACGGCGCGGTCGAGACGGTCGAGGCCGAGCTCGTCGACGTCGTACAGGTCGAGCGCGCCCTGGACCGCTGCCATGCCGTCGGTGGTGCGGTGCACGAGGGCGTAGTCGCGGACGCGTCGGAGCAGCCGGTTCGCGATGCGCGGGGTGCCGCGGGAGCGCCCGGCGATCTCGCGGAGTGCCGAGCGGTCGATGTCCAGCTCGAGCAGGTGCGCCGCGCGGATGAGGACCTGTTCGAGCTCGTCCTTCTCGTAGAACTCGAGGTGCGCGGTGAAGCCGAAGCGGTCACGGAGCGGGTTCGGCAGGAGGCCGGCGCGGGTGGTGGCCCCGACCAGGGTGAACGGCGCGAGGTCGAGCGGGATGCTCGTCGCACCGGCGCCCTTGCCGACCATCACGTCGATCCGGAAGTCCTCCATCGCCAGGTAGAGCATCTCCTCTGCCGAGCGCGCCATCCGGTGGATCTCGTCGATGAACAGGACTTCGCCCGGCACCAGCGACGACAGCACCGCGGCGAGGTCGCCGGCGTGCTGGATCGCCGGACCGCTCGACATCCGCAGGGGGCGACCGGTCTCGTGCGCGACGATCATCGCGAGCGTCGTCTTGCCGAGGCCGGGAGGACCCGCCATCAGGATGTGGTCCGGTGTGCGCTCCTGCAGCCCGGCGGCCTTGAGGAGCAGGTCGAGCTGCCCGCGGACCTTGCGCTGCCCGACGAACTCGTCGAGGGACCGCGGACGGAGCGCCCCCTCGAACGCGAGCTCTTCTTGCGACTCGGCGCCGGCGGCGGTGATGCCGCTCACCGGTTCGCACCGGCGGGCCGGAGGGCCCCGAGCGCGGCGCGGAGCAGGGCCTGCGTGCCCATCGCGGCGGCACCCGGCTCGTTCGCGATCGTGTCGTCCACGGCGGTCTGCGCGGCGTCCTCGCGCCAGCCGAGCCCGATGAGCGCGCTGACGACGTCGGTGGCCGCTGGGTGGGCTGCGGTCCCGCGAGCCGATGCGAGCACGGCAGCCTGCTCGAACGCGGCGAGCTTGCCGGAGAGCGCGACGATGATGAGCTTGGCGGTCTTCGGGCCGATGCCGGAGACCTTGCGGAACGCGCCGTCGTCGTCCTTCGCGACGGCGTTCGCCACCTGTGACGGGTCCATGTGGGCGAGGACGCCCATCGCGGACTTCGGACCGACGCCGGAGACACTGCGGAGCAGGTCGAACACCTGGAGCGCGTCGGAGGACTCGAAGCCGAACAGCAGGTGCTCGTCCTCGCGCACGATCATCGCGGTGCGGACGAAGACCTCGGACCCGTGGCGCATGGTCAGCGCGTGGGCCGGGGTCACGGTGACGGCGTAGCCGACTCCCCCGGCCTCGATCACCACGGCGGACCCGGCGACGTCGATGCAGGTGCCCCGGAGACTCGCGATCATGCTCCGAGCCTACGGCCGCCCACCGACGCGGCCGACGAGCCACGCGGTCGGGCCGCGGCAGCGGCCGCGCGGGCGAGCGGCGAGTCGACCGTGCCGCCCTGTGCATCGCGCCACGCACGCTGTGCCGGGGTGAGGTTCGTGGCACGTTCGCCGGCGACGTCAGGTGATCCGAGCCTCCAGGCATGGCACACGGCCAACGCGAGCGCGTCTGCCGCGTCCGCCGGCTTCGGGGCCTCGGCGAGGCCGAGCACCCGCGCGATCATCGTCTGCACCTGGCGCTTGTCGGCGTTGCCGTAGCCGGTGACGGCGGCCTTGACCTCGGACGGGGTGTGCAGTCCGACGGGCAGCCCGCGGGCGGCGGCGGCGTGCAGCGCGAGCCCGGCCGCCTGGGCGGTGCCCATCACGGTCCGGACGTTCGCCTGCGCGAAGACCCGCTCGACGGCGACCGCGTCGGGGTGGTGCTCGTCGATCTCGGCGGCGATGCCGTCGGCGATGCGGAGCAGCCGCTGCTCGAGCGGCATGTCCGCCGGGGTGCGCACGACCGTCACGTGGACGAGTCGTGCGCGCCGGTTCGGTGCGACCTCGACGACGCCGACGCCGCACCGGGTGAGCCCGGGGTCCACCCCGAGCACACGGAGCACGGCTACTCGCCCTCGTCCTCGTCGAGCTCGGCCTGGACGTCCGCGGGGACCTCGAAGTTCGAGTAGACGTTCTGCACGTCGTCGCTGTCCTCGAGCGCGTCGATCAACCGGAACACCTTGCGGGCGGTGTCGGCGTCGACCGGGACCTTGAGGCCGGGGACGAACTCGGCGTCGGCGGAGTCGTAGTCGATGCCGGCGTCCTGCAGCGCGGTGCGGGCCGCGACGAGGTCGGTCGCCTCGGTGATGACCTCGAAGCCGCCGCCCTGGTCGATGACGTCCTCGACACCGGCGTCGAGGACGGCCGTCATCACGGTGTCCTCGTCGACGCCGTCCGTCTTCGTGACGGAGATGACGCCCTTGCGGGAGAAGTTGTACGCGACGCTGCCGGGGTCGGCCATCGTGCCGCCGTTGCGGGACATCGCCGTCCGGACCTCGGCCGCCGCACGGTTCTTGTTGTCCGTGAGGCACTCGATGAGCATCGCGACGCCGTTCGGGCCGTAGCCCTCGTACATGATCGTCGTGTACTCGATGGTCTCGCCCGTGAGACCGGCACCGCGCTTGATGGCGCGGTCGATGTTGTCGTTCGGGACCGAGGTCTTCTTCGCCTTCTGCACGGCGTCGACCAGGGTCGGGTTGCCGGAGAGGTCGGCGCCGCCCATCTTCGCGGCGACCTCGATGTTCTTGATGAGCTTCGCGAACGACTTCGCACGGCGGCTGTCGATGACGGCCTTCTTGTGCTTGGTCGTTGCCCACTTGGAATGCCCGGACACGGTTCTCCTTGCGTCTTGCGGAAAGTCGGGGTCAGTTTACCCAGCCTGGAGGCACGGTGCGGCCCCGCCCCGCCGGTGCGGGCGCGCAGTCGGCACGTCCGTGGCCGTGGGTCGCGTCAGGCGCTGCGCACCAGGTCGAGGAAGCGGCGGTGGAACCGGTCCTCGCCCGCCACCTCGGGGTGGAAGGCGCTCGCGATGACGTTGCCCTGCTGGACGGCGACGGCCTGACCGTCGGGGAGCGCCCCGAGGACCCGCACGCCGGGGCCGTGCTGCTCGACGACCGGTGCCCGGATGAAGACCGCGTGCACGGGGGCCGCACCGAGCTCCGGCATCGGGATGTCGATCTCGAACGAGTCGTTCTGGTTGCCGAACGCGTTCCGACGCACCGTGGTGTCGAGCACGTCGAGGGTCTGCTGCCCGGCGATGCCGTCGGTGATCCGCGACGAGAGCATGATCATGCCCGCGCAGGTGCCGTACGTCGGCAGGCCCCCGCGGATCGCCTCGGCCAGGGGTTCCGCGAGTCCGAACGCGCGCGACAGCTTGTCCATCACGCTCGACTCGCCCCCCGGGACGACCACGCCGTCGAGCGACGCGATCTCCTCCGGGCGACGGAGCGGGACGACGTCGGCGCCGAGCGCGGTCAGCGAGGCGATGTGCTCACGGAAGTCCCCCTGCAGTGCGAGGACCCCGATGCGGGGTCGAGCCGTGGTCGTCGGACTACCAGCCACGCTCGGCCAGGCGGTGCGGCGCCGGCACGTCGGCGACGTTGATGCCGACCATCGCCTCGCCCAGACCGCGGGAGACCTCGGCGATGACCTTGGGGTCGTCGTGGAAGGTCACGGCCTTGACGATCGCGGCGGCGCGCTTCGCGGGGTCGCCCGACTTGAAGATGCCGGAGCCGACGAACACGCCGTCCGCACCGAGCTGCATCATCATCGCTGCGTCGGCCGGGGTGGCGACGCCACCGGCGGTGAAGAGCACGACGGGCAGCTTGCCGGTCTGCGCGACCTCACGCACGATGTCGAACGGCGCCTGGAGCTCCTTCGCGGCGACGTAGAGCTCGTCCTCCTTCAGGTGGCGCAGGGCCGCGATCTCCTTGTTGATCGTGCGGATGTGCCTGGTGGCCTCGGACACGTCACCCGTGCCGGCCTCGCCCTTGGAACGGATCATCGCCGCGCCCTCGGTGATGCGACGCAGGGCCTCGCCCAGGTTCGTGGCACCGCAGACGAACGGGGTGGTGAAGTTCCACTTGTCGATGTGGTTGATGTAGTCCGCCGGCGAGAGCACCTCGGACTCGTCGATGTAGTCGACACCGAGCTCCTGCAGCACCTGCGCCTCGACGAAGTGGCCGATGCGGGCCTTCGCCATGACGGGGATCGACACGGCGGCGATGATCTCCTCGATCATCGACGGGTCGGACATGCGGGCGACGCCGCCCTGGGCTCGGATGTCGGCGGGGACGCGCTCGAGGGCCATGACCGCGGTGGCGCCGGCTTCTTCCGCGATGCGGGCCTGCTCGGCGTCGACGACGTCCATGATGACGCCGCCCTTGAGCATCTCCGCGAGGCCGCGCTTGACGCGGTCGGAGCCGGTGATCGAGGTGCCGGGGGTGCTGGTGCTGTCGCTCATGATGCGCCCAGTCTAGTGGTCAGCGGGCCAGCCCTCGGCGACCAGTCGGCGGGTGTCCCCGAGCAGCTGGGACATCGACTTCGTCCGCGCGATGATCGGGAAGAAGTTCGCGTCGGACTGCCACCTGGGCACGATGTGCTGGTGCAGGTGTGCGGCCACGCCAGCCCCGGCGACCTCACCCTGGTTCATGCCGATGTTGAAGCCGTCGCAGTGCGAGACCTCGCGCAGGACCCGCATCGCGGTCTGCGTGAGCTCCCCCATCTCGCGCAGTTCGTCCGGCGTCGCCTCGTCGTAGAGCGGGACGTGCCGGTACGGGCAGACGAGCAGGTGCCCGTTGTTGTACGGGAACAGGTTGAGCAGGACGTACGCGTGCTCGCCGCGCGCGACGATGAGGGCGTCCTCGTCGGACTTCCGCGGAGCCTCGCAGAACGGGCAGTCGTCCTCGTGCCCACGACCCTTGCCCTCGCGCCCGGCGTCGATGTACGCCATCCGGTGCGGGTTCCAGAGGCGCTGGAAGGCATCCGGGACGGCCGCGCCGGTAGCGGCGTCCCGGATGACCAGCGGGTCCTGCTCGTCCGTCATCAGACCTGCGCGCGCTCGCGGATCGCCGTGAGGATGCGGTCGACGGCCTCGTCCACGGGCACGGCGTTGTCCTGCCGGCCGTCACGGAACCGGAACGACACCGCTCCGGCGTCGCGGTCGTCGCCACCGGCGATGAGCTGGAACGGCACCTTCGCCTTGGTGTGCGTCCGGATCTTCTTCTGCATGCGGTCGTCCGAGTGGTCGACCTCGGCACGGACACCGTGCGACCGGAGCTTCGCGATGACCTCGTCGAGGTAGTCGCCGTACTCGGCCGCGACCGGGATCCCGACGACCTGCACCGGGGACAGCCAGGCCGGGAACGCACCGGCGTAGTGCTCGGTGAGCACGCCGAAGAACCGCTCGATCGACCCGAACAGGGCGCGGTGGATCATCACCGGGCGCTGGCGCGAGCCGTCGGCCGAGGTGTAGTCGATGCCGAAGCGCTCGGGCAGGTTGAAGTCGAGCTGCACGGTCGACATCTGCCACGTGCGGCCGATGGCGTCACGGGCCTGCACCGAGATCTTCGGGCCGTAGAACGCGGCGCCGGCAGGGTCGGGCACGAGCTCGAGGCCCGATTCCTCGGCGACCTCGCGCAGGGTGTTCGTCGCGACCTCCCAGACCTCGTCGTCCCCGACGTACTTCTCCGGGTCCTTCGTCGAGAGCTCGAGGTAGAAGTCGTCGAGGCCGTAGTCGCGCAGCAGCGAGAGCACGAACTCGAGGGTCGTGGTCAGCTCCTCCTTCATCTTCTCCTGCGTGGTGAAGATGTGCGCGTCGTCCTGGGTCATGCCGCGCACCCGGGTGAGGCCGTGGATGACGCCGGACTTCTCGTTGCGGTAGACCGTGCCGAACTCGAACATCCGGAGCGGCAGGTCGCGGTACGAGCGCGGCTGCGACCGGTACGCCAGGATGTGCATCGGGCAGTTCATCGGCTTGAGGTAGTAGTCGGCACCCTGCCGCGTGACGTTGCCGTCCTCGTCCTTCGCCTCGTCCATGTGCATGGCCGGGAACATGCCGTCCTTGTACCAGCCGAGGTGCCCGGAGGTCTCGAACAGGTCGCCCTTGGTGATGTGCGGCGTGTAGACGAACGAGTAGCCGTTCTCCTCGTGCCGACGGCGCGAGTAGTCCTCCATCTCACGACGGATGATGCCGCCCTTGGGGTGGAAGATCGCCAGGCCGGAACCGATCTCGTCCGGGAACGAGAAGAGGTCGAGTTCGGCACCGAGCTTGCGGTGGTCGCGCTTGGCGGCTTCCTCGAGGCGCACCAGGTACGCCTTGAGCTGGTCCTTGTCGGGCCAGGCGGTGCCGTAGATGCGCTGCAGCTGCGGGTTCTTCTCCGAGCCGCGCCAGTACGCGGCGGCGACGCGCATGAGCTTCGCCGCGTTGCCGATCCAGCGGGTGTGCGGGACGTGCGGGCCGCGGCAGAGGTCCTGCCAGAGCACCTCGCCCGACTTCGGGTCGACGTTCTCGTAGACGGTGAGCTCGCCGGCGCCGACCTCGACGCTCTCGCCGGAGTCACCGTCGGTCGCCGCGCCCTTGAGGCCGATGAGCTCCTGCTTGTAGGGCTCCCCCGCCATCAGCTCGCGCGCCTGCTCGTCGGTGACGACCACGCGACGGAAGCGCTGGGCCTGCTTGACGATGCGGTCCATGCCCTTCTCGATCGCCTTGAGGTCCTCTGGGGTGAAGGGCTCGGCGACGTCGAAGTCGTAGTAGAAGCCGTCGGTGACGGGCGGCCCGATGCCGAGCTTGGCGTCCGGGTTGATCTGCTGCACGGCCTGCGCGAGCACGTGCGCGGCCGAGTGGCGGAGGATGTCGAGCCCGTCCTGCTCCTGCAGGGTCACGGCCTCTGCGGTCTCGCCGGCGGCGACGTCGGCAGCGAGGTCCTTGAGGACACCGTCGACGCGGATGGCGACGACGCCGCGCTCACCGTCGAAGAGCTCGGTGCCCGTCGTGGTCGTCGTCGCGGTGCGGGGCTCGGGTGCCTGGGGCACGGCTGCGGGCTCGGCGCTCTCCGGCGCTGCGGCGACTGACTCGGTCACGATGATGGGACTCCTCGATCGAATTGGTGCGTCAAGACTAGTGCGCGCGAGGGCTCAGGCCGGTACGGCGCCGAGGGTGGTCACGGGCAGGCGCGGCTCGAGGCGTCCGCGGCCGTGCAGGCCGTCGAGCTCGAGCAGCGCGGCGAAGCCGATCGCCTCGTACCCGGCGCGCTCGAGCAGGGTGATGGTGGCCGCTCCGGTGCCGCCGGTGGCCAGGACGTCGTCGACGACGAGCACCCGCGTGCCGGCGGGCAGCTGGCCGGGGCGGAGCTCGAGCTCGGCCTCGCCGTACTCGAGCGCGTACTGCTCGCTGAGGACCTCGCCGGGGAGCTTGCCCGCCTTGCGCACGGTGAGCACGCCGACCTGGTGCTGTGCGGCGATGCCACCGGCCAGGGCGAAGCCGCGGGCCTCGATCCCCGCGACGGCGTCGAACCCGGCGCCGACGGCGAACGGCGCGGCGAGGGCTTCGCACACGCGGCCGAACGCCACGGCGTCGGAGAACACCGGCGTCACGTCACGGAAGAGCACCCCCGGCTTCGGGAAGTCCGGGACGATGGCGGTGAGTCGTTCGACGAGTGCAGCTGCGGTTTCGGTCACCCGCCAACGGTACGGGAGGCGCGGCGTGCGTCGTGCGCGCCGGTGCGGTGGTGCAGTGTGCGAGGTCCAGGGCACGGTGCGAGGCACGGGGCCTGGCACCGTGCGCGGAACCTCGCACACTGTGGGAACGGCGCGGCGCGCGCTAGCGCCACAGGTGCATCGCGGCCCCCTGGACGAGCCAGGCGGCCTCGCGCTGCTCGCGCTCCCGCTCGAGGCGGTTGCGCGTGGCGAGGTCGACCGACGGCCGCACGTGGTGGGTACGCCGGCTCCAGATGATGAGCGACATCCCGATACGGAGCGCGATGCGGTCGGACAGTGAGACCCGACGGCGGACCGTACGGGTGTCGGGAGGGCGGAGAGCGGTCTTCGATGACACGGTGATCCCTTTCAGGGCATGACGGAACTGCCCGGCACACGGGCACGAGTGGACTGCCCGGCACACGGGCAGGCGAATGAATGCGTGGGAATGCATTCCGCGGTCGCCGGAAGAATGTCCGGCGAGGCGGTGCGGAATGCGTTCCGGTACCGAGAGCGTCGCACCGACCCCCGACATTCTCCGGCGACGATCGTGACGGTCCGGCCGCGTGCACGGAGCATGCGGAACGGGACCGATCGGCGATCGTCGGAGCCGGCGCAACGCGAGCCCGGAAGGCTCAGCGTGCGGTGCCGCGCGACGGATTCGTCACGGGGCAGAGATGTCGGGAGTGGGCGGGGCGCTCCGGGTCAGCGGACGCGGATCGGGGTACCGACGAGTCCACGGATCCCACGGAACGGAGTGGTTGCGGTGATCATCATGGTCGGCCCCCTTTCGGTCTCGAGCTGGCGGAGTCGCTGCCTGCTGGCGTTCGCGACGAGTGAACACTAGCGGCAACGGAAATGCCCGCGCAACCCTTTTCTCGCAATTCGTCGGAATTGCATTCCCGAACACGACGAGGGGCCCGCTACCGAATCGGTACCGAGCCCCTCGTGGTGCTGGATCGCTAGAGCGCTGCGTGCTCCGCGACGGTCGCGGTCAGGACGTCGTCCACCACGTCAACCCGGACGGTGTCACCGGCCGAGACGCCACCCTCGACGACCAGCGTCGCGATGCGGTCGTCGACCTCGCGCTGGATGAGCCGACGGAGCGGACGTGCGCCGTACTCCGGCTCGTAGCCGTGCGTGGCCAGCCAGTCGACCGCCGCGTCGGACACCGACAGGACCATGTCCTGCGCGATGAGCCGGAGCGCGGTGTCCTGCAGCAGCAGGGACACGATGGACCGGATCTGGGTGGCGTCGAGCTTCCGGAAGAGCACGATCTCGTCGATGCGGTTGATGAACTCGGGCCGCATCGCCTCGCGGAGCTTGCCCATCACGCGGGCACGCAGGTCGTCCTCCGCGTAGCCGTCCGTCGATCCGACCGGCGAGAACCCGAGCGCACCGGAGCGGGAAGCCAGGAACTCGGAGCCGATGTTCGACGTCATGATCACGACGGTGTTGCGGAAGTCGACCGTGCGACCCTGCCCGTCGGTGAGACGGCCGTCGTCGAGGACCTGCAGCAGCAGGTTGAACACGTCCGGGTGCGCCTTCTCGACCTCGTCGAGCAGCACCACCGAGTACGGGTTCCGCCGCACGCGTTCGGTGAGCTGACCGGCCTCGTCGTAGCCGACGTACCCGGGAGGGGCACCGACCAGCCGCGACACGGTGTGCCGTTCGCCGAACTCGCTCATGTCGAAGCGGAGCATCGCCGACTCGTCACCGAACAGCGAGGACGCCAGGGCCTTCGCGAGCTCGGTCTTGCCGACGCCCGTCGGGCCGAGGAACAGGAAGCTGCCGACCGGGCGACGGGGGTCACCCATGCCGGTGCGACTGCGTCGGACGGCCTTCGCGATCGCCGCGACGGCGTCGTCCTGGCCGACGACGCGCTCGTGCAGCTCGGACTCGAGCGCGGCGAGCCGCGTCTTGTCCGCGGAGCCGAGGCGGGTCACCGGGATCCCGGTGGCCCGCGACACGACGGCTGCGATGTCGGCCTCCGTGATCGAGGTGCCCACGGATCCCGGACGGGAGGCACGGGTGGCGTCCGCCGACGTGGCGGCGGTGATCCGCGCCTCCAGGCCGTCGATCTCGTCGCGCAGGCGCGACGCCTCCTCGTACCGCTCCTCGACGACCGCATGGTCCTTCTCGGTCGTGAGGGACGCGACCTGCGACCGGAGCGCCTCGACGTCGACGTCGCCCGAACGGGCGAGACGACGGCGTGCGCCGGCCTGGTCGATGAGGTCGATGGCCTTGTCCGGCAGGTGCCGGTCGGTGACGTACCGGTGCGAGAGCTCGACCGCGGCACGGAGGGCGTCGGGTGTGTAGACGACGCCGTGGTGCGACTCGTAGCGGGGCGCGAGGCCGGTCAGGATCGCCACGGCGTCCTCGACGTTCGGCTCCCCCACCGTGACGGGCTGGAACCGACGCTCGAGGGCGGCGTCCTTCTCGATCCGGCGGTACTCCTTCAGCGTGGTCGCGCCGACCATGTGCAGGTCACCGCGGGCCAGGCGGGGCTTGAGGATGTTGCCCGCGTCCATCGAGCCGCCCTCGCCGCCACCACCGGCGCCGACGACCGTGTGCAGTTCGTCGACGAAGACGATGAGTTCGTCGGCGTGTGCCGCGATCTCGTCCATGGCCTTGGTGAGGCGCTCCTCGAAGTCGCCGCGGTAGCGGGTACCGGAGAGCATGCCGGGCAGGTCGAGTGCGACGACCCGCTTGCCCTGCAGCAGGGCAGGGACGTCACCGTCGACGATGCGCTGGGCGAGCCCCTCGACGATGGCGGTCTTGCCGACGCCGGGCTCGCCGATCAGGACGGGGTTGTTCTTCGTGCGGCGCAGCAGGATCTCGACGGCCTGCTCGATCTCGTCGGCACGGCCGATCACCGGGTCGATGCGTCCGTCACGGGCGCGCTCGGTGAGGTCGGTACCGAACTGGTCGAGGGTCGGGGTCTCGCTCTGCTGCTGGTCGGCTTCGGTGGTCCCGGGCATCGGGCGCCCCTCTCGTGCCGCCTCGGCGGCCTGCTGTGCGTAGGACTGCATGACCTGCGGGGTGACGCCGGCGCTCGCGAGGAGCTGACCGGTGACGGTCTCCTGGTCCATGACGAGCGCGAAGAAGACGTGCTCGGGGTCGGTGTAGGTGCTGCCGAAGCCGCGGGCGGCCTGGGTGGCCTCCACGAGGACGCGCTGCGCGGACGGTGTCAGCGCCGGGCGCCCGGTCTGCTCGGGCAGGGGCTCGCGCGCCATCGGCAGGCGCTGCTCGACCTCGTCGGCGAGACGCTCGGGATCGACTCCACCGGAGCGGATCACGGCGTCGAAGGGCTGGGTGCGGATCAGCACGTGCAGGATGTGCAGTGCATCGATCTCGCGCTGTCCCTGCTCCACCGCGTACTCGGCGGTGTGCTGCAGGAGCTCGTGGGTGCGCCGGCTGAGGAGCCGGGTGATGTCGACCGGTCGTCCCAGCGGAACGGATCGCTGGGCGCCGGTGTTCTGTGCCGCGAGCAGGCGGGCGAGGAACTCGTCGAACGAGTCGCCGCCGGTCGGGCCGAACGTCTCTGGCAAAGGGACCTCCTGGGAACTTGAGTGCCTTCGACTCAATGCAACGCAGGGGGCCCCGGCTCATTCCCAGTGGCCGAAAAAACTTGCGGCGACTCGACTCAGGTCCGCGCGATGGGCGCCGAGGTGGCCTCGGTGACGCGCGCGAGGTCGGCCGGGGCGAGCTCGATGTCGAAGCCGCGGCGCCCGCCGGACACGAAGATCGTCGTGTACGTCAGCGCGGAGTCGTCGAGCACGGTGCGGATCCGGGACTTCTGCCCGACCGGGCTGATCCCACCGACCACGTACCCCGTCCGCTTCTCGGCGAGGGCCGGGTCCGCGAGGGTCGCCTTCTTGCCGCCGACCGCAGCGGCGATGGCCTTGAGGTCGAGCCGGTTCGCCACCGGGACGATCGCCACGGCGAGGGAGCCGTCGACGGAGACCACGAGGGTCTTGAAGACCTGCTCCTCGCGGAGGCCGAGGGCGGCAGCGGCCTCTTCCCCGAAGTTGGTGGCGCTCTCGTGGTGGTCGTACACGTGCGGCGTGTACGGCACCCCGGCCCGTTCGAGCGCGACGGTCGCGGGGGTGCTCGGCGAACCTGCGGTCATGCGGCGATCCTCTCCTGCGCTGCCCTCCTGCCCGTGGCGGCACGCGGGCGTTACGCTGAACGGACCATGACCGTCATCGAGTTCCTGCTGCGTGCCGTCGCCGCGCTGGTGCTCGGCGGTGCCACGAGCACGGCCGGCGCTGCCGACTCGGGCGGCGCCTGGTCGCTGTTGGCCGTCGCCGCGCTCGGTGTCGCCGCGGTGGCTGCGGCGGTCGTCGTCGCACGGGTCCTCGTCGCGGTCCTCGCTGCGGTGCTCGGCGTCGGCCCGTCGTCCACGGTCGCCGCGGTGGTGGCGGACCTGGTCACCCGGATCACGTTCAGCCACCCCGATGCCGACGGGCACACCCGCTCGCGGGCTCCGGGGGCCGTCGCTCCGTCCTGACCACCGACCGGTGGCCGGGGCTGAACGCACACCCCCGAACCCACCACCGATCGGAACACGTCATGGACCTGTCAACCCTGCCCCTCGTCGGCCCGCTGCTGCACGGCGGCGCCGACCTCATCGCGGCGCTCACCACGGTGCTCTCCCCCGCCACCGGCTCCTTCGCCGCCGCGCTCGCGGTCGTGCTGCTGACCCTGGCAGTCCGGGCGGTGCTCGTCCCGCTCTCGGTGCTCCAGGTCCGCGCGGAACGGGATCGACGCCGGCTCGCGCCGCGGATCGCCGAGCTCCGGAAGCGCCACGGCAAGGACTCCGAGCGGCTCCAGCGGGCCGTCCAGCAGCTGTACACGAACGAGAAGGTGTCACCGCTCGCCGGGTGCCTGCCCGTCCTCGCCCAGGCGCCGGTGCTGTCGCTCGTGTACACGCTCTTCACGCACGCGTCCATCGGTGGCACGGCGAACGCCCTGCTCGACGCCACCCTCGTCGGGGTCCCCCTCGGGCACTCGCTGGTCGTCACGCTGACCTCGCCGCTGTGGGCGCACGCGTGGGTCGTCGTGGTGCTGCTCGTCGTGCTCGCCGTCGTCGTGGAACTCAGCCGACGGGCGAACCTGCGCTGGAACCCCGTCCCCGCGCCGGAGCCGGCGACCGCGGTGCCCGGTGCCGCCGCGACGGCCGCCATCGCGCGGTACGCACCGTTCACCACCGTGGTGTTCGCCGCGATCGCGCCGCTGGCCGCCGCGCTCTACGTCGTGACGAGCGCCGCGTGGACCGCCGCAGAACGTGCCGTGCTGCGCCGGGTGGTCCGCTAGCGCAAGGCGCTAGGCACTAGGCGCTGCGTCGCGTCAGCCGCCCTGGCCCTCCTGCTGCGGGCCCTGGTCGACCGGGTCGTACTCCGTGCCGCGGCCCTGCTCCTCGTCAGCCGTCGGGACGTGGCGCTCGGTCCCCGACCCGCCGGGGCTCGTCGCGACGTAGTCGGCCTCGCCGGACTGGGTGTCGTGGCTCAGCGGCTCGAGGGTCTCGGGGTCGGCGTCGTGCTGCTGCGTGGGGTCGGTGCTCATGCACCACGCCTACTCCCCTCGTTCTGGGTGCGCGCCGCCGGCCACCCGGTGCCACGATGGAAGGCGTCCAACACGACCGGCAGAGCTGGGGTGCGCATGGTCCACGACGACGTGGCAGCGGAACGGGCACGGCTCGAAGCCGTGGCCTGGGGAGCGGAGTCGAGCCCCGCAGATGCGGCGCGCGCTCGGATCGCGTTGCAGGACCTCGCGCGCGGGCGTCGCTCGGGTGCGCGGAAGGCCGTTCTGTCCGCCATGCCGGCTGCGGACAGCGGCGACCGGCCTGGAGGCACGACACCCGTCAGCACGCCGCCACCGTCCCCGGCGCGGCCGGCTCCGGAGCCCGCCGCGGCTTCCTGGTCCGTTCCCGTACCGGAGTCCGAACCGGCTCCCGTTCGGGAGTCCGCTCCGGCTCCCGTTCGGGAGTCCGATCCTGCTCCCGTTCGGGAGTCCGATCCTGCTCCCGGAACCGCGCCGGTTCCCGACCCCGTTCCGGCGGCGCAGGCCGGTGCGTGGGTGGCGAACGCGGACGGACGAGCCGACCACGTCGACGAGGCGACGGTGGACGGCGGGGGTGAGCCGGGCCTCCAGGCGGGACCTGCGCGATGGGCGCGCTGGCGGAGCGTGCTGTGGACCGCGCGGCCCCGCGTCTGGATCGCGCTCGGGGCGGCCGCGGCGGTCGGTGTGGCGTTCGCGGCCGGCACGGTCGTCGGCACCACACGACCCGACGTCGCCGCGGCACCGAGCATCACGCCGACGGCGGGGACGGTGACGCTCGAGCAGCTGCTCGACGCACCGCAGACCTACGCCGACCAGCTTCCGGGGCCCGTCGAGGCACCGGTCAGCCTGCACTCGACGCGGCTCATCTTCTCGAACCGTGCCCTCGACGGCAGCTCGTTCGACACGCCGTGGGCGGTGTGGGCCGGGGTCGGGACGGACCGGTCGACGATCTGCCTGGTGGCGACCGCGAACCGGATCGAGTCGTCGACGGCGTGCTACCCGCGGGAGTCCGCGCTGCACGGCTCGGTGTCGATGTCGGCGCAGTCGATGAGCGGGACGCTGACGATGAGCCTGCGGGGTGGCGGGGTGCAGGGTCGGGTGACGAACGAGTACTGAGCGCCGGGGCTGCGCTCGCTGTGCATTGTTGGAGCGCTCCGAGAATCCGGTGTGACCCCCTCGCGGGCTCGGGATCATCGTGCAACACTGGAAGAGCGCACTCGCCGTGGAGTCGTACCCACATCATCCACATCCGCGAGCGCGCCCCGCAGACCCCCCGGTCAGCCGTCGTCACACCGTCGGCAACGTCGCGCGCTCCACCGTGCCCCGGAGGAGGTCAGCACGTGACCACCAACACCACCACCTCGGCCGTGTCGACCCAGACGCGGCCGATCACCGTCACCACCCAGTCGATCGTCGGCATCGCCGTGCTCGGCCTCGCGACGTTCTTCGCGATCACCACCGAGCTCATGCCCGTCGGCCTGCTCGGCACCATGAGCGCAGACCTCGGCGTGTCCGAGGCGAGCATGGGCATCGTCGTCACCGTGTACGCCGCGGCCGTCGCGATCCTCGCGCTGCCGCTCACCGCGTTCACCGCGAAGCTCCCCCGCAAGGCCGTGCTGGTGTCGACGCTCGTCGGCTACACGGTCTCGAACCTGATGGTCGCCTTCGCGCCCTCGTTCGCCGTCGTCTGCGCGGGCCGGGTGGTCGGCGGCATCGCCCACGCCCTGTTCTTCTCGGTCGCCTCGGCGTACGCCACCCGGATCGTGCCACCGCGACTGGCTGGCCGGGCGATCGCGTTCGTGTACTCGGGCAGCTCGCTCGGGTTCGTCCTCGGCGTCCCCGTGGCGACCTGGGTGGCGCAGCACATCGGCTGGCGCCCCGCCGTGTTCTCGGTGGGTGTCGCCGCCGCCGTCCTCGCCGCCGTCGCCCTCGCGTTCCTGCCCGCCGTCCGCGGTGCTTCCTCTCCGCACATCGGGTCTCCGAAGGCATGGGCACGGACCGGCCTGCTCTCGGTCGTGATCGCCGACCTGCTGCTCTTCGCCGGGCACTACGTCGTCTACACCTACATCGGCCCGTACGCGATCGACGCCGGACTCGACTCCTCGCTGGTCAGCGGTGCGCTGCTCGTCCTCGGCGGCACCGGGGTCATCGGGCTCTGGCTCGCCGGCGTGTTCGTCGACCGGGCACCCCGACAGACCCTCGTGGCGGCCGTGGCCGTGATGGCCGTCGCCTTCGCCGTGATGCCGTTCGTGCACGGTTCCCTGATGGGGACGATGGTCGTCGCCGGCGTCTGGATGGCGGCCAACGGCACCACCGGCACGCTGTTCATGGCGGCCGCGATCCGTTCGGGAGGCGTCTCCCCTGACATCGCCGGCGCCCTGGTCAACGGTGCGTCGAACATCGGCATCGCGGGCGGTGCAGCCATCGGCGGCCAGGTCCTCGGGGTCGTCGGGCTGCAGTACCTGCCGTTCGCGGGCGCAGCGGTCCTGATCGGGTCCCTCGGGGTCGTGGTGCTCGCGCGCCGTGGGTTCCCGGTGCACTCGCACACGCAGGAGCACCTGTCGACGTCCTCGATCGAGGCGATCACCTCGTCGCTCGCGGTCGTCACGACCTCGGTGCCGGTGGTCGGCCGCGCGATCCAGACGATGACCGGGTCGATCGGCGTCGTCACGGGTTCGGTGCGGACGCGTCGGACGCAGTAGCGCGGGGCTGCGCGCGGCGGGGGCTGGGGTCCGCTGCGCGGGCGTCCGGGCCGGTGGGGCGGGCCGGGCTCGGCCGAGTGGTCACGACATGCCGCGTGCGTGGCGCCGGGTTGGCGCGAACTGTCGGTTGGACGCCTGTCGGGCGGCAGTTCGTGCACCCTCGGCGGACGGTCGGCGGCGTGTTGTGCGACCTCGGCGGGTGGGCCTCGGCGTGTCGTGTGGGCCCGGCGGCGGGCTCCGGCGGGCGGCGGCACGCGGCGGCACGCGCGGGCGGTCTGTAGCGAGTGGTCACGACATGCCGCGTGCGTAGCGCCGGGGTGGCACGAACTGTCGGTTTGACGCGTGTCGGGCGTCAGTTCGTGCGACCTCGGCGGACGGCCGGCGGCGTGTTGTGCGACCTCGGCGGATGGGCCTCGGCGTGTCGTGCGGCCCCGGCGGCGGGCTCCGGCGGGCGGCGGCGGGCGCGGGCTGTCTCGGGCGAGTGGTCACGACATGCCGCGTGCGTAGCGCCGGGCTGGCACGAGCTGTCGGTCGGACGCGTGTCGGGCGTCAGTTCGTGCGACCTCGGTGGACGGCCGGCGGCGTGTTGCGCGACCTCGGCGGGTGGGCCTCGGCGTGTCGTGTGGGCCCGGCGGCGGGCTCCGGCGGGCGGCGGCACGCGAAGGCGATTCCCGGCGGACCTGAGCCGCGTGTTGTCCAACCTCGGCGGACCTGAGCGGCGTGTTGTGCGACTTCGGCAAACAGCCGAGCGGGCCGGCGCGGCGCCGGCCGCACGGACGAGGGGCGGGCCGGCAGCGCCGGACCCGCCCCTCGTCCGCGCTGGGTCAGTCCTGCAGGTGGCTCCGGCGGCGGTTGCGCACGGCGCGGTAGGTCAGCAGCGCCGCACCGAGGAGCACGAGCACCCCGGCCGCGATGAGCCCCGGCCCGAGGTCCGCACCGGTGTACGCCAGCGGCCCGCCGTTGCCCGGGTCACCGGCGGCGTTCCCCGGTGTGCTGCCCGTCCCACCGTTCGCCGGCAGGGTCGGGACGGCCGTCGGGGACGAGGTGGCAGTGGGCGTCGCCGTCGGGGTGGGCGTGGGCGTCGGGGTCGCGGCTGCCGGGACGACGAAGGCCAGCGGTGTCGCCGCACCTTCCTCGGGCGTGACGATCGGCTGCGCCTCCGCGCCGTCGACGTCGACCGTGATCGTGTACTCGGTCGTCGGCTCGAGGCCGGTCAGGTCGAACGCGCCGTCCTCGTCGGTGGTGACGGTGACGGGTCCGCCGGCCTGCGGGTCGGTCGGGGTCGCGACGACGTCGACACCGGCGACCGGGTCACCGTTCGTGTCGACGACCGTGCCTGGCTGGTCGGTCGTGATGACCGCGGGGACGGCGGGCGACTCGAAGGGCAGGTCCGAGGTGACGCTGTCGCCCGCGACCGCGGTGACGCCGGTGTTCGCGGTGTCACCGGTGGCTCCCGGAGCGGGGACGACCGTGCGGACCGTGTAGGTGCCGGCGACCGTGGCGAAGACGTAGCTGCCGTCGGCGCCGGTGGTCGTCGAACCGACGACCGCTCCGGTCTCGTCGAGGAGGTCGACGACCTGGCCCTCGGGCACGGCCGCACCGTCGAGGGTCACGACGCCGGTCACCGTGGCGATCACAGCAGCGGGAGCGACGATCGGCTCCGGCTCCACGGGAGCGGCGTCGGCGTCGCCGGTGGTGATCGTCGTCGGCTCCCCGGCGGCGATCGACACGTCGAGGTCGGTATCGGCCGGAAGGTCGGAGCCGGTGTAGACCCCGTCGCTGTTGGTCGTGGTGTCGACCAGTGTGTCGCCGGTGTCCGGGTCGGTGATCACGACCGGGACGTTCGACACGGGATTGCCGTCGTCGTCGGTCACCGTCCCGATCACCGAGGTGGTCTCTGGCGGCGAGGTGAACGCGAAGTCGACGTCGGTTCGATCGTTACCGGTGGTGGAGAGGTTGAGAGACACCCCGCTGACGATGGACGTGCCGTCGTCCGTTCCGTCAGGGTCGACAGCGCCGGCTGGAGTGGTTATGCGAACGACGTAGTCGTTGATCTGCGGGAGTGCCGGGAAGCTGTAGCGCCCGTCGGCGTCGGTAGTTGTGGTGTAGACGACCCCACGCGGTGCAGTTGCCGTGACGGTGGCCCCAGGGATTGCCGTTCCGTCTAGGGTCGCGACACCACTGATGGTTGCGGTCTTCACGGCGAACCAGGTCTGGTAGACCGGGAATCCGCTGCGCTGCTGGTACGTGACCGTCAAAGTCTTGAGTGAGGCGGTCGGGCTGAACCACGCTGACGCGCCCGCGGTGTCCGATGCCGACGCGTTTCCGATGAGGGTGCCGCCTCCTGCGGTGCCGGTGTTCGGTGTCCAGGTCGGCACGTCGCTACCCGGAGTCGGGTCGTCGGTCGTGCCCCGGCCACACGGCCAGCCACCCTCAGCGACGGACGAGCAGGAGTTGTATCCCGTGTTGCCGCCCGCGGCCCCGTTGAATCCGATCGCGCCTGCGCTGATCGGGTTCCCGTTCACGTCAGTTGCGGTCACGGTCGCCTGATCCGCGTCGATGTCTCCGAGGACAAACGCCCAAGATCGCCCACCTGGCGTCGGTTCCGCGAACGTGTAGGTGGTCGTCGACGGTGACGTCGCATTATCCGCGGTCGGTCGCTGGTTCATGTAGGTCGTGCCGCGGCTCGAGCCGAACCCCGCCTGACCAACCGGCGTCCCCGCGGACTGCCACGTCGACGCGCCACTGATGACGGTCGACTGCCGCGAGTTCGACGTGAACGTCGTGTCCGGGAACCCGGCCATCGTCATCGTCCCCGTGTACGCCTTCGACGCACCGCTGAGGGTGAACGTCCCCCAGTTGCCGACCGGCTCAGCCGAGGCGCTCGTGGCGCCCCCGATCGCGAGCCCTGCTCCGAGTGCGAGGGCGGTGAGCCCTGCCGTGACCGTGCGCCAGCGCCGCATGCGTACTCCCCTGTGATGGCGTCGGCGTGCCCCGACACGCGTGCAGGCTATCCACAGGACGCGGCGCCTGTCCGCACCGTCACCACATCGTGACTCACCCGGAACGAGCGAGGCGCTCGAGCAGTGCGTCGAGCGCCGCGACCTGCCCGGCGACGAGCAGCCCGCGGGCTTCGTCGACCGTCACCCACCGCGCGTCGTCGACCTCCGGGACCTCCACGAACCGTCCCGACCCGCGCGGCAGCTCCAGCTGGACGGTGTTGCTCCGCACCTCGTCCACGGCGAACGTCGGTGCCGATGCGGTGAAGACCCGGACGCGCTTGCCGGAGGCCTGCCGGAACTCCCCCAGGTCGACAGCGTCGGACGCTGTGACCGGTGCGGGGACGCCGATCTCCTCGGCGAACTCCCGCACCGCGGTCGCGAGCGGCTCCTCGGCTCCTTCGACGAGCCCCTTCGGGATCGTCCAGGCCCGTGGTCGGCTCCGCCAGAACGGCCCGCCCATGTGCGCGACGAAGACCTCCGGTCCCGTCGACGCGGTCCGGTGGAGCAACAGTCCGGCGCTCACCACCACGTCGTCGACGCTACGCGGGACCAGCCTGGAGGCGCGGATCACCTCGACGACGACCCGCACCTCCCAGCCGGGTCACCGTTCGCGGGGCGCCCGCAGTGGCACGATCCCCTGGGATCCGCGCGGGAAGGTCGCGAGGACCTCCTCGGGGATGTTCAGGTGCTGCGACACCAGCGACGGCGGCAGGTGCGCGAGCCAGTTCGCGAGGGAGACCTCCTCGTAGTGGTCGCTGCGGAAGGTCTCGACGTAGATGAGCGGCTCGTCGCCGGTGTTCTCCACGTAGTGGCCGAGGTTCCGCTTCACGACGCCGACGTCGCCGGCCTTGAAGTCCATCGTGTTGGCGTGGGGACCGGTGTTGAACACGGTCATGCGGCCCTGGCCCTTGAGGTAGTACTGCCACTCGTCGGCGTTCGGGTGCCAGTGCAGCTCACGCATGGACCCGGGCTCCACGACCGTCAGCGCCGCGGCGACGGTCTTCGCGCCCGGGAAGTTCGTGCTGTCCGCGATCCGGATGCTGCCGCCGCTGTTCTCGAACCGCGGGGCGGTCTTGCCCATCCGGAAGATGACGGGTTCGGTGCCGCCCCACTCGACGCCGGCTGCGAGCTGGTCCTGCTCCAGGTCGCCGGGGACCTCGCCGGGGAAGATCCAGAGGTCGTGCAGCGGCAGGTCCGCGAAGGCGTCCTGCGCGACGCCGAAGTTCTTGGCGAGGACGTCCGGCGGGGTGTGGGCGAACCAGTCGGTGAGCAGGAGTGTGTTGCTCTCGGACTGCTCGCCGCTGTCGAAGGCGAGGACGAACTCGGCGCCGTCCGGGCCGAGGCCCTGGAGCGAGTGCGGGAGCCCGGCGGGGAAGAACCAGAGGTCTCCCTCGAAGACGTCCTCGACGCTCGGCAGCCCTTCGCGGCTCAGCGTCGTGACGCGGCAGCCTCCGCGGGTCATCAGCGCCCACTCCGCGGTCTGGTGCCAGTGCAGCTCACGGATGCCGCTCGGCTCGAGGTACATGTTGACGCCGGCGATCTCGTCGGAGATCGCGAAGTCGGACTGGGTCAGCTCCCGCGCCCACCCGCCGCGCTGGACCCGACGGGGCGAGATGTTGAAGGACGACCAGAAGAAGGCCTGGGTGCTGATGTCGGTCGCCGGCGCGTTCAGTTGACTCGGGAACTGCGCTGCGAGTGCCGGGTTCTGCGGGCCCGTCATCGTGTTCGCGGCCGGGTCGTCTGCGATGTTGACGAGTCCTTCCTGCGGGAGGTCGGGGTCGCCGACGGCGGGGGTCTCGTGGTGCGGCGGGGTGGGTTGGTCGGTCATCGTCTGCTCCTTCGCTCTCGGTTGAGCGTCGAGACCATCGGACCAGGAGTCGTCGACCGCCCCTAGCGTCATCCGACGCGATCCTGCTCCAGCGCTCGTTGCTCCTGGACGTGCTCGGCCAGTGCCGCGCTGAGGACGTCCGCGAGGAACGTGGATCCCGACACCCTCGCGATGAACGCCCGACCCGTGGCCGTCAGCGCGCCGCGGTGCACGGCGTCGACGACGATCTCCCGGACGGCTTCGCGGCGCCCCGGGGGGAGCGCGGCGAGCACACGGTCGGCCTGCTCCAGCAACTCGGTCTGCATGTCACTCCTCAGCACGAGGGGCGCGCCCCACCACGGAGCACGCCCCTCGGGTCCGTGGACGCCTACTGCTTCAGGAAGGCGAGGATGTCGGGGTTGATGACGTCCGCGTGGACCGTCAGCATCCCGTGCGGGTAGCCCTCGTAGATCTTGAGGGTGGCGTTCTGCAGGAGCTCGGCCTGCTTGATCGAGGCAGCCTTGTACGGCACCACCTGGTCGTCGTCGCCCTGCGTGACGAGCACCGGGACCGAGATGGCCTTGAGGTCCTCGGTCTGGTCGGTCTCGGAGAAGGCCTTGATGCCCTCGTAGTGCGCCAGCGCGCTGCCCGTCATCCCCTGGCGCCACCAGTTCGCGATGACCGGGGCGGACACGTCGGCACCCGCCCGGTTGAACCCGTAGAACGGACCCTCGGCGACCGCCTGGTAGAACTCGGCACGGTTCGCCGCGAGGGCGCTCCGGAACCCGTCGAGCACCTCGATCGGCGTGCCCTCCGGGTTGGCGTCGCTCTTGAGCATGATCGGGGGCACGGACGACACCAGGACGGCCTTCGCGACGCGGCCCTGCGGCTCGCCGTACTGGGCGACGTAGCGTGCGACCTGGCCGCCACCGGTGGAGTGCCCGATGTGGATCGCGTTCTGCAGGTCGAGGTGCTGCACCAGCGCGTCGGTGTCGCTGGCGTAGTGGTCCATGTCGTGGCCGGTCCCGATCTGCGACGACCGTCCGTGTCCACGGCGGTCGTGCGCGATCACCCGGTAGCCGTTCGCCAGGAAGAACAGCATCTGCGCGTCCCAGTCATCGGAGGACAGGGGCCATCCGTGGTGGAAGACGATGGGCTGCGCGTCGCGGGGCCCCCAGTCCTTGTAGAAGATCTCCGCACCATCGCTCGTTGTGACGAACGCCATCTTGAACCTCCGAGAAAGTGTCTGCTCCACCTGTTTGGAGCACGATCACCGTAACGTCGCGGTGTCGCCGACCGCTTGGGTCATTCGACGCATCCGGAGTAGCGTGCAGGGCACGGAGCGCCAGTCGACGCCCCCGGAGGACCCCGACGAGGAGGTCGATCGGGATGGACGAACGGTGGACGACGGTCACGCTGGCCGCGGATGCGCTGAAGCCGCACGACGAGTCCCTGCGGTGGATCGCCGCACGGGCCGGTACCGGGATCGACCGGGTGCGGATCATCGGCCTGGACCCGGCCCTGGAGGGTCGGGCGCACGTCGCGGACGACCTCGCCGAGTCGGTCCGGACGGCCATGCCCGGCACGACGGTCGAGATCCGACGGCACGCGGGGCCCTTCGCCGCCGCGCTCGTCGAGGAGTCGGACGGCGGCGACCTGCTGGTGATCGGGACCTTCCGGAGCCGACGCGGCTCGACGGCGGGCGCGGACCCGGCCCGTGTCGCGGAGCGTGCCGCCGTGCCGACGGTCATCGTGCCCGAGGGGCCGCACCCGATCGACGGCGACGTGGTACTGGCCGTCGAGGAGCCGATCGACGAGCGAGCCGTGACGATCGCGGTCGACGAGGCGGTCCGACGGAACCGGCGCCTGACACTCCTGCGGGCGTGGGAGATGCCGGTGCTGACCCGCACCGGGCTGACCGACTTCGCCGAGGACCCGTTGCGGTGGCGGACCAGGAACGCCGGACTCCTGCAGCGCGTCACGAACGAGCTGACCGCGCGCTTCCCGGCGGTGCGGATCCGCCCCCTGCTCGTCGAGGGGCACCCGGGGCACGCGATCGCGTCGCACACCCGCCGGGCGTCACTCGTGGTGCTCGGTCGTGGACACGTGCGGGCGCTGTCGGGCTCGTTGCTGCACGACGTGCTGCGCGAGACCGCGTCTCCGGTGTGCGTCGTGCCGCCCGCTGCCCACACCGACGCCCGCGCGGCGACCGCCTGACGCGTGCACCTGCCCGCGGCTCAGCCGGCGAGGCCGCGGATCGCGGTCGCCATGCGTGCGGTCAGGTACGCGACGCCCCGCTCGTTCGGGTGCAGCGCGCCGGCCTTGAGGTCGATGCGGCGCAGGTCCCCGGTCCCGGTGAGGGTGACGCCGGCGACGTAGCGCTTCGTCGGAGCGCAGGCGGAGTGGTCGGCGGTGCTCGCGAAGACGTCGACGAACCGGACGCCGGCCGCGTCCGCCGCCGACGCGGACACCTCGTTCAGCTCCTCCTGCACCCCGTGCAGGTACTCGACGTCGGTGTCCGTGAACGGGAACGTGTCCTTCGGGAACGACCCGGCCAGCGTGCCGAGGTCGAGCGCCGACCGGAAGCAGCCCTTCGCCGGGGTGTGCTCGGCGTCCGGGAAGATCGCCGGGTACCCGAGGAACACCACGACGGCGTTCGGTGCGGCGGCCTTCACCGCGGCGAGGGTGTCCGCGATCCCGAGCGCCACCCGCGACTGGATCTTCGCCGCGAGCTGGTCGTCGCCGTCCGTGACGAGGGTGCTCTCGCACGACGGCGCGTCGCGACCGGAGAACACCGGCCCGTTCGCCGAGATCGCCAGGCACGACGCCGCCGTGCCGAACAGGTCGGCGTCGTTCCCGCCGATCGTCAGGGTCACGAGTCGGGTGTCGTCGGAGAGCGACTCGATCTGTGGCGGCACCCCCTTGAACTGGTGCCCCGTCGTGACGTCCGCGCTGGTGGCCCCTGCACACGTGACGTCGGTCAGGTCGAGCCCGAACTGCGCTGCCAGCCGGTGCGGGTAGTCCCTCGCGGACTGCACGCATGCGCTCGTGGGCAGGCGTGTCCGGTCGCCGAGGCCGTACCCGGCGGAGTACGAGTCACCGAGGGCGACGTACTGGCTGCCCGGCGGGACGTCGGCGAGCGACTCCGCCGGGGCGGTGGTGACGGGGTACGGCTGCGGGACCGGCCACATCGGCGCCGCGGACGCGTCCGGAGCACCGGCCGGCACCAGGAGCGACACCGCCACGAGACCGACCGCGCCGAGGGTCGCCAGGGCAGCGCGGAACGGACGACGGGCGATGCGGCGCAGTTGCGGCCTCCGTGGGTGGGGAGGGGCGGACGGGGTGGTCGGGATCGTCGGTGACGAGCGGGCGGTCAGCGGCGCCCGAGTCGGCGCTCGCCGCCGCTGCCGGTCTGGTACTGCAGCCCGTAGTGCTGGTAGAGCTCGGGTTCGGTCGCCGCGTCGAGCTCACCGTCCGTGGGGATCGACGGTGCGTCCTTGACGAGCTTCTTCGAGAAGGCCACCCGCAGGTGCTTCGGCGCGACGAGAGCGCCGACGAGCGGGACGAACACGAGCTTCTGGAACCCGACGAGCCCCGTCGTGAGTGCGCCGAACGCGGGCTCCGAGGTGGCGGTGTCGTAGTAGATGCTCTCGAGGGTCCCGACCTTGTCGTCGGACTCGTCGACGACCGGCAGACCGATCCAGTCGCGGATGTTCGCAGCTTCGAACACGAAGGGCTCCCTCCGAGCACCCGGCGGGTCCGGGTCGCTCGTGTCCGACGCTACCGTCCGGCCTGCTGTGCAGTCACTCCGAGCCGGTCGACCGCGCCCAGGACGTCGTCGGCCGAGACCGCGAGGATCGCCGGGTCCGGGTCCTCGGCGAACACGTCGCCGCGCCGGACCGAGGCGTCGGTGAGGACGATGTGCGGCCCGGACGCCGGCGGCCCCCACGCCTCCGGCGGAGCCGGTCCGAACAGCACCACCGACGGCACCCCGTACGCCGACGCGAGGTGCGCGGCGCCGGTGTCGACGGTGACGACGAGCCGCGCCGCGGCGATGACGCCGGCGAACGCCTGCAGCTCCAGGGAGCCGGCCAGGACCGCCCCCGGCGCGAGGCCGGCCGCGTCGGCGACGGCGGCGGCGCGCACGACGTCGTCCGCGCCTCCTGTCAGGACCACGTCGAACCCGCGGTCGCGCAGTCCGCGCACCACGTCGGCGAAACGGTCTGTCGGCCAGTGCCGGGCACCGTGGAAGGCACCGACGTGGACGACCGCCGCGCCGGCGACCGCGCGCGGACCGTCCGGGCGGTCGATGGCGACGTCCTCGGCGTCGGCGGGCACGCCGTGCCAGGTGAGCAGGTCTGCCCACCGGTCGCGTTCGTGCACGTCGGCGGGCCACTCGGGGCCCGCGTACCCGTGCGTCGGGTCGGCGTGTCCGATCACGCGGCGGGGGGCGAGGGCCGCGACGAGGTCCGACGACTCCGGGCCGGCGCCGTGCAGGTTCACCGCGACGTCGACGGTGCCGGTCGGCGCGGCGATCGGGTGGTCGAGCCCGTGCTGCGCGAGGTGCACGTCGACGGCCGGCACGAGCTCGACGACCGGGGCGAGCCACGCGGTCGTCGCGAGGGTGATCCGGTGGTCCGGGAACGCACGACGGAGCGCACGGAGGGCGGGCACGGCGACGAGGAGGTCGCCGAGCTTGATGGCACGGAGGACGAGCAGTTCGGGCCGACCGTCGGACGGTGGCATGCTCTCGAGGGCGGTCACGACCGCGACGGTAGACGGAGCACCCTGGTGGCGTGGCCGGTTCCGCGCGCAACGGCTGATCCTGGGGCCGTCCCCGGGTCCGCACCGGTACTCCGGGAGCATGCCCCTCGCTCCGGACCGGCCCGTCGTCGGTGTGCTCTTCGACCGCGACGACACCCTCGTCGTCGACGTCCCGTACAACGCCGACCCGCGCCTCGTCGTCCCCGTGCCCGGTGCACGCCGTGCCGTCGAACGCGTGCGCGCCGCGGGGCTCGCGACCGGCGTGGTGACGAACCAGTCGGTGATCGCGAAGGGCATGGCGACCCGTGAGCAGGTCGACGCCACCGACGCCCGGGTCGACGAGCTCGTCGGACCCTTCGACGTGTGGTGCGTCTGCCCGCACGACGCCGGCGACGGCTGCGCGTGCCGGAAGCCGCAGCCCGGCATGGTGCTCGACGCCGCGGAGCGTCTGGGCGTGCCGGCGGCCGGTCTGGTCGTGATCGGCGACATCGGCGCCGACGTGCGCGCTGCCGAGGCCGCCGGTGCCCAGGGGATCCTCGTCCCGACGGCGCGGACCCGGCAGGAGGAGGTGGACGCGGCGACGACGGTCGCGGGGACCCTCGACGAGGCGGTCGGACTGGTGCTCGAACGGGTCGACAGCTCGGTGAGCAGCACGTGAGCGCCGTGACCCCCGCGCCACCGGGCGACCGACGCCGGGTGCTCGTCGCGCGGCTCGACTCCTTCGGTGACGTGCTCGTCGCCGGCCCCGCCGTCCGCGCGATCGCCCACGGCGCCGCCCACGTCACGATGCTGTGCGGCCCCCAGGGCGCCCCGGCCGGACGACTCCTGCCCGGCGTGGACTCCCTGCGCGTCTGGTCCGCGCCGTGGGTGACCGAGACCGTCCGCCCCGTCGACGACTCCGTGGTCGACGAGATCCGCGCACTGGTCGCCGAGGAACGCCCGGACGAGGCCGTCGTCCTGACGTCCTTCCACCAGTCGCCGCTCCCGCTCGCCCTGCTCCTCCGGCTGGCCGGCGTGCCCCGCGTGACCGGTGTCTCCGTCGACCACCCCGGGTCGCTCCTCGACGTCCGGCTCCGACCGGGCGAGGACCTGCCCGAGGACATCCCGGAGCCCGAACGTGCGCTCCGGATCGCTGCCGCCGCCGGGTACCGGCTGCCGCCGGAGGACGACGGGAGGCTCGTGGTGCGTCACGACGCCCCGGCACCACCCGAGGTGACCGCCCTGGGACGGTACGTGGTCGTCCACCCCGGCGCGAGCGTCCCGGCCCGGTCGTGGCCGGCCGAGCACCACCGCGCGCTCGTGCAGGCGTACGCCGACCGCGGGATCCCGGTCGTCGTCACCGGCTCCCCCGGCGAGACCGCACTGACCGCCGAGGTCGCCGGAGCGAGCGGGATCGACCTCGGTGGTCGCACCTCGCCCGAGGAGCTCGCCTCGGTGCTCGCCGGCGCGGAGGTCGTCGTCGTCGGCAACACCGGCCCGGCGCACCTCGCCGCAGCCGTCGGCGCCCCGATCGTCAGCCTGTTCTCCCCCGTCGTGCCGGCCGCGAAGTGGGCGCCGTACGCCCCGCTCGTCGAACTGCTCGGCGACCAGGGCGCTCCGTGCCGGCTCAGCCGTGCCCGCGAGTGCCCCGTCCCCGGGCACCCGTGCCTGTCGTCGGTGCGGCCGGAGGACGTGCTCGACGCGCACGAGCGGCTGCTCGACCGCGCTTCCCGGATGGAAGTCGCGAAGCTGCGGAGCAGCCCAGAAGCACGTGCGTAGCGTCCGCCACTGCTCCTGCTCCTCCTCTTTTGCTCCTCCCCCTCCTGCTCCTCTCCCCGGCTGATCGACGAACGGAAGGCCCTGCATGCGGATCCTCGTGTGGCACGTGCACGGCGGCTGGATGGACGCCTTCGTCCGCGGCCCCCACGAGTACCTCGTCCCGACCACCCCGGCGCGCGACGCCTGGGGACTCGGGCGCGGCGGACGCGCCTGGCCCGACTCCGTCGTCGAGATCGACCCCGCCGACGTCGTCGACGCCGAGGTCGACCTCGTCGTGCTGCAGCGCACCGAGGAGCTCGAGGAAGCCCGTCGCCTGCTCGGCGGCCGCGCGGTCCCGATGGTCTTCGTCGAGCACAACGCACCCCGCGTCGACGTCCCCTCGAGCCTGCACCCGTTCCGAGACCGCGACGACCTGCTCATCGCGCACGTCACCCACTGGAACGCCCTGATGTGGGACTGCGGCACCACCGCCACCACCGTGGTCGAACACGGCGTCGTCGACCCGGGGCCCCTCTGGACCGGCGTCCAGGAACGCTTCGGTGCCGTCATCAACGAACCGGTCCGCCGCGGCCGGGTCGTCGGCACCGACCTGCTGCCGCGCTTCGGCGCCGTCGCACCCGTCGACGTCTGGGGCATGGGCACCGAGCGCCTGCCGGAACTCGACTTCGGCGACCGGGTCGTCGGCCTCGGTGACGTCCAGGCCGACCCGATGCACACCGCGCTCGCCGAACGTCGCGCCTACGTGCACCCGAACCGCTGGACGTCGCTCGGGCTGTCGCTGATCGAGGCCATGCACATGGCGATGCCGGTCCTGGTCCTCGCGACGACCGACGCGCCGCGCACCGTGCCCGCCGAGGCCGGCGCGATCGCGACCGACGTGGCGGAGCTGGTCCGCGCCTCCAGGCTGCTCCTCGATGACCCCGACGAGGCGCGCCGACGGGGGCTCGCCGCCCGCGAAGCCGCGTTGGCGCGGCACGCGCTCGCCCGGTTCACGACGGACTGGGACGAACTGCTCGACGACGTGGTCGCGCGACGTGCGCGACGCGACCGTGCGACCACGGTCGCGATGGAAGGGAGTGTCCGATGAAGATCGCGATGGTCTCCGAGCACGCGAGTCCGCTCGCCACGCTCGGCGGGGTGGACGCCGGTGGGCAGAACGTGCACGTCGCCGAGCTCTCCGGCGCGCTCGCCGACCGCGGCCACCGGGTGACCGTGTACACCCGCCGGGACGACGCCAGCCAGCCGGTCCGGGTGCTGCTGCGCCCGGGGGTCGAGGTCGTGCACGTCGACGCCGGTCCGGCCCGGACGGTCCCGAAGGACGAGCTCTTCCCGTTCATGGGCACCTTCGCGTCGGTGCTCGCCGCCGAGTGGTTCGTCGAGCGTCCGGACGTGGTGCACGCGCACTTCTGGATGTCGGGACACGCGGCGCTCGAGGCGGTGGCGCAGGTGCAGGCCCGGACGGGCGGCATCCGGATCCCCGTGGTGCAGACCTTCCACGCCCTCGGGGTCGTCAAGCGCCGTCACCAGGGCGCCGCGGACACCAGCCCCGCGGAGCGCGAGTGGATCGAGCCGGCGGTCGGCCGGAGCGTCGACCAGGTCATCGCGACGTGCTCGGACGAGGCGTTCGAGCTGAAGGCCCTCGGCGTGCCGCTGCACCGGATCTCGGTGGTGCCGTGCGGCGTGGACGTGTCCCTGTTCCGACCGGACGGCGAGGTCGAGGAGCGCACCCGACCCTTCCGGGTCCTGACCGCCTCGCGACTCGTCCGGCGGAAGGGCGTCGGCACGACGATCGCCGCCCTCGCCGCCCTGGTGCACGCGGGCCGTGACGTGGAGCTCGTGGTCGTCGGCGGTGCGGGCGTGGCCGGGGCCGACCTGGTCGACGACCCCGAGTACCAGCGGCTCGACGCGCTGGCACGGTCGCTCGGCGTCCGCGACCACGTCGAGTTCCGCGGCCAGCTCCGCCAGGGCGACATGCCGGCGGTGTACCGGAGCGCGGACGTCGTCGTCTGCGCACCCTGGTACGAACCGTTCGGCATCGTGCCCCTCGAGGCGATGGCGTGCGGCCGACCGGTCGTGGCGTCGAGCGTCGGAGGACTCATCGACACGGTGGTCGAGGACGACACCGGCCTCCACGTGCCGCCGCGCGACGAGGACGCCGTCGCTGCGGCCGTCGGCGGCCTGCTCGACGACGCCGCGCGCCGCGAGGCGTACGGCCGCGCCGGACGCCGCCGCGCCGAGGCCCGGTACACGTGGCAGAAGGTCGCGGCCGACAGCGAACGCGTCTACGAGCGCCTCGCCGCCGGCAGCGCGTTCACGACCACGACCACCGCGTCCGGCAGCACCACCGGCACCACCAGCAGCACCCGGCTCGGGCGTCGTGCCCGCGTCGCCGGCTCGACGGAGAGGACCGCCCGATGACCATCGACCAGCAGACCGGGACCGTGGGTCACGACACCGGGACCAGCACCGCGAGTGCCCGCATCGTGCTCGACCACGTCGCCGCGTCGGTGCCCGTCGTGGCGTCGCTCGTCGACCACAAGGACCACATCGGCGACTGGGCCGACGACATCGCCGCGCGGCTCGTCGCCGGACGGCGGCTGCTCGCCGCGGGCAACGGCGGTTCGGCGGCCGAGGCACAGCACCTGACCTCGGAGCTGACCGGCCGGTTCGACGGGGACCGTCCCGCGTACTCCGCGATCTCGCTGCACGCCGAGAGCTCGGCCGTCACCGCCATCGGCAACGACTACGGCTTCGACGAGGTCTTCGCGCGACAGGTCCGTGCACACGCCCGGGCCGGCGACGTCGTGGTGCTGCTGAGCACCAGCGGCAAGAGCCCGAACCTGCTCCGCGCCGCCGAGGCGTCCCGGCAGGTCGGCGCGCGCACGATCGCGATGACCGGACCACGCCCGAACCCGCTCGCCGAGGCCGTCGACGACGCGATCTGCATCGACGGCCCGTCCGCCAACGTGCAGGAGGCGCAGCTCGTCCTCGTGCACGCCCTGTGCCGCGCGATGGAACCGGCACTCCGTCGTGGGGGCCGTCGGTGACCGGCGCGACCCAGGGCCAGCCGCGCGCGACCCAGGGCCAGCCGCGCGCGACCCAGGGCTCGCCGCTCCGCATCGCCGTCGTGGGGGACACCCTGCTCGACGTGGACGTGTCCGGCACGAGCGAACGCCTGAGCCCGGACGCCCCGGTGCCCGTCGTCGACGTCCGCACCGACGACCGACGAGCAGGCGGCGCCGGACTCGTCGCGACGATGCTCGCCCGTGACGGCCACGACGTCACGCTCGTCACCGTGCTGAGCGACGATGCCCGCGCCGACGAGATCCGCGCGCTGCTCCCCGGTGTCCGGATCGTCGCCGGCCCGTCGGGTGTGCCGACCCCGGTGAAGACCCGCGTCCGGGTCGTCGACCACGCGCTGGTCCGCATCGACGAGGGCTGCGCGACGCCGCCGGTCCCCGACGCGACCGAGGAGATGACCGCCGCGCTCACCGGCGTCGACGCCGTCGTCGTGGCTGACTACGGCCGTGGCGTCGCCGCTGCCCCGGCACTCCGCGACGCCCTGTCCCGCATCGCCGTCGACACCCCGGTGGTCTGGGACCCGCACCCCAAGGGCGCAGCCCCCGTCGCCGGCATCTCGGTCGCCACCCCGAACAGCGCCGAGGCCCACCGGTTCACCGACCTCGACGGGGACGGCGTGCCGTTCGCCACCGACGCTGCGGCCGCCCTGGTCGAGTCGTGGGACGTCGGCGCCGTGGCCGTCACGCTCGGTGACCGCGGCGCGCTGGTCGCCCACCGCAGCACAGCGGACGGAGGAGCCGCCCGGAGCGCCGGGCGCGCCGTCGACACCCGCTTCGTCCCGGCACCGTCCGTCAGCGCCGGCGACCCCTGCGGCGCCGGTGACCGGCTCGCCGCCGGGGTGGCCGTCGCGCTCGCCTCCGGCGCCGACGTCGGCGACGCGGTCGCGGCCGGGGTCGCCGACGCGTCGGCCTACCTCGCCGCCGGTGGTGTCGCCGCGCTCTTCGCCGACGACGGACCGGCTCCGGTCGCGGTGCCCGGTGTCGACCGCGACGCGATGCGCCTCGTGCACGAGGTCCGGAGTGCCGGCGGGACCGTCGTCGCGACCGGGGGCTGCTTCGACCTGCTGCACGCCGGCCACGCGCGGACCCTGTCGGCCGCGCGGGCGCTCGGCGACTGCCTGGTGGTCTGCCTGAACTCCGACGACTCCGTCCGGGCGCTGAAGGGCCCCGACCGGCCGATCATGACCCAGGACGACCGGGTCGAGCTGCTCCTCGCACTCGACTGCGTCGACGCCGTCGTCGTGTTCGACGAGCACACCCCCGACGAGGCCCTCCGCCGCTTCCGCCCCGACGTGTGGGCGAAGGGCGGCGACTACGCCGTCAGCGACCTGCCCGAGACCGCCACGCTCGCCGAGTGGGGTGGCCGGGTGGTCACGGTGCCGTTCCACCCGGGGCGGTCCACGACGCGCCTGGCCGCGGCGCTCGAACACGTCGGCTGAGCCACGGCGCTCGACGTCGGCTGCGCCACGGCGCTCCCCCAGACCCTCCACGAAAGGAAGTCCATGCCCGTCCCCACCACCCCCATCGGCCGTGTCCTCGTCACCGGCGGAGCCTCCGGCCTCGGCGCCGCGGTCGTCGCCGCAGTCACCGAGGCCGGCGGCACGCCGATCGTCCTCGACCTGCGCGTCGACGCCGTCGGCGACGGGATCGACGCCGTCGCGGTCGACGTGACCGACACCGCGGCGACCGAGGAGGCAGTCCGTGCTGCTGCCGAACGGCACGGCGGACTCGACGCGGTGGTGACGGCGGCCGGTATCGACAAGCCCGCCCCGATCGGCGGCATCTCGTCCGGCGACTGGGAGCGGATCGTCGCGGTAAACCTGCTCGGCACCGCCGCCGTCGTCCGTGCGGCACTGCCAGCCCTCGAGGCCTCGCACGGCCGGGTCGTCACCGTCTCGTCGTCGCTCGCCCTGCGCGGCGTCGGCGACGGCACCGCGTACTCGGCGTCGAAGTTCGGCGTCCGTGGTTTCTCGCAGGCCCTGGCCGCCGAGACCGGTGGCAGCGTCGGCGTCACCAACGTGATCCCGGCCGGCATGCGCACGAACTTCTTCGCCGACCGCACCGAGCAGTACAAGCCGGGGCCGGACGCACAGCTCATCGAGCCGGAGTACGTGGCGAACGCGATCCTGTTCGCGCTGTCGCAGCCGGCAGGCTGCGAGATCCGCGAGCTGTCGATCATGCCGGCGACGGAGCCGAGCTGGCCCTAGACCGGACCGACCGACGGACGGGATGCGCGGTGCCAGCTGGCACTGCGCCTCCCGTCCGTTGTTCGTGACGTCGACGGCCGCAGCCGCGTCAGGTGGTCCGGAGCAGGTCCGCGACGTCCCCCAGGACGGCCTGCGGCTCGACCTCGTCGACGTAGGACGGGTCGTGCGCGCAGCGCTCGGCGGTCCAGCCGACCTGCGTGACGTCGATCCCGCACACGGGGCAGCGCGTCACGAAGGACAGGTGCACGCGGTGCCGCCCGCGGTCGAACGGGCCGGCGTTGATCACGTTGCCGAACCAGAAGACGCCGACGGTCGGCGTCCCGACCGCGACGGCGAGGTGTCGCGGGCCCGAGTCGTCGCCGACCATGACGTCCGCGGCGGCGAGGACCGCCGGCAGCTCGGCGAGGGGCAGCGAGCCGGTCAGGTCGTGGACGTGGTGCTCGCTCGGTGTGCCGGCCAGCGCCTGCCGGATCGCCGTCGCGGCCGGCACGTCGGTGTCGTCGCCGACCAGCACCACGTCGTCGCCGGCGGCCAGGCGTGCCCGGGCGACCGCCGCGAACCGGTCGGGGCTCCAGCGTCGGCGCGGGTCGGTCGCGCCGGGGTGGATCGCGACGAGACGTCCGGAGACGCCGAGCCGTTCGCGGACCGCGGCCCGTTCGGCGGCGTCCACCCGCACCCGTGGGTCGAGCGTGACCGGAGCGGCCCCGGCGAGCGAAGCCACCTCGAGCGCCCGGAGCACCTCGTGCTGGTAGTAGACGTAGCGCACCCAGCGTTCGAGGGACTCAGCGTCCTCCGTCGCGGTGCCGACCGTGTGCCGCGCGCCGAGACGCAGCAGGAACGGGTTCGAGTTCCGGCCGCCGCCGTGCAGCTGCACCGCCAGGTCGAACCGCCCGGTCAGGCGTGCGAAGAAGTCGTCCTCGTCCGGGGCGCCGTCCCCCGCGTCACGGACCCCGGGCACGACCGGGAGCTCCTCGAACGCGTGCACCGCGTCCGTCCGCTCGGTCAGGATCGCAGCGGCCAGGGGCGCGCCGAGGAGGGTGATCCTCGCCTCCGGGTAGGCGCTGGCGAGCGCCTCGATCGCCGGGACCGCGAAGAGCAGGTCTCCCAGCCCACCACCGCGGAGCACCGCGATCTCCCGGACGTCCTCGAACCGTTCTCCGCCGTTGCCGATGCGCTGCACCCCTCCCGTCTACCGGTCCGCGCCCGTGCGGGTCGCGAGGGATGGACGAGAAGCGCGACCCCGAGTCCGTGCCCAGGTGCCACCGAGGACCGTCTGACTCCCGCCCGCACTCCGGAAGGAACCCATGACGCTCGCACCTGCTGTCCCCGACGTGACCACCGACGCCGACGCCATCGTGGTGACGGACCCGGTGAACGGCTCGATCGCCTCGACGGTGCGCCGTGCCTCCGAGGAGGACGTCCGGAACGCCGTCGCACGAGCCCGGGCATCCGCGTCGAGCTGGGCCCGCACGGCACCGGCCGAACGCGGTGCGCTGCTGCACGCCGCTGCCGAGCACGTCCGCGCGCACGCGCAGGAGCTCGCCGACCTGAACACCCGCGAGACCGGCAAGGTCCCGGGTGACGCGATCGGCGGGGTCGAGGCCGGCGTCGGCACCCTCGTGCAGTACGCCGAGCTCGGCCCGGTCCACCGTGGTGAGGCGCTCCGCGGCCAGTTCGGCGCCGCCGACTGGTCCCTCCCGCACCCGCGCGGCGTCGTGCTCGCACTGACCCCGTGGAACGACCCGGTGGCCGTCGCCTGCGGCATGCTCGGCGCCGCGATCGTGACCGGCAACACCGTCGTGCACAAGGGCAGTGAGCGGTCTCCCGCCACCATCGCCCGGCTGAACGCCCTGCTCGCCGAGGTCCTGCCGGACGGCGTGCTCATCGGCGTCGACGGCGACGCGACCACCGGTGAACTCCTGCTCGCCCAGGACGGCATCGACGTCTACGCGCACGTCGGCTCGACCGCCACCGGCGACCGGCTGGCCGAGGTGGCCGCCCGCACCCGTGCGCACGTCATCCGTGAGAACGGGGGCAACGACGCGGTCGTCGTGGACGCCGACGTCGACCCGGACTGGGCCGCCGCGCAGGTCGCCCTCGGCGCCTTCGCCAACACGGGGCAGATCTGCACGAGCGTCGAGCGCGTCTACGTGCACCAGGACGTCGCCGAGCCCTTCGTCGCGGCACTCGTCGCCGAGGCCGAACGGCGCACCGCCGCCCCGGCACGGGAGTACGGGCCGCTCGTCGACCACCGGCTCCGGTCCGTCGTGCAGTCGCACGTCGACGACGCGATCGCCCGCGGTGCCTCGGCCCGGGCCGGCGGTGTCACACCGGGCGGCCTCGGCAGCTTCTACCCGGCGACGGTCCTGACCGGCTGCACCGACGACATGACGGTGATGACCGAGGAGACCTTCGGGCCGATCGCGCCGATCCGTGTGGTGTCGGACTTCGACGAGGGGCTCCGACTCGCCGCCGCCGATCGGTACGGCCTCGCCGCCACGGTGCTGACGAACGACACCGCGCACGCGCTCCGGGCCGCGGCCGAACTGCCTGTCGGCACGGTGAAGATCAACGCGGTCTTCGGCGGCGCTCCCGGTGGCAGCGCACAGCCGCGCGGCGCCTCGGGTGCCGGTTTCGGGTACGGGCCGCACCTGCTCGACGAGATGACCACCTCGACCGTCGTCCACCTCGAGCCGGCACCCCGCGCCACCGCCGGAGGCGCGCGATGAGCGTCGACGTCCGGCTGGTCCGCGACCTCGTCGCCATCGTCGACGACCGGGAGCCCCTCGTCGTCGTGATCGGTGACTGCATCCTCGACCGGTGGAGCGTCGGCGAGGCCGAACGGGTCTCGCGCGAGGCCCCGGCACCCGTCGTCCGGGTCACCGAGACCATCGCGGTGCCGGGCGGCGCGGCGAACACCGCCGTCAACGCGCGCGCACTCGGCGCCCGGGTCCGGATGGTCGGGCTGATCGGCGACGACGAGTCCGGCCGGGTCCTGCGCGACCGACTCGACGCCGCCGGGGTCGACACCTCGTTCCTGGTGGAGATCCCCGGTGCCCGCACCACGACGAAGTCGCGGGTCGTCGGCGGTGACCGGGTGGTCGTCCGCGTGGACGAACTCGCCGCCACGCCCACCGCCGACCACGGTGACCGGCTCGCACAGTCCGTCGCACGGGCTCTCCGGTGCGCGGACGCCGCCGTCGTCTGCGACTACGGCCTCGGGGTGCTCGCCGATGACGTCGTCCCCGTGATCGACCGGGACCGCCCGGACGCGGTGGTCGTCGACGCGCACGACCTCAGCCGGTGGGCTCCGCTCCGCCCCGACCTCGTCACGCCGAACGCGGGTGAGGCCGCGGCGCTCCTCGGGCAGGAGCTCGGGACCGGCCCCGACCGCGCGTCGGTGGTCGTCGACGCCCGCACAGAGGTGCTCGCCCGCACCGGTGCCCGCGCCGCCGTCGTGACGCTGGACCGCGACGGCACGGTGCTGCTCGAGTCCGGAGACGACCAGGGCTTCCGGACGCGTGCCGTCCCCGCCTCCGAGCAGCAGGCCTCCGGCGCCGGGGACACGTTCTGCGCGGCCGCGACCGTCGCCCTCGCCGTGCACGCATCGCTCCGCGACGCCGTGGCCGTCGCGCAGGCCGCCGCCGACGTGGTCGTCCGCGAGGCCGGCACGTCGGTCTGCACGGCCGCCGCCCTGCTGGACTCGGTGACCGCCCCCGCGGCCACCGTGGTCGACCACGACGAGCTCGCCGCCGCGGTCGCCGAGGCACGGCAGGCCGGACGCCGGGTCGTGTTCACGAACGGCTGCTTCGACGTCGTGCACCGCGGGCACACCACGTACCTGCGGCAGGCACGCGACCTCGGGGACCTGCTCGTCGTCGCGCTCAACGACGACGACTCGGTCCGCCGGCTCAAGGGCCCCGAGCGACCGATCAACCCGGCCGAGGACCGTGCCGGCGTGCTCGCTGCCCTGGCCTGCGTCGACCTGGTGACCGTCTTCGCGACGGACACCCCGATCCCGCTCATCGAACGTCTCCGGCCCGAGGTCTACGTCAAGGGCGGCGACTACTCCCCCGAGATGCTGCGCGAGACCTCGGTCGTCCGTGCGTACGGCGGCGAGGTCGTCATGGTCGACTACGTCCCCGAGCACTCCACCACCGCCGTCGTCCGTCGCATCCGCGAGGCCGCAGCCGCGACACGACCCGAGCCCGACCAGGCACTGTGACCCGTCGGGAAGTCATACCCGGGTAGGGGGTGGTCGAGACCGGGGCGGGATGGCAGCCGCTCCGGCGCTCCGTAGCGTCGAACCCGTCGACGAGGTCCGTCGGCGGAGGGAGCCACCCGTGTTCGACCAGATCACCCCGCTCGTCCTCGAGCTGGCCGCGAGCCCGCTCGTCTTCCTGGTCCTCTTCGCCCTGTGCTTCGTCGACGGGTTCTTCCCGCCGGTGCCGAGCGAGTCCGCCCTCGTGGCGATCGCCGCCGTCGCCGCGACGTCCGGCCAGCCGGTGCTCGCCGGGGTCCTCGGCGCCGCCGCGCTCGGTGCGATCGCCGGGGACTCCGTCGCGTACTGGATCGGCCGTCGGATCGGACTCGACCGGCTCGCCCGGTCCCGTCGCCCTCGGATCGCCCGGGCCTTCGCGTTCGCCGAGCGGCAGATGCAGCGCCGCTCGGCGAGCCTCATCCTGGTCGGCCGGTACATCCCGGTCGGCCGCGTCGCGGTGAACATGACGGCCGGTGCGACGAAGCTGCCGTACCGGCGGTTCCTCGCGATCAGCGCGATCGCCGGTGTGGCCTGGTCGGCGACCTCGGTCGGCATCGCCCTCGCCGCGTCGCAGGTGCTGCACGAGCCGATCGTCGCGGCCGGGGTCTCCGTCGTCGTGGCCGCCGGACTCGGCCTGGTGGTGGACCGCGTCGTCGGTAGAGTCAGCCGGAAGCGCGAGCAGGCTGCGGCGCGGACCGTGACCGCGAGCGCGAGCGCGGATTCCAGCTCGGCGCCGGCCGCCCGCACGGCGCCGGCCACCCGCACGGCACCGACCACCCGCACCGCACAGCGCACCGCACAGCGCACGGCACCGTGCACCGCCCCGACCGGAGAGACCGCCCGCCCGTGACCGACACACCGCACCGCCGCCGACCGACCTGGCTGCCCCTCGCCGCGGCCATCGGGTTCGTCGTCCTCGTGGTGTCGCTCTTCACCGTCGCGGCCCCCGTCACCGCCGTGTACTACGCGGTCCCGGTCGCCCTCGCGATGCTCGTCTCCGCCGTGCTCGCCGGCAGCATCGGCATCGCACCGTTCCTGCCCCGGACGGCAGCGGTCGCCCACCTCCTCGGTCTCGCGGCGCTCGGCTTCGTCACCGCGCCGAGCCCGACGGGCCCGTGGCCGATCCCCGTGACGGGCATCATCGGCCTCAGCATGCTGCTCGTCGTCCTCGGCGTCCGGAGCACCTGGCGCACGACGGCCGTGGTCTGGGCCGCAGCAGCCGTGCTGCCCCTGTTCCTCGTCGCCGTGACGCCCGACCGGTGGGACCGTCCCGACGTCTGGGCGACGAGCTTCGTCGTCTCGGCCGGTGACACCCTGATCCTCGCCGCCGCCGCGGTCGTCATCGGCCAGCGCCGGAGCATCCGACAGGAACTCGTCGCAGCACGTCGCGACGTCGAACTCGAGCAGGCACGTCGTCGCTCGGTCGAGGAGCGGTCCCGCATCGCCCGAGAGCTCCACGACGTGGTCGCGCACAGCATGTCCGTCGTGCACATGCAGGCCGAGTCCGCGCCGTACCGGGTGGCCGACCTGCCCCAGGAGGCCCGCGCCGAGTTCGCCGCGATCGCCGAGACCTCCCGCACCGCCCTCCGCGAGATGCGGCAGCTCCTCGGCACCCTCCGAGGTGACGCCGACGCCGAGCGCGCCCCGCAGCCTCGGCTCACCGACCTCCCCGCGCTCGTGCAGGCCACCCGTGCTGCGGGCATCCCCGTGGACCTCCGGGTCGACGAGCTCCGTGGGGATGACGACGTCGTCGACCGGCTCGCGCAGCTCACCGCGTACCGGGTCGTGCAGGAGGCGCTCGGCAACGTTGCCCGGCACGCGCCCGGCGCGTCCACCGTCGTGACGGTCGGGAGGCACGGGTCGGCGCTCCGGGTCGAGGTCGCCAACGACGCGCCACCGTCCGGCACGGTCCCCGCTGCACCACCGGACGACGGCGGCTACGGACTCGCCGGGATGCGCGAGCGGGTCGCCGCCCTCGGCGGCACGATCGAGCACGGCCCCACGGCCGACGGCGGCTTCACGGTCGTGGTGACCCTGCCCGTCCGCGAACCGGCGGCCGACGGGAGGACGCGGTGATGCGGGTGATGGTGGTCGACGACCAACAGATGTTCCGGGTCGGACTGCGGGCGATCCTCCAGGCCCAGGACGACGTCGAGGTCGTCGGTGAGGCCGCCGACGGCGCCGAGGCCGTCGTCGAGGCGATCCGGCTGCAGCCGGACGTGATCCTGATGGACGTGCGGATGCCGGAGCTGGACGGCATCGAGGCGACCCGGCGCATCACGGCCGCGCCCGCGGTCCGGCCGGTGCGCGTGGTGATGCTGACGACGTTCGACATCGACGACTACGTGTTCGACGCGCTCCGGGCCGGTGCGAGCGGCTTCCTGCTGAAGGACGCCAGTGCCGAGGAGCTCGTGGCCGCCGTGCGGACCGTGGCGGGCGGCGAGGCACTGCTCTCCCCGCGCGTGACACGGCACCTGGTCGAGGCGTTCGTCGCCGGACCCGTGGCTGCGGCACCGCGGATGGAGGTGCTCGACGTCCTGACCGACCGCGAGCGGGACGTGTTCATGCTCGTCGCCCGGGGCCGGTCGAACGGGGAGATCGCGGCGGACCTGTACATCGCGGAGCAGACCGTGAAGACCCACGTCGGGAGGATCCTGGCGAAGCTGCAGCTCCGGGACCGCGTGCACGCCGTGGTGCTGGCCTACGAGACGGGGCTCGTCGGCCCGGCCGCGTGACGCGCCGCGCTCGTGCCCCGTCGCCTCGCCAGCAGCGTGTCGTGGGATCTCGTCAGCGGCGCGGGTCGCGGTGGGCAGGCGGCACCACAGACGGACGGGAGGCCCGGTGCCAGCTGGCACCGGGCCTGCCGTCCGGAAGTGGTCGCGACTCAGGCGGCGAGGTGCGCCTGCAGGAACCAGCGGTCCTTGGTGAGGCCGCGCTCGATCTCGATGGCGACGTCCTGGCTGTTGAGGTCGACCTCGTCGAGACCGTCGACGGCGCGGCGGACCTGCAGCAGCGCGGCGTCGATCTGGGCGATGACCTCGGTGATCGTGACGTCCGAGTTCTGGAAGCCCTGCGACAGCGGCGGGAGCGAGGTGTTCGCTGCGACGGTCGCGATGCGCGAGTCGACCGGCAGACCGAGGGCGACGATGCGCTCCGCGGCGGTGTCGGCGTACTCCTGGGCGTGCTCGACGATCTCGTCGAGGAGCTCGTGGACGCCGACGAAGTTGCGACCGCGGACGTGCCAGTGCGCCTGCTTGCCGTTGACGACGAGTGCCTCGAGGTCGATGACGACCGGGGCGAGGAACTGCGCGACCCCGGCAGCGAGCTCCGGCGTCGTCGAGAACGGTGACGTGGTGGTGGTCGTCGTCGTGGTCGTGGTGCTGGCCTGGGTGGTGCTGCTCTGCGTGGTCATGTCGTTTCCTCCTGCATCGTGGCTACACCGGATCGCTGAGCCTGTCCTGACCAGCCCGGTGCTTCCGATGGACACAACCATGCCCGCTTCTCTTGCATGCCGCAAGGAAGAGCAGGCTGCCCTTACCCGGCCGAGATCAGCCGATCAGGGTGTCGAAACCGGCGTCGGCGAGTTCGATCTGCACGACGGAACGCGCACGCTCGACCCAGGGGCTGTCGGTGCAGCCGATCCAGACGCTGGTGCGCGGCTCGCAGTCGGCGACGCACCACTCGGCAGCCCACCCGGTCACGGCCTGCGCCAGGACCTCACCGTGGTCGGCGAAGACGAGGGACGCGACGGCGGACTCGCGCGTGCTCCGGACCAGCCAGGTCACGGTGATCCGCGGCGGTGCCGGAAGGATGCGGACCTGCTCCTGCACGGCGACCTCGACGAAGACCTGCCCGTAGGCGTTCTCCGGCAGCTCCTCGAGCAGTCGGTGGATCTCGACGAGGTCCTCCGCGCCACCGGCGATGAGGATGCGTTCGCTGGGCTGTCGCCGGGTCCGTGCCATGTCGCAACGGTAAGGCAAGCCTTACCTCATCACAAGGGGAACCGTCCGGTTCCGGCGATCTGCACAGCTGGCACACCGAGTTCATGCGACAGGAACGTCCACATCCACGTGAGCGCGACCGTGTTCGTCAGGCCAGGGACCCCCTGCGCGATCTGGGTCGCCACCCCGTCGCTGTACGCCGCGAGCTTGAGCGCGACGGTGTCGGGGTCGATGGACCCCGCGACGGCATCGCGGAAGACGCCGGAGTCTGCTCCGCGTCGGATCACCCGGACGAGACAGGCCTCCCAGACGCGGATCCGTTCGGCGTACTCGGCCGCGACCTCCGGCCGACGTGCGACGGCCGTCCAGTAGTCGGACCAGATGCTCCAGTGCTGCCGGACCTGCTCGGTGTCGCCGAACAGCGGGGCGACGAGCGTCCGGAGCCCCACCAGCACGTCCGGTTCGGCGTCCACCGCCGCGACGATGGCCCCGTAGAACCGCTCGGTCTCGAGGACGACGACCTCGTTCAGGATCTCCGCGACGCTGCCGAAGTGGTAGGTCACCGTACCGACGGAGACCCCTGCCTCGGCCGCGATGTCCCGCAGCCCGGTGGCCCCGACGCCGTTCCGGACGATCACGGCACGGGCGGCCTCGACGATCATCGCGCGCCGGACCTCCGGACGCTGCCGGACGCGGGTGGCCTCCCCCGCCCTCGACCCCGACCCGGAACCGGCGACCGCCCCCACCCCGGTCACGCCGAGGTCCGTGGGACGTCGTCGACGAACGTGTGCTCGGCGACGAGGACCTCGGGGACCTCCGGCCCGCCGTCCCGCGCCCATGCTCGCACCGAGTTCACGACGTGGAAGGCCTCGGCGTCGGCGGACACCTCGGACGACGTCTCGAGCCGCGCCGCCCAGTCCGGCTTCGCCAGCCCGATCGCCCAGCGGGACGACGCGGTCGCGGACTCCGGGTCGTCGGAGGCGATCCGGTAGGTCTCCCGCGCGTCCTCGCTGAACACGAGTCCGTCCGGGTAGACGCGCCCGCCGCCGTAGCCGGGGTCGACGTCGAGCGTCCACTCCCCCGTCTCGACGTCGTGCGTGACGGTGCGCTGCGGCAGGACCTCGGTCGGGGCGACGCGTTCGATGGCGAGGGGCGCCGACCGTTCCGGCGCGTCGAACCGCACCCCGTCGTCGGACTCCCGGGTCCAGACCGGCAGGGTGACGCTCGACGCGGTGGGGTCGACGGTGACCGTGGCTTCGACACCGTGCGGCCAGACCCACGGCCAGTACGACGACGACACGGCGATCCGGAGGCGGTGGCCCGCGGCGAACCGGTGCCCGGTCGAGACCAGCTGCACCGGCAACGCGACCGGCACGCCGGGTTCCAGGGGCTCGTTCCGGTCCATCCCGTTCCGCTTCGCGGCGTTGAGCACGCCGCGGGTGATGAGCGTCGACGAGCCGTCGGGCGCCACGTCGCAGAGTCGCACGGTCAGGGTCGCCCGGGCCTGGTCGCTGGTGACCGCGAGGTCGACGAGCACGTTGCCGAGCAGGTCGAACGACTTGCCCACCGGCAGGTCGAAGCAGACCGAGCGGCCGTCCTCGGCACGCTGGTCCGGTGGCAGGTCGGTGGCGTTGCCGAACGGGAAGAACCGGCCGGCATCGGCTCCGGTGTGCTGCGGCGACCGCACGATCACCGGTCCGAGGTCACCGCCACGCAGGGCGGCCAGCGGCAGGACCCGCTGGTGCGTCGCGGAGGACGGCCACGCCTCGGCGCCGACCCACCGTCCGCGGCGCGACTCGTAGTACGGCGCCGGCGCTTCGCCCTCGTTGATCCAGGCCCGGAGCGCCGGTTCCTCCTCGACCCCGTTCTCGGTGCCGCGGAGCCACCGGTCCCACCAGCGGAGCGTCTCCTGCAGGAACCCGATCGACGGTCCCGGTGCCAGACCTCGGTCCGGGTACTGGTGCGACCACGGACCGACGATGCCCTTCACCGGCGACTGCACGGTGGACACCAGCCGGAGCACCGCGTCGCGGTACGGGTCCGCCCAGCCGCCGACGGCGAGGACCGCGGCGCTGATGTCGCCGACGTCCTCGGCCGCGCTGCCGTGCCGCCAGTAGTCGTCGCGCTCCTGGTGCGAGAGCCACACCGGGGTCATCGGCCGGTTGCGCTCGAGCCGGTCCGCCCACTGCGACACCCACGACGAGCCGACGACCTCGGGCCGCGGCGGGCGCGAGTTGAACGCGAACATCGTCGCGCCCCACGCCGCCATGTCGATGCCGAGCACCGCGCCGCCGACGTAGTGGACGTCGTTGTCGTACCGGTCGTCCGTCGAGCACACGGTGACGATCGCCTTGAGTGCGGCCGGTGCACGGGCAGCCAGCTGGAGGGCGTTGAAGCCGCCCCAGGAGATGCCGAACATGCCGACGGAACCGGTCGACCACTCCTGCTCGGCGAGCCAGGCGATGACGGCCTCGCCGTCGCGGAGCTCCTGTTCGCTGTACTCGTCGTCGAAGAACCCGTCCGAGGACCCACTGCCGCGGATGTCCACCCGGACGGAGGCGTACCCGTGCTGCGCGTACCAGGGGTGCCGCTCGGAGTCCCGCGGCGCGGTCCAGTCGTCGAGCCGGTACGGCAGGTACTCGAGCAGCACCGGCACCGGGCCGTCGGGCGACACCGGTGCCCAGATCCGGGTGTGCAGGCGCACCCCGTCGGGCATCGGGATCCACTCGTCACGGACGATCACACCGTCCGGCAGCGAGACCGGATCGCCGATGGCGGTGAAGGTGGCGGGAGTGGTCCCGTCGGTCATGCGTCCTCCCAGTTGCGGATGCGGTGTCCGTCGCCGTGGTCCGTCCAGCCGTCGGCGTGCCGCCAGCGCGGCACCCCGTCCCCGACGTCCGGCAACGTCGTGTTCCCCGGTTCGAGGGTCGCGGCGAGGAGCGTCGACGTGTACGGGTGGTTCGGGCCGGTGAAGACCCGTTCGGTCGGCCCGATCTCGACGATCCGGCCGCCGGTCATCACGGCGACCCGGTCGGCCACGCCACGCACGACGGCCAGGTCGTGGCTGATGAACAGGCAGCTCAGCCCGCGCTCGCGCTGGAGCTCTGCTAGCAGGTCGAGGATCCCCGCCTGCACCTGCACGTCGAGCGCGGTCGTGATCTCGTCGGCGATCACCAGCGAGGGGCCGGCAGCCAGCGCCCGGGCGATCCCGACGCGCTGCCGCTGTCCGCCGGAGAGCTGGGCCGGCAACCGGTCCGCGAACTCCGGCCCGAGACCCACCTGGGTGAGCAGCTCGCCGACGCGCTGCCGCGAGGACGCACCCGTGAACAGCTTGAGCGGTCGACCGATGGCGGCCCCGACGGTGCGCCGTGGGTTCAGCGAGGTGTCGGCGTTCTGGAACACGAGCTGCACGGCCCGCCGCAGCGGAGCGGACCGAACGGCGATCGGCTCGCGCAGGTCGCCGCTCGTCGTGCCGTCGTCGTAGGTGAACGTGCCCGACTCCGCCGGCACGAGGCCGGCCAGCGCCGTCGCGAGCGTCGACTTGCCACTGCCGGACTCGCCGACGACGGCGAGCGTCTCGCGCTCGGCGATCGTGAACGAGACCCCGTCGACGGCGGCCGGCAGGCCGCGGCCGTAGCGGATCACCAGGTCGTCAGCGGTCACCACCGAGCGGACGGGAGGCCCGTCACCGGACGCTCCGGAGGCGGCCGTCTCGGAGACGGTGGCGTCCAGGGCCACGCGATCCGTTCCTCCCGCCCGTCGCCCGTCCGGCACCGCGGCCAGCAGGGCGCGCGTGTACTCGTGCTGCGGAGCGGCGAAGAGCGCCGCCGTGGCGGCGTGCTCGACGATCTCACCGTCGCGCATGACGGCGATCTCGTCCGCCATCGCGGACACGACCCCGAGGTCGTGGCTGACGAGCAGGACGGCCATGCCGAGCTGCCGACCGAGGTCGGCGATCAGGTCGAGGACCGCGGCCTGGGTGACGACGTCGAGCGCGGTGGTCGGCTCGTCGAGGACCAGCACGCGGGGGCGCGCGGCGACCGCCATCGCGATCGCGATGCGCTGCTGCTGGCCGCCGGAGAGCTGGTGCGGGTACCGGCGGACGATCGACTCCGGGTCCGGCAGCCGGACCAACCGGACGAGCTCGCTGACGCGCTCCGGGCTGTCGGGCTCGCCGTGGGCGCGGAGGGCCTCGCGGATCTGCTCGCCGACCCGCATCGACGGGGTGAGGGCCTGCCCGGCGTTCTGCGCGACGACGGACGCGGTGCCGCCGCGGAGGGCACGGCGGCCGGACGGGGACAGCGCGAAGACGTCGTCGCCGCCGACGCGGACCGAGCCGTCGACGATCGTCGAGCCCGCCCGGAGGTGCGCGAGCAGGGTCCGGGCGACGGTGGACTTGCCGCTGCCGGACTCGCCGACCAGGCCGAGGGTGCGGCCGGCGGGGATCGCGAAGGAGACGCCTCGGACGACCGGGACCAGGCGCTTGCCGGCGGCGTACGAGATCGCGAGGTCGTCGACGCGGACGATGGGGTCCGTCGCGGTCGCCGTCGTGGGCGACGTGGTGTCGGTGCGGGCCGTGCGGCCGGTGGCGGTCGTGTGGTCGGTGCGGGTCATGCGCTCACTCCCTTCGTGGCGCGGTCGACGCCGAGCGACTTGCTCAGTCCGTCCGCGGCGAGGTTGAGGCCGATGACGAGGGTCGCCAGGGCGACGATCGGCGCGAGGGTGCCGAGCGGGACGACGGTGAGCGCGGTGCGGTTCTCCTGCACCATCAGGCCCCAGTCCGGCGTGGGTGGGTTCGCGCCGAAGCCCAGGAAGGACAGCGAGGCGACGAGGAGCACGATCCACGAGGCGCGCATCGCGTACTCGACCAGCACGACGTCGAGCACGTTCGGCAGGATCTCGCGGACCACGATCGACAGCGCTCGCTCACCGCGGGCCCGTGCGGCGGTGACGTAGTCCTGCGTGATCACGGTCCGGGCGGCACCGCGGACGACCCGGGTCACCGCCGGCGCGTACACGACGGTGACGGCCAGCACGATGACCCAGAGCCCGGCGTCGAACACCGTCACGACGACCAGGAGCGCGAGGATCGACGGCACGCTGAGCAGCGCGTCGACGACCCGCATCACGGCCTCGTCGAACCAGTTGTCGGCGTACGCGGTGATGCAGCCGAGAACGGTCCCGACGGCGACGGCGATCGTCGTCGCGAGGAAGGTCACGAGCAGTGCGTACCGGCCGCCGTTGAGCGTGCGGGAGAGCACGTCGCGGCCGTACTGGTCGGTACCGAGCCAGTGCGTCCACGTCGGACCGGTGAGGACGTCCCCGGCGTTGGTGGCCACGGGGTCGTGCCCGGCGATGACCGGGGCGAGGACGGCGAGCACGACGTGCAGCGCGATGAGCCCGAGGCCGATGCTCAGCGCGGTCGAGCCGCGCAGCGGGGCGAGCGCGCCGGTGAGCACGTCGCGTCCGGCGCGGCGGCGGGGTGCGATGGCGGTCATGCTGCGGCCTTCCTGGTGCTGCGCGTCCCGCGGGTGCGCGTGCGGGGTCGCCGCTGTCGGGTGCGCAGCTTCGGGTCGAGAGCGAGTGCGACGAGGTCCGCGGCGAGGTTGCAGACCACGTAGACGACGGCGCTGAGGAGCGCGATCGCCTCGATGGTGGGCAGGTCGCGGTTGAACACGGACTCGAGCATCAGCTTGCCCATCCCCGGGTAGTTGAAGACGTTCTCGACGACGACCACGCCACCGAGCAGCCAGGCGACGTTGAGCGCCACGACGTTGAGCGTCGGCAGCAGGGCGCTCGGCACCGCGTGCTTCCAGACCACGCGGCGCATCGTCAGGCCCTTGAGCTCCGCCGTGGTGACGAACTCGGACGCCATCACGTCGATGGTGGACGACCGTGCGGTGCGCACGATGTACGCGGCCATCGCCAGGGTCAGCACGATGATCGGCAGCCAGATCGTCGGCAGCAGCTCGGCCACGGTGGCGTCGCTCCCCCGCAGGACCACGGCGGGGAAGACCGGCAGGCCGATCGCGAAGAGCAGGACGAGCACGGTGGCGACCATGAACTCGGGCACGCTCATCACGACGAGGCTGACGATGGAGATGACCCGGTCGGTGGGGCGGCCGCGGCGGACACCCGCGATGACCCCGAGGGTCAGCGACACCGTGACGCCGACGAGCATGGCCGGGATCGCGATGAGCATGCTGTTCCGGAACGCCGTGAACAGCGTCGGGGCGACGGGCTCGCCGCTGACGAGCGAGGTCCCGAAGTCGCCGTGTGCCGCGCCGCCGAGCCACTGCAGGTAGCGCAGCCAGACGTTCTGGTCGAGGCCGAGCGACTCGCGCAGTTGCTTGACGGCGTCGGGGGTGGCGTTCTGCCCGAGCAGCTGCTGCGCGACGTCGCCCGGCAGGGCCTGCACCGCGAGGAACACGAAGAGCGAGGCCAGGACGACGGTGAGGACGGCGATGCCGATCCGGCGGAGGACCGGGACGAGGACGTCCGAGGGCCTGTTCGTGGTCGCCCTGGGCTTGTTGGTGGTCGTCATCGGCGCAGTCCGATCCGGAGGTAGTCGAACTCGAAGCCGAACTCCGAGTAGTTCACGACGTCGCGGGAGAGCCCCACGAGCCGGTCGCCGAACATCGGGGTCATGTCGGCCCCGTCCTCGACCACGAGCCGCTGGGCGTCCTGGTAGAGCGTCAGCCGCTTGGCGTCGTCCATCTCGGCCCGGGCGTCGTCGAGGAGCCCGTCGAAGGTCTTGTTCGACCACGCGCTCTCGTTGTACGACGACCCGGTGCGGAAGATCTGGTTGAGCAGCTGGTCGATCGGCCGGCCGGTGAACCAGTAGCTCACCATCAATGGCTTCTGCATCCAGATCTGCGTGTAGTACGAGTCCGAGCTGGCGTTGCGCACCGTGAGCGTGATGCCCGCGTCCGCAACGGCATCCCGGTAGGCGACCGCCATCGGGGTGAACACCGACTCGTAGGACGACGTGTAGATCGAGGTCCGGAACCCGTCGTGGCCGGCCTGCTTGAGCAGTGCCTTCGCCTTGTCCGGGTCGTACTCGCGATGGTCGTCGACGAACGCGGCGAGCTGCGGCGGCACCGGGTTGTCCCACCCGGCCGAACCGGTTCCCTGCAGCGCGGTGTCGACGACCTTCCGAGGGTCTTACGCGAGCTTCATCGCCTGACGGACGCGCGGGTCGCTGAACTCGTCGCTCGTGGCGAGCATCGGGATCGTGTACCACTGCGCGTTCTTCGAGCGGGCGACCGTGGCGCGGTCGGACGCCGACACCACACGGGCGGTCGCGAAGTCCAGGTTCGTCTGCGAGATCAGGTCGATCTGCCCCGCGAGCAGGGCGTTGACGCGCGCCGTGGTGTCCTGGATCGAGTAGAAGTCGATGCCGTCCAGTGCTGGCCGTCCGGCGAAGTGGTCGTCGAACGCCTCGACGCTGCCGGCTCCGGCCGGGGTGAACGAGGAGAGCTTGAACGGCCCGGTGCCGATCCCGGTGCGACCGATGTCCGCGATCGCGTCGGCGGGCACGATGTAGCACTGGTACGCGGTCAGGAGTGACGGGAACTCGGCGTTCGGCTTCGTCAGCGAGAAGCGCAGCGTGTACGGGTCCGTCGCGCGCATCGAGTCGGCGTCCATCACCTCGCCGAGGACACCGGCCTGCGGGCTGCCGGTCTTCTCGTCGAGGATGTGCCGGATGCTCGCGACGGCGTCGTCGGCGGTGAAGCGTGACCCGTCGTGGAACGTCACGCCGCGGCGGAGTGAGAACGTCCACTCGGTGCCGTCGGCGTTCGCGGACCACTCCTCGGCGAGGTCGGGCACGGTGGTGCCCTGTTCGTCGAGCTTGACGAGTCGGTTGTAGAGCGCGCCGAGGTACTCGTAGGCCGACAGCGAGCTGGCGGAGTCGAGGGTCTCCGCGGCGGATGCGGCCGGACGGGCGATCCGGAGCCGTCCACCGCGCCGGGCGATGCCGGTTGCCGCGGCTTCGGGGATGGTCGGGGTGCCGGCGGCGCCGGAGCTGCACCCGGTGAGCGTGAGCAGGCCGAGACCTGCGAGACCGGCGGCGCCGGTGAGGAGCGCACGACGGCTCGGGCCGCGGGCGTTCCGGGGGTCGGTGACGATGGGCTGCATTCGGGGTGGCCCCTCCTGTAATCGTTCCGGTGAACGATAGAGGGCCTGGTCCGATCCCCCAAGTCCGGCGATCTCGGTTCCCGCACCGGGCCGCGGCACCCGATCGGCAGCGCTCCGCGGATCCCGGACCCGCGGTGGACCGCCCGGACGGGGACCGAACGTTTACCAAGCCGTTACACGGGAACGCTCCGCGCACGGAATGATCGTCACAGCACGGTCGACGTGAGGAGCAGCGATGGCGACGTTCACCAGAGGGTTCGGCGGTCGGCGGGACGACCACGACGCCGGACGGATCCCGCCGGGTCAGACACTCGTCCGCGACTGGCCGGTGCTGTCCGCCGGGGCGACGCCCGACATCGCCCCCGCCGACTGGAGCTTCTCGATCCGGACCGAGTCCGGCGTGCACGAGTGGTCGTGGGACGAGGTCCAGGCCCTCGGGGTCGAGGACGTCACGGTCGACATCCACTGCGTCACGCACTGGACCAAGCTCGACATGCCTTGGCGCGGGGTGCCGCTCGACCGCTTCTTCGAGGACGTCGAGACCGAGCTCGACTACTGCATGGTGCACAGCTACGGCGGCTACACCACGAACGTCCCGCTCGACGAGTTGCTCGACGGCAAGGCCTGGGTCGCGTTCGAGGCCGACGGTGAACCCCTCGACCCCGAGCACGGCGGTCCCGCGCGGCTCCTCGTCCCGCACCTGTACTTCTGGAAGAGCGCGAAGTGGGTGCGCGGGATCGTCATGCAGTCGGACGACGAGCCCGGCTTCTGGGAGAACGCCGGCTACAACCTGCACGGCGACCCGTGGAAGGAAGAGCGGTACTGGTGAGCGCGTCCGCGCCCTCCGACACCGGCCTGGAGGCACGCCCCGCGTCCGGTGGGCCGGCCTCGGCGACCCGGCGGCCGGCCTGGCACCCGGCGACCGTCGCGGCGGTCGCCGTCGAGACGCCGAACGCCAGGCGGATCGACCTCGAGGTACCGACCTGGCCGGGCAACGACGCCGGGCAGCACCTCGACCTGCGCCTCACCGCAGAGGACGGCTACCAGGCATCCCGCTCGTACTCGATCGCGTCGTCCGGTGACGGGACGCGGGTGGTGCTCGCGGTCGATCGGGTGGACGGCGGCGAGGTCTCCCCGTTCCTCGTCGACGCCGTCGAGGTCGGCGACGCGCTCGAGGTGCACGGTCCGCTCGGCGGCTGGTTCGTCTGGCGCCCCGGCGCCTCGTCGCGTCCGGTGCAGCTCATCGCCGGCGGATCGGGGATCGTCCCGCTGCTGGCCATGGTCACCGCGCACGCGACGGCCGACGATCCGGCGCCGTTCCGCCTGCTCGCCGCGGTGCGGACGCCCGACGACGTCTTCTTCCGGGCAGAGGTGGACGGCGCGGTCGCGGCCGCCGCCCCCCTCGAGGTCACCTACGTGTACAGCCGGACCGCTCCCCCAGCGTCCGCGGTGCCGGCCGGACGGCTGACCCGTGACTCCCTTGCCTCGGCGGTCTTCCCACCGGACGCCGGCGCCCGGGTCTACGTCTGCGGTTCGACGCCCTTCGTCGAGCAGGTGCTCCGGTGGCTCGGTGAGCTCGGGCACGACCTCACCGACGTCCGGGCCGAACGGTTCGGGGGCAACGGATGACGCTCGTCGACGGCAACGCCCTCGCCGGGGCGCTCACCGAACTGCTCGGTCCGGACCCGACGGTCACCGTCCTGCGCTGCGCCGGCTGCGGGTCGCTCGGCCCGGTCGCCCTCGCCGCCGTGTACCGCACGGCGATGGGGTCGGTCGCGCGGTGCCGCGACTGTGACACGGTGCTCGTCACCGTCGTCGATGCCGGGGAGCAGCGGTGGGTCGCCCTCCCCGGGACCCGAGCGGTGCTGGAGCCCGTACCGGAGTAGCCGGATGGAGTGCAACGTCCCACAGCGTGTCGTGCGGCATCGTTGCGGGATTCCGCAAGCCGGGCAACACCGACCCACCCGAACGAGGCACGGCTCCGGATCACTCCTCGGGACTTCGCCTGGCCACCCACCGGCGCGGTCCCGTCCCGGGGTGACGGTGCCCCTGCGTCCGGTGGGCGCGGGTACCCGAAGCCTGCGCACACCGGGCATCGTGGGGGCACCGGGCCGTGGAACGACGGAACCCCCGGGGCGACTCGTGATCGAGCTGTTCCGGGGGTTCTTCGTGCTTTCGAGCGGATGACGAGATTCGAACTCGCGACCCTCACCTTGGCAAGGTGATGCGCTACCACTGCGCCACATCCGCGTTCGCACGCCCTGTCGGCCGTGCAGCAGTGACTCTACCCGATCCCGGACCCGATCCCCGGTTTCCACCGGTGATCCGGGCGTGTCCGGTCCTGGCAGAGTTCGATCGACAGCATGAGCTACGTGCACGACAACCCCGGCGGGACCGAGGCCCACGGCGTCGACCTGATCGACGGCGACACCCCCGCGATCCGGATCCTGGTGCACGGTGACCTGCCCACCACGATCGAGCACGAGGGGCGCACCTGGCTCGCCACCGGTGACGCGCACGACGACGGTGACGACCAGGCACCGCCGATCGCGATCTACCGGCCGGTCTGACCGGCGCGGGCGGGAGCTACTCGCCGGCCCGACCGGCGCGGACCACCCGCGCCGCCTGCAGCACGGCCTCGACGCTCGCGATGAGCACCGATCGGTCGCTGCCCGCCGCCCAGTGCGTGCCGACGGCGTCGCGGTACTCGACCAGGGTCAGCGCCTCGCTGTCGCTGCCCGCCGTCCGTGAGGTCTGGTGCAGCGAGACGATGTCCACCGTCGTGCCGCACCGTGCCAGCAGCGCGACGACGGCCTCGACGGGGCCGACATCGGTGGACGAGCCCTGGTGGTCGACGCCGTCGACCCGGAGCGTGACGTCCGTCCGAGCCGTGTCGCCGAGCGACGACTCCAGCGCGACGAGTTCGAGACCAGCGGCGGTGTGCACCCCGGCGCCGGCGCCGGCGCCGGTCGCGGTCCCCTTCCCGCGCTCGTAGGACGCTTCGAACAGGGCGAGCAGGGCCGCCCCGTCGACCTCACCGCCCGATCCGTCGACGTGCCCCTGCACTCGCCGGGCGAAGTCGATCTGCAGGCGGCGCGGGAGTTCGATGCCCGACGCGGTCTCGAGCAGGTGCGCGATCCCGCCCTTGCCGGACTGCGAGTTCACCCGGATGACGGCGTCGTAGCTCCGGCCGATGTCCGCCGGGTCGATCGGCAGGTACGGCACCCGCCAGGGGATGTCCCGCTCCGAGCGCCCCTCGGCGGCGGCCCGGTCACGGTGCTCGGCGAAGCCCTTCCGGATGGCGTCCTGGTGTGTCCCGCTGAAGGCCGTGTGCACGAGGTCGCCGACGTAGGGGTGCCGCGGGTGCAGTTCGATCCGGGTGGCGTCCTCGACGGTCCGCCGGACGTCGTCGATGTCGGAGAAGTCGATCATCGGGTCGATCCCCTGTGCGTGCAGGTTCAGTGCGAGCGTGGCGATGTCGACGTTCCCGGTGCGCTCCCCGTTGCCGAAGATGCACCCCTCGACGCGCTGGGCGCCGGCGAGGACGGCGAGCTCGGCGCACGCGATGCCGGTTCCCCGGTCGTTGTGCGGGTGCACCGAGAGGATGACGGAGTCGCGCCTGGCGAGGTTCCGGCTCATCCACTCGATCTGGTCGGCGTACACGTTGGGCGTCGCGATCTCCACCGTCGCCGGCAGGTTCAGGATCACCGGGCGCTCGGGTCGTGCGTCCCACAGCTCGGTCACGGCGTCGCACACCTCGAGCACGAACTCCGGCTCCGTCAGGTTGAACACCTCGGGGGAGAACTCGAACCGCACGTTCGGCAGGTGCCCCGCCAGCTCGAGGACGTCCCGGGCGCCGGCGAGGATCATCTCCCGCAGCTCGTCCCGGTCCTTCCGGAGCACCACGTCGCGCCAGGTCGGGGCGGTCGCCGTGTACATGTGCACGACGACGTCGTTCGTGATGCCGCTGATCGACTCGACCGTGCGTTCGATGAGGTCGCGCCGCGCCGGCGTGAACACCACGATCGTGACGTCGTCCGGGGCGATGTCCGTCTCGGCGATGAGCCGGACGAACGCGTGGTCCGTCTCCGACGCCGAGGGGAGCCGACCTCGATCTCCTTGTAGCCCATCCGGACCATGAGCTCGAAGAACCGGCGCTTCCGCTCGGGGTCCATCGGTTCGGCGAGGGCCTGGTTGCCGTCGCGCAGGTCGACGGGGACCCAGAGCGGGGCGACGGTCAGGGTCGTGGTCGGCCACGTGCGGTCCGTGAGCGGGACCTCGACGCGGGCGGTGACGTCCTGGTAGCGGTGCGACGGCATCGGGGACGGCTGCTGCCGGTTCCAGTGCGCGGCGGAGACGGTGGTGCTGGTGGTGGTCATCGGGGCTCCTCTGGTGCTGCGTGCGACGACCGCAGCACTACTCCTCAGACAAGTAGAGGACTTGTGGCGAGTAGGGCAGGATGGTCGCATGACGCCGGTCCGCCGTGAACCCCTCGCCGAACAGGCGGCCGACGCGCTGCTCACCCGGATCCGCGGCGGCGAGTGGGCGCTGGGACAGAAGCTCCCCGGCGAGACGACCCTCGCACCGCAGCTCGGCGTCGGACGGTCCACCATCCGCGAGGCGATCCGGCACCTCGCCGGGCGCGGGGTCCTCGCCTCCCGGCAGGGCGCCGGGGTGTTCGTGACCGCCCTCGACGTGCAGGACGGGCTCGAGGACGTCCTCCGCCGGGCCGACATCGTCGCGGTCGTCGAGGCGCGCACGGCGATCGAGGTCGAAGCCTCGTCGCTCGCGGCCGAGCGTCGGACGTCGGCCGAACTCCGGGCGATGCGGGACGCGATCGAGCACCGGCGGGGCCGACGCGGCAGCATCGAGGAGCACGTCGACGCGGACACGGCGCTGCACCGGACGATCGTCGTCGCGGCGCACAGTCCGTTGCTCACCGAGCTCTTCGACGGCCTCACCCCGCGCAGCCGGCAGGCGATGGTGGAGCTGCTCCGCATCCGTGGCGCCTACGGCAGCGACGCCGACCACGACGTGCACGCCGAGATCGTCGACGCGATCGAGGCCGGCGACCCGGCCGTCGCGGCGACGCGCACCAGGGCGCACCTCCGCACCCTGACGAGCCGCCTGGCCTGACCGCGCAGACTGCGCGGCCCGACGACGGCTGCCCGGCGTCAGTGCCCCCGGACGTCGCCCGTCAGCAGCACGTGCTCGACCCCGACGCTGAGTTCGTCGTGCAGGGTGTCCGCGAAGTACTGCCCGGCCCCGAGCCCGAGCAGGTGCGCGACCGCAGCCGCCGCGTCGGGGTACCCGGGGTTCCACTCGTCGTGCAGGAACGCCTGGACGTGACCGGTCTCGTGCACCACGACGGCTCCGACGTGCTCGTGGCCGTCGACGCCCTCGAGCACCGCGTCGTACACGACGGGTTCGGTGTCGTCCCCGAGCGGGTCGAGGTGGACCTCGCCGATCCCCGGCCACTCGGTGCGGACGGGCGGCAGGTCGGGCGCGTGCAGGTGCGGGGTCCGCTCGTCCTCCGCCGACTCGACCGTGCCGGTCGCCAGGTACTCGTCGACGACCTCGTGCACGCGGGTGTGCAGGTCCGGCTCGTACTGCCACCAGCGCTCGTGGACGGCGCGGAGCCACGCCTGGGTGACGGGGTCTGCGGCCGCCGAGATGCCGACGAGCTGCGGTGCGGTACCCGGCGTGCCGACCACCTCGAGCTGCTCGTCGTGGGTCTCGACGGTGATCGACCCGGTCGCCGGGTCGGCGTGCACCCCGTGGACGTCCTCCGGGGCGCCCGCCCAGAGGTCCGCGGACAGCTTCGGCGGCAGCGGGAAGGGCACCGCGACGGCGGGCAGGGTCAGGGCGTGCTCGACGGCGTCGCCGAGCCAGACGTCGTCCGCGCGGGAACCGGCGACGATCCCGCCGGTCGCCGCGTCGGTCGCGAGCCGGTCGACCTCGTCCTGGTCGGCGTTCATCGAGGCGAAGACGCTCGTGTCGGCCCACTGCACGAACTCGCCGGCGCTGCGGTCCTCGTCGGTGAAGGGGACGTCCCACACGGTCGGGTCGGTCAACACGAAGGACGCCGACCGGCCAGCGGGGCCACGTCGCACGGCGCGGAGCAGCGCGGGCACCAGGCCGGGCAACTCGCGGTACGCCTCCCCCACGCTGACGCGGTCGATGGCGAGCAGGTCGGGCTTGCCGAGCATGTGGGCCGCGGACTCCTGCAGTTCGAGGAGCTCCTCGCCCGTGGAGTCACGGACGGCCGCGGCGGTGGCGAAGGCCCCGGCGACGTCGGAGACCTGGAACGCGAGGACCAGCGACTCGACGGACTCGGGTTCGCGGGCCGTGAACGCGGTGACCTCGGCCACCGGCACGGCCTCGGACTCGTCGTCCGTCAGCGGCACGCGCACGTCGATCACCCAGCGGTCGATGTCCTGTCCGGGGAACCCGTCACCGTCCTCGTCCGCGACGGTGATGTGCACGAGGCGCAACGACCCGTCCCACGCGTCGTGCACGGCTCGGGCGATGGCGGCGTCCTGGTCGTCGTTCACGGCGTCAACGCTAGTGCCGCGTGTGCTGACCGGTCGACGCGCGCGTCGAGACCACGTCGACCGTGGTCCGACCGGTGCGGCGGACGTCCGCCGTCAGGACGGGGATCAGGGCCGTCCTGACGGCGGGGTCGACGTCACCGGTGCACGCCGGGGTGGCGTGCCGCTGGGTGTGGTGACGTGGTCCCGACCGATCCCGCAGAAGCAGACGAGCCGGATCGGGGTGCCGTCGTGGAGCTGGTGGAACGTCTCGACGTGCGGGACGGGGGCGGGGGCGGGGACGTCGGTCATGCGATGGGCCTTCAGAGCTGCCGGAGGGATGCCATGAATCGACAGTGGCTCACGGTTCGTAAGACGATCGTATTGCGAATCCTCGTTGCTCCGCGTCCCTCCTTCGGGGGCCGCGTGCCGAGGAACCAATAGGGTGAAACGGTGCCCCACCGTCGTGAAGAACAGAAAGCGATGACGCGGCAGGCGATCATCACGGCAGCGGCCGCCGAGTTCGCGGTGCGGGGCTTCGAGGCCACGACGTACTCGTCCATCGCGGCGGCGATGGGCAAGCAGAAGTCGGCGGTCGGCTACCACCACTTCGCCTCCAAGGAGGAGATCGCGCTCGCGGTGGTGGCGGAGCAACGGCAGCGTTGGTCGGCGATCGTCGAACGCGTGGAGGCCGCGACCGAGCCGGGACTGGTCCGCCTCTTCGTGCTGCTGCTCGATGCCGTCGAGGACGCTCGAGAACACGCGCTCGCCCGGGCGACGGTCCGGCTGCTCGTCGAGGCGCGCACCGTCGGCCTGGTGTTCCCCCGGTCACCGTTCGGCTGGCGTGCTGCCGTCCAGCAGCAGGTCCAGACCGCCATCGACGCGGGCGTGATCCCGGCCGGAGCATCGGCGGAAGCGCTCACCGCCCGGCTCCTGAACGCGAGTTTCGGGGTGTTCGAGGTGGAGAACCGAGGGCTGCAGCCGGCCGACACCGTCGCGAACCTCCGCGCGCTCTGGGCGGATCTGCTCAGTGCCGCGGGCGTGGCCGATGCCGGGTCCGTCATCGCCGAGGCGGGGGGCCTCACGCGCACCCGCTGAGCCGGAACCGGACTCCCGACCCGACGCCCTGGCACGCTGAACGTATGATCCGAAGCACCACTCGTCGAGGAAGACGGAGCCCGGCATGACCAGCACGACCCCGACCGCCGCCACCAGCGGAACCGCCCGACCGCACCGGGCCACCGCGTCCGTCGCCGCGATCCTCGCCGAGTCCGCCGCGCGGTACCCGGACGACGTCGCCGTGATCGTCGGAGACCAGCGCACCACGTACGCGGAGCTCTGGGCCGAGACCCTCGCCTACGCGGGGGCGCTCCGGGCCGAGGGCGTCGCCGAGGGATCGCGGGTCGCCATGCTCGTGCCGAACGTCGCGGACTTCCCCCGGGTCTACTACGCCACCCTGGCACTCGGCGCTGTCGTGGTGCCCGTGCACGCGCTCCTCAAGCGACGCGAGATCGACTACCTGCTCCGCGACAGCGGTGCGACCCTGCTCGTCTGCGCCGCACCGCTGCTCGCCGAGGGCGCGGCCGGCGCCGAGCTCGCCGGCGTCGACGTCGTGACCGTCCTCGCGCCTGCCGAGTCGTCGGAGCACCACCGCCTCGAATCACTGGCGGAGACGACGGAGCCGCTCGACATCTACGTGCCCCGCGACCCGTTCGACACCGCGACGATCCTGTACACGAGCGGCACCACCGGACAGCCGAAGGGGGCAGAGGGCTCGCACTTCTCGCTCCTGGAGCAGGCGAACACGAACCTCATGAGCACGTTCGACATGCACCGGGGCGACGTCCTGCTCGGCGCCCTGCCGCTCTTCCACACCTTCGGGCAGACCTGCACGATGAACACCGGGTTCCGGGCCGGCGCGACGATCGTGATGCTGCCGAAGTTCGACGGCGACACTGCCCTCGCGGCGATGGTCGAGCACGGCTGCGGCATCTTCATGGGCGTCCCGACCATGTACATGGCGCTGCTCGACGCGGCGACGCGCTCCGACGCCCGCCCGGCGCTCCGCTACGCGATCTCGGGTGGGGCCTCCCTGCCGATGGCCGTGCTGGAACGGTTCCAGACCGTCTTCGACGCGCCGATCCACGAGGGCTACGGACTCACCGAGACCTCCCCCGTCGCGACGTTCAACCACGTCGGCCGTCCGCCGCACCCCGGCACGATCGGCACGCCGATCTGGGGCGTCGACGTCGAGATCGCTGACCCGGAGACCCCGGACGCGATCGTGCTGCTGCCGCGCGGCGAGATCGGCGAGCTCGTGATCCGCGGGCACAACCTGATGAACGGGTACCTCGACCGCCCCGAGGACACGGCTGAGGCGATCGTCGACGGCTGGTTCCGCACCGGTGACCTCGGCACGAAGGACGACGAGGGCTACCTGACGATCGTCGACCGCACCAAGGACATGATCATCCGCAACGGCTACAACGTGTACCCGCGTCAGGTCGAGGAGGTCCTCGCGGCGCACCCCGACGTCGCCATGGCCGCGGTCTTCGGGGTGCCGCACGAGCTGCACGGGCAGGAGATCGAGGCAGCGGTCGTGCTGCGCGCCGAGGCCACCGTCACCGCAGACGAACTCGTGCACCACGTCGCCGACCAGATCGCGGCGTACAAGTACCCCCGTGTCGTGCACGTCGTCGACGCACTCCCGCTCGGCCCCAGCGGCAAGGTGCTGAAGCGCACGCTCGTCGAGCAGTTCAGCGCGCAGCCGGAGGCTGCCAGCGCCTCCTGACCGACGCGACGTCCGTGCGGGTGCTGCTGGTGGCCGTGGACGGGACCGGGCCGGGAGGCGCGGTGCGGGTCGGGCCCGCACCGCGCCTCCCGGCAGACCGTCGCGTCCACAGCGACGCGTCGGTCTGCGACGATGGCGGTCATGAACGCTCTGCCGTACGACCCACCGTCGGAGCGCACGCTCGAGACCGTCGCCCTGGAGATCATCGCGGCGGTCGACTCCTCCGTCGACACCTGGCACCGGTACCGGCAGCTCGAACCGACCATCGCGGACGTCGTCCCGCCGTTCGTCCGCGAGTACGACGTCGGGTACGCGTGCAGGGACGACTGGCACGGCGGGGACCCGGGACCGGCGATGCGGCGGATCCTCGGCGACCTCGAAGCGGCCGACGCGATCCGCCCGCTCCGCACGGCCGCGGCCGAGGCGCTGGTGGACTTCCACACGCGCTGGGCCCGCCGGCACGGCGGAGCACCGTCGACGTCGGACCGCTCGGCAGCGACCTGGGAGATCGTCGACGTGGACCGCTTCGAGTCGCGCGTGGCGGCGTTCACCCGACACCCGGCCTCGGTCTCGGCGGCGGTCCGGGCCGGAGTGGACCGGTTCGCCGACGCGTGACGGCGATCCGGCAGCCGTTCGTCAGCGCCGGATCGCGGGAGGGGCGACCGGGACCGCGAGGGTCTCCCGGAGCCGCTGCTCGGTGAGCGCCGGGTCCGTCAGCCACGGGATCCGCCGCACGAGGCCGTCGGCGAGCTCGGCGGTGCTGCGTGCGCGGAGGACATCGCGACCGAGCGCGGGGGTCATGAAGACGGTCTGACCGTGTCGGTCGTGCCACATGTCGAACGCCCGGTAGCCGGACTCGCCGTCCGCTGCCGCCGCGGCCTGCAACGCGGTGATGTGCGCGCTCCGCTGCTGTTCCAGGGCCGCGGTGACCTGCACGATGCGGACGCGGCTCTCCCAGCGGAGCGGCACGTCCGGGGCGGTGGCGAACGCCGTCGAGACGTTGTAGGCGCGGCGGACGTTCCCCAACGACTCCTGCGACCACCGCGGGTACTGCCCCGGCAGCAGGTACAGGTCCGCGAACACCAGGTCGTCGAGCCCTGCACCGACACCCGGCCACTGGCCCTGCCCCCGCGCGGGTCTGGCCGGCGTCCGGTCCAGGTACTCGTCGAGCCCGAGGCCGATGTGTCGCCACCACGGCGTCGGCTTCTGCACCTCGACGCCGAGCTGCAGGACGAGGGTCCGCGACGCGTGCCGGTAGGTGTCGAGCGTCGCCTCGAGCGAGGCCTCCACGTCGTCCCAGGTCAGCGGCCGCTCGTGCGTGGACCCTGCGATGAACGTGCTCGTCTCGCGGCGGGCAGCGAAGTCCGACCGAGCCTGCGTGGACAGCCGCGCGAGGGCCGTCTCGACGGGCAACACGGGTGGCACGTCGAGCGGGGCCTGGCGAACGAGCCGCGGCAGCCGCCGGAACGGCGCAGCGAGCGCGTCTGTCCATCGAGCCATCTGCTGGTCGTCCCCCTCCGACCACCGACCATACGTGCGGGCGCACGGGCGCCGCAGCCCCGCGTCCGGGGTACTCGTCAGTGCGACGGGCCGAGGACCGACGTCGGCACGCCGGTGTCGGTTGCCTCCTTGAGTTCGATCAGGATGGTGTGGGTCGGCGTCGTCCCGGTGTTCCGGCCGGAGTGCTCCTGCGCTGCGAGCCACACGGCGGTGCCGGCATCGAGCGCGACCTGGGCTGTCCGGTCGCCGGCGGTGAGCTGCCGCTCGAAGGAGGTCAGCGTCACCATCACGCTGTCCGGGTGGTGGTGCGGGTGGGTCTGGTCACCGGGCTCGTCGGAGTAGTCGAGCACCCGGACGTGCTCGTTCTCCCACAGCAACCGGTAGTGCCCCGGATCCGTCACGAGGGGGTCGTCTGCGGTCATCGTCGACTCGCTTCCGTTCGGGGTGCACCCCATCGAGGATGCGTCGTTGCGCCCCATGGTGCTCTCATCGGGTCCGGCGCGCGGCTGACGGGGACCCCGGGAACGACGAAAGCCCCCGGCCGGACCTGGTGGTCCTGCCGGGGGGTTCTTCGTGGTGGGCGATACTGGGATCGAACCAGTGACCTCTTCCGTGTCAGGGAAGCGCGCTACCGCTGCGCCAATCGCCCAGAGAGTCCCTGCCTGGATCGAGATCCGTGCAGAGTCTGGAGGGTGTTGCTGGAGGTGGGGACGGGATTCGAACCCGCGTGGACGGCTTTGCAGGCCGCTGCCTAGCCTCTCGGCCACCCCACCATCGAGGTTCACGTCTCCGTGAGTACCCGAACGGTGGGATACCCTCTGGTGAGTCGTGGGACTTCGAGAAGCCCCACACTCGAGCGGATGACGAGATTCGAACTCGCGACCCTCACCTTGGCAAGGTGATGCGCTACCACTGCGCCACATCCGCATTTGTCTGACCCGCTGTTCCGGCGACGACGTAAACTCTATACGAACCCGAGGCCTTCCGCCAAAATCCTTCCCGTTCACCGGGCGTGTCCCCCGAGTTCATGCGGATCCGCAGGGGCATCGGCACCCTCGCACGGTGCGAGGAGCGCCCGCGACAACGGCTCACGGTGCGAGGTTCCGCGCATGGTGCAACCCCGACGCCCTCGCACACTGCGGGAAACCTCGCACCGAGCGACGCCACGAGCGGAGTACCGACCGCCCCGCCCCCGAGCGCACCCCGCAGCCGCGCCACACCCGGGCGGCACGTCGTGTTCGGTGCACCGCCGGAGATCGGCTAGTATCGATCCGCACGAACAGTGCAGGGGGCGATTGGCGCAGTTGGTAGCGCGCTTCGTTCACACCGAAGAGGTCATCAGTTCGAGTCTGGTATCGCCCACACGCAACACCACCACAGCAAGAGCCCGGCGCACGATGCGTCGGGCTCTTGTCATCTCATCAGGCCGCAGCACGCCGGCCACACCACCAGCACGATCGGACGAAGGGGCGCATGACCGACGTCGACCTCGAGTTCGCCCGGGTCCGAGCGGTCCTCGACCGTCCGACGCTGCGGCTCATGTCCCGCCCCACGAGCGCGACCGTCCTCGCCGTCTTCCGTACGGTGTTCGACCGCGACGTGCAGTACGTCCCCGCCGACCGGATGCACCTGCAGGTCGAGGAGCACGTCGCCCGCCTGCAGGCCTCGGGCGCGCGGGTGCCCGCGAGCGAACAGCACGAGCAGAGTGAGCAGGACGCTCGACCGCACGGCCGCGCACTCTGCCGTGAGTGGGTCGCCGCACAGTGGCTCGTCCGCTCCAACTCCCCCGACGGCGACGAGCAGTACTCGCTGACGAGCCACGCGCTCGAGGCCCTGAGCCTCGTCGACGCCCTCTCCGCCGACCGGGCACTCATCAGCGAGAGCCGGCTCGCGATGATCGTCGACGCCGTGCACCGCTGGGCCGCCCGCGCCGAGCCGGACCCCGACGTGCAGATCCGCCGCATCGACGCCCAGATCGCCGAGCTGCAGGCCGAGCGCGAGCGACTCGAGCACGGCGACGACGTCGTGACGGTCGACGACGACCGGATGCGCGACGGGTACACGAACATCTCGGACCTCATCCGGCAGCTGCCGAGCGACTTCAAGCGCGTGGAAGAGGCCGTCGCGACGATGCACCGGTCGATCGTCGAGGACTTCCGACAAGAGGTCCGCCCGATCGGCGAGATCCTCGACGACTACCTCGCCCGCACCGACAACCTCATGCAGGCCACTCCCGAGGGCCGTGCCTTCGAGGGGGCGTTCGAGCTCCTGCGCGACGACGCCCTGCTCCTGCGGCTCCGGGACGACGTGGCCACGATCCTGTCGCACCCGTTCGCCGAGTCGCTGGGTTCGGCGGAGCGCCGCGCCTTCCGCAACACGGTCACGATCCTCCGCCAGGGCATCGAGGACGTCCTCGCCCAACGCCGCCAGCTCACCGCGACGCTCCGCGACCAGATCGTCGCGCACGACGTCGTCCGCGACCGCGAGCTCGATGCGGTGCTGCGCTCGATCAACCGCGGGCTCGCGACGCTGATGGGCCAGGGCGGCGCCCGTGAGCGCATCCCGCTCCCGCTGCTGCCGGCCCCGGCCGAGGTGGGCACCCTGCGCGAGCGCTTCTACGACCCGGACAACGAGTCGGTGCCACCGCCGATCGAGGAACCCGACGACGACGTCTTCGAGGACCTCGACGTCGAGATGCTCCGCAAGCACGGCGGTCCGCTCCTGACCGAGCTGCGCGCCGCGCTCCGGTTCGCCGAGGCCGACTCCAGCGTCGACGCGTTCCACGGGCTGCCGCCCGAGCAGCGCCGCCCGGTCGAACTGTTCGGCCTGGCGCACCTGCTCACCGGGCACGCGGACTTCGAGTCCGCGGCGCACGTCGCCGAGCACCGCACGGTGCGTCCGGACGGCAGCCCGGTCACCTTCCACATGCCCACAGCTGCCCTCGCCGACGAGCGCACGCCGGTGAGCGATCCCCACGACGACGACGCACAGGAGGCGCGGTGAGCGACACGACGCCGGCAGAGGTCGACGAGATCGACCCGTTCGACGACCCCACCAGGGTCATCGAGGACGACGACCGTGACGAGTCCAGCTTCGCCCTCTTCGAGGGCGACGAGGGCCGGCTCGACGAGCACCAGCGCCGTGCACTCGTGGCGCTCCTGCGGTACTCCTACGTCAGCTCACGGTCCCACGCCGACGAGTGGCGCGCGGTCCTCGACGGCGAGTACCAGCTGCGGTCGCGACTGAACGACCTGTTCCTCGAGCTGCACGTCGACCGGGACCGCGAGGTCGCCTGGAAGCGCCAGGCCCGTTCGGAGAGCCAGCGCCGCACGTTCCCGACCCTGCTCCGCGACGTGCCGTACACGCGCGAGGAGACGATCGTCCTCGTCTACCTGCGGATGCGGCTCCGTGCCGACGCCCGACCGGGTCCGGACCAGGTCGTCGTCGACCGCTCCGAGATCCTCGGGCACGTGGCGGGCTTCCGTCCGGCCACCGCGACCGACCGCACCCGCGACGAGGGCCGGGTGGCGAAGGCGATCGAGCGTCTCGTGACGGCACGCATCCTGATCCGGACGTCCGACCCGGACCGGTTCCGTGTCGCCAGCGCCGTCGAGGTGCTGCTGCCGCTCGACCGCCTGCTGGAACTGGACGCGTGGTTGCGGACGACCACCGCGAACGAGGACGCAACCGCCCCGGGTGGCGAGGCGACCGACGGGGACGACCCGCGCCTCCCGGCCGACGACGCGACCGACCCGGGGACCGACACCGACGACGACGAGACGGAAGCATGACCGACACCTTCGCGATGCCCGCGCTGTTCGACACGGTGGCCCAGTGGCGCGCTGAGTCGATGCAGGTCGTGAACTGGGGCGGCTTCCACGGCCACCGGCAGGTCGAGCTGTCCGGCACGGCGACGCTCATCTCCGGCGCGTCCGGTACCGGCAAGTCCACCTTGATGGACGCGTACCTCGCGGTGATGATGCCATCAGACGTGCCGTTCAACGGCGCCTCGAACGACGCCACCACCGGCCGTGCCCGCAGTGCCGACCAGCGCAACCTGCTGACCTACCTGCGCGGCAAGGTCGACACGCGCCGTGACCCGGAGAGCGGCGCGCTGCGTGACGTGAACCTGCGCGGCGACGACCAGACGACCTGGGGCGCGGTCGCGGTGACCTTCCGGAACGACGACGAGCGCCGGTTCACGGTGCTGCGCGCGTACATCGTGCCGAAGCGGGCGCGCGGCGTCGGTGACATCCAGATGACCATGGCGACCGTCGACGACACCTTCGACCTGCGCCGGCTCGAGGAGTTCGTGCCGACGCGGTTCCACCACCTCGAGCTGACCGGTCGCGTGCCGGGGCTCGTGATCCGCGACACCTACCAGGAGCTCGCGTACACGCTGCAGACCCGGCTCGGCATCGGCGACTCCGGTGGCGGCAACCGGGCGATGCGCCTGCTCGCGCGCATCCAGGCCGGACAGCACCTGCCGACCGTCGACGCGCTGTACAAGTCGCTCGTGCTCGAGACCCCGGGCACCTACGAGGCCGCCGACCGCGCGCTCGCCCACTTCTCCGCCCTCGACGAGGCGTACGAGGCGATGGACACCGAGGAGCGCAAGGTCCGCATCCTCTCCCCCATCACCGAGCTGCACGACGAGATCGCGCGGTCCCAGGCTGCGGCGAGTGCCCTCGACGGCATCGCCACCGGCGCCGAGGTCTCGCCGTTCGCGCACTGGACGGCCTCGCGGAAGCGGGAGCTTCTCGACGCCGAGGTCGCCCGCAACGGCCGGGAACGCACCGCGTCGCGCGCCGAGGTCGCCGCGGCCGAGGCCCGGCACGCCGCGGTCGAGATCGAGCTGCGCGACGCCGAGGCCCGGCTCCGCGACCAGGGCGGCAACGCGCTCGCCCAGCTCGAGGACCGCATCGACCGCCGCACCCGTGAGCGCGACGCGGTGGTCCGGACCCGGGCGACCTTCGACGAGCGGACCGCCGTGCTCGGGCTGTCGGCGTCGCTCTCGTCGGAAGCCGGCTTCACCAGCGCGCAGCGGGCGTCCCACGACTTCCTCGGGACGTACGCGGCTGCACGCTCGTCGTTGGACGACCGCCGCGACGCCCTGACCCGCGAGGAGTACCCGCTCCTCGACCGCGAGCGGTCCCTGCGCCAGGAGCGGCAGTCGCTCGAGCACCGGCAGGGCGCGATGCCGCTGCCGATGCACGAGGCCCGGCTCGCCATGGCCCGCGCCGCCGGCATCGACCCGTCCGAACTGCCGTTCGTTGCGGAGCTGCTCGACGTCCTGCCCGGCGAGGAGCGCTGGCGCACGGCGATCGAGTCCGTCCTGGCGCCCGTCGCCCGCACGCTGCTGGTGGACCAGGACCGCCTCGGCGACTTCAGCGAGGCGATCGACGCACTGCGGCTGCCGGTCCGGGTGCAGTTCGAGGGCGTGCCGACCGGGCCGCACCTCGACCTCGACGGCGACCCCGCGATGGTGTCCGGCAAGCTCGCGATCAAGCAGTCCCCGTTCAGCACGTGGGTGCGCGAGCGGATCGAGTCCGACCGCACCGACGCCCGCTGCGTGGCCGACGCTTCGGAGCTCGGTGGCGGTGGCCGTCGGGTCACCGAGTCCGGGCAGCTCCGGGACGGCCGTCGTGGTGCGCACGGCGACCGGCGGCAGGCGAACGTCATCGGCTTCACCAACGAGGCCCGGATGGCCTCGGTGGAGCAGGAACTTACCTCGATCGCCGAGGACCTCACCACGCTCGAGGCCCGTCGCACCGATGTGGCGCAGGACATCGCGGCGCTCGACACCCTCCGCGCCGCGCACCAGCACGTCGTCGACGTCACGTGGGACGCGATCGACGTCGAGGGGCTCGAGTCGTCGCTGGCCCGCCTCGACGAGGAGCGTCAGGCGCTGCTCGCAGCGGACGACGGGCTCCGCACCCTCCGCGCCTCGGTGGCACGCCTGCGGACATCGCTCGACGAGACCGCCGACCGCCGGTCCGCCGCACGGCTCTCCGTGCAGCGGCTCGAGGAGCGGCACGCGGTGCTCGTCGACGGGCAGGACGCCGCAGCCGAGATCCTGTCGCGTTTCGACGACACCCCCGAGTCGTTGCCCGACGACGAGCAGTCGCGACTGCTCGCCGAGACGTTCGCCGAGGTCGGTGCCCCGGACGGTGTGGACGGTTTCGACGACGCCACCCGACGGCTCCGACGCCGCCTGGAGGAGCGGCTGTCGCAGGCACTCGACGGTGCCGCAGCGGCCTCGACGTCGTTGACGCTCACGTTCCAGCGGTACCAGGACGCCTGGCCGGACCCGAACCTCGGCACCGGCGTCGCGTCGTACCCGGACTACCACGCGATCCTCGACCAGATCGTCGCCACCGGCCTGCACGCGCGACGGACCGAGTGGCGTCGGCGGCTGTCGCAGTGGAGCGGCGAGGACCTCGTGCCCCTCGCCGGAGCCTTCGACCGCGCCGTCGTCGAGATCGAGGAGCGCCTCGAACCGGTCAACGAGATCCTGCGCGAGCTGCCGTTCGGCGCGAACCGGGACCGCCTGAAGATCCAGATCCGACGCGTCACCCGAGAGGACGTGAACGCGTTCCGCCGCGAACTCCGCGCGCTCTCCGCGTCGGTGGACACCGAGCTCACCGACGACGTGCTCGAGACCCGGTTCCGGCGGCTCCGGCGCTTCATGGACGTCATCCGCCCGGACTCCGAGGCGCCGCGCGGCCGCACCACCCAGCGCGACGCCGTGCTCGACGTCCGCCGCCACATGGAGATCACGGCCGTCCGGTACGACACCGACGGCAACGACCTCGGCGTGTACTCGTCGCTCGGTGACAAGTCCGGTGGTGAGACGCAGGAGCTCGTGGCGTTCATCGTCGGCGCGGCCCTGCGGTACCAGCTCGGCGACGAGACCCGGCCCCGGCCCCGGTTCGCGCCGGTGTTCCTCGACGAGGCGTTCATCAAGGCGGACTCGGAGTTCGCCGGCCGGGCGGTCACCGCGTGGCTCCGGCTCGGGTTCCAGCTCGTGGTGAGTGCGCCGCTCGACAAGGTCACGGCGCTCGAGCCGTCGATGGAGCGGCTCCTGTCGATGCGGAAGCACCCGGAGACGGGCCACTCGTCCATCACCGAGATCGCCCGGGTGGAGGCGGTCGCCGGCTGACGCGGGCGGGGTGGCGGTCGCCGGGCCGGGTCTCGGGGCGGGGGCGGGTCGCGCGTGTCGGGTCTGGTCGCGCGTGTCGGGTCTGGTCGCGCGTGTCGGGTCTGGTCGCGCGTGTCGGCTGGTCAAGACACCCCGCTCAGTTTCGCCGAGCGGTCACTCCCCGTCGCCTGGCGGCGCCGCCGCCGACGGTCTGCGACCGCTCGGCGCGCTGGCGGCGGGGTGTCCTGACCACCCGGCCCGCGCCCTGGACGCGACCACTCGACGCGCTGTCGGCGGGGTGTCCTGACCACCCGGCCCGCGCCCTGGACGCGACCGACGACGGCCTGGAGGCGCGGTGCGGGCCCGCCACGGGCCTCCCGGGCGTCGTCCCGCCGGTCGCAACTCCCCGCTCAGGTTCGCGGAGCGGTCACGAACTGTCGGATGGCGGCGGCGCAGCCGACGGTCTGCGACCGCCCGGCGCCCGCCCGACGGGGTGTCCTGACCACCCGGCGGCGCGCGCCCGACGGGGTGTCCTGACCACCCGGCGGCCGGGCCGTCAGCGTGTCGGCAGGTGCCGCACAGACGTTCCATGACCACTCGCCGCTACGGTGAGGGCGTGTTCGGACGACGCCGCTCCCCCAAGCCCCGCCCCGACGACGCGCAGGGCCTCGGCATCGGCGCGCTCGTGCAGGTCATCGACTCCGCGCAGGGCGGCGAGCGGTGGGCCGACGAGCCGATCGGCGTGATCGTGGCTCCTGGCGGCAACCAGCTCGTGGGCTACCCCGGGGTCGGCGAACCGCTGTCGTGGACGGTCGCTTTCGACGAGCCCGTGTACACGAAGGACGGCCGCGGCCCCTTCGAGCGCGCGACCGTCCTGAGTCGTCAGCTGGTGCCGGTCACGACCGACAGCGGCGAGTAGTCCGGGTCAGGGACTCAGTACTCTTCGGAGCCGCTCTTCATCATGGCGGCGACCGCCATGCAGGAGCCCACGCCACCGAGGACGCCGACGCCGATGATGATGCCTGCGATGAGTTCGAGCATGGGTGGTGACTCCTCGGTTTTGTCGGCCGTGTGGCTGCGTTCAGGTTACCGGATACCGCGCATGAGCTTCAGCACCGGCTTCGCGAGGACGAGCAGCACCACACCGACCGCGACGGCGACGAGTCCGAGCACGGTGAAGTACGGCGCTTCGTTCTCCGGGTCGTAGTAGCGCGAGAGCACCCCGGTGACCGCGGTGCCGAGCGACACCGACAGGAAGAAGAGCGCGACCATCTGCGTCTGGAACTTCGGCGGGGCGAGCTTGGTGGCCACCGACTGTCCGACCGGTGAGAGCAGGAGCTCGGCGACGGTGAAGACGAGCAGGATGCCGACGAGGGCGATCAGCGGCGTGCCGTTCTCGCCGGTGCTCACGAAGGGCAGGAAGAGCAGGAACGCGATGCCCATGATGCCGGTGCCGAGCGCGAACTTCGTCGGGGTCGACGGCTGGCGGGTGCCGAGCTTCGTCCAGAGGGCGGCGAAGACCCCCGACAGCACGATGATGAACACCGGGTTGATCGACTGCACCCACGAGACCGGCATCTCCCACCCGAACAACGACCGGTCGAGGCGTTCGTCCGAGTAGACCGTCACGACGGTGAACTGCTGCTGGTAGAGCGACCAGAACACCGCGCTGCCGATGAAGAGCGGGATGAACGCGAGGACGCGCGAGCGCTCGTCGGCCGTGATGCCGCTGGTCAGGATGACGACGAAGTAGCCGATGGTGGCGAGGACGACGACCGCGACGACGACGGTGGGCAGGTTCCCGACGTTGAGCAGTCCGGTCAGGACGGCGACGACGATGACGACGAGCGCGACGACCACGCCCGCGCCGATCAGGGGCAGGCGTCGACGGTCGACGGGGTTCGCGACCTCGCGGACCACCTCGGGCAGCTTCTTCCGTCGGATCGCGTACTGCACCAGGCCGGCGGCCATGCCGACCGCGGCCAGACCGAAGCCCCAGTGGAAGCCGAGCGAGGACTGCAGCAGGCCCGTCAGCAGCGGCCCGAAGAAGGCACCGAGGTTGACGCCGAGGTAGTAGAGCGAGAACCCGGCGTCGCGCCGGGGGTCGTCACGACTGTAGAGCCCGCCGACGATCGTCGTGGCGGTGGCCTTCAGCCCGCCGGAGCCCAGCGCGATGAGCACCAGGCCGACCCCGACACCGGCGACCCCGGGGATGAGCGCGAGGGCGATGTGCCCGAGCATCACCACGACCGCGCTGCCGAACAGGGTGCGGTCGGCGCCGATCAGCCGGTCCGCGATCCACGCCCCGATGATCGTGAAGAGGTACACGGCTCCGCCGTAGGCACCCATGATGCCGGTGGCGATGCCCTTGTCGATCCCCAGGCCACCCTGTGTCACCGTGTAGTACATGTAGATGAGGACGATGCCCTGCATCCCGTAGAACGAGAACCGCTCCCAGAGTTCGACCGCGAACGGGGTGGAGAGTTCGAACGGCTGTCCGAAGAAGGTGCGTGGGGGCCGGGGATCGTGTCCCTTGGCGGTGGAGCCTGACATGCCGGCCAGTCTGCCCCGGTCGCTTCCGACGCGCACAATCGTCGACAGGCGCTCAACAATCCCGCTTGGAGGGTTCCCACCACCTCGACCACGTGTCGACCGCGCCGCGTTGTACGGCGCGCACGGCGTTCGAGCGGCTCTCGGCAGCCGTGTCTAGCGTGGACGGTGCAACACCGGACACCGCAGTTCAGGAGGACTCCGACCATGGTCGACACCGCACCCGTGCAGCACAGCAGCGCCCCGAAGGCCGACGCCACCGGTGACCCCGCCGCGGGCACCCCCGCCGGCAGCACCGGCAGCACCGGCGCCTCGACGAACTCCGGGCCGGACACCGACCTGCACATCGACGTCGACCTCGTCGAGGAACTCCTGCTCGGACGCTGGGCCGAGGACCGCCGGATCTCCCGCCGCCTCGTGCTCGACCCGGCGCTCCACAAGACCGAGGGACTCGGCACGATCGAGCACCGTGCCCGCGCGTTCGACCAGCTGCAGATCCTCGTCGACGCCGGCGCGATCCAGCGGCCGTACCCGTTGGAGCTCGGCGGGCAGGACAACCACGGCGGCAACCTCGCGGCCTTCGAGGAGATCACCACCGCGGATCCGTCGCTGCAGATCAAGGCCGGCGTGCAGTGGGGCCTGTTCGGTTCCGCGGTCCACCACCTCGGCACGGCTCGGAACCACGAGGAGTTCCTGCCGGGAATCATCGGCTTCGACGTCCCCGGCTGCTTCGCGATGACCGAGACCGGCCACGGCTCGGACGTGCAGAACATCGCCACGAGCGCGACCTACGACCCGGACACGCAGGAGTTCGTCGTGCACACCCCGTTCCGCGGTGCGTGGAAGGACTACATCGGGAACGCGGCGCTGCACGGCAAGGCCGCCGTCGTCTTCGCGAAGCTCGTCACGCAGGGCGTCGACCACGGCGTGCACGCGTTCTACGTCCCGCTCCGTGACGACGAGGGTGCGTTCCTACCAGGAGTCGGCGGTGAGGACGACGGCGTCAAGGGCGGCCTGAACGGCATCGACAACGGTCGGCTGCACTTCGACCACGTCCGGATCCCCCGCACGAACCTGCTGAACCGCTACGGCGACGTCGCCGAGGACGGAACGTACAGCTCACCGATCGACTCGCCCGGACGCCGCTTCTTCACGATGCTCGGCACCCTGGTGCAGGGCCGTGTTTCGCTCGACGGTGCGGCCGTCGTCGCGCAGAAGATCGGCCTGCAGATCGCGCTGACCTACGGCATGCAGCGCCGCCAGTTCCCCACCGGCGGCGGCACAGAGGGCGTCCTGCTCGACTACGGCCGCCACCAGCGGCGGCTCATCCCCCGCCTGGCGACCGTGTTCGCGCAGTCCTTCGCGCACGAGCAGCTCCTCCGCACCTTCGACGACGTCTTCAGCGGACGCGAGGACACCCCGGAGCGCCGCGAGGACCTCGAGACCCAGGCGGCCGCCTTCAAGTCCCTGTCGACCTGGTCGGCGCTCGACACGTTGCAGGAGTGCCGCGAGGCCTGCGGCGGCGCGGGCTTCCTGGCCGAGAACCGCCTGACGAGCCTCCGCGCCGACCTCGACGTCTACGTGACGTTCGAGGGTGACAACACCGTCCTCCTGCAGCTCGTCGGCAAGCGCCTGCTCACCGACTTCCGGAAGCAGGCGCCGCGCGACCCGGCGTCCACCGCGAAGTTCGTCGCGGCCCAGGTCGGCACGAAGCTCGCGGACGCGTCCGGCATCCGTCGGCTCGGACAGGCCGTCGCCGACCGCGGGTCGCTCGCCGCGAGCGTCACCGACCTGCGCGACCCGGCGACCCAGCGGGCGCTCCTCGCCGGACGGGTCGAGACCATGGTCACCGAGATCGGGCTGCGGCTGAACACCGCCGGCAAGGACCGCGCCCGTCAGGCCCTGCTGCTCAACCGGTCGCAGCACGAGTTGATCGAGGCCGCGCGGGCGCACGCCGAACTCATGCAGTGGGACGCCTTCACCGCGGCGCTCGACGAGGTCACCGAGGGCGACACCCGGCGCGTGCTGGTGTGGCTCCGTGACCTGTTCGCGCTCGGGCTGCTCGAGCAGCACCTGGACTGGTACCTCGTGCACGGGCGGCTCACGGCCCAGCGGGCCCGTGCGGTGTCGGCGTACATCGACCGGCTCGTCGCACGGATCCGGCCGATCGTGCCGCAGCTGATCGAGACCTTCGGGTACGAGCCCGGACACGTCCGCGCCCCGATCGCCCTCGGCGAGGAGCAGGCCCGTCAGGACGAGGCACGCGCGTGGTTCGCGGCCGAGGCAGCAGCCGGCCGCCTGCCCGAACAGGAGAAGAAGCCCCGCCCGTAGCCGCCTGGTGCGGACGGTCCGACCTGGAGGCCCGGGTCGGGTCGTCCCCGCCGGCCCCGCTCACGAGGAACGTCGTTCCGTCCGGTCGCGCCCCGCCAGCGTCATCGCGCCCCGAAGAGTCGGGGCGCGATGCCCGCCACAGGGCGCGCTCGGCAACGACCAAACGCCAACGACCAAACGCCAACGACCATACGACAACGACCGCGACCGCGCCCGACCCCGCCCGGACGGGCAGCCCGCGCGACGGCCGGGACTACGCCCGGTCGGCCCCGCCGAGATCCCCGAGCGCCGCGCGCAACCGCGCCTCGGCGTCGTCGCCGGACTCGCCGGCAGCAGCCGCAGCAGCGGCTTCGGCGTTCGCCTCGGCGACCGCCCGCACGACCTCTTCACGCTGGATCTTCACGCCACGCGGCGCGTCGATCCCGATGCGCACGCCGTCCCCTCGGGCGTCGAGGACCGTGATGACGATGTCGTCACCGACGAGGATCCGCTCGCCGACCTTCCGCGTGAGTACCAGCACCCGTTCAGCCTAGCGACAGGACGGGCACCCCCAGCAGGTCGATCGACTCCGGCGTGGCGGTCTCCCCCGCGCCGATCGCGACGACGCCGGCCACGGGCAACCGGTCGGCGACCGTGGACACCATGGCCGCCGAGTCCTCCGGCTTCCGTCCGACGTCGACCACGACCCACACCTGGTCGGGCTCGAGCCCTTCGCTGGTCCGTCGGTCGTCCCACGCGGCGAAGGCGACGACGGCGTGGCCGTCCCGCACCCCGTCGGCGCGGGCGAGGATCCCGGAGCGGCGGTCAGCGGCGTCGGTGGGCCGCAACGCGTACCGGGTCGCGAACAGGCGTGCTGCCGCGTCGACGTCGTTCGGCCGTCCGACCAACAGCACCAGGTCCCCGTCGGCGGACCGCACGGCCGGGGCCGTGGGCCGGACCGTGCGCCCGACCGGGGCGACGTCGGGGACGCTGGTCGGGCCTCCCGGCTGGGCGTCGGTGACAGCCTGGGTGTCGGTGACGGCCCGGAGGCGCGGGTCGACCCGGACAGGCGCGTCCTGGTCCGGCAGCGCGGCCGTCGGGCGCGGCGCGCTCCCCGTGATCCCGTCCGCCGCGAAGCCGTCGAGCACCGACGCGAACGCGTCGGCGCGCGTCGTCGCGGTGCCGTCGGTGCCCGCGATGCGGGCCTCCGCCGCTTCCGCGTCGGCGAGGAGCGCCGCGATCCCGATCCGCTGCACCGGCGAGTCCGCGATGACGACGCGCGCGGTCGGGGGCTCCCCCGGCTCCGGGACCTCGACGGTGGCCTCGACGTGCGCCTTGCGGAACAGTCCGCCGATGCCCGGCGTGGTGACGCGTTCGGCGGCGACGATGCGGGCACCGGCGCCGAACTCGGTCCGGACGGCGTCCCGGACCTCGTCGAGCGTGGCGCCGCTACGCTGCAATCGGGTCGGCGGCACGGACCACTCCCACGGTCTCGATGGTGGAGCCGGCGGCGGTGGCCTCCTGGTACGACAGCACCGGGAGCCCGTTCGACTGCGCGGAGACCATGCGGTGCACGGCCGGTCGCAGCTGCGGGGCGCAGACGAGGACGGCGGAGAGCCCCTGGTCCTCGACGCTCCGGACGGCGTCGCGGACGGAGCCGAGCACCTGCTCGATGCGGTGCGCGTCGAGCACGATCTGCGAGCCCTGCTCGGACGGTCGGAGGCCCTCGAGCATGGACTGCTCGAGCAGCGGGTCGATCATGATGACGCGGAGGGTGCCGGCGTCGAGGTAGCGCGCGGCCAGGGCGGGTCCGAGGGCGGCGCGGGCGGCTTCGACGAGTCCCTCGGGGTCGGTGGACACCTTCGCGCGGAGGGTCAGCGCCTCGCAGATCCGGCCGAGGTCGTTGATCGGCACCCGCTCGACGAGCAGGCCCTGCAGCACCCGCTGGAGTTCGGCCATCGAGAGCATGCCGGGCACGAGCTCCTCGACGGCGGCCGGGTTGACCTGCTTGACGCCCTCGGTCAGGACCTTGACGTCCTCGCGGGTGAGCAGGCGCGCGGCGTTGTCGCCGATGATCGCCTGCAGGTGGGTGACGAGCACGGACACGCGGTCGATCACGGTGGCCCCGGTCATCTCGGCGGCGTGCCGGAGCTCGGCGGGCACCCACTTGCCGGCCAGGCCGAAGACGGGTTCCACGGTGGTGGTGCCCGGCAGCCCGTCGAGGTGGTCGCCGAGCGCCAGGACACTGCGCGCCGGTGCGGTGCCGCGGCCGGCCTCGACCCCGGCGATCCGGATGGCGTACGTGGAGGGCGGCAGGTCGATGCTGTCGCGGGTGCGGACCGGCGGCACCACGACGCCCATGTCGATCGCGATCTTGCGGCGGAGTGCCCGGACCCGGCCGAGCAGGTCGTCGGAGGCGCCGGAGACCATGTCGACGAGGTCGGGGGCGAGCAGGATCTCGAGGGCGTGCACGCGCATCTGCTCGATGAGGTCCTCGGGGCTGTCCCCGGTGGGTGCTGCGGACGCGATCGCCTGCTGTTCCGCCGCGGCGGCCTCGGCCTGGGCGGCGTTGCGGCCGATGCGCCAGCCGGTGAAGAGCAGGGTCGCGCCGACGAGCAGGAACGGCAGGATCGGCATGCCGGGGATGAAGCCCATCGCGATGGCCGCGACGCCCGCGATCATCAGGGCGTTCCGGGACTGCGACAGCTGGGTGGCAGCCGAGGCACCCATCTCGGACTCGGCACCGGAGCGGGTGACGATCATGCCGGTGGAGACCGCCATCAGCAGCGCGGGGATCTGGGTGACGAGCCCGTCGCCGATGGTCAGGATGCCGTACTTCGACAGGGCGTCGGTGGCGGAGAGCCCGTTCTGCAGCATGCCGATCGCGATGCCACCGACCAGGTTGATGATGATGATGAGGATGCCGGCGATCGCGTCGCCCTTGACGAACTTCGACGCACCGTCCATCGCGCCGTAGAAGTCGGCCTCGGCGGACACCGCGGCACGGCGGTCCTTCGCCTGTTCGTCGGTGATGAGGCCGGCGTTGAGGTCCGCGTCGATCGCCATCTGCTTGCCCGGCATCGCGTCGAGGGTGAACCGCGCACCGACCTCGGCGACGCGCTCGGCACCCTTCGTCACGACGACGAACTGGATCACGATGAGGATCAGGAAGATCACGGCGCCGATGATGATCGAGCCGGACACCGCGACGTGGCCGAACGCCTGGATGACGTCGCCGGCGAAGCCCTCGCCGAGGACGAGCCGGGTGGACGCAACGTTGAGCCCGAGGCGGAACAGCGTCGCGACGAGCAGCAGCGACGGGAACACCGAGAAGTCGAGCGGCTTCTTCACGAACAGCGTCGTGAGCAGGATCACCAGCGCCAGCAGGATGTTGATGATGATCAGGAAGTCGAGCAGGAACGACGGCACCGGCAGGATCAGCAGCAGGATGATGCCGACGATGAACACCGGGACGACGAGCTTCGGCAGGTCCTTGCGGTTCATGCGGTGACTCCTTCGGAGCGGGTGGTTCGGAGCTTGCGGGGCCGGAGGTCACCGGTCAGGGTGGCGGGGTCGATGACGCCGGCGACCTCGTCGGGCGTCGTCGGGCGCGGCGCCGAGTGCGTGCCGGCAGCGGTGCCGCGGGCCTTCAGCGCCATCACGAACGAGAGCACGCGGGCGACCGGCGTGTACAGGTCGACGGGGATCTCGTGCCCGAGCTCGCACGCGGCGTGCAGGGCACGGGTGAGCGGGACGTCGCGGACGATCGGCACGCGGTCCTCTTCCGCACGGGAACGGATCACGTCGGCGACCGGTCCGGCGCCCTTCGCGACCACCCGTGGCGCGGACTTCCCCGGCTCGTACTTGAGCGCGACGGCGTAGTGCGTCGGGTTCGTCATCACGACGTCCGCGGTGCCCACCGACGCGATCATCCGGTTGCGGCTCATGGCGAGCTGCCGTGAGCGTCGCTGACCCTTGACGAGCGGGTCGCCGTCGCTCTTCTTGTGCTCGTCCTTGACCTCGCGCTTGGTCATCATGGTGCGCTTGCGGTTGCGCCGGATGACGACGAACACGTCGATCGCGGCGAGCAGAAGCCCGGCCGCGATCGCGGCGCGGAGCAGGGTGCCTGCGCCGTCCGCCGCGGCCTCGAGCACCGCGGACAACGGCAACGAGCCGCTCGTCATGAGCACGGGCATCAGCCCCTGCACCGCGAACCAGAGCACGAGCCCGACGACCGAGGTCTTCAACAGCGCCTTCACGCCGTTCCACAGCGCCTGCACGCCGAACACGCGCTTCAGGCCGGCGATGGGGTCGAAGTGCGAGGCCTCGGGTGCGAGCTTCCGGATGTGCACGCCGCCCTGCGCCACCGCGGCGGCCGTGACCGCGACGAGGACGACGAGGAGCATCGGTCCGAGGGTGGCACCGATCGACCCCATCGACTCGGCGAACACCTGGTTCATCGTGCCGATCGTCGGGTTCGTGATGACGGAGCGGACGGCACTGAGCTGGTGGGTGCCGGCGGCCGCGGCGTTGCCGATGACGGCGGGCACCATGAGCGCGACGACGGCGATGCCGATCCACGCGCCGAGGTCCTGGGAGCGGCCGAGCTGGCCCTTCCGGTAGACCTCCTGCATGCGCTTCTGGGTGGCCTTCTCGGACTTCTCACCACTGTCGGACACCGGGCGTCACCCCCGTCCCGTGATCGCCTGGACGGCGTCGCCGGTCAACGACGACACCACCGAGGGCAGGGCCATGAAGAGCGCACCGGCGAAGAGGACGGTCAGCCCGATCTTGATCGGGAAGCCCATCTGGAACGCGTTCAGCGCCGGGGCGACGCGGGTGAGCAGACCGAGGCCGACGTCCGCCAGGAACAGCACGACGACGAGCGGTCCGGCGATCTGCAGCGTGGCGAGGAACATCTGCGACATCGCGGTGACGAGCAGCGACGCGAGGCCGTCGAGCGCGAACGAGCCGGTCAGCGGGACGGCGTCGAAGGAGCGCACGAGGCCGCCGACGATGAGCTGGTAGCCGCCGGAGGTGAACAGGAGCGCGAGGGCCGCCATCTGGAACAGCCGGGTGAACTGGGCGCCGTTGACCTGCGACTGCGGGTCGAACGCCTGCGCGAGGGTGAAGCCGCCGAACAGGTCGATGAGCGCACCGGCGGACTGCACCGCTGCGAACACCAGGAAGACGAGGAACCCGAGCGCCAGCCCGACGACGAGCTGGGTGAGCAGGGCGAGCAGGAACGGGCCGGTCTCGAGCGACTCGTAGCCGACGGCGACGCGCGGGGCGACCCCGATCGCGAGACCCAGCCCGAGGATCACCTTCACGGTGCCGGGGAACGCGCGGTACGAGAACGGCGGCGCGATCACGAAGAACGCCACCAGCCGGACGCCGGCGAGCATCGTCGCCTCGAGCCGGTCGGCGTCGACGGCGAGCTCCATCAGGCGCTCCCGAGGAGCTTCGGGATCATCTCGAAGGCGACGTGCGTGAACGCCACCATCTCCGAGATCATCCAGTTGCCGCAGATCACCAGGGCGATCGCCACCGCGACGGCCTTCGGTACGAAGGAGAGCGTGACCTCCTGGATCTGCGTCACCGACTGGAACAGCGAGATCGCGAACCCGACCACGAGCGACGTGATGAGCACGGGAGCGGCGAGCTTCGCGGACACCAGGAGCGCCTGCAGCACGAGGTCGATGACTGCCTGCTGGTTCATGCGCGCCCCCTAGACAACGTGGTAGCTCTCGATGAGCGACTTGATGATGAGGCCCCAGCCGTCGACCAGCACGAAGAGCAGGATCTTGAACGGCAGCGAGATCATGACCGGCGGGAGCATCATCATGCCCATCGACATGAGCGCCGCGGAGACGACGAGGTCGATCACCAGGAACGGGATGAAGATGACGAACCCGATGATGAACGCGCTGCGGAGCTCCGAGATGATGAACGCCGGGATCACCGTCGTCATCGGCACGTCCGCCATCGACTTCGGGTTGTCGAGTCCGGCGGCGCGGGTGATCAGGGCGACGTCCTCGTCCCGCGTCTGGTGGAGCATGAAGGTCCGCAGCGGCTTCGTGCCGATCTCGACGGCCTGGTCAAAGTCGAGGTGCCCGGCCAGGTAGGGCTGCAGCGCGTCCTCGTTGATGTGCCCGAGCACCGGCGCCATCACGAACAGCGACAGGAACAGCGCGAGCCCCGCGATGACCTGGTTCGGCGGGATCGACTGCAGGGCGAGCGCGTTCCGGGTCATCGCGAGGACGACGAAGATCTTCGTGAACGACGTCATCATGAGCATGAGCGCCGGTGCGACGCTGAGCAGGGTGATGCCGATGAGCGTCTCGACGGCGGACGACGGGGTGCCGTCGGGACCGTTCACGCTGACGCTGAAGTCACCGGTCGCGGGTGCGGTCGGCGTGACGGGTGCCGTCGGTTCGACGACCCCGGCGGCGTGCGCGCCGGTCGCGGTGAGCATGAGGAACCCGGCGACCACCGCCAGCCCGAGCAGGACCAGCGCGACCAGTCGTCCGGTCCGTGCGGCGGTCACCCGGCCCGCCGGTTCCGGAGCGCCGCTGCTGCCTGCCGCCAGGTCTCGGCGGACAGGATCGAGCCCTGCAGCTGCTGCGCGGACGGCGCGACGGTGCGCTGGGGACGGCGGTTGCGCGGACGCATCGGCAGCGGGTCCGCTGCGGTCGTCTCGTTCGCGTCGGCCGGGAGGCCCGTGGTGGCGTCCGACTGCAGCGCCAGTTCCTGACGGAACACGTCGGCCGACGGGGCGGGACGAACGGGCAGCTGGACGGGTCCGGTCACGATGGTCAGCTCGGGTGCCGGTGCCTGCCCGCTGGTGAGCAGGCTGACGCCCTGCTCGGAGACGCCGAGCACGAGGCGCTCCCCCTCGACGTCGACGACGACGATGCTCGCCTTGCCGCCGAGGCCCTGTCGACCGACGACCTCGACGGTCGCCGCACGACGACCGGAGGCCTTCCCGGCGAAGCGCTTCTTGCTGGCGCGGTGCAGCACCCACATGAGGGCGAGCACGACGCCGAGCGACAGCGCGACGCGGAGGGTGACGAGGAGGGTGTCCACGGGGCCGGGCTCAGACGGATTCGGCGACGTCGAGGATCCGCGTGATGCGGACGGCGTAGTCCTGGTCCACGACGACGACCTCGCCGTGCGCGATCAGGCGACCGTTCAGCAGGACGTCGGCGGGAGCGCCGGCGCTGCGGTCGAGCTCGACGACGGCGCCGGGCTCCATGCCGAGCACGTCGCGGACCGACATCCGGGTCCGGCCGATCTCGACGGTGAGGGTCATCTCGACGTTGTTGATGCGACCGAGGTTGCCGGCGGGGACGGCCGCCGGCGTGGCCGGAGCGGACACCGTGCCGTTCTCGCGCACCCGGATGCCGAACCACCCCCCGGGAGCGCCACCGGCGGTGAGCTCGAACACGACGGTGTCGGGGTCGGCCAGCAGCGACGCGGCCGAGCCACGGTGCGCCTCACCGAGGACGCCGACACCGAGCACGGTCGCGGCGGCCTCGAGCGACGGCCGCAGCACGTCGGTGACGGCGACGATGCCGTGGTCCGTGCCGCCCGCGGCGGTCACCGCGTCGAGGTCGGTGAGGACGAGCGCCAGATCGGCCGACAGGCCGCCGACGAAGGACGCGACCACCGCGTCGGCCGCCGCTTCGAGCACGACGGGGGTCGCGCCTCCAGGCAGGAGCACCGCACCCAGGGGGGCGGCCGTCGGGAGCTGCGCCGCGAGCGACTCGGCCGCTGTCGTGTGCAGGGTGGTGGTGACGTTCATGCGTGCTGCTCCGTGCTCGTGGCAGAGGTGGTGGTGACGACGATGCCGGCGAGGCGTGAGCCGTTCGCGCCGACCGCTGCGGTCCCGACGGGCTCGCCGTCGACCGCGATGGTGAGGGGCCGGTGCTGCGGGTGCGGCAGGGGCAGGAGGTCGCCGACGGCGAGCCGGAGCACCTGCGTCGGCAGGACCGTCGCCGGGGCGAAGTGCAGGCTGACGCCGACCGGCACACCCGCGAGCTGCGCGTCGAGCAGCGCCTGCGCGTCCGCAGCGGACACGTGGGTCGCGGCCTCGCCGAGCTGCGGCAGGACGGCCTCGGCCGGCAAGGCCAGCGTGCCGGGGGCGATCCGGTCGCCGACGCGGATCGAGAACGAGGCGACGATCATCAGGTCGCCCTTCTGCGCGGCCTGGGCGAACTGGGAGTTGAACTGGAACCCGCCGGCGGTGACGTCGTGCGCCAGGAGCCCGCCGAACGAGTACCGCAGGTCGTCGAGTGCGTCCTCGACGATCTTCCGGACGAGGGCCTGCTCGATCGGCGTGAAGGTGCGGTCCGGGGTCGGCAGGGGCTTCGAGGCGCCGAGGGCGTGCGACACCCAGGTCAGCGCTGCGTCGAGCGGCACCTGGAGGACGCCCTTCGAGGCGATGTCGGCGATCGGGAGCAGCACCATGCCGGTCAGTGCGGGCAGCGAGGCGGCGTACTCGTCGTACGTCGTCATCTGCACCTGCTCGCAGGTGACCTGGCTGACGGCGCGCACCTTCGCGGTGAGCTGGGTCCCCCACTGGCGCGCGAAGGTCTCGAACGCGAGCTCGAGGACCCGTGCGTGCTCACGGGCGAGCGTCGACGGGCGCGCGAAGTCGTACACCTCGGGCGCTGGCAGGGTCTCGGTCACGAGGGCGTCTATCGGTCGCCTGTGTGCCACCCGTCAGTGGTGTACCCCGTAGTGGGGCGGTGGGGGTTTCGCGTCGTCTCGCGTCGTCTCGCGTTCTCGCCTCGGGTGGTCAGCCCTTCTGGACTCCGTCCTGTGCCTTCGCCAGCGCCGGCATCAGGGCACTGACGTCCTGGTCGGCGTTCGACAGCACCACGATGTCGACCCGCCGGTTCAGGGCGAGGTCCTGGTCCGTGCCGCCCTTCGCGAGCGGCCGGCTCGACCCGAACCCGACGCTCTGCACGTGGTCGCCCGGCATCCCGCCCCGCTCGACGAGGTCGCGGAGCACCCCCGTGGCCCGCGCCGCGCTGAGCTCCCAGTTCGTGGCGTACGGCGCCGTCGAGTTCCGCTGGTCGGCGTGCCCCTCGATGCTGACGTCGTGCGCCGAGGTCTTCAGCACCGGGGCGATCGCGTCCATGATCGACCGCGCCTGATCGGACAGGTCCGCGCTGTTCGTGCCGAAGTACGTCTCGCTGCCGACGAGCCGGACCGTCAGGCCGCGGGCGTCCAGGGTGAACTGGACGTTGCGGGTCTGACCGGCCTTCGTCAGGTTCTTCTCGATGGCCCGCTCGATCTTCGTCAGGTCGTCGAGCTCCTGCTTCGCCGCCGCGACGTCCTGCTTCGTCGCCGTCTTCGGCACCACCGTCGACGCGGGGTCGACGTTCGTGTCCTTCGCGCCGGACGACGCCGTGGAGTGGTCCGCCTGCGACTTGTCGGTCGAGTAGCCGGAGCCGTCCTCGACCTGGTCCTTCGTCACGACGGTGCCGCTCGCGGTGTCGACCTTCTGCGACTCCACCTCGCCGAACCCCGTCGCGAGCGAGTTCTTCAGCGCGATGTACTTCTCCTGGTCGACCGTCGACATCGCGAAGAGCACCAGGAACATGCACATCAGCACCGTGATCATGTCCATGTAGGACGCCATCCACCGCTCGTCCGGGTGCTCGGCCTCGTCGTGGGACTTCTTCGCGCGACCGCGGCCGCGTCCCCGGGGGTTCGCGCTCACCGTCAGGCCGCCAGCTGCTGCTCGTCGGCGTCGGCGCTGCTTCCGCCCTTGCCGCCCTTGCCGCTCTTGCCCTTGCCTGCCGTGTCGACGCGGGCAGCCGGCGGGACCATCGCCTTCAGCCGCTCACCGAGCAGCCGGGGCTGGCTGCCGGCCTGCACGGCCAGGAGCCCCTCCATCAGGAGCGTCTGCCGGTCCGACTCGAGCTGCGCGAGCTTCCGGAGCTTGCCGCCGATCGGCAGCCACAGGAAGTTCGCGGTGAGGAGGCCCCAGAGCGTCGCCACGAAGGCGCTCGCGATGAGCGGACCGAGCTCGTCCGGCTTGCCGAGGTTCGCGAGCACGTGGGTCAGCGACACCACGGTGCCGATGATGCCGACCGTCGGAGCGAACCCACCGAGGCCCATGAAGAACGCGCTCGCGCTCCGCACCGGGGCGGCGTTCGACTCGATCTCGTCCTCGAGCAGGATCCGCAGCTCGTCGCCGTCGGTGCCGTCCGCGATGTTCTGCAGCGCCTTCTTCATGAACGGGTCGTCGTGCTTGTCGGCCTCCTGCTCGAGCGCGAGCAGCCCGTTCGACCGAGCCGTCTCCGCGAGCCCCACCACGTCGTCGATGACCGACTGCGGCGGGGTGACCTTGCCGGTGAACGCCTTCGGCACGGCCTTGAAGCTGGCGATGGCGTCCTTCAGCGTCGTGCTCGCGATGCCGCAGCCGATGGTGGCGCCGAACACGAGGAGCATCGGGGCCGGCAGGAACAGGCCGGCGAGCTCGACGTGCTCCATCTCGACCATGCCGAACAGGGCACCGAAGGCGAGCAGGATGCCGACGATCGTTGCGATGTCCATCAGCGGCCCCCGTCCTGTGCACGCGGCGGGTGGATCGGTGCGACGGGCGCGAGCGTCGGCTGCGGGCCGGTGCTGTTCCGCACGGCAGCGTCGGTGCCGTAGGCCATCCCGACGATGCGGGCGCGGTACGCGGCGATGAGGTCGATCACGTCGGCCATGGACTCGCGGACGATGTACTTCGCCCCGTCGACCATGATCAACGTCGTGTCCGGCGTCTCCTGGATGCGCTCCACGAGATCGGGGTTGACAGCGAATCCGCTGCCGTTCAGTCGTGTGACGACGATCATGGCCCGTCCTGGTTCTCGATCGTCCCGCCGCCGTCCGTGGGGCGGGATGCGGCCCGTCCGTGGGCCTGCGAGAAGGACTATCGGCGGGTGCGGCGGTGGCGTTAGTGGCCGTCACTAGCCTGGTGCCGTGATCACTGCCGAGGACCTGCTCACCGGACCCCGAGGGCGCCGGTTCTGCCTGGAGCTCCTGCGTCGCGTGCAGCCCGACGACGACCCAGCGGCCGCGCACCTCGGCGAGCTGCTCTTCTGGGCCGTCTTCCACCTCGGCCAGGAACGCGGCGACGGCGGCGTGCTGTTCGGCATCGGTGGAACGGCCGTCGCCGGTCCCGTTCCGGAGATCGGTGCGGTGGCGGACGCGCTCGACGCGGTCCGGCTGCCCGATCCCACCGAGGACCACGTCGTCGAGGCACTGGAGCAGACGGCGGAGAGCGCGCTCTGGTGGCAACCGGCGGACGCCAGCGACGCCCTGCTCGAGCGGCCGGAGCTGGGCTCGGTGCTGCGGCGGGTCGCGCAGTGGGTGGCCGGGAGCGAGGTGGTGCAGCGGCTCTGGTCGGTCGAGCAGGACGGCGCGCGGTGGGTCGTGACGTTCGACGACGACGACGACGGTGCCGGTGCCGGGCGTGCTCGTCCGGTCGTCTCTGATGCGCTCCGGGGCTGGGCCGACGATCTCCGGCGCGATGCGGCGGCGGGCACCGACGGCCGGACGAGCGGCGCGTGGTGGACGACGCCGCCCTGGCCGCTCGTGCAGACCACGGGCGCACCGCTCGCGTCGTCCGGGCCACTGGCGCTCTGGGCGGTCGAGGACTCGTTCGGCCAGCAGCACGCGCTCGTCGCTCCGGCGTCGCCGGGTCGGACGCTGCGGGTCTGCATCGTCGACGGCCCGGAGGACTGGGCGGCGGTCTGCCGTCGCTGGCCGCTCGACGTCACGGGGACGACCAGGAGGCACGACTGGGGGCTCGCGACCGGCCGCGACGGCGACTGGGTCGTGCCGGACTGGTCGGCGGTCGCGCGCGAGTACGACGTCGTGCACCTGACCGTCGCCGGGTGGCTCCGTACCTCGGGAGCCGTCGTCGCCGTGGACGACACCACCGCGAGCGTGGTCGCCGGCTGGACGCCGGACTCCGCGTACTGGCTCACCGATCCCGGCCCGGTGCTCGGCACCCCGGAGGTCTGGACTCGACCCGGCAACGCCGGGCCGTGGCGACCGCGCTCCTGATCCGTCGACGTCGGGTGCATCCGATCGGGGTCCCGGGCCGGTAGTGGGAGTACGACGTCGACGACGACGTCGTCCGCACCGGCCCGGACCGGCCCGAAGGAGTCACGTCATGCGCAAGACACTCGCCACCGGCCTGAGCGCCGGTGTCCTGCTCGCCGCAGCCGCGGTCGTGCTGCCCGCGACGGCCGCCACCGCCGCCACGGGCGACGCCACCCTCTCCGTCCTGCACGCCGTGCCCGCCGTCACCGTCGACGTGTACCTCGACGGCAAGCGGGCCCTCGACGACTTCGAACCAGGGTCACTCGCCGGGCCGATGATGATGCCGGTCGGTGCCCACGAGCTCGCGATCACGGCGTCCGACTCGTCCGACGACTCGAAGCCGATCATCGGCCCGGTCGACGTCACGCTCGACGCCGGCGGGAACTACACCGCCGTCGCACACGACGAGGCCGACGGATCGCCGACCGCGACGCTCTTCACCAACGACACGTCGACGGTCCCGGCCGGACAGGGTCGACTGGTCGTCCGGCACGTCGCAGCCGCACCCGCGGTCGACGTGCTCGCCGGCGGCAAGGCGGTCGTGTCGAACCTGTCGAACCCGGACGAGCAAGCGCTCGAACTGCCGGCCGGCACGGTCTCGGCCTCGGTCGCGGCGACCGGCACGACCGACCCCGTGATCGGACCGGCCGACGTCGAGGTCGCAGCGGGCGCCGACACGATCGTGTACGCGTGGGGCAGCCTGGACGACTCGAACCTGGCCCTCGCCACCCAGACGATCTCCGACCTCGGTGGAACGCTGAACGGCGTGCCCGCAGGGAACGCCGGTCTGGTCGCGACGAACCGCCCCGACGCCGCACCGCTGTTCGGTGGTGCTGCTGCTGCGATCGCAGCCGCGGTGGCCATCGGCGCCGTCGTGCTCCGTCGCCGTCACGCGGCGACCACCACGCGAGCGCAGGACTCGGGCCGCTGAGCATGCTCCGACCGGTGCGGTCCGCCGCGGCGACGCTCGTCGTCGCCGCGGTGGCCGTCGCCGTCCTGACCGGGTGCTCGTCGGCCGGGTCCGCCCCCGGCGGGCGCCCTTCGTTCGCCCCGACCACCACACCCACGCCCGTCCCCTCGGCGTTCTCCACCGCGGTGCCGCAGGCAGCGGCCACGCTGCCGCCGGTCCGGACAGCAGCACCGCCGACACGGATCAGCGTCGACTGGGCGGGTGTCACCGCACCGGTCCGGCCCGAGGGTGTCGACGACGACGGCGCGATGGCCCTGCCGCCGGACCCGGGCGTCGCCGGCTGGTACCGGTTCGGTGCGGCACCGTCCTCGTCGGCGGGCACCATCGTCATCGCGGCCCACGTCGACGCCGTCGGGTACGGCACCGGCCCGTTCGCCCACCTGCAGGACGTCCCCGAGGGCACCACCGTCACGCTCACCGACGCCGACGGCACCGACACCCGCTGGCGGATCGACTCGGTCGGCCTGCTCACGAAGCAGGGGCTGCCCTGGGCGTCGGTGTTCCGCGGCGACGGACCGCGGCAGCTCGTGCTCGTCACCTGCGGCGGCGACTTCGACACCGCCACCCACCACTACGAGAGCAACCTCCTGATCACCGCGAACCCCGCGTGAGCACCGGGCGCGACGTACGATCAGGGCGCGGTCGACGAGGACCGCACCAGCGACAGGACGACGTGACGACCACCCTCCTGGACGACGGCGAACTCTCCGACGCGTTCAGCGCCGGAGGCCAGGACGCCCTGCGTGCGGTCTACGACCGGTGGTCGTCGCTGGTCTACTCGCTCGCACTCCGCGCCCTGGCGGAGCCGAGCGCCGCCGAGGACGTCACGCAGCAGGTGTTCGTGAAGGCCTGGCAGCACAGTTCCACCTACGACCCGGCGCGTGCACCCCTCGGCGCCTGGCTCGTCGGCATCACCCGGAACTGCATCGCGGACGCACTCGCCGAACGCCGCCGACACGCGAGCGCCGCCGACCCCGACGTCGTCGAGGAGACCACACCGGCACCGGAACCGGCGTTCGACCTGGCCGAACGGGCGCTCGTCGCGGGCGAGCTCGACCGGCTCGCCGAGGTCCCCCGACGGGTGATGCGACTGGCGTTCTACGACGACCTCAGCCATCGTGAGATCGCTGAACGGCTCGACCTGCCCCTCGGGACGGTCAAGAGCCACATCCACCGGAGTCTGGCTCGGCTCCGAACACGTCTGGAGGTGATCGAATGAAGCACGTCGACGACGAGACCCTGGCGATGCTCGCGGTCTCCGACGAGGTGGCCGAGGACGACGTCGCGGCACACCCCGCCTCCTGTGCCACCTGCCGGGACGAAGTGGCCGCGCTGCAACGGGTCGCCGCAGTCACCCGGTCCTCCACGGACATCGAGCTGACCGCGCCCCCGGAGCGGGTCTGGGACCGGATCGCCGCCGAGATCGGGACGGCCCCGTCGCCGACGCCTGCGCGCGCGGTGCGCCGCCGTCCGCGCCGTCGTCGCCGCCTGCTCGCCGTCGTGCTGACCGGGGTCGGGGTGCTGGCCGTGCTGGTCGGCATCGGCGTCGTCTCCGGAGTCGTGCCCGGGGTCCTGCCCGGCTCGCCCGCGCGGAACGAGACGGTGCTCGCGACCGCCGACCTCGATGCCCTGCCCTCGTGGAAGGGCTCGAGCGGCACCGCCGAGCTCGAACGTGATCGGGACGGCCGCCTCACCCTCGTCGTGGACCTGCGCACCGGAGCCGACGCCGACGGCGACGCCGACGGCGACGGCGACGCCGACGGCGACGGCACGGGTGCGCTCCGCGAGGTCTGGATGATGCGCTCGGACCTCGAGGGGCTCGTCAGCGTCGGGTTCCTCGACGGCGACCGCGGACGCTTCACCGTCCCGGCGGCGATCGACACCTCACGCTTCCCCGTCGTCGACGTCTCGGCCGAGGCGGACGACGGCGATCCGGCCCACTCCGGCGACTCGATCGTCCGCGGCACGCTGTCCCCGTCCTGATCGCGTTCGTCCCCCGAACTCTCAGATACGAGTTGATGCAAGTGCGTACGGGCCGCGAAACGGTCCGATCGGCAGCGTTTTATCTCATGAGCGTGTTAGCGTGACGCCATGTCCGACACCACCACCGTCGTCACCCCCGCTGCCACCGTGCCCGGCACCACCGTGTCCGCCGCCACTGGCTCCGCCGCTCCGCTCCGCGAGGTCGGCGCCCTGATCCGGGGCGCCCGCAAGGGTCGCAGCATGACCCAGGCGCAGCTCGCCGAACGCGTCGGCACCAGCCAGAGCGCGATCAACCGCATCGAGCAGGGCGGCCAGAACCTGTCCCTCGAGATGCTCACGCGCATCAGCGATGCCCTCGACCAGCAGATCGTCTCCATCGGTGGCGCACCGCAGCGTGCGCACCTGCGCGTGCAGGGTGGCCGGAAGCTCAGCGGGTCGATCGCGGTGAACTCGAGCAAGAACGCCGCCGTGGCGCTGCTCTGCGCATCCCTGCTGAACCGTGGTGTGACCCGTCTGCACAAGGTCGCCCGGATCGTCGAGGTCGACCGCATCATCGACGTGCTCCGCAGCCTCGGCGCGAGCGTCACCTGGTCGGAGGACGGCGAGACCCTCGAGATCGTCGCGCCGGCCGACCTCCACCTCGACGCCATCGACGCCGACGCCGCTCGACGCACCCGCAGCGTCCTGATGTTCCTCGGCCCGCTGAGCGGCCGCTACGAGTCCTTCCGCCTGCCGTACGCCGGTGGCTGCGACCTCGGCACCCGGACCGTCGAGCCGCACCTCATCGCGCTCCGCCCCTTCGGCGTCGACGTCGAGGCGACCTCCGGTTGGTACGAGGTCGGCGTCGCCAACCAGGACGTCCCCGCGAAGTCCGTCGTCCTCACCGAGCGCGGCGACACCGTGACCGAGAACGCGATCCTCGCCGCCGCCGCCCGCGACGGTGAGACCGTGATCCGGAACGCCAGCCCGAACTACATGGTGCAGGACCTCTGCTTCTTCCTCGAGCTGCTCGGGGTGCGCATCGAGGGCATCGGCACCACGACCCTCCGCATCACCGGCAAGAGCCGCATCGAAGAGGTCGTCGACTACTGGCCGAGCGAGGACCCGGTCGAGGCGATGAGCCTGCTGACCGCCGGCATCGTCACCTCGTCGACCCTCACCGTGACCCGTGCGCCGATCGAGTTCCTCGAGATCGAGCTCGCGACCCTCGCCGAGATGGGTCTGCGCTTCGACGTCAGCGCGGAGTACTCCGCCGCCAACGGCCGGACCCGCCTGGTCGACATCACCGTGCACCCGTCCGAGCTGCACGCTCCGATCGACAAGATCCACGCGATGCCGTTCCCCGGCCTGAACATCGACAACCTGCCCTTCTTCGTCGTGATCGCCGCGACCGCCTCCGGCACCACGCTCGTGCACGACTGGGTCTACGAGGGCCGGGCGATCCACCTGCTCGACCTCACCCGCCTCGGCGCCAGCGTCACCCTCCGCGACCCGCACCGCCTCGACGTCACCGGTCCGACGCACTTCTCCGGAGCGGAGATCAGCTGCCCGCCGGCCCTCCGTCCCGCGGTCGTCATCCTGCTGGCGATGCTCGCGGCCAAGGGCGAGAGCGTCCTGCGCAACGTCGGCATCATCGCCCGCGGGTACGAGCAGCTGCAGGAGCGCCTGAACTCGCTCGGCGCGTCCATCGAGACGTTCCACGACTGAGGCGACCGCCTGCCTGCGTGACCCGACGGCCCGTCCCCGCAACTGGGGACGGGCCGTCACCCGACCTGCCGGAGCCGAGCCGCGCCTCCAGGCCGATGCCCAGGAGCGCTCCACCACCCGCCCAGGCGACAGGTGCTGGATTGGTTGATGGCCACGAGATCGCTCCTGACCGTCCCCCTGCTCATCACCGTCACGGCGGCTGCCGTCGCGTGGGCCGTCCTCGGCCCCGCCGCGGCACTCGCCTTCGTCGCCCTCGCCCTGCTCGAGATCGCGATGGCTGCCGACTCCTCGGTCCCGATGGCCGGCATCGCCGGCCGCCTGCACTCGCCCGCCCGCCGGCTCTTCCTGTCACTCGGCATCGTCGCGGGCGTCCTCGCGATGCGCCTCCTGCTGCCCCCGGCCGCCGTCGCCGTCGGTGACGCGACCGACCCCGCGGCGTCCGTCGGCGAGGCCGTCTTCGAACCCGGCTCGTTCACCGCGCACCTCGCCGAGGTCCGCCCGGCCCTCGCCGCCTTCGGCGCCGCGTTCATCTGGTTGGTCTTCGCCGAGTACCTGTTCAACACGGACCGCGCGTCGCGCAGGTCGTGGCTCGGCCGCCTGGAGGCGCGGCTCGCCGCCGTCGGACACCCTCGCGTCTGGTCGCTGGTCACCGCCACCGCCGGCGCAGCCGTCACCACGGTGCTCGTCGCCTGCGACGCGGGCTGGGCGCCGCGGGCGGTCCTGCAGGTGGCGATCGGTGGTGCGGCGGGGATCGGCGCGTACCTGGGGTCGAAGGCGGTCGCGAAGTGGGCGCTCCGGACGCCGAGCGGCAGCACCGACACGGCGTCGATCGGGACGGGCGGCAGCGCGTGGCGCATCCACGCATACGCCTCGACCGTGGTGTTCGAGCGGGGGCTCGTGGTCTTCATGCTGTTCGAGATCCTCGACGGCGTGTACAGCCTGTCCGGCTCGGGAGCGCTTGGCGCGGACGGGCTCGGGGCGCTCGAGCAGGCGGCCGTGGCGGTCGCGGCGATCGGGGTCGGCGCGGTGTTCCTGGCGCGACTGACGTCACGACTCGACGAGGCCGCGGGCCTGAAGCGGCTGCGGTACCTCAAGGCGGGCGCCGCCTACGTGCTCGGCCTGCTCTCGGTGCTGCTCTGGGCGAGTCTGCTGGTGCCGATCCCGGGCGTCGTTGTCGGGTGGTTCGGCACGGTCGTCATCGGGCTGGCGCTGGCGAGTTCCCTGCCGTGGCGTGCGTGGTGGCGTCGGTTGACGCGGACGTCTCCCGCTCGCTGGGTGCATCCGAGCGCCGGACCGCGTTGACTGGAGCGTCGGCCGAACGGAGTCGGCCGAACGAGGAGAACGCGTGCTGGGACCTGAACTCGTGGTGGTGCTCGGCCTCGCCATCGCCCTGACCGCGGCGCTTGCCGACCGGATCCGGGTAGCACCACCCGTGCTGTTGCTCGTGTTCGGGGCCGCGCTCGCCCTCATCCCGGAGTTCGCGAACGTGCAGCTGCCCGCCGAGGCCGTGCTGCTGCTGTTCCTCCCCGCGCTGCTCTACTGGGAGAGCCTGACCACGTCGCTCCGCGAGATCCGGAAGAACCTGCGCGGCATCGTGCTGATGGGGACCCTGCTCGTGGTCGTCACGGCGGGAGCGGTGGCGGTGCTCCTCCACCTGCTCGGGCTGCCGTGGGGACCGGCGTGGGTGCTCGGTGCGGCAGTGGCACCGACCGACGCCACCGCGGTCGGGGTGCTGACGAAGATGCTCCCCCGCCGGAACGTCACCGTGCTCCGCGCCGAGAGCCTGGTCAACGACGGCACGACCCTCGTGGTCTACGGGATCGCGGTCGCCGTCACCGTCGGCACGCAGGAGCTCACGTTCTGGGGTGTCTCGGGCATGCTCGTGCTCTCGTACCTCGGCGGCCTCGCCGCTGGCCTCGCCGCCGCGTGGATCGGGACGCTCGTGCTGCGGCGGGTGGACACGGTCGTCCTCGAGAACCTCGTCACGCTGCTCGTCCCCTTCGCGGCGTTCCTCGCCGCCGAGGCGATCGGCGCCTCCGGTGTGCTGGCCGTGGTCGCTGCCGGCATCGTCGTCAGCCAGGTCGGTCCGAAGCTCGACCGCGCCGAGACCCGGCAGCAGGTGCGGGCGTTCTGGTCCTTCCTGACGTTCCTGCTCAACGGCGCGCTGTTCGTGCTGGTCGGCATCGAGGCGATGGTGGCCGCACGCGCACTCGACCCGGCGGACCTGCTGCGGGCGACCGGGATCGTCCTCGCCGTGGCGGTCCTGCTCGTCCTCGTGCGGTTCGCCTTCCTCAACGCCGCGGGCGGGACGATCTGGCTCGTCACCCGGCGTACCGGAGGCGAACCCCGCGAGGGCCACCGCGACCGGCTCGTCAGCGGGTTCGCCGGCTTCCGGGGTGCGGTGTCCCTGGCGATGGCCGTCGCCGTCCCGCGCACCCTCGAGTCCGGCGGCGCCTTCCCCGACCGGGACCTCATCGTCTTCGTGACCGCCGGTGTGGTCATCGTCACGATCGTCGGCCAGGCGCTCGTCCTGCCAGCCGTGCTCCGGAAGGCGGCCCTGCCCGAGGACGAGTCCGTCGGCGAGGAGCGTCGGTACGCCGAGCGCACCGCGATCGAGGAAGCACTCGACGCGCTCCCCCGCCTCGCCCGGTCGACGGGGGCGGACCGTGCCACGGTCGAGCGGCTCCGGAAGGACTACGAGGCGCACCTCGACGTGATCGATGCCCGGGAGACCGAGGACGACGACCACCCGGCGCTCCAGCGGCACGACAACGCGGTCGCGCTGGAGCTCGCGCTCGTGCAGCACAAGGCGCGCACACTCCTGCGCCTCCGGGACGCCGACGAGATCGACGACCTGGTGCTGCGCCAGGTGCGCGCCGGGTACGACGCCGAAGAGGCGCGGTTGGGCGGCATCACGCCGGTCTGATGCGGTCGATGCGGTGCGGAGGTCGCCCGCTGCCGGACGGGACTGACCCGTCGGTGCGTTGCAGTCCCGGCGGCGTCGGGGACGGAGGATGATCGACGGGCACGTCCACCGACCAAGGAGCCCTCCGTGACCAGCCCCCAACGCGCCCTCGTCCTCGTCGACGTCCAGCTGGAGTACTTCAGCGGCCCACTCGAGATCCGGTTCCCGCCGGTCGACGACTCGCTCGCGCAGATCACGGCCGCCATCGACGCGGCGACCGCCGCCGGCACGCCGATCGTCGTCGTCCAGCACTCGGAGGGCGAGTCCGCTCCGGTCTTCGCCCCCGGCACCGAGGCGTTCGCGCTGCACCCCGCGGTCGAACAGCGATGGAGCCCCGAGTGGAAGCACGTCACGAAGCACCACAGCTCGGTGTTCGCCGACACCGACCTGCTCTCGTGGCTGCGCGAACGCTCGCTCGACACGGTGACCCTCGTCGGCTACATGACCAACAACTGCATCATGGCGTCCGCCGTCGAAGCGGAGGCGCTGGGCATCGCGGTCGAGGTACTCTCCGACGCGACCGGGGCGATCAGCCTGGTCAACGCGGGCGGTGCGGTGGACGCGGAGACGGTGCACCGCACGCTGATGGCGATCCTGCAGTCGAACCTCGCCGCCGTGGCCCCGACGTCCGAGTGGACCGCGGCGCTGCATGTCGGCGCCGCGATCGCGAAGGACGCACTGCCGTCCTCCGCGACGGCGGGTGCCGAGCGGTTCCCCGCCTGACGCCAGCGACAGCCTGAGGCCAGCGGCGGCCCGCGGCAGCCCGCCGCACGCGGCGGCCCGCCGCGTGCGGCGTCGCTCCGTCAGGACGCGATGCGGAACCCGATGTGGCTCATGCCCGTGTCGATCGCCTGGCCGCGGCGTGCGGCCGGGCGGTACCGACGGCAGTAGCTGTCGGCGCAGAGGAACGAGCCGCCCTTGACGACCCGCTGCGCGACCGCGGTGTCGGTCTCGTCCTCCGGCGCGCAGCAGTGGTGGGCGGAGGCCTGATCGACGTACGGGTCGCTGGTCCACTCCCAGACGTTGCCGCCGGTGTCGTGCAGGCCGTACCCGTTCGGCGGGAACGACCCGACGGGCGTCGTCCGGCCGTACCCCTGGTCCGCGCGCCACGGGAACGCGCCGTGCCAGTAGTTCGCCCGTGGCTCCCCCGGTCGCTCGGGGTCGTCGCCCCAGGTGAACTCCGCGCCGTCGAGGCCGCCGCGGGCCGCGAACTCCCACTCGGCCTCGGTCGGCAGTCGACCGCCGGCCCATGCCGCGTAGGCGTCCGCGTCCTCGTGGGCGACGTGCACCACGGGGTGGTCCGGTCGGTCGGCGATCGTGGACCCCGGACCGACGGGTCGACGCCAGTGCGCTCCCGGGGTCCACGCCCACCACTGGCTGAGGTGTCGGAGGTCCACCGGCCCGCTCGTGCCGGTGAAGACCATCGACCCGGCGTGCAGGTTCTCGGGCGGAGCGCCGGGGAACTGTGCGGGATCGAGCGGGCGCTCCGCCACCGTGCGGTACCCCGTCGACCGCACGAACGCGGCGAACTCCCGGTTCGTCACCGGCTCCGGCGCGATCGCGAAGCACTCGACGGTGACCCGGCGGGCGGGCGCTTCTTCCGGGTAGTGCTGATCGGACCCCATCGTGAAGGTGCCGCCGGCGATCCGCACCATCGCGGAGCGGATCGCCGTCGTCGGAGCGCTCCCCGCCATCGTCAGTCGCCGCCGGCCAGGAACGACTGCAGCTTGTCGACCGCCTGGTCGATGCTGAACGTCGCCGCGCGCTGTCGTGGCGGGAACTCCTCGAACGTGTCGAGGAAGTCGGTGACGAGCGCCGTGGCTGCCAGTAGGAGGTAGTCGTTCTCGAACAACCAGTCGAAGTACGTGTTCGACGTCACGTCCGCTCGTTCGAACGGATCGGTCCGGAGGTTGTAGAGCTTCGGGACACGGAGCGTGACGAACGGGTCGAACCAGACCTGCAGCGTCCCGTTGACCCGCTGCTCCATGAACACGGCCTTCCAGTTGTCGAACCGGAGCGCCAGGACGTCACCGTCGTCGGAGAAGTAGACCAGGCCGGGGCGCGGGCCCTTCTCCGTCGCACCGGTCAGGTACGGCAGGAAGTCGTACCCGTCGATGTGCACCTTGTACGTGCGGTCGCCGATCGTCTTGCCCGCCTTGAGCTCGTCGACCGTGGTGGTGTCCCCGACCGCGGCGAGGAACGTCGGGAACCAGTCGTGGTGCTGGATGATCGCGTTCGAGATCGACCCAGCGTCGATGTGCCCGGGCCAGCGGATCATCTGCGGGACGCGGAACGCCCCTTCCCAGTTCGTGTTCTTCTCGCTGCGGAACGGGGTCATGCCGCCGTCGGGCCAGGTGTTCATGTGCGGCCCGTTGTCCGTGGAGTAGATCACGATGGTGTCGTCGGCGATGCCGAGCTCGTCGAGCTGGTCGAGCAGGGACCCGACCACCCGGTCGTGGTCGATCATCGTGTCGTGGTAGGTCGACTGCCACCGCCCCGCCTGCCCGATGCTCTCCGGCTTCGGGTGCGTCCGGAAGTGCATGTGCGTGGTGTTCATCCAGACGAAGAACGGGGTCTCGGACTCGGCCTGCCGACCGATGAAGTCCATCGCGGCGTCCGCGAACTCCTCGTCGATGGTCTCCATCCGCTTCTTCGTGAGGGGGCCCGTGTCCTCGACGCGCTGCTTCCCGCGGCGCCCGTAGCGTCCGTCCACGGTGTCGTCGTCCTCGTCGGAAGCCCACGAGTGGATCACCCCGCGCGGTCGGGCGCGGTCGTTGAACGCCGGGAAGTCCTCGACCGACGGCCAGTTCGCCGACTCCGGCTCCTCTTCCGCGTTGAGGTGGTACAGGTTGCCGTAGAACTCGTCGAACCCGTGCGCGGTCGGCAGGAAGTCGTTCTTGTCGCCGAGGTGGTTCTTGCCGAACTGTCCGGTGGCGTACCCGTGCGGCTTCAGGACCTCGGCGATCGTCGGGTCCTCGGCGCGGAGCCCGAGGTCGGCGCCCGGCATGCCCACCTTGCTGAGCCCGGTCCGGAAGACGCTCTGCCCGGTGATGAACGACGACCGGCCGGCGGTGCAGCTCTGCTCGCCGTAGGAGTCCGTGAACCGCATCCCCTCGTCGGCGATGCGGTCGATGTTCGGCGTCTGGTACCCCATCAGCCCGTCGCTGTAACAGCTCAGGTTGGTGATCCCGATGTCGTCACCCCAGATGACCAGGATGTTCGGCTTGTCCTTCGGCATGGCTGCCCTCCTCGTTCGTGGTGACCGCGTCGGTGTCGGTGGCAGGTGCGGCCCTGCTGGGATGCTGCTCGACCGTGTCCGGAGCCGGGCCACCCTGAGCGGGTGAGATGTTCCGTCCGGCGTCCTCAGCGCGGGCCGTGGGGGTCGTGCGCGATCTCCTGCTCGTCCTGGTCCGAGACGGTGGTGCGCAGGACGGTCCCCCCGAACCGGGCCAGTGCGTCCACGAGCCGAGCGCTGTCCTCGGGCGTCGTGTACGCGACGACGGCCGAACCGCCGTGCCCGAGCTGGTCGGCCAGCTCCCGTCGGAACGACGCGTCGAGGCCCGCGCGGTCGAGCCCGGCGAACAGGACGCCGACCACCCCGCCGACGACGAGACCGATGAACGGCATCAGGAACAGGAACCCGAGGACCGTGCCGAAGACCGCGCTGGACGCCGCTCGGGCGCCGACCCGCGAATCGCGCGCTGGTGACTCGACGTGCGTCTTGCCGTGCTCGTCGACACGGACGTGGGCGAGACCGTCGAGCAGGACGGCGGACCGCTCGTCGAGGGCCTGCGCTTCCTCGTACGCCGCGCGACCACGGCCCTCGTCGTCGAACGTCAGCACGATGAGCTCGGCCATGTGGTGTCCTTCCGGTGTCGCACGAGCGGGCGTCGGAGCGGAGCACGTCCGGTTCTGGTCCTACCGTCGGGTGTGCGGCTCCGGACCACCCGTTGCGGGTGAACCGCGGTCCCCGTGCGCAGTTCACCCGATGCGGATGGTGCGCGCGCGGTCCACGTCCGGTGACCATGGCCGGCATGAACGCACTGCCTTCCTGGCGCCCGGGTGGCGCACGCGACGTCATCGAGCGATTCGTCGCCGACAGCACGCACGGCGACACGGCGCTGCCGCCGGCCGAGCGGGTCGCCGTCTTCGACAACGACGGCACGCTCTGGAGCGAGAAACCGATGCCGACGCAGCTGCAGTGGCTCGTCGCCCGCTGGGCGGAGGCCGCACGCGCGGACCCCGACCTCGCCGCCACGCAGCCGTACGCCGCCGTCGCGTCCGGCGACCTGTCGTGGGTCGGCCAGGCGGTCGACAAGCACGCGAGCGGTGACGACGCCGATCTCCGCCTGCTGCTCGCCGCGGTGACCCGTGCGACCGCTGGCATGAGCGTGGAGGACTACGGCCGCGTCGTGGGTGACTTCTACGCGCAGGCGGAACACCCGGTGCTCGGCGTGCCGTACGCCGCGACGGTCTACCAACCGATGGTCGAGCTGGTGCAGTTCCTGCGCGAGAACGACTTCGCCTGCTACGTCGTCTCGGCCGGCGAACGCGACTTCATGCGGCCGATGACCGAGCAGAACTACGGCATCCCGCCGGAGGCCGTGATCGGGTCGGCGATGGGGCTGGAGTACGTCGACGGCGAGGTCCGATACGTCGACGCGCTCGCGTTCTTCGACGACGGGCCGGAGAAGCCGGTGCGGGTCTGGAGCCGCATCGGTCGACGACCCGCCGTCGCGGTCGGCAACTCGAACGGCGACCGCGAGATGCTCGAGTACACGCAGCCGGGTGCGTCCGGGCTCCGCCTGCTCGTGCACCACGACGACGACACCGGACGGGGCGACGAACCGTACGACAAGGGTGCGGAGACCGTGCTCCGAGAAGCATCCGACCGGGACACCACCGTGATCAGTGTGCGCGACGACTGGTCACGGGTCTTCCCGAGCTGATCCGCCCATGTCGCGCGAACCCCGGCCCGAACCCCGGCCCGAACCCCGGCCCGAACGGACCGAACCCCGGCCGCGCTGGCACCGCTGGCACGAGCTCGTCGCGGTCGTCCTGCTCTCCGTCACGGCGGTGACGACGGCGTGGTGCGGCTTCCAGGCGTCGAAGTGGGGCGGTGAGATGTCGATCGCGTTCAGCCAGGCATCGAGTGCGCGGATCCAGGCTGCGGACGCCGCTTCCGGAGCACGGGACGCCCGTCAGTGGGACGTGACGCTCTGGGTGCAGTGGGTCCTGGCGGACTCCCGCGACGACGAGACGCTCCGGGACTACGTGCAGACGCGGTTCTCCCCGGAGCTCCGGACCGCCTTCCGGGCGTGGGACGAGGACGGACGCACCGAGGACGGGCCGTTCGCGACCACGGCGTACGTGCCGGCAGGAGCCGAACGCGCCGCAGCCCTGTCGGACCGGGCGGACCGGCGGTTCGACCTGGCGCTGCAGGACAACCAGCAGTCCGACGACTACTCCGTGCTGACGGTGCTCTTCGCGCTGGTCCTGTTCTTCACCGCGCTCTCCCAGCGCGAGGCCCGCGGGTGGATCCGGACGACGTTGCTCGCCGCCGGGGTCGTCGGGCTCGTCGTCGGCGCCTGCCTGCTCGCCGTGTTCCCGGTCGCGCTCTGACCCGCGCGACATCGTGGGCAGGAATGGTCGGGTCCCCCGAGGGCACCCGACCATTCCTGCTCACGAAGCGACCGCAGCGCACGCCGCGACCGCAGCGACCGCAGCGACCGCAGCGACCGCAGCGACCGCAGCGCCGCCGCCTACCGCTTCAGGTTCGTCAGCTCCTGCAGCACCTCGTCCGAGGTCGTGATGATGCGCGCGTTCGCCTGGAAGCCGCGCTGCGCCACGATCAGGTTCGTGAACTCCTGCGACAGGTCCACGTTCGACATCTCGAGCGTCCCCGCCGCGAGCGAACCGACGCCCGCCGAGCCGGGGCCGCCGACGGTCGCGGTGCCCGAGTTGCCCGTTGCCCGGTACCCCGAGGCGCCGGTCTTCTCGAGGCCGGCCGGGTTGGCGAAGGTCGCCAGCGCGATGCGGCCGAGCGCGAGCGACGCACCGTTCGAGAACGTGCCGGTGACGGTGCCGTCCTTCGAGATCGAGTAGCCCTGCAGCGCGCCGGCCTCGCGGCCGTTCTGCGAGCCGATCGACGCGGTGTTCAGCGAGGCGAAGCCGGTGAGCTCCCCCATGTCGACCGTGATGCCGCCGACGGCGAGGGTGCCGCCGGCCGTCAGTGCGCCGTTCGCCCCGAAGGTGAGCGACGAGGTCGCCGAGGTGCCCTGACCGTTGTTGGCGGTCACGTCCCAGCCGTTCGCGGTGCGGGTGTACGCGAGGGACATCGTGTGCTTGGCACCCGAGGCGTCGTACACGGTGGCCTCGCGGGTGATGGTGTCGCCGACGGCGGTCTCGGACGGCAGGTTGCCGGCGACCGAGGCCGTGGTGGTGCGGACCGCGGGGGCTGCGGCGTCGAGCGGCAGCGTGATGTCGGCGAGACCGCCGTTGTCGTTGACGACACCGTTCGTCGCCGGGTACCCCTGCACGATCTTGCCGTCGGCGGTGACCAGGCGGCCGTCGGCGTCGAAGTCGAACGCGCCGGCACGGGTGTAGACGGTGTCGTTGCCGAGGCGGGTGACGAAGAAGCCGTCGCCCGAGATCATCAGGTCGGTCGCCTTGCCGGTGGCCTGCGCGGAGCCCTGGGCGAAGTTCGTGGAGACACCGGCGACCTGGACGCCGAGGCCGATCTGCGCCGGGTTCGTGCCGCCGACGCCGGTCTGCGGTCCGCCGGCACCCTGGGTCATCTGCGACAGGGTGTCCTGGAAGACGGTGGTCGAGGACTTGAAGCCGACGGTGTTGACGTTGGCGATGTTGTTGCCGGTGACGTCGAGCATCTGCTGGTGGGAGCGGAGGCCGGAGATCCCGGAGTAGAGCGAGCGGAGCATGGTGCGTCCTTTCGGAGAGGCAGGAAGAAGAAGAAGGAGAAGGGGAAGGAGGACGAGCGTCAGGCGGCCGGAGCTGCCGTGGTGATGCCGGAGATCACGTCGAGAGCGACCTCCTTCCCGTTCACGCTGACTGTGGGGACGCTGTTCGCGTACGACACGGCCGAGGCGTTCCCGGTGACGGACTTGCCCGAAGCGGCGTCGGTGTAGCTGACCTGCTTGCCGACGAGGTTGGCGGCGGCGATCCGCATCTGCAGCGAGAAGTTCTCGTTCCCCGTCGTGGTCTGGTTGGTGATCTGCTCCATCATCGCGAGCTGCGTCTGCTGGCTGATCATCTGGTTGGTGTCCATCGGCGAGGACGGGTCCTGGTTCTGCAGCTGCGTGACGAGCAGCTTCATGAACACCTCGGAGTCCATCGTCTGGGACTTCTGTGCGGTCGAGTTCGCAGCGAGGGCCGCGGCCTGAGCGGCCGGGTCCACGCTGCCGGTGATGCCGTCGATGGGCATGGTTGCGTTCCTGTTCGTGAGCCGGTCAGGCGAGGACGTCGAGTCCCGCGGTGCGGACGGTGGGTGTCGGGGTGGTGGGCCGGTCGCGCGGGGTGGGTCGCGCCTCCAGGCCGGTGTCGCCACGGGGCGGACCGGCGGCCGGTCGCTGGTCGCGGGTCGGCGAGTCGCCCGGGTGGTTCGCGGACGACAGGTCGAGCGTCGTGCTCAACCCGGTGCCAGCCGCGTCACGGCGGAGGTCGGGCAGCACCTGCCGGACGGCCTCGCGCCCGGCGTCGGACGCGGCGAAGAGCTCGACGTGCATGCCGTGCGTCGTGACGTGCGCGCGGACCGTGACGGGGCCGAGGCCCTCCGGTGCGACCTGGACGGTCACGACGTGCTCGCCGGGGCCGGCCTGTGCGAGCGTGAACACCGGTCGCGACAGTTGCTGGGCGAGCGGCGCGGGGGTCGCGGACTGTGCCGGCGCGCTCGCGGCGCTGACCGCGGTCGTCGAGGTGGTCGGCAGGACGAAGGGCGTCTCGCCTCCGCGCGTGGAGGTGACGGCCTGGAGGCCCGGATCACCCGCCGTCGACCCCTGCTGCTCCGACCCGTGGCCGGTCTGGGCACCGCGTCCGGCCGTCGGCCCGGTGCCGGGTGCGGCGATCGTCGCGACCACGGGGGTGGCCGCGTCGTCGGTCGGTGTCGGTGCTGCGGCGGTCGTCGACGCGGACACCGGGGGCTGCGCGGCGACCGTGGTCGTGGTGCCGGGCGCGGGCGCGGCGCCGGGCGTGGTCGTGCTGACCGTCGGCGCCGCGGTCGCGGGCGTCGGGGTCGCAGCGCGTGCGGACTCGCCGGCGATGAGCGCCGCGGTCGGGGCTCCGGTCGGCGCTGCGGTCGGGGCGTCCGTCGGGGCTCCGGTCGGGGCGCCGGTCGGGGCTCCCGTCGGGGCGCCGGTCGTCGTCACCGGCGCGGTCGCCGGTGCCGGAGCGGTGCGCTGAGCAGTCCTCGCCGTGGTGCTCGCAGTGGCGCTCGCCGCGGTGCCCCCCTCGGTGCTCACGGTCGCGGAGGTCGCAGCCGTCGTCGTCGCCACCGCGGGCAGGACGGACGGGGTCGCGGCGTCCACCGGTGCGGCGCCGGTCGAGTCCGCGGGAGCGGCGGCAGCGACGAGCACAGGCGGGACGGGCGTCGGCAGGACGACGGCGGCCGGGGCGACCGGGGCGACGGCTCCGGGCAGCGCGGCGGTCTGCTGGTCCGTCGTCTGGGTGGTCTGGTCCGTCGCGGTCTGGTCCGGTGCGGGCGCAGTCGTCCCGCCGTCGGTGCGCGTGCCGGCGCCGCGGTCCCGCTCCGGGCGGCGCTCGGCGTGCCGGTCCGTGGTGACGGCCGCGGTCAGGGCAGCGTCGAACGCGCCCGGACCGGACGTGTCCTTCGCGGCACGCGCCGGCGGTCCGGCGGGCGTCGTCGTGGGCTGGGTGGCGATCGTCAGGCTCATGCGGCACTCCCGGACTGCATCAGGGACAGCAGCGCGGCGGTCTGCAGGTCGGTGGTGCTGCTCGCGGCGGTGCTCGCGGCGGCGGTGGCGGTCGTCGCCGTGGTGGCCGAGGCCTGCGACGGCACGATGCGGCGGATCGTGGCGATGTCGGCGTCCGAGTACCAGTTGTCCACGATGCGGACGTCCTTGCCGGGGCGCGGCGCGTGCAGCACCTTGCCGTCGCCGACGTAGATGACGACGTGGCCCTCGCCCTTCGGGATGATGAGGTCGCCGGGCTGCGCGTCCTTGAGGGACCCCACCTCGACGCCCATCTTCGCCTGGTCCGGCACGACCCGGGGCATGGTTACCCCGAGGTCCTTGAAGACCGTCTGGACGAGTCCCGAGCAGTCCATGCCCGCGGTCGTGGTGCCGCCGAACACGTACGGCACGCCGAGGTACTTCTTCGCGTCCGCGACGACGTCGGCCCCGGTCGCACCGCTGCCGGTCGCGAGGGTGTCCGCACCGGCGTCGACCGAGGTGGCGGGGGCGGCGGTCGCGGTCGCCGCGGTGCCGGCCGCGGTGGTCCCGGCGGCGGCGGTGCCCGTGCCGGTCGCGGTGGCCAGGGCGTCGGCGAAGGCGCTCGACGAGGCCGCCGACGACGCGGCGGACGTCGACGCCGTCGTCGCGGCGGAGCCACCCCGGAGGGTGTCGATCTGCGACCGGATCTCGGAGATCCGCGAGAGCACGGCTTCCACGCTCATCGGGCACCACCTTCCGTGCGGCGTCGGGCCGCGATCTCGTCGAGGGCGTTCTGTTCGGTGCGGAGTTCCTCGGCGGCCTGCTCGGCGGCGTGCTTGCCCTCGAGCTTCTCCAGGCCGACCGCGGCGCGGCGGGCAGCGGTGTAGTCCTCCTGGGCGCGGTCGGCGTCGGCGCGGCGGGTGCGGACCACGGCGTCGAGCTCCTCGAGCATCCCGCGGGTGGCTGCACGCGCGGCGGCCACGGCGCTCAGGTTCGCGGCGTCCTCGATGGGCTGCGACCCCTCGGCGTCGGCGAGGCTCCGCCGTGCGGCGATCCGGGCGTCTGCGGCGTCGCGGACGCGCTCGTTCGCCGTGGCGAGCGAAGCGGCGGCCCGGTCCTGTTCGGTGTGCCGGAGGCGCAGGAGCCCGGCGAGCGGGAAGCGGCGGGCCATCACGCCACCCCCAGCTGCCGCACGAGGGCGCCGAGCCGCTGCCACGACGCATCCGCGGTGGCACGCTCGTCCATGCCCTGCCGGAGGAACGCGTCGATCGCGCTCTGGTGGTCGACGGCGGCGTCCACGAGCGGGTTCGAGCCGCGCTGGTACGCGCCGACGTCGAGCAGGTCCTGGGCGGCGGCGCGAGCGGCCATCACCTTCCGCAGGGTCGTCGCGGCACCGCGCTGCTCGGGACTGGTCACCTTTGAGGCGACGCGGGACACCGAGCCGAGGGCGTCCACGGACGGGAAGTGCCCGGTGATCGCGAGCTTCCGGTCGAGCACGACGTGGCCGTCCAGGATGCTCCGCGCAGCGTCGGCGATCGGCTCGTTGTGGTCGTCGCCGTCCACGAGCACGGTGTACATCCCGGTGATGCTGCCGGCGCGGTCGGTGCCGGCACGCTCGAGCAGCCCGGCGAGCACCGAGAACGTCGACGGCGGGTAGCCCCGGGTCGCCGGCGGTTCGCCGACGGACAGGCCGATCTCCCGCTGTGCCATCGCGACGCGGGTGAGTGAGTCCATCATCAGCACGACGTCCTGGCCGGCATCGCGGAACGACTCGGCGATGCGGGTGGCGACGAACGCGGCACGCAGACGCATCAGCGCGGGCTCGTCCGACGTCGACACGACGACGATCGACCGGGCGAGACCCTCGGGTCCGAGGTCGTCCTCGAGGAACTCCCGGACCTCACGGCCGCGCTCCCCGACGAGGGCGATCACGTTGACGGCGGCGTCGCTCCCCCGCGCGATCATCGACAGCAGCGACGACTTGCCGACCCCGGACCCGGCGAACAGGCCCATGCGCTGCCCGCGGCCGACCGTGGTGAGGGTGTCGAGCACCCGGACGCCGAGCTGCATCGGGGTGTCGATGCGGGTCCGAGCCATCGCGTTCGGGGTCTCGTGGTCGAGCGGGACCCAGGCGTCGGCCCGGAGCGGTCCGCGGTCGTCGATCGGTCGGCCGAGCCCGTCGAGCACCCGCCCGAACAGTCCGGTCCCGGTCGGCACGAGCACGGGGCGACCGGTGGGGCGTGCCGGGGTCCCCGCGGTCACACCGGTGAGCCGGCCGAGCGGCATGCAGCGGACCCCGGTGGCGTCGGTCGCGACGACCTCGACGGTGGTCTGCGGGCCGCCCTCGCGGCCGACCGTGACGAGCTCGCCGACGTGCGCGTCGAGTCCCGCGACGGTGAGCCCGAGGCCGACGGCGCTCGTGACGATCCCGACACGCTGGGGTGCGGCCTGCCGGAGGGCGTCGTCGAGCCCACGGGGCCGGAGCAGCGTGGCGGTCACCGCTCGTCCTCCGTGGCGGCGACGCCGAGTGCCGTGCGGGCGCGGTCGAGCGCGGTGGCGATCCGGGCGTCCAGGATCCCCTCGGGCAGGTCGACGACGGCGTCGCCGTCGCGGAGCGACGGGTCGGCGACGACCGGCACGGGCAGGTCGACGGCCGCGACGCGGGCCGCGTCCGCCGGGCTGAGCCGGACGGCCACGGGGACGGTGCGGTCGATGGACGCGAGCGCCCGCCGGACGGTGGCCTCCGCGCCGGACGCACCACGGGCCTCCAGGCCGTCCGTGGTGTCGACGACCGACGCGTCGACCGGCGGACGGGAGGCGCGGATCTCGTACCCGACGACGGCCTCGGCCAGGTCCATGGCCGCGCTGGCGACGGAGGCTTCCGCGTCCGCCAGGACGGGCACGAGCTGCGAGAGCATCGCGTTCGTCGCCGCGTCGAGCACGGCGATCCGGCGCGACGTGTCCGCCTCGAGCGCGGTGATGCGCGCGGCGTGCTCGGCCTCGAGGCGCGCACGCAGAGCCTCCGCCTCGGCGCGCGCTGCCCGGAGTCCGGCGGTGTAGCCGGCCGCGTGCCCACGGACGTCCGCGCTGGCGGCACGCTCGCGGCCCGCGGGGTCGCCGATGACGGGGAACGCGACGCGCTGCACGACGATGTCAGTCAACGAGCTCGTCCTCCTCGGCGCGGTGCACGGTGATGACGCCCTGCGCCTCGAGCTCGCGCACGGAGCGGACGACCTCGGCACGGGCCTCCTCGACCTGCGAGACGCGCACCGGGCCCATGGCCTGCAGTTCGTCGTCGAGCAGCTCGCGGTTGCGCTCGGACACGTTGGCACGGATGGTCTCGACCACCGGGCCGGCAGCGCCCTTCATCGCGGTCGCGAGGATCTTCGAGTCGATGCCACGGAGCACCTGCTGGATGTCGCGCGACTCGAGCTTCACGATGTCCTCGAAGGTGAGCATCCGGGAGCGGATGTCCTCGGCGAGTTCCGGGTCGCGGGCCTCGAGCCCGTCGAGCACGGCCTTCTCGGTGGCGACGTCGGAGCGGTTGATGATGTCGACCAGCGGCGCGATGCCGCCGACGACCTCGACGCTCTCGCGCGGCGAGACGACGGCGCCGGCGCGTTGGCGCAGGACACCGGCGACGATGCCGACCGCCTCCGGGGTGGCGCTGCCCATCGTGGCGAAGGCCTGCGCGACGTCGGTGCGGACGCGCTCGTCGACACCGGCGAGCACGGCGCTCGCCTGACCGGGCTTCAGGTGCGCGAGCACGAGGGCGATGGTCTGCGGGAGCTCGCCCTCGAGCAGCGTGATCACCTGGCCGGGTTCGGCGTCGTCGAGGAACTCGAACGACTGGCCGGCGAGGTTCGACGCCAGCCTGTCCATCACGCCAGCGGCACGCTCGGCGCCGAACGACGCCTCGAGCAGCCCGAGCGCGGTCTCCTTGCCACCGCGCTTCTGCATGCGGCCGCTCATCGTCATCCGGTGGAACTCGGTCATCGTCTGGTCGACGACGGTGTCCTCGACCCGGCGCATCCGGACGATCTCGCCCGAGATCTCCTCGGCCTCGATCTCCGTGAACTGCTTCATGACCTCGGCCGCGCGGTCGGTGTCCATCTGCATCAGGATGAGCGCGACCTTCTGGGCGCCGGAGAGGTTGCGGTCGTTGGCGCCCTTGCCGGGACCGTTGCCGTTGCCGCCGCTCGGCATCAGGGCGCTCACACCGGTGCCCGGTCGTCGAGGAGCCCGCGGAGGAGCTCGGCGGTGCGCTTCGGGTCCCGTTCGGCCAGGGCGGAGATGTCCTGACGGCGGCGCTCGGCCGAGATCTCCTCGGTGGTGAGGACCTCGGTCGGTGCGTCCCCGGCGGGCATCGTCGACAGCACGGCGGTCGGGGCGTCACCCGCGCCGAGGGTCGCACGCTCGCCGAGGCCGTCCATCGCCAGGGGCAGCTGGAAGGTCTCGCCGGCGAAGGCGTCGAGTTCGCCGAGGTCGACGGCCTCGCGCTCCTGCTTCCGGCTGCGGCGGGCGACGAAGAACATGATCGCGATGACTGCGAGCACGATCCCGATCACGATGCCCGCGGTGCGGATCGAGGACCAGAGGGCTTCCTGCTGGTCGGCCTTCTGCTGCGCCTCGAGCGCCTTCGCTGCCTGGTCGGCGGCGCTGGTGTCGAAGTCCATCATCGCGACCTTCACCTGGTCGCCCCGCCCGGAGTCGACCCCGGCGGCGTTCGCGACCAGGTCGTTGATGCTCTGCAGGTTCGCGTTCTGCACCGCGTCGGCCTTCGAGTTCAGCGCGACCGAGATGGTCTGCCGGTCGAGGGCGCCGGAGGGGATCTGCGTCGTCTCGGTGGTGTGGTCGACGGCGTTGTTCTTCGTCGCGGACTCGTTCGTGTAGCCGTCGTCGCCGGTGCCGGCCGCGCTCGTCGCGGTGCCGTTCGGCACGGCGATGTTGTCCGGCCCGAGGACACCCGTCGCGCCGCTCGACGCGCCGGAGCCCGAGCCGTACTGCTCGGTGCTGCTCGACTCGTTGAGCGCCACCGGACCGGAGGTCGGCGTCGTGTAGCTCTCGGAGGTCCGGGTGCCGGACTCCTGGTTCATCGTCGCGGAGACCACGACGCTCGCGTTGCCGGTGCCGAGGGTGGTGTCGAGCAGGTCCTGGATCTTCTTGCTCGTCGCCGCGTCGTAGTCGGCCGCCTGGTCCGCGCCGCTGCCGGTCGCGCCGGTGCCGACGGCGGAGAGCGTCTGACCCTTGGAGTCGACGACCGAGACGTCGGTGGGCTGCATGCCCTCGACCGCGGCGCTCGTCAGGTGCACGATCGCCTGGACCTGGTCGGTGCTGAGCTGGGCGCCGTTCTTCGGAGCGATGAACACCGACGCCGTCGGGTCCTTCTCCTCGGACACGAACACGGACTTCTCCGGGATCGCGAGCTGCACGGTCGCGGTCTGCACGCCGTCCATCGCTCCGATGGTCTTGGCGAGCTCGCCCTCCATCGCCCGCTTGTACGTGACGTCCTGCTGGAACTCCGAGCTCGTCACGCCCATCTCGTCGAGGAGCGAGTAACCGCCCTCGTTCGAGGACGGCAGGCCGTTCGACGCGGCCTTGAGGCGCTCCGAGTAGACCTGCGCCTGCGGCACGAGGATCGTCGCCCCACCGTCGGTGAGCTGGTAGGGCACCCCGTCGGTCTGCAGCTGGTCGGTGATCGAGCTCGCATCGGCGGCGGCCAGGCCGGTGAACAGCGGCGCGTACGACGCCTTGCCGAGCCACGACGCGAGGGCGATGCCACCGAGCACGAGCGCGGCGATGACGAGGATCGCGATGGTGCGCTGCGCGGCGCTGAAGCCCTTGACGTAGGCGGCGAAACGCCCGAGGGCGTTCTTGACGGCGACCGGCATCAGGCCTGCATCCTCATGATCTCGTTGAACGCGTCGACGCCCTTGTTGCGGACCGCGGAGACGAGCTCGAGGGTGACCTGCGCGCGGGTGGCGGCGATGGTCGCGTCGTGGATGTCGTCGAGGTTGCCGGTCACGGCCTTGAGCGCGAGGGTCTTCGAGTCGCTCTGCAGCGCCTGCAGGCCGTCGACGGCGCCCGTCAGGCTCGCGGCGAACCCGCTGCCGTCGGTGGCCCCGGCCGCACCGGTCGCGCTCGTGCTCGTGCTGTCGCTCGAGGTCCCGGACACACTCGTCAGGGCGTTCGTCATCGCGTTGGTGGTCACACCGTTCACGGCGTCGATGGGCATCAGTTCTTCCCGATCTGCAGTGCCGCCTCGTAGGCGGTCTTGGCACGGTCGACCACGGCGGCGTTCGCCTGGTAGCCGCGCTGGGCCATGATGAGGTCCGCCATCTGCGTCCCGAGGTCGATGTCCGGCATGCGGACGTACCCTTCCTCGTTCGCGAGCGGGTTGTCCGGGTCGTAGGTCACGCGGCCGGCGGCGCTGCCGAACGACGCACCCTTGACGTAGGCGCCGGAGACGCCGTTGCCCTCTTGGACCTCGACGTAGCGGGCCTGGAACGCGGTGTCGTCCATCGACTTCACGGTGTTCGCGTTGGCGATGTTGTCGGACACGGCGTCGAGCCACTTGCGGTGCACGGTCATGCCGGTGCTCGCGATGCCGATCGCGTCGAAGGTGGTCACGAGCTGGTCCGCATCGCCGCACGGACGCTGGTGAGCTCGGAGTTGATCGCCTGCGTGGCGAACTGGTACCGGAGCACGGTGTCGACGTTGGAGAGCGTCTCCTCGTCGAGGTTGACGTTGTTGCCGTTCGTGTTCGTCGGCTCGAGGCTCCGCGCCACGGTCGGGGCGGTGGCGCCGCTGCCGTCGACGATCGACTGCGCGAGGGCGTCCTCGAACTGGACCTTCTCGGCGTGGTAGTTCGGCGTGTTGATGTTCGCGATGTTGTTCGCGATCACCTTCTGGCGCATCGACAGACCGTCGAGTGCGCTCTGCAGCGCGACGCTCGTCACGGAATCGAACACGGGGGTCCCCTCGTCAAGACGCTCGTCGCGGTGTGCGACGTCGCCGTGCGGTGGTGGCCGATCCGTGGCCGAACTGGTGAGCGATCCGTGCTCGAGTGGCGCTATCGGTGCCCGTCGCGGGCCGCGTTAGGCCTCGCCCCGAACGGGGGGCGCGTGCTGCGGGCACGTGACGGGCGTGGCCGGGGCGTGGCTGGGGCGTGCACCGCGAATGCGACAGAACACCCGTCGATCAACGGGTGTTCTGTCGCAGGAGGAGTGCGCGCGGCGCGCGGCGCTACGCGGAAGCGTCGAGGTACACGGACCCGCGGGGCTCCCGCGTCGCGTCGACGGCACGCAGCGCACCGAGGTGCGTCAGCGTCGCCCGGCGGTCCGCGTCGAGCGTCGCCATCCGGTCCCGCTGCGCGGCGAGCAGCCGGGAGGCCCGTCCCACCAGGTCGCGCGGCATCGGTCCCAGCCCGGTCGGCTCCGACCACCCGGCCACGGCCGTGGACCCGGCCGTCTGCCCGGCGGCGTCGTGTTCGAGGGAGGTGAGCAGGGCCTCCCAGGCGTCACGCGACACCGAGCGCACCGCCCGTCGCCTGGTGGGCAGCCGGCGTCGCCGGCAGCGACGCGGCCGCGTCGTGCCACGACTGCCGGAGCGGCTCGAGGATCCGGATGCAGTCGCGGGTGGCCTGCACATCGCGGTGCACGTTCGCGGTGATGAGCGACGTTGAGGCGTAGTTGTAGACGGCGAGCAGGCCCTCGCCACCGTCCCACGCGTCGATGCGGAGCGTCGCGGACAGCTCGCCGACGATGGCCTGGGCGTGCAGGAGCTGCTCGCGGGCGGCGTCCCAGTCGGCGGTGGTCTGCGCGGCCTCGGCGCGGTGCAGGTCGAGCAGCAGCCGGTCGTAGAGCATCGTCACGAGCTGGGCCGGGGTCGCGGAGAGCACGGCCTCGTTCGTGTACTGGGCACGGCGCTGGTCGGTCACGGTGCGGGGCTGCGCGGCCTGCCGGAAGGCGGCGGCCTGGAAGTCGAAGGTCATGGTGTTCCCGTCAGCTCGACGTCGTCGCGAGCTGGCTGGCGAGCCAACTCGACTGGGACTGGAGCTTGCTGAGGCTGGTCTCGAGCGAGGAGTACAGCGTCTGGAGCGCGGCGCGGCGCATCGTGAGGCGGTCGGTCCAGCTGTCGATCTGGGTGTTGAGGTCCTTGGCGACGGACTGCTGGCCGGTGATCGAGGTGGTGATCGACCCGTTGTACTTGTCCGACGCGGCGGTCGCGGACGCTCCGACGTTCGCGGCGACCCCGGCCAGCATCGCCTGGGTGCCCTCGGGGTCGGTGGTGAGCGCCTTCTGGAACGCGTCGGCGTCGAAGGTGAAGTCGCCGTCCTTCGTGATCACGATGCCGATCGAGGACGGGGACTTGCCGCCCACCGGTGCGGACATCGTGCTGGCGAGCCGCTGCACCACGTCCCGCGTGGTCGCGTCGCCGGACAGCACGCCGGCGGTCGTCGTGGTGGTGCCGGTCGTCGCGCTGGTCGTGCTCGTGACCGCGGTGTTCGTCCCGTAGTAGGCGGAGACCGCGTTCAGGGCGTCGACCAGCCCGGACGCCACGGCCTGGGCCTTCGTGGTGTCCTGCGCCGTCGTCACGGTCACCGGGTCCGTCGTGGCCTTCGAGACGGTGACACTGAGCCCCGGGACCAGGTCGGTGAACGTGTTCGTCGCGCTCGTGACCGTCTGCGCGGCGGCGGTGCCGGCCCAGAGCGTCACGCTGGCGTCGCTCGCCTGGGTCACGACGGCTGCCCCGATCTGGCTGAGCACGTTCGTGGCGGTGCCGGCGGTGACGTCGGCCCCGGTCCCGCGGTACACCTGGAACGCACCGTCGGCACCGGTCTTCGCCGAGGTCAGCTGCAACCGGTAGAGCTTGGTGCCGTCGGCGTCGGTGCCCGCCGAGACCTTCGTGGCGGTCACCCCCGCGCCGGACTTGTTGATCGCGGAGACGGTGTCGTCGAGGGAACCCGACGTCGGTGTCACCGTCGTGGTGGTGCCGTCGGCTCCGACGATCGTCACCGGCGAGGCGTCGGCCGACCAGGTCGACATGGCGGCGGTCACGCCGACCTGCGCCGACGCCGTGGACCCGACGGTGAAGGTGAGGGAGCCGACGCTCGCGTTCGTGCCGGTGGCGACGGTGACGCTCGGGGCGGAGCTCGTGGCGGTGAAGACGTCGAGCGACGTGGCCTTCGCCGCGGCCGCTGCCTTCGTCGCGAGGGTCTGCACGAGCCCGTTGATCGTCTGCAGTGACGAGATGAACGAGTTCGTGCTGGTGAGCTTGTTCTTGAGCAGGGTCTGCGGGACCCCCTCGACACTCATCAACGAGTTGATGAGGTCGGTCGTCTTGAGCCCGCTGACGAGGCCGTCGATCGCGAGGCTCGAGGCCGAGGACACGGAGGACATCGTCGCTGCTCCCTGACGTGGTGGGGTGTGGCGGGAAGGGCGACGCCGCCGCCCGGGGCACCCGAACGGTCCCGGGCGGCGGCGTCAGGGGTACTAGCGCAGGAGCGAGAGCACGTTCTGGGTGCTCTGGTTCGCCTGGGCGAGCATCGAGGTGCCGGCCTGGCTGAGGATGTTGTCGCGCGTGTACTTGACCATCTCCTCCGCCATGTCGACGTCCGTGATGCGCGAACCAGCAGCGGTCAGGTTCTCCTTGGCCACGTTCGTCACGTTGATGGCGTGGTCGAAGCGGTTCTGGATCGCACCGAGGTTCGATCGAGCCGAAGAGACTGCCTTGATCTGCTCGTCGATCACGCCGATCGCCGTCTGCGCGTTGGCAGCGGTGTCGAACTTGATCGCACCGGCGGTCGCGACGGTGCCGTCGGCCGCGTACTCGTCGGCGGTCACCTTGCCGGCGATGGTGCTGACGTTCGCACCGGCGAGGTCGACCGTGATCTGGCTCTGCGTGTTGCCGTTCGCACCGACCTGGAACTGCAGCTTCCCGTCAGCGGCCGTGCCGGCGCTGCCGTCGAGCAGGTTGATCCCGTTGAAGTTGGTCGAGTCCGAGATGCGCTGCAGCTCCTTCTGGAGCTGACCGACCTCGGTCGTGATCGCCTTCCGCGAGTCCTCGTTGTTCGAGTCGTTGCCGGCCTGCACAGCCAGGTCGCGCATGCGCTGGAGGATCGAGTGGGTCTCGGTGAGGCCACCTTCAGCGGTCTGCACGACGGAGATGCCGTCCTGCGCGTTGCGGGCGGCGACCGTGAGGCCACCGACCTGGGACTTCAGCCCCTCGGAGATCGACAGACCGGCCGCGTCGTCGGCAGCACGGTTGATGCGGAGGCCGCTCGAGAGCTTCTCGAGGGACTTCGACAGGTCGTTCTGCGTCGAGTTGAGGTTCCGGTACGTGTTGAGTGCCGAGAGGTTGGTGTTGATGGACATACCCATGGTGGTTTCCTCCGTGAATTCTGGGTCGTACTACAGCCCGTCCGTGGGCTGACATGGATGACTCTCGACCGGTTGTCTCGAGTCGTTAGGGGTTCAGCGGAGAACTTTCCGCCGAAGTCTCAGCTCGCGGCCACGGCCGTCGGCGCCGTGGCGTCGTGCACCGCACGGGCGACCCCGGCCGCGGCGTTCGACGCGACGCGGGCGAGGTAGGCGCTCCGGCGGGCTGCGGTGGTGCGGGAGGCGGGCTCGGCCGTCGGTCCTCCGTCGCCGTAGTGGGCGGCCAGCCCGTCGCGGAGCAGGCGCATCGCCTCGGAGCGCTGCTGCGAGACGGCGGAGTGCGTGATGCCGAGCTCGGCGGCGACGTCGGTGACCGAGCGGTCACCGAAGTAGACGGCTTCGACGACGAAGCGCATCCGCTCGGGCAGCGCCTCGACGGCGGCACGCAGGTAGCGGCGCTTCTCGGTCTCGAGCAGGTCGTCCCCGGGCAGCGGCAGCTCGGCGGCGACCAGGTCGTGCACCGTCTCGTCGAGCGGGGCCACGGTGCGGCCGGCGTCGCTCATCGCGTCGGCTGCGGTCTGCCGGTCGACCCCCATGGCATCGGCGATCTCCTGCACGCCGACACTGCGGCCGAGCCGGGCGGACAGTGCCTCCTGCGTCGCGAGGGTCTCGCGGATCCGCTTCCGGGTGCCGCGGGATGCCCAGTCGGCGGAGCGCATGTCGTCGGCGACGGCACCGGTGATGCGGGTGCGGGCGTAGGCGCCGAAGGGGACGCCGAGGGTGGGGTCGAAGGCGTCGGCGGCGGCGACGAGGGCGAGCGACCCGACGGCGGCGAGGTCGTCGCGGTCGAGGTGCGTTGCTCGAGCACGGACGTCGGCGACGATGTAGCCCACGAGCGGGAGGTGCTCGACGATCATCGCGTTGCGTTCGGTGCGGTCCATGCTGATCCCCTGATCGACCCGTTGGTGAAGACCTGACTGACCCGTCCGTGGGCATGGCGGACGCCGGCCTCGGATGGCCGGTGCGTACGCCGAAGACCCGCCCGGTTCCCTCCGAGCGGAGCACCCTGCGCCCCTGTGACGCGGTGCGGGGTGTCCCCCGCGGTGCGTTCTGAATGTATCGGCTGGCAATGCGCTGTACGGGTGCTCATCCGTCCCCAGTGCGGGGGTACGGGGGCCCTTTCCACGTCGGCATTTGGGAGGACTCCGGCCCGGGAACGTACGTTCTTGTCCCCCGGTGGGGGACGTTTCCGACCGGACTGGAGGCACGACTCGCGTCCGACGACCGCATCACGTCCGACAGGTGCTTACGTCGCAGGGCGTCGGGTCGATAGGTCTCGGTGTCCGCCTGATGGTGGACCCAACGGAACCCGACCACCCCGCACCCTGGGAGGAGCTGATGAGTGTGAACGACCTGTCCGCCGTGCTCTGGCGCGAACGCGAACTGCTCGAACTGCTCACCTTCAAGCTCGAGGAGGAGCAGCTGCTGCTCGCCGCCGGCCGCTCCCGCTGGGTGTCGCACGCCAGCCGCGAGGTCGAGCAGGTCCTCGACCGGCTCCGCAGCACCGGACTCGAGCGCGCCGCGTCGAGCGCCGAGGTCGCCGAGGAGTGGGGCGTCGCCTCCGACGCTCCCCTGCGCGAAGTCGTCGCCGCGGCACCGAACGGGCCGTGGGGCGAGATCCTCGCCGCGCACCTCACCGCGATGGTCGAGCTGACCACCCAGATCGGGGCGCTCCGCGACGAGAACGACCGGTTCCTGAAGGCCGCGGCGCACGCCACCGAGGAGACCCTCGCCGGCACCGTCGCCGGTGCGTCCACCTACGACGCGAGCGGCACCTCGGGCGACCGGGGCGACGGCGCGCGGCTCTTCGAGGGGACCCTGTAGCACCGTGGTCAGCACCTTCGGCTCCCTCGCCACCGCGTACTCCGGGCTCTCCGCGGCGCGGGCCGGCATCGACGTCACCGGGCAGAACATCGCGAACGCCGGCACCGCCGGGTACACGCGGCAGCGCGTCACGCAGTCCTCGATCACCGCGGCCCAGACCGGCTTCATGCGCGGCACCGCGGCACTCGCCGGGCAGGGCGTGTCGGTCGACGGCATCGCCCGCCTGGCCTCGCTCACGCTCGACGTCGGCGTCCGCGTCGCGACCGGGTCCTCGGCGTACGCCGACGTCCGGGCGACCGCGCTCTCCGCGCTCGAGACCGGGCTGCACGAGCCCGGCTCCGACGGCCTGAGCGCGAAGCTCGACGCGTTCTGGTCGTCGTGGAGCGAGCTCGCCAGCCACCCGGACGACCCGGGTGCGGCCAGCGCGGTCCTCGGTGCCGCCGGCACGGTCGTGTCCGCCCTCGCGGCCGGGTCGAAGGCCGTCGACGCCCAGTGGTCCTCGGTGCGCGGCACGGTCGCGTCCCAGGTGACGCAGCTCAACGACGCCGCGAAGCAGGTCGCCGACCTCAACGGCCGGATCCGCACCGCGCTGGCCTCCGGTGGCAACGCGAACGAGCTCCTCGACCAGCGCGACCAGCTCACCGAGCAGATCGCCTCGCTCGCCGGTGGCACGACCCGCACCAACGCGGACGGCACGGTCGACGTCCTGCTCGGCGGCAACCCGCTCGTGCAGGGCACCGACGCGCGCTCCGTCGCCCTCGGCGGAGGCACGCGACTCGCCGACGGCGCCCCGGTCACCCTGACGTGGACGTCCGGCACCGCCGGCGCGGTGTCGCTCTCCGGCGGTTCCATCGGTGGCGCGATCTCGGTCCTCGCCCCGGCGACCGGCAACGGCACCGGCGGAGCGCTGGCCGAGGCCTCCGCCTCGTACGACGCCGTCGCGACGACGCTCGCCACGGCCGTCAACGCCGTGCACGCCACCGGCACCACTCCCTCCGGCGCGACGGGTGCCCCGTTCTTCGCCGTGACCGCCGGCGTCCCCGCGGCGCAGGGCCTGTCCGTCGTCCCGACGGACGCCAGCGGCCTGGCGACGCGGAACGCGGCGGGTGAACTCGACGACTCGTTCGCCGACGCGCTCTCGCGACTCGGTGCGGCCGGAGACGGTGCCGACACGGCCTGGGCGACCTTCGTGGCGGGCGTGGGCACAGCCTCCCGGTCGGCCGCGTCGGAATCGACGCTCACCGGACTCGCCCTGACCAACGCACGCACCCAGCAGCAGTCGAGCGCGGGTGTCGACCTCGACGAGGAGAACGTGAACCTGCTGAGCTACCAGCACGCGTACCAGGGCGCGGCGCGCGTCCTGACCGCCGTCGACGAGATGCTCGACACCCTCATCAACCGCGTCGGACTCGTCGGGAGGGGCTGATCGTGATCACCCGTGTCACCACCCAGATGTCGATGGCCGCGGCCACCGCGCGCCTGCAGTCGGGCGCGTCGAAGCTCGCCCAGCTCACCGACCAGGCCACGTCGCTCCGCGCGATCGGGAAGCCGTCGGACGACCCGGCCGGCACCGCGTCGTCGATGCAGGTGCGCAAGGAGCAGGCAGCCACCGCGCAGTACAGCCGCAACGCGAACGACGCCGTCGGCTGGCTCGCGACGACGGACAGCACCCTGTCCAGCGTCTACTCGGTACTCAACAGCGTGCGCGACCTCACCGTGCAGGCCGCGAACTCCGGCACCATGAGCGACGCCGACCGCGACGCGTTCATCACCGAGTTCCAGTCGCTCAAGGCCGACCTCGAGGCGCGTGCGAACACCACCTACGGCACCCGGTCGGTCTTCGCCGGCGCGTCGACGGCCGCTGCCGCGTACGACCCCGCCACCGGGTGGGCGTCGTCCGGGACGGACGTCAGCCGACGGATCGGTGACGGCACCACCGTCCGGGTCGACACCGCCGGCGCCGACGTGTTCGGGACCGGTGGCTCGTCGGTGTTCGGGATGATCGACTCCATCGTGAGCGACCTGCAGAACGGGACGAACGTGAACGACCGCATCAACGACGTCGACGCGGCGCTGACCACCGTCCGGGGCGCCCAGGCCGACGTGGGGGTGCGGCACGCCGCAGCACTCGCGGCGCAGTCGTCCCTGAAGACCGACGCCAACGCGCTCGAGAACCGTCGCGCCGGCATCGAGGACCTCGACCTCGCCAAGGCCGTCCTCGACCTGCAGGTGCAGCAGACCAACTACCAGGCAGCCCTCGCCGTCACCGCGAAGGTCCTGCAGCCGACCCTGATGGACTACCTGTCATGAGCATCTCCCTGACCTTCGCCGTCCCCCCGTTCGGCCTGTCACCCGCGCCGTCCTTCGCCCTGACGCCGGTCTCCGGCGCCGAGGGGCTCTTCACACTCGTCGGTGGTTCCTCGCGCCTGTTCGTGCTCGACGCTGCTGTGCACCTGCCGTCGTACTCGCCGGAGCTCACCGACGAGCAGGCCGCCGGCCTCGGGCTGTCCGACCCCGCCGACGCGATGCTGCTCGTGGTGGCGAACCCGGGGGCGTCGGGCTCGTCTGGCTCGTCGGGCACGTCTGGCTCGTCGGGCTCGTCTGGCACCACGGTGAACTTGCTCGCGCCGATCGTGGTGAACGCCCGGACGGCCGTGGGTGCGCAGCTCATCCTGGAGGACCAGGACCTGCCGCTGCGGGCGGAGCTCGCCCGGGCGTAGGCGGCACTCCGACGAACACGAGGTTTGCGACATCCCACGAGTCGATCGGCTCGTGGTTCGTCGGAACATGCGAACGCAGAAGTTGCGCGTGCACATTGCGACGAACCACGAGGTGATCGACAAGTGTTCTGTCGGCTCATGCACACGCACTGGCCGTGGTTGTTCCTGCACAGGGACCGCGATTCCCGAAGCTGTCCACAGATGAGCCGTCTCGGTCCTGCTGTCGAGGCGGTTCCGCGACCCTCGGTAGATGGACAGAACGAGTGGCATCGAACTCATCAGGACCACGGGCCGGACGGCTTCTGAACGGCGCACCCTCGAGCGAGACGTGCGCCGCGGAGTACTCGAGCGGATCCGGCCCGGGGTCCTGGTCCGCCCCGGTGCGCTCGACGAACTGCACCCCGGTGAGCGGCACCAGGTCATGGTCCGTGCAGCGAGACACCTGATACGCCCACGCGACGTCGTCTCGCACGAGTCGGCAGGCGTCCTCCTCGGTCTGCCACTGGTTGGTCCGGCTCCCCCGAAGGTGCACCTCTCCGTCCTGACGACGACGCACACCCGCGTGACGTCGTGGTTCGTGCAGCACGGCGTCGGTGCCCGACCACCCTGGACCGCCGAGTCGATGGACGGGCTCCTCGTCACGACGCCGGCTCGGACTGCTGTGGACATCGCAGCGAGCAGGCCGCTCGATCATGCGCTCCCGGTCGTCGACCACGTGCTCCGAGCCGGGAGTGCCAGCCGCGACTCGCTCACGACGGAGCTCGATCGTCTCGTCGCTGCGAGGGCCAAGGCGGGGATCGCGATCGGGATGGGGTCGGGGCTGTCGGGGTCGCCGGCCGAGTCCGTGTGCCGGGTGCGGTTCCGCGAACTCGGGACGCCGGAGCCCGTGCAGCAGCACACGTTCCAGCGCTCGGGTGCCGGGCCGGCCGTGGTGGACTTCTGGTTCCCGGCGCAGGGGGTGGTGGTCGAGGTGGACGGGCGAGGCAAGTACGAGGACGCCGAGATGCTCGACGGGCGGACGACGGCCGAGGCGCACTGGCGTGAGAAACGACGAGAGGACTTCATCCGGTCGTTCCCCGAGGTCCGGGCGGTCGTCCGGTTGTCCTGGTCGGACCTGATGCGACCGGACAGCGTCCGTGCCGAACTCCGTCGAGCAGGTGTGCCGTGCCGGTGAGCGTCGGAGTCGGCACGCGGGCCCATGCGGAGGCAGGTGTGGGCACAGGCGTGGAGACCGATGTGGAGACGGATGTCGGCACGCGTGTCCACTTCACGGACCTCCCACGTGGTCGGCGTACGGTGACCGCATGGCCCGAGCCCCGAAGGACCAGGCGATCGTGCCCTTGCCGAACGCCCAGGTCTCCCCCCTCTCTTCCGACGATCGAACCCCGCAGCAGCAGCAGCCCACCGGCTGGGTGCGGTGGCTCGACCGCGTGCTCAGCGTGCAGCGACCCGTCGTCGTCGCCCACGTCACCGCGATCCGGCGTCGCAAGCCCGACGCCACCCCGGCGGAGGTCATCCAGATCCTCGAGCGGCAGTACCTCACCGCCGTGACGTCGGGTGGCGCTGCCGTGGGTGCGAGTGCGGTGATCCCCGGCGTGGGGATGGCCGCGGCCCTGGGGCTGAGCGGCGCGGAGACGGTCGGGTTCCTCGAGACCACCGCGCTCTTCGCCCAGTCCGTGACCGAGGTGCACGGGATCGCCCTGGACGACCCCGAGCGCGCACGGACCCTGGTGATGGCCATGATCCTCGGCACACCGGGCACCCAGCTCATCAACCAGCTCGCGGGCCAGGTCGCCGGAGGCCAGGCGCGGACCGCGTTCTGGGGCGAGATGGTGACGTCGTCGCTCCCGAAGCAGGTCGTCAACGGCATCGGTGGCCAGGTACGCGACCAGTTCGTGAAGCGGTTCGCGGCACGGCAGGGCACCACGATCCTCGGTCGCGCACTGCCGTTCGGGATCGGCGCGGCGGTCGGCGGTCTCGGCAACCACGCGCTCGGGCGGAAGGTGATCCAGGCCTCACGCACGGGGTTCGGTGTGCCGCCGGCGCAGTTCCCGATCGTGCTGACTGCGAAGGTCACCAAGGCGCCGAAGGAGCCGAAGGCTCGCAAGGCACTGCAGGCGGGGAAGGAACCGAAGGGGTCGAAGGAGCGGCCGCAGCGGGCGTTGCCGTGGCGCCGCTCACCCGGTCGCGACGAGGACCTCTGGGCAGAGGACGACGACCGAGCACCAAGCGAGCCCGCAACCAACGGGACCACGCCCGCAGTCAATGGGACCACGCCCGCAGTCAATGGGACCACGCCCGCGACTGACACGACCGCAACCGACGCGCCCGCGACTGACGCGACCGCTGCCGACGCCACCGGGACCAGGGCCGGGGCCAGGGCCGGGGCCGACGCCACCGGAACCGGGACCGGGACCGGGACCGGGACAGGGACCGGGTCGAGCACGCCGTGGAACTGGGCCGGCACCCCCGGCATCGGCGACGCCGACCCCGACGACCCGCGCCCGGACGACCGCAACGGCCCAGCGAGCAGCGCCCGCTAGAAGGACCGCACCGGCGTCGTGACGACCTGACCGGCGTGGGCGAACCCGCCTCCGAAACCGAACAGCAGCGCCGGGACACCCTCGGGCAGGTCCCCACGCTCCCACGCCTTCGACAACCCGAGCGGCACGCTGGCCGCCGAGGTGTTCCCGGACTCGACGACGTCCCGGACCACGAACTTCGACTCTCCGCCGAGCGCGGTCACGAGGGGCTCGATGATCCGCAGGTTCGCCTGGTGGAACGCGAACACCTGGATGTCGTCCATCGTGAGGCCGGCTGCCGAGACCACCGCCCGTGCGTGGTCGGCGGCTTCGGTGATGGCCCAGCGGTAGATCGAGCGACCCTCCTGGCTGAAGCGCTCGGGATCCCCGGAGACCCGGACGGCGTCCTGCAAGTGCGGCACGCTCCCCCACGACACCGGCCCGATCTCCGGCGTCTCCGCGACACCGAGCACCGCGGCACCAGCGCCGTCGCCCACGAGCACGCAGGTCGAGCGGTCGGTCCAGTCCACGATCCCGGAGAGCAGCTCCGACCCGATGACGAGTGCGACGTCCGCCGACCCGACCCGGATCGACTGGTCGGCGAGGGCCATCGCGTACTCGAAGCCGCTGCACGCGGTGTTGATGTCGATGGGCGCCGGGCCGTTGGTCATCCCGAGGGCTGCGGCGACCCTCCCGGCCGTGTAGGGTGCGCGGTCGCGGTGCGCGGTCGCGGTGCGTGGTGGAGGCGACGATGACCAGGCCGACGGCCGAGGGCGAGACGCCGGCGTCGGCGAGTGCCTTCCGTCCGGCCTCGATCGCCATCGACGTGACGGTGTCGTCCGGCCCGGCGATGTGCCGGGTGACGATCCCGGTGCGGGTCCGGATCCACTCGTCGTTCGTGTCGACCATGGTCGACAACTCGTCGTTCGTCAGGACACGTTCGGGCTGGTGGTGTCCGAACCCGAGGATCCGGCTGCCACGGAGTGCTGGGATGTTCACCGTCGGCACCTTACTCCGACCCCGCAGCCGCGCATGCCCGCCGGGGCATGCAGAGCCCAGCGCCGGACTCAGCCTCGGTCACGCAGAGCCCAGCGCCGGACCCAGCCCGGTCACGCAGAGCCCAGCGCCGGACCCAGCCCGGTCACGCAGAGCCCGGAGCCGGACCCACCCCCGACGGCGCGCTGACACGACCGTCACTTCCGTGCAGCAGCCGTCGACCGGTCGTTCGCCTTCTTGATCGCCTCGACCAGCTCGTCCTTCTTCATCGAGGACCGCCCGCTGATGTCGAGCTTCTTCGCGACGTCCATCAGGTGCGCCTTCGACGCATTGGCGTCGACGCCGCCCTCGGTCTTCCCGGAGCCGCGCGATCCGGCGGCACCGGAGTCGGAGGGGCCCGAGGACTCCTTCTCCTCCCAGTGGTCCCCGACCTTCTCGTACTCGTGCTTGACGGCGGAGTACGCGGTCCGCCGCGCGCGTTCGCCCGGCCCGTAGGACTCGTTCGCCGAGTCGAGGGCCTTCGTGAAGATCTCCTGCGCGTGCTTCGGCGATCGCTGCAGGGTGCTCGGGATCTCGTCCTCAGCTGGCATGGTCTGCTCCTTCCGTCGACGGATTCTCCTCCCGTCACCGGTACTCCCAGGGCCTGGCAGCGTTCCGAGCCGCCCGGTAGACCTGGTGCATGGACTACACACACCTCGGACGGACAGGGCTGTCGGTTTCTCGAGCAGTGCTCGGCACGATGAACTTCGGCCCGGAGACCAGCGAGGACGACTCGCACGCCATCATGGACCGGGCCCACGAGCTCGGCGTCAACTTCTTCGACACCGCCAACGGCTACGGCGGCTCGGTGGGCAAGGGCGCCACCGAGGAGATCATCGGGCGGTGGTTCGCCAAGGGCGGCGGCCGTCGCGAGAAGACGGTGCTCGCAACGAAGGTCTACGGCGACATGATCGACTGGCCGAACGGCGGCAAGCTCAGCGCGTTCAACATCCGCCAGTCGCTCGACGCCAGCCTGCAGCGCCTGCAGACGGACCACATCGACCTGTACCAGTTCCACCACGTCGACCGTGCGACCCCCTGGGACGAGATCTGGCAGGCGATCGACGTCGCCGTGCAGCAGGGCAAGGTCCTGTACGTCGGCTCGTCGAACTTCGCCGGCTGGCACATCGCCCAGGCGCAGGAGGCCGCGAAGCGTCGCCACACCTTCGGCCTGGTCAGCGAGCAGTCGATCTACAACCTGGTCGTCCGCGACATCGAGCGCGAGGTCCTGCCCGCCGCCCGCGAGTACGGTCTCGGCGTCATCCCGTGGTCGCCCCTGCAGGGCGGGCTGCTCGGTGGCGTCATCGAGAAGACCGAGAACGGCTCCCGTCGCCTGTCCGGTCGCAGCGCCGAGTACGTCGAGGGGCACCGCGACCAGCTCACGGCCTACGAGTCGTTCGCGAAGGAGCTCGGCCACACCCCGGGTGAGCTCGCCCTCGCGTGGCTGCTGCACCAGCCCGGCGTGACCGCGCCGATCACCGGTCCCCGCACGATGGAGCAGTGGGAGTCCGCGGTCCGCGCGGTCGACATCCGCCTCGACCAGCGTGCGCTGGACCGGCTCGACGAGATCTTCCCGGGGCACAAGACCTCGCCGGAGGACTACGCCTGGTGACCTGACGGGCGGGCCGCGCCCCGGCCCGAGAACGGGACCACAGCCGGGAGGCACGGTGCGCGTCGGACGCGCACCGTGCCTCCCGGCCGTCGTCGCGTCCACGGCACGTGGCGAGCCAGCAGACCGGCAAGCGGCAAGCGGCGATCCGGACCCGCGACCCGCGACCACGCGTCAGAGCGCGACGACCTCCGCCTCCGTCAGCCCGGCCCATCGCAGGTAGGCGCCGACGCTCCCCCAGCGTTCCTCGACGTACCGGACCACCGTGGTCATCGTCTCCGGCACGCACCGCTGTGCGACGGCGGTGGCCTCCGGGTCGGTGCTCACCGCACGCTCGGCGGCGAACCGCGAAGCCAGTCCGTAAGCGCTGGCGGCGTAGTCGTCGCCGACGGCCTCGATCGACGCGCCCCACAACCGCGCGAGCAGCCCGCTGACGACCCCCGTGCGGTCCTTGCCGGCCGAGCAGCAGACGAGCACGTCGCCGTCGGCCCGGGCGATAGCGCGGAACGCCGCGGCGATCCCCGTGCGGTGCCGCTCCAGCCAGTCGATGTACTGCTCCTCGAGTTGCACGGCCTGGGCGCCGGACTCGACGGTGGAGGGGTCGAACAGTGGAACGAGCCGGTAGCCGTCGGCGGCGGCGAGCGGGTGCGGGACGCGGGCGATCTCGTCGTCACGGCGCAGGTCGACCACGGCGGCGAGCCCGGGCGGGTACGCGTCCGCGCCGACACGCTCGGTGTTCGCGCGGTACACGGTGCGACGGCGGCCGTCCTGCGCACCGGGCCCGCCGACCTCGCGCAGGTTCGTCAGGGCCTGGGGCGGGATCGTCGTCATGCGACCACCCTTCTATGCTCCCGTCAGCCGACGCACGACCAGCAGCACGACCGTGCCGCCCCGCAGAACGCACGCCGGGCACGACTCGCACGCCGGGCACGACCCTCCGCCGGGCACGACCCGCACGCCGAGCACGACGACGGGCCCCGCGCTTGCTGTGTGCGCGGGGCCCGTCGTCGTGCGGGTGGTGCTGGTGTCAGGACTGACTAGCGGACGGAGACCGGGGTCTCGTCGCTCTGCTCGTAGAGGACGTAGCCCTCTTCACCGTGGACGGCGGTGTCGATGCCGGCGACCTCGTCCTCGGTCTTGACGCGGAAGCCGATCGTCTTCTCGATGAGGAAGCCGATGACGAACGCCAGGACGAAGGAGTAGATGCCGACGGCGAGGGCCGCGGTGGCCTGCTTGCCGAGCTGCTCGAACGAACCCGAGTAGATCAGGCCGGTCTCGTTGGCGAAGAAGCCGAGGTACAGCGTGCCGACGATGCCGCCGACCAGGTGGACACCGACGACGTCGAGCGAGTCGTCGAAGCCGAGACGGTACTTCCAGTCGATCGCGAAGCAGCAGATGATGCCGGCGACGAAGCCGAGCAGGATGCCCCAGCCCGGGGTGAGGTTGGCACACGCCGGGGTGATGGCGACGAGACCGGTGACGGCACCCGATGCGGCACCGACGGACGTGGCCTTGCCGTCCTTGAGCTTCTCGATGAGGAGCCAGCCGAGGATCGCGGCGGCCGGAGCGGCGAGGGTGTTGACCCAGGCGATCGCGGCGATGCCGTCAGCGGCACCCTCGGAGCCGGCGTTGAAGCCGAACCAGCCGAACCACAGGATGGCGGCACCGAGCAGGACGAAGGGCGGGTTGTGCGGCTTGTGCGCACCCTTGGCGAAGCCGACGCGCTTGCCGAGGACGAGCGCCAGGGCGAGTCCTGCCGCACCGGCGTTGATGTGCACCGCGGTACCACCGGCGAAGTCGATGACGCCCCACGTGGCAGCCCAGCCGGAGGTCAGGTTGAAGACCCACGAGGCGACGGGGAAGTAGACGACCGTGACCCAGACGCCGGCGAAGACCATCCACGCGCCGAACTTGGCACGGTCGGCGATCGCGCCGGAGATGAGCGCGACCGTGATGATCGCGAACGTGGCCTGGAAGCCGACGAAGGCCATCGACGGGTACGCCGCCTGGATGTTCGAGGACTGCGCCTCCTCGAAGGCCTGGCCGAGGCCGATCTGGTTCCAGTCGATGCTGAAGAAGCCGACGACACCGGAGACCGCCGTGCCGTCGCCGTGGTTGGCGAAGGCGATCGCGTAGCCGTAGAGCACCCACAGGACGCTCACGAGTGCGATCGCACCGAACGACATCATCATCATGGAGATGACGGACTTGGCCTTCACCAAGCCGCCGTAGAAGAAGGCCAGGCCGGGTGTCATGAACAACACCAGCGCCGCCATGACCAACACGAACGTCGTGTTGCCCTGATCAAGCATCTGTTCACCTCTCGATTGCACGAGCGGCTCTTGGACCGCCTCGGGTGACACCGAGTCTGGCGAGGTGACGTTTCACGAGGGAGCACGATGTGTTTCGCGGATGTAACGCGACGGCGCGGTTTGTAAACGTCGTGTTTCGACGGGCGCAGGACCCCCTGAACGAGGGCCGTCCCCGCCACCGGCTGTGCCGAGGACCGTTCGTCGGCGGACACCGCGCCCCGTCCTGGTCGTCGCGCCCCGGCTCCTCGGGGCGCGACGACCGCGGGCGGGCGCGAAGCCCGCGCCACCCCGCGCCGCCCCGCGCCGCCCCGCGCCACCCCGCGCCACCCCGGCGCGAAGCCCGCGCCACCGCGCCACCCCGGCGCAACCAGGCCGGGAGGCCCGTGGCTGCGCCGCCGTGCGGCTCGCGTCGTGCCCGGGGTCAGTCCAGGGCGCGGCTCAGCGCCACGACGCGGCTCGCGGCGCGCAGGTACTTCTTCCGGTACCCGCCGTCGAGCATCGCGTCGGGGTACACCTGGTCGAGCGGCGTGCCCGAGGCGACGATCCGGACCTGGGCGTCGTACAGCCGGTCGACGAGCGCCACCCACCGCAGCGCATCGGTCTGGTCGGTGAACGGTCGGACGTCGGTCAGGCCGACGGCGTCCAGGTCCTCGACGAGCGCGACGTACTTCGACGGGTGCACCGAGCCGAGGTGCCCGACGACGGCCGAGAAGTCATCGAGCGTGACGGTGCCGTCCGGCAGCGCCGCGGCGACGTCGGCCACCACGGCGGCCGACTCGTCGACGGCACGACGGCGGTAGTCGAGCCCGTCGATCCGCATGGTGTCGAACCGGTCGGACATCGCCTGGATCTCGCGCAGGAAGTCCTGCGCGGCGAAGCGTCCCTCGCCCAGGGCTCCCGGCGGCGTGTTGGACGTCGCCGCGAAGCGGGTCCCGGTCTCGGTCAGCTCCTTGATGAGCCGGGTCATCACCATCGTGTCGCCCGGGTCGTCGAGCTCGAACTCGTCGATGCAGACCAGCGCAGTCCCACGGAGCAGGTCGACCGTGCCCTGGAAGCCGAGCGCGCCGACGAGTGCGGTGTACTCGATGAACGTGCCGAACGTCTTCCGACCAGCGGCGGCGTGGTACGCCGCGGCGAGCAGGTGCGTCTTGCCGACACCGAACCCGCCGTCCAGGTAGACCCCGGACTTCGCGGCGGGTTCCGTCGACTGCTTCCGGCGCCCGAACAGCCCGCGCCGAGGGGTGTCGGCGGGACCCGCGGCCACGAACGCGGCGACGGCATCGCGGACCTGCGCCTGCGAGGCGTAGTCCGGGTCGGGCCGGTACGAGTCGAAGGACGCGTCCGCGAACTGGGGCGGCGGCACGAGCGCCGCCGCCATCTGCTGCGGGGTCACCTGCGGGTCACGGTCGACGAGGTGCGATGGCAATCGGGGGCCCTTCCGGGAAGCATGTCGTGGGGTGTCACGTTGCGTCAGGAGCACGGTACGTCCGCGTACCGTTGCCCCCAGGCACCGACGACCGATCCTAGTCCGGTGCCGACGCCAGCGATCCGTCGCCGACCACACGTCGCCGACCACAGGAGGAACCCCGATGACCGCACCGGTCGACCAGTCCGAGAAGTTCACCGCCTACGCCCACCCCGAGCGCCTCGTGTCGACGGAGTGGCTCCAGGAACAGCTGGACGCGGGCACCCCGGACCTGGTCGTCGTCGAGTCCGACGAGGACGTCCTGCTCTACGAGACGGGGCACATCCCCGGCGCCGTGAAGGTCGACTGGCACACCGACCTCAACGACCCGGTGCACCGCGACTACATCGACGGCGAGGCCTTCGCCGAGCTGCTCGGCGGCAAGGGCATCGGCCGCGAGACCACCGTCGTCATCTACGGCGACAAGAACAACTGGTGGGCCGCCTACGCCCTCTGGGTCTTCTCGCTGTTCGGCCACGAGGACGTCCGCCTGCTCGACGGCGGCCGCGCGAAGTGGATCGCCGAGGACCGTGCCCTCACCACCGACGAGACCGTCGTCACCCCCGTCGAGTACCCGATCGTCGACCGGATCGACACCGAGATCCGTGCCTACAAGGACGACGTGCTGGCCCACCTCGGCAAGCCGCTGATCGACGTGCGCAGCGCGCCCGAGTACTCCGGAGAACGCACCACCGCGCCGGACTACCCGGAAGAGGGCGCCCTCCGCGCCGGCCACGTCCCCACCGCGGTGAACATCCCCTGGGCCACCGCCGCAGCGCCGGACGGCACCTTCAAGACCCGCGAGGAGCTCGACGTGATCTACCGCGACGGCGCCGGCATCGGCGACGCCGACGAGGTGATCGCCTACTGCCGCATCGGCGAGCGGTCGAGCCACACCTGGTTCGTCCTGCAGCACCTGCTCGGGTACGACAACGTCCGCAACTACGACGGCTCGTGGACCGAGTGGGGCAGCGCCGTCCGCGTCCCGATCGCGCAGGGAGCCGAGCCGGGTACGATCCCGAACCGATGAACGACAGCACCGAGGCCACCCTCCCCGCCACCCTCGCCGAGATCCGCAACGACTTCCTCGCCCTCGGCCAGAAGGACCGCCTGCAGCTCCTCCTCGAGTTCTCGAACGAGCTGCCAGCGCTGCCCGAGCGGCTGCAGGGGCACGAGGACGAACTCGAACGGGTCGAGGAGTGCCAGTCCCCCGTCTTCATCACCGTGACCGTCGGTGAGGACGGTGACGCACCGGACGTCGTCCGCATGCACGCCACCGCTCCACGCGAGGCGCCCACGACGCGCGGCTTCGCCTCGATCCTTGCGCAGGGCCTGTCCGGCCTGACCGTCGAGCAGGTGCTCGCCGTGCCGGCGGACTACCCACTGACCATCGGCCTGTCCGAGGCGGTCAGCCCATTGCGGATCCGCGGCATGGTGGGCATGCTCGGACGCGTCCAGCGTCAGGTGCGGGCTGCGGTGTCGTAGACCGCACCGTCTGACGGCCTGGAGGCGCGGTGCCAGCTGGCACCGCGCCTCCAGGCCGTCGCCCCTCGGCACGCATGCCGTCCTCTGGAATACCAGTCCGGTTCCGTGCCAGGATGGTGCGGTCGGCACCAGGGGGATGACGATGGCGAAGATCCACGGGAACGATCCGACCGGCTACTCGTCCAGCGCAGCGGATGCACTCAAGTCGGCTTCGACGGCGCTCGCGTCGTCGATCGGCGGCCAGTCCGGGTCGCGCTCGTCATCGGTGACGACTGCGAGTGCAGAGTTCCGGGGCTACTTCTCCGAGGTCTTCGCGGACAACGCCGACATCGCCTCGCGCAGCGCGACGAAGCTCGTCGAGTCGCTGCAGAGCCTGTCGGGCTTCGTGCAGCAGCTCCGCGACGCCGCGAAGGACGAGGACGACCGTCGGAAGCAGGCGAAGGAGTGGACCGCCGGGCTCATCCTGAGCCATGCCGAGGCGATGGAGATCGCTGACAGCAAGCGGCAGCTCATCGACGGCGAGTTCCTCGGTTACCTCCCCGGTTCGGACCTGACCGACGAGTCGAACCTGGTCGTCCGGATCGACGCGTTCGACAGTGGCGAATGGACCGTGACGGTCCGACCGCCGCTCACGACGATGAGCGAGGCCTTCGACCGGACGCACGGCCCAGCGCGGCCGGGCCGACCGGCAACTCGTCTCGAGGAGTTCGGGCCGCGACAGCAGACGACGCTCTAGATGCTCGCTTCCGGCTTGACTGCGACGTTCCACCCGGCGGCGGCGATCCGCTCGGAGGCTGCCCTGGCGGTGCCTTCGTCCGGGAAGTACACGAAGTGCACCCAGTCACGCGGCTGGGACAAGTCCCCGCCCCGCAGCACGATCTGCTGCAACACGGGGTTCGTCGGCAACGACGGCACCGGCTCGGGGCGCTTGCGGAACGGCCACATGGGTCGCGTGTCGCAGACGGCACCACCGACCGACGGGAGGCGCGGTGCCAGCTGACACCGCGCCTCCCGTCCGCTCTCCGGTCGCGTCTACCGCGCGCTGGCCGCCCCGCGCCGCTGGACCACCTCGGTGAGCCACGCGAGGATGCGGGCGTCGAACCAGTCGGCGTCGTGGTTCCAGAGCTTCGTGTGGCGGGCCGTGGTCTGCACCTCGAGCCGCACCAGATCGGGTCGGGCGCGCGCCAGGTCGTGCGACGCGGACGACGGCACGAACCCGTCGTCGTCGCTGTGCAGGATCAGGATCGGCACCGTCAGCTCGGCGGACCGGGTGACCATGTCGAGCTCCCGCAGGTCGACCGGCTGCTGGAGGCCGGCGAGCCGGTGCAACACGGGCGTGCGGAGCAGACGCTGCGCGACCTTGCGCACCGGCCGCGGCAGCCCCATCAACTGGCTCTGCGACTTGAGCACCGCGTGCCAGTCGACCACGGGCGACTCGAGCACCACACCGTCGACGAGCCCGGCGAAGCGCGAGCGCAACAGGGTCTGCAGCACGACGGCGCCACCCATCGACCAGCCCATGAGCACGACGCTCTGCGCGTTCTGGGCGCTGAGCCAGCGGAGGACGGAGTCGATGTCCTCCCACTCGGTGCTGCCGAGGCCGTAGCGGCCGTCGACGCTCGGCGGGGCGACACCGTCGTTCCGCCACGACGCGAGCACGACCGAGTAGCCGGCGGCGCGGAAGACGGGGACGGCACGGATGGTCTCGGCACGGGTCACACCGCGGCCGTGCACGAGCACGGCCCACGGGGCGTCCGGGTCGTCGGCGCGGACGACCCAGGCGGGTGCGGGGCCGTTCGGGGTGGGGACGTCGACGTCCTCCACCGGGACGTCGAGCTCGCCGGGGGTCAGGTAGAACCAGCCGCCCCAGCGACCCCGGCGCGCAGCGGTCGGATCACCGGCGTCGATCGCGATGATGCGGCGCGTGACGGTGGTGTCGGTGGTGCCGATGACCTCGCCGACGCGCATGTGGCCGGTGCCGGCGCCGAACCAGAGCGAGTAGCGGCCCTGCAGTTCGGTGTCCGCGGTGCGCTCGATCGTGACGGTCTTCCGGACGGTGTCGACGGCGTGGATCGGGACCCGCTCGTTGCGCTTGCGGTCGGGGGTGACGACGGCGCGGGCGACGGCGGCGACGAAGCCGCCGATCACGGCCGTCCCCACGGCTGCGGCTGCCAGTCCGGCGCCGAGCGCGATGAAGCCGGCCGATCGTGCGGTCTCCTGGACGACGTCCTCGGCGGGTCGCGCGGATCGGGACATGGCCCGGAGCCTAGTCTGCATGTGTGTCCGAAACCCGAGAGCCCGACGCCTTCGCGCGGCTCCGCGCGTTCGTGTCCTCCGGCAGCAGCCGCTCCGAGACCACCGTCACCGAGATCCCCTCGCCGACGCGCATCGCGCCGTTCTCGATCGCCCTGGCGGCGGACGTGTCCGGGACCGCGCACGGCGTGGAGTCGGACCTCGGCACCGGACGGTTCATCGCCCTGCACGACCCCGCCGAACCGGAGGGCTGGGGTGGTGGCTCGTTCCGCGTCGTGACGTTCGCCCAGGCGCCACTCGAGCCGGAGATCGGTGTCGATGAGTTCGTCGCCGACGTCACGTGGAGCTGGCTCGTCGACGCGCTCGAGACGCACGGCGCCGTGTACGACCACGCCTCGGGCACGGCCACCAAGATCATCTCGCGCGGGTACGGCGACCTCGCCGCACAGGGCGACGGCGCCCAACTGGAACTCCGCGCATCGTGGACGCCCCGCGGCGACGACCTCACCGCGCACGTCAAGGCATGGCAGGACATCGTCGCCATGCTCGCCGGTCTGCCTCCCGCCTCGGACGGTGTGACCCTGCTGGCCCCGAGGAGGCTCGCCAAGTGAACGACCCTGCTCCCCAGGACGCTGCCGGCCCCGCTGCCGCTGCCGACTCGTCTGGCCGCGCTGCCGGCTCGGCTGCTGCCGCTGCTGCTGCCGCTGCTGCAGCCAGCCCCGCCTTCGAGGCGTCGCACGACGCCGTCAAGGTCATCGAGACGCGTGAGGACTACCTCGAGGCGGTCGCCGCCATCGCCGCCGGTCACGGCCCCGTCGCGGTCGACGCCGAACGCGCCAGCGGCTACCGCTACTCGCAGCGCGCCTATCTGATCCAGGTGTTCCGACGCGGCGCCGGTGCGTTCCTGTTCGACCCGATCCCGATCGGCGACTTCTCCGAGCTGCAGGACGCCATCGTCGACGAGGAGTGGCTGTTCCACGCCGCCTCGCAGGACCTGCCCTGCCTGCAGGAGGTCGGCCTCGTCCCGACCCGCATCTTCGACACCGAGCTCGGTGCCCGGATCGCCGGCTTCCCCCGGGTCGGCCTCGGCGCCGTCGTCGAGCAGCTGCTCGGCATCACCCTGGCGAAGGCGCACTCCGCCGCCGACTGGTCGACCCGTCCGCTCCCCCAGTCGTGGCTCGTCTACGCGTCGCTCGACGTGGAGCTCCTGCCCGACCTGCGTGACGCCCTCGCCGAGCAGCTCGAGACCGCCGGCAAGTCCCGGATCGCGGCCGAGGAGTTCGACGCCGTGCTGCACCGCGCGCCGAAGCCCGTCCGCGCCGAGCCGTGGCGGAAGCTCTCCGGCATGCACGCCCTCCGCGGTGCTCGTGCCCTCGCCATCGCCCGGTCGCTCTGGACCGCGCGGGACGAGTACGCCCGCACCGCCGACATCGCTCCCGGCCGGACGATCCCGGACGCCGCCATCGTCGCCGCGGCTGCAGCTGCACCAGCGTCGCGCGCCGAGCTCGCCGGGCTGAAGGCCTTCACGGGTCGCGCCAGCCGCTCCGAGCTCGACCGCTGGTGGGCCGCCGTCGACGAGGGCCGCACCACCGAGGACCTGCCGAAGCTCCGCGGCCGGGGCGAGGCCACGCTGCCGCCGCCCCGCGCCTGGGCCGACCGCAACCCGGCCGCCGACCGTCGGTACAAGGCCGCCCGCGCCGCCGTCACCGCCCGCTCCGAGGAGCTCGACATCCCGCTCGAGAACCTGCTGACGCCGGAGACCCTCCGGCTCGTGTCCTGGGCGCCGCCCTCGACGCCGTCGACCGAGCTGGTGGGTGCTGCGCTCGCCGAGCACGATGCACGCCCGTGGCAGGTCGAGGAACTGGCGTCGATCATCGCGTCGGCGTTTGTCGCTGCTGCACAGGAGCCCGCCGCGACGGGTGACGCCGAGTCGTAGGAACCGCCCAACCGGCATGCGGTCGCCCAGCCTGGGGGCATAGCGTCGGGAGCGTCGCCGGGCGAGGCCCGGCCCGGCCGGTGCGACCTGCGCGCCGGCCTGATCGATGAGGATCTGGAGGCCCAGATTGCCAAAGGCATCAGACGTCGTGTTCGTGGACGGCGTACGGACACCGTTCGGACGAGCCGGCGAGAAGGGGGTGTTCTGGAAGACCCGCTCCGACGACCTCGCGGTGCACGCGATGCGCGGGCTGCTCGACCGGAACGCCTCGCTCGACGGAGCAGCGGTGGACGACGTCGCCGTCGCGGCCACCACCCAGCAGGGTGACCAGGGGCTGACGCTCGGACGCACCGTGGGGATGCTCGCGGGTCTGCCGAAGTCCGTCCCCGGGTACGCCATCGACCGGATGTGCGCCGGCGCCATGACGAGCGTCACCACGCTCGCCGGGGCCATCGCGTTCGGTGCGGCGGACGTCGCGATCGCGGGCGGGGTCGAGCACATGGGCCGGCACCCGATGGGCTTCAACGCCGACCCGAACCCGCGCTTCGTCGCGGAGCGCATGGTCTCGAGCGACGCCCTGGTGATGGGTGCCACCGCCGAGCGCCTGCACGACCGCTTCCCGGCGATCACGAAGGACCGCACGGACGCCTACGCCGTCCAGTCCCAGCAGCGCTACGCCGCCGCGTGGGCCGCGGGCAAGCTACAGCCGGACGTCATCCCGGTCGAGGTCAACAAGGGCGACGGCTGGGACGTCGTCAGCATCGACGAGCCGCCGCGGCCGGGCACCACCCTGGAGGCACTGGCCGCGTTGAAGACGCCGTTCCGGCCCCACGGACGGGTCACCGCCGGCAATGCCGCCGGCCTGAACGACGGCGCGACGATGAGCCTGCTGGCGTCGGAGGACGGCGCGAAGCAGCACGGCCTCTCGACGAAGATGCGCATGGTCTCGTTCGCCTTCGCCGGCGTCGAGCCCGAGGTCATGGGCGTCGGCCCGGTCCCCGCGACCGACAAGGCCCTGTCGAAGGCCGGCCTGTCCATCGACGACATCGGCCTGTTCGAGATCAACGAGGCGTTCGCGGTGCAGGTCCTCGCCTTCCTCGACAACTACGGCATCGAGCAGGACTCCCCGAACGTGAACGCCTGGGGCGGCGCGATCGCCGTCGGGCACCCGCTCGCGTCGAGCGGTGTCCGGCTGATGAACCAGCTCGCGGCGCAGTTCGCCGAGCGTCCGGACGTCCAGTACGGCATCACCACGATGTGCATCGGGCTCGGGCAGGGCGGCACCGTGATCTGGGAGAACCCCGGCTTCAGCAAGTCCGCCGCACGTTCGGCTCGGAAGGGGGCATGAGCATGACCATCGTCGACAACGACCGTCTGGCCGAGCTGAGCGAGGACGAGGTCGTCACGCACTCGTACGTCAAGCACGTCACGATGCCCTCGGGCGGCACCCTGGCGCTCATCACCCTCGACAACGGCAAGGACTACAAGCGCCCGAACACCCTCGGCCCGCGCACCCTCCGCGAGCTCTCCGGGGTGCTCGACACCCTGAAGGCCGAGGCGTCCGCCGGCACCATCCAGGGTGTCGCGATCACCGGTAAGGAGTACTGCTTCGCGGCCGGGGCGGACCTGTCCCAGGCTGCGTCGGTGCCCTCGCGCGAGGCTGCGCACGACCTGGCCGCGCTCGGGCACGCGACGCTCCGCAAGTTCTCCGACCTCGGGGTGCCGTCGTTCGCCTTCGTGAACACGCTCGCCCTCGGGGGTGGCCTCGAGATCGCGCTGCACTGCACCTACCGGGCCTTCTCGTCCGCTGCGCAGGGCATCGGGCTGCCCGAGGTGTTCCTCGGCATCATCCCCGGCTGGGGCGGCGCGACGCTGCTCCCCCGCCTGATCGGCCCCGAACGTGCGCTCCGTGTCATCGTCGAGAACCCGCTCAAGAACAACCGCCTGATGGACGGTGCGGCCGCGGTCGAGATCGGCATCGGTGACGTGCTCATCCCGTCGGTGACGTTCCTGCCGTCCGCGGTCGCCTGGGCCGACGGCGTCATCGCGGGAACGACGAAGGTCGTGCGGAAGAACGAGCCGGGCATGCTCGAGAAGGCTGCCTGGGGCACCGTCGTCAAGGTCGCCCGTGGGCAGGTCGCGTCGAAGATCGGCACGGTGCCGAAGTCGCCGTTCCGCGCGCTCGACCTCGTGGCCGCCGCGAAGTCGGGTTCGCTCGACGAGCGGTTCGCCGACGAGGACGACGCCCTCGCCGACCTGCTCTCCGGTGACCAGTTCGCCGCGTCAATGTACGCGTTCGACCTCGTCCAGAAGCGTGCGAAGCGGCCTGTCGGCGCCCCCGAGGGTGTCGAGCCGAAGAAGATCACCAAGGTCGGGGTCCTCGGCGCCGGACTCATGGCGTCGCAGTTCGCGCTGCTCTTCGCCCGCAGGCTGGGCGTCCCCGTCGTGATCACCGACGTCGACCAGTCCCGCGTGGACGCGGGGGTGGAGCGGATCCGCGGCGAGGTCGGCAAGCTGCTCGAGAAGGGGCGGATCTCGCCCGACGACGCGAACCGCATCACCGCACTCGTCAGCGGGTCGGTGTCGTACGACGCCTTCACCGATGCGGACTGGGTGATCGAGGCCGTGTTCGAGGAGCTCTCCGTCAAGCAGGAGGTCTTCCGCAACATCGAGAAGGTCATCGCCCCGGACGCCATCCTCGCGACGAACACCTCGTCGTTGTCGGTGTCGGAGATGGGATCGGTGCTGTCCGACCCGTCGCGTCTGGTCGGGTTCCACTTCTTCAACCCCGTCGCCGTGATGCCCCTGCTCGAGGTCGTCCGCACCGCAGAGACCTCCGACGAGACCCTCGTCACGGCCCTCGCCGTCGCCAAGACCCTGAAGAAGACCGCGATCATCACCGCGGACCAGCCGGGCTTCGTCGTCAACCGGGTGCTCGCCCGCGTGCTCGGCGAAGCGATGCGCGGCGTCGAGCAGGGCACGTCGTTCGACGTCGTCGCCCAGGGTGCCGCACCGCTCGGGCTGCCGATGTCGCCGTTCGAGCTGCTCGAGCTCGTCGGGCTGCCCGTCGGCGCGCACGTGCTCGACTCGCACCACGCCGCGTGGCCGGAGCGTTTCTACCCCGGGGACGGGCTGAAGAAGATCGCCGAGTACGGGAAGATCCTGACCCGCGACAAGAAGGGCAACGCGACCGGGTACGACCCCGCCGCCGTCAAGCTCGTCGCGCCGTCCCGTCGTGATGCGTCGCCGGTCGACGCTGCCGAGATGCAGCGCCGGTTCGAGGACGCCCTGGCCGACGAGCTGCACCGGATGCTCGAGGACGAGGTCGTCCAGCACGTCGAGGAGATCGACCTCGGCCTGATCCTCGGTGCGGGCTACCCGTTCCAGGCCGGTGGGATCAGCCCGTACCTCGACCGGAGTGGTGCGTCCGAGCGCGTCTTCGGCGCCTCGTTCCACGACCCGCTGATCGTCGGCCCCGCTTCCCGCTGACCAGCGCCGGTGTCGCGCCCTGAGGCGGGCGTGGGGCCCCCCCCGGGGGGGGGGGGGGGGCCCCCCCGGGGGGGGGGGCGGGGGGGGGGCGGGGGGGCACACCCCAC
>NZ_RJKR01000008.1 GCF_003752025.1 Curtobacterium sp. PhB115
GATGGCGGGAGCCATGTCGGGTCCTTTCCGGGGGTGGTACAGGTGACTGCCTGGAGGCGGGGGGGGGGGGGGGGGGGGGGGGGGGGGCCCCCCCGGGGGGGGGGGGGGGGGGGGGGGGGGGGGCCCCCCCCCCCCGCCTCCAGGCTGGGTGCGTCGACTACGCGCGGTGCGCGGGCGGGTGCCCCGAGTCGTGCACGTGCGCGTCCGGCTCCACCGGGAGCGCGTGCGACGCGGTGTGCGTCGACTCGTGCCCGGCGACCGGGTGCGAGCGCTCGAGCTTCGCGCCCTCGACGTCGACGTCCGGCACGATCCGGTCGAGCCACTTCGGGAACCACCAGGCGCTCTTGCCGAGCAGGTGCATCGCGGCCGGGATCAGCAGCATGCGGACGACGAACGCGTCCACGAGCACACCGAACGCCAGACCGAAGCCGATCGGCTTGATCGTCGAGGAGTCCGAGAAGATGAAGCCCGAGAACACCGAGATCATGATGATCGCCGCTGCCGTGACCACCGCGCGACCGGCGTGCAGCCCGCGCTGGACCGCCACCTTCGCGCTGGCGCCGTGGGCGTACGACTCCCGCATGCCGGACACCAGGAACAGCTGGTAGTCCATCGCGAGCCCGAACAGGATGCCGATCTCGATGATGGGCAGGAAGCTCAGGATCGGTGCCGGGTCGTGCACGCCGAACACGGAGCCGAGCCAGCCGAACTGGTAGATCGCGGTCAGCCCACCGAACGACGCCATCACCGACAGGATGAAGCCCGCCGTCGCCGTGATCGGGACCAGGAAGGACCGGAACACGATGATCAGGATGATGAGCGACAGACCGACGACCACCACGAGGTAGAGCGGCAGCACGTTCGAGAGCTTCTCGGACACGTCGATGTTGGCGGACGCGTTGCCGGCGACGCCGAGGGTGACCTTCCCGTCGTCCGTCGACACGGTCTGCTCGCGGAGGTCCTTCACGAGGTTCTCGGTCGAGATGCTGTCCGGGCCGCCGGCGGGCTTCACCTGGAAGGCGATGATGTCGCGGTCGGACGAGGTACCGATCGGCAGCACGGCCTTGACGTCGTCGTTCTTCGCCAGGGCTTCACCGATGGTGACCTCGGTCGCGGTGACGTCGGACTTGCTGATCGATTCCGGCAGGGTCGCCACGACGAGCAGCGGGCCGTTCTGACCGGCGCCGAACTCGTCGTCGAGGGCCTTGTACGCCTTGTACTGGCTCGAGTCGACGGACTCGGACGCACCGGTCGGCAGTCCGAGGCGCATCTGCGTCGCGGGGAGTGCGATCGTGCCGAGGACGGCGACGCCGGCGACGAGCGTGATGACCGCGCGCCACGTCGACATCGGCTTGTTCGGCACCCGCGTCGAACCGGTGTTCCCGATGTTCGCGCGCTCCTTCTTGCGGAGGATCCGCATGCCGATGAGCGACAGCAGTGCCGGCGTGAAGGACGTGGCGATGAGGATCGCGAAGAGCACCGCGACGGCGCCGACCGTGCCCATCAGCCCGAGGAACGGGATGCCGGTGATGTTCAGCGCGAGCAGGGCGACGATGACGGTCGCACCGGCGAAGACCACGGCGTTGCCGGAGGTGCCGTTCGCGAGCCCGATGGACTCGTGCACCTGCATGCCCTGCTTCAGCTGGGTCCGGTGTCGGTTCAGGATGAAGAGCGAGTAGTCGATGCCGACCGCCAGGCCGAGCATCACCCCCAGCACCGGCGTCACCGAGATGAACTCGACGAGGCTCGAGAACGACAGGGAAGCGAGCGTGGCCACCCCGACGCCGAGCACGGCGGAGACCAGGGGGATGGCGGCGCCGATGATCGTGCGGAGCATGAGGAACAGCACGAGCGCGGCGATGATCACGCCGATGATCTCGCCGGGGCCGAGGATCGACGGGACGCCCTGTGCGATGTCGTTCGAGACGTAGACGTCGACGCCGCTGATGTCCGCGGAGTCGGCGTCGTCCGCGATCGCGGTCTTGGTGTCGGCGGGGACCTCGTACGTCGACTTCGTGAACTGCACGGTGCCGATGACGGCGCTGCCGTTCTCCGACACGAAGCGGACGTCCTTCGACAGGTCGAGGAGCTTCGAGCCCTGCTCCAGCTCTTCCGCGCTGTCGTCGAGCTTCTTCGTGTTCGTGTCGATCGTCTTCTGGGCGTCCGCGATCTGCTGCTCGCCCGCGGTGATCTGCGCCTGCTGGGCGTCGATCTGCGCCTGGGCCTGCGCGAGCTGCGCCTGTGCGGCTGCTGCCGCCGCGGCGCCGGCTGCCTGGGCCTGCGCCTTCTGCGCGTCGAGCTGGTCCTGTGCGTCCGCGATCTGCTGCTTGCCGGAGGTGAGCTGCGCCTTCTGGGCGTCGAGCTGGTCCTGCCCGGTCTCGAGCTTCGCCCGCCCGTCGCTGATCTCCTTGCGCCCGTCGACGATCTTCTGCCGCTGGTCGTCGAGCTGCTGCTGGGTGGTGAACCCGCTCGTGGCGCCCTTGACGCCGTCGAGCTCCTCGAGCTTCGTCAGGAAGTCGTCGATGTCGGACTTCTGGGAGTCCGTGAACGCCTTGCCGTTCGTGGTCTCGAACACGATCGTCCCGTTGCCGCCGTTCGCGGACGGGAACTTGTCGGCGAGCTGGTCCTGGACCTGGCTCGTCTTGGTGTTCGGGATCGAGATCGCCGACGAGATGGTGCCCGCGAACAGCGTGTAGGTGACGCCCGCGATGGCCATGATCGCCATCCACGCGATGATCACGGTCCAGTGGCGTCGTGCGGAGAACCGTCCGAGACGGTAGAGGAGACCGGCCATGCGGTTGCCCCGTTCCTTTCGTTGCAGGTGCTGTGTGGTGCGGGGTGCGCCGGTGGACCCCTTGGGGAGGGAAGTGTCAGTCGGTGGGCATGTAGCCGCTGCGGACGCTGTGCACGAGGCGAGCGAGCAGCGCGTCCCAGTCCGCGAGCGACCGTTCGTCGACGGACGGACCGGACGTGGACAGCCAGTGTTGCGCGATCACGACGATGCCGCTCATGAGCGACTCGACGAGCAGCGCGGCGTCGAGGGCGTCGGCGGCCGGGTACCGTCGCGCGATCTCGTCGCGGAGTCGTTCGGTGACCCGGGAGAACGCGGTCTGCGTGAGCACCGCCGCCTTCGGGTCGTCCTTGCCGGGGTCGCCGAGGATCCGGTACATGCTCGAGATCGCCGTCGCCAGGTCCGCACCGCGCGCGGCCGACTCCAGCTCGTCGAACATCGAGGCCCGGCTGCCGTCGCCGACCGGGGTCCGGGCCATGTCGACCAGGAAGCGGTCGATGATCACGGACAGTTCCTGCTCGCATACGGCCAGCAGGACCTCGTCGAGCGAGGCGAAGTGGTTGAAGACCGTGCGCCGGGCGATGTCGGCCCGGGCGGCGAGGTCGTCGACGCTGAAACCACGACCCCCGCGCTCGTCGACGAGGTCGCGCGCGGCCTGCAGGATCGCCGCACGGTGCTTCGCCTTGAGGGCGGCGCGGCGGTCGGTCGTGAGGGTCACGAGTGAGAACACTAGGTGCATCGATGCACTCGGTGCAACGACACGGAGTGCATCCTCAGTTTCGTCCCCCGGGACGCGGTTGACTGGACGGAGCGGCCCGCCGCAGAACCGCAGAACCGCAGAACCGCCCGCCCGCACGCCGTACGAAGGAGTACCCATGGCCGTCCGACTGTCCCCCGACACCCTCGACGAGATCGCCGCGACCGGTGTCGCCGTCCCGACCTACGACCGGCAGGCGATCACCGCCGGCATCGTCCACTTCGGCGTCGGCGGCTTCCACCGTGCCCACCAGGCGATGGTGATCGACCAGCTCCTGCAGCGGGGCGAGGCCCGGGAGTACGGCATCTGCGGCGTCGGCGTCCTCGAGCAGGACCGCCGGATGGCCACCGCGATGGCCGAGCAGGGCGGCCTGTACACGCTCGTGCTCAAGCACCCGGACGGCACCCGCGAGTCCCGCGTGATCGGCAGCATCGTCGACTACCTGCTCGCGGTCGACGACCCGGACGCCGTCGTGGAGAAGATGGCGCACCCGGACACCAAGATCGTCAGCCTGACCATCACCGAGGGCGGCTACAACTTCGACCACGTCACCGGCGAGTTCGTCGCCGACGAGCCCGGCGTCGCCGCGGACCTGCGCGGCGACGGCCCGCCCCGCACCGTGTTCGGCCTCGTCGTCGAAGCCCTGCGGCGTCGGCGGGACCGCGGTGAGCAGCCCTTCACCGTGATGTCGTGCGACAACATCCAGGGCAACGGCCACGTGGCGCGCGAAATGTTCACCGCGTACGCCCGGCTGCAGGACCCGGAGTTCGCCGACTGGATGGACGAGCACGTGTCGTTCCCGAACTCGATGGTGGACCGGATCACCCCGGTCACCGCCGACGAGGACCGCGCCTGGGTCCGCGACGAACTCGGCATCGAGGACGCCTGGCCCGTCGTCGCCGAACCCTTCTTCCAGTGGGTCCTCGAGGACGACCACCCCGCCGGACGCCCGCCGTACGAGCAGGTCGACGTGCAGCTCGTCGACGACGTCGAACCCTACGAGCTCATGAAGCTCCGCCTGCTCAACGCATCGCACCAGGGCCTGTGCTACTTCGGGTACCTGTCCGGCTACCGGTACGCGCACGAGGCCACGCAGGACCCGGCGATCGCGGCCTTCCTGCGCCGCTACATGGACGAAGAAGGCACGCCGACGCTCCACCCCGTGCCCGGCATCGACCTCGAGGACTACAAGTCCACCCTGATCGAACGGTTCCAGAACCCCGAGGTCCGCGACACCCTCGCCCGGCTCTGCGCCGAGTCGAGCGACCGGATCCCGAAGTGGCTGCTGCCGGTGGTGCGGGAGAACCTCGCCGCCGACCGGCCCGTGACGCTGTCCGCCGCGATCGTCGCCTCGTGGGCGCGGTACGACGAGGGCACCGACGAGTCCGGCGAGCCCATCGAGATCGTCGACCGTCTGGCCGAGCCGCTGCACCGCATCGCCCTCACCCAGCGCGAGGACCGGCTCGCCTTCATCGCGAACCGGCAGGTGTTCGGCGACCTCGTCGACGACGAACGGTTCGTCGCCGCGTACCGCGACGCCCTCGACGGGCTCATCGCCGACGGCGCGCACGCGACCGTCGAACGCCTGTCGCGTTCCTGAACGCTGGTGCGGTCCTGAGACGCGGGCGATGACGGCCTGGAGGCGCGGGGCGGGCCCGCCACGTGCCTCCAGGGCGTCGCCCGGTAGCGTCCCGGGCGCTATGGTCGCGTCGTGAACCGGACCGACCGCCTGTACGCCCTCGTCGAGGAGCTGCGCTCCGCCGCGCCTGCGCTGCGGAGCGCACGGCTGCTCGCGGAGCGGTTCGGGGTCAGTGTCCGCACGGTGGAACGGGACCTGCTGTCCCTGCAGCAGGCCGGCGTGCCGATCTGGGCCGAACCCGGGCGCACCGGCGGGTACACCGTCGACGCCAGCGCGACCCTGCCACCCCTCGGGTTGACGATCGAGGAGGCGCTCGCCGTCGCGATCGGTCTCGGCACGCTCGCCGCCAGTCCGTTCCGCGACGCTGCACGGAGCGCCGCCCGGAAGGTCACCGCGGTCCTCGCCGAGGACGACGCACGTCGGACGGCCCGGCTCGCGAGCCGGGTGCACCTGCTCGAGTCGGGTGAACGCGTGCCGGGACCGACGGCGCTCGCCGCAGCACTCACCGGCGGACGGGTCGTGCGGATGCGGTACCGGGACGCCTCGGGCACCGAGACCGATCGTGACGTCGAGCCCCTCGGGTACATCGGCAAGGGCGAGGACTGGTACCTCGTGGCGTGGTGCCGGCTGCGGGACGGTGTCCGGGCGTTCCGTGGCGACCGCGTGCTCGAGGTGCAGGACACCGACGAGCGCGCACCGGCACGCGTGGTGCACCTCGACGAGCTCGACATCCCGCACGGGGTGCTCCGTCCGGTGCTCGGCGACTGACGGGGCCGTGCTCGGCCGGGCCGCGGGCGGGGCGGGGCGGGTTCGGGAAACTCCGACAGGACGGTGTCGCGGCGGCCGAGGATGCTCGACCTGTGCGGTCAGGGTGACCGGACAGGGAGGCACACCGTGCAGTTCGCATCCATCCGGATCATCACCGACGACCTCGCCGGGATGGTGCAGTTCTACGAACGGGTCACCGGGACCGAGGCCCGACGGCCCGCACCGGTCTTCGCCGAGATCGTCACCGGTGGCTCCGTCATCGCGCTCGCCACACCGGCCACCGTCGCGATGCTCGGTTCCGGAGCACCCGCCGCGGGCCTCGGTGGGAGCATCATCGTCGAGTTCCTCGTCGGGGACGTCGACGCCGAGTACGAGCGCCTGCGGGACCACCTCGACGACGTCGTGCTGCCGCCGACCACGATGCCGTGGGGCAACCGGTCACTGCTCTTCCGGGATCCGGACGGCAACGTGGTGAACGTCTTCAGCCGCCCGTCGTCGAGCTGACCCGCCGCCGGGCGGGCGGTGAGGGAGGCATGTTCTCCCAGCGCGCTGACGGTCCTGGTCCATGGATGCCGGGGATCGTGCACCAGAACCGTCAACCGCGCGGGAGCACGTCCTCGTCCCACGGCACCGGCGTCGTCTCGCCCGTCGCCCGGTCGTGGAAGGGGAACTCCTCTGACGACAGGAAGTCGGTCAGTGCGTCACGGTCGGCGCCGACGGGGTCGAGCCGGACGAGCTCGACGGCGGTCGTGCGGGCGTCCCCTCCGCTCACAGGTAGGGCCTCGTGAGCAGCTCGACGTAGTGGCCGGACGGATCGAGCAGGTACACGCCCCGGCCGTCGTGCTCGGTGTTCGTCTCGCCCGGACGCTGGCGCTGCGGGTCCGCCCAGTGCTCGCGGCCCTCCGCGGTGATCCGCGCGTACGCACGGTCGAAGTGCTCGTCGTCGAGCAGGAACGCGTAGTGCTGCGGTGGGAAGTCCATCGGCGGCGCCGCGAACTGCAGGAGCACGCCGTCGGGGAGCTGGATGTTGGTGAAGGGTCCCCAGGAGGGCGCCTCGGCGGCCTCGAGGAGATCGACGAAGAACGCCGCGGAGACCGCGGGCTCCTTCGCCGCGATGATCGTGTGGTTGAACGATGCGGTCATGCCGTCACGCTAGCGGGGCGACAGGGTCCTGGCCCAGCGTCCGATCACGTCGTAGGCCCGCTCGCGCACCTCGGGCGCGGACAGCACCACGTCGTGCAGGGCACCGGCGAGACGTCGCACGGTGACCTCCTCGCCGAGCGAGAGCGACCGGTGCGCCACGGTGTCCACGTTGAGCGCGACGTCGGCGTGCGCCATCCCCGGGTCCCACCGCGGTTGCAACATGCTCTTGTCGCTCAACAGCACTAGAGCGGGCACCTCGATGCCGAGACCGGCCTCGACCCGGGCCTGCCCGTCGAACACCGCAGCGAGCCAGCCGGGGTGCAGCGGGAAGCCCCGGTCCGGCCGCCACTGCTGGTCGTACGTCCACGAGCCCTCGCCCGCCGCGGAGACGGTGCGCGTGTAGAAGCCCGGGTCGACGGCCGGCATCGGCGCGAGCGGGTTGCGCCGGGCTCCGAGCCGGACGACCGGCGCGACCAGGGCACGGCCGACCGCGCTCGCCTGGAACTCGAGCCAGGGGCTGTTCAGGATCAGCCCGTCGACGAGCTCCGGGTGCCGGGCAGCCCAGAGCGACAGGGTGAGCCCGCCGGTGGAGTGGCCCATCGGGACGAGTCGCCGCCGCGCGGAGCCCGGGTGCTCGGCGGAGATCGCGTCGAGGGCGGCCGAGATGTCCTCGTCGTAGACGGCCAGGTCGTCGACGTTCCCCGGGGTCTGGTGGGGCCGGAGGCTGCGCCCGTACTTCCGCAGGTCGAGCGCGTGGAAGCGGGCGCCGAGCTGCTCGATGCGTTCGGCGAGCTCGACCTGGAAGAAGTAGTCCGACCAGCCGTGCATGTACAGGACGTCGACCCCGTGCAGCGGGCCGTGACCGTGCAGCAGCAGGTCCGTGGGGGTGTGCCGACGCCGGACGAGGGTGGCCACGACGGGTCCCTCGGAGTCGGACCCGAGCGGCAGTTCCAGTCGCTCGAACGGTGCCCCGAGCACGTCCTCGTGCCACCCCTGTTCTGCCATTGCCCGAGCGTATCCGGCCGGGTCCCTGGTGGTACCGCGGTACCACCAGGGGCCGTCGGAGATCAGCGTCGACGACGATGTGGCGGGGTGTCCGCGCTCCGTACCGTTGCCGCATGATCGAGATCCAGAACCTCACCAAGCGCTACGGCGAGAAGGTCGCCGTCGACGACGTGTCCTTCACGGTGCGTCCCGGCGTCGTCACGGGGTTCCTCGGCCCGAACGGCGCCGGCAAGTCCACCACGATGCGCGCCGTCGTCGGGCTCGACCGTCCGACCTCGGGCACCGCCCACGTCGACGGCCGCCCGTACCGCGAACTCCGGGATCCGCTCCACCGGGTCGGGGCGCTCCTCGAGGCGAAGGCCGTGCACCGCGGTCGGAGCGCCTTCGACCACCTGTCGGCGCTCGCCGCGACGCACCGGATCCCGACGTCCCGCGTGCACGAGGTGATCGGCATGACGGGGCTCGAGAACGTCGCGAAGAAGCGCGTCGGCGGGTTCTCGCTCGGCATGGGGCAGCGGCTCGGCATCGCGGCAGCGCTCCTCGGCGACCCGCAGACGCTGATCCTCGACGAGCCGGTGAACGGCCTCGACCCCGAGGGCGTCGTCTGGGTCCGCCGACTCGCCCGGAGCCTGGCGGCCGAGGGACGGGCGGTCTTCATCTCGAGCCACTTGATGAGCGAGATGGCGCTGACCGCCGACCGCATCGTCGTGATGGGCCGTGGGCGCGTGCTCGCCGACATGGACATCGCGGACCTCGTGGCCGCCGCGACGGAGCGTTCGGTGTCCGTCCGGACGCCCGAGCCGGACCGGCTCCTGGCGGCCATCGCCGGACCCGACGTGACCATCGGGTACGAAGACGACGGGTCCCTGCAGGTCCGTGGGCTCGGTGCCGAGCAGATCGGCGAGGCCGCGGGTGCGGCGGGCATCGTCCTGCACCAGCTCGCGACCACCGAGGCGAGCCTGGAACAGGCGTACCTCGAACTCACGCACGACCAGGTCGAGTACCGGTCGGAGGTGGCACGGTGAGCGCGGCGACGACCGACGTGACCGCCGGCAGCGGTGCACCCGCCGGCCACGCGCACGGTGGCCGCGCGCACGGCGGCGGCATCCGGTTCTCGGGGGTGCTGCGGTCCGAGTGGATCAAGCTCCGCTCGCTGCGGTCGACGGTGTGGACCGTCCTGCTGCTCATCGTGCTGCCGATCGGGATCGGGCTGCTGTTGGCGTCCCTGTCGGACAACGGCGGGCAGACCCTGTCCGGCGATGCCGCCCGGAACGCCCTGGTCCTCTACAGCACCAGCGGCACGATGATCTCCGTCCTCGTCGTCGCGGTGCTCGGCGCCATCGTCGTCACGGGTGAGTACGGCACCGGCATGATCCGGTCCTCGTTCGCCGCGGTCCCGCGCCGGTCGGTGGCCCTCGCCGCGAAGGCGATCGTCCTGGCGGTCGTCGTGTTCGTCGCGAGCGCGATCAGCGTCTGGGCGACGGCGTTCACGACGCTGCCCGTCGCCGCGGGCAACGGCGTCGAGGCATCCCTCGACGGCAGCGTCGCGATGCCCCTGCTCGGTGCCTCGGTCTACCTGACCCTGATCGCCCTGCTCGCCTTCGCGGTCGGCGTCGTCCTGCGCACCACGGCCGGAGCGATCGCCACGGTGCTCGGACTGCTGCTCGTCGCACCGGTCGTCGTCCAGCTCGTGCAGTCCTTCACCGACGCGAAGTGGCTCGGGACGCTGAACAACCTGCTCCCGCAGAACGCGGGGCAGCCCCTGATGCAGTTCGGGACGAAGGTGACCGCGGGATGGCACGACGGCGTCCTAGCCTTGGGTGGATGGAGCGGATTCGCGGTGCTGCTGGCCTGGGTGGTCGTCGCGTCCGTGACGGCACTCGTGCTGGTCGAGAAGCGGGACGCGTGACCACAGCGGACGTCGCCCCCGGCGACCTCGCCCCCGGTGCCGTCGTGGACGGTGCCGGGGGCATCGCCCTGCCCGACGCACCCGGTCGGCTCCGCCGGTTCTGGGCACGCCACCCCGTCCTGACCGATGTCCTGCTCATGGTCTTCTGGGGTGCGATCGAGGTCATCGCGGCCTTCGGCAGCCTGTGGCAGGCGGACGGCAGCACGGCTGCACGGATCACCGTCGTCGTCCTGGTCATCGTCGCGGTCTCGGGCATCCCGTTGCGGCGCACCCACCCTGCGGTGACCGCGGTGCTCGGGCTGGCGTCCGTCGTCGCGATGACCTGGACACAGGCGGGCTACTCGCCGGTGCTCTTCACGGTCTACGCCGCGACCGTGTGGTGGTCCCGTGCCGCCGGCTGGTGGACCGCCGCGGTCGCCACCGTGCTGGCTGCCGGTGCGACGGCGCTGCGCGTGTGGGTCGTCGCGCCGGGGTCCGGCGGGCTCGCGGACGTCCTGTACCCGCAACCGACGACCTTCCTGCTGGCGGCCGTCCTGATCGGCATCAACGTCGCGAACCGCCGTCGCTACACGCAGGCCCTGATCGACCGGGCGCACCAGCTCGCCCGGGAGCGCGACCAGCAGGCCCAGCTCGCCACCGCGGCCGAGCGGGCCCGGATCGCGCGCGAGATGCACGACATCGTCTCCCACTCGCTCACCGTGATGGTCCGTCTCGCCGAGGGAGCGGCGGCCGGGTCCGACGTCCCGTCGGCGTCGGCGTCGGCCATGCACGGCGTCGCCGAGGTCGGCCGCGGAGCGATGAACGACATGCGGCGCATGCTCGGCGTGCTCGGCGGCGACGACGGACCGGCGCTCGCCCCGCAGCCCACGATCCAGGACATCCCGCAGCTCGTCGACCGCTTCCGGGCCGTCGGCACGCCCGTCGCACTGTCGCTCGTCGGGGCGCCGCCCGACGACGACGCCCTGCAGCTCGCCGTGCACCGGATCGTGCAGGAGGGCCTGACCAACGCCGCCCGGCACGCCACCGGCGCGCGGTCGGTCGCCGTCCGCGTGGACGCCTCCGCCAGGGAGGTCACCGTGGTCGTCAGCGACGACGGGCGGCCGGGAGGCGCGGAGCGTCCGGTCCCGTCGGCTCGCGATCCGCTGGGGTCGGGTCGAGGGCTCGTGGGCATCACCGAGCGCGTCCGCGCGTTGGGCGGGAACGTCACCGCGGGGCCACGCGAGGGCACCGACGGGTGGGAGATCCGCGCCACCGTCCCGAACCGGGCGGAGACCGCATGATCCGCGTCGCGATCGTCGACGACCAGCAGCTCATCCGCACCGGGTTCCGCCTGCTGCTCGACGCGCAACCCGACGTGGAGGTCGTGGGCGAGGCGGGCGACGGTGCCGCTGCCCTGCGCCTGGTGCGCTCCGTCCGCCCCGACGTCGTGCTCATGGACATCCGGATGCCGCACGTCGACGGCGTGGCCGCCACCGCGGCGATCGTGGAAGAGCTCCCCGAGACGCGGGTGCTCGTCCTGACCACCTTCGACCTCGACGAGTACGCCTTCGGTGGCCTGCGGGCCGGGGCCAGCGGGTTCCTGCTGAAGGACGTCAGCTCTGCCCAGCTGCTCGACGCCATCCGGTCGGTCGCGGCGGGTGAGGCAGCGGTCTCACCCCGGGTGACCCGGCGGATGCTCGAGCTCTTCGGTGCGGAGCTGCCCGACGACACGGCGCCGGACCACGACCCCCTCGAACCGCTCACGCCCCGCGAACGCGACGTGCTGCTCGCCATCGCCCGAGGACTCTCCAACCCGGAGATCGCCGCGCACCTGGTGACGAGCGAGTCCACCGTGAAGACGCACGTCGGGCGGGTGCTCGCCAAGCTCGGGTTGCGGGACCGGGTGCACGCGGTGATCTTCGCGTACGAGCACGGTCTCGTCCGCCAGTCCTAGCCATGGCGGCCTGGAGGCGCGGTGCCAGCTGGCACCGCGCCTCCAGGCCCGTGATCTGGCCGCGTCGCGGACGTGACCGGCGTGTTCACTCGCGGAAGGCGTCCCGGTACGCGGTCGGCGAGGTCCCGATGATCGCTCCGAAGTGCCGGCGGAGGTTCGTGTCCGAGCCGAGCCCCGTCGCCTCGGCGATCTGCGTGACCGTGAGGTCCGTCCGCTCCAAGAGTTCCCGCGCGTGGTCGACGCGTGCCCGCAGGACCCACTGCATCGGGGTGATGCCGGTGTCCGCGGTGAAGCGCCGCGAGAACGTGCGGGGTGACACCGTGGCCCGGCGTGCGAGTGTCGTGAGCGTCAGGTCGTCCCGGAGGTGTTCGAGGGCCCAGGCGCGGGTCGCGGCGAACACGTCGCCGAGCGGCTCCGGGATGCTGCGGGGCACGTACTGCGCCTGACCGCCGCTGCGGTACGGGGCGCTGACCAGTCGACGAGCGACGTGGTTGGCGAGTGCGACACCGTGGTCACGACGGACGAGGTGCAGGCAGAGGTCGATGCCGCTGGCCGCGCCGGCGCTCGTCAGGACCTGCCCCGCGTCGACGAAGAGCACGTTCGCGTCGACGTCCACGGTCGGGTACTGCTCCTGCAGCACGTGTGTGTAGTGCCAGTGCGTGGTCGCGCGGCGGCCGTCGAGGAGTCCGGCTGCCGCGAGCGTGAACGCGCCCGTCGAGATCGCCGCGATGCGGGCACCCCGCTCGTGCGCCTGCTGGAGCGCCGCCGTCACGACGGACGGGGTGGCGGTGTCAGCCGGGTTCCGGTGCCCCGGCACGAGGACGGTGTCCGCCCACGCGAGGGCCTCGAGGCCGTGGCCCACGGCGTAGGCGAGCCCGTTCCACCCGTCGACGGTCCCGACCTGCTCGCCGCACACCCGCACTTCGTAGGGCATGCTCGGCCGGTTCGCGAACACGTGCGCTGCGATCCCGACGTCGAGGGCCTTCGCTCCGTCGAGGACCAGCACGGCCACGCGGTGGTCGCGGACGGTGCTCACGTGGCGAACCTAGCGTGCATCGACGTGCCGTCGGGAACGCATCTCGACGGCCGTGAGCACGACGACGAGGGTGACGATGGCGGCCGCGGCGCCGTACACCGCTCGGTACGGAGCCGGGGAGGCCCCGAGCCAGGCGATGAGCGCTCCGGCCAGGACGGCACCGACCCGACGTGTGTTCGTGAACAGTCCCGACGCGAGCCCCGGGTTCGGGAAGGCGTCCTGGAAGACGGTCAGTCCGACGCCCGCGACCGTTGCGAAGAACCACGCGTTCAGTGGCTGCAACGCCAGGAGCTGCCACGGCACGTGCACGAGCACCGCGAGGCCGTAGTAGGCAGCCCCTGCGACCCAGCCGGCGCCGAGTAGGAGTCGAGTCGGCAGCCGGGTGTGGAGGTGCCCGATGGTCAGCAGTGCGGGGATCTCCAGGAGCGCCGCTGTCCCGAGGACGACGCCGGCCCAGACGATCGGCGCGTCCAGGTCACGCGACACGAACAGGGTCGTGATCGTCACCGTGGCGATGTTCGTCGCCTGCAGCAGCGTGAAGGTCGTCATCAGCGTCCACCGTGCCTGACCGCGGAGTTGCGCGAGCACGCTCGGACGCCCCGCGTCGTCCTTCCGCGGGACGACGGTGCGGCGGCGGAGCAGGAGGAGTGCGGTGACGACGTTCACCAGACTGATCGCGCCGAGGAGCAGCAGCGCCGCGGGCGTGCCGGCTGCACCGGTCGCGAGGGTGGCGAGCGGCGGACCGATCACCCAGGCGAACGACACGATCGCGCGGGTCCGGATGACCCGGGCCGGCGAGGCTCCGGTGTGGCGCAGCTGGGCGAAGAGCAGGGTCGACCCCACTCCGGGCGGTGCACCGAGCACGACGAGCGCGATCGCCACGATGGGCAACGACGCGGTGAGGGCGAGCACGGCCACCAGCCCGATGCCGCCGAGCGCGCAGAACACCAGCGGACGGAGGTAGTCGCCCGTCCGGTCCGCCGCCGTCGGGATCACGAGCGAGGCGACGAACCCGCCGGTGTTGTACGCGCCGAGCACCAGTCCGACCTGCGTCGGTGTCGCTCCGTACGCCGTGACGAGGAGCACGGCGAGGAGCGGGTTCAGGACGGCGAACTGGAGCGCCCAGAACCACGCCGCCGTCGGCCACAGCAGACGCCCTCGGCGCAGGAGCGGGTGAGTCGTCGTGGCCAGGCGGTCGTTCATGACGTCAACTCAACTGCGCGTCGTTGCCGGGCACCACCAGCAGCGCGGACGACGGTCGTACGGATCGCGCCAACCCGAGCCGTGCCTACGCCATGGCGTGCAGGACCTCGATTCCCATGGAACCGCCTCTGGGGCGGTAACAGACGAGGGCGATACGGCCGCCGTCCATCGTGCCGAAATCCCGACGGCGCAACCCCTCCACGAGGCGCGCAGCCGCGGGCTCGGGCGTCGCCTGACGGTGGACACTGAGCGAGATGTGCGCGGTGTCCCGGACGAACGCCATCGGTGGTGCGGTGCCGTCGTGCAGGTCTCCGGCTGCCGCGCGCATCCGGGCGCGCAGAGGGCGCAGCGTGTCGTCGTCGAAACCCTGGACGAAGACGCCGGCGGCAGAGCCGCCGAGCCCGACGAGGCGGACTCTGACGTCCAGCAGGTCGCGAGACGCCTCGACCACGCGGACGTAGTGCTCGATCGTCGACGGGTCCGCACCGCTCGAGTACGGCTCGAGGCTCGTGACGGTCAGGTGGAGGTCGGCTTCCCCGTAGACGTGGTGTGCGCCGTCGTAGGCAGCGCCGAGTTCCTCCGCAGCATCAGCAAGTGTGCGGGCCGTCCTGTCAGGCGGGAGCAGGACCAAGCTGATGCCCCACCGTGGGTCGCCCTCCACCGGTTCTCGGTCGGGCTGCAGATCGCCGGCTTCGAAACGCGGGTGTGCAGCCGCCCAGAGCGTGTCGTACTTCTCGAGGTCCACCACGTGGCGGCTCACTTGTCCCATGCCATCGTCGGGGCCAGACCCCGTGCGGCGCGCTCGTCGTCGAGGAGTTCCTGCACGATCTGGCTCTTCGCCGCCGTGTACGCCCGGCCGCTGAACGCTGCTGCCGCCCGGGTCTTGACGTCCCGGTACCGACTTCGGGCGGCCGGGTCCCGGAGCAGCCGGTCACGGAAGAGCCGCTGGTTGCAGTCGTCCCACTGGCCGTCCGCGAAGACGTGGAGGATGTGCGTCCTCTGCCCGTCGTGCTCGCGCGTGTAGACGCCGTGGTTCTTCGGTCCAGCGGTGTGCCGTGTGTACCCAGCTGCTGCGAGGACGGGCCCGAGCTGGTGCGGATCGACGTCCGGTGCCGCGCGGGCGGCCATGTCGATGACCGGTTTTGCTTCGAGTCCGGGGATCGCGGTGCTGCCGATGTGTTCGATGTCTGTGACGAGGGGCCGGACGACGTCGAACAACCGCGACGCTTCCTGAGCGAAGTCGACTGCCCATGAACTCTGGCGTGTTTCGAGGTGCTCCATGTGGTGCGCTGACCCTCCTTGTCCGGCAGCGTAGTTGCTAGCGTCCTTCGCGTGCGCGTCGTGTGTTCCTTCGTGGGTGGTGCTGGTCACCTCGTTCCGCAGTTGCCGCTGCATCGCGCGCTCGTCGAGGCCGGCCACGTCCTCACCCTCGTCGGTCGCGCGTCCGCGGTCCGCGCAGTGCCGGCCGGTCTGTACGACGGCGTGGTCAGCGCCGAGGATCACCGGAACGAACCGAGCCGCACGATCGCCCCGCTCGTCCCGGTCGACATCGAGCACGAGTTGGCGGTCGTCGAGCAGCACTTCGCGGGCTCCGCCGCCCTGACCTCGGCAGCATCCGTCGCCCCGGAACTGCACACGGCCGACCTCCTCGTGTGCGACGAGCTCGACTTCGGCGCGATGGCCGCTGCGCAACGGGCGGGTGTTCCCGTCGTGGTCGTCGCCGTCATAGCCAGCGGAGCGCTCGTCCGGCCCGGCCGACTCGCGGCTCCGCTGGATCGGCTCCGCGACGAGTTGGGCCTCGCCGAACTGATCCGGCTGCACGGGGACCTCTTCGTCGTCCCGTTCGCGCCACCCATGCGTGACCCGCTGTTCCCGGCACCGGCCGACACGGTGTGGATGCGTCCTGCCATCGGAGCCGCGCCGCGTCCGGACGGCTCGATCGTCGCGACGCTCGGAACCGAGTTCAACACGGAGTCCGGCGACCTGTTCGACCGAATCCTCTCGGCACTCGGCTCCGTCGATGCCCCGTCCGTGCTCGCGGTGGGCAGGGACCTCGATCCGGCCCGGTTCAGCGCACGAAGGGAGCACGTGCGGGTCGAGCAGTTCGTCGATCTGGACGCCCTGGCGGCACGGGCGAGCGTGGTCGTGCACCACGGCGGCAGTGGCCTCTTCCTGAGCTCCGTGCTCGGAGGCGCTCCCCAGGTCGTCCTCCCGATGGGCGCGGACCAGCCGTTCACCGCTCGACGCGTGGAGGGGCTCGGAGTCGGCCGAGCGCTCGACGCGGAGACCGCATCGGCTGACGACATAGCGGGCGCCGTCGCTTCGGCCCGCGCGGATCGCGCACTTCGAACGCGTACCGGAGCGTTGCGGCTGATGACGACGCGGCTCCCGGAACCTGCGGACGTCGTCGATCGGATCGAGACCGCACTGGGCAGCGGGCGTCTGCGCTAACGTTCACCTGAGCAACCGTCAGCCGAGAATCCCGGAGTCATGGCAACGCAGAACTGAGCGAGCGCCCCGAGCGCTTGCCCCCTCGTCACGAGCGTCCGTCTCGTGGCCTTCTGCACGCCCGCGGACGGGCACACCGCTCCGCGCTGACTCCTGGGATCTCCTGTGTTCTTCTCTCCTGCCCGTCTCCGGGCGTCGCTGTCGACGCTCTCCGAGCATCGATTCGTGACCTTCGCCGTCCTCGTCGACACGATCGGTGCGGGACTCACGCTCCCGTTGACGATCGTGTACTTCACGCTCACGACCGACGTGCCACTCGCCGTCATCGGACTGCTGTCGACGGTCGCGAGCCTCGCCGCCCTGCCGATCGGACTGCTCGGCGGAGTGCTGACCGACCGCTTCGGCGCGAAGGCGTCGATGATCCTCAACAACCTCATGTCCGCGGCGGGGTTCGCGCTCTACCTGATCGCGCACGACCCGGTCGTGGTCTTCGCGGCGATCTTCCTCGCCAACGCGTCCGAACGGCTCTACTGGACCTCGTGGACGGCGTACGTCCACGACCTCGCCGACGGCCGTCCGTTCGAGCGGTGGTTCGCGTTCCTCGAGGCGATCAAGGCGGCAGCCCTCGGCACCGGTGCTGTCGTGGCAGCCGTCACGCTGGCACACGGACAGGACGGACTCCGGTGGCTGATCGTCGCGAACGTCGTCACCAGTGTCGCGGCGGCCGTCGTCTTCGCGACGCAGCCCACCGGGACGAGGGACGAGCACCCACCTCGTTCGTCGGACCCGCACGAGACGTCGGGGACGCTGCGCGAGTTCCTCGCGGACCGCTCGATGCGGCTGATCACCCTCGGGCAGTTCTTGATCGGTCCAGCGATGGTGCTGCCGAACGTCGCGCTGAGCGTCCTGTTCGTCCAGCAGTGGCACATGCCGCCCGCGGTGGCCCCGGTCCAGTTCGCGGTCGCGACGGCGCTCTCCGCGGTGTTCCAGACGTCGGTCACGCGATGGGTCGCTGGCCTCGACCGCGGGACACTGATCGCGACGGGCGCACTGCTCACCGGCGCGATCGCGGTGCCGCTGGTCTTCCTGCCACCGCTGGCCGGTGCCGCTGCGTGGTGCTTCGTGGTCCTCGTCGGGATCGTGCTCGCCGTGGCGGACATGATCTCCCTGCCCGCGGCGAACGCCGTCATGGCCGAAGCTCCGCACCCGCGCGTCCGTGGACGGGCGATCGGCGTGTTCCAGACCGCGAGCTCCGTCGGCATGGCGCTGTTCCCCTTGAGCCTGGCGTTCCTGGACACCGACGTGCCCTGGTTGCTCTGGGTCCTGACGGCCGTCGTCTTCGCCGGTGCTGCCTGGAGCTGGCGCACGGCGCTCGTGGGGCTGCCCCCGAGGGTGCGCGTCGCGGCGCCCGACGAGGGCTAGCGCTCATCCCGCAGCGGCACCGAGGTGCCTGGTGAAGAAGCGGTCGGCTTCGTCGCCCGCGAACTGCGGCACGCCTGTGTGACCCCCGGTGTTGGCGGACAGGGTCTTCTCCGTCGAGGCGAAGGCGTCGAAGAGATCGAGCGCCATCGCTCGGTCGTTCCCTTCGTCGTCCCACTGGAGGAGCACGTGCAGCGGGATCGTGACCCGGCGGGCCTCGTCCATGGTCGTGCGTGGCACGAAGCTGCCCGCGAAGAGTGCGGCCGCCGCGATGCGTGGTTCGATCGCGGCCAGACGGACGCCGATCGCGATGACCCCGCCCGAGAACCCGACCGGCCCACCGATCTCGGGAAGGTCGAGCACCTCGTCGAGTGTCGCCTGCCACTCCGGCACCGCTCGATCGACGAGCGGCAGGACCAGTCGATCGACGACGTCGGCCCCGGGCGGCTGACCGGCGGCGATCGCATGCCTGAGTTCCGCTCGAGCCTGCTCCGCTCCGGGGAGCGCGGGCCGCTCGCCTGCTCCGGGGAGCTCGATGGCGACCGAGGCGAATCCCTGCCGGGCGGCGCTGCGGGCTCGCGCCACGAGACGCGGGAGCATCCGTTGCATCCCGATGCTGCCGGGTTGGCCCAGCAGGATCAGCGGCACCGGCTGCGACGGGGTGGCGGTCGGTGGCGTCCACAGGATGCCGGGGACGTCACCGAGTGTGAACCGGCGCTCGGTGATGCCCCCGTCGAGGTGCTGTTCAGCGGTGAAGTGCACGGTCAGGCCTCTCTGGGGCGGTGGTCGAGTCGGTCCCGGTCGAGCATCGTGAGCACGCCTTCGGGGAACACCGCGGCCGTGGTGTCGAGCGGGATCCACCGCACCGCGCTGCCTTCGTCCAACACGACGAGTTCCGCGTCGAGCGGGACGGCATCGAGGTCGTCCGACCGGACGGCGAAGACGTGGACGTACTCGTGGCCGGGGCGTCCCTCGAACTCGAAGAGGTTCTCGACGACGCCCAGCAGCTCGGCCTCGGTGAGCTCGACGTCGAGCTCTTCACGGAACTCGCGGCGGAGCGCCTGGTCAGCTCGCTCGCCGAACTCGATCCCGCCACCGACGGCACGGAAGAAGGCCAGGCCGCGGACGGCGTCGAAGGACTCGGACAACAGGACGTGTCCGTCCTTGACGGGCAGACCCACGGCGATGTTCCTGATGGTCGGCATCCCCTCACCCTGCCAGGCCGTCGACGATCGGGCGTCGTCAGCGGGCCACTTCGGGAGCGGTCACCGATCCGGCGTGGAGCCCGGCCGGTGCGGGACGGTCGTTGCAGTTCGCCGCGGCGTCGGCGGGGATCGACGCGGTACCAGCCCGCGCGGGACCGAGGCCGAACCCGGCGACCACGGCGCCGCACGCGAACAACGCCGCGGTCACCACGACGGCACGGTGGAACCCGACCGTGTCCACCGTCGAGCCGACGATCGTGCTGAGCAACGCGATCACGACGAGTCCGGCGATGCGGGCCACCGCGTTGTTCACGGCGGAGGCGACCCCGGCACGGTCGGCCGGCACGGACGCGAGCACCGCGGTCGTCAGGGGAGCGACGGTGATCGTGAGGCCGAGTCCGTAGACGAGCAGCCCCGGCAGGAGCTGCCACATGAAGTGCACGGGTGGCTCGGCCGCGAGCATCAGCAGGAACCCGACGGCGGAGATCCCGCACCCGGTGGCGACGAACAGCCGCGGACCGAGCCGACCGGCGAGTGCCCCGACCGACCGGGAGAGGAGCAACGACGTCAGTGCGATGGGCAACGTCGCCAGCCCCGCGAGCGTGGCCGGGTAGCCAGCGACCTCCTGCAGGAAGAGCACCACGACCAGGAGCCCGAGCGACACTCCGCCGTAGATCGCAGCGGTCGCCAGGTTCCCGTTGCGGAAGTCGCGGATCCGGAAGAGGCCGAGGGGGAGCAGCGGCTGCGCCGCACGGCGCTCCCATGCGAGGAACGCGGCGAGTGCGACGACCCCCACCGCCAACGGCACGAGCACGACGGCGCTCGCCCAGCCGGACTCCTGCTGTTCGATGAGACCGAACGCCGAGGCGGCGAGGCCCAGCGCGACGAGGACGGCGCCGAGCACGTCGATCCTGCCGCGGGCGGTCGTCCGTAGCGGGTCGTGCGATCGGCCGAGCATCGCGAGGGTGACGACGATGGGAACCACGTTGATGGCGAACACCGACCGCCAACCGACGAGGTCGACGAGCGCGCCCCCGAGCAGCGGCCCGACGACGAACGCCGTACTCGTCCACGCCGTCCAGGTCCCGATGGCCCGTCCGCGGGTCTCGCTCGGGAAGGTCGCGGTGATGAGCGCCAGCGAGCTGGGGACGAGGAGTGCTGCTCCGACGCCCTGCGCCGCCCGTGCCCCGATGAGGAGCCCGGCGGTCGGTGCGAGCGCGCAGGCCACCGAGGCGGCTCCGAACAGCACCAGCCCGATGCGGAGGACCCGGAGCCTTCCGACCGTGTCCGCGAGCGAGCCGGTCAGGAGGATCAGGGCACCGAGCGCGAGGAGGTACGCGTCGAGCACCCACTGCTGGGTCCGCACCTGTCCGCCGAGGTCACCGGAGATCGCCGGGAGCGCGACGTTCACGATCGACCCGTCGAGGAACGACACGAACGAGGCGAGGATCGCGACGGCGAGGGTGGTCCTCCGGCTGGGCACGGTCAGCAGGCCAGAGCGGCTACTGGGCGGTGACCTGGTCGTCGGCACCCGCGAGGCGCTGCGACGCGAGCCACTCGAGCGCGGAGTCCGCGACCGTGCGCCACCCGCTGTCGATGGTGAGGGAGTGGCCGCGACCCTCGAACTCGCGGTACTCGGTGACCGCCGAGGGGTTGTCCTGGTAGAGCCGGAACACGGCGGAGGTCACCGACTGGGGCACCGTGTGGTCCTCGGTCCCCGACACCAGGAGCAACGGTCCGCGCTCGGCGGCGTGCGTGTCGACGGCGGCAGGCGAATTGCGGGTGAAGTTCGCCGACGCGTCCTCGAACAGCGGACGGCCCGGGCCCGGGATCGTCCAGGCTTCGTGCAGCGCGTCGGACTCCTCGGCGGGGATCGCGTTGCCGAACGAGTACCGGAACTCCTTGGCGGTGAGGGAGACGGTCCGGTGCTTGTTCTTGGGGTTGCCGAGTGCGGGGAAGCCCGACCGGAGCTGGGAGAACGGCAGGATCTTCACCCCCTTGATCGGTGCCGGGTCGATCGCGACCCCCGCGACGGCGTAGCCGTTGGCGAGGAGCTCCTGGGCGATGAGCCCGCCGAAGGAGTGCCCGACCACGATCGGTTTCGTCTCGAGCGAGTCGATGATGTCCGTGTAGTGACGGCAGATCTGTTCGATCCCGACGTCGTCGAGCCCACTGGGATCGTCACGCGTGGCGGCGACCGAGTCCCCGTCGCCGGGCCACCCCGGAGCGATCGCGTCGTACCCGTGCTCGGCGAACAGGTCGATCCACGGCTGCCAGGCAGACGAGTGGATCCAGAGGCCGTGGATGAACACGACCGGAGTCTTCGACATGGTGTCTCCTTCGGGTTGTGGTGCCCGGCGACGTCCGCCGAGCGGTCACAGGTCTTTGGTCAATCCGCCGTCGATGAGGAAGTCGGCCCCGGTCACGTTGCCGGCACGATCGCTCGCGAGCAGGAGCACGAGGTCCGCGACCTCCGCCGGCTCGGTGAACCGGCCGGTCGAGAATCCGCCGCCCTCGGCGATGATCCGTTCGCGGGCCACCTCCGGGGAGATGCCCATCGCGGCAGCGACGGTCGCCGCGACACCGCCGTCGCCGAGCCAGAGCGGCGTCGACACGGGCCCGGGACTGATGGTGTTGAACCGGATGCCCTGCGGGCCGTACTCCTTGGACAGCGACTTCGAGAGGTTCCAGACGGCGGCCTTCGTCGCGGAGTAGTCGATGACCCCGGGGTCCGGCAGGAACGCGTTGACGGACGCGATCGTGACGACGTTGCCCCGGCCGCGCTCGAGCAGCAGCGGGATCGCGGCCCGCGTCGTCCGCACCGTTGCCATCAGGCTGAGGTTCAGCGTCCGCAGCCACTCGTCGTCGCCGACCGCGAGGAAGCCGTCCGTGCGCGGTGTGACTGCTCCGACGTTGTTCACGAGGACGTCCAGCCCGCCGAAGTGCTCGGCGCGTGCGACGAGTTCGGCCGGTCCGTCCGGCGTGGAGAGGTCGACGGGCACGGCGAGCACCTGGCCCGAGTCGGACAGCGCGACGAGTTCGTCGGTGATGCTGCGTGCGCCGGCGACGACCCGTGCTCCTTCGGCGACGAGCGCTTCGGTGATGGCGAGTCCGATGCCCTTGCTCGCCCCGGTGACGACGGCGACCTTGTCGGTGAGGTGGAGGTCCATGTCGCGACGGTAGGGCGGTCGAGGCTGCCGAGCCTGTCCCCGCTCCTACCAGGCTCGGCGGCGGTTCCCTACACGGGGCCCGACGGTGTGAGGCGCTGGAGCGCGGTGTCGCTCGGTGTGCCGGGCTCGGCCTGGTAGAGCCAGATGCTCTGACCGTCCGCACCCGGCAGCGGCAGCCGCGCGTAGTGCAGGACGAGGCGACCGACCCGCGGATGGCGCAGGACGTGCACGCCGGTGGACGACGTCGACACGTCGTTGCGCTGCCAGGCGTCACGGAAGTGCGGGTTGCGCGCGGAGAGCTCCGACACCAGGCCCGAGAGCCGTGGGTCCGTGAGCCGCTGCCCGAACATCGAGCGGAGGAGTGCGGTGGTCCGTTCGCAGAGTCCCTCCCACCCTTCGTGGAGTGCGCGTTCGTCACGGTCGGTGAGCAGCGAGATCAGGTTGTTCACGCCCACCCGGTAGCTCGGGTTCAGTGCCTCGGCGAGCGCGTTGGTCGCGAGGACGTCGAGGTACCGGTTGTGCACGACGGCGGCGGTCCGCGGCCACGAGTCGATGAGCCACTGCACTCCCTGGTCGACGTCGTCGAGCTGGCTCCCGGCCGAGGTCGAGGTCGAGGTCGGACGCGCGAGTTCGTGGAGGTACTCGCGGGCGTCGTCAGCGAGGAGCAGGGCCCTCGCCAACGCGTCGACGACCTGGTCCGACGGCCTCGTCTCCCGCCCCTGCTCCAGCCGCAGGTAGTACTCGGTGCTGATGCCGGCCAGGATCGCGACCTCTTCGCGGCGCAAGCCGACGACGCGCCTCACCTGCCCGCCGACCGTGATCCCGACGTCCGCAGGCGAGGTCACACTCCGACGTGCGCGGAGGTACGCACCGAGTGGGCTCTGCGTGGCCATGCCGCATGCTAGCGAGGGAGCACCCCCGACCGGAACCCGCTCGACCGAGGGCGGAGGGGCCGCCATGATGGGCGGGTGTCGGAGGACGTCATCGGGCAGCCGTGGATCAGCGCCGTGCTGCGCTCGGTGGGCGCGACGGCCGAGCACCTGGAACAGCTGCCGGGAGGGGCGGTCAACCACACCTTCCGGGCCGATCGGCCCGAGGGCGGCGCCGTCGTCCTCCGGTTCCCGGCTGATCCGCGCCGTGAGGACGAGTACCCGGTCGAGGCGTGGGCGGCGCGGGAGGCGGCTCGCATCGGCATCCCCACCGCGACACCCCTGCTGCACGGCGTCGAAGAAGGCGTCCCGTTCACGGTGTCGGAGTACGTCGAGCCGGACCCGCGGGGGATCGCCCGGCCCTGGACGTGGCTCGGTGCCTACGCCCGCGCCGTCGGTCGGATCCCGCTCCGGGACGCGCCGCCGTCGTTGTACTCACGGTTCGGCGCGGACCTCGAGCACGCGTGGTCGGCACACCTCCACTACGACCTCGCAGCCCTCGACGGCGACGACCGGCTCCACCGCGACGGCGCCTACGTGTCCGCCGACGAGATGCGCGACCTGATCGGGCGACTCGAGTCGGAGCGGTTCGACCTCGGCCTCGCGCACGGCGACCTCGCACCACGCAACCTCATCTCCCGCGGACCACTCGCGCCACCGGTCCTCATCGACTGGGGTGCTGCCGAGACCGGACCGACGCCGTGGACCGATGCGCGGAGGGTCGTCGAGTGGGCGTTCATCGACGAGTCGATCAGTCGCCAGGAGCACGACGAGTTCATGGTCAGCGCGGGGCTGGACTCGGACGCCGATCACCGGACGCTGGTGTCGATGACGGTGCTGCACCTGCTCGACGTCACCCGGTGGGCACTCGAGCGGCGGCCCGATCTGTACGGCGAGTACCTCGCGCGCTGCCGGACGGGCATCGACCGGATCCGTCGGTCCCAGTAGGGGCGGTCATGCTCTCCCCGTGATCCGCACGGAGCGTCTGCTGCTGCGGAAGACCCTGTGATCAGAGCGTGCCGGCGCCGTGCCAGCCGAGCGGCCCCGCCGCGGCGGTCAACCGCGCGTGCTCAGCACCGTCGGTGAGCTGCCACCCGTAGTTCGTGACGATCACGTAGCTCTCGTCGCCCCGGAGTTCCCGCGTGCACGCCGGCCCGAGCCCGCCCGTGAAGACCTCTTCGTCGATCCAGACGAGGAGCTGGCCGACCCAGTCGGCCGCGTCCTCGGGTTCGGCGTACAGCCAGTACTGCGGTGCTCCGGACGCCGGCAGTCCGATGGACAACCGGGCAGTGGCGTCGTCGCGCTGCGCGAGGAGCACGTCCGCTGCGCCGGGCGTGGCACGGAGGTCCGCGATGCGGTAGTCCGATGCGTCCTCGCGCGCCGGGTCGGAGCGACGCCAGCGGGTCGCCGCCGTACGCAGGGCGGCGTGGAGGTCCGCGTCGGTGAGCACGTGCCGAGTCTCGCACGGCCGGTCGCGAGGCGCGTCCTTCGCCGTCGGAGGGGATGATGAGCCATGGACACCGCACAGCAGGACGTGATCGAACTCGCGGAGTACGCCGCCGGTCGTCTCACCGACCGGATGGTCGGACTCGACGACGACGAGTGGGCCTGGCAGCCGATCCCCGGCGACCCGGACGTCACGATCCGGTGGCGACTCGACCACATCGTGGAGACGGTGGCGGACGACCGGAACCGAGAGTGGTTGGGGCTCGACCCCGCGCCGACCGGAGCTCCGGGCCCGGCTGCCTCGTCGGCCTCGGCGCTCGCCGCACTCGACGACGCGATCGCCGCGTTCCTCGGTGCCGCGCGTGCGCTGGGCGATGCCGCTGCCGACCCGATGGGTGCGGTCGCTGGCCCGTACGGGGATGCGACCCGGCGGTCGTTCGTGCTGCACGTCGTCGACGAACTGATCCACCACGCGGCCGAGGCGGCGATCCTCCGCGACCTCTACGCGGCGCGCTGAGCGCACCGCGAGCAGCGAGATCGCGGGGCGGGACGCCGACACGTCGGGCACGCCCGCTCGAACGCCCGGATTCGGCACGACGAATCCCGCTGATCAGGCCTTTTCCGTTCGGAGACGGCCGATCAGCGTGGAAGGATCGACGGGTCCCGAGACGCCGGTGTCTCCACTCGTTCGTCTCGAAAGTGCGCTCTCCCATGTCGTTCTGGGCCCTGTTCCTCATCGCGCTCGGCGTCTCCGCCGATGCCTTCGCCGTCGCCCTCGGCAAGGGCCTGCACATGAAGCGGTTCAACGTGCGCCACGCGCTCGTCATCGCGATCGCGTTCGGTGCGTTCCAGGCGGGCATGCCCCTGATCGGCTGGCTGCTCGGCACCACGTTCGCGCAGTACATCGCCGACGTGGACCACTGGGTGGCGTTCGGACTGCTGGCGCTGGTCGGCGGCAAGATGCTCTGGGAAGCGCTCCGCGGCGGCGAGGACCACGAGGAGGACACCGACCGGCTGCGGGTCCGTGAGCTGCTCGTGCTCTCCCTCGCCACCAGCATCGACGCGCTCGCCGTGGGGGTCACCCTGGCGTTCCTGCCGGTGTCGATCGGCTGGGCGGTCCTGCTCATCGGCGTGACGACCACCGTGCTGACCTTCGTCGGCGTGCTCGTCGGTCGTCGTGTCGGCGCCCGGTTCGGCAAGCCGGCGGAGATCGCCGGCGGTGTGATCCTCGTCCTGATCGGTGTGAACATCGTGCTCGAGCACACCGGCGTCATCGGCTGACCGGCGGTCCGGCGATCCGGCGGCCCGGCGGCCCGGCGGCCCGGCCGCCCGGCAGCCCGGCCGCATCAGGGCAGGACGACGACCTTCCCCGAGATCCGGCCCTCGCTCGCCTCGGCGTGGAGCGCGGTGAGTTCCTCGAGCGGGATCCGGCGCGTCACCTCGACCGTGAGCTCGCCCGCGTCGACGAGCGCCACGAGCTGCGCGAGGCGCTCCCGGTTCGGCTGCACGAAGACGGTCGCGGCGCGCACCCCGCGTGAGGCGTCGTCGGGGGTGGCCATGAACGCGGTGGTGCTGACCACCACACCGCCGTCCCGGACTGCGTCGACGTACGCCGCGAACTGCTCCGGCTCGATCGGCGCGAGGTTCAGCAGGACGTCGACCTGTCCGTCGAGGGCGTCGAGCAGGTCCGTCCGGGTGTGGTCGATCACCTGGTCGGCGCCGGCTGCGCGGACGGCGTCGATGCTGCGCGGGCTGGCGGTCGCGATGACGTGCACCCCGGCGCGGACGGCGAGCTGGACCGCGTACTTGCCGACCACGCCGCCGGCGCCGACGATCAGCACGCGCTGACCTGCCTGCAGTCCGCCGTCGTCGAACAGGGCCTGCCACGCGGTCAACGACACCGAGGGCAGTGCGGCGGCGTCGGCCAGGGGGATCGAGTGCGGTGCCGCGACGACGGCCTCGGCGGGGACGACCACGTACTCGGCCGCGCCACCATCGCGCTCCATCGGCAGGAAGCCGACCACGGCGTCCCCGACCGCGAGTCCGCCAGCGAGCCCGTTGCCGGGCCCGCCGTCGACCACGCCGCCGACCCCATCGCCCAGCGCATCGACGGTGCCGGAGACGTCGTAGCCCGGCACGTGGGGCAGCTCGACGGGGATCGGCAGGAACCCGGCACGCATGCCGTTGTCCGCCGCGTTGAACGCGGATGCCGCGACGCGCAGTCGGACCTGCCCGGCGGCCGGGGCCTGCTGCTCGACATCGCCGTACCGGAGGACCTCGGGTCCGCCGACCTCGTGGAACTGGACTGCCTTCATGATCGTGCCCTTCGTCGGTTGCTTCGAGTTCGAAGCAGATGCCAGGAACGTACCACTGCTTCGAACTCGAAGCAACAGGTAGGATGGGACACGTGACCGACGCTCCCCAAGCCCTGACACCGACGCAGCTCGGCGCCTACTTCGCGTTCACCGAGGTCGGCAGCCTCCTTCGTCCCGCCGTCGAGCGGCAGCTCCGTGACGCGGGCTCGCTGAGCTACGTGCAGTTCCAGCTGCTGGCCCGCCTCGGCGACGCGCCGGACGGCTCGCAGCGCATGACCGACCTGGCCGACGGGGTCGTCTACAGTCGCAGCGGCCTGACGTACCAGGCGCAGCTGCTCGACCAGCGCGGACTCGTCACGCGGTCGCCCTCACCGGACGACGAGCGCAGCACCGTGGTGGCGATCACCGACGCCGGACGGGACGTCCTCGCCGCGGTGTTCCCCGGGCACATCGAGGCGGTGCGGGGTCTGCTGTTCGCTCCGCTGTCGGATCAGGACGTCGACGACCTGGCACGGATCCTCGGACGGGTCAGCGACCACCTCCGGGCAGCCCCGCCGCGCTCGGCGAGACGGAGCCGCGCCGAGCGCTGAGCACAGCGACAGCGACAGCAACGGCGACGGCGACGGCGACAGCCACAGCGACAGCCACGGCGACAACGACAGCGACAGCGACGGCGACAACGACAGCGACACCGACAACGACCGGGCGCCGCAGCGCAGCGCAGCTCAGGCCAGCGAACGCCGCCGCGACACCGCGCCGGTGACGAGCGCAGCCACACCGAGCGCGAGCCCGATCGCACCGAGCAGGTACCCGAAGTACAGCAGGATCCCGGCGCCGATGTTCACGCCGCCCTCGCCCGAGTCGTTCGCGATGGACCACGCGCCGACGCCGACGGACAGGAAGGCCACCACCAGGAAGACGGTGCACATCACGTGCAGGACGCGTGCGTTCGCTGCTGCCATGGGGGTCTCGCTTCCGTGCGGGAGTGATCGGGTACCGGATCGTACCGCGGTTGCGCCGCCACACCGGACCGACGCCGAACCGCCCGGTGTCGCTTGGTGGGCATCCGCCCATGGGCGAGCGGTCCGTCGTTCGACGGCAAGGGCGAGTACTCGTACCACGACGGCCCCACGTCGTCGGTCCCGATGGCCCCGCCCACCCACCCGGACTCCCGCTTCTCCGGGACGACGGAGCTGCCGAACACCGTCGAGAAGACCGCAGGGGCGGTGCAGGACAAGCTCAACAAGGAGTGACCGGACCGACAGACGGACAGGAGGCGCGGTGCCAGCTGGCACCGCGCCTCCCGTCCGTCTGCTGGCACGTGGCAGAGCCGCGCTCGCCTCACCGGCGCAGGGTGCGCCGGACCACCCGGTCGTCGTCCGCGAAGTGCAGCGAGACGACGACCGCCTGCCGCGGTCGGAAGCCCTCCGGCAGGTCGAGTGCGTAGCTCGCGGGCCCGAGGTCCGCGGTGCACGCGTTCCCCCCGGTCCGCCGCAGCGCGACGTCGAGCCCGCGGCCGTCGTCGGTGGTGGTCACGGCGGTCGGGGCGGTCGGGCAGCTCGATGACCCGTAGGTGGTCACGAAGAAGCGTGCTCCCGGCTCGACCCACCCCACCGCGGGCCGGGTGTCGATCGAGCCGTCGCTGCGCACACCCGGGCCAGGGGCGTCGTACTCGTCGCCGATCACCTGCGGCGCGCAGCCGGACAGCACCACCGCGACGAGGCAGGCGAGCGCGATCGGACCCGGCCAGCGCCGCCACCCCCGAGTCGTCCCCACAGGCCGAGTCTGCGCCCTCGACCGGCAGTCGTCCACCGCTGTTCGGCGACCGGCACTTTCCCAGGGGACACGACGGTGCTCCGCGGCGAAGTCCCGGGGTTCGCCCGAACAGTGCTGGGACGCTCCTCGGACCGCACCAAGGCGGATGCACCGGGGGGAACGGGAACGATGACGATCAGACGTGCAGGGGGAGCCGTGCTCGGCTTCGTGGGCGAGCGGTGGGCAGACGCCCGACGGCACGACGCTGTTCGGCAAGACCGGCACGGCCGACTCAGCCGACCAGGTCTGGTTGATCGGCGGCAGCTCCCGTGCGGTGACCGCGTACTGGCAGGGCAACACCGACGGCGCGAAGCACAACCTGCGGTACTACTCGAACGGCCAGGGCGGCACCTACGCGGGAGCCCGCGCGTCGGTCTGGCGCGAGGCCCAGACGGCGGTGAACGCGGCTCTGCCAGCCGGGTGACGGCCCGGGACGAGACGCGGGAACGACGGGAGGCGCGGTGCCAGCTGGCACCGCGCCTCCTGTCCGCCCTGTGGGTTGCGTCCTAGGACAGCTTCTTGCTGTCCTCGAGCCAGCCCGCGAGCTGGGTCATGTAGTCGGCCTGCGACGCGTAGTCGAGCGCCGGGAAGGTCCAGCTGTGGACCTGACCGGCTTCGAGGGCCGCGTTGTCGGCGAAGGTCGGCTGCTTCTCGAGGTCGGCGAGCTGGTAGCCCTGCTGCGACAGCAGGATCACGTCGCCGCTGATCTGGCCGGCGTTCTCCCACGAGTAGATGCCCCAGTAGAAGCCCTTCGGCTTCGGGTTCACGAAGTCGACGCCGAAGGACGAGTACATCTGCAGCAGCGGCTCGTCGGTCGGGCGCGTGACGTACGCGCCGTCGCCGTCGGCGTACATCGAGACGACCGAGAGGTCCTTGTCCTTCGCGACCTTCTCGAGCTCGTCGCCCGCGGTGTCGAAGCGCTTCTCGGCGGCCTCGATCGTGGACTCCTTCGCCCCGAGGGACTCGGTGAGGTCGGCGATCTTCTCGATGACGTCCTCACCCTTGCCGCCCCACATGATCTGGGCGACCGGCGCGATGGCCTGGATCTGCTTCTGCTGCTCCATGTCCTTGAAGCCGTAGCCGGGCTGGGTGTCGTCGAGCGTGCCCTTCTCGTCAGTCGGGTAGACCGAGGTCACGACGAGGTCGGGCTTGAGCGCGGCGAGCTGCTCCAGGTCGATGTCCCCGTAGCCGGTGCCGAGCTGGGTGATGCCGTCGGTGTCGAGGTCGTCGAACCGGGCGTCCTTCGCCATCGTGAGCTGGCCGAACGTGCCGACCGGCTTGAGCCCGTACTCGATGAACGAGATGGCGAGGTCGTTCAGGACGACGACGCGCTTTGGCGTGTGGTCGACCTTGACGGTCGTGCCGGTCGCGTCTTCGTAGGACCAGGCCTTCGACGCCGAGCCGGTGTCACCGTCGGCGTCGTTCGAGCTGCTGTTGCTGGAGCAGCCGGCGAGGAGGAGGGCCGAGACGGCCACGGAGGTCAGGAGGACGGCACGCAAGGAGCCGCGACGGGGAAGCTTCACGTTAGGAGAGGCTAACCTAAGCTGCCCGTCGTCGCCAGTTCGGAGACCGGATCCTGCTGCGCGACCGGATCGTGCTCGTCGGCCTCGGGGACGATCATCGGCGCACCGGTGACCGGGTCCGGCAGCACCCGGGCGTGCAACCCGAAGGCCCGCTCGAGGAGCGCCGGCGTGAGGACCTCGGCCGGGGTGCCGTCGGCGGCGACCCCGCCGTCGTGGAGCACGACGAGCCGGTCGGAGTAGCGGGCGGCGAGCGACAGGTCGTGCAGCACCATCACGACCGTCGACCCCTGCTCGCGGTTGAGGCGACGGACCAGGCGGAGGACCTCGAGCTGGTGCGCGAGGTCGAGGTACGTGGTGGGCTCGTCGAGCAGGAGCGTCTCGGCCTGCTGCGCGACCACGAGGGCGATCCAGGCGCGCTGACGCTGCCCGCCGGACAGGCTCGCGACGTCGCGGTGGGCGACCTCGGTCAGCCCGGTCGCGGCGATCGCCTGCTCGGCGAACACGGCGTCCTCGGCGGTCCACGGCTTCGCCCACGACTGGTGCGGGTTCCGGCCGCGCATCACCAGGTCGAGCACACTCGTGCCGGCGGGTGCGACGGGGGACTGCGGCAGGATCGCGAGCTTCCGGGCGACCTGGCGGTTCGGCTCCTTGCGGATCGGCACGCCGTCCAGGTGGACCTCGCCCGACTGCGGCTTGAGGACCCGTCCGAACGCCTTGAGCAGCGTCGACTTGCCGCAGCCGTTCGCGCCGAGGAACGTCGTGACCGTCCCGCGTTCGATGCGCAGGTCCAGGTCGGTCAGCACGGGGTGGCGGTCGTAGCCGACGGACAGGCCGCGGGCTTCGAGGACGGGGGTGTCGCGTGTCGTCATCGGGACATCTCCTTGCGGTGACGGATGAGGAGCCAGATCAGGTACGGGGCACCGATCACGGTGGTGATGATGCCGACGGGCACCTGCCAGGGGAACGCTGCGCGGGACAGCAGGTCGGCGGCGAGGACCAGCACGGCGCCGAGCATGCCGGCGAGGAGCAGCGGCGGCCGGTTCGTCCCGGCCAGCCGGAGCCCGATCTGCGGTACCACGAACGCGACGAAGCCGACCGGTCCGGCCGCGGCGACGGCCGCGGCCGTGAGCACCACCGCCAACGCGATCACGAGCAGCCGGTGGCGCTGGACCGCGAGGCCGACGCCCGTCGCGACCTCGTCGCCGAGCTGGCCGATCCCGAGGGCCGCGCTCGTCGCCAGGGAGATCGGGACCGCGACGGCGGCGACGATCAGCAGCGGCCAGACGCTCGACCACGAGGTGCTCGACAGGCTGCCGACGAGCCACTGTGAGGCAGCGGCCGCCGCGGTGATCTTCGCGCGGACGAGCAGGTAGCTGGTGACGGCGTCGAGCGTCGCGCTCACGCCGATGCCGACGAGCACGAGTCGGTAGCTCTGCACGCCGCCGCGCCAGCCGAGGCCGTACACGGCGACGGCGGCGACGAGCGCACCGATCGTGGCCGCGACCGGGATCCCGCCGCCGAGCACGATCGACGACACCGAGTACGTGCCACCGCCGAGCACGATCGCCGCGACCGCGCCGACGCTCGCGCCGGAGGTCACCCCGATGATGTCGGGGGTACCGAGCGGGTTGCGCGTGAAGGTCTGCGTCAGCGCTCCTGCGACGCCGAGGGTCAGGCCGACGAGGGCACCGGTGAGGACCCGGGGGAGTCGGAGCGACGTCACGATGAAGGCGTCCGGGCCGCTCTCGAGCCCGAGGAGCGAGCGGACGACGGTGCCGGGGGTGATCCACGTCGAGCCGATCGCGACGCCGAGCACGACGAGCACCAGGACCGCGACGACCGAGGCGACCGAGAGCCAGAAGACCCGGGGGCGCCAGGCGAGCCCGACCGGCCCGATGCGGACGCCGGCCCGGCGCGGGGCCGTGGTCGCGGCGGTGGGTGCGGCGGTCGCGCTCATCGCCCCGCTCACAGGGACACCAGCGATCGGCGACGCGCGACGGCGATGAACACCGGGCCGCCGATCACGGCGAGGACGATGCCGACCTCGACCTCGGAGAACCCGCCGATCAGGCGACCGACGACGTCGGCGAGCAGCACGAGTGCGGCACCGACGAGCGCGGACACCGGCAGGGTCCAGCGGTGTCCGGTGCCGACGAGCGCGCGGGCGACGTGCGGCACGGTGAGGCCGACGAAGCCGATCGGCCCCGCGGCGGCGGTCGCCCCGGCAGCCAGCAGCGTGATCCCGCCGAGGCCGACGAGCCGTGCGACGAGCACGTTCTCGCCGAGCCCCTTCGCCAGGTCCGACCCGAGCCCGAGCGCGTCCAGGGCCCGGACGTTGAGCACCGCGAGCACGAGACCCGCGACGAGGAACGGCCACACCGCGCCGAGGATGTCGAGCTGTCGTGCGGCGAGGGAGCCGACGACCCACAGCCGGTAGGCGTCGAGGGAGTCCTGGTCGGTCAGCACCACGAACGAGGTCAGGGCGCCGAGGAGCGCCGACACCGCGGCGCCGGCCAGTGCGAGCGGCACCGGGCTCGCCGTCCCGCTGCCGGCGATCGTCACCGAGAACACGACGACGCTCGCCACCAGGGCGCCACCGAGGGCGAACCAGACGGTCGCGCCGGTGCTCGAGACCCCGAAGACGTAGACCCCGATGACGACGGCCAGCCCGGCGCCGGACGAGACGCCGAAGAGCCCGGGGTCGGCGAGTGGGTTGCGGGTGTGCCCCTGCATGAGGAGTCCGGCGATCCCGAGGGCCGCGCCGACCGACGCACCGATGAGCGTGCGCGGGATGCGGGAGCCCCAGACGATCGCTTCCTCCGTGCTCGTCCCGGTCCGGGTGAGCCCGGCGAGCACCTGGTCGACACCGATCCGGTTGCTGCCGAGGAGCATGCTCGCGACGGCGACCAGGGCGAGGACCACGACGAGGCCGCCGATCACCGCGAGGCGCTTGCGCACGGCCGATCGGTGCACACCGAGGGCGGCCGGTGGGGCGACGGCGTGGGCATCCGGAGGGGAAGCCAGGGCGGGGGTGGGGGCTGGCACGGAGATCATCTTAGGTTAGCCTTCCCTCATGGCGAAGACCCCGCGGCTCCTGCCCGAGAACCCCCGGCTCTTCCGTGCCCACGTCCTCCGGACCGAGCGCACGACCCCGTCGATGCAGCGCGTGACCGTCACCGGGGACGACCTCGGCGCGTTCCCGTTCCTCGGCTTCGACCACTGGTTCCGCCTTTTCGTGCAGCGCCCGGACCAGGACGCCTTCCGGATGCCGGACCTCGACGGCAAGAAGTGGTGGCCGACGTTCCTCGCCATCCCCGAGGATGTCCGCCCGCACTGCGCCAACTACACCGTCGCCGACTACCGCCGCCTCGACGACGGGACCGCCGAGCTCGACATCGACTTCGTCGTGCACACCGACGACGACGGCGAGCCCGAGGGCCGCGCCGCGATCTGGGCCTGCGCCGCCCGCCCCGGCGACGAGCTCGCGATGCTCGACCAGGGCTGCATCTTCGACTGCCCGGACGGCACGAGCGAGGTCGTCATCGCCGCAGAGGAGACCGGGCTGCCCGGTGTCGTCGGCATCGCCGCGTCCCTGCCCCGCGACACCGTCGGCCGCATCATCCAGGAGGTCCCCACCACCGGCGACGTCCGCGATCTCGACGCTCCGGTCGGCGTGACGGTCACCTGGATCGTCCGCGACGAGGTCGACCCGCACGCGGTGCCCGGCCGCGCCGCACTCGCCGAACTGCAGCGGCACGTGCCCGCCGACGACCGCGGGTACGCCTTCGTGGTCGGCGAGTCGACACTCGCGACCGAGGGCCGCCGGCACCTGCACCGCGCCGGCCTGCCGAAGTCGCGCATCACGTTCTCCGGCTTCTGGAAGCACGAGGCGAAGGAATCCGTCTCCGCCTGACGCGACCCGGCCCCGTCGACCCACCTGGTGCAGGTGGTCGCGACCGACAGACGGACGGGAGGCCCGGTGCCAGCTGGCACCGGGCCTCCCGTCCGTCCTGTGGTGGCGTCAGCCCTTGAGGCCGGAACCCGTCACGCCCTCCACGATCTGCCGCTGGAAGATCAGGTAGAGGATGATCAGCGGCAGCGCCGCCAGGATCGCACCCGCCTGGATGTCGGCGTAGCGCTGACCGAAGCTGCCCTGGACCGTGGCGAGCCCGACCGGGATCGTCATGAGGTCCGGGTTCGACAGCACGAACAGCGGCAGCAGCAGGTTGTTCCAGACCCCGACGAAGGTCAGGATCGTCACCGCTGCGATCACCGGACGCGACAGCGGCAGGATGACCGACCAGTAGACCTTCCAGAGCCCTGCGCCGTCGATGCGCGCGGCCTCCTCGAGCTCCCGCGGGATGCCGTCGAAGAACTGCTTGAAGATGAACACCGCGATCACGGCGGGCACCTGCGGGAAGATCACCGACCAGTAGGTGTTCAGGAGGCCCACGGCGTTGAGCTCCTGGAAGATCGGGATGATCAGCACCTGGGTCGGGATCATGATCCCGAGGATGATGAGCAGGAACGCGATGTTCCGACCGCGGAACACGAGCCGGGACAGCGCGAACGCCGCCATCGACGCGAACAGCACGGTGAGCACCGCGGTGACGACGCTCGTGATCGCGCTTGCCAGGTACCAGTTCCAGATGTCGCCCGCCCCGAACAGCGACGCGTACGAGTGCAGCGTCGGGTTCCAGTCGGACAGGATCTTGTTCGCACCGAGTGCGGCGACGCCGTTGTCGGACAGCGACGTCTTCAGGGCGAACAGGCTCGGGATGAGCCAGATGATCGCGAACACCGTCAGGACGATGCCGGACACGATCGTGAAGCCCTTGCCGGAGACGCCGATCTTCGCGGCGTTCGCGGGCGCCGCGGCGGAGACACCATTGCGGAGCTTGGGCCGGGCGGTGGTGATGTTCTCGGTGGCGGTCACGTCAGGCACCGATCTCTCGCTTGGCGGCAGCGCGCTCGACGAGCTGCCGGATGACCGCGATCGCGACGATCACGATGAACAGGAGCACCGACGCGGCCGACGCCGCGCCGAGGCGGTTGTCGGTGAAGCCGACGCCCGTGATGAGCTGCAGCGAGACCTGGGTCGAGATGCCCGGCCCGCCGTTCGTCATCAGGTACACCTGGTCGAAGATCTTCAGGCTCGCGATGATCTGCAACAGGATGACCAGGGTCGTCGTGCGACCGAGCAGCGGCAGCGTGATTGACTTGATCTGCTGCCAGTTCGACGCGCCGTCGACGGCAGCCGCTTCGTACAGTTCGCGCGGGATCTCCTGCAGGCCGGCCAGGTAGAGCACGAAGTTGAAGCCGAGGGTCCACCAGACGGTGGCGATCGCGACACCGATCATCGCGGTGTTCGGGCTCGACAGCATGCCGGAACCAGGAGTGATCCCGATGGCCGACTGCATGCTCGCCCACAGGCCGGTGGCCGGCGTGAAGATGAACACCCAGATCAGCGAGATCGTCGCCGACGGCAGGATGAACGGCAGGAAGAACGCCAGACGGAAGAACCACTGGCCGCGGTTCATCCGGTTCGTCAGGACGGCGAAGACGAACGCCAGGATGACGAGCGGCGGCGTCGTGTACAGCGTGAACTGCAGGGTGTGCCAGAGCGAGGACCAGAAGTCCGAGCGTCCGAGCATCTCCGCGTAGTTCGCGAACCCGGCGAAGCTGCCGAGCCCCGTGCGGACCGTCGAGGTGTTGAAGAAGCTCGAGACGATCATCCAGATCGTCGGGCCGAGCAGGAAGGCCACGTAGAACAGGCCGAAGGGGGCGAGGAACAGCCACCCACTGCGGCCCTGGCCACGGGTGAGGCTGGTCCGGTAGGTGCGGGCCCGGCGCGGACGTGGCGCGGTGGTCGCGTCCGTGGGCCGGTCGAGGACAGGTGCTGTGGTCACGTCATCGTGCCTTTCGCGCGGTGTTCACGTCTGTGTGCCCGGCGTTCGGGTGCCGGGTGTTCGCGTGCCCGGCGTTCGGGTGCCGGGTGTTCGCGTGCCCGGTCACAGCGGGCTCGGGGTGTTGAGGTAGGTCGCGAGCTGGCTCTTGATCGCGCTGAGGGCCTGGGCGGGGGACGAGCTGCCCTGCTGCACGAGGGCGAGCTGCGCCCCGACGGTGTTCTCGAACGTCGATCCGGAACCGCCGTACCAAGCGGCGTCGTCGAAGACCGCCGTCTCGGCCGCTGCGGCGTAGTTCGACTGCGGGGTGAGCTTCTTGTACGCGGTGCTGTCGAACGTCGGGATGTACGCGGGGACGTGGCCACCCTCGGCCCATGTCATGCTCTGCTCGAGCATCTGCTTGATGAACAGCATGTGCTGCTTGCGCTGCTCGGGCGTCCGGTCCTTGCGGGGGAGCACGAACGTGTGCGAGTCGGCCTGGGTCGCCGGCTTGTCGTAGAGCTGCGGGATCGGCGCCATGCCGAACTTCAGGCCCTTGATCGACTGGGCCGTGCTGATCTCCCACTCGCCCTGCATGAAGAAGCCGACCTTGCCGTCGAACATCAGCGACTCGGCCGTCGCGTAGTCGAGCGCCTTGTTCAGCCAGCCCTGCTTGACCCACTTCTGGGTGCGGCTGGTGACCTCGTTGTACGCGTCCTCGTTCACGGTGAGCTTCGCGCCGCCGTCGCTGATGAACGGGGTCGCGTCCTTCTGCTGGTTGTAGAGCGTCCAGAAGAAGCGCCACGGGGTCGCCGTCTCGGGGACGACGTTCGCGACGTTGAGGGCGTTCCCGCCGGTGACCTTCGAGACCGCGGCCAGGGCGCTCTCGAACGTGTCCATGCCGGACAGGTCCTTGAGGTTGCCGTCGCTGTCGAGCAGGCCCGCCTTCTTGCAGATGTCAACGTTGTAGAAGAGCACGAAGGGGTGGGTGTCGAGCGGGATCGCGATGTTGTTCCCGTCGGTCTTCTGCGCTGCCCAGGCCTTCTGGTTGAAGTCGGCGGCGCTGAGTCCGACACTGGCCAGGTCGTCGGAGGTGATCGGGTCGAGCAGGTCACCGTCCCAGAGCGGCTTCGCACGGGTCAGGTGCGCCACCGCGACGTCCGGTGGCTTGTTCCCGACGGTGGCCAGTGTCAGCTTCGAGTAGTACGGGTTGCCCCACGCGAAGGTGGTGGCCTGCAGGGAGCTGGAGCCGCCGTGCTGCTTCGCGTAGCCGGCTTCCATCGCCTGCATGCGGGCGCCGTCACCGCCACCGAAGAGGTTCCAGAAGACGAGCGTCTCCGGGTTGAGTGCGCTGCCGGCCAGGCCGGCGGCGATCGGGCTCGAGCACCCGGCGAGCGGCAGGACCGCAGCAGCTGCGGCTGCGGTTCCCCCTGCGGCGAGGAATCCGCGGCGCGAGAGTCGCGACGCGGGCGTGGTTGGTCGGATCGGCATGGCATCACTCCATCGGGACGGGCCGAGCGGAGCAGGGTCGGTGCTCCGTGAGCGCTCACATTAGCGCTGCGACGCGCCGCGCGCCACCCCTTCCGCGACTCTGCGAAACCCGGTAGCGTTTCTCTCGGGTGAGCGCTCACTTTTGTGACGGGCCGACGCGCCGCACGACCCGCTCACCGCACGACCCGCTCTCGCACCGATCGAAGGAGATCCATGCCCCGCACACACCTCGTCCTCGACGCCGCGTTCACCGTGGGGCCGGTGCGACGTCGCCTGTTCGGCGGGTTCGTCGAGCACCTCGGCCGTCACGTCTACGACGGCATCCACGAGCCCACGCACGAGACCGCCGACGAACACGGTTTCCGCGAAGACGTCGTCGAACTCGTCAAGGAGCTCGGCGTCTCCGCCATCCGCTACCCCGGCGGCAACTTCGTCTCCGGTTACAAGTGGGAGGACGGCGTCGGCCCCGTCGAGCAGCGCCCGCGTCGCCTCGACCTCGCGTGGCACTCCACCGAGACGAACGAGGTCGGGCTGCACGAGTTCCAGCACTGGCTCGACAAGGTCGGCTCGGAGCTCATGCTCGCCGTGAACCTCGGTACCCGCGGCACCGCCGAGGCGATCGAGCTCCTCGAGTACGCGAACATCGACGCCGGCACCGCACTGTCCGAGTACCGCAAGTCCAACGGTCGCCAGGAGCCCTTCGCCATCAAGATGTGGTGCCTCGGCAACGAGATGGACGGCCCGTGGCAGCTCGGCCACAAGAACGCCGAGGACTACGGCAAGCTCGCCGCCATGACCGCGAAGGCCATGCGGCAGATCCAGCCCGACCTCGAGCTCGTCGCCTGCGGTTCCTCCGGCGCGTCGATGCCGACGTTCGGCGAGTGGGAGCGCACCGTCCTCGAGCACACCTACGACGACGTCGACTACATCTCCGCGCACGCCTACTACGAAGAGGACGGCGACCTGCCGTCGTTCCTCGCCGCCGGCGTCAACATGGACCACTTCATCAAGACGGTCACCACCGCCGCCGACCACGTGCAGGCGCAGAAGAAGTCCGACAAGCGCATCGACATCTCGTTCGACGAGTGGAACGTCTGGTCGCTGACGAAGTGGCACGAGCAGGCCAAGGAGTTCACCCTCCAGGACTGGCCGGTCGCCCCGCGACTGCTCGAGGACGTCTACACCGTCGCCGACGCCGTCGTCGTGGGTGGGCTGCTCATCTCGCTGCTCCGCCACGCGGACCGGGTCGCGTCGGCCTCGCTCGCGCAGCTCGTCAACGTCATCGGCCCGATCATGACCGAGCCCGGCGGCCCGGCGTGGCGCCAGACGACGTTCTTCCCGTTCTCGGTGACCTCGCGCCTGGCGAACGGCACGTCGCTGCAGGTCAAGGCCTCTGGTGACACCGTCGACGGTGGCAAGTACGGCGAGGTCCCGGTCGTGGACTCCGCCGCCACGGTGACCGAGGACGGCACGGCAGCGGTGTTCCTCATCAACCGCCACCCGTCCGAGTCGACCACCGTCACGATCGACCTCGCGGGCCTGGCGGCCTCGGGTGACGTCCGTGCCGAGGGCATCTGGGACGACGACATCCACGCCGTGAACGACCTTTCGTCCACCGAGCGCGTCGGGCTCCGCACGAACGAGACGGTCAGCCGCGACGGCGACACCATCACGATCGAGCTGCCGCCGGTCTCCTGGACCGCCGTGTCGATCGGCTGAGACGCCTCGGCGCACGCCACGGCGGGCGTCGAGTGAGCACAGAGGGTGCCGGGCGCTTGCGCTCGGCACCCTCTGCGCGTGCGCGGCGCGCGCGTGCGCGGCGCGCGCGTGCGCGCGTGCGCGGCGCGCGCGGCGCGCGCGTGCGCGTGTGCGTGTGCGCGGCGGGTGGCGAGTTCACGGGCTGGGCGACAGTTCACGGGGCGCCGCGCGCGTGAGGTGTCGGTGGGCCCGAAAGGTGGCTGGCTGTCGGCCGGGAGGCGCGGGGGCGGGCTGGCGCCGTGCCTCCCGTCCGGCGGGTGGGCGAGTTCACGGGCTGGGCGACAGTTCACGGGGCTGCGCGCGCGTGAGGTGTCGGTGGGCGCGAAAGGTGGCTGGCTGTCGGCCGGGAGGCGCGTGGCGGGCTGGGGCCGTGCCTCCCGTCCGGCGGGTGGGTGAGTTCACGGGCTGGGCGACAGTTCACGGGGCGCCGCGCGCGTGAGGTGTCGGTGGGCGCGAAAAGCCGCACCGCACCGCCCGCGGCTACCGCGCGGGCGGCGGCGCCGTGCTCGCGCGCTCGACCAGGCGCACCGGCACCAGGTCGGGGGCGGCGGACACGGACTCGCCGTCGATCTGGGCGAGCAGGTTCGCGACGGCTCGGCGCCCGACCTCGTCGAAGGACTGGTGCACGGTGGTGAGCGGCGGCCAGAACGAGTCGGACTCCGGGGAGTCGTCGAACCCCACCACGCTGAGCGACGACGGCACCGGGCGACCGAGCTCGTGCGCGGCGCGGAGCACCCCGAGTGCCGTCTGGTCGTTGGCGGCGAACACGGCGGTGATGTCCAGGCGCTCGGCGATGACCAGGCCTGCGCGGTACCCGGAGTCGGTGCTCCAGCCGCCGTGGAAGACCGGCGGGACGACGCGACCGGCGCGCTCGAGGGTGTCCTGCCACGCCGCGAGACGACGGGCGGCGGAGTACGACGAGGTCGGGCCAGCCACGTGCCACACCGTCTCGTGCCCGAGGTCGAGCAGGTGCTGCGTGGCCTGGCGTGCACCGTCGGCCTGGTCGGTGTCGATGGCCGGGTGGTCGGTGCTGCCGGTGGAGTCGATGATGACCATCGGGACGCCGTCGGGGAGCACGACCTCGGCCGTGTCGATGATGTGCGACTCGATGATGATCACGACGCCGTCGACGGCCTGCTCGTGCAACCGTGAGAACGCGGAGCGCACACCTTCTTCGGTGCGGGACGCCATCGGCAGCAGGGTGATCGTGAAGTCGGCGGTGCCCGCGGCGTCGGCGATCGCCTCGAGCGTGCGCATGTTGCCGAAGGACGCGAGCGTGAACATGATCACGCCGATGGTGCGGAACCGCCCGGACCGCAGAGCCCGTGCCGCCCGGTTCGGCCGGTAGCCCAACGAGGACATCGCACGCTGCACCCGGTCGCGGGTCTCCGGGCTGACGTTGTCGAAGCCCCGAGCGACCCGGGAGACGGTCTGCATGGAGACCCCGGCGGCGTCGGCGACGGCAGCCATCGAGGGGGAGCGGCGGGTGCCGGCAGGGGACTCGGTCGTCATCGTCGCGCCCCTTCCGTTGCGTGTTCGCGCAGTCTGCCTCCCCGGACGCTAGCGCATGTTGACGTTGCCATGCTATCGTCGCGGCGTTCGATGTTGACGTCAACATCGACGGACCCGAACACCGCACGACAAGGGAGTCACATGAGCACGCTGGAAGCGCGCGCAGCCGGAGCCACCGCGCCGGCCGTGCCACCGCGGCGCCGCGCCAGGCCGCGCGGCCGGTACACCGGATGGCTCTTCGTCGGGCCGTTCGTCGTCGTCCTGATCGCGATGCTCATCGTGCCGATCGGCTACGCCCTCTGGCTCAGCCTGTTCCGCGACCAGCTCATCGGCGGCAACCAGTTCGTGTGGTTCGCCAACTACGTCCAGCTCTTCCAGGACGCCAAGTTCTGGTCCGGCTTCGGCCGGGTCGCGATCTTCCTGGTCGTCCAGGTGCCCATCATGCTCGGGCTCGCACTCGTGGCCGCCCTCGCCCTCGACAGCGCCCGACTCTGGGGCACGAGCTTCTTCCGCATCGCGGTGTTCCTGCCCTACGCGGTCCCCGGGGTCGTCGCGGCGCTCATCTGGGGCTTCATCTACGGCAACCAGTTCGGCTTGACGGGTGCCGCGAACGACGCGCTCGGCATCGACCTGCTGCAGCCGTTCAGCCCGAGCTGGGTACTGACCTCCATCGGCAACGTGGTCACGTGGGAGTTCCTCGGCTACAACATGCTGATCTTCTACGCCGCCCTCCGCACCGTCCCCGGCGACCTGTACGAAGCCGCCGAGCTCGACGGCGCCGGCCCCCTGCGCACGGTCTTCTCGATCAAGCTCCCGGCGCTCCGCGGCCCGATGGTCATCGCCACGATCTTCTCGATCATCGGCAGCTTCCAGCTCTTCAACGAGCCGAACCTGCTGAAGACCCTCGCCCCGAACGTCATCGGCAGCGCCTTCACCCCGAACATGTACGCGTACTCGTTGTCCTTCAGTGGCCAGCAGTTCAACTACTCCGCCACCGTCGCGATCGTGATGGGCGTGATCACCGCGGTGATCGCCTACGTCGTCCAGGTCCGCGGCACCCGCGAGGAGAACCGATGAGCACCATCCAGCACCCCGGAAACCCGGCCGCAGCGCCGGTCCCGGCCACGGTCACGGAGGCGACCACGACGCAGCGCGACCCGCGCACCCGGTCGACCCGCGCCTCCAGGAAGGCCGAGCGGAAGGCCGAGCAGCACGTCGACGGACGCAAGCCGAAGCGTTCCGGCCTGCTGACCGCGGTCATGGTCGTCTTCGTCGTGTACTCGTTCGCGCCGCTGTTCTACCTGCTCGTGAACAGCACGAAGACGCAGTCGTCGCTGTTGTCCACCTTCGGCCTCTGGTTCGGCGGGAAGTTCAACCTCTGGCAGAACATCGTCGACACGCTGACGTACAACGACGGCATCTTCGTGCAGTGGCTCGGCAACACGCTGCTCTACGTGGTCGTCGGTGCCGGTGGTGCGACGCTGCTCGCCACGATCGCCGGCTACGGCATGGCGAAGTTCCAGTTCCCCGGACGGCGTGCGGTCTTCGCGATCGTCCTCGGCGCCATCGCGGTCCCCGGCACGGCGCTGGCGGTCCCGACGTTCCTGCTCTTCTCGCAGGTCGGCCTGACGAACACCCCGTGGGCGATCATCCTGCCCTCGCTCATCAGCCCGTTCGGCATGTACCTGATCTGGACCTACGCGGTCGACGCGATCCCCGCCGAGCTCCTCGAGGCCGCCCGTATGGACGGCGCGGGGGAGTTCCGGATCTTCTTCACGATCGCGCTCCGCCTGCTCGCACCCGGTGTCGTCACCGTCCTGCTCTTCGCCGTCGTCGCCACCTGGAACAACTACTTCCTGCCGCTCATCATGCTGAGCGACCCGAAGTGGTACCCGCTGACGGTCGGCCTGAACCAGTGGAACGCGCAGGCCACCGGCTCCGGTGCGCAGCCGATCTACAACCTTGTCGTCACGGGATCGCTCCTCACGATCATCCCGATCGTGGTCGCGTTCCTCTTCCTCCAGCGCTTCTGGCAGTCCGGCCTCGCAGCCGGGTCCGTCAAGGCCTGACACAGCAGCCCCACCCCCTCCACGAAGAAGTGAAAGGCACTCCCATGAACAAGCGTCTCCGGCGCGGGCTCAGCGCCCTCGCCATCGGCGTCACCGCCGCGATCGCCCTCGCCGCCTGCGCGTCCGGCGGCTCGTCCTCCGGTGGCTCGTCCGACGACATCACCAAGGCCCTGAAGGACGGTGGCACCCTGACCTACTGGTCCTGGACCCCGTCCGCGAAGGCCCAGGTCGCCGCGTTCGAGAAGCAGTACCCCAAGGTGAAGGTCAAGCTCGTCAACGCCGGCACCGGCGCCGACCAGTACACCAAGCTGCAGAACACCGTGAAGGCCGGCTCGGGCGCCCCCGACGTCGCCCAGGTCGAGTACTACGCGCTGCCGCAGTTCGCCCTGTCCGACTCGCTCCTCGACCTGACGTCGTACGGCTTCGGTGACCTCGAGGACAAGTTCGCCGCCAGCACCTGGAGCTCGGTGTCGCTCGACGGCAAGGTCTACGGCCTGCCCCAGGACTCCGGCCCCATGGCGCTGTTCTACAACAAGAAGGTCTTCGACGAGCACGACATCGCCGTGCCGAAGACGTGGGACGAGTACGTCGCCGCCGCGAAGAAGCTGCACGCAGCCGACCCCGACGCCTACATCGCGGCGGACTCCGGCGACGCCGGCTTCACCACGAGCATGATCGCCCAGGCCGGTGGCACCCCGTTCACCACCGACGGCGACAAGGTCACCGTCAACCTGCAGGACGCCGGCACCAAGAAGTGGACGAGCACCTGGAACGAGCTCGTCGAGCAGGGCCTGCTGTCCAAGACGGTCGGCTGGAGCGACGACTGGTACAAGCAGCTCGGCAACGGCCAGATCGCCACGCTGATCACCGGCGCCTGGATGCCCGGCAACCTCGAGGCCAGCGTCGCGGACGCGTCCGGTGACTGGCGTGTCGCCCCGATGCCGACCTACGACGGTGGCACCGCGCAGACCGCCAACAACGGCGGCAGCGCCGAGGTCGTCATGAAGCAGTCGAAGAACCCGGCCCTCGCCGCGGGCTTCCTGAAGTGGCTGAACTCGTCGAAGGAGTCGACCGGCGTCTTCATGAAGTCGGGTGGCTTCCCCTCGACGACCGCTGACCTCGACTCGTCGTCGTTCCTCAACGAGGAGCCGTCCTACTTCGGTGGCCAGCAGATCAACAAGGTGCTCGTCGACGCGTCGAAGTCCTCGGACAACGACTTCACCTACCTGCCGTACCAGGTGTACGCGAACAGCGTCTACGCCGACACCGTCGGTCAGGCGTACGAGAACGGCACGTCGCTCGACGCCGGCCTCGAGGCCTGGCAGAAGGCCCTCGTGAAGTACGGCAAGGACCAGGGCTTCACGGTCTCGACCAAGTAGCAGTGCAACCCCGCGGGGCCGTGCGGATCCCACCGCACGGCCCCGTCCCACGCCCGGCTCCGGCCGGCCATGAAAGAGTCAACCCATGCGCTTCGCCATCGGCGACACCGACTTCCTGCTCGACGGCGAGCCGCACCGGATCCTGTCCGGCGCGATCCACTACTTCCGCGTGCACCCCGACCTCTGGGCCGACCGGATCCGCAAGGCGAAGCTGATGGGGCTCAACACCATCGAGACCTACGTCGCCTGGAACGCTCACGCCCCGTCGCCCGGTTCGTTCAGCTTCGAAGGCGGCCTCGACCTCGGCCGGTTCCTCGACCTCATCGCCGCAGAGGGCATGCACGCCATCGTCCGCCCCGGCCCCTACATCTGCGCCGAGTGGACCAACGGCGGCCTGCCCTACTGGCTCTTCGCCGACGGCTCCGTGGGCGTCCGGCGCGACGAGCCCGGGTTCCTCGCAGCAGTTTCCTCGTACTTGCAGGCGTTGGCGCCGGTGCTGGTCCCGCGGCAGATCGACCACGGCGGACCCATCGTCCTGGTGCAGGTCGAGAACGAGTACGGCGCCTACGGCTCCGATCCCGTCTACCTGTCGAAGCTCGAGGAGATGCACCGCGCGATCGGCCTCACCGTGCCGTTCACGAGCGTCGACCAGCCGATGGGCACCATGCTCGAGGACGGTTCGCTGCCATCGCTCCACAAGACCGGGTCGTTCGGCTCCCGCTCCGCTTCGCGCCTGGAACGGCTCCGACAGGCGCAGCCGACCGGGCCCCTGATGTGCTCGGAGTTCTGGGACGGCTGGTTCGACAGCTGGGGCGAGCACCACCACACCACGCCGGCGGCTGCCTCGGCGTCGGACCTGGACGATCTGCTCGCTGCCGGCGGCTCGGTCAACATCTACATGTTCCACGGCGGCACGAACTTCGGCTTCACGAACGGCGCCAACGACAAGGGCGTGTACCGCCCGATCGCGACGTCGTACGACTACGACGCCCCGCTCGACGAGGCCGGTCGGCCGACCGCGAAGTTCCACGCCTTCCGCGCGGTCATCGAGTGCTACGCGCCCGTCCCGCCGCTGCCTGAGTCGATGCAGCCGGGTGGTTCTGGTCGCCTTGAACAGTATGCCTATTCAAGCGGCCTGGAGGCGCGGGTCGTCCCCGCCGCGGACCTCGCCGTCCGTCTCGACCGCGTCGCGTCGCTCCGCTCCCTGCTGCCCGCGCTCGCATCGTGGTCGGCCCACGACACCCCGCCCACGTTCGACGCCCTCGGTGCCGCGAGCGGCTTCGTCGTCTACCGCTCCGAGATCGCCCTGCCCAGCGGCGGCGTGCTCACCGTCGGTACCGAGGTCCGCGACCGTGCGATCGTCGCGGTGGACGGGATCGTCGTGGGGGTGCTGGAGCGCGAGCACCACGACCGCGCGATCACCCTGCCGCCGGTCGCCGGCACGCTCGAGCTCCTGGTCGAGGACCAGGGCCGCGTCGACTACGGCACCCGCATCGGCGAGCCGAAGGGCCTGATCGGTGGCGTGGCCGTCGACGGTGTCCCGATCGCGCGCTGGACCGCTGCACCGCTGTCGCTCGACCCGATCGCTCCGGCGGCGCTCGAGGTGCTCGCCTCGGTGAACCCGTCGGACGGCGACGTGCTCGCCGGACCGACGTTCGCCGCTGGTTCGTTCGACCTCGACCTCGGCGCGGTGGACGATCGCGCGCCGTCGCTCGACCGGTACCTGTCGCTCGACGGGTTCCGGAAGGGTGTCGCCTGGGTCAACGGGTTCTGCCTCGGCCGGTACTGGTCGCGTGGCCCCCAGCAGACCCTGGCGATCCCGGGTCCGGTGCTCCGCGAGGGTCGGAACGAGCTCGTCGTCCTGGAGCTGCACGCGGCCGCCTCGCGCACCGCGTGCCTGCTGCTCGAGCCGTCGCTGGGGCACACGGAGGCGTAGTCAGGTCGCGTGCGCCCCGGCCCATGCCCGCACCTCGAGGAGCGCCTCGCGTCGCCAGCGCCAGAGCGGGGCGAACTTCGTGCCGTCGTCCTCCCATGCCCTGGTCAGCAGCCAGATCTGCCGTCGGTGGTCGACTCCGTGATCATCGCGCCACTCGACGTACGCGTCGTCGAGCACCGTGGTGATGCCCGCACGTGGTGCGGTCCAGGACGAGAGGAAGCCGGAGTACCGGAGGGTGTCGTCGGACAAGTGCACGGCGACACGTCGGAGCCTGGCCGTGGCCCAGGTCCCGCCGGCGATGAAGGCGACACCGAGGACGAAGACGAACACCCGCGCCGATGCTCCGGGCACGAAGGCAACGCTCGCAAGTGCGACTCCTGTCCCGATCATCACCGGGCCGAACACGATGAGGTTCAGGATGCGGTCCAGGCGCGGCGGACGGATCGTCGTCACGGCAGGGCGTCCAGGTCGGCCAGGGCCTGCTCGGCATCGGCGATCCGATCGGCCTCGGGACGCGTCCACCACTCCGGCCCGCGCTCGCCGAGACCGTGCTTGGCGAGGCCGTTCCGGTGTCGGGCAGCGGCCAGGGCGGCCTCGTCGCCCGCGCCCTTCGCCTGCTTGACGGCATTCCGCCCGCGACCGAGGTGCGACCGGAGTGCCGCGGCGACGTCCTCCGGCAGCGCAGGGTCCGTCCGGCGCCACCGTCGGCCGTCGACCACGAAGAAGTGCTCGTCGGGTTCGGCGGTCATGCTGACGAGTCTGCACCGTCGGTGGTGCCCGGTAGACAGGAGGTGATGAGCAACGAACGTGTCCGCCCGGTGCTCGAGGTCCGTCGGATCTACGCCGAACCCGCCGCTCTCGAGCTGCAGCGCGGACAAGAGGTGATCGGGCGGTGGCCGGACGCCGAGGTCGTCCCCGTCGAATCGCACTGGAACATCCCCGAGGTCCACGGCGACGAGCGCAACGTGCAGCGGTGGGTCCGGATCAAGACCGAAGCGCTCGTGCTCGGCGTCAAGAAGTCGCTGGTGACCCGCCCGAACGGGCGCTCGGCCGACTTCATCGCACCGTCGACCGCGAACGGCTGCGCCATGGCCTGCGCGTACTGCTACGTGCCGCGACGGAAGGGCTACAGCAACCCGGTGACGGTGTTCGCGAACATCGACCAGATCACGAGGCACGTCGCGCGGAACATCGCGAAGCAGGGCCCGAAGGCCGAGCCGAACCAGTGCGACCCCGACTCATGGGTCTACGACATCGGCGAGAACCGCGACTGCTCCGTCGACGCGGTGATCAGTGACAACGTGCGGGACCTCTGCGATCTGTTCCGCATGACACCGACCGCGAAGGCGTCGTTCGCCACGAAGTACGTCAACCGCGAGCTGCTCGACTGGGATCCGATGGGTCGCACCCGCATCCGGTTCTCGCTGATGCCGCACGAGACCGCGAAGGTCACCGACATCCGCACGAGCCCGATCGCCGAGCGGATCGCCGCGGTGAACGACTTCGTCGACGCCGGGTACGAGGTCCACCTCAACTTCTCGCCGGTCATCCTCACCCCGACGTGGGAGTCTGACTGGGCTGCACTGCTCCGCCAGGTCGACGACGTGCTGTCGCCGGCGGCCAAGGCGCAGCTCGCGGCCGAGGTCATCTTCCTCACCCACAACCAGCCGTTGCACGAGGTGAACCTCGGTTGGCACCCGAAGGCCGAGGACCTGCTCTGGCGACCGGACCTGCAGGAGCAGAAGGTGTCCGAGAACGGAGCGGTGAACGTCCGCTACCGGTCCGGCATGAAGGGGCAGCTCGTCGAGCGCTTCCGCGAACTCGTTGCCGAGCACCTGCCGTCCTGCCGGATCCGCTACGCCTTCTGACGGGGCACCGTCGGCTGCCGCTCGGCGAGTGCGCGGCGGACCTGGTCGCCACGGAGCGGGCGTCCCGGAAGGCCCTCGCGGGGGACGCCCGGTGCCCGGAACCCGTCGAGGGCCAGGTCGACCCAGCGTCGGTAGGCGTCCGGGGCGACCCGTCCGAAGGTGCCGATCGTCGTCGCGATGGAGAGCTGCAGGAGGGCGACGTCGGCGAGTGCGGCGTCCGCACGGATCTGGCCAGCCTGCTGACCGGCTGCGAACAGCGCGTCGATGCCCTCCTGCACGGCGATGCGGAGCCGGAGGAGTTCCGGAGCGTCGCGGTAGTCGGTGGTCATGAGTTCGCTGAACCCGGTGCGGCGGGCCTCGATCGCTGCGGTCTCGCGGACGAAGGTCGCAAAGCCCGCCCACGGGTCCGAGGCGGACAGCTCGCGGCAGTGTTCGACGAGGTCGAGGACCTCGTGCATCGGCTCGACCAGGACCGCTTCCCACAGCGCCGCGCGGGTCGGGAAGTGCCGGTACAGGGTCGCGTTGCCGAGGCCGGCCGCGACCGCGATCGGTTCCAGTGCGGCCTGGAGGCCGTGGTCGGTGAACGCGGACCGGGCCGCGTCGACGAGTGCCTGACGGTTCCGGGCGACGTCTCGGCGGGTCATGCACCGAGCCTAGATCGCGTGGCCGGGAATACGGAGAGCAGTCCCCGGTTTGAAACGGGGACAACCGTCCGTTTCATCACCTGGAGTTCCCCCGTGCACATCGCCGCCGTCATCCTGTCCCTCGTCCTCGCCGTGGCCCTGCTCGGCTCGGGCGTCATGAAACTCGTCCGCAACCCGAAGATCATCGCTTCGATGCAGGCCGTCCACGTCACCCCGTCGCAGATGACGGTCCTCGGTCTGCTGGAGGTCGCCGCTGCCGCCGGACTCGTCATCGGCATCTGGTGGGTGCCGCTCGCCATCGCCGCAGCCATCGGCGCGGTCGTCTACTTCGCGGGTGCCGTCGTGGCGCACCTCCGAGCGCACGACCGCGACGTCCAGGGTGCCGTCGCCCTGCTGGTGCTGTCGGTCGCGACGCTCGTGGTGCTCCTGCTCGCGCTGTAGCCGGCTGTGCCGGGCCGACGGCTCAGGGGATGAGTCGGTCGGCCCGGTAGCGCGCGAACAGGTCGGCGAACGCGCGTTCGGTCCGGCGGAAGGCAGTGAACCCGGCCTCGCGGCTCTTCCCCATGTCGGTGACGACCTCCATCGCCCGGCCCAGGTCGGCATCGGTGTGCCACCACGAGGCGAGCCGCGTCAGGTCGGACTCGGCCAGGTCGTACCGCTCGGCGATGCGGGGCCACTCGGCCTCGTGCGGCGCCATCTGCTGTTCGAGCGGCCGGGGCTCGCTCTCGTAGCCGACGACGCGCGCCGGGTCCACGCCGAGGTGCGCGGCCAGTCGGGGCCACATCCAGCGCCAGCGGAACACGTCGCCGTTGACGATGTTGAAGGCCTCGTCCGCGCCCTCGGGGGCGGTGGCTGCCCAGACCATGTGCTCCGCCAGGATCCCGGCGTCGGTCATGTCCGTCAGTCCGTTCCACTGCGCCTCGCTGCCCGGGAACACGAAGTCCAGGCCGAGCTCCTTCGCGAGCGTCGCCTGCACGGCGATCGTCAGCCCCATGTTCATCGCGTTGCCGACGGCGTGCCCGATCACGGTGTGCGAGCGGTGCACGGACCACGTGAAGCCCTGGCGCTCCGCGGCGGCGAAGAGCTCGTCCTCTTGCGCGTAGTAGAAGTTCGGGGTGTCGAGGCGCGGCTCCTCCTCGTGGAAGGGCGTGTCCGGCATCTCGCCGGCGGCGTACGCCTCGAACGGGCCGAGGTAGTGCTTCAGGCCGGTCACCAGCGCGACGTGCGCGACCGGTGCGTGGGCGAGTGCGGCGAGGAGGTCGCGGACCATGCCGCCGTTGACGCGGATGTTCTCCGCCTCGGTCTCCTGTCGCTGCCAGGCGGTGAAGAACACGTGCGTCGGACGCTCGTCCGCCAGCGCACTGCCGAGGCTGTCGGGATCGCGGAGGTCCGCGGCGACGGTCCGGACGCCGTCGCGGGCGAGCGGTCGTCGGGAGAGTGCGGTCACCTCCCAGTCGAGGTCGAGCAGGTGGCTCACCAGGGCGGACCCGGTGATGCCGCTGGCTCCCACCACGAGGGCACGGGGCTGGACGGAGGTCGGTTCGTTCGATCCGGTTGCAGTCATCTCCCGCCCCAACCCGAGATTCGCGACAGGTGTTCCCTCACCGCGGCCTGCGGAGGAAGCGGTGTACACGAATCCGCACCACGTGTACTCAAAATCGGTACACTCACCGCGGAGGTTCTTCCATGCAACTCGTGAAACCGCTCGCTACGCTCCTCGGGAGCACCCAAGCCGACGCGCTCCGCGTCCTCGCGCGCACCGACGCCGGGATGACCGGGCGTCAGGTGGCGCGGGTTGCCGGCGCTGCGCAGCACACCGGCATCAAACGTGCGCTCGACAAGCTCGAAGAAGCAGGACTCGTTCGTGTCGACCGGGGCCTGCAGCACTCGGCGTACCGCGTGAACCGTGAGCACCTCCTCTGGCCGGCCGTCGAACTCGGCCTCGACGCCGGCGACGAGCTCGAGCGTCGGATCGCCTCGTTCGTCGAATCCGCTGGAGCGGGCGTGCTCTCGGTGTCGATCTTCGGCTCCGTTGCTCGTGGCACAGCGACCCAGGCGTCCGATCTGGATCTCCTCGTCGTCTTCGCAGAGGCGGTTGACACCGACACGGTCGTGCGTCTCGGGGATCTCGTCCGGCGGTGGACCGGGAACGAGTGTCAGGTCTTCGACGTCACCCGGGCAGACCTTCGTCGCTTCGTTGCCGAGGGGGACCCGCTCGTCGGTTCGTGGCGCGACGAGGCCCGCACGGTGTTCGGGGAAGAGATCCGGACGCTCATCTGATGGCAGGTCGGATCCGAGCGGTCGATCGACACGCGGTCGAGATGCGACGTGATGAAGCGGTCTCGTACCTCGAGGTCGCTCGCATGTACGTCGAGTCCACGAGTCACGCGGACTGGAAGGCTGCCGGCGCGAACGCCGTGCTCGGCGGCATCGCAGCGTCCGACGCCATCTGCGGGGCACTCTTGGGGCATCACCACTTGGGTGAGGACCATGCGGCGGCGCGACGGCTGCTCGATCAAGCGTGCGCGCCCGACACCCGGCCAGGACAGCACTTCAAACGTCTGACCGACGAGAAGACGCACTTCCAGTACTCGTCTTCACGGGTGACGCAGGAGAAGACGCGGACGCTCGTGACTGCTCTCGAACGGCTCGTCAGCACGCTGCACGATCGGATCTGACGCCGTGTCGGTCACCGCGGTCGGCGGATACGGATCGGGCCCTTCGCGGTCGAGGGATCGACGACGCTCCCGTGCTGGGTGATCTCGACCTCGCCGCGCGCCGTCATGCGCTGGGCCGCTCGACGGGCGGGTTCCATCAGTGGGCGCCAGTCGTCCGGTTCGAGCGACCTGGCCACCTCGGACGGGCAGATGCTCGAGGTGCGTGCCCGTGCGGCGAGCAGCTCGTCGATGCGCTGTTCGAGTGCCAGGTCCGTCCGGTCCACTCCGTGGCGACGGCACGCACGGGAGCACCACTTCGCCTCCGGGGCCGCTGACGACGGCATCCGCCGCCCGCACGACGCGCAGGTCCGTTCCGCCGACACCGACTCTGACGCCGCCGCGTCCGCTTCCGTCCTGATCGCCCGTCCCATCGCCCCATCCTCGCCCCCGGGGCTCCGCCAGCACACAGCCCAGGTACGGCTGGCAGCATCGGTGCGGTGAACCCCGACACCACCGTTGCACGTCCGTCCGAACCGGCCTGGGTCGAGCACGTCATGTGGTGGCACGTGTACCCGCTCGGGTTCGTCGGCGCTGAGGTCCGCCCGACGACGCCCACCGCCGACCGACCCGTCGAGCACCGCCTCGACCGGATCACCGGCTGGCTCGACCACGTGGTGGACCTCGGCCTGAACGGACTCCTGCTCGGCCCGGTCTTCGCGAGCTCGACGCACGGCTACGACACCGTCGACCACTTCCGCATCGACCCGCGGCTCGGCGACGACGCCGACTTCGACCGGCTCGTCGTGGCCGCGCACGACCGTGGCGTCCGGGTGCTGCTCGACGGCGTCTTCAACCACGTCGGACGGGAGCACCCGGCCTTCCGGGCGTTGGCAGACCAGGGGCCGGACGCTCCGACCGCGGACCTGTTCTCGATCGACTGGACCGGGTGGCAGCCGGGACGAGCGGTGCCGGTCGGGTTGTTCGAGGGGCACGACATCCTCGTGGCGCTGGACCACGACAGCCGGGCGACCGAGGACCTCGTGGTCGACGCGATGACGCACTGGCTGGAGCGGGGCATCGACGGCTGGCGCCTCGACGCCGCGTACGCCGTACCGCCGGCGTTCTGGGCGAGGGTGCTGCCCCGCGTGCGGGAGCGGTTCCCGGACGCGTGGTTCAGCGGCGAGGTGATCCACGGCGACGCGGCCGCGATCGCCAGCGAATCGACGATGGACTCGCTGACGCAGTACGAGCTGTGGCAGGGGATCTGGCACGGCATCGCGGACGGCAACGGCCACGAACTGGCACACGCGATCGAACGGCACGACGCCCTGCTCGCCACCTTCGCCCCGACGACGTTCGTCGGCAACCACGACGTGACCCGGATCGCGAGCGCGGTGGGGGAGCAGTTCGCCGGACACGCCGCCGCGGTGCTCTTCACCGTCGCAGGGACGCCGGTCGTCTACGCCGGGGACGAGTACGGCTGGACCGGCGTGAAGGAGGAACGAGAGGGCGGGGACGACGCGGTCCGGCCCGGGTTCCCGGCAGAGCCACCGGCTCCGACCCCGCTCACCCACGCCTACGAGGCCCTCGTCGCCCTGCGTCGACGGCACCCGTGGCTGCACCGCGCCCACACCGACGTCGTGCACCTGACCAACACCGAGGTCGTCCTCCGTACGGCGACGGCGGACGCGGCCGTGGTGACCGCCCTGAACCTGTCGGCCGATCCCGTCGAGGTGCCCGCGGCCGACGCGACGCAGGTGGAGGCGGGCGGCGCGGATCTCGGGGACGGGACCGTGCGCCTCCCGGCCGCTGGTTGGGCCGTTCTCTCGCGATCGTGAGCAGAAATGGTCGGGTCCCCAGAGAGGACCCGACCATTTCTGCTCACCAAGCGAACGCGGAAGCGCGCGAACGCGCGAGCGCTACTTGCGCGCGGACGCCGCCCGGCGCTTGTTGAACACGTCGAACGCGACGGCGGCGAGCAGCACCAGGCCCTTGATGAGCGACTGGTACTCGGTGCCGACGCCGAGGATCGACATGCCGTTGTTGAGCAGACCGATGATGAGACCACCGACGATCGCGCCGGGGACCGTACCGATGCCGCCGGTGACGGCTGCGCCACCGATGAACACCGCGGCGATGGCGTCGAGCTCGAAGCCGTTGCCCGCACCGGGAGCGGCGAGGTTGAGCTGCCCCGTGAACACCACACCGGCCAGCGCCGAGATGACGCCCATGTTGACGAAGAGCAGGAAGGTGACCCGCTTCGTCTTCACGCCGGACAGCTGCGCAGCGAGGGCGTTGCCGCCGATCGCGTAGATGTGGCGACCGAAGACCGCGCTCCGCATGACGACCGAGTAGATGACCACGAGTGCGCCGAGCACCACGAGCACGATCGGGGTGCCGTTGTAGCTGGCGAGCAGCAGCGCCACGTAGATCACCAGGGCGACGGTGAACGCGAGCTTCGTGATGAACCACGCGAACGGTTCGCTCTCGAGCTGGTACTTGCGACGGGTCGCACGACCGCGGAACGCCGTGACCACCAGGACCGCGGCCGCCGCGAAGCCGAGGATCATCGTGAGCGGCTCGTACCCGGTGGTGCCGAAGGACGGCAGGAAGCCGGAGCCGAGCGCACGGAACCCGGTCGGGAACGGCGAGATCTGCTGGTTGTGCAGGACGATCTGCGCCGCGCCGCGGAACGCGAGCATGCCCGCCAGCGTGACGATGAAGGCCGGGATGCCGAAGTAGGCGATCCAGAACCCCTGCCAGGCACCGACGAGGGCGCCGACGACCAGGCAGAGCACGACCGCGATCGGCCACGGCAGGCCCCACTGCGTGATCATCACGCCCGCCATCGCACCCGTGAAGGCGACGACCGACCCGACGGACAGGTCGATGTGGCCGGCGATGATGACCATCACCATGCCGATGGCGAGGATGAGGATGTAGCTGTTCTGGACGATCAGGTTCGAGACGTTGATCGGGGCGAGCGTGATGCCGTTGGTCGTCACCTGGAAGAAGATGACGATGACGATCAGCGCGATGAACAGGCCGATCTGTCGGAGCTGCCCGGTGAGGTAGCCGGCGGCGGACTTAAGCGCGTTCATTGACAGGGGTCTCCCGTTCCTGGGTCATGTACTGCATGAGGACCTCTGGTGTGGCCTCGGAGCGGGGCACGTCAGCGGTGATCGTGCCCTCGGAGAGCGTGTAGATGCGGTCGCAGATGCCGAGGAGTTCGGGGAGCTCGGAGGAGATCACGATGACCGCCTTCCCCTGGTCCGCGAGGCTGTTGATGATCGTGTAGATCTCGTACTTCGCGCCGACGTCGATGCCGCGCGTGGGTTCGTCGAGGATCAGCACGTCGGGGTCGGCGTACATCCACTTCGACAGGACGACCTTCTGCTGGTTCCCGCCGGAGAGCTTCCCGGTCACGACGTCGACGTTCGGCGCCTTGATGTTGAGGCTCTTGAGGAACTGCGTCGCGACGGTCGTCTCCTCCGAGGCGTTCACGAAGCCCCAGCTGGCGAGCTTCCCGAGCGCCGACCCGGAGATGTTCCGCTTGATGTCGTCGATCAGGTTGAGGCCGTAGCGCTTCCGGTCCTCGGTGACGTAGGCGATGCCGTTGTCGATCGCCTGCGACACCGTGTGGGTCTTGATCGGGGTGCCGCGCTTGTAGACCGTGCCGCTGATCCCGGTGCCGTACGAGTGGCCGAAGACGCTCATCGCGAGTTCGGTGCGCCCGGCACCCATGAGGCCCGCGATGCCGACGACCTCGCCGGCGCGGACGTTGAGGTTCGCCTGGTGGATGATCTCCCGCGAGGCGTCGAGCTGGTGGTGCACCGTCCAGTCCTCGATGCGCAGGAGTTCCTCGCCGATGACGGGGTGCTCCCGCTCCGGGTACCGGTTCGACAGGTCCCGGCCGACCATCCCGCGGATGATCCGGTCCTCGGACACGTCGTCGGCGTGCATGTCGAGCGTCTCGATGGTCTTGCCGTCGCGGATGATCGTGACCTTGTCCGCGATCGCCTTGATCTCGTTGAGCTTGTGGCTGATGATGATCGCCGTCATGCCCTCGGCCTGCAGGGAGCGGATGAGCTCGAGCAGGTGCGCCGAGTCGTCGTCGTTCAGAGCGGCGGTGGGCTCGTCGAGGATGAGGAGCTTGACCTCCTTCGACAGCGCCTTGGCGATCTCGACGAGCTGCTGCTTGCCGACACCGATGTCCACGATCTTGGTGATCGGGTTGTCCTTCAGCCCGACGCGCTGCAGGAGTTCCGCGGCCGCCAGGTTCGTCTTGTTCCAGTCGATGAAGCCGGCCCTCGACCGCTCGTTGCCGAGGAAGATGTTCTCCGCGATCGACAGGAAGGGGCTGAGCGCGAGCTCCTGGTGGATGATCACGACGCCGGATGCTTCGGAGTCGTTGATGTCCTGGAACTGCACGGGCTCGCCGTCGAGCAGGATCTCGCCGTCGAAGGAGCCGTGCGGGTACACGCCCGACAGCACCTTCATGAGGGTCGACTTCCCGGCGCCGTTCTCGCCGCAGATCGCGTGGACCTGGCCGCGCTCGACCTCGATCGAGACCCCCTGCAGGGCCTTGACGCCGGGGAACGTCTTGGTGATGTCACGCATCTCGAGGATGGTGTCCGCCATGTGGACCGCCTTTTCGTCGTCCGCGCGTCGGCGCGCGGAAGGAGACGGACTGGAGGCGCGGGGCGGGGTCGACCCGCGCCTCCAGTCCGACAGATGGGTAGCGACTTACTTCAGGTCGGCTTCGGTGTAGTAGCCGGAGTCGACGAGGACTTCCTTGTAGTTGTCCTTCGTGACGACCGTCGGCTGGAACAGGAAGGTCGGGACGACCTTGACCTTGTTGTCGTAGCTCTTGGTGTCGTTGACCTCGGGCTTCTTGCCGGAGAGCAGGTCCTCCGCCATCGTCACGGACTGCTTCGCGAGCTTCCGCGTGTCCTTGTAGATGGTCGAGTACTGCTGGTCGTCGATGATCGACTTCACGCTCGCGGCCTCGGCGTCCTGACCCGTGATGGTCGGGAGCGGACGGTCACCGGAGCCGTACCCGGCGCCCTGGAGCGCCGAGATGATGCCGATCGACATGCCGTCGTACGGCGACAGCACGCCGTCCAGCGTGGTGCCACCGGAGTAGGACTTCGCGATGAGGTTCTGCATGCGGGCCTTGGCGGTCGCCGGGTCCCACTGCTGCGTCGCCGCCTGCGAGAGCTGGTCCTGGCCGGAGCCGATCTTCAGCGTGCCGTCGTCGAGGTACGGCTTCAGGGTCTTCATGGCGCCGTTGAAGAAGAAGCTCGCGTTGTTGTCGTCGAGCGAACCGGCGAACACCTCGATGGTGAACGGGCCCTTCTTGTCGGTCTTGTTGCCGTCGGCGTCGAGCAGGCCGAGACCGGTGAGCAGGCTCGTCGCCTGGTCGACGCCGACCTTCTCGTTGTCGAACGACACGTAGTAGTCGACGTTCTTGTTGCCGGTCAGCAGGCGGTCGTACGAGATCACCTTGATGCCGGCCTTCGCGGCGGCGTCGAGCTGGTCGGACAGCGCGCCACCGTCGATCGACGCGATGATCAGGACCTTCGCGCCCTTGGTGATCATGTTGCTGACCTGCTGCGCCTGCTGCTGGACCTTGTTGTCGCCGTACTCGAGGTCGACCTTGTAGCCGGCCTTCTCCAGGTCGCTCTTGACGGCGTTGCCGTCCTTGATCCAGCGTTCCGACACCTTGGTCGGCATCGCGACGCCGACGAGGGCGCCCTTGTTGTCGGTGCTGCTGCCGCCACCGTCCGTGGCAGCACGGCCGCCAGCGGAGCACGCGGCCAGTGAGAGAGCGATGCCGAGGGCCGCGACCCCCGCGACGATCCTGCGCTTCATCATCGAAGTACCTCTGTTCCTCTCGCGTCGTCCTCGACGCGCTCGGGTGGTGGGACGACTCTGCCCCACCGGGGTGATGCTCGTGTGAGCGCTCACATCTTGTGGGTTCCGTGACGGGGTGTCAACTCGACGTGACCGTTTCGCGATCTTGCCGCGCCGACCGGACTGCGCGGTACGGTTGGCCTCGTGACGACCACGACCGCCCCAGGGGGCAAGGGCGGGAAGCGCCGCAAGGCGCCCACCATCTTCGACGTCGCCGAGCGCGCCGGGGTCTCCCACCAGACCGTCTCGCGGGTGATCAACAACGATCCGACGGTCCGCGAACAGTTCCGCACGCAGGTCACCGACGCCGTCGTCGAGCTCGGGTACCGCCCACGCGCCGCCGCTCGGGCGCTCGCCGGGGGCCGAAGCCGTGCGCTCGGCATCATCACCGCGGGCGACGCGCTGTACGGTCCGTCGAGCACCGCGATCGGCTTCGAACGCGCGGCGCGGTCGGCCGGGTACCACGTGTTGCTCTCGACCCTGCCCGAGGAACCGACGCCGTCCGACCTGTCCGGCGCACTCACCACGCTGCTCGCACAGGACGTCGCCGCGATCGTCCTGGTCGCCGCCGACAACCGGGTGCTCGACGCCCTCGCCTCGCTCACCGTGCCGGTCACCGTGCCCGTCGTGGTGTCGAACGCCGTGCAGCGCGACGCCGTCCGGACACCGGCTGCCTCGACGGTGGCCGCGGTCGCGATCGACCAGGCCGCCGGGACCTCGCTCGTGATGCAGCACCTGTTCGACCGGGGACACCGGCGGATCGTGCACATCGCCGGACCGCACGTCTCGCAGGAGTCCGAGGTGCGCCGTGCCACCTACATCCGGCTCATGCAGGAGGCCGGGCTCGAACCGGTCGTGCTCGACGGTGACTGGACCCCGGCGAGCGGCTTCGCGGCGGCGCGGTCCATCGACGTCTCGGCCGTCGACGCCGTGTTCGCGGGGAACGACCAGATGGCCCTCGGTGCGCTGCACGCCTTCGCCGACGAGGGACTCCGGGTGCCGGACGACATCGCGGTCGTGGGGTTCGACGACGTCCCCGAGGCCGCGCACTTCACGCCGCCGCTCACCACGGTGCGGCAGGACTTCGTGGCGATGGGACAGCGGGTGCTCGAGACCGTGCGGGCCCTGGTCGAGGGGGAGCCGCTCGACCAGACGCTCCTCGCGCCCGAGCTCGTGGTGCGCCGCAGCGCCTGAGGCGCGGGGGGCGGGGCGCGGGGCGCGGAGCGCGGGTGCGCGGGGCGCGGAGCACGGGGCGGGCGCGGGCGTGGCTGCAGTGTGCGAGGTGCCGGGCAGTGTGCGACCCCGCGAGGGTCGCACCATGCGCGGAACCTCGCACCGTGCGAGTGCCCTCGCACGGAACTTCGCACCGTGCGAGCGCCCTCGCACGGAACTTCGCACCGTGCGAGTGCCCTCGCCCGGAAGTTCGCACCGTGCGAGCGCCCTCGCCCGGAACCTCGCACCGTGCGAGCCCGCGCCTCCGCGCACACAGCCGCGCCCCCTCGCACGGTGCGAGGGGGCGCGGCCGCAGAGCTGACCCGACCGTCAGCCCTTCAGCGCGCCGGACGACAGCCCGGCGACGTAGAACCGCTGCAACCCGACGTACAGCGCGATGCACGGGATCATCGCCACCACCGACCCGGCGACGAGGTTGCCGTACGACACCTGCCCGTACGCCCCGGTCTGCAGGTTGAGCAGCGCGACGGGCAGCGTGTAGAGCGAGTCCTTCGTCAGGAAGGTCAGCGCCCCGAGGAACTCCGTCCACGACGCCAGGAACGCGTACAGCGCGGCGGTCGCGGCCCCGGGCAGCAGCAGCGGCCGGAGCACGGACACGACGACCCGGAACCGCGAGGCGCCGTCGACGAACGCGGAGTCCTCGAGCTCGGTGGGGATGGACTCGAAGGCGTTCCGCATCACGAAGACCCCGAACGGCAGGTTCACCGTCGTGTAGAAGAGCACCAGCCCGAGCAGCGAGTTGGTGAGCTTCATCGCGTTCATCTCGAGGTACAGCGGCGTCAGGATCGCCTGGAACGGGACCATCATCGTCAGGAGCACCAGGCCGAACACGATGCCGGACCCGCGGAACCGGAAGCGGGCGAACCCGTACCCGGCCATCGTCGCGATCACCGCGGTCAGGATCGCGGTCGAGATCGACACGATCAGCGAGTTGAAGACACCGGTCAGCAGGTGCGACGACGAGCTGAACACCGCGGCGAAGTTCTGCCAGCCGAGCTGGAAGAAGGTCGCCGGGTCGGCCGCCTGGGTGATGACCGCCTCGGACTGGAACGCCCGCAGGATCGACCAGATGAGCGGGACGCCGAACACGAGCGTCGCGCCGACCCCGGCGATCACGTACAGCGTGCGCTTCACGGCGGTGTCGCGCGGGTGCCGGACACTGCCCTGGTGGTGCCGGCGGCGGCCCCCACCGGTCGTGGTCAGGGTCCGGGTGGACAGGTCCGGTGCCGCGAGGGCCGCACGGGAGGTCGTGGTGCTCATGGCTCAGTCCTTCTCTCGCAGTGCCCAGAACTGGAACACCGTGACGGCGGCGATGACGACGACGAGGGCGATCGACTCGGCGGTCGCCGCGCCGAGCTGCAGGTTCACGAACCCGCGGTTGTAGATCGCGTTGACGATCGTGGTGGTCTCGGTGCCCGGCCCGCCCTGGGTGAGGATGTAGAACTGGTTGAAGGCGAGCAGCGAGCCGATCACCGAGATGATGACGCTCAGCGCGATGGTGGAGCGGATCATCGGCAGCGTGATGAGCCGTTCGGTCTGCCACCAGGACGCGCCCTCGAGCTGCGCGGACTCGTAGACCTCGTCGGGGATGCCCTGCATGGCGGACATCAGCAGCACCATGGTCAGCCCGGACACGGCCCAGACCACGAGGACGCAGATGAGCAGCGTCGCGAGCGGCCCGTTCACGAGCCAGGCGGTGCTGCCGTCGGTGATGCCGAGCCAGTGCAGCACCATGTTCACGGCGCCGGAGTTCGGTTGTGCCTCGAGGACGAGCATGAACGACAGCGTGGTGAGCCCGACGACGTACGGCAGGAAGAACACCGTGCGCAAGAAGGTGCTGCCGCGGCGGCGGGCCCGGATGAGCACCGCGAGGAAGTACCCGAGCGCCAGGATCGGCACCGTGACGATCGCCGTGTACAGGAGCGTGTAGCCGATCGCGTGCACGAACGTCGGGTCCTGGAACAGCGTCAGGTAGTTCTGCAGGCCGATGAACCGGTACGGGCCGATCAGGGGCCAGTTCGTGAACGAGATGTACAGCGCGAACACGAGCGGCACGAGGACGAACACGGCGACGAAGGCGATCGCCGGGGCGACGAGGACGGCGCCGGTGCGGGGTGGGTGGGTGAGCGAGTCGCGGGAGCGGGCGGGGCCGCGACCGGGGCCGCGTCCGACGGTCGGCCGGCCGGCGCCGGTCCGGCCGCCGGCGGTGCGCCGGGTGGAGATGGTCGACATGACGTGCACCTCTCTGTGCTGTCGGTGGTGCGACGGACGGTCAGGCCTGGACCTGGTCGAGGATCCGGGTGTAGTCGGCCTGCGCCGTCTTCATGGCGGCGGCGGTGCCCGACCCGAAGACGGCCTCGCGGAACATCGCGAAGTACGGCGACGACGGCTGGTTGTTGAGCAGGTTGTACGCCAAGGTCTGCGGCGCGTAGCCCTTGTCGATGGCGTCGAGCGGACCGAACGCCAGCGGGAACCGCTTCCGGTACTCCGGGGTCGCGGCGTCCGACCGGGTGGGGAAGTACCCGCCGTCGGGGAGTGCCTGCTGTTGCTGCAGGCCGTTCGCGTACTGCATGAACGCCCAGCCCCCGGACGGGTTCGCCGCCCCGTTCGGGATGCACATGTTGTCGCCGCCGTCGAAGAACGACCGCTTGCCGTCCCACGACGGGATGAGCACCGTCTGCATCTTCGCCCGCATCGCCTTGGTGGCCGCGGGCACGGTGGCGCCGTACGAGGTCGGGAAGATGCCCACCTTGCCGGCCCGGAAGTCCGCGCCCCACGTGGTGCCGGCGTCCGAGTACGTCGCCTTCGACAGCGCCCCGTCCTTCCAGAGCTGCCGGTAGAACTCGAGCATGCGTTCGAGGGCCTCGTTGCCGGTGATGTTCGCCGTCTGCTTGCCGACCTCGCCGGACATCATGTCGACACCGGTCGCCCAGACGTGCGGCTGGGTGACGAAGCCGATGATGCCCGCGGCGTTGCCGGAGATCGACCACCCGTAGACGTCGTCGTCGAGCTTCCGGATGGCCTTAGCCGCGTCGAGCAGCGTGGACAGGTCCTTCGTCGACTCCTCGACGTCGAGGCCCGCCCGGTCGAACAGCTCGGTGTTCACGAACAGCTGCGAGTTGTCCGCCAGGTACGGCAGCCCGTAGTACCGGTCCCGGTACTCGAGCAGCCGCAGGTGGCCCGGTGAGATCGCATCGAAGTAGTCGAGGCCCTTGACCACGTCGGTCAGGTCGGCGAACGCCTCGCGGAAGATGAACAGCTGCGAGTTGATGTCGTCGATGTCCACCACGTCCGGCGGCTCACCACCGCGGATCGCGGTCGCGAGCTTCGTCACGTACTGCCCGTCGGGCACGGGGGTGAGCTCGACCTGCAGCTTCGGGTTCGCCTTGTTGAACCCGGCCACGGCCGAGGTCAGCCCGGCCTGCGTCGCCGCGCGGCACCAGACGTGCACGGTGCCGGTGGCGTTCCGGCCGAAGCTCGCGGCCTTCGCGTCGACCTTGGGCAGGGTGCCGGAGCACCCGGCCAGGGCGAGGGCTGCCCCGCCGGCGACGCCGCCGACGAGGAACGCTCTGCGGTCCATCAGGTCACCGCGCCAGCGGGAGCCAGACGCGCATCGGCGCGGCTCCGCGGTTCGCCCAGGCGTAGTAGGGAACCGCTGTCGCGGTGACGGCCGGGAGGTCCGGGGTGGCGCCCTGCGAACCGGCCGCGTCGTCGACGCGGGTCACGTCCACGGCGTGATCCGCGCCTCCAGACCGGGTCGCGTCCAGCCGCTGGTACGGCCACGCTGCCTGCTCGTGTCCGGCAGGGGCGTGACCCGGCACGCGCAGCGTGACGATGCCGTCGAGCAGGTCGTCGCGACGCTCCTCGGTGATCGGCGCGTCCGCGTCGACCGTCAGGTCGTCGACCGTGAAGCCCTGCTGGTCCGCCTGCTCCACCGCGTACACGAGGGGGCCGCGCTCGATGGCGACCTGCCCGCGGGCGGCGTCGATGCGGGTGTCCGCGACGTACCGGTGCGGCGTGGTGTCGAAGGCGAGCTCGACCGTGTCGCCTGCCGACCACTCGCGGTCGATGACGTGCAGCGTGCCGGGCTCCGGTTCGGCGTGACCGTCCGGACCCGTGACGGTCGTCGAGTCGGACCACGCTGGGATCCGCAGGCCGAGCGCGAGGGGGCCGTCCTCGGTGACCGTGACGACCACGTGGCCGTCGTGCGGGTAGCCGGTCTCGACCGTCACCGGCCCGAGGGTCGCCGTCGCGTACTGGTGGATCTGCAGGCCGCCGTCGGTCGCGGTCGCCAGGTAGCCGTCGAGGCTCGCGAACGTCCGCATGATGTTCGGCGGGCAGCACGCGCAGTCGAACCAGCCGCGGCGCCCGTGTGCGGGGGAGCGGTTCTCGTCCTGGTGGGCGTGGTCCCGCTGCTGCAGGGGGTTCACGTAGAAGTACTCGGTCCCGCCGAGGCTCACGCCGGCCAGGAACGCGTTGTACAGCAGACGCTCGATGGCGTCGGCGTAGACGGGCTTGCCGGTCGCCAGCAGCAGTCGCCAGGCCCACTGGATCCCGCCGATGGCTGCGCAGGTCTCTGCGTAGCCGCGGTCGGTCGGCAGCTCGTACGGGTCGCCGAACGCCTCCCAGTCCCAGCGGGCCCCGAGGCCACCGGTGATGAACGCCTTCGTCGCCATCATGTCGGCGAACTGCTGCTCGCTCGCGTCGAGGAGCTCGGTGTCCCCGGTCTCCACCGCGACGTCGACAGCCCCGGCCGCCAGGTACACGGCGCGGACAGCGTGGCCCTCCACCGTCGTGGCCTGCCGGCTCGGCACACGGTCCGAGAAGTACGTCGGCTCGCCGCCGGCCCGCTCGATGATGCCGTGGCCGCGGGCGTCGACGAACCAGTGCGCCAGGTCGAGGTAGTCGCGGTTGCCAGTCTCGCGGTAGAGCTCGACGAGGCCCATCTCGACGACGGGGTGGCCGTCGACGTCCTGGGTCTTCGGCGTGCCGTCCGGTGCGGTGCCGTCGCCGAACGTGCGGACCAGGTGGTCGGCGTTCTTGACGGCGACCTCGAGCAGGCCGGTGTCCCCGGTCGCGCGGTGCTGTGCCACGGCGGCCTGGTACAGGTGCCCGGCGCAGTACATCTCGTGGCTCCACTTGAGGTCCGTGTACCGCTCGCCCTTCCCCCGGATCTGCTGCACGGAGTCGAGGTAGCCGTCGTCGGCCTGCGCCTGGGCGTACAGGGCGGTGACCTCGCGCTGCAGTTCCAGCAGGTCGTCGGCGGGTGCGCGCCCGATCTCCCAGGCCACCGCTTCGAGCCACTTCGTCACGTCGGAGTCCATGAAGATCGGGCCGGTCGCCTCGCCCTCCTCGAGTCCGGCGGCGATCCGCAGGTTCCGGAAGTTCCCTGCGGCCTCGAGCAGTGCGTACCCGCCGCGCACGGCGTCACGGCCGTTGCGTTCCTGCCGGAGGGCCCAGAAGCCCCCGGTGATGCGGGCGTCCCCGGCCGGCAGCGGCCGGAGTGCGAGGTGCGCGTCGGCGGTCGGGAGGACCGGGGTCGCGGTGCGTGCCCGGGTGTCCGTCGCGAACGTGGTGGTCATGTCGCCTCCTTGCGATGTGACTGGATGCCGTCCCGGTGCGTGCCGCGCGTGCAGCAATTTCGGAAAACGGTTTCTGCGGTGGACGTTACGACACCGATCTGCGCCGCGCAAGAGGCACTGGGGGTTTTCTGCGTATGCTCATCGTCACGTCCCGCGATCCGGAAAGGAATTTGCCGTGACCCTCGAACGCACCGGTGTCGACCGCGGCGCTCAACCCGTCCGGATCACCGACGTCGCCGCGCTCGCCGGGGTGTCGATCGGTACTGCGTCCAAGGCGCTGAACGGCACCGGGCAGCTCCGTGACTCGACGCGAGCGCGGGTGAAGGACGCCGCCGAGAAGCTCGGGTTCGTCGGCGACGCCCGAGCCCGCGCGCTGTCCTCCGGCCGCACGTACACCGTCGGCATGATCACCACCGACTCGTTCGGCCGGTTCTCGATCCCGGTGCTGCTCGGCGCCGAGGACGCCCTGTCCGCCGGGCAGATGGCCGTGCTGCTCTGCGACACCCGCGACGACCACGTCCGCGAAGCCCACTACCTCCGGTCCCTCGCGGCCCGCGGGGTCGACGGCATCATCGTGACCGGACGCTCCGCCGACCCGCGACCACCGATCGACGTGGCGATCCCGGTCGTGTACGCGTTCACGCCGTCGACCTCGGCGTCGGACGTGTCGATCACCCTCGACGACTCGGCGGGGTCGGCGCTCGTCGCCTCGCACGTGTTGACGCTCGGCCGGCAGCGGGTGGCGATCGTCACCGGGCCCGAGCGACACCAGTCGGCCGTCCGACGTGTCGCCGGTGCGTCGTCGGTGCTCGGGTCGCGACTGGTCACCCCGCCGCTGTACGGCGAGTGGTCGGAGCGGTGGGGGCGGCAGGCCGTGGACGTGCTGGCGCGGGAGTCTCCCGACGTCGACGCGATCGTGTGCGGCAGCGACCAGATCGCGCGGGGCGTGTGCGATCGGCTGCGGGAGACCGGCCGGTCCGTGCCCGGGGACGTCGCGGTCACCGGGTACGACGACTGGGACGTGATGGCGCTGGCGTCGCGGCCGCCGCTGACGACGGTGGACCTGCGGCTCGAGGAGCTCGGGCGTGTGGCGGGGCGGGCGTTGCTCGACCTCATCGACGGAGGCGCGGCGGCCTCGGCCGCGGTGACCCCGTCCCTCGTCGTCCGCGAGAGCACCGCAGGCGCGTAGCGCGGGTGCGGCGCGGGCCACCGCAGGCGCGTAGCGCGGGTGCGGCGCGGGCCGCGGGCGCGGCGCGTAGCGCGTAGCGCGTAGCGCGGTCACAACACCCCGTCCGCCGTGGTCGAGCGGTCACGACTCGTCGCTCGGCGTGCCTCCAGCTGACAGTTCGTGACCGCGCGGTGGGGAGGCGGCGGGGTGTCGTGACCGCACCGGGCGCGGCTGTTCGGAGTGGCACGGGTTCGGCGCGGCGCGGCGCGGCGCGGCGCGGCCCGGCCCGGCGCGGTGGCGGTGCCGGTTCGCGTTGCGGTCGGCCCTGAGCGGTCACGACACCCCGTCCTCCGTGCACGAGTGGTCACGAACCGGCGCTCGGCGTGCCTCCAGCTGACAGTTCGTGACCGCGCGATGGGGAGGCAGCGGGGTGTCGTGACCACACCGGGCGCGGCTGTTCGGAGTGGCACGGGTTCGGCGAGCTGGCATGCGCGGCCGCGGGGCGGCGGGGCGGCGGGTCGCCGGGACGTGCGCGGCCGCGGGGCGGCGGGTGGCCGGGACGTGCGCGGGTGTGGGGCGGCGGGTGGTCGGGACGTGCGCGGGTGTGCGGTGGCGGGTGGTCGGGACGTGCGCGGGTGTGGGGTGGCGGGTGGTCGGGACCTGCGCGGGTGTGGGGTGTCAGTGGGTCGCACGTCGTCGTCGCCCTCGTTCGTCGCGCGGTCACGACCTGTCGTGCGTAGGTCGTCGACCGGTCAGGAACGGTCGGCTGCAGTTGCTCCGGACGACGGTGCGTGACCGGCCGGGGGAGCTGAGCGGGGTGTTTCGACCGGTGGGGCGGGCGGGGTGGGGGCAGGCGGGCGAGTGGGACGAGAGGACGGGTGGGACGAGTGGGGCGGGCGGGGCCGGGCGGGGCGGGGCCGGACGGGACGGGGCGGGGCCGGGCAGGGCCGGGCGGGGCAGTACTGGCGGCGCGGGACGGGCGGGCGAGTGGGACGCGCGGGACTGGCGGGCGAGTGGGACGGGTGGGACGGGCGGGACTGGCGGGCGTGCGGGGCGCGGGACGACGGGCGGCGCGCCGGGCATTGTGCGAGTGAGCGCTCACGTGCCAGGATGTGAGCGCTCACGAGAACGACGGAGTTCGGGGAGGAACGCATGAGTGACGACCGCCGACAGCAGGTCGTGGACGGCCGCACCACACTGGGGATCGAGCTCGGCTCCACCCGGATCAAGGCGTGCCTGGTCGACGAGGGGCTCACACCCATCGCCGCCGGCTCGTACGAGTGGGAGAACGAGTTCGTCGACGGCCGCTGGACCTACTCCCTCGAGGCGGTCGAGACCGGGCTCCGCGCCGCGTACGCCGCCCTCGTCGCCGACGTCGAGGCGCAGTACGACGTCCGCCCGAGCACCTACCGTGCCGTCGGCGTGAGCGCGATGATGCACGGCTACCTGGCGTTCGACGCCTCGGACGAGCTGCTCGTGCCGTTCCGGACCTGGCGCAACACCTCCACGGGACCCGCGGCCGAACGGCTCTCCGAGGCGCTCGGCTTCAACATCCCGCTCCGCTGGTCGATCGCGCACCTGTACCAGGCCGTCCTCGACGACGAGCCGCACGTGCCGGAGATCGCGAGCGTCACGACGCTGGCCGGCTACGTGCACCGACGGCTGACCGGCAGGAACGTGCTCGGGGTCGGTGACGCCTCCGGGGTCTTCCCGATCGAGGGCGGCCCCGTCGACAGCGGCCCCGGCGACCCGGGCTCGAAGGACTTCGACCACGCCATGCTCGCCACCGCGCAGGACCTGATCGGTGTGCCGGACCTGCGGGCACTGCTGCCCGACGTCCTCGTCGCCGGTGAGGACGCCGGCGCCCTCACCGCCGACGGTGCCGCGTGGCTCGACCCCACCGGCACGCTCGAGCCGGGCGCCCCGCTCTGCGCACCCGAGGGCGACGCCGGCACCGGCATGGTCGCGACGAACGCCGTCGCACCCCGCACCGGCAACGTCAGCGTCGGCACGAGCATTTTCGCGATGGTCGTGCTCGAGCACCCCCTCGCGACCGCGCACGAGGAGCTCGACGTCGTGACGACCCCGGCGGGCGACGCCGTGGCGATGGTGCACTGCAACAACGGAGCGAGCGAGATCGCGAGCTGGGCCCGGGTGTTCGGGCGCTTCGCCGAGGCGTCGAGCGCGCGGACCGGCGGCACCCCGCCGGACATCGACTCGGTCTACGCGACACTGCTGGCCGAGGCGGAGGACGCCGACCCCGACGCCGGCGGCCTGCTCTCCTTCAACTACCTGGCGGGCGAACCCGTCACCCACGTCGAGGACGGCCGGCCCCTGCTGCTCCGCACCCCCGACGCGCGCTTCACCCTGGGCAACCTGGTGCGTTCCGAGGTGCACGGCGCGTTCGCCACCCTGGCGATCGGCATGGACGTCCTGCACGGCGAACAGGTGCAGGTGGACCGGATGACCGCGCACGGCGGACTGTTCCGCACGCCGGGCACCCCGCAGCGCCTGCTCGCCGCGGCACTCCGTGTGCCGATCGCGCTCGAGGAGACCGCCGGCGAGGGCGGTGCCTGGGGCATCGCCGTCCTGGCCTCGTACCTGGAGCACACCGACCAGCAGCTCGCCGACTACCTGTCCGACACGGTGTTCGGCGGGGACGCGGTGCACGTGGTGGACCCCGAGCCGAGCGACGTCGACGGGTTCCAGACCTACCTGGCGCGCTACCGGGCCGCACTGCCCGTGCAGGACGTCGCCGCTGCGGCGACGAGAACCGTCGCGACCACAGCCGCGGCGACCCGCCCCAGCGCGACCACCCACCCGGCCGAGCAGACCGACGGCGCCGACCCGCGCCTCCAGGCAGAGGAAGTGACCAGATGACCGACGAGACCCAGCAGGCGGTCGCCACCACCCGCGAACGCGTCGCACGCCTGCACGGCGAACTGGTGCGCTACGGCCTCGTGATCTGGACCGGCGGCAACGTCTCCGAGCGCGTGCCGGGCACGGACCTGTTCGTCATCAAGCCGAGCGGCGTCTCGAGCGACGACCTGACCCCCGAGAACCAGGTGGTCTGCACGCTCGACGGTCTGCCGGCCGACGGCTGGGGCAACGAGCACGGCCCGTCGTCCGACACCGCAGCCCACGCGTACGTGTACCGGAACATGCCCGAGGTCGGCGGGGTCGTGCACACCCACTCGACGTACGCGACCGCCTGGGCGGCCCGTGCCGAGGAGATCCCCTGCGTGATCACCGCGATGGCGGACGAGTTCGGCGGACCGATCCCGGTCGGCCCGTTCGCGATCATCGGCGACGACTCGATCGGACACGGGATCGTCGAGACCCTCAGCGGCCACCGTTCCCGCGCCGTCCTCATGCAGAACCACGGTGTCTTCACCATCGGCAAGGACGCGAAGGACGCCGTGAAGGCCGCCGTGATGTGCGAGGACGTGGCACGCACGGTCCACATCGCGAAGCAGGGCGGGGAGACCGTCCCGATCGCGCAGTCAGACATCGATCGACTCTTCGATCGCTACCAGAACGTCTACGGACAGAACCCCGAAGGAGCCATGCGATGACGCAGGAGACCACCGTCGACCCCCAGGCCACACTCGACGGCTACGAGGTCTGGTTCCTCACCGGGTCCCAGGGCCTGTACGGCGAGGAGACCCTGCGCCAGGTCGAGGAGCAGAGCAAGGCGGTCCACGCGGAACTCGCCGGGCACCTGCCGGTGAAGCTCGTGTGGAAGCCCGTCCTCAAGGACGCCGACGGCATCCGCCGCGCCCTGATCGAGGCGAGCGCCGACGACAAGGTCATCGGCGTCACCACGTGGATGCACACGTTCAGCCCGGCGAAGATGTGGATCGGTGGCCTGCAGGCCCTGACGAAGCCGCTGCTGCACCTGCACACGCAGGCGAACGTCACGCTGCCCTGGGCGGACATCGACTTCGACTTCATGAACCTCAACCAGGCAGCGCACGGCGACCGGGAGTTCGGCTATGCGCTCGCCCGCCTCGGCGTCCGGCACGCCACCGCCGCCGGCCACGTCTCGGACCCGCGCGTGCAGCAGCGCGTCGCGAACTGGACCCGTGCCGCAGCCGGTGCCGCGGCCGTCCGTGAGCTGAAGCTGACCCGCTTCGGCGACAACATGCGGTACGTCGCCGTCACCGAGGGCGACAAGACCGAGGCCGAGATCGAGCTCGGCGTGCAGGTCAATACCTGGGCGGTGAACGAGCTGGCGGCAGCGGTCACCGCTGCGGAGGCGGACACCGCGGCGGTCGACGCGCTCGTGGCGACGTACGAGCGCGACTACGACGTCGACCCGTCACTCCGCAGCGACGGCGGCGAACGGCACGCCGCGCTCCGCGACGGCGCCGCGATCGAGATCGGCCTCCGCACCCTGCTCGCGCAGAACGGGTCCGCCGCCTTCACCACCAACTTCGAGGACCTCGGCACGCTCAAGCAGCTGCCCGGCCTCGCCGTCCAGCGCCTGATGGCCGACGGCTACGGCTTCGGCGCCGAGGGCGACTGGAAGACGGCCGTCCTGGTCCGCGCGATGAACGTCGCCGGCGCCGGCCTGCCCGGTGGTGCGAGCCTGATGGAGGACTACACCTACGACCTCACGCCCGGGGCCGAGAAGATCCTCGGGGCCCACATGCTCGAGGTCTCGCCGACCCTGACCGCCGACAAGCCGACGCTGGAGATCCACCCGCTCGGCATCGGCGGCAAGGACGACCCGGTCCGCCTGGTCTTCACCGCCGACTCCGGCGAGGCCGTCGTGGTCGCGCTCTCGGACACCCGCGACGGCTTCCGCCTCACCGCGAACGTCGTCGACGTCGTGCCGCCGACTGCCGCGTTGCCCAAGCTGCCGGTCGGCCGTGCCGTCTGGGAGCCGCGCCCGTCGTTCCCCGTCGCCGCCGAGGCCTGGCTCACCGCCGGTGCCGCCCACCACACCGTCATGACGACCGCCGTGGGCCTGCAGGTGGTCGAGGACTTCGCGACCATGGTCGGCACCGAGTTCCTGGTCATCGACGAGCACACCACCGCCCGCGGCTTCCGCGACGAGCTGCGTCTCCAGCAGACGTGGCACCGTCTCGACCGCGGCTTCTGAGGGGCACGGACCGTACGATGACCGACGTGATCGCAGCGCAGCGCACGCGGACGAACTGGGCCGGGAACGTCACCTACCGGGCGTCCGGTCTGGCGCGTCCGACGTCGGTGGCCTCGTTGCAGGAACTGGTCGCGTCGACACCGCGCCTGACGGCGCTCGGCTCACGGCACTCGTTCAACACGATCGCCGACACCGACGCCGTTCAGGTGTCCCTGCAGGACCTGCCACCGGTCCTCGACATCGACACGTCGCGTCGGGTCGTGCGCGTGGCTGCCGGCATGACGCACAGTCAGGTCGCGGCCGGCCTGGAGGCCCGTGGCTGGGCACTCGGGAACCTCGCGTCCCTGCCGCACATCTCCACGGCCGGGGCCGTCGCCACGGGCACGCACGGCTCCGGCGTCCGCAACCCGTCGCTCGCGCAGGCGGTGGTCGGGCTGGACGTGGTGCACGCCTTCGGCGACCTGGTGCACGTCTCGGCAGGTGACGGTCACCTCGACGCCCACCGGGTGGCACTCGGCGCGCTCGGGGTCGTCACTGCGGTGGAGCTCGCGATCGAGCCCACGTTCCAGGTCGCCACGACCGTGCACCTCGACCTGCCGTGGGACGCGGTGGCATCGTCGTTCGACCGGATCATGTCCGACGCGTACTCGGTGTCGATGTTCACCTCGTTCGACGACCGTGGTGCCCGGCAGGTCTGGGTGAAGCACCGCAGCGACGAGCCAGCGCCGACGGTGGACCTCGTCGCCCTCGGAGCGCGGCCCGCCACCGGCCCCGTGCACCCGGGGGAGAACGACCCCGCCGGCGTCACCGAGCAGGGTGGCGTGCCGGGGGCGTGGTCCGAGCGGCTGCCGCACTTCCGGTCCTCGTTCACACCGTCGACCGGAGCCGAGATCCAGGCCGAGTACCTGATCCCGGCCGCGTCGGCGGTCGCCGCACTGCAGGCACTCCGGCCGCTCGAGGCCCTGTTCGCCCCGATCCTCATCGCCGCCGAGGTCCGGACGATCGCCGCGGACACCGCCTGGCTCGCGCCGTCGTCCGAGCGGCAGTCGGTCGGCCTCCACTTCACGTTCCGCCGGGACGCAACCGCCGTGGCCGCCGCGGTGGAGCGGATCGAGGAGGTGCTCGCGCCCTTCGACCCCCGCCCGCACTGGGGGAAGGTGTCGGCCGCGAGTGCCGAGCGGCTGCACGAGGCGTACCCGCACCTGTCCGCGTTCGCGGCGCTCGCCCGCGAACTCGACCCAGCGGGGCGCTTCCGCAACCCCTTCCTGGAGCGCGTGCTGGCCTGAGGGGCGCACCACGGGCCTCCAGGCCTGGGCATGGTGTGTTCCGTGGCACCAGCACTGGGGCATGCGGTGCGCGGTCGTCGTTCCGTAGCCTCCCCGGAGGCAACGAAGGGGAGAACAGTGACGCTGCCGATCGCCGGGTGGTACCCGGACCCGCAGGACCCGAACCGGACCCGATGGTGGGACGGAGCACGGTGGGGAGCTCCGGCACCGCAGCCTGCCCCCGTGCCGGCCCCGGTGTGGGAACAGGTCCCGCGTCCGCCGGCGCCGTCCGAGTACCGGCCGGTCGTCTCCGAACCGCCCCTCCGCGGACGGCAGGCACGGGTCGCCGAGGACCGTGCAACCCGTGCGGCGAACCCGTACGGCTACGCGGGACTGGTCCTCGCGCTCATCGGCTTCCTCTTCAACGTGTTCGCGATCCCGGGGATCCTCGGGATCGTGTTCGGCGTGATCGGCCTGGCGCGTGCCGGGCAGCTCACCGGACAACGGATCACCGGGTTCGGGGTCTCGCTCGCGGCGGTCATCCTCGGACTGGTGGTCTCCGTCGCCTTCGTGGCGCGGGTGACGCAGCTGCTCGGGTGAGGGCAGGTGTCCCGCAGCACAGAGCGCGATGCGGGACACCCGGGTCCTCCGTCCTTGCGGGACAGATCGATCAAGAGCCTGACCACGGTCACGAGCAAGCTCGCGATCCCCAGCCAGGGCACCCGACGTCTGGACCGATCATCGGTGTCGTTCGACATCGTTGACCTCCTGGTGTCGTCGCCGGCTGACTCGAGGAGCTTCGGCCGAGGGATGCGTCGCCGAGCGGGCTCGGCTACCATCGGTTCCGAGCGTTGGACTCGGGATGGGTTTTGCATCCCTTGGCTTTCCACTCGGAAGGCGAATCGAGGCCCGGAACTGTTGTCGCAGTCCCGGGCCTCAGCCGTTCGCCCAGGTCACGCTCCGGCGGTGACGTGACCGGGACCAGCCTACGACGATCTGTTCGGTGAAATGTTGCGGTGAAGCTCACAGGGGATGCCCATCGGATGCCCTGGCGACCCGCCGGATCGTCGCTGGGAGCGCACATGTGAAGACGCAAAGGTCGGGGCATGGCGAACTTCAACCGCATCCTCGGCATGGCCTCGAAGGCCATCGACAAGCAGCTCCAGAAGCGCGGGCAGGGCGAGGCCGCACCCGGCAGCGCCGCCCAGCGTGGCGCAACGACGGACTGGCGGGACGTCGTCCGGGGTGCGGCGGACCGCTTGACCGGTGACGATCGGGGTCGGCAGCAGCAGCCCGGCCAGCAGTCGTACGGTCAGCAGCAGCAGCAGCAGCAGCAGCAGCAGCCGCCGGGCCAGGCGCAGCCGCAGTACGGCCAGCAGCCGTACGGCCAGCAGCCGCAGGCCGGGCCGGGGGACTCCGACAAGGTCGCGCTCGCGAAGTACGACTACCTGCTGCGCACCTCGTCACCCGACCAGCTCGAGCAGGTCCACCACGACGCCTTCGCCCGCCTCACCCCGGCGCAGCGACAGCAGGTGCGCGACCGCCTGAACTCGGAGCTCCCGCCGAACGAGCACCTGCGTGACGACTCCGCGGGAGGCATGGCCCGGGCGATGACGCGGGGCGAGGTCCAGCGTCCTGGCCTGATCCGACGCGTGCTCGGTGGTCGCGGACGCGGTGGTGGGAGCGGCCGCGGTGGGGCCTTCGCGGGCGGGGCTGCGGTCGGTGCGGGTGCGATGGCGCTCGGCGGCCTCGGGGTCGCAGTCGCCGGGGGAGCCGTGCTCAGCGCCGCCGCCGGGCCGGTCCTGGCCGGGGCAGCCGACCTCGGCGTGGACTTCGAGGGCATCGCCTCGGGCATGGGTGACCTTGGACTCGGCGACCTCGGTGGCGACCTCGGCGGGGATCTCGGCGGTGACCTCGGCGGTGGCGTCGAGGGCTTGGTCGGCGAGGGTGAGCAGCTGCTCGGCGGCTTCGGCGAGCAGGCATCCGGGCTCGGCGAGCAGGCATCGAACCTGGGCGGCGACTTCCTCGGCGGGCTCTTCGACCGCTGAGACACTCCGGTGCGAACTCATCGGGAATAGCGGGACGACGTACGTTGCTTGCAATGTTTCGTCGTGCGTCGTCCGAGGCGCGCGAGATTCGGACGGGCCACCGTCGCGGTGTCAGGATGGATGCCGCCCGGCGGCTGGACCGTTCCGTCGTCGCAGCGACCGCCACCGCGATCGCGACCCCCTTCCCCGAGGAGCAGCACCGTCATGAGACGCCCCAACCGCCTGACGATCACCGCGGCCGTCGCCGCAGCAGCAGCCCTGGTCCTGACCGGCTGCTCGGGTGGGGGTTCGTCCGACGACGGCGCCGAGGGCACGGCCAAGGGCGGCACGCTCAACATCCTCACGCCGCAGACCTCGTTCCACCTCGACCCCGCGACGAGCCAGAGCCTCGGCATCACGTCGCTGGGCCTCGTCGCCCGACGGCTCACCACGTGGGACGTCGAGCCGGGCAAGACGGCGAAGGTCGTCCCCGACCTGGCGACCAACACCGGGGTCTCGAGCGACGACGGCAAGACCTGGACCTACACGCTGAAGGACGGTGTCGAGTTCCAGGACGGTACGCCGATCACGACGAAGGACATCAAGTGGGGCATCGAGCGCTCGTTCGCTCCGACGCTGAGCGGTGGCCTGAGCTACCACAAGTCGCTCCTCGTCGGTGGTGACTCCTACAAGGGTCCGTTCGACGGCAAGTCGCTCGACAGCATCGAGACCCCGAACGACAAGACCATCGTCTTCAAGCTGAACGACGCGTACGGCGACTGGCCGTGGCTCGCGTCGATGCCGGCGTTCACCCCGGTGCCCGAGGGCGACGGCAAAGACACCGGCGCCTACGACCTGAAGCCGGTCGCGTCCGGGCCGTACCAGGTGCAGTCGAACACCCAGGGCTCGCAGGTCACGCTCGTCCGCAACGAGAACTGGAGCGCCAAGACCGACGACGTCCGCACCGCCGGCCCCTCGAAGATCGTGTTCAAGGAGAGCCAGGACCAGTCCACGGTGACGCAGACGCTCATCGCGGACAACGGGGACGCCAAGAACTCGTTCGGCGCCATCTACCTCGGTGCAGCGGAGCTGAACCAGGTGCGCAGCAACCCGGCCGCCCAGGACCGCCTGGCCACTTCGAAGGCCGGCCCGATCAGCTACATGGCGATCAACACGCAGCGCGGTGAGCTGAAGGACCTCAAGGTCCGCCAAGCCCTGCAGTACGCGGTCGACCGCAAGTCCTTCCGGATCGCCGCCGGTGGCGCGATCGCCGGCTCCTACGCCTCGACGCTGATCACCCCTGGCATCGCCGGACGCCAGGACTACGACCTGTACAAGACGAAGGCCACCGGCGACGTCGACAAGGCCAAGCAGCTGCTCAAGGAGGCCGGCGTCAGCAACCTGAAGCTGACCCTCGTGACGCAGAACGACCCGACGTACCTCGCGCAGGCGCAGGCGCTGCAGTCCGGGCTCAAGCGTGCCGGCATCACGGTGACGCTCAAGCCGCTCGACTACGACTCCTTCACGCAGGCGACGACCAACGGCACCGACTTCGACCTCTCGCTGTCGAGCTGGCAGCCCGACTTCCCGAGCGCGAACGCCAACCTGCAGCCCCTCTACGACTCGTCGCAGATCGGTGGCGGCGGCTACAACGTCTCGAAGTACAGCAACCCCGAGGTCGACGCGCTCATCGCGAAGGCGAGCTCCACGGTCGACCAGGACGACGCACAGAAGCTCTGGGCCCAGGCGGACCAGAAGATCATGGCCGACGCCCCCGTCGTGCCGCTGATCTACGCGAAGCAGTCGTTCCTCGCCGGTTCGAACGTGCAGAACTTCCAGATCGCGGACTTCCCCGCGTACCCGAACTACCTCAAGGTCTCGCTCAAGCAGTGACCGATCCGATCCTGCAGGTCGAGGGGCTCCGCGTCGCGTTCGGTGACGCGGAGCCCGTCGTCCGTGACGTCTCCTTCACGCTGACGCCCGGCCGGGTCCTCGCCCTGGTGGGAGAGTCCGGCTCGGGCAAGTCCGTCAGCGCCATGAGCGTGCTCGGACTCCTGCCGCCGCAGGCCACCGTGTCGGGCAGCGCCCGGTTCCGCGGCGAGGAGCTCATCGGTGCCTCCGCCGAGGCCGTCCGGGCCGTGCGTGGTGCCGGCATCGGCGTGGTGTTCCAGGAACCGATGAACTCGTTCACGCCGGTCCTGTCGATCGGAACGCAGATCGCGGAGGCCGTCCGGGCGCACCCGTCCGGGCTCGACCGCGCCGGGGTCAGCGCTCGCGTCGACGAACTGCTCCGTGACGCCGGGCTCACCGATCCCGAGCGCATCCGGAAGGCGTACCCGCACGAACTGTCCGGTGGACAGCTGCAGCGAGCCATGATCGCGATGGCGCTGGCCGGCGACCCGGTCGCGCTCTTCGCCGACGAGCCCACCACTGCCCTCGACGTCACAGTGCAGGCGGGCATCCTCGACCTGCTGCGCCGGCTCGGTCGCGAACGGTCGCTCGCCGTGCTGCTCATCACCCACGACATGGGCGTGGTGGCGGACGTCGCGGACGACCTGCTGGTGCTCCGTCGGGGCGACCCGGTCGAGCACGGGACGGTCGCCGACGTCTTCGCGCACCCGACCGCTGACTACACGCGCGAGCTCCTCGCGGCCGTCCCCAGCCTGGAGGCGCGCCCCGCGTCCGCAGCGCCGGTCGCGGACCCGGACGCCCGGGCCGGCGAGCCCGGCTCACGCGCCCAGCGACAGCTCACGGCTCCGGGCGCGCGTGGGGTGTCGCCCAGCGCGGAGACCGCTGCGGTGAGCGACGAGGCGGACGCGGGTCGCGCCTCTCCCCACCGGCACGGCCGGCCCGCCGCTGGCGCGTCGGACCGGAACCGGCGGCGTGGGCCCAGGCCGCTCGTCGCGCAACTGCGCGACGTCGCCGTGCGGTACTCGCGCCGAGGCGGACCGACCGTGTCCGGCATCGACCTCGACCTGCACGCCGGCGAGACCATCGGCCTCGTCGGCGAATCCGGTTCCGGCAAGTCCACGATCGGCCGGGCGCTCGCGGGCCTGGTGCCCGTCGTGGCGGGCTCGGTCGAGGTGGACGGCAGCGATCTGCGGACCGCTCGCGGACGACGACTGCGCGAGCTGCGCAGTCGGGTCGGCATCGTCTTCCAGGACCCCGCCTCGTCGCTCAACCCGCGCCAGACAATCGGGTGGAGCATCGCGGAACCGCTGCTCGTGCACGGTTCCGACTCGGCTGCCGACCGCGCCGCGCGGGTCCGCGAACTGCTGACCGCTGTGCAGCTCGATCCGAGTTGGGCTGAGCGGTTCCCGCACGAGCTGTCCGGCGGACAGCGGCAGCGTGTCGCCGTCGCGCGTGCGCTCGCGCTGCGGCCAGCACTCGTGATCGCCGACGAACCGACCTCCGCGCTCGACGTCACCGTGCAGGCCGCCGTGCTCGACCTGCTGGCCGGACTGCAGCAGGAGTTCGGGTTCGGCATGCTGCTCATCAGCCACGACCTCGCCGTCGTCCGCCAGCTCGCCGACCAGGTGATCGTGCTGCGCGATGGCCGCGTGGTCGAGCGGGGGAGCACCGACGCCGTGCTCGACGACCCGCAGCAGGACTACACGCGCATGCTCCTCGCCGCAGCGCCCGTCGCCGACCCCGTGCGACAGGCCGCTCGCCGCGAAGCCTGGCGTGCATGGGAAGGAGTGGCCTCGTGACGGCCAACGTCGTCGACCGTCCGGTTTCCACCACCGCGAACCGGAGCACCGGCTTCCGTGCCGTCGTGCGCCGGGTGCGCCGTGACCGCTGGGCCGTCGCCTCCGCCGTCGTGATCGTCGTGTTCGTCGTCGTGGCCGTCGCGGCTCCGCTCATCGCGGCCGTGACCGGGCAGGACCCGTACGGGTACAACATCGACGCGCTGAACTCGTTCGGTGCCCCGAAGGGTTTCGGCGGCGGGATCAGCGGTGAACACTGGTTCGGCGTCGAGCCGCTGACCGGGCGCGACCTGTTCTCGATCGTCACGTACGGTGCGCGGACCTCGCTCGGCATCGGCCTCGCCGCCACCGTCGTCTCGATCGTCATCGGGGTGCTCGTCGGCGTCACCACCGGGTTCTTCGGCGGCTGGTACGACCGCGTGCTCTCCCGGGTCGTCGACGTGATCTTCGGGTTCCCGTCGCTCGTCTTCATGATCGCCCTCACCGCGATCGTGCCGTCGTCGTTCCCGAAGCCCGTGCTCGTCGTGCTCGTCATCGGGTTCTTCGGTTGGCCGGCTGTGGCCCGCGTCGTGCGGGGGCAGACGCTCTCGCTCGTCAGCCGGAACTACGTCGTCGCCTCCACAGCGATGGGCGCCGGCCGCTGGCACGTCATCCGGACGCAGCTGCTGCCGAACCTCGCGGCGACCATCACCGTCTACGCGACGATCTCCATCCCGTCGATGATCGGGGCCGAAGCCGCGCTCTCGTTCCTCGCCGTCGGTGTCAACCCGCCGACGCCGTCGTGGGGACGCAGCATCGGCGACGCCATCGGTTGGGTGCAGACCGACCCCATGTACCTCGTGTTCCCCGGAGCCGCTCTGTTCCTCATCACCCTCGCCTTCAACGTGCTCGGCGACGCCCTGCGCGACGCCCTCGACCCGCGAGGGGGCACCAAGTGAACGCCGCCACCCTCCGGTTCCTCGCGATCCGCGTGCTCGGAGCCGCCGTCGTGCTGCTCGTCGTTGCGGCGATCACGTACGCCCTCTTCATGCTCCTGCCGACCAACCCGGCGCGGGCGATCTGCGACAAGCCGTGCACCCCCGACCGCCTGCGTGAGGTGCAGGCGTTCCTCGGCACCGACAAGCCCTGGCTCGTGCAATTCGGGGCCTACCTTGCCGGCATCTTCACCGGCCGGACCTTCGGCAGCGGCAGCAGCATCATCGAGTGTGCGGCGCCGTGCTTCGGGTACTCGTTCCAGCTGCACGAGAGCGTCACCGAACTGATCCTCGCGCGCCTGCCCGTCACCGCCTCGATCGCGGTCGGCGCCGCCGTGCTGTGGCTCGTCGCCGGGGTCTTCGGCGGCACCGTCTCTGCCCTCCGCCGAGGCACCTTCGTCGACCGGGCAGTGATGACGGTCGCAGTCGCCGGTGTGTCGTCGCCGGCGTACCTGGTCGGGCTGCTCGGCATCCTGCTCTTCGGGTTCGTGCTCGGGATCCTGCCGACCAGTGGCTACGTCGCGTTCACCGACGACCCGGTCGGCTGGTTCACGCACCTGATCCTGCCGTGGTGCGTCCTCGCGTTCATCAGCGCCGCGATCTACGCCCGGCTCACTCGCGGCGAGATGCTCGAGTCGATGTCGCAGGACTTCGTGCGGACCGCTCGGGCCAAGGGGCTGCGGGAGCGCCAGGTCGTGGTGCGGCACGGGCTCCGGACCGCGATCCTGCCGGTCGTCACGTTGTTCGGGCTCGATCTCGGGTCCCTGCTCGGAGGCGCCGTCATCACTGAGAAGGTGTTCTCGATGCAGGGGCTCGGTGCACTGCTCATCGACGCGGTGCACTCGCTCGACCTGCAAGTCGTCGTCGGGTTCACGCTGTTCTCGGCGCTGCTGATCGTGACCGCCAACGTCATCGTCGACGTGGTTTACGCGTTCGTCGACCCGAGGGTGCGGCGCAGGGCGTAGGGGCGCGGGCGCGGGCCGGTAGGGGCCTCGCACGGTGCGAGTTGGCGGGGGCGCGGGATGCGGCGGTGCGGGTCGCAGTGTGCGAGGTTCCGCGGAGTGTGCGGGGTCGCTCGGGTCGCACAGTGCGCGGAACCTCGCACCGTCGTTGTCGTGTCCTCGCACGGTGCGAGCCTGCCCGGCGCATGGCCTCGCACGGTGCGAGGGGCCGTGGGTGTGGGGTGGGTAGGGGTCGGTGCGGGTCGCAGTGTGCGAGGTTCCGCGGAGTGTGCGGGGCAGCGCGGGTCGCACCATGCGCGGAACCTCGCACCGTCGTTCTCGTGCCCTCGCACGGTGCGAGCCTGCCGGCGCACGGCCTCGCACGGTGCGAGTTGGCGGGGCGCGGGGTGGCGCGGGCCGCAGTGTGCGAGGTTCCGCGGAGTGTGCGGGGCAGCGCGGGTCGCACCATGCGCGGAACCTCGCACCGTCGTCTCGTGCTCTCGCACGGTGCGAGCCTTCCCGCGCCCGCACCCTCGCACGGTGCGAGCCTGCCCGGCGCAAGGCCTCGCACGGTGCGAGCGCGCCCGCGCCCGCGCCCTCGCACGGTGCGACGCTCAACGGCCCCGCGCGCCGCCGCCCTCGTCCCACCAGCGCAGCACCCGGGTACCGATCAGCGTCAACCACCGTGACCGTTCACCCTCGGGCACGTCGACCTCGAACCACTGCCGGCCAGGAGGACGCACCCCCTGCGTCCACGTGCCGTCGTCGTTCCTGGCCGCTCGGACCACCTCGATCGCCTCGGCGGCACGAGGATCCGGCGGAGTCCCGTCCTGCAGCGCCGCCGCCCGCAGGTGATCGGTCACCCGGAGTGCCGAGTAGATCCACCGGAACGGGTACGCGAACCGGGTCGCCCACGGTCCGACGAGCTCTCCGTCGGACTTCCGGAACAGCAACCGTCGTTCGAGCAGGTACTCCGCACCGCGGTGCCGAGCCGTTCGCAACTCCGCGGCCCTCGGATCGAGGCCGCCCGTCAGCTGCTCGTGCTGCAGCAACCCTTCGATGACGTTGAGTGTGGAGTGGAACGACGACACCGTCGACCCCTCGATCCACTCGCAGTTCCACCCACCGTCGTCGAGCTGGTGTTCGAGGAACCACTCGGCCAGCCGTGACACGTCCGCACCGAGCCACACCCCGTTGGCGAGGGTGAACGCGTTGATGCAGCAGTCGACCTCACCGGTCCAGTACGGCAGGTCTTCGTACTCCCAACGGCTGTTGACTGCGAGCCGCTGCGCCGTGTCACCGAGGACCGCAGCTTCGACGCCCCAGTCACGGAGCGCGTTCAACGACCAGGTCGTCGCCGTGTAGGGCTGCCCGGGCTCACGTGCCTCGGGACCCTCGAAGTCGAAGTCTGCTGGGAAGTACGCGCCACCGGCCCACTGCCCGTCGGGGTCCTGGTGCGAGAGCATCGCGGCGCCGAGCCCCTCTGCGGCCACTCGCGATCGGGTCTGCTCCCACACCGATGCCGGCGCACCGACGAGGTCCCGTTCGACCTGCCACCGGATCGCCGGGTCTGAGTCGAGCAGCCACTCGACCACGTCGTCGTCGCTCATGGCGCGGACGCTACGCGCGTCTGCCGCACCGCGCCGGACGCCGTGACCTCGGGCGCCGAACCCCGACACCGCCCGACCAGATCGCCTGCCCGTCACCGATCAGGCGTCGGAACCCATCCGGTCGGGGTGCCACTCGGCCCACTTCTCACGCACCGCGTCGTCGATCGGGACGTCGAAGTGCCGCGCGATCAGGAGCACCTGCGCCAGGACGTCGGCGATCTCGTCACGGAAACCCTGTTCGAGCTCGTCGTCCGACCGCCCCTTGCGCCGCGCCTGGCCCGAGCGTGCGAGGAACGCCTGGGTGAGCTCGCCGACCTCTTCGCCGAGCTTGAGCACGAACCACTCGTCCGTGCGGTCGATGCCGTGTCGGGCTGCGTAGTGCGCCGACACGGCCTCGACCTCGTCGCTGAGGTCCTGCATGTCCATCAGAAGTAGGTGATGCCGTGCGGGGCCCGCGGAGGCGTGAGCATCGCACGGAGCAGTTCGACCTTCGCGGGGTCCGTGGCGCGGACGAGTCCGGCCGCGGCGAGTGTGACGGGGGAGACCGACCCGATGAGCAACGCACCCAGGTCGGCGACGTCGAGCTGGATGTCAGACCCGGCCACGTCGGCGTCGTCAGCCAGACGCGTGACGGTGCCACGGGCCTCCAGGACGTCGAGCCGGTACGTACCGGACGCGAACCCGAGCGCGTCGGTGACCGCGAGGGTGACCGAGCCGTCGGCGGCGAACGGTCGCGACGTGAGCGACGCAGCCACGTCGAGGACGCGCAGCCACACGTGGTCTTCCTCGTGGTCGACGTCGTAGGCGCGGTTGTCGCCGAGCGCTGCGACGATCGGGTCGTCGAGCCGCGAACGGCTGTACTTCACGACGTCGTTGAGGTCGACGGAGAGCAGGAACTCCCACAGCGCCGTGTATGCCTGGTCGGTCGCGTAGACCAGGTCGACGATCTCGAGCGCCGTGTCCGATCCGCGGTCCTCCTTCACGCGCCAGGTCACGTACCCGTCGATCTCGTCCGAGTCGTCGGGACGGTGGACCGCGGCGCGGACGTCCTTCGCGGGCTTGCCGTCCTGACCGAGCAGCCCGAGCGCGACGGGCCAGGTGCCGGTGTTGCGGACCATGGAGCCCGGCGTCCGGACGTGGAAGCGGTCGAACACCTCGCGCGCGGGACCGTCGGCGAGCCACTGGTTCGGGACGACCGACACCGTGCCCGCGGTGGGCGCGAGGAAGGGGAGCGCGCGGGCGCGGCGGACGCGGACGGCACGCTCGCGGATCGCGCTGCCGAAGCCGAAGCGGCGGTAGATCGTGCCCTCGGACGCGGTGAGGGACGCCATCGCGTACCCCTCGGCCACGCCCTGTTCGAGTGCGTGCGTCATCATCCGGCGGAGGATGCCGCGGCGGCGCTCGGTCGGTCGGACCGTGACGGCGGAGATCGCCTGCGTGTCGACGGCGGACCCGTCGCCCCAGCTCAGCGCCTTGCGGAACCAGGTGAAGGTGCCGGCCGGCCAGGTCTCGTCGACCGAGCCGGCGAAGGGCTTGCGGACGTAGACGCCGAGGAAGGTCTCCTGGTCGGCGATGAAGTGGGACGCCATGCGGGCAGCGCCCTCTGCATCGGGGTCGGCCTCGTGGAACCCGAGTCCGACGGCCTGCATCCACAATGCCGTCTCGGCGTTCGGTGCCCCCTGCTCATCCGTCCCGGGCGCGAACTCGCGCAGCTCGTAGCGGTCGTCGAATGCCTCGTTGCTCACGTCCACGACACTATCGGGACCCGGTGACGTCCCGACAGGCGCGTGGCCGGATCGTTCTGCCTGGAGGCACGGCACGCGTCCGACGGGCCGGTCGCGTCCGCAGGTGGTCGCGTCGAGGGCCTCGATCGCGTCGCTCAGTCGGTCGCGCCCCGCGGCGGCTCGACGAGCAGGCCAACCCGGTCAGCCAGGTAGTCGGCCAACGGGACCGACGAACCCGCGGCCGGTGACCACCGCACCAGGGGGACGTCGTCCTCGACGAAGAGCACCCCGGATCCGTCGACGAGCGACTCGTCGAGGGGGATCGGAACGGCGCCGTGGTTGACGGTGTCGCCGGCGTCGAAGTGTCCCTTCGCGGCGGCGGCCCGGTACGCACGCCGGACCTCTGCGGAGACGGACTGGAACTGCGCCCGACCGGGATCGGTCACGCGGGTGATCGACCCGGTCGCCCAGACCCGGCCGCCGGCGTCGAGCGAGGACCCGATCAGCAGCGCACCGATCCGCCAGACCCGGCCGAGCGAGCGCATCGTCGGTTCGCGGCGGATCCCGAGGAAGGCCTTCGGTTCGACGTACTCGCCGAGTGCCTCGTCCGGCACACCAGCGGAACGGAGCCGACGGGCAGCGTCGTCGAGCAGGTCACGCGCCCGCTGCACTCCGTCCGTCACGTCCACCGAGCCTAGCCCGGCGGCCGTGGCGTCGACCGGCTCGTGCACGGGCTCGGCGGCGGCGTGCGGCGTTGACGGTGCCGATGGTGATCATCACGGCGCCGTAGGCGAGGAGTACCCCGGCGATGGTCGGGACGAGCCAGCTGCGGGAACCGTTGACGAGCTGGTTCACCACGCCGACCTCGGGGATGCTGTACCAGACCACGCCGCGGACCTGCGCGGCGGTGACCGGTCGGGGGTCGGCCTCGGCGTTGTTGTCGCCCTTGAGGACGAAGGTGCGTTCGCCGTTCGAGGACGACGACACGGACACCACGCGGTGGCTGATCACGGCCGGCTGACCGGAGACGATCTGGTAGGTGACGACGTCGCCGACGCGGATGTCGTCGACGGCGGTCGGTCGGATGACGAGCAGGGTGCCCGGGGGCAGCGTGGGCTCCATCGACTGCGTCAGCACGGTGAGCGGTGTCGAGTCGGTGGCCTTCGGGATGACGATGAGCACCACGGCGAGCCCGGCGACGACGAGGAGCAGCCCGGTGCTCAGGCCGAGGACGACCGCGTGCAGGACGGCTCGCCAGCCGGTGCGCTCGACGCGTGCAGCGGTGCGTCCGGTGGACCGGGTCATGCGCCGCATCGGATCGCCCTTCCGTCGTTCTGGGTGAAGAGGGTGACCGGGCCGCTGCCGGCCACCGTGGTCGTGGCGTTCCCGGCGCTGTCGAGCACCTTGACCGTGACGGTGAGCGTGCCGGAGGTCCCGGCGCTCGAGGGGATGTCCTGCGGCGCGATGGTGATGCGGCCGGAGTAGTCCTGCGCCTTCTGGCCGACGACGGTGGTGCCGACGTACGCCGCGTACCAGGTGTCCTTCGGGCGGCTCGACGCGTCCCACGTGATGTCGACGTAGTTGCCGCTGTGGTCGGTGCAGACGAGTGCCGCGGTCGTGGCGGTGGCGGCCGAGGTGTTCAGGTAGAAGCCGCCCTGCACGACGCCGGAGGTCCAGGTGCCGCTCGCGACCGTCAGGTTCACGGTGATGTTCGTCGTGGTCGACGGCGGGGCCGAGGACGTCGGGGTGCTCCGGGTGCACCAGACGGCCGCGGCGCCACCGGCGAGCTTCGAGGTCATGCTCGGCAGCGATGCCCAGGTGCCGCTGACGGAACCCGCGCCGACGGTCGTGGTCGCCGTGCAGGCCGCGGCCGACGCCACCGGCCACGCGGTGACCGAGACCGCCTGGGCGAGGGCGGTCGAGCTCCCGGAGACGACCGAGACGGTGGTCGTCGCGGTCCCGGCGATGGTGCCCGTGTTGGTGAGGGTGATCGGCTTCGTCATCGAGGTGACCGTGGACGAGAAGGTCGTCGTCATGGCGCTCGGTCCGGCGATCGACGCGGCGACCTTGCCGATCGTCGCGCTCGAGGCCGTCGTGCCCGAGGCGCTCCACAGGGCCCACGCCGCCGTGGATCCACCGCCGACGAAGAGGGCGGTGAGGACGACGGCGAGCAGGACCCGGAACCGGCGGTTCATGCGGACACCTGCGTCCCGGTGACGGTGAGCGTGAAGTCGGCGACGGCCCCGGAGACGCTCTGCGGGGCGTCGGCGTCGAGGACCAGCTCGAGGCACCCGACGCCGCTCGCGCCTGCGGCGAGCGTGAAGGAGCTGGCGCCGGTGTCGAAGGTGGCGAGGCGACCGCTGGCCCCGGAGAGGCCGGCTGCGCAGTCGGTCGCCGACGACACGACGGCGAGCCGGAGCGTCAGCTCCCCGAGGACGGCTGCAGAGGTCGAGTTCGTGGCGTAGGACACCTTCGTGGACGTCGTCGCGACGCGCATCGACAGCGGGATCGAGCCGGTGTTCTTCACGGCGAACGTCCCCGTCGTGCTGGTTCCCGGGCCGAGCACCGCCGTGTTCATGGCCGTCGTGTTCCCGACCGTGATCGTCGCGGTGGCGGACTTCACGGTGGTCGTCGTGGTGCTGGCGGCACCGTTCCAGAGCGCGTAGGTGCCGCCGGTGCCGAGGAGGGCGGTGACGACCGCGACGACCAGGGCGAGCGCGGAAGGCAGGACCCAGCGGTGGCGGCGGGGCGCTCGGTGGCGTCCTGTCTCCCTCGGTGTCCCGGTCATGCTCGTCCCCATGGTCGTCGTGGTCGTCGCGTGGTGCCTTCGGTGTGTTCGGTGTGCCAGGCGGACTGGCCGGGCCACGACCGGTGGATCAGGGACCGGTCGGGGCCCGCGGTGCGATCGGTGGGTCAGGAACCGATCGCGGTCTGCGTCAGCGTGAAGGTGAGGGCGCTGAGGTTGATCGAGCCGCCCTGGCCGGTCGTCGCGGTCGAGGGGAGCGTGACCGTGAAGACGACCTTGACCGTCGAGGTCGTCGACGACGGGGAGACGACGTAGGTGTTGTCCGCCGACGACGACTTGACGACCGAGGCGCTCGAGGACGACACGGCGAGCGTCTTGTCGGTGGCCGCGAGCAGCGCCGCGTCACCGGTGATGCTGCCGCCGGCGTAGGTGAGGTTCGCCTTGAGGTCCTGACCGGTGGCGCCGATGTTCAGCGTCTGCGTGAACTGGTAGCTGTTGCCCGGCACCATCAGCGCGGTGGTCGGGTTGATCGCGGCGTTCCGGCCGTTCGTGATGTCCTTCCAGGCGCCGTCGTTGTTGGCGCTGAGGGTCAGCGTGCCGGAGCTCACCGAGGACGCGGCGCTCGAGGCGCTGGCGTTCCAGAGGGCGAAGGTGCCGGCGCCGCCGAGGAGGAGGGCGATGCCTGCTGCGCCGGCGATGGCGCCGGTGACGATCTTGTGCATGGGAGATCCGTTCTGCGCGCCCTGGCGCGCTGGAAGACCACCGGGCACGTTGGTTCGGGTCGTCGTGCCGGTGGGACGGTGTCATCGACCCCGTGGTGCAGGGGGTCGCGGCTGACCGATGCCGAGGACGGTCGCCGGGCTCCGAAGCGCATGGCTGATCGGGCGGGCAGGACTCGTTCTGGTGACGACGCTACTCGTCCCCCAAAGTGCGGACAAGCGGAAACATGCTTTCGCATGGACCCAAAACGGGGGTGATTTTTGTCCTCGCTGTGGGGGACCTGTTTGTACCCCGGTGTTCGTCGGAATGTCGGCGCCCGCCGTACCGTTGCACCGACCGGAAACGAGGAGGGACCCATGGGCATCGTGCGCTGGCTGTTCGACGCGCAGATCGTCATCGGTGACCAGACGGTGCTCTGGCGCGAGGTGATCGGCAACGTCTTCGGGCTGCTCAGCGCGCTCGGCGGGATGCGGCGCAAGGTGTGGGCCTGGCCCGTCGGCCTGGTCGGGAACGCCCTGCTCTTCACCGTCTTCATGGGCGCGCTCTTCGACACCCCGAACCCGGTCAACCTGCTCGGCCAAGCCGCCCGCCAGGTCATGTTCATCATCGTGAGCATCTACGGCTGGTACCGCTGGACGCACCGCGCGGACGACACCTCCACCGTGATCGAGCCGCACTGGGCCTCGTGGCGGACCCGCGTCCTGCTCGTCGTCGGCATGGTCGGCGGCACCGCGCTGCTCACCCCGGTCTTCCGCGCCCTCGGGTCGTACGAACCGGTGTGGAGCGACGCCTGGATCTTCGTGGGCTCACTGCTCGCGACCTACGGGATGGCGAAGGGGTGGGTGGAGTTCTGGCTCATCTGGGTCGCGGTCGACCTGGTCGGGGTCCCGCTCCTCTTCTCGGCCGGGTACTACGCGTCCGGCCTGATGTACGTCTTCTACGGCGTCTTCACGCTGACCGGGTTCTTCGTCTGGGCGAAGCAGCGCACCCGGCCGTCCGCGGCTCCGGTGACCGTCGGCTGACCACCGCCCGTGGGGTGTTCCTGATCATCCCGATCGCGCAACGGCCCCCGCTCTGGGACAAGACACGGCAGCCGTCGTCCGATGGGATTGCCTGATGGAAACCCTGCACGAGGAGCGCGTCGAGGACGAGCAGTCCCTCGCCGAGCGCATCGTCCGCGGAGCGATCCGCGCCTACCGGCTGCACCCCTTCGACGCGGTCGACGCCGCCGTCGTGGCCGAGGTCGCGGGGATCCCGCTCGAGACCGTCGAGCGGGTGTTCCCGACCTGGGACGCGCTGCTGCTCGTCACGTACGACCGGTGGACGCAGCTGCGCGGCACGCGCCGCAAGACCCCGCCGTCGTGCACGATCGAGTACGTGCGGATGACCCTCGCCGAGGACATCGCCGACCCCGGGCTCGTCCGGGTCCTCGCCGGTGTGATCACCGTCGCCAGCTCCGAGTCACGGTTCGCCGAGCTGTTCCGCAAGCGCTTCGAGGAGTACGTCGAGCAGCTGCGCGTCGGGCTCCAGCGTGACGTCGACGGCGGCGCCGAGGAGTGCGTGATCCCGGCGCACCAGGCGGCGACGCAGCTCTTGGCCGTGTACGAGGGCCTGCAGATCCAGATGCTGGTCCGCCCGCACATCGACGTCCTGGTCGAGTTCGACCGCGCCGTCCACACGCTCCGTCAGGGCTGGCGTCGGCGGGACGTGCACTCCTGGGACCTCGACGAGGCCGTCCTCACGAGCTGACCGCTCGAGCGGCTAGGAGCGCGCCCGCCGCCACGACACGATCTGCCGCAGCGTCACCTTCGACCCGTACTGCGCGACGGAGTGCCGGAACAGGTACTCCGCGAACCACAGCAGCAACCCGGCGACGACGAACACCTCGACGATGCAGACCACCGACTGGGTGACGTTGAGCGACCCGACGGCGTTCCGCACCATGGCGGTGACGGGCGTGAACGTCGGGAAGTACGTGAAGAACCCCGCGACGGGGGAGGACGGGGTGGTCATCACGAAGAACGCCGCGTAGAGCGGGATGATCAGGGCGAAGATCGCCGCCGACTGCAGCGCCGAGGCGTCCTTGATCGAGGGCACGGCCGCGCCGACGGCGACGAACAGCCCGGACGCCAGCAGCACGCCACCGACGAGCAGCAGCGCACCGACGAGCATCCGCCACGGATCGATGACGATGCCGCCCAGCCGCGACGCGATGAGCGGGAGTGCCGCGATCATCGTGATCAGCCCCGGGACGACGAAGATCCCGACCTGCACGAACCCGACGAGGAGCATCGCGATGACCTTGCCGCGGATGAGGTCACCGGCGGTGACGGCCGTCAGGATCATCTCGGAGATCCGGTTCTCCTTCTCCTCGACCACGACGGTCACCATGCGGGCGGCGAGCAGGATGACGAGCCCGAAGAAGGCGGCGACGTACAGGAACGGCGGCACGATCGACAGCCAGCCCGGCGCGACCTTCCCGTCGGCGTAGGTCGTCAGCGTCGTGTCCGGTGGGGTCCGGAGCAGCTGGACCGTCTCGGGGTCGTCGACCGTCGCCGCGACGCTCTGCTCGAGCACGCGTTCTGCGAGAGAGGAGTAGCCGCCGTTCGCGAACAGCCCCCGGTCGGCGGCGTCGACGGTGATCGGCGAGGTCGACGGCGAGGTCGGGAACTCGATGAAGACGTCGAGGGTGCCGTCGCGCACTGCGGCACGGTCGGCGCTCGGGTCGGTCGAGGGGGAGCCGCCCCACTTCGCCGCGACGGACTCCGACACCAGGCCGGAGTGGTCGACGTACCGGAACGGCGTCTTCGTCGCCGAGGACCCCGACACGACCGAGTCGGTGCCGGCCGCCTGCCCGATGCCGACGAGCAGCGAGACGACGACGATGACGACCGGAAGCGCGAGGGTACCGATCCAGAAGGCGGGCTTCTTGACCGCGCGGACGAACTCGAACCGGACGACGGTGCCGAGGCGGCTCACGCGGCGGCCCGTTCGGCTGCGAGGGCATCGTGCCCGTAGACCTGCACGAAGATCTCGTCGAGGGGGATCCGGCGCATCTCGAACGCGGTGACGCGGACACCGTCCGCCACCAGCGCGGCGAGGATGTCGGCACCGTCCGGTGCTGCGGCGGACGTCGGCACGAGGTAGGCGACGTGCCCCTCGTGCCGCGCGAGCTTGTACAGCGGCGAGCGGGGGACCGGTCCGTCGAGCCCGACCCGGGCGACCGCGCCGCCGAAGGCGTCCTGCACATCGGGGATCGAGCCGTACGCCGCCGCGGTGCCGTCCTTGAGGAGCAGGATGCGGTCGCAGAGCCGCTCGACCTCGTCCATGTGGTGGGTGACGAGGATCACGGTGGCACCGTCGGCCTTCCGCTCGTCGACCAGGTCGAGCAGGAGCCGTCGGTTGACGGGGTCGAGGCCTTTGGTGGGCTCGTCGAGGATGAGCAGCCGCGGCCGGTCCATGATCGTGATGCCGAGCTGCACCTTCTGCTGCTGCCCGCCGGAGAGCTTGTCGACGCGGAGCTTCGCCCGGTCGGCGAGGCCCACACGGGCGAGGTAGTCCATGCTCCAGGCGGTGGCCTCGGGCCCGCGGAGTCCCCGGAGCCGACCGAAGTAGGACATCACGTCGATGACGGACTCCTTGCGGTACAGCCCGCGTTCCTCCGGCAGGTAGCCGATGCCGCCGGTGGCCGGCCGGTACGGGTGCCCGTCGATCGTCAGGGTGCCGGCGGTCGGGGTGGTGATCCCGAGCAGAGCGCGGATCGTGGTGGTCTTGCCGGAGCCGTTGCTGCCGAGCAGCCCGAACGTCTCGCCCGCGGCGATGTCGAACGACAACCCGTCGACCACGTTCCGGTCCCCGAACCGCATGACGAAGTCCTGCACGCTGATGCTCGCCCCGCTCATGCCGCGACCCTACCGGCAGCGGCTGACGGCGCGACCGTCGTCCGGTACGGTGAGCGCCATGACCCCAGTCCGAGCGCGGCGGTATGTGTCGTCCCTCGCCGTTGCGCTCGCCGTCGGTGTCGTCCTGCTCGTGGCGGGATCGGCTGCGTCCGATGCACTGCTCCGGACAGCGGGCCTCTCACTCGTCGTCGTGATGGCCCTGCTGCTCATCGTCCACGCCGTCCGCTCGGGCAGACACCGGTAGCCGCCCCGCACGGGGCGGACGGCGGTGCGGCCCGAGACGGTGACGACGGACGGACTGGAGGCGCGGTGCCTGCCCGCACCGCGCCTCCAGTCCGTCACCTGGTCGCGTCCAGGGCGACGCGCACCTGCGTCAGGAACGCAACCAGGCCGTCCCCACGCCCGACAGGGCGCCGTCTGCCACCGGCGCCGACGCGAGCAACAGCTCGCCCGCGGGGAGTGCGTACGGCTCGTCGCCGAACACCGTCACGCTCGTCCAGCCGTTCGGCCGACGGAACGCGAGCACGTCGTCGCGACCCGTCTCGAGCCACTCGAGCTGCTCCTCGGACTGCAGCTGGCCGCGCAGGCCCAGGGCTTTCCGGTACAGGTTCAGGGTCGAGTCGGGGTCCGCGTCCTCGGCCTCGACGCTCGACGCGCCGAACCACTCCGGCTGCGGCAGGTGCGCGCCACCTGAGCCGAACCCGAACGACGAACCGGACCGGGTCCAGGGGAGCGGCACGCGGCAGCCGTCACGGCCGACGTCGACGCCCGGGTTCCGGAAGTACGCCGGGTCCTGGCGGTCGGCGTCGGGGATGTCGCCGACCTCGTGCAGGCCGAGCTCCTCGCCCTGGTACAGGTAGGCGGAGCCGGGCAGCGCGAGTTCGAGGAGCGTGGCGGCCTTGGCCCGGCGCAGGCCGAGGTCGCGGTCGAGCGCGTCCTGCGAGCCGCCGGCGAGCAACCAAGCGCTGCCCTGCTTCTCGGCGTCGCCGCCGCGCGGGGGCAGGGCGTACCGGGTGGCGTGCCGGACGACGTCGTGGTTCGAGAACACCCACGTCGTCGAGGACCCGGACTGCTCGGCGAGGCCGAGGTTGAACTCGATGATCTCCTTGAACGAACCGGCGTCGAAGTCGGCCTCGAGCAGGTCGAAGTTGAACGCCTGCCCGAGTCCCTCGGCGCTGGCGTACCGCGCGCGGCGGTCGGCGGCGACCCAGGCCTCGGCGACCGCGGTGCGGGCGGGGGTGTACTCGTCGAAGACCCCGCGCCACTCGGCGTAGATCTCGTGCACGTCGTCGCGGTCCCAGAGCGGGTGCGTGCCGTCCTTCGGCATCTCGGCGAGCTCGGTCCAGGTCGGCAGGGTCTCGCCCAGGTCCTTCGCGAGCCCGTGGGCGACGTCGATGCGGAACCCGTCGACGCCGCGGTCGGACCAGAAGCGCAGGGTGTGCAGGAAGTCGTCGCGGACCTCGCGGTTCGCCCAGTTCAGGTCGGGCTGCTCCTTCGCGAAGGAGTGCAGGTACCACTGGCCGTCGCCGACCGCGGTCCAGGCCGGGCCGCCGAAGATCGAGATCCAGTCGGCGGGTGCCTGTTCGCCGGAAGGGCCGCTGCCGTCGCGGAACACGTAGCGGTCGCGGGCGGGGGAGCCCTTGGGAGCGGCGAGGGCCTCGCGGAACCACTCGTGCCGGTCGCTCGTGTGGTTCGGGACGACGTCGACGATCACCCGGATGCCGGCGGCGTGCAGGGCCTCGACCATCCGGTCGAAGTCGTCGAGCGTGCCGAGGCGGGGGTCGACGTCGCGGTAGTCGTCGACGTCGTAGCCGCCGTCGGCCAGGGCGGACGGGTAGAAGGGGCTGAGCCAGACGGCCTCGATGCCGAGCGACGCCAGGTACGGCACGCGTTCGGTGATGCCGGGCAGGTCGCCGATGCCGTCGCCGTTCGCGTCCGCGAAGGACCGCGGGTAGATCTGGTAGACGCTCGCCTGACGCCACCAGGTCTCGTCGGTCGAGGTCGGGCTGGCGGTGACGGCGGGGTCGAGCACGTCGGTCATGTGGGTTCTTCCTTCGGTCGAGGTCGTTGCTTCGCTCACTTGATGGCGCCCTGGGTCACACCGGCCATCACCCATCGCTGGGTGATGAGGTAGACGATGATCGCGGGGGCCATGGCCATCAGGTACGAGGCGAACGACACGTTGTAGTTGTTGCTGAACTGCGTCTGGAACATCTGCTGCAGGACCGGCAGGGTCTGCAGTGCCGGGTCGGAGGTGATCAGGGACGGCATCACGAAGTCGTTCCAGGACGCGAGGAACGCGAAGATGCCGACGGTGGCGCTCATCGGTGCCAGCAGCGGGAACACGAGTCGCCAGAACACCTGCCCCGTGCTCGCACCGTCGATACGTGCACTCTCCTCCAGTTCGGCCGGGATGGACCGGAGGAAGGCGGTGAAGAGCAGCACGCTGAAGGACAGCTGGAACATGACGTGCAGGATCGCGACGCCGATCGGGTTGTCGAGGTGCGCGAGTCCGGTGAGCTTCACCTGCGACAGTGCGAGCACCGGGAACGGCAGGAACATCGCCGCGAGCAGGTAGAAGAACGACCAGCGGAACAGCTTGCGGTCCCAGTTCCGAGCGATCGCGAACGCGGTGAACGACGCGAGCAGGATCGTGCCGACGACGGTGATCGCGGCGACGAACACGGAGACGGCGAACGCCCGCGGGAAGTCGGTGAGCTGCCACGCCTGCACGAAGCCGTCGACGCTGAACGGGGCCGGCAACGAGAACGCGTTCCCGTCGACGGACTGCGCGGTGGTCTTGAACGCCATGGTCAGCGTGACGTACAGCGGCACGAGGACGGACAGCGCGCAGAGCACGAGGACGACGGTGACGGGCCAGTTGGCGGAGCCGCCGCGGCGGCCGGCTGCTCGGCCGCCGGCGTTGCGGTCCGCGTCCACCGAGCGGATGCTGCCGGTCTTCGTCGTGCCCGGTCGCAGGGGTGCTTGCAGGGACATCAGAGCGCTGCCTTCCCGCGGGTCGCCCGCAGCTGGATCACGGCGATGACGACCGCGATGACGAAGAAGATCGTGGCGTTGGCCATCTGGTAGGCGTAGTCGCCGCCGTTGAAGCCCTTGAAGATCGACATCGCGACACTGGTGGTCGAGGTGCCGGGGCCGCCGTCGGTCAGGCCGACGATGATGTCGTAGGAGTTGAGGAAGTTCTTGAACCCGATCACCAGGTTGATGAGGATGTAGCCCGCGGTGAGCGGTGCGGTGATCGAGATCAGCTGGCGCCAGGCGCTCGCGCCGTCGAGGGCGGCGGCCTCGTACACCTCGCCGGGGATGGACAGCACCCCGGCGATGTAGATGAGCAGCGTCGACGGGATCGCCTGCCACGCGGTCACGACGACGATCGCGACCCACGCCAGGTCGGGGTTCGCCAGGATGCTCTGCTCGAGCGGCCCGAACCCGACGGCGGTGGCGAAGGCCGGCAGGCTGTTCGCGAACAGGAACGAGAACACGTACGCGATGACGATGCCGGAGATCACCATCGGCAGCACGAACACCCCGCGGAGGGCGATCTTCCCGCGGATCTTCGAGGTCAGTGCGATGGCGAGCAGGAAGGCGATCGCGTTCACGACGATCACCGTGACGAGCGAGAACCCGAGGGTGAACAGGTACGCCTGCAGGATCGCGGGATCGGAGAACACGGCGACGTAGTTCGTCAGGCCGATGAAGCGGAACTCGCCGAACCCGACGGAGTTCGTGAAGCTCAGGACGATGCCCATCACCGCGGGCAGCGTGATGGCGAGCGTGAAGAGCACCAGGGTGGGGAGCAGGAACGCGAGGAAGACCGGTTCGATCCGCTTCCGCTTGTGCTTGATGCCCTGGAGGCCCGTGGCGGCTCCGCCACGGCGGCGGCGGTCCGCCGTCGTGATGGATTCAGTGGTCGTGGTTGCCATTCGGACGTCTCCTTACGCGGCCGTGCGGAGCGCGAGGCGCGCCCAGTCGGCGTCGAGGGTGCGGAGCTGACGTTGCGGGTCGCCGCCGAAGGCGATCGACTGCGCGTAGTTCGCGACCGGGATCTCGGCGGGGATGAGCTGCGATGCACCGAGGTAGAAGGCGGCGTCGTCGTAGTACGACTGCATGCCCTCGAGTGCCGGGTTCGACGTCGGGGGAGCGTCCTTCCGGACCCCGAAGCCGTTGTTGTCGGCGTTGTACTTGTCGTTGACCTCCGGCTGCATCAGGAACGTCAGGAACTCGCGCGCTGCGTCCTGCTTGCGCGAGGCCTCCGGGATCCAGAGCGCCAGGTCGACGTTCACCCGGACCTTGTTGTCCGCCGGGTCGTCGGTGACGGGGAGGGGGAAGGTACCGAGGTCCATGTCCTTCGTCGTCTTCGCGATCTCACCGAGGGCCCACGGGCCCTGCAGGTACATCGCCGCCTTGCCCTGGGCGAACGCCAGGTTCCCGTCGCCGTAGCCGCGGCTGGCAGCGCCGTCCTGGTGCCACTCGCGCAGCTGGACCATGCGCTCCATCGGGGTCCGGAAGTCCTTCTCGAACGACACGGACGAGTTCTTCCCGACGCTCGTCCCCTCGCGCTGCAGTGCGGCGAACGTCTTCGGCACGTCGATCGCGCCGCCGATCGTGTAGTCGAACATGCCCTGGGCGATCGTCCAGTTGTCCTTGAACGTGCCGTAGATCGGCGCGATGCGGGCCTTCGTCAGGCGCTCGCAGACGTCGGCGAACTCGCTCCACGTCGTCGGCACCTCGAGTCCCTGCTCCGTGAAGACCGCCTTGTTGTAGATCACCGACGCGGCGGTCACCGAGTACGGCAGCGCGCTCTTCCGCCCCGGGTAGTCCGCGGTCTGCTCCATGAGCGGCCACAGGTCCGGGTTGATGGTGTCGGCCTGCGGCAGGTCGGACAGGTCCGTCAGTGCACCGTGCTCGACGAACGGCACGACCGAGAAGTTGTAGTTCCAGCACCCGAGGTCCGGCGGTCGGTTCCGGACGAAGTTCGCGGACATGCTCGAGGTCGAGTCGCGGACGACCCGGACCTTCGACTGGCTCTGGTGGAACTTCGCGATGACGTCGTCGAAGTACCCGATGACCTCGGGCTTCGACACGTAGAACGTGATGGTCTCCGGCTTGGCGCTCGAGGACCCGATCGGGGCGCACCCCGCGAGCGCGAGCCCGCTGGCGATGCCGCCGGCTCCGAGCAGGAACGAGCGTCGGCTCACCGATGCTGCCGTCCTGGTCGTGGCGTGTGGTTGCACGTCGTCTCCGTCCGTCCGGACCCGGCGTCCCTGCCGTTCCGACCCGCGACCGGCTCCGATGCCGATCGCTGGGAGTAAATCTAGCGAGAAAATCTAATTACGCAAAGAACTCTCCGCGCGATAGGGTCACGGCATGCCACCGCACCGTCGCACGAGCGCCGAGACGCTGCTCGCGTACGCGTTCGAGTCGGCGGCGTTCACCGCGACCGAAGCGATCGACGCCACCGGGCTGACCCGGTCGACCGTGCTCGCCGCGTGCGAGGAACTCGTCCGTCTCGGCTGGCTCCGCGGGCTCGACGACGCCCGCGCCGCTGGCGAGTACCGGAAGGGCCGACCCGCCCGTCGCTACGAACTCGACACCTCTGCCGGCGTCGTCGTCGGCGTCGACGCCGGACAACACCGTGTCACCGCCTTCGTCGCGGACCTGCGCGGTACCGTGCTCGGTCGGGCCGAGGGAGCGCTCGGCGAGTCCGGGCTCGAGGTCCCGGTGCGCCTCGGCGTCATCGCGGAGACCGTCGCGACCGCGCTCGCCGCAGCGGGGACGGACCGTTCCCGTGTCCTCGTCACCGTCGTCGGGATCCCGGCCCCGGTCGACGCCGCCGGTGCTTCCCCGGACGACGGCGGCTTCTGGGACCGGATGAACCCGGGGTTCGCCGACGCCGTGCCGCACGGCCGCGTGGTGGTCGAGAACGACGCGAACCTCGCCGCCCTCGCCGAGCGGCCCTCGTCCGGAGACGCCTCGTTCGCCGCCCTGCTCTCCGGCGAACGCTTCGGCAGCGGGCTCGTGGTCGACGGTGTGCTCCTGCGCGGTGCGCACGGTGGTGCGGGCGAGATGCGGGTCCTCGGACTCGTCGAGGGCGTCGGGTCGTCGGACGGGATCGGCGCGACCGCACGCACGCTCGTCGCCGAGGCGATCGCCACGGGGGAGATCCGCCCAGGGCACCCGCTCGCGACCGCCCCCGACGCCGCCGCGGTGTTCCGTGCCGCGGCCGACGGCGACCCCGCTGCGCGCACCATCGTCGACCGGCTCGGTGGGCGGTTGGCACGGGTCTGCGTCCTGCTCGCGAGCCTGCTCGACATCGACCGTGTCGTGGTGGCCGGCGCGATCGCCGCACCCGCCGCCGCCGTGATAGACCGGGCGCGGGCGTGGCTCGAGAGCGGCGAGTTCGACCCCGTGCCCGAGATCGTCGCGTCGTCGCTCGGCGCCGACGTCGTGGTCATCGGCGCCGTCGCGCACGCCGTCGACGCCGTCCGGGCCGACCCGCTCGCGTTCCCGCTCGTCAGCGCCGGACAGCCAGTGGCAGCACGTGCTCCCGGTCCCAGGGTTCCGTCCAGCTGAGCCGCTCGAACAGCGCGTCCAGCAGCATCGCGGTGAAGCCCCACACCAGGTGGCGACCGGACTCGGCATCGACGGTGAACGCCGGCCCCCGCCACTCCTGACCGCCTCGACGGATGACGGTGACGCCCCGGTGTGCCGGGTCGAGGAGGTCGGCCACCGGCACCCGGAAGACCGCTGCGGACTCGCGCTGGTCCACGGCCCGGATCGGCGACGGGTCCCACCACCATCCGAGGACCGGTTCGACCAGGTGGTTCGAGTGCGCCAGCGGGACCGCGGGCACCGTTCCGAGCACCTCGACGCCGGCCGGGTCGAGTCCGGTTTCCTCGCGCGCCTCGCGGAGCGCGGCGGCCGTGGCGTCCACGTCTCCGGGATCGATCCGCCCGCCGGGGAACGCGACCTCGCCCGGATGGGACCGCAGCGTCGCCGCACGGGCGAGCAGCAGCACGTCGAGGTCGCGGCCGACCGCGCGGGCCACGGCCGGACGGTCGCTCGGCACACTGTCGAGCGGGCCGAAGAGCATCAGGACCGCGGCACGTCGGGGGTTCGGGGTCGTCGCACTGGCGAGCGCGGGGACCAGCGGTCGATCACTCGCGGCTGCCACGGCCGCGAGGGCTGCTCGTGCGCGTCCCCGCCCGTCGTCGTCCACCCGTCCACCCTAGGCGGGGGCCGCCGGGACCAGCTCGCTCAGGATGTTCCCGGCGGGCGTCGGCATGGTGGTGAAACCGAGAACGACTCGACACCACGAGGGGACGACACCATGGACCGCTTCCGGACGATGCCGTTGCCGGCGCTGCTGCCGATCGTGTTCGTGCTGGTCGGTGGGCTGTACTTCGCCATCGGCCTGGCATCCAACCCCGACGGTCGTGACCTGGCCGCCCGAGCGATCGCGTCGCTGTTCTACGCCGTCCTGATGACCGCGTTCTTCGGGTTCCTCATCGCGTACCGCCGGCGTCGGGCCGGAGGGACGGAGACCGCGGCGGCCATCCAACGCGCAGTCCGCACCGGCGAACTCCCCGGCGACGTCGACCACGTCGTGTGGACACGCGAACTCGAGTCGACCCGGAAGCGCTACCGCAACAACCGGGTCATCGTCCCGATCATGGGCGTCGTCTTCGTGGCGTTCTCGATCTGGGCCGCCCTGACGGTCAGCGCGTCTTGGTGGGCGATCCTGGCGCTGTTCGTGGGGATGTGCGCGTACTCGGTCTGGGAGACCCGACGCGCTCTCCGGAACATCGAGCACTTGCTGACGACCCTGCGCGGCACCTGGACCGTGATTGCGGACCGGTAGCGTCGACCGCGTGAGCATCCCCGACTTCGACGTCGAGCCCGTCGTCGGGCCGCGGTTCTGGGCGGTGGTGCTCGGAGTGGCGAGTGCGGTCACCGGTGTCCTCGCGATCATCGGTTGGCCGATGCCCGTCATCTCGGGGCGATACAGCTCGGAGCCGCACGCCTGGGCACGAACGGTCCAGGGCGTCCAGGACTGGTTCGCACACGACGGTTGGCGGATGTCCGGCACGTCCTGGATCTTCGGTGCCCTGGCGATCGCGGCGTTGGCCGGAGCCGTCGTCGTCCTGCGCCCCGCGTGGAGCGGCGGACGGACGTCCCTGCTCGTCGTCGGTCCAGCCGGCGCGATGCTCGTGGTCGGCCCCGTAGTGCAGTGGGCGCTCGGGCTGCCGTGGTCGAACTACGGCTAGTTGTCGCTCAGCGCTGCTTGGCCTCGTTGCCACCCAGCGCCGCTTCGTCCGCCGCGACGTTCTTCTGCACCGCGAACTGCGTCCGGTGCAACTCCTCGTACCGACCACCCACGGCCAGCAGCTCGTCGTGGGTCCCGCGCTCCACGATCGAACCGTCCTCGACCACCAGGATCAAGTCCGCACTGCGGATGGTGGAGAGGCGGTGGGCGATCACCATCGCGGTCCGTCCCTCGAGCGCCTCGCTCAGCGCCGCCTGCACCGCGGCCTCCGACGTCGAGTCCAGCGCCGCCGTCGCCTCGTCGAGGATGACGACCCGCGGCTGGGCGAGCAGGAGCCTCGCGATGGTCATCCGTTGGCGTTCGCCCCCGGACAACCGGTAGCCGCGCTCACCGACCATGGTGTCGAGCTGGTCCGGCAGGGACCGGATGAGCGGCTCGAGGCGTGCACGTCGGACGGCGTCCCACACCTCGTCGTCGGTCGCCTCGGGCCTCGCGAGCCGCAGGTTCGACCGGATCGTCTCGTGGAACAGGTGGCCGTCCTGCGTCACCATGCCCATCGTGTGCCGCATCGAGCCGAACGTGACGTCGCGGACGTCCGTCCCGGCGAGTCGGACGGCGCCGCTGTCGACGTCGTACAGGCGGGAGAGGAGCTGCGCGATCGTGGACTTGCCGGCCCCGGAGGTCCCGACGAGGGCGACGGTCTGGCCGGGCTCGATCCGGAAGGACACCCCGTGCAGGACCTCGTCGCCGCCGCGGGTGTCGAGGGTGGAGACCTCCTCCAACGAGGCGAGGGACACCTTGTCCGCGGACGGGTAGGCGAACCGGACGTCGTCGAACTCGACCGCCACCGGGCCGTCGGGGACGGTGACGGCGTCCGGCTTCTCCTGGATGAGCGGTTCGAGGTCCAGCACCTCGAAGACGCGCTCGAAGCTGACCACGGCGCTCATGATCTCGACCCGTGCGTTCGCGAGGCTGGTCAGCGGCGCGTAGAGGCGGGTGAGGAGGAGCGCCAGGGTGACCACGTCGCCGGTGTCCAGCTGGCCGGCGAGTGCGAGGAACCCGCCGAGTCCGTACACGAGCGCGAGGGCCAGGGCGGAGACGAGCATCAGCGCGGTGACGAAGACGAACTGCAGCATCGCGGTGCGGACCCCGATGTCGCGGACGCGAGCGGCGCGGACGCGGAACTCCTCGGCTTCCTCGTCCGGACGGCCGAACAGCTTCACGAGGGTGGCGCCGGGCGCGGAGAAGCGCTCGGTCATCTGCGTGCTCATGGCGGAGTTGTGGTCGGCGGCCTCGCGGCGGAGCGCGGCGAGCCGGCTGCCCATGCGACGCGCGGGGATCAGGAACACGGGGAGCATGACCACCGCGATCACCGTCACGAGCCAGGACGTGCTGAGCATGACGGTCAGGGTGAGCACCAGCGCCACGAAGTTCGTGACCACGCCGGACAGGGTGCCGCTGAAGGCCTGCTGCGCACCGATCACGTCGTTGTTGAGCCGGCTGACGAGGGCGCCCGTCCGGGTCCGGGTGAAGAACGCGATGGGCATCTTCTGCACGTGGTTGAAGACGGCGGTCCGGAGGTCCAGGATCACGCCTTCGCCGATCCGCGCCGAGTACCAGCGCGTCGCGAGTGACACGCCGGCGTCGGCCACGGCCACGAGGGCGATGACGACGGCGAGCCAGACGATCGTGGAGACCGCGCCCCGCGCGACGATGACGTCGACCACCCGACCGGCGAGCACCGGCGTCGCGACGGCGAGGAACGCCCCCACGACGGAGAGGGCGATGAAGAGCACCAGCTTGGCGCGGTAGGGCACCGCGAACGTCAGGATCCGCCGCACGGATGCACGGGAGAACCCGTGCTTTCCGTCCTTGGCGGTCGAGATCTTGTACAGCGAGCTCCAGGCCGCGCCTTCCATGCTCATGGCAGATCCTTCCGTGGGCGACACCCGACTGCGATGGCGGGTCGCCCGAGCAGGAAGTCAGGATACGGCCGGTCGACCGCCACCGCTGCCCGTCAGCTGCGCGGCACCGGCTGCAACCGCTGCAGCTGCGTCACGTGCCCCGGCTCGAGCTCGTCGAGTGACGTGACGCCGAGCAGCCGCATCGTCCGCTCGATCTGCTCGGACAGGATCTGGATCATCCGGTCCACCCCGGCCTCGCCACCCGCCATCAGCCCGTACAGGTAGGCCCGGCCCACCATCGTGAACTTCGCGCCGAGCGCCACCGCGGCGACGATGTCCGCGCCGGACATGATGCCCGTGTCGAGGTGCACCTCGGTGTCGTTGCCCACTTCGCGCACCACCTGGGGCAGCAGGTGGAAGGGGACGGGGGCGCGGTCGAGCTGGCGACCGCCGTGGTTCGACAGCGTGATCCCGTCGACGCCCATGTCCGCCAGACGACGCGCGTCCGACAGGGACTGCACGCCCTTGACGACGACCTTGCCCTTCCACTGGTCGCGGATCCAGGCGAGGTCCTCGTAGGTGACGGTCGGGTCGAACATGTGGTCGAGGAGCTCCCCGACGGTGCCGGACCACCGGTCGAGCGAGGCGAACGCGAGGGGTTCGGTGGTCAGGAAGTCGAACCACCACCACGGCCGCGGGATGGCGTTGATCACGGTCCGAGCGCTCAGCTGCGGCGGGATCGAGAACCCGTTGCGCTTGTCCCGCAGGCGGGCGCCGGCGACGGGGACGTCCACGGTCACGAGCAGCGTGTCGAAGCCGGCCTTCTCGGCACGGGAGACCAGCGCCATCGACTTCTCGCGGTCCTTCCACATGTACAGCTGGAACCAGTTCCGACCGTCGGGGTTGGCGTCGCGGACGTCCTCGATCGCGGTGGTGCCCATCGTGGAGAGCGAGAAGGGGATGCCAGCACGTCCGGCTGCCCGGGCACCGGCGCGCTCGCCCTCGGTCTGCATCATGCGCGTGAACCCGGTGGGGGCGATGCCGAACGGGTACGCGACCGGCGCACCCAGCACCGAGCGCGAGGTGTCCACCGACGACACGTCGCGCAGGATCGCGGGTGTGAACTCGATGTCCTCGAACGCCTGCCGCGCACGGGCGAGCGAGATCTCTGCCTCGGCGGCGCCCTCGGTGTAGTCGAACGCGGCCTTCGGGGTGCGTCGGGCGGCGATGTCGCGCAGGTCCCAGATCGTCAAGGCCTGTTCGAGGCGCTGACGCCGACCCGGCAGCGAGGGCTTCTTGAACTGCATGAGCGGCGCGAGGTCCCGCACCGTCGGCAGTTGCCGCTGGACCCGGGTGCGCCGAGCGGACGCGGACCCGGTCGACGCTGCGGGCGCCCCGGTGGCGGGGTCGACTCGGTGCTGGTCGTCGGTCGTGGTCATGCGGTGCTCCTGACGGTGGTTCGATCGGGATCGACGCGCGACGACGCCGAGGGTGCAGCGGGTGCTGGGGTGTAGCGCACGGGCTCGACGGTCCGTGCGACGGTGCTGCGGAGTGCCTCCAGTGAAGCCCCTCCGAGGCCTGCGAGTCCAGCGGCGCGCGCCTGGACCAGGACGTTGCCGAGCGCGGTCGCCTCGACGGGGCCGGCTAGCACGGGCAGTCCGGTTCGGTCCGCGGTGAGCTGGCAGAGCAGCCGGTTCTGCGAGCCGCCGCCGACGACGTGCACGACACGGATCTCCTTGCCGGTCACGTCGGCGATGGTCCGCAGGGTGTCGGCGTACGCCGTCGCGAGCGATTCGAGGATGCTCCGCGCGAACTCGGCCCGCGAGGCGGGCGCGCACAGTCCGTGCGCGACGCACCAGGTGGCGATGCGGGCCGGCATGTCCCCGGGGGGTGTGAACGAGTCGTCCCCGACGTCGAACACCGGGACCGGTGCGGTGACGGCCGCGGCGGAGGCGAGCAGGGCCTCCAGGTCGATGCGCTCGCCATCGCGTTCCCAGGTGCGGACGCTCTCGGACAGCAGCCAGAGTCCGGACACGTTCTTCAGGAACCGGACCCGGCCGTCGACCCCGCCCTCGTTGGTGCAGTTGGCCTCGCGTGCCGCGTCGGACAGGACGGGGGACTCGAGTTCGACGCCGACGAGCGACCAGGTGCCGGACGAGATGTACGCGAAGTCGGGTTCGGTCGCGGGGACCGCGACGACGGCTGAGGCCGTGTCGTGCGACCCGACCAGCGTCACCGGCGCGCTGCCGCCGACCAGGTCGGCCACGGACGGCAGCAGGGGGCCGAGTCGGTCGCCCGGGTCGCGCAGCGTGGGCAGCAACCCGGCCGGGAGGCCCGCAGCAGCCCGCAACGCCGGGTCCCACCCACGCGTGGTCGCGTTCAGGGCCCCGGTCGTCGACGCGTTCGTGCGCTCGGCCGCCTCGACGCCGGTGAGCCAGTAGCCGAGCAGGTCGGGGACGAGCAGCGCCCGCTGCGCGAGCTGCAGCGACGGGTCCGCGGCGAACTGGAACACCGTGTTGAAGGGCAGGTGCTGCAGGCCGTTCCGGGCGTACAGCTCGGCAGCGTCCATCCGTCGGTGCACGCGGTCGACGCCGCCCTCGTGCCGCTCGTCGCGGTAGTGGTACGGCAGCCCGAGCAGTCGACCGTCGCGGAGCAGGCCGTAGTCGACCGCCCATGAGTCGATGCCGATGCTGACGATCCCGGGGTACCCGGCGAACGCCTGCCGGAGCCCGTCCGTCACCTGCCGGTACAGCTCGACGACGTCCCAGTGCAGGGCGTCCCGCCCGCCGTGCGCGTCGCCCTCGAGCAGGGTCACCGGGCCGTTCGGGAACCGGTTGACGTGCTCCATCCGGACGCCGTCGGTGTCGACGTGGCCGACGATCACCCGGCCGCTGGTGGCGCCGAGGTCGACCGCGGCGACGCTGCCGCTCGTGTGCATGCCGTGCTCCTGCTCGGTTCGTTGGTCGTCGCTCGTTGGTCGTCGCTACCGCAGGAACGCGGCGGCGACGCCCGCGTCGACGGGCACGTGCAGGCCGGTCGTGTGCGAGAAGTCGTCGGTGCAGATGGCGTAGACGGCGTTGGCGACGTTCTCCGGCACGACCTCGCGCTTGAGGATCGTGCGCTGGGCGTAGAACGCGCCGAGGTCCTGCTCCTCGATGCCGTACGTCTTCGCGCGGTTCGCACCCCAGCCGGAGGCGAAGATCCCGGAGCCACGGACGACGCCGTCGGGGTTGATCCCGTTGACGCGGACGCCGTGCTCGCCGAGCTCCGCCGCCAACAACCGGACCTGGTGTGCCTGGTCGGCCTTGGTCGCCGAGTAGGCGATGTTGTTCGGGCCGGCGAACACCGAGTTCTTCGACGAGATGTAGACGATGTCGCCGCCGAGGCCCTGCTCGATGAGCACCTTCGCCGCAGCCTTCGAGACCAGGAACGAGCCCTTCGCCATGACGTCGTGCTGCAGGTCCCAGTCTTGTTCCGTGGTCTCGAGCAGGCTCTTGCTCAGGCTCAGCCCGGCGTTGTTCACGACGAGGTCGAGGCCACCGAAGTGCAGCAGGGTCTGCTGGATCGCCTGGTCGATGGCGGCGGCGTCCGTCACGTTCGCGGCGACGCCGATGGCCTTGTCGGTGTTCCCGATCTCGGCAGCGGCTTCCTGCGCCTTCGCCAGGTCGAGGTCGGCGATGACGACCGCGGCACCCTCGGCCGCCAGGCGCTTCGCGATGGCCTTGCCGATGCCGCTCGCGGCCCCGGTGACCAGGGCGATCCGGGTGGCGAGCTTCTTGGGGGCCGGCATCCGCTGGAGCTTCGCCTCTTCCAGGGACCAGTACTCGATGCGGAACTTCTCGGCCTCGTCGATCGGGGCGTAGGTGCTCAGCGACTCGGCGCCGCGCATGACGTTGATCGCGTTGACGTAGAACTCGCCGGCGACGCGGGCGGTCTGGGCGTCCTTGCCGTACGAGAACATCCCGACGCCGGGCACCAGCACGATGAGTGGGTCGGCGCCGCGGATCGCGGGGGAGTCCGGCGCCCGGTGCCGGTCGTAGTAGGCCTGGTAGTCCGCGCGGTACTGCTCGTGGAGTTCGTGCAGACGTGCGGTCAGCTCGTCGACGCTCGCCGTGGCGGGCAGGTCCAGGATGAGGGGCTTCACCTTGGTGCGGAGGAAGTGGTCCGGGCAGCTCGTGCCGAGCGCGGCGAGTTCGTCGGCGCGCTCTGACGCCAGGAAGTCGAGGACGACGTCGCTGTCGGTGAAGTGACCCACCACCGGCTTGTCGTGCCCGGCGATGCCGCGGATCGTCGGGGCGAGGGCGGCCGCTCGTGCACGTCGCTCCTCCGTCGGCAGCGCCGCGAAGCCTGCTCGGGTCCCGCCGAACGGGTCGGCGTTCCCGTGCTCCGCGATGTACTGCTCGGCGGTGTCGATGATCCAGCGCGAGTTCGCCTCGGCATCGGCGGAGCTGTCTCCCCAGGCCGTGATGCCGTGGCCGCCGAGGATCGTGCCGATCGCCTGCGGGTTGTCGCGCTTGATCGTGGCGATGTCGAGCCCGAGCTGGAACCCGGGTCGGCGCCACGGCACCCAGACCACCTTGTCGCCGAAGATCGTCGACGTCAGGGCCGGTCCGTCCGCCGCCGTCGCGATGGCGATGCCGGCGTCCGGGTGCAGGTGGTCGACGTGCGCGGCGTCGACCAGGGCGTGCATCGCCGTGTCGATCGACGGCGCCGCACCGCCCTTGCCGTGCAGCGTGTAGTCGAACGCGGCGACCATCTCGTCCTCGCGTTCCACACCGGGGTAGACGTCCTGGAGGGCGCGGACCCGGTCGACCCGCAGGACCGCGAGGCCAGCCGGGGTGAGGGTGCCGAGGTCGCCCCCGGAACCCTTCACCCAGAGCAGTTCGACCGGTTCTCCTGTGACGGGGTCGGTGTCGGTGCCCTTGGCGGAGGTGTTGCCGCCCGCGTAGTTCGTGATCCGCGGATCCGAGCCGAGCGCGTTCGAGCGCGCGATGAGCGCCCTGATCGTCTCGTCTGCGTCCGTGCGGTGCGTTGCGGGCATGACCCGAGCCTCCAGTCCTGTGGTTGTCATGTGTCTACGCGCCCCAGCCGGCCTGGACGCCGCCGACGCGGTCCTCGGCGATCGACTGCTGGTACCCCGACTCCAGGTACGCGCGCATCGGGTTCGCCGGCAGGCCGCGGGACTCGCGCCACGCGGCGAGGTCCTTGCGGACGTCGGTCTGGTACGCGTCCATGAAGACCTCGTTCGCGCCGAGGACGTCGTGCGCCTCTTGCGCGGCGGTCAGGGCGACGCGGTCGAGGAGCAGCGCCCGGGCCGTCATCTCCTGCACGTTGAGCACGGACCGGATCTGGCCGGGGATCTTGTCCTCGATGTTGTGGCACTGGTCGAGCATGAACGCCACATCAGGGTTGTCGTAGCCGCCGCCGCGGATGACCTCGACCAGGATGCGGAACAGCTGGAACGGGTCCGCTGCGCCCACGATCAGGTCGTCGTCGGCGTAGAACCGCGAGTTGAAGTCGAAGGAACCGAGCTTCCCGAGGCGCAGCAGCTGCATCACGATGAACTCGATGTTCGTGCCGGGGGCGTGGTGGCCGGTGTCGAGGCAGACCATCGCCTTGTCGCCGAGGGCCGCCGTCTGCACGTAGCTCGTGCCCCAGTCGGGGACGTCCGTGTGGTAGAACGACGGCTCGAAGAACTTGTACTCGAGCACCAGGCGCTGGTCGGCGCCGAGGCGGTCGTAGATCGTGCTGAGGGACTCGTGCAGGCGGTCCTGGCGGGAGCGCATGTCCTCCTGCCCCGGGTAGTTCGAGCCCTCGGCGAGCCAGATCTTCAGGTCGCGGCTGCCGGTGGCGTCCATCACGTCGATGCAGCGCAGGTGGTGGTCGATCGCCTTCTGCCGGATCGTCTCGTCGACGTGGGTGAGGGCGCCGAACTTGTAGTCGTCGTCCTGGAACGTGTTCGAGTTGACGGTGCCGAGCGAGACGCCGTGCTCTTCCGCGTGCCGCTTGAGGTCGGCGAAGTCGTCGACGAGGTCCCACGGGATGTGGAGTGCCACGGTCGGGGCCAGTCCGGTGTACTTGTGCACCTGGGCGGCGTCGGCGATCTTCTCGTAGGGGTCGCGCGGGGTGCCCGGCGTGCTGAACACCTTGAAGCGGGTGCCGGAGTTGCCGAAGGCCCAGGACGGCAGCTCGATCTGCTGCCGGGCCAGTTGCTCCGCGATGGAGCTGAAGCTGGTCGATGTCATCGTGTCACTTCCTCGTGTGCGATTGAATCGTTTCATACAGTACGGGTCGCGGCGGTCCACCGCAACCGTGTGGGGTGGTGCTGCGTCGCGCACCCCGTTGCGGTCTTCGCGCCCCCGAGAGTCGGGGCGCGATGCACGCACGGGGGCGCGATACGGGACGGGCGCGATGTGCGCGCGGGACGGGCGCGGGACGGGCGCGGGACGGGCGCAGCGAGCGCGCGGGCCGCGCTGGCGGGCTGCGCGCCCCGTTGCGGTCTTCGCGCCCCGAAGAGTCGGGGCGCGAAGACTGCCCGGGGGCGCGACGCCGGGGGCGCGACGCCGGGGGCGCGACGCCAGGCGAGCGACGCCAGGCGAGCGCCGCCAGGCGTCCCGCGCACCCACCGTGACCGGCCCACCTTCCGCTCCGCGCTACGCCGCGGGGACCGCGGCCGGCGCGCGCAGCTCGTGCGTTCCGCCGCCGAGCCGCTGCTCCGCAGCACCCGGCAGGCGCACCACCGCGGTCACGCCCTCGGGCACGGTCGCCCGGACGCGCAACTCACCGTCGACGAGCTCCCACCGCACCGCGACGTGCCCGTGGACCGTGTCGAGCGAGGTCGACGCCCACGTCAGACCCCCGCCCGGCTGCGGCGCGATGAGCACGGACTCGTACCCCGGCGACAGCGCCGACAGACCACCGACGACCCGGTGCATCCAGTCCGCCACGGCACCGAGCGCGTAGTGGTTGAACGAGGTCATCTCACCCGGGTTGATCGTGCCGTCCGGCAGCATCGAGTCCCAGCGCTCCCAGACCGTGGTCGCACCCATCGTCACCGGGTACAGCCACGACGGGCACTCGGTCTGCAGCAGCAGCTGGTAGGCGTCGTCGAGGTGGCCGGTCTGCGTCAAGGCGTCCGTGATGAACGGCGTCCCGGCGAAGCCCGTCGAGATCCGGTACCCGGACGCCTCGACCAGCTCGGCGAGACGGTCGCCTGCCGCGGCCTGCTCCTGTTCGGACAGGATCCCGAACACGATCGCGAGCGTGTACACCGTGGTCGCGTCCGACAGGATGCGCCCGTCGTCCTGCAGGTAGTGGGTACGGAACCCGGCCTGGAGGCGCGACGCCAGTTCCCGGAACTCGGTCGCTTCCGCCTCGTGGCCGCCCAAGAGCTCCGCCGCGTCCGCCACGATCGTCGCGGACCGGTAGGCGCAGATCGTCGCGACGACGCCCTTGTCGGCCTTCGCGTCCGCCGGCGCCTCCGGCGGGGCGTCCGGGTCGAGCCAGTCGCCGAACTGGAACACGGTGTCCCACAGGTCCTCGGGGGACAAGTGGTCGCGGATGCGCCGGAGGTGCGCGGCCATCGAGTCGAACTGCTCCTCGAGGACCGCGGTGTCGCCGTACGCCTGGTACAGGGTCCACGGCACCCAGACGCCGGCGTCCGACCAGACGGCGGTCGCGTCGGGCTTGCCGAAGTCCTCGGCGGGGGAGTACTTCAGCACGTCCGGCACCACGAACGGGATGATGCCGTCGGCGTGCTGCTGCTCGAGCCACACGTCGCGGAGCCAGTCCGCCAGGAACGTCCTGGTGTCGAACAGGTACGAGGCCGTCGGGGCGAACGCCGCGATGTCGCCTGTCCACCCGAGGCGCTCGTCGCGCTGCGGGCAGTCGGTCGGGACGCTGAGGAAGTTGCCCTGCATGCCCCGGATGACGTTGTCGTGGAAGGTGTTCAGCAGCTCGTGGCTCGACTCGAACGTGCCCGTCCGGGTGAGGTCGGAGCCGACCTGCACCGCGGTGACCGCCGTGCGGAGTTCGTCGAGGGTGCCCGGCCAGCCGTCGACCTGGGCGTAGCGGAAGCCGTGGAAGGTGAACCGGGGTTCGAACCGGTCCTCCTCGCCGCCGCTCAGGGTGAAGCGGTCCGTCGCCTTCGCGGTCCGCAACGGACGGGTGCCGAGCTCGTCGTGCTCGAGCACCTCGGCGTGCTGCAGGGTCACGACCGTGCCGGCCGGGCCGCTCGCGGTGACCCGGAGCCAGCCGACCAGGTTCACACCGAAGTCGATGAGGGTCGCACCGGACGGGCTCGTCCAGACCTCGACCGGGGCGATCTCGGCGAGGGGGCGGACCGGCGGGACGGTGTCGGCGACGAGTTCGCGCTCCCCGATGTCGACGGTGTGCACGGTGCTCGTGCGGCCCTCGTGTCCGTCGACGCTCGGCGTGGTGACCTCGCCGGGCGTCAGGAACGAGCCGTCGCGCAGGCGGGCGTCGATGTCCTCGCCGTCGTACAGCTGGTCGGCGGTGATCGCACTCGACAGGGCCTGCCAGTCGGTGTCGGTCACGACGCGCTGCTCGTGGCCGTCCTCGAACACGATGCGGAGCTCGGCGAAGCCCGCACGCTCGTCGGTGTACCAGCCGCCCCCGCCGCCCCACGCCAGGCGACCGGCGGCCCAGCCGTTGCCGACGACGAGCGCCAGGACGGCAGCCTCGCCGGGGGCCGTCCCGACCAGGTGCGACGTCACGTCGTGCGAGACGACGCGGATGCGCCACTCGTAGCTGGTCCAACCCGGTTCGAGCAGGTGGTCGGAGACCCGCTGCCCGCCGAGCCAGCCCTCCACGACGCCGAGGGCGCTGAGGTCGAGGGTGGCTGCGGTGACGGCGCCGTGGCCGTCGTCGATGGTGAACTCGCGGCGCAGGATCGGTGCGCTGTCGAGGTCGGTGTCGGCCGCGATGAACTGTGCGGTCCAGGTGGTCATGTGGTGGGTCCTTTCACGCGACCGGTCGTCGTCGACCGGTGCGGGGGTCGTGTGGCCGCCGTCCCGTCCGGGTGGGCGGTGTGGCGGAGGCGGGTCGCGCCTCCAGGCCGGGGTGGGGCGTCAGCCCTTGACGGCGCCGCTGGTCATGCCGGCGACGATCTGACGGTTGAAGAAGATGTAGAGGATCAGCGGCGGGATCGTGATGAGCAGCACGTCCGTGAACAGCAGGTTCAGCTGGCTGACCGTCTGGCTCTGGAACGCGTAGAGGGTCTGCTGCACGGTGGCGTTCTCGGACCCGGGCAGGAAGTACAGCGGGTTCGTGAAGTCGTTGAACACCGTGACCGACTGCACGAGCACGACGGTGATGATCACCGGCTTGAGCAGCGGCAACACCACCCCGAAGAACAGCCGGATCGGGCCGGCGCCGTCGAGCACCGCCGCCTCGTCGAGCTCCTTGGGGATCGTCGCGACGAACGCCCGGAACAGCAGGATGCAGAACGACAAGCCGAACGTGGCCTCGATGAGGATCATCCCGCCCATGGTCTTGAACAGGTTGAGGCCCTGGAGCACCCAGATCGTCGGCACGATCGCCGGCGGCACGATGAGGCCCGCCAGGACGAAGAAGTTGATCACGCCGTTCCACTTGCTCGGACGACGCTGCAACACGTAGCCGACCATCGCGGAGAACACGACCATCACGATCACGCTGCCCACGGTGAGCACGGCACTGTTCAGGAACGCCCGGACGATCCCGCCGTCACCGGACTGGAACACCGCCTGGAGGTTCTGCCACAGCTGCCAGTCGGTCGGCAGGCTGAAGCCGAGCTGGTTCGCCTCGGCCGGGTTCTTCGCCGCCTGGAGCAGGACGAAGACGAACGGCACCAGGAAGACCACGAAGCTGACGACGATCGCGATGGACCCGATGATCCACTTCCGAGCACGCCCGGGGTGGCGGTTCCTGCTCGCCGGTGCCGGCGCACGACCGGTCGTCCGGCGAGGGCTGCTGATGGCGGTCACAGCTCTGCCTCCTTGCGGTTGAGGAGCCACGAGATCGGCACCATGATCGCCGTCACGACGATGAAGAGCACCACGTTGCCGGCGGTCGACAAGCCGTAGAACCCGGCTTGGTACTGCTTGTAGATCACACTCGCGATGACGTCACTGGTGAACCCTGGACCACCACCGGTCATCGCCCAGATCAGGTCGAAGGACCGCAACCCGCCGATCAGCGACAGGATGATGACCGTGCCCATGGCCGGGCGGGACAGCGGCAGCGTGATGTTCCGGAAGATCGACCACGCGCTCGCGCCGTCGACCCGGGCCGCCTCGAAGTACTCCTGCGGGATCGCCACGATGCCGGCGATGAAGATGAGCGTGGCGATGCCGACGCCCTTCCACACGTCGACGGCCGCGACGCTCCACAGGGCGAGGTTCGGATCGGTCAGCCAACCAGGGGTCGGCAGGCCGACCGATCCGAGCAGCCCGTTGATGATCCCGTGGAACGGGTCCATCAGGGCCTTGAACGTGATGCCGATGCCGATGGTCGACACGAGCACCGGGAAGAACACGACCGCCCGGAGGTAGCCGCGGCCCAGGACGGGCGACGTGAGGAGCAGGGCGAGGGCGAGTCCGATGACCACCTTCGCCGCGCTCGTCACGAAGCCGTACTGGAATGTGTGCACGAACCCGGAGACGAGCTGCGGGTCCTGGAAGAACCGGACGAAGTTGTCGAAACCGATGAAGGTCTGGTCGAACAAGGTCCAGCGGGTGAGCGAGAAGTAGAACCCGGCGAAGGTCGGGACCGCGAAGAACACGACGTACAGTGCGATCGCGGGGATGAAGAACCACGCGGGGTAGAACGAGCGCATCCTCTTGCGTGCCGGTCCGGCGCCGCCGGATCCTGCTCGCGTCTTCGCCGGCTCGAGTGCCGTCGTGAGCGTCGCGGTCATCGGCTCACCAGCCCTTGATGCCGAGCTGCTGCGCCTGCTGGACGACGTCGTCGTCGTACTGGTCAGCGCCCTTCGCCGCGTTGGTGATGCCCGAGCCGACCTGCACGCAGATCTTCTCGAGGTTCGGACCCTTGATCGGGGACAGGAACTCGAGCGCCGGGCTCGCCTTGCCGTCGTCGAGGTACTTCTGCAGGTCGTCGATCATCGGCGGGACGTCGTCCGGCAGCGAGCAGGTCGAGATGACGTACGGGCCACCGGGCGTCCCGGTGTCGTTCTGCACCTTGCAGCCGTCCGTCGAGTTCGCGAAGGCGATGAACTTCTTCGCGGCGGCGAGCTGGTCGCCCTCGGTCGTCTTCGGGATGTAGAGACCGTTCGGCTCCCAGATGGTCAGGTTCGTGTCGTCGGCGTCCTGGGCCGGCAGCGCGAACGCTCCGATGTCGTCGACCGCGTCGGGGCTGTCCTGCTGCAGCGTGGAGATCGCGTTCGTCAGCATCGGGTACTGCGCCCCGGTGCCGTCGGCGAGCATCTTCAGGCCGTTCGCCTGCGTGGCGGACGCGAAGTCCTCGTTGTAGAGGTCCTTGTCCTTGCCCTCGGCCAGGTGGTCGAAGCCGGCGAGTGCGGGCTCGTCCGCGTAGGACTCCTTGTTGGCGGTGTAGTTGTCCGCCCAGTCCTTGTCCTGCGCCGTGATGTTGGCGAAGTCGCCGAGCACGAAGAGCTGGCTGGTCCAGGTGTCGCCGTAGGTCTGGATGATCGGGGCGACCTTGCCGGCGTCCTTGATCTTCTCGCTGTTGCTGATGAACTCGTCCCACGTGGTGGGGACCTTGAGCCCGAGGTCGGCGTAGACCTTCTTGTTGTACATGACGCCGCCGCCGAAGCTCGTGCCGAACGGGGCGCCGTAGACACCCTTGTCGGTGCTGACGACCTTCGTGAACTGCTCGTCGACGTCCTTCGTCCAGCTCTCGTCGGACAGGTCCACCAGGGTGTTGTCCGGGTTGAGGGCCTGCATCAGCGAGCCGGAGTTGTAGTTGAAGACGTCGGCCATCTCGCCGGTGGACAGCTGGGTCTTCACCAGGTTGTCGCCGTCGGTGCCCTGCGGGCGGGTGTCGAACTTGACCGTGATGTCGGGGTTGGCCTTCTCGAACGCGGCGATGAGCGGCTTCGCGGTGGCTGCGGTCGCGGGTGAGTTGTCGGCTTGGTAGGTGATCTCCACCTTGCCGCCGCCTTCGTCGGCGGAGCCGCCGGACGAACACGCCGCGAGTCCTCCGATCAGGACCGTCGCGCCGCCGATGGCGACGAGACGTTTGACGACGGCGCGCGTGGTGAGCGACCTCGTGGTCAGGGACCTCGTGGTCAGGGAACGAGCTGACATTCCTTACCTCCTCGTAAGGCCCGGGGCGGGGGTACCCCGGGTGAAACGGACCCGGTTCCCGCGTCGTCGCGGGTGCCGGTTGCTGCTGTTTAGAACGTTTCAATCAGGATGGAACCACGTGGATTGAAGCGTGTCAATCGCTGTGCCGATTTCGTTACGCGATCCCGGCGCGCTGCCGCAGTGTGCGAGGTTCCGTACGTGGTGCGACCCCGCGCGGGTCGCACGGTGCGCGGAACCTCGCACGGTGCGGTGGGCGCGCCCGTCTGCGGGCCTGGAGGCGCGTGGCGGCGCTGCGCCGTGCCTCCCGTCCGCCTGTTGGTCGCGTTCACGAGCGCGTGGCGCGTATCGGGGCGGTGTGCGAGGTTCCGTACATGGTGCGACCCCGTGCGGGTCGCACGGTGCGCGGAGCCTCGCAGGTGCGGTGGACGTGCCCGCCTGCGGGCCTGGAGGCGCGTGGCGGCGCTGCGCCGTGCCTCCCGTCCGCCTGTTGGTCGCGTTCACGAGTGCGTGGCGGCGTATCGGGCAGCGTGCGAGGTTCCGTACGTGGTGCGACCCCGCGCGCGCCGCACGGTGCGCGGAACGACGCACGGTGCGGTGGGCGCTGGCGCGCTCAGGCCTCCGTGCGGCGAGGGTCGCTCGGCGGGGTGACCCTCGCGGCGGCAGCACCGGCACGGCCGAGCGTGCTCTCACGGGGGACCAACTCACTGCCGAGGACGACCGTGCGGTGGACGTGCATCGGGTCGGTGAGTTCCTCGAGCAGGAGTTCCACGGCCGCTGCCCCCATCTCGGACCCGTGCATCGTCACCGAGGTCAGCGGCACCGCTCCGCCCCACGCGACCGAGTTGTGGTCGCAGCCGGAGACCGGGATGTCCTCGGGGACGCGGATCCCGGCGGCGCGGAGCTCCGAGACGACCGCCATCGCGAGCAGGTCGGTGACGCCGAGGACTCCGTCCGGGCGCTCGTGCTCGGGCATCCGGGCGATGCGGACGCCGGCGTCGGTGCCTCCCGGCGGATCGATGTCCCCGGCGTCGATGTCGATGAGCTCGACTCCCGGATGGGCCGCGACGGCCCGGAGGAGGCCGGCGCGACGTCGGCCGACGGGCTGCAGATCGGGACGGGCGCTGACGAACCCGATGCGTCGGCAGCCTTGCGTGATGAGGTGCTGCGCGGCGACGTACCCGGCCTGCTCGTTGTCGACGACGACCGAGCAGGCGTCGACCTCGGTGGGCTCGTAGTTCACGTAGACGACCGGGAGTCCGTGCTGCTTCGCGGCGTCGACCTGCTCGCGGGACTCCGTCATCGAGGCGAGCAGGATGCCGGACACCCGGGTGCTCTCGAGGAACGCCAGGTGTTCGCCCTGCGCCTCGAGGTCGTTCTCGCTGCTCGCCACCAACAGGGTGTTGCCGCGCTCGCGGGCCGTGGTGTGTGCGCCGCTGACGACGTCGGTGAACAGGGAGTTCCGCAGTGAAGCGACGACGAGCCCGATCGCCCGCGTGCTGCCGGAAACGAGGGCCCGGGCATTCCGGTTCGGTGTGTACCCGAGCTCGGCGATGGCGTCGTGCACCCGTGCGGCGGTGGCGTCGGCGACGCGCTCGGGGTGGTTCAGGACGTTCGACACCGTCGCGAGGGACACACCCGCGCGAGCGGCGACGTGGTGCACGCTCGGCGGTCCGTCGCGCCGGGGGACATGCACCATGCTCCGATCGTAGGCGGCGGGCGGCGGGGCCGTGCCGTGCCGGGCGGGCGGGCGGGCGGCGGGCCCGGGCCGGGCGGCGGCGAGTTTCGCGCTGACCGACAGATTTCGCGTGAGCTGGCCCGTGAGATGTCGCTCAGCCCGAAACTCGGCCGGCCGCGCCCCGCGCCACCACCCGCGCCCGCGAGCAGCTCGCGCCCGCGCGCGGCCCGCGCCCGCGGCCGCGAGCAGCCCGCGCCCGCGCCCGCGCCACCACCCGCGCCCGCCCCGCGCGCTACGCCTCGGCGACGGTGGACTGGCGCACCACGAGCTCCGGCGTGAACTCGACGTGCTCGAGGTCGATGTCCTGCCCGAGCTCCACCTGCTTGGTGAGCAGGTCGATGGCACGGCGCCCGAGGTCCTGCGCTGGCTGCCGCACCGAGGTGAGCGGGACGACCGCTGCCTCGGCGAAGGCGATGTCGTCGTACCCCACGATCGCGATCTGCTCCGGGACGGCGATGGTGCCGCGCATGATGAACGCCTGCTCGAGGCCGACGGCGAGCAGGTCGTTCGCGGCGAACACGGCGTCGGGTCGATCGGCAACCGGACGCGCCTGGATCGCCTCGCCGATGCGCCGCCCCTCGAGCACGGAGAGCGAGGTGGTGGACAGGACCTCGAGCCCGATCCCCGCGGCACGTGCGGCAGCGAGGGCTCCGGCATGCCGATCGGCCACCTGGCGGATGCTCGACGGTCCGCCGACGAACGCGATGCGCTTCCGCCCGATGGCCGCGAGGTGCTCGACCGCGATGCGCCCACCCGCGACGTCGTCGACCGAGACGGAGGCGAAGTGCTCGTCGTCGGCCCGCCGGTCGACCAGGACGACGGCTGTTCCCTGGTCGCGCAGGCGGGCGAGCCGGGTCAGGTCGTCGCCGGCGGGGGAGATGAGGAGTCCGGCGACCCGGCGCTCCTCGAACAGGTCGACGTAGGTGCGTTCGCGGTCGGTGGACTCGTCCGAGTTGCCGATCAGGACCGCGAGGCCCTTGTCCATCGCGGCGTCCTCGGCACCGCGAGCGACGTCGGTGAAGAAGGGGTTGCCACCGTCGAGCACGATGAGCCCGACGGTGGAGCTGCGGCCGGCCCGGAGCTGCCGGGCGGAGTCGTTGCGCACGAAGCCGAGCGTCGCGATCGCGGACTGCACCCGTTCGACGGTGCTCGGCGCGACCTTGTCCGGCCGGTTCAGGACGTTCGAGACCGTGCCCAGGGACACGCCGGCGAGCGCTGCCACCTCCCGCACACTGACCGCCATGTGGTCATCCTGGCATCGCGGGTGGTCTTCCGGGGCGGTGCGCGCCGTGATCTGTGGAAAACCCGGACTGGAGGCGCGGTGCGGGCTGGACCCGCGCCTCCAGGCTCGTGGGTGGTCCTGACCACCGCACGGTGCGAGCTTCCGCGCATGGTGCGTTGGGCGCGTGGAGGGTGCGGTCCGTCTCGCCGCGGAACGCACGGTGCGAGGTTCCGCGCGCTGTGCGGCGTGCTTGGGGTCGCACGCAGTGCGGAACCTCGCACACTGGGGCGGGCGGGTCGCACCGTGCGAGGTTCCGCGCACGGTGCGGGGCGGGCGCGCGCGTGGTCGCGCCGGACGCACGGTGCGAGCTTCCGCGCATGGTGCAGGGCGCGCGGGGTGCCACACCGCGCGGAACCTCGCACGCTGCGGAGCGCGCTGCGGAGCGCGAGGCGGAGCGCGAGGCGGAGCGGAGCGCGAGGCGGAGCGGAGCGCGGCGCAGGGCGGAGCGCGGGGCGGGCGGAGCACGGGGCGCGCACACGCAGGACTTGCCAGTTCGTGGTGGGCGGCGCTATCGTCCTCGCTGACCCGTTGAAACGATTCACCGACGAACACGCGAACGGAGGACCAATGGCGGTCCGCATCGGAGCCCGGAACACCACGGGTTGGAAGGCCACCATCTCGGTGGCCATGTCGAACTACATCGAGTCGGGGTCGATCATCGCGATCGCCACGAGCCTCAGCCTCTGGCAGGCGCAGTTCCACGTCGGCGACCTCGAGGTCGGACTCCTCGCGAGCCTGTCCGCGAACGCGTTCGGCGCCGCGGCCGGAGCCATCATCGGCGGCCCCCTCTGCGACCGCTACGGCCGGAAGTTCATCTACACGTACGACCTGCTGCTCTACATGCTCGGGATCCTGCTCGCGGTGTTCGCCGGCAGCTACGGCATGCTCCTGGTCGGCTTCATCCTGACCGGCATCGCGGTCGGCGCCGGTGTCCCGGCGAGCTGGACCTACATCGCCGAGCAGGCCCCCGCCGACAAGCGTGCGGCCCACGTCGGCACCGCGCAGCTCGCCTGGTCGATCGGCCCGATGGTCGGGTTCGCACTCGCCATCGCCGCAGCACCCCTCGGCCTGCTCGGCAGCCGCCTGATCTTCGCGCACCTGTTCGTCGTCGCCGCGGTCGTGTGGTGGCTCCGCCGCGGCCTGCCCGAGTCAACGATCTGGAAGGACGAGCGCGCCGCGACCGGCACCGCGAACTTCTTCCACGGGATCACGCAGCTGTTCAGCCGCCGCAAGAACCTCACCGCGATGCTCTTCCTGTTCGGCGTGTACGCCCTCTGGAACACCGTCGCCGGGCAGGCCGGCATCTTCCAGCCGCGCGTCTACTCGGCCACCGGTGTCACGAGCGTGCCGGAGCAGTACGGACTGCAGATCCTGGTGTGGGGCTGCACCGTGGCCGCGACCTACTTCGGCTTCATGCGGTACGGCGACCGGGTGAGCCGTCGCCTGCTGTTCGCCCTCGGGGCCGTGCTCGCGATCATCGCCTGGGCCGTCCTCATCTACGCGCCGGCGAACCTCGGCACGCTGCTCTTCTTCGCGATCGCATGGGGTATCTCGTCGGGCATCGGCGCGCAGGCGTTCTACGGCCTGTGGACGAGCGAACTCTTCGCGACCCGGTACCGCGCGAGTGCCCAGGGTGTGCTGTTCCTCGCTGCCCGCGTCATGGTCGGCCTGCTCAGCATCTGGTTCCCGCTCCTGCTGTCGGACATCGGGCTGCGCGGCCTCGGCGGACTCATCATCGGGCTGCTCGCGCTGTCGTTCCTCATCGGCACCATCTGGGCACCGCGCACGCAGGGGATGACCCTCGAGGCGATCGAGGCCGAGCGCTACGGCACCGTCACGACCGTCACCGGAACCGTCCGTACCGCCGATGAGCACGCCGTCCACGAAGCCGAGCAGCGCCGTCGGGCCGAAGCCGAGGCCGACCGGTGACCCGGGTCTGCTTCCGCCTCCAGGTGCAGCCCGAGCTGCTCGACGCCTACCGGGAGCGGCACGCGGCGGTGTGGCCGGCGATGCTCCGGGCCATCGCCGGGGCAGGGCGTCGGAACTACTCGCTGTTCCTCGACGACGACGGGCTGCTCATCGGCTACTACGAGACCGACTCGGTCGCCGACGCCGATGCGGCACTCGCGGCCAGTGAGGTCGCTGGTGCGTGGGAAGCGCACATGCAGGAGCTCTTCGCGGGCGCCTCGGGGCGGGCGGACCGGACGGCGCGGGTGCTGCCCGAGGTGTTCAACCTCGAGGAGCAGCTGGCCGCCGCCGGCGAGTAGCGCGCCGCGGGGGCCGGGCGGCCCGGGCCGCGCCGCCCGGGCCGCCCCGCACGCGCCGCGAGCCACTTCGTGAGCAGGAATGGTCGGGTGCGGATCAGGCACCCGACCATTCCTGCTCACGAAGCGCAGCGCCCCGGGTACCGTCCGCGGTATGGCTGACGTGACCCATGCCTCCGACCTCGGGATCGACCTGTCCGACGGCAAGCCCCAGCAGCTCTACCGCTGGTTCCTCGCCAGCATGCTGTTCGGGCGGCCGATCCGGCAGGAGCGGGCGGCCGAGACGTACCACGCGCTCATCGAGCACGGCTTCACGAGCCCCGGCAAGTTCGCAGGGGCCGGGCGTGAGCAGCTGCGCGGGGTGCTCGACGAGGGCGGGTACGGCCGGTTCGACTACCAGATGACCGACGCCCTGCACGAGACGATGCGCACGCTCGACGCCGACGAGGGCTCCGTGTCGCACCTGGTGAAGACCGCGGCGTCGCGGAAGGAACTGCGTGAGCGGCTCGGGCAGCTGAAGGGGATCGGGCCGAAGACCATCGAGATCTTCCTGCGGGACATCCCGGACGAGGTCCTGCCGGACTGAGCGCTGCGAGTCCGCGAGTCCGCGAGCCACGAGTCACTTCGTGAGCAGGAATGGTCGAGTGGGGTGACCCGACCCGACCATTTCTGCTCACGAAGCGCCCGCGAAGCGCCCGCCTCGCCTACACGGGAACCGACGCCTGCCACGTGCCGTGGGTCAGTGGCGCCGCCGGGGCTCCCGGCAGGTCGAGCACCGCGGTCGCGCCGACCGGCACGGTGACCGTGACCGACAGCGTGCCGTCGACGACCTCCCAGTCGATCGACGCCCGCCCGTGCGGGGTGTCGAGCGCCGCTCCGGCCGAGGTCAGGCCACCACCGGGACGCGGGGCGAACATGATGTCCCCGTAGCCGGGCGACGCGAGTGCGATGCCGGCGACCACCCGGTGCATGAAGTCCGCGACCGACCCGAGGGCGTAGTGGTTGAACGACGTCATCCCGCCGGAGTTCACGCGGCCGTCCGGCAGCAGCGAGTCCCACCGTTCCCAGATCGTCGTCGCGCCCTGCGCCACCGGGTACAGCCACGACGGGCACTCGTCCTGCAGCAGCATCGCGTAGGCGTCGTCGAGGTGTCCGGCCTGCAGCAGTGCGTCGCAGACCACGGGTGTACCGGCGAACCCGGTACCGATCCGGTGCCCGTTCGACCGCACCAGGGCGGCGAGCCGTTCGCCGACCGGTCCTGAGGCATCGACGAGCCCGAACACGATCGCGAGCGCCGACGACGCCTGCGAGTCGTCGAGCACCTCGCCGGCGTCGGACAGGAACCGTTCGCGCCATGCGTCCCGGATCCGTGAGGCGAGCGCCGCGTAGTGGTCGGACGAGGACTGGTCCCCGAGCACCGCCGCCCACGCCGCCAGTACCGACGTCGATCGGTAGGAGTACGCCGTCGCCAGGCAGTACTTGTCGGCCTTCGCGGCGGCGGCGTCCTCCGGCGGAGCGAGCGGGTCGAGCCAGTCGCCGAACTCGAAGCCGTCGACGCGCACCAACGACTCGTCCGAGGTCGCGTGCACCCCGTCGACCCAGGCCTTCGCCGAGGCCCACTGGTCCTCGAGCAGCCCGACGTCACCGTAGGCCCGGTACAGCTCCCACGGTGTGAGCACCGCCACGTCGCCCCACACGGCGGCGTGGTTGCCCTCGGGGTCGGCGCCGGGCAGCGTCGGCACGTAGTGCGGCACGCCGCCGTCCGGTCGCTGCTCGAGCGCGAGGTCCCTCAGCCACGACCGCAGGACGCCGGCGCAGTCGTACAGGAACGCCGCGGTGGGCGTGAACACCTGCAGGTCGCCGGACCACCCGAGCCGTTCGTCGCGCTGCGGGCAGTCGGTCGGGATGTCGACGAAGTTGCCGCGCATCGACCAGACGACGTTCTCGTGGAACCGTTCGAGTCGCGGGTCCGAGCAGTGGAACCACCCGGTGCGGCGCAAGTCCGAGTGCAGGACCTCGGCGACGATGTCCCCGGGCTCGAGCGTCGCGGTCGGCCATCCCTCGACCTCGGCGTAGCGGAACCCGTGCACCGTGAACCGCGGGTGCCACGTGCCGGTGCCGTCGTCGGACGGCCCGGAGTAGAAGACGTCGGTGGCCTTCGCGGTGCGCAGTGGCCTGGTGGCGAGCTCGTCGTCCTGCATGACCTCGGCGTGCCGGATCGTGACGCCGAACGGTCCGACCGGGTGGTTCCGGATCCGCAGGCGGCCCGGCAGGTTCTGCCCGAAGTCGAGCTGGATCGCGCCGGCGTCCCAGCGCCGTGACCACGTCGGTTCGATCTCGTCGGTCACCCGGACGACCGGGCCGTCGGCGGCGACGAGCGAGGCGGACGGGCGGTCCAGGACGTCGACCGGGTCCCAGTCGGAGTCGTCGAACCCGACGGCCTGCCAACCGTCGGGTTCGACCCTGCCATCCCACTTCTCTCCGTCGTAGAGGCCGGAGAGCAGGATCCCGGCGCGTGCGGCGCGCCAGGAGTCATCGGTGCCGAAGGTCTCGGCGGTGCCGTCCTCGTACTCCACCTCGAGTTGGGCGATGAGTGCGAGGCGGTCGCCGTAGACGTTCCGCATGCGGTCGTCCCAGGTGATCCGGCCGCGGTACCAGCCGTCCGCCAGGCGCGCGCCGAGGACGACGTCGCCGCCCTGCGACAGGTGTCCGGTGACGTCGTGCACGAGGTACCGCACGCGGTGTCCGTACGACGTCCACCCCGGCGCGAGCTCGGCGTCGCCGACGCGCACCCCGTCGATGGTCACCTCGTGCAGGCCGAGGCTCGCGACCGCGAGTCGCGCCCGGCGGACCGGCCCGCGCAGCGGGACCTGTCGCCGGAGCACCGGCGGTGCCTGGTCGACACGGGTGTTCTCCCGCCAGGGCGCGGCGACGAACGAGGCGGTCCAGTCGCTGTCGGCCAGGAGGCCCGCCTCGACCTCCAGGGGCTCGCTCCAGTCGGTCGCGTGCTCGGCTCCGGTTCCGTCGTCGCCCACCACACGGACGCGCCAGACCGCGCGCTCGCGGGACGCCAGCGCTGCGAACGGCCACGCGACGAGGACGCCGGAGCCGTCGACCCGGGCGGTGGAGCCGGCGTCGTCGCCCGCCGACCGCGAGACGAGTTCGATGTCGGCTCCGGTCGGGGACCAGCCCGCGGGGGCGTCGGGCACGAGCCACGACAGGCGCGGTGTCGGTGAGCCGATCCCGAGGGGTTCGCGGAGGTGTTCGACGCGGAGCCCCGACGGGGCGACCGTGTCCTGCGGGCCGGTGTCGGGCCTCCCGGCCGGGTGGGAGCCGGCCACACGGCGGGCGGTGGATGTCGTCGTGTCGGTCATGCGGTGCCTTTCGTCAGTCCTTGATGCCGGACATCGTGATTCCCTGGATGAAGGTCTTCTGGGCGAAGAAGAACAGGACCACGATGGGGATGAGGATGATGGTCGAGACGGCCATCAGGGGGCCGACCGCGGTGTCGCCCTGTGCGCCCTGGAAGAACGTCAGGCCGAGCGACAGGGTGTACTGGCTCGACTTCGTCAGGTACAGGAGCGGGCCGAGCAGGTCGCTCCAGGACGCCAGGAACTGGAAGAGCATCACGGCCGCCAGCGCGGGCTTGCAGAGCGGCAGGATCACCTGGAAGAACACGCGCAGCTCGCCGGCGCCGTCGATGCGTGCGGCGTCCGACAGCGCTTCGGGGATGCCGAGGAAGAACTGGCGCATCAGGAAGATGAAGAACGGGATGCCGAAGAACGTCGGCACGATGAGCGGCAGGTACGTGCCCGTCCAGCCGATGTCGCGGTAGGCCACGAACAGCGGCACCATCGTGACGTAGAACGGCACCATCATCGTCGCGATCAGGATCGTGAAGATCCCGTTCCGCCACGGCCACCGGATCTTCGAGACGCCGTAGCCGACCATCGCGCTCGACAGTGCCGCGCCGATCATCGAGGGCACGCAGATCACGAGCGTGTTCCAGAAGTACTGCAGCAGCGGGAACGTGGCGAGGCCGTACGAGAAGTTGCCCGTCGTGATGGTGTCCGGGAACCACTTCACGGGGAACGCCCCGATGTCCGCCTGGGTCTTGAACGCACCGGTCACCATCCAGAACAGGGGCATCAGGAACACGACGCTCAGCACGATCAGGACGGAGTGCTTCGCGATCGACTCGGCGACCTGCGGCCAGGTGCGCTTGCGGTGCTTCGGGACCGCGCGGCTGGGTTCGGCGGTGCCGGGGCGGCCGGGCTGTCCCGGCTCGAGGGCGGCAGCGGCCGCGCCGGTCGGACTGTCGATGGCGGTCATCGTGCCTCACCTCCGTAGTAGACGCGCCGGCCGATGATCCGGTACGCCAGGATCGAGACGGCGGCGATGATCACGAAGAGCACCCATCCGACCGCGCTCGAGTACCCGAGTTGGTAGTGGTAGAACGCGGACTGGTACAGGTAGACGCCGGACACCAGGGTGGATCCTGCTGGGTCGCCGTACCCGCCCGTCATCACGAACGCCTGCGTGAAGTACTGGAACCCGGCGATCAGGCCCGTGATCGTGGCGAACAGCAGCTGCGGGCTGATGAACGGCAGGGTCACGTTGCGGAACTGCTGCCAGGTGCCGGCGCCGTCGAGGGACGCCTGTTCGAGGAGGTCCTGCGGCACGCCCTGCAGGCCGGCGAGCAGGATCACCATGAGGTTGCCGACACCCCACAGCCCGAACAGGATCAGCGCGGGCTTGGACCAGTCCGGGTCGGAGAGCCAACCGGGGCCTTGGATGCCGAACAGGCCGAGCACGTTGTTGATGACGCCGTACTGCGGGTTGAGGACGTAGGCCCAGATCACCGCACTCGCGACGATCGGCACGATGGACGGGACGAAGAAGACCACGCGGTAGAAGCCGAGGCCCCGCACCCGCCAGTTCAGCAGCAGTGCCAGGCCGAGCGCGACGGCGATGCCGAGCGGGACGGAGATCACCGTGATGAAGAGCGTGTTGCCGAGCGACAGCCACCACTGGCCGTCCGCGAAGAGCGTCCGGTAGTTGTCCCAGCCGATCCAGTCGCGACTGCCGCCGAGCAGGTTGGCGTTCGTGAAGCTGTTCACGGCACTGGTGATGATCGGCCCGCCGGTGAAGGCGACGAGACCGATGATCGCCGGTGCGGTGAAGAACAGCCCCCACAGGAACGTCTGCCGCTGCGCGCGCGTGCGGGGGATCCAGTGGGTGAGCCAGCTGGATCCCTTGTCGCGCGAGCGCGGTCCGCTGGTCGTGATGCTCCGTGTGACGGTCACGGGTGCTCCTTCCGGAACTCGTCGAGGGCGGAGTTGACCTGCGCGGCGACGCTCTTCATGGCGCGCTCGGGGGTCGTCTTGCCGTAGATGGCACTGCTGACGGCGACGTCGAGTGCCGTGGCGTAGGTGCTGGCGACCGGGATCGTCGGGCGGATGTTCCGTGCGGACAGCAGGCCCTCGCGGTAGATCGCGACGGTCGGGTCCTCGCGGAACTCCTGCAGGACCGGCGACTTCGTGTAGCCGGGCAGCAGGGTGCCGTTCGTGAAGTTCGCCTGGGTGCCCTCGTCGGACGTGGTCGCGAACTGCAGGAAGTCCCACGCGGCGTCGTGCTCCTTCGACTCCTTGGGGATGAAGAGGTCGTAGCCGCCGAGCCAGGTGGCGCTGCCGGGGGTACCGAGGCCCTCGGCGTAGGGGAAGAGTGCGGCGCCGAGTTCGACCTTGGACGCGTCGCCCTGCTTGTAGACGTTCGCGCTGTCGGTCGTGGTCATGGGTGCCATGCCGACGTTGCCGCTCGCGATGGACGGCAGGGTCTGCGACGGGGCGGTGACGGCGAGCTGGCTGGCCCCGCCGACCTTCTTCGCGTAGTCGCACATCCACTGCAGCCCCTGCACGATGTTGTCGTCGTCCGGGGTCGCGACCTGGTTGTCCTCGCTCATGAACTTGCCGCCGAAGGCGAAGCCCAGCGTGAACATCGAGTTGCTGAAGCCGTAGTAGTCCCACGGGATCGTGCCGATGCGGGTGATCCGTCGGCCGTCCTTCTGCAGGATCTTGTCCGAGAACCGGTCGAGCTCGTCGATGGTCTTCGGCGGTGTCTCGGGGTCGAGGCCGGCGGCGGCGAAGACCTTCTTGTTCCAGAACAGCGGGAAGTTGACGTCGACCAGGATGGGATGCGCGTAGATGCCATCGGTCGCGGTCATCTGCTTCCACACCGCTGGGGCGTAGTCGGCTTCGCCCAGACCGGCCTTCGCCATGTAGCCGTCGAGCTTCGTGACGACGCCGTACCCGGCGAACTGCGGGTACTCCTCGGGCGTGCAGAAGGCCAGGTCGGGCGGGGTGCCCGCGGCGATGGCGGTCTGCAGACGGATCTGGGTGTTGCCGGACAGCGGCGCGTACGTGACCCGGACGCCGGTGTGCGACTGCGACTTCTCGTAGAGCTCCCCGAGCAGCACCCAGGCGTTGCCGAGGGTGCCGCCCCAGATGTTGTAGAGCTCGATGACGTGGTCGCGGCCCGGTGCCGGGTCCTTGCTGAGTCGGATGCCCTGCTGGTCGGCGGCGACCGCGCCGCCGCTGATCACGGTGCATCCCGCGAGCCCGATCGTCGCTGTGCCGGCGGCGATCGCTGCGAGGAACGCCCGACGCGACACGTCGCGCGGCGCGGGCCTGGTGGGTGGGTGTGGTGGTCGGCTCGACATCGAGTCCCTCCGGTCATCTTCGTTGACAATCGGCACACCGTCCGGTGCAGGTGAATCGTTTCACCGGGCGGCTGGCGACAAATGTACGACGCTCCGGGCCGGAGCGCCAGCATTAATTCAGATCGATGGACAAATTGAATGGGGATCGGTTTTCGGAGGGATCGGCGGGGTCTGCTGCTCCCAGGCGACATGGACCGCTCCCGCCTCGTACGTGGCGACGGGGTTCGCGAACGGCAGCGGATGGAGCTGGTCGGCGTCGAGCAGTCGGAGCCCGGGAAGGCCAGCGAGCAGTTGCGTGAGCGCCTGCCGGATCTCGAGCCGCGCGAGCTGCTGTCCGACGCACCCGTGCGGACCGTGCCCGAACCCGAGGTGCCCGAAGGCGTCCCGCCCGACGTCCAGGCGATCGGGGTCCGGGAACCGTTCCGGATCCCGGTTCGCACCGACGGGCGAGACCGAAACCGTCGTGCCGGCCGGGATGAGCTGGTCGTCGACGACGATGTCCTCGGTCGCCGTTCGTGGGAACAGGGTCAGGAACATCGCACCGGTGCGCATGAACTCCTCGATGGCCGGCGCGATGCGGTCGGGGTCGTCGCGGAGCAGAGCCAGCTGGTCGGGGTTCGTGAGCAGCGCGACCGTGGCGGTGGCGATCAGGTAGGCGACGGAGTCGTGTCCCGCGCTCATGAGCTGGAACACGAGCCCCTCGACCTCGTACCGCTCGAAGTCCGAGGCGAGCAAGTCGCTCACCACGTCGTCGCCGGGATCGCCAGTCCGCCGGTCGAGGACCGTCCGGATGTGGTCGAACCGCTGCTGCGTGGTGGTGGTCGCCACCTGGTCGACGAACAGCTCGCCGAACTGCGGCACCAGGTCGTCCGGCACCCCGATCACCCGGCAGTGCGTCCGTGCGGCGATCGGCTGGGCGAAGTCGGCGAAGACGTCGGCACCGGGTCCGATCGCGCGGAACGCCTCCAGCTGTGCGGCGACGATCTCGTGCACCCAGGGCTCGCGACCACGGACCTGCTTCACCGAGAACCGGCTCGTCACGCCGCGGCGCATCCGCTGGTGGACGTCGCCGTCCAGGGCGAGCAGGTTGGCGGCGTCGATCGACCGGCGCGCGTCGTCGTCGAGCGTGTCCGGTGGAGGCGCCGTGGTTGCGTGCGCCGGGTCGTGGGCCGGTGCGGCGTCGCTCCGTGGCATGCGGTGCGGCAGCTGGCTGAAGCGCGGGTCGCCGAGCACCGCTCGCGCGGCCTCCCACCGGGTCACGACCAAGCCGACGTGGCCGTCCTGGTACTCGAGCGGTACCGCGGCGTCCGACGCGCGCCACGCGGCGAGGGTCGGCGACGGGGCGAGCGGCGTGCCGTCCACGGGCAGGGTGCGTGCGTGCGCGAACGGGCAGGTGGTGGGTTCGGTCGAAGTGGTCACGGGGTCCTCCGGGTCGGGGCGGTGCGGGTCATCGGGTGGGTGTCGGGATGCCGGCCACCAGGAGCCGTCGTGCGCGTCGGAAGGACCGCGGTGCACCCCAACCGACGACGCCCGTGGCCGCGCGGTCGCCGGTACCGCCGCGGTCGCCGGTACTGCCGCGGTCGCCGGCTCCGCCGAGGTCGTCGGCGCTGCCGCGGTCGTCGGAGTGCTGCACGAGGACGGCCGGGTCGTCGTCCCACGGTTCGAGCGGGGTGGCGGGGTCGAAGGTGCCGGCTGCCTGCACGAGCACGCCGTGCACCTCGGACCAGAAGAACGGCACGCGCTCGGTCTGGTCGTCGCGGCCGGTGATGGTCGCGGCGACGGACAGGGCCTGCTCGATCGCGTTGGTCTGGTGCTCGACGCGGGGCGGCAGTGACACGCTGGACGTGGGAGCCGGTGCCCGGACGAGCCCGGGCGCCGCCCACCGCGCCACGTCGCCGATCGCGAAGACGTCGGGCGCCGCGACCCCGCGCGCGTCGCAGCAGACGCCGTCGTCGACGACCACCCCGGAGCCGGCGAGCCAGGCCGTGTTCGGGCGTCCGCCGGTCGCGGCCACGACGACGTCGGCCGGCACGCGCCGACCGTCGCCGAGCACGACCGCCGTGCCGCCGCACCCCGTGCCGCCGCGCCCCGTGCCGCCGCGCCCCGTGTCGTCGGTCCCCGTGCCCTCGACCGCCCGTGCCCCGGCGCTCGGTTCGACCGTGACGCCGGCGGCCCGGTGCAGCGCGGTGAGCCGGTCGGACAGCGCGAGTCCGACCGTGCCGAACGACAGTCCGCCACGACGTCCGACCATCGTGACCGCACGCTCGCTGCCTCGAGCCGCCGAGGCGATCTCGGACGCGAGCACCCCGCTGCCGATGACCACGACCCGCTCGGCCGACGCCCACGCGGCACGCAGCCGGACGGCGTCGTCGAGCGTCCGCAGCAGGTGCACGCGTTCGGCGCCCGGTACTGCGGGTCGGACCGCGGTCGTCCCGGTGGCGACGACGAGCACGTCGTACGCGATCGGGCCGGCATCGGTCAGCAGTCGGTGTGCCGACGGCTCGAGACCGGTGGCTCGGACGCCACTGCGGATCGTGACGTCGAGGGCGTCGAGCTCCGCGGCGGTCCGGAGCGCCGCACGATCGGCATCCCACGTTCCGGTCAGGACCTGCTTCGAGAGCGGTGGGCGACCGTACGGCACGTGGGGCTCGTCGCCGACCAGGGTCACCGGCCCGCTGTGGCCTTCGGCCCGGAGCGCCTCGGCGACCGTCAGGCCGGCGACCGAGGCCCCGACGACGACCACGTGCACGGTCAGTCCTGCACGGTGATCGCGTGTGCGGGGCACAGCGCCGCCGCGCGTCGGGCTGCTGGTTCGTCGGCGGCGCCCGGGTGCTCGTCGAGCAGCTCCACGATGCCGTCGTCGTCCTGGTCGAAGAGCGCTCCGGCGACCAGGGCGCACTGCCCGGCCCCGACGCAGATGTCCGTGTCCGCGGTGATCCGCATGGTCGTCCTCCTGTCACCGATCGCCGTCGACCGGTGCCCCGACGCTACGGTCGGACCGGGTGGCGGCGGCATGGGTTCCGCTGGCAGAACATGGACGATCCGGTCAACGCTGGGCCACCTGCACCGATGCGTACAGTGTCCGCATGGACGAACGCGCTGCGGCCGGCCCCGTCGTCGTCGCGGCGAACTGGTACCGCTTCCGCCCGGGTGAGCAGATCCACCACCTGTGGGTGCACAGCGTGTGCTGCCTCTGGGTGCTGAGCGGGAGCGGGGTGGTCGAGTCCACCGGGCAGCGGTTCCACCTGACCGCCGGCGACGTCCTCCGGCTGCCGTGGGGGCACGACGTCGCCTACCGCGCCGACGGCCGCTCGCCGTTCCGGTTGGGCACGGTGCACGTCGTCCCGCGCCATGCGTGCGGTCGGCCGGTCGTGCCCGAGGTCGCGCACGCGCCCGGTGGCCAGGTGCTGGACGACTCCGCACGCTCCGACGACCCCGACGGCGCGGACCTCCCGATCCTCTGGCCGGGGCGCAGCGGTGTCGCGCGTCGCCTCGGGTCGCTCGGCCGGTACGTCGTCGAGCGGTTCGCCGACGGCCCGTTCGACGAATCGGTGTTCCGCGCGCTCGGGGCGGTGGTGCTCGCCGAGACCCGCGCCGCACGCGACGGCGAACACGAGACGGTCCCGGTCGCGCTCGACCGGATGACGGACCACGTGCTCCGGAACCTGCAGCGCCCGATGAGCGTCGCCGAGATCGCTGCGGCCGGCGACTGCAGCGAGTCGACGGCCGGCCGGCTGTTCGCCGCACACCTCGGTTCGTCGGTGTCGACCTGGGTGCGGGAGACCCGGATGCGGCACGCCGCCGAGCTCCTGGTGACGAGTGGGCTCCGGGTCGGAGAGGTCGCTGCGGCCGTGGGGTTCGCCGACCAGCTGTACTTCTCACGGGTGTTCCGCGCCGCGTTCGGTGTCCCGCCGAGCCGCTACGGCTCCGACCGCATCCGGCCCTGATGCCGCACGGGTTGACAGCGCTCGGATCGTCCTGAATCGTTTCACCCGACTTGGAGGTGCGATGGAGCTCCTGGAGCACGACGTCGACGGCCAGCACGATCCGATCGGGACCGCACAACGTGGCCTGCGGTTCGCCTGGCGTCCGGACGAGACCCAGACCGCGACGCAGGTGGTGGTCCGTGCCGGCGAGCACGTCGTCTGGGACTCCGGCCGCACGGCGACGTCGACGCCCTGGTTGCGTTCGCCGTCCGGCCTGCGGTTCACCGCGTGGACCGAACACGCCTGGGAGGCCCGGGTGGAGTCCGCCACGGGCGTCGCCGTGGCACGTGGCAGGTTCACCCCGGCGCCGCTCGCCGACGCCGAGTGGTCCGGTGCGCAGTGGATCGGGGGCCCGGCCAGCGCCGGAGCCGCCGCGCGTGACGCCGTCGACGACGGCCGGGGGCCGCGTGAACGCAGCGCGGACGGCAGCTTCGCCGCGCCGGTGCTCTCGATCGGTGTGCCGGCCGGACCGCCGATCGAACGGGTACTGCTCGCCCTCGCTGTCGGGGGCCACGCCGATGTGCGGATCGACGGGGCGCTCGCCACCGACGAGGTCCTGGCGCCGACCACCACCCACTGGGACCGCCGGGTCCAGGTCGTCGTGCACGACCTGACGGCGACGCTCGGCGACGGGGACGCGCACGAGGTCGGTCTCGAACTCGGCCGCGGCTTCCACGGCATGACGAACGCGAACGTGTGGGCGTGGGAACGGGCGCCGTGGCACGCGGAGCCATCGGTCCGTGCGGTGCTCCGGATCGAACGCGCTGACGGTGCCGTGGAGGTGCTGCCCACCGGTCCGGACTGGACCGCGCGGGCCGGCACGATCCTCCTGGACGACCTGTACGGCGGCGAACTGGCGGACCTGCGCCGTCGCGTCGGTGGGTCCCTGGCGGCAGCACCGGAACCGGCCACGGTCGTGCCCGGACCCGCGGGTGCGCTCGAGGCGCGACGTGAGCAGCCGATCCGGGTCGTCGAGGAGCTCGCGGCCTCCTCGGTCACCGAGGCGGCACCAGGGGAGTGGGTCGTGGCGTTCCCGCGGGTGATCGCCGGGTGGGTGCGTCTCCGGCTGCCGAGCGGTGCCGCAGGGAGCACGGTCCGGATCCGGTCGGGTGAGCGACTCCGGGCCGACGGGCTGCCGAACGCCGATGACGACAACCACTACTTCGCCGACGGGTTCCAGACCGACGAGGTCACCCTCGACGACCGCGGCGGTTGGTGGGAGCCACGCTTCTCGTACAAGGGATTCCGGTTCGTGCAGCTCTCCGGTTGGCCCGGTGCCGGGGGACCGGACTCGTCCGATGTCGTCGCCCGGGTGGTGCGCACCGACGTCGCACGGACCGCGGACTTCCGGACCGACGACGCCCTGCTGCAGTGGGTGCACGACGCGACCGTGCACACGATGGAGAACAACCTGCACGGGTACCCGACCGACACCCCGAAGTACGAGAAGAACGGGTGGACGGGCGACGCAGCGGTCGGCGCGGACATGTTCCTGACGAACCTCGACACCGCGGCGGTGCTCACGAAGTGGGTCGGTGACCTCGCCGAGACCGTGTCGCCCGGACACCCGCCGGCACTGATCGCCCCCAACGCCGGCGTGTTCGGCGTCGACGCGCGTGCGCCGGTGTGGCACGCAGCGCTCGTCACCGTGCCGTGGGACGTGTACCGACACACCGGGGACCCGGCGGTGCTCGAGTGGCACGTCGACGTCATCGAGCAGTACGCCCGCTTCGAACTCGAGCGGTCACCCGGTGGGATCGCGGACACGATCCTCGGCGACTGGGTCGCCCCCGGCACCAGCCCCGGCGGCGGCAACCCGCCCGAGGACTCCCGCGTGCCGGCCACCGCGTTCCTCGTCCGGATCCTGGACACCGTCGCCGCGATCGACGAGGTGCTCGGGCGCGACGGCTCCTGGGCACGATCCGCTGCCGATGCCGTCCGCGCGGCGTTCGTCGATGCGTTCCTGCGTGACGGGGTGGTCCGGGGCGAACGGGACGAGGGCTTCCGGCAGTCGCACCAGGTGCTCGCGCTCGCCTTCGACGTCGTCCGTACGCCATCCGACCGTGCAGCCATCGCCGCAGCACTCGCCGCCGACGTCCGCGCACGGGGTGACCACCTCGACACCGGAGCGATCGGGACCAAGTGGCTGCTGCCGGTCCTGACCGACGCCGGCTACGCAGACCTCGCGCTCGCCGTCGCGCGGCAGACGACGCCACCGTCGTGGGGAGCGTGGCGCGCGGCCGGGGCGACGTCGGTGTTCGAGCACTGGGACCTCGCCGCTCGGTCGCACGGGCACTACTTCCTCGGGACGGTCGACGACTGGCTCACCGGTTCCGTCGCCGGGATCCGGCCGACCGAGCCCGGATGGCGGCGGTTCACCGTGGCGCCGGCGGTCTGCGGGCCGGTCGGGTCGGCGTCCTGCACGGTGCGGACTCCGTACGGCGACGCCGCGGTGGCGTGGACCGCCGATGACGGCACCGTGTCCCTCACCGTGACGGTGCCGCCCGGTTCCGACGCCGACGTCGTCCTGCCCGACGGCACGCAGCGCGTCGTCGGCCCCGGCACGAGTCACTTCGTGAGCAGGAATGGTCGAGTCTGACGCCCTGACCCGACCTTTTCTGCTCACGAAGCGCCCGCGAAGCGCCACGCCCGCGAAGCGCCCGCGAAGCGCCCGCGACCCGCCCGCCCACGCCCGCCCAGCCCACCCATCACCACCGTGGCTACCGTGGTGCGCATGCAGCCGCCCGCACCAGGAACCCTCCGCGTCCTCCACCTCTCCGACACCCACCTGACCGGCGACGGCGCCCTGCACCAGGGCTCGGTCGACACGACGGCGGCGCTCGAGAGCGTCCTCGCCCGCGTCGACGACCTGCCGGGCGTCGGCCTCGTCGTCATCTCCGGCGACGTGTCCGAGGACGGCAGCCCCGAGTCCTACGCCGCCGTCCTCGAGCGGGTCGGCGGCTGGGCGGAACGGCACGGCGCTGCACTCGTCGCGGTGCCCGGCAACCACGACCTCCGCGAGGGGTTCCGCCAGGTGCTGGCGAACGGCCACGTGCTGGGGGAGGGTGGCCGCCCGGTCATGCACACGATGGAGTACCACCCGCCGACCGTGCCGGTGTGGGGGCAGTCGCTCGTCGCCGGTCGCCGCATCGTCACCGTCGACACGAGCGTCCCCGGTGCCGGCTACGGCGAGCTCAGCGACGCCGTGCTCGAACGGCTCCGCACCGCGCTCGACGACGACCGGGCGTCGAACGGCGCTGCACCGCACGGCACGATCGTCGTCCTGCACCACCCGCCGCTGCCGGCCCCGACCGAGCTCCACGACGCGCTCCGGCTGCAGAACCCGGAGGCGCTCGCCGACGTGATCCGCGGTTCGGACGTGCGCGTCGTGCTCGCCGGGCACTACCACCACCACTTCTCCGGCGCGCTGGCCGGTGTCCCGGTCCTCGTCGCCCCCGGGGTCGCGAACGACACCGATGTGACCGGCCGCTACGACGAGGAGCAGGCGTACGTCGACGCCGGCGCACTCGTCGTCGACGTCGCCGAGGACGGCTCCGTCTGGTCGACCCCGGTGCGCGTCCCGCGACCGGACGCCGATCCGCTCGCGTTCCACCTGGACGCCGAGTCGGTGCGGGCCGTCATCGCGGCTGCCGGGAAGCACTGAAACGCGCGTCGTGACGGACGGGAGGCCCGTGGCGGCGCCGCCACGGGCCTCCCGTCCGTCCTGCGGTCGCGTCTGCGGGCCGGTACCCCACCTGCTCGGGTTGCATGCGGGAACACCGAGTAGGCCGGTCCCACACCTCCAGCGAAGGAGCACACCATGCGGACTGGCAGCGCAGTGCAGTACGACCGGTACGGGGACTTCGACGTCGTCGAGCTCGTCCCCCAGGAGAAGCCGTCGGCCGGACCCGGCGAGATCGTCGTGGAGATCGTCGCCGCGGGGTTGAACCACATCGAACGGTTCCTCCGCGAGGGCAAGCTCCGCGACTTCGTCGACCTCGAGTTCCCGGCACACCAGGGCGTCGACTTCGCCGGCATCGTGCGGGCGCGGGGTGACGGGGTGAAGGACCTCAAGGTCGGCGACGAGGTGATGGGGCACGCACCGCAGGGTGGGGCGCACGCCAACTGGATCACAGTGCCGCGTGGCGCCGTCATCAAGAAGCCGGAGCACGTCGGGTGGGAGGTCGCCGGCGGCCTGTACCTGGCGGGCTGCACCGCCGTCTCGATCGTCCGCGCACTCCGCCTCGGTCCCGACGACACCGTCGTCATCTCCGCCGCTGCCGGCGGGGTCGGGCACATCGAGTGCCAGCTCGCGCACGACGCCGGTGCCACCGTGATCGCGCTCGGCAGCCCGCGCAACCACGACTACCTGCGGCAGATCGGGACGCTGCCGGTCGCGTACGGCGAGGGCGAGGAGGCCCGCATCCGTGACATCGCCGACGGCCGGCCGATCACCGCGTTCATCGACAACCACGGCGAGAGCAAGGCCGAGGTGCTGGCCGAGCGCCTCGGGATCCCGGCGGAGCGGTTCGTGTCCTCCGAGGAACGCCGCGACGTCGAGGTCCGGTTCCTCCGTGCGCCTGCGGAGGACGAGGAGGCCCGCGAACTCCTGACCCTGCTGGCGAAGGCGGTGCAGGACCGTCGCGTGCAGGTGCTCATCTCGGGCTTCTACCCGTTCGAGTACATCGTCGAGGCCTACGAGGACCTCGCCGAGATGAAGTCGCGCGGCAAGGTCGTGATCGGGATGCAGACGGTCGAGACCGGTGCGCGGCTGGACTGGTACCGCTCCGAGAAGGCGCGGGACCTGCGTGACCGGTACGCCGACGAGCGCGGTTCGGAGACGGAGACGATGGCCGGGGGATCGGCGACGCCGGCGAGCTGATGGGCGGGGGCGTCGCACTCGTGTGGCGCGCGTGGCGCGCGTGCGGCGCGCGTGCGGGGGCGCCGCGCCGTCAGCTCAGGATGTCCTTCGTGGCGAAGCGGCTGTACGCCAGGGCGCCGAACACGACGACGTAGCCGAGCTGCAGCACGGCGTTCGACCCGAACGAGTCGAACGAGATCGGGTCGCGGAGCAGGTCCCCGAACCCGAGCCACTGGTGCGAGAACAGGAACGGGTGCAACCAGTCGAGCTGCGGCAGCTGGTCGAGGACCTGCGACGCCCCGGCCAGCACCACCGTCGCGGCCATCGCCCCGACCGGCACGCTCGTCAGGGTCGACGCGAACAGTCCGATCGCCGACAGCCCGAGCATCGACAGCGTGACGTACAGCGCGAGCAGCAGGGCCCGGCCGGCGTACGACCAGCCGCCGACCTGGGTGCCGGAGAGCAGCGTCACCGGGCCGATCGGGAACAGCACCGCCCCGATCGCAGCGCCGACGACCACGACGAGCAGGGTCGCCGCGAGGCAGAACGCCACGGCGCCGACGTACTTCACCAGGATGAAGCGGAGCCGCCCGGTCGGGGCCACGAGCAGGTAGCGGATCGTGCCGTGGCTCGCCTCGCCCGCCACGGTGTCGCCGGACACCACGCCGACGGTCAACGGCAGGAACAGCGGGATCGACACCGTCAGCGCGGTGAACGCCACGAACAGGCCGTTGTTCGTGATGTCGCCGAGGAACGCCGGGCCGCCGTCGTCACCGTCGGTGGCCAGTCGGACGGCGATCGCGATGAGGATCGGCACGAGGGCGAGGGCGCCGAGCATCGCCCAGGTGCGGCGACGGCGGAACACGAGTGCGAGTTCGGAGCCGAGCAGCGCGAAGGGGCGCTGCCGGCGGGGCGCGGTCGGGTGCGGGTGCGGGTGCGACGTGGGCTGCTGCCTGCCGGTCGTCTGCTCGGCCGCGTCAGGCTGCGACATCGAATCCCTCTCCGGTGAGCGCGACGAACAGGTCCTCGAGGGTGCCGCCACCGACCGTGAGCCCGCGGACGCGGACGTCGGCGCGGACGAGTTCGGCGGTGATCGTCTCGGGCAGGAGCTCGTGGGGCAGGTCGGCGACGAGGACCTCGGCACCGCCGTCGTGGCGTGGCACGAGGCCGAGGCGGGTGAGCACGGTGCTCGCCTGCCCGAGGTCCGGCGTCCGGACCGTCACCGTGCGGGCACCGGCGGCGCGCAGCTCGTCGAGGGGCCCCTGCGCGACGATCTTGCCCGTCCGCATCACTGCGGCGTGCGTGCAGACCTGCTCGATCTCGGCGAGCAGGTGGCTCGACACGAACACCGTCGTGCCGTCGTCCGCCAGGGACCGGATGAGGTTGCGGACCTCGCGGGTGCCCTGCGGGTCGAGGCCGTTCGTCGGCTCGTCCAGAACGAGGAGGTCACGGGGCGACAGGAGTGCGTTCGCGAGCCCGAGCCGCTGCTTCATGCCGAGCGAGTAGGCGTGCGCCTTCTTGTCGGCGGCGTGCGTCAGCCCGACCCGGTCGAGGGCACCGGCCACGCGCTCCTTCCGACTGCGCGGGTCCGAGGTCGGATCGGCGGCGTCGAAGCGGTGCAGGTTCGCCCGGCCGGACAAGTACGGGTAGAACGCCGGACCCTCGACCAGGGCACCGACCCGGGGGAGCACCTGGTGCAGGGCGCCCGGCATCGACTGACCGAGCACCTCGATGGTGCCGCCCGTCGCGCTCGAGAGCCCGAGCAGCATCCGGATCGTGGTCGTCTTGCCGGACCCGTTCGGTCCGAGGAACCCGAAGACCGAGCCGCGCGGGACCGACAGGTCGATGCCGTCGACGGCGTGCTGCTTGCGGAAGACCTTCTGGAGGCCCGTGGTGCGGATCGCGAGGTCCGCTGCGGCGGTCGGGTCGGTCGCGCTCACCGCGGCGGCCGGCCCGGACGCGCCCGCTGCGGCGGTCGGGTCGGTCGCGCTCACTTCGCGGCGGCGACCAGGGAGGACACCGGCACGGCGCCGGCGAACACGCGGCCGTCGTCGGTCAGGTACACCGACACGAGCGAGGTCTGCACGGCGCGGCCACCGTCGACGGCCTTCGTCAGCTGGTTCAGCAGGCCCGAGGCGTCGGTGCCGAGGTCGGCCTGGTCGGCGCTGCCGGCGGGGAGCTCGGCGATCGTGCTCCACCCGGAGCCGGTCAGTGTCGGCTCGTCGCTGGCGTGCTCGACGTCACCCTTCGCGTGGTCGCCTGCGTCGGCGTCGGACAGGTCCTTCGTCTCGACCTTGGCGTTCGAGGGCGGCGTGAAGTCGAACAGCCGCGCGGCCGGCGCGCCGTAGTCCAGGCTCGTGAACCCGACCTGCACCGCCGGGTCGTCCTGGCCAGCGGCCTCGATCGTGGCGCGGAGGGGGAGTCCGGTCTGCTGGTCGACCGCGAGGCGCACCGTGCCGACCAGGGTGTCCGACGACTTCGGCGTCAGCGTGATCTGCCAGGCGTCGTGCCCGGCGACGCGCACCGAAGTGGGCTTCGAGATCGTCGTGCTCGGGGTGATCGCGTCGACGGCCTGCTCGGCGATGTCCGATGGGGTCGCCGTGCCGTCCTGCGGGTCCTTCGTGGCGTCCTCCGGCAGGGTCACGTGCGTGGCCGTGCGCTCCTTCGAGTCCCACGTCCACACCTCGGACCCGTTGCGGATCAGGTCCTGCTCGGCGAGCTGCTGCGTCAGCTGCACGCGCTGCTTGTCCGGGCCGTCGACGTAGACACGTGCGGTGTGCGACGAGGTCAGCAACCCGAGCACGTCGGAGGCGTCGCCCTCGAGCGAGGAGCCGCCGGAGCCGGTCGGGAGTTCGGGGAGTCCGAGGTCGCTGGTCTGCTCGAGCTTGCCCGAGTACTGCGCGTCGGAGGACTGCGCGATGCTGGCGATGACGTCCGCCGCGCTCGGGTTCGTGCCGGCGATCGGGTCGTTCGCGGCGTTCGCGATCATCGGAGCGGCGACGGCGCCGGCCACGACGACCGGTGCGATGACTGCTGGCAGCCAGGCTGACTTCTTCATCGGGTTCCCCTCGTGGAGCATCGGAGTCGCGAGTACCGTACGTCCGGCCCCCGACAGGACGCTGGGCGTCTCGAGCGCCCCTACGCCTGTGCGTCGACGCCGGCCGCGGCGCTGCCGTCGGCTGTGCCCGTTTCGTACGAGCAGATCGCCTGGACCTTCGACGCACTCGCGCTGGTCCGGTCGAACTCGTACCCGAGCCACTCCTTCGCCATGCGGCGGGCGACCTCGACGCCGACGACCCGCTGGCCCATGCAGAGCACCTGGGCGTCGTTCGACAGGATCGACCGCTCGACACTGAACGAGTCGTGCGCGGTGACGGCACGGATGCCGGGGACCTTGTTCGCCGCGATCGCCACACCGAGCCCGGTGCCGCAGATCAGGATCGCCCGGTCTGCCTCACCGTTCGCGACCAGGCGCGCGGCGTCGACGGCCACGTGCGGGTACGCGGTGTGCCCGTCCGCGTCGACACCCACGTCGGTGACGTCCGACACGCGCTCGTCGGCGAGCAGGTCCTGCTTGATGATCTCCTTGTAGTCGAACCCGGCGTCGTCCGAGCCGATCACGAGACGGTACGTCATGCGTGTGTTCCTCCCTTGCCCGGTGTGGGCTGCCGTCCCAGTCTGCGCGGCCCTGTGACATCTGTCCAGCACACAATTTCTGCGTTGCGTGTCGCGGTAGCATCGCACCATGTCGGCCGAGACCCCCACCCCGGACGGAGCCCGCACCCGGTTCCCCCTCGACACCGTCTACCAGGCCGCGCGGATGTACTACCTCGAGGACGCCACCCAGGTCGAGATCGCCTCCCGCCTCGGCGTCTCGCGTCCCACGGTGAGCCGGCTCGTCGCAGAGGCCCGCAAGGCCGGGCTCGTCCGCATCGAGGTCGTCGACCCCTTCCAGGACGAGACCGTCGCGCTCGCTGAGCGGCTGCAGGTGGTGCTCGGACTCCGTGCCGTCCACCTCGCCGCGGTCACCCACACGGCGACGCTCGGCGCCGACCTCGCCGCGCCACTGGCCGCCGCGGTGGCCGGCATGGGCCTCGCGCCCGGTGACGCGCTGCTGATGGCATCGGGGCGGACCGTCTACGACGTCGCCCGTGGAGGGATGCCGCCGCTCGCCGGCGTGCAGATCGTGCCGACCGTCGGCGGTCAGGCGGACCCGATGCCGTGGTTCCAGACGAACGAGATCACGCGCACCGCCGCCGAGCACTCCGGAGCGATCCCGGCGTTCCTGTTCGCCCAGGCGCTGCCGTCCCCGGCGATGCGCTCGACCCTCGACGAGGACCCCGCGTTCCAGCACGTCGTCGGACTGTGGAGCCGGGCGAAGGGCGCGATCCTCGGCATCGGGGCGCCGACCCCGACGCGCGACGCCCTGGCGCGGGGCATCCCCGTCGAGGATGCCGCGTTCGACCAGGCCGCCGGTGACGTGTGCCTGAACTTCTACGCCGCCGACGGCTCGCCCATCGAGTTCCCGGGCAGCGACCGGATGGTCCGGACCTCACGCGAGGTCCTGTCCGGTGTGCCGCACGCCGTCGGCGTCGCCGTCGGCAGTGCCAAGGTCGGCAGCATCGTCGGCGCGGTGCGCGGGGGGCTCGTCAACGAGCTGGTGTCGGACGCCGCGACGGCCCGCGCCCTGCTCGACGCGCTGGCCTAACGCCCGCGCCGCACGTCCCAGAGGTGGTGGACGGGGTCGTGCGCGTAGTAGGTGGCGAGCGTCGCGACGGTGAAGGCGCTGCCGTCCGACCGCAGGCCGGTGCGCTCGAGCTGGTCGTCACGGACCTCGTCGAAGGCCCTGGCCGCGCGGTGCGCCGCGTCGCCGAGCTCCCGTGCGACGACGGCCGGGTCCTGCTCGCCGTACCGGTCCTCGACCGCGGTGGCGTCCTGGTCCCAGTTCGGGAACGTCGGAGCGTCCTCGGCGAGCATGAGGGCGAGTCGCTCGGTCATCTTCCGGTGCACGTCGCGGACGTGGGCGCCGTACTCCAGCGGTGACCATGTGCGGTCGTCGGGACGCTCACGGACGTCGGCCCGGCCGAGTTCGGTCGGCCAGGCGGTCGTGTTCGCGTCGATGATGCCCGGCACGTCGCGGATCGACACCGCGGTGCCGTCGTAGCCGCACTCGGGGCAGGTGCCCTCGATGACCCAGGTCCAGCTCTTCGTCTCGGGTTCGATCGCCATGGGCCGATGTTACGACCTCGTTACTCAGCTTCGTCGATCCCCGGACACAAGGGGATCGGGCGCTCCCCCCGTTCGGGTGACACGCCGCTGCCTGAGAATCACCGGCCAATGACATTTCGGTTGCTCGGTAACGTCGCTCGCTGTTCCTGAGCCGGTCTCCGCCGGCCCGAGCCGGTCCCTGCTGGCTCGACACGATCCTCGAGGAGAGACATGGGCTCCGATCCCAGCCATACCCCTACCCGGCCGCACCGACGTCTGCGCGAGAGCGACGTCACCGTGGTCGACAAGAGCATGATGCGCCGCGCGGTGAGCGGCATGGTCGTCGGCAACACGATGGAGTGGTACGACGTCGGCGTCTACGGCTACCTGGCCGTCACGATGGGGAAGGTCTTCCTGCCCACCGCCGAACCCGCGGTGCAGATCCTCTTCAGCCTCGGGGTCTTCGCGGCGACGTACGTGGCCCGGCCGCTCGGCGGCATCGTCTTCGGCCGGCTCGGTGACCGGATCGGCCGACAGAAGGTCCTCGCGACGACGCTCATCATGATGGCGGCGTCGACGTTCCTGATCGGTGCGCTGCCGGCCTACGCCTCGATCGGGGTGTTCGCGCCGATCGTCCTCGTCGTGCTGAAGCTCGCGCAGGGCTTCTCGACGGGTGGTGAGTACGCGGGGGCGACGACCTTCATCACCGAGTACGCGCCGGACCGCCGACGCGGGTTCTTCGCGAGCATCCTCGACTTCGGCAGCTACATGGGCTTCGCGCTCGGTGCCTCGGTCGTGACGGTGCTGCAGCTGACGCTCGGCGACGAGGCGATGACCGCGTACGGCTGGCGCTTCCCCTTCCTCGCCGCCGGTGTCATCGGCGTCGTGGCGATCTACTTCCGCCTCCGGATCGAGGAGTCGCCGGTGTTCCAGGCGACCCAGGCCGCGCAGGAGGCCGTGACCGAGGCCCGCGCCGACGCCTCGGGCCAGCGCCCCGCGAGCGTCCTCGCGATGATCCGGCAGCACTGGCGTCCGATCCTCATCGCGATCATGCTCGTCGCAGCGTCGAACACCGTCGGCTACGCCCTGACCTCGTACATGCCGACGTACCTGACCGACTCGCTCGGCTACTCCGCACTCGACGGCACCCTGCTCACCATCCCGGTGCTCGTGCTGCTCGCCGTGATGCTGCCCCTGACCGGCAAGCTGTCCGACAAGCTCGGCCGCCGCGTCGTGATGTGGATCGGTGCCGCGACGACCGTCGTGCTCGTCGTCCCCGCGTTCCTGCTCATCGGTCACGGCGCACAGTGGTCGACGCTGCTCGGTCTCGCACTCCTCGCCCTGATGACGGCGCTGTGGGTCTCGAACCAGGCCGCCTCGCTGCCGGCGCTGTTCCCGACCTCGACCCGCTACGGCGGCATGGGCTTCGCCTACAACATCGCGATCGCGGTGTTCGGTGGGACCACACCCCTCATCGTGCAGGCGCTCCTCACGGCGACCGGTGACGAGCTCGCGCCGGCGTACTTCCTGATGGCGATGAGCGTGCTCGGGGCCGTCGGGGTGTTCTGCATGAAGGAGTCGTCGCGTCGCCCGCTCCCCGGTTCGATGCCGGCGGTCGAGACCGAGGCCGAGGCGAAGGAGCTCGTGCTCACCCAGGACACGAACCCGAACCTGGACCTCGGCGACCTGCCGTTCGCCGCGGAGGACGCCGCCCGCGAGGCCCGCGAGCGCGAGATGGCCGCCGTGCGCTGACCCTGGCGACGTTGCATGCGCATGTTCCGACGATCCACGAGTCGTTCGTCTCGTGGTTCGTCGGAAAGCGCGTGCGGCGTCGCCCCCCCCGAGCGGCGGGGCGACGTCGGCGGCGTTCCGTAGGGTGGATCCATGCGACTGCTGCTCATCCGCCACGGCCAGACCCCCGCGAACGTGAACGGTGTCCTCGACGCCGAAGTGCCCGGGCCCGGCCTGACGGACCTCGGCCAGCAGCAGGCGGATGCGCTGCCCGCGGCGCTCGCCGATCGTGGGATCGAGCGCCTCTTCGTCTCGACGATGGTCCGGACGCAGATCACCGCGGCGCCCCTCGCGGCCTCGCTCGGCCTCGAGCCGGTGGCGCTGCCCGGCCTCCGCGAGATCGAGGCGGGCGACACGCAGGGCAAGAGCGACAAGGTCTCCGTGCAGACCTACATCTCGACCGTGCACGGCTGGTCGGGCGGCGACCGCACGACCCGGATGCCGGGCGGCGAGAGCGGCACCGAGTTCTTCGAGCGCTACGACGACGCCGTGCGGCAGATCGTTGCGTCGGGGGTCGAGGTCGCCGCGGCGTTCAGCCACGGCGCGGCGATCCGGACCTGGGCGAGCGCGGCGTCCCGCAACACGCCGGACCACTTCGGCACGCAGCGGAACCTCGAGAACACCGGCATCGTCGAGGTCGAGGGGTCCTTCGAGGACGGCTGGCGCCTCGTCGACTGGGAGGGCGAGCCCGTCGGCGGCGAGCAGCTCATCGACCGCACGGCGCAGGACCCGACCGGCGAACGGTTCTGACACGCGGTCGCGAACGCGACCGACGAACGGACGGGAGGCACGGTGCCAGCTGGCACCGTGCCTCCCGTCCGTCCCGTGGTCGCGTCGACTACGCGAGCTGCGACGCCGACGCCGACGCCGACGCCGTTGCGGACGTCAGCGGCACGATCACGCCGTGCGACTCACGCAGGACGTCGAGGGTGCGCTGGACCTCGTCCGCACGCTCCTCGGGCGTCCAGCCGAGCGTCTCGGCGAGCACGTCGGCCAGCTCGTCGAGCAGGTCGATCGTCACGCCACCGACGAACGCGAGGTTCGTGCGGCGCAGCACCACGTCGACCAGGTGCACGGCCTGCTCGTGGCGGGCGAAGTACGCGACCTCGGCGCGGGTGAGCGACGGGTCCGACTCGAGCGGCTCGACGGGGCCGTCGGTGAGGACGTCCACGACCTCGGCGGCACGGGTGCCGTAGCGCTCGAGCAGCCCCTCGACGAGCGAGGCGTCGAGGCCGTCGCGGTGCGACTTGATCCAGAGAGCGCGCTGGGCGTCCGTGGTCGGGTACTCCTTGCCGCCGCCGATCGCCATACCGGTGGTGTCGACCTTGCGCTCGATGCCGAGCTTGGTCGTCGCCTCGGTGGAGAGGTGCGCGGCGAGGGCACGGAACGTCGTCCACTTGCCACCGACGAGCGACAGCACGGTCGAGTCCGGCAGCCCGGCGATCTGGGTGTCCACGATCCGGTAGTCACGGGACACGAAGCCGGGGGCGGTGTCCTCGTGGCGGGGGAGCGGACGGATGCCGGAGTAGCTGTAGACGATGTGGTCGCGGGTGACCTCGATCTGCGGGAAGACGTGCTTCACGAGCCCGAAGAAGTAGTCGATCTCCTCGTCGGTGGTGGTCACCGGCTTCGACGGGTCGGCGTCGATGTCGGTCGTGCCGATGAGGACACGGCCCTTGAGCGGGTAGATGAGGACGATGCGGCCGTCGTCGTTCTCGAAGAACAGCTCGCGGCCCTTGGTGGCCTCGAGCAGCTCGTCGTTGTGGACGACGATGTGCGAGCCCTTCGTGCCGCCCATGAACTTCGTCTCGCCGCCGAAGGCCTCGTTCGTCAGGTCGGTCCAGGGGCCGGACGCGTTGATCACGACGTCGGCCGTGAAGACGAACTCGTCGCCGGTCTCGCGGTCACGGAGCAGGACGCCGCCGTCGCGGGTGCCGGCTGCCTCGACGTAGTTGACTGCGCGTGCCTTGTCGGCTCCCGCGGCCAGGCCGTCCTTGAGGACGTCGAGGGCCAGACGCTCGGGCTCGTGCACGCTCGCGTCGTAGTAGGTGCCCGTGTACTTCAGGTCCTTGTTGAGGGCCGGCATGTCCTCGAGCGCGGCCTTCTTGGTGCGGAAGACGTGCTTCGGGACGGAGCCGCCGTCGCGCGAGAAGGAGTCGTAGATCGTCATGCCGATCTTGATGAGCATCGCGCCGCGCTCCTTGGTGGAGCGCTGCTTGTGCGTGAGCATGCGCAGCGGGGCGTTCATGATGCCGGAGAACGTCGAGAAGATCGGCATGGTCGTCTGCAGCGGCTTGACGTAGTGCGGGGCGATGCGGATCAGGCCGTTGCGCTCCTGCACGCTCTCGCGCACCAGGCGGAACTCGCCGTTCTCCAGGTAGCGGATGCCGCCGTGGATCATGTGGCTCGACGCGGCCGACGCACCGGAGGCGTAGTCGCCGCGTTCGACGAGCGCGACGTCGACGCCCTGCAGCGCGAGGTCGCGGAACGTGGCGATGCCGTTGATGCCGCCGCCGACGACGAGGACCTGCGCGTTCGGGCGCTCGGTGAGGGCGGTCACCGTGTTCCGGGGCTGTGTCTTCTTCGACATGGTTCGTCGCTTCCTTCGTCTGTTCGTGGGTCGACAACGATCGTGCGCCTTCGGTGAGAGGCCGGGCAACTCGCGTGCACGAACGTGCAGCACACGTGTCGCACGGCGCGATCCGGCGGCCAGGAGGCGCGACAGGGGTTGCAGAGGCCCTGCACGTCCGTGCATGGTTGCGTTCGACAGATCGGAGCACCATGAGCGATGCGGCTCAGCCCATGCGGACGCAGCAGGCGCTGCGCGCCGCACACCTGTACTACCTGCAGGACCTGACGATGGACGCCATCGCCGATGAACTCGCGACGTCGCGCTCCTCGGTGTCCCGCCTGCTGAAGTACGCCAGGGACACCGGACTCGTCGACATCCAGATCCGCTCGCCCCTCGACCAGGCCGCCGCACTGAGCCGCTCGATCCGGTCGCGGTTCGGGGTGCACGCGCACGTCGTCCCGGTGCCGGACCACACGAGCGACGTCGACCGGCTCGAACGGGTCGCCCTGTCCGCCGCACGCATCCTGACGCAGTACGTCGAGTCGAACATGGTGATCGGGATCTCGTGGGGCTCGACGGTGAGCGCGGTCAGCCGGTACCTCGTGCCGAAGACCACGCACGGCTCGACGATCGTGCAGATCAACGGCGCCGCGAACACCCGGACCACGGGCATCGTCTACGCCTCCGAGATCCTGCGCCGGTTCGGCGAGGCGTACGGCGCGTTCGTGCAGCAGTTCCCGGTGCCGGCGTTCTTCGACGACCCCGCGACGAAGGAGGCACTGTTCCGGGAGCGTTCGATCCGCCGTGTGCTCGACCTGCACGAGCGGATGGACCTGGTCGTGTTCGGTGTCGGCGCCCCGCAGGCCCCGGTGCCGTCGCACGTGTACTCCGGCGGCTACCTCGACCCCGAGGACCGCGACGAGCTCACGGAGGCAGGGGTCGTCGGCGACGTCTCGACCGTCTTCTACCGGGCCGACGGGTCGTGGAAGGACATCGGGGTGAACGCCCGGGCCGGCGCACCCGACCTCGACACGATCAAGCGCGCGCCGCGTCGGGTCTGCGTCGTCGCCGGGCGCTCGAAGGCGGCTTCGCTGCGGGGCGCGCTCGCCGCCGGGTTGATCACCGACCTGATCCTGGACGAGAGCGTCGGGCAGGCGATCCTGCAGCCCTGAGTCAGCATGTGACCCACTTTGTCGGTGGCCGCGCGTAGGTTCTGGTGCATGGTGCTCTCGATCGACCAACCCGCCACCCGGTACTCCCGGCGGCTCGTCGGTACCGATGTCGATCAGGCCCTGACCTTCTTCGGCGGCGACTACGACTTCAGGTCCCCGAAGGTGCGACGGACCCGCCCGCGAGCCCACTGGGACTTCGCCGGCGTCGGTGACGAGCGGATGTCACTGCGGTCCTCACGGTTCCTCGTCGATCTCCGGACGGACAGCCGGACCGACGGCGAGTTCGTCATCGCCTGGACCCGGAGCGGTTCGAGCACCCTGCACCACGCCGGCGACGACCACGCGCTCGAGGTCGGCGTGCCCGTCGTGCTGCCGTTCGCCGAGGCGTTCGAGCTGCACCACCACGACATCGGCATGAACATCGTGCAGCTCGACAGCGGCTTCGTCCGGTCGGTCATCGGCGAGGACGACTTCACGTTCGACCCGCTGCGGCGCCCGACGGCCGAGGGGCTGCGGACCTGGCAGTCGGTGGTGCGTCGGCACTCGTCGACCTGGCTCGACGTCGAGCACCAGCTCGGTCCCGCGGCACAGCGGACCATCGCGGAGGACTTCGCGACCGCGGCGCTCGCGGCCTTCCCGCGCCGCAGCCGCTTGGGCGCGACGATCTCCGGCACGGGGCCGGAGCACGACCGGCTCCGTCGGGCGTTGGAGTTCGTGCACGAGCACGCCCGGCAACCGATCGGGACGCCGGAGATCGCCGCAGCCGCCGGGCTCAGCCCGCGTGGCCTGCAGCAGTCCCTCCGTCGGCACCTCGACCAGACCCCGGGGGAACTCCTGCGCAGCGTCCGCCTCGACGGCGCCCGAGACGACCTGCTCGGGAACGACCGTGACGAGACCTCGGTCGCCGACGTCGCACGGGCGTGGGGGTTCGGGCACCTCGGCCGGTTCTCGGCGACCTACCGTGCGCGCTTCGGCGAGCTGCCGAGCGAGTCGCTCCGCGCGCGCTGACCCCGACCGCTCCGTGCTGACGCCGACCGCGCCGGTCGGTAGCGTGACGGCATGGACACCGTCGTCACCGCGCTCCGCTCCGCACTGGAGGACCCCGAGGGCGACGTCGTCCTGACCGACCCGGACGTGCTCGACGCCGCCCGGACCGACAAGTCCGGCTGGGTCGCACCCGGCGTGCCCGTCGCAGTGGTCGAGGCCCGTACCGTCGCGCACGTGCAGGCGACCCTCCGGACGTGTTCGGCGCTCGGCGTCCCCGTCGTGCCGCGGGGTGCCGGCACCGGGCTCGCGGGCGGCGCGAACGGCACCGACGGCACCGTCGTGCTGCGGGTCGCACGGATGGACCGCATCCTCGAGGTCTCCGTCGCGGACGAGCTCGCCGTAGTCGAGCCGGGGGTCCTGAACGGTGCGCTGAACGCCGTGGTCGCGGAGCACGGGCTGCGCTTCGCGCCGGACCCGGCGAGCGCGGCCATCGCCAGCATCGGCGGGAACATCGCCACCAACGCCGGCGGCCTGCGCTGCGTGAAGTACGGCGTGACCCGCGAAGCCGTGCTCGGACTCGACGTCGTGCTGGCCGACGGACGGCTCGTCTCCACCGGGCACCGCACCGTGAAGGGCGTGACCGGACTCGACCTGACGGCGTTGCTCGTCGGCTCCGAGGGCACGCTCGGGGTCATCGTCGGGGCGACCGTCCGGCTGGTCCCGGTGCCCGCCGCGGACCCCTCGACGCTCGGTGCCGTCTACCCGACCGTGCAGCAGGCCGCGGCGGCTGCCGCTGCCGTCGTCGCCGGTGCGGCCCGCCCCGCCACGGTCGAGCTCCTCGACGCCCTGGCGCTGGAGGGGATCGCGGCGTACCTCGGACCGGCGGTGATCGCCGAGACGGTCGGGTCGACGAGCGGCGGCTCGGTGTTCCTCCTCGTGGAGTTCGACGGCCCGGGCGCAGCCGAGGCGGCGCTGGGAGCCGTGCCGCGCCTCCAGGCCGAGGGCGGAACCGTGCACCTGGCCGCGTCGGCGGCGGAACGCGAGCGCCTGCTGACGATCCGCCGCTCCTTCCACGCCGCGATGGAGGCCAGGGGGCGGGTGCTCATCGAGGACGTCGCCGTGCCGCGAAGCCGGCTCGCGGAGATGTTCGCCCAGGTCGAGGCGATCGGCCGACGGTACGACGTCGCGATCCCGACCGTGGCGCACGCCGGCGACGGGAACCTGCACCCGAACTTCGTCTTCGACGGCGACGAGGTGCCGCAGCACGTCTGGGATGCCGCCGACGCGGTGTTCCGGGCGGCGATCGAGCTCGGCGGGACCCTGACCGGGGAGCACGGGGTGGGGATCCTGAAGCGACGGTGGATCGGCGACGAGCTCGGCGACGACGTCCTCGAGCTCCAGCGCGGGATCCGGCGGGTGTTCGACCCGGCCGGGATCCTCAACCCAGGCAAGGTCTTCTGAGGATCCCGCCGAATCTCGTGGCACGGATCGTGGCTCGTTCATCCGGATGTTCGGACGAAACACCGTGGCAACGAATCCGGCGCTGAATGGTGTGGACGGCTGCACCACCCACGAAGGAGTCCGCGATGCGCATCGGCGTCCCCACCGAGATCAAGAACAACGAGTACCGCGTGGCGGCGACGCCGGCGGGTGTCGCCGAGCTGGCGCTGCACGGGCACGAGGTCCTCGTACAGGCCGGAGCGGGCACCGGGTCGGCGTTCCCCGACGACGAGTACACGGCCGCCGGCGCGACGATCGTGCCCACCGCCGAGGACGTCTGGTCGCAGGCGGACCTGATCCTCAAGGTGAAGGAGCCGATCGCCGCGGAGTACCCGCTGATCCGCCCAGGGCAGGTGCTCTTCACGTACCTGCACCTCGCCGCGGACCGCGCACTGACCGATGCGCTGATCGACTCCGGTGCCACCGCGATCGCCTACGAGACCGTGCAGCTGCCGGACCGGTCGCTGCCGCTGCTCTCGCCGATGTCCGAGGTCGCCGGGCGCCTGTCCGCCCAGGTCGGCGCGTACAACCTGATGCGCACGAACGGGGGTCGTGGCCTGCTGCTCGGCGGGGTCCCCGGCACGCCGAAGGGCCGCGTCGTGGTCATCGGTGGCGGGGTCGCGGGGGAGCACGCCGCGACGATGGCGCTCGGCATGGGTGCCGACGTGACCGTGTTCGACATCAGCCTGCCGCGACTCCGTGCCCTCGACGCGCGGTTCGACGGACGCATCACCACGCTGCGGTCGTCGGCGCACGCCATCGCTTCGGAACTCAGGGAGGCGGACCTGGTGATCGGTTCCGTGCTCATCCCAGGGGCGTCCGCACCGAAGCTCGTCACCGACGCCATGGTCGCGGACATGCGGCCCGGGTCGGTGCTCGTCGACATCGCGATCGACCAGGGCGGCTGCTTCGAGGGCTCGCACCCCACCACCCACGACGACCCCACCTTCGCGGTGCACGACACCGTGTACTACTGCGTGGCGAACATGCCGGGAGCCGTTCCCCGCACCTCGACGATCTCGCTGACGAACGCGACGCTGCCCTACGCCGTCGCGATCGCCGACCGCGGGTGGGAGGACGCGCTGGCGGCGGACCCGGCCCTGGCGCTCGGGCTGAACGTGCACGCCGGCCAGGTCACGAACGAGGCCGTGGCGGCCGCGCACGGCCTGGTGCCGGCGGGGCGGTAGGCGCGGCGGGCGCGGCGGGCGCGGCAGGCGCGGCGGTTTTCGCGCTCAGCGACAGTTCACGCGGCGCCGGGTGCGTGAGGTGTCGCTGAGCGCGAAAGTCCGCGCCGCCGAACCCGCCGCCGAACCCGCACGGCGACCGTCACCACCACGACCGCGGCGGCTGCGACCACCGCGGCGACGGCGGTCGGCACGGACACGAGCGGCCCGTCGAGCCGCGCGACCGCGACCCACGCCAGCCCCCAGGCCAGCGACGCCGCCGGAGCCAGGCGTCCACGACCCCAGACCGCCAGGAGCACCCCGACGAGCCCGGCGACCGCTGCCACTGCCACGCCCCAGAGGTCCTGCCCGAGGCCGAACCCGCGGAAGCCGGCGGCGGTCAGCACCGCAGCGGTGTTCGCGGCCGTCGCGACGCAGACCCACCCGAGGTAGAGCCCGAAGGTGCCGTCGGTGACGATCGCCTCGACGACGCCGGAGGGCTTCGTCCGCCGCAGGATCGAGAACGTCCAGACGAGCACGGCGAGCAGGGCCACGATGATCGGTTCGCTCGCCCACAGGAACCCGAACTGCACCGACAGGATCCACGCCGCGTTGAGCAGCAGCGACAGGATCGCCGGCACCACGAGCCGTGCGTGCCGGGAGTCGTCGGCGGTGCGGAACAGCTGCCGGATCGCGTAGGCGACGAGCCCGACGTAGACGACGCTCCAGATCGAGAACGCCGGGCCATCAGGAGCGATCGCGGTCGAGGACGCCGACAGCGCCCCACCGGCTGCGTCCTGGATGGGCGTCCCGCCGGCCGCTCCCGACCCGACGAAGGCGCCGACGACCGCAGCGACGGCGCTCACCACGACGGCGATGCGCTTCCAGATCCTCTTCATGACCGTCCCCTTTCGTCAGCATGCTGATGACCAGCACCGTAGGCGGGCGGTCCTGTCGGGCGCGCAGCGTGCGTTCAGCCTGTGGGGGACGGACCTGGAGGCCCGGGGCGGGCCCGCCACGGGCCTCCCGTCCGAAAGCCGGTCACCTGCGTACGGTGGTCGCGTGAGCGTCGAGATGAACACCGTGTACGTCGACCGGATCGCCCCGATGGCGAGTCCGTCGCTGGACGACACCTTCCGGATGCTCGACGAGCAGGGCGCGAGCGCGTGCATCGTGCTGTACCAACCGGACGCGCAGGAGCTCGGCGACGTCGCGGTCGCCCTCGGCCTGCACGAACTCGCGGTCGAGGACTCCGCCGAGGGGCACCAGCGACCGAAGCTCGAGCGGTACGGGTCGACCCTCTTCGTGGTCCTCAAGCCCGCGCTCTACAACGACCGTCAGGAAGAGGTCGAGTTCGGCGAGGTGCACGCCTTCGTCGGCGAGGACTTCTTCCTCGTCGTCGTCAAGGCCGACCCGCGCGGCGCACCGACCGTCCCGCGAGCACTGCAGCGGATGAGCGGCAAGCCCGGACTGGTGACGGTCGGCCCGCAAGCGCAGCTCTGGGCCCTGATGGACACGATCGTCGACGGGTACGTGCCGGTGATCGACGGGCTGGAAGAGGACATCAACCAGATCGAGGACCAGCTGTTCGCCGGCGAGGCCGGGGTCTCCCGCCGCATCTACGAGCTGTTCGGCGAGGTCGTCGACTTCCAGCGCGCGGCGCGCCCGCTCATCCACATCATCGAGAACCTGCACAGAGGCGCCGAGAAGTACCACCTGCCGATCGAGATGCAGCGCCGGTTCCGGGACGTCCTCGACCACGCGATCCGCACGGTGGAGCGGCTCGACACGTTCCGGCAGCTGCTGCAGAACGCGCTGACGGTCGACTCCACGCTGGCGGCGCAGAAGCAGAACGACGACACGAAGCGGATCTCCGGCTGGGCGGCGATCCTGTTCGCGCCGACCCTGATCGCGGCGATCTACGGCATGAACTTCACGCACATGCCCGAGCTCACCTGGACGTGGGGGTACCCGTTGTCGATCGTCGCGATGATCCTCTTCGCGGCGATCCTCTGGGTGGTGTTCAAGGTCAAGCGCTGGTTCTGAAGCCGCTAGGGTCTTCGGCATGCCGCGAACCGGTCACGCCACCCCTGTCTGGGCGCTCAAGCTCGCAGTCGTCACGGCCCTGGTCGGAGTCGCCGGGGGCATCGCCGGCATCTCGGTGTGGCTCGCGCTGCAGCTGATCCAGTTCGTCGCCTTCGGGTACGGCTTCGGCGGACACCGCGAGGCGGCCGACGCGTCCTCGGGGTGGAACCGGTTCCTCGCGCTCGCCGCGGCCGGTGTCCTGACCGGGTTCGCCTGGTGGGCGCTCCGGCGCTGGGGACGACCGATCGTGTCCGTCCCGGCGGCCGTCGACGGCAAGCGGATGCCGGCGCTCGCGACCCTGGCGAACGCGGGGATCCAGATCCTGGCGGTCGGCCTCGGCGCCTCCATCGGCAAAGAGGTTGCGCCGCGCGAGGTCGGTGCCTGGCTGTCCCAGCTCGTCACCCGTCGTGCGGGTCTGACCGCCCGCGAGACGAAGATCCTCGTTGCCTGCGGTGCCGCGGCCGGCCTGGCGGCGGTGTACGACGTCCCGCTCGGCGGGGCCCTGTTCGCGGTCGAGGTCCTGCTCGGTGAGATCAGCTTCGCGACCGCGCTGCCGGCCTTCGCGACGAGTGCCGTGGCCGCGCTCGTCGCCCGCCTCGCGATCCCCGACGAGGTCCTGTACCACGTGCCCGCGATGCCGATGTCGCCGTCGCTGCTCGTGTGGGCGGTGGTCGTCGGCCCGGTGCTCGGGCTCGCCGGGGTCGGGTTCATCACGCTCACGAACGGGTTGCAGAAGCAGGCGCCGAAGGGCTGGCACCTGCTCGTGGTGCTGCCGCTCGTGTTCGCGATGGTCGGGCTCATCGCCGTGCCGTTCCCGGAGATCCTCGGCAACGGGCGCGCGCTCGGCCTCGTCGCCATGAACAGCTCACTCGACGACAGTTCGCTCGCCGGGCTCTCGCCCATCGTCCTGCTCCTGCTGCTCGGCGTCATCCGGACGATCACCACCTCGGCGACGATCGGCGCCGGAGCGGTCGGTGGCACCCTGACCCCCTCGATCGCGATCGGTTCGGCGATCGGCGGTGGCCTCGGTGGTGCCTGGCTGCTCCTCTGGCCGGCCGACGGCTCGAGCCTCGCGGCCTTCGCGTTCGTGGGCGCCGCGGCGTTCCTCGCCACCACGATGCGGGCACCGTTCACCGCGCTCGTGCTCGTCGTCGAGTTCACCCAGCAGGGCACCGAAATCCTCATCCCGTCGCTCCTGGCGGTGAGTGGTGCGGTGGCCGTCGGGTACGTGCTCAGCCGTCGCCGCAGTGCGCAGATGGCGTGACGACGCGGCATCGACCGGGCGCGGCGCCGACCGCCCGCAGGGCAGGCCGGACGCTGGGCGGTCCGGACGCGGGGCCACCGGCGGCCTACCATCGGCGGCACGAGGCGGGGCACTCGGCCCCGCGCAACCGTGAGGAGCGCGACGTGGCCGGATTCGACGACATCACCAAGAAGGCCCAGGACTTCCTGAAGGACAACAAGGTCCAGGACGCCCTGAAGAGCGAGCAGGCCGAGGACATCAGCGACAAGGTCCTCGGAGGCGTCGCCGACGCGGTCAAGAAGGCGACCGGCGGCAAGTACGACGACAAGATCGACGGTGCCCGCGACGCTGCGGACAAGAAGATCGGCAACGAGTAGCCCGCACCGACGAACGGCCCGGGCCCCGTCGCGGTCCCGGGCCGTTCCCGCGCGGAGCGGCCGCGCGACGGGGAGCGGCCGGGAGCCGCCGCCCGTACGCGACCGGGACCGGCCGACTGGACGCGACGGGGAACAACGGACACCATGGACGGGTTGCTCCGGACAGCGACACCAGGAGGACGAGACGTGACAGTCGTGGCGACGACGGACCAGCCGCTCACCGAGGCAGAGGTCGAGACGATCAAGCGGGACTTCCCGATCCTCGCGCAGGACGTGAACGGGTACCCGCTGGCGTACCTGGACTCCGGGGCCACGGCCGAGCGTCCGACGCAGGTCCTCGACGCGGAACGCCGCTTCCTCGAGCACGACAACGCCGCCGTCCACCGTGGTGCCCACACGCTGGCCGCGCTGAGCACCGACGCCTACGAGGACGCCCGCGCCACCGTCGCCCGCTTCATCGGCGCAGCGGCCCCGACCGAGGTCGTCTGGACCGCCAACGCCACCGACGCCCTCAACCTCGTCGCCTACGGCATCGCCAACGCCAGCCGTGGTCGCGGCGGCGTCGACGCCGAACGCTTCCGCATCGGACCCGGCGACGAGATCCTGGTGACCGAGGCCGAACACCACGCCAACCTCGTGCCCTGGCAGGAGCTCGCGGCACTCACCGGCGCGACGCTCCGCTGGGTGCCCGTCCGCGACGACGGCACCTGGACCGCCGAGGACGCCGTCGCCCTCATCGGCCCGGCCACCCGCGTCGTCGCCTTCGCCCACGTCAGCAACGTGACCGGCATGGTCGCCCCGGTCTCCGCCGTCGTCGCGGCCGCCCGCGCGAACGGCGCGCTCACGGTCCTCGACGCCTGCCAGTCCGCGCCCCACCGCCCGCTCGACGTGCAGCAGCTCGGCATCGACTTCGCCGCGTTCTCCGGGCACAAGATGCTCGGGCCGAACGGCATCGGCGTGCTCTGGGGCCGCGCCGAGCTCCTCGACGCCCTGCCCCCGTTCCGCACCGGCGGTTCGATGATCACCACCGTGACCATGGAGCACTCCGAGTTCATGCCAGCGCCCGAGCGCTTCGAGGCAGGCACGCAGCCGGTGTCCCAGGCCGTCGCGCTCGCCGAGGCCGTCCGCTACCTCGAACGGATCGGCATGCACCGGGTCCGCGCCCACGAGGAGCACCTCGCCCAGCGGATGCTCGACGGCCTCGCCGCCGTCCCGGGCGTCCGCGTCGTCGGCCCGCCCGCGGGGGTCCCACGCTCCGGTCTGGTGTCGTTCGACGTCGACGGGGTGCACGCCCACGACGTCTCGCAGTACCTCGACGCGCAGGGCATCGCGGTGCGCTCCGGCCACCACTGCGCACAGCCCCTGCACCGTCGGCTCGGCCTGGTCGCCACCAGCCGCGCGAGCACGTACGTCTACACGACCGAGCAGGACGTCGACCGGTTCCTGGCCGCCGTCGGCGAGATCCGCGCGTACTTCGGAGCGACCGACGCATGAACGCCCTGGACGGCCTGTACCAGCAGGTGATCCTCGACCACGCCAAAGCGCGGCACGGCGACGGGGAACTGCCCGACGCGGACGCTTCGCACTTCGAGCGGAACCCCACCTGCGGCGACGAGATCACCGTCAGCCTGCGGCTCGAACCGGGCAGCGACCGCATCGCCGGCCTCGCCTGGCAGGGTGACGGCTGCTCGATCTCGATGGCCTCGGCGTCGGTCCTCACCGACATGGCCGTGGGCCGCACCGTCCCCGAACTCCTCGCGCTCACCGAGGCGTTCCGCACGATGATGCGCTCCCGCGGTGTCGGCGAACCCGACGAGGACGTCCTCGAGGACCTCGTCGCCTTCCAGGGTGTCTCCAAGTTCGTGATGCGCGTCAAGTGCGGCATGCTCGCGTGGGTCGCGGCAGAAGCCGCCGCGCGCGAGGCGACCGCGTCCCGCTGAGCCGGGTGCGGCTCGCGATCGCGACCAGCTGACGGCCTGGAGGCGCGGTGCGAGCCCGCCCCGCGCCTCCCGTCCGCCTGTCGGTCCGGTCATCGTTCCGTCTGGTCGCCGTCGCGTCGCGTCGCGTCGGTCGGCGACACGATCAGGGGCGATCAGGGTCGATCAGGACGGTGATGCCGTGGCGGTGCTCGATGGTGGCGAGCGCGGTGCGCTCCGGGGCGGCGGTGGTCGCGACGGTGGCACCGGTGAGCACCGTCATGCCGACGGTGGCGAGCACGATCGCGGTGGCGACGGTCTTCTGGATGGCGGGCATGGTGTGCTCCTCGACGTCCGGCCACCCCGTCGGCGGCCTCGGACACCCAGTGCAGCGCGTCGGGCGTTTCGCCGGTGTCTCCCGACGCCGCCGCGCGCCCCGTTCAGAGCCGCTCCCGATCACGGTCGTGGTCGCGGTCACGCAACGCTTGAACAGTATGCCTATTCAAGGGACGAGTAGGCGTCCAGGGCGGCGCGACCCGGGCGGCCGTTGGATTCGGGGCGCGGCTGCAGCCGGGACCCGCTCATCCCGGCCGACGGTGTGCTGGAGATCTGACCCGGGCGGGGTCAGCGCGGTGCGATCGGCTGGAAGGGCCGCTCGTCGACCTCGCTGCCGACCGAGATGGTCAGTGCTGAACCAGCCGGGACCTCGCGCCAGAGCCCGGGCAGCGCGGCCAGCGGTTCGGACACCACGACGCGCGCGTTCTCGGGCACGTGCGACAGCCGCCCGATCTCCGGGTACAGCTGCCGGACCGCTGCGACGTCGGAACTGACGAACAAGGAGTTCACCGGCCCGGAGCTCGCGTACCGGACGGCCGTCAGCGAGTGCCCGTCGGTGAGGCCGATCGTCATCTGCAGTGCACCGTCGATCCCCGACTCGCCCGCGACGGACTCGACGAACCCCGTCATGCGTTCGAGGCTGCCGATCGGGTCCTCCTCGAGCCCGAAGGTCAGCGCCAGGTGGAACAGCAGCTCGGAGTCGGTGGACCCGAGGATGCAGGGGAAGAGGTCCTCGCGCACCGCCATGAGGAGCTGCCGCCGGATGGCCGGGAAGTCCTTGACGAAGCCGTTGTGCACGAACAGCCAGTTGCCGTACCGGAAGGGGTGGCTGTTCGTCTCCTGCACGGGTGTGCCCGTCGCGGCGCGCACGTGGGCCAGGAAGAGCCCACTCGACACCTCGGACGCGAGTTCCCGCAGGTTCTCGTCGCCCCAGGCGGGCGCGGCACTCCGGAAGAGGGGCGGGCGCTCGCGGCGTCCGTACCAGCCGAGCCCGGTGCCGTCTCCGTTCGGGACGGGTGCCTCGGGTGAGTGGAACCGGCTCTGCTCGATGAGCGAGCGTTCGGTGTCGTAGAGGAGCTCGCGCGGCTCGATCGGGTCGCCGACGTACCCCAACCACCGGCACATCAGAGGCTCCCGGTGGGTTGGGCGGAGCCGTCGCCGTTCGCGGCACGCTCCGGGATCGTCCCGGGCTCGAGTCTCGGCAGCCGGCTCGACGGCAGGATCGCGAGGGCACTCAGCGCGGCGAGGACGAGGAACCCGATCCGGAGCGTCCGGAGCCGCACGTCGGTGTTGATCCGCACCGCGGCGTCGACCTGGGCCGGGGTGGCGTCGGTCTCGGCGAGTGCGGCCCGCAGGTCGTCGTTGCTCGTGAAGTTGATGTCGTCGAGGTCGACCTGGGACTGCAGCTCCGGGGTGAGCGCGGCTTCTCGTGAGATCGCCTGCGTGACGCCGGTGCTGAGGAGGGTGACGAGGAGCACCCCGACCAGGGCGGTGCCGACCGCCGAGGCGAGGTTCTGCGCGGTGCCGCGCACCGATCCGACATCACCGGCGAGCTGCTTCGGCGACGACGTGACGAGGACGTTGAAGAGCACCGTCACGAGCGCCCCCTGTCCGGCACCGAAGACGATGAGCCCGAGGATCGTCGGCAGGGTCTCCCAGTCGTTCGTCACGACGAAGGCGAGCCAGAGCAGCGCCACCGTGCTCAGGACGAACCCGGAGCAGGCGATCGCCCTGACGCTGAACCGCGCGTAGAACCGGACGACCACGAGCGCGGAGACGAACACGGTGAGGTTGAAGGGCAGCATCGCGAGCGAGGTGTCGAGGGGTGTCCGGCCCTGCACGATCTGGATGTAGAGCGGCACGCTGAAGTTCACCGCTGCCTCGATGGCGACGATGACGAACAGCGCCGTGATCGCGGACCGCTCGCGCGACGACCCGATGACCGACAGGTTGATCAGCGGGACCTTCCCGGTGCGCGCGCGGTGACGGGTCCAGACGAAGAACGCCTGCCCGAGGACGATCCCGACCACCACGACGAGCGGTGCCGGCGACACCCCCGCGACGTCGAACGGGGCGCCCGACGTGGCGCGGAAGAAGCCCCACCCGTTCATGTTGTTGAAACCGAGGGTGATGCCCACGACCGCCAGACCGATGAGGACGGCCCCCACGAGGTCGATCTTCACGCGCGGGTTGCCGGCGTCCGACCGGAGTCGGAAGCTCAGCACGAACACGACGACGGCGAGTGCGATCAGGATCGCGAAGACGGGGCGCCACCCGATGAAGGTCCCGAGCAGGCCGCCGATCACGAACGCGCTCACGCCGGACGCGGCACGTGCCGACCCGAGCGAGCCGACCGCCGTGGCCTGCTGGTCGCCCTCGTAGTTCTCGGCGATCAGTGCGACGAGGCTCGGGACGATGATGGCGGCGGCGGCACCGGCGAGGGCCTGCGCGGTGATCACGACCCCGACGTTGGGGGCGATCGTCATGAGCACCATCGCGAGGATGAAGACCGCGATGACGATCCGGAAGACCCGCACCCAGCCGAACCGTTGGCCGAGTTTCGCGCCGGTCATCACGAGCGCCGCGACCACCAGGCCGTACGTGACGATCCCGGTGCTGACGGTGGTCGGGGGGACCCCGAAGTCCTGCACCATCCCGCCGAGCGACACCGGCAGGGCTGCGACGTTGAACGACATGAGGACCTGCGCCAGGGCGAGTGCGACCATCGGCGCCCACGACGCGCGGTGCGGTGGACCAGCCGCGGGTGCCGTCCCGGTGGTGGACGTGGAGGAGGAGTCGGTCATGGTGTCTCCGAGTGGTGCAGGTCCGACGACGCGAACAGGTTGAGGCCGAGCGTGCGGGACAGCCAGGTGGTGGCGAGCACGCCGCGCACGCTGTTGCCGGCGGTGTCGAGGGGCGGCGAGAACGTGGCGAGTCCGCCCTTGCCCGGAGCGATGGTGAGGATCCCGCCGCTGACCCCGCTCTTGCCGGGCAGCCCGATGTCGTAGAGCCAGGTGCCGGAGCGTTCGTAGAGTCCCGAGGTCGCCATCGCCGCGAGCACGTGCTGGCACACGTCGGCGTCCACGACCCGTCGGCCGGTCACGGGGTTCACGCCCCCGTCGGCGAGGGTGGCGCCCATCACGGCGAGGTCCTCCGTCGTGACGGCGAGGGAACACTGCTTCGTGTAGACGTCGGTCGTGGCGAGCGGGTCGAACGCCAGGCGTCCGTAGCTCTCGAGCAGGCGGGCGATGCTCTGGTTGCGGAGGTTCGTCGAGGCCTCGGACTCGTAGACCGGGATGTCGAGGTGCAGCGGCCGTCCGGCGAACGCGGAGAGCCCGTCCTGCACGGCCTTCCACTTCGCGGCACTGGTCGCCCCCGGCACGAGTGCGGTCGTCGCGAGGGCCCCGGCGTTCACCATCGGGTTCATCGGGCTGCCGTCGTTGAGTTCGATCGCCGTCACCGAGTCGAACGGCAGCCCGGTGTTGTCCACCCCGACGAGTTCGGCCGCGCGCCGGGACCCGAGCTCCTGGCAGACCAGGGCGAACACGAACGCCTTCGAGATCGACTGGATCGAGAACGGCTCCAGGGCGTCGCCGACCGAGTGCCGTCCGCCGGCGGCCTCGGCGACGCTCAGGCCGAACAGCCCCGGGTCGGCGGCGGCCAGCGCGGGGATGTAGTCCGCGACCACGCCGGCCTGCTCGGGGCGGAACCGCCGCAGGGCCTCGTCGAGGAGCTCGTCGATGCGCCGCCCGTCCGGCAGTGCACCGGTCGAGACGAACTGCGCGTCCCCGGCCGCGAACCGCTCCTCTCCGGCCGGCGGCTCAGTCGACGACACCGAGCACGCTCCGCTGCAGCATCACGCACCGCCGTCCGAGGCGGGGCGACGATCGTGGAAGACGATGACGGGGCAGGTGGCGTACTGCACGCACGCCGTGCTGACCGAGCCGAGCAGCATGCCGCGGAACCCGCCTCGGCCGCGGCTCCCGACGACCAGCAGCTCCGCGTGCTCGGCCGCGGCGACGAGCACCTCGGCCGCAGGACCGTGCACCGCACTGACGGCGACCGACCGCGCGCCGTCGACGGACCGGACGGGACCGTCCGCGACGACGGCGAGGGCCTCGCGGCCGATCTCCTCGGCGTCCTGCTCCGGGGACCATCCCGTGTGCGTCGACGGATGACTGCCCCACGACGTCGGCCATCGCCAGGCGACGACGACCTGCACGGTGCTGTCGAGCCGGTCGGCCAGGTCGAGTGTCCATCGGAGCGCCGCGATGGACTCCTCCGATCCGTCGAACCCGACGACGATGCCGGTGGTCGTTTCGTCCATGAGTGGCGTCTCCGTCCTGCCCCGACCGGCTCAGTCCGCCGCTTCGCCGGAGCGTCCGATGCCGATCGCGATCACGATCTGCACGATGCCGAACACGATGAGCACGCCGGCGACCGCGGCGACCGCGAGCGCTGCGCCGAGTGCCGGCAGGTTGATGACGAGGATGCCGCTGAGGATGCTGAGCACCGCGGCCCCGATCGTCAGGGCTCGATGCGCCGGTGTCGGCGCGTAGAGCAACGCGATGCCCTCGACCAGCCAGGCGAAGCCGATGAGCAGTGCCACCCACCGGACACCGATCGGCGGGTGGACGATCGCGACGAACCCGCCGATCACCACGAGGATCCCGAGCACGATCAGCCCGATGCGTCGCCCGGTGCCCGTCCCGCGCACGAAGGCCCGGCCGACCATCGACATGCCGGACACGAGCAGGTAGACGCCGAACACCCACGCCACGGCGAAGAGCGTGGCGTGCGGCAGCACGAGGGCGGCCACCCCGGCCAGGACGGCGACCACGCCCACGATGAGCAGCGGTGTCCGGAGGCGCCGCCCCACGTCGGAGGCGCGCTCGGTCTCGTTGTCCAGCGCCATGCCCGTCCGCCCTTCCCTGAGAGGATCTGGAACTCGTTGCGCTTTCTGGCTCAGGCGTACACCTCGAACCATGCTCATGTCCAGCACCCATGCGGACGCATCAGCCGTCGCGGAGTGCTCCGACCATGCTCCGCAGGATCCGGCGGGCCTCCACCTGCTGGTCCTCGGACAGGCCGCCGAGCATCCGCTGCTCGACGGAGCGGACCGCTGCGCTCGCCCGGGCGAGGCTCCGTCGACCGCTCGCGGTGAGCTGCGTCGGCAGCACCTTGCCGACCGGCGCCTCGGTCGCACGCGTCACGAACCCGTCGCGCTCGAGGGCCTGCAGCAGGACGTTCATCGACTGCCGGGTGACGAAGGTCCCGCGCGCCAGCTCGGAGTTGGACAGACCGGGGCGCTGCGCGAGGAGTTCCAGGCACGAGTAGTGCGTCATGGTCATCCCGAGGGGTCGCAGCACCGCTTCCATCGCGGCACGGAGGGCGCTCGAGGCCTCCTTCAGCAGGTAGCCGAGCGAGGTCTCCAGGTCGATGCCGTCGCCGTCTTGACTCATGTCAGTAGTCTGACATAGATTGCTCGGTGTCAGAAGACTGACACGCATCGAAGGAGCACCACATGCCCGTCACCGGCCCCGACTTCATCTCCCTGCAGGCTCGCGACCTCGCCGCGTCCCAGGCGTTCTACGAGCAGTACCTCGGCCTCGTCCGCTCGCAGGCCGGCCCGCCGCACGCCGTCGTCTTCGAGACCACCCCGATCACGTTCGCCCTGCGGGACGTCGTACCGGGCACGGACCTGGACTCCGTGTCGCAGCCCGGCATCGGTGCAGCGATCTGGCTGCACGCCACCGACGTGCAGGCGATCCACGACGCGCTCCTCGACGACGGACACACGATCGTGGCTGCCCCGATCGACGGCCCGTTCGGTCGCACGTTCACGTTCGCCGACCCCGACGGCTACCAGGTCACGCTCCACGACCGCGCCTGAGCCGCACCGTCGTCACCCACGCGGCCCGTCACGCTTCGTCACGGGACGTGCCGGGCGCGGGCACCCCACGTAGCGTCGCGGAGCGTGACCACGAGCAGCGAGCCCCGGCAGATCCGCTTCAACGCGTTCGACATGAACTGCGTCGCGCACCAGTCCTCCGGGCTGTGGCGGCACCCGCGCGACCGGTCGCGGAGCTACCGCGACCTGAGCTACTGGACGGACCTGGCGAAGACGCTCGAGGGCGGTGCGTTCGACGGCATCTTCATCGCCGACGTCCTCGGCACCTACGACGTGTACGGCGGATCGGACGAGGCAGCGCTCCGCACCGGTTCGCAGGTCCCCGTGAACGACCCGATCCTGCTCGTGTCCGCGATGGCGTCGGTCACCGAGCACCTCGGCTTCGGCATCACCGCGGGCACCGCCTACGAGCACCCGTACCCGTTCGCGCGCCGCGTCTCGACGCTCGACCACCTGACGAAGGGCCGCGTCGGCTGGAACGTCGTCACCGGCTACCTGCCGAGTGCGGCGCGGAACATGGGCCAGACCGACCAGCTGTCCCACGACGACCGGTACGACGTGGCCGACGAGTACCTCGAGGTCCTCTACAAGCTGTGGGAGGGCTCGTGGGAGGACGACGCCGTCGTCGAGGACCGCGCGTCCGGCGTCTTCACCGACCCGGCGAAGGTGCACCCGATCGAGCACCACGGCAAGCACTTCGACGTGCCGGGCATCCACCTGTCCGAGCCGTCGGTGCAGCGCACGCCCGTCATCTACCAGGCGGGTGCGTCACCGCGCGGCATCCGCTTCGCAGCGGAGAACGCCGAGGCGGTCTTCGTGGGTGCACCGACGCTCGAGCAGCTCGCGTCGACCGTCGCGAAGGTCCGTGACGCCCTGGAGGCAGCTGGTCGCGACCGGTACGCCGCTCGCGTCTACACACTGCTCACCGTGATCACGGACGCCACCGACGAGCTGGCGCAGGCGAAGTACGAGGACTACCTGTCCTACGCGTCCGAGCTCGGCGCGCTCGTGCTCAACTCCGGCTGGATGGGCGTCGACCTGTCGCAGTGGGACCTCGACGAGCCGCTCGGTGACGTCGAGTCGAACGCGATCCAGTCGGCGGCGGCGAACATCTCAGCCGCGACGGGGGAGGACGGTTCGGCGTGGACCATCCGCGACCTGGCCCGGCACACGGCGATCGGCGGCCTCGGTCCGGTGGCGGTCGGTGGGGGAGCGACCATCGCCGACCGGCTGCAGGAGATCCAGGAACGGACCGACGTCGACGGGTTCAACCTGGCGTACGCAGTGACCCCGGGCACCTGGGAGGACGTCATCGAGTTCGTGGTCCCCGAACTCCGTGCCCGTGGTGCGTACCCGTCGGCGTACACGCCGGGGTCGCTGCGCCAGAAGTTGCACGGCCGGGGCGACCGCCTGCCCGACGAGCACCGCGGCGCCTCGTACCGGATCGGCAGCGACGCGGTCGTAGGCTGATCGGGTGATCGAGTCGTCCGTGGTCGTGCGCCCTGCCGCCCCGGACGGGTCCGAGGCCGAGCCCTGCATCGACCTGTGGGCGGCGGCCGTCGCGGCGCGGGACGGCGTCGACGAGGACCCGGCGGTCCGAGCGCGCGCACGGACCAAGTTCGCCGCGCCGCACGTGGCGTGGCTCGTGGTGCCGGCCGACGACGGATCGATCGACGGGTTCGTGCTCGTCACCGCGCCGGGTTCTGGCCGACCGTCGGACCCCGCCGATGCCGCGTACCTGTCGATGCTCGCGGTGCGACCGGGGGTCGAGGCCCGTGGTGTCGGCCGGTCCCTGCTCGCCGAGGCCGTGCACGACGCGCGTGCCGCCGGACACGGGCGGGTGGTGCTGCACGTGCTCGGGGACAACGCCCGCGCGGTGCGGCTGTACGAGGCCGGCGGGTTCGTGCCGACGGGTGACGAGTTCGCGCACGCCCTGAGCGGGGTGCGGACGCGGGTGTACGTCACGGCCTGACGAGCCGGAGGGTGACGGGGCGGTCCGGAACGAGCGTTTCAGGACCGGGGTCGTGACACACGACCGTTACACGAGGGAAACGGTGGGGGCGAAGTGGCTCCCTAGCTTCGTGGACAAGCAAGCACCGCCCCGCTTCCCACTCCCTCGGAGGACGCATTGGCTCTCGAAACCGCGACACCCGTCGCAGCGCCCCACGCCCCCACCGCCGCCGCACCCGCAGGTGCCGGCGTCGTCAAGCCCGGGTACGACCCGGCGCTCACGAACGAGGACCTCGCCCCGCTGCGCAAGCAGAGCTGGACGAGCTACAACTTCTTCGCGTTCTGGATGTCCGACGTGCACTCGGTCGGCGGCTACGTCACGGCCGGGTCGCTCTTCGCCCTCGGCATCGCGAGCTGGCAGGTGCTCATCGCCCTGGTGGTCGGCATCCTCATCGTGCAGGTCTTCGCGAACCTCGTCGCCAAGCCGTCGCAGCGCACCGGCGTGCCGTACCCGGTGATCAACCGTGCCGTCTTCGGGGTCCTCGGCGCGAACGTCCCGGCGATCATCCGTGGCCTCATCGCGATGGCCTGGTACGGCGTGCAGACCTTCCTGGCGGCGCAGTCGCTCAACATCATCTTCCTGAAGTTCATCCCCGCCAGCGCGGGCCTGCTCGACCACTCGTTCCTCGGACTGTCGGCGCTCGGCTGGATCTCCTACGCGATCCTCTGGGTGGCGCAGGGCGCGCTGTTCTGGATGGGGATGGAGGCGATCAAGAAGTTCATCGACTGGGCGGGTCCGGCGGTGTACGTGGTGATGATCGCGCTCGCGATCTACCTCGTCAGCCAGGCCGGCATCGGGAACATCTCGTTCACCCTGTCGGCGGGGGAGCCCCTGTCCTTCGGGGCCTCGATCCCGGTCATGCTCTCCGCGATCGCCCTGGTCGTGAGCTACTTCTCCGGTCCGATGCTCAACTTCGGTGACTTCTCCCGCTACGGCAAGTCGTTCCAGGCGGTGAAGCGCGGCAACTTCTGGGGCCTGCCGATCAACTTCCTGTTCTTCTCCGTGCTCACGGTGCTCTGCGCCAGCGCGACGGTGCCGGTGTTCGGCAAGCTCATCACCGACCCGATCGAGACGGTGCAGGCGATCGGCGCTCCGTTCGCGATCCTGCTCGGCGGTCTGACCTTCGTCACGGCGACCGTCGGCATCAACATCGTCGCGAACTTCATCAGCCCCGCGTTCGACTTCTCGAACGTCGCGCCGCGGAAGATCTCGTGGCGGGCGGGCGGCATGATCGCCGCGGTCGGCTCCGTGCTCCTCACCCCGTGGAACTGGTACGGCAACGACCAGGCGATCCTGTACACGCTCGGCGTGCTCGGGGCGCTCATCGGCCCGCTGTTCGGCATCCTGATCGCCGGCTACTACATCGTCGGGAAGCAGCGCGTCGCCATCGACGACATGTACTCGAAGAGCCCCACGGCCCGCTACTGGTACCGCGGCGGCTTCAACCCGAACGCGATCTGGACCCTCGTGGTCACGGGTGCGATCTCGGTCGCGAGCGCCGTCCTGCCGCCGGCCCTCGGTGTGCTGCCCTGGCTGAGCAGCTACAGCTGGTTCATCGGCTGCGGCCTCGGGCTCGTGGTCTTCTGGGCCCTCGAGCGGGCACGGCCGAGCATGCCGGTGCTCGACGCGGCCGACCCCACGGTGAACGACGGCGCCGCCGTCGGACGAGCCTGAGACGCACACGCGACACCCGCGCCACCCGCACCACCGGAAGGACCCCGATGCGCATCCGCGTCGTCAACCCGAACACCACCGCGTCGATGACGCGCTCGATCGGCATCGCCGCAGCCGCGGTCGCCGGACCGGGGACGGTGGTCGAAGCGGTCAACCCCACGATGGGCCCCGCCTCGATCGAGAGCCACTACGAAGAGGCACTCGCCGTCCCCGGTCTCCTCGAGCAGATCGCGCTCGGGGAACGTGACGGCGTGGACGCGTACGTCGTCGCCTGCTTCGGGGACCCGGGCCTCGACGCCGCGCGGGAGCTCGCCACCGGACCCGTCATCGGGATCGCGGAGGCGGGCTTCCACGCGGCCGCGATGCTCGGACGGCGCTTCGGCGTCGTCACCACGCTGGCCCGGACCACCGGTCGGGCGCACGAGCTCGCCGAACGGTACGGCTTCGCACCCCTCGTCACCGAGGTCCGGGCGTGCGAGGTCGCGGTGCTCGAACTCGACGACCCCGCCTCGGGCGCGCGGCAGCTCGTGACCGACGAGTGCCGTGCGGTCATCGCCGGCGGAGCCGACGCCGTCGTGCTCGGCTGCGCCGGGATGGCGGACTTCTGCGCCGAGGTGTCCCGGGCGATCGGTGCGCCGGTCGTCGACGGCGTCGCCGCGGCGACGGTGCTCGCCGAGTCCCTCGTGCGGCTCGGGCTGACGACGGGCAAGCACGGCGAGTACGCCACCCCGCCGGCCAAGCCGATGTCGGGACTGCTGGCGGGGTTCGAACGCCACCCCGCTGTCGTCGCGACGGTCGGGGCGGGCGCGTGACGGGCCTCCCGGGCAGTGCCCCGGCCGATCTCGTGTTCCGCGCCCAGCGCGCCTGGGTGGACGGCGCCTTCCGACCGGCCGCGATCGTCGTGGTCGACGGTCGGATCACCGACGTCCTGCCCGTCGACGCGACCGTCGACGCCGTCGACGAGCGGACCGTGCCGGACGGGCAGGTCCTGCTGCCGGGCCTGGTCGACACGCACGTGCACGTCAACGAACCCGGCCGCACCGAGTGGGAGGGGTTCGCCTCCGCCACCCGGGCCGCCGCCCTCGGCGGGGTCACGACCATCATCGACATGCCGCTCAACTCGATCCCCGCGACGACCACGGTCGACGCGCTCGCCGTGAAGCGCGCGAGCGCCGAGGGACGGGTCGCCGTCGACGTCGGCTTCTGGGGCGGTGCCGTGCCGGACAACGCCGGTTCGCGTGGCGAGCTGCACGACGCCGGCGTCTTCGGCTTCAAGTGCTTCACGGCACCGTCCGGCGTCGACGAGTTCCCGCACCTCGACGGCTCGCAGTTGCGCGAGGCGATCGAGGAGGTCGCCAGCCTCGACGCCCTGCTCATCGTGCACGCCGAGGACCCCGAGTACCTGGTCGGCCACGACGCGCTCGGCGGGCGGTACGAGGACTTCCTCGTCACCCGCCCGGTCGAGGCCGAACGGTCCGCGATCGCCCAGGTCATCGATGGTGCACGAGCCACCGGCGCACGCGTGCACATCCTGCACCTGTCCGACGCCGGAGCGATCCCGATGATCCGTGCCGCGAAGGACGACGGCGTCCGGATCACCGTCGAGACGTGCCCGCACTACCTGTCGTTCGAGGCCGGCACGATCCCGGACGGTGCGACGGAGTACAAGTGCTGCCCGCCGATCCGCGACGACGACAACCGCGACGCGCTCTGGGCCGGGGTCCTCGACGGCACGATCGACATGGTCGTCTCGGACCACTCGCCCTCCACCGCCGACCTCAAGGTCGACGACTGGGGGCTCGCGTGGGGCGGGATCGCCGGGCTGCAGGTCGGGTTCCGCGCGGTCTGGACCGAGGCGGTCCGGCGCGGGGTGGCGCTCGATCGCATCCTGCCGGCCTTCACGACCGGACCGGCGGCGCTCGCCGGCTTCACCGACCGCGGCGTGCTCGCGCCGGGCGCGCTGGCGCACTTCGCCGTCTTCGACCCGTCCGCCACGGCGGTCATCGACGTGGCCGGCCTCGCGCACCGCAACCCGGTCTCCGCGTTCGCCGGCCTGGAGGCCCGTGGCGGCGTCACCGAGACCTGGTTGCGCGGGCGGTCGGTCGCCTCTGCGGAGGACGGCGTGACGTCGGTCTCCGGGCAGCTGGTGACGCGGCCCGTGCTCGCGTCGGCGACGGCGTCGGCGTCTGCGTCTGCTCCTGCGTCTGCGTCTGCGTCCGCGACGGAAACACGTCTGTAACGATCGTTCCGGTACGCTCGTCACCGGAACGGAAGGATCAACCATGCACCCCGTGAACCCACCCGCCCGTCTCCTCATGGGACCGGGGCCGATCACCGCCGACCCGCGCGTGCTCCGTGCCCTCTCGACCCCGCTCGTCGGGCAGTACGACCCGTGGATGACGACCACGATGAACCAGACGCAGGACCTCTACCGCCGGGTGTTCGGCACGACGAACGACGCGACCGTGCTCGTCGACGGCACCTCCCGCGCCGGCATCGAGGCCGCGCTCGTCTCGCTCCTCGCCCCCGGGGACCGCGTGCTCGTCCCGGTCTTCGGGCGGTTCGGACACCTCCTCGCCGAGATCGCCGGACGCGCCGGTGCCGAGGTCCACACCATCGAGACCACGTGGGGGCAGGTCTTCACGCCGTCCGCGATCGAGGACGCGATCGTCCGCGTCCGGCCGAAGCTCCTCGCCATCGTGCAGGGCGACACCTCGACCACGATGAACCAGCCCCTCGACGAGCTCGGGGCGATCTGCCAGCGGCACGGCGTGCTGTTCTACACCGACGCCACCGCGACCGTCGGCGGCAACCCGCTCGAGGTCGACGCGTGGGGGATCGACGCCGTCAGCGCCGGACTGCAGAAGTGCCTCGGCGGCCCCTCCGGCAGCGCACCGCTGTCGGTCTCGCCGCGCGCGGTCGCCGTGCTCGACCAGCGGCGGAGCGTCGAGGCGGGCATCCGCGAGCCGGGCGACGAGGTCGCGGACGAGCCGATCCGGTCGAACTACCTCGACCTCGCGATGATCCTCGACTACTGGGGTCCCCGCCGACTGAACCACCACACCGAGGCCGCGTCGATGCTCTACGCCGCCAACGAGTGCGCCCGCATCCTGCTCGAGGAAGGGCGCGACCAGGTCGTCGCGCGACACGAGCTCGCCGGCCGCGCGATGCTCCAGGGGGTGCAGGCGCTCGGGCTCGGGGTCTTCGGCGACACCGCGCACAAGATGCACAACGTCGTCGCGGTCGAGATCCCGTCCGACGTCGTCGGCGACCAGGTCCGGGCATCGATGCTCGACGACCACGGCATCGAGATCGGGACCTCGTTCGGGCCGCTGCACGGCAAGGTCTGGCGCATCGGGACGATGGGCTACAACGCCCGGAAGGACACCGTCGTCACGACGCTCGCCGCGCTCGAACACGCGCTCCGTCGTGCCGGGCACGCGGTGCCGCACGGTGGTGGGGTCGACGCCGCCCTGGACACCTACCGTGACAGCGCCGTCTCCGGTTCGCCGGTCGAGGCCCTGGCATGAGCGCGGCCCCCGTCGTGACCGCGTCCGCCCTCGCCACGGCCGACGCCGACCTCGTCGCGCGCTGGTGCGATGAGCTGGCGCTGGTGACCGAGGAGCCCGGCCGGATCACCCGCGTGTACCTGTCGCCCGAGCACGCCCGCGTCAACACGATCGTTGCCGGGTGGATGCAGGACGCAGGCCTCACCACCTGGCAGGACGCCGCCGGCAACCTGCACGGCCGGGTCGACGGTGCGACGCCCGACGCCCCCGTGCTGCTGCTGGGCTCGCACCTCGACACCGTGGTGGACGCCGGACGGTACGACGGCATCGTCGGGGTGCTCATGGCGATCCGCACAGCGGCCCGGCTCACCGCCGACGGCCCGCTGCCCGTCGCGCTCGAGGTCATCGCGTTCTCCGACGAAGAAGGCACCAGGTTCGGCAAGGCCCTGCTCGGGTCGTCCGCCGTCGCCGGGGTCTGGGACGACACCTGGTGGGACCTCGAGGACTGCGACGGCACCACGCTGCGGCAGGCGTTCACGACGTTCGGGCTCGATCCCGGAAGCGTCGGGGACGCAGCCGTCGACCCCGCGCAGCTCGTCGGCTACCTCGAGGCGCACATCGAGCAGGGCCCGTACCTCGAGCAGGCCGGGCAGGCGCTCGGCGTCGTCACGAGCATCGCCAGCGCACGGCGGTTCAGCGTCGAGGCGGTCGGTGAGGCCCGGCACGCCGGCGGCACCCCCTACGAGCGACGGCACGACGCACTGCTCGCCGCGGCCGAGGCGGCGCTCGCCGTCGAACGGATCTGCCGGGCGTCCCACCACGTCGGGACCGTCGGCACCATGACCGTCGAGCCCGGAGCCGTCAACGTCGTGCCCGGCCTCGCACGGTTCTCCGTGGACCTGCGCGGCGAGTTCGACGACGGCCGCGACGCGGTGTGGGACGAGCTCACGAAGGCGTTCTCCCTGATCGGCGAAGGACGCGGGGTCAGCGTCACGCCCACCGAGGTGCACCGGGCACCGGCGGTCTTCTGCGCGCCGCGCCTGATGGACGCCGTCCGCGCAGGCATCGAGTCGACCGGGGAGACCGCACCGATGGAACTCTTCTCGCGAGCCGGGCACGACGCCATGTCGCTCGGGCTCGTCACCGACGTCGGGATGCTGTTCCTGCGCAACCCGGACGGCATCAGCCACCACCCCGACGAGTTCGTGTCGACGCCGGACATCGCCCTCGGACTCGACGCACTCGCCGTGGCGGTCGAACGGGTGGCCCGGGCATGAGCACCGCCGGCCCCGACGTCCGCGCGCGGATCGACTCCGTGTGGGAGCAGCTCTCGCCTGCCGAGCGACGCGTCGCCGCGATGGTGCGGCACGACCCGGAGCTGCTGCTCGTCGGGACCTCCGCCGAGCTCGCCGCCGAGTCCGGCACCTCGAAGGCCACGGTCTCGCGGCTCGTCCGGTCCCTGGGGTTCCAGGACGCCGCCGAGGTCCGGCAGAACCTGATGTCGGCGCGCGGCACCGGGCTGCCCTGGGTCGCCGAGGACGCCGCCCACGTCGACCAGCGCGCGGTCGAGGCGCGGAACCTCGACGCGGCCTTCGCGTCCCTGGCCCGAGCCGATCGTCCACGGCTCGCCCGGCGGATCGTCCGTGCCCGCCGCGTCCTGGTGTTCGGGGAACGAGGCGCCTACCCCGTCGCACTGCAGCTCCGCGCCCAGCTCGCACAGGTCCGCTCCGACGTGCGGGTCGGCCCGGCACCGGGGCAGCGGCTCGGTGAAGAGGTCGCGGACCTCGACCGCCGGGACCTCGTCGTGCTGGTGACGGTTCGCCGCCACACCGCCGGGGTCGACCGGATCGTGCGGCACTGCGTCTCGACCGGCGCCGACGTCGTCGTGCTCGGCGACCCGACCGCCGCGGTCATCGCCGCACCGGCACAGACCGCCGTGCTCTGCCCTGTGGACTCCCCGTCGGCGTTCGACTCGATGGCGGCGCTGTTCGCGGTCGTCGCGGCCATCGCGAACGACGTGTACGAGGCGTCGGGTCCCGCCGGTCGGACGAGGGTCGACGCCGTGGCCAGTGCCTACGACGCGTTGGGAGAGCTCGCGGCGCCCTGACCGCCCTCGCGGCGCTCGTCGCGGAGTTCGCCGCGGCGCTCGTCGCGGAGTTCGGCGGCGAGGGAGGCGTTGCGGTCGGCGATGAGCCGCGGCAGGTAGCGCGCGAGCGCCAACCGCTCCGCCACCAGGCCCAGCGGGCCGAGCGGAGCGCGGAAGGTGATCTCGTCGACCATCCGTGTGCCGCGCGCCGACGGCTCGAAGCGATGGACGTGGTGGAAGCGGGCGAACGGTCCACGCACCTGTTCGTCGACGAACCGGTGCGGGGCCTCCAGTGCGGTGATCCGACTCGTCATCCGCCAGACGATCCCGAAGTGGCGGGCGCGCCAGGTGACCGTCGCGCCGAGGCCGATGGTGCCGGACGTCGTGCCGGCCACGGCACGCTCGCTGGTGGCGGCCATCGACCGCTCGTGCGCGCCGATGTCGAGCGACAGCGCGAACGCGCGCTCCGGCGGGGCGTCGAGCTCGGTGACGACGCGGAACGACACCGTCACGACGTCGGCCAGACCGTCGGGACGGAGCGGTCGTCGTCGCGGAGGGCCGCCGCGATCAGCTGGTCGTGGCGCGCGCCGCGGTGGGACACCCCGGAGCGGAGTCGGCCCTCGTACCGGAGCGCCAGCCGCTGGGCGATCGCGGCGGACGGGGTGTTCGTCGCGATCGCACGCCACTGCACCCGGACGAACCCGAGCCCGTCGGGCCCCGGGGAGAACGCCCAGTCGAGGACCCGTCGCGCCGCCTCGGTCACGAACCCGCGGCCACGACCGTCGGGGTGCACGGCGTACCCGATCTCCGCGGCGCCGTCGGTGAACCCGAAGAGCCCGACCGTGCCGAGCAGCCGGGGATCGTCGGCACGCCGGATCCCGAACTCGTAGCGGGTGTCGTTCGCCCAGCCGGTCCGCACCACCTCGGTGATCCAGTGCCGAGCCTCGGCGTGGCCGTACGGCACCGGCACCGGGGTGTACGCGATCACGTCCGGGTCGTTCGCGTAGGCGACCACGTCCTCGGCATCGGACGGCTCGGGGACGGAGAGCACGAGGCGCTCGGTCCGGAGGGTGACGGGGTCCATCCGCCGAGCCTAGCGACGCCGATCCGAGCGACGCGAGGGCGGGCGGTAGCGTCGGGGCCATGACGTTCGACGCGCTCCCGTTCCCGGTCATCGACGGCCACAACGACCTGCCGTGGGAGCGCCGCGACAGCCACGGCTCCGGGGTCGAGGGCATCGACCGCGAGGACGACTCCCTGCACACCGACCTGCCGAAGCTCCGCGCCGGTGGGGTCGTCGGCCAGTTCTGGTCCGTGTTCGTGCCTGCCGACGAGCCGACCCGGTGCGCACCACGTTGCAGCAGGTCGACCTCGCGCACCGGATCATCGAGCGGTACCCGGAGTCGCTCGCCCTGGCCCGGACCGCGGAGGAGGTCCGCGCCGCGATCGGGTCCGGCCGGATCGCATCGCTGCTCGGTGCCGAGGGCGGGCACTCGATCGGCGACGACCTGGCCGTGCTCCGCGACCTCGCCCGGCTCGGCGTCCGGTACATGACCCTGACCCACAACGACGACACCCCGTGGGCGGACTCGGCGACCGGCGCGCGTGCGCACGGCGGGCTGACGGACCGTGGTCGGCAGGTCGTCGCCGAGATGGAGCGGATCGGCATGCTCGTCGACCTCTCGCACACCGCACCCACGACGATGCGGGACACCCTCGACGTCGCCACCCAGCCCGTCGTCTTCAGCCACTCGTCCACCGCCGCGGTCAACGACCACCCGCGGAACGTGCCCGACGACGTGCTCGCCCGACTGTCGGACAACGGCGGCGTCGTGATGATCACGTTCGTGCCGGCGTTCGTCTCGCGGGCATGGGCAGAGTGGGAGGACGCGGGCTCGGTGGGGTCGCCGCCCGCCGTCACCGTGTCGGACGTGGCGGACCACGTCGAGCACGCACGGGACGTCGCGGGCGCCCTGCACATCGGCCTCGGCGGGGACTACGACGGCACGCCGGTGCTGCCGCCGGACCTGCGGGACGTGTCACGGTACCCGGTGCTGGCTGCCGAGCTGCAGCGGCGCGGCTGGGGGCCGTCGGACCTGCGGGCGTTGGCGGGCGGCAACGTGCTGCGGGTGCTCGAAGCGACCGACGAGCGGTTCGCGCTCCGGCTGGGCCCGGTTTCGCGCTGAGCGACATCTCTCGGGCCGTTCGCCCCGCGAAGTGTCGCTGAGCGCGGAACCTCGATCCGCGTGACCCCGGCGGTCAGGCGTAGGTGGGGTACTGGGGCCAGCCCGCGGGGCTGTCCTCCCAGTCCTGCTGGCGGCCGTACGCGGTGCGGTCCATGATGTGCGCGACGGGCAGGATGGCCTCGGTCCCGCGCGACCCCGTGGCGTAGGTCAGGTAGGGGACGCCGTCGCGGAGCAGGTAGTAGGAGTAGCCGGGCACCGGTCCGTCGTAGTCGTCGTGGTGCAGGGTCCAGCCCCAGTCGTCGTGGTAGCTCGTCGCCCCGGACGACACCCACCGGTGCGGCCACCCGCGCTGCTCCCGCCACCGCTCGAGCTTCTCGACGGGTGCCTGCGAGATCATCGCGAACGCGATGCCCTCTTCGTCGAGGCGGCCGGTGTTCGCCGGCAGGTTGTCCACCGCCCAGGTGCAGCTCGGGCACCCCTCGTCCCAGTCGGGCGCGAACATGACGTTCTGCACGAGCAACAGGTAGCGGCCGTCGAAGAGCTCGGAGAGCCGGACCGGACCGTCGGGCCCCTGGAACTCGTAGTCCTCGACCCGCACCATCGGGAGCCGTCGTCGGGCGGCCGAGACGCGGTCGCCGTGCCGCGTGAGTTCCTTCTCGTCGCGGACCTGGGCGGCGAGTGCATCGTCGAACGCGGCGCGGTCCACCACCGGCGGTGCGACCTCGGGTTGCTGCAGTTTGGACATGGCTACCTCCTCGTCGTTGCCCCGCACCGTACCCGCGCGCGGAGCGTCCGTCACCGGACAGGAGCACGTGGGGTCCGGTCGCTAGGATCGGGCGCACACCGCGCCTCCAGGAAGAGCGATGCGCGACCAGACCCGATGAGGACGGACCGGATGAGCGGCACGATCTACGACAACATCTCGCAGGCGTTCGGGAACACCCCGCTCGTCAAGCTGAACCGCCTGCCGAAGGCGGGCGGGGCGGAAGTCCTCGCGAAGCTCGAGTTCTACAACCCCGGCGCGAGCGTCAAGGACCGCCTCGGCGTCGCGATCATCGACGCGGCCGAGGAATCCGGCGACCTGCTGCCCGGCGGCACCATCGTCGAGGGCTCCTCCGGCAACACCGGGATCGCGCTCGCCCTGGTCGGTGCGGCCCGCGGCTACAAGGTCATCATCACGATGCCCGAGACCATGAGCGTCGAACGCCGTGCGGTGATGCGTGCCTACGGCGCCGAGATCGTCCTCACGCCGGGCTCCGAGGGCATGAAGGGCGCGGTCGAGCGGGCCGGCGCCATCGTCGACGAGACGCCTGGTGCGATCCTCGCCCACCAGTTCGAGACCGCCGCGAACGCCGCGATCCACCGCAAGACCACGGCGGAGGAGATCCTCCGCGACACCGAGGAGCACGTCGACGTGTTCGTCGCGGGCGTCGGCACCGGCGGCACCATCACGGGCGTCGGCCAGGTGCTCAAGGAGCGTGTGCCCGGCGTGCAGATCGTCGCCGTGGAGCCGAAGGACTCCCCGCTCCTGACCGAGGGCAAGGCCGGGCCGCACAAGATCGCCGGCATCGGGGCGAACTTCATCCCCGAGGTCCTCGACCAGTCCGTCATCGACGAGGTGTTCGACGTCGAGCTCGACGACGCCCTCCGGGTGGCACGGGCGCTCGCGACCGACGAGGGGATCCTGGCGGGGATCTCCTCCGGCGCGATCATCCACGCGGCGCTCGAGATCGCCGCCCGGCCCGAGAACGCGGGCAAGCGGATCGTCGCCATCGTGTGCGACACCGGGGAGCGCTACCTGTCGACGGTGCTCTTCGAGGGACTCACTGCGTGAGTCGTCCCGTCCCACGAGGCGTGCTGCGGACGGTCCGAGAGGACCTCGCCGCAGCACGCCGCGGTGACCCAGCGGCTCGGGGCGACCTCGAGAACGTGATCGTCTACTCGGGGTTGCACGCCATCTGGACCTACCGGCTGACGCACCGGCTCTGGCTCGCCCGTGGGCTGCCCGGATCGCGGTTCGCCGCGCGGGTGCTCGGGCAGGTCGCTCGTTCGGTGACCGGCATCGAGATCCACCCCGGCGCACGCATCGGCCGGCGGTTCTTCATCGACCACGGCATGGGCGTCGTGATCGGCGAGACCGCGGTCATCGGCGACGACGTCGTGCTGTTCCACGGGGTGACCCTCGGTGGGCGCGGCGGTGACCACGGACCCGGCGCTCGTCGGCACCCGGTGGTGGGGGACCGCGTGGTGCTGGGAGCGGGGTCGTCGCTGATCGGGGCCATCCGGGTCGGGGCGGACTCGGTCGTGGGGGCGAACACCGTCGTCACGAAGGACGTCCCCGCGGGGTCGGTGGTCACCGGGGTCGCCGGGACCGCGCGGCCGCGATCGGGGCACGAGGGCGTGCCGCCGCTCTGACGAGAGCGTGCTGGCGCTGCCGCTGCTGCCGCCGGAGGGGCAGCAGCGCGGCACGCGTCAGCTCTTCTCGCAGGCGATCCCGTCCTTGTCGCGGTCGAGCTTCGCGTTCGCCTTGTAGAGCGCGTCGTCCTTCTTGACGGTGCCCTTGAGCGCCCGCGTGGTGGTCTTGCCGCCGGAGACGACCTTGTTCTTCGTGACGGACTTCTTCGCGATGCCGCCGGAGTACACCTTGTGCACCGCGGTGCAGTTGGCGTAGGTCTTCGGCGCGGCCTGCGCGGTGGTGGCGCCGCCGACCACGACGGTCGTGGCGAGGACGGCAGTGGCGGCGGCGATGCCGAGGGTACGGATGATGCGCACGGGTTCCCCCTGGAACTGGTGGTGATCGCCGGAGCGACCGCCGCGTCGGGTGCGCGGCGAGCTGATCCTACGATGTGACCGGCGCTCATGACATGCCCCCGAACGGGCGGGCGTGGGGCATGCTGGGCGGATGGACGGAGCGCAGCTGCACGAGGTCGCGAGCCGCACGGCGATGGGCCTGCCGGCGGTGTTCGAGACGCAGCCGTTCGGCGAGGGCGCGTTCGTCTACAAGGTCGTCGACAAGATGTTCGTGATGACGAGCGAGCTCCGCGGGGTGCGGATCGTGAACCTCAAGTGCGCGCCGCCGCACGGAGCCGCCCTGGTGCGCGACCACGACGAGATCACCCCCGGGTGGCACATGAACAAGCGGCACTGGATCACGCTGGCCCCGGGGGACGGGATCGACGTGGCGTTGGTGGAGGACCTCGTCGCCAACGCCTACGACCTGGTCGTCGCCGGCCTGCCCCGGGCCAAGCGTCCGTTCGACCCGACGCGCGGCGACGACAGCACTTCGTGAGCAGCAATGGTCGGGTGGCCGGCGCCCACTCGACCATTTGTGCTCACGAAGCGCTCACGAAGCGCTCACGAAGCGCTCACGAAGCGCCAGCGCCAGCGCCGGCCCGCGCGAGCACCTTCGACACGTCGCGGACCACCTTCGGCGCCAACGACTCCCCGGACTCCAGCACGGCCCGGGCCCGCTCGGGCGTGAGTCCGGCGAAGATCTCGCCGATCGTCACACCGTGCTCGGGCCGGTGCGTCACCACGATCGGGTCGCCGGCCGCGACGGGCCCGGACTTCAGCACCCGGAAGTACGCACCCGGTCGGCCCTCCTCCGCGAAGCGCTTCACCCACTTGTCGATGCGCATCCGCCGGGCGAAGGTGCCGCAGGGGATGCGGGGGATGGTGACCTCGAGCAGCAGGGTCGCACCGATCTGCCAGCGCTCTCCGGTCACGGCGCCGGTGACGTCGATGCCCGAGGTCCGGAGGTTCTCGCCGAACAGTCCGGGCGGGATCTCGCGGTCGAGCAGGTCGGCGAAGTACGCGGCGTCCTCGTCGGCGTAGGCGTACACCGCCTGGTCCTCGCCGCCGTGGTGCTTCCGGTCGGCCTGGACGTCGGCGTACAGGCCGAGCGGCCGGACCCGCACGCTGCCGTCGACGGGGCGCTTGTCGATCGCGGTCACCCCGATCGTGCCCGAGTCGGGCAGCAGACGGTCGACGCGGCAGACGGCGGTGACGAGCGACATGGGACCACTCTGACGCATCTTCGTGTCGACCACGTGACGATCCACCACCCGGACCCGTCACATGAAGGGGAGCAAGCACCCGCACAGCACCAACCCGCACAGCACCCAGCCGAACAGCACCCAGCCGAACACCACCCACCACCAGTAGAAGGTAAGCGTGCACCACCAGTCCCTGGCCGATCTCGACGACGCGGTCCTCGCCGGTCGCTCCGCCGACGGCGACGTCCGTGCGTTCGAGGTCCTCATCCGACGCCACGCGCCGCTGCTGCGCGCCTACGCACGGCGCACCCTCGGCTCGACGGACGAACTCGACGACGTCGTGCAGGACACCTTCATCACCGCGTGGGACCGGCTCGACGGTCTCGAGGACCGGGCCCGTGTGAAGTCGTGGCTGATGCGCATCCTCAGCCGCAAGTGCCTGGACCGGATCCGTGCCCGCCGCCCCCACGACGACGTCACCGAACTCGAGGTGGCGGCTCCCGCCGACGGCGCTCCCGACCGGGTCGCCGAGGCACGGTCCCGAGAAGAGGCGGCGGAACGCGCACTCGCGGAGCTCCCCGAGGCCCAACGACGGTGCTGGATCATGAAGGAGGTGCTCGAGTACCGCTACGAGGAGATCGCCGCGGAACTCGACCTACCGCTCTCCACGGTCCGCGGGCTCCTGTCCCGAGCGAGGAAGAACATGATCCGACTGATGGAGGGATGGCGATGACCGACTCAGACGGCACCCTGCCCGAGGCACTCGACGAGCTCGAGCCCCACGACCTCGACGGCCACTCGATCGACGAACTCGCCGACTACCTCGACGCCGGCATGCAGCCGGCGGACCCGAGCATCGACGGCTCCCCGGCGTGCCAGAACGCGATGGCGGCGATCCTGCGCGTCCGACAGGCGTCACTCGGATCGCTCGAGGCCGCGGCGCTCGACGAACCCCCGGCCGACGAGTCCTGGATCGGCGGCGTCCTGGCGAACATCTCCATCGAGGCCCGTTCGGGTCGCGACGTCCCGCTCCGTCCCCGCTCCGCCACCGAGCAGCCGGTCATGACCGAGGGTGCGATCCGTTCCCTCATCCGCCGGACCGGCGACTCGGTGCCCGGCGTCCTCGTGGCGCGCTGCCACCTGGACGGCGACGTCACGGCACTCGCCGCCCCGATCCGGGTGGTCGTGGACATCGCGATCGCGTCCGGTCCGGCGATCCCGGCGACGGCGGACCTCGTGCGGACGGCGGTCGCGACGGCGCTCCGCGAGCAGACGGACCTGCTGATCGAGGCCGTCGACATCGTGGTGCGGGACCTGCTGCCGGAGACCGGGACCGAGACGGACACCGAGACCGAGACCGACACCGAGACCGAGACCGACACGGAGGGGACCCGATGAGCACCGCAGACGAGACCCTCACCGCCGTCGAGGCCGCCGTGACCGCGGTTCCCGGCGTCACCGACCTCTACCGCGCACGACCGACCGTCGCGAGCGCCGTGCACGCCGTCCGCGGACTGACGAGCAGCACCGCACCGTTCCGGGTCGTGGTCGACGACGGCGTCCTCCGCCTCGTCATCGGTACCGACGGCTTCCGCCCGGCTCCGGAGGTCGCGGGAGCCGTGCACGACGCGGCGCTCGCCGCGGCGACCGCGGGTGGCCTGGTGCTGACGCGGGTCGACGTGCGCGTCGCCCGGGTGGGCTGAAGGGCGACCCGAGGCGGCCGGGAGGCCCGTGGCGGGCCCGCCCCGCGCCTCCAGGCCGGCCCCCCGCGCGTTCTCGGACCGCGCACCGGCTGCGGCGTCTCGCCAGCGGTCAGGACATCGGGCCGCGGCGGCGGCGCTCTTCGGCGTCGGGGTCGTGGACGTGCAGGATCCGGTCCTGCAGTTCCGGGCGCCACCGGGCAGCGAAGCCGGTCTCGTTCTCGCCGTCGAGGATCTCGAGCGCACGGGTCCACTCGCGCCGTGCCGCCTCGGGTTCGCCCTTCGCCGCGAAGGCGTCGCCGCTCTCGTAGCGTGCCTGCAGCTCGCCGCCGGCCCACGGGATGCCCATCGCGAGGGTGACCGCCTCGTCCGCGACCGCGATGGCCTCGTCGAGGCGCCCCACCCGACGGAGGAGCCGGATCCGGCTCGCGAGCGCCGACGTGAGCGTGAAGACGCCGATCGTGGTGTCGTCGACGCTCGCCGCGCGTCGTGCCCGTTCGACGACCAGGTCCGTGGTGCGGAGTGCGGCCTCGACGTCGCCGGTCCGCTCGAGGACGAACGTCAGCAGGTTCTCGGCCTGGAGCTTCGCGTCGTCGTTCGAGGTCTGCGCGAAGCGCGCGGTCGCGTCCATCGCGAACCCCACCGCCTCCGTCCTCCGGTCCTCGATCCGGGACATCGCCCACGCCTCGTACAGCCGGGCCCACCCCTGCTGCTCGACGTCGTCGGCGCGGACCGCCGCGGCGAAGGCGAGCTGGGCGGTCGCGACCGCGGCCGCGTCGTCGGCCTGCTCGCGGAGCTCCGCCCACGCGCGGTAGCCGAGGTGCACGGCCTCGAGCCGGGGGTCCCCGACGGCGCGGGCCGAGTCCACCGCGAGCGCGAACAGGTCCCGCCAGTGGCCCCACTGCGACCACAGGTCCGAGTACCAGTGCAGGGCATCGGCGACGTCGAGGACCACGTCGTGCTCCGAGGCCTCGGCCGCACGGCGGAACGCGCCCCACCAGAGCGGCCACTCCCGTTCGATCCAGGCGCGAGCCGTCGTGGCGTCCGGGAACCCCGGCGCCGCGTCGCTCGACTCGCGGGCCTCCCGGTCGGGTTCGAACCAGGCGCCCGCGCGTTCGAGCATGCCGAGGAGCCTGCGGTCGAGTCGGTTCCGGAGCCGGGGGAACGCGTCGGGGGCGTGGGCCTGCAGCCGCTGCCGCGCGAAGAGCTGGATGAGGTCGTGCAGTCGGTACCGGTCGCCGGACAGGGGTTCGACGAGGCCCAGGTCACCGAGCTCGTCGAGGCCGTCCTGGGCGGCGAGGACGTCGACGTCGGCGGCGGCTGCGGCGGTCCGGGCCTCGAAGTCCTGCCCCTCCACGACTGCGAGGCTCCGGAACAACGCGGCCCGAGCGGGGTCGAGGTTGTCGTAGGAGAGTGCGAAGGCCGCCTCGACCGCGAGGTCGCCCGCGACGAGGTCAGCGAGCCGGCGTTCCTCGGACCGGAGCCTGCGCACGAAGTCCTCGACGGTCCAGTTCGGCCGCGTCGCGATGCGGTTGCCCGCGATCCGGAGAGCGAGCGGGATCCGGTCGCAGAGGTCAGCGAGGGTGGTGAGGTCGGCGCCGCGGCGCTGCGGTTCCGGGATCGTGCTCTCCAGGAGCGCGACGCCGTCGTCGATGCCGAGTGCCGCGACGGTCATCCGCTCGACCCCAGCCAGTCCACCCAGGACACGACGCGAGGTCACGACGACGGGGCCACGCATCGTCGGAGCGATCACCGGCCGCACCTGCGCCTCGGAGGCGGCGTTGTCGAGGACGACGACGAAGCGACGTCCCGCGGCCACACGCCGCCACTCGACAGCGAGGCCGTCGGCGGTGCGCGGGAGGTCCTCGCCGACGCCGGGTACCTGCCGGAGCAGCGCCCGCAGCACGTGCGCGGGCGACCGCGGAGACGCCGCGAGCCCGTCGAGGTCGACGAACAGCGACTCGGTCTCCGCGCGGCGGACCGCCTCGAGCGCCAGGGCCGTCTTGCCCATCCCCGGGGCGCCGGTCAGGACGACGGTGACGGGGGAGTCGGTGCGGGCTCCGGCGTCGGAGTCGGGCCGGCCGAGGCCAGTGGCGAGGGCAGTGGCGAGCGCGGCGAGCTCGTCGCTGCGTCCCGTGAAGTCCGAGATGGGGCTCGGCGGGACGGCGGCGAACTTGCCGGCGGTCGTCTGGCTGCGGGCGCTCCGGCGGGCGGCGGCCTCGAGTGCGGCTCGTGCCTCGGATCCCAGGTGCAGGGCGTCGCCGAGGCTCGCGATGGTGTGTCGACGCGGGGCGGCGCTGATGCCCCGCTCGATGTCGCTGATGGCGCGCGGGCTCACGGCGGAGGCCTCGGCGAGGGCCTCGATCGTGAGCCCGGCGTGGTTCCGGAGGCGTCGGAGCGCCTCGGGGAGGGCTTCCGTCGGGTCGGTGCCGGTGCCGGTGCCGGGGCCGGGGCCGGGGGCGGTACCGGGGTCGGCGCGTTCGGCGCTGGGGTCGGCGCGTTCGGTGCCCGGGGTCGGTGCCATGTCTGGAGGATGGCACACCGGCGGCGACCGCTCATGAGCCGGACGACCCGAAACTGCATGACGAACGCATGGTGGCGCGCCGTCCGCGGGCGCTCGGATGGTGCGGTGGACAGCTCGGGTTTCACCCTCGGCGCGTTCCTCCGCGCCCGCCGGGCCCTCGTGCGGCCGGAGGACGTCGGCCTGCCGCCAGGAGGCGACCGTCGGGTCGCAGGACTCCGACGCACCGAGGTCGCCGCCGTCGCCGGGATCAGCGCCGAGTACTACCTGCGACTCGAACAGGGCCGTGGGCACCAGCCGTCCGAGTCGGTCCTGCAGGCACTCGCGCGGGCGCTGTGCCTCGACGCGGAGTCCCTCGACCACATGCGGCGCCTCACGCACGCGTCGTTCCCGCGGACCTCGCGGACGGTCGAGCCGCACGTCCGGTCGCTGCTCGAGGCGCTCGACCGCGTGCCGGCGATCGTCGTCGACGCGAACCAGGACGTCCTCGAGGCGAACCGGATCGCCCGGGCACTGGGCTCCGGTGCCCTCGACCCCGGCAGCAACCTCGTGTTGCAGACCTTCGCCGACCGGGGCTGGCGGACCGCGCCTGAGTGGCCGAGCGTCGCGCGGGCGGTCGTCGCCGACCTCCGAGCGCACGGCAACCCGGACGACGCCAGGCTCCGGGAGGTCGTCGGGTTGCTGTCCGTGGACGACCCGGACTTCCCGGCGATCTGGTGCAGCCGCTCGGGTGGATCGAGCTCACGTGGCAGAACCTCGAGGTGCCCGGCACGGGGCAGCGGCTCACCACGTTCTGGGCCGAGCGCGGGTCGCGGGCGGCGGCGGCGCTGTCGTACCTCGCGGTCGCGGCGGAGCCGGCTGTCGACTCGCGTGCTCCGGCGTCCGGCGGTCCGGCTGTCGCCTCGCGCGCGTGACCGTCCTGCGCCAGGATGGGGGCGAGGACGGGAGGAGCGGACATGTACCTCCCCTTCGCCCGCCGTGAGGACGGCCGGTTCCCCGGGCGCAGCGTCGCGACCGTCGAGAGCCGCGCGCTCGGGCCGGTGAGCGTGACGAAGACCCGTGCGCCGGTGTCCACCGACCCCGAGGACTTCGCCTACGTCGACCCGGGCGACGCAGTCGTGTGGGCGTTCATCGTCGCCGGACGGATCCGGGTGCGGCGGTCGTCGAGCGAGACCGTGAACAGCGCCGGCACGCTCAGCGTCGACCGCATGCAGCGGATCCAGGAGTTCAGCGTCAGCCCGGGGTTCGAGGCGGTGTCCGTGCGGATGGACCGGTCGGCGCTGCACCTGCGGGGGAGCGAGCTCGACGCGCTGACCGACGGGGTGTTCCCGCTGACCTCCGGTGTGCCCGTGATGATCGCGTCGGTGGCGACGAGTGTGCTCCGGTCGAGCCTGGGGAACGGTCGTGATGCCGCCAGCGAGGCTGCTGCCGCCCAGGCGCTCATCGCACTGGCGAACGGGTTCGCGATCGACGCCACGGTGCGACACGTCCCGCCCGACGCCGCGCGTCTCGCACTCCGGGCACGAGCGCTCCGGCACATCGAGCTGTACTCCGGCGACCCGACGCTCACCGTGGCGTCGCTGGCGCAGGCGATGCAGGTCTCGCCCCGCACGGTGCAGAAGGCGTTCGAGCAGGACGACCGGGGGCCGGGGCGGCTCATCGCGGAGGCCCGCCTCGTGCGCGCCGCCGAGATGCTCCGCGACGACGAGCTGACCGAGCACATGGGGCTCGAGGCGATCGGCCGACGAGCCGGGTTCGGGTCGGCCTCGGCGTTCAGCCGGGCCTTCCGGGCGCACCACGGGACGACGCCGAGCGAGTACCGGGAGCGCAACGGCGCGCGCTGAGGCCCGCTCGTGCGCTCGTGCGCTCGTGCGCTGTGCAGGTTGCGAAGGCCGTCTGTGCACGATGCGAACCACTGCCGCGTGTCGGACGTTCGACGCCGGACGATTGACGGACCGTCGGTGCCCGCGGAGGCGCCGATCGGACGACCCGGCCAGGAGGCGCGATGCCGTCGAGCAGCACCGTGACCGTGGGTGTCCTCGTCTTCGACGGCGTGAAGATGCTCGACTTCGCCGGGCCGGCGGAGGTCTTCGCCGAGGCGAACCTGTTCGGCGCCGCCTACCACCTGACGTACGTTTCACCCGACGGACGCGACGTGTCGACCTCGATCGGGACGCGCGTCGGAGCCGATGTGAGCGCCGCAGACGCACCGCCGTTCGACGTGGTCGTCATCCCCGGGAGCGAACTCGCCCCGCCCGTCTTCGTCACCCGAGAGGTCGCCGAGTCGGCACGCCGCCTGGTCGACGGCGCCACCCGCGTGGCATCGATCTGCAGCGGCGCGTTCGTGCTCGCGAGCATCGGCACCCTGGACGGCCGCCGAGCCGTCACACACTGGAAGTTCGTCGACGAGCTCCGCACCAGGTACCCGTCGATCGTCGTCGAGTCCGACGCGATCTTCGTCAAGGACGGCGACGTGTACTCGTCGGCCGGGGTCGCCGCGGGCATCGACCTCGGACTCGCACTGGTCGAGGAGGACCACGGGGCCGACCTCGCCCGGCAGGTCGCGCAGGGCCTGCTGGTCTACATGCAGCGTGCCGGTGGGCAGTCGCAGTTCTCCGCGCCGCTGCAACTGCCCGCCCCGACCACGCAGCTGGTCCGGGCCGTCGTCGAGATCGTGCAGTCGGACCCGACCGCGGTGCACTCGGTGCAGAGCCTCGCGCACGCGGTCTCGGTGAGCCCGCGACACCTGACCCGCCGGTTCCGCGAAGAGGTCGACCGCACGCCGTCCGACTTCGTGGCGTCGCTCCGCCTCGACATCGCGAAGGCGATGCTCGACCGCGGGTTCAGTGTCGCGCGGACGGCAGAGGAGTCGGGGTACTCCAGCCCGGAGGCGCTCCGACGGGCGTTCATCGGTCGGCTCGGGATCTCGCCGTCGCGGTACCGACGCCGCTTCCTGTCCACCCAACGTGTCCCGAGGTGAGGGAAACGTGGCCCGTACAGTGCGGCCGGACCGCACCCGGCGATGCCATCCTCGGATCGAGGGTCGGCACCACCAGCTGGAACCGTCCCGCACCGCTCACCGGACCACCTGGCAGGAGTCGGCATGAAGTCACACGCTTCCCTGGTCGGCGAGTACCTCCGTGCGCGCCGTGACATCACGCAGCCCGAGGACGTCGGTCTTCCGCGGGAGCCGAACCGCCGGGTGAGCGGGCTGCGGCGCGAGGAGGTGGCCGCCCTCGCCGGCATCAGCGCCGAGTACTACCTCCGCCTCGAACAGGGCCGGGACCACCAGCCGTCCGAGCAGGTCATCGTCTGCCTCGGCCGTGCCCTGGCGCTCGACGACCACGCGCTGACCCACCTCCGACGGCTCGCGCGTCCCGCCGTCCGCCGACCCCGTGACCCCGTCCCGGCAGCGGAGGACCCGGCCGTGCAGCGCCTCCTCGCGCGGCGTGCCGACGTGCCGGCCTTCGTGGTCGACGACCGGATGGACGTCGTGGCGAGCACACCACTCGCCAGCGCACTCGGCCCGAGCATGCGTGCCGGCGCGAACCGACTGGTCCGCATGTTCACCGTCGTGGACCGGGTCACGTACCCGGACTGGTCCGGGCGCGCCGCCGAGATGGTGGCAGTGTTCCGGATGCGGGCAGACCTCGACGACCCCCGCACGCAGGACCTGATCGGCCAGCTGTCGATCCGCGACCCGGAGTTCGCGGCGATGTGGGCCAGGCACGACGTGCACGTCTACACCTCGGGCACCTGCTTCGAGCACGTGCAGCCGTTCGGAGTCCTCGAGTTCGAGTGGGAGGGGCTCGTCATCCCGGGGCGCGAGGGACTGACACTGAACACGCTCTACGCGCCGACCGGGTCTCGGGGCGCCGCGGTGCTCGCCTACCTCATGGAGTCGGCGCCGTCCGTCAGTCCTGCTCAGCAGTGAAGGCGACGAGGCGCGCGAAGGCATCCCGCTCGGCCGGGTCGTCGACGGGGCGCCACAGCAGCATCCGGAGTGCGAAGTCGTCCGGGATCAGCAGCTCCTGGAAGACCATCGTGATCGGTCCGACGAACGGCTGCACGAACCGGACCGCCGCGCTGCGTGCCGGCCGACGGTCGTCGTGCGCCCACGCCTGGGCGAACGCGATGCTCTGCGACGACAGCTCGCCCACGAGCTTCCGGAACCCGGCGTCCTCCTCGTGCTGGTCGAGCGAGTCCCGGAGCATCGCCGCGATCTGACCGGAGGCATCCCGCCACTCCGGTGAGTCGTCGTCCACGACGGGGTTGAGGAACGTGTACCGCGCGATGTTCACCGTCGGGTGGAACGCCCCGCTCAACGCCCGCGCGAGCGGGTTCGAGGTGACGACCGTCAGGTGCCGGTCCGTCACCACCGCGGGCAGACACCGGATCGCGCTCACCAGTTCGTTGACACCGTCACGACCGACGTCCCCGGCACCGTTGCGGTTCATGACGGCCACGCTAGCTCCCGGCTCGTGGCCGAGGGTGGCCCTTCGAGGACCACTTCTGCGCACGCCGGGCTGCTCGGAACGATCCACCGGTGCCCGGGACGGGTTCGGGCCGCCCCGATGCCGCCCCGCCGCACCGCCGCACCCTCGCCCGGGTCCTCACAGGGCCACGTGGATCGTCGTCCCGCTCCGTACGGTGCTTCCATGGAGCAGGACCACGAGACCGTCGACCGGGTGCCCTCGCGGCGCGTCCGGGTGTACGGACGCGAGTTCGACGCCGACACCTACGCGGTCCGGGACTTCCTGTCGCGGTCGGTCGTCCAGTTCGACTGGGTGCCGCTGCGGGACGACGACCAAGCGATGACCGTGACCGGAGTCCGGCTGGACGACGCCCGCCTGCCGATCGTGACGTTCCCGGACGGCACCAGGCTCGTCGCCCCGGCGCTCCGTGACATCGCCGACCGGCTCGGCTGGATCCACGCGGCCCGCCGGAGCGAGTACGACCTGTCGATCTACGGCGCCGGCCCCGCCGGGTTGTCCGCCGCCGTGTACGCCGCGTCGGAGGGGCTGAACGTCGTGCTGCTGGAACGTGACGCGGTCGGCGGCCAGGCCGGCTCCAGCAGCCTCATCGAGAACTACCTCGGCTTCCCCGAGGGAGTCCCCGGTGCCGAACTGGCCGAGCGGGCGCGGGAACAGGCGATCCGCTTCGGCGCCGAGCTCCTGGTGATGCGCGAAGGCGTCCGTGGTGTCTTCCACGACAACCGCATCCACGCCGACCTCGCCGATGGCGGACACGTCGTCGCCCGGGCGAACATCTGCGCGACCGGGGTCGCCTGGCGGCGCCTCGGCCTGCCGCGCGAAGACGAGCTGCTCGGCTGCGGCGTGTACTACGGTGCCGGCACGGGTGAGGCCGACGGGTGCGTCGGCGAACAGGTCTTCGTGGTCGGGGGAGCGAACTCCGCCGGCCAGGCCGCGATGAACCTGGCCCGATCGGCCGCCCACGTGACGATGCTGGTCCGCGGTGCGTCGCTCGCGGCCACGATGTCCGAGTACCTCTCCAGCCGGATCGCCGCCGCACCGAACATCTCCGTCGAGACCGGCACCCGGGTCACGGGACTCCTCGGCGACACCCGGCTCGCGGCGATCGAGGTCACCGACGGGCGGGACTCGGCCTCGGAACGGCCGGCGTCGCGCCTCTTCATCTGCATCGGGGGCGAGCCCGACACGAACTGGGCTGCGGAGACCCCGATGGTCCGCGACCGCCTCGGGTACCTCGTCACCGGCCCGGACCTCGACGACGTGCCCGGTTCGCTCACGCAGTGGGCGCCGACGCGTCGGCCGTTCTACCTCGAGACCAGCGTTCCCGGTTCCTTCGCCGCCGGGGACGTCCGTGCCGGCTCGGTGAAGCGCGTCGCCGCCGCCGTCGGCGAGGGCGCGATGGCCGTCACCTTCGTCCACCGCCACCTGGCGACGAGCGACTGAGGGGCGACGACGATGTCCGAAGAACCCGACCCGCCGCTCCCCACCGCGTCCGAGTCCGTCGCACACCTCGACCGCCCCTCCGCGTTCTTCAACGCCCTGATGACCGAGCACTTCGTCCTGGAGAGCGCTCGCAGCATCACCGTGAGCGAGTCGAGCAGTCGGTCGTCGCTGTACCTCACGACGCTCTCCAGTTCCCTCGTGGCCTTCGGGTTCCTCGCACACACGCCGTTCGCCCTCGGGTTCCTCGGCGCGATCATCCCGGTGATCGTCCTGCTCGGCGTCTTCACGTACGAGCGGCTCGTCGAGACCGCGTTGGAGGACGTCGCCGCGCTCGCCGCGATGCAGCGGATCCGTCGCTACTACGGCCGACTCCTGCCCGAGGCGGACACCTACTTCACGATGCCGCACGGCCGACACGCGTCGAACGAACTCCTCGACATCGGCCGTGCCCCGTCCTGGTACCGGCTGCTGTTCACCATGTCGTCGGCCGTGGCGGTCGTGAACTCGATCGTCGCCGGGGCCGGCATCGCGATCCTCGTGGACCAGCTCGGCGCCGACGACCCAGCCTCCATCGTCTGGGGCGTCGTGGCGTCGGCGGTGCTGGCCGTCGTGCACCTCGCCTACCAGGTTCGGGCGTACGCGTCGGCGCACGAGTTGATCGCCCGGTCGGAGGCGCTCGACGACCGTGCCGCGCAGCGCTGACGCGGACGCCGAACGCGGTGGCTCCGCCTCGGGTAGCGTCACGCGCATGCTCGAGACGAAGCAGCGCAGCATCCTCGAACGGCTGGTCGGCAAGCCCCTCCCGTGGCTCGGATGGGCGTGGGTGGTCCTCGCAGCGATCTGGCTCGTCCTCGCCTTCGTCGACCCGTCCGGATTCCACACCACGATGGCGATCACCTGGACGATCCTCGCGGCCGTCCAACTCGGTTCCGTCCACCTCGCCCGCCGGCAGGAACGGCGACGCATCCAGGGCGAGGACACGGGCAAAGACTCCGCCGCGTGACATCGTCGACGATGGCCGCCCGAGCGCAGGTGACGGCGACCCCGTCAGGGTGGCTTGTGCCCTGAGGCAGAGTGGGAGCATGGTCAGTACAGCTCCGAACACGATCCACTTCCACCGCCAGCACCACGAAGCGATCACGAGCGGCGAGAAGGTCACCACCGTCCGGTGGAACGAGTCCGTACCGGTGGGAGCCGCGATCTTCGTCTTCGACGAGCTTCCGGCGGCCGAGGCTGTCGCCGGAACCGTGACCGCCGTGCGGCAGTACCGGCTCGACACCCTCACGGCCGAGCAGGCGCACCAGCCGCCAGGCACCGACATGCAACTCTTCGCGCAGCAGCTCCGAGAGAACCACTACCCGGACATGCCTTCCGACGCGCTGGTCGAGGTGGCCCGACTGGTCACGATCGTCCGCGCCTGACGCTGACAGCGCCGGAGTTCACCAGGAGTCGCGGTACGAGATCTCCATGTGCTCGGTCGAAACGGGTGTCAGTTCGAGATCGAGCCCAGCGGCCCCCAACCGTCGCAAGACTTCCGCCGGCACCGTGAAGGTGTTCTCCTTGTGGTCGGTGATGAGGAACGCCGACAACGTGATCTCGTAGCCCTCGTCGCGCAGACCTGCGAACAGATCCGCCGCGTTGTGCGGCAGCAGCTGCAGGACCCACTGCACACGACCCCAAGGGTCTTGCCCGTACTCAGCGCGGATCTCGTCGACGTGAAGGACGCTGAACAGGTTCCAGATTGACACGTCGAAGACGCGGGGACCGTCACCCTGGAGGTCCCCGATCTCGTACAGCTCGTCCGGAGTGACGCCCATCAGTTGTGTCACGTGCGCCGAGGAACCCCGCTGGCCGTGGATGCTCAGCTCCACCTGGATGCTCTTGATCACTCCGGCAGTGTCCCACTCACGCTGTGCCGAGATCACGGCCCCCTGACACGGTGACGTCCGCTCATCGATCGGGTACCGGGTGGTCTCGCGGGGAGTCGACCCGGCGGTCAGATTCTCCTCTGCCTCGCCGCGACGGTCGCGAGCAGGGTCGTGGGGATGAGAGTGAGTGCCACGATGCCAGCTCCGATCAGTGCAGGACCGGCAACTCCGGTGGTGTCGAGCAATACGCCGACGAGTGCGGTCCCGATGGCGGTACCGAGGTTGAACGCGGACACCGTGAGCGCGGACCCGAGCGGTGCTGCATCGCCGGCAGCGTGCACGGCGGTGTGGATCAGGACGCCGTTCGCGCTGAGTCCGAAGAGGCCGAGGACGGCGACGAGGACCGCGGTGAGGATCGGCTGGTCAGTGACGAGTCCGATGAGTACGAGCAGGACCGTGCTGGCCGCAGGGGTCACGATGGTGACCAGTCCGGGCCGGGCGTCGCCGAGGCGGCCACCGAGGAGCGTGCCGATGAAGGACCCGACACCGAACGCCGTCAGCACGACCGGCACGAGGCCGGCCGCGATGCCAGCGCGGTCGGTCAGCACCGGGGCGATGTACGAGTAGGCGGAGACGACGCCGCCGCTGGTCGTGACGCAGGCGAGGAGTGTGAGCCAGAGCCGTCCGGAGCGGAGCCCACTGAACTCGCCACGGATCGAGATGTGTCCACCAGTCGCGGCGTCGCGGGGAACGAACCGGGCGACGAGCACCGCGAGGACGACTGCGGCGGCGGCGATGGCCCAGAAGGTGCCGCGCCAACCGACTGCCTGGGCGAGGAACGCACCGAGGGGCACCCCGAGGACGGTGCCGAGGGAGCCGCCGGCCCCGACGACGCCCTGCGCACGAGAGCCGAGCTGCGGGCCTGCGGCGCGGGCTGCGACGACGGACGCGACGGACCAGAACGCTCCGGTCGCGAAGGCGGTCACGAGCCGGGCGATCAACAGGACGGTGAAGCCTTCTGCGAGTGCGACGACGAAGTGGCCGGCGACGAACAGTGCCAACGCGAGCAGGAGCGCCCGGCGCTTCGGGAGGCGGATGGTCAGCAGCGTCATCAACGGGGAACCGATGATCATGCCGATCGCGAAGACCGTGATGAGCAGTCCTGCGCGGCCGAGCGAGACGTGCAGGTCGGCGGCAACTCCGGGGAGGATGCCGGCGATGACGAACTCGGTCGTGATCATCAGGAACGTGCCGACAGCGAGGACCGGCACGACGATCGGGAGTCGCTGCGCGCCAGCGGTCACGCGGACGGGTACGCGGGTGGAGGTCGGTGCGTTCATCGGAGGGGTCTCGTTTCGGGAATCGCGGCGTCGGCGCGTCTGGGCGGAGCGCGCATTGCGCGTTACCCGGTCGCGGCGCGTGTGGCGTGGCGTGGCGTGCTGGAGACTTTCGGCGCCGGAGGAGTGGCGGCGGACGTTGTGGGCGGCCCAACGGGCGGGGAACTCGTGACTGCGGGAACGCTCACCGAAGCGGTCGGCGATCCCGGGACGGTGTGGGAAACGTCTGCGGGTCCCGAGCTGCTGGACGCCGGCTCGGTCGTCCATGCCACCCACCGTAGAGCGGCTGTCCGGACGGTAGAGAGGTTCTGCTGGACCCCGTTTCCGCGGGGTCTCACTCCCTCTTGCCGAAGACAGCGAGCCTGTTCGGGACGATCAGCTTGCTGGCTGCTCGCCGCTACCAGATCGACGGCAGGATCAGGGCAGGTCGTCATCCTCGAGCGCAGCGCCTTGCCGGTCATCCCTCGACACGATCTCCAACCGCAGTGAAGCGAGTTCGTCCGATCGGAGCATGCTGCGGAACATCGGCAGCAGCAGAGCGACGACCTCCGACACCTGCATGATCTGGCCCACGGGCTCAAACGAGCGTTCGCGAGCGGGACTTCGAGGTGGCGAGACCGCGAGGACGCGATGCTCGGCGATGGCCAACGCTACTGTCGAAGCGTGGGGACCAGGGGCATCTACGTGGAGACGGTCATCGACGCGGACCTCGATCGGGTGTGGGCCGCGACGCAGGACCCCGAGCAGCACGTTCGCTGGGACGTTCGCTTCTCCGAGATCGTGCCGGAGCCCGCGCAGGACGGTGAGCCGACACGATTCAGGTACGTCCGACGCTCGGCTGTGCACGACGTGCACGGCAGCGGGGTGAGCATCGGGGAACGGCGGCGTCCCGATGGTTCCCGCACGTCGGCGCTGCGCTTCAGCACTGCCGACCGGCTGTCACCGATCCGCACGGGCCGCGGCTACTGGCGGTACGCCCCGACCGGGGACGGCCGCACCCGCTTCATCACCGGCTACGACTACGACGGCGGGTGGGGTCCGCTCGACCTGGTGGTTCGGCCGCTCCTCGGATGGGCGACCGCCTGGAGCTTCGACCGGCTCCGCATCTGGCTCGAAGGCGGGCCGGAGCCGGAGACCTGGCCGCTCATCTCGGCGCTGCAGCCCTGGCGACGGGGCCGGCCCCGAGCCTCCCGGACGCTCCGCGCACCCGCTGGCGGTCCGCGCCGGCGCCACCATCTCCACGACGCGCCAGCCACGCTGGCAGCGCTGCCCGAGCCAGGAGGCGACCGATGACGTCAGTGTTCGAGGAGGCGCTCGGCGCCGACTTCCAGCGGCTGCACCCGATGATGCGCCGACGCTTCGGGGTCGGACTCGACGCCGCCGAAGCCTGCATCGGCCGCGGCGTCATGTCGTCGATCCGACGAGGCCCGTGGTGGACCGTGCCGTTCTTGCAGATCGGTCGGCTGCGCAACATCCTCGTGCCGGACGTCGGCGATGACGTGCCGTTCACGATCGAGAACTACCCGTACCGCGACCGGCTCGGACGCGAGACTGTCACGTTCGTCCGCACGTACGCGACGAAGCCGGGCCGGACGGCACGCTTCGACGCAACGATGGTGCTCGTCGACGGCAGGGTGCTCGACTACCTCGGGACCCATCAGCACCTGGCGGTCGACCTCGACCTCGACGTCGACGAACGGGGCGGCCTCGTGCTGCGCTCCGACGCGCAGCGGTTCCACGAGGGGCCGGCCTCGTTCCGGTTCCCGATGCTCCTGAGCGGTCGCGCGACCCTGCACGAGTGGTGGTCCGACGAGGACCAGGCATTCCACGTCGACCTCGAGGTGCACAACCGGGTGTTCGGATTCCTGTTCGGCTACCGCGGGACCTTCACGTGCGAGTGGACGCCCGCCACCGACGCACCCACCCGGTTGAAGCCTGTCCGGACCGAAGCACGCACCTGACGCAGGACCCAGCAACCGGAACTGTCCACCGCCGCCATGACTCTGCGGGGGCTGGCTGTGACCGCATGTCATCGTGGACGAATGACGTTCACGGAGCCGTTGCCCGACGAGCCGGAGATTCCCCTCGTCGGCGGGGACGTCACGGAGGGTCTGGTTCGGAAGGGCTGGACGGTGCGGAGACCGGTCAGTCCGTCATCAGCACGAGTGCAGCGACTCCTCGAGGAGCTCGAGCGCCGAGGGTTCGACCACGCACCCCGGTACCTGGGCGCCGACAACGAAGGGCGCGAGGTCCTCACCTTCGTCCCCGGCGAGGTCGCTGCTAGACCCTGGCCGACATGGGTCGGTGACGACCGTCGCGCTGAGAGCGTGGCTCGTCTTCTGCGGCGCTACGACGATGCCGCGGAGCAGGTAGGACTCCCCGCATGGGCCCGCGCCGCGTCCGACCCCCCAGCCTTGGCCTCGGCAGGTCCCGCCACCCTCATCGGACACAGGGACATCACGCCGGAGAACGTCGTGTTCCGCGATCACGAGGCCGCGGCGCTGATCGACTTCGACCTCGCGCGTCCAGCCGCACGTGTGGAGGAGGTGGCGAACCTCCTGCTGTGGTGGGCGCCGTGGAGGCCCGAGCGCGACCGGCAGGAAGCGGTCCGCGCCACCGATCCCTTCGCGCGCGGCGCGCTCCTGGTAGACGCGAACGGGTTGGATGACGACGGTCGGCGCCGACTCGTGCCCGTCTCTCGCGAGGTAGCGGACCGCTCATGGCACACCATGAAGCGCCGCGCTGACGATCTCGGCGGCGGCTGGCGACGGATGTGGGAGGACGGTTTGGGCGACGTCATCCTCCGCCGTCGAACATGGCTCGCAGAGAACGAGGACGCCCTCGCGGCCGCCGTGCGCGGCTGAACCGCGTGCGCCACGCTGTTCCGGATGGGGGATCCGCTACCGAACGGCGTTCGTCCTGAGTGGTGAGCACATCGCCACGACGACGGCGCCAGCGAACACGAGGGTCACTGCGAGGAGGGCGACGCCGTCCCCGGCGACGGTCATGAGAGCACCGCCACTCACTGCTCCCGCAGCCGCAAGGGTTCTGTTCGCGCTGCGCATCGTGCCGTTCATCCGACCGAGAAGCGCGTCGGGTGTGACGGTCTGGCGAAGGCTCATCTCGTTCGCGTTCTCGCAGCCCGCGGCAGCGCCGTGCACGGCGAAGGCGGCGAACAAGACCGCGACGGTCGCCGGTGGTGCTGCGACGCCGAGGCCAACGGTGGTGAGCGTGATGGCCGCCCACGCGATCGGGTAGGCGGCTCGAGCGGCGATGATCGTCCGGCCGGCGCCGAAGCGGGCGCCGAGGCGCGGTGCCGCAGTGGCGCCGAGGAGCATCGCGATGCCGCTGACGGCGAGGATGCCCCCGTACACGGCCGCTGGGAGCGCGAGGGTGCGGAGCGCGAGTGTCGCGAAGACCGTCAGTCCGGCGGCGTTGGCGAGGAACCAGAGGTGCGTGGACAGCGCCAGGGGTGCGAGCGTCGCATGACCGTACGTCCACCGCAGACCGTCAGCGATGTCGTTCAGCAGCCGCGCGCCCGCCACGCGTGCTGCCGTCTGCTCGACGACGCGGACCCGGGCGATGAGGACAGCGTCGACGAAGTAGCTCACCGCGTCGAGCGCAATCGCCATCGGAGCGGTCGCGATGCTGACCAGGACACCGCCGAGAGCCGGGCCCACCGTCTGCGCTGCCGCGTCACTCTGGTCCACCCGTGCATTCGCCGCCAGCAGGAGAGGACGAGGGACGATCCGAGGGAGGAGGGACTGCGTCGCGGCGAATCCCACGACGGACAAGATGCCGAACACGAACAACGCCGCCGCCGTCACCCAGAGGTTCAAGAGCCCGGTCAACCAGAGCACCGGGATCGCGCCCAGGCACACGCCACGACCGACACTCGCCCAGATCAGGAGTGGCTTGCGCCGGAAGCGATCGACGGACGCGCCGATGATCAGACCGAACAAGGCGTACGGCAGGAACTGGGCAGCGTTCACCAGGCCCAACTCGAACGGGCTGGCGTGCAGCACCGTGACGACGAGGACCGGTACGGCGACCGCGCTCACCGCTGATCCGAACGACGAGACGGTCGCGGCTGACCAGTACGGGCGGAACCCGGGCACTCGACGCAGTGTGGTCACGTCGTCGCCCATGCCCCAACGCTGGCAGACCGCGACGCTGCGAGCAAGGCAGTTCGCACCGGTGCAGCACCGTGCAGGTCGCCCGGCTCCCCGGCTCGTGCCGGCAGCCGGTGGCCACGTGGACGGCGCGTCAGCGGCGATCGCTGAGCTGCTGCATCCAGTCCTCGGGTAGGCGGTCCGCCGGACCGGGGACGGACTGGTGGCGTGGATGGCTCTGCGGGTCGGCGAGGCGGGGACCGTCGACGTAGTCCTGTGACACGAAGTCCCAGAACCAGTCCTCGCCGGGCTCGAAGGACTGCATGACCTCGTGCCCGGTGGTCGCGAAGTGCGCCGTCGCGTGACGGTTCAGCGAGTCGTCGCAGCAGCCGACGTGACCGCAGGCGGCGCACCGGCGCAGGTGCACCCACCACGAGCCGGTCTCGTCGCACTCCACGCAGCCGGTTCCCGACGGTGGCACGGTCGGGGAGATCATCTTCGCGAGGTCGGTCATACCGCACACCTTGCTCCGATCCGGCGGATCGCGCGAGAGTCGTTCGACTCGAAGGCAACCGGCGAGACCGGAGAAGAGTCAAACGGCGCTACTCGGTCCCGATGCCCGTTCCTATCGTCGAAGCCGACGGGACTCGTGAGGAGCGTGCGGCGTGCAGGACATGGGTGACGAGGTGTCGGCCGTCGAGGCGCTCCGCCGGTGGGCGCACTGGCCCCGTCCGTCGGAGACGACCGTCGCGGAGCTCCTCCGGCACGGGACCCTCGGCATCGGCGCACTCGCGGACGCGGGCGACGAGGTCGTCGTGGTCGACCGCCAGGCCGTCCGGCTCCGGTCCGACGGCACGGCGTCCCCGGCGGACGATGCGGACCGGGTGCCGTTCGCGATGACCACGACGTTCTCGCCCGACCTGGCGATGACCGTCGGTTCCGTCGGCTCGCGTGCGGCACTGGAGGAACTGATCGACGACGCGCTGCCGCCTGGGGACTTCGTGGTGGCGGTCCACGCGACGGGCCGGTTCGGTCGGGTCTGCACGGGGGTCGGCCCGGTGCAGACGGTCGAACACCGCACGACCACGGGCAGTCTGGTCGGGTTCCGGGCGCCACGGTCATCGGGAGTCCAAGGGGCCGACCACCACCTGGTCTTCCTCGACACCGCCCAGCGGCACGGGGGATCGCTCGTGGACTTCGACGACTTCAGCGGACGAGTGGAGCTGGGGTTCTCGACCGCAGCGCGGTTGTCGACTGCTCCGAGAACCGAGCCGTGAGTTCCCGGCGAGAGGACACGCCCCACTTCGTGTAGACGTGGCGCACGTGGCTGATGACCGTGTGGGTCGAGATGAACAGGTCGGATGCGATCTGCTGCGTGGTCAGGCCCGCCGCGATCCGCTCGACCACCTGGAGCTCGCGGGCGGTCAGCCCCGTGACGGCCTGCTCCGTCGTCGCCGCCCGGTAGGTGGCACCGGCTTCGCGCAGGCGCCGGCGAACGCGTTCGGCGTCGCGGGTCGCCGCAGCCTCGTTGCAGAGCCGGGCGGACTCCTGCCAGGCCTCCACCGCTTCGGGCAGCGACTCGGTTCGGACGAACTGCCCGAGGTCCTCGAGCGCCGCCGCGAGCACCAGGCGTCTGGGAACGGTGCGCAGGAGTGCCACGGCTTGCCGGAGGCTCTCCGCGGACTCGTGGACCAGACCGTGCACGTGGAGCCAGATCCCGGCGCAGAGGTCGTTCTCCGGGTTCGCCTCGGCCCGACGGCGCGCGACGTCCTCGATCCGTGTGACCCGGTCGTGGCGGCCACCCCGGAGCGCGATCCGCACCAGGTGGACGTCGTCCGAGAAGTCCGCGGGGCTCGACATCGAGGACACCGGGTCCTCCAACGTCTGCCACGCTGCCTCGGAGAGGGCGACGGCGTCGTCGGCCGCGCCGCACGCGTCGGCCTCGAGCGCGAGCAACCACGTGCCGGCCCGCTCGAAGGTGGGGTCCGAGCGGAGCGCATCGGCGAAGTGCCGGTACCGCTCCACCGCGGCACGGTCGGCCTGGGCGAGCGCGACACGGAACAGGACCGCCCCGGCGGTGAGCGCCGCGAAGCCCCCGAGCTCGAGGTCCTGCGCCAGGTCCAGTACCGACTCGGCGAGCGTCTTCGCCTCCTCCAAGGCACCGAGGTCGAACAGCACACGGGTCCGGAGCATCATCCAGGACGCCATGGCGCGAGCCAGGTGGTTACTCCGGGTCTCGATGGCGTTCGCCTCCGCGATCCGCGCGGCTCGCTCGGTCTCACCGAGCGAGTTGGCGAGGAACGCGACCCAGAGTCCCTCCGGCAGCCAGGTCGTCGACGACCGCTCGAGTCCGGCCATCCGGCCCATCGCCGAGGTGATCAGCCGGGTGGCGTCGGCGAACCGTGTTTCGTTGAACGCGAGGACCGAGGCGCTCGCCTCGAACGTCGCGAGCGCGGCGGGGTCGGCTTCGGGTCCGGTCGACTCCAGTGCGGTCCGGAGGTCCTCGTGGCGGCCGGAGTGGGCGAGGTTCAGCGCACGCAGGGCGAGCAGGCGGGAGCGGAGGCCGGCGCTCACCCCCGGGAGTCGCAACGCCGCCTCGACGGAGTGCAACGCGTCCGCCGCGGAACTCTCGGTCTGCAACCGTGCGAGGGCGAGGCGCAAGCGTGCGTCGTCCTCGGGCTCGAGCTGTCCACCCACGTCCTCCATCAACGCTCGCGCGTCGGCCACGCGCCCGCTGTGCCAGAGCAGTGGCAGCACGTCGGCGACGACCGCCGGCATCGACGGGGTGCCGCGGGCGAGGTCGGCCGCGCGGAGGGCGAGCACGCTCGCCTGCTCAGCGTCCGTCTCGGCGAGCTCGATCGCGACGGTCCGGAGCAGGTCAGTGGCCCGGAGGTCTCCGGGCTCCGCGACAGCGGCGATGCGTGATGCGACGGAGAGTGGCTCGACCCCCTGACGCAGGAGCTCCTCGGCTCCCTGCCGGATCAGGACGTCGCGGACGGCGAGCGGGATCATCGACTCGGCCGCCTCCCGGATGACGTCGTGCCGGAAGGCGAGGCGTTGCCCTTCGTCGACGAGGACACCGGCGCCGATCGCCTCCTGCACCTCGGGCAGGAGCTGGTGCACGGGGCGCTCGAGCAGGGCGGCGAGCGCCTGCACGGTGAACGCCCGCCCGAGGACCGCGCCGACCTGGACGACCTGCTGGGTCGGGCGCGACAACCGGCGCAGGGTCTCGCGGACGGAAGCGCCGAAGGTCACGGGCAGCCCGGGCCGCGGCATCGTCGCCGTGCCGTCGGCGAAGTCCAGCAGGTCCTCCTCGACGAGGCCACGCACCAGTTCGACGACCAGGAGCGGTGTGTTCTCGGCGCGGTCCGCCGCCTGCAGGACGGTCCGGTCCGGTTCCGCCCCGAGGAGGTCGGCGATCATCGCGGCCGTCGCGTCGACGTCGAGGGGGTCCAGGTCGAGGACCCGCCCCTTCGTCGCGAGGTCGTCGACGGTGGCCGCGACCGATGGGTCCTCGTCCTCCGTGCGCACCGCGAGGACCCAGAGGACGGGGACGTCGGCCAGACGACGGGTGAGGGACCGCAGCACGGCGAGGGTCGTGGTGTCGCACCACTGGAGGTCGTCGATGGCCACGACGACGCCGGTCGCCGACGCCGCCCGCTCGAGGTCGTCCTGGAGCTGCTGCAGGAGCCAGTACCGGGCTTCCGGGTCGCGGGCGATCGACCCGAACCGCGTCCGGTCGACGATCGGGCGTTCCCCGGTCCCGAAGGCGTCCATGACCGGTGCGAGCGGGATCAGCCGGGCATCCCGGTCGGTCCGCGCCTCGGCGACGCGGAACCCGGAACCGGTGGCGAGCCGGACGGTCTCCTGGAGGAGGCGGGACTTCCCGATGCCGGACGCACCCCGGAGGAGGACGACTCCGCCGGCACCGCGGCGCAAGCGTGCCAGCGCGTCCGCGATGGCCGTCTGTTCGGTCGCACGTCCGCGGATCGGACCGTCGGTGTCGCGCGCCGCGAGCACCGACGGGAGGGACGTGCCCTCTCGCGGGAGGTACTCCTCGTTCGTCAACACGGCGGCCACCAAATCTCGTCGGGTGGCAGGAGTCTATGAACGGACCGGACGTTCCCGACTGGCCCTGCGACTACCCCAGCCGGGTCCGCGGATGCGCGGTGCGGCGCGTCACGGGAGCAGGTGCACGCCGGAACCGCGGGTCGCCGGCTCCGCTGGGGCGTGCGGGACGGGAGGGTGTCCCTCGGAGGACCACGACGTCGCAGCGCCACCCGACGTTCGAGCCGATTGACGCTTGGGCGCATCTCCGGCGGAGAGGATCCTCGAGGGATGTCGACTCTCGGAGAAGGTTCCGCGCCCGCAAGGCTCCCGACGCTCCGACACAGCGTCGGGTTCTGGGTCGTCGCCGTCGCGTTCACCGCGGTGATGGCGTACTCGACCGTCCCGACCCCGCTCTACGGACTGTACGAGGCAGCCGACGGCTTCCCGCCGTTCGTCGTGACGTTCGTGTTCGCGGCGTACGCAGTCGGTGTCGTCGCGGCGCTCTACTTCGCCGGTCACCTCAGCGACGTCGTCGGTCGCCGTCGGATGATCCTGATCGCGGTGGGCGTCGAGATCGTGGCTGCGGTCGTGTTCCTCGTGTGGTCGGAACTCCCCGGCCTGCTCGTCGCTCGGTTCGTCAACGGCGCGGGGGTCGGGCTCCTGACCGCGACCGCGACCGCGCACATCAGCGAGCTGCGGTCCCGTGCCCGTCCGGACGAGGACCCGGCGAACGCCGTGACGGTCTCCGGGATCGCGAACCTCGGCGGCCTGGGGCTGGGGCCGCTCATCGGCGGGCTCTTCGCCGAGTTCCTGCCCGCCCCGCTGCTCTTGCCGCACCTGGTGTTCCTGGTGCTGTTCGTGGTGTCGCTGGTCGCGCTGCTCATGGTGCCGGAGACCGTCACGCGTCCGGCCGAGTCGCGTCCTTACCGTCCGCAGCGGATCTCCGTACCGCCGGCTGCGCGTCCGACGTTCGTCGCCGCGGGTGCCGCAGCGTTCTCGGCGTTCGCGGTCTTCGGGTTGTTCACGTCGCTCGCACCGACGTTCCTCGTCGTGTCGCTCCACGAGACCGACCGGTTGGTGGCCGGGGCGGTGTCGTTCTCGGTCTTCGCGGCGGCGTGCGTCGCACAGGTGCTGTTCCGTGGGTTCTCGATCCGCCGGCAACTGCGGCTGGTGCTCACGCTCATGCCGGCTGGCCTGGTGTTGCTGTCCGCCGGAGCGCTGCTCGCGTCGCTGCCCCTCTTCGCCGTCGGGGGAGTGGTCTCCGGTGCCGGTGTCGGCCTGCTCTTCCGGTGCGCGCTCGCTCGGGCCGGGGCCACGAGCAGTCCCGAGACGCGTGGCGAGGTCCTCGCAGCGGTGTTCCTCATCGGGTACGCGGGGCTGTCCGTCCCGGTGCTGCTGGTCGGGGCCGCGCTCTTGGTCTTCGCACCAGCGACGGTCCTGGTCGCGTTCGCCGCGCTCCTGCTGGTCGCGGTGCTCGTCTCCGCGACGCGGCTCCTGCACCAGGACCGGTGAACGGCACCAGGACCGGTGAACGGCACCGGGACCGGTGAACGGCACCGGGACCGGTGAACGGCACCAGGACCGGTGAACGGCACCAGCGCCGGTGAACGAAACCGGTACCGGCACCACCCCTACTGCTGCCCGCCCAACCCGAGGAGCGCATCCCGCAAGCCCGCTCTGGTGGTCACGCCGAGCTTCGGGAACAGGCGGTACAGGTGACCGCTCACCGTGCGCGGTGACAGGTAGAGCTGGTTCGCGATCTGCTTGTTCGTGAACCCCGCCGCAGCCAGCGACGCGACACGACGTTCCTGCTCACTGAGCTCGACGGACGGGTCGACGGCCGTCGTGGACGGGACACCGGCTCCGCCGGCGACGCGCAGCTCACCCTCGGCCCGGGTCCGCCAGCGCGTGGCGCCGAGGACCTCGAAGGTGCTCGCGGCGAGCCGGAACTGGGTCCGCGCCTCGAGCGAGTGCATGCTCCGTCGGAGCCAGTCGCCGTAGGCCAGCCGCACCCGCGCGACCTCGAACGGTGCGACCTCGCTCTCGACGGTCGCGAGTGCTTCCTCGAACAGGGACCGGGCATCGGCGCCGGTGTCGAGGACGGCTCTGGCGGCCTTGAGGATCATCGACCGCCGCGGGGTGGTCTGCGCGCCCTGCGCGCGTTCGGCCGCGACCACGAGGGAGACACCGTGGTCGGTCAGGCGGAGCCGGGCGGCGGACTCGACGGCGTCGAGCAGCTCGATCGGCCCGTAGCTGTTCTCCAACCACCTGCCCACGGCGGGCGGTCGCGTCGCTGAGCGGGCGTAGGCCTCCTCGAACCGTCCGGTGGCGACGTCGAGCGACGACCGGGCGTGGTCGGCCGCTCGGGCCACGAGCGGCGCACCGTGCTGGAGCGCCCACCGGGTGGCGCTGTCCGCCTTCTCGGTCGCGGCCTCGCTCTCGCCCTGCAGCGAGTGGATCAGGGCCTGCAGCGCTTCGGCCAGCGCGACGAGGGTCCCGGCGCCCCACTGCTCGGCGCGCTCGCGGACCTGTTCGAACGCCCGGCTCGCGGTCGTGAGGCGGCCGGCCTGGTACGCGGTGACGGCCTCGCGGCAGGTCGTGAAGTACCCGAGGAGCCCGTCGTTCCCGCTGCGGCGGAGCATCGCGTCGACGAGTTCGCGACGCGGGTCGGTCGCGTCGAGCAGCGTCCACGCGACGTGCAGCGCAACGGCCTTCCACGGTTGCGCGTCGGCCGCCGAGATCCGCGCTTCGCGGTACATCGCGTCGCGATCGGCGTCGGGACGGTCGGGGTCGAGGCAGTCCTCGACGAGTCGCAGCACGGGGTCGAGGTCACGTTCCGCGGTGATCGCGAGTGCCTCGTCCCACCACGAACCGTCACCGCGGAGCCAGCAGAGCACGAACAGGGCGACGACGAGCACGTCGTCGTCGCCGTCGGGGCGTTCGAGTGCCGTGAGGACGGCGCGCTTCCCGGCCCGGACGTCACCGGTCCGGAGCGCGCGGACGAACTCGAGCGCGCCGACGAGGGCGGGCTCCTGGCGTTCGTCGCGGAGCGCGGCCCGCTCGGCCTCGGCATCGACGAGTCCGAAGTCGCCGGTGAACGCCCCGATCGCCGCGGCACGTGCGCGGAGCCGGGCCCGACGGGTGTCGGACGAGGTCAGGCGGGCCGCCTCGAGGAGCGCGGTGGCGGCGTCGTCCGGGCGGCGGAGCCGGAAGGACTCGTCGACGAGGGCGATCAGCCGGGGGACGAGGCAGTCGTCGTGCCTGGGGGACGCGGACGCCTCTGCGAGTACCCGGAGCCGCTCCGGCACGCCCGTCGAGGCCGCGACCAGCGACCGGACACGGCGGAGCTCGGCCGGGGGTGTCGTCGCGAGGAGGTGCACCCGGACGAACGGGTCGCGGAACGCCGGTCCCGACGCACCCTCGACGACCAGCGGGCGCAGGCCCGCGTCGAGGACCGGTGCCGCCTGTCCGTCCCATGCGACGTCGTCGGCGAACTCGACGGATGCGACCGCGAGGACCAGGGCCGCTTCGCGCGCTCCGTCGGAGAGCCCGTCCAACGCGTGGGCGGCAGCGTCGGTCGTGGGACCGAGGCGTGGGTAGGACGTCGGGAAGGACGCGGAACGATCGGCTGCTGGCGCGGACGACCACGCCGCGCCGACCGCGTGCAGGAGGAACGGGTTGCCCTCCGCCAGGCGGAGCAGCATCGCGATCCGGGTCGCGGGGAGATCGACCCGGTCGCGACGCAGCAGGTCCTCCGCGGCAGCGTCGTCGAGCGGACGCAGCGGCACGTACTGCAGGTCGATCCACCCGGGCACGCTGCGACGGTCCTCGACCGCGACGACGCACACGACGTCGGTCTCGTGCACCAGTCCGGTGAACACCGTCTGCAGCGTGCTCCTGGCACTCTCGGCGAGCGCGTCGAAATCGTCCACGAGCACCACGGTCCGGGCCGTGCGGTGTGCCTCGACGTCCTGCACGAGCGACAGCCACTGCCCGAGCGACGACGCGGCGATCACCGGGTCGCCGCCGGAGGACCGCAGCTCGACGACCCCGTGGCCGTCCGCGCGTGCTGCGGCCGCGATGCTGGCGAGCGCATGGGACTTGCCCGACCCGCGCGGCCCCTCGACGACCACGAACCGGTCGGTGGTGCTCGACGAGGCGTGGATCGCCCGTCGGAAGACGTCGTCGTCGTGCAGGGTCCCGCGCATCGTTCGCGCGTCCGGGATGCTGATGCTCATCGATGGCTCCTGGTCTCGTCGGCTGCTCCGGACGCTAACGGGGTGACCGAGGGCGCCACATCCCCCGGGGACGGCAGCGGCATCCCCCGTCGGCCGAGTCGGCAGAGCGGGTCATCCGACTCAGGCGTGGGTGGTCCGGGGCTGCGACGCTCGGGAGATGACCTTCCCGGACGCGCCGAGACCGGCGACCCCCACCCGCGCGGGCAAGTGGGCCGCGGAGACCGCCGGGACCTTCGTCCTCGTCCTCGGTCTGATCGGGACGGCCACGTTCTCCGCCACGGCCGACGCCGCCGCGGGCGCCGCAGCGGGCGGCGCCGACTCCACTCCGGCCCCGGTCGGGATCCTCGGGGTCGCGATCGCCCTCGGTGTGAGCGTGATCGTCGGGGCGTGTGCGTTCGGCCCGGTCTCCGGAGGGCACTTCAACCCCGCGGTCTCCGTCGGGCTCGCAGTGGCGGGACGGCTCCGGTGGCGCGAGGTGCCCGGCTACGTCGTGGCGCAGCTGGTCGGCGGACTCCTCGGGGCGGCGTGCGTCCTCGGTCTCGTGGCCGGACGTGGCAGCGGAGCGGTGCGGGAGCTCCTCGCCCGGGGCTTCGCGTCGAACGGGTACGGAGCGCACTCGCCGAGCGGTGTCGCCCTGCCGTCCGCGCTGCTGGTCGAGGTCGTCGGGACGGCGGTCTTCGTGTTCGTGATCCTCGGCGTCACCAACGCCCGATCAACCCCCTCGATCGCCCCGATCCCGATCGGCATCACGTTGACGCTGCTGCTGCTCGTCGCGATCCCGATCGACAACGCGGGCTTCAACCCGGCGCGGTCCGTCGCGACGGCGGTGTTCGCCGGCGGGCCGTGGGCCGCGCAGCTCTGGCTCTTCGTGCTCGCGCCGCTGGCCGGTGCGGTCATCGCCGGAGCGACGAACCGGGTGCTCTTCGAGACCGCGGCGTCGGCTCCGGTGCCGCAGCGGGTGGAGCGATGACGGGGGCGGCCGGCGGGCGCGTCCCGATCGACGCGCAGAGCGTGGACGCCCCGCTGTCCCGGTCGGCGGTGTTCCTCGTCCTCGACATCGGCCCGGACGACGACGACCTCGCCGCCGTCCGTGACGTCGTCAGCGGCATCGACGGGCTGCTCAAGACGGTCGGCTTCCGTGACCTCGACGCGCACCTGTCGTGCGTCGTCGGGATCGGCGCGACGGCGTGGAGCCGGTTCTCGCCGTACTCGGCGCCCGCGGAACTCCACTCGTTCGTCCCCGTGTCCGGGCCGGTCCACGACGCTCCGTCGACCGGCGGCGACCTGCTCTTCCACATCCGCGCTGAGCGCCAGGACGTCTGCTTCGAGTTCGAGCGCCTGCTCCTCCAGGCGCTGGGCACCCACGTCCAGGTCGTCGACGAGGTCACCGGCTTCCGCTACTTCGACACCCGCGACCTGCTCGGGTTCGTCGACGGCACCGCGAACCCCGTCGCGCAGGAGATCGCTGCCTCGGCGCTCGTCGGCGACGAGGACCCGGCGTGGACCGGGGGCAGCTACATCGTCGTCCAGAAGTACCTGCACGACCTCGCCGCCTGGAACGCGCTCGGCACGGAGGCGCAGGAGCGGATCATCGGCCGCTCGAAGTCGGACAACGTCGAGCGGGACAGCGACACCGAGGTCCGCCCGTCGCACAAGTCCCTCGCGACGATCGTCGACGACGCCGGCGTCGAACACGACATCCTCCGGGACAACATGCCGTTCGGCCGACCCGGCAGCGGCGAGTACGGAACGTACTTCATCGGGTACAGCGGGCAGCTGTGGGTGCTGGAACGGATGCTGGAGCGCATGTTCGTCGGTGATCCGCCGGGCACCTACGACCGCCTCCTCGACTTCTCCCGCGCGGTCACCGGTACGACGTTCTTCGCCCCGTCGCGGGACCGGCTCGTCGACCTCGCCGGGCTCGCGACGCCCCCAGCGGAACCCAGGAACCGGAACACCGACACCGACACCGACACCGACACCGACACCGATCGAGACCGGAACACGGACACCGACCGACACCGAGACGACCACGACACCGGCCTCGGCATCGGCTCGCTCCGACGCACGGAAGGACACACGTCATGAACCACCTCCTCCGAGAACTCGCACCGTTCGGCGACGACGCCTGGGCGATGCTCGATGCCGAGGCACGCGACCGGCTCGTCCCCGCCCTGACCGCACGCCGGGTGGTCGACTTCGACGGCCCCCGCGGCTGGCAGTACTCCGCCGTCGACCTGGGCCGGACCGAGCCCGTGACCGGGCCCGACAGCCGGACCGAGCCCGTGACCGGGCCCGACAGCCGGACCGAGCCCGTGACCGGGCCCGACAGCCGGACCGAGCCCGCGACCGGGGCCGAGACCCGGACCGAGCCCGCGACCGCCAGCACCGCCAGCACCGCCGGCATCGTCGCCCGACGCCGCAGGGTCCTGCCCCTCTGCGAGGTCCGCGCGACGTTCACGGTCCGCCTCGAGGAGATGGTCGACTTCTCCCGCGGCGCCACCGACGTGGACCTGACCGACCTCGACCAGGCGGCTCTGCGGCTCGCGGCGCACGAGAACCGGGCCACGCTCCGCGGCTGGACCGAGGCCGGCATCACCGGTGTCGGTGCGGCTTCGACGCAGCGGTCCCAGACCCACGACGGCACTCCGGAGTCGTTCCGCACGGCGGTCACCGCGGCCGTCGCGGCACTGCGCGACGCCGGCGTCGCCGGGCCGTACGCGCTCGCCTGTGGGCCCGTCGACTGGGCGGAGATCGTCGAGACCGACGACGGCGGGTACCCGCTCCGCAAGCAGCTCGAGGGCATCACCGGCGGCGACGTCGAGCGCACCCCCGGCATCGACGAGTCCGTGCTGATCAGTCAGCGCGGCGGTGACTTCGTGCTCACCGTCGGCGAGGACCTCAGCCTCGGGTACCTGCACCACGACGCCGACGCGGTGACCCTCTACGTCGAGGAGTCGTTCGCCTTCCGGGTGAACACCCCGGAAGCCGCAGTGGTCCTGCGCCGAGCGCTCTGACGGCCGGCGCTCGACGGGACGACCACCGGGGTGAACCGGTCGCGTCGTGCCGTCACGAGCACGGTGTTCGCCCACGGGTCGGCGATCGGCAGTGCCGACCGCACCGCCCGCCCGGCCGGGGCGGTGCTCTGCCGCAGCACCGGGTCGAGCGTGTGCCGCAGGGTGGTCACGTGTGCCTCTTCGGCGCCCGGACCGCTGAGGACCACGAGCCGGGTGCGGGCGCGCCCGACCTCTGCGCCGGCGAGGTGGACCGCGGCCAGGTCGCCGGAGCGGACGAAGCGGACCGCGCGCAGCTGCGTCAGGTGCGCCCACCACGTGACAGCCGCGGCGATGTCCGCCACCACGACGGTCTGCACCCCGGTCGGCCGGAGCGCGACGGCTGGTGTCCTGGCCACGGTCATCCCTGCAGCTGTCGCCAGCTGGTGATCTGGAAGTGGTGCACCTCGAAGCAGGCGAGGCTCATCAGGGTGCGTTCGTCCTCGCCGGGGAAGCGGATCCGGAGCGTCTGGTCGAGCAGGACCATCGAGCCGCTCGCCGCCACCCGGTTCGGGACGATCTCGAACAGCTCGAAGCTCTCCAGGATGGCCTGGCACAGGCGCAGCACCTCGGTGCGGCCGTGCACGCGGCTGCAGGTGCTCGGCTGGTAGACGACGTCCGCGTCCAGGAACGGCACGAGCTGCTCGACTTCCCGGGCCCGGAAGTTGTCGAGGAAGTCGCGGACGACGAGTTCGTTCTCGATCGACGCGGTCATCTTCGCGACGGCGTCGTCAATGGGTTCCAACATGGTGCTTCCCTCCGGGATCGGTGACGAGGTCGGTGACGAGGTCGGTGACGGGGTCGGTGACGGGATCGGTGACGGTGATGGTGACGGTCGTGGCGCCACGACGGGCGACCGGCGCCGCAGCGGGCGCGGTCGGCAGCAGGTCCGTGTACTCCGGCAGCAGCCCGTTCAGCACCGGGACCTCGAGCGTCCGTCCGGCCCGTCCGCCGGCGTCGACGAACACCCGCAGCAGAGCCCCGGGCCGGGCGTCCGTGTCCTCCAGGAGCATCTGCTCGTCGCCGGGCCTGGTGCCCCGGAAGACGGTCGCCCCGGGGCGGACGGGCAGGACCTGCGTGACGTGTCCGACGGTCGTCGGGTACGAGAACCGGACGTCCGCCTGGCGTTCGCCGGCGTTCAGCACGGTCATGCTCAGGCTCACCACGTCGCCGTCCCGGGTCAGCGCGATCGCGTTCCGGACCTCGACGTGGCCGACGTCCGCGTTCGTGCCGTTCACGACCTGCTTGATGTCCTTCGTCTCCTGCGGGGTCGTGAACGTGCAGCCGCCGAGTGCGGCGGCGAGCACCGCCACCGTGACGGCGGACGCGATGCGCATGGTGCGTTCCACGGGGTCTCCTTCGCGTTCGGTGAGGATCCGATCCTCCGAGGCCGACGCGGCTTCCCGAGTCGGTCAAATGACCGCTTCGGCGGTCGGACGGGAGGCGCGGGGCGGGCCCGCCACGGGCCTCCAGGCCGCTTCGTCCCGTCTGCAGGACCCGGTGCCGGCCACCGGGACCGGCCACGGACCGGCGCGCGGCGTCACCGTGCGCGACGGAGCAGGACGACCGAGGCGACCGCCACGAGCAGCAACGGCAGCAGTGGTGCCACCGGCGGCACCAGGTGTGCGAGGGTGGTGCCCGCGACGGCGCCGCCGACCAGCGCGACGACGACGGCTGCCTGCACCGCCCGTGCACCGCGGCGGCGTTCGGCGAGTCCCTCCATCAGGCTCGTCAACGTGCCCGTGACGAACGTCGTCGTGAGACCGGACGCCCCGGAGAGCCGCTTCGCCAGGACGGTCTGGACCCCGAGCGCGGCCGCGGACAACGCGACGAGGACGCAGCTCCAGACGAGTGGGACGGGTGCTCCGTCGACGCTCCACACGGCGATCCACACGCCGACGAGGGCGCACTGCGCGGCGAGTGCGGTGCCGGCCAGCACGCCGATCGACCGACGCGGGTACCGGTTCCCGGTGACGGGGGCTGGTGAGGCCCGGAACCCCCAGTAGGTCGCGGCGGCGAAGACGACGACGGCGGTCGAGGCACCCGCCAGGGTCACCGGCCACCCCGGGCGCGTGAACATGCCGGCGAGCACCAGGTTGCCCGTCATGTTGGCGGTGAAGATCCCGCCGAGCTGCAGGAAGGCGAAGGCGTCCGCCGCTCCCGACGCCACGGCGAGCAGGACCAGCGCCACGTGCACGCCTGAGTCGGACGGGGGAGCGTGGTGCTCGGGGATCGCGGTGCGCGGTTCGGATGTCATGCGCTCAGGTTCGTGCGCCGCGGGACGGCCGGGAAGCGTCGGATGGCCCGATCCGCGCCCGTGCCGGGGAAGTGAGTCACGCGACTCTGTCGTCGAGGGTCCGTGTGCTCCGAGAATGACCGGGACGCTGCCGATCACCCGACTGGAGCCACGATGACGAAGCTGACGAACCCGACGAGCCCGACGAACCCGACGATCTCCGGTGCGACCGCCGCGCTGCACCCGGACCGGCACCACCGACGCGGGTGGTGGTGGAAGACGCTGCTCGTCGGGTTCGCGCTCTGGGTCGTGACGATCGTCGTGACGGCCGCGACGGGCAACGTGAACCTGGTGCCGACGCTGGTCCTGCTGGGCAGCTTCCTCGTGCCGTTCTGCGTGGTGCTCTTCGCCGTCGAGCGGGTGCAGGGGTCGGTGAGCACCCTGCAACTCGTCCTCGCGTTCTTCGTCGGCGGCATCTGCGGCGTCCTCGGGGCGTCGGTGCTCGAGTCACGCCTGCACGAGAGCGTGTGGGTGTTCGTGGTGGTCGGGTTCATCGAGGAGTTCGTCAAGGGAGCGATCCTCGTGGTCGTCGGGTGGCGGGTGGTGCCGAAGACCGCTCGGCAGGGTGCGCTGCTCGGTGCGACGATCGGCGCCGGGTTCGCCGCCTTCGAGTCGGCCGGGTACGCCTTCAACGCGGCGATCAGCGCTGGCGGCATCGACCTGCCGTCGCTCCTGCAGACCGAGGTCGTGCGCGCCATCCTGTCGCCCGTCGGGCACGTGCTGTGGACGGCACTGCTCGGGGCTGTCGTGTTCGGCGTCGCCTCGCGGGGTGACCGGTTCCGCTGGTCGTTCGCCGTCCCGCTGGCGTACGCGGGGGTGGCGATGCTGCACGCGCTCTGGGACTCCACGTCGGAGATCGCGTCGACGCTCGCGCTGGTGCTGACGGGCAACGCGGCGGCGCTCCGGCGCGGGTTCCTGCCCAGTGGGATGGAGCAGGCGGTCGGGGACCTCGCGACGACGCTCTACGTCGTGGGCATCGCGGTGGACGCCGCGATCGGCGTGACGGTGCTCGTGCTGGTGCTGCGGCACGCGCGCACGGCGGCCCGGGCCCGCGGCTGACACGTCCCGCGCGGGGGCGCGGGCGGGCGGCGCGCCTGGTGCGCACCGTCCGCCCCGTTCCCCGCTGTCAGACGCGTGCCGCGAACGGCAGCGAGCGGCCAAGCCGGACCCCGTACTGCGCCACCGCACGCGCGACCTCGAGCCGGTCGCTGTCGTACGTCGCGAGCGCGGCCTCGAGCGGCCAGCGACCGAGGGCGTCGCTCAACGCCAGCGCGTCCCCGGCCGCCTTCGCCGCACCCATCGCGGTGTGCGGCCGGACGACCGCGGCGGCGTCGCCCGTCAGGACGACACGGTGCGCGGTCAGCGCCGGTGCGACGTAGTCGACGATGCCCTGCAGGAACGGTTCCGGCTCGGCCACCACGGCCGCGGCGAACGCCGTCGGGAGCTCGGCGACCGCATCGGCGCGCAGCTCGTCGCGGAGGAACTCCGGCAGGTCGCCCGGCGCCAGCGACTGGTCGGTGGCGCTCCGGCCGGAGTCCCGCATGATCCGCGCGAGCTGCTCCGCGGTGATCGGCCGGTACCAGACCCAGTTGTAGCGACGGAAGCCGAACCCGGTGTCGCCGGCCGGCCCGGGCACGAGGTACCCGAGCATGTGCGAGCCGGGCCCGTTGTAGAACGCGAACCGTTCGAGGAGCACCGCGGCGGCATCGTCGTCGAGCGCACCCTCGGGGACGAGTCCCCGCCACGTGCTGTAGCCGACGTACTGGTTCGTGTGGTCCCGGGGTGCGACGAACTGCCGCACCACCGAGTTCGCACCGTCCGCGCCGACGACCAGGTCGAAGGAGCGGACCAGTCCGTCGTCGCAGACCACCTCGGCGTGCGTGTCGTCCGAGCGGACCTCCTCGACGCGGTGGCCGAGCAGGTACTCGTCGTCGTCGAGGAGCTCCCGGAGCGTGACCCAGAGGTGGTCCCAGGACACCTGGGTCTGCGGCGTCCGGTCGCGCTGCACGACCCGGCCGGACCGGTCGAGCGTGATGCGCTCCGCCGCGACGACCCCGACGTCCGCGGCCTGGTCGAGACCGAGCCGGTGGAGCACGTCGTACAGGTCCTGCTGGGCGACGAGCCCGGCACCGCGTCGAGCGAGTCCCCGGGAGGACCGCTCGAACACGGTGACGTCGTGCCCGTCCTGCTTCAGCAGGGTCGCGACGAACAGGCCTCCGAGCGAGCCGCCGACGACGGCGACGCGACGGGGCGTGAACGAAGGGTGTCGAGTCGTCATGGTCCGGTTCCTACTCGAGGCGTCGCTTCTCGTCTTCCTCGGCCCGTCGTTTCTCTTCCTCGCGGGCCTCCTCGAGCTTCTCGATCGCTTCCTCGCGGGGCGTCTTGTCGGTCATCGTCGGTCCTCTCGTTGGGTGGTGGACGTGGTCTCCCGGGCTCCGGTCAGGAACGCGAGGACGTGTTGGACGACGTCGGCCGGCCCGATCGCGGGCGTGGCGCTGCCGCGCAGGACGAGCGCACCCCGCCACCGCATCTCCGCACGGTGCGCCAGGTGACGGAGGCGGTGGACCTCGGGATCGAACGCCAGGCGTTGCACGGCGTCGGGTTCGACGGCCGGCTCCTCGACGCCGCCGTGCGCCACGACGCCGAACGCGTGCTCCGGGTACCGCGAGCCGTCGAGCACCGCGTCGGACCAGGCCCGCGCCAACCGCGGGGCGCGGCGCCCGTGCACCGCGAGGAGCAGGACGACCTCGTCCGCCCGGGTCACGGCACGACGTTCGGCGTCCGGGTCGAAGGCGTCGTGCTCGTACGTCGCGTAGAGGTCACGGACCGTCGCGCGGGGGACGTCGGCGACCGCGGCCACCAGGTGCTGGTCGAGGTGCGACAGCGGGAGCGCCGGATGTGCGACGACGAGGAGCAACCGGGTCGCCTCGACGGATCGGGTGTTCGCTCGCACTGGCCGGCTCCGTTCCGCGTCTCCCGCGTCGCGTCTGGCGCATCGCTGGGTGTCCGACGAGGCTACGGAGGCCGCGCGATGCGCGGCTAGCGACGTTTGACCCGACGCGGGCGCGTCCCGCGAGCGGTTCGGGGGCTGTCGCTGCCGCGACGGCGGACGGGAGGCCCGTGGCGGGCCCGCCCCCGCCTCCAGGCCGACGGTCGGTCCCGTCGACCGCCGGGCGCGCGTCAGGCGAGTGGGCGCCGGCCCGGCCGTCGCTCGGCGACCTCGAGCACCACGACGATCGCCGCCACGAGCAGCGCCGTCGCGACCAGCGACGCACCGGGCACCCCGATCGAGGCGAGGATCAGCACGGCGAGCACCACCACGACGGTGTTCCAGCCGACCGACAGCGACGGCCGGAGCGCGAGCGCCCAGATCGCGAGCACGAAGAGCGCGACCGGCACCGCGATGGTGGCAGCGACGGACGCGTGCGAGAGGTCGGCCTCGCCGGCGTCCGCGCTCACCGCGACCTCGATGCCAGCCGGGATCGCCCCGGCGGCGGCGAACACGAAGTAGTGCCCGTAGCCGAACACGAGCGCGGTCGGCAGGCTCCTGATGTGCTCGTGCTGCTCCCGCGAGAAGTAGATCCACCAGAGCCCCGCCACGATCACGAGCCCGGCTGCCGCGAGCACGAGCAACGGTCCCATGTGGTCGGCGTGCGCGAGGCCGTCGATGACCGCGTTCGCCGAGGCGACGAGCCCCTCGCCGAGCACGATCAGGGTGAAGAGCGCGTACCGCTCGGCGATGTGGTGCGTGTGCCACGGCGTCGTCTCGGAGGTCCCCTCGGCGATCGGCGGGACCAGCACCTCGAGCAGGACGAGGACCGGAGCGACGAAGGGCATCGACCCGTCCGGCAGCGCGAGCATGCCGACCCAGAGCGCCTGCACGATCACGATCCCGACGGCGTACCGGAGCGCGGTGCGGCGGTACCGCGGGGACGACGCCGCCACGCGGAGCCACTGCGCGACGAGGGCCAGGCGCATCACCACGTACCCGATGACCGGGATGGTGAAGTCGCCCTCCGTCATCGCGGCGTGCACCCCGGCGGCGAGCACGAGGACCCCCGCCATCTGCACGAACGTCATGATGCGGTACAGCCAGTCGTCGGTGTCGAACGAGTTGGCGAACCACGTGAAGTTCAGCCAGGCCCACCAGATCGCGAAGAACACCATCGCGTACGACAGGATCGCGGAGCTGACGTGGCCCTCGGTCTCGATCTCGTGCAGGTTCGTCGCGGCGAACCCGACCGCGACGACGAAGACCAGGTCGAACAGGAGCTCGAGGGGGCTGGCGGCGCGGTGGCCCTCGGCGGGGTCGCGGGGCGCCATCCGGCGCAGTCCGATCGTCGTCACTCGGTATGCCTACACGAGGAACGGCCCCGGGCGGTACCCGGGGCCGTTCGTGTGCGTGCTCGTGCTGCGTGTGCGCGCTCGCGGTGCGTTCGTGCGTTCGTGCGTGCGTGCGCGCTCGCACTCGTGCTCAGTAGAAGTTGCTGGCCTGCGAGTGCGCCCATGCGGAGCACGGGGTGCCGTACGCCGCGCTGATGTACTGCAGGCCCCACTTGATCTGGGTGGTGGCGTTGGTCTGCCAGTCGGAGCCGATCGTCGCCATCTTCGAACCGGGCAGCGCCTGCGGGATCCCGGTCGCGCCGCCGTTCGCGTTCACGGCCTGGTAGTTCCAGCCGGACTCCTTGGTCCACAGGTTGTCGAGGCACTGGAACTGGTCGGCGCCCCAGCCGTACTCCGACGACGCGAGCGAGGTCGCGGTCGCCTTCGCGCCCGCGACGGTGTTGCCGGCGGCGAGCTTCTCCGCGGCTGCGGCCGCTGCAGCAGCTGCGCGCTTCGCCGCCGCGGCCTTCGCGACGGCCGCGGCCTTCGCGTCGACGTCGCGCTTGTCCTGGGTGGCGCTGGCGGTGGCGACGTGCTCGACGGAGGTGACCGTCGTCGAGATGCGGCTCGTGAGCGCGGCGCCGGAGAGCTCCGGGTAGTCGCTGAGCGCATCGATGTGCCGTTCGAGCGAGGCGGTGTCGGTCTTGTCGTTCGCGGTCGCGACGACGGTCTTCGCGGTGGAGATCGTCGCCGCGGCCTGCGCCCGGTCGAGCGCGGTGCCGTGCAGCGCCGGGTCGGCCGTGCCGTTCGCGGTCGCGCTCGCCGACATCGTCGGGACACCGAGCGCTTCGCCGATCGCGGGCTGGGTGCCGACGGTCACGGCGCCGCCGGCCACGGCGAGGACCGCTGCTCCGCCGACGATGAGCGTCGCGCGGTGCCGGAGTGCTCGGCGCATCCGGCGGGTGGGGGAGTCCAGGGCCTCACGTCGTGTCGAGGCGGTGGTGGTGGGGAGGTCCGAGGTGCGTCCTGTCATCGATTCCGGTGGTTCGGCGGCTCGTGGGCGGACTTCCTGGACCAGCGCGCCGGGGGTGGTGCGGCGTGCTGGTGACGCGCGTCGGGTGCGGCAGTGCTGCGCAGCATCGCTGCGCAGCTGTGCTGGTCGCACAACGGTGACGTCGTCGTTGGGGGAGTCCGCGAGCCGGTGGGGACCGGACGGTGATGTGGGGCCCGTCCGTCCGCCGGGGCGGCCGTGGGGGACCGCCGGCTGGCGAAGTCGACACCCTCACCCGCGGACCTGGACGACGGGTCCAGGAACACTGGCAGAACGGTCCGTCCACCCGTTGGTAACGGTTCGGTAACGGCCCGATCAGGGGTCGATCGCGCTCAGGACGTGTGAGGTTCCTGGGTGCCCTCGCCCTGCGCGACGCGCTCGAGGGCGTCGAGGGCTCCGGCGATCGCATCGACGTCGGATTCGCCGAGTTCGGCGATGAGCTCGGCGACGATGCCGGTCCGGGTCGTCCTGGCCCGTTCGACCGCTTCGATGCCGGCTGGAGTCGCCGTCACCATGAAGGCGCGGCCGTCGCGCGGGTCGGCCTCGCGCTCGATGAACCCACGCTGCTCGAGCTCGGTCAGGATGCGGGTCATCGTCGGCTTCGTGACGACCTCGATCCGCGACAGGTCGCCGGGACGCAGCGGTCCCTCGCGCTGGATCGTCGCGAGCGCGGACACGATCCCGTAGCCGAGTGTGGCGGAGTCGGTGCGTGCCCGCCGGTTGATCCGCCCCACTGCGGCGGCCAGGCGTGCGGCGACCTCGGTGCGGTCCGTCGGGCGGGTGCTCATGTGCTGCTCCGGGTGGGAGAACGGGTGGTCGCAGCGATGCTATCGGCTCACGGGCGCAGCAGACTGGGAGCGCCGTCCGCGCGTCCATCGGTCCCGAGACGGTCGTCCTGGAGGCCCGTGGAACGCAGACCGCCCGCCTCGCGTTGACGAGACGGACGGGTTCCTGTACGACGGTACAGCCGGACTCAGCGCTTCTCGCCCGGCAAGAGGTGGATCGCCTCGGTCGCGAGCTCCGCGGCGATGTTGTCACCCGACTCCGTCGCCTCGCGCAGGCGGCGGAAGTCGGCGGTCATCTGGTCCCAGTCGACGAGCTCGTCGAGGTTCGGCAGGCGGAGGCGGAAGGCCAGGCCGTCCATGGTGTCGCGGCAGACGCGCTGCAGGTTGTCGTTGCCGCACTCGGCGACGAAGAGCGCGAACACGTCGAGCGCGTCGTGGTTGACGGCCGGGACGTCGTGCGACTCGAACTCGGCGATGGTCTTGTCGAGCTGCGCCAGGACCTTCTTGCGGGTCCCGGCGGTCAGGCGCGGAACCGCGAGACGGACCACTCCGCCGAACAGGACGCCGAGGGTCTGCATCGCCTCGAGCACCTCGTCCGGGTCCGGAGTGGTGACCCGCGTGTACCGGTTCGGGGCCATCTCGATGAGGCCGGCGCGTGCGAGCTGGCTGAGGGCCTCGCGGATGGGGGTGCGTGAGACGCCGAGCCAGGCGATGAGCTCGTCGTCGTTGAGGCGCTCGCCCGGTTCCAGCGTGCCGTCCATGATCGCGGCGTGGATCTTGTGCCGGACGGTGTCGCGGAGCAGCTGGTGCTCGGTCGGGGCACTGGTGGGGACCGGCATGCGTTCTCCTTCGGGATCGAGCGCGGTCGATGCACGCGCACGGATCACCGTACCTGATATGCGACCGGCGTTGCGCTCGGATCAGGGAGTGTCACGTGACGGTGCGGTCCGGTCGTCGCGGGCGTCGCGGGCGTCGCGGGCGTCGCGCTCATCGCGCTCGTCGCGTTGGTCGCGTTGGTCGTGTTCGTGCGTCATCCTGGTGGTCGCCGGGTCCTCCGTGCCGCCGTACCAGCGGTCGAGCACGGCCCGGAACGGTGCCGGGTCGGTCGCTGCCCGGGCGAAGAGCGTCATCGAGGACCGCAGCTTGATCGCGTCGATCCCGCCGAGCAGCTCGTCGGCCGAGCGGGCCGGAGCGGCCGCGACCACGGCGGCGGCCTCCAGGAGACGCGGGCCGAGCACCGGGTGCTCCAGGTACGCGCGGGCTTCGGGGAGCCCGGCGATGCCGTACCGCTCCGCGGTCGCGCTCCGTCCGAGACCGGCGAGCTGCGGGAACACGAACCACATCCAGTGCGTGCGCTTCCGGCCGCTCCGGAGTTCGGCGAGGGCGTCGTGTTGCACGCCCTGCTGCGCCCGGACGAAGCGGTCCAGGTCGAACAGGTGGCCCGCGTCGGTGCCGGCCGGCGCGTGCTCCTGACTCACCGGACGACACCGCCCCAGGCGTACCGGACCGTGGTGCCGTCGAGCACGAGGAGCGAGTCCGGCTCGCGGTCGAACAGCCCCGGCATCCCGACGGCGTCCGGCAGGTCGCCGTCAAGACGGTCCAGCCGCGCCGAGCGGACCACGAGCGGTGGGTGCTGCCGCTGCCAGAAGAGCGTCTGCGCGAGGTACCGGGCGTGGATGCCGGCCCGGGTGGTGAGCTCGGCGGCCAGCGGGGTGTCGACGGGGTCGCCGGCGGTCACCCGGACCGAGGCTGCGTGCCGCGGACGAACCGTCTCCGCCGGGCGCTCCTGCCGCAGGGAACGCACCCACCGGACCGGGTGCCGCACCCGACCGGTGTGCCGGACCGAGCGGTGTGCCACGGTGTCCCCACGTCGGCGGGAGCCCGCGTGCGCGAAGGTGTACGGCACCCCGAGCAGGGCGTGCGCCGCGACGATGGCCGGCACATTGTCGGTGTCGACCGTCCGGTACGTCACCCCGCGACGCCCCTCGCCGTCCACCGTCAGGATCTCGATCGTCACCTCGGTCATCGTGCCGAGCCGGCCGGCAGAGGGGAACGGCGGCACCCGGGTCTCGCGGAACACGTACGCCGTCAGCCCGACCCAGGCGCTGCCGTCGACGACGTCCGGGCGGGTGCCGCGGGGGACGAGCCGCTGGAGCGACTCCGGTTCGTGCCGCCAGTGTGCGAAGACCACGTCCTCCCATGCGTGCTGGGTCACCGGCCGGTGCAGCAGGGGGACGGCCGCCCGGGTCCACGACGGCTGGGTCACGGCTTCGGCGCGTGCCGACCGACGCGCACGGCCCAGAGGACGAGCGGGGCCTGCAGTGGGAGCCGCAGCACGGACACCAGCCGCATCGCCCGACTCGACCGCGGGCTGTCCAGCAGGTCGTTCGCCATCTTGAGGTTCGCGGGGAAGACCGCCGCGAACAGGGCGGCTGCAGCCCACCCTGACGCGCGTCGGGTTGCCGGCACCAGGAGTCCGGCGGCGATGCCGAGCTCCGCGGCACCGGAGGCCACCGTCGTCAGGCGCGGAGGGAGTGCGTCCGGCACGATCCGGTCGTAGCCGCGGGGTCGCAGGAAGTGGGTGACGCCGGCTCCGCCGAGGATCACCGCGAGGAGGGTGGCAGTACGGGTCGCACGTCGGATCCGCTCACGTCGTCGCATGCCCCCATCGTGCTCGCCGGTCCTCGGAGGCACCCGGGCGTGCCGCTCAGGGGCGTGCTACTCAAGTCAGTGCGGTCGCGACGAGGTCGAGCACCGCCGTCGCCACCTCGGCCTTCGTGCCGGAGGTCTCGCGGACCACCTCGCCGCCGGGCACCAGGACCTCGATGGCGTTCTCCTCGCGCTCGAACCCGGCCGTCCAACCGACGTGGTTCACCACGAGCAGGTCGGCGGGCTTCCTGGCGATCTTCGCGCGGCCGAGCTCGATGCGTGCCGCTCGGTCCGGTTCGGTCTCGGCGGCGAAGCCCACCACGATCTGGCCGGTGCGCCGGTTCGCGACGAGGTCGGCCAAGACGTCCGGGTTCCGCACGAGCTCGAGCGTCATCGTCTCGCCCTGCGCGTCCTTCTTGAGCTTCTCGGCGTGGACCTCGGCCGGTCGGTAGTCGGCCACCGCGGCGGTCATCACGACGACGTCGGCGTCGACCGCTGCCGCGTGCACCGCCTCGGCGAGCTCGAGCGCGGACCCGACCGGCACGACCGTGGCATCGAGGTCCGCGAGGAGTCCGGCGTCGACGTTCGCCGCCACCAGGGTCACACTCGCACCCCGCTCCGCGGCGTCCGCGGCGATCGCGATGCCCTGTCGTCCGCTCGAACGGTTGCCGACGAAGCGGACGGGGTCGAAGGGCTCGCGGGTGCCGCCGGCACTGACCACGACCGAGACGCCGGCGAGGTCGCCCTGGTCGCCGCGTGCGCCGGTGGCGGCCGGGAGGCCCGGGTGGTCCCCGGCACGCCGGCCCGCGCTGGCAGGACGGTCGAGCACGGCGAGCGCGGCCCGGACGATGTCCTCGGGCTCCGCCATCCGTCCGATCCCCGCGTCGTCGCCGGTGAGGGCACCGACCACCGGGCCGACCAGGTGCACGCCGCGCTCGCGCAGGGTGGCCACGTTGGCGCGCGTGGCGGGGTGCTCCCACATCTGCGGGTGCATCGCGGGGGCGACGACGACGGGCGCCTCGGTCGCGAGCAGCGTGGTACCGAGCAGGTCCCCGGCCAGGCCGTTCGCCATCCGTGCCAACGAGTCGGCGGTCGCCGGGGCGACGATCACGAGGTCGGCGCGACGACCGAGCGCCACGTGCCGTACTTCGGCGACGTCGTCCCAGACGCTCGTCGTGACGGGGTTCCGGCTGAGGGCTTCGAGGGTCGGCAGCCCGACGAAGCGCAGGGCGCCCTCGGTCGGCACGACGTGCACCTCGTGGCCGCGCTTGACCAGGTCGCGGACCACACCGACGGCCTTGTAGGCGGCGATGCCCCCGGTGATCCCCACGATGACGGTCAGGGCGCGCTCTGCTGCTGCGTTCACGTCGATCACGCTACCGGGGGCACGTGCGAGGATCGACGGCATGTGCACCGTCGTCGTCCGCGTCGACCCCGGGGCTGCGTGGCCCGTCACCGTGCTCGCCCTGCGGGACGAGTCCCCGGAGCGTCCGTGGGACCCTCCGGCGGCGTGGTGGCCCGATCGAGACCCGGAGGTCCGCGGTGTCCGTGACCGTACCGCCGGTGGCGCCTGGCTCGCAGCGTCCGACCGTGCCGGCCTGGCCGTGGTGCTGAACCGCGGCGAACCGGTGCCGAGCGCGGACGGCACGTGGACGACCCGCGGGGTGGTGCCGGTGGACGCCGTCGCCGACGACCTGCTGCCCGGGCACGACGGCACCCTGCCGACCACCCGCGCGTTCAACCTGGTGCGGGCGACGGCCGAGGGTGCAGCGGTGCTCACGTGGGACGGCACCCGCGTCCGGACGACCGAACTCGGAGCCGGGGTGCACATGGTCACCCACGGTGAGCCGGACGACCCCGCGTCGCCGCGCATCGGCCGGTGGCTCGAGGCCTTCCGCGCCGTCGACGCTCCGGTCGGACCGCCGGTGCTCGGCCCCTTCGACGAACTCCGGGCAGCGGATGCCGGCGACGACCCCGGTGACGGGTGGGGCGGGTGGTTCGGGCTCCTCGCCGAGTCCGCGGAGCTGCCGGCCGACCACCCCGACGCCATCCTCCGCGACGCGCACGAACGGGACGGCCACTTCGCGACGCTCTCGATCGTCGCCGCGGCGATCGGCCCCGGCCGCACCGTGCTCCAGCACGCCCGCCTGACCGAACCCGGTCGCCTGGACGGGTCCGTGGAGCTGCACCGCGCCTGACTCGGGCGGCCCGCCGGACGCGCCCCGTGCCTCCCGGCCGCGCGGGCCCGCCCCGCCCACCCGCGCTCCGCCCCCGCCCGCCCGTGCGCGGGCCCGTGCCCGCGCCCGCGCGCCCCGCAGTGTGCGAGGTTCCGCGCACTGTGCGACCCCGAAGTCGTCCCACCGTGCACGAAACCTCGCACGGTACGGAACCGCCCCTCGCACCGTGCGACTTCGGGCGAACCGCCCCTCGCACCGTGCGACCCCGCGCTGCGCGCCTCGCAGTGTGCGAGGTTCCGCGCACCGTGCGGGGCCGAGTCGTCCCACCGTGCACGAAACCTCGCACCGTGCGGAACCACACCTCGCACCGTGCGACCCCGGCCGAACCGCCCCTCGCACCGTGCGACCCCGCGCTCCGCGCCCCCGCAGTGTGCGAGGTTCCGCGCACTGTGCGGCTCCGATGCCGTCGCACCGTGCACGAAACCTCGCACGGTACGGAACCGCCCCTCGCACCGTGCGACCTCGGGGGAACTACACCCCGCACCGTGCGACCCCGCGCCGCGCGGCCCCGCGCTCAGAGCGGCGGACGCGTCCCGGTCAGGTCCTCGGCGACCGCCCAGAGCGAGCGGGCCAGGTCGGCACTCCGCGCTGACCCGGGGATCGACACGGTCGTCGTCGGCCCGGTCATCCCGAACGGCCCGGCGGGCCCGTAGTAGGCACCACCGACGGCCTTCGGCCCCACCGCCGCGTACAGCAGCGGCTCGGCACCCTGCTCGACCCCCTGGGTCCACGGCAGCGCGCGGTTGCTGGCGCGCACCGGCTTCGAGCGTCCGAGGGAACGCCCGGCCGACTGCAGGTTCGTGCGGGTGTAACCCGGGTGCGCCGCGGTGCTGACGAGGGACACGTCCGCCTCGACGGTCAGGCGGTGCAGGTGCAGCGCGAGCAGCAGGTCCGCGAGCTTCGACTGCCCGTACGCGCGCCAGCCGTTGTAGCCGCGCTCCCACTGCAGGTCCCCGAACCGGATCCGGCCGGGGATCGCGGCGAGGCTCGACATCGTCGCGACCCGGGGCGCCTCGGCGCGGAGCAGCGACGGCAGCAGCAGGTTCGTGAGCGCGAACGGGCCGAGGAAGTTCGTGCCGAACTGCAGCTCGAAACCGTCGACGGTCTCGAAGCGCTTCGGCGGCGCCATCACGCCGGCGTTGTTGACGAGGACGTCGACGGGGCGCTCCTCGTCGACGATGGTGGCGGCGAACCGGCGGACGCTCGCGAGGTCGGCGAGGTCGAGCTCGCGGACCTCGAGGTCGGCGCCGGGGTGCGCGGCGCGGATCTCGGCCGCGGCGGTGTCGCCCTTCTCGGTGCTGCGGACGGCGAGGACGACGTTCGCACCTGCGGCGGCGAGCCGAGCGGCGGTCTCCTTGCCGGTTCCGCTGTTGGCACCGGTGACGACGATCCGGCGTCCGGTCTGATCGGGGAGCTTCGGCATGCGGGCGACCGTACACGCGGGGGCTGGCCGTGCGGCAACGGCCGAGCCAGCCCCCGGGGTTGGCCGTGCGGAAACAGCCGAGCCAGCCCGGGGCTGGCCGTGCGGACGCGGCCGTGCTAGATTGATGCAAACGCATGAACATGCACCTGCATCGACCTGCGACCAGGAGGAGACCATGAGCAACGCATTCGGTACCGACCGCCCCTCGGACGTGCCGCCGCCCGCACCCGAGCGGATCGGCCCGCTGCAGCTCGGCCTCGACACCTTCGGCGACGTCACCGAACTCGCCGACGGCAGCCTGAAGTCCGACGCGCAGAGCATCCGCGACGTCGTCGACCAGGCGGTCCTCGCCGACCAGGTCGGCCTCGACTTCATCGGCGTCGGCGAGCACCACCGCGCCGACTTCGTGGTGAGCGCCCCCGAGGTCGTCCTCGCCGCCATCGCCGCCCGCACGGAGCGCATCCGCATCGGCTCCGCGGTCACCGTGCTGTCCTCCGACGACCCGGTGCGTGTCTACGAGCGCTTCGCCACCGTCGACGCGATCTCGAACGGCCGCGCCGAGGTCATCCTCGGCCGCGGCTCCTTCACCGAGTCGTTCCCCCTGTTCGGCTACGACCTCGCCGACTACGAGGTCCTCTTCGAGGAGAAGCTCCAGCTCTGGGCAGCCCTCCGCGGTGGGGACGCCGTGACGTGGTCAGGAACGAAGCGCGCGGCGCTCGTCGACCAGGACGTCTTCCCGAAGCTCGAGCACGGCGCCATCCCGACGTGGATCGGCGTCGGCGGCTCCCCGCAGTCGGTCATCCGCGCCGCCACCTACGGCCTGCCCCTCTTCCTCGCGATCATCGGCGGGCAGCCGGCGCAGTTCGCCCCGTTCTCGCGGCTCTACCGTCAGGCGCTCGCGCAGCTCGACGTCCCGCAGCAGCCGATCGCGATGCACTCGCCGGGCTTCATCGCCGCGACCGACGAAGAAGCCGCCGACCGCTACTGGCCGTACCACAAGGCCGTCACCGACCAGCTCGGCCGGGAGCGCGGCTGGCCGCCCCTCGACGTCGCCGGGTACCGCGCGGGCCTGTCCGCCGGAGGCTCGCTCTACGTCGGCTCGCCCGAGACCGTCGCGCGGAAGATCGCGCGCAACATGCGGATCCTCGGGGTCTCCCGCTTCGACATGCGGTACGCGACGGGTCGCCTGCCGCACGACGACATGATGCGCTCGATCGAGCTCTACGGCACGCAGGTCGCGCCGCGGGTGCGCGAGCTCCTGGCGGAGCCCGTCCCGGTCCCGTAGCGGTCGCGGCTGGTCGGGTCCGCTGGTCGGGCGTTCCGGTCTGCAAGACACCGGTGTTCGTGCGGTGCACCGCGGTTCGCGGGTGTTCCGAGCGCGAACACCGGTGTTCTGCAGCTGGGCGGCGGGGCGGGCGGGAGCCGCGGGCGGGCAGGTGGGCGAGGTCGGCCTGGAGGCGCGGGGCGGCCCGCGAGCACCGGCTCACGGGGTGCGCCGGGTACGGTCCAGGGCATGTCGTCACCTGGTGCGCTCCTCGAACGTCGGTTCCGTGGCCGGATCATGGGGGTCGGCACGACATCTGGCGTGCGGGTCGTCGTCGGGATGTGGGCGAACTCCCCGTTCGGCGCGTTCACCGACGTGTTCCTCGAGCTGCCCGACGGCACCAGCGTGCTGCTCGCCCCTGACGAGATCGTCGCCGCGTACGTCTCCGGCACCTACCGCTTCGACACCGTGTCGGTCGTCGACGTCCGGGCCCGCCGAACCGCCGCCGGCCTGGAGCTCGACGCCGGCGCGCTGCAGGTGTCCGTCGACGTCGGGGCCATCTCGCCGCTCGGCCGGGTGCTCCGCATCGTCCCGAAGTCGATCGCGCGCGATCCGCGCTGGCTCGCAGTGATCGACCCCGTGGCGCGGCTCGTCGCTCCCGGTTCCGGTACCGCGGGCTCAGCGGGCAACGGCCGCCGTGAGTACTACGGCGTGACCGGGGCACACGACGTCACCGGCGTCCGGGGGACCTGGGCCGGAGAAGACCTGGGCGACCTCGCGCCGCTCGACCCGCCGGTGGCGTTCGGTTTCGCCTCGATGCCGAGGATCCCGCAGGTCGTCGACGTCGAGACGACGATCCGCGAGCCCGCCTGACCCGTCCGCGTCCGGCCGACCGGGCCCGTGCGTGTGCATGTTCCGACGATCCACGAGGTGATCGACTCGTGGATCGTCGTCCGTTGCGCACGCATCCGGTGCGTGTGCATGTTCCGACGATCCACGCGTCGATCGTCCGGTGGAGTGTCGCTCGTTGCGGACGCATGGTGCGCGCCGGACCGGGCACGGGCGCTGCGAGCCGGGCGACCGCCGGGCGCTGCCCTGCCCGTGGGAGGTGTGCCGCGCCTCCAGGCCGAGGGGGTGGTGGCCCGTCTGCCGGACGCATCCAGAGTCGAGGGGGTGGTGACCCGTCTGCCGGACGCATCCAGAGTCGAGGGGGTGGTGACCCGTCTGCCGGACGCATCCAGAGTCGAGGGGCAGACTGGCCGGAACGGTACGGCCCCGCACAACCCGCGGTCGCACGTCGGGCACAACGGGGCGCACGACGCAAAGGAGCACCATGACCGACACACAGGAGCAGCGCGCCGCCATCTCGGACATCGTCCACGGCGCACACACGGCGCTGCTGACCACGGTGAGCGAGGACGGACAGCTGCACGCCCGCCCGCTCGCCGTGCAGGACAAGGCCTTCCACGGGACCCTCCGCTTCCTCGTGCAGGACGGCAGCGAGAAGGTCGAGGACATCGCGAGGAACCCGCACGTCAACGTCTCGATCGAGTCGCAGGGCGGCTACCTCTCCATCGCCGGCACCGCGACCGTCACCCAGGACGACAGCGTCATCGACGAGCTGTGGTCCCCGTTCGCCGAGGCCTGGTTCCCGGAGGGCCGCGACGACCCCTCGATCCGACTGCTCACGGTGTCGGGCGACTCGGTGGAGTACTGGACGCAGGACACCGGGCCGGTCGGCAGTCTGGTGCAGACCCTCAAGGCAGCGCTGGGCAAGCAGAGCCAGCCGGACACGGGCGACCACGGGACGATCGAGCTCTAGGGGGCTGGCCGGGCCTAGCCGACGCCGGGCCGGCTGGCCGGGCTGGCCGGGGCCTGTCCGACGCCTGGCCGGGGCCTGTCCGACGCCTGGCCGGGGCCTGTCCGACGCCGAACGACGAAGCCGTTGTCGTGCGACGGCGGCTTCGTCGTTCGCTACGGCGGGCCGAGCAGCCACAGCACCGCGACGAGCACGGGCTGCCCCGCGAGCGCCGCTGTGACGAAGGTCCACCGCATCCAGGGCTTCGCGACGAGCTCGGGTGACCCGAACAGCGGCGCCAACGGCATCAGCAACCGGGGCGTCGAAGCCATCGGCAACGACACCGCGAAGATGTAGAGCGCGTACGCGGCCGAGTACAGCACCGTGGTCTGTCCGAGCCGCCGCGTGGACCGGCGGAGCAGCCACACCGGGTACCCGACGAGCAGGAACACCACGATCAGGACCCCACCGACGCCGAGCCACCGCGCCGCGATGAGGAACCACGGGCTCAGCGGCATGAAGTCCACGCGACCGATGAAGTTCACCCACCAGGACATCTCGGTCTCGAGGTAGGCGTTCGGCGTCCCGGTGACGTGCGACGCGATGACCGGCCACGCCAGCCCCGCCGCCATCATCACGAGCCCGGCGACGACGACCCGGAGCTGTTCGCGGAGCGGGAATGCCTCGAACACGCGGCCGTTCGACCGGCGTGCCCGGACGAAGCGGACGAGCGCGACGACGCCCAGGACGAGCGGGATCGCCAGGGCCCCCGGGCGGGTGAACGCAGCCACGACGCCGAGCAGGGTGAGGAGCCAGTAGCGCCGGCGTTCGAGGGCGAGCAGCGCACCGAACGACAGCGCCAGGAACATGCTCTCCGCGTAGCCGACCTGCAGCAGGAACGACAGCGGGCCGCACGTGAAGAAGAAGACCGCCCACATCGCGGCGGCGTCACCCGCGCGGTCACGGACCAACCGGTGCAGCAGGTAGGCGGCCAGCAAGCCCGCGAGCACGGCGATGAGTGGCGCGCCGACCTCGAACGGCACCCCGGTCGAGGCGGTGAGCATCCGGATGGTGAACGGGAACGCGGGCAGGAACGCCCACGCGTTCTGCGCCACGTTGCCGGTGATGTCGAGCGGCAACGCGTCCGGGTAGCCGTGCAGCGAGATCTGCTCGTAGTACTGGCCGTCCCACGCCGTCAGGAACGAGAGGAAGCCGTGCTCGTTGCCCCAGATCGCGTTGTCCGGCAGCGCCCGGCCGATGAGGGGGTACGCCAGTGCGAGCCAGAACGTCGACAGGATCCGTCCGCCGGTCCAGACGAGCAGCACCGCCGCCCACGCGGGCAGGGCGGTGACGGTGTCGAGCACACGTCGCCGGCCGTTCGCGAGGGCCTCGGTGGCCACGCCGTCGAGACGACTCACGCGGGTGCTCCTCGGCGTTCGGGCAGGGCTGACGACACCTAGCCAGGGTAGTCGCCCTCACCCTGGGTGATCCTCACGACGGCCTGGAGGCCCGTGGCTGCGTTCTGCATGGCGGAAAGCGGATGGTGGGTGGCCGGGTCCGGCAGCGGGCGTCCGCCTAGCCTGGAGTCTCCATCCACCGACCCTCGAGGAGCCACCGTGCCGAACTCCACCGCGCCGAAGACCGCCATCGTGACCGACAACGCCCCGAAGCCCGCTGGCCCGTACAGCCAGGGCATCGTGGCGAACGGGTTCATCTACACCGCCGGGTTCGGCCCGCAGGACCCGGCGACCGGTGCGATCGCCGACGACGTCGCCGGGCAGACCGCGCAGGTGCTGGCGAACGTCGCCGCTGTCCTCGCCGAGCACGGGGCGACGTTGGACGACGTGGTGAAGTCGACCGTGCACCTCGAGCACTCGGACCGCGACTTCCCGGCCTTCAACGAGGAGTACGCGAAGCACTTCACCCAGCCGTACCCGGTGCGGACGACGGTGCAGTCGCACCTCGCGAACATCCTGGTCGAGATCGATGTCGTGGCGGTGCTGCCGACCGGCGCCTGACCAGCGCTGGGGCGCTGCGGCGCCGGACCGGGCTGTGTCAGGCGGGCTGCGCCGGACCGGGCTGTGCCGGAGCGGGCTGTGTCAGGCGGACCGTGTCAGGCGGGTTGTGTCACCACCGCTCGTGCCGACGCAGTCCAGCTCCGGGTGTGGCGTGCGTGAGCCGTCCGTCGACGAGCACGGGGACCCCGGCGACGAGGACGTCGTCGATGCCCTCGGCCGGGCGCATCGGCTGGTCGTAGGTCGATCCCGCCGTGACCCGCTCGGGGTCCACGACGACGAGGTCCGCGACCGCGCCGGGCTCCAGGACCCCCCGTCGCCCGAGCCGCAGGCGCTCGACGGCCGTGGTCGACAGGTGCTGCTGGACCTCGAGCCAACTGAGTCGGCCGGTGCGGGCGAAGTCCTCCAGGTAGCGCGCGAAGGTGCCGTACGCCCGCGGGTGCGGGTGCGTCCCGACGAAGATGCCGTCCGACCCCGCCGTGTGCCCGGCCAGGCGGAAGAGCGGCGCGAGCTCGTCGGCGGTGCGGGGCCGGGGGACGCGCATCACTGCGGTGACCTGCAGGTCCGAGTCGACCAGGACGTCGAGGGCGAGGTCGACCGGGTCCGTCCCGGTGGCGTCTGCGGCCTCGGCGAGGGTGCGGCCTTGCAACGCGTGGAACTCCGCGGCGGGGACGTGCGACAGGGTGATCTGCTCCGCCCACCCGGTCCCGAGGTCAGCACGGGTGAGCACCCGGTCGAGCACCGCACCGCGCACCTGGGTTCGTCCGGCGTCGTCGGCGATCGCGAGGGCGAGGTCGTCGGTGCCGGGTCGGGCCAGGGCCGCCGGCAGCAGGAGCATCGACAGGATCGTGCAGCCGCGCGAGTACGGGTAGGCGTCGAAGGACATCGGCGCCCCGCTCGCGGCGAGCTCGTCGAGGGCGGTCACCGCGAGGTCCACCGGTGCGTGCAGGTGCGACACGTGCGCCCGGACGCCCGAAGCGCGCACGATGTCCGCGATCTCGTCGAGGCCGGCACGAGCATTGCCCTCGTAGCCGCCCCGCATGTGCGAGACGTAGAGGCCGTCGGCCGCAGCGACCTCGGCGCAGAGGACGGCGAGCTCGTCCGTGTCGGCGAACAGCCCGGGTACGTAGTCGAGCCCGGTCGCGAGCCCGACGGCACCGGCCGCCAGGCCCTCACGCACCAGCGCCCGCATCGCCGCGAGCTGGTCGGCGGTCGCCGGTCCGGACTCGTCGCCCATCACCTGGTGTCGCACGGTGCCGGCGGGGACGAGCGTCGCCACGTTGAGCGGGGTGGTGCCGTCGTACGTCGCCAGGAGTCCGTCGATGCCGCCGCCCCGGTAGGTCGGGTGCGGGCCGTCGATCGCGGCGAAGTAGGTGTCGGCGTACGAGCCGTCGCCGGGTGCCGGACCGACGCCGTCCTGGCCGGTGACGATCGTGGTGACGCCCTGCCGCAGGAGCGCGAGCTGGACCTGCTCGTCGAACACGAGCGAGCCCCCGTGCGAGTGCGCGTCCACGAACCCGGGCATGACGAGTCGGCCGTCGCAGGCGACGACGTGCGCTCCGGCAGGGACGGGCAGGTCGGTTCCGACTGCGCGGACGGTGCCGCCCTCGACGAGGACGTCCGCACGGACCTGTTCCCCGTCGGCATCGAGTACCGAACCACCACGCAGCAGGACGGCCCCGGCGGCCCCTGCCGCGCCCGGGCTGCCCGTCATCAGCCGAGCACTGCTGTCCGTCATCGGCCGAGCGCTGCCACGAGTCGGGCGGCGCGCTCACGCAGGGCGCCGAGGTCGCCCGAGGTCAGGGCGTCCCCGACCAGCGGGGAACCGAGCCCGACGGCGACGGCCCCGGCGGCGAGGTAGTCGGCGGCGTCGTCGACCCCGATGCCGCCGGTCGGGATCACGTCGACGAAGTCGAGCGGGGCCAGCACCTGCTTGAGGAACGCCGGTCCGCCGAGCTGCGCGGCCGGGAAGACCTTGACCGCGCGGGCGCCGAGTTGCCACGCGCGGACGATCTCGGTCGGCGTCGCCGCCCCCGGGTACCAGCCGAGTCCGCGCTCGTGCGCCCGTTCCCCGAGGTCGGCGTCGAGGTGCGGGCTCACGGCGAAGGTCGCGCCGGCGGCGGCGGCCTCGTCGAGCTGTCGGACGTCCAGCACGGTGCCCACGCCGATCGACGCCGATGCGCCGTACCGCTCGACTGCCCAGGCGATGCCCTCTCGCCACCGCGGGGTGTTCGTGGTGATCTCGATCGCGGACACCCCGGCGTCGACCAGGGTCGCGATGACGTCCTCGACGTGGTCGCCGGTGCCACCGCGGAGGATCGCGATCGCCGGACCGGCCTCGTGGCGGTGCCGGATGCCGGCGTGCCGTGCGGAGCTCGTGGTGCTGTTCGTCATGGTGCTCTTCCTCGAGTGGTCGGTGGTGGGCACGGTCTGGTCCCGCACGGTGTGGGTGGGCACGGTCTGGTCGCGCACAGCGTCAGCGGTCGACGTGGTCGTGCACGGCGTGGTCGGTGTCCGACGGGTCGGGGGCGTGGTGCAGGGCGTCCGGGTCGGGCCGGCGCCAGTCGCTCTCGACGGTGCAGGCGAGGGCTCCGGCGTCGGCCGCGCGGTCGAGTGCCTCGGTCGCGTCCGCGCCGCCGAGCATCGCCGCGAGCCAGCCGGCGACGAACGCGTCCCCGGCACCGACCGGGTCGACCACGCGCACCGGAGTCGCCGGTCGCCGGAACAACACCCCGTCGATGGAGGCGACGGCCCCCCGGGAACCGAGCTTCACCACCGCACGACCACGGCCGAGGGCTGCGAGCTCGTGAGCCAGCGCTTCCTCGTCGTCGTCCTGTTCGTCGCGACCGAGCACGAGTCGGGCCTCGTCATCGCCGGCGAAGACCACCGCGGACCGCTCGGCGACCTGGCGGTAGTGGGACCGTGCGGCGTCCGGGTCGATGAGCTTCGGCCGGTGGTTGACGTCGAACGACACGGGGACGCCGGCGGCGTCGGCCCGGTCGAGCGCTGCCGCGACGGTGGCTCGTGCCGAATCCGAGAGGGCCAGCGTGATGCCCGTGACGTGCACGAGCGCCGCGGCCTCGACGACACTGCCCGGCAGGTCCGTCGCCGTGATGGCCGAGCCGGCCGATCCACGGCGGTGGTAGGTCACCCGGGTGCGCCCGTCGAGCAGGCGCTCCTTCATCATGATGCCGGTCGAGCGTTCGGGGTCGGCGACCGCGACGACGTCGACACCCTCGCCACGGACGTCCGCGGCGACGCGGTCACCCGCGGGGTCCGTGCCGACGCGGCCGACCCACGTCGCGGGGACGCCGGCCCGGACGAGTCCGATCGCCACGTTGCTCTCGGCCCCGCCGGTGTCGACGCGCATGTGTTCGAGGTCCGGCACGGCTCCGACGTCGCGCCCGGTGAGGAGCAGCATCGTCTCGCCGAAGGTCAGCACGGGCCCGCTCATCGGGCACCCCGTGCGAGTGCGAGCTGGGCAGAGGAGGACCCGAGTGCCACGGAGATCTCGTGCGCCGTGCGGACGACCCCGTCCCCGAGTTCGCGGACCGCCGCCGCCGGGAACCGGGACGCGAGCCCCGAGATGCTCATCGCACCGACGACCTGGTTCGCGTGGTCGAGCACCGGAGCGGCGACGCAGCGGATGTCCGGCTCGTTCTCGCGATCGTCGATGCCGTAGCCACGGCCGTGGGTGCGGTCGACCTCGTGTCGCCACCGGTCGTCGTCCGTGATCGTGTGCTCGGTCATCACCTCGACCGGCTCGGCGAGGACGCGCTCGAGCAACTCCGGTTCGCCGAACGCGACGATGGCCTTGCCGGACGCCGTGTTCCGCATCGGGAGCCGGTTGCCGATGCGCGAGCCCATCCGGACGGTGCCACGCGTCTCGACCTTGTCGACGTAGACGATGTCCGTGCCGTCAGGGACGACCAGGTGGCACGTCAGGCCGGTCTGCTCAGCCGTGCGCCGGAGGAAGGGCGCGGCGGCGGAGCGCAGGTCGATGCCCTCGAGGTAGCTCTGCCCGAGCAGCAGTGCTCCGAGGCCGAGTGTGAACCCGGCGTCGGGTGTGCGGCGCAGCAGGTCGTTCTCGAGCATCGGCGCGGTGAGCCGGAGCACCGTCGACTTCGAGGTGCCGAGTTCCGCCGCCAGCTCGGACAGGCTCACCGAGGTCGCCCCGCTCCGGGTGCGGTCGGCGATGCGGTCGAGCAGCCGGAGCCCCCGACGGAGGGAGAGCGCGGCGTTCCGTGCGGGGCCGTCCCCCTCGATCGGCACGGGGGCCGGGGTCGTCGCGCGCATCAGAACCACGTCGCGATCGTTCGGAGGACCGTGTCGTCATCGTCGATGACCTGGACCTCGCGCCACTTGTCGAAGACGGTGCAGGGGTGGGAGATGCCGAACACGACGACGTCGCCCGGCGTCAGCGCGGGGGCCCCCTCCGCCAGCGCGAGGTAGCAGTGCTGGTCGTCGAGGCGGGTGACGGTGACCGCCCCGGGCGGTGGGACGACCTGTGGGGCGTCAGCCGGGCCTCCTGGACGGGCAGGCCGGACCGACCGCACCACCGGCAGCCCCTCGTCGAAGGAGATGTCGCGTTTCCCGACCGCGACGAACGCGAGCCCGGGTTCCGGGCAACTCGTGACCCGACCCCAGACCTCGATCGCGGCGGTGAGCGAGCCCTCGGCAGGGTGTCGACCGAACGGCGTGCGCTCGGCGTAGAAGCCGTCGTCGTGTGTGAGGTACGCGCCGGAGCGCAGCAGGACGTCGAGGTCGTCAGGTCGGGCGGCGACGGCGTCGACGACGGCGTCGAACCAGGCGCTGCCGCCCATGCTGAGCAGTGCGCGACCGCTGACCAGGTCACGGACGTCGGCCGCGACCGCGAGCACCCCCACGACGTACTCGCGGGCGGCGTCGACCCCGGGCAGCCCGCCCTCGTAGCCGGAGACACCGCGGAACACGAGCCCGGAGTCGTGGGCGACCTGTGCAAGGGAACGTGCGGCATCGGGGGAGCGGACCCCGGTGCGCCCGCCGGGGAACCCCATCTCGACCAGGACGTGGAGCTCGCCGTCGACGGAGTCCTGGGCGGCGACGGCGGCGGCCACCCCGGCATCGGAGTCCACGTAGCAGAGCACGTCGGCTTCCGGGTCGACGGCGCGACGTGATGCGAGCCATGCCAGCCCCGCGGGGTCGAGCGCCTCGTTCGCGACGAGGATGCGGTGGGTGCCGTGCTCCCACGCGACCATCGCCTGCTGGACCGAGGCGACCGTGACGCCCCAGGCGCCGGCGGCGGCCTGCCGTGCAGCGAGGTCCGGCGCCATGTGCGTCTTCATGTGCGGCGCGAACAGCAGCCCGTGGCGCTCGACGTAGTCCTGCATGACCGCGGTGTTGTTCGCGAGCGCGGACTCCCGCAGGGTCATCACGGGCAGGTGCGCGTCGTCGAGGACGTGGCGCTGCGCCGGTGCTGCCGGGTCCGGTGCGCCCTTCGTGGTCACGCTGTCGGTCATCGTCGAGCCTCCTGTCGTCGCGCTGCCCCCACGCTCCCGCTCGACGGGTCCGTGGGGCAACGCCACCCTCCTCATCATTCTGCAATGCACAAAGGCGCGCTCGGAAGGCGCGGGACCGACGTCGGTTGGGGCATAGCATTTGATGTGACATGGCGACGACGATGACGACGACATCCAGGCGACGGGCGGGCAGCACGGCGGTCGCCGTGCTCGTGGCGGGCACCTTCTTCATGGAGCTCCTCGACGGCACGATCCTCGCCACCGCGGCGCCGGCGATGGGGCGCGACCTCGGCGTCGACTCCGCCGCGGTCGGCGTCGCGATCACCGCCTACCTGGTCACCCTCGCCGTCTTCATCCCGGTCTCCGGCTGGCTGACCGACCGCATCGGCTCCCGCACGGTCTTCGCCGGTGCCATCGCGCTCTTCACGATCGCGTCGGCGCTCTGCGCGCTCTCCACCGGCCTCGTCGACCTGACGCTCTGGCGCATCCTGCAGGGGCTCGGCGGCGCGCTCATGGTGCCCGTCGGCCGGCTCGTCGTGCTGCGGAGCGCGGGGCGCGAGCAGCTCGTCACGGCGATCGCGATCCTCACCTGGCCGGCGCTCGCGGCACCGATCATCGCCCCGTTCGTCGGCGGCGTGCTCGTGGACACCCTGTCGTGGCACTGGATCTTCCTCATCAACATCCCGCTCGGCATCGTCGCCTTCGTCGCTGCCCTCGTGCTCGTGCCGCAGGAGCGCGCGGCGCAACGGGTGCCGTTCGACTGGTTCGGGTCGTTGCTCGCGTGCTTCGGCCTCGGCTCCCTCGTGGTGATGGCCTCGCTGCTCGCGCTCGACACGATCCCGGTGACCGCGGTCGTCGTGTCCGGCGTCGTCGGCGCCGTGTGCTGCTGGTTCGCCATCCGGCACTTCCGTCGGGCACCGCACCCGATCATGGGCCTCGAGGCGTTCCGGCTCGAGACCTTCCGGGTGTCGCACGCCGGCGGCAGCCTGTTCCGCCTCGCGGTGTCGGCCGTGCCCTTCGTGCTCCCGCTGCTCTTCCAGGACGCATGGGGGTGGAGCGCGGTCCTCGCCGGGTCCGCGGTGCTCTGGGTGTTCGTCGGCAACCTCGGCATCAAGCCGATGACGACCCCGTTCCTCCGTTGGTTCGGTTACCGGCCGGTGATCATCGTGTCGAGTGCCGTGGCCGCCGCGAGCGTCGTCGCGATGGCCTTCATGACCGAGGACACCCCGTTCTGGCTGCTCGCCGTGCTGCTCGTGGTGAGCGGTGCCGCGCGCTCGGTCGGCTTCACCGCCTACAACACCATCGCCTTCGCCGACGTCGAGCAGGCGGACATGACCCCGGCGAACACCCTGTCGTCGACGCTGCAGCAGACCGCGGCGGGCTTCGGGGTCGCCGTCGCAGCCGTCGTCATCCGTGCAGCCTCCGGCCTCGGCGGCGACGGCCCGTACACGGCGGCGTTCTGGGTCATCGCGGCGCTCCTCGTGGTGGCCTGCGTCGAAGGTGTCCTGATGAGTCGCACAGCAGGGGACACGGTCCGGCCGGCCCGCCGTGTCCGCGCCGACGGGAAGCGCGTCCGCGCCTGACCCGCGGGCTGTCCGTTTCCGACACGGTCACACCCACGAAACCCGGCAGGCGTTACAGTCTCAGCATCCGTTTGCCGACGCCGAGTACGGTTGCCGCGGCAGGGTGACCGGACCACCCGGACAGGAAGGCAGCATGGCCGCGCCAGAGCAGCAGAGCACGATCGCCACCGACGCAGGCGTGCCTCCGACCGCCCTCCGGGTCGTCAGCTACAACCTCCGAGAGCACACCGCGAACAGCGAGCTCGCCGCACTGGCCGAGGCCTCGGATGCCGACGTCCTGTGTGTGCAGGAGTGCGACAGCAACGACCTCGCGCCGTCGATCGGCGGCCTCTCGCTCGCCGCGTCCACCCGCGCCAACCGACTCGGGCTCGCGATCTACAAGCGCGACGACCGCTTCGAGGTGCAGGACTTCAGCATCCACTCGCTGCAGAAGTCCCTGCACGACCGCGTCCTCGCCCCTGCGCACGAGCGACTCATCGCGATGCACCTGCGTGACAACGAGGCTGACGCCGAGGTCATCGTCGCCTCGTTCCACGCCTCGCCGCTGACCGCGACGAACTCCCTGCGCCGCAAGCAGATCGAGGCCGCGCACCAGTTCGTCCGCGACCTGTCGAAGGACGCCCCGGCGATCATGGTCGGCGACTTCAACTACCCCTGGTTCCAGACGAACCTGCGCCGGAAGATCGAGCAGCACGGCTTCGCGCTGTCCCTGTCCGACCAGCCCACGTACCTGCGCTACCGCAAGTTCACCGGGCACTTCGACTTCGCGACGAGCGTCGGGCTGCACATCGCCGGCGTCGAGACCCTGCCTGCGGGCATCTCCGACCACCGCCCGATCCTCGTCCGTGCGCACTACGAGCACCCCGGCGCGACCGGGACCGTCGCCACCGTGGAGTCCCCGGCCGCCTGACCCGCGGGCATGTCGTCGAGCGGTCAGCAAGTGTCGGCCGGCGGTCCGGCAGGCGACACGTCGTGACCACTCCGCGGGCGACGGCGGGAAGTCGTGACTGCTCGGCGGGCGACGCTGGGCGCGCCGGTGGAGCCGGCAACGCACTGGAGGCCCGGTGCCGGTCTCGTGTACCGGCACCGGGCCTCCAGACGGTTGCGGCCACAGCACATGGCGAGGCGACGAAACGCGCCGCGCCCGCCGTCGCGTGGTCACGAACTGTCGGCCAGCGTTCCGCCGAGCGACACGTCGTGACCACTCGGCGGACGCGAGCGGGGAGTCGCGAGCCCGCGACGTGCCGAGGTCGCAGCACACGCCGCGCGCCGCGCGCCGCGCGCGGCGCGCCCGCGCCCCGCGTCAGCGACGCAGGGTCGCCCTCGCGAGACGGTTCCCGACGAACTGGCCGAGCTGCACGATGACCACGATCGCAGCCACCGAGACGTAGACGATCCACCAGTCGTACCGCTGCGAGCCGTACGTGATCGCGTACTCGCCGAGGCCACCGCCACCGATCAACGCACCCTGCGCCGTCATGTCGACGATGCCGATGTAGATGAAGGTGTAGCCGAGGATGAGCGGTCCGAGGCCCTCGGGGATGAGCACGGTCAGCAGGATCGAGACCGGGTGCGCACCTGACGCGCGAGCCGCCTCGACGACGCCGGGGTCCACCGCGAGCAGGTTCTGCTCGACGATGCGCGACACCGCGAACGCCGCCGCGAGCGAGATCGCGAAGGTGACCGCCGGCACGCCGATCGTGGTCTGCACCACCACGCGCGACAGCGGTGCGATGGCGGCGAGGAAGATCACGAACGGGATCGGGCGGACCAGGTTCACGACGACGTTGATGATCGTGTACGCGGTGCGGTTGCCGAGCAGGTTGCCCGGACGGGTCGCGTAGAGCAGCAGCCCGAGGGCGAGCCCGATGACGCCGGCGATGACGAGCGACACGAGCGACATCACGATGGTGTCGCGCATGGCGGCGAGGAAGACGTCGAACGTGTCGATCACGCTCTGGAACGAGTTGTTCACGCTGCTGCCTCCTCGTCGGTCGTGACGCCGTCGGCGCGGAGCGAAGCGACGGCGCGGTCGATGGCGTCCGGTGCACCAGCACCAGCACCAGCACCAGCGACCCCGCCGGCGACCCCGCCGGCCGTCAGCTCGTACGTCAACGACCCGATCCGCCGCTCACGGATCTCCCCGACCCCGCCGTAGACGAGCTCGGCGGTGACCCCGGCGGACCGGAACACGGCGTCGATCCGGTTCTGCAGCCCGGCCTCGTCGGTGATCTGCACGGTCACCAGGCGTCCGGGGTGGCGTTCGCGCAGGCGAGCGAGCGTGTCGACCGACGGGCGGTCGTGCAGCGCGGTGCGGACGAACCGCTGCGCCGCACCCGTCTTCGGCGCCGAGAACACGTCGTACACGTCGCCGACCTCGACGACGCGGCCCTGCTCCATCACGGCGACGCGGTCGGCGATCTGCCGGACGGCGTCCATCTCGTGCGTGATGACGATGATCGTGACGCCGAGCTCCTTGTTCACCCGACGGAGCAGTCCCAGGACCTCGGAGGTGGTCTCCGGGTCGAGGGCGCTGGTGGCCTCGTCGGCGAGCAGCAGGTCGGGCGACGCCGCGAGTGCCCGGGCGATGCCGACGCGCTGCTTCTGGCCACCGGACAGCTGCTCCGGGTACGCGTAGGCACGGTCGAGGAGCCCGACGAAGTCGAGCAGCTCCGCGACACGGCGGTCGCGTTCGTCCTTCGGGACACCGGCGACCTTGAGCGGGTACGCGACGTTGCCGGCGATGGTGCGGGACCGGAACAGGTTGAACTGCTGGAAGATCATCCCGATGTTGCGACGCGCCAGACGGCGGTCCCGCTCGGGGATCGCCGTCAGTTCCTTGCCGGCAACGGTGACGGAGCCCGACGAGGGGAGCTCGAGGGCGTTCACGAGCCGGACCAGGGTGGACTTGCCGGCACCGGAGTACCCGATGACGCCGAGGACCTCTCCCTGGTGCACGTCCAGGGAGACGTCCTCGACGGCCACCACGGTCTCGCCGGTGTCGGCGCGGCGGTAGTGCTTCGAGACGCCGCGGAGTTCGACGAGGACCGGCACTACTTCGCTGCCGCCGTCGCGTCCTGCTGCACCGTGGCGAGTTCCTTCTGCAGGTCGGCAGCGCTCTCGTCGCTCGGGACGGCGTCCGGGTAGTCCTTCGCGAAGACCTTCTGCACGGCGTCGTCCTGGAACAGCTTCGCGAGGGCGAGGTACGTCTTGTTGTCCTTGTCGGCGTCACGCACGGCGAACACGTTCACGTACGGGGCGGCGGAGGCGCTCTTCGGGTCGTCCTGGAAGATCGCGTCCTTGGTGTCGAGCCCTGCCGAGGTGGCGTAGTTCACGTTGACGATGGCGCCCTCGACGGAGCCCTGCTGCAGCGCGTTCGCGGTCTGCGAGGCGTCGAGCGTCTGCACGTCGACCTTCTTCGAGGTGATGTCGGCGGTGGTCGAGAACGCGTTGCCGCCGTCCTTGAGCTCGAGCAGGTCGGCGGCCTGCAGGACCAGGAGCGCACGTGCCTCGTTGATGGCGTCGTTCGGGATCGCGATCTTCGCGCCGTCGCTGAAGTCCGCCACGTCGGAGACCTTCGTCGAGTACAGCGGCAGCGGGTAGACGGCGGTCGCGCCGATCGGCTGCAGGTCGTCGTCCGAGGTGACGTTGTAGTTCGCCAGGTACTGGATGTGCTGGAACTGGTTGATGTCGATCTGCTTGTCCTTGAGCGCAGGGTTCGGCAGCGAGTAGTCGGAGAAGTTCTGGAGCTTCACGGTGACGTTGAGCTGCTCCTTGGCGGCCTTCACGTAGGTGTCCCAGTACGGCAGCGACTTGTCCGAGACACCGATCGACACGGTCTGCGGAGCGGCGTCGCCGGCGGCTGCGCCGGTGCCGTCGTTGCTCCCGGAGCGGACGACCCCGACGATGACGGCGACGACGATCGCGACGACGACGATCACGGCGGCGATGATCCAGCCGATCGGGCGCTTGCCCTTCGGCTTCTCGGGCAGTGCGGGGGCTGCGGACATGGGGTGCTCCTCGTGGGCGGTGCTGTGGGGGCGCCGCGGTGGTCCGCGGCGTGGAGTCGAGTGTGACGGGAGCGAGCGTCCGGTGCGAGTTGCGTTCCGCCGTGTTACACGCAGGCGACACGGGCAGACTCCGACGGGTGCGCAGCATCGAACTCGTCCTCGACGGCCCGTCGGACGCGGCGGTCCGGGCGCTCTGGCAGACCCTCGTCGCCGGGGAGCTGCCGAGCCTCGGACACTCGGGTACGAACGACCCGCACGTGACGCTCGTCGCCGGCGAGGCACTGCCCGTCCCGACGGACCTGGGCGTCGCCGTGCCGGAGACCCTGCGCGTCGCCGGCATCCTGCTCTTCCCCGCCGGACCCGGTCGGCACGTGCTCGGACTCGGCGTGGTCATCGACGAGCCACTCGCCCGCTTCCACCGCGCGGTCGACGCCGCCGCTCCGGGATCGGTCGACTCGTCGCTGCCCGGCCGGTGGGCGCCGCACGTCACGCTCGCTCGGCGCATCCGCGACGTCGACCTGCCCGCGGCGCTCCGGGTCCTGACGGCCGACGCACCCCTGCCCGAGGTACTCACCGTAGCCGGTCTCCGTCACTGGGACGGGGATGCGAAGGTGGTCACCCGCCTGCGCTGACGCGCCCTTGCGGACCGGCACCGGGCCTCCCGGTCGGCGCGGTTGCGCTGGTCCAGGGGCGCAGGGGGCGCAGGGGCGCAGGGGCGCGGCAGGGCCGGCCTGGAGGTGCGGGTCAGGCCCGCAGGACCCGCTCGCCGAACGCGGATGCGAACGTCCGGTCCGGGTCGGCTCGTGCGATCAGCGCACGGACGTCCGCCACCCGCGGGTACAGCGCTGCGATCGCGTCGCCGTCGAGGGAACTCATCTTCCCCCAGTGGGGGCGGCCGTCGAACGGGGCCAGCCGTGCCTCGAGGTCCGGCAGCAGCGCGGCGACCGCCTCCGGGTGCTTCTTCCAGGTGAAGGCGATGCAGAGCACGTCCTCGCCCTGGGTCGGGCTGAGCCAGAACGGGTCGGCGGCCATCGTCCGCAGCTCGCACACGTGCAGGTGCGGCTGGATCCGGTCGGCGAGTCCGCGCAGGGCGTCGAGCGCGGCCGCCGCGTGCCGGATCGGGACGAAGTGCTCGCTCTGCACCTCGGACCCGTGGCTCGGCACGGACTCGATCGGGAAGTGCGGCAGTCGGTCCCACCACGGTCCGACCGACCCGTCCCGTGCGGTGTGGTGGCCGTCGCCGGGGGAGCCCGGCAGCCGGGGCGCGCCGAACAGCTCGTCGGGGGCATCGGCGTCGTCCGCGCCCGCGGGGAGCCGGGTCTTCACGAGCACCTCGCTGATCTCGTCCCCGAACACCGTGTACGAGCAGACCGAGTACCCGGCGCCGTGGATGTCGGCGACGTGGTCGGTGAACGTGCTCCACGGGAACGGGCCGTAGGAGTCCTGTCGCATCCGGTACGTGGGCTCGAGGTCGAGCGTGACGCGGGTGACGATCCCGAACAGCCCGAGGTGCAGGACGGTGCCGGGGAACGCCGGGTCGGTGCGGTCGAGGGTGCGGAGGGAGCCGTCCGGCCCGAGCATCTCGAACGACCGGACGGCGGCGGACAGTGAGCCGAGCGTCGTCCCGGAGCCGTGGGTGCCGGTGGCGACGGCGCCCCCCACGGAGATGTGCGGCAGGGACCCCATGTTGTGCAGGGCGAACCCGGCGCGGTCGATGTCCGGGGCGACGACGCCGTACCGGGTGCCGGCACCGAGCGTCGCCGTCCGGTCGTCGGCGTCGATCACCAGGTCCGTCGGGATCCCGGTGAGGTCGAGCAGCACGCCGGGGCCGTCGGCGACGTCGTTGAACGAGTGCCGGGTGCCGAGCCCGTGCACCCGTGGTGCTCCGGCGACGATCTCGGCGGCCTCGGCGACGGTGCCCGGTCGGACGATCCGCTCTGCCGTGTAGGTGAGCGTGCCGGACCAGTTGAGTTCGCTCGCCGTCGACCGCATGCCGCCCACGATGCCACGTCGGGCAGTGGGCGGCACCGGGGGCTCAGTGCACGGGCGGGGGAGTCGGCGCACCCTCGGGCACGGCCGGACGCGTGACGAACACCGACGCCAGGATCCCGAACAGCGAGATGATCGCGCCGACGAGGAATGCCGTCTTCACACCGGAGGCCGTCGCAGCGGCCACGGCGTCCGCTCCGGCTCCGGTCGCCGCCGTCGCCGCGCCGATCGTCAGCAGCGTGACGAACAGCGCCGTGCCGGCGGCACCGGCGAGCTGCTGTGCCGTACCGAGGACCGCGCTGCCGTGCGAGTACAGCTTCGGCGGCAGGCCACCGAGTGCGGCGGTGAACAGTGGGGTGAAGGTCAGGGCCAGGCCGATGCTCAGCACGACGTGCGCGCCGAGGACGAACCACACGCTGGTGTCCACGCCGACGGTGGAGAGCGCCCAGAGCACGGCGCTGACGATGATCGAGCCCGGGATCAGCAGCACCCGCGGACCACGACGGTCGTAGACACGGCCGACGACGGGGGACAGCAGCCCCATCAGCAGGCCGCCGGGGAGCAGCAGCAGGCCGACGTTCAGGACTTCGAGCCCGAGGACCCGCTCGAGGTAGATCGGCAGCAGGATCAGCGTGCCGAACATCGCCATGAAGCTCAGCGCCATCGCGACGATCGGGACGGTGAAGCCGCGGGTCTGGAAGGTGCGCAGGTCGAGCAGGGCGCTGTCGGTGCGCTGCAGTCGGGTCTGACGGAGGATGAAGACCGTCAGGGCGACGGCACCGACGACGAGCGCGGTGACCGGGACGAACAGGCCGGTGGTGCCGGCCTCGCCGATGCTGGACAGGCCGTAGACGATCCCACCGAACGCGAACGCGGACAGGATCACCGAGAACACGTCGAGCGGTGCCCGGCGGGGCGTCGAGACGTTGCGGACCTTGAGCATGCCGAGGATGAGCGCGGCGATCGCGATCGGCAGGACGAAGCCGAACAGCCAGCGCCAGTCGAAGGCGTTGAGGATGAGTCCGGAGATCGTCGGACCGATGGCCGGCGCGACCGAGATGACGATCGAGATGTTGCCCATGATGCGGCCACGGTGGGCCGGCTCGACCAGGGTGAGCACCGTCGTCATCAGGAGCGGCATCATGATCGCCGTGCCGCTCGCCTGCACGATGCGGCCGACGAGCAGCAGCGTGAACCCGGGCGCGAGCAGCGCGATCAGGGTGCCGGCTGAGAACAGGCCCATCGCCCAGATGAAGACGGGGCGGGTGTTGAACCGCTGCAGCAGGAAGCCGGTGATCGGGATGACGACGGCCATCGTGAGCAGGAAGCCGGTGGTGAGCCACTGGCCGGTCGCGGCGCTGATGTCGAGGTCGTCCATGAGCCGCGGCAGCGCCACGCCCATGATCGTCTCGTTCAGGATGACGACGAACGCGGAGACGAGCAGCAGCCCGATCACGAGTCGGGTCTCGGCAGCGGTCGGCTGCGACACACTGCCCGTGCGGGGTGCGGAATCGACGGCCTGGGTCATGCGGGGGCTCCTGGTGGATCACGACTGGTGGAACGAGGGGGCGCGGAACGCGCAGACAGGGCAACCGCCTGAGTGGATTCGATTATTCCGCGCCGCGCCGACATCCGCGGGTGCACAGTCGGCGCGACCTCGCCGCAGCTGGCTCAGTGCAGGATCGCAAAGCCCTCGGCGTCGCCGTGCGGGACGACCGGCCGCATCTCCACGTCGGTCACGGTGGCCGAGGGTGGGCCGGTCCGCAGGCACTCCATCAGGGAGTCCACGGCGGGTGACGGCCCCTCGGCCTCGACTTCGACGGTGCCGTCGAACAGGTTCCTGGCGTACCCGACGAGATCGAGTCCGTCGGCCTTCCGTGCGGTCCAGTACCGGAAGCCGACCCCTTGGACGGTCCCCGACACCACGGCATGCATCCTCGTCACCGTTGTCATGCCGCTCACGCTATCCAGGCCGGACGGTCCGGAGTTTTCGGTCCCGTGACGATCTGTTTCCGGTTCGTGACGCTCGGTGATAGTGTCATTGCAACCCGAACACTTCGGGTCAACATGACACGAAGTACGGGCAACGGTAGACATGGACGATCCAGCCATCCGCGTCGCGGTCTCGACCGTGATCGTCGCGCTGCGGCCGCACCCCGACACCGGGGCCCCGGCGCTGTGGATGCCGCTCGTCCGTCGTGTGGCCGAACCGTTCGAGGGATCCTGGGCGCTGCCCGGCGGATGGGTTCGCCCGGACGAGGGACTCGACGACTCCGCCGCCGCACGACTGCGCGAGACGACGAACGTGCAGCCGCGGTACCTCGAGCAGCTCTACGCCTTCGGCGACGTCGGCCGGTCCCCGAGTCGGGTCGTGTCGATCGTGTACTGGGCGCTCGTGCACCCGGACGAGGCGAACGTCGTCCCCGACGACTGGAACGTCCGCTGGTTCCTGGCCGACGAGCACCCGCCGCTCGCCTTCGACCACGACCGCATCGTCGAGTACGCGCTCTGGCGCCTCCGCAACAAGATGTCGTACTCCCGGATCGCGCAGGCGTTCCTGGGGGACCGGTTCACCCTCGCCGAACTCCGCGGGGTGTACGAGGCGGTGCTCGGGCGTGCGCTCGACCCCGCGAACTTCCGCCGGCAGGTCGAGAAGACCGACGCGATCCTGCCGACCGACGAGACCACGAGCGGGGGTCGGCACCGTCCGGCTCGGCTGTACCGCTCGAACCCCGACCTGGCGTACGCCGACAACGGCCCGCTCTCCACCAGCACCACGCAGCCCACTCGATAGGAACCACCGTGTCCATCGCGACGACGATCGAACTCATCTCCAACGGCCAGGCCGGCGGCAGCACCTGCACGCCCGACCTCGCGATGCCCACGTGGGACTTCGACTCCCGCCCCGGCTACGGCCCCGGCTCCTCGATGACCGACGTCATCCCGACGAGCGCCCCGCGCCAGGGCGTGCTGCCCGACGAGTACAAGACGGCCCCCACCGACGAGCTGCACGAGCGCATCGAGCGCGCGAAGGCCACGCTCGGCGACCGGGTCGTCGTCCTCGGGCACTTCTACCAGCGCGACGAGGTCGTCCGGCACGCGGACTTCCTCGGTGACTCGTTCCAGCTCGCGAACGCCGCCCTGACGAAGCCCGACGCCGAGGCCATCGTGTTCTGCGGCGTGCACTTCATGGCCGAGACGGCGGACATCCTGGCCCGCGACGACCAGCGCGTCATCCTGCCGAACCTCGCCGCCGGCTGCTCGATGGCGGACATGGCCGACATCGACAGCGTCGAGGCGGCGTGGGCCGAGCTCACCGCCGTCTACGGCACCGAGCCCGACGCCGACGGCCGGGTGCCGGTCATCCCCGTCACCTACATGAACTCCGCGGCCGACCTCAAGGCGTTCTGCGGGCGCAACGGCGGCATCGTCTGCACCAGCTCGAACGCGGCGACGGTCCTCGAGTGGGCGTTCGAGCGGGGGCAGCGCGTGCTGTTCTTCCCGGACCAGCACCTCGGCCGCAACACCGCGAAGGCCATGGGGATCAGCACCGACCTGATGCCGATGTGGAACCCCCGGCTGCCCGGAGGTGGCAACAGCGCCGACGAACTCGTGGCCGCGAAGGTCATCCTCTGGCACGGCTTCTGCTCGGTGCACCGCCGCTTCACGGTCGACCAGATCGACCAGGCTCGCCGTGAGCACCCGGGCGTGCAGGTCATCGTGCACCCGGAGTGCCCGATGGCGGTCGTCGACGCCGCCGACCACGCCGGCAGCACCGACCTGATCCGGAAGACCGTCGCGGCGGCCACCGAGCCCACGACGTTCGCGATCGGCACCGAGATCAACATGGTGAACCGGCTCGCCGCCGAGTACCCGCAGCACACGATCTTCTGCCTCGACCCGGTCGTCTGCCCGTGCTCGACGATGTACCGGATCCACCCGGGCTACCTGGCGTGGGTGCTCGAGGCGCTCGTCCGCGGCGAGGTCCTCAACGAGATCGTCGTGCCCGCCGACGTGCAGGCCGACGCCAAGGTCGCGCTCGAGCGGATGCTCGCCGCGAAGCCCCGAGCCTGACCCGCGAGCCCGAACGACCGAGGGAGACCACCGTGCACGTCGTCATCGTGGGGTCCGGCATCGCCGGGCTGACCGCAGCGATCCGCGCGAGTGCCCGCCACGACGTCACCCTGGTGACGAAGGGCGCGCTCGCCGACAGCGCCACCGCGTACGCCCAGGGCGGTGTCGCCGTCGCGCTCGGCGCCGACGACTCCGCAGCGCTCCACCAGGCGGACACCCACGTCGCGGCGGCCGGCAGCGCCGACGCCCGCGCGGTGGAGGTCCTCTGCACCGACGGGCCCGCCCGCGTCCGCGACCTGCTCGCCCTCGGGGTGCCGTTCGACCGCTCCACCGACCCGGCGTCCCTCGACCGGTACGGCGACGACCTCGCCCGCGGTCGTGAGGCCGCACACGGTCGCTGGCGGGTCGTCCACGCCGACGGTGACGCGACGGGTGCGGCGATCGAGCACACCCTCATCGCCGCCCTGCACCGCCAGCACGTCACGATCCTGGAGCGCACCTGCCTGACCGACCTCGTCGTCCGTGACGGCGCGGTCGTCGGTGTCGACGTGCTCGACCTGCTCGGCGAACCCCGCCGCATCGACGCCGACGCCGTCGTGATCGCCTCCGGGGGAGCGGGGCACCTGTACCGCGAGACCACCAACCCGCTCGTCGCCACCGGTGACGGGATCGCCGCCGCATGGCGCGCCGGAGCGGTCGTCGCCGACCTGGAGTTCGTGCAGTTCCACCCGACCCGGCTCGCGGTCCCCGGTGGTGGTCTCGTCTCCGAGGCCGTCCGTGGCGAGGGCGCCGTGCTCCGCGACGCAGCCGGTCGACGCTTCATGACGGCGGTGCACCCCGACGCCGAACTCGCCCCGCGCGACGTCGTCGCCCGCGGCATCGCCGCCGCCATGCGGGAACAGGACGGCGCACCCGTGCTCCTCGACGCGACCGGCCTCGGCGCCGACCGCCTGACCCGCCGCTTCCCCGGACTCACCCGCGCCACCCGTGCCGCCGGGTTCGAGTGGACCCGCCAGGGCGTGCCCGTCGCACCGGCCGCGCACTACTCGATGGGCGGCATCGCCACCGACGCCGAGGGGCGCACCAGCCTGCCAGGACTCCTCGCGATCGGCGAGGCCGCCTGCACCGGCGTCCACGGAGCGAACCGCCTGGCCTCGAACTCCCTGCTCGAGGGACTCGTCTTCGCGGTCCGCGCAGCGGACGCGGTCGCCGGGCCCAGACCCGGCCTGCTCCGCCTGCGGGGGAACGCAGACCTCGACGTGACCAGCGTTCCCCGCGCGGCGGACGTGATCCGCGCCTCCCCCGGTCAGACCTGGCCTGGAGGCACGGATCGCCGTGACCCGACCGCCGACGTCCGTCAGGCGGTCCAGTCCGTCATGACGGACCGCGTCGGCCTGCTGCGAGACGCAGCCGGACTGGCGAGCGCGCGACGCGAGCTCGCCGCGCTGACGACCGCGCCCACCGGAGGCGTCCGCGAGCACGAGGACCGTGCCCTGCTCGACCTGGCACGGCTCGTGGCGCTCGCGGCCGAGACCCGCACCGAGTCCCGTGGTGCGCACGCCCGCACCGACCACCCCGACACCGACCCCGCAGCCCGGGCCTCGTACGCCTGGGTCGCCGCACCCGTCGACGAGCCCGTCGACGAACACGTCGACGAACCCGCTGTCGTCCCGCAGGAGGTACCCGCATGACAATCGACCCCGGAACCATCCCGCCGCACGCCCTGCGCCGGGTCATCGTCACCGCACTGGAGGAGGACGCGCCCTGGGGCGACGTCACCAGCGAGACCCTCATCCCCGCCGACGCGACCGCGACGGCGACGCTCGCGGCGCGTGAGCCCGGCGTGCTGAGCGGCGGTGCGGTGTTCGTCGCCGTCATGCACACCGTCGACCCGTCCATCACGGCGGTCGTGCACGCAGCGGACGGGACGACGTTCGCCGCCGGAGACGCCCTCGCCACCGTGACGGGTCCGGCGCGTGCGGTGCTCCGTGCCGAGCGCGTCGCCCTCAACCTGGTGCAGCGGATGTCCGGCATCGCGACCGCGACCGCGGCGTACGTCGCCGCGGTCGAGGGCACCCGCGCGCGGATCGTCGACACCCGGAAGACGACCCCGGGCCTCCGTGCGATCGAGCGGTACGCGGTGCGGTGTGGCGGCGGGCAGAACCACCGCACGTCGCTCTCCGACGCGGTGCTCGCGAAGGACAACCACCTCGCGGTCCTGCTCGCCGGCGGCACCCCGATCGGGACGGCGATCACGGCCGCCCGGAAGCGCCTCGGGCACACCGTGCACGTCGAGGTCGAGGTCGACCGCATCGACCAGATCGAACCGGTGGTCGCCGCGGGCGTCGACACGATCATGCTCGACAACTTCACCACCACCGAGCTCGAGACCGGCGTCGGCATCGTGGCCGGGCGGGCGCTCGTCGAGGCGTCCGGCGGGGTGTCCCTCGACACCGTCGCGGCGATCGCGGCCACCGGGGTCGACGTCATCTCGGTCGGGGCGCTGACGCACTCGGCGCGCGCGCTCGACCTCGGGCTCGACGTCGCGGTGGCAGCCGGGGACTGAGCGTGTTCTACCTGGACCGGGCGGCCACCACGCCCGTCCGCCGCGAAGTGCTCGAGGCGATGTGGCCGTACCTCACGGGAGTCTTCGGCAACCCCTCGTCGACCCACGGCGTCGGCGACGAAGCCGCGCGCGGGCTCGCCGCCGCACGGAAGCAGGTCGCGGAGGTCCTCGGCTGCCGACCGGCCGAGGTCGTCTTCACCACCGGGGGCACCGAGGGAGCGAACACCGCGGTGAAGGGCATCGCCCTCGCCGAGCCGCGCGGACGCCACGTCGTGACGAGCGCGATCGAACACGAGGCGGTCCTGGAGAGCTGCGCGTACCTCGCTCGGTTCCACGACTTCGACGTCACGGTGCTGCCGGTCTCGCCGGACGGCCGCGTCGACCCGGCGGTGCTGCGCGACGCGCTCCGGCCCGACACCACGCTCGTCTCCGTCGCCCATGCCGACAACGAGATCGGGACGGTGCAGGACATCCCGGCGCTCGCCGCGGTCGCGCACGAGGTCGGAGCCCGCTTCCACACCGACGCGGTGCAGTCCGCGCCGTGGCTGCCCGTCGGGCTCGACGTGCTCGGGGTCGACGCGCTGTCCCTGTCCGGCCACAAGCTCGGGGCGCCGAAGGGCACGGGGGTGCTCGCGGTCCGGGCCGGGGTGCGCGTCGAACCGCTGCTGCACGGTGGGGGACAGGAGCGCGGACGACGATCGGGCACCGAGGACGTCGCCGGTGCCGTGGCGGTCGCGACGGCGCTCGGGCTCGTGTCGTCCGGCGGTGCCGGCGCGGCTGGTGCGGCCGGCGCGGCTGGTGCGGCCGGCGCGGTGTCGCGCGCGTCCGCCGTCCGTGACGCCGTGCTCGACGGGGTGCTCGCCGCCGTCCCCGGGGCGTTCGTCACCGGGTCGCGGGAGCACCGGCTCCCCGGGCACGCGTCGTTCTGCTTCCCCGGTGTCAACGGTGAGACCGTGCTGCTCGAGCTGGAGCAGCGGGACGTGGTCTCGTCCTCCGGGAGCGCCTGCGCCGCGGGCAGCACCGAGGCGTCGCACGTGCTCACCGCGCTCGGGATCCCGGAGGACGTCGCCCGGACCGCGCTGCGCCTGACCTTCGACGCCGGGCTGCAGCCGTCGGACGCCGCGGTCGTCGTGAGGGCCGTCGCCGATGCCGTCGAGACCGTCCGCGCACTCGGCTAGGGTGTACTAGACGTTCTACTCCATCTCTGGGTACGTGTCCCCCCTTCTGCGGACACGAAATCTGCGTCAGAGTGTTCACATGGCAAACGTGATGGTGACTCGGGCAGGACGGGACGACCGCTTCCGAGCGGTGCAGCTCCTCCCCGCTCCCGCGACCCTCGTCGCGCTCGCCCTGGCTGCGCAGCACGACCTCGGCACCGCCCCGCTCGGGCTCATCGCCGTCGTCGGTGCCCTCGCGACCGTCGGGAGTGCCCTGCTCCCCATGATCCGACCCGCCGCCGATCGACGATCGATGCCCGCACCGATCGAGACGGACCGGTACCGAGAGGACACCGAACACCCTTGAGGTCCACCACCGTCCGGATCCTCCCCGCTCAGGGGACCGGGCGGTGCACCAGACCGGACGCCGACCCCCTGATCGACGTCCGGCGCGGGGCGCGACGTTCCCCTGTCGTCGTGTCCCGCCGCACACCGCGACCCGCCGTGGGCCGACGTCGACCCCTGAACGACGTCCGTTCCCCTGCAGCCCACGGCGGGTTCCCGGTGCTCCCCATCCGCGCCGGCATCCGCGCTAGCGTCGTTGCATGCCCTCGTACCGTGTGACCATCGCCGTCGGTGCGCTCGCCGCGGGCACGGCGCCCGACGCGGTCCTGCCGGCGGCCGCGAGACTCGTCAGCGGCCACGCCGTCGTCGAGGCGCAGGACGTCCGGCTGCTCCGAGGGGTCCCGTGCGCGGTCGTCCGCTTCGAGGCCGAGGACGACGCCACGGCCGCACACGTCCGCGACGCCACGGTCCTCGGACTGCGCGACGTGGTCGAGATCCGCTCCGACGTCGTCACCCGGCGCGAAGGAGCACGGTGGATCCCGGTCGCCTGACCCGTCAGGTGGTGCGGGTCGCCGGCTCCGGGGTGCCCGGCCAGAGGTAGTCCAGGTCGTCGGGCGCGTCCGGGAACAGCTCGCGGTAGTGCTCCGGCGCCTTCTGCACCAGCTTCGACCGATGCGACTCGTGCAGGGCCTCGTCGTCGTTCCACGGCGGGAGCGGCACGTCGCCGCGCTCGTACGCCGCGAGGTCCTCCGGCACCCGCCCCAGGTCGAGCAGGGTCTTCTCCAGGCAGGTGTCGACGTGCCCGCGTTCGAGCCACACCCGGCACGTCGCGTCCTGGTACGACATCAGCGCCGGTCGGTAGCCGCGCCACATCGCCGTCACCGGGTGGTGCTGCCAGCCGTACCCCGGCAGGGTCAGCGCCCGCATCACCTGCAGCGTCTCGACCCGCTGCTTGCCGAGTCGCCGGTCGTCGAGGCTCTCGGCCGAGGCCCGGAAGTCCGCGTACGGCAGGAAGGTCTGCATGGCGCGGACGGTACGCCGACGGCACTGGCACCCGACACATGTCGTCACACGCGAACCGCCCGGACGGCAGGCGTGTGAGCATCGATCGCATGAGTGGAGAACTGGTCGTCGGCGTCAGCGGTAGCCCCTCCGACCCGTCGCGGACGTCGACCCTGGTCCGAGCGACGGTGGCCCGGCTGGGCGAGGAGATCGAGGACGCCCGCACCGAGACCATCGAGATCGGACCGCTGCTGGCCGACCTCGGTGCCGCCTCGACCCGCGAGGCGATGTCCGAGCGGACCCGGCGCGCGCTGGAGACCGTCGAGGCCGCCGACGTCCTGGTCGTCGGGAGCCCTGCGTTCCGCGCCGCGTACTCCGGCGCGTTCAAGCTCTTCTTCGACTGGATCGGGCAGTACGACCTCGTCGACACCCCGGTCCTGCTGACGGCCACCGGTGGCAGCGACCGGCACGCACTGCTCGTCGAGCACCAGATGCGACCGCTGTTCGGCTTCTTCCAGTCCACAACCCTGCCGATCGGGGTGTTCGGCAACGAGCGCGACTTCACCAAGCGCGAGGGTGGCTACGACATCGGCAACGTGGACCTCGAGCTCCGCATCGACCAGGCCGTGCGCCGGGCGCTCCCGATCATCCGCGGCGGCTTCGCCACGGCAGGCCTCACCGACGTGCGGCGTCCCGCCGACTTCTGACCCGCCGCGCCCGGCGGCGGCGCCCGCCGCGCCGCACAACCAAAGTGCATCGGAACCGTGGGAATCCGCGGTTCCGATGCACTTTGGTTGTGCCCGACGTCGCCGCGCGCCGCGCCGCCGCGAGGGCCCGCCTACGGCGCGGGGACCGCCACGGTCTCGCCGGACGCCGCCGACCGCCGCGCTGCGTCGAGCACCTCGACCACGTGCACCGCGTCGTCCACGGGCACCGGCACCGAGCCGAGGCCCCGTACCGCACGGCCGAACCGCTCGTAGTAGTCCGTGTAGGAACTCTGCGCCGAAGGCACCTCGACCGTGCCGGACTCCGTCGTCAGCGTCCCCGGCGACGGCTCGATGCCCCAGCCCGATCGGTCGTCCGACGGCGATGCCCCCGCGACCGCAGCCTGCGCCTGCACGTCGGTGCTCGTGGCCTCGTACGTCCCGTCCACCCCGTCGAGGCGGAGTCGTCGCGCCGGCAGCCACCCGGCCTTGTTCGACGTGAGCACGGACTCGACACCGGACACGTGGGTCGCGGTCAGCGTGAACCCCGCGTCGATGGGTCCGTCCTGGTCGCGGCCGAGGCTGCGGGCGTCGCGGAGGTCGAGCGTGCACGACACCCGCGCGATCGGCCCGAACAGTGACACGGCCTGATCGACCAGGTGCGAGCCGATGTCGGAGAGCACCCCGCCACCGATCCCGGTCGCGATGCCGTGCCGCTCGACCATGTCGAAGCGTGACCAGAAGCGCAACGGCGTCCCGATCTGCCCCGAGTCGAGCACGCCGCGCAGGGTGACGAGGTCGGTGTCCCACCGGCGGTTGTGGAACGGCGTGATCAGCACGCTGGCGTCGGCCGCGGCCTGCCGGATCGCGCGCGCGGTCTCCGGGTCCGGGGCGAACGGCTTGTCCGCGACGACGGCGACACCGGCTGCGATCGCTTCGAGCACGAGGTCCCGGCGGGTCGACGGGGGAGTGGTGATGACGACAGCGTCGACGCCGGCCGTGATCAGCGCACCGAGGGAGTCGTGCACGGGGACGCCCGGCACGTCACCCTCGAGCTGTTCCCGCTTCGCCGCGGAGCGCGCGACGACGCCGACGAGTTCGACGTCCTCCGCGTCCAGGAGGAAGGGGCGGTGGAACGCCCGCCCTCCGATGCCGTAGCCGACGAGACCGATGCGCACTTTGTCCATACATATGAACCTAGGCGCGTCGCCCGCTTCAGAGCAAGGACGCGACGTGCGCGACCGCGAGTCGGTAGCCGTCGGCACCCGCGCCGGCGATGACCGCCGTCGCAGCGGTCGCCACGTGATCGACGTGCCGGAACGGCTCACGCTTCCACGTGTTCGACAGGTGCACCTCGACCACCGGGACGGAGAGGGCCTCGACCGCGTCGTGGAGCGCGACGGAGGTGTGGGCGTAGGCAGCGGGGTTGATGACGACGGCAGCGAAGTCGTCGAGCGCCTCGTGCAGCCACTCGACCAGCTCGCCCTCGCGGTTCGTCTGCCGGAAGTCGGCGTCCAGGCCGTGCACCGCCGCCTCGGTGTGCACGATCGCCTCGAGTTCGGCGAGCGTCACGGTCCCGTACTGCTCCGGATCGCGCCGTCCGAGGATGTCGAGGTTCGGTCCGTTGAGGACGAGGATGCGCACCGGGTCGGTCATGGATCGAGCGTACCGACGTGCTCGGAGCCATGACGTCCGCGATGTATACCCCGGCTATGTGAACGGTCACAATTCGGTGTAACGTTCCCGTCCGGGTCGGCTGAGTTGCCGACTGCAACACACTGACGTGGAGATGTGAATGGTTCTCGCTGCAGCGAACACAGGGATCCGGCTCGATCTGGGCTGGGTCGACTACGTGATGGTGATCGTGTACTTCGCGGTCGTCATCGGGATCGGGTTCACCGCCCGGAAGCAAGTCCGCACGAGCATGGACTTCTTCCTCTCGGGTCGGTCGATGCCCGCGTGGATCACGGGCCTCGCCTTCGTGTCCGCGAACCTCGGCGCGACCGAGATCCTCGGCATGGCCGCGAACGGCGCCCAGATCGGCATGGCGACCCTGCACTACTACCTCGTCGGCGCGGTGCCGGCGATGGTGTTCCTCGGGCTCGTGATGATGCCCTTCTACTACGGCTCCAAGGTCCGCAGCGTGCCGGAGTTCATGCTCCGTCGCTTCGGCAAGGCCCCGCACCTGGTGAACTCGATCGCGTTCGCGGTGTCGAACGTCCTCATCGCGGGCATCAACCTCTACGCGATGGCCATCGTGATCGAGGCGATGCTCGGCTGGCCCGAGTGGATCGCCATCATCGTCTCCGCGGGCTTCGTCCTCGTCTACATCACCCTCGGTGGCCTCTCCAGCGCGATCTACAACGAGGTCATGCAGTTCTTCGTGATCCTCGCCGGGCTCATCCCGCTGACGATCGTCGGTCTGCACCGTGTCGGCGGCTGGGACGGCCTGAAGTCGGCCATCGTCGAGACCCAGGGCGTGCAGCACCTGCAGGCGTGGGCGGGCACCGGCTTCGGCGACGTCACGAACCCGATCGGTGCGAACTGGCTCGCCATCGTCCTCGGCCTCGGCTTCGTGCTCGGCTTCGGCTACTGGACCACGAACTTCACCGAGGTGCAGCGCGCGTTCTCGGCGAAGAACATGTCCGCCGCCCGTCGCACGCCGCTCATCGCCGCGATCCCGAAGCTCTTCATCCCGGCCATCGTCGTGGTCCCCGGCCTGATCGCCGCGGCCGTCGTCGGCAACCAGTTCGCCGACGGGTCGCTCACCTACAACGACGCGATCCCGAAGCTCATCCAGATGTACCTGCCGACCGGTGTGCTCGGCGTCGCCGTGACCGGTCTGCTCGCCTCGTTCATGGCGGGCATGGCGGCGAACGTCTCCTCGTTCAACACCGTCTTCACGTACGACATCTGGCAGCGCTACATCAAGCCGAACATGCCCGACATCCACTACCTGAAGACCGGGCGCTGGGTGACCGTCGTCGGTGTCCTGGTGGGCATCGCGACCGCGTTCATCGCCGCGCAGGCGTCGAACATCATGACGTACATGCAGACGCTGTTCTCGTTCTTCAACGCGCCGCTGTTCGCCGTGTTCATCCTCGGCCTCCTCTGGAAGCGGATGACCACGCAGGGCGCGCTGTGGGGCTACATCCTCGGCATCGTCACGCCGACCATCACGTGGATCGCGTACCTCGTGAACCCGGAGCTCTTCGCCACGGCGACCGCCGAGACCCTCTACGGCGCGATCATCTCGTTCGTCACGGTCCTGATCGTCGGGTTCGTCGTGTCGATGGCCACGAAGCCGAAGGACGAGAAGGAGCTCGGCGGCCTGGTCTACGGCGTCGGCAAGATCGACCTGCACAGTGACTCCGTGGCGACCGACACCGCCTGGTACCGCTCGCCGGCACTGCTCGGCACCGTCGCCCTGGTGCTGTGCGTCGTCCTCTACCTCCCGTTCCTCTAGATCCGCGAAGGAGATCACCAACCATGAGTGACACCACCACCCCGGGCTCGATGACCGAGGAGCAGAAGGCAGCTCTCGTCCGGTCCACCCGGCGACTCGACCTGCGCCGGATCCTCGGCGGACTCTTCGTCGTCTACGGCGTCATCACGACGATCGTCGGCATCGTGCACTGGGACACCGACCCGGAGAAGACCGGCGGCATCCACATCAACCTCTGGGTCGGGCTCTCGATGCTCGTCGGAGGGCTCCTGTTCTTCCTCTGGGACCACCTGAACCCGGTGCCGGCGGAGGACATCATCGGTCAGGCCGAGGCCGAGGCGCACCAGAAGGCTGCCGGCGAGGGCCGCGAGCTCGCCTGAGCAGACCCACCCCGGACGGGAGGCGCGGTGCCGGTCGGCATCGCGCCTCCCGTCCGCGTTCGGGTCCGGTTGACGGCCCCGCTCACCCGTTTTTTGCGTTTCCCGGCGCCACGAACCTCAGGACTCAGGAGACGATCACAGCCGTCGTCAGGTCGTGGTCCCCAGCAAGGCCCGCGCCGTGTGCGCCGCAGGCGATGTCAGCCAGCGCGAGAAGTGGTTTTGCGTTCCACTTGCTTCGCCGATGAAACGGTTGCGGAGCGTCCGCGGCTGCGCCAGGTTGAGCACGACGAAAGGAACCACCCATGGACACGATGGTCTTCATCAACCTCCCCGTCGCCGACCTCGAGCGCTCGAAGGCGTTCTACGAGGCCCTCGGGTACTCGATCAACCCGGCCTTCAGCGACGACACCGCGGCGTGCGTCGTCGTGAGCGACACCATCTACCTCATGGTCCTGACGACCGCGAAGTTCGCCGAGTTCACGGACAAGACGATCGCCTCACCCGACACGATCGAGGTCATCAACTCCCTCACCGCGGAGTCGAAGGACGATGTGCACCGCATCGTCGACGCCGCAGTCGCAGCCGGCGGTACCGAGGACCGGCCGGAGATGGACCTCGGGTTCATGTACCAGCGCAGCTTCACCGACCCGGACGGCCACCGCTGGGAGTACGTGTGGATGGACCCGCAGGCCGCACAGGACGGCCCGCCGTCGGAGTGACGGCACGGGTGTCGGCGGCGTCGACCAGGATGGTGCACATGAGCACCGAGCCCGTCGCCGCACCCCCGTCGGACCTCGTCGTCGGCGGCGACGGACTCGCACGTCCGGTGTGGGCGTCGTCCGACGAGCTCCTCCGGACCTACTACGACACCGAGTGGGGCATGCCCGTGCGCGACGAGCGCGGGGTGTTCGAGCGGCTCTCGCTCGAGGCGTTCCAGTCCGGCCTGTCCTGGCGCACGATCCTGGCGAAGCGGCCCGCGTTCCGTGCGGCCTTCGCGGACTTCGACGCGGACACGGTCGCGGCCTTCGGTGAGGACGACGTGGCCCGGCTGATGGCGGACGCCGGCATCGTCCGCAACCGCGCGAAGATCCTCGCGACGATCACGAACGCGAACGCGACGATCGCACTGCGGCAGGACGGCGGGCTGGCCGAGTTCGTGTGGTCCTTCCGGCCGGACACGACGCCCGAGCCGCGGACGTACACCGAGGTCCCGACGAAGTCCGACGAGTCGGTCGCGCTGTCGAAGGCGCTCCGGAAGCGGGGGTTCGCCTTCGTCGGGCCGACGACGATGTACGCGCTGATGGAGGCGCTCGGCATCGTCGACACGCACCTGCTGGGCAGTCACCGCCGCGGGACCTCGGGTGTGTGGGCGGCAGTGCCCCCGACCGACGGCCGCAGCGCCGACTGACCGGAGCAGTGCGGGACGCGCGGGGCTAGGGTCGCGACATGAGCACGGACCAGCCGAATCCCCGGGTCACCCCCGTCCACCCCGTGGAATCCGACATCGTCGAGGTGCCGGTCGATGTCGAGCCTCCCGCACCCGAGGGACTGCCAGATGCGGACGACGTGGTCCCCGCACACGACCCCGACGAGATCCGCATCTCGTTCCTGCTGTTCCCGAACCTCACGCAGCTCGACCTCACGGGCCCGGCGCAGGTGCTGTCCCGGGTCCCCGGCGCGCGGGTGGAGTACGTCGCGGCGACGCTCGACCCCGTCTCGAGTGACTGCGGGCTCGCCCTGGTGCCCACGACGACGATCGCCGAGGCCGGGCCAGCCGACGTGCTCGTGGTGCCCGGGGGCGACGGCGCCTTCGACGCGATGCTCGACCCGGAGGTCATCGGGTTCATCCGGCGCGAGGCCGAACGGGCCACCTGGATCACGTCGGTGTGCACGGGTGCGTTCGTGCTCGGTGCCGCCGGCCTGCTCGCCGGCAAGCGAGCGACCACGCACTGGGCGTCGAAGCCGATGCTCGCGGCGTTCGGTGCCCAACCGGTGGAGGACCGGGTGGTCGACGACGGCGCGGTCGTCACGGCGGCCGGGGTGAGTGCGGGCATCGACATGGCGCTGTGGCTCGCGGCGGAGCTCGCTGGGCAGCCCGCGGCCGAGGCGATCCAGCTGCAGATCGAGTACGACCCGCAGCCGCCGTTCGACGCGGGGTCGTCGGTCCGGGCGGACACCCGTGTCGTCACCGCGGCGCGGGCTGCCGCCGAGGACTCCCGCGGTGAGCGTGTGGCGCGAGCCGCCGCGGCCGTGATGCGCTGAGCAGCACAGCTGCACAGCAGCACAGCAGCACAGCTGCACAGCAGAACGGCTGCGGCGCCTCGGCTAGCGGTTGCCCTTGGAGCCCCGACTCGGCTTGCCGCGCATCTTCCCGCGACCGGGCGTGGGCCCCTTGCCGGTGTTGGACTTCTTGCCACTGCCGGACTTCCCGCTGCCGGGCGACTTCGCCTTCGCCTTGCCGCCGGCGCCGGCGCCGGCACCGGCCCCGGACCCGCCGGAGCCCGCGCCCGCGCCGGAACCCGACCCGGCCTTGGCGCCCCCACGAGCCGGACGCGAGGCGTCGGCACCGTCGCGATCCGTGCCTCCAGGCTGGTCCTGCGCACTGCGCGAGCTGTTGGCGGTGCGCCCACGAACCACGCCGATGAAGTCCTCCGTCACCTCGGTGGCGTCGGCATCGCGCCACACCAGCGCGATCCGGGTGCCGGTTCCGCCGAGGAGCGGGCGTCCGACCAGGTCCTTGCGGCTGGCCGCGCGGAACAACGACTGGGGGAGGACCGCCACGCCGACGTTCGCCTCGACCAGGTCGAGCGTCGCTGCGATGTCCGCGGGCACGGGGCCGGCGTCGATCACGTGCACGTCGAGTTCGTCGTCGGCGAGGTCGATCTCGGCCAGCTCGGCGAGCGGGGAGTCCTTCGGCATCGCGACGACGGCCGTCTCGGTCCACAGCGGGATCGCGTTGTGGGCCGGGGAGACGGGCATCCGGGCGAAGACCATGTCGGCCTCGCCGGCGAGTGCGTCGTCGACGCCGTCCGCCCCGATCGGACGGAGGAGGAGGTCGATGGAGGGGAAGCGTTCCCGCCAGACCCGAGCCCACTTGGCGGGGGAGACCCCCGGCACGAAGGCGATGGTGAGTGCCGCGGTCATGCAGACGAGCATACGGGCCGTACTCTGGTCACCATGGCGCAGGAACAGACCATGAAGCCCGAGACGGCTGCGAAGAAGCTCGGCATCTTGCTGGCGGCCGCCCCGGAGTCCTTCCGGGACGCTCCGGTCACGCGGACTGCCTTCGACGAACTCCGGACCGAACCCCCGGCGTGGCTCGAGGACCTCCGACGCGACGGCCCGCACCCGCGACCCGTCGTGGCGCAGAAGCTCGGTGTGTCGATCTCGGGGCTGACCCGTGCGGGCATCGAGGACGCGCTGACGACGGCCGACATCAAGACGCTGCTCGAGCAGAAGCCCGAGTGGCTCGTCCGTGAGCGTGCGACCCAGGCCGCCGTGCACGCCGAGAACGCCCGCGTGAAGCAGGACCGCGCTGCGAAGACCGCGGCCCGCGCCGAGGACTGACCGAACCCCGCACCACTCCGCCCCGAGGACACGCCGTGCACGAGACCGTCGCTGACGCCATGCTCGTCGTGCCGCAGTTCGCCTCGGTGTGCTGCATCGTCGGTGATCGGTACCGTCCGCGGCCCGGTGTGATCGTCCCCGCGGCGGTGATGCTCGTCGCGATGCTGATGCCCGTCGTGCACGCCGGCGCGGTGTGGACGCTGTTCGCGGCGACCCTGCTGCTGCTCCTCGCACCCCTGCCCGTGATGCGCCGTCGTCGCGCGGACGGCCGCCGTGGCGAGCCGATGGACCTGCACCGCGCACTCTCCGCGGTCGTGATGGCCGGCATGCTGCTCATGGGCCACGCGACGGGCGTGTCGGACGGGCACGCCGGGCACGGCATCGCACTGTCCGCGGTGCTCGGCGCCGGGGTGATCGGCTACTGCGCCTTCAGCGGGTGGCTGCTCCGTCACGAGTGGGCGCAGGAGGACCGCCGTGCGGTCCGGAGCGGCGAGGTCTTCGCGATGACGGTGGCCGTCGTCGGCATGACGCTCGCGATGTAGCGACGGGCGCAACCGCCTGGAGGCCCGCCCCGCGTCATCGACGCGGGACGGGCCTCCAGGGTGGTGGGCTCGAGAGCCCCTACTGCGTGACCTCGTCGAGGTCGTCGATCCCGCGGGCTGCGGCCGCTGCGCGGCGCGCACCCATCGACGGAGCGATGAGGGCGGCGAGCACCGCGAGCACGGCGACGCCGGCGCATGCCCAGAAGCCGATCGTGAACGCGTCGTCGGTCGGCAGGCCCTGCGGCGTGCTGTGCGAGGTGATGAGGGCGGCGATGACGGCGGTGCCGACGCTCGAGCCGATGGTCCGGACGACGGTGTTGGCGCTGATGGCCTCGCCCGTCTGGTTCGCCGGGACGCTCTCGATGATCGCGTTCGAGCAGGCCGCCAGGGCCATGCCGATGCCGATGCCGGTCAGGATGCCGGAGACGACGACCTGCCAGAGCTCACCGTGTGCGATCGCCGGCAGGACGAACGCGGCGACGATCGCGAACCCGCCGATGAGCATCGGCGGCTTCGGGCCGACCTTGCGGACGAGGATGCCCGCGATCGGTCCGGCGATGATCATCATGATGACGGTCGGCAGCAGGAAGAGCCCGGCCTGCGTGACGTCCTTGCCGAAGCCGTAGCCGACCGCGGTGGGGAGCTGCAGCAGCGTCGGGACGAGGACGAACGTGCCGAACATCGCGAAACCGAAGACGAGGGCGACGACGTGTGCGGTCCACACGCCACGGACCGCGAAGAGCCGGACGTCGATGAGCGGCTCGGCGACGCGGAGCTCGACGAGCACGAACGCGATGAGCGCGACCGCGCCGAGCACGAGCAGGCCGACGGTCTTGACGTCGCCCCAGCCCCAGGTCTCGCCCTCGCTGATCGCCAGGAGGATGGCCACGAGCGACACCGCGAGCACGAAGGTGCCGGCCATGTCGAGTCGGCCGGGCTTCCGGACCGGCGACTCGGGCATGCCGAAGATCGCGCCGATGAGGGCGATGACGACGAGGACGGCGGGCAGCCAGAACAGCCAGTGCCATGAGAGGTGCTCGACGATCGGGCCCGCGGCGACGATGCCGACACCGGCGCCGATGCCGAAGATCGCCGAGAGGAGACCGATGGTGACGCTGACCTTCTCCTTGGGGAGCTCGTCGCGGACGATGCCGATCGAGAGGGGCATCACCGCACCGGCTGCACCCTGGAGTGCACGGCCGACGATGAGCACGCCGAGGTTCGGTGCGAGGGCGGCGAGGACGGCGCCGACGAGCAGGATCGACAGCACGACGATGAGGACCTTGCGCTTGCCGATCATGTCACCGAGGCGACCGAGGATCGGCGTCAGCACCGAGGCGGAGAGCAGGTAGGCGGTGAGCACCCAGCTCGTCGCGCTCGTGGACGCGCCGAGGTCCTGGCCGATGGTCGACAGCGCCGGGGCGACGAGCGACTGCAGGACGGCGAAGGAGAGGCCGCCGAGCGACAGGTAGACGATGATCGCCGTGCTGTTCGGTCGTCGTCCCGAGGTGGTCGGGTGCGAGCCCGTGCGTGGGCTCTGCATGGTGTCGGTCATCGTGCTCCGTGGTCGTCTCGGGTGATGTAAACAATTGCTGACTCGACGAGGGTACGCATTTCTGGCCCGATGTCAACACTTGCTTACATCACGGCTCGGCCCGCTACGCTGCGACCATGAGCAAGGACGCCGCCGCCACCCGACTGCTGCTCGTGCAGGCTGCACGGCGACGGTTCGCGTTCGACGGGTTCCGGGCGACGACCGTGCGGGACATCGCCTCGGACGCCGGGGTCAACGTCGCGCTCATCAACCGCTACTTCGTGTCGAAGGAAGGCCTCTTCCGCGCCTGCCTCGACCGCGTGGTCCAGGACCTCGGGGACGCGGAACGCCGGGTCCCGGACGCCGAACGGGCGCTCGCCGACCTGATCGGACACGTCGTGCGCGCGCCCTCAGACGAGGACTCGATGCAGCTCATGCTGCTGCTCCGCTCCTCCGGGGACGACGGCGCCGACGCGATCCGGCGGGAGACGCTCCGGCGGTACGCCGAACGGCTCGCGAACGCGGTCGGTGGCAGCGTCACCGACGATCTGCTCATCCGGGCCGAGATCGCGCTGTCGATCGTCCTCGGCATGACGATGCTGCGGACGTCGACGCAGGTGGAACCACTCGCGTCCGCCGACGAGGACGCCGTCGCGGTGCCGCTGGCCGACGCCCTCCGCGCCCTGCTCACGCCGTCACGGTAGCGTCGAGCCGTGTCCGACCGACCCGTTCGCCGCCCCGATCCCGCTCCGCGCCTCGACGAGGTCGACGAGCGCATCCTCTGGACCCTCGCGGCGGACGCCCGCATCCCCAACAACCGGCTCGCCGCCGCGGTCGGCATCGCCCCGTCGACCTGTCTGACACGGGTGCGCGCGCTCGAGGACGCCGGCGTCATCCGGGGCTACCGGGCCGAGGTCGACATCGCGCGGCTCGGCTTCTCGATCGAGGCGATGGTGTCCGTCCGGGTGCACGCCGCCGCCCGGCACGAACTCCGCGAGTTCGCGAAGCGCCTGTTGCGGGTCCCCGTGGTGCAGGACGTGTCGTTCCTGGCCGGTGACAAGGACTTCCTCGTGCACATCGCGTGCGAGTCGACGGAGCAGCTCCGGGACTTCGTCGCCGACGAGCTCAGCGGAGACCCGTCGGTCGCGACGACCCAGACGAACATCGTGTTCGAGCGGCTCGTCGCCGACCGGACCACGCAGGCGCGTTCGTTCGACGAGCTCCGGCGCTGGCGGGCCTGACGCGGCCCGACGACCGCTGCCGCGCCTAGCGCGTGCGGGTCATCGGGACGTGTCGGATGCCGTCCTCGAAGAACTCCTCGCCGGAACGCACGAAGCCGTACCGCCCGTACCACTGCTCGAGGTGCGCCTGGGCGTCGAGGGCGATCGACGCTGACCGGGACTCGGCGATCGCGGCCTCGATGAGCTGCCCGGCGAGCCCCTGGCCCCGAGCGTCCCGTGCGGTCGCGACACGACCGATGCGCTCGGTGCCGTCGGGCTCGCGCAGGAGTCGCAGCGTCGCGTCGACCGAACCCTGCCCGGCCCAGAACTGCACGGTGCCGGGCTCGAGGTCGCGGCCGTCGATGTCCGGGTACGCGCACGCCTGTTCGACGACGAAGACGTCCTGCCGGAGTCGGAGGACCTCGTGCAGCGTGACGATGTCCAGGTTGCGAGTCGGAGCGTTGAAGATCGAGACCAAGACCGGCCTTTCCTGACGATTTCTTCCGAAACCTGGTGCGTTCCGGGAGGGAGTGGCGTACCGTGCCGGTCAACCACTCTACGTGCGCAGCCGAGATCAGGAGGTGAGCGCATGGACAAGGCGTTGCGCGCACCCTGGCGCGCCGTCCTCCGCATCGCCCTGCTGGGCATCGGGACCCTCGCTGCCCTGGTGCTGCTGTCCCTCGTGTTCGGTGCGCGGCCCGCCTCGGCGTCCGTCGTCGACGAGCTCGGCAAGACCGTGCACGGTGTGACGAACGGCGTCGGCGGAGTCGTCGGCGGCGTGGTGGACCCGGTCCGCAACGCGGTCGCGCCGACCCCGGCGAAGCCCGCCCCCGCAGCCCCTGCACCAGCGCCCGCAGCACCCTCGGCACCGGCACCGGCACCGGCGCCCGCCCCTGCGGCCTCCGCCCCCGCGCACGCACCGGCAGCACAGCCCGCGGCCCCCGCAGCCCCCGCGCCGTCGAGCCCCGCTCCGGCCGCTGCACCGGCACCTGCCGCACCCGCGCAGCCAGCCACGACCGCCCCCGCGGCCGCGGCGACCACGCACCCGACGAAGGCCGTCGTCGACACCGTGAGCCGTGCCTCCAGGCCGCTCACCGACACCGTCGCGAACGTGCTCCGCCCCGTCACCGGCACCGTCGAGAGCGTCACCGATGCGCGCCCCGTCACCGCCGTGGTCGGCACCGTCGACCACGTGGTCGGCGGCGTCCCGGTGGTCGGCTCCGTCCTCGGCGACGACACGCTCGGGACGGTCACCGGACCGGTCACCGGCCTGGTCGACGACACCCTCAGCGGGGTCGGCACGACCGTCGGCTCCGTCCCGGACGTCGTCACGGGCATCGTCCCGGCGGTGGGGGAGACCCTGCCTGGAGGCTCGACCCCCGTCATCGACATCCCCTCGCTCCCGGTGGGCGGCACGACCACCCCGCCGCCCGCGCCCGCAGGGTCGGTCCCGACCGCAGACGCGCCCGGTGGCGTCGCCGAGACGCCGTCGACGGGACCTCGCTCCGGGGCCATCCCCGGTGCTGCGCGGTCGTCCGCTCCCGCGACGACCCGGCACGCGGACTCGACGTCGACGCACGTCAGTAGCTCGCTCGTCATCGGCCCGCTCGCCGGCGGCGTTATTGCAGCCACCGTCGCCACCGGTGACGTGCAGGACGCGACCCTCGGCGGCCGCGCGCTGCTGGTCCCCGAGGACGGTGACGGCCACCCGGCCGCGCCGTTCGACGGACACGGCGTCGGCGTCCTCGGTGGGACGGCCACCTCGACCTCCGGCGGCGTCGCAGCCGTCGGCATCGTCGGATCCTCCGACGACCAGTTCTCCCTCGCCGCGGGGTCTCGCGGCAGCCTCTCCGACGACGTGCTCCCCGCATCGGTCGTCGGCGAGCACGACGTCGCCCCTGACTGAGATCGGTGCGCCTGTCCGACACGGCAGGCATGCCCACCGATCGCGACCGCGATCGGTCACAGATCTCGATCAGGAGCAACGACCATGAACAAGTACGTCTCGAGAGGGCTCTGGTTCGCCCTCTTCGTCGGCGGCCTCACGCTCGGAGGGACGGCTGCGGCGAACGCGGCCACGACCTCCGGCGCAGACGGCGCCGTGTCAGGAACACAGATCGCCCCCGCCGTGGACGCCCCGGTGTCCATCGGGGGCAACGCCCTCGGGCTGCTCGGCGACGCGGTGTCGTCGGTGACCACGCCCGCGGCGGCAGCGACTCCCTCCGCTCCCGCCGCTCCCTCCGCTCCTGCCGCTCCTGCCGCTCCTGCCGCTCCTGCCGCTCCCGCCGCGACCACGTCGGGGCAGGACGGCACGGCATCCGGCCCGCAGGTCGTGCCGGAAGTGACCGCGCCGGTGACGGCTTCCGGCAACGCGGTGGCCGTCGGTGGCGACGCGGTGTCGACCTCGACGCCCGCTGCTGCTTCGGCTGCTTCGGCTGCTTCGGCTGCTTCGGCTGCTTCGGCGGCTTCGGCGCCGAGCACCTCGGGGTCGGACGGGATCGCCTCCGGCACGCAGGTGGCCGGTGACGTGACCGCGCCGGTGACCGCCTCGGGCAACGCCGTGGCCGTCGGTGGTGATGCGGTGTCGACCTCGACGCCCGCTGCTGCTCCGGCTGCTGCTCCGGCGGAGCCGGTCGCTTCGGGCTCGAGCACGTCGGGCTCGGACGGCACCGCCTCGGGCACCCAGGTCGCCCCGACCGTGTCGGTCCCGGTGACGGTCTCCGGCAACGGGATCGGCGTCCTCGGCGACGGTTCGGCAACGGGTTCCGCGCCGGCAGCTCCGGCGGCCTCGACGCCCGCCAACGGCTCCGCGACCCCGGTCAGCACGTCCGGCGAGGACGGGCTCCTCTCCGGCACGCAGATCGGCGGTCTGGTCGACGTCCCGGTGACGATCGGCGGCAACGGGATCGGGCTGCTCGGTGACGGGACCTCGGCGGGCTCGGTGCCTGCTGCTGGTGCCGGCACCGGAACCGGTTCGGCTCCGGCTGCTGGTGGTTCGACGGATGGTTCGGACGGTACGGCGTCGGGGACGCAGGTCACTCCGGTGGTCTCGGTTCCCGTGACGGTCGGTGGCAACGGGATCGGGCTGCTCGGTGACGGGACCTCGGCGGGCTCGGTGCCTGCTGCTGGTGCCGGCACCGGCACCGGTTCGGCTCCGGCTGCTGGTGGTTCGACGACGGATGGTTCGGACGGTACGGCGTCGGGGACGCAGGTCACTCCGGTGGTCTCGGTTCCCGTGACGGTCGGTGGTAACGGGATCGGGCTGCTCGGTGACGGCATGAGCACGGGCACCACGCCTGCTGCTGGTGGCACCGGCACGACCCCGACGACCGGTGGCACCGCCAGCGGCGATGACGGAGTCCTCTCCGGCACCCAGGTCACTCCGGTGCTCAGCCTCCCGATCACCATCGGTGGCAACGGGATCGGCATCGTCGGTGACGGCACGAGCACCACGACCCCGGCCACCGGCACCGACCCGGGCACCACGCCCGGCGACGGCACGGACCCGGGCACCACGCCTGGTGACGGCACGGACCCGGGCACCACGCCTGGTGACGGCACGGACCCGGGCACCACGCCCGGCGACGGTACGGACCCGGGCACCACGCCTGGTGACGGCACGGACCCGGGCACCACGCCTGGTGACGGCACGGACCCGGGCACCACGCCTGGTGACGGCACCGACCCGGGCACCACGCCTGGTGACGGGAACGGTGCCGGCAACGGCACCACGCCCGGCATCGTGACGACCCCCGCGACCGCGACCGGCGTCGACGGCGCGACCGGTGCCTCCCCGGCCGGTGTGGTGGCCACCACGACCGCCGTGACCAGCGGCGTCGCGACCATCGCCAGCACGATGGCCGACACGGTGGCAGCTGCCGCCGCCGGCACCGGGGCGACCGAGCTCGCCTACACGGGAGCGACCTCGCCGGTCGTCCCCGCCGGGTTCGCGCTGCTGCTGCTCCTCGCCGGAGCGGGCACGCTCGTGCTCCGTCGTCGGCACTGACCGGAGGTCGATGAGGGACGCCGCACCTGCGGCGCCCCTCATCGCCGCGCCGGGCAACTGGCTACTGGGCGCGACCGACTACCTCGGCCGCGATCCGCTGCGCGACCTCGTCAGCCGGGACCGACGTCGCGTCGACGACCTCGGCCTCGTCGTGCAGCCACGTTCGCGCCGCTTCCGCGTAGGCGTCGACGTACGCCTTCCGGAACACCGACGGACCCATGTACGGGTCGTTCTGGATCCGCTCGACGAGCGTCGGACCGTCGACGTGGAGGACGAAGTGCCGGACGGGGACGCCGTAGGACTCGAGACCGGCGCTGATCTCCCGCCAGTACGCCTCGACCAGGACCGTCATCGGCATGATGAGCGGCCCGTCGATGTACTCGTGCACGCGTCGAGCGGTCTCGACCACGAGTGGCCGCCACGGGTCCCAGTGCTGGAAGTTGTCCGTCGTGGGCAACCCGGGTCGGACGTCCATCAGGACCTCGCCGATCTTCTCGGCGTCGAGCACCTGCGAGCCAGGGAGGAGCGGCTGCAGGAGGCGACTCGTCGTCGTCTTCCCCGCCCCGTGCGTCCCGTTCAGCCAGACGATCACTGCCAGGCCTCGCTGGGATCGTCAGCGACGCACGCCGCGAGGAGGGGGAGTAGCGCCAGGCATTCGCCCGCCGTCGTGATGAGCCGAGGGTTCCGCACGAGACGAGCATGCCTCATCGGGGTCGGTCGGCCAGTCACGATCCGGCGACGACTCGGCCACCATCGGATGCTTGCCGAGCGGCGGACGCGCCCCGGGCCCGCGCCTGTTGCGCCCCGCCACGGGCATCGCGCCCCGAAGAGTCGGGGCGCAACGCCCGAGACGGGGTGCAACCCCGCCGACAGTTCGTGGGCACCGGAGGCCGTGAACTGTCGGCCGGGCCGAAAGTTGCCGAGGCCGAGGCCGAGGCTGCCGACGCCGCGGCGGCCGGCACCGACGCAACGGCACCGGCGACCGGCACCGGCAACGGCACCGGCGACCGGCGACCGGCACCGGCAACGGCACCGGCGACCGGCGACCGGCACCGGCACCGACGCCGACGCACCCGCACCCGCACCGGCACCGCACCGCGCCCGCAACCCCCGCGACGCCCCGTTACGCCGGCGCGACCGGCGCAACGTCACCGTCATGGGTGTGGGGTATCGTTCGGACTACGCAAGCGCTCCGGGGTCGGTGCAAGTCCGAACCGGTGGTGACAGTCCACGAACTGACGACGGGTGCAGACCCGCCAGATGTTGATCCGGTGAAACTCCGGGACCGACGGTGAAAGTCCGGATGGGAGGCGCGCTGGCGGACGAGACGTGACCACTCGTGTGGCGCGACCCGTCCGTCGATGCCGACGATCGTCGAACGCCCCCGGAGTCCCGTTGAGAGGACACCAGTGTTCACCGGCATCATCGAGGAACTCGGCACCGTCACCGCCGTCGAGCAGCACGGCGACTCCGTCGCGCTCACCGTCCGCGGTCCGATCGTCCTGCAGGACGCCCACCACGGCGACTCCATCGCCACGAGCGGCGTCTGCCTGACCGTCGTCGAGCAGACCCCGGAGACCTTCACGGCCTTCGTCATGAAGCAGACGCTCGACATGAGCGCCCACGGTTCGCTCCAGGTGGGGGACCGCCTCAACCTCGAGCGCGCGGCGTCGGTCGGGGACCGCCTCGGCGGGCACATCGTGCAGGGGCACATCGACGGCACCGCGACGGTGCTCGAGACGGCGGACGGAGACGGCTGGCGGCGGGTGCGGTTCGCGCTCACGCCCGAGCTCAGCCCGCTCGTGGTCGACAAGGGGTCCATCGCACTCGACGGCGTCTCCCTCACCGTGAGTGCGGTCTCGTCCGAGGACACCGATCCGTCAGCCGCGTGGTTCGAGGTGAACCTCATCCCGGAGACCCTCGAGGCAACGACCCTCGGTGCACGCGTCCCCGGCGACCGCGTGAACGTCGAGACCGACGTCCTGGCACGACACGTCCGGCGCATGCTCCGGCTCGACGCCGCCGCGCGTCCGCTGGAGAGCGTCGGATCGGAGGCCCGGTGATGGTCGCCGAGATCGGCTCGGTCCCGCAGACCCTCGCTCCTTCGAGCATCGAGGACGCGATCGCGTCGGTGGCGGCCGGGCGCCCGGTGATCGTCGTCGACGACGAGGACCGCGAGAACGAGGGGGACGTCATCCTCGCGGCGGAACTCGCGACACCCGAGTGGATCGCGTGGACCGTCGCGCACTCGTCGGGGTTCATCTGCGCCCCGGTCAGCGCCGCGATCGCGGACGCACTCGACCTGCCCCCGATGGTCCAGCACAACGAGGACGTCCGCGGCACCGCCTACACGGTGACGGTCGACGCCGCCGTCGGGGTGACCACCGGCATCAGTGCGCACGACCGTGCCCGGACGCTGCGGGTCCTCGCCGACCCGGGGTCCGTGCGGGACGACCTCCACCGACCCGGCCACGTGGTGCCCCTGCGCGCCCGACCGGGCGGGGTCCGCGAGCGTGCGGGCCACACCGAAGCAGCGATCGAGCTCGTCACGGCAGCAGGGCTCCGGCCCGCTGCGGCGATCTGCGAGATCGTCGACGAGGACGGCAGCATGATGCGGCTGCCGGCGCTCGTCGCACTCGGGGCGCGCGAGGGCGTGCCCGTCATCACCATCGCCGCCCTCGTCGAGTGGCTGGACGCGGCAGACCGGGCAGCGGCAGCAGCTGCCGCGCCCACGGAAGGAACGACACGATGAGCGGAGCAGGCGCGGCAGACCGCGACCCCGTCGACGGCACCGGGATCCGGGTGGCCATCGTCGCCGGACAGTGGCACGACACCATCGCGGCGGGGCTCCTCGCCGGGGCACAGCGCGAGGTCGAACGGCTCGGCGCCACCGCCGAGGTCATCCCCGTCCCGGGCAGCTTCGAGCTGCCCGTCGTCGCGAAGACCGCGCTCGAGGCGGGCTTCGACGCGGCGGTCGCGCTCGGCGTGATCATCCGCGGCGGCACCCCGCACTTCGAGTACGTCTCCGACGCTGCCACGAGCGGGCTCACCCGCGTGGCGATCGACACCGGCAAGCCCGTCGGGTTCGGTGTGCTCACGCTGGACGACGAGCAGCAGGGACTCGACCGGGCGGGCCTGCCAGGGTCGAAGGAGGACAAGGGTGCCGAGGCCGTGCACGCCGCGGTCGCGACGGCGGTGACGCTCCGCGCGCTGCGCGTCCTCGCGTAGCGCGCGGAACCTGGTTCCCGACACGGCGCTGGCACGCAGAACGGCCCCGCACCTCGAGAGGTGCGGGGCCGTTCTGCATGGTGCGGGCTGGTTACCGCTTGCCGAACACGTGGATCGGCAGGAAGAACGAGAGGGTCATCAGGATCAGGCCGCCCATGAAGATGAACGCCTGGCCGGAGTCGACCTGGAACGCGAACCCGAACAGGTACATCGACACCAGCAGCAGCAGGATCGAGAAAACAGCGGCGATGACGCGGCCCACGGGATACCTCCGGGTGTCGACGAGTGGAACGACGCCAAGTCTATCCCCAGGAACGGGGATGGTCGTTCACGCGCCGGGCTTCGTCGCGATCAGGCGGTCGACGACGCCGAGCAGCGCCTCCATGTCGACGGTGCTGCGCTTCGGTCGCCCGTCGCTCGCGGCACCGAGGGAGGCCTGGTGGTACAGCCCGTCGCCGAGGAGTTTGACGGCCTGCGCGGTCGGCTCGTCGCCGAGGGCGTCGACGAGGGTCGCGAGCCAGGCGTTCTCGGTGTCGTCCAGGGTCCGGCCGGCCTCTTCGTACCCCGCCTGCTGCAGGCGGCTGGCGGCGAGGAGCGCGAGGTCGAGCTCGCTGCCCACGAAGAGGCAGTTGCGGACGAAGTACCGGGCGGCGCCGTCCTCGGCGTCGGCCATGCGGTCGACGTCGATCGCGGAGAGGTCGGAGAGCCGCTCGCAGAGGCCCTCGACCAGTGCGGCCTTCGAACCGAAGTGGTACAGCAGTCCGCCCTTGGAGACGCCCGCTCGTGCGGCGACGGCGTCGAGCGTGGCGGGACGCTCGCCTTCCTCGCACACGATGGCGACGAAGCTGTCGAGGACGCGGTCGCGGGCACTGGCCATGCGCACGAGTCTAGGAGGAGTTGCGCACGAGCAGGTGCAGGCGTCGCGGGCCGTCCCGCGACGCCTGCACCCTGCCGGTCGGGGTGCTCGGCCGTTCAGCCCTTCAGCGCTCCGGCGGCGATGTTGGCGATGAAGTGCCGCGAGCCGATGATGAACACGCCGATGAGCGGGAACACGCTGATCACGGCTCCGGCCATCACCGCCCCGAGGTCGGTCGCGTTCACCGAGCTCAGTCCGGCCAGGGCCACCTGCAGGGTCTGCCCCTTCGGGTCGATGAGGACGATGAGCGGCCAGACGTAGTCGTTCCAGGCGGTGATGAAGGTGAAGATGCCGAGGAACGCGAGGCCTCCACGGAGCATCGGGACCGCCACCGCCCACCAGGTCCGGAAGAAGCCCGCTCCGTCCACCCGTGCCGAGTCGATGACCTCGTTCGGGATCGACGAGGTGGCGAACTGCCGGAGCAGGAAGATGCCGAACGCGTTCGCCGCCCCCGGGATGATGAGCGCCTGCAGGCCACCGATCCACCCGAGGTGCGCCATGAGCACGAAGCTCGGCACCAGCGACAGGCTGCCCGGCACCAGGAACGTGGCGAGCATGACCGTGAACAGCGTCCGTTTGAAGGGGAACTCGTACTTCGCGAACGCGAACGCGGCGAGCGAGTCGAACAGCATGACCAGGACAGCCGTGCTGCCGGCCACGAGCACCGTGTTGAGGAGCGCCCGCAGCATGTCGACGTTGCTGAACACGGACGCCACGTTCGCGAGGGCGTTGTCCCCGAACCAGAGCGACGGCGGGTACCCGAAGATCTCGGCGTTCGTGGACGTCGACATCACGAGCAGCCACCAGAACGGGAAGATCGACAGCAGCACCCCGACGATCAGGCAGAGGTGCGTGACGGCGGTCCCGAGCCAGCCGCGGCGGAACCCGCGGCCACGGTCGTTCCCCGCCGCCCCCGGTCGCCCGAGTGCCGCGGCGGTGTTGGTCGTCGTCGTGGTCGGTGTCGCGGTCATGCGTCGACCCCCTTCGTGCTGGTGCGGACGGTGCGGGGCGCGCGGAGTCGTCGTGGGGTCTTCAGGCCGTCGCGTTCACTGAGCAGACGCCAGTTGATGATCGCGAACACCACGGAGAACAGGAACAGCACCCAGGCGATGGCCGAGCCGTACCCGAAGTCGAACTGGTTGAACGCCTGTTCGTACTGGTAGAGCACGATCGTCATGCCGGCTTCGTCTGGGCCGCCCACCGCTTGTCCGTTGAACAGGATCTGCGGCTCCGTGAAGAGGCCAAGGCCACCGATCGTCGACGTGATGAGGGTGAACAGGATCACCGGGCGCAGGAGCGGAACGGTGATGCGCGAGAAGATCTGCCACGCGTTCGCGCCGTCGACCTTCGCGGCGTCGTACAACTCCGTGGAGATGGCCTGCAGTCCGGCCAGGTAGATGATCGCGTTGTAGCCCGTCCAGCGCCAGATCACCATCACCGAGATCGTGACCTTGACGCCCCAGTACGAGGACAGCCACCCGACCGGATCCGCTCCGAGTGCGCGCAGTGCGGCGTTCACGAGTCCGAAGCCGTCGGAGAACACCGATCCGAAGACGATCGCCATCGCGACCATGCTCGTGACGTTCGGCACGAAGAACGCGACGCGGTAGAAGCCCTTGGCCCGGATGTTGCCGTGCAGCAGGAACGCGAGCACGAGCGCGAGGAAGAGCATCGGGATGGTCGACATGATCCAGATGAGGAACGTGTTGCCGACGGCGTTCCAGAACCGCGGGTCGCCGAGCAGGTACTGGTACTGGGCCAGACCGACGAACGCTGGGGAGCCCACCCCGTCCCAGTCGGTGAACGACAACACGATCGAGAACACGATCGGGAACAGCCCGAACACCAGGAAGAGCACGTAGAACGGCGCGATCGCGACGTACTGCGGCCAGAACCGGCGGAGCCCGAACCGCTTGCCGGTCGCGGCGGTGGTGATGGAGGACGTCGGGGTCCCGACGACCGCGGGGATGCTCGTGGTCGGTGGTGCCTGCTTGGTGCTCATGCGCGGACTCCTCGCTTGTCGAGGACCCGGTTGGTCTGGTCGACGGCGTCCTGCCAGGCGCGGTCCGGGTCCTTGCCCCCGGCCTCGACGTTCGTGATCTCGGTCGCGAACGCGCCGATGAACCGTTCGGAGTTCGAGATGTACGTCACCGGGACGTCCATCGCCGAGGCGTTGAAGAACGCCAGCGGGTCCTGGTCGCCGAAGTAGTCGCCGGGCTTCTGCATGATCTCGTTGTCGAACGACGCCTGGGTGGAGGGGAACAGCTGGATGTCGTTGTACGTGTGCGACTGCACCTCGGGCGAGGTGATCCACTGCGCGAACGCGGCGGCCGCGGCCGGGTCCTTCGAGGTCTTCGGGACGGCGAGGAACGAGCCGCCGCTGTTGCCCGGCCGATCCGGTTGCCGGGCGACCCGCCACTTGCCGGCGGCGTCGGGCGCGGTGTCGTGGATGACCTGCGTCCACCACGCGCCCTCGATCTGTCCCGCGACCCGGCCGGACACCCACCCGGCGTTCTGGTCGGTGCCGGACTGCAGGTTGCCGGTGAGGCCGGAACGGACGCAGGCGACGGCGTTCTCCCACGCCTGCCGCACCGAGCTGTCGTCCTGCTCGAAGACCGGCTGGTCATCGCGGTCGAAGTACCGCGTGGGGCTTGCGTAGATGTACTGGTTGAAGAGCTGGTTGGCGGTGATGACCGTCGCGGCGTCCGCACCCTTCCGGATCTTCGCGCCGAAGGAGCGGAACGAGTCCCACGTCGCGATCGCGTCGGAGACCTCGTCCGGGTCGATCGGCAGCCCCGCCTTCGCCAGGACGTCCTGCCGGTAGAAGAAGCCGGTCGGTCCGGTGTCGACCGGCCAGAAGCACTGCCGGCCGCTCGGCGTCCGGCCGAGCGCGCTCTTCCAGTCGTAGTACTCGTCCCGCTTCGCCGCGCCGCCGTGGTCGTCGAAGTCCGTGAACAGGTCCTCGTCGGGGAAGTAGAGCCAGCAGTTCGAGTTCACCATCAGCACGTCGGGGATGAACGCGTTCCCGGCGAGCGCCGTCCGGAACTTGGTGTCGTACGAGGCGCCGCCGATCAGGTCGGGGCGGAGCCGCTTGGACCCCTGCCCGGCGATCCCCCCGGCGGCCTGCCGCAGGAACTTCGGGTCGAGCGACCGGTTCCAGTACCAGAGGACGAGCTCGTCGGGGTCCTTGGAGATGGCGGTGCCGGTCGAGCACCCGGCGAACAGTGCGGTGGTGGCGAGGGCACCGAGTGCACCTGCGCCGGCGAGGAACCCCCGCCTGCTGAGACTGATCGATGGAGATGACGTCACGAAACTACCTGCTCTCGTCGTTGAGATCGGGTTGGACACAGCGATATCGGGTCCCCGGAGCGTTCGACCGTGAACGCTCACGAAGTGGTCCAGAGCATCCTCTGTGAGACACGCCGTGTCAAGCACATCCACATTGATCCGCCGGGCGTGTGGCACTAGCGTCTTCGTGACCGTGAAGGTTCACGAGACGACAAGGATCCGCATGTCAGCGCAGACCGCGAACACCGCCAGCACCCCGACTCCGACGGCCGCCGACCGCCCCGGCTGGGCCGTCCTCGGCCCCGGGGGCATCGCCCGCCGCTTCCTCTCCCAGCTGCCCGCGAGCGGTGGCACCCTGGTGGCGGCCGGCAGCTCCTCCACCGACCGGGCGCAGACATTCGCCGACGAAGCCGCGGGGCTCGGGTTCGCCGACGTCTCCGCTGCGACGTACGACGAGGTCCTCGCCGACCCGCGCGTCGACGCCGTGTACGTCTCCACCGTCCACACCGGGCACGCGAAGCTCGTCCTCGCTGCGCTCGAGGCCGGCAAGGCCGTGCTGTGCGAGAAGCCGCTCGCCCCGAACCACGGCACCGCCATGGCCCTCGCCGACGCCGCGCGCCAGGCCGGCCTGCCGCTGGTCGAGGCGTTCATGTACCGCTTCCACCCGCAGACCGCCGCACTGCTCGACCTGGTGCGGGACGGCGCGATCGGTGAGGTCACCCACATCGACGCCTCGTTCGCGTTCCGCACCGGCGAGCGGGCCGGCCGGCTCTTCGACGTCGACACGGCCGGCGGCGGGATCCTCGACGTCGGCGGGTACCCGGTGACGATGGCCGCCGCGATCGTGCAGGCCGCCACCGGTGTCGCCGTCGCCGAGCCGACGGAGCTCACCGCCAGCGGCACGATCGGACCGACCGGTGTCGACGAGTGGACCGTCGCGCAGCTGACGTACAAGGGCGGCATCACCGCCTCCGTCCGCACCGGGGTCTTCGTGCAGGACGACAACGCCGTCGCGGTGTACGGCACACGTGGTCGCATCGTGCTCACCGACCCGTGGACCCTCGGTGCCGACCCGACCATCGAGGTCCGCACCGTCGACGAGGACCCGCGCACCCTGTCCTTCGCCGGCGAGCACCCCTACGCCCGCGAGGCCGACGCCACCACCGACGCCCTGCGTGCCGGTGCGGTCGAGGCAGCACAGATGACGATCGACGAGTCGCTCGCCACCGCCCGCACCCTCGACAAGTGGCGCGCCGCGATCGGCCTGCGCTACCCGTTCGAGGCCGAGTCCGCCGACATCCCCACGGTGAGCGGTCGGCCGCTCCGGGTGCAGGACGGCAACCCCATGAAGTACGGCGAGATCCCGGGTGTCGGCAAGCGGCTGTCGCGCCTGGTGATGGGCGTCGACAACCAGCCCGACCTGGCGCACGCCAGCGCGATCTTCGACCTGTTCGTCGAGCAGGGTGGCAACGTCTTCGACACCGGCTACATCTACGGCGGCGGCGTGCTCGAGGGCCGTCTCGGCAAGTGGATCCAGAACCGCGGGGTCCGCGAGGACGTCGTGGTCATCACCAAGGGCGCGCACACGCCGTTCTGCGACCCGGAGTCGCTGACGAAGCAGCTGCTCGAGAGCCTGGAACGCCAGGGCACCGACTACGCGGACATCTACATGATGCACCGCGACAACCCGGACATCCCGGTGGGGGAGTTCGTCGACGTCCTCGACGAGCACCGACGAGCCGGCCGCATCCGCGTGTACGGCGGGTCGAACTGGACCCCCGCGCGCTTCGACGAGGCGAACGCCTACGCACGGGCCAACGGCAAGCACGAGTTCGAGGTCCTCAGCAACCACTTCGGGCTCGCCGAGGCGTACGACGTGCCGTGGGACGGCTGCGAGCACGCGACCGACGCGGCCTCGAAGGCGTGGCTCGAGGAGCGCCAGGTTCCCCTGCTGCCGTGGTCGTCCCAGGCGCGCGGCTTCTTCACCGGGCGTGCGCGGCCGGACGACACCAGCGACGCCGAGCTCGTGCGCTGCTACTACTCCGACGAGAACTTCGAGCGGCTGCGTCGCGCGCGGGAGCTCGGCGAGCAGTTCGGTGTCCCGGCCACCGCGATCGCCCTGGCGTACGTCCTCAACCAGCCGTTCCCGACGTTCCCGCTCTTCGGACCGCGTACGATCGCCGAAGCCCGCTCCTCGATGACGGGCCTCTCCGTCGAACTCTCTCCCGAGCAGGTGGCATGGCTGGACCTCCGCGACTGACCCAGTCGCCCCCGGACGGCCCGCACCCTGGCGGCCGCGCGACGATCATCGACGTCGCCGCGGCCGCCGGGGTCTCCCGGCAGACCGTCACCCGCGCGATGAACGGCATGCCCGGCATCAGCGCGACCACGAAGGAGCGTGTCCTCGCGGTCGCGGCGTCGCTCGACTACCGGCCGTCGCGGTTCGGCCGCGGGCTGGTCACCGGCGGCGAGCACCAGCTCGGGCTCGTCGTGAACGACCTGCGGAACCCGTACACACCCCAGCTCGCGTCCGCCGTGTTCCGGCTCGCCGCCGAGCAGGGGTGGAACGTCATGCTCGCCGACGTCGACCTGGCGAGCGACGCCGACCGGATGGTCCAGGCGCTCGGGGCGCAGACCGACGTGGTCATCGGCTACCTCGGCTCGCGCCGGCACCGGTGGAGCGAGCTCCTCGGCAACGTGCCGATGGTCGAGCTCGACCCGTCCTCCGACCCACCGACGGCAGCGGTGTGGATCGACCCCGCCGACGCGATCGAAGCCCTCGCCGACCACCTGGTGGCGACCGGGGTCCGGCACCCGGTCGTGCTCGACAACTCGACGCCCGACCACACGAGCGCGCGCGGCCTGCTCATGCTGGACGCCCTGCGGCGCCGCGGCTACCTGCCTGAGCTCGTGCACGCGCCGCACGGCACGGCCGAGTGCGGTGCCGAGGAGACCGTGCGGATCCTGGCTCGGAAGCGCCGGCTCGACGCGATCCTGGCCTTCAACGACGTGATGGCGCTCGGCGTGCTGCAGGCCTGCCGCCGCGCGGGCGTCGACGTCCCCGGTCAGGTACGGGTCGTCGGAGTCGACGGCCTGCCGCTCGGCGCACTGGTGTCGCCGATGCTGACGACGTTGGCGGTCGACCTCGACGCCGTCGCGCGCGAGGCCCTCGACCTCGCGCTCGGCATGCTCGCCGGCGAGCTGCCGCGCTCCGGCGCGGCCGTCGAGCGCACGGTCCGCCACCGGTTGCTGCTCCGCGAATCGGCGTAGGTCCGAGAACGCGACCCAGGACACGGCCTGGAGGCGCGGTGCGGGCTGGCACCGCGCCTCCAGACCGTCTCTTGGTTGCATTTGCAACCATCACCGTCCGGACGGTACACTAACGGAGTCCTGACGGGGCGCGTGTCCATCCCGCGTCCCGTCTCGTCTGCCCCATGCACCGCCCGCCGTCGACCTGGTCCGGCTCGAAGTCCCAGGAGTCCGCCGTGTCCGCACTGCTCACCAGCCCCGTCGCCACCCGCGTCACCGGGAGCCGCGCCCGTCGGTTCCTGGCGCTCGCCGTGCTGATGCTGCCGGTGCTGCTCATCTCGGTGGACAACACCGTGCTGAGCTTCGCGCTGCCCTCGATCTCCCGAGCGCTCAACCCGGACGCGACCACGCAACTCTGGATCGTCGACGCGTACCCGCTCGTCCTCGCCGGCCTGCTCGTCGTGATGGGCAGCATCGGCGACCGGATCGGCCGGCGTCGGATCCTGGTGGTCGGCGCCTCCGGCTTCGCACTGTTCTCGGTCGCCGCCGCGTTCTCGACGGACGCGTGGATGCTCGTCGCCGCCCGGATCGCGATGGGCGTGTTCGGCGCGATGCTCATGCCCGCCACGCTCTCGATCATCCGCAACGTCTTCGTCGACGCGGGGGAGCGACGGATGGCGCTCGCCGTCTGGTCGACGATGTTCGCCGCGGGGAACGCCCTCGGTCCGCTCGTGGGCGGAGTGCTCCTCGCGCACTTCCACTGGGGCAGCGTGTTCCTGGTGGCGGTCCCGATCCTGGTCGTGATGCTCGTCGGGGTGCCGTTCTGCGTGCCGGAGTCACGTGACCCGAAGCCCGGTCCCGTCGACGTGCCGAGCATGTTCCTCTCCCTCGGCGCGCTCGCCCCGACCGCGTGGGCGATCAAGTCGGTCGTGCACCCGGAGGAGCGCGGGTTCGCCGTCGCCATGCTCGCCGTCGGCGTCGTGTGCGGCATCGCGTTCGTCCGCCGGCAGCTGCGGTCCCGCACGCCGATGCTCGACCTCCGGCTGTTCCGCAGCACGGCGTTCACCGGCAGCGTGCTCATGAACCTGATGGCGATGTTCTCGCTCACCGGGTTCCTGTTCTTCATCGCGCAGCACCTGCAGCTCGTCGCGGGGCTCGACCCGTTCACCTCCGGCATCGTGCTCGTGCCGGGATCGGTGCTGACGATCGTCGCCGGGCTCGCGGTGGTGCCCGTCGTCGCCCGGGTCGCCCCGCGCTGGGTCGTGTCGGTGTCCCTGCTGTTCTCGGCGGCGGCGTACGCGCTCGTGGCGGTCCTCGGGCACCACGCGTCGATCGCGGCGCTGGCGTTCGCGTTCGTCCTGCTCGGCATCGGCATCGGCGCGTCCGAGACCGTCACGAACGACCTCATCATCTCGACGGCCCCGGCGGACAAGGCCGGAGCGGCGTCGGCGATGTCCGAGACGGCGTACGAGATCGGTGCGGTGCTCGGCACGGCGGTGCTCGGGACGATCCTCGCCACGACCTACCGGGCGCACGTCGCGGTGCCGGACGGGCTGTCCTCGTCGGCGCACGTCGCTGCCCAGGAGACCCTCGGTGGCGCGGTGACGGCGGCTGCCCAGCTCGGCGGCGGTGCCGGGCAGGCGCTCCTCGAGTCGGCTCGGGCCGCGTTCGACTCCGGTGTGACGATCACCGCGGGTGTCGCGGCCGTGCTCATGGTCGTCGCGGCAGCGGGCGCCGTCGTGATGCTGAAGCGCCGCTGACGCGCTGCGCGGCGCGCTGCGCTCGCCGCGCTGCGCCCGCTGCGCCCGCTGCGCGGCGCTGCGCTTCGTGAGCAGAAATTGTCGGGTCACGCCACGTGACCCGACCATTTCTGCTCACGAAGTCCCGCGTTCTTCTGCTCACGAAGTCCCGCGTTCCCGCGGTCGGACGCGTCACGCGAGGTCACACGGCGCGCCCGGGAGCGGCCGAACCTGTGAATCGTTGACCTCAACCATGGTTGAGGTCATACGTTGGGACGTGGCCGCCCAGCAGCGGCGGCACAACCCTCGCGAAGGAACGACCACGATCTCCATGCCCGACGAAGCCCCCGCGACCATCGCCGACGCGTACAAGGCCGCGTTCCGCGGTCACCCTGCCGGCGTCGCCGTCATCACCGCCGAGGGACCGGACGGCCCGACCGGGCTCACCGCCTCGAGCGTCGCCAGCGTCGCGATCGACCCGCCGGTGCTCGTGTTCTCCCTGTCCACCAACTCCGGGTCCGCCGGAGCCGTGCTCGGTGCACCGATCTTCGTCGTGCACCTCGTCGACTCCCTCGGGGTCGCGCTGGCCCGACGGTTCGCGTCCACCGGCAGTCCCGCCGCCGACGACCCGATCTGGGGCACGCTGCCCTCCGGCGACCACTACCTGCCCAGCGCCGCCAGCGCCCTGCGCTGCCGCCCGCTCTCCACGACGCCGATCGGGTCCTCGACCGTCGTCGTCGCCGAGGTCCTCGACATCGTCGTCGGTCTCGAGCACGGCGAGCCGCTGGTCTACCACAACCGGGAATTCCACTCCCTCTCCGATCGTTCCCGGCTCTCGTGAGCCGCGGAGCCAAGTCCGCAACCCACTGATCGAAAGGACCTCACATGGCTGAGTACACCCTGCCGGAGCTGCCGTACGACTACGCCGCACTCGAGCCGCACATCAGCGGCAAGATCATGCAGCTGCACCACGACAAGCACCACCAGGCCTACGTCACCGGTGCGAACACCGCGCTGCAGCAGCTCGGCGAAGCGCGCGAGTCGGGCAACTTCGGTGCGATCAACAAGCTCGAGAAGGACCTGGCCTTCCACCTCGGTGGCCACGTCAACCACTCGATCTTCTGGACCAACCTCGGCCCGGACACGAAGGTCCCCGAGGGCGAGCTCGCCGCGGCGATCGACGAGTTCTTCGGCTCGTTCGACACCTTCAAGGCGCAGTTCGCCGCGGTCGCGAACGGCATCCAGGGCTCCGGCTGGGCCGTCCTGGCCTGGGACACCGTCGGCCAGAAGCTGACCACCTTCCAGCTCTTCGACCAGCAGGCCAACGTGCCGTTCGGTCTCGTGCCGATCTTCCTGCTCGACATGTGGGAGCACGCCTTCTACCTCGACTACCTCAACGTCAAGGCGGACTACGTCAAGGCCGTGTGGAACATCGTCGACTGGGAGAACGTCGCTGCCCGCTTCGCGAACGCGAAGTCGCAGTCCTTCGTGACGCTCTGAACCACCTGATCTGACGAACGGGAGGCACGGTGCCAGCTGGCACCGTGCCTCCCGTTCGTCGTCGGTCCGGACCACAGCCCGTCCCGCGTGGGCGCGATCAGGCGGTCTGGTACTCCGCGCCCGCGACGAGCTCGTCCGCGATGGCGCGCAGCGTGGCATCGGTGTCGGTGTGCTCACGGTCGACGATGGTGCTCCACTGCGTGCCACGGGCAGCGGTCACGGCGTCGGCTGCCGCGTGCTCGGCGTCGGCCCGGTCGTAGCCGTGCTCGAGGCACCAGGCGGCGATCGCGGCGACGTGCGCTCGGTGGTGGACGTGTTCGCGATCGCGGCCGTCCAGCGCCTCGACCGAGCCGAGCTCGAAGGTGAGCCGTGCGGCGAGCGACCGTCGTGGTTCGTCGAGTCCGCCGAACGTCGCGACGAGGTGCTCGGCGAGGGCGTGCCGGTCGGCGGTGGGGTCGAGCGGGGCGGCGGAGACGGACTCGGCGAGGTGGTCGACGACGGAGTCGATGAGGGCTTCGCGGGTGCCGAAGTGGTAGACGATCGGGTAGGCGCTCGTGCCGAGGACCCGGCCGAGACTGCGTACCGACACGTCCTCGACCTTGGTGTCGAGCAGGTGTTGGGTGACCTTCTCGATGATCGCGGGCTTCAAGGTCGGGTCGGGCTTCCTGGGCATGGCATCTCCGTCGTGGGCGCGGCGGTCGCTCGACCGTTCACATACTGTCCTTGAGTATATCAACGGTTGCGTGCCGCGAACAGCCCCGATCCCACCGTGAAAACGGAGATTTGCTCGCGTCCACGTAGACTGTCTGCGATGTCCATGCCGCACGAGGGCTCCGAGCCCCTGTCACGGCTCGAGGGGACCCGTGCCGGGCGGGTGGTCGCGGGCCGCCGTCGTGGCGCCGGGAAACGGTTCCTCGTCGTCGGCGACGTCCTGGACGGGATCCTCGTCCACACCACGGCGCACACCATGGGCATCCACGACCCGGCAGCGGTCATCCGGCACCGGCCGGCGGGAGCGGCCGGCAACACGGCCGCGTGGCTCGGGTGGCTCGGCGCCGAGGTCGACCTGGTCTCACGCGTCGGTGTGGACGACGTCTACCGGCACGAACGCGCCCTCGAGGACGCCGGGGTCCGTGCCCACCTGCGCTACGACGCGATGACCTCCACCGGTGTCGTCGTGTCGGTGCGGAACGACGGCGGACGGACGGCGATGTCCGACCCGGCCGCCAGCGGCGCCATCCGCGTGGACGACGTCCCGACGGACGTCCTGTCCCGCGCCGACATCGTGCACCTCACCGGTGCGGGCATGCTCGGCGGCGGTGCCGAGCGGGTCGCCGACCTCGTCGCGTGCGCCCGGAGCGGGTCGGCGCGCGTCTCGCTGGACCCCTCGTCGTCCGCAGTGATCCGGGCGGTCGGCGCCACTGAGCTCCTGGCCGCACTCGACGGGGTCGACGTGCTGTTCCCGGGGCGGCAGGAAGCACTCGAACTCACCGGGACGACCGACCTCGACGAAGCCGTGCGACGACTCACCGCGCACGTCCCGCTCGTCGTCGTCACGGTCGGCGTCGACGGCGTGCTCATCGGTCGGCGGGGGCGGAGCGTGCAGCGGGTCCACGCGACCCCGGCGACGGTCGTCGACACCATCGGTGCCGGGGACGCCTTCGCCGCCGGGTTCGTCCGCGCGTGGGCGACCGACCCGGTGCGCGTCGGCGCGGCAGCACGCGAGGGGACGCGGGTCGCCGCGCGGGCGCTCGGGTTCGTCGGCGGCCGACCGCCGGTCTGAGCGGGGACCGCGTCCCGGTCACTGCTCGCTGGGCTCGGCGGTGACGTGCAGGGTCTGGACCAGTCCGGCGGCGGACGGTGCGAGGCGGATCTCGACGCGGAGCCGTCCGCAGGCACCGGGGATCCACCACCGCAGGTGCGAGGGCGCGAGGGACTGCTCGTCGACCGGCGGTGCCGACAGGTCGGCGTGCACGGACGCGATGGCCGCGGCGACCGCGCGGCGCCGGCGGTCGTACGGAACGTCCATCGCCACGTTCGGCGTGCAGATCGCGTCCGCCAGGTCGTCGCGCCAGTCGGCCAGGAGGCGCGTCACGGCCACCTGCGCCGCCCGCGTGGCACGGGTGGTCGCGTCGGCGCCGGGGGCGACGCGCGCGCCGTCGGTCGAGCCGGTGGTCGCGTCGGCGCCGGAGGCGGTCCGCGTGCCCACGGTCGCGCGGAGCAGGATGTCGTGCGCCTGGACCGTGGCGACGGATACCTTCGCCTGGGTGGCGTTCTCGAACGCGACGACACCGAGGCCGTCACGCACGGACCACCGCATGTGGGCCGAGAACCCGGGGTACCCGCCGGAGTGCGACACGAGCTCGCCGTGGCGGTCGTCCTGTTCGACGAACAGTCCGAACCCGTACGCGGTCGCACGGGTCGAACCGGCCACCACCGACGGCGGCACGACGCGCATCGCCTGCTGCATGAGCCGTCGGTCGGCTGGCGACACCGGACCCGGCTCGGGACGGTCCGCGAACGCCGAACCGAGGTGCGTCGCCCACCGCGCGAGGTCGCGCACCGTGGAGAACAGGCCGCCGATCGACGAGAACGCGCCGGGGCCGGTCATGCCGAGCGGTTCCCAGTCGCCCTCGTGCGGGCGGAACCCGGTGACGACGAACCCGCGCGTCTCGGTGGCGCTGAACACCGTGTCGTCGAGGCCGAGCGGCCGCAGGACGGTGTCGCGCGCGACCTCGGGGAACGGGCGACCTGCGACGACCGCGACGACGCGACCGAGCAACGCGTAGCCGAGGTTCGAGTAGGCGAAGCGTGTGCCCGGGACCGTGTCGAACAGCAGTCCGCCACGCAGGACCTCGTCGAGCTCGGCGTCGCTGATGGACTCTTGCCGGTCGGCCCACGGGTCGTCGGTGGGGAACCCGGCGGACATCGTGAGCAGCATCCGGACGGTCGGGACGGGGGAGTCCGGCGTCGGCAGTGCGACCGCACCGAACGCCGGCACGAAGGCGGTGATCGGGGCGTCGAGGTCGAGGCGGCCGTCGGCGACCAGGGTCAGCAGCGTCGCCGCCGTGACGCTCTTCGTGCAGGACGCGATCCGGTACACGGTGTCGGCGTCCGGCCGGAGTCCGTCGCCGCGGTCGCCGTGCCCACCGGAAGCGATCAGGCCGGAGCGGTCGAAGACGCCCCAGACACTGCTCGGAGCGGTGCCGCGCTCGACACGGTCACGGAACACCGCGTCGACCTGCTCGACGACGTCGTGGACGGCCGGAGGGAGCTCGGTCATGACCGGCGCATCTGCTCGTAGGCGTCGAGCGCGCGCTGCCGCGTGGCCTTGAGGTCGACCATCGGCTCGGGTCGGAGTTCGTCGGCCGGCACCCACCGGTGCACGTACTCGCGGTGCGGGTCGAACCGCTCGAGCTGCCGGTCGGGGTTGAACACCCGGAAGTACGGTGCGGCGTCGAACCCGGAGCCCGCGACCCACTGCCAGTTCGCCGGGTTGTTCGCGGCGTCGGCGTCGACGAGGGTGTCCCAGAACCACCGCTCGCCCACCCGCCAGTCGACCAGCAGGTTCTTGACCAGGAAACTGCCTGCCGCCAGGCGCACACGGTTGTGCATGACACCGGTGTGCCAGAGCTCGCGCATGCCGGCGTCGACGAGGTCGAACCCGGTCATGCCCTGCTTCCAGCGGTCGAGCTCGTCGTCGGTGACGTCACGCCACGGGAACGCGTCGAAGCCCCGCCGGACGTTCACCGTCGCGATGTCGTCGCAGTGGAAGTACTCGTTCCAGTTGAACTCGCGCCACGCGAGCTGTCGGAGGAACGCGGCCGCGTGCTTGCGCTGTTCGGGTTCGAGTCGCCCGTGCAGCCGGTGCCACACCTGGTACGGACTGATCTCGCCCCACCGCAGGTACGGGGAGAGCCCGCTCGTGGCCTCCGTCGCCGGCTCGTCGCGCTGATCGTAGTCCTCGAGGGCGTGCTCGACGAAGTGCTCGAGCTGCCGGTGGGCGCCGTGCTCCCCGGGCTCCCAGGAGTCGCGGAGGCCCTCGGCCCAGTCCGGCTTCGTGGGCAGCAGCGTCCAGTCGTCGAGGGAGTCCCCGTCGACGGCAGCGGCTGGGGGCAGGTCGCGTGGCTCCGGCAGCGGGTGGCGGGGCTCTGGCATGGCCTGGGCGGCGTTCCAGAACGGGGTGAAGACCTTGTACGGCTCGCCCTGCCCGGTCAGCACCGTCCACGGTTCCCAGAGCAGGTTGGCGGCGAAGCTGTGCGCCTCGATCCCGCGGTCGTGCAGCGCCGACTTGATGCCGGCGTCGATGTCGCGTTCGGCCGCGCCGTACCGGCGGTTCCAGAACACGGCGTCGGCACCGGTGTCGGCGACGAGCCGGTCGATCTCGGCGGCAGCGGCCCCGCGCCGGAGGACGAGTCGCGATCCGCGGTCACGAAGCTCGCCGTCCAGCGCGGTCAGCGAGTGGTGCAGCCACCACCGGCTGGCGGCACCGATCGCGCGGACGCCGGGGGAGTCCTCGTCGAGGACGTACACGACCGTGACGTCACCACCGTGGTCGATCCCGGCGCGCAGCGCGGGGTTGTCGGCGAGCCGCAGGTCGTCGCGGAGCCAGACGAGTGCGCCGCTCACACCGTGGCCGTGTCCGGCTCGGTCACCGACCTGGTGACGGGACGGCGCGCGGGCGGGGTCGTGACGGCGGCCCGGAGCTTCGTGCAGAGCTCGGTGAGGGTGCGGAGCTCGGCGTCCGAGAGACCGGCGCCGACCTGCTGCGCGATGCTGGCGGCGTGCTGCACCGCGACCTGGCGGTAGACGTCGAAACCGTGCGGGGTGAGGGCCACGATCACGCCGCGGGCGTCGGTCGGGTCCGGCTGCTTCTCGACGATGCCGCGGGCGAGGAGTCGGTCGACCAGGCGGCTGACGCTCGGCTGGGTCAGGAGCAGGTGACCGGTGAGTTCGCGCATCCGACAACGACGGCCGGGCTGCGTCGAGAGGTTGAAGCAGACGTCGTACTCGTTGAACGAGATGTCGTCGCCGGGGAAGTCGGCGTTGAGACTGCGCATCACGCTCACCTGGGCGCGGAACAGTGCTTCCCAGGCCGCGACGGCAGTCGCCTTCTCGCTGCGACGTGACTCGCTCACGGTCAACTCCCTCTGCTCGTACGGTCCGTCCACACTACCGACGGCTCCCGACAGGGGTGTGCGACGTGCCCAGGACGTGCACGAGGGCCGCCCACCAGTTGCCTGATGGACGGCCCTCTCCCTTGCATGACCGGAGCAGTTCCGACATGCACGAGGGCCGGCCGCTCTTCCGAGCGACCGGCCCTCTCCCTTGCACCAAGAGTGTCCTGCAATCACATTCCGCAGGCGGTGCCACAGCAAACACCGTCTGCACGAACGACTGTATAACGAAGCGGTAACGGCACGCTAGCCTCGCCGCGGGTCGTTCGCTGCGAGTTCACCAAGAGCCGCCGATCAGGATCAGAAGAGGTCGGGCGACGGCGTCGACGCGTACCGGACGGCGACGTCGGCGTGCCGGTCGAACCGGTAGCCGACCCCGCGCACGGTGCGCACGATCTCCTCGAACGCGCCGAGCTTCGAGCGGAGCCGACGGACGTGCACGTCGATGGTGCGCTCGTTCGGGGTCTCGTCCTCGCCGTCCGACCACAGGCCCTCGATGATGGCCGAACGGTCGACGGTCTGCCCCTCGCGCAGGACGAGGAACTGCAGGAGCTCGAACTCCTTGTACGTCAGCGGAGCGGCCTCGCCGTCGAGCGTGACGCGCTTCCGGGAGATGTCGATGACGACCCCGGTCTCCTCGGGCTCGGGCTTCTCGGCCTGCTTGCGGGCGGCGACGGCGGAGCGGTCTTGCAGCGCGAGGCGGACGACGTCCACGTCACGGCCACCGGAGTGCTCCGCGGCGACGGCGACGGCCGCGTAGGTCTCGGAGTTCGGCACGAGCTGGGCGGTGAGCGCCTTGAGCTGCTCGACCACGGCGGCGAGGGTGGTGCCGGCTGCGGCGGCCTTCGCCTCGTCGATGCCGACGTAGAGCGCGAAGCCACGGGCCTCGGTGCCCTCGGGCAGGGAGCGGTTGCGCTGCGGTGCGACGACGGGGCTCGTCGGCACGGTGGTCTGGCCGGTCGGCGCGGGCGATGCGGGACGCGGGCGGATCGGCGTCACGGTGCCGAGGTCCGTCGGTGCCGGAGCAGCGGTGCGGAGCGCGGTGCGGGGCTGAGCGATGGTGAGCGACATGGTGGTTCTCCGGGCGGTGTGGCCGGTGCGCGTGTGGCGCGGTGGCCGGTGTCGAATGCGTCGACCCGGGTACGGCGGGATGCCGATGTGCCCTGCGGTCCTGCTGCGGACCGGGGCTGACCCGGGGGAACGGGAGACAGACCTCGTGACGTTGTGCTCGTCGTCGACGGTGTCCGTCACCCGGGGATCACACGCTCGCGACCGGGGTGGTGTCGCGGGGGATCCGGCTGGAACGGGTGCCGATCAGGCACACATTCGACAACGCATGACTGCCGTCGCCGGCATCATCATGCCGGAAGCCCCCACTGCCCCTGTGCAGGAGCACGCCTCGGAGAGGACGCGGGTGGACGCGGTTGCAGTCATGTGACGAGTATCGGCGGTATACCAACGTGGTGTCAACCGTCCGCACGGACGGTGCGTTCCGCGCACGGGTGGCAGTGGACGGGACGGACGAACGGACGGGAGGCGCGGTGCCAGCTGGCACCGCGCCTCCCGTCCGATCGTGGGTGACGCCTCTGACGGCTACTCGGCCAGACCGTAGAGACGGTCGCCGGCGTCGCCGAGCCCGGGCACGATGTAGCCGTTCTCGTCCAGCTTCTCGTCGAGGGCACCGAGGACGATCGAGACGTTGCGGTCGCCCACCGCCTGCTCGACCATGGCGAGCCCCTCGGGTGCGCCGAGGATGCACACGCAGGTGACCTCTTCCGCACCGCGGGCGAACAGGAAGTCGATCGCGGCGGCGAGGGTGCCACCGGTCGCGAGCATCGGGTCGAGCACGAAGCACTGCCGGCCGGACAGGTCGTCGGGCAGGCGCTCGGCGTAGGTCTGCGGCTCGAGGGTCTCCTCGTTGCGGGCCATGCCGAGGAACCCGACCTCTGCCGTGGGGACGAGCTTGACCATCCCCTCGAGCATGCCGAGGCCGGCGCGGAGGATCGGGACGACGAGCGGACGCGGCTTGGCGATCGAGACGCCCATGGTGTGTGCCACCGGGGTGTCGATCGGCGTCGCCGTCACCCGGACGTTGCGCGTGGCCTCGTACGCGAGGAGCGTGACGAGCTCCTCGGTGAGGGCGCGGAACGTGGGGGAGGGTGTGGTCCGGTCGCGGAGCACCGAGAGCTTGTGGGTGATGAGCGGGTGGTCGGCGACGTGGACTCGCATAGGGTCGAGCCTACCGTGCTGCCGACCGCCAGGAGGTCCCGTGGAAGCGCCCGCCGCCCGTCCCTTCGTCCCCGCGATGGAACGCGCGCTCGTCGAGGCCCGTGCGTGCCTGGCGACCGGGGACGTCCCGGTCGGGGCTGTCGTGCTCGACCGTGACGGCGTCGTCGTCGCCACCGGACGCAACGAGCGCGAGGCCCTGCAGGACCCGACGGCGCACGCCGAGGTGCTCGCGCTCCGGGCCGCGGCGGCCGTTGCGGGGGACTGGCACCTCGAGGAGCACACGCTCGTCGTGACCCTCGAGCCGTGCCCGATGTGCGCCGGGGCGATCATGGCCGCACGGGTACCGCGGATCGTCTTCGGCGCGTGGGACCCGAAGGCCGGCGCGAGCGGCAGCGTCTACGACATCGCACGGGACCGCCGGTTGCCCCACCGCTCCGAGGTCGTCGGGGGCGTGCTCGAGGGGGAGTGCGCCGCGCTCCTCGACGACTTCTTCAGTCTGCGGCGCGGATGACGATCGCCTCGGTCGGCGGACGCGGACCGGTGCGGAGGACGTCGGGCTCGACGTAGATGACCCGGGCGATCGGCACGGCCGTCCGGACGCGGTGCTCGACGGTGTCGATGCCGGCGGCGACGTCGCCGAGTCGGCGGTCCCCGTCCACGGCGACCTTCACCCCGACCATGAGTTCGTCGGGGCCGAGGTAGAGCGTCTTGATGTGGATGATCGAGTCGACCTCGGGGCCGTCCAGCACGGCGGCCTTGATCCGTTCGACGTCGGCGGCGGTGGCGCCCTCGCCGACGAGCAGGCTCTTCGTCTCGATCCCGAGCACGACCGCGACGGCGATGAGCAGGGCGGCGATGAAGATCGTGCCGATCGCGTCGAAGACGCCGTTGCCGGTGAGTGCCGTCAGGCCGACGCCGAAGAGCGCGAAGACCAGGCCGAGCAGCGCCGCGGTGTCCTCGAGCATGACGACGGGGAGCTCAGGGGCCTTGGCGCGGCGGACGAACTGCACCCAGCTGAGCGTGCCCTTCTGCGGCCGGGCCTCCTTCAGCGCGGTGCGCAGCGAGAAGCCCTCGAGCCCGATCGCGATGACGAGCACGACGAGCGGCAGCCACCAGTTCTCGAGCGGGTGCGGGTGGGTGAGCTTCTCGATGCCCTCGTAGAGCGAGAACACGCCACCGACGGAGAACAGGATGATCGAGACGACGAAGGCGTACACGTAACGCTCGCGGCCGTAGCCGAACGGGTGCTCCTCGTCGGCGGCACGTCGGGCCTTCCGGCCACCGAGCAGCAGGAGGAGCTGGTTCGCGGAGTCGGCGAGCGAGTGCACGCCCTCGGCCAGCATCGACGCCGAACCGCTGATCGCCGCGGCGACGAACTTCACGATCGCGATGCCGACGTTCGCACCGAGTGCGGCGAGGATCGCCCTCGTGCCTCCAGAAGCGCTCACAGCTGTCCCCTTCTCCCGATCTGGAAGACGATCCTAGGCGAGGGCGGTCGGTAGGGTCGGGAGCATGACGATCGACCTGCCCCGTACCGCGCTGCTCGGCGTCGGCTCCATGTCCGGCTCGGTCCTCGACGGCCTGCTCGCCGCCGGACTCGACCCCAGGACGGTGACCCTGACCACGAAGTCCGAGCAGTCCGCCGCCGCCCACCGGGAGCGCGGACTCGACGCCACCGCGAGCGACACCGACCCGGACGCGAACCGTGATGCCGTCCGTGGCGCAGCCCTCGTCGTGGTCGGCGTGAAGCCGTACATGATCGCGGACCTGCTCGACGAGGTCGCGGCGGACCTCGAACCGGGAGCGGTCCTGGTCAGCGTCGCGGTCGGCACCACCACCGCGAGCATGGAGGCGAAGGTGCCCGATGGCGTCCGCGTCGTCCGGGCGCTCCCGAACACCCCGATCGGCGTGGGGCACGGCGTCACCGGCATCAGCGCCGGGAGATCGGCCGACGCCGAGGCCGTCGCGCTCGCGTCGTCGGTGTTCACGGCGTCGGGACAGGTCATCGAGGTGCCGGAGGCGCAGCTCGACGCGCTGTCGGCGGTCTCCGGCTCCGGCCCCGCCTACGTCTTCCTGCTCGTCGAGCAGTGGCAGCAGGCGGCCGAGGCGCTCGGCTTCACGCCCGAGCAGGCGGCTGTGATGGTGCAGGGGACGGTGCGCGGCGCCGTCGAACTCCTGGAGCGGTCCGACCGGTCGCCGGCCGAGCTCCGGCGTGCGGTCACGAGCCCGAAGGGCACCACCGAGCGTGCTGTGGCGGTGCTGCAGGACGCTGATCTGTCCGACACGTTCCTCCGCGCGTCGCGCGCCGCGATCGCGCGGGCCGAGGAGATCGCCGCGTCGTAGACGCACACCGCGTCGTGGGCGCAGCCACAGACGGACGGGAGGCCCGTGGCGGCGTCGCCACGGGCCTCCCGTCCGTCTGGTGGTCCTCACTCGAACGCGGCGAAGCGCTCCAGGTCCGTCTCCGAACCGGAGACGATGATGACGTCGTCCTCGCCGATGATGCTCTCCGGGGTCGCCGGCACGAACGGGCTGCCCGGGGGCTTGATGCCGAGCACGGTCAGGCCGAAGCGCGTGCGGATGACGGTCGTGGCGAGGTCCTTGCCGCGCACGGCCCGCGGCGGGAACATCTTCACCACCGCGAAGTCGTCGTCGAACTCGATGAAGTCGAGCATGCGACCGGACACCAGGTGTGCGGTGCGCTCGCCGGCCTCACGCTCCGGGTAGACGACGTGGTTCGCGCCGATCCGCGACAGGATCGTGCCGTGCGAGCGACTGATCGCCTTCGCCCAGATCTGCGGGATCCCGAGGTCGACGAGGTTCGCGGTGATGAGGACGCTCGACTCGAGGTCGCTTCCGGTGCCGACGACGGCGATCGGGAAGTCCTGCGCGCCGATCTGCCGGAGGGCGTCGATGTCGGTCGCGTCGGCCTGCACGGCGTGGGTCACCCGGTCGGACCACTTCTGCACCAGGCCGGCGTCGGTGTCCACCACGAGGACCTCGCGGTCCTGCCGTTCGAGCTGCCCGGCGGTGGCGGCGCCGAAGCGGCCGAGCCCGATGACGAGCACGGGTGCGTCGTGACTGATGGCACCGTGCTGGTGCGACGAGCGGGTTCGGTCAGCCAACGATCGGCCTCTCCTCGGGACGGCGGAACAGTTGCCGGCTCTGACTCGCGGCCAGGGCTGCGGCGATGGTCACTGTACCGACCCGGCCGAGGAACATGGTGGCCGCCAGGACGTACTTGCCGGACTCCGGCAGGTTCCCGGACACCCCGGACGACAACCCGCACGTCGCGAACGCGGAGATGACCTCGAACAGGACCCGGTCGAGCGACTCGTGCGTGATCTGCAGGAGCACCACCGTGGCGACCGCGACGATCGTGGCGCCCCACAGCACGACCGCGACCGCGACCCGCAGCACGTCGCTCGGGATCCGGCGACCGAACGCCTCCATGCTCCGGCGACCGCGGGCCTCGGCGACCGCGGCGAGGAAGAGCACCGCGAGGGTCGTGACCTTGATGCCGCCGGCGGTCGAGGCGGAGCCGCCGCCGATGAACATCAGCATGTCCGTGACGAGGAGACTCGAGCCGTTCAGCTGGTCGAAGTCGACGAGTGAGAAGCCGCCCGAACGGGTCATTGTCGACAGGAACAGTGCCTGGAACGCCGTGCGTCCGGCGCCCTCCTCGCCGAAGGTGGTGGGGTTCGACGCTTCGAGGGCGATGTAGACGATGGCGCCGCCGACGAGCAGGACCGCGCTCGTCGCGAGGGTGAGCTTGACGTGGATCGGCCAGCGGCGCGGCGTCCGGAGCTGCTTCGTGAGCGCACGGATCACCGGGAAGCCGATCGACCCGGCGACGACGCCGACCATCAGCAGTGACAGGAACCAGTAGTCGTGGGCGAACGGGGTGAGGCCGTCGGCGTTCGGCGCGAAGCCGGTGTTCGTGAAGGCCATCGCGGCGTAGTAGAAGGAGTCGCCGACCGCGGTCCAGAACGGGATCCCGGCGATCAGCACCGAGGGCAGCAGCAGCAGGCCGAGGGCGATCTCGATCGTCAGCGTGCTCACCGCGACCGTCGCCAGCAGGGTGCCGACCTCGCCGAGGCGGACCGCCTGGCCCTCGGGCACGGCGCCGTGGTGGGTCCGGAGCGGGTTCGAGTCGCCTGCCGCCATGAGCTTGGCGCGGAGCCCGAGCTTCCTGGTCACGAACAGCCCGAGGATCGACGCGAAGGTCAGGACCCCGACGGCGCCGATCTGGGTGCCGATCACGACCAGGACCTTGCCGAACACCGACCAGTGCGTGGCCATGTCGACGGTGGAGAGGCCCGTGACGCACACCACCGAGGCAGCGGTGAACAGGGCGTCCGCGAAGTCGGTCCCGGCGCGGTCCGCCGCAGCCCAGGGCGTCATGAAGAGCACCGTGAAAAGGAAGATCAGCGCGATGAACACCAGGATCGCCAAGCGCGACGGTGACGAGCGGAGCACGGTGGCCACGCGTCCGAACCGCGTGGTCCGTCTCCGGGTGCCGCCCACCCGCAGTGGGACCGGCTCCGTGCGGTCGAGCATCGTATGCCTCCGGGGACATGGGCGAGGACGGTTCGTCATGGTACATCCGTGGTGGCCCGGCTAGCCTTGCCCCCATGGCCGACATCTTCTCCGTCGTGGCGGACCCGACCCGGCGAGAACTGCTCGGGGCGCTGCTCGCCGCGTACGGGTCGGACGTGACCGGCGGGGAACTCAGCGTCGGCCAGCTCGTCGAACGGCTCGGCGTCAGCCAGCCCACGGTGTCGAAGCACCTGCGCGTGCTGCGGGACATCGGGCTCGTCACGAGTCGCGAGGAAGGGCAGCACCGCTACTACCGGCTCGACCCGGAGCCACTGGTGCACCTGGAGGACTGGGTCCTGCCGTTCACCGGCGCGGTCGACGCGGACGGCACGCCGGCCACCACGGCGTGGACGCCAGACGGCCAGCCGGTGTCGATCCGACGCAACGGCGTGGCCGGCAAGGCCACGGTCGAGGTCGGCACCGAACTCGGACGCGTGATGGCCGAGGCGTCGTACCGTGCCACCGCCGCGATCTCCGGCGCGCAGCAGGGCTGGGAGCGGGTCGTCGACCGCAGCCGCAAGCGCTTCACCCGCCGGGGCGACGAGGACTGAACCGTGCCCCGCGGTGGCGGTCGGGTCGGCCGGAACTGCACCTGGACACCGGGTCCCACGCGCCTCTACAGTTACCAGTGACCACACAGGTCACACCAACCCGTGCGCCCCGGCGCACGAGTCCCCGAAGGCGGATCATGACCGGCAGTTTCGACGACGTGCGCTTCCTCACCGTCGCTGAGGTCGCCGAGATGATGCGCGTCTCGAAGATGACCGTGTACCGCATGGTGCACGCCGGTGAGCTCCCCGCCATCCGGTTCGGTCGATCGTTCCGCGTCCCGGAATCGGCTGTCGCCGACGTGCTGCGCGGTGGCGTGGCGGACGTCGGCTGAGCGCCCGTTCGACATCACAGCGGGCAGCCGGTAGACTCGCCCAGGTTGATTTTCCGCGGTCTCTTCGGCCCGGTGTCCGTACATCAGCATCAGTCCGAGCGAGGTCCACATGGGTTCTGTCATCAAGAAGCGTCGCAAGCGCATGGCGAAGAAGAAGCACCGCAAGCTCCTTCGCAAGACGCGTCACCAGCGTCGCAACAAGAAGTAGATCGAAGAAGGTCTGCGCGGGTCGGAAGACCTGCACGAGAAGCCCCGGTTCGCCGGGGCTTTCGCGTTCCCGGACTACGCTGGGGGCATGCCCGCCGTGACGTTCCTGACGAAGCCCGGATGCCACCTCTGCGACGACGCCCGACCCATCGTCGAGCGCGTCGTCGCCGAACACCCCGGGGTCACCCTGCAGGAACGCTCGATCCTCGACGACGACGCCCTCCGCCAGGAGTACGCGGAGGACATCCCGGTCGTCCTGGTCGACGGGCGCGTCCACAGCAACTGGCACGTCGACGCCGACCGGCTCGCACGTGCGCTCGAGAAGGCCGAGGCCCGCGCATGATCTCCCACGTCGTCTCCTGGACCCTGCGCGAGGACCTCGACCGCGCCGAGTCCATCGCACGGATCCGTGCACTCCTGACCGGCTTGACCGGCACCATCGGTTCGATCCGGTCCCTCGAGGTCGTCGAGAACGTCGCCTACCCGGGCGAGAACCAGGACGTCGCCGTCGTCGCGTCGTTCGACGACCTCGCCGGGCTCGACGAGTACCAGGTGCACCCCGAGCACCAGGCCGCCGCGGCCGAGATCCGTGGGCTGGTCACGGGGCGGGCTGCCATCGACTGGGAGAGCTGAGCCGGGCCTCCCGTCCCGCCCCCCGGCGCTGCGTGCGCTACGTGCGCTGCGGCGCTTCGTGAGCAGAAATGGTCGCCTCCCGCATCGGGAGGCGACCATTTCTGCTCACCATGTGCGCTCGCGCGGGCCCCGCGCGACGTGCGCTCGCGCGGGCGCCGCGCGACGTGACTACGGCGTGAGGCGCGTCGGGCCGCGGAAGAGGTACGTGACCTCGCGGATGGACGGCTCGCCGAGCATGAGCATCAGCACGCGCGCGAGGCCCATGCCGAACCCACCGTGCGGCGGGACGCCGTAGCGGAAGAAGTCGAGGTACCAGCCGAGCTCGGCCGGGTCCAGGCCCTTCTCGACGGCCTGCGCCTCGAGCACGTCGACGCGGTGCTCACGCTGGGCACCCGTCGAGATCTCGGCGCCGTTGAAGATGAGGTCGTAGCTGTTCGTGAGCGACGGGTCGCCCGGCTTCCGCATGTGGTAGTACGGCCGGATCGAGGCGTCGTACTCGGTGACGAACACGAACTCCGAGCCGTGCGTCTCCTTTGCCCAGGCGGCGACACGGCGCTCGCCCTCGGGGTCGAGGTCGCCGTCGGCTCGGACCACGTCGTAGCCGCTGTCCGCCACGATCTTGCGGGCGTCGGCCAGGGTCACGCGGGGGAACGGCGTCGCGGGGACCTGCAGCTCGAAGCCGAAGACTTCCTCGATGTCCTTGCCGTACTTCTCCTTGACCGCGGTGATGCCGGCGACCAGGACCTCTTCGTGCATCGCCATGACGTCCTCGTGGGACTCGACCCACGAGAACTCGGCGTCGATGCTGGTGAACTCGGTCGCGTGGCGGCTCGTGAACGACGGGTCGGCGCGGAACGCGTCGGCGATCTCGAACACTGCGCCGAAGCCGGCCGGCTGCGCCATCTGCTTGAAGTTCTGCGGCGACTGCGCCAGGTAGGCGGTCGTCTCGAAGTACTCGAGCTGGAAGAGCTCGGCACGGGACTCCGACGCCGAGGCCATCAGCTTCGGCGTGTGGATCTCGATGTAGTCGCGGTCCACCCAGTAGGTGCGGAACGCGTGCTCGAGCGTCGTCTGGATGCGGAAGATCAGGTTCTGCTTGCGGTTGCGCAGGTCGAGGAAGCGCCAGTCGAGACGCTTGTCCAGCGACGAGTCGTCGGCGATCGGCGTCTCCGGGATCGCGGCGCTCACGACCTGGAGCGAGCCGACCTTGACCTCGAGGCCGCCGAGCTTGACGCGCTCGTCGTGCTTCAGGGTGCCGGTGGCGTGGATGAAGGTGCCGTGGGCGAGGCCCGAGATCTCGGTGGTGGTGGCGAGCGCGGCCTGGGCGGCGTCGTCACCGTCCTCGGCCTCGCGCGTGGCGGGGTTCACGAGCTGGACGGCGCCGGTCTCGTCGCGGAGGACGACGAACTGCACCTTCTTCTGGTCTCGGACGGTCTCGACCCATCCGGCCACGGAGACGGGGCCGTCGGGGAGGGCAGCGAGGTCGGCGATGCGGGTGCGTTCGATCACGGTGGTCGAGTCTAACCGTCTGCGTCCCGGCGCGTTGGTCGGCGGGTTCCGCGCGCGGTCCGGCGCCCCGGTCGGTCCTCCACAGGTCGGCTCGCGTCCGGCGTCGTCCACAGGTCTGACGGGAGGCCCGTGGTGCTTCCGCAGGATCCGTAGCGTTCTCGACGTGGCCAGGTCGTGAGACGAGAGGGGGTCCCAGTGACGGGTGGGACGGAGGGGCTCGCGGCCTGGCCGCCCGCGGCGATCGCGATCGTCGTGGGCGCGTTGCTGACGCTCGTCGGCACGGGGACCGCGACGATCTGGTCGCTTGTCCGGTGGCGTCGCGACCAACGATCGGCCGAGCGGGCGCACGTGTGGCAACAGGCCGTCTGGATGGCGGAGATGGTCGCATCGGACGATGTGGGCAAGAGCGAGATCGGCCGGATGGTCGCACGGGCGATGTACGACATGCAGATTGATGGACGGATCGACGATCCGGGTGCGATCGTGCTCGTGAGGACGCTCGGCAAGGAGGAACGTGATGCAACGGATGTTCATGCACATGACGGGTGAGGAACGCCGGCGTGCTCAGATCCGGCTCAACCAGGTCATCCTCGATGCCTACCCGAGACGAAAGGCGCGGAAGATCATCGCCATGTTCGAACGGGTCGAAGCGCGCTTGGAGTACACCCCGGAAGAAGCGGCCGAAGCGGAACGACGATGGCTTGCTCGCTACGAGCGGTCAGGGGAGCGAGGCGCGGAGTGAGCCCAGGGTGCCGATGAACTCCTCGGCCATGCCGGCCCGTTCGACGAGCTTCGCGTGCCGTGCGCGGGCGTCCTCGAGGAACTCGTCCAGTCTCGCGGCCAGGACGGGTTCGTCGTCGGGGTGCTTCGCGGCCAGCCCGTCGACGACCCGGAGCAGCTCCGCCATCTCGTCGAGGGTGAACCCGAGCGGCTTCATGCGACGGATGACCAGCAGTCGCTCGAGGTCCTGGGCCGTGTAGACGCGGAACCCGCCGGTGGTGCGACCGCTCGGGACGAGCAGCCCGACCTCGTCGTAGTGGCGGATGGTGCGCAGTGACATCCCCGCGCGGTCGGCGAGTTCACCGATGTGCATGCTGTCGGGGACGTCGGTGCTGCTCACGGTGCACGACTCTACCCTCACGTGAGGGTAGAGTTCCGATCGATGTCCGTGATCACGCACGCCCCCTCCGCCCCGAGCGTCCTCTCGGCACTCCGCTCACCCCGGGTGCTCACGCGTGAGGTCCTTGCCGGCATCGTCACCGCGCTCGCGCTCATCCCGGAGGCGATCTCGTTCTCCGTGGTGGCGGGGGTGGACCCCGCGGTCGGCCTCTTCTCGAGCGTGATCATCGCGATCGTGATCTCGATCGTGGGCGGGCGGCCCGCCATGATCTCGGCAGCGGCCGGCTCGGTGGCACTCGTCATCGCCCCGCTCGTCCGCGAGCACGGCATCGAGTACCTCGTACCCGCGATCGTCCTCGGCGGTGTGTTCCAGCTCGTCCTCGGGTTCCTCGGGGTCGCACGCCTGATGCGGTTCATCCCGCGCAGCGTCAACGTGGCGTTCGTCAACGCCCTGGCGATCCTCATCTTCACCGCGCAGCTCCCCAACCTGCTCGGCCACGACGTGCCGCTGATCGTCTGGCCGCTCACCGCCCTGGGCGTCGCGATCATCATCGGGTTCCCGTTCCTGACGAAGGCCGTGCCGGCACCGCTCATCGCCGTCGTCGTGATCACCGCCATCACGGTGCTGTTCAGCATCGCGGTCCCGACGGTGGGGGACGAGGGCGCGCTGCCGACGGCGCTCCCGGGGTTCAACGGCATCGCGACGCCGTTCACCCTCGAGACGCTGCGGATCATCGCGCCGTACGCGTTCGGCGTCGCGATCGTGGGACTCATCGAGACCCTGCTCACCGCGCAGCTCGTCGACTCGATCACCGAGACCGGCTCGAGCAAGTGGCGGGAGTCGTGGGGTCAGGGTGTCGCGAACATCGCGTCCGCGTTCTTCGGCGGCACCGGTGGCTGCGCGATGATCGGGCAGACGGTGATCAACGCGAAGACCGCCGGTGCCCGGACCCGTGTCTCGACCTTCGTGGCCGGTGCCTCGGTCCTCGTGCTCACGATCGTGCTGCACGACGTCGTCGCCCGGATCCCGATGGCCGCGCTGACCGCCGTGATGCTCATGGTCTGCGTGGCGACGTTCGACTGGCACAGCATCCGCCCGCGGACGCTCCGCCGGATGCCGCTCGGTGAGACCGCGGTGATGGTGATCACGGTGGTCGTGGTCGTCGCGACGAACAACCTCGCCACCGGCGTGATGGTCGGCGTCGTGGTGGCGGCGCTGGTGTTCGCGCGCCGGGTGGCCCACGTCGTGACGGTCGTCCGCGAACCCGTCGACGACCGGACCGTTCGGTACCGGGTGCGCGGTGCCCTGTTCTTCGCGTCGTCCAACGACCTCGTCACCCGGTTCTCCTACGCCGAGGACCCGGAGCACGTGGTCATCGACATGTCGGACGCGCACGTGTTCGACGCGAGCACCGTCGCCGCCCTCGACGGCGTCGAGCAGCGGTTCGCGAAGCACGGCTCCACCGTCGAGGTCGTGCACCTCGACACCGCCTCGGGGGCCCTGCACGAACGGCTCTCGGGCGAGCTCGGCTGAGCGCTTCCGCATCCGGGGAATCCGCTGAGGGGCGGGTGGGAACCGGTGAGCGACCTAGACTGGAGCCCATGCCCGCCACCCGAATCCACCTCGTCCGGCACGGCGAGGTGCACAACCCGGACCGCGTCCTCTACGGCCGGCTCCCGGGCTTCGGACTGAGCGACCTCGGCAAGCAGATGGCCCTGGCCTCCGCGACTGCCTGGAAGGACGCTGGTGTCGACGTGCGCCGGATCGTCGCCTCCCCGCTGCAGCGCACGCAGGAGTCGGCGGCGCCGTGGGCCGAGGCCTACGGTCTCGACGTGACCCTGGACGAGCGGCTCATCGAGCCGACGAACCGGTACGAGGGGCAGCCCCCCGGCTTCACGAAGCGTTCACTCCGCCGTCCGGCCGAGTGGCCGTGGATCGCGAACCCGTTCCGGCCGAGCTGGGGCGAGGCGTACGAGTCGATCGCGAACCGCATGGTCGCTGCGATGGCCACCGCCTGGGAGAGCGTCGACGAGGGCGACGTCGTCCTGGTCAGCCACCAGCTGCCGATCTGGATGGTCCACCGCCGCCTGGCGGGGGAGTCGCTCTGGCACGACCCCCGGAAGCGCCGTTGCGACCTGTCGAGCATCACCACCGTCGAGCGGGTGCCCGCCACGCCGACCGGTCGGTTCACCGAGGTCGGGTACACGGATCCCGCGCAGGACCTGCGCGCGACCGCCATCGACGAAGGAGCAGTGTGAGCGTCACCAGCAAGCGGTTCGCGGTCCTCGCAGCGACGGCCGTGGTTGCGGCCCTCGCCCTGACCGGGTGCTCGTCGGGCAACGACTCGCTCTCGAAGCAGTACGGCAACGGCACCACCCAGAACTACATCTCGGGTGACGGTGCCGTGACCGAGGTCGCCGCAGACAAGCGCTCCGACGCCGTCAGCTTCGAGACGAAGGACTCCGACGGCAAGGCCGTCTCGTCGAAGGCGCTCAAGGGCAAGGTCGTCGTCCTGAACTTCTGGTACGCCGGCTGCCCGCCGTGCCGTGCCGAGGCCAAGTACCTCAACACGGTGCACGAGAAGACCGCCGACCAGGACGTCGTCTTCATCGGCGTCAACGTCCGCGACGAGGCCGGCACCGCCGCAGCGTTCGAGCGGACCTTCGGTGTGGAGTACCCGACCGTGCTCGACGCCGGTTCCGGCGACATGCAGCTCGCGCTGTCCGGGCAGATCGCCCCGAACGCCGTCCCCGCGACGATCGTCCTCGACACGAAGGGCCGCGTGGCCGCTCGGGTCCTCGGCGCCGTCGACGGCACGAGCATCCTGACGACCCTGATCACGGACGAGCTCGACGCCGGCAAGGCCTCCTGACCCGTGGCCACCAACCCCTTCGCCGACGCGATCCTGAGCGGCCAGATGGCCGTGGCGCTGCCCGTGGCCGCGCTCGCCGGGCTCGTGTCGTTCCTGTCGCCGTGCGTGCTCCCGCTCGTCCCGGGCTACCTCGGGTACGTCGGCGGGATCGCCGAGGGCGGGCAGCGCCGGGGTCGCGTCGTGCTCGGGGTGCTGCTCTTCATCCTCGGCTTCACGGCCGTGTTCGTGGCGTACACGACCGTGTTCGGTGCGCTCGGCTTCTGGCTCGTGCGCTGGCGGGACCTCATCACGCAGGTCCTCGGCGTCGTCGTCATCGCGATGGGCCTGGTCTTCGTCGGCCGGTTCACCTTCATGCAGCGCACCATCAAGCCGAGCTGGACCCCGGCGACCGGACTCGTCGGGGCGCCGCTGCTCGGGATCGTGTTCGGCCTCGGCTGGACCCCGTGCCTCGGCCCGACCCTCGCGGCGATCAACCTGCTCAGCGTGCAGTCGGGCAGCGCCTGGCAGGGCATGTGGCTCGGAGTCGCGTACTGCCTCGGCCTCGGCATCCCGTTCGTGCTCGTCGCCGTCGGTGCCGGCTGGGCCACCGGGGCGATCCGCGCCGTGAAGCGCCACATGCGCACCGTCAACATCATCGGAGGAGCGATCCTGATCGTCATCGGTCTGCTCATGGTCACCGGAATCTGGTCGACCGTCATGTCGAGCGTGGGGGCGGTGATCCAGAGCTTTGTCCCCGCGGTCTGAACCCGACATCGACTCCACCGACACCACGTCGGACCCGCAGCGACCGTCCGACCACGTCGACGGTTCCGGTCCCACGGACACCGGCATCAACCAGCCGAAGCTCGGCTTCGTCGGCACGCTCCGGTTCTTCTGGCGGCAGCTCACCAGCATGCGGACGGCGCTCTTCCTCCTCATGCTGCTCGCGCTCGCGGCGATCCCGGGGTCGCTCGTGCCGCAGCGCACCGCGGACCCGAACGGCGTCGTCCAGTACAAGGCCGACCACGCGACGCTGTACCCGATCCTCGACAAGCTCCAGGTCTTCGACACCTACACGTCGGTGTGGTTCTCGGCGATCTACCTGCTGCTCTTCGTCTCGCTGATCGGCTGCATCGTGCCCCGCACGAAGCACCACTGGCAGGCGCTGCGCACCCGTCCGCCGAAGACCCCCGTCCGCCTGACGCGACTGGCGGGCTTCCGCACCGTGGCTGTCGAGCCCGACACGCTCGCCGACGGTGCCCGCGCGACGGACGCAGCCACGGGCCTCCCGTCCGTCGACCACGCCGTGACGCGCGCGATGGCCGTCCTGAAGCGGTCCGGGTACCGCGTCGAGCGGTTCGGCGACTCGGTCAGCGCGGAGCGCGGATACCTGCGGGAGACCGGCAACCTGGTGTTCCACGCCGCCCTCGTGGGCGTGCTGCTCGCGGTCGGCGTCGGCGGTGGGTTCGGCTTCACCGGCCAGCGCCTGCTGGTCGAGGGCCAGACGTTCTCGAACGTGCTCGGCTCCTACGACTCGTTCAACCCGGGCCGCTGGTTCTCGCAGTCGAACCTGAAGGGCTACAACCTCACGCTCGACAAGTTCGTGACGAAGTACGAGGAGCGCAACCTCGACGCCCTCGGACAGGCGCTCGACTACTCGGCGACGGTCACGAGCAAGGAGAAGGGCGGCGAGGCGAAGACGAGCCGCCTCGGTGTGAACGACCCGCTGCACGTCGGCGGCACGAACGTGTACCTGCTCGGCAACGGCTACGCGATGCAGGTCACCGTGCGCGACGGCGAGGGCAACGTGGCGTTCAAGGACGTCGTCCCCTTCCTGCCCGAGGACGCGAACTACACGTCCACCGGCGTCATCAAGGTGCCGGACTCGGTGCCGGACCAGCTCGGCATGGTCGGGTTCTTCTACCCGACGGCGACGAAGACCTCGACCGGCGCCTACGCCTCGGCGTACCCCGACACCCAGAACCCGCTGCTGACGCTGCAGGTCTACACGGGTGACCTCGGGCTCGACGACGGCGTGCCGCAGAGCGTCTACACGCTCGACACCAAGGGCCTCACGCAGATCGCCGGTCGTCAGTCCGACACCGCGAGCATCGCGCTCGAGCCCGGCCAGACGAAGAAGCTGCCGGACGGCGCCGGATCGATCACGTTCGACGGCGTCAAGCGCTACGTGTCGCTCGACGTGCACGACGACCCGTCCCAGGCCTGGGTCGCCGGGTTCGCGCTGCTCTCGACCCTCGGGCTGCTCACCTCGCTGTTCGTCCCGCGTCGACGCATCTGGGTGAAGGCCGTCCCGCGCACCGGTGCGGAGCACGGCGAGTACGACCTGGAGTACGCCGGTCTCGCCCGCGGTGAGGACCCGAACCTCGAACGGGCCGTCGCGGACATCGCACAACGCCACACGTCGGACCTCGGAGTTAGGATGCCCCAGTGAACGACATGACCACGAACCTCGCGACCTACTCGGTCGTGCTCACCTACTCCGCGATGGCGGTGTACGTGGTCGCGTTCATCTCGTTCGCGCTGGACATGGCGAAACGCTCCGGTGACGTGACCGCGGCCGCGAAGCACGCGGGCGGCGACGTCGACGGAGCCGACGCAGCGGCGACCGCCTCGGCGGGCGCGGCCCGCTCGGCGAAGACCGTGGCCACCGTGCAGGGCGGCACCGTCGTCCTCGAGCAGGTCGCAGCGCCCCCCGCCGGCCGATCGGGCTCCGGTTCCGGCAGCACCAAGTTCGAGCGCGTCGGCATGGCGATGACGATCCTCGCGCTCGTGCTGCACGTCGGCTCGGTGGTCCTCCGCGGCATCGCGGCCGACCGGGTGCCGTGGGGCAACATGTTCGAGTTCTCGCTGACCGGCACGGCGCTGATCACGCTGATCTTCCTGCTCGTGCAGTTCTGGCAGAACCTGAAGTTCCTCGGCGTCTTCATCACCGGCCTGACGATCATCCTGCTCGGCATCGCGACGGTGAACTACTGGGTCCCCGTCGTCCCGCTGCAGCCCGCGCTCCAGTCGTACTGGCTCGTCATCCACGTGTTCGTGGCGATCGCCGGCACCGGGTTCTTCGCCCTCGGCGCCGGGCTCGCGGTGGCGCAGCTCGTGCAGACCTACCGCCAGGGCCGGACCGCCTCCGGCAAGCTCCGCTTCATGGCGACGCTGCCGGACGCCGACCGTCTCGAGGTCCTGACCTACCGCGTGCTCCTCGTCGGCTTCGTGCTCTGGACGTTCACGCTCATCGCCGGTGCGGTCTGGGCCGAGCGGGCCTGGGGTCGTTACTGGGGGTGGGACACCAAGGAGGTCTGGACCTTCATCATCTGGGTCGTCTACGCCGGGTACATCCACGCCCGTGCGACCCGCGGCTGGCGCGGTGCGCGGTC
>NZ_RJKR01000009.1 GCF_003752025.1 Curtobacterium sp. PhB115
CCGGGGGGGGGGGGGGGGGGCCCGGGGGGGGCCCCCCCCCCCCGGGGGGGGGGGGGGGGGGGGGCCCCGGGGCCCCCCCGCCTCCCGTCCGTCGTCCGGGGTGCGTCGAGAGCCGCGACCGGCCTGGCCTGCCTGTCCGGCGGACATCCGCCAGAGGTCACGACATGCCGTGTGCGGAGCGGCGTGGTCGTCCGGCGGACATCCGCCAGTGGTCACGACATGCCGTGTGCGGAGCGGCGTGGTCGCACGAACCGTCGCTCCGGGGCCGGCCGAACGACGGAACGAGCGACCTCGGCGAACGCGAGCGGCGTGTCGTGCGACCTCGGCGAACGCGAGCGAGCGGGCGCGGGCGCGGGCGCAGGCGCAGGCGCGGAGCGCTACTCGGCGGCGGCGAGCAGGGCGTGCACGCGTGACACGCGCTCGAGCCACCACGCCGTCCGCTCCGGCGACGCGGCGTGACGTTCGAGCAACGCTGCGTCGACCTGCACGCGCCGCACGTCGATGCGTCCCTCGACGGGGAGCAGGGGGTCCGTGGTGACGTCGCCGGCGAACATCGCCGCCGTCCCGAGACCGGCCGCGTACCCCGGGGACATCGCCGCGGCCGCGAGGAACGCCCCCATCCCGAGCCCGACCGACGTGTCGAGCGCACTGGAGACCACGCACGGCAGCCCCGCGGCGGCGATGACCTCGCGGGCGGCCGTGATCCCGCCGAGCGGCTGCGCCTTCACGACGAGCACGTCCGCCGCACCGGCGCGTGCGACGGCCAGGGGATCGGAGGCCTTGCGGACGCTCTCGTCCGCGGCGATCCGGACGCCGAGCCCATCGATGCGGACTCGCAGCTCCGCGAGCTCGGGGACCGTCCGGCAGGGCTGTTCGGCGTACTGCAGGTCGAACGGGGCGAGCCGCTCGAGTGCCTCCACGGCGTGCTCGACGTCCCACAGGCCGTTCGCGTCCACCCGGACCGCTGCCGATGGACCCATCGCCCGCCGGACTGCGGCGACCCGGGCGACGTCGTCGTCGATCGTGGTGCCCGGTTCGGCCACCTTGACCTTGGCGGTCGTGCAGCCGGGGTACCGCTCGAGCAGTGCGGGGACGTCGTCCGGCGCGATCGCGGGCACCGTGGCGTTCACCGGGACCGAGTCCGAGGCCGGTGCGTGCTCCGTCCAGCCGAAGTCGACCGTGCCCCGGAGCCACGCGGCCGCCTCGGCGTCGTCGTACTCCACGAACGGCGAGAACTCCGTCCAGCCGGCGGGTCCGCGCAGGACGAGCGCCTCGCGGGTGGTGATGCCGCGGAACCGCACCCGCATCGGCAGGGCGACCACGTGCGCGTCGGAGAGGAGTTCGGCGAGGTCGGGGAGCACGCAGCCATCCTCCCAGCCGCACCCAGGGCACCTCACGGTTCCTCGGAGGGGACCGCCAGGGCAGGGCATTAGCATGCATCGGTCGGCCTCGGTCGGCAACGGGAACGACCGGAACGAGGGAGGCTCGGTGGCGCCGGAACCGCACCAGCGCGCGTCGCAGCGCGCGACGGCTCGTGCCGCCGCACCGTCGCAGCGCCCGACCGGCCCAGCACGCGCCGGTGGCCCGGGTCGTGACACCGACGAGTTCGCCCGGCTCATGCAGCGGAACACCGTGGACGTCCGGCAGACCGGCACCCGCAAGCGCCGCAACCCGGTGGTCGGCAAGATCGCCCTCGGCCTCGCGGTCGTCTCCGCCGCCGTCGATGCGAGTGCCTTCGCGGTGTTCATGGGCGGCGACACGAACTTCGCCTTCGGCATCTGCTTCGTCGTGGTCTTCCTGACGCTCATCGCCGCCGTGCTCGGCTTCGTCGCCGCCGTCGGTGCGTTCGGCCGCTGGTACGGGGCGATCGGGGTCGTCGTCGCGTTCTTCGCGAACCCGGTGATCCTCATCGTGATCCTGGTGTTCGTCGCGCCGGAGGTCCTGACCGACATGGGCGCCTGACGGCACCAGCACGGGCGCCTGACGGCACCAACACGGGTGCCTGACGGCACCAGCACGGGCGCCTGGCGGCGCAGCGGTACGTTGGGAGCATGGCTGCTCCCGTCTCCGACCTGTTCGACCCCGACGTCTGGACCGCGGCTCCGATCGCGGAGCAGTTCACCGACATCACGTACCACAAGCACGTCTCGAAGGGGATCGTGCGGGTCGCGTTCGACCGTCCTGAGGTGCGCAACGCCTTCCGCCCGCGTACGGTCGACGAGCTGTACCGCGCGCTCGACGACGCCCGCCAGGACCCCCGCGTCGGTGTCGTCCTGCTCACCGGCAACGGTCCGAGCCCGAAGGACGGCGGCTGGGCGTTCTGCTCCGGCGGCGACCAGCGCATCCGGGGCCGCAGCGGCTACCAGTACGTCGGTGACGAGGGCGCACCGCCCGAGGGCGTCGACCCGGCGGCGGCCCAGGCGTCGATGGGACGCCTGCACATCCTCGAGGTGCAGCGTCTCATCCGGATGATGCCGAAGGTCGTCGTCGCGGTCGTCCCGGGGTGGGCCGCTGGCGGTGGGCACTCGCTGCACGCGATCTGCGACCTCACCATCGCGAGCGCCGAGCACGGCAAGTTCAAGCAGACCGACGCCGACGTCGGCTCGTTCGACGGCGGGTACGGCAGCGCCTACTACGCCAAGCAGATCGGCCAGAAGCTCGCACGCGAGGTCTTCTTCCTCGCCGAGGAGTACTCCGCCCAACGTGCGTACGAGATGGGTGCCGTCAACAAGGTCGTGCCGCACGAGGACCTCGAGCGCGAAGCGATCCGCTGGGGAGAGACCATCCTCGGCAAGTCCCCGACGGCGATCCGGATGCTCAAGTACGCGTTCAACGCGGTCGACGACGGGATGGTCGGGCAGCAGGTGTTCGCGGGCGAGGCCACCCGCCTGGCGTACGGCACCGACGAAGCCGTCGAGGGCCGGGACTCCTTCCTCGAGAAGCGCGCCCCCGAGTGGTCCTCGTTCCCGTGGCACTACTGAGCACGGCGGTACCGGCATGACCCGTCCGCTGGTCGCGCTGGGCACGTCGGATCCGATCGCGGTGCTCCGCGGCCTGGAGGCAGCACTCGCCGGCGGTCCCGCGCTGCTCCCCGTCGCCGAGGGCGCGCCGGCGCTGCCGACCCCGCCACCGGCCGACGTCCGGCAGCGGGTCGCCCTGGTCGTGGAGACCAGCGGGTCGACCGGCACCGGCAAGCGGGTGGCGCTCTCGTCCGAGGCGCTGCTCGCGGGTGCCGCCGCCGCGGACGCCGCACTCGGCGGCCCCGGCGGGTGGGTCCTGGCGTTGCCGACGCACTACATCGCCGGCCTCAACGTCCTGACACGCTCGATCGCGGCCGGCACCACGCCGGTCGTGGTCGCCCCTGGGCACTTCGAGGCGGCGGCGTTCGCGGACGCCGCGGATCGGCTCGTCACCGGGCCGGGCGCGCCCCGCCGGTACACCTCGCTCGTCCCGGTGCAGCTCGCACGCGTCCTCGACGACGCCCGCGCGACCGCGGCCCTCGGGCGCTTCGACGCCGTCCTGGTCGGCGGTCAGGCCACCCCGGAGGCGCTCCGAGACCGAGCGGTCGCGGCGGGCGTGCGGATCGTGACGACGTACGGTGCGAGCGAGACGAGCGGCGGCTGCGTCTACGACGGCGTCCCGTTCGGCAGCGTCCGCGCCGAGGTCGTCGACGGCGAGCTGTTCCTCGCCGGGCCGATGCTCGCCGAGGGCTACCTCGGCGACGACGAGCGCACCGCGAGGACGTTCGTCGAGCGCGACGGACTCCGGTGGTACCGCACGGGCGATGCCGCGACCGTGGTCGACGGTGTCGTCCGGGTGATCGGACGGCTCGACGACGTGGTGATCTCCGGCGGCGAGAAGGTCCAGCTGGGCGCCGTCGAACGGCTCGTGCGGGAGCTGCCGGGCCACGCGGGCGCCGTCGTCACCCGGCGGGCGTCGGGGGAGTGGGGCGAGGTGCCCGTCGTCGTGACCGAGCACCCGCTCGACCTCGAGACCGCCCGCGCGCACGTCGGCTCGGCGCTCGGCCGTGCGGCTCGTCCCGCGGACGTGCTCGTGGTGGACCGACTGCCGATGCTCGCCTCCGGCAAACCCGACCGGCAGGCGATCCGGGCACTGGCCGAGGCCCCGCGTTCATAGGGGACTGCGAGCGGGCGGGCGCTCCGGCAGGAATATGATCGATGGTCGTGGCACGAACGAAGAACACGACGCACAAGCAGGGCCGCTCGGGCAACCCGGCGAAGGCCGCTGCCCCGGTCCGCACGAAGCGCAGGGCGACCGCGCGCGACTGGATCGGTGGCGCACGCCTCCGCACCCTGACGCTCGGGGTGGTCCCGGTCGTGCTCGGCACCGCCGTCGCCTTCGTGGACAGCGGCATCACCGGTGACTTCGGTGCGTTCCTGGCGCAGGACCGGCACCTCACCATCGCGCTGCTCGCCCTCGCGGTGGCGCTGTTCCTGCAGATCGGCGTGAACTACAGCAACGACTACTCCGACGGGGTCCGTGGCACCGACGAGTTCCGCGTCGGACCGGCACGACTCACCGGCGCCGGCCTCGCGAAGCCCCGGACCGTGCTCACCGTGGCGCTGACGTTCTTCGGGTTGGCTGCGGTCGCGGGGCTCGTCATCGTCGTGCTCACCCAGCTCTGGTGGCTGCTCCTCGTCGGTGCCGCCGCGATCGTCGCCGCGTGGTTCTACACCGGCGGCAAGAAGCCGTACGGCTACAACGCACTCGGCGAGGTCTTCGTCTTCGTGTTCTTCGGGCTCGTCGCCGTGCTCGGGACCCAGTTCGTGCTGATCGACGAGGTCACGATGAACGGCTGGGCCGCCGCCGTCGCCACCGGGTTCTTCGCCTGCGCGGTGCTCATGGTGAACAACATCCGCGACATCGACGAGGACCGTCTGGCCGGCAAGCGCACCCTCGCCGTGGTGGTCGGCCGACCGGTGGCCCGGGTGCTCTACGGCCTGTTCCTGCTGCTGCCCTACGTGGTGCTGCTCTGGTTCGTGCTGCTGTACTTCCGGACCGGCTTCACGTACTTCTCGCTGCTGCTGGCGCTGCCGGCACTGGCCATCGGCGTCTCGTCACGGAAGCCCCGTGAGCTCATCACGGCGCTGCAGCTGTCGTCGTTCGCCTCGCTCGCCTTCGGCGTCGTCCTCGGCATCACCCTGGCCGTCCAGCCGTAGCGGGCGGGTGCGCCGATGCCCGGTCAGGCCGGTGCCGGTCAGTCGGCGTCGGTGTCCCGGCGGGCAGCGTGCCGGTCGGCGTCCGACACCGGGCGCTTGACCGTCGTGTCGTCGGCGTCCGAATCGGCGGCGTCGACGAAGTCGTCCTCGAAGTCGGTGTCGGCGTCCCGCTCGGGGCGACCCCGACGGTTCGCGAGGCTCGTCGCCACCTGCGTGCGGAGCCGCGCGAGCGCGATGTAGGACACGAGCAGCCCGACCAGGGCCGCGACGATCGTCGCCCAGTACCAGGGCATCGGTGTCAAGACCAAGAGGAGCACGAGCGCAGCCGCGAAGATGCCGAGCCGGGCGAGGGTGTACAGGAGCCACGCTTTCACCCGGCAAGTCTACGGACGGCCGACCGGCAGGGTCATCACAGGGTCGCGACCTAGACTCCGGGGCATGGTCCGCTTGTGGTTGATCGTCGTCGTCGCCGCTGTCGCCTTCACGGTGTACGCGGCCATCGACGCGGCGACGATGCCCCGCGAACGTGTCCGATCCCTCAGGCGCGGCATCTGGGTGCTGCTCGTCATCGTCCTCCCCGTGCTCGGCGGCGTGCTCTGGTTCCTGCTCGGACGAGCACCGGCGACTCCGGGCTCGGGCGCCCGGTACCGTGGACCCGAAGACGACCCGGACTTCCTCGGTGGCACACCAGCACCGGGAGACTCCCGCACGGACAAGGACCAGGACGACGCCACCCTCCGAGACCTCGAAGACCAGTTCCACGACCGAGACGACGACGGCCGCACCGATCGCTGACGGTCCGGCCGGATCGGGCAGCCCGGCCACCGACGCCGCACTGGCGCTCCTGCAGGAGCTCGTACGCGCCGGCGTCACCGACGTCGTCGTCAGCCCGGGCTCGCGCTCGCAGGCCCTCGCGCTCGCAGCCGTGGCCCTCGAGCGCGCCGGCGGCCTCACCGTGCACGTCCGCATCGACGAACGGACCGCCGGGTTCTTCGCCCTCGGACTCGCGGTCGAGACGCAGCGCCCCGCCGCCGTCGTGACGACCTCGGGCACCGCCGTGGCGAACCTGCACCCCGCCGTGCTCGAAGCACACCACTCCGGCGTGCCGATGATCGTCCTGAGCGCCGACCGGCCCGACGAACTCCGCGGCATCGGGAGCAACCAGACCACCGTGCAGCCGGGCATGTTCGGCCACGCGGTCGCCTTCGTCCGTGACGTCGAGGCACCCTCGACGCACGGGACCGACGACTCGGTCCGCTCCACGCTCCGCGACCTCGCCCGACAGGCCGTCGCGGCCGCCGCCGGTCACTCCGGGCAGCCCGGGCCCGCACAGCTCAACGTCGCGTTCCGTGAGCCCCTGTCCGCCGGACTCGCCGCCGACCGGGTGCACGGCGTCCCCGACGACGAGGTCGACCTCGCGTTCGCCACCCGTCGTGCGCACGGTGGGCTGCCGGTGGCCGAACTCGCCCCGGACGACGAGCCCGGCACGGTCGTGATCGCCGGACACGACGCCGGCGAGGACGCCGAACGGATCGCGTGGGAGCTCGGTGCGCCGCTCCTGGCCGAGATCACGAGCGGTGCGCGTTTCGGCCGGAACCTGGTCGTGGCCTACCGCGAGCTCCTGCGCGACGCCGACTTCGGCGGGGCCGTCCGCCGAGCCGTGGTGCTCGGGCACCCGACGCTCAGCAGAGAGGTCCCGGCGCTCCTGCAGCGGCAGGGGCTCGAGACGATCGTCGTCCGCGGGCCGGCGGCCGATCCCTTCGACCCGGCCCGCGCCTCCCGGCAGTCCGAGACCACCTTCGTGTCCGACGTCCGCGTGACGGGCCGCACCCGGCCGGAACACCGCGCCTGGGTCGGACGGTGGGTCGGCGCCAGCCGCCTCCTGCTCGGGGACGGCGACGCCGGACCCGACCTCGACGCGAAGCGGTCCGCCGACCGTGCCGAGCGGAACAAGTTCCTGCGCGACGAGGTCGCACTCCGCCGCCGACCCGTCGACCGCGCCATGCTGTCCGACGCCGTGTGGGGCGTGACGTGGCCGCACGACCGTCTGGTGCTCGGCGCGTCGCAGATCATCCGCGTCGCGGACGGGCGAGTGCTCGGCAAGAAGCTGCGGGTGCACGCGAACCGTGGCCTGGCGGGCATCGACGGCACGGTCTCGACGGCGCTCGGCATCGCCGCCGCGCTCGAGCACTCGTCGGCGTCGGTCGGCACCACGCGCGTGCTCCTCGGGGACCTCACGCTGCTGCACGACCTCGGCGCGTTCGTCACCGGCACCGAGGAACGGACGCACCGGGTGCAGGTGATCGTCGGGAACGACGACGGCGGCGCGATCTTCCGCGGGCTCGAGGTCGCGAAGACGACACCGCCGGAGGACATGCGCCGGATGATGTCCACGCCGCAGCACGTCGACATCGAGCGCGTCGTGACCGGGCTCGGGTGGGAGTACCGACGGGCCGCGACGTGGGGCGACCTCGAGCGCGTGCTCACCGATCCGGCCGAACGGGTCGTGATCGAGGTGCCGCTGGCCGACTGACGCGCAGCGGCGTGTGCGTCAGGCCAGTGCGTCTCAGGTCAGTGCGCGTCAGGCCAGTGCGTCGCTGATCGGTCGGAACTTCAGCGCGGTCTCGGCGACCTCGCGTGCCGGGTCCGACCCGGCGACCACGCCGGCGCCCGCCCAGGCGCGGACGGTCCCGTCGTCGTCGATCCGGGCGCTCCGGAGCGCGAGCATCCACTCGCCGTCCCCGGTGGCGCTCATCCAGCCGACCGGCCCGGCGTACCGACCGCGGTCGACGCCCTCGAGCTCGGCGACGAGCCGGACCGCCACGTCGGTGGGGGTACCGGCGACGGCCGCGGTCGGGTGCAGGGCGTCCGCGACGTCGAGCGAGGTGGTGTCCGGCGGCAGGGTGGCCTGCACGTCGGTGGCGAGGTGCCAGAGGTTCGGCAGCTGCAACCGGAACGGCTCCGGGTCGGCGCGCAGCTCGGTGACGAGCGGGCGGAGCGAGGCGAGCAGGCTGTCGATCGCGAACGCGTGCTCCTCGACGTCCTTCGCGCTGGCGGCGAGGGCCTCGGCGGCGGCACGGTCGGACACCTCGTCGTCTCCGCGGGCCGCGCTGCCGGCGAGCACCCGCGCGGTCAGCCGCGTGCCGTCCGTCCGTGCGAGGGTCTCCGGGGTGGCACCGATGAGCCCGTCGACCGCGAACGTGACGCACTGCGGGTACGCGGCGGCGAGGTCGAGCAGCACGGCTCGTCGATCGGCGCCGGACGGCAGCGTGCCGACGAGGTCCCGGGCGAGCACCACCTTCTGCGCGCTCCCCGCCACGATGCGCCGCACGGCCTCGGCCACGTTCGCGGCGTACGTGTCCTCGTCGATGCGCCCCGGACGGAGCGCGACCGAGACGTGCGGGCCGATGTGCGGCACCGGCACGGAGGTCCGGCTGAACGCCAGCGGCTCGGCGCCGACGGTGGTGTCGACGGCGGTCAGCCACGCCTTGCCGCGGCGACGGCCGATCACGACCTGCGGCACGATGAGGACGCTCTCGTCGGCGGAGTCGTCGGCGAACGCGAACGACCCGAACGCGACGAGGCCGGAACCGCGCAGCTGCACGGGGTCGTCGACGACGGCGGACTCGACGACGGCGCGCCAGGTGGCTGCTGCGTCGCGCATCCGGTCGGGGCCGGTGAAGGTGAACCGGAGCGCCTCACCGATCCCGATGATGCCGTCGCCGTTGCGGACGAACGCGAGGGGACGGTCGCGGAGGGTGTGGCGGAGGACGGTTCCCGGGTCGTCGAGGATCCGGGTGGAGACCGTCAGCGGGGGAGCCGCCGTGGTGGTTCGGGTCACGTCCCCGATGCTACGCGCGGTCGGCGGAGCGCCCGGCCCGACGCCCGTCGCACGGACCGTCGCTGCGAGTCCGGTGAACGTACGGTCGGGACCTCTAGGATTGGTCGGGTGAGCAGAGCGGACCTGAACAAGCGGCCGGACGAGGTGGCGGCGATGTTCGACGACGTCGCGGCCAAGTACGACCTCACGAACGACATCCTCTCGGCGGGCAACGCCCCGCTGTGGCGTGTCGCGACGGTCCGCGCGGTCGATCCCCAACCCGGCGAGAAGGTGCTCGACATCGCCGCCGGCACGGGGACGAGCGCCGCCGCGTTCGCGAAGAAGGGCGCAGAGGTCACCGCGCTCGACCTGTCCGCCGGCATGATCGCCGTCGGTCGTGAGCGCCACCCCGAGATCACCTTCGTCGAGGGCGACGCCGAACACCTGCCCTTCGACGACGACACGTTCGACGCCGTCACGATCTCGTTCGGGCTGCGCAACGTCAACGACCCGAAGCAGGCGCTCGCCGAGATGCTCCGCGTCCTGAAGCCCGGCGGCCGGGTCGTCATCTGCGAGTTCTCGACGCCGCCGCGGGCACTGCTCCGCTTCGGCTACGGCACGTACCTCAAGCGGGTTCTCCCGGGCATCGCGCGGCTGTCGAGCAGCAACCCCGCCGCGTACCGCTACCTGGCCGAGTCCATCGACGCGTGGCCGGACCAGCAGGTCCTCACCCAGTGGCTCCGCGGGGTCGGTTTCTCCGTGGTCGCCTACCGCAACCTCACGGCCGGTATCGTCGCACTGCACCGAGGCCGGAAGCCCGTCGCGGGCACCGTCCGCGAATCCGCAGCTCGACGGGCGAAGGCCCGCCGTGACCACCAGACGACCGGCGAGCAGCCGCGCGTCGCACCGGCCGACGACTGACCGGTCACCATCCCCCGAAGACGGAGCAGCACTTGAATCCGAGCGTCCCGGTCGCACGTCGCGCGCCGAGCCTCCGCGCCTCGTTGGGCATCGGCGAGCGGTTGTTCGCCACCCCTGCCGACCGTCGCTTCATCTCGGCCGTCGACGACGGCCTCGAGCTCGTCGAACAGGGGCTCGAGGACGCCATGCGGTCCACGGACACCCTGGCCGACACCACGAGCCGCTACCTGCTCTCCGCGGGCGGCAAGCGGATCCGTCCGACGCTGACGCTGCTCATCGCGCAGCTCGGCGACGGCGTGACCGACGCCGTGGTGAAGGCCGCGGTCAGCATCGAGACGACACACCTGGCGTCGCTGTACCACGACGACGTCATGGACGAGGCGCCCGTCCGCCGCGGGGTCCCCGCCGCGCAGATCACGTACGGCAACAACGTCGCGATCCTCACCGGCGACCTGCTCTTCGCCCGGGCCAGCCTGATCACCGCCGACCTCGGCACCGAGGGCATCCGGATGCAGGCCGAGACCTTCCAGCGCCTCTGCATGGGGCAGCTGCACGAGACGACCGGTCCGCAGCCCGACGACGACCCGGTGCAGCACTACATCCAGGTGCTCAGCGACAAGACCGGTTCGCTCATCGCGACCGCTGCCCGCGCCGGCGTGATGTTCTCCGGCGCGGACCGCTCCTACCTCGACGCCGTCGGCACCTTCGGTGAGAAGGTCGGCGTGGCCTTCCAGCTCGTCGACGACGTCATCGACCTCGCGCCGGCGACGGACAAGACCGGCAAGATCGCCGGCAACGACCTCCGCGCCGGGGTGGACACCCTGCCCGTCCTGCTCCTCCGCCGCCTCGCCACCAGCGACCCGGCGGCACAGGACCTCGTCGAGCGCATCGAACGCGACGTCAACGGCGCCCCGGACGACGCGGTCGGTTCCGTGCCGTACCAATCGGCGGTGGCGGCGCTCCGCGAGCACGAGGCCACCGCGGCCACCCGTGCCGTGGCGGTCCGCTGGGCCCGTGAGGCCGTCGACGCCCTCGCACCGCTGCCCGACGGCACCGTGAAACGGGCGTTGACCCGGTTCGCCGACTCCGTCGTCGACCGCAGCCGCTGAGCACACCCCGCCGCGGTCGGTCCGACGGCCACCGCGCGGGACGCACCACCGGGAGCACCCCACCCGAACGAAACTGGAGACGATCAGTGCCCACCCTCCGAGTCGCCATCGTCGGCGCCGGCCCCGCCGGCATCTACGCCGCGGACATCCTGCTGCGCGAGGCCCACGGCCACGACGTGTCGATCGACCTGTTCGAGCAGCTCCCCGCGCCGTACGGGCTGGTCCGGTACGGCGTCGCGCCGGACCACCCCCGCATCAAGGGCATCGTGAACGCCTTGCGCGACGTGCTCGACCGCGGTGTCGTCCGACTGTTCGGCAACGTGCGCTTCGGTGAGGACATCACCCTCGAGGACCTCAAGAAGCACTACCACGCGGTGGTCTTCTCGACCGGCGCCATCAAGGACGCCGACCTCGACATCCCCGGTGTCGACCTGGACGGCTCGTACGGTGCGGCGGAGTTCGTCAGCTGGTTCGACGGCCACCCGGACGTCCCGCGAACCTGGCCGCTCACCGCGGAGAGCATCGCGGTCATCGGCGTCGGCAACGTGGCACTCGACGTCTCCCGCATCCTCGCCAAGCACCCGGAGGACCTGCTGTCCACCGAGGTCCCGGCGAACGTCTACGAAGGCCTCAAGGCCTCCCCGGTCACCGACGTCCACGTCTTCGGTCGTCGCGGTCCGGCGCAGGTGAAGTTCACGCCGCTCGAGCTCCGCGAGCTGGGCGAGGTCCGCGACGTCGACATGATCGTCTACGACGAGGACTTCGACCACGACGAGGCGTCGAAGAACGCCATCGCCACGAACAAGCAGGTCATGGTGATCAACCGGGTGCTCGAGCAGTGGCGCACCCGCGAGACGGGTCGGGCGAGCCGCCGACTGCACCTGCACTTCTACGCGAAGCCCACCGAGTTCGTCGGTGACGAGGACGGCAAGCTGACCGCGATCCGGTACGAGCGGACCCGTCCGAACGGTGAGGGCGGCGTCGAGGGCACGGGCGAGATCCGGGAGATCCCGATCCAGGCCGCGTACCGCGCCGTCGGCTACTTCGGCTCGCCACTGCCCGGTGTGCCGTTCGACGAGCGGCACGGCGTGATCCCGAACCACGAGGGTCAGGTCCTCGACGACGACAACCAGCAGATCCCCGGCGTCTACGCCACCGGCTGGATCAAGCGCGGGCCGGTCGGGCTGATCGGACACACCAAGTCCGACGCCATGGAGACCGTGCAGCACATCGTCAACGACCAGGCGAGCTGGTGGAGCCCGGAGGACCCGTCCGAGGGTGCGATCCCGGCACTGCTCCGGGAGCGCGGGGTCGACTACACCGACCTCGACGGCTGGCACGCCCTCGACACCCACGAGCTCGCACTCGGTGCCGCCGAGGGTCGCGAGCGCATCAAGGTGGTGCCCCGCGACGAGATGATCGACGTGTCACTCGGACGCGTCGACGCCCCGACCAGCTGACGACCATGACCGACACGCGCCCCGTCCCGCCCACAGCGGCGCGGGGCGCGTCCGCGTCGGGGCCGCGGTTGCAGGGAGTGGACGTCGCCAGGGCCCTCGCGCTCCTCGGCATGATGGCGGCGCACATCGGCGGCATCGCGGACACCCTCGACTGGTCCGACCCCGCGACGTGGACAGCCGTCGCGCACGGCCGTCCGTCGACGCTGTTCGCGGTCCTCGCCGGTGTCTCGATCGGGTTGACGAGCGGACGCACCGACCCGCCGGGTCCGCCGACGATCGGTCGGCTGCGCGCGCGGCTCGCGATCCGGGCGGCGGCGGTGATCGCCATCGGGTTCGTGCTGATCGCGCTCGACACCCCGGTGTACGTGATCCTGCCGACGTACGGTGCGCTCTTCCTGCTGGTGATCCCGGTGCTGCGGTTCCGGTCCGTGCCGTTGCTCGCCATCGCCGCGTCGTGCGCGGTGCTGTCGCCGATCGTCGCGGTGGCGATCGCACCGGCGTACGCCGACGCGGGCATGGTCAGCGTGCAGCTCGGTCTGGTGTACCCCGTCGTCACCTTCCTGGCGTACGTCCTGGTCGGACTCGCGGTCGTCAGGGCCGGCCTGGGTCGGGGTCGGCAGATCGCGCTCCTCGCGTCCGGCGCAGTGGTCGCCACCACCGCGTACGTGGTCGGCTCGGTCCTCGCCCCGCTGCCGGACGACGCCGCGTTCGCGTTTCCGGGCGTGCCGTACGCGGGAGAGGGCTCGACGCCCGCCCAGGCCCTCGCGCAGCTCTTCCTCTCGCCGCGCGACCACTCGTCGTCGATCGTCGACGTCGCCGGGAGCGCCGGGGTCGCCGTCGCCGTCATCGCGCTGTGCACGCTCGTGTTCGACGGGCGCGGACGGGTCGCGGAGCGCATCGCGTTCCCGCTCGCCGCGGTCGGTTCGATGCCCCTGACGATCTACTCGGGGCACCTCGTCGTGATCGCGATGCTGCGGGAGTACCCGGGCTCCGCGGTGGCGTGGTGTTGGTTCGCGCTCGGCTCGATCGTGTTCGCGATGCTCTGGCGGAGGTTCCTCGGGCGGGGCCCGCTGGAACGCGCGGTCGGTGCCCTCGCGGCCCTGGTGCCGGTCCGCTGACAGGCGGGACGACCTGCGGGGCCGACCCGCGCCTCCCGGGCCGGATCGGGGCGCTACTGCAGCGCTGCCGTCAGCCGCGCGACGTTGTCGAGCACCTGCGATCGCCGCGGCCGGTCGAGCCACGCGTCGAGCGTGAGCTCGAAGCTGTGCTCCTTGTAGGCGTCCTGCACCTCGCGCAGGGCGTCGACGAAGCGGCGACCACGGACCATCACCGAGACCTCGAGGTTGAGGCTGAAGGACCGCATGTCCATGTTGCTCGACCCGATCACCGACACCTCGTCGTCGATCGTGAAGTGCTTCGCGTGCAGGATCGTCGGCGCCCGGTACAGCCAGATCTTCACGCCGGCTCGGAGGAGCCCCTCGTAGTAGGAGCGCTGCGCGTGCCACGTCATCGCGTGGTCGCCCATCTCGCCGACGAACAGCTCGACCTCGACCCCGCGCTGCGCGGTCGTGGTGATCGCGTAGAGCATCGAGTCGTCGGGGACGAAGTACGGCGACGTGATCGACACCTTCTCCTGTGCCGAGTAGAGCAGCGCGTTGAACAGGCGGAGGTTGTTCTCACCGTCGAAGCCCGGCCCGGACGGCACCACCTGGCAGTCCAGGGCATCGCCCCGGTCGGCTCGCTGCACCGGATCGCTCTCGCGGAGCAGCAGCTCGTCGGTCTCGCTGTACCAGTCGGTCACGAACAGGGCGTTGAGGCCGGCGACGACCGGGCCCTCGAACCGGGCGAACAAGTCCTTGTAGGCCATGCCCTTGTCGATGTGCGACTTCAGGTCGTACGACTTGTCGATCAGGTTCTGCGAGCCGGTGAACGCCACCGAGCCGTCGATGACCATGATCTTCCGGTGGTTGCGGAGGTCCGGGCGCTGGAACTTCCCCTGCAACGGCAGCAGGGGGAGCATCAGGTGCCACTCGATGCCCGCACGGTCCATGAACGCGAGCGTGTCCTTGTACCCGGGGTACCCGCGGCTGGCCCAGTGGTCGAGCAGCAGACGGACCGTGACACCACGGGACTGCGCCCGGGCGAGCGCCTCGAAGAACGGTCGCGTGGTGTCGTCGAGCGTCGCGATGTAGAACTCGACGTGCACGAAGCGACGGGAGCCGTCGATCGCACGGGCCATCTCGGCGATGGACTCGTCGTAGTCGGGGTAGAGCTCGGCCGAGTTGCCACCGACCAGGGGCATCGCGCCGAGCTCGCGGTTCAGCTTGGTGATGCTCTCGAGCCACGTCGGCCACGGGTGGTCGCGGCGGACCCGCTCGATCCCCTCGGTCTGCTCGAGGATGTACGCGTTGATCTCGGTCTGCTTCTCACGCCGGGCGTGCGGCAGCTTCGTCGACCCGATGACCAGGAAGACGATGAAGCCGATGTAGGGGATGAGGAAGATCGCGAGCAACCACGCGGTCGCCGTCTGGGGCTTCCGGTTGATCGGGACGTAGATGATCGAGAAGACGCGGATCGCCAGGTCCAGCAGGACCAGGAAGACGGTGACCGCGACGGTGAGCCAGTGCTCCACGGGCGTCAGCGGAAGTTGATGAACTGCAGCGGGACGTCGAACTCTTCACCCTTGAGGAGCTGGATCGTGTTCTGGAGGTCGTCGCGGCTCTTCGAGGAGACCCGCAGCTCGTCGCCCTGGATCTGGCTCTTCACCGTCTTCGGGGCGTTCGCACGGAGGAACGCGCCGATCTTCTTCGCGACGTCCTGTTCGATGCCGTTCTTGAACTTCACCTCGATGCGGTACTCCTTGCCCGAGGGGTACGGGTCGCCCGCGTCGAGGCTCTTCAAGCTGATGTTGCGCTTGATCGCCTTGCTCTGCAGGACGTCGAGGACGGCCTTGGCGCGCTCTTCCGAGTTCGCCTTGATCAGGACGTCGTCACCGCTGAACGCGACCGAAGCGTCGGCACCCTTGAAGTCGTACCGCTGTTCGATCTCCTTGGAGGCCTGGTTGAGGGCGTTCTCCGCCTCCATCTTGTCGACCTTGCTGACCACGTCGAAGGAGCTGTCTGCCATGCCGGACAGCCTATCGGCGCTCGGGAGGCCCGGTTCGGCCTCCAGGGACCGGCGCACGATGGTCACGACCACCGTCTCGGATCCGCTATGCTTTTGTGCGCGCCTTCGGTTGGTGATCACACCGGCTGGGTGCGCATGGCAAGTTACCCAAGCGGCCAAAGGGATCTGACTGTAAATCAGCCGGCGTAGCCTTCGGGGGTTCGAATCCCTCACTTGCCACCACCTGGAAGCCCCGTCCGACCCGGACGGGGCTTTCGTCGTCCCTGGCAGGATCGGTGCATGGCATCCGACCTCACACCGTCCCAGTTCGCCGACCTCGCCGAGACGATCGCGCGGGAAGCGGCCGTGCTCGCCGCACGACGACGGGCCGAGGGAGTCGAGGTCGCCGACCGGAAGTCGAGCATCGTCGACGTGGTCACGGCGGCGGACCGCGAGGTCGAGGCGCTCATCCGAGCCCGGATCGCCGAGGCCCGACCGGACGACGCCTTCCACGGCGAGGAGTCCGGCTCCGCATCGGGCGGCTCGGGGATCACCTGGGTCGTGGACCCGATCGACGGCACGGTCAACTACCTCTACGGCAGTCCCGACTACGGCGTGAGCATCGGCGTCGTGCGGGGTTCGTCGGACCCGACGTCGTGGGAAGCGGTCGCCGGCGTCGTCGTGGCCCCGGCGACCACGACCGTGTACCGCGCCGCGGTCGGCCAGGGGGCGACCCGCGACGGCGTCCCGCTGACCGTGAGCGCACCGGCGTCGCTCGCCGAGACCCTCGTGGCCACGGGCTTCGGCTACACCGCCGACCGGCGTCGCGAGCAGGTCGCGGTGCTGGCGGGACTCATCGGCGAGGTCCGGGACATCCGTCGCGGGGGAGCGGCGTCGCTCGACTGCTGTGGGGTCGGCGCGGGCGTGGTCGACGCCTACTACGAGCGGGGGATCAACCCCTGGGACATGGCCGGCGGCTCGGTCGTCGCGCAGGAGGCCGGCGCCGCGATCCGGATCTGGGAGGCCGGCGGCACGCGGTCCTTCCTGTTCGCGAGCCCGGCGGTGGCGGACGAGCTCGAGGCCCTCGTCCGACGGCTGGAGCGCGACACCCTCGCCGACTGAGGACCTCGCCCCCTCGGTCTGGGGGTGCCGGGTGGACATGACCACGACTGGCGGCGTGCGATGTCGTTTGCTACCGTTCTCGGGTCCCGTTATCTGCTCGTTACCAAGAGCGGCCCACCTTCCCCGATCAGGATCGCCACCGCACGCATGCCCCACACCCCACTGCAGTCCGTTCCCACCGACGGTTCCGTCGACGCACCGACCCCGGTCGTCCACCTGACCCGACGCGCACGGATCGAGGCGGAGCGTTCGGCTGCGAAGGGTGCGGTCCTGACCGAGACGGCAGCGCAGGACGGGCTGGCCACCCCGGTGACCCCGGCCGCTCCGGTGTCCCCGATCGACCTCGCCCCGGCATCACCGGTCCGGCCTTCCTCGCGCATCGCGACCCCGCCGGCTCCCACCTCGCCGGTCGTCCGATCGAGCGCGCCGACGACGGCCGCCGCACCCGTTGCACCACAGGCTGCGCAGACCCGTCGCGTCATCGGTCAGATCCCCGCTTCCCGTCGTCGCAGCGGCCGTCCGGCGCCCACGGTCCACGTCGACCGCGCGACGCGCCACATCGCCGCCGCACCCTTCCGGACCGCGACGGCAGCAGGCGCCACGCCGGCAGCGCGCACCACGGTCGCGCGGAGCTCGTCGTTCGGTCGTGCCGCATCGCGCGTGACCGCCGTGGGTGCCCTGCTCTTCGTCGCCGGACTCGTCGTCTCGACCTCGCTCCCCGCACAGGCGCTCTGGGTGCCCGAGACCGGCTCGACCGCCGCGCGCTCCACCGTGGCCGGAGCCACGCAGTCGATGAGCGTCGGAGCCGCAGCCGACGGCTCCACCACCCGCGACGCGTACACGGTGTCCGATGCCACGCAGTACAAGAACGTCGACGCCTCGAGCTTCACGAACGACCCGGCCGGCACCATCCAGTGGCCGTTCCTGACCGGTGTCCCGATCACCTCGGGCTTCGGCGGCCGCCAGGTCGCGGGCTGCTCGTTCTGCTCCACGAACCACATGGGCGTCGACTTCGCCCCGGGCGAGGGCACCCCGATCCGCGTCATCGCCGCCGGCACCGTCATCAAGGTGCAGGCGAACGACGGCGGCTTCGGCAACGACGTCTGGGTGCAGCACGACGTGGACGGCAAGCAGTTCGTCAGCGTCTACGGCCACATGGAGGACAACTCCTTCAAGGTGGTCACCGGTCAGCAGATCGAGGTCGGCGACGAGCTCGGTCTCGTGGGCAGCACGGGCAACTCCACGGGCCCGCACCTGCACCTCGAAGTGCACGTCGACGGGGTCCCGGTGGACCCGCTGGCGTGGCTCGAAGCGAACGCGAACTAGCGGTCCGCGGCGCGGCACGCCCGGGCGTCTCGTCCGGTTCCGGAGCAGCGTCGGAGGTCTGCTATCCTCGTGTGGTGCCGTTCGCGGCACATCGCCCCGATAGCTCAGTGGTAGAGCACCTCCATGGTAAGGAGGGGGTCGTCAGTTCAATCCTGACTCGGGGCTCCGACCCGGTGCGCGTGTCGCTCCGGATCTCTGGCGGGGTAGCTCAGTTGGTTAGAGCACACGACTCATAATCGTGGGGTCGCGGGTTCAAGTCCCGCCCTCGCTACAGCAAGCCCGGCGATCTGTTCGCCGGGCTTTCGTCGTTCCCGGGCTGTGTCTGTTTCGGGCCGTGTCTGTTTCGGGCCGTGTCGTTCCCGGGCTGTGGCGCTTTCGGGCCGTGTCGGTTTTGGGCTGCACGCCCCGCCCCTCCCGCGCCCGTCGCGCATCGCATGACCACAGCGCGTTTGCGCCGCGCACTTGCGTTGTGTGGACGAGCTTGCGTTCTGCGGCGGTCACCTGCGGGCCGGGAGGCGCGTGTCGGGCGTGCGCCGTGCCTCCAGTCCGTCCCGTGGCCGCGTCGCGGTCGGGGGTCGGGACGCGCGCGTCCGCCGCGCGTCCCGACCGCGTCAGGATCAACGCTGCGCGCGCCCGTCCGTCCGCGCCTGCAGCACCCCGGCGGCCCGCAGCGCCCGCTCGAGCGCACTCGTCACCTCGTGCCACGCAGCACGCCGCCGCGTCGCACCGATGCTCCCGCCCGAAACGGCCGTGCCGTGCCCGGAGTGCCGCAACGTGATCGTGGTCGACGTCCCCGTGACGGTCGTCGAGAGCTCGTACCGCCGGAACTCCCGCGACGGGTGCACGAGCGCCCCGAGCAGGATCGTGAGCAGGCGGTTGCCGGTCGTCGCGGTCAGTGTGCCGCCGGTCGACTCGACGTGGTGGCCCGCCTGGCGGAGCGCCGCGCCGGCCACCTCCATCGCGGTGCAGCGATCGCCCGTGTGCACGGCGAACTCGGTCGTGGCGTCCATCGTTCCTCCCCATCCCCGGAGTGCGGTCCCGATTCCCCCGAACCGAGTCGGACCAGGTTAGCCGATGCATTCTCATGAACAACAGACCCCCGGACGGGCGTCGGTAGACTGCCGACGTGTCAGTGAACCCCGAGCTCGTCGGCAGGACGTTCCCGCCGGCCCAGCCCTACCTGGTCGGTCGCGAGAAGGTGCGCGAGTTCTCGCGCGCGGTGTTCGCGACGAACCCCGTGCACCACGAACCCGAGGCCGCGCGCGCCGCCGGGTACGCCGACGTCGTGGCGCCGCCGACCTTCGCGGTCGTCGTGCAGGAAGCCACGCTCGCCCAGCTCCTCGCCGAGCCGGACGCCGGCATCGACTTCTCCCGCGTCGTGCACGGTGAGCAGGCGTTCACCTACGACCGCCCGATCGTCGCCGGGGACGAACTCACCGCGACCCTCACGGTCACGAGCGTGAAGACCCTCGGCGGCAACGCCATGGTCACGGCCCAGAGCACCATGAACGACGCAGCGGGGGAGCACGTCGTCACGGCGACGTCGACCCTCGTGGTCCGAGGAGACGACGCATGACCGCCGCACCCGCACCCACCACCGCGATCGAGGTCGGCACCGTCGTCGCCGAGCGCGAGGTGCACGTCACCCGCGACTCGCTCGTCCGCTACGCGGGCGCCTCGGGCGACTTCAACCCGATCCACTACCGCGACGACGTCGCCGCCTCGGTCGGCCTGCCCGGTGTGCTCGCCCACGGCATGCTCACCATGGGCATCGCCGTCCAGCCGGTGTCCGAGTGGCTCGGCGACCGCGGCTGGGTCGCGGGCTACGGTGTCCGCTTCACCCGCCCCGTCGTCGTGGACCCGGAGCAGGGCGCGACCATCGGGATCGTCGCCAAGGTCGGCACCGTCGACGACGACGGCCGACCGAAGCGCATCGACCTCACCGTGACCGCCGGCGGGCAGACCGTGCTCGGCAAGGCGCAGGTCACGGTGGAATTCCGCTGACCGTGTCGGATCCGGTGCTCGCCGACCTCACGACGCTGCGCGTCGGGGGCCCCGCGACCCGGCTGCTCACGGCCACGACGACGGACGAGCTCGTCGCCCACACGCAGACCGCGTGGGACGACCACGAGTGGCTCGTCCTCGGCGGCGGCAGCAACCTCCTGGTCGCGGACAGCGGTTTCGACGGCACGGTCGTGCTGGTCCGGACGACGGGCGTCACGCACGAGACGGACGCCGACGGCGTCACCGTCCGCGTCGCGGCCGGCGAACCCTGGGACGCGTTCGTCGCGACGACCGTCCGGAACGGCTGGACCGGCCTGGAGGCCCTCAGCGGCATCCCGGGCACCGTCGGCGCCGCCCCCGTGCAGAACATCGGCGCCTACGGGGTCGAGCTCTCCGACGTGCTCACCAGCGTCGAGTTCCTCGATGCGGCCACGGGGGAGCGCACGTGGGTACCGGCGGCCGAGCTGGCGCTCGGCTACCGCACGTCGACCCTCAAGCACGGACGCCGCGGTGTCGTGCTGACGGTCGAGTTCCGGTTCGGCCTCGCCGGTGCGCAGGGCGTGCCGGTGCGGTACGCGCAACTGGCCGGGTCGCTCGGGGTCGAGCTCGGCGCCCTCGTGGCGCCGTCGACGGTCCGCGACGAAGTGCTCCGGCTCCGCGGCACGAAGGGCATGGTCCTCGACGCCGAGGACCCCGACACCTGGAGCGCCGGCTCGTTCTTCACGAACCCGATCGTCTCCCCGGCCTTCGCCGAGACACTGCCCGCCGATGCACCGCGGTGGCCGGCCGGCGCCGACGTGAAGCTCAGTGCGGCGTGGCTCATCGAGCAGGCGGGCGTGCACCGCGGGTACGCGCTCCCGGGCTCCCGCGCGTCGATCTCGTCGAAGCACACCCTCGCGCTGACGAACCGCGGCGGTGCGACCGCCGCGCAGGTGGCGGAGCTCGCACGCTTCGTGCAGGTGACCGTCCTGAACCGTTTCGGGGTCTCGCTCGTGCCGGAACCCGTCGTCGTCGGCGACCTGGTCGACTGACCCAGCCACGGGCCTCCAGGCAGTGAGGACGGGCCGCCTCGACGAGGCGGCCCGTCCTGCGGTCGTGACTAGCTGAAGAACGCCGCGAGGCGGGCGACGCCCTCGGCGATGTCGTCGTCGCCGAGGGCGTACGACAGGCGGAGGTAGCCCGAGGGACCGAAGGCCTCGCCCGGGACGACCGCGACCTCGGCGTGCTCGAGGATCAGGTCGGCGAGCTCGAGCGTCGTCGTCGGCGTCGAACCGGCCCACTCGCGACCGAGCAGCGCCGTGACGTCCGGGTAGACGTAGAACGCGCCCTGCGGGGTCGGGGTGACGACACCGGGGATGGCGTTGAGCCCGTCGACGATGGCCTTCCGGCGGCGGTCGAAGGCCTCGCGCATGGCGGCGACCGGCTCCTGCGGCCCGGTCAGGGCGGCGATCGCGGCGCGCTGGGACACGTTCGACACGTTGGACGACAGGTGCGACTGCAGGTTGGAGGCGGCCTTGACGGCGTCGGCCGGGCCGATGAACCACCCGACGCGCCAGCCGGTCATGGCGTAGGTCTTGGCGACCCCGTTGACCAGGATCGTGGTGTCGGCCAGGGCCGGTACGGCCTCGAGGATGCCGGTGAAGCGGACGCCGTCGTACACGAGGTCCTGGTAGATCTCGTCGCTGATCACCCAGATGCCGTGCTCGAGCGCCCACTCGCCGATGGCTCGGGTCTGCTCGGCCGTGTACACGGCGCCGGTCGGGTTCGAGGGGGAGCAGAACAGCAGCGCCTTCGTCGCCGGGGTGCGCGCGGCCTCGAGCTGCTCGACGGTGACGAGGTAGTCCTGGTCGCTGCCGGCGAAGACCTCGACCGGGACGCCGCCTGCGAGCCGGATGGCCTCGGGGTAGGTGGTCCAGTACGGGGCGGGGAGGATGACCTCGTCACCGGCGTCGACGATCGTCTGGAACGCCTGGTAGACGGCCTGCTTGCCGCCGTTCGTGACGATCACCTGCGACGGGTCGACGGTCGCGCCGGAGACCCGGGCGGTCTTCTCGGCGATGGCCTGCTTCAGCTCGGGCAGACCGGTGGCGGGCGTGTACCGGTGGTTCTTCGGGTCCTGCGCGGCCGCGACGGCGGCGTCGACCACGTGCTGCGGTGTCGCGAAGTCCGGCTCGCCCGCGGCGAAGGAGATGACCGGGCGACCGGCGGCCTTGAGCGCCTTCGCCTTCGCGTCGACCTTGAGCGTCGCGGACTCGGCGATCGCTGCGATCCGGGACGCGATGCGCGGGCGATCGGTCGTCGCGGCGGGGGTGGTTGCGGTGGACTCGGGGCCTGGGGCTGCGGTGCTCACGGGGCCAACCCTACCGGCGCGGCACGCCGTGGCGGCGGTCAAGTGGACACCGTGTGACGGACTCCCGTACACTCGACCACCGGAACACGGATCGGTGACGAACCGCGTCCCGAAGGGCGGTGGCTCAATTGGTAGAGCAGCGGTCTCCAAAACCGCAGGTTGCAGGTTCGAGTCCTGTCCGCCCTGCAAATCTGGAAGGGTAGAAGTTGGCGAGCAAAGACATGGAGACGACGGCGGACGACGTCGTCGCGAAGGCGAAGCAGGACCGGGCCGAGCGCCGTGGTCCGTTCGCTGCCATCGTCCTGTTCATCCGTCAGGTGCTCGGCGAACTCCGCAAGGTCGTGACCCCGACCCGCAAGGAACTCTTCAGCTACACGCTGGTCGTCCTCGTGTTCGTCGTCGTGATGATGATCCTGGTGTCGGTCCTCGACTTCGTGTTCGGTCTCGGCGTCGGCTACGTCTTCGGCAACGGCCCCACGGCCTGACCCTGACATCGGCTGCCCGGTGCGGCCGTGCCCACGAGTAGGGTCTCCCGAGACGGCGGCGATCGTGCGGTGACGCTCGTGACCAGGACCGTCCGCCAATCCGACCCGAACCACCGAACGGAAAGAATCGACTGTGTCTGACTACTCCCGCGACGACATCGACCTCGCGACGGCTGCCGAGCAGTCCTCCGAGGTCGAGGAGAACCAGGAAGGCGACGTCGAGACCGGCGAGGAGCGCTCCGCCGAGTCCGCTGAAGAGCGTGCCATCTCGGTCGAGGGCGACGACGACGAGTCGCTCGGCCTCAGCTCCGAGCCCGACGACGGCACCGTGGACGCCGGCCTCGACGAGGCACTGACCGCGCTGCAGGAGTCCCGCGACCCCGAGGCCGACGCCGTGGTCGACGACGCACTCGAGATCGACACCGCCGACGAGGCCGAGGCCGCCGTCGAGGCCGTCGAGGACGAGGAAGAAGTCGAGCTCGAGGAAGAAACCGCCGCCGAGGCGAACGAGCAGCTCGCCGCGGACGAGGCGCTCGACGCCGCCGAGGACGACGCCGACGAGGCCGAGGTCGACCCGTACGAGGCCTTCAAGGTCGAGCTGCGGATGAAGCCGGGCAAGTGGTACGTCATCCACTCCTACGCGGGCTTCGAGCGTCGCGTGAAGTCGAACATCGAGAACCGCATGGTCTCGATGTCGATGGAGGACTACATCTACCAGGTCGAGGTCCCGATGGAGGACGTCGTCGAGATCAAGAACGGGCAGCGCAAGCTGGTCACCCGCGTCCGGATCCCCTCGTACGTGCTCGTCCGCATGGACCTCAACGAGGACTCGTGGTCCGTCGTCCGCCACACCCCGGGTGTCACCGGGTTCGTCGGCAACGCCCACAACCCCACGCCGCTCCGCTTCGACGAGGCCTTCGGCATGCTCAAGTCCCTCGTGCAGGTCGCCGAGGCTGCTCCGACCAAGGGCGGCTCGAAGTCCGGCGGATCGCTGCAGGCACAGCCCGCGGCCGAGGTCGACTTCGAGATCGGCGAGACGATCACGATCAAGGAAGGCTCGTTCGCGGGCCTGCCGGGTTCGATCTCCGAGATCAAGCCGGAGAGCGGCAAGCTCACGGTCCTCGTCTCGCTGTTCGAGCGCGAGACCCCGGTCGAGCTCAGCTTCGACCAGGTCACCAAGCTGTAGCGCTCACCGAGATCGACTACACTCAAAGAGTTTGGGCCCGCGCGCTTCGTGCGTGCGCGCCTGCACCGCGGTCCGGAACGGCCGGTCCAGCGGGAGAGTGCACGGATCCCCGTGCGTTCGATTCCAGGAGGAAGACAAGTCATGGCACCGAAGAAGAAGGTCACGGGCCTGATCAAGCTGCAGATCAACGCGGGGGCCGCCAACCCGGCCCCGCCGATCGGTCCGGCACTCGGTCAGCACGGCGTCAACATCATGGAGTTCTGCAAGGCGTACAACGCCGCGACCGAGTCGCAGCGTGGCAACGTCGTGCCGGTCGAGATCACCGTCTACGAGGACCGTTCGTTCACGTTCGTCCTCAAGACCCCGCCGGCAGCTGAGCTCATCAAGAAGGCTGCGGGTGTGCAGAAGGGGTCGGCGACCCCGCACACGGTCAAGGTCGCGAAGATCTCGATGGACCAGGTCCGTCAGATCGCCGAGACCAAGCAGGCCGACCTGAACGCCAACGACATCGAGCAGGCCGCGAAGATCATCGCCGGCACCGCACGCTCGATGGGCATCACGGTCGAGGCCTAAGCACCGATCGGGCCCTCGGGCCCACCCCCGTACACCTTTCCGTGGGAGAGCCGCGCCGGCTCGTCAACCACGTATCTCGCAAGGAGACCACCATGGCGAAGAAGTCCAAGGCTTACGAAGCCGCGGCCGCGAAGATCGAGGCCGACAAGTTCTACACCCCGACCGAGGCCGTCGCCCTGGCCAAGGAGACCGGTTCGACCAAGACCGACTCCACGGTCGAGGTCGCGCTGAAGCTCGGCGTCGACCCGCGCAAGGCGGACCAGATGGTCCGTGGCACGGTCATCCTGCCGCACGGCACCGGCAAGACCGCCCGCGTCATCGTCTTCGCGACGGGTGCAGCGGCTGAGGCCGCGATCGCCGCCGGCGCCGACGAGGTCGGTGGCGACGAGCTCATCGCGAAGGTCGCCGAGGGCTACACCGCCTTCGACTCCGCCGTCGCGACGCCCGAGCTCATGGGCAAGGTCGGTCGTCTCGGCAAGGTGCTCGGCCCGCGTGGCCTCATGCCCAACCCGAAGACCGGCACCGTGACCCCGAACGTGGCGCAGGCCGTCAACGACATCAAGGGCGGCAAGATCGAGTTCCGCGTCGACAAGCACGCCAACGTGCACTTCGTCGTCGGCAAGGCCTCGTTCACCCCGGAGCAGCTCGACGAGAACATCTCGACCGCGCTCGAGGAGATCAACCGCCTCAAGCCGTCGTCCTCGAAGGGCCGTTACGTCATGAAGGGCGCCGTCTCGACGACCTTCGGCCCCGGCATCCCGCTGGACGTCAACAGCATCTGAGTCCTGTGACTCCGGGTCCCTGACCCCCAGAAGAGCCCGCACCGGGAACGGTGCGGGCTCTTCTGCATGTCGGGGCCGCTGTCCCACTAGCGTGGTGCCGTGCGCATCTTCGTGAACTCGCTCCGGTTGATCGCCGTCATCGCGGTCGTCGTCGCCATCGTCGGCCAGTGGCTCATCAGCTCGGAGCTCGAGTCGTACAACCCGTGGAACTTCTTCGGGTACTTCACGATCCAGTCGAACGTGATCATCGCCGTCGCACTCGCGGTGACGCTGGTCGTCGGGACCCGGACGAAGGGCACCGACCTGCGGGTGTCCCTGCTGCGGGGCGCCGGCACGGTCTACATCGCGACGACCGGCATCGTCTACAACACCCTGCTCACGAACGTGGACGTGTCCGCTTCGCTGTCCTGGTCGAACGACATCCTGCACAAGGTGATCCCGGCCTACGCCGTGCTCGACTGGTTGCTGTTCTCGGACCGCTCCCGGCTGCTCCTCCGTCACGTGTGGTGGTTCCTGATCTACCCCGCGGTGTGGACGATCGTCGTCCTGATCCGCGGCGCGACGGACGGCTGGGTGCCGTACCCGTTCCTCGACCCGGCCCAGGGGTACGGCGTCGTCGCGATCTACTGCGTCGGGGTCGGTGTCTCGATCGGGCTGCTCGGCGTCCTGGTCGTCGGGATGAGCCGACTCCGCCTGGTCAAGGTCTGACGCGAGGGCTAGGACCGGAAGCCGCGGAGCTTGTCGAGCACCAGGTCGGCGAGCTGGACGAGGCCGCGGATCTGGTCGTCGTCGCGGTCGACCCAGCGGCACTCCGGCTCGTCGGCGACGGGGACGAAGCCGTCGTGGCGCTCCCAGACGAACAGGGTCCGGTCGGCACCGAGCACGTACTGCTGCCACCAGATCTGCCGGAGGTAGTGCCGCGGGATGCTCCGCCAGGCCTTCCCCGTGGTCTTGATCTCGGCGAGGACCACCCGGGAGCCGTCGACGCCGACGCCGTCCGGGGTCGCGAGGTGTGCACGGTTCGCGGCGGCGTGGAACAGGTGCGCTGAGGGCTGGATGCCGTGCGTGGCGGCGACCCAGGCGGCGATGACGGGTTCGCGGTCCTTGCCGTGCTCGGTGAACGCGTTGCCGGAGAACCGGGAGCCGTACCGCTTGTCGGCGACGACCGCCTCGACGGCACGGAGTGACGCGAGCCGGGCGACGTCGGTCGCGGTGATGCCGGCCGCGCGGGCGCGGAGCCACGCGACGCGGTCCGAGGAGTGCGCGACGATGCGCTGGGTGTGGCCACGCAGGCTCGTGAACGAGTCGTGCGCCGGGACCGCAGCCGGCGTGGCGGGGGCAGACACTGCCTCCAGGCCGGGGTCCAGGTCGCCCCACAGGGTGGGCTGCACGATCGTCACCCCACGATTGTCCTCCCGACCACCGGCAAGACCGAATCCGACGCGCTCAGGAGACGAGCTCGCGCCCTTCCGCGAACGCGACCAGCTCGCGCTCAGGAGACCAGCTCGCGCCCTTCCGCGAACGCGACCAGCTCGTCGACGCCGGCGGGGGAGAGCGCGTACCCGATGGCGAGGGCAGCTGCGCCCTGCAGCGCTGCGAGCGACCCGGCCCGGGACTGCGCGATGACGAGGTGCTCCGTCGCGAGCGGCATCGAGCGAGAGTAGACGACCTCGCGGACGCCGGCGAGCAGGTGTTCCCCGGCCTGCGTGATCGATCCACCGAGGACGATCACCGACGGGTTCATCAGCGAGACGCAGGTCGCGAGCACCTCGCCGATGTCACGGCCGGCTTGTCGCACGGCGTAGATCGCGTCGAGGTCGGACCGGTTCACCAGGTCGAGCACGTCCGCGCCGGTGTGCACGTCGTGGCCCTTCGCACGGAGGGCCCGTGCGATCGCCGGCCCGGACGCGACGGCTTCGAGGCACCCGGTGTTGCCGCAGTGGCACGGCACGTCGCCGGCACCGGTGACCCGGACGTGCCCGATGTCCCCGGCGGTGCCCTGCGCGCCGCGCTGCAGGCGGCCCTCGGACACGATGCCGGAACCGATGCCCGTGGCGACCTTGACGAACAGCAGGTGGTCGACGTCCGGCCAGCCGTGCTCCCGCTCGCCGAGCGCCGCGATGTTCACGTCGTTGTCGAGGAGGACGTGCGCTGCGATGTGCTGACGGAGCCAGGAGGGCACGTCGAAGCCGTCCCAGCCGGGCATGATCGGCGGGTTGGCCGGGCGCCCGGTGGAGAACTCGACGGGCCCTGGGACCCCGATGCCGATCGCGATGACGTCCTCGCGGGCACGGCCGACCTCGTCGAGGAGTTCGTCGATCGTCGACACGAGCCAGGACAGCGTCGGGACGGGGCCGGCGGCGATGTCGATGCGGGCCTCGCGGACGGCGAGCGGCGCGGCGACGAGGTCGCTGACCGCGACGCGGCCGTGCGAGGCCCCGAGGTCCGCGGCGATGACCAACCGTGCGCGCGGCTTCAGTGCGACCTGCGCGGGTGGGCGTCCACCGGTGGAGACGGCGGTGTCGACGGGCCCCACGAGACCGACCTCGATGAGGGCGTCGAGGCGCACGCCGATGGTGGAGCGTGCGAGTCCTGTCAGTGCGGCGAGCTCGGCCCGGGTCCGCGGCACGCCGTCGCGGAGGATCTGGAAGAGCTCGCTCGTCCCGACCGGAGGCGACGCTGCCGCCCGGTTCAAGTCGACCATGTGGGGGAGTGAAGCACACATCGAACGCGCCACGCAACGAAGTCCGTCGAAGAACCGGGAACTTCTGCTTGACCGCCGACAAAAGTGGTCATAGTGTGACGCTCGGTCGAAGACGACCCCCCACCATCTCGACGAGGAGAACTCCCGGTGACCCAACCGCTCTCGGTCCAGCTCTACACCGTCCGCGACGCCCTCTCGGCCGACCTCCCCGGCACGCTGCAGCGCATCGCCGACATCGGCTACACGAACGTGGAGGCCTTCGGCTTCGTCGACAACGCCGACGAACTCGCTGCTGCCCTGCGTGACGCCGGGCTGACGGCACCGAGCGGTCACGCCCGTCTCCTCGACGCCGGCGAGCAGGACCTCGAGCGCATCTTCCACGCGAGCGCCACGATCGGCCTCGGCACCCTCATCGACCCGCACATCGACGAGGCCCGCTGGACCACCCGCGAGGACGTCGAGGCGATCGCCCGCGAACTGAGCGCCCTCGCCCCGCGTGCGGCCGACCACGGCCTCGTCCTCGGGTACCACAACCACGCGTTCGAGTTCTCGAACCGCATCGACGGCGTCAGCGCCTACGAGGTCTTCGCCGACGCGCTGTCCGACGACGTCGTGCTCGAGCTCGACACCTACTGGGTGAAGGTCGGCGGCGACGACCCCGTGGCGATCCTCGGCAAGTACGGCGACAAGGTCCAGTTCCTGCACGTCAAGGACGGCGACGGCTCGCACGACGACGAGAAGCAGGTCGCCGTGGGCAACGGCATCATGCCGATCCGCGAGATCATCGCCGCGGCCCCCGACGCCCAGCACGTCGTCGAGCTCGACGGCCACGAGGGCGACGTCCTCAAGGCCGTCGCCGACTCCTACACGTTCCTGCAGGGAGTCCGCGCGTGAGCGACACGAGCAGCGCCCGCGGGACCGGTCCGGTCGGGGTCGGCGTCATCGGCGCCGGGGTCATCTCGGACCAGTACCTCTCGAACCTCACCGTCTTCCCGGACGTCGAGGTCCGGTTCATCGCCGACATCGACCTCCCGCGCGCAGCGGCACAGGCCGAGAAGTGGGGCGTCGCGGCGTCCGGCACCGTCGAGGAGCTCCTGGCCGACGACGCCATCGAGATCGTCGTCAACCTCACGATCCCGGCCGCGCACGTCGAGGTCGCGCTGCAGGTCCTCGCCGCCGGCAAGCACGTGTGGGGCGAGAAGCCCTACGCCCTCGACCGCGAGAGCGCCGCCCAGCTGCGCGATGCCGCTCGCGCCGCCGGCACCACCGTCAGCGTCGCCCCGGACACGTTCCTCGGCGCCGGGCTGCAGACCGCGCTCCGCACCATCCGCGACGGCCGCATCGGCACGCCCCTCAACGGACTGACGCTCTTCCAGAGCCCCGGCCCGGAGTCCTGGCACCCGAGCCCCGAGTTCCTGTTCGCGTACGGTGCCGGCCCGCTGTTCGACATCGGCCCGTACTACATCACGACCCTCGTGCAGGCGTTCGGCCCGGTGGCGAAGGTGACGGCGACGTCGTCGAAGTCCCGCGCCACGCGCACGATCGGTTCCGGTCCGAAGGCCGGCACCGAGTTCCCGGTCGAGGTGCCGACGAACCACTCGGCGCTCATCGAGTTCGAGAACGGCGGGAGCGCGCAGAGCGTCTTCTCGTTCGAGTCCGACCGTGGCCGCACCGGCTTCGTCGAGATCGCGGGCGAGACCGGCACGGTCGTGTTCCCCGACCCGAACGAGTTCGACGGCGACACCGAGCTGTACGCGCTCGGTTCCGACGAGCCCGAGGTCATCCCGGCCGTCGGCTCCACCTACTCGCGCGGCACCGGCGTGGTCGACCTCGCCCGCTCCATCCGCGCGGGCGTCGAGAACCGGGTCCCCGGTGCGCTCGCCTTCCACGTCCTCGACGTGATGGTCTCCATCGCCGAGGCAGCAGAACGTGGCGAGGCGGTGCTCGTCGAGAGCACCGTGTCGCCCTCCCCGACCCTCCCCGAGGGTTGGGACCCCGCGGAGCGAACCCTGGCCTGACCGGCCGGGGGTCACCCGCACCCCACACAGCAGCACCCGACAGCAACACCCCTCACGCACCATCTCAACGACGAGAAAGTAGAGAGTCATGCGCACTGCCATCCGCGCACTGGCCATCACCGCCGCCGCAGCACTCACCGTCACCGGCCTCGCAGCCTGCTCCTCGGGATCCTCCGGCGACGCCGGCGACTCGAAGACGCTCACCTACTGGGCGTCCAACCAGGGCACGTCCCTGCAGAACGACAAGGAGGTGCTGACCCCCGTCCTCAAGAAGTTCACCAAGGAGACCGGGATCAAGGTCAACCTCCAGGTCATCGGTTGGAACGACCTGCAGAACAAGATCCAGACCGCCGTCACCTCGGGCAACGGCCCGGACGTCGTCAACATCGGCAACACCTGGGCGACCTCGCTCCAGGCCACCGGCGCCTTCCAGGAGTTCGGTGACTCGGAGATGAAGGCGATCGGCGGCGAGGACAAGTTCGGCAAGGTCGCACTGTCCACCGGTGGCGCCCCCGGCAAGACCGTCACGAGTGTCCCGCTCTACGGCCTCGCCTACGGCCTGTACTACAACAAGGCGATGCTCGCCGACGCCGGCATCACCCCGCCCACCACGTGGGAGGACCTGGTGAAGGACGCCAAGCAGCTCACCACCGGTGACACGTACGGCTTCAGCCTCGCCGGCGGTTCCTACACCGAGAACTCGCACTTCGCGTTCATCAACTCGGCGCAGAACGGTGGCGAGTGGTTCGACAAGGACGGCAAGCCCACGTTCACGTCGAAGGCGAACGTCGACGGCATCAAGCGCTACCTGGACCTCATGCAGGACGCCAAGGTCGCCAACCCGTCGAACGCGCAGTACGACAACGCGACGCAGTCGGTCACGGACTTCGCGAACAAGAAGGCCGCGTTCATCCTGAACCAGAACAACGCCAACGCGACGATCGAGTCCCTCGGCATGAAGTCGTCCGAGTACGGCGTGGTCGCCCTGCCCGCACCGAAGGGTGGCGAGGAGATCGCTTCCTTCCCCGCCGGCATCAACCTGTCGATCTTCAAGAACACGAAGAACAAGGACGGCGCGCTCAAGTTCGTCAAGTACATGACGAGCATGGACACGCAGACGACGCTCGACAAGCCGTACTCGGCCCTCCCGGTGCTCGCCGCCGCGGCTGACTCGGTCACCGACGAGCAGACGAAGACGTTCCTCGACATCTACAACAACAAGGCCAAGCCGCTCCCGCTCGTGCCTGCCGAGGACCAGTTCGAGTCCACGGTCGGCAAGGCGATGAACGACATGTTCGCCAAGATCGCGACCGGTTCGAAGGTGTCCGACGCGGACATCAAGTCGGCGCTCCAGACCGCCCAGGACCAGGTGTCCCAGGCTGCTGGTTGATCCACCCTGGAGGCCCGGGTCGCGTCCGCAGGACGCGCCCGGGCCTCCGCCCCTCCTCTCCAGACCGGCCACCAGCCGGTCGTGAGCCTCCGGTCTCACGCACGCCGCGCCTCCAGTCCGCTGCCACGGACGGACGTGTGAAGCACCCGATCCCCCTCCTGCCGAAAGGCCCCCGCCCATGTCCACGACGGTCCTGCCCGATTCGGAGCGCATCGACCTGACGCACACGAAGGGCTCGACGATGTCGGGCCGTCCGCCAGGTCGCAAGCGCAAGACCCACTGGCTGCCCTACGCGCTCGTCGCGCCGGCCATCCTCTTCGAGCTGCTCATCCACATCGTCCCGATGCTCACCGGCATCTGGATCTCGTTCATCCAGCTCACCAAGTACTTCATCGCGAACTGGGGCGCAGCGCCCTTCGCCGGGTTCCGGAACTACTCCGTCGTCATCGACTTCGACCAGGCCATCGGTCGCGGTGTCCTGAACTCGTTCCTGATCACCTGCGCCTTCACGGTCCTCGTGGTCGGGCTCTCCTGGACCTTCGGCATGGCCGCGGCCGTGGCACTGCAGAAGCCCTTCGCGGGCCGCGGACTCTTCCGCACCCTGTTCCTCGTGCCGTACGCGCTGCCCATGTACGCCGGTGTGATCACCTGGAAGTTCATGTTCCAGCGCGACTCCGGGGCGTTGAACCACCTGCTGGTGGACCAGTTGCACCTGTTCGGCGGGAACGCCCCGTTCTGGCTCATCGGCAACAACGCGTTCGTCGCAGTGGTCGTCGTGGCGATCTGGAAGACCTGGCCCTTCGCCTTCCTGATGCTCATGGCCGGTCTGCAGTCCGTCCCGAACGACGTGTACGAGGCCGCATCGGTCGACGGCGCGAAGCCGTTCCGCCAGTGGCGCTCGATCACCCTGCCGATGGTGCGTCCGGTCAACGTGACGCTCGTGCTGGTGATGTTCCTCTGGACGTTCAACGACTTCAACACGCCGTTCGTCCTGTTCGGCTCGACCGCGCAGCCACCCGCGGCCGACCTGTTGAGCTTCCACATCTACAACGCGTCGTTCATCACCTGGAACTTCGGCTCCGGCGCCGCGATGAGCGTCCTGCTCCTCCTCTTCCTGCTCGTCGTCACCGGCATCTACCTCGCCGTGACCAACCGGAGGTCCGTCCGTGCGTGAGACAACTGGCGCCAAGTCCTTCAAGATCGTCACCCTGGTCGTCCTGACCCTGTTCACGGTCGTTCCGCTCTACGTGATGATCACCACGGCCATCAAGCCGCTCGGTGACGTGCAGAACAACTTCACGTGGATCCCGACGAACATCACCTTCCAGCCGTTCATCGACATGTGGTCGACGGTCCCGCTCGGTCGGTACTTCATCAACTCGCTCGTGGTGTGCACGGTGGCCACGGTGTTCTCGCTGATCATCGCGACCTTCGCCGCCTACGGTGTCTCGCGCTGGAACTTCAAGGGCAAGAGCACCTTCACCACCGCGGTGCTCTCCACCCAGATGTTCCCCGGCGTGCTGTTCCTGCTCCCGCTGTTCCTCATCTTCACGAACCTCGGGAACACGCTCGGCATCCAGCTCGTCGGGTCGTGGCTCGGCCTGATCATCACGTACCTGACGTTCACGCTGCCGTTCTCGATCTGGATGCTCGCGGGCTACTTCGAGACGATCCCGCGTGAGCTCGACGAAGCAGCGATGGTCGACGGCTCCGGTCCGATGGGTGCCCTGTTCCGGGTCATCCTGCCCTCGGCTCGCCCGGGTCTGGTCGCGGTCGGCATCTACTCGTTCATGACGGCCTGGGGTGAGGTCCTCTTCGCCTCGGTCATGACGAACGGTCTCGGCTCGACGCTCGCGGTCGGTCTGCAGCAGTACTCGACGCAGACGAACGTGTACTGGAACCAGGTGATGGCGGCGTCCCTCGTCGTGTCGATCCCGGTCGTGGCCGCGTTCCTCGTGGTCCAGCGCCAGTTCGTGGCCGGCCTGACCGCAGGTGCCGTGAAGTAGCGGTTCCTTTCTCTGCTCTGCTCTGCCGGACTTTCGGGCTGAGCGACATCCCACGCGGCGAACTGCCCGTGAGATGTCGCTCAGCCCGAAGTCTGTTCCGGGCCTCTCCGACCCGACAGGATGGAGCCATGAGCGACGCGCGCGGACGGCAGCTGCTGCCGGGACAGACCAGCCGGGTGCACGTGTACGACGTCGCATCCCGCAGCAGCCGCCTGGTGTTCGAGTCGACCACCGTGCTGGTGGAGGCACCGAACGTCCTCGACGACGACACCCTCGTGCTCAACGGCAACGGCGACCTGTGGCTGCTCCCGCTGCCGCCAGCCGACAGCGGCACGGTGCTCGACGCGTCCGCGCTGGTCCCGGTGCCGATGGACGGCGCGCCGGAGATCAACAACGACCACGTGCTCGACCCGTCCGGGTCCTCGGTGGTGGTGACCGGCAGGGACGGCGAGCTGTACCGCGTCCCGCTGCCCGACGGCGGCACGGCGACGCGGATCACCGACGTGGCCGCCGCGCTCCCGGTGCGCCGCAAGTTCTACCTGCACGGCATCGCCGCGGACGGCAGCGCGCTCGCGGCGATCGTGGGGGAACTGTCCGAGGACGGCGTCTGGACCACCGACGTCGCGCGCGTCGACCCGGACACGGGCGAGCCGACCTTCCTGACGCGCGACGAGTACGCCGACGACGGCTGCACGTTCGCGGGGGAGTTCGTGGTCTTCAACACCGAGCGCTTCACACCGGGGACAGCCCAGCTCGCGGCGCTGTGGCCCGGGTCCGACCAGCCGGTCCGGATCACGAACGACGACCGGGTGAACTGGTTCCCGCACGTCGCACCGGACGGGGAGCACCTGCTCCACCTGTCCTACGAGCCCGGTGTCCAGGGGCACCCGGCCGACCACCGCGTGGAACTCCGTCTGCTGCCAGGGGCGCTGGTCCGTGGCGCCCGGATCGCCGTCGTGCCGGAGACCCTCGTGGTGCTCGACGGCGGTCAGGGAACGATCAACGTCCCACCGTGGTCGCCGGACTCGACCTGGTTCGCGTACTGCGACTACCCGGTCACGGCGTAGCGGCCGGTGGCCGCCGCGGGTGGCCGCGGCGGGCGGTCGCCGCGAACACTCGCGCTCAGCGACAGTTCACGCGCTGTGGGAGCCGTGAACTGTCGCTGAGCGCGAATGCTGCGCGCGGACGCTGCGCGGAGAGGGGAGGCAGAACCGCCCCTCAGACCTCGCGGACCTGCCCCTGCTTGATGTGGAGGCGACGCTCGGCCCGCTTCGCCACCCACGAGTCGTGCGTGACGATGACGACCGTCAGGCCGCGTTCCTTCCACTGCTTCTCGATGAGCCCCATGATCTCGTCACGGGTGCCCTCGTCGAGCGCTCCGGTCGGCTCGTCCGCGAGCAGCACGCTCGGGTTCTTCACCAGCGCTCGGGCGATCGCCACGCGCTGCTGCTGTCCACCGGACAGCTCCGCGGGCAGGTGGTCGAGCCGTTCGCCGAGGCCGACCTCCTTGAGCGCGGAGGTCGCGCGCTCCCGGATCTCGGTGCGCGAGCGGTTCGCCAGCGACCCGGCGAACGCGGTCTCCACGTTCTCGAGCGCCGTCAACGTCGGGATGAGGTTGAAGCTCTGGAACACGAAGCCGATCTCGGTCGCCCGCAGGTCGGTGAGCGCGCCGTCGCCGAGCTTCGCGACGTCCCGGTCACCACCGAGGTGGATCGAGCCGGCGGAGGGCCGGTCGAGCGCGCCGAGCATCTGCAGCAGCGTCGACTTACCGCCACCGGTCGGCCCCTGGATCGCGACGAGCTGCCCCTGCGGGATCGTCAGGTCGACGTTCGTCAGGGCGGTGATGGTCCGGTTCTTCTGCTTGTACGTCTTGCTCACGTTGGTCAGCCGGTACATCGGACTGGAGGCGCGGGTCGCCTCCGCCGCGGAGGGTGCGGTCTCGGTGCTGGTCACGGTTGCTCCTGTCGTCGGTTCGGTCGTGTCGGTGCTGCCGGTCATCAGGCCACGCTCCGCAGTGCCTCGGCCGGACGCAGCTTGCTCGCGCGCCAGCCGCCGAGGGCGCCGGCGATGAGACCGCCGAGGATCGCCAGGCCGATCGCGAGGAGGATCACCTCGACGGTGACCGGGGCGTGCAGCACGACGTCGGTCGTGGACGCGGTGCTGGCACCGCCGCCGAAGCCGCCGGCCGGGGCGCCGCCCGTGGTGCCGGTCCCGGCAGCTGCGGTGGCCGCGCCGCCGGGCATGCCGCCCGTACCGCCGGCGCCGCCGGCTCCGCCACCGGTGGTGCTCGAGGCGCTCGCCGAGATCGTCGGGCTGATGACGTTCACGACGAGGATGCCGATCAGGCCGGCCGCGGCGCCGAGGACACCGCCGATGAGGCCCTGCACGAGCGATTCGCCGGCGACCTGTCGCGTGATGCGGCCGTTCGACCAGCCGATCGCCTTGAGCGTGCCGAACTCGCGGGTGCGTCGGGTGACGCCGGAGATCGTGAAGAGGATCGCGATGAGGAACGCCGCGGCCAGCACGACGATCGACAGCCACGTGCCGAGGTTCGAGACGAGGCTCGACGCGGTGCTCAGCGAACCGGAGACGCTCGAGGCCAGGTCGGCCTCGGTCGAGACGGTCGCGCTCGTGAGCTGCTTCTGCAGGGCGGTCTTGATCGTGCTGACGTCGGAGGACGACTCGGCGGAGACGTAGATCGAGGTGACCTTGCCGTCGAGGTCCGCCAGGGCCTGCGCGGTGTCGAGCGGGATGTACGTGTTCGAGCCGGTGGTGGACGAGGACCCCGTGGAGGTCACGATGCCGATGACCGTGAAGTCGGTGCCGCCGATGTCGATCGTGTCGCCGACCGCCTTCGACTCGCTCTTCGCGTAGGACGAGTCGAGCACGACGACGTCCTTGCCGGCGTCCTTCGCGGTGAAGGTGCGGCCCTTGGTGAGCTCGGTGCTGGTGAGGGGGCCGACCGCGTCGCCGGAGACCGGGATCCCGGTGACCGAGAACGAGTCGACGTTGAACGATCCGCCACCGAAGCCGCCGCCGCCCGTGCCGCCGCTCGGCGGACCCTGCTGGGTGGAGCTGTCGGAGCTGCTGCTGTCGCTGCTGTCCGTGCTGCTGCTGTCGTCGGTCGACTGCTGGACCTGGCCCGAGAAGGTGCTGTTCTCGAGGGTCAGGACGCCGGTCGCCGCCTTGACGCCGTCGGTGCTCGTGATCGTCGACAGGTTCGACGCGTTGAGCGTGCTCGTGCCGCGAGCGACCGCGAGCTTCGACTGCGACAGGTCGGTCGAGCCGCTGTCGTCGGTGCTGCTGTCGCCCTGGCTGCCGAAGTCGAAGCTCGGTCGGCCGCCGTTCGTGGACGCCGTCGCGGTCTTCGTCACGGTGATGTCGGTGCCGACGCCATACACGGACTGCAGGACGCTCGACTGCGCGGCCTTCACGCCGCCCGCGATCGAGGACACGATGACCACGAGTGCGATGGCCAGCGCCATGCCGATCGCGATGATGACGGTCTGCTTCTTGCGGTTCGTGAGTTCGCGCCTGAGGTAGGTCAGGAACATGGTTCTCCTCGGTGGTGGCCGGCTGGGGTCACCGGCCGTGCAGTGCGCACGGCGGGGCCGACGGAGGAGAACCTAGGCAGCGGCGTTGTGGTCGGCCCATCGGCTTCCTATGACGTCCCTAAGGACGCTCCCTCCGCTGTTGTGCAAGCATGTGATATTTTGGTACTCGTGATGATGGCGCGGAGCGGACTGATGAGTCTCGGGGGGACGGCAGTCCGGGCGACCGTGCAGATCGCCTCGAACGTGGTGGTGGCACGGATCCTCGGGCCCGACGCGTACGGGGCGGCAGCAGTGGTGCTCGCCCTGGCGATCGTCCTCGAACTCCTGCGCAACAGCGGGTTCGCCGCGGTCGTGCTGCGCTCCGGTGACCAACCGCCCGAGGTCCTCGTGACGCTCCACCGGATGAGCGCCCTCGTCGGGTGCGGGCTCGGCGTCGTCGTCGCCGGCGCGGGTGGCGTCGTGCTCTGGGCCGCCCCAGCCGCACCGTACGGCGTGCTGCTGCTCGTGATCGCGATCGCCTTCCCGCTCGCCGGCTCCGTCTCCGTGCCGATCGCATCGATGGTGCGGCGCCACACGATGGGGCGGGTCGTCGTGGTCGAGTCGATCGCCGTCGTGGTCGGTGCCGGCACCGCGGTCGGGCTGGCGCTCGCCGGCGTCGGGTCCGTGGCGATGATCGTGCAGGTCGTGCTCCTCTGGACGGGCGTCGCGATCGGAGTGGTCCTGCTCCGCGCCGTGCCCCGGGGTGTCGCCGCACCGCGGTCCGCCGTGCGGTCGATGGTCGGGCTCGCCCGGGACGTCTCCGTCGTGCAGCTCGTCTCCCTCGTCGCCCGCGCCGGTGACCGGGTGCTCGCGGCCGCGGTCTGCGGCCCTGCAGCGTCCGGGCTCTACGTCCAGGCGATGCAGCTGATGTCGCTGCCGCTCGAGCAGATCGGCGCGGCGGTCCAGCGCGTCGCGGTCCCGGCCCTCGCGGCTGCGGACACCGAGACGCTCCGGGCGCGGTACCGGCAGCTCATCGGGGTGGTGTCGCTGCTGGCCTGGCCCGTGCTGGCGGTGCTCGGGGCCCTCGCCGAACCGGTCGTCCGACTGCTCTTCGGGCCCGAGTGGACAGGGTCCGCCGCGGTCTTGCCGTTCCTCGTCGTGGCCGGTGCCGCACAGTCACTCGGGTTCGTCGCCGTCTGGTACTTCGTCGCGAGCGGCCGGTCCGGGCGCCAGGTCCGGTGGGCGCTCGTCTCGCAGCCCGTCATCGTCGTCGCCGTCGTCATCGGGACGACCTGGGGGATCTCCGGCATGGCCGCCGGGTACGCCGTGGCCTGCGTCGTACTCGTGGTGCCGTCGTTCCTCGTCTCGACGCGGGGGACCGGGCTCCGACTCCGTGACGTCGTCGTCCCGGCACTGCCGGCGGCGTCGGCGTCCGTCGTGGCGGTCCTCGTGGCGGCGACGGTGTCGGCCTGGTGGTCACAGCCGGACGGCCCGGTGTCCGCCGTCGTCGTACCGGGGCTGGCCGCTGCACTGTGCGGCGGAGTCGTGGCCCTCGCGTTCACCCACGTCCGCGCACGTCTGCCGGGCACTCTCATCCCGATCGGACGACGACCGTGAACCACCTCGAGCAGCCCCTCCCGCCGATCCGCACGATCGGGGTGGTGATCCCCGTCGGGAACCGGTCGACGACGGACCTCGGGCCGCAGTTGCAGGCGCTGGCGTCGCAGACCTGGAGCGGACCGGTCTCGGTCGTCATCAGCTGCAACGGGGAGCCCGTGCACCTGGTCGAGGGCCTCGTCGCGACGGTCGACTGGCCCGACGGCTGGTCGGTGACGGCGATCGACTCGTCGGCGGTCCGCGGGCCGAGCGCCGCGCGGAACACCGGCTGGCGAACGCTCGACACGGACGTCGTGTTGTTCTGCGACGCCGACGACGTCGTGGCCGACACGTGGATCGCAGGGCTGGTGCAGGGCCTCGAGCACGCCGGGGTCTGCACCGGCCCGATGCTGCTCGATGCGCTCAACGAGGCGTGGATGACCGAGTCCTCGGAGCAGCCGTGGCCGATCGTGCGGTTCGGGCACCTCCCGCACACGTGCTCCGCCAACCTGGGGGTGCGTCGGGTCGTCCTCGACCTGACGGACGGCTTCGACACCACCCTCGGTGCGGCGGAGGACACGGACTTCGCCTGGCGAGCGACCTACGCGGGGTTCCCGACGCGCTTCGCGACCGCGGCGGTGGTGCAGTACCGCCTCCGTCCCCGAGCGGCCGACCTGTTCCGGAACAACCGCCACTACGCCAGGTGGGACCGCGTGCTCGTCGACAAGCACCGCCGGCACGGGGCACGGTGGCGACGACGGGAGGTCATCCGGCACGTCCTCTCCACCGCGGTGGCCGTCGTCCGGGCACCGTTCGGCCGCCGTCGCCGCCGGATCGCAGCGAACCGGCTGGGCACGCTCGTCGGCTGGACCGAGCGGTACCTCGGCAAGCGCCCCACGTCGACGTGACGCCGGCGCTCAGGACGCGTCGCCGTACTGCTGCCGCAGGTGCTCCGCGTAGCCGCCGGGGGTCCGTCCCGCGAACCGCCCGCTCGTGACCACCGGGAGCTCGATCGTCGCATCGACGACGAACCCGGTCGCGCGGGCCCGCTCGACGAGCCGGACGTCCTCGTGCTCGGGCACCGGGTCGAACCCGCCGAGGGCCGTGTAGACCGCGGCGAGCACCCCGAGGTTCGCGCCGTGCACGTGGCCGAGCGCCGCTCCCGGCGGGTGGGCCCGTCTCCACCGTGCGAGCACCACGGGGTCGAGGTCGTCCGGGTCCGGCACCACTGCGCCGACGAGCACGTGCGTCCCTGCCGCGAGCGCGTCGGCCTGCTGGACGAGCCAGCGCTCCGGCACCCGCGAGTCCGCGTCGGTGTGGGCGAGCCACCGGTGCGACGGATCCCCGGGGTGTGCGCGCAGCGCGTGGGCCGCGCCGATCGTCCGCGCGCGACCGACGCCCACGTGCTCGGTCTCGACGACGGACACCGGGTACCCGGCGACGACCGCCGAGGTGCCGTCCGTGCAGCCGTCGAGCACGACCGTCACGGCGACGTTGGTTCCCGGGCGGTCGACGGCGAGCCGCTCGCACGCCACGAGCAGGGCGTCGAGACAGGCCCCGATGCGGTCCTCTTCGTCGTGTGCGGGAACGACGACGTCGACGCGGGGCCGGGCCGCCGTCACCGGACGAGTCCCTCGGCGCGGCCGACCGACGTCACCGCGGGTCCGGGCAGGACGCTCAGCACGAAGTCCTCCTCGACGTGCCGGACGAGCGCCGGCCGGGGCCACAGCTCCGCGAGTCGGGCATCGACCACGTCGCCGCTCGACACCGCCTCGTCGTCGGGGTGCCGCCAGTGGCAGGCGACCAGCACGCCGTCGTCGTCGAGGGACGCGAGCACCCGATCGATCGTGGCGTCGAGGTCGGCCGCGGACAGGTAGTAGCCGACCTCCGACATCACCACGAGGTCCCACCGTCCAGCCGGCCACTCCTCGGGCAGCGCGGCCTGCACGAACCGGGCGGTCGGCACGCGGCGTTCCGCCTGCGCCAGGGGTGCGGCCGAGATGTCCGTCCCGAGCACGGCGTCGGCGCGTTCGGCGAGCGCTGCCGTCAGCACGCCGGTGGCGCACCCGAGTTCGAGCGCGGACCGGAAGCGTTCACGGGGGAGCGCGGCGAGGGTCACGGCGCGCTTCCGTCGCTCGTACCAGGACCCCTCGAAGTCCCAGCCCTCGGGCTTCCGCGCGTAGTGCGCGTCGAAGGACTCCCGCGACCGCGAGGCAGCGGGCGCGGGTGCCACGGCGAAGAGGACCTCACTCGTGCGGAGGTGGTGTGCGGCGTGCCGGTCGTCCACGATCGCCTCGTCCCCGGCGGCCGACGACAGAGGCCGGGTCTGTGACCGGTACGCGTCGAGGGCTGCGCGCTTCCGTGCGAGGACGGCGTCGGTCAACCGCAGGGCCCTGGCTCGCTCCCACGGCTGGGCCGACGCGGACGGGTCGTCCCAGTGCCACGCCCAGATCGGGTAGGCGAGCAACGACACGTCGGTGGTCGCGGCCACGGCCTCCTCGGCGACCTCGCCGGCGATGCGGTGGTCCCGGTGGCCGTCCCCGCGCCACGGTGCGACGACCAGGGTCGGGCGGGCGGCGTCGGCGAGGGCGCTCCGGAGCGCCGCCGTGACCGCGTCGCGGTGTTCGCGCGTCGCGCCGTCCGGGATGCCGACCGACGTGGCGGTGGCCCCCGGGTGCAGGACCGTGAGCGCCGCGGCGAACTCGTCGTCGCGGACGCCGGCGAGCTCCGCGGCCGTCGTCGTGGGGGAGTCCGGGTGGGAGCGCTCGCCGCGGGTGAGGAGCAGCACGTGCACCGGGACCCCGGCGTCGGCGGCACTCGCGATCAGTCCGCCCGCGCCGAGGGTCTCGTCGTCGGGGTGCGGCGCGACGACGACGACGGAGCGCACACCGTCCAGCTCGACGGGGGACACCTCGGCCCCGTCGAGGAACGCACTCCACGCGGCCGGGTCGGTCCCCGGTTCGCGGTGGTCGAAGCTCACCACGCGACACCGCCGCGCTCGAGGACCTTCCGGCCGATCCGCGCCAGGTCCCGTTCGCCGTGGTCCTGCAGGACGTAGAGCTCGAGGTCGGCGACCCGAGCAGCGACGGCTGGGTCGGAGGTCAGGGGCGCCGGACCGATCGTCGCGACGACCCTGGTGCGCACGGCGTCCACCGCGCGGCGCACCCGTGAGCGGACGAGCTGGGCGAGCAACGACCAGTCCACGTCGTCGTGGGCGCGGCCGTCGATGCGCGAGGCCGCGTCGGCGAGGGCGTCCTCGGCGTCGGCGAGGTCGGCGACCGTCGCCCCGAGCGCCGCCTGCAGGAGCTCCGAGTCGGGGTGGGCCTCCGCCGTGGCACGGAGCACCCGGGCCAGTCCGACGGCACCGCCCCACCAGCACGCGGCGACGCCGATGCCGCCCCAGGCGAACCCCGGACGCCCGAGGTACCAGCCGGGTTCGCCGACGGGGACCGCGGGGACGTGGTCGAAGTCGACGGGGCCGCTCGGGACGTCGGGCATGCCGCGGGCGACCCAGGCCTCGTCGTGGGCTGTGACGCCGTCCTGCCGGAGGTCCACCGCGAACAGCTGTCGTGCGTCACCGACCGTCGCCGTGACGAGCGCGTGCGAGAGCGTCGAGGCGAGCGAGCACCACGGCTTCGTCCCGTCGAGGACGACGGAACCGTCCGAACCGTCCGAACCGCCGGAGCCGTCGGAACCGGCAGGACCCGCCGTCAGGGACACCCCCGGCCCCTCGGCGGCGAACACGCCCCACGTCGACCCCTCCGGTGCGGACACGCCGGCCTGCGCCAGGATCCCGGTCGCGTCGAGGTGCGGTTCGACGGTGCGCGCGAGCGCGACGTCCGCCGCCGCGACCGCGGCGAGCGTCGCGAAGAACCCGCCGGCCGACCCGGCGGAAAGTGGTGGGGTGGTGGAGGCGACCGAACGGGCGAAGGCGAGGCGATCTGCCGGGGCAGCGCCGAGCCTCCCGGCCGACCGCTCGATCAGGGCCGTGTCGACGCCGGAGGCGGACGCGGGCCAGGCGGAAGAACGCAGCATGCCCGCCACGCTACGGATCGGCACCCGAGAGCGCGCACTGGCGATGGAGACGAGGCGGATCGGCGATCCACAGATCGACGAGGGGCGCTCCACAGACCACTCATAGGAAACTCTCGATACTCGAAGACGTGACCATCTCCCAGCCTGCAGCAGCCCCGCGCCTCACCCGTGCCGACGGAACCCCGTTGCGCATCCTGGTCGTCGACGACGAAGCCAGCCTCACCGACCTCCTGTCCATGGCGCTCCGCTACGAGGGCTGGGACGTCAAGAGCGCGAACGGCGGACAGGACGCCCTGACGACGGCGCGGGAGTTCAAGCCGGACGCGATGGTGCTCGACGTGATGATGCCGGACCTCGACGGTCTGCAGGTCCTCAGCCGGCTGCGGCAGAACAACGACGACACCCCGGTGCTGTTCCTCACCGCGAAGGACTCGGTGGAGGACCGCGTCACCGGGCTGACCGCCGGTGGCGACGACTACGTCACGAAGCCGTTCTCCCTCGAAGAGGTCGTGGCGCGGCTCCGCGGCCTCATCCGCCGTTCGCAGATCTCGATCTCCGAAGCCGGTGACTCGCGCATCGTCGTCGGCGACCTGGTCCTCGACGAGGAATCCTACGAGGTGTCCCGCGCCGGTCGGCCGATCGAGCTGACCGCCACCGAGTTCGAGCTCCTCCGCTTCCTCATGCGCAACCCCCGTCGCGTGCTGTCGAAGGCGCAGATCCTGGACCGGGTGTGGTCGTACGACTTCGGTGGCAAGTCCTCCGTCGTCGAGATCTACATCTCCTACCTGCGCAAGAAGATCGACGCCGGCGAGACCCCGATGATCCACACGGTGCGCGGCGTCGGGTACGTCATCAAGCCGACCTCGTGACCCTTCGGCGCCGGCTCGTCCTGAGCATCGTCGCCCTCGTCGTCGCCGTCAGCGCGGTGATCGGGGCGGGCAGCATCATCGCGCTCTCGTCGATCCAGACGGGTGCGATCGACAAGCAGATCACCAGTGCCACCCACCGGGCGCAGCGCTACCTGCAGCAGAACCAGTCCGGGCAGCCCGGCATCGACCTCTCGCGGCCGTCCGGGCAATCCGCCGGCACGCTGACGGCGTACTTCGTCGACGGCCAGGTCGTGGTCGCGAGCGTGCTCGACGAGTACGGTCGCCCCGGCGCGATCACGCAGTCCAGCGCGGACGCGCTCGACAAGGTGCACGTCGACGGGGATCCGCAGACCGTCGACCTCGGTTCCGGCATCGGTCGGTACCGGGTCTCCGCCGTGAACGTCGGCCCTGCGGTCCTGGTCGTCGGCCTGCCGATGGCGCCGGTCTACTCGAGCGTCTGGTCGCTGTTCTGGGTGGTCGTCATCGTCGTGGGCGCCGCACTCCTCGCCGCCTCGATCGTCGCCGCCGTCGTGGTCCGGCGCTCGCTGCGGCCGCTCGAGCGCGTCGCCGAGACCGCCTCCACCGTCGCGCGGATGCCCCTCGACCGCAGCGACGCCCTGGACGACGTCCGCGTGCCGGACACCGACCCCCGCACCGAGGTCGGCCGGGTCGGCAGCGCCTTCAACCGGATGCTCGGCCACATCGGCAGCGCCATGCAGGCACGGGAACGCTCGGAGCAGAAGGTGCGGCAGTTCGTCGCGGATGCCTCGCACGAGCTCCGGACACCGCTCGCCTCGGTGCGCGGGTACGCCGAACTCACCCGACGGATGGGCGGCGACCTGCCGAAGGACGTCGTCTACGCGATGAGCCGCATCGAGTCCGAGTCGATCCGGATGACGTCGATGGTCGAGGACCTGCTGCTCCTCGCCCGCCTCGACGAGGGTCGGGAGATCCAGTTCGCCGACGTCGACCTCACCGGACTCGTGCTCGACGCCGTCAACGACGCGCACGCCGCCTCGCCCGACCACGTCACCGAGGTCGACGTGCCGTCCTCACCCGTCGTGGTCGTGGGGGACGCCGCACGCCTGCACCAGGTGATCGTGAACCTCGTCACCAACGCCAGGACCCACACACCAGAGGGCACCCGCATCACCGTGGGTCTCGCGCCGTCGCAGTCCGGCCCCGGCGTGGACCTGACCGTGCGGGACACCGGCCAGGGCATCGACCCGGAGTTCCTGCCGAAGCTGTTCGAGCGGTTCGCCCGCGCCGACAGCTCCCGGTCCCGCACCGTGGGGTCGACGGGGCTCGGGCTCGCGATCGTGGACGCGGTCGTGCAGGCGCACGGCGGGAGCGTCGAGGTGACGAGCGAGCCGGGCGACACCGTGTTCACGGTGCACCTGCCGATCGACCCGGCGGCTGCTGTGTCGGCTGGACCCGACGTGCCTGCTGGGTCCGCTGGCCGTGCCGCGTCCGCCGGGGCTGCCGACTGGTCGGCGACACCCGCTGCGGTGGACACGACCCACTGACGGCTGGGAGGCGCGGGGCGGGCCCGCACCGCGCCTCCAGACCGGTGTTTGGTCTCGTCCACGGCGTCTGCTACAGTTCTCGAAGCCAAAGACCGCCGGATGTCGTGCTGCTCGCAGCGTGACCGAAGGTCCTCACTCGTGAGGCATCCCGCGCAGGTGTTCCGAACCACTCCCACCATCTGGTGAGAGCAGCTCCGAGCCTCTGCGCCGGAGCTTTTTTCGTTCGTGGACCTGGGGCTACCGGCAAGAAACCCCAAGGAGAACCATGGCGAACAAGGAAGCTGCGGTCGCCGAGCTCACGGAGTCCTTCCGTAGCTCGAACGCCGTTCTGCTCACCGAGTACCGCGGTCTCACGGTCGCGCAGCTCAAGGAGCTCCGCAACTCGATCCGTGAGCACGCCACGTACGCCGTGGTGAAGAACACGCTGACCAAGATCGCGGCGAACAACGCCGGCATCTCCTCGTTCGACGAGGAACTCGCCGGTCCGTCCGCTCTCGCCTTCGTCCACGGTGACACCGTCGCCGTCGCGAAGTCGCTGCGTGCATTCGCCAAGGCGAACCCCGAGCTCGTGGTGAAGGGTGGTTACTTCGACGGTAACCCGCTCTCCGCGACCGAGGTGGACAAGCTCGCCGACCTCGAGTCCCGTGAAGTTCTGCTCGGCAAGCTCGCCGGCGCCTTCAAGGCCTCGCTGTTCGGTGCTGCGTACCTGTTCCAGGCCCCCCTCTCGCAGGCCGTCCGCACCGTGGACGCCCTTCGCGAGAAGCAGGAGTCCGCGGCCTGATCAGGCTCGCGTTCCACAACCACACGTATTACTGAGTAGTAGGAGAAAATCATGGCGAAGCTTTCGCAGGACGAGCTCATCGAGGCCTTCAAGGAGCTCACGCTCATCGAGCTCTCGGACTTCGTGAAGAAGTTCGAAGAGGTCTTCGAGGTCACCGCGGCCGCCCCGGTCGCCGCTGCCGCTCCGGCCGGTGCCGCTGCTCCGGCCGAGGCCGCTGAGGAGAAGACCGAGTTCGACGTCATCCTCAAGTCCGCTGGTGACAAGAAGATCCAGGTCATCAAGGAGGTCCGTGGCCTGACGTCGCTCGGCCTCGGTGAGGCCAAGGCGCTCGTCGAGACCGCCGACGCCAAGATCCTCGAGGGTGCGAACAAGGAGACCGCCGAGAAGGCGAAGGCGACCCTCGAGGCCGCTGGCGCCACGATCGAGCTCGCGTAGTCTCGACCGTTCGGTTCACGAAGGCCGCTGCCCCTCGGGGTGGCGGCCTTCGTCGTGCGCGGGGTGCGCGCGGCGCGGGGCGCGGCGCGGGTGCGGGTGTGCGCGGCGCGGGTGTTTTCGCGGTGAGCGACACTTCACGGGCGGTTCGCCGCGTGAACTGTCGCTGAGCGCGTGAACTCGTCGCGGCCGACGGGGATGCCGTGCGAGCGGAACAGCGCTCGGAGGCGGTCGGGCTCGACGAGGTGCCACCAGGTCGGTCTGACGAAAGCACGGACCGGGGGCAGGGCTCGGAGCCGGTCCTCGCGCCGCTTCTCTTCCCAGAGCACATCGGCCGGATCCCGCCCGCGCAGCATCGCGGGATCGACGTACTTCTGTCTGCCGTCGAACTCCACGATGACCCCGAGGGTCGGGAACCAGAAGTCGACGCGGTCCACGGTGCCGTCACGGTGTCGGAACGCGACCTGCGGTTCGCACGGCGGGAGCCCGAGTTGCACGAACCGGATTGCGGCGAACGACTCGCCCACGGACTCGTGCCGCGCATCGAGGGCCGCGAGCACGGTCTGCGCGCGCAGCGAACCGCGTGCTGGTCGAACCGGGACGGCCTGGTGGAGTTCGCCGACGAGCAGCGTGCCCTGACGGACGGCCGCGTCGACGGCGACGGCGGCGACGTGTGGCGCTGCTGAGCTGACGAGCGCGACCGCGGTGTCCGATTGAGCGGTGACGGGGACGCCGTCGAACTGGACGGCGTCGATCTGGGGCGCTCGGGCGCTGGGGTGTCGGACCAGTCCGGCGCGCTGCTGGATGACCGAGACGGATCGGTCGACCACGTGGACGCGATCAGGCGGATGCCCGATGAGGGGCCAACCGTGGATGAGCGCGGCGGTGACGTGCGAGAAGACGGATCCGGGTCGGAGCCGCGGAGCGACCGCCCGGGCGCGGGCGAGGTGCTGGCCGTCGGCGCTGAGCGCGTCCCATTCGTCCGTGGCGATGTACACGCCCGCAAGGAGCCTGACCAACGTGCCCGCACTGTGCCTGCGCTGCAGGAGTCTGGCGTGGCTCGGGTCCTGCGCGGTGGCACGGAGCAGGTGCGGCCGGTGTGTGCTCGCGTTCATGTCGCGAGCATGGCCGCCCGGGGTCAGCGGTGGGTCGAGCCACAGGCATCTGTGGACAGCCGGTGGTGGTCCGCGCGCCTGTGGACGGATGAGTTCACGCGCTCACCGACAGTTTTCGTGTGTTCGGGCGCGTGAAGTGTCGCTGAGCGCGTGAGGTCGCCTGGGCTCGCGGTCCGGGAGCACCGGGCAGCCGCCGGCGCGCGGGTCACCGCAAGGTGCTGTGGCGGCGGCCGTAGGCCAGGTAGAGCGCGGCGCCGGCGACCATCCAGATGCCGAAGGCGATCCAGGTCGTCGCGCCGAGGAACACCGCGAGCAGCACACAGCTCAGGGCGCCGAGGATCGGCACGACCGGGAAGAGCGGCACCCGGTAGGACCGCTCGAGGTCCGGCTGCGAGCGACGGAGCACGATCACGGAGACGTTGACGAGGGCGAACGCGACGAGGGTCCCGATGCTCGTCGCGTCGGCGAGTTCGCCGAGGGGCACGAGCGCTGCGACGACCGTGACCGCGATGCCGATGATCAGGGTGTTCGCGATGGGGGTGCCGGTGCGGTGCGAGACCTTGCCGAAGACCTTCGGCACCAGACCGTCGCGGGCCATCGTGAGCAGGATGCGGGTCTGACCGTAGAGCACGGTCAGCACGACGCTCGCGATGGCGATCACGGCGCCGACGGAGAAGACGAGGGCGACGAGGGGCTGGCCGGTGACATCGACGACGATGCGGACGAGCGAGGCCTCGGACGACGAGAACGAGGTCCAGGAGCGAGCACCGATCGCGGCGATGGCGACCAGGATGTAGAGCGTGGTGATGAGCGCGATCGAGCCGATGATCGCGCGCGGCAGGTCGCGGCGGGGGTTCTTCGCCTCTTCTCCGGCGGTGGACGCGGCATCGAACCCGATGTAGGAGAAGAAGAGCCTGGATGCGGCAGCGGTGACACCGGCGGCACCCATCGGTGCGAGCGGCTCGAAGTTCTGTGCCTGGAAGGCCGAGAACGCCACGATGACGAAGAACACGAGCAGGGCGATCTTCACGACGACCATCACGGTGTTCACCCAGGCGCTCTCACGGGCACCGGGGATCAGGACGACGGTGGCGAGCAGGACCAGGACGGCCGCGGGCAGGTTCACGACGCCGCCGTCACCGGGAGGTGCCGACAGGGCGGTGGGCAGGTGCAGGCCGAACACCCGCAGGGTCTCGTCGACGTACTCGCTCGCGCCCACCGCGACGGCGGCCACGGAGACGGCGTACTCGAGGACCAGGCACCAGCCGCAGACCCACGCGATGCCCTCGCCCATCGTCGCGTAGGTGTACGAGTAGCTCGATCCGGAGGTCGGGACGGCGCCGGCCATCTCGGCGTAGGACAGCGCTGACAGCAGCGCGGCGATCCCGGCGACGACGAACGAGATCCACACCGCCGGACCGGCGAGCGGCACGGCGGTGCCGAGCACCACGAGGATCCCGGTGCCGAGGGTGGCGCCGACGCTGATCATGGTGAGGTGCCAGACGCCGAGCGAGCGGCGGAGCGGTTCACCGTTGACGCCGACGGCGGCCTCGGACTGCAGCTGCTCGATCGGCTTGCGCCGGGCGAGCTGCTGACGGAGGGACGTGGGACGGGACGGCGCGGACGTCATGGGACCTCGGTGGTGCGGGGGCGGGGACGGCACATGGTCGCATGCCCCCTGAACGGGGTCAAATACGCCGCGGACTGCACCGCGGAACGCTCGGCCCCCGGCGCGCGCCGATGTCCGGGCGCGGGGATACCTTTGCTCCATGAGCATGGGCGGCGGGATGCGTGGCGGTGGTGGCGGCGGCGGCCCGCGCGGTGGTGGACGGATCTCCAGCGGCGACTTCCGCGCGCAGAAGGCCGCCAACGCCGAGGCGCCGAAGATCCCGCACCTGGTGAAGCGGATCGCGGGGCTGTTCGTCCCGCACCGCAGGTCGATCATCCTGACCGTCGTGCTCGTGCTCATCGGCGCCGCGATCTCGGTGATCCCACCCCTGCTGACGCAGCAGGCGTTCGACCGCGGACTCTTCCCACCGTCCGGCACCCCGGACGTGCCCGTCCTGGTCGAGCTGGTGTCGTTGATGGTCGCGCTCTGGATCGCGAGCGCCGGCGTCGGGGTGTGGCAGACCTACCTCACGGCGACGGTCGGCAACAAGGTGATGGGGGCGATGCGGATGCGCCTCTTCGGACACTTGCAGCGCATGGAGCTCGCGTTCTTCACCCGCACCAAGACCGGCGTGATCCAGTCCCGCCTGCAGAACGACGTCGGCGGCGTCGCGAGCGTGCTGAACAACACGATCTCGTCGGTCCTCGGCAACACCGTGACGGTGATCGCTGCGATCGTCGCGATGCTGCTGCTGAGTTGGCAGATGACCCTGGTCGCCGTGGTCCTCCTGCCGCTGCTCGTGATCGCCCAACGACGGGTGGGTCAGGTCCGTGCGCGCATCGCCGGGCAGACCCAGGAATCGCTCTCCGACATGACGGCCATCACGCAAGAGGCACTGAGCGTCTCCGGCATCCTGCTCGCGAAGAGCTTCAACCAGCAGCGGAGTGAGACCCGGCGCTACGGCGACGAGAACCGCAACCAGATCCGGTTGCAGGTACGGCAGCAGATGTCCGGGCAGTGGTTCTTCGCGATCGTGCAGATCTTCCTGTCGATCATCCCGGCGATCATCTACCTGGTCGCGGCCTGGCTGATCATCGGCGACGTCCCGATCACCGCCGGCACGATCGTCGCCTTCACGACCGTGCAGTCGCGCCTGCTGTTCCCGACAGTGGGACTGCTCCGGGTCGTGCTCGACCTGCAGACCTCCGGTGCGTTGTTCGCGCGGATCTTCGAGTACTTCGACCTCAAGCCGGCGATCACGGACTCGCCGACCGCGAAGCCCGTCGACGAAGCCCTGGTGGGGCACGTGGCCTTCGATGACGTCACGTTCACGTACCCGGACGGCGAAGCGGACAAGCCGACGCTCCGCGGGGTCTCCTTCGAACTGCGGCCCGGCCAGTTCGCTGCGTTCGTCGGGCCGTCGGGTGCGGGCAAGACGACGGTGTCGTACCTCGTCCCGCGCCTGTACGAGGCGACCGAGGGTTCCGTCCGGTTCGCCGGCCAGGACGTCCGGGACATCGCGCACGAGGACCTCATGGCGCACGTGGGAATCGTGAGCCAGGAGACCTACCTGTTCCACGCCACGATCGGCGACAACCTGCGGTACGCCAAGCCGGACGCGACCGAGGAGGAGCTCGAACGGGCGGCCCGCGCAGCGAACATCCACGAGACGATCGCCTCGTTCCCGGACGGCTACGACACCGTGGTGGGCGAGCGGGGGTACCGGCTGTCCGGGGGCGAGAAGCAGCGCATCGCGATCGCCCGGGTGCTGCTGAAGGACCCGCCGGTGCTCGTCCTCGACGAGGCCACGAGTGCGCTGGACTCGATCTCGGAGCGGGTGGTGCAGACCGCGCTGGACACGGCGGCTGCGGGCCGGACGACGATCTCGATCGCGCACCGGCTGTCGACGATCCGCGACGCCGACGTGATCTTCGTGCTCGACCACGGTCGGATCGTCGAGCAGGGGACGCACGACGAACTCCTCGCGCTCGACGGTACCTACGCGCTCCTGCACCACCAGCAGAACGCTCCCGCCGACGCGGTCGACGCTGGCGGGATCGGCGGCTGAGGCGGGCACCGCTGGCGGGATCGACGGCTGACGCGGGCACCGCTGGCGGGATCGGCGGCTGACGCGGGCACCGCTGGCGGGATCGGGGGCTGACGCGGGCACCGCTGGCGGGATCGGCGGCTGGGGCGGGCACCGCTGGCGGGATCGGCGGCTGACGCGGGCACCGCTGACGGGGTCGACGGCCGGCACCTTCAACGGCTGGCCCAGCGGGGCACGGGACGTGACCAAGTGCCGGACAGGAGGCCCGGGGCGGGCCCGCACCGCGCCTCCAGTCCGACACGTGTCGCGTCTCCACCACGACACCGGTCGCGTCCGGAACCGACGCGACCGACCACGCACACGCGTGCCGCCGTGGTACGAGTGGTGCACGCGTCCGCGTCCCACAGCCTCCTGAGCGGAGTTCGAAGTGACTGCAGTCCCACCGACGTCCGACACCAGCGGCACCGAGGCCGATCCGATCCCGCCGGCAGCCGACGTCGGAGCGGACGCCCCGCGCGTGATCGCGGAAGCGCCGCGCAGGAAGGGCAAGTTCCGCGCCTTCCTGACCAGCGGATCCCTCGACATCCAGTCGAAGCTGCTGGTGATGCTCCTCGCGGTGAGCATCGTGGCCGCCCTGGTCGTGGGCGCGGTCGGGTACCTGAACGGACGGAGCTCGCTCGAGGCCGCGGCGTTCAACCAGGTGACGTCGTTGCGCGAGTCCCGGATCACCGAGCTGAAGCGCTCGTTCTCGCAGTTCACGCAGACCGTGGTCTCGCAGACCCGGAACGCGAGCGTGGTCGGCGCGACGAAGGCGTTCACCGCCGGGTGGGACGACCTGCAGTCGCGACCGGTGTCCGACTCGGACCACACGAAGGTCGAGGACTGGTACGACGACACGTTCGTGCCACAGCTCGACGCGCGGAGCGGGGGCACGGCGGACCCGGACCAGTTCGCGCCGACCACCGACCCGCAGGCGTACCTGCAGGCGCGGTACACGGCACCGTTCAGCGACTACGACAAGGCCATCCAGCAGGACGATGCCGGTGACGGCAGCCAGTGGTCGGCGGCGCACGCCGAGTACCAGCCGTACTTCCGGCAGGCGGTCGAGTCGGCCGGGTACGAGGACCTGCTCCTGATGGACACGGACGGGGACGTCGTGTACTCGGCGTACTCCGGCGCCGATCTCGGCACGAACCTCGAGGACGGCCCGTACCGCGATCCGAACCTCGCGTCCGGGTACCAGCAGGCACTGCAGTTGACGACCTCCGACGGGTTCGTGGTGACGGACTTCGGCCGGTACACGCCGAGCCTCAACGTGCCGACGCTCTGGGCGCTGTCGCCGGTGGGCGACGACGGGAAGATCATCGGCGTGATGGCGGTGCAGGTGCCGGTCGAACTCATCAACCAGGTCATGACGGGCAACGAGCAGTGGGCGGACGACGGCCTCGGTGACACGGGGGAGTCGTACCTCGTCGGCGACGACCACCAGATGCGGTCGTACCCCCGGCAACTCATCGAGCACCCGAAGCAGTACCAGCGTGACGTGATCGCGGCGGGGACTGCGCCGTCGACGGCGGCGCGGCAGCTCGCGGTGCAGGGTTCCGTGCTGTTGCAGGAGGTGAACACCACCCCGGTCGACCGTGCGTTGCAGGGCAAGTCCGGCACGGTGATCGGCTCCGACTACCGGGGCAAGGAGGTGCTCGCCGCGTACGCCCCGCTCGAGGTCGACGGTCTGCGCTGGGTGGTGGTGGCGCAGATGGACACCTCCGAGGCCTTCGCGCCGGTGAACGAGTTCGCACGGAACATCGGCCTCTCGCTGGTGGCGATCATCGTGCTGGTCAGCCTGCTGTCACTGCTCCTGGCCCAGGTCTTCGTCCGACCGATCCGACGCCTGCAGACCGCGGTGAACCGGGTGAGCTCCGGTGACCTCGGCGTCGAGGTCAAGACGAAGGCCGGTGACGAGATCGGGGACCTCGGGCTCGCGTTCAACGACATGAGCCGGAGCCTGCAGGTGAAGCAGGACCTGCTCGACGAGCAGCGGCGGCAGAACGACACGCTGCTCCTGACGCTGATGCCCGAGGAGGTCGCCCGCCGGTACAAGCAGGGCGACGAGACCATCGCGGCCGACCACCAGGACGTCGCGGTCGTCTACGCCGACATCATCGGATTCGACGACTTCGCCTCCGGGCTGACCGCCGAGGAGTCGCTGTCGCTGGTGAACGACCTCTGGCGGTCCCTCGACGAGGCGGCGATCCGACACGGGATCGAGCGGGTTCGCACGACGCGGAGCGGGTACCTCGCGAGCTGCGGGCTCAGCGTGCCGCGGGTCGACAACGTCCGACGGGTGGTCGACTGGGCGGAAGAGGCACAGCGCGTCCTCGAACGCTTCAACGCGCAGCACGGTTCGAAGGTCGGCCTCCGCGCCGGCATCGACACCGGCCAGGTCACGAGCGGGTTGGTCGGCCGGTCGAGCATCGTCTACGACATGTGGGGCGACGCGGTGAGCCTGGCGTACCGGGTGCAGGGCATCGCACCGGCGCCAGGCGTCTACGCGACGCAACGGGTGGTCGACAAGCTCGGCGACCGTGCCGGTATCCAGAACGCGGGTGAGGTCCAGACCCAAGCCGGCCCGCAGCGGATCTGGAAGCTCGAGCGGGTGTCGTCGTGACCGCGTGGTGGGAGCAGTCCTGGTTCTGGCCGTCGATCGCGGTGATCGTCGGGCTGCCCGTCCTGCTGCTCGTCCTGACGGAGCTGCAGTCCGCCCTCGAGCGACGGCACAACCCGATGCACAAGGTCGTCGGGCTGTTCCGGAACGCCGTGGTGCCGCTCATCGCGATCTTGGTCCTGTCCGTGCAGGTCACGGACGCGGTCGACCCCGGCAAGCCCGTGGTGAACCAGGTCATCGGCACGGTGCTCGGCTTCCTGGTGATCCTGTTCGTGCTGAACGGGCTGAACATCATGTTGTTCGCGAACGCTCGTGAGGGCACGTGGCGCGAGAAGATCCCGTCGATCTTCGTCGACATCGCCCGGATCGTGCTCATCGCGCTCGGCCTCGCCCTGGTGTTCAAGATCGTCTGGGGAGCCGACGTCGGTGGGATCTTCACGGCGCTCGGCGTCGGCTCGCTCGTGATCGGCCTCGCGCTGCAGTCGGCCCGGTCATCGCCGGGTTGTTCCTGCTGTTCGAACAGCCGTTCCGGCTCGGGGACTGGCTGGACACCGGCGGGACACGGGGACGGGTGGTCGAGGTGAACTGGCGCTCGGTGCACATCGACACCGGCGCCGGGATCCTGATCATGCCGAACTCGTCCCTCGCGGGTGCGTCGTTCACGAACCTCAGCCGCACCGGCGGCACGTTCCCGGTCACCACGACCGTGACGTTCACGACGGACGACGCCCCCGCGGCCGTCGTCGCGCTGCTGCAACGCGTCGCGGGCGGTCTGCCCCAGCTCCACCCGGGCACGCAGCCCGTGGCGGTCCCCGCCGGCGGCGCCGCGTACGACCTGTCGTTCGAAGTGCGCGGGCCGTCGCAGGAGGGCGAGGCGCTCGCCCAGCTCCGGATGTGGCTCTGGTACGCAGCTCGCCGTGCGGGCCTCGGCCTGGACGGCGACACGACCGACGACTTCGTCACGGACGCCCGGCGTCAGGACGCGCTCGCCTCGATCGCGGCGACGCTCTACCTGACGGGCGACGACACCGCCGCACTCGCGCCGGTCGTCCGGCTGGAGCGCTACGCGGCGGGCGAGGTCGTGCACCGTGTCGGGAGCGTCCCCGACGCGGTCCGGTTCGTCCTGTCCGGCAGCGTCGACCTCCGGGTTCCGTTCGAGGATGCCGAGTTGCCGGCGACCCGCGTCGAGGCCGGCGACTACATCGGGCAGACGGCGCTCACCCGGGAGGCACTGCTCACGACCGCCATCGCCCTCACCGAGGTCGCGGTGCTGGTCGTGCCCGCCACGGCGCTCGACGCGATCGTCCGGTCCACCCCGGCGCTGGCGCGCGACATGGGCGACGTCATCGACCGGCGTCGGGCCGAGGTCTCGGCGGCGGTGTCCGCGCACGTCGCGTCCCAGCAGAAGGCGGTGCAGGCGTCCTAGACTCGGGTCCGTGCGTTACGCGAACTCCGTCGTCGACCTCGTCGGCGACACCCCGCTCGTCAAGCTCAACTCGGTGACCGAGGGGGTCCGGGCGACCGTCCTCGTGAAGGTCGAGTACCTAAACCCCGGCGGCTCGTCGAAGGACCGCATCGCCACACGGATCATCGACGCGGCCGAGGCGTCGGGCGACCTCCGGCCCGGCGGCACGATCGTCGAACCGACGTCGGGCAACACCGGCGTGGGGCTCGCGCTCGTCGCCCAGCAGCGCGGCTACCGCTGCGTCTTCGTGCTGCCGGACAAGGTCGGCGAGGACAAGCGCAACGTGCTCACCGCGTACGGCGCCGAGATCGTCGTCACGCCCACCGCGGTCCCGCCGGAGCACCCGGAGTCCTACTACTCGGTGTCCGACCGACTCGTCCGCGAGATCCCCGGCGCCTACAAGCCGAACCAGTACGCGAACCCGAACGGCCCACGCAGCCACTACGAGACCACCGGTCCGGAGATCTGGCGCGACACCGACGGGCGCATCACCCACTTCGTCGCCGGCGTCGGCACCGGTGGCACCATCTCCGGCACCGGCCGTTTCCTCAAGGAGGCATCCGACGGTGGCGTCCGGATCGTCGGCGCCGACCCCGAGGGTTCGGTGTACTCGGGCGGCACCGGTCGGCCGTACCTGGTCGAGGGCGTCGGTGAGGACTTCTGGCCCAGCGCCTACGACCCCGAGGTGCCGGACGAGATCATCGCGGTGTCGGACGCCGACTCCTTCGCGATGACCCGGCGGCTCGCACGCGAGGAAGGGCTGCTCGTCGGCGGGTCGAGCGGCATGGCCGTCGTCGCAGCGCTCCGTGCCGCACGCGACCTGACCGAGGACGACGTCGTCGTGGTGCTGCTGCCCGATGGCGGCCGCGGCTACCTGGGCAAGATCTTCAACGACCGCTGGATGCGCTCCTACGGGTTCGCCGAGACCGACGACGAGCGCACCGTCGGGTCGCTCATCGCCGGCAAGGACGGCCGCCTGCCCGACCTGGTGCACGCGCACCCGGCGGACACCGTGCGTGAGGTCGTCGACATCATGACGAAGTACGGCGTCTCGCAGATGCCCGTGCTCAGCGCAGAGCCGCCCGTCGTCATCGGCGAGGTCATCGGCGCGGTCGCCGAGAAGGACCTGCTCGAGCAGGTGTTCACCGGGGCCGCGAAGATGGCGGACGCGCTGTCCGGCTTCGTCGGCGAACCGCTGCCGCTGATCGGCGTGGGGGAGTCGGTGTCCTCGGCCCGTCGCGCGCTCGAGTCGGTGGACGCCCTGCTCGTCGTCGAGGACGGCAAGCCCGTGACCGTGCTCACCCGCCACGACCTCCTGACCTACCTCTCCGAGTAAGGACGACCGCCAGCATGACCGAGTTCAGCACCCGCGCCATCCACGCCGGCCAGGAGCCCGACGGCCCCACCGGCGCCGTCATCCCGCCGATCCACCTGACGTCGACGTACGTGCAGGACGGCATCGGCGGCATGCGCAACGGGTACGAGTACTCCCGAGCAGGCAACCCGACGCGCGACGGGCTGCAGACGCTCCTCGCCGACCTGGACGGCGGGGTCGCGGCGTACTCCTTCGCCTCCGGCCTCGCCGCCGAGGACGCCCTGCTCCGGGCGGCGCTCCGCCCGGGCGCCCGCGTCGTGATGGGCAACGACGTCTACGGCGGCACCCACCGCCTGGTGAACCGCCTGCACGTGCCGTGGGGCGTCGAGCTCGTCGTCGTCGACATGAGCGACCTCGACCGGGTCCGCGCTGCGCTCGAGGGTGCACCGGAGCAGACGATCCTCTGGGTCGAGACGCCGACGAACCCGCTCATGAAGATCGCCGACATCGCCGCGCTCGCGACCCTCGGGCACGAATCCGGGGCCCTCGTCGTCGTCGACAACACCTTCGCGTCGCCGTACCTGCAGCAGCCGCTGTCGCTCGGTGCCGACGTCGTCGTCTACTCGACGACCAAGTACCTCGGCGGCCACTCCGACGTCGTCGGCGGTGCCGTGGTGCTCGCCGACCAGGAGCTCGCCGACAAGGTGCAGTTCCTGCAGTTCGGCGCCGGCGCGATCTCGTCGCCGTTCGACGCGTTCCTGACGACCCGTGGCATCAAGACCCTGGCGGTCCGGATGGAGCGGCACTCCGCGAACGCGCAGGCCGTCGCCGAGGCGCTCGTCGCCGCTCCCGGTGTCGAGCGGGTGTACTACCCGGGCCTCGCCGACCACCCGGGGCACGACGTCGCCGCGCGGCAGATGCGCGGGTTCGGCGGGATGCTCTCGGTCGCCCTCGCCGGCGGTCCCGACGCGGCTCGCCGCTTCGCGGAGTCGACCGAGCTGTTCGCGCTCGCCGAGTCGCTCGGTGGCGTGGAGTCGCTGATCGGGTACCCGACCGAGATGACCCACGCCTCGGTGAAGGGCACGGAGCTCGCGGTCCCGGAGAACGTCGTGCGCCTGTCCGTCGGCATCGAGGACGCCGGCGACCTGATCGCGGACCTGCAGCAGGCGCTCACGCGCTGACGCGCTGACGCGCTGACTCGCTGACCCGGCCGGCTGCGCCCGCGGCCGTCGCTGCCCGGGCGTCACCGGTCGGCCCTACGATGATCCGGTGAGCACCACGGCGTCGAGGACGAGCCTGCTGAGCGGGCGGTACGCGCTCGCGACGATCGGCATGGTCGCGATCGTCGGGGTCGCGGCGTTCCAGAACCTGGCGATGACGACGATCATGCCGGTGATCAGCACGGACCTCGACGGGCAGGCGCTGTACGCCCTCGCGTTCGCGGCGCCGCTCGCCGCCGGGGTACCCGGCATGGTCCTCGCCGGCAACTGGACGGACCGGGCCGGTGGCCGTGTCGTCGCGTGGGTCTCGGCCGCACTGTTCGCCGTCGGGACCGGTGTGGTGATGCTCGCGCCGACGATGGAGGTCTTCCTCGCCGGCCGCCTCGTCGAGGGGTTCGGTGCCGGCGCCATCGACGTGGTCCTCTACGTGCTCGTGGCCCGGATCTTCCCGCCGGAGCTGCACGGCCCGGTGTTCGCCGGGTTCGCTGCGGCGTGGGTCGTCCCGGCGTTGATCGGTCCGGCCCTGGCCGGCATCGTGACCGACGTCTGGAACTGGCACTGGGTCTTCGCCGGGGCACTCGTGATCGCGCTCGTCGCCTTCTCACTGCTGGTGCCGACGCTCGGACGCCTGCACCCGCCGGCCGCCGCGCTCCGGCCTCCGTGGCAGCGCACGCGGATCGGCTGGTCGGTGGCCGCCGCCGTCGCGATCCTGCTCCTCAACGTCGCGCCGGACCTGACGCCGTGGGGGATGGTCGCGGCCGTCGTGGTCGGTCTGGTCGGCACGTGGTTCGCGCTGCGTCCGCTGCTGCCGACCGGCACCTTCCGGGCCGCCGCGGGGCTGCCGTCTGTGGTCCTGCTGCGCGGGTTGGTCGCGGCGTCGTTCTTCGGCAGCGAGGCGTACGTGCCGTTCCTGCTGCAGGCGAAGCACGGCCTGTCGGCATCGGCGGCGGGGCTCGCGCTGACCGTCGCCGCCCTGAGCTGGGCGGCGTCGAGCTGGGTGCACGGGCGGCTCGGCGAGGAGCGTCTCACGGCGCGTCGGACCTTCGGCGTCGGGCTCGCCCTGGTGCTGCTGAGCCTGGTGACCGCGCTCGCGGTGGCGACGCTCGACCTGTCGTGGTGGGTGCTCGTGGCCGGCTGGTTCGTCGGTGGCGCCGGCATGGGGGCGATCTACCCGCGGACCTCGATGCTGACGCTGCGGTTCTCCGGCGAGGGGGACGACGGGTTCGCGAGCTCGGCGCTCACGATCGCGGACGCATCCGGCAGTGTCATCGGCCTCGCGGTGACCGGCCTGCTGTTCACGGCGACGGGTGGCGCGGACGGCACGGTGTCGTTCCCGCTGGTGTTCGCCGGGATGATCGTGTTCGCGGTGGTCGCCGTCGCGGCGGTGCGGCGCCTCGGCCCGGTACCGCCCCCGGCGACGTCCGGTAGTGCCCCGGCGACGGCCGGCAGCGTGGCAACGCCCGCCGGCAGTACTGCGTCTACCGGCAGTACTGCGTCTACCGGCAGCACTACGCCTACCGGCAGTACCGCGCCTTCCGGCAGTACCGCGCCCACCGGCGGCACCGCGCCGTCGCACGGCCCCACGGCCGGGTAGCGTGGCAGACCCGACCGAGGAGGAGACCCAGGTGTTGCGCATCGTCGCCGCAGCCGTCGCGATCACCGCGGCGCTCGCACTGGCCGGCTGCCAGGGCACGACGTCCGCGGCGCCCACGCCCGTGCAGAGCACCGACCTGACGAGCTCCGACGGCGGCTTCGACCAGCAGGCCGTGATCGGTGTGGTCCTCGTGCACGACGACGCGGACCTCGCCGCCGACCTGCGCACCGGGCTCACGGACGCCGGGTTCCGTCCCGACGTCCGGGTCGCACCGGCGTCCGGCGCCGCCGCGTCCCAGCGCACCGCGGTCGCGCAGCTCGTCCGCAAGGGCGCGAAGGCGCTCCTCGTGCACGCCGCACGTCCCTCGACCCTGACCGGTGTGGTCCAGACGGCGCACGACGCCGGCGTCGTCGTGGTCTCCCTCGGCGACCCGCTGCCCGCGACAGGGACCGGTGGAGACGGGGTCTCGGCGGACTACCGGGTGCCGGCGGGTGCCGACGACGCGGACACAGCGGCGACGGCCGTCGAGACCGTGCAGTCACTCCAGCGCGGCGAGAAGCCGGAGACCGACCCGAGCGACGGCGACACCACGGACTCCGAGTAGTCAGCCGACACCACTGACTCTGAGGAGTCTGTCGCCTCCACCGACTCCGAGGAGTCAGCCGACACCACCGACTCCGACGAACGCAGTCAGCTCCACCACGCCGGGAACGACCGCGTGATCGTCTCGACCAGTGCCTTGCGCGATCGTCGGGGGCCGGCGAGCCAGGCTTCGATCGCCCCGACGAAGCCCTGCGCCACGAACCCCGCGGCGACGTCGTCGAGGAGCTCCGGACGACGATCGGCGTCGAGCTCGCGGATGTGCAGCGCGCTCGACTCCGTGAAGTGGCTGACGAGGAGCCGGTGCAACGAGGCGTCCTCGGGGTCGGGGAGCGCCTTGGCGTAGATCTCGCGGTGCGCCGTGACGTGCTCGACCACGGCGTTGATGCCGCGTCGGGTGATCGTCGCGAGTTCCGCCGCGTCGGCACCGCGTGCGGCGGCGGCCCGGCGGTCGTCGGCGTCGTCGTCGCGGATGCGGTCGAGCTCCGGCGTCAGGACGTCGGCGAGCAGCGATCCGGGCGAGACGGCGTGCGAGTAGAACGTCGCACGGTTGATGCCGGCGGCGCGGGTGACGTCGGCGACGGTGATCTGGGAGACCGGCCGATCGGCCGCGAGCCGCAGGATCGCTTCGCGCAGGGCGGCGGTCGTGTGCAGGATCCGGGCATCCACCATGACGCCCACCCCCTTCTGATCCGGTTCGCCCGGAGGCCCCCGAGCAGTCCGACGGTACCGCATGGCACGCGACCGGCACCCTCCGGATCGTCGGCAACACGCGGGAGATCGGTGGCACGGTCTGCGGGAGCGCTCACACGACCCGTAGGATGGTTCCGCGGACGAATCGATTCGATCGACCCGCGATCACCCCCACCCTCCCCTCACCGCCGAAGGACTCTGCTCGTGACCGCGCCCGCCACCACCGGTTCGCTCCGGGTCATCCTGCACCCGGGAGACTCGCTCTCCCGTCGTCAGCGACTCGTCTACGTCTTCGTCCTGGGCGCCCTCACGGCGCTCGGGCCGTTCACCATCGACCTCTACCTGCCTGCCTTCCCGGCGATCAAGGAACAGTTCGGCATCACGGACGGTGCGGTCCAGCTCACCCTGACGGCGACGACGCTCGGTTTCGCGATCGGGCAGCTGCTCGTCGGCCCGTGGAGCGACAAGGTCGGGCGTCGTCTCCCGCTCATCATCGCGACGACGGTGCACGTCGGGGCGTCCGTCGGTGCCGCACTGGCGCCGAACGTCGAGGTCCTCGCGCTCTTCCGCGTCCTGCAGGGGATGGGCGCCTCGGCCGGTGGCGTCGTCGCGATGGCGACCGTCCGCGACCTGTTCGGCGGCAAGCCCCTGGTCCGGATGCTGTCCCGGCTCGCGATGGTGAACGGTCTCGCGCCGATCCTCGCGCCGCTGATCGGCTCGCAGATGCTCCGGTTCGTCAGCTGGCCCGGTGTCTTCGTCTTCCTCGCCTGCTACGGCGCCGCCGTGGTCCTGGCGTCGATCCTGCTCATCGTCGAGACGCTGCCGCCCGCGCGTCGGCACGAGGCCGGGCACTCCACGATCGGGCAGCGGTACAAGGCGCTGTTCTCGGATCGGGTGTTCGTCGGCGTCGCCCTCATCGGCGCGATGGTGTTCAGCGGCCTGTTCTCGTACCTCAGTTCGTCGCCGTTCCTGTTCCAGGGCGTGTACGGACTCGACGCGCAGCAGTACGGTCTGCTCTTCGCGGTGAACTCGGTCGGCGTCGTGATCGGGGTCCAGGTGTCGGCGCGGCTCGCACAGCGTGTCGGTCCGCAGTGGATCCTGGCGTGCTCGACGGCGACGCTCTTCCTGTCCGCGGTGGCGATCATCGTGCTCGACCTGCTCGACGCGGGGCTCGTCGGCGTGCTCGTGCCGCTCTGGTTCTTCATCGCCGCGTGCGGGTTCTCGTTCCCGCTGGTCCAGGTCATCGGTCTCGCCGCCCACGGCAAGGAGGCGGGGACGGCTGCGTCGCTCCTCGGCGCCCTGAACTTCGGTGTCGCCGGCCTGATCTCGCCGATCGTCGGCTGGCTCGGCATCAGCACGGCCGCCCCGATGGCGATGGTGATGGCGTGCACCTCGGTCGCCGCGATCGTCATCCTCTGGGCCGTCGTCCGACCCCGGACCGTGCCGGCGCTCACCCACTGACACCGGGGCACGGCCGGCCGGACACGTGCGTCGGTGCGTCCATATGCTGTGGACATGAGCGACGTGGTGGAGCAGGCGCGGGCCGCGGCCGAAGCGGCGAAGCAGGCGGCGGACGAGGCACGTCGGCTCGCCGACGAGGCCGCGAGACGCGCGGAGGAACTCGCCGCGGCCCTGGCCGCAGCGGCCCCGGGACCGGAACCGACACTCGTCGCCGACGCGGAGCCGGCGGTCGCCGGGTCACCGGCACCCACCGGCCAGGAGGCCCGACTCGCGCCCGACGCTGAGCCGGCGGCCACCGGGGTGGTCGCGCCCACCCCGTCGGCCGAGCCCGCGGGCACGTCCGGCACCGTGCCTCCCGGCAGTGGTGTCGCGGGCCCGCTGGGACCGGACGCGATCGCCGCGATCCGGAGCGGCTACGCGGTGGAGGGCAGCGCCCTCGAACTCGGGGCGCTCGTCAACGGCGACGCCCTGCCGGACGTCCAGGTCCGGATCCCGCTCGGGATGCTGAACCGTCACGGCCTCGTCGCCGGTGCCACCGGGACCGGCAAGACCCGCACGCTGCAGGTGCTCGCAGAGCAGATCGCCGCGAACGGCGTGCCGGTGTTCGCGGCCGACGTCAAGGGGGACCTGTCGGGCCTCGCGGTCGTCGGTGAGGGCAACGAGAAGCTCCTCGCCCGGACCGCCGGCATCGGCCAGCAGTGGCAGGGTGTGGCGAGCCAGGCGGAGCTCTTCTCGCTCGGCGGGCAGGGGACCGGGGTGCCGATCCGCGCCACCGTCTCCGGGTTCGGGCCGTTGCTGCTGTCGAAGGTGCTCGGGCTGAACGACACGCAGGAGTCCTCGCTCGGGCTCGTGTTCCACTACGCCGAACGCGCCGGTCTGCCGCTCGTCGACCTGTCGGACCTGCGGAGCGTCCTGACGTTCCTGGTGAGCGACGCCGGCAAGGGTGAGCTGGCCGAGCTCGGCGGGCTGTCGAAGCAGACCGCCGGGGTGATCCTGCGGGAGCTCGTGACGTTCGCCGACAAGGGTGCGGACGCGTTCTTCGGCGAGCCCGAGATCGACACGCAGGTGTTCCTCCGGACGGCGGCCGACGGGCGGGGGATCGTGAGCCTGCTCGAGGTCCCCGGGGTGCAGGACCAGCCCGAGGTCTTCTCGACGTTCCTGATGTGGTTGCTCGCGGACCTGTTCAACGAGCTCCCCGAGGTCGGCGACCAGGACAAGCCGAAGCTCGTGTTCTTCTTCGACGAGGCGCACCTGCTGTTCAACGGGGCCTCGAAGGACTTCACCGACCAGATCGTGCGCACCGTCCGGCTCATCCGGTCGAAGGGCGTCGGGGTGTTCTTCGTGACCCAGACCCCGAAGGACTTCCCGAACGACGTGCTCGCGCAGCTCGGGTCACGGATCCAGCACCAACTCCGTGCCCACACCCCCGACGACGCGAAGGCGCTCCGGGCGACGGTGTCGACCTACCCGACGAGCGACTACGACCTCGGCGAGGTGCTGACGTCGCTGGCCACCGGCGAAGCGATCGTCACCGTGATGAACGAGAAGGGCGCACCGACGCCCGTCGCGTGGACGCGTCTGCGCGCGCCGCAGGGATCGATGGACCCGATGCCCGCCGCCGACATGCAGGCGCGGGTCTCGGCATCGCCGCTGTCGGTCACGTACGGCACCCGGGTCGACCCGGACTCCGCCCACGAGATGCTCGCCCGCCGGATGGAGGCCGCTGCGGCCGAGGCGGCTGCGGTGGACGCGCAGAAGGACGCTGCCCTCGCGGCGGCAGAGGCGGAGAAGGAAGCCGCACGAGCTGCAGCGGCCGCGGCGAAGGAAGCGGCGGCGCAGGCGAAGCAGGAGGAGCGCGAGCGCGCTGCGGCGCAGCAGGAGTACGAGCGGGCGCAGCGGGAGTTCGAGAAGGCGGAGCGCCAGGCGGCATCGCGGCGGTCCGGACGGAGCACCAGGAGCACGCGGACCACGACGTCGCGGACGGCGGACGACCCGCTGTCGGAGCTGCTCGGGTCGAAGCTGGGCGGCACGATCGCGCGCGAGGTGGTGCAGGGGATCTTCTCGACCCTGCGGCGGCGGCGCTGAGCGGGAGCGCGGGGAACGCGGGAACGCGGGGGCCCGGGGAGCGCGGGGGAGCGCGCGGCGGCGCGTCAGTTCCCGAGCAGGCCGGTGACCTCGACGAGCAAGAGCGCAGCGACCAGCACGACGGCGAACCCGCCGACGGCCAGGTACGCGAACCGCTGCTCGTACCAGGCACGGCTCGCGGGGTAGCGGCGTGCGAAGGCCCGGGCCGACACCGGACGGGGATCGTCCGAGACCTGCACGCCGAGCGCATCGACGACTCGCTCGAGACCGTCGTCGCCCCAGACGTCCGCGCGGATGCGGAACAGGTGGGCGCCGGTCTCGTCGAACGCGACCAGTTCGCGCATCGTGCGGTCGACCGAACTGCCGAACGTCGTCGCGAGCACGAGGCTGTGCACCCGGGCCCGGGGGATCCGGCGGTGCGCGGTGACCACACCACGGATCGTGATGCCGTCGTGGTCGATGCCGATGTACGCGGTGCTGAGCCGGACGAACGTGACACCGACGGCCACGGCGAGCACCACCACGACGGTGGCGACGACGGCCCAGATCCGCAACGGGAACGACACCCACACGAGCGCGACCGCGAGCGGGACGGCGGAGAACACGATGCTGAGGGCGGTGGAGCGCACGAGGGAACGGCGCGGACGGAGGACGACGTCGAACACGTCGGCGCGCAGGTGTGGTGCTGCCGGCACCGTCAGGTCCCCCATGCGCGTCTCCTCTCAGGTGCTCCGGGCACGCCGATGAGGCTGCCCGTCGAGCGACGCCCCTGCCGCTCGATGCACTGCGGCCGGTTCGTCCCGGAGCCGTCCGCCCGGTCAGCATAGGCGACCGACCGGTATCGGGGACAGCCCGTTCCACCCCCGGACGGCGTTTCGCGGCCGTTTGCTGGCGAACAGGGGACACGGTGGTCCGTCGCGTGGGGGACCACTGCACGCAGAAGAGCCCCGCACCGAGGGGGTGCGGGGCTCGTCGTACTTGCGACGTACTGCTGGCGGAGAATGGGGGATTCGAACCCCCGAGGGCTTGCACCCAACACGCTTTCCAAGCGTGCGCCATAGGCCACTAGGCGAATTCTCCTGACACCGTCTCGCGACGGCGACACCCAATGGTACAGGTTCTTCGAGGGTGCTCACGACCGCGTGTCGCGGGCCCGCGTCCTCCCAGTTGTCGTGACATGTCCGGCGACTAGCCTGGGGAACGTGTCGACCCGCATCTACATCACGTCAGCAGAAGGGCACACGGGCAAGAGCACGGTCGCCCTCGGTGTCCTCGAGACCCTCGCACGCTCCGTCGGCCGCGTCGGCGTGTTCCGCCCCGTCGCCCGGTCGGTGGACGAACCCGACTACGTGCTCGAACTGCTGCTGCAGCACACCGCGGTCGGCATCTCCTACGACGACGCGGTCGGGGTCACCTACGACGACGTGCACGCCGACCCCGACGCGGCACTCGGCACGATCCTGAACCGGTTCGCGCTGGTGGAGCAGCAGTGCGACGCGGTCGTGGTGCTCGGCTCCGACTACACCGACGTCGGCAGCCCCACCGAGCTCTCGTTCAACGCGAAGGTCGCCGCGAACCTCGGCGCCCCGGTGCTGCTCGTGCTCGGTGGTCGCGACGCCGCCGAACGCGGAGCCCGCACCCCCGAGGCGATGGCGCAGGTCGCCGACGTCACGACGAGCGAGCTGCGGGCGGCACACGCGCAGCTGTTCGGCGTCATCGTGAACCGGTCGGACCCGGACGCCCTCGCCGCGATCGTGACGAGCGTCGAGCAGGCCGTGCACGACGACCACCCCGACGTGCCGGTGTGGGCGATCCCCGAGGACCGCGTGCTCGTCGCCCCCACCGTCCGCGCGCTGCTGCAGGCGACCGACGCCACCCTGGTCCGCGGTGACGACGCCCTGCTCGACCGCGAAGCCCTCGGCACCGTCGTCGCCGGCATGAGCATGGAGAACGTCCTGCCCCGCCTGATCGAGGGCGGCATCGTCGTGGTCCCCGGTGACCGGAGCGACGTCCTCATCGCCACCCTGCTGGCGAACCAGTCGGAGACGTTCCCGAGCCTGGCCGGTGTGATCCTCAACGGCGGGTTCGAGACCGCGCCGCAGATCTCCCGGCTGCTCGAGGGGCTGTCGAGCTCGCTGCCGATCGCGCAGAACGACCTCGGCACCTACGACACCGCGCTCCGCATCACCCAGACCCGCGGGCGTCTCGCCGCCGACTCACCGCGGAAGGCCGACCTCGCGCTCGCACTGTTCGAGCAGCACGTCGACGCCGAGGCCCTGCGCGACCGGCTGCAGCTCACCCCGTCCGGCGTCGTGACCCCGCTGATGTTCGAGCACGGCCTGCTCGACCGTGCCCGCAGCTACGGCAAGCGCATCGTGCTGCCCGAGGGCGAGGACGACCGCATCCTCCGCGCGGCGTCGACGCTGCTGCAGCGCCAGGTCTGCGAGCTGACGATCCTCGGCGACCCGGCCACGATCCGCACGCGGGCGACCGAGCTCGGCCTCGACCTCGACGCCGCGCAGCTCGTCTCGCCGTTCGACCCGGAGCTCCGTGAGCGCTTCGCCGAGGAGTACGCCCGACTCCGCGCCCACAAGGGCATGTCGGTCGAGCTCGCACGGGACACCGTCACCGACGTCTCGTACTTCGGCACGATGATGGTGCAGCTCGGGCTCGCCGACGGCATGGTCTCCGGCGCGAAGCACACCACGGCGCACACGATCCGGCCGTCGTTCGAGATCATCAAGACCCGTCCGGACACCTCGATCGTGTCGAGCGTGTTCCTGATGGCGCTCGCCGACCGCGTGCTCGTCTACGGCGACTGCGCGGTGATCCCGGACCCGACCAGCGAGCAGCTCGCCGACATCGCGATCTCATCCGCCGAGACCGCCACCCAGTTCGGCATCGACCCCCGCGTCGCGATGCTCAGCTACTCGACCGGTGACAGCGGATCCGGCGCCGACGTCGACAAGGTCCGGGCCGGCACCGCGTTCGTGCGCGAGCGCCGACCCGACCTGCTCGTCGAGGGCCCGATCCAGTACGACGCCGCGGCTGATCCGACCGTTGCGAGCACGAAGATGCCGGACTCGCCGGTGGCCGGCCGGGCGACGGTGTTCATCTTCCCGGACCTCAACACCGGCAACAACACGTACAAGGCCGTGCAGCGCTCCGCCGGCGCGGTCGCCATCGGACCGGTCCTGCAGGGCCTCCGCAAGCCGATCAACGACCTGTCCCGCGGCGCGCTCGTGAGCGACATCGTGAACACCGTCGCGATCACCGCGATCCAGGCCGGCACCGCGTCCGACGCGGCCTGACCTGCGCGACGCGCACCGTGCCTCCAGTCCGACAGAGAAAGTGACCCACCCCGTGACCGCAGCCCTCGTCGTGAACTCCGGATCGAGTTCGTTCAAGTACCAGCTCATCGAGCTCGAGGGGGAGCGCACGCTCGCCTCCGGACTCGTGGAGCGCATCGGCGAGTCGGCCGGCGCGTGGAAGCACACCAACGCGCTGACGGGGGAGTCGTCGTCGAACGACGCGGCCGACGTGCCCGACCACGCCGCCGGGTTCCAGGCGATGATCGACGCGTTCACCAAGATCGGTCCGTCGTTCGACGAGCACCCGCCCGCGGTGGTCGGCCACCGTGTCGTGCACGGCGGCACCACGTTCTCCGCCGCGACGGTCGTCACCGACGAGGTCGAGGAGCAGATCGAGGCGCTCAACAGCCTCGCGCCGCTGCACAACCCGGCGAACCTCGAGGGCATCCGCGCCGCGAAGCAGGTCTTCTCGGACGTGCCGCACGTCGCCGTGTTCGACACCGCGTTCCACCAGACGATGCCGCCGCACGCGTACACCTACGCGATCCCGGCGGACCTGGCGGCGAAGTACGCGATCCGCCGCTACGGCATGCACGGCACGAGCCACAAGTACGTCTCGGAGCAGGCCGCGGTGTTCCTCGACCGCCCCCTGTCCGAGCTGAAGACGATCGTGCTGCACCTCGGCAACGGGGCGTCGGCCGCGGCGATCGACGGCGGGAGGTCCATCGAGACGTCCATGGGGCTCACGCCGCTCGAGGGCCTCGTGATGGGCACCCGCTCGGGTGACCTCGACCCGGCCGTCCTGCTGCACCTGCACCGCGAGGCCGGGCTGTCCTTCGACGAGCTCGACACCATGCTCAACAAGCAGTCCGGGCTGCTCGGTCTGACCGGCAGCGGCGACATGCGGGACGTGCAGGACGCCGCGCTGAACGGCGACGAGGTCGCCGAGGCGGCGCTCGCCGTGTACCGCCACCGGATCCGCCGCTACGTGGGTGCCTACACGGCGCAGCTCGGCGGGCTCGACGCCGTGGTGTTCACCGCTGGTGTCGGTGAGAACAACGCGCTGCTGCGCCGGCGCGTCCTCGCCGGGCTCGAACACCTGGGCATCGAGATCGATCCGGACCGCAACGAGCTGGCATCCCGGGAGGCGCGGGTCATCTCCACGGACACCTCACGTGTCGCGGTGCTCGTGATCCCGACGAACGAGGAGCTCGAGATCGCCCGGCAGTCGGCTGCGGTCGCGCTCTGACGGGCGCTGGTGCGCTGGCGCGTTCGCGCACGTGTGCGTTCGCGCGCGTGTGCGTTCGCGCGCGTGTGCTTGTGCTTGTGCTCGCGCGCTGACGCCGGCGTCTCGCTCGGTCAGGTCAGGGCGTCGAGCGCCGCGGGGATCGGGGTGTCGCCGCTCGTGACCTCGAACTGCACGCCGACCGCCGAGTCGTCGAGCAGCGCGTGCAGGACGACCGTGGCGACGTCGGCGCGGGGGATCGACCCACGGGGGACCGTCGGGCCGACGTCGACCGTGCCCTGCGGCGGGGTGTCGAGCAGGGCTCCCGGGCGGACGATCGTCCAGCGCAGGCTGCGGGCACGGAGGTTCGCGTCCGCCTCGGCCTTCGCCCGCAGGTAGACCTGGAACACCGCGTCGTCGTCCTGCGCCGGGACGACCGCGAGTGCCGGGTCGTAGCTGTCCGCCGCCATCGCCGAGATCATCACGTACCGGCGGATGCCGACCCGCTCGGCGGCGTCGGCGAGCAGGATCGCTCCGTCACGGTCGACCGAGAGTTTCCGCTCGGCCCCGCTGCCCGGACCGGCGCCGGCGGCGAACACGACCGCGTCGACGCCACGGAGGCGCAGCGCCAGGTCGTCGTCGTCGAGCTGCTCGAGGTCCGCGATGATCGCCCGGGCGCCCTGCTGCTCGACGTCGGCGACGTGCGCGGGGTTGCGGACGATGGCGACGGCGTCGTGGCCGGCGTCGGTGATCTGGCGGGCGAGGAGCAGGGCGATCTGTCCGTGTCCTCCGGCGATGGCGATCTTCATGTGTCCGATCCTGCCCTGTGCATCCGGTAGACTTCTCGGCGGCTCCTCACGTGACGCCATCCAGGCCAACTCCCCCAGGGCGGAAACGCAGCAAGGGTAACCGGGCTCTGGCGGGTGCGTGAGGAGTCTTTTTCGTGCCTGCAGGGTAACCGGGGCTGCGCTGTCTCGTGCGCGGGTGCGTGAGGAGTCTTCTTCGTGTTCGGAGTGCTTGTGCACTCGTGCGACTCTGCGTCTCCTGGTGTCCTTTTCGTAACGGGTTGCGGACAGCAACCTGATCGTGTGTAAAGATCGGCCTCAGGAATCCCCAACCAGGATTCCTGCCTCCTCCGCCTCACCAGCGGGGGAGTTCCGAGGATCAGGTGGCGGGCGTGTCCCGCCAGGATGAGAGAAACGCATGCGCAAGCACGCGTCGCTGCGCGGTACCCGGGTACTGGCGACAGCGAACGACTGGACACGACGGATCACCGGCGCCGGCCACGCTCGACGACGAGCGTCGGACGATCGCCGTCTCCTGCTGCGCGGCGGAGTCATCGCCACGGTGACGGCGCTCATCGCCGCCACCGTGGCGATCCAGCCGGCAGCCGCGGCACCGGCCGACGTGGCCGAGGCCGAGGGGCTGCTGCTCAGCGGATCCGGCATCGTGAACGTCGACGACATCGCCCAGCTCGGTGGCGCGTACTCGGCCCGCGGCGCGACCACCGGTGGCGGCACCACGAACCAGCCCCTCAACGTCGAGGCGCTGAACGCCATCGGGGTGAACCTCGGCAACGACGTCAACCTGCTCGGCACGAACGGGATCCTCACGCTCGGGGTCGACGGCCAGTACGCCACGACCTCGGCGAACGGTGCGACGGCCTCCTCGGGCCTCGTCACGAACGACGGCGGCATCGGTGTCGGCAACGGCTCCGGCACCAGCGGCGCGACCCTGAACCTCAACCCGCTGTTCTCGCGGGTGGGCGCCGACACGACGGTGCTCTCGAACGCCCAGCTCCAGGTCGGTGCCCTCGCCTCCCGCATCCAGGCGACCCGCGGCACGACCGTCGGCACGACGAGCGACTACCGCATCGCGGGCGCGAACCTCAGCCTGACGAGCCCGGCCGTCCAGGGCCTCACCACGTCGCTGCGGACCGACCTCCGCGGTCTCTCGAGCACGGTGAACACTGCGGTCGGGGCGAACGGCGCCCTGTCCGGCACGACGACGGCGCTGACCGCGGACCTCCAGCGGCTGCTGCGGACGACGACCCTCGGTCTGGTCAACGTCAACGGGACGACCGTCACCGCATCGGTGAACCTCAACCTCGACGGCACGCTCGAGCAGGTGCTCGCCCAGCCGCTGACCGACGGCGCGGTGACGATCACCCCGGCGGACGGCACCATCACCGTCGACCTCGACAAGCTCACGACGCTGAACGGCCAGCCGGCGAACACCCCGGTGCTGACCGCCGCCGCCGTCGCCTCGATCAACCAGAGCATCACGACGATCCTCGGCACCCAGCTACCAACGGCGCTGCAGACCGCAGTCGTGAACACCATCAACTCGACGGCCGTCGCGGTGAACGTCCGCGCGAACGTCAACCTGGCCGGTGTGCCGCTCGCCGCCCTGGCGCTCCGAGCGGACACCACGCTCGGCGCGCTGTCCGGCACCGCGCCCGCCACGGCCACCGTCACCGCCACCGGCGGTCCGCTCGGCCTGAACGCGCTCGGCACGCTGCTCGCCCCTGCCGTGAACTCCATCGTGATCCCGGCACTGCAGACCGTCGTCCGGCCCCTCGTCACCGGCACCGCCCTGACGACGCTCGGCACGACACTCACCAACACCACGACGGCGGTGTCGACTCTGCTCAGCCCCGTCGTGCTGCTGCTCCGTCAGGTCATCGACCTGACCGTGAACGCGCAGGACACCACCGGCTTCCGTGACCCCCGCGGGACCGACGCCGGGTCCCGGAGCGTCCACGCGTTGCGACTCTCGGTGCTCCCCGGTGCGAACGTCGCCACCGTCGACCTCGCAACCTCGACCGTGCGTGCGACGGCGATCGCACCGCCGACGATCACCGCGCCGACCACGGACCAGCAGTTCAGCGTCCCCTCGGCCTCGTCCACCAGGAGCATCACCGTCAGCGGTGCCGGCGAGCCCGGAGCCGCGATCGCGGTGAGCCTCGGCGGGGGCCGCACCGGCACGGCGACGGTCGCCGCGAACGGCACCTGGACGACCTCGATCCCGAACGTCCCGACCGGTGACTACACGGCCACCGCAACGCAGACCGTCGGCGGGACGGCAGCGGGGACCGCGACGCAGACGTTCTCGGTCGTCGCCCAACAGGCGCTGACGATCACCACGCCGACCGTCGGCCAGACCTTCACGACGACGGGTGCCACCTCACCCGTCACCCTGACCGGCACCGCGACCGCGAACGCCCGGATCACCGTCGACCTCGGTGGCGGCCTGACCGCGACCGGCACGGCGAACGGCAGCGGCGCGTGGAGCGTCACGGTGCCCGGCGTCCCGGTGGGCGACCAGACGGCGAGCGTCACGCAGACCGTGGGCGACACCACCTCGAGCCCCGTCACCCGGTCGTTCCGGGTCGTCGCGGCCGCCGGCCTGACCGTCGACGTCCCCACCGCGGACCAGGACTTCCCGCTCGCGGGTGACACCCGCTCGGTCCCGTTCTCGGGCAGCGCCCAACCCGGCGCCCGCATCGACATCGACCTCGGGGGCGGCCTGACCGGCACGACCACCGCGAACGCCGGCGGTACCTGGTCGACGAGCGTCACCGACGTGCCGGAGGGCGACTACTCCGCGCAGGTCACGCAGACCGTCGGAGCCTCGACGAGCGCACCGGTGGAGCGTGACTTCACGGTCACGGCGGCGCCGGACGTCACCATCGACGAGCCGATCGACGGCAGCACCATCACGGTCTCCGACGACACCGCGACGACCCCGGTGGTCGTCTCTGGCACCGCGGCACCGAACGCGCAGGTCGCGGTCGGCATCGGCGGCTCGTTCACGACGACGGTGACCGCGGACGGCGACGGCGACTGGACGGCGACGTTCCAGGGCGTCCCCGTCGGTGACCGCACCGTCACCGCGCGCCAGACCGTCGACGGCACGACCTCGGACCCGGTGACGTCGACCTTCACGATCGCCGCCGGCGACCCGATCACGATCACCTCGCCCGACGACGGCGACGTGGTGACGGTCCTCGACGCCGACACGACCACCGACCTCGACCTCACCGGCACCGCCGAGGGCGGCGCCGAGGTGCGGGTCTCGCTCGGAAGCGGGCTCACCGCGACGACGACGGCGGAGACCGACGGCACGTGGGCCGTCACCGTCGCCGACGTCCCCGTCGGCCGGTACACGATCCAGGCGACCCAGACGGTCAACGGCACCACCTCGCCCGCGGTCCGCCAGGTCGTGACGGTCCAGGCGGGCGCGGCGCTCGCCGTGACCGCCCCCGAGCAGGACGCGACGACAGCGGTCGCCACCGACGACTCCACCATCGACGTCACCGTCCGGGGCACCGCGCAGCCCGGAGCCGACATCGCGGTCGTGCTCGACGACGGCGACGCCGTCGCCACCACCGCGAACCAGCAGGGCGCCTGGTCGGTGACCCTGCCGGACGTCGGGACGGGCGACCACACCGCGACCGTCACGCAGACGGTCGGCGGCGCGACGTCCGCACCCATCGAGCGGGACTTCACGATCGCGGCCGGTGACGACCTCGTCATCGAGTCGCCGGGCGACGCCCAGGAGATCCCGGCCGGCACCGGTGGACAGGCGAACGTCGTCGTCCGCGGCACCGCCGAGCCTGGCGCGACGGTCACGGTGACCGTCGACGACGGCGACCCCGTCGAGGTGACGGCGGACACGGCGGGCAACTGGGCGCTGCCGAGCACGTCGCTCGGCATCGGCGACCACACCGTCGAGGCCGTGCAGACCGTGAACGGCACGGACGGCCCGACCACCACGCGCGACTTCACCGTCGTGCCGGGCAACGCGATCGTCATCGACACCCCGGCGAGCGGGACCCGCTTCGTCGTGGTCGACGAGGACGCCACCGCGACGGTGCCGATCACCGGCTCCGCCGAACCCGAGGCCGACGTCACCGTGTCGGTCGGCCCCGGGACGCAGTTCACCACCACCGCGAACGCCGACGGCCAGTGGACCGTCGACGCCACGGGTCTCGCACCGGTCGGCACCTACACGGTGTCCGCCAGCCAGGAGATCGACGGCGTGGTCACCAGCGCCATCCCGACGACGTTCCAGGTCGTGGCGGCGAACGCCGTGACCATCACCGGTCCGGGCACCGACCCGATCACGGTCGCCGGACCGGACGTCGAGCGCGACGTGACGGTCACCGGCACCGGGCAGCCCGGCGCGACGATCACCGCGTCCACCGACGGCGCCGACGACCAGCGGGTCACCATCGGAGCCGACGGCACATGGTCGGTCACGTTCCCGGACCTCGGGGTCGGCACCCACCCGGTGGCCGTCACGCAGACGCTGCCGGGCACCGTCTCCGACCCGCGGACCTCGGAGCCGGTCGACCGCACGGTCACGATCGAGGCCGCCGCGGCGGTCGCGATCACCTCGCCCGAGGCCGACGCCGAGCTCCTCGTGCCCGACGCCGACGCGACCCGCGACGTCACCGTCCGGGGCACGGCGCAGCCGGGCGCGCCGGTCACGGTCCGACTCGGCTCCACCGAGCTCACCACGACCGCGAGCGGCGACGGTGACTGGACGGTCACGTTCGGCGGGGTCGGTGTCGGTACCCCGACGCTCACCGCGACCCAGACCGTGGACGGGACCACTGCCTCCAGTCCGGAGCAGACCGTCACCGTCCGTGCCGGGACCGCGCTGACGATCGTCACGCCGGAGGACGGCGACGTCCTGACGGTGGCGGACGCGTCCGGCACCGCCGACGTCGAGGCGACCGGCCGTGCGCAGGCCGACGCCGACGTCACGGTCCGCATCTCGACCGGGGAGACGCAGACCGTCACCGCGAACGGTGAGGGGGAATGGGCCGCCACGTTCGAGGACGTGCCGGTCGGTGACCACCGCGTCACCGCGACCCAGGTCGTCGGCGGTCAGACGTCGGCACCGGTGACCGCTGCGGTCTCCGTCCGCGCCGGTGCCCCGCTCGTCGTCTCCACGCCCGCCGGTGCCACCACCGTGACGGTCGCCGACGACGACGCCACCACGGACGTCGACTTCGCCGGGACGGGTCAGCCGGGGGCGACCGTCACGGTCGACCTGGGCGACGGCGGCACCGCGACGGCACGCGTGGACCAGCAGGGACGGTGGTCGACCACGGTCGAGGACGTCCCGACCGGTTCGTACACCGCATCGGTGACGCAGGCGGTCAACGGCACCACGAGCGCAGCCGTCGAGCGACCGGTGTCGGTCGTGGCCGCAGCCGCCCTGACGATCCGTCAGCCGGGCGACGCCCCGATCACGGTCGCCGACGACGACGCCACGACGACCGTGACGGTCGCCGGTGACGCCGAACCGGGCGCCACCGTGACGGTGACCGTCGACGACCGTGACCCGGTCGAGGTCACGGCGGGCGACGACGGCTCCTGGAGCACCGACGTGCCGGACCTCGGCACCGGCGAGCACACGGTCAGCGTCACGCAGACCGTCGACGGGTCCACCTCGACCGCGCCGGTCGAGTCCACCTTCGAGATCGAGGCGGGCGCGCCCGTCGTGATCACCGAGCCGACGGCCGACCAGGAGTACACGGTCGCCGGCGAGGGTGCCACCACCACGATCGACGTCAGCGGCACCGCCGAGCCCGGGGCGACCGTCGTGGTCGACCTCGGTGGCGGCCGCAGCGAGTCGACCACCGCGGACGACGACGGCGACTGGAGCGTGTCGGTGCCCGGCGTGCCCGCTGGGAACCCGACCGTCAGCGTCACGCAGCGCATCGGTGACACCGAGTCCGCCCCGGTGACCGTGGACGTCCGGGTCCTCGTGGCCGACCCGATCACGATCGCCACCCCGGCGGACGGCTCGACGGTCCGCGTGGCCCAGCAGTCCTCGATCGCGACGATCACCGCCGGTGGTGCTGCCGAGGCCGGCGCCGAGGTCCGCGTGACCATCGACGGTGGCGATGCACAGACCGTGACGGCGACGGAGGCCGGCACCTGGACCGTGGACCTCGACGGCGTCGGCGTCGGCGAGCACACGATCCGTGCGACGCAGACGGTGGACGGCTCGACCTCCGAGCCGGTCCGGAGCACCTTCACGGTGGCACCGGGCGCGGCGCTCACGGTGACCGCACCCGCCGACGACACCACCTTCACGGTGCCGAGCAGCGACCCGACCGCGAGCGTCCCGGTCAGCGGCCAGGGCCAGCCCGGCGCCGACGTCCGGATCGTCCTGGACGACGACGACCCCGTGGTGGTCCGCGTCGGCTCCGACGGCCGCTGGTCGACGACCCTGACGGACGTCGCCGAGGGCGACCACACCGTCTCGGTCACCCAGGTCGTGAACGGCACCACCTCTGCCGCGGTCGAGCGCGACGTCACCGTCGTGGTCGCCGAGACGGACGCGGTCGTCGTCACCTCGCCGGCGAACGGCACCGACTACCGGGTGCTCGGCGGCTCGACCGACGTGCGCGTCACCGGCACCTCGGCACCGAACGCCGCGGTCTCGGTCCGCGTCGACGACGGCACCGCGGTCACCACGACCGCGGACGACGACGGCGCCTGGGCGGTGACCGTCCCAGGGGTCCGCTCCGGTGACCACACCATCGCCGCGAGCCAGACCGTGGACGGCGACACGACCGACGCACCCGAGGTCGACTTCTCGGTGACCGCGGCGACGCCGGTCACCGTGACGAGCCCGACCGACGGTCAGGTGCTGCCGATCACCGGCGGTACCGCGTCGATCCCGGTGAGCGGCACGGCCGAGCCGGGCGCCACGATCCGCGTCGACATCGACGGTCGGACCGCGACGACGACCGCCGGCGACGACGGTTCGTGGACCGTCACCGTCGACCGGGTCCCGCCGGGGGAGCACACGGTGTCCGTCACGCAGACGGTCGGCGGACGCACCTCCGACCCGGTGACGAGCGACGTGACGGTGGTGGTCGCCCAGCCGGACGACATCACCATCACCAGCCCCGTGCCCGGGCAGCTCATCCCCGCCGACGGCACCGGCGACACCGGTTCCTTCACGGTGACCGGGCACGCCACCCCCGGCGCGGCCATCCGCGTGACCCTGTCGAACGGGCAGGTCCGCAGCACGACCGCCGACGCGAACGGCGACTGGAGCGTCACGTTCGACCGCGTGCCCGAGGGCAGCTGGACGATCACCGCGACGCAGACGGTCGACGGCACGACGACCGCCGCCCCGGAGGTCCCGATCGTGGTCGACGCCGTGCAGCCGCTGGCGATCACGTCACCGACGCCGGGCGAGCGCCAGACCGCGGGTGCGGACGGGTACGTCGACTGGCGGATCACGGGCACCGCGGAGCCGGGCGCGACGGTCACCGTGGTCGCGGATGACGGCACGCCGGTCACCACGACGGCGGACGAGTCCGGTGCATGGTCGGTGGTGGTCCGGCTCGCCGTCGGGCAGCACGCCATCCGGGTGACGCAGACGGTCGCCGGTGCGACCTCGGCCGTGCAGACGGTGTCCGTGGTGGTCGAGGCCGCCACGGTCACTCCGGGCGACCCGGGCGACCCGGGAACGCCTGGCACGCCTGGCACGCCGGGGACGCCGGGAACGCCTGGCACGCCGGGAACGCCGGGAACGCCTGGCACCCCGGGGACTCCGGGAGCGCCTGGCACGCCCGGCGGCAACGGCAACGGCAACGGCAGCGGGGCCGGCACCGGCAGCGGGGTCGGCACCGGATCGGGCGGCCTCGCCTGGACGGGCGCCGACGTCGCCCCGATCGCCGGCACGGCAGCGGGCCTCGTGGCCCTCGGGTTCCTGCTGCTGGGGCTCTCCCGCCTCGCCCGTGGGTTCCGTCGCCGCAGCCGCGGCTGAGCCCGAGCGCAGCTCCGACACCGCGCCTCCCGCCCGTCACGACGACGGCCGGGAGGCGCGGTGCCGTTCCGGCGCGCACCGCGCCCCACCAGGTGGTCTGGCCCGGTGCCGCGACCTGTGGACGGGCACGCGGGATGTCGGTCGTGCCGACTACCCTGGGTCGCGTGGTCACCGCCCTGTATCGCCGTTACCGGCCCGAGAACTTCGCCGAGCTGATCGGTCAGTCGCAGGTCACCGACCCGCTCCGCACCGCGTTGCGGACCAACCGTGTGAACCACGCGTACCTGTTCAGCGGGCCGCGCGGCTGCGGCAAGACGACCTCCGCCCGCATCCTGGCGCGCTGCCTCAACTGCGCCGAGGGTCCGACCGACACCCCGTGCGGCGTCTGCCCGAGCTGTGTCGAGCTCGCGCGGGACGGCAGCGGGTCGCTCGACGTCATCGAGATCGACGCGGCCAGCCACAACGGTGTCGACGACGCGCGCGACCTCCGTGACCGTGCGGTCTTCGCCCCGGCGCGCGACCGCTACAAGATCTTCATCCTCGACGAGGCGCACATGGTGACGCCGCAGGGCTTCAACGCGCTGCTCAAGCTGGTCGAGGAGCCGCCGGAGCACGTCAAGTTCATCTTCGCGACGACCGAGCCGGAGAAGGTCATCGGCACGATCCGGTCGCGCACCCACCACTACCCGTTCCGGCTCGTCCCGCCAGCCGTGATGCTCGAGTACGTCGAGCAGCTCTGCACGCAGGAGTCCGTCACGGTCGCTCCCGGTGTGCTGCCGCTCGTGGTCCGCGCCGGTGGCGGTTCCGTCCGCGACACCCTGTCCCTGCTCGACCAGCTCATCGCGGGCAGCGAGGACCGTGCGATCGCCTACGAGCGTGCCGTCGCCCTGCTCGGCTACACCGACACAGCCCTGCTCGACGACGTCGTCGATGCCCTCGCGGTCGCCGACCCGGCGTCCGCCTTCGCTGCCATCGACCGGGTCGTCCAGACCGGACAGGACCCCCGTCGCTTCGTCGAGGACCTGCTCGAGCGGCTCCGTGACCTGATCGTCGTCGCGGCGACCAACGAGAGCGCCGCCGCCGTGCTGCGGGGCGTCTCGCCGGAAGAGCTCGACACGATGACCCGGCAGGCCGGCGTCTTCGGCGCGACGGGGCTCTCCCGTGGCGCGGACATCGCGAACCGGGCACTCACCGAGATGACCGGGGCCACCTCGCCGCGGCTGCACCTCGAACTCATGACGGCGCGGATGCTCGTGCCCGAGGCAGACGACACCCAGCGTGGTGCGCTCGCCCGGGTCGAGCGGCTCGAACGGCGCGTCGGGGTCGGTGACGCTGGCGGGCACCAGGCGACCGCGAGCATGCCGACCGCTGCGACGCAGACTCCAGCGCCGCAGCAAGCGCCCGTGCAGCAGACCGCGCCGGCGCCCCGCCGGGAGCAGCCGGCCGCACAGCCCACCTCGACGTCGTCGCAGCCCGCCGCGTCGACCGCGCCCCAGGCTCCCGCAGCCCAGGCTCCCGCAGCTCCTGCCCCCGCGGCGTCGTCGACCGCGGAGACCGCAGCGGACACCGGTGCGGTCGCCCGAGACGCTGCGGCGTCGTGGGCCGCCGTGGCTCCGAGCACGTCGGAGTCCACGCGCACCACGACCCCCACGAGCACCACGACCCCCGCTCCTGAGCGTCCCGCGCCGTCCGCCGACGAGCCGGTCAGTGCCTCGTCGACGGGGCAGGGCACGTCGATCGGTGACGAGCCCGTCGTCCGACCGGTCGGTGCCGTCGGGTTCCAGCAGATGCGCGACGCCTGGCCGCAGATCGTCGAGCACGTGCAGCGGGCGAAGCGGTCGGCATGGTCGGTCGTCGTCACGGCGCAGGTCACCGCGCTGCGCGAGGACGTCCTCACGCTCACGTTCCCGAGCCAGCAGGACGTCGCCTCGTTCAAGGAGATGTCCGACCCCTCGGCCAGCGTCAGTGAACTGCTGCGCGCGGCGATCATGGACGTCATCGGGCTCCGCGTGAAGTTCGTCGCGCGTGGTCCCGGCGGCGCCGGGCAGCAGCGCCCGCAGCAGTCGCAGGCGCCGCAGCAGACGCAGGCACCGCAGCAGACGCAGGCACCGCAGCAGCAGCCGCGCGTCCAGACGGCGGCGCAGCCTGCGGCACCGGCACCGGCACCGGCACCGGCACCGGCACCGGCACCGGCCCCCGCGCCCGCGTCCGCCGCCGCCCCGGCGTCCGAGTCCGCCACGGCACCGGCGTCGGCCCCGGCGTCCGAGTCCACCACCGCACCGGCATCGGCATCGGCATCGGCATCGGTACCGACGGCCGAGTCCGCCGAGACACCCGCATCGGCACCGACGGCCACCGGGGCCGCGCGGCCACCGCAGCCGACCGCTGCGCCCGCGTCGAGCACCGCGCAGCAGCCTGCCCGCGAGGACGTCCCCGCGCAGACTCCGACTGCCGCACCGGAGCCCGCACACGCCCAGGCGCCTGCTCCTGCTGCGTCACCGGAGCCGTCCGGCGCTCCGGTGACCGACTGGGCCGTCGCAACCATCCCCGCGACCGACCCGACCGCCGATGCCGTGCCCGAGTCCGTCGAACCCAGTTGGGCTGCCCCGTTCGGCACGGCTCCGGCTTCCGCGCCGGTCGCCCCCGCCGAGACGGTCGTCCCGGCGAACGAGCAGCCGGCGGCACCGACGCAGGCGACTGCGACCGGTACGTCGGACGCACCGCGGACGGCAGAGCCGACCACCCCCGGAACGCAGGCGTCGTCGTCGACGGCGGTCGCGCCTCCCGGCGGTCCCGTCGTGCCGGGCGTGCCCGTGGACGACTACCCCCTCGACGACGAACCGTACGATGACGGCGCTCCGTTCCCCGACCCTGGGGTCGGGCGTGGTCCGGCGTCGGGACCGGCTCCGACTGCTCCGGCTGCTCCGGCCGAGCAGGCTCGACAGCAGCCCACCGCGGCGGCTCCCGCAGCGCCGCGCACCGCTCCGCCGGCACGTCGCGCACCGGTCGCCGGTCGCTACGGCGAGGCCGTCGTGCGTGAGATCCTCAACGCCCAGTTCATCGAGGAGACCGCTCTCCACCAGGACGGTGCCTGATGTACGACGGGATCGTCCAGGACCTCATCGACGAGTTCGGCCGCCTGCCCGGCATCGGACCGAAGTCGGCACAGCGGATCGCGTTCCACATCCTGCAGACCGAGTCCTTCGACCCGAGCCGGCTGTCCGAGCTGCTCGCCGACGTGAAGGAGCGCGTGCGTTTCTGCGAGATCTGCGGCAACGTCACCGAGAACGTCCAGTGCAGCATCTGCCGTGACCCGCGCCGGTCGCCGGCCGTGATCTGCGTCGTGGAAGAGGCGAAGGACGTCGCCGCGATCGAGCGCACGCGGGAGTTCCGCGGGCTGTACCACGTGCTCGGCGGTGCGATCAGCCCGATCGACGGCATCGGTCCGGACGACCTCCGCATCCAGCAGCTCATGACGCGCCTGGCCGACGGCACCGTCGACGAGGTGATCATCGCGACCGACCCGAACCTCGAGGGGGAGGCGACCGCGACCTACCTCAGCCGACTGCTCGTCCCGATGGGCATCCGCACCACCAGGCTCGCCTCGGGGCTGCCCGTCGGTGGCGACCTCGAGTACGCCGACGAGGTCACCTTGGGCCGCGCGTTCGAGGGCCGCCGGGTCGTCGGCGGCTGAGCGCCACGCAGGATCGTTGCGTGGGAGCCCGCTCGCACGCAACATCCTCGAAACACCGACTACCATTGTCAGACCGCGTGACCTCGCGGTGTCGTCGTCTCCGGGAGTACCAGCCAGTGGCCTTGATCGTGCAGAAGTTCGGTGGTTCCTCCGTCGCGGACGCCGAGAGCATCAAGCGCGTGGCGAAGCGGATCGTCGAGACGAAGAAGGCCGGCAACGACGTCGTCGTGGCGGTCTCGGCGATGGGTGACACCACCGACGAACTCGTCGATCTGGCCCACTCGGTCACGCCGATCCCGGCCGGCCGCGAGCTCGACATGCTCCTCACCGCGGGGGAGCGCATCTCGATGGCGCTGCTCGCGATGGCGATCAAGAGTCTCGGGGTCGAGGCCTCGTCGTACACCGGCAGCCAGGCGGGCATGCTCACCGACGCGCAGCACGGCAAGGCGCGCATCGTCGACGTCACCCCGAAGCGTGTGCGCGAGGCGCTCGACGCCGGTCACGTCGCGATCGTCGCAGGCTTCCAGGGCTTCAACCGCACGACGGGTGAGATCACCACGCTCGGTCGCGGCGGCTCGGACACCACCGCCGTCGCCCTCGCCGCCGCACTCGACGCCGACGTCTGCGAGATCTACACCGACGTCGACGGCATCTTCACGGCCGACCCCCGTGTCGTGCCGAAGGCCCGCAAGGTCGACCGCATCACCAGCGAGGAGATGCTCGAGCTCGCCGCCTCCGGTGCCAAGGTCCTGTACATCCGTGCCGTCGAGTACGCCCGTCGGCACGGCGTCACCCTGCACGTCCGGTCCTCGTTCAACAACACCGAGGGCACCATCGTCTACAACCCTGCAGAGGGGGAAACCGTGGAAGAACCGATCATCACCGGCATCGCTGGAGACCTCTCCGAGGGGAAGATCACCGTCGTGGGCGTCCCGGACCAGCCGGGCAAGGCCGCCGAGATCTTCACCAACGTCGCACGCGCGGGGGCGAACATCGACATGATCGTCCAGAACGTGTCGGCGGCGTCGACCGGGCGGACGGACATCTCGTTCACCCTGCCGAAGGACCAGGGCCAGACCGTGCTGACGGCGCTCGAGGTCGCGAAGTCCGACATCGGCTACGAGAGCATCCAGTACGACGACCAGATCGGCAAGCTCGCCCTGGTCGGCGCCGGCATGCGCACCAACGCCGGCGTCTCAGCGAAGCTCTTCCGAGCGCTGCACGACGCGTCGATCAACATCGAGATGATCTCCACCTCGGAGATCCGCATCTCGGTCGTCACCCGCGCCGACACCCTCAACGAGGCGATGCGGGTCGTGCACAGCGCGTTCGACCTCGACGCCGACGCCGAAGCCGTCGTCTACGCCGGCACCGGCCGCTGACCCGCCGATCGATCAGGAGCACCGCATGAGCACCCTCACCGTCGCCGTCGTCGGCGCCACCGGCCAGGTCGGCGCCGTGATGCGTCGTCTGCTCGAAGAGCGCGCGTTCCCGGCCGACCAGGTCCGGTTCTTCGCGAGCGCCCGGTCCGCCGGCACGACGCTGCCGTTCCGCGGCGAGCAGATCGTGGTCGAGGACTCCGAGACCGCCGACCCGTCCGGCATCGACATCGCGCTGTTCTCCGCGGGCGCCACCGCGTCCCGTGCCCTCGCGCCGAAGTTCGCGGCCGCCGGAGCGATCGTCGTCGACAACTCCAGCGCGTGGCGGATGGACCCCGACGTGCCGCTCGTCGTGAGCGAGGTGAACCCGCACGCCATCGACCAGGCGCCGAAGGGGATCATCGCGAACCCGAACTGCACGACGATGGCGATCATGCCGGTGCTCAAGGTCCTCGACACCGAGGCCGGGCTCGACCGACTCGTCGCCACCACGTACCAGGCGGTCTCCGGTTCCGGGCTCGCCGGTGTCGAGGAGCTCCTCGGCCAGGCGCGCGCCGCGCTCGAGCAGGACACCGCCGCGCTCACCCACGACGGTTCCGCCGTCACCTTCCCGGAGCCGGCCAAGTACGTCCGCCCGATCGCCTTCGACGTCGTGCCGCTCGCCGGCAGCATCGTCGAGGACGGCCTCGGCGAGACCGACGAGGAGAAGAAGCTCCGCAACGAGAGCCGCAAGATCCTCGAGCTGCCGGACCTGCTCGTCGCCGGCACCTGCGTCCGCGTCCCGGTGTTCACCGGCCACTCCATCTCCGTGCACGCCGAGTTCGCGCGGCCGCTGTCGCCCGAGCGCGCCACCGAGATCCTGGCGAGCGCCCCCGGTGTCGAGCTCTCCGACGTCCCGACGCCGCTGCAGGCCGCTGGTCAGGACCCGACGTTCGTCGGACGCATCCGCGCTGACCAGTCCGCGCCCGAAGGCCGAGGCCTCGTGCTCTTCGTGAGCAACGACAACCTGCGGAAGGGTGCCGCGTTGAACGCGGTGCAGATCGCCGAGACCATCGTCGCGCGGCGGACGGTCGCCGCGTAGCGTCGCTCTGCCTGGAGGCCCGTCCCGCGTCAGCGGGGCGGGCCTCCGTCGTGCGCGGGGCGGGCGGGGCTGGCGCCGCGCGTGGTGCGGCGCGCGGGCGGGTGCGGTGGTGCAGCGCGCCGGCGCGGGCCGGCGTGCGGGTGCGGTGGTGCGGGTGCGGTGGGCGTGCGGGTGCGGTGGTGCGTACGGTGCGGTGTTCCGGGCAGTGTGCAAGCCCGCGCGGGTCGCACCGTGTTCGGGACCTCGCACGGTGCGGACCGGGCGTGCGAGGCACGGGCCTCCCGGCGCGGTGACGGACGTGGGGTCGCACGGTGCGAGGTGAGGCGGCCGGTGGCCCGCACGGTGCGGCCTTCCGGGCAGTGTGCGAGCTTGCGCGGGTCGCACCGTGGTCGGAACCTCGCACGGTGCGGGCCGGGCGTGCGGGCCGGGCGTGCGGGGCGGACCGGCCACGGGCCTCCCGGCGTGCACCGGCGGGCAGGCGACCGCTCCTGACCGGCCTGTCGGTGCGCGCCGCTAGGATCGTGGGGTGGCAGTGAAGCAGGTGGACCCGATCGACGTCGTCCTCGTCGGAGGAGGGATCATGAGCGCCACCCTCGGCGCCATCATCCACCGACTCGAGCCGAGCTGGAAGATCCGCGTGTACGAGCGCCTCGGCAGCGTCGCGCAGGAGTCCTCGAACCCGTGGAACAACGCCGGCACCGGCCACTCCGCGCTCTGCGAGCTGAACTACACGCCCGAGCTCCCGGACGGCCGCGTCGACATCGCGAAGGCCGTCACGGTCAACGAGCAGTTCCAGGTCTCCCGGCAGTTCTGGTCGTTCCTCGTCGAGTCCGGCGCGCTGCCAGAACCGTCGAACTTCATCAACCCGACGCCGCACATCTCGTTCGTCTGGGGTGCCGACAACGTCGAGTACATGCGCGCCCGGTACGAGGCGATGCGGGACCACCCGCTGTTCGCGGGCATCGAGTTCTCCGACGACCCCGCCCAGATCCGCAAGTGGGCACCGGCGCTCATCCCGGGCCGCAAGAAGGACCAGCCGATCGCGGCGACCTACTCGGCGGCGGGCTCCGACGTCGACTTCGGCTCGCTCACCCGCCAGCTCTTCGACCAGCTCGAGATCGACGGCGTCGAGTTCGAGCCGAACCACCAGGTCACGAAGATCCGCCGCGGCAAGGAGTTCGACGGCTGGGCGCTCGACGTCCGCAACGAGGTGGGCCGGTCGACGCAGAAGATCGCCGCGAAGTTCGTCTTCGTCGGTGCGGGTGGTGGCGCCCTGCAGCTGCTGCAGAAGGCCGGCATCCCGGAGATCCGCGGCTACGGCGGCTTCCCGGTGTCCGGTGAGTTCCTGCGCACCGACGACCCCGAGGTCGTGCAGAAGCACTCGGCCAAGGTCTACGGCAAGGCCAGTGTCGGTGCTCCGCCGATGTCGGTGCCGCACCTCGACACGCGCATCGTCGACGGCAGCGCCTCGCTGATGTTCGGGCCGTACGCCGGCTTCAGCCCGAAGTTCCTGAAGCAGGGTTCGCTGCTCGACCTGTTCAAGTCGATCCGCCCGCACAACCTGCGCCCGATGCTGAGCGTCGCGTTCTCGAACTTCGACCTGGTCCGGTACCTCGTCGGGCAGCTCCTCGCGTCGAAGCAGACCAAGTTCGAGGCGCTCCGCGACTTCATGCCGGCCGCCGAGCCGGAGAACTGGCACAAGATCATCGCCGGGCAGCGCGTGCAGGTGATCAAGCCCGACAAGGAGAAGGGCGGTGTGCTGCAGTTCGGAACCGAGGTGATCACCGCGGCGGACGGCTCCATCGCCGGACTGCTGGGCGCCTCCCCGGGGGCGTCGACGGCGGTCCCGATCATGTTCGGCCTGCTGCGCAAGTGCTTCCCGGATCGCTGGGACCGCTGGGAGCCGGCCGTCCGCGTCATGGTGCCCACGTACGGGCAGGACCTCGGCGACGACCCGCAACTCGCGGACGAGACCCTCGAGCGCACGGCGAAGGTGCTCGGTCTGCACCACTGACGCAGTCCAGGACTTGCACCGCATTCGAACGTGTGTTCGAATGGCGGCATGCGGTGGAGTGGACAGGCGATCGATGCCGAGCAGGGTGACGCCCTGCCGGGCATGGAGTCGAACAGCGGGTTCGTCCGCAGTGTGACGACGCCGGAGTTCGCCGGGGTGACCTTCCACGAGGTCCTGGCGAAGAGCGCGTTGAACCGCGTGCCGAGCGCGGACGGGTCGGGCACGTACGGCTGGACGATCAACCCGTACCGCGGGTGCAGTCATGCGTGCGTGTACTGCTTCGCCCGTCCGACGCACACGTACCTCGAGTTCGACGGCGGTGCCGACTTCGACCAGCAGATCGTCGTGAAGACGAACGTCGCCGACGTGCTGCGGCGTGAGCTGCGGAAGCCGAGCTGGGACCGCCACCCGATCGCCCTCGGGACGAACACGGACCCGTACCAACGGGCCGAGGGGCGGTACCGGCTCATGCCCGGCGTCATCGAGGCACTCGCCGAGTCCCGCACACCGTTCAGCATCCTGACGAAGGGCACGTTGCTCCGCCGTGACCTGCCGGCCCTGGTCGAGGCGGCGAAGGTCGTCCCGGTCGACCTCGCGATGTCGATCGCGGTGTACGACGACACGCTGCAGCAGTCGGTCGAGCCAGGGACCCCGACGACCGCGGCACGGCTCGCGACGGTCCGCGCCATCCGTGACGCCGGCTTGGACTGCGCGGTGTTCCTGATGCCCGTGCTGCCGTACATCACCGACACCCGCGCGCACCTCGACGACGCGGTCGGGCGTGCGGCGGCGGCCGGTGCCACGAGCGTCATGTACTCGGCGCTGCACCTGCGTCCCGGAGTGAAGCCGTGGTGGTTCGAGTGGCTCGGACGCGAGCGGCCCGATCTCGTCGCGCGGTACCGGTCGATGTACCTGGACAACACGTTCGCGCCGAAGGACTACCGGCGGTGGCTCTCCGAACGCATCCGGCCGATCCTGGCGGCGCACGGAGTGGGGCTCGGCCGGGTCGACCCGGCGACCGGCTCGATGGGGTTCTCCGACGGACCGACGCTGCCCCAGGAGCAGTCGCAGCCGACGACGTCGCCGCTGAAGCGCGCGGATCCGGGGTTCGACCGCAGGCTCCTCCGACCGGTCGCTGCGCAGACGTTGTTCTGAGTACCGGTCGGTCCGCGTTCGGGGGACAGCAGGACCCGGCGCGGGCCGGTATCATCGAGCGGGTCGCCGGACCGACCCTGATTCGGGGTACACCGCCACCGCTCCGGTGGTTGGATCGTGGGCGGCGTTCCCACCATCCGGAAGGACCCGCTCGTGCTCGGCATCCCCACGCACCTCGCTCCGCGAGTGAACGCGTGGTCGACCGTGCGCGCGTTCCACGCCGGGGCGATCGGGTCGCTGGTGGCGGCGGCGATCACGATGCTGCTCTACGGTGCGTCCGAGCCTGGTGTCCGCGTCGTCGGTGCCGTTCTGGCCCTCGTCCCGATGCTCGGCATGATCGGGGTGCACGTGCAGTTCGGGACGTGGCGTTCCGCGGTCGCGTTCCTCGTGGTCGGCGGGGTCTGCACCTGGTGGTTCACCCTGGTCGTGCAGCGCGAGGTCCCGGCCGGCTGGGTGACCTCCTACCTGCTCTCGCTCGCCGTGATCCCGCTCATCCTGGTCGGGGGAGCGGGTGCCGTCCCGAACCGCGTCGCGCTCTGGTCGTTCACGGGCTTCCTGGTCGGGCGCGCTGCGACCTGGATCGGCATCGTCCAGGCGGGCGGCCCGCCCCGTCCGCTCGTGCTCGCGTGGATCACCCTCGGGTTCGTCGTGGCCCTCGTCCTGTTCACGAGCCGCAGCACCGGCCGCTCCGAGCGCGTGCAGCCGGAGCTCCTCCGCTCCGCGCGTGAGGAGCACGTGTCCGCCTACCGTGCCGGGGTCGAGGCCGAGGCGTCCGCGATCCTGCACGACACCGTGCTCAACCACCTCGGCGCGATCGCGCTCGCACCCGACGGCCCGATGGACCCGCACCTCGCCAAGACCGTCGAGGCGGACGTGCAGGTGCTCACCGGCAAGGAGTGGCTCGCGCCCGTGTCCCGTCCGCGCCCAGGCGCCGCGGTCGACGCCTTCACCCGGATGGTCGACGACCACCGTGCCCACGGCCTCGACGTGACGGTCTCTGGTGATCCGTCGGCGCTGGACCGCCTCGACCAGCGCGCGGTGACGGCGCTCGTCCGGGCCGTCGGGCAGTGCCTGGCGAACGTGCGCAAGCACGCCGGGACCGACGCTGCCGAGGTGAGTGTCTTCGACGACAGCAGTTCGTGCACCGTGATGGTGGTCGACGACGGCCGTGGCTTCGACGAGGACTCCACGGGGTCCGACCGGATGGGCTTGCGCGGATCGGTGCGGGACCGCATCGGCCGCGTCGGCGGGGACGTCCAGATCTGGTCGTCGCCGGGGTCCGGCACGAGCGTCATGATGACCGTGCCCTACGGACCGGTCACCGCCGCGACGAGCACGCAAGCCGCGACGAGCACGCAGGCCGCGACGAGCACGCAGGCCGCGACGAGCACGCCGGCCGCGACGAGCACGCCGCCTGCGACGAGCACGCCCGCTGCGACCGGCATCCCGGTGCAGGACGCCGCTGCCGGCAACGACCCGGGAGCCGACCGTTGAGCCCGCTGACCGAGGCCCGTCGCACCGCGCAGCAGTACGACCCGCTCGGCGCGATGGGGTCCCGTCCCCTGGCGATCGTGCTCGGCGCCGCGAGCATCGTCTGGGCGCTCCTCGTCTCGATCTTCGACCGTGACGTCGAGGGCAGCCCGACCCTCAGCGCCCTCACCGTCATCCTGGTCGCAGCCTCCGCCGCAGTGGTGCTGACGGCCTCGAGCCCCTTCCGTGCACCGTTCCCGCGCTGGGCGTTCACCGCCCACGTGGGGCTCCTCGCCATCGCCTCGGTGACGAGTGTCGCGGCGCAGTGGGGTCCGGACCGCAGCGCGCTGAACGACTTCATGTCCCTGATCACGGCGACCGGGATCGTGATGGTGGCGCCGTACCGGCCGTGGACGGACCTGACGGTCGGGGGAGTCGTGTTGGCGGTGGTGAACGCCGTGACGTGGGGCATCGGCGCCGCGACGTTCCCGCACGAGGTCCCGGTCGCGGTCGCCGCGTTCCTGGCGGCGGCACCGACCCTCGTCCTCACCGCGGCGTCGGCTGTCTTCGCGTGGACCTTCGCCGGACTCGCCGAGCGGGTGCAGATCCGCGCGGGCTCGTACTCGGTCGAGCGCGCGGAGCGGGACGGCATCGCCGCGAGCGTGCAGCAGGACCGCTCGACGATCCTCGCCCGCGACGTCGCCCCGTTCTTCGCCGAACTCCGCACGCGCGAGGTCATCACCGACGCCGACCGTGCCCGCGCGCGGTCGATCGCCGACGGCATCCGGAGGTCGATGGTCGCCGACGCCGACCGCACCTGGTTCGAGCAGGCGGTCCGCGCCGACGGCGGTGACGCCCCGGTGATCGACGACCCGGACGGGCTCATGGCGATGCTCGACGCCGACCAGCGGTCGGTGGTGCGGACGTTCCTGCGTGCGGCGCTGCGTGCCCCGACGGTCGACCCGGCGGCGTTCCGCGCGACGGTGCGACGAGACGGCGCCACACCCGACGACACGGCCGGCCGCCGCGACGCGCTCGGCCGCGTGGACGCCCCCGGCCGTATCGTCCTGCAGATCGACCTCGCCGTCGCCGCGTCCGACGTCGGCATCCACCGCACGTTCGACCCGTACTTCGCCGTCCTCCGCGTGACCTTCCCCGACCTCGACGTCGCGGTCCGTCCGTCCGCCCTCGCACTAAGGTTCTCCTATGACCAGCACTGACCCGAACAGGCTCTCGGAGGGTCTCCCGGCCCTCCCGAACCCGGGAGCACGACGTGTGCGGCTGGCCATCCTCGACGACCACGAGGTGCTGCTGGACAGCCTGTCGAGCTGGATCGCGGTGAACGCGTTCGACTTCGACCTGGCCCTGACCGCGCACACCTGGCTCGAGATGGTCCACAGCGACAGCTTCCCGACCGACCTGGTGTTCCTCGACTTCCAGCTGAAGGAACCCGTCTCGATCGAGGCCCGCGTGCGCACCTGCCGTGCGGCCGGCGCGAAGGTGATCGTGCTCTCCAGCGTCGACAGCCGCGAATCGCGTGACCGTGCCCTGGCCGCCGGTGCCGCCGCGTTCCTGTCGAAGTCCCTGCCGATGCGCGAGGTCATGGACGTCGCCCGCGAGATCATGGGCGTCGCACGCGAGACCCCGCAGCCGCGCGAGTGGCGTCCGCTGCCCACCGGCGCGGCCGCGCACCAGCGTCCGAAGCTCAGCCACGGCGAGGAAGAGGCACTGCGGCTGTACGTGTCCGGCTACTCCACGAACGAGGTCGCCGCGCAGATGAACGTGCAGTACGAGACCGCCAAGACGTACCTGCGTCGCGTCCGCGAGAAGTACAGCAAGGTCGGTCGTCCCGCCTCGAAGAAGTCCGACCTGATCCGGCGGGCCGCCGAGGACGGGTTCCTCGCGTAGTGGCGAAGCTCTACTTCCGCTACGGCGCGATGAACAGCGGCAAGAGCACGGGGCTCCTGCAGGCTGCCTACAACTACGAGGAGCGCGGGCACCGGGTCCTGCTCGCGAAGCCCGCCGTGGACACCAAGGGCGACCGTGAGATCGTCTCGCGCCTCGGGGTCACGCGTACCGTCGACCTGGTCTTCGCGCCCGACGCCGACGTCCGTTCCGCGGTCGCTGCGGCCGGCGCCGTCGACCCCGAGTCCGACCGCCTCGACGGCATGGTCCGCGCCGTCAGCTGCGTCCTGGTCGACGAGGCCCAGTTCCTCACCCCGCGCCAGGTCGACGACCTGCTCCGGATCGCGGTGCTCGACGAGACCCCGGTGATCACCTACGGCATCCGCACCGACTTCCGCACCGAGGCGTTCCCCGGCAGTGCCCGCCTGCTCGAGGTCGCGCACTCGCTCGAAGAGCTCAAGACCATCTGCCGCTGCGGCCGCAAGGCCGTCTTCAACGCCCGGACCATCGACGGCCGGTTCGTCTTCGACGGCTCGCAGGTCGCGATCGACGGCGTCGACGTCGCCTACGAGTCGCTCTGCGCCAACTGCTACCTGACGGAGTCCGGCGGCCGGCTCGACGGCGCCTGACCCGCTCTGCCGGCAGATCGTGACACACCGCTCGCGTTCGCCGAGCGGACACGTCGCGTCGCCGGCCCGCCCGTCGGGCGACCGGACGCGACCAGTCCGCGAGGTGCGCGCGGCAGGTCGTGACCGCTCGGCGCTCGAGACGCGACCGCAGACAGCCTGGAGGCGCGGTGCAGCCCCGCCACGGGCCTCCCGGCCGTCGCGCCTGACGTCCAAGGCGCGCCGCATGCGTCCGCCGTTCGGTCGCGAACCGTCGCTTGTGCGACTTCCGGGCGACGCCTGGTGACCGGTCGGCCGGCGGACGACGGCGTGTCCTGACCGGTGGAGGAGGCGGTCTCGTCGTGGAATGCGTGCGCCGCGGCGCGCGTTGGTGCCCACATGAGCGACGACACCCTCCATCTGTCGGTCCTGGACCTGGCGACGCGCGAGTACGGCCAGTCCAACACGGAGGCCCTGCAGGGCTCCATCGACATGGCCGTCCACGCCGAGAAGCTCGGCTACGAGCGGTTCTGGGTCGCTGAACACCACGGCATGCCCGGCATCACCTCGTCGGCCCCCGCGGTGCTGCTCAGCGCCGTCGGCGCGGCCACCTCGACCATCCGCATCGGCTCTGGCGGCGTGATGCTGCCGAACCACGCACCGCTCGTCATCGCCGAGCAGTTCGGCACGCTCCGAGCCCTGTACGGCGACCGCGTGGACCTCGGGCTCGGCCGTGCTCCCGGGACCGACGGCGCGACCGCGATGGCGCTCCGCCGCACCGACCGGCTCGACGTCGACGACTTCCCGGACCGCCTGGCCGACCTGATCGGGTTCTTCACCGGCATGTCCTCGGACAACCCGTTGTCGGGCATCCGCGCGGTGCCGGGCTACGGCGACGTGCCGGAGTTCTGGCTGCTCGGGTCCTCCGGGTACAGCGCGCAGGTCGCCGGGGCGCTCGGCGTCTCGTTCGCCTTCGCCCACCACTTCGCGTCGGACAACACCGAGGCGGCGCTCGCGCTGTACCGCGACTCGTTCCGGCCCTCGCGGTTCCGCCAGACGCCGAACGCGCTCATCGGCGTGCAGGTCGTCACGGACGAAGACCCGGCCGTCGTCGACGAGCAGAGTGCCCCCGGGATGATCTCGTTCATCCGGATGCGCCAGGGCGCGAAGCCCGAGCCGGTCTCGATGGACGAGGCCCGCGCGTACGAGTTCAACGACCTCGAGCGTCGGTTCATCGCCGCCCGTACCGAGCGGCAGGCCTACGGCACCGCCGAGCAGGTGGCGTCGAAGATCAATGCGCTCGTGGAGTCCACCGGGGCGAACGGCGTGATCGTCGCTCCGGGTGCGGCGCAGGCGCGCTACCGGCACCAGGCGCTCGACGTCGTGGCGTCGTTGCACGCCGCCGGGCGGCTCGTGCCCGCTGGCGCGGCGGCGTCCGTCTAGCTGCTTCGCGCGTTCGTGTTCGCGGCGTTGGCGGCGTTGGCGGCGTTCGCGTTCGCGTCGTTCGCGTTCGCGTTCGCGTTCGCTTGGTGAGCAGAAATGGTCGGGTCGCCGCTGGGCACCCGACCTTTTCTGCTCACGAAGTGCGGCGATTCCTAGGGGAGCAGGCCCAGGCGCGTCGCTGCGGCCACCGCGGCGACCCGCGAACCGACGTCGAGCTTCCGGAACACGTTGTAGACGTGCCGCTTGACCGTCCCGATCGCGAGGTGCAGGTCGGCGGCGATCTCGGCGTTGCTGCGTGCGGCGGCGATGAGCCGCAGGACCTCGAGCTCGCGGTCGCTGAGCGGTGAGCCCGCGCGCGCATCGGTGACCAGGTCGACCGGGAACGTCACCGGTGCGGCGTCGGCGTGCGCAGCCCGGGCGATCCGGTCGACGAGGTCACGGCTCGGCGTGTCCTTCGTGACGAAGTCCACCGCGCCGGCCTCGAGCAGGGTCCGGCGGAGGACCGCGTCCCGGTGCATCGTGAGCACCACGATCGCGATGTCGGGTCGGGTGCGGCGCACCGTGGCGATCGTCGTGCGCGCGGGCGGGCCGTCGAGCTCCACGTCGAGCAGCAGGACGTCGATCGCGGCGGCCTCGGGGGAGTCCAGGACGTCGGACGGGCGTTCGCCGTGTGCCACCACCCGGATCGTCGGGACGGCGGCGAGGATCGTGGCGAGGCCCTCGCGGAACAGCTGGTGGTCGTCGACGATCGCGACGTGCGTGACGGTCACAGCGTGCCCCTCGGGATCGTCAGGCGCACGGTGGTGCCGGTGCCCGGGGCGCTCTCGACATCGATCCGTGCTCCGATGACGACCGCGCGCTCCCGCATGGTGTGCTGCCCGAGGCGGCCGTCGGGGGTGCTGTCCTGGTCGAACCCCGGGCCGTCGTCGGACACGGTGACGACGAGCACGGTCGGCGACCAGTCGAACCGGACCTCGCCGCGCGAGCCAGCAGCGTGCTTGCGCCGGTTCGTGAGCGCTTCGAGCAGGATCGTCAGCGCCTCTTCGGCCTGCCAGTTCGGTAGGTGCTCAGGCGTCCCGGTCGAGTGCAGCGTGAGTCGCTCGTCGTCGGGGAAGAGGTCCTTCGCGTGCCGGGCGAGCGCATCGTCGAGCAGGGCGTCGCCGACCCGTGCGTGCAGGCTCACGGCGAGGTCCTGCACGTCGCCGAGTGCCGTCCGGAGCAGTCGAGCGGCGCCGTCGAGCTGTTCGGCGCGGTCCTCGGACGGGGGATCGGTGAGCAGCACCAGGTCGAGCCGCTGCAGGCCGGCCAGGATCCCGTGCGCCACCCGGTCGTGCAGGTCGCGGGCGATCTGGGTGCGGGAGTCGAGGTGCGCCGTCGTGAGGCGTTGGCGGAGCGCTTCCGTGTAGGCGACCGCTCCGGCGGGGAACCTGCTCCAGATGCCCGCGTGGAGGGCTCTGGTGGCACGGAGGACCTCGGCGGTGGAGGCCGCGCCGACCTCGTCCACGAAGACCGGCAGGTAGACGTCGAACAGCATCTCCGCCGCGAGCATCGCACCGGCCGGGTGCTGGGCCTGCTCGGCGTGCAGCGTGCCGGTCGCCAGGTGCTCCGGATCGAGAGCCGTGCTGCCGACGACGCTGCCGTCCGGACCGGCGGCGTACCGCTCGTGCGCCTCGGCGATCATCGACGTGACGTTGTCCGTCAGGCTCTTGGCCATCACCGGGTCGTCGCCGAGCTCGGGGAACTGTGCGGCGATCTGCGTGAGGACCACGGCCAGGCGTTCGGGGCGTTGCATCCAGTCGAGGCTAGCGGGAAAGCAGAAGGCCCTGGTTCCGGAGAACCAGGGCCTTCTTCGTACTGTCTCAACACAGTGTCGGGGTGACAGGATTTGAACCTGCGACCTCCTCGTCCCGAACGAGGCGCGCTACCAAGCTGCGCCACACCCCGCGGTGTGATCACTCCGTACCGGAGCAACCCGACAAGTCTATCCGATGATCGGGGGTGCTCACGACCATCCGGCGAACTCCCGGGCGCGTCGTCAGGAGGTACGAGCGGTGAGGGTGACGACGACCGCCTCGGGACGGCACGCGAACCGCACGGGAGCGTAGATCGAGGTGCCGAGGCCCGCGGAGACCTCGAGCCACGACCAGTGGTTGCGGTGCTCCCACTTGTGCAGGCCGCTGGCGTACCGGCGGGGGAGGTCGCAGTTGGTGACGAGCGCGCCGACACCGGGAACCTGGACCTGGCCGCCGTGGGTGTGTCCGGCGAAGATCACGTCGGCACCCTGCGTCACGAAGGCATCGAGCACCCGGCGGTAGGGCGCGTGCGTGATGCCGATGGCGACCGGGGCGGGGCCGTCCTCGTCCTCGGACCACGGCACGTCGCCGCGCATCTCGTCGACGTTCGTGGGGAGCAGGTCGAGTCGGTCCCAGTCGCGGTGTGCGTCCGAGGTGCCGAACAGCTCGAGCCGCGATCCACGGACCTCGATGGCGTGCGCCTGGTCGTTGACGTCGAGCCAGCCGAGCGACTCGAAGAACGCGGTCTGCCGGTCGATGTCGAGCTCGACGGGCTTCGCGGCACCGTGCATCCGGCTCGGACCCGAGAAGTACTTCAGCGGGTTGCGCGGCGAGGGGCCGAAGAAGTCGTTCGACCCGTACGCGAAGGCTCCGGGCACGCCGCGGAACGGCTCGAGCGCGTACTCGACGGCGGCGTTCGCGGTCGGGTGCCCGAGGTTGTCGCCGGTGTTCACGATGAAGTCCGGCTCGACGAGGCTCAGGTCTCGGAGCCACTGCTGCTTGTCGGCCTGCCACGGTGCCATGTGGATGTCGGACAGGTGGAGCACCGTGACGTCACGGGACCCCGGGGGGAGGACCGGGACGGTCTCCCACCGGATGCCGAACCGTCGGCGTTCGACGAGCGACCCCCAGGCCGCGGTCGCAGCACCGACTGCCGCACCCGCGGCGAGGACGCCGAGCGCGCCGCGCCCGCGGGTCAATTGCAGTCCTTGGGCGCCTTGCCGTTCTTGTCGCCGTACAGCTGGACCGTCACGTCGGCGTTCTTGTCGGCTGCTGCGTCGATGGCCGGGTCGACGGCTGCGACCTTGCACGTCTTGCCACCGCCGCCCTTGGCGTAGTCGTCCGACACGTTCACGTTCGCGAACCCGGCGTCGTTCAGTGCCGAGCGAGCGCTGCCGAGCGAGTCGCCACCGATGTCGGGCACGGTCGCCTGGGTGCCGTCGGACGTGTAGACGGTGACGCTCGAGCCCGAGGACAGGAGTGCTCCTGCGGCCGGGGACGTCGACAACACCGAACCCGCTGCACCGGTGCCGGGACGAGCGCCGCCGTCGACGTAGGTGAAGCCAGCGCCCGCGATAGCGGCGCGGGCCTCGTCAGCGGTCTTGCCCTGGAGGTTCGGGAGCGCCTTCGCGTTGCCGCGGATCGCCGACTGCTGCGGGTCCGTGAACCCACCGGCCGGGTAGGTGGCGTTGATCGGGGTCATCGCCTGGCGCCACACCTCGGCGCGTGAGCCGGCGTACGTGCCGCCCACGCCGTTGCTGTAGTGGCGGAGGTTGAACTTCTTGCCGTCCGTGTTGCCCTGCCAGTAGGCGGTCGCGACGCGGGAGCTCGCACCGACGAGCCAGATCTGGTCCGCTTCGTCGGTGGTACCCGTCTTGGCGAACAGCTGGGTGCCGTCAGGCGTCTGCGCGCCCACTGCCGTCCCGCTGCGGATCGTGCCCTTCATGGCGTAGATCGCGGCCTGTGCGAACGCGGGGTCGACCGCCTGCTGGCAGTCCTTCGTCTGGCCGCCGAGCTGCTTGCCGGAGGGCGAGGTGATCTGGTCGATGGCGATCGGCTTGCAGTAGATGCCGTTGTTGGCGACGGCGGCGTACGCGGCGGCCATCGTCATCGGGGCGATCTCGTTGGTGCCGAGGATCGCGGAGGGGTTCTGGTACTGCAGCTCGCCGCCGTCGGCACGGTGGACACCGAGGGACTGGGCGATGTCACGGATGTCGCAGAGGTCGAGCTTCTGTGCCATCGACGCGAACGCGCCGTTGATCGAGCCGGCGGTGGCGCCCAGGACACTCCAGTTACCGCCCTCGCCGGGAGCGTCGTTCGAGACGTCGAAGGGCGTACCCACGGTCTGACCGCAGATGGTCCACGGCGACACCACTCGCTCGGCGCCGCTCACGGTCTCGTTCAGGCCGTGGCCGGCCTTGATCCAGTCGAGCAGGGTGAAGAGCTTGTACGTCGAGCCCGTCTGGAAGCCACCGGAGTTGCCGTACTTGTAGTCGACGCTGTAGTTGATGCTCGTCGAGGTCGGCGCGGACTTCAGGGACTGGTCGTAGTCCTTGTTCTGGGCCATCGTCACGATGCGGCCGGAGCCGGCCTCGATCGAGTTGAGCGTCGCACCGAGCGCGAGGTTCGTCTCGGCCTTGTTGTCGTACTTGTTGAGGAGCTGCTTCTGCTCGGCGTTGAGGTCGATGTTCAGCGTCGTCTGGATCTTGTACCCGCCGTTCCGCCACGCGGTGTCGCGTGCCTTCTGCGACGAGCCGAGCTGGGACATCTCGAGCACGACCTTCTTGGCGTAGTCGCAGAAGAACTGCGACCCGTCACCGACCGAGGCCTGGCAACCCTGCGACGGCTGGGTCAGGTGCACGTAGTCCGCCGGCTTCGACAGGCGTGCCTTGCGGTACTCGTCCTCGGTGAGGTTCTTCTGCTGGTACATGGCGCGCAGGATGACGTTGCGGCGCGCGACGTTGGCGTCGTAGTTCTTCGCCGACGACAGGTTGCGGGTGTTCGGGGACTGCACGATCGCGAGGATCGAGGCGGCCTCGGCCGGGGTGAGGTCGGTCGCGCTCTTGTTGAAGTAGTGCTGCGCCGCGGCCTGCACGCCGTAGGTCTGGTCGCCGAAGTAGGCGATGTTCAGGTAGGCGGTGAGGATCTCCTTCTTGGAGTACTTCTTCGCCAGCCCGATCGCGAGCTTCATCTCCTCCAGCTTGCGGGGGATGGTCTGCTCGACGGCCTCGTTGTAGGCCTTGACGCGCTCCTTCTCGGTGGGGAGTTCGAGCGCCTGCTGCATCTTGATGTTGCGGACCAGCTGCATCGTCAGCGTGGAACCACCGCCGGATTCGCCGAGCCCGCCGGCCAGGCTGCCGACGCCCGCACGGATGAGCGAGGTCATGTCGACGCCACCGTGGTCGTAGAAGCGCTTGTCCTCGCCGTCGATCGCGGCGTTCTTCAGCTGTTCGCTGATCTGGTCGAACTTGAGCTCTTGGCGGTTCTGGTCGTACAGCGTCGCGAAGTGCACGGACTTGCCGCCCGAGTACGCGTACAGCTCGTTGCGCTGCGGGAGGTCACCGATCTCGATGTACTCCGGCAGGGACTCGAACACACCGATCGTCGACGTCGTCGTGACACCGGCGACCGCGATGGCCGGGGTGACCCCGATCGTGACGAGCAGACCGGCGAGTGCGCTGAAACCGACGAATCCGATGAAGGCGCCGACTGCTGAGACGGGCTTGGTCCGCGAGGCAGACGTCTTCTGGGCAGACATAGGATGCAGCCTAAACGACACCCACGACTGAAAGGCTGGCAAGGAACCGCATGACTCGCTGGGAGTACTTCACCACGCCCCTGATGATCCACAACACCACCGCCATCCTCAACAACTACGGGGACGAGGGCTGGGAGCTGGTCCAGATCGTCACCGGCCCCGAGGGTGGGCTCGTCGCGTACCTCAAGCGCCCGAAGGCCGACGCATGAGCGTCGCGGACCGCCTGACCGAGCTGGGGCTGACGCTCCCGCCGGTCGCCGCACCCGTCGCGGCCTACGTCCCCGCGGTCGTCACCGGCCAGTACGTCTACACGGCCGGTCAGCTGCCGTTCATCGACGGTGCACTGCCCGTCACCGGCAAGGTCGGCACCACTGTCGATGCCGAGACCGCCACCGCGCAGGCCCGTGTGGCTGCGCTCAACGCGCTGGCCGCCGTCGACTCCGTCGCCGGGTCGCTCGACCGGGTCGCCCGGGTCGTCAAGGTCACCGTGTTCGTCGCGTCGGACCCGTCGTTCACGGGCCAGCCCGGGATCGCGAACGGCGCCTCCACCCTGGTCGGCGAGGTCTTCGGTGACGCCGGCGTCCACGCGCGCAGCGCGGTGGGCGTGGCGGTGCTCCCGCTCGACGCGCCTGTCGAGGTCGAACTGGTGGTGGAGCTCACCGCCTGACGGACCGTCAGCGACACGCGTCACGTGAGCAGGGCCTCCAGTCTGGATCTGACTTGAGGCCCTGCTTCCGTTCCCGGGACTACATGAGTTCCGCGATGGTCGCCATGATCGTCGGGTCGGCGAGCGTCGTCGTGTCGCCGATGCGGCGGCCCTCGGCCGCGTCGCGCAGCAGACGCCGCATGATCTTGCCGGAGCGCGTCTTCGGCAGCTCGGGCACGATGACCACCTGACGGGGCTTCGCGATCGCACCGATGCGCTTGCCGACCCAGTTGCGGAGTTCGGTCGATGCCGATTCGCGATCGACGTCGGCCGCCGCCTCGGCGGTCAGGATGACGTACGCGACGACCGCTTGTCCGGTGGTCTCGTCGGCGGCTCCGACGACGGCGGCCTCGGCGACGCCCTCGTGGCCGACCAGGGCGGACTCGATCTCGGCCGTCGACAGGCGGTGCCCCGAGACGTTCATGACGTCGTCGACGCGTCCCTGGATCCAGATGTCGCCCTGGCCGTCGAGCCGTGCACCGTCGCCGGCGAAGTAGCGGCCGGGGAACCGCGACCAGTACGTCTCGACGAACCGGTCGGGGTCGCCCCAGATGCCGCGCGCCATCGACGGCCACGGCTCGGTGATCGTGAGGTAGCCGCTCTCGCCGGGGTCGGCGCGGTTGCCGTCGTCGTCGACGATCTCGGCGACGATGCCGGGCAGCGGCGTCTGCGCGGCGCCGGGCTTGAGCTTCGTGACGCCGGGCAGGGCGGAGATCATGATCGCGCCGGTCTCGGTCTGCCACCACGTGTCCACGATGGGCGTGCGGTCGTGGCCGATGACCTGGCGGTACCAGTTCCACGCCTCGGGGTTGATGGGTTCGCCGACACTGCCGAGCAGGCGGAGCGTCTCGAGGCTGCGGGCCTCCGGGATCTCGCGGCCGGCCTTCATCGCGGCACGGACGGCCGTCGGTGCCGTGTAGAGCACGGTGACGCCGTACGAGTCGACGATGTCCCACCAGCGGCCGGGCTTCGGCTCGTCTGGTGTGCCCTCGTAGAGCACCTGCGTCACGCCGTTCGCCAGGGGGCCGTAGACGACGTACGAGTGTCCGGTGATCCACCCGATGTCGGCGGTGCACCAGTAGACGTCCTTGTCCGGGTGCATGTCGAACACGTTCTTGTGCGTGTACGCGGCCTGGGTCAGGTACCCGCCGGAGGTGTGCACGATGCCCTTCGGCTTCCCGGTCGTGCCCGAGGTGTACAGGATGAACAGCGGGGTCTCGGCGGGGAACGCCTCGGCCTCGTGGGTCGGAGCGGCCTTGGCGAGCTCGTCGTGCCACCACAGGTCGCGGCCGTTCCAGGCGATCTCGTTGCCGCCGCGCTTGACGACCAGGACGTGCTCGACGCTGTCCGTGCCCTCGCCCTCGAGGGCTTCGTCGACGGCGGGCTTGAGCGCCGACACGGCACCACGGCGCCACCCGCCGTCAGCCGTGACCACGAGCTTCGCGCCGGCGTCCTCGATGCGAGCGCGGAGGCTCTCCGCGCTGAACCCGCCGAAGACGACGGAGTGCACGGCGCCGATGCGGGCGACGGCGAGCATCGTGACGACGGCCTCGGGGATGAGGGGGAGGTAGACGACCACGCGGTCGCCCTGCTCGACGCCGAGGTCCGTGAGCATGTTCGCGGCGCGCTGGACCTCGGCGGTCAGCTCGGCGTACGTGATCCGGCGCGTGTCGCCGGGAGCGCCCTCGAAGTGGATCGCCACGCGGTCGCCGTTGCCGGCGCGGACGTGGCGGTCGAGGCAGTTCTCCGCGACGTTCAGTGTGCCGTCGGCGAACCACTTCGCGAACGGGGCGCCGGACCAGTCGAGGGTCTGGGTGAACGGGGTGCGCCAGTCGAGCAGGCCGCGGGACTGCTCGGCCCAGAAGGCCTCGCGGTCGGCGGCGGCGGCTTCGTGCAGGTCCTCGTTCGCGATCGCGTCGGCGACGAACTCGGGTGGGGGCGGGAAGGTGGCGCCTGGCGTCGCGCCGTCCGTTGCGTCGGCCGTCGTGCCGTCTGTTCCGTCGGGGGAATCGCCGTGGGCTCCGTCGTGACGGGGGTCGATCTGGGTCGGAGCGGACATCGATGTCCTTTCGCGTCGTTGCGGCCGGGGTGCATTCGGAGACTACCCCTCACGCGGAACTCGGCACGGCACGCCCGGCTGTCGTGTCCGGGGTTGCCCCAGGGGGCCGTTCGTGGGGTACAGTGGTTCCTGCTGGACTCGTTTCCGGCGGCATCGGTTCGGATTCCCCCCAATCCATCGATGTCAAGGCGGCACCTGTTCCCCCCAACCGGTGCCGCCTCTTCTGTTTCCCGGGGTCCTGCTCGAGCGCACAGTGCTCGCCGGGCGTCGTGTCCGGGCGGCGATCCGCATGGCTGCGCCGCCGGAGTGGACAGAACGGTCCATGCTGACGCATGGAGTCGCCGTCGTTCTCATCGCAGGTGTGATGCGTTTGCCCGCCGTGTGGGGACTGGTCCGCGCCGGCTCCCGTCGTCGCGGGCACCGCATCACCGAGTGGGGTACGGCTTTGCGTTTCGGGGGACAAATCGGTCCGTTGCTCGCCCGACCCGTCGCCATCCACAGATGTCGCCGTCCGAGGCGTGCCGCCGTGCACTCCTCTCTACTGTCGGTCGGCATGCACCGTCACCGCGCCGGAACCCCCGGCGCCGCTCCGCCCCCTCCTGCCGGAGCGGGTCCCTTCCTGCCCGGGGCCCTGCCCGTCGGTCGTCGGCGCGCCGGCGGTGTCGTCGAGTTCGAGGAGCTCGCCGCACTGGTCGCCGACGCCCGGGTGACCGACGTCCTGGTGCTCGGCGGGGTCGGTACGTGGGTGGACCGGGGCGACGGGCTCGACAATGTGTCGCCGTGCCTGCCCGAGGAGCGGGCACGGGCACTCGCGACGCGGCTCGTGGCGCTCGGCGGGCGGCACGTCGACGAGACCACGCCGTGCGCCGACGTCCGGCACGGCGACGGCATCCGCGTCCACGTCGTGCTCGCCCCGGTCTCCGTCGGCGGCACCGCGATCTCGATCCGCCTGCCGCAGCCAGACCGTCCGACGCTCGCCGCGCTCGAACGCGCCGGGTCCTTCGAGCTCGTCCCACGGTCGGTCGTCGAACACGCCGTCGCCGCCCGCCGGAACGTCCTGGTGACCGGGGCGACCGGCAGCGGGAAGACGACCGTGCTCGCGGCGATGCTCGGCGCGGTCCCCGCCGACGAACGGATCGTCACGGTGGAGGACGTCGCCGAACTCCGCATCGCGCACCCGCACGTCGTCGCGCTCGAGGCCCGGCAGGCGAACGCCGAGGGCGTCGGCGCGCTCGGGCTCGACCGCCTCGTCCGGGAAGCCCTGCGGATGCGACCGGACCGGCTCGTCGTGGGGGAGTGCCGCGGGTCCGAGGTCCGCGAACTCCTCTCCGCGTTGAACACCGGACACGACGGCGGCGCCGGAACCGTGCACGCCAACTGCATCGCCGACGTGGCCGCGCGACTCGAGGCGCTCGGCGCGCTCGCCGGCCTCGGGGCCGAGGCACTCGCCCGCCAGGCGGTCAGCGCCTTCGACCTGGTCCTGCACGTCGAGCGTCGCGCGGGTCGACGCCGGCTCGCCGGGGTGGGCGCGTTGCGCATCGGACCGGACGGGAGGCTCGACGTGCGCCCGGTGGACGGCGCACCCGAGCGCGTGGCCGGGTCGCGTGGGTGACCGGGCGGGCGCCCGGGCGTCCCGCGCCGCGGGCACGTTGGACCGGGTCGCGACGCTCGTGGCGGCCGGGGTCCCACCGCCGCGCGCGTGGGAACTCGTCGGTGGGCTGCCGAGGGACACCGGTCCGGCATGCGAGGACGTCGCGGTCGTCCTCCGCGTGGCCGAACGCACAGGGGCACCGCTGGCGGAGACCCTGCGCGCGCTCGCCTCAGCGCTCCGACGGTCGGCGGCGTCGGACCGGGCGATCCGCGTCGCGCTCGCCGGGCCACGCACGAGCGCCCGCGTCGTCCTCGCGCTCCCCTTCTTCGGGCTCGCGCTCGGGATGACGTGGGGATCCGGTGCGGTGGAGGTGCTCGTCGGGTCCCCGGTGGGCTGGGCGTGCGTCGTCGTGGCCGGAGTGCTCGTGCTGCTCGGTCGGAGCTGGAGTGCGCGACTCGTGCGGGCGGCGACGCCGGACGGGCACGTCGCGGGGATCCTGCTCGACGCGTGGGCGGTCGCGGTGTCCGGGGGCGGGTCGTGGATCGCGGCGGGGACGGTGGTGCAGGCAGCCGTGGCGGCGGGCTCGTCGGACGGGGCAGGGTCGTCGGCGGCTGCGGGGTCGTCGTCGGACCCACGGTCGGCGGCCGCGGCGGCTTCTTCGTCGGCGGCTTCCTCGGCGTCGTGGGGTGGGGCCGCTGGTGACGACGTCGCACGGCTGCGGGAGGTGCTCGACCTGGCGGGCCGCGCCGGGGTCCCCGCCGGCGGGCTGCTGCGGCGTGCTGCCGAGGACGTCCGGGACGACGCGGCGGCGGACGGACTCGCGGCCGCGGAACGACTCGCCGTCCGGCTCGTCCTGCCGCTCGGGGTGTGCGTGCTGCCCGCGTTCGTCCTCGTCGGTGTGGTGCCCGTCGTGGCCGGGGTCCTCTCCTCCACCGTGGGCGGTCTCCGATGACCTCTCCACAGATCGCCGGCACCCGCCCGATCGCAGTCCGCTCCCGGCGAGGCTGGTCCCACAGCAACCGGAAGGACCGAACCCATGCGCACCACACCAGCACCCCGGCACCGCCCGCTCCTCAGGCGGTGGCGTGCACGACTCCGCGACGACCGTGGGTCGGCGACCGCCGAGTACGCCGTCGTGATCCTCGCCGCGGTGGCCTTCGCCGGCGTCCTCGTCGCGGTCATGCGCTCGGGCGAGGTCCAGACGATCCTGACCGAGCTCGTCCGCGGTGCGCTCTCCCTGTGATCGTGGCTCCGTCACGGTCGAGTTCGCCGTGGCCCTGCCGGCCGTCGCACTCGTCCTCACCCTGCTCGTCGCGGCGGTCCTCGTCGTCGACGGGCAGGGGCGACTGCACCTCGCAGCAGCCACCGCGGCGCGCGCAGTCGGCCGGGGGGACGACGCCGACGGGTTGGCGGCGGCCGACCGGATCGTCCCGGGCGTCTCGATCGTCGTCCGTCACGGCGACGGCCTGGCGTGCGTCGACGCGACACGCGGTGGAGCCGGACCGTTCGCTGCGATCCCGCTCCGCGCCACCGGCTGCGCCGCAGATGCGGGGCGGTGACCTCGTGCAGAGACCAGCCGGTGCCGAACGCGGCTCGGCGACGGTGCTGATGGCGGCGGTCCTCGGCGTCGGCGTGCTCGTCGGCTCGACGGCGCTCGCCGCGGCCGGGCACCGGGCCCAGGCGATCCGGGCACAGGGGTCGGCCGACGCTGCGGCGACCGGTGCGGCTGCGGCGTCCGTCGGCCTGCTGCCCGGCGGCCCGTGCACGGTCGCGGGACACCTCGCCACGGCGAACGGTGCGGCCCTCGCGGCGTGCGAGCTGGCGTCGGCGACCGTCCGGGTCAGCGTCGTCGTGGGGACCGGACCGTTCGCCGTCGGCGCAGTCGCGGTCGCCGGTCCGGCGGACGAGCCGTGCGAACAGTGTGTGTATGGTGTGCCTGTCGGCCCCCGGTCACCGATGTCCCGGTCGACCCGGACACGCTCGTGCCCAGGGCCGACCAGCACCATCGATCAAGGAGACACGTGCCAGGCACGAAGAAGCTCGTGATCGTCGAGAGCCCTGCGAAGGCGAAGACGATCGCGCAATACCTCGGTGACGGATACGAAGTCCAGGCCTCGGTCGGACACATCCGCGACCTCGTCGAGCCCAAGAACCTGCCGGCCGAGCTCAAGAAGGGCTCCCTCGGCAAGTTCTCGGTGGACGTCGACAACGGCTTCGAGCCGTACTACGTCGTCTCCGACGCCAAGAAGAAGACGGTCTCGGAACTCAAGCGTGCGCTCAAGGACGCCGACGAGCTCTACCTCGCAACAGATGAGGACCGCGAAGGTGAAGCGATCGCGTGGCACCTGCTCCAGGTCCTGAAGCCGAAGGTCCCCGTCAAGCGGATGGTCTTCCACGAGATCACGAAAGAGGCGATCCAGCGCGCGCAGGAAGCCACCCGTGAACTCGACACCGCACTCGTCGACGCCCAGGAGACCCGCCGCATCCTCGACCGTCTCTACGGGTACGAGGTCTCGCCGGTCCTCTGGCGCAAGGTCGCGCCCGGTCTGTCCGCCGGACGCGTGCAGTCCGCGGCCACCCGGCTCGTCGTCGACCGGGAGCGCGAGCGCCTGGCCTTCGTCTCCGCGAACTACTGGGACCTGTCGGCCCGGTTCGAGAAGGCCGGCGAGTCCGCCTTCTCCGCACGACTCGCCCGCATCCACGGCACCCGTGTCGCCTCCGGCCGTGACTTCGACGACCGCGGTGCGCTGAGCGGCGACGTCGTCCGCCTCGACGAGGCCGCTGCCGCGTCGCTCACCACCGTGCTCGAGCGCGCCGGCGACGCCACCGTCCGCAGCGTCGACTCGAAGCCGTACACCCGTCGTCCGGCCGCACCGTTCACGACGTCGACCCTGCAGCAGGAAGCCGCGCGCAAGCTCCGGCTGTCCCCGCGCCAGACCGCCCGCGCGGCGCAGACGCTGTACGAGAACGGGTACATCACCTACATCCGTACCGACTCCGTCTCGCTGTCGAAGCAGGCCGTCGACGCCGCCCGCAAGCAGGCGGCTGACCTGTACGGCGCGGCCACCGTGCCCGACAAGCCCCGCCTGTACGCGAGCAAGAGCAAGAACGCGCAAGAGGCGCACGAGGCGATCCGTCCCGCCGGTGACTCGTTCCGCACCCCGCAGCAGCTCCAGGGCACGCTGACCGGTGTCGAGTGGCGGCTCTACGACCTCATCTGGAAGCGCACCATCGCGTCCCAGATGGCGGACGCCAAGGGCTCGACCGCGTCGATCGTGCTCGGCATCTCGTCGACCGAGTCGGTGGAGGGCATCGCCTCGACCGCGAACGGCACCGACGCCGAGTTCACCGCCGCCGGCACCGTGATCACGTTCCGCGGGTTCCTCAGCGCCTACGAAGAAGGCCGCGACGAGGACCGCCACGAGTCCAACGAGCGCGCCGGCCAGGACGTCGCCCTGCCCGACGTCAAGGAGGGCGAGCACCTCGAGGTCCACGACGTCGAGGCCAAGGGGCACGACACCACGCCGCCGCCCCGCTTCACCGAGGCCAGCCTCATCAAGACGCTGGAAGAGCTCGGGATCGGGCGTCCGTCGACGTACCCGACGATCAGCCCGACGATCATCGACCGCGGCTACGTGTCCCTGCGCGGCACCCAGCTCGTCCCGAACTGGATCGCGTTCAGCGTGGTGCGCCTGCTCGAGGAGTACTTCGGCGAACTGGTCGAGTACGACTTCACCGCCGAGATGGAAGAGGACCTCGACCGCATCGCCCGGGGCGACGCTGACCGGGTCGACTGGCTCAAGGGCTTCTACTTCGGTGGCGGCGCAGCGGACCAGCGCGGCCTGCGGACCGTCATCGACAACCTCGGTGAGATCGACGCCCGCGAGATCAACTCCGTGGAGCTCGCGCCGGGGCTCACCCTGCGGATCGGTCGGTACGGCCCCTACATCGAGGTGCCGAGCGACGACCCCGAGAAGCCCCGTCGGGTCAACGTTCCCGAGGACCTGGCGCCGGACGAGCTCACCGTCGAGAAGGCGAAGGAACTCGTCGACGCGCCCGTCATCGGCGACCGTGTCGTCGGCATCAACCCGGAGTCCGGCAAGGAAGTCCTCGCGAAGGACGGCCGGTTCGGTCCGTACGTGACCGAGCGCACGCCCGAGCCCGAGCCCGCGGTGGACGAGAAGACCGGCGAGGTCATCGAGGCACCTGCAGACGCGGCAGCGACGGAAGCAGCAGCCGAGACGACGACCGACGAGTCGAGGACCGCTGCGGGGACGACGGCGAAGAAGGCACCCGCGAAGAAGGCGCCCGCGAAGAAGACGACGAAGAAGGCCGCGGCGCCGAAGGAACGCACCGCGTCGCTCTTCAAGTCGATGGACCCCGCGACCGTCGACCTCGAGACCGCGTTGAAGCTCCTCGACCTGCCCCGCGTGGTCGGTCAGGACCCGGAGACCGGCAACGACATCACCGCGCAGAACGGTCGCTACGGCCCCTACCTCAAGAAGGGGACGGACACCCGTACCCTCCCGGGCGAGGACGCGATCTTCGACATCGACCTGCCCGGTGCGCTCGAGATCTTCTCGCAGCCGAAGTACGGCGGGAACCGTGCGGCGAGCTCCGCGCTGAAGGAGTTCGACGCCGACCCGGTGTCCGGCAAGCCGATCAAGATGAAGGACGGCCGGTTCGGTCCCTACGTCACCGACGGCGAGACGAACGCGACGATCCCGCGCGGCGAGGACGTCGAGGCCGTCGACCACGCCCGAGCGGTCCAGCTCATCGCGGACAAGCGCGCCAAGGGCCCGGTGAAGAAGAAGACGCCGGCCCGGCGGACGGCGGCCAAGAAGAAGTGACCGGCCGCTTCATCACGCTCGAGGGCGGCGACGGCGCGGGCAAGACGACCCAGGCGGAGCTGCTCTCGGCGTGGCTCGGTGAGCTCGGCCGCACGGTCGTGCGCACCCGCGAACCGGGAGGCACCGACCTCGGTCTCCGGATCCGCGAGATCGTCCTGCACGAGCGCGGGCACATCGCGCCCCGGGCCGAGGCGCTCCTCTACGCCGCCGACCGGGCGCACCACGTCGAGACGGTCGTCCGGCCGGCGATCGCCCGCGACGACGTCGTGCTGCAGGACCGGTACATCGACTCCTCCGTGGCGTACCAGGGTGTCGCCCGCGGGCTCGGAGCCGAGCAGATCCGGTCCGTGTCCGACTGGGCCGCCGACGGTCTCGTCCCGGACCTGACGATCCTGCTCGACCTCGACGTCACCGTCGGCCGTGCCCGGGTGGCGGCGGCGCGCGGCGACACCTTCGACCGGCTCGAATCCGAGGCCGAGACGTTCCACGAGTCCGTTCGACAGGCGTTCCTCGCGATGGCTGCGGCCGAACCCGAGCGGTTCCTCGTCGTCGACGCGTCCCGGTCCACCGCGGACGTGCAGCGGGAGATCCGTGCCGCCGTCACCCCGCTCGTCGTCGACGCAGCATGACGGTGGTCACTGACAGGATGATCCCGTGAGCGTGTGGGACGGCCTGACCGGGCAGGAAGAGGCAGTTGCCTCCCTCCGGAACGCCGCCGAGTCGCCCGACGGCACCGGCGGGATGACCCACTCGTGGCTGATCACCGGGCCGCCCGGGTCGGGGCGGTCGAACGTCGCGACGGCGTTCGCGGCCGCGCTCGTGGGCAACGGACCCGACGACGACCACACCCTGCAGCAGATCACCGCGAAGACCCACCCGGACGTCTCGGTGCTCACGACGCAGCGCGTGATCATCACGATCGACGAGATCCGGCAGCTCGTCACGTCCTCGCACTACTCGCCCTCCGTCGGGCGCTACCGCGTGGTCATCGTCGAGGACGCCGACCGCATGACCGAGCGCACCTCCAACCTGCTCCTCAAGGCGCTCGAGGAGCCGCCGGAGCGCACCGTGTGGATCCTCTGCGCCCCGAGCGAGGCGGACTTGCTGCCCACGATCCGGTCCCGCGTCCGTTCGGTGCGCCTCCGGGTCCCCGGCATCGAGTCCGTGGCGGACCTCATCGTCGCCCGGACCGGGGTCGACCGTGCCCTGGCGATGGACGCCGCACGACAGGCGCAGAGCCACATCGGCATGGCCCAGCGACTCGCCACGAGCGCGGACGCCCGAGACCGCCGGCGCCGCACCCTGACGACCGTGCTCGGCGTCCGCAGTGTCGGTGACGCCGTGATGGCCGCTGCCGACCTGCTCGCCGTCGCTGACGAGGACGCCAAGTCCATCACCCAGCAGCGCGACTCCGAGGAGCGCGATGCCGCGCTCCGGTCCCTCGGCATCGAGCCGGGCGGCACGATCCCGCCCGCGCTCCGGTCCCAGCTCAAGCTCCTCGAGGAAGACCAGAAGCGCCGAGCGACCCGGAGCCTGCGCGACGGCCTCGACCGCATCCTGGTCGACGTCTCGTCGCTCTACCGTGACGTGCTGCTGCTCGGACTCGGTGCCCCGGCAGAACCGGTGAACCTCGCGATGCGGGAGCACCTCGACCAGGCACTGCAGCGGGTCCCGCCGGCCGCAGCGCTCGAGGTGCTCGACGCCATCGCCCTCGCCCGGCAACGGATCGCGGCGAACGTGGCGGCGCTGCTCGCGCTCGAGGCCCTGCTCGTCACCATCGCGCGCGTCGCGCGCTGACCGCCGCCCTCCGCGGATCCGCAGCCGGCGGCCGTGGCGGTGACCCGGTGACGGGCGCGAGCTGTGGGTCGTCGCAGCCCCGTGCCTCCCGGCTGCCCGTCATGGGACAATCGCGGCATGCCCGACGCTGAACCCGGCCTGCGCGAACGGAAGCGCCGCGCCACCCGACTCGCGATCCAGCAGGCTGCGCTCCGGATCGCGACCGAGGACGGCCTCGGTGCCGTCACCGTCGACGAGATCTCCCGCCGGGCCGACGTCTCACCTCGGACGTTCTTCAACTACTTCCCGAACAAGGAACAGGCGATCCTCGGCGACGACCCGAGACTGCCCGATGACGACGCCCTGCAGGTGTTCGTCGACGGCGGTCCGGACGGCGACCTGCTCGCCGACATCGGTGCGCTGCTCGTGCACTCGACCGTGGAGCTCATCGAGGAGCGCGGGCTGATCGGCGAGCGGCAGCAGGTGCTCCGCGCCAATCCGGAGCTGTTCAGCCGCCGGATGGAGTCCATGAAGGAGTTCCAGGCGGAGATCCAGTCCGCGGTCTCGCGACGACTGGAGTCGGCGGACCCGGAGCTCGCCCGTGACCCCGACGCGCTCCGTCGTCGGGCGCGTCTCGCGTCGATCGTGGCGCTCGCTGCGCTGCGGCACGCGTGGTGGGAATGGTCGGACTCCGAGGCCGGATCACACTTGGTCGACGAGCTCCGACGGGCCTTCGCCGAGCTCGGCGTGCTCGTTTCGCGTTCGCTCGTCTGAGCCTGTATAGTCATTGCTCGTGCCGCTCCGGACATGGAGCGTGCGCCGCCTTAGCTCAGTCGGTAGAGCGATTCACTCGTAATGAATAGGTCGTCGGTTCGATTCCGACAGGCGGCTCCACAGGAAAGGCCCTCCGCTCCGTGCGGGGGGCCTTTTCGCGTTGTCGGGCCACTCCGGTTTGGGACGACAGGCGTCGTGGAACGGCCCCAGAACGGGGGAGTGAGCGAGTGTCACATACTGGGTAGTCTCGATGGGTCCGTCAACCCGAAAGACACCACGTGCCGCACTCCCGCGCCCTCTCCATCGTCGCCGCGTCGATCGCCGTCACCCTCGGCGGGACCCTCTTCGCGACGGTTCCCCGTGCTGCCACGGCGGTCGAGGCGCCAGAGGTGAGCGCAACCGCCACCGTGTCGCCGACCGCGCCGGCCGAGACCCCGGTGCAGCCCACCGCGACCCCGACGTCGGTGCCGACCGCCACGCCGCGGCCGACGGCGACCGCGACGCCGAAGCCGACCGCGACGGCGACGCCCACTCCGACTCCGACGCCGACCCCGTCCACGATCTCGTTCACGTACGCCGGTGACTCGCTCACGGCGATGGACGCGTCGTGGATGCGGCAGCTCAAGGACCCGGCCCTGACGAACGTCGGCGGCACCGCGATCGGCGGGGCGACGTCGACCCGGATCCTCACCCGGTCGTCGTCGCACGATGCCGACGTGCTCGTGGTCATGGCGGGGACGAACGACCTCCGCTACGGGTACAGCACCAAGTCGATCCTGCGGAACATCGACCAGATCACGAAGAAGGTCGGCGCCGACCACGTGGTCATCGCGGCGATCGCCCCGTCGAACATCACGAACTACAGCAAGAAGCACATCGACCGCCGGAAGCAGGGCGAGATCCTGAACCGGGACCTGCAGAACCATGCCCTCACCCGCGGGTGGATGTTCGTCGACCCGTGGGCAGCCGACCGGCAGCTCAACGGCGGGTGGCCGCGCAGCCGGACCATCGACGGTGTGCACCCCACGGTGGCGATGTCGAAGAAGGTCGCGGTCCGGATGCAGCAGGCCATCAAGATCGCGTACGCGGGGGCGGCTTCGTAGTTCCGCGCTGACGGGCGTGCGGGCGGCGTCGGCGGGCGGGCGGCGTCCGCGGTGTCGCTCGGCGTCCGCACACCCGCGATCACGCGCACGAGAGATCCGACGTTCCACGAGGCGATCGACGCGTGGAGTGTCGCAATCCTCGTGCTCCAGCGGCGCCGACCCCAGCGGCGCCGACCCGAGCGGCGCCGCGCGGCCCCGTTCTGGGGCTGCCCGCCCGCGTCCTGGTCGGCCACGATCGGATCGCACCCCGAAGCCCGTCGAACCCGGAAGGCCAGCATGCTGCTCTCACTCGTCTACATGAGCGCTGCGACCGAACCCTTCGACGACGCGGCACTGGACGCACTGCTCGAGCACTCCCGCACCCGCAACGCCGCGGCCGGGCTGTCCGGGCTGCTCGTCTGCAAGGACGGCCGGTTCATGCAGTTGCTCGAGGGGCCGGAGGACGCGGTCCTCGAGACGTACCAGCGCATCGTCGACGACCCCCGGCACACGGACGTGGGGCTGCTGGTCGACGAACGGATCCACACGCCTCGGTTCGGCGAGTGGACGATGGCGTTCCACCGCGAGGGCGACGGGGACCTGCCCGACGGCTTCGACACCTTCTTGGCCGAGGGGGACCGGAGCGGCGACACGAGTCGTCCGCGGGAACTCCTCCGCTGGTTCCGCAACCACCCGCTGGCCGCACCGGACGCGGCACTCGGCAAGCACCGCCGCTGACACGGGCGACGACCCGCATCAGCCGGCCCCCGCTCCCGAAGGAACGACGGGCCGGCCGATCAGCTCACGGCAGGTAGTACGTCGGGTTCGGCAGCTTCACGCTCCGGTCCGCCGACCCGCCCAGCAGGTCGCTGTACTGGTCGCCGAAGTTCGCGACGACGTCGTACCGCCCACCGGCACGGGACTCGATGTGCGCCCGGGTCTGCGACTTGTACTCGACGGTGGTGCACTTGGCCGTGGCGCAGGTGATGTACGACGGCTGCTGCGATGCACCGACCCCGGTCCACTTCGTGTAGTACGTCTCGTTGCCGTTCTTCGTGGCGCTGAACTGCGGGTAGCCGACGTTCCGCAGGTTCTGGATCGTCGCGGTCTCCTGGTCGCTGTTGCGGCCGGTGAGCCCGATGACGGTGCAGCCGGAGCGCTGGGCGATCGACACCAGCGAGGTCATCGACGGGGTGGCCGGGAAGCGTTCGTCCTGCACCCACTCGTCCTGCAGTGCGGGGTCGAAGACGAAGTGCATGTCCGCGACCTCCATGTCGTAGGTCCACAGGGTGGTGTCGTCGGCGTCGAGGACGATCGCGGGGTTCCGGTGCTGGTGCCGCCCGACGGCGCACTGCGCGGCGACGAGGGGTGCCTGGCGGGCCACGATGGAACGCATCTCGCGGATGTAGGGCGAGGTCGTCCGGTTCGCGAGCCCGGTGCCGGGGTCGCCGTAGTAGGTCGCGATGGTCTTCTTGACGGAGTCGATGTTCGGGATGCCCTCGCCGCTCTGGCTGGCACCGGAGGTACCGTCGGCCGCCATGGTGAACTGCGTGCGCGGTGTGAGGCGCGGCTCGGAGACGCCGGGCAGGTCGGCGGAGGGCAGGTAGTACGTCGGGTTCGGGAGCTTCAACGAGCGGTCGGCGTACCCGCCCTGCAGGTCGCTCCACTGGTCGCCGATGTTCAGCGTGATGTCGTAGCCGAGGTCCTGCTCGATGTGCTTGCGGGTCAGGGCCTTGTACTCGACGGTCGTGCAGCTCGCGGCGGCGCAGGTGATGTACGACGGCTGCTGCGAGGTGCCGGTACCGGTCCACTTCGTGAAGAAGCGGTCCTGGGTGAAGGCCGTGTAGCCGACCTTGGTCAGGTTCTGCACGGTGGCGGCCTTCTGGTCGTCGTTCCGGCCGGTGAGCCCGAAGACGGTGAAGCCCATCGCGGCGGCGCGGTTCACGAAGCCGACCATCGACGGGGTGGCGGGGAAGCGCTGGTCCTGCACCCATTCGTCCTGGCGGGCGGGGTCGAAGACGAAGTGCATGTCCGCGACCTCCATGTCGTAGGTCCACAGGGTGGTGTCGTCGGCGTCGAGCACGATCGCCGGCTTCTCGCCGTGTCGTACGGCGCGGTCGTGGATCCGCTGCAGGCTCGCGCTCTGCTTCGCGACGATCGAGCGCATCTCGCGGATGTAGGGCGAGTCGGTGCGGTTCGCGAGACCGGTTCCGGGGTCGCCGTAGTAGGTCGCGATGGTCTTCTTGACGGAGTCGATGTTCGGGATGCCCTCGCCGCCCTGTGTCGCCCCGGAGGACCCGTCGGCCGCCATCGTGAACTGGGTGCGCGGCGTCAGGGTGGAGCCCGGCGAGTGACCGGGGGAGCCCCACCCGTGCGCGCTCGCCGGTGCCGCCCCGATGAGGGTGGACGTCAGGACGATCGCCGCACTCGTGGCGACGACGGAGAGAACGGAACGGCGCGCGGAGCGGGCGGAACCGCGCACGGAGAGGACGGATCGGCGCGCGGAGCGGGCGGAACCGCGCACGGCGAGGACGGAACGGCGCATGGAGGACCTGCACACCTTCGACTCGGGGAGGAGTGGCCCTCGGATGGGGGGCCGTTCAGCACGTTAGCTGGCAATCGGCCGTGGAGTCCATACCAATGTCCTGCAGGCGTTGGCCGTCGATCCGCTGGTAGACAGGACGCATGACGGTTCGCTGGGGAGTCATCGGGACGGGCGGCATCGCGCGTTCCTTCGTGGGTGACTGCGTCGCCGCAGGCATCGAGTTCACGGCGGTGGGCAGCCGCACGCTCGAGTCCGCCCGGGCGTTCGCGACCGAGTTCGGGATCCCGACGGCGCACGGTTCGTACGAGGAACTCGTCACCGACGACCAGGTCGACGCCGTGTACGTCGCGACGCCGCACACCCGGCACGCCGAGGACGCCCTGCTCGCGATCGGCGCCGGCAAGCACACCCTGGTCGAGAAGGCGTTCACGATCACCCAGGTCGAGGCGCGGACCGTGGTCGACGCCGCGCGTGACGCCGGGGTCGCCGTGATGGAGGCGATGTGGACGCGCTTCCTGCCGCAGATGGCGATGATCCGCGAGGTCGTCGCCGAGGGGCGCATCGGCCGCCCGGTCCTGGTCGAGGCCACGCACCACCAGGCGCTGCCGACCGACCCCCGGCACCGGTTGCGGGACCCGGCCCTCGGCGGTGGTGCGCTGCTCGACCTGGGGATCTACCCGCTGTCGTTCGCGGTGGACGTGCTCGGGGTCCCGACCTCCGTGGTCGCCGCTGGCACGCTGAGCGAGCAGGGCGTCGACACGCAGATGGGCCTGGTGCTGACCCACCAGGGCGGTGCGCAGTCGATGCTCCACTTCGGGATGGACGTGCGGAGCCCGAACACCGCGTCGGTCATCGGCGAGGCTGGCCGGATCGATCTCGACAGCACCTGGTACACGCCGACGACCTGGCGGGTCCGGGACACCGACGGCACCGTGGTCGAGGAGTACGACGGCCGCGAGGAACTGGCCGGGTACGGGCACGAGGCCCGCGGGTTCGAGGCGTTGATCGCCTCCGGCGACCACCGGGGCGGTCCGATGCCCCCGGAGGAGACCGTCGCGATCATGGGCGTGATGGACGAAGCACGCCGCCAGGTCGGCGTCCGGTACGCGGCGGACGGTCCCTCCTCGGCCTCCTGACGCGGCCTGCGTCGTCGACGGGATGCGGATCCGGCCTGGAGGCTCCTGCCGCAGTTCCGTAGGATCGCCCCTGATGTCCGAGCAGCAGCCCACCCCGCCTTCCGTCCCGGAGCGGCTCCGCGCCGCCGTCGCCCGTGCGCGCGCCTCTGCGGTGCGCCGTCCGCTCCCGTGGATCGCCGGCGGCCTCGCGGCCCTCCTGGTGCTCGGGTCGGGTGGGGCCGTCGCGGTGGCCGCCGCGACGATGCCGGACACCAGGACCGCTGCGGCACCCGGCACGACCACCCCGTCGCCGACGTCGGAGCGGACGACCGCGACGAAGCGCCCGACGAGCACGCCGAAGCCGACGCCGACGGCGGACGCACGTGCGGTCCCGAAGGACCCCGCTGGCCCCTCGGCCCTCCGGACCTGCTCGATCGCCACGGCGGCGTCGGCCAGCGGCCTCGGCGCGTTCGAGGGGTACGTGATGGACGCGAAGACCGGCGAGGTCCTGTTCTCGAAGGACGGCGACGAGGCGGCGCAGACGGGCAGCGTCATGAAGACCCTGACGACGGCGACCGCCCTGGCCGTGCTCGGCGGCGACCACACCATCCCGACGACCGTGACGAAGGAGTCCGGTGGCACGATCGCCCTGGTCGGGCACGGCGACGCGACGCTCTCGGCCGGCGGTGGCACCGTCTACCCGGGTGCCCCGACGCTCGCCCAGCTCGCGCAGCAGGTGAAGGCGAAGGTCGGCAGCACGCCGATCACGACGATCGTCACGGACGACACCTACTGGAGCGACGCGGACGCCTGGGACCCCACGTGGCCGGTGTCGGAGCGCACGATCGGCTACCAGCCCAACATCACCGCCCTGATGGTCGACGGGGACCGCGCGAACCCCGCCGCGGCGACGTCGCCACGGTCGGAGGACCCGGTGGGTCGCGCCGGTGCGGCGTTCCGGACGGCGCTCGTGAACGCCGGCGTCGCGGGAGCCGGCTCGGCGCAGATCGTGAAGCGGGCGACGACGAGCACCGACACGATCGCCACCGTCTCCTCGCAGCCGGTGTCGACGCTGATCGGGCAGATGATCCCCAACTCGGACAACACCCTGGCGGAGATGCTCGCCCGGATCTCGTCGAAGGAGTCCGGGTCGAACGGCTCCGCTGCGTCGCTGACCGCGGTGTACCGGTCGGCCCTCAGCTCGTACGGCGTCGACCCGTCCGGCATCACCATCAAGGACGGCTCCGGCGAGAGTGCCGCCAACGCGGTGTCGCCGAACTTCGTCGCGCACCTGATGGTCCAGGTCGCCGCCGGAGCGAAGGGGCTCGGGACGCTGGCGAACGCCCTGCCGGTCTCCGGCCAGTCCGGCACGCTCGCCAGCCGGTTCACCGGGGCGAACGCGGTCGCGCGCGGCAAGGTGCACGCGAAGACCGGCTGGATCGACAGCGCGAACACCCTCGGCGGCTACATCGACGCGGCCGACGGCTCGCGCCTGACCTTCGCGTTCTACGCGATCGGGTCGTCCCGAGCGGCTGCGCTGCCGGCGCTCGACGCGGTCACCGCGGCGACGTACTCGTGCGGGAAGAAGCTCACCGACTCCTGAGCCGCCGGGTGTTGGATGGCCCCATGGCAAGGGCACTACTCGTCGTCGACGTCCAGAACGACTTCACCGAGGGCGGTGCGCTCGCGGTCACCGGCGGAGCGGCCCTCGCCGAGCGGATCACCGCGTTCCTCGGTCGGCACGCCGAGGAGTACGACCTCATCGTCGGCTCCCGCGACTGGCACCACGGCGACGACGACAACGGCGGGCACTTCGCCGGCACCGCGGCACCCGACTTCGAGACGACGTGGCCGGTGCACTGCGTCGCCGGCACACCGGGCGCCGAGTACCACCCGGAGCTCGACACCGACCCGATCGACCTCGACGTCTTCAAGGGGCAGGGCACCCCGGACTACTCGGCGTTCCAGGCCCGGACCGAGGACGGCGTCCTGCTGCCCGAGGTCCTCGCGGAACACCGCGTGCGCACCGTCGACATCGTCGGCATCGCGACCGACCACTGCGTCCGCGCAACGGCGCTCGACGCCCGGGCAGCGGGCTACGACGTCGCCGTCTACGAGGACCTGGTCGCCGGTGTCGACGCCGAACGCAGCGCCCGGGCACTGGACGAGATCCGGGCCGCGCAGGGACACATCGACCGCAGCGACATGGACGAGGGGCTCGCGAACCCCGGAGGAGCACGACTGTGACCAGCACCACCGACCAGACCACCGACCAGGCCACCGACCACACCACGGAACGCACCACCGTCGGGGACGACCACGTCACGGTGGAGAACGTCCCGACCGGCCTGTTCATCGGCGGGACCTGGCGTGCATCGACGAGTGGCCGGACCTTCGCCGTCCGCGACCCGTCCACCGGGGACGTCCTCGCCGAGGTCGCCGACGCCACGCCCGAGGACGGCATCGCCGCACTCGACGCCGCGGTCGCCGCGCAGGAGTCCTGGGCCGCCACCGCACCCCGGCAGCGCTCGGACGTCCTGCGCCGCGCGTTCGAACTGGTCCGCGAGCACGAGGACGACCTGGCCGCGCTCATGTCGCTCGAGATGGGCAAGCCCCTGGCCGAGGCGCGGGGCGAGGTCACGTACGGCGGCGAGTTCCTGCGGTGGTTCTCGGAGGAGGCCGTCCGGATCGGCGGCGACTACCGCACGAACCCCGAGGGCACCGGCCGTGCGATCGTCCTGAAGCGCCCCGTCGGCCCGGTCTACGCGATCACGCCGTGGAACTTCCCGCTCGCGATGGCGACCCGGAAGATCGGCCCGGCCCTCGCCGCGGGCTGCACGGTCGTCGTGAAGCCCGCCGAGCTGACCCCGCTCACCACCCTGTTCCTCGTCGAGCTGTTCCGCCGTGCCGGTCTGCCGGACGGCGTGCTGAACGTCGTGCCGTCACTCGACGCGAAGGGCCTGTCCGAGCCGATCATCGCCGACCGTCGGCTCCGGAAGCTCACCTTCACGGGCTCGACGCCGGTCGGCTCAGCGCTCCTCAAGCAGGCCGCGGACAACGTGCTGAAGACGAGCATGGAGCTCGGGGGCAACGCACCCCTGCTGGTCTTCGACGATGCCGACCTCGACGCTGCGGTGGACGCTGCGATGCTCGCCAAGTTCCGGAACACGGGCGAGGCCTGCACCGCGGCGAACCGGTTCTTCGTGCAGGAGGGCATCGCCGACGCGTTCGTCGCGGCGCTCACCGCGAAGGTCGACGCGCTCCGCATCGGTCGTGGCACCGAGGACGGCACGACGATGGGGCCGCTCATCGACGACCGGGCGGTGGACAAGGCCGCGGGGCTCGTCGACGACGCGCTCACCAGGGGCGCCCGGCTCGTCACCGGTGGGCACCGGGTCGACCGTCCGGGCACGTACTACGCGCCGACGGTGCTCGACGGTGTGCAGCCCGGGTCGGACATCCTCACGACCGAGATCTTCGGGCCGGTGGTGTCGATCACCCGGTTCGCGACCGAGGAAGAGGGCATCCGGCTGGCGAACGACACCGAGTTCGGGCTCATCGCCTACGCCTTCACGACGGACTTCCCGCGCGGACAGCGGCTGGCCGAACGCCTGGAGACGGGCATGCTCGGGCTGAACACGGGAGTCGTGTCGAACGCGGCGTTCCCGTTCGGCGGCGTGAAGTCCTCCGGCCTCGGCCGGGAGGGGTCGCACGAGGGCATCGAGGAGTACCTCGAGACCGTCTACGTGCTGACGCCGGACCCGTTCGCCGCCTGAGCCCTCTCGCTCACACGAGCAGCTGGTGCTTCGCCAGGTCGCGGTAGAGCGGCGTCGACTCGACGAGCTCGGAGTGCGTACCGCTGCCGACGACCCGGCCGTGCTCGAGCACGACGATCACGTCGGAGTCCACCACGGTGGAGAGCCGGTGCGCGATGACGAGCAGGGTGCGGTCCTCGGCCACGGCGTCGATCGCCAGTCGCATCTTCTGCTCGTTCACGCCGTCGAGCGACGACGTGGACTCGTCGAGCAGCAGGATCGGGGGAGCGGCGAGCAGAGCGCGGGCGATCGCGAGCCGCTGACGCTCGCCGCCGGACAGCATCACGCCGTCCTCGCCGACCTGTGCGTCGAGGCCGCGGGGGTCACGGTGCAGGACCTCGCCGAGGTTCACGGCCTCGAGCACCCGGACGCAGTCGTCCTCGGTCGCGTCCGGTGACCCGAGCAGCAGGTTTGCGCGGATGGTGCCGGCGAGCACCGGTGCGTCCTGTTCGACGTAACCGATCTGGGCGCGGAGTTCCTGACGGTCCATGCCGCGGATGTCGATGCCGCCGAGCCGGATGACGCCCTCGGTGGGGTCGTAGAACCGTTCGATCAGGGCCAGGGTCGTCGACTTGCCTGCACCCGACGGGCCGACGAGTGCCACACGCGAGCCACGCGGGACACGGAACGACACGTCGTGGAGCACCGCGTCGTCGGCGCGACGTGCGTCGTCGCGGTGATCCGGGCCTCCCGGTCGGACCGTGGAGTCGGACGCAACGGAGCTGTCTGGTCCGGACGCGACGGAGCCGTCCGGACCGGACGCGACGGCGCCGTCCGGACCGGAGGCGTCCGCCGGGGCCGCGTACCGGAACGTGACGTGCTCGAACGCGATGGCGTCGTCGGTGGCGACCGCGGCAGCCGGTCGCGCGGCGGCGTCGTCCTGCGCCTCGGTCGGCAGGTGCAGGATCTCCTCGATCCGGCCGAGCGCACCGAGCGCCTGGGCGACCGCGACAGCGGCGCCCATCGCCTGGCCGAGCGGCATGATCATCATGAAGAGCAGCAGGATGAACGTGATGAGCGTGGCGATGGTGATGGTGCCCGCGGCGACCTGGGCCCCACCGACGCCGAGCACGGCGATGAACGCCACCTGCATGACGATGCTCGCGACCGGCACGACGAACGCCGACATCTTCGCGATGTCGAGGCCGCGCTGGTAGGCCTCCGTTGCGTGGCCGTCGACCTCGTGCACCTCGCGCTCGGTCGCCCCGGCGGCACGGATGGTGCGGACGGCACCGATGCCGCGCTCGACGGCCGCGGTCAGGTCGCCGACCTTCTCCTGCGCGCGCTTCGACGCGATCCGGATGCGCCGGCTCAGCCCGCCGACGACCACGATCGCGACCAGGACGATGACGACCACGATCACGAGCAGCAGCGGGTCGATGATCGCCATCGCGACGATCGCGCCGATGAACGTGAGGGCGCCGCCGATCGACTCGATCAGGCCCTGGGTCAGGACGGCGCGCAGGAGCGTGGTGTCGCTGCCGACACGGGACACCAGGTCGCCGGTGCGGCGGGTGTCGAACTCCGAGATCGGCAGGTTGAGGATGCGGGCGATGAGCTTGCGGCGCGTGGAGAGCACGACGCCCTCGCCCGCACGCTGGAGCAGGAAGTGCTGCACGCCGTTCAGGACGCCGGCGACCAGGACGAGCCCGACGAGCAGCCAGACGAGCGTGCTGAGCGTGTTGCCCTGCTGCACCGCCGTCACGACCTGGTTGACGAGCAGTGGCTGCGCGAGCGACGCCCCGGCGCCGAGGATGCTCAGCACGATGATGACGACCATGGCCGGCTTGTTCTCGAACAGGTAGGACAACAGGCGGCCGAAGGTGGCGCGGGGGCCGTCGGTCTTCTTGGGGCGCGCGAAGGGGAGACTCATCGTGTTCCTAGTTTCTGCCGTACTTCTTGTGCACTGCCTGTCGGCTGACACCGAGCAGGGTCGCGATCTCCTGCCACGACGCCCCGGCGTTGCGGGCGGCACGGGCAGCGAGTTCTTCGGTCCGGTCGAGTTCACGGCGGAGCTCGCGCACGTTGGCGAGGGCGGAGAACGGGTCGTCCCCGGAGGCTCCGGCCGCGAGGCTCGTGATCGTCGGTCGGTCCATGCGTGTCAACCTACATTGACGCAGCGACATCTGTCAACCTGAGTTGACGGACAGGGTCGCGCGATGCGCTGGACGCGACGACGGACGGACGGGAGGCACGGTGCCAGCTGGCACCGTGCCTCCCGTCCGTCGTGGGGTCGCGACTCAGGCGTCGGCGAACTCCTTGCTCTTCGTCTCACGGACGAAGAGCAGCGCCACGAGCGTCACCACGGCGGCGATGGTCAGGTAGAGCCCGACCAGGAAGATGTTGCCGTCGGGCTTCCACAGCGCCAGGGCGATCGTCGGGGCGAGCGACGCACCGAGGATCGACGCGACGTTGTACGCGATCGCCGAGCCGGTGTACCGGACGTTCGTCGGGAACAGCTCGGGCAGCAGGGCACCCATCGGCCCGAAGGTCAGGCCCATCAGCGACAGGCCGACGATGAGGAACGTGACCACGGTGATCGGGCCCTGCGACGCGGCGAACCAGAACTGGAACGTCAGACCGAACAGCGCGATGCCGATCGTCGTCGGGATGAGGGTCTTCCGGCGGCCGAACTTGTCGGCCAGGATGCCGGCGATCGGGGTGAAGATGCCGAAGAACACCACGCCGATCATGAGCAGCGTCAGGAACTCACCGCGGCTGTACCCGAGGCCGATCTTCGGGACGAGCGGGCTGGCCTCGGCACCGGTCGTGCCGTACGACAGGGTGAAGGTCGTCATGAAGTAGAAGAGCACATAGGTGGCGACCATGCCGAAGGTGCCGATGATGAGCGCCTTCCACGAGGTGCGGAACACCCGGCCGAGCGGCACCTTGGCGACCGTGCCGGACTCCTGGACGCCACGGAACACCGGCGACTCGACGAGCTTGAAGCGCACGTAGAGGCCGATGATGACGAGGACGGCGGAGAGCAGGAACGGGATGCGCCAGCCCCACGCCTGGAAGTCGGCGTTCGGCGTGCCGTCCGCACCCGCGGGCATCGCGGCGTTGATCGCGATGAACAGGCCGTTCGCGAGCAGGAAGCCGATCGGCGCGCCGAGCTGCGGCATCGAGCCGAACACGCCGCGCTTGCCCTTCGGGGCGTTCTCCGTCGCGAGCAGCGCCGCGCCGGACCACTCGCCACCGAGGCCGACGCCCTGGGCGAAGCGCATCACGGCGAGGAGGACCGGGGCCCAGACCCCGATCGTGCCGAACGTCGGCAGGCAGCCGATGAGGAACGTCGCCGTGCCCATGACGAGCAGCGACGCGACGAGGGTGGTCTTGCGGCCGACGCGGTCACCGAAGTGGCCGAAGATGATCGACCCGATCGGACGGGCGAAGAACGCCAGTGCGAAGGTGACGAAGGACGACAGCTGCGAGGCCGTCGGGTCCTCGTTCGGGAAGAAGAGCGTCGGGAAGACGAGGACCGCAGCGGTCGCGTAGACGTAGAAGTCGTAGAACTCGATCGACGTGCCGACGAGGCTGGCGATGACGACGCGCGAGCGCGGGTTGCTGGCTGGTGCCGGAGCTGAGGTCGGGGTTGCTGGTGCCGGTGCGGCGGTCATGGGTGTCGTGTGGTCTTCCGTGGTGCGCACTCCTGGCAGGGAGCACGGATACCCGAAACGGCGGACACCGATCGGTTCGCGCAGGGTGGCGCGGGCACCGATCGGGTGCGTTCGGTTGGTGGGGGACCGCTTGTGACGGAAGACAACATCGTACGACAGATGTCGCCCACCTGCGAATCAGCCCAGAGTCAGCTGGCGGCACCGGCCTCGAGGTGTGCGGGCAGCTGGTGCCCCATCCGGTCGCGCTTGGTGTCGAGGTAGCCGGCGTTCTGCGCGGAGACCCCGACGACGAGCGGGACGAGCGACTCGACGGTGATGCCGTGCTCCTCGAGCTGCCGGCGCTTCTCGGGGTTGTTCGAGAGCAGCCGGACGCGCGTGATGCCGAGGTCGGCCAGGATGCCCGCGGCACCGCCGTACGCACGGGAGTCGGCGGGGAAGCCGAGCGCCAGGTTGGCGTCGAGCGTGTCGAGACCGTCCTCTTGCAGGCGGTAGGCCTTGAGCTTGTTGATGAGGCCGATGCCGCGCCCCTCTTGCCCGCGCAGGTAGACGACCACCCCGCCCTCGGCCGCGATGGTGTCGAGGGCGGCGTCGAGCTGCGGGCCGCACTCGCACTTCAGCGACCCGAAGGCCTCGCCGGTCAGGCACTCGGAGTGCACGCGCACGAGGGCGCCGTCGCCGGGGGTCGAGCCGTCCGGTGCGGTGCCGATGATGGCGACGTGCTCGGCGCCGGTGACGAGGTCGCGGTACGCGCGCATCTGGAACGTGCCGTGCGTGGTCGGGACGTTCGTGGACACCTCGAACTGGACCGGGCTGCCCGGCGTGGGGGAGGTCAGCGCGTCGGTCATGGGGTGCTCCGGTCGTTCGTGGGCCCGTCGTCGCCGTGCCCGGGTGCTGCGTGCTGCTGGTCGTGCTGGAGGTGCTGGTGCTGCGCGCGCTGCGGTCGGGCTCGGACCAGCAGATCGGGGCCGAGGCTGGTGGTCGATAGTACGTCCAACCGCCGACGTCCGGAGATGCTTCCCACCCCGAGGTCGTCGAGCGCGACACGGGGCCCACCGATCAGGACGGGCGCGATGTACACGAGGTACTCGTCGACGAGCCCGGCGGCGATGAGTGCGGAGGCGACGGTCGGACCACCCTCGACGAAGACGGAGTGCACGCCGTGCCCGCGCAGTGCACCGAGCGCGGCGGCGAGGTCGTGGCCGGACAGCGTGACGAGGCCGCGCGGGTGCTGCCGGACCGCGGCGTCAGCGGGGACGGGCCGGTCGCCGAGCACGACCGGGAGCGGCTGGTCGGCGAGGAGCTCGCCGGCGTCGCCGCGGGCGGTCAGGCTCGGGTCGTCGGCGAGGACCGTGCCGGTGCCGACGAGGATCGCGTCGTGCGCCGCGCGCTGCTCGTGGACGTGCTGCCGTGCGGCGGCGCCGGTGATCCACTTGCTCGTGCCGTCGGCCGCGGCAGCCCGTCCGTCGAGGCTCGAGGCCCACTTCACGGTCACCCACGGGCGGCCGAGGCGGACCGACAGGAGCCAGCGTTCGAGGAACGCCTCGGCCTGGTCGGCGAGGACCCCGGACACCACCTCGACCCCGGCGGCGCGGAGTCGGTCGGCGCCGCCGTGGACGTCCGCGCCGGGGTCGTCGATCGCGTACACGACGCGGGCGACGCCGGCTTCGAGGAGCGCGACGGCGCAGGGGCCCGTGCGCCCGGTGTGGTTGCAGGGCTCGAGTGTGACGACCGCGGTCGCGCCGCGGAGGAGCGACGGGTCGACCTTCGCCATCGCGTCGACCTCGGCGTGCGGTGTCCCGGCGCCCTTGTGCCAGCCCTCGGCGAGGACGTCCCCGGTGGGGGAGAGGATCACCGCGCCGACGCGCGCGTGGTCGCCGACGACGGGGCCGAGGGCCGCGAGTTCGAGCCCGCGGCGCATCGCCCGGACCTCGGTGGGTCGTGCCGTTCCGCTCACGGATCGAGCCTACGGCCAGGCCAGGTCGGACGCCGGGGAGCCGTCGGCTCGTCGGAGCGCCGTCCACGCTGGCGTCGGACCACCGTCGCGCCCCGGCACCCGGGCATCGGCCGTCCCCGTGTACGAGAACCCCGCGCGCCGGGCGACCGCGGCCGAGGCGGTGTTGCCGACGTAGCACTCCCAGTACACGTCCGGTGCACCCTGGCCGACGGCCCAGTCGACGACGAGCTCCACGGCGTCGTGCATGAGCCCGGCGCCCCGAGCGGACGGCGCGAGCCAGAACCCGAGGTCGCGCCCGGCGGTCCGGTACCCGACGATGCCCTCGAGCCACGTCGATCCGGGGCGACGGATCGCCCACGTGTACTCGCGGTCCGACGCCCAGCCCGGACCGACGAGGGCATCGACGAAGGTCGTCGCGTCCCGCGAGGAGTACGGCGACGGGACCGTGGTCCAGCGCACGACGTCGGGGTCCTGGCAGGCAGCGGTGATCGCCGGAGCGTCCGCCCGGGTCGGGACGTCGAGTCGGACCCGGGCGGATTCCAGCGTGACGGGGAGCATCGTCAGCCGCGGGAGCGCGGGACGAAGCCGATGCGGTCGTAGACCCGCGCCAGGGTCTCGAGGGCGATGGACTCCGCGCGGTCCGCCCCGACGGCGAGCAGCCGGTCGAGCTCGGCCGGGTCGTCGAGCAGCTCGAGCGTCCGGGCACGCACGGGCTCCAGCTCGGCCACGACGGCGTCCGCGACCGCGCCCTTCAGGTCGCCGTAGCCCTTGCCCACGAACGAGGCCTCGAGCTCGGCGACGGGGGTGCGGCTGAAGGCCGACAGGATCGCGAGCAGGTTCGTCACACCGGGCTTCGCCTGACGGTCGGCCCGGATCTCGCGCTCGGCGTCGGTGACGGCCGATTTGATCTTCTTCGCGGTGCGCTTCGGGTCGTCGAGCAGGCGGATCAGGCCGTTGTCCGACGCCGCGGACTTGCTCATCTTGCTCGTCGGGTCCTGCAGGTCGTAGATGCGGGCGGTCTCGGTGCCGATCCGGGCCTCGGGCACCACGAACGTGTCGCCGAACCGCGAGTTGAACCGCCCGGCGAGGTCACGGGTGAGCTCGACGTGCTGCCGCTGGTCGTCGCCGACCGGCACGACCTTCGTGTCGTAGAGCAGGATGTCCGCGGCCATCAGGACCGGGTACGTGAAGAGCCCGACCGACGCGGCCTCGGCGCCCTGGCGTGCCGACTTGTCCTTGAACTGGGTCATCCGGCTGGCCTCGCCGAAGCCGGTCAGGGTGTTGAGCACCCAGGCGAGCTCGGCGTGCGCCGGCACGTGCGACTGGACGAACAGCGTCGACTTCGTCGGGTCGATGCCCGAGGCGATGTACTGCGCCGCCGTCGCCCGCGTGCTCGCCCGGAGCCCGGCCGGGTCCTGCGGCGAGGTGATCGCGTGCATGTCGACGACGCAGTAGATGGCGTCGAAGTCGTCCTGCAGGTCGCGCCACTGCATCAGGGCCCCGACGTAGTTGCCGAGGTGCAGGGAACCGGCCGACGGCTGGATGCCCGAGAAGATGCGGGTCTTGGTCATGGTGGTGCTCCGGTGCGTCAGGTGAAGCGGAGAAGAAGTGGTCAGAGTTCGTAGTCGACGACCACGGGGGCGTGGTCGGACCATCGCTGGTCGTACGCCGCGGCGCGGTCGACCGTGTACTCCGTGACCTTCGCGGCGAGGTCGGGCGTGGCCATCTGGTAGTCGATGCGCCAGCCCGTGTCGTTGTCGAACGCCTGCCCGCGCCAGGACCACCACGTGTACGGCCCCTCGACGTCACCGGCCTGCGCACGGCCGACGTCGACCCAGCCGAGCCCGGGGCCCGTCGAGCCGTCTGCGCCCTCGACCGGTTCGCCGTCCGCGCCGAAGAAGCGGGAGAAGTACGCACGCTCGCGCGGCAGGAAGCCCGCCCGCTTGACGTTGCCCTTCCAGTTCTTGATGTCGCGCTCGTCGTGCCCGACGTTGAGGTCACCGACGACGACCGCGAGCGGGTTGTGCTCGCGGAGCTTCGGCAGGCGCTCGGTCATCGCGTCGAGGAACTTCCACTTCTCGTCCTGCTTCTCGGTGCCGACCTCGCCCGAGTGCACGTAGGTCGAGACGACGGTCACCAGGGTGCCGTCGATCTCGTAGTCGGCCTCGAGCCAGCGGCCGGCGGAGTCGAACTCGGTCGGGCCGAGCTCGACGCGGTGGATCTGCGCCTGGTGCCGGGACGTGATGGCGACGCCCGCGCGGCCCTTCGCCGATGCCGGGTCGTGCACGATGTCCCACTCGTCGCCGAGGAGTCCGGCGAGGTCGTCGCTCGACGCACGGACCTCTTGCAGGGCCAGCACGTCGACGTCGCGCGTGGCGAGCCAGTCGCCCATCCCCTTGCGGAACGCGGCGCGGACGCCGTTCACGTTGACGGATGCGAGGCGCAGGCGTGTCATGCAGACCACCCTATCGGCGGGCGCCGACACCCCTGGACGGCCCTGGTCACGACCGGACGACGGACGGGAGGCACGGTGCCAGCTGGCACCGTGCCTCCCGTCCGTCTCGTGGTCGCGTGCAGGACGCGACCCGCGTGATCAGGCCGCGTCGTGGTCCGTCTGCAGGAACTCGACCAGGCTGTCGGCCGTCGTCTCGGCGTCGTCACCGGTCACGGTGAGCGCGACCTCGTCGCCGTTCTCGATGCCGAGGCCGAGCAGGGCGAGGATGCTGCCGGCGTTGCCGGACTTCTCGCCCTTGGCGATCGTGACCTGGTGGCCCGACGCCGTCACGGTCTGGACGAAGAGGGAAGCGGGGCGGGCGTGCAGGCCGGACGCGCTCGCGACGGTCACGGTGCGGGTGGCTTCGGACATCGATGTACTCCTGTCGATGGGTGGTGCGCTCATGCTAGCGAGCGCCGGGTGGGGCGGGTCCGGGCGGCGGTCAGGGTCGACCGGGCCAGAAGACCTCGGTGCCGGCGGCCTCGACCTCGCGGACCAGGTCGAGGTTGACGGCGGGGTCGGTGATGATCGTGTCGATGGCGGCGAGGGGTGCGACGCGGCCGAACTCCTCGCGCCCGAACTTGGTGTGGTCGGCGAGCAGGATGCTCCGCCTGGCGGACTTGATCATGGCGGACTTCACCGCGGCCTCGGCCATGTTGTGGGTCGTCAGGCCGCGTTCCGGGGTGATCCCGTTGATGCTCACGAAGGCGACGTCGACGCTCACCATGCCGATGAGCTGGTGCGTCCACGTGCCGACGCCGGCGAGCGAGTCGCTGCGGATGTTCCCGCCGAGCAGGTGCAGGTCGATGCCCGGGCGGTTCGCGACGGCCATCGCGACCGGCAACGAGTGCGTGACGACGGTGAGTCCGCGGTCGGGCGGGAGCATCTCGGCGAGGCAGATCGTCGACGTGCCGGCGTCGATCATGATCGAGCCGTTCTCGGGCAGTTCCTCGAGCGCGGCCTCGGCGATGACCATCTTCTCGGTCTGGTTGATGCCGCCGCGGTCGCCGACGCCGGGGTGGATCGTGATGCGCTCGACCGGGATCGCGCCGCCGTGCGCCCGTCGGACCAACCCGCGGCGCTCGAGGCTCGTCAGGTCACGGCGGATGGTCTCCGGCGTCACCTCGAGCAGTTCGGCGAGCTCCTTGACGTCCACCCGGCCGTGCGCGCGCGCCTGCTCGACGATGCGCTGGTGGCGTTCTGGTGCGTACATCGGACCTCGTCGTCTCAGGGTCGGAACGGAACGGACATGCTCGGGCACGTGTCGGACGGTCGTGTCCGGTTCCGGATCGCGGCCAGACGCAAACGGGCATCTGTTTCTGCATTTTTATCCCCGGATGTGTTTGTTTGTCAACGCGGATCGGGGTAGTGTGCTGCTCAGCCGCACCGGCGAGGTCCCGTCTCAGCCGTGCGCGCACCGAACGAAGACCCCACCGCAAGCGCGTGTGAGATGAAGGAGTCTCGAATGTCCGAACTGCTCGGCACCGGCGTCGGCCGTGGCGTCGCCCACGGCCCCGTGCTCCGCATGGCGGACCCCCTCGGCGAACCGTCGAAGGACGCGCTGCAGGGCTCGGCGGACGATGCCAAGCAGGCTGTGCACGCCGCACTCGCCGCGGTGGCAGAGGACCTGAACAAGCGCGGACAGCTCGCCGGTGGCGACGCCCAGGCCGTGCTCGAGGCGCAGGCGCTGATGGCGCAGGACCCGACGCTCCTCGACGACGTGCACACCCGCATCGACGGCGGCACCAACGCCGAGCGTGCCGTGTACGAGGCGTTCGCGCAGTTCCGCGACCTGCTCGTCGGCATGGGCGGCTACATGGGGGAGCGCGCGGCCGACCTCGACGACGTCGCCCAGCGCATCATCGCGAAGCTCCGCGGCGTGCACGCTCCGGGCGTCCCCGAGTCGGACACCCCCTTCGTGCTCGTCGCCCGTGACCTCGCGCCGGCCGACACCGCACTCCTCGACCTCGACAAGGTGCTCGCACTCGTCACCCGTGACGGCGGCCCGACGTCGCACACCGCGATCCTCGCCCGCGCCAAGGGCATCACCGCGATCGTCGGCGTGACCGGGGCCGACGACCTCGTCGACGGGCAGGCGATCGTCGTCGACTCCGTCGCCGGCACCGTGGTCACCGAGCCGTCCGAGTCGCTCGTGGCCGAGGTCGAGCAGCGCATCGCCGACCGCCTCGCCGCAGCCGCCGCACCGCTCACCGCCGGTGCCCTGGCCGACGGCCACGTCGTGCCCCTGCTCGCGAACCTCGGCAGCCCCGCCGACGCCGCGGGTGCCGTTGCTCTCGGTGCGGAGGGCGTGGGGCTCTTCCGCACCGAGTTCCTCTTCCTCGACTCGCCGAAGGCGCCGACCGTCGACGAGCAGACCGAGTCCTACCGACAGCTCCTCGCCGCGTTCCCGGGCAAGAAGGTCGTCGTCCGCGCACTCGACGCCGGCGCCGACAAGCCGCTGCCGTTCCTCACCGACAAGGACGAGGAGAACCCGGCGCTCGGTCGCCGTGGACTCCGGGCCCTCCGGAACCACCCCGAGGTGCTGCGCGACCAGCTCACCGCCCTCGCGCAGGCCGACGCCGCGACCGAGGCCGACCTCTGGGTGATGGCCCCGATGGTCGCCGACGCCGAGGAGACCGAGTACTTCGTCACCCTCGCGCGCGAGCTCGGGATCCGCACCGCCGGCGTGATGGCCGAGGTGCCCTCGCTCGCCCTGATGGCCGAGCAGGTCTTCCAGAACGCGGACTTCGTGTCGATCGGCACGAACGATCTGACCCAGTACACGATGGCCGCCGACCGCATGCTCGGCACCGTCGCCTCGTACCAGGACCCGTGGCACCCCGCCGTCCTGCGCCTCGTCGCGCAGCTCGGAGCGGCCGGCGCCGACGCTGGGAAGCCCGTCGGCATCTGCGGTGAGGCCGCAGCCGACCCGCTGCTCGCCGTCGTCCTCGTCGGTCTCGGCGCCACCACCCTCTCCATGACTCCCGCGGCCCTGGCCGACGTGCGTGCCGAGCTCGGCAACCACACGCTCGAGCAGGCCCGTGAGATGGCCCAGGCGGCACTCGCCGCGAGCACGGCGGCGGCCGCCAAGTCCGCCGCGGCCGCGGCGCACGCCGCCTGAGCCAGCACCACCCCACCACCCCTTCCGCACCAGCAGCAGCTCCACCACACAGAAAGTCACCGCACATGACAACGTCGTCCGTTGCAGCGCCCGACGCACCCGCGAACTCGCGGGGCGGCGCACGCGTCGCCGTTCAGAAGTTCGGCACGTTCCTCTCCGGCATGGTCATGCCCAACATCGCGATCTTCATCGCGTGGGGCATCATCACCGCGTTCTTCATCGAGACCGGATGGACGCCGGTCGGCATCCTCGGCGGTTTCGGTGAGACCGGCGGCGTCGCCAACATCGGCCTCGTCGGCCCGATCCTGACCTACCTCATCCCGCTCGCGATCGCGATCCAGGGTGGCCGGATGGTCTACGAGACCCGCGGTGCCGTGGTCGGCTCGATCATGACCATGGGTGTCATCATCGGTGCCAACGGCACGACGATGATCCTCGGCGCGATGATCTGCGGGCCGCTCGGCGCGTACCTCATCAAGCAGATCGACAAGATCTGGGACGGCAAGATCAAGCCCGGCTTCGAGATGCTCGTCAACAACTACGCGGCAGGCATCCTCGGCTTCGCGTTGGCGATGGTCGGGTTCTTCTGGCTCGCCCCGCTCTTCAAGCTCATCGCCGAGGGCCTCGGCGACGCGGTGAACTTCCTCGTCCAGCACTCGCTGCTGCCGCTCGCCAGCGTCATCATCGAGCCGGCCAAGGTCTTCTTCCTGAACAACGCCATCAACCACGGTGTGCTCGACCAGCTCGGTGCGCAGCAGGTGGCGGAGTCCGGCAAGTCGATCCTGTTCCTGCTCGAGGCGAACCCCGGCCCCGGTCTCGGCATCCTGCTCGCCTTCACCTTCTTCGGTGTCGGCATCGCTCGCTCGACCGCTCCCGGCGCGATCATCATCCAGTTCCTCGGTGGCATCCACGAGATCTACTTCCCGTACGTGCTGCAGAAGCCGGTCCTGTTCATCGCCGTCATCCTCGGTGGTGCCACGGGTGTCGCGACCAACGTCGCGTTCCACTCCGGCCTCGTCGCCCCGGCGTCGCCCGGATCGATCTTCGCGGTCCTCGGTGCCACGGCGAAGGACAGCTTCCTCGGTGTCATCCTCTCCGTGATCCTGTCCGCCGCGGTGTCGTTCGCGGTCGCGTCGTTCTTCCTCATCGCGACCCGCAAGCGTGACCTGGCGACCGGTGGTGGCGACATGACCGCCGCGATGGCCAAGCTCCAGGCGAACAAGGGCCGCGACGTCAACTCGGCGACCGCTGGGCTCCTCGGCAACAACTCCCCGGCCAACGAGGAAGAGGCCGAGGCCTCGCTCGGTGGCGTCGGCTCGGCGACCACCACGGCGACGAAGGTCCAGAACCTGGTCTTCGCCTGCGACGCCGGCATGGGCTCGAGCGCCATGGGTGCCAGCGTCCTGCGCAACAAGATCAAGAAGGCGGGCATCGAGGGGGTCACGGTCACCAACAAGGCGATCGCGAACCTGTCCGGTGACGAGGACCTGATCATCACGCAGGAGGAACTGACGGACCGCGCCAAGCAGAAGAACCCGAACGCGCAGCACGTGTCGGTCGGCAACTTCATGAACGCGCCGCAGTACGACGAAGTCGTCGAACAGCTCAAGAACCAGTAACGAAGTGCAGTATCGGAGGGGACGGCGAACGCCGTCCCCTCCATCACGTCCTCGAACAACAAGGAGAACCACCGATGCCCGTCCTGCAGGAGAGCCAGATCCGCATCCACACCGAGGACACCGCGCCGACCAAGTCGGAGGCGATGAAGGAGGCGGCCGAGATCCTCGAGGCTGCGGGCGCGGTGACCGCGGACTACTACCCGGCGATGCTCGAGCGTGAGAAGAGCGTGTCCACGTACATGGGCAACTTCCTCGCGATCCCGCACGGCACGAACGACGCGAAGGACGCCATCAAGACCTCGGCGCTGTCGTTCATCCGCTACGCCACCCCGATCGACTGGGACGGCAACCCGGTGCGCTTCGTCGTCGGCATCGCCGGCGTGAACAACGAGCACCTCGACATCCTGTCGAAGATCGCGATCGTGTTCTCCGACGAGGACGAGGTCCAGAAGCTCACCGACGCCGCCGACACGAGCGCGATCCTGTCGATCCTCGGCGAGGTCAACGAGTGAGCACCACGACCGCCGTCCACTTCGGCGCCGGGAACATCGGCCGCGGCTTCGTCGGGCTGCTCCTGCACGAGGCGGGCTACGAGGTCGTCTTCGCGGATGTGGCCGCACCGCTGATCGACGCACTCGCCGCCGCTGACTCCTACACGGTGCACGAGGTCGGGACCGGTGCCCAGGACCACGTCGTCACGAACTTCCGGGCCCTGAACAGCGCCCAGGACGAGGACGGTGTCGTCGCCGAGATCGCGTCCGCCGCGATCGTCACGTGTGCCGTCGGCCCGAACGTCCTGAAGTTCATCGCGCCGGTGATCGCGCGGGCCTTGGTCGCTCGTGACGCCTCGGCTGCGCCGATCGCCGTGATGGCGTGCGAGAACGCCCTGAACGCCACCGACCGCCTGCGCGAGTTCATCGTGGACGCGCTGCCCGCCGACGGCCGTGACGAGGCCCTCGCCAAGGCCGTCTTCGCGAACACCGCCGTGGACCGCATCGTCCCCGCGCAGCCCGAGGGTGCCGGCCTCGACGTCACCGTCGAGACCTACTTCGAGTGGGCCATCGACCGCACCCCGTTCGGTGGGAACGAGCCGGAGATCCCCGGTGCGCACTACGTCGACGGGCTCGCCGCCTCGATCGAGCGCAAGCTCTTCACGGTGAACACCGGCCACGCCACCGTCGCGTACCACGGCTTCGTCGCGGGCGCGGACAAGATCTCCGACGCCATCGCGATCCCCGCCGTGCGCTCCGAGCTCGAGGCCGTGCTCGCCGAGACGAGCGACCTGCTCGTCCGCCGCCACGAGCTCGACCCCGAGGTGCACCGCGCCTACGTGCAGGCGATCATCGCGCGGTTCGAGAACCCGCACCTGCCCGACACCGTGACCCGCGTCGGCCGTCAGCCGCTCCGGAAGCTGTCGCGCGACGAGCGCTTCGTCTCGCCCGCGGCCGCACTGGCCGAGGACGGCAACGAGCCGACGGCGCTCCTCGACGCGATGGGTGCGGCACTCCGCTTCGACGTCGCCGACGACGAGCAGAGCGTCGAGCTCCAGGCGCTCCTGGCGTCGGACGCTTCCGACGCCGAGGTCGTCACGCAGATCACCGGGCTCGACGAGCAGCACCCGCTGCACGCCGCGTTCGCGGACCGGGTGCGTTCGGTGCGCGCGTAGCGACGTCCCCACATTCGGACGGGAGGCGCGGTGCCAGCTGGCACCGCGCCTCCCGTCCGTTCCGGGTCGCGTCACGTGCGTCTGGTGCGTCGTGCTCGTCGTGCTCGTCGGGTGCGTCGGGTGCACCGCGCCCGTCCGTCCCGTGGGATCGACGCGTAGCGTCACCGGCATGACGAAGCACTGGGCGGCACCACGGTTCGGCGGCAGCGAGGTCCTGGAGTTCGTGGAGACCGACGTCCCCGCTCCCGGTCCCGGCGAGGTCACCATCGCCGTGCGCGCCGCCGGCATGAACCCCGCGGACACGAAGCACACCCGGCAGGGCGACCCCGCGGACCTGCCGATGGCCGTCGGCTACGAGGTCGCCGGCGTGATCAGTGCCGTCGGCCCTGACACCGAGATCGCCTCCGGCGGGGGAGCGGTCGGCGACGAGGTCCTCGCGTTCCGCGTCACCGGCGGCTGGACGTCGGCGCTCACGGTGCCGGCGTCCGACGTCTTCGCGAAGCCCGAGGCGATCGGCTTCCCGGAGGCCGCGAACCTGCTCCTCGCCGGCACGACCGCTGCCGACATGCTCCGCGTGACCCGTGCCGAGGGCCGCGACACCGTGCTGGTGCACGGTGCGTCCGGAGCGGTCGGCGTCAGCCTGCTGCAGCAGCTCCGGCTGCTCGGCGCGCGGGTGATCGGCACGGCCTCCGAGCGGGGTGCCGACGTCGTCCGTCGCTTCGGCGGCGAGTGGGTGGCGTACGGCGACGGCCTGGAGGCACGGGTGCGGTCGATCGCACCCTCCGGGATCGACGTGGCGCTGGACTGCGTCGGCACCGACGAGGCCGTCGACGTGTCGCTCGCGTTGGTCGCGGACCGCGCACGGATCGTGACGATCGCGGCGCCGGCACGGGCATCGTCGGACGGCATCGCCGTGGTGGGTGGGGCACAGCCGGCGAGCAAGGCGTTCCGGGACTCGGTGCGCCAGCGCCTGATCGACCTGGCGGGCGCCGGAGGGCTCGAGGTCCCCGTGGCGCGGACCTTCCCGCTCGCCGATGCCCGGGATGCTGCAGCGCTGCTGGAGTCCGGGCACCCCGGTGGGAAGCTCGCACTCGTGCCAGACTCTGAGCGGACCGACAGCACGCCGCCGGAAGGAACGAACTCGTGAGCGACCAGTACCCCCAGGATCCCTACGGACAGCAGCCGAAGGACCCGTACGGGCAGCAGCCGCCCGCCGGGCAGCAGCCGCCGTACGGGGCGCAGCCGCCCTACGGGGCACAGCCGCCGTACGGGCAGGCGCAGGACCCGTACGCGCAGCAGCAGCCGTCCGCCCAGCAGCCGCCGTACGGACAACAGCCGCAGTTGCAGCCGTACGGGGAGCAGCCTGCGACCCAGGGCGAGCCGCCGCTCTGGGCACCCTGGTACGGGATCTCGTTCCCGAAGGCCTTCACGCGGTTCTGGAAGAAGTACGTCCGGTTCGACGGTCGCGCGAGCCAGTCGGAGTACTGGTTCTGGGCGCTCTGGTACGTGATCGGCTCGGTCGCCGCCGGCCTGATCGGCAACGGCGTCGCCGACGGTTCCCGCGGCTTCGACGGACTCTGGGCACTGGCCTGCGCGCTCGGCTTCATCGCCCTCACCGTTCGGCGTCTGCACGACGTGAACCTCAGCGGGCTCCTCGCACTGCTGTTCATCATCCCGCCGGTCGGCGTCGTGTTCTCGCTCGTCATCGGGCTGATCGGGTCGAACCCGCAGGGGCAGCAGTACGACCGCCCACAGGCGGGATAGCACGGCGTCACGTCCCTGACGCGTCCTCGTGTGTTCTGGTTGACTCTGACCCGACCACAGCACAACTCGAGGGGGACCCCGTGAGCGACCAGAACCCACCGCAGAACCCGTACGGGCAGCAGCCCGGCGGGTACCAGGACCCCGAGGGCGGGGCGCAGCCGTACGGCGGTACACCGCAGTACGGTCAGCCGCCGGCGACGGGGACGAACGGCGAACCGCCGCTCTGGGCACCGTGGTACGGCATCTCGTTCGGCAAGGCGTTCACGCGGTTCTTCAAGAAGTACGCCACGTTCAGCGGCCGCGCGAGCCGCAGCGAGTACTGGTGGTGGTACCTCTGGAGCGCGATCATCGGCGTCGCCCTGTCGATCGTCTCCAGCATCCTCGTCGCAGCGACGGGGACGACGACCACCACGACGACGTCCACGTCGGTCGGGTTCTCGTCCATGACGACCGACCCGGTGGCGAGTGTCCCCGGACTGATCGTGTTCCTCGTGCTCGTCATCCCGACGCTCGCACTCATCGTCCGCCGCCTGCACGACGCGAACGTCAGCGGGTTCTTCGCACTCCTGCTGCTCATCCCGTTCCTCGGGGCGCTCGCGGTGTTCATCATGATGTTCCTGCCGTCGAACCCGCAGGGCGAACGGTTCGACCGACCCACTGGTGCACGATGAGCAACGACACGCCGCAGTGGGGCCAGCCGCGCTCGGGTGACGGGGAGCCGCAGTCGAACGGACAGCAGCCGGGGTACGGCCAGGCCGGGCAGCAGCCGCAGGGGCAGCAGCCCGGGTACGGGCAGCAGCCGGAGGGGCAGCAGCCCGGGTACGCGCAGCCCTACGGCCAGCAGCCCGGGTACGGGCAGCAGCCCTACGGCCAGCAGCCCGGGTACGCGCAGCCCTACGCCGACCCGTACCCGCAGTACGGGAAGCCGATCCCGGTCGGCCCCGACGGTGCCCCGCCGCTCTGGGCCCCGTGGTACGGCATCGGGTTCCTCGACGCGTTCACCCGGTTCTTCAAGAAGTACGCCCGGTTCGACGGCCGCGCCAGCCGTGGTGAGTTCTGGTACTGGATCCTCGCGAACGCGATCGTCACGATCGTGCTCTACGGCGGGTTCATCGCCGGCATCATCTCGTGGAGCGTCGCGAACTCGACCACCGACGAGTACGGCTACACCCACACCGACGGTGCTCCGCCGTTCTGGGTCTTCATCCTGCTGATCCTGTTCGGGCTCTGGTGGCTCGCGACCATCGTGCCGAACATCGCGCTCGGGTGGCGGCGGGTGCACGACGCGAACCTCGCCGGACCGTTCTGGCTGATCGCGCTGTTCGTCGGCATCGCCGCGATCGTCTTCGGCTGCTTGCCGCCGAACCCGGCCGGCGCCCAGTACGACCGCCCCGACCAGCCGTAGCACCGCAGAACCGAAGTCGGCCCGCACTGCGCGACTGCGCGGTGCGGGCCGACTTCGGTCGTGCGAGGGGTCAGACGACCCGGAGACGCGAGAGCGACCCGTCGACGACCAGGTCACGGATGGTCAGCGACGGGTCCGCGATCTGGAAGCGGAGCGCGCCACCGGGCTGCTCGAACCACGGCTGCACGAAGCGGACGGTCACCATGAAGGGCCGCTCGACCAGGTAGCGGTGGGTCTCCGGTGCGCCGGCGACGTGCGGCGGCAGCGAACGGCTGGGCAGCGGGGTGTCGATCGGGTGCAGCAGGTAGCCGTCCGGGCCACCGATGCGGTCGACGGGGACGCCGGTCGGGATCTGGATGGTGAGCCCCTGCTCGCCGGCCTGCGACACCTGCTGCGCGAGCTGCGGGTACGTCGACGCCGCACGGTCGCGGAGCCCCTCGAGCTCGTGCCGGGGGATGTCCCGCGGCGCCGGGAACGGACGGTTCAGGAACCGTCGGAGCATCTCGACCGCGTCCTCTTCACCACGGGCGGTGGCGAGGCGGCGGGCGGTGCCGTAGTCGACGACCTCGAGCGCGAAGTCGCCGGAGCCCTCGGCCGGGACCACGCGGAGCGCACCCTCGACCGGCGGCTCGTGCAGGGTCTCGCCGGGGAGCTGCACGTAGCGGATCGTGTAGCCGAGCTGGTCGAGGATGGGGCGGGTGTCCGCGAACGTCATGGTCCGGAGCCTATCGGTGGAGTCTCGGGCGAGCCTTGGACGACGCCGAGCGTCGACGTCGGATGTCAGGCACGGCCCCGCATGACGGCCTGCTTGACCTCGGAGATGGCCTTCGTCACCTGGATGCCACGCGGGCACGCGTCGGTGCAGTTGAAGGTGGTGCGGCAGCGCCACACGCCTTCCTTGTCGTTGAGGATGTCCAGCCGGACGTTCGCGGCGTCGTCACGGGAGTCGAAGATGAAGCGGTGCGCGTTCACGATCGCGGCCGGGCCGAAGTACTGACCGTCGGTCCAGAAGACCGGGCACGACGAGGTGCACGCGGCGCAGAGGATGCACTTCGTGGTGTCGTCGAACCGGGCACGGTCGGCCACGGACTGGATGCGCTCCTTGCCCGGGGTGGGTGCCGTCGCCGGCTGCAGGAACGGCTGGACCTCGCGGAAGGACTTGAAGAAGGGCTCCATGTCGACGACGAGGTCCTTCTCGAGCGGCAGGCCCTTGATCGCCTCGACGTAGATGGGCTTCGAGACGTCGAGGTCCTTGATCAGGGTCTTGCACGCCAGACGGTTGCGACCGTTGATGCGCATCGCGTCCGACCCGCAGACGCCGTGCGCGCAGGAGCGCCGGAAGGTCAGCGAGCCGTCCTGGTCCCACTTGATCTTGTGCAGGGCGTCGAGGATGCGGTCGGTCGGCAGCATCATGACGTCGAAGTCCTGCCAGCGCGGCTCGTCGTCGACGTCCGGGTCGAAGCGACGGATGATCAGCGTGACGGAGAAGGACCCGGGAGGCGCGTCGGTCGTGTCGGTCCGGGGTGCGTCGGAGACCAGGGTGTCGGTCATCTCAGTACTTCCTCTCCATCGGCTGGTACCGCGTCACGACGACTGGTTTCCAGTCGAGCGTGATGTGGTCGTCGGCGAGCGACGAGTGCGGGTCGCCCGTCAGGTACGCCATCGTGTGCTGCATGTAGTTCTCGTCGTCGCGCTTCGGGTAGTCGTCGCGCATGTGGCCGCCGCGGCTCTCCTTGCGGTTGCGGGCGGAGTAGACGACGACCTCGGCCAGGTCGAGCAGGAACCCGAGCTCGACGGCCTCGAGCAGGTCGGTGTTGAACCGCTTGCCCTTGTCCTGCACGGAGACCTGCATGAAGCGGTTCCGGAGCGTGTGGATCGTCTCGGTGACCCGGGCGAGCGACTCGTCGGTGCGGAACACCTGGGCGTTCTTGTCCATCTCGTCCTGGAGTTCCTTGCGGAGGACGGCGATGCGCTCGGTGCCCGTCGAGGCGCGCAGCTGGTCGAGCATGGCCCGGACGCCGGCAGCCGGGTCCTCCGGCAGGGGGAGGAACTCGGCCGTCTTGACCCACTCGGCGGCGTTGTTGCCCGAGCGCTTGCCGAAGACGTTGATGTCGAGGAGCGAGTTCGTGCCGAGACGGTTCGAGCCGTGCACCGAGACACAGGCGCACTCGCCGGCGGCGTAGAGGCCGGGGACGACCGTGGTGTTGTCGTAGAGCACCTGGGCGTCGGTGTTCGTCGGGATGCCACCCATCGCGTAGTGCGCGGTCGGCATCACGGGCACCGGTTCCACCACCGGGTCGACACCGAGGTAGGTGCGCGCGAACTCGGTGATGTCCGGCAGCTTGGTCTCGAGGACCTCGGCACCCAGGTGCGTGCAGTCGAGCAGCACGTAGTCCTTGTTCGGTCCGGCACCGCGGCCCTCTGCGACCTCTTGCACCATGCACCTGGCGACGATGTCGCGGGGTGCGAGGTCCTTGATGGTCGGGGCGTACCGCTCCATGAAGCGCTCGCCCGAGGCGTTCCGGAGGATCGCACCCTCACCACGAGCACCCTCGGTGAGCAGGATGCCGAGGCCGGCGAGCCCGGTCGGGTGGAACTGGAAGAACTCCATGTCCTCGAGCGGCAGGCCGGTGCGCCACACGATGCCGACGCCGTCGCCGGTCAGGGTGTGCGCGTTCGAGGTGGTCTTGTACATCTTGCCGAAGCCGCCGGTGGCGAAGATCATCGCCTTCGCGTGGAAGACGTGGAGCTCGCCGGTCGCGAGCTCGAAGGCGACGACGCCGGCAGGCTGCTTGCGGGTGACGCCGTCCTCGCCGACGACGTCGACCATGATGAGGTCGAGCGCGTAGAACTCGTTGTAGAACTCGACGCCGAGCTTCACGCAGTTCTGGAACAGCGTCTGCAGGATCATGTGGCCGGTGCGGTCGGCGGCGTAGCACGCACGACGGACCGGGGACTTGCCGTGGTCGCGGGTGTGGCCGCCGAAGCGCCGCTGGTCGATCTTGCCCTCGGGCGTGCGGTTGAACGGCAGGCCCATGTTCTCGAGGTCGATGACGGCGTCGATGGCTTCCTTCGCGAGGATCTCGGCGGCGTCCTGGTCGACCAGGTAGTCACCGCCCTTGATCGTGTCGAAGGTGTGCCACTCCCACGAGTCCTCTTCGACGTTCGCGAGGGCCGCCGCCATGCCGCCCTGCGCCGCACCGGTGTGCGAGCGGGTCGGGTACAGCTTCGAGATGACGGCCGTCTTCGCCTTCGGACCGGCTTCGATCGCGGCGCGCATGCCCGCGCCTCCTGCGCCGATGATGACGATGTCGAACTGGTGGTGGTGCACGGTGGTGTCGGTCACAGGGGTCTTTCCGTCGACGATGGGAGAACGGGCAGCAGCAGGGGTGGTGCTACTGCGCCGGGCAGAACGAGGGCAGGTCCGCGGCGGCGGCACCGGCGGGGCACGGGTCGAACGTCCAGCAGACGAGCAGGCCGAGGACGATCAGCACGACGCACGCGACGAGGATCGCCACGAGCAGCGTCTTGCGGATGCCCGGCTTCGACACGTAGTCGTTGACGATCGTGCGCATGCCGTTGGAACCGTGGATGAGCGCCAGAACCAGCATGAGCGAGTCCCACACCTGCCAGAACGGGTTGGCCCACTTGCCGGCGACGAAGGCGAAGTCGATCTGCTTGACGCCCTCGCCCGCCACCATGTTGACGAAGAGGTGGCCGAAGATCAGCACGACGAGCAGGACGCCCGAGCCGCGCATGTAGATCCAGCCCCACTTCTCCCAGTTGGTGGTGCGGCGTGCGGCCGCGGCGGAACGGGGAGGTTCGACGATCTGCGTGGTCATCTTCCGTGCCCCTCTAGTTGAAGTCCGCGACGAGGTTCATGAGCTGGCGGGGCAGGAAGCCCGCGATCGCGATCGCCCAGAGGACGATGACGATCCAGAACATGGCCCGCTGGTACTTCGGCCCCTTGGACCAGAAGTCGACCAGGATGATCCGCAGGCCGTTGAACGCGTGGAAGACGATGGCCATGACCAGGGCGATCTCGCCGAGGTTCATGATCGGGGTCTTGTACGTGCCGATGACCGCGTTGTAGGCCTCGGGCGAGAGGCGGACGAGGGCGGTGTCGAGGATGTGCACCAGCAGGAAGAAGTAGATGGCGACGCCGGTGATCCGGTGCAGGACCCACGACCACATGCCGGTCGAGCCGCGGTACAGCGTGCCCTCGAGCTTCCGAGAGGCGCGGGGCGCCTCGATCGTCACTTCGGGGACAGCGGTCGCCGTGCTCCCGCCGGTGCGCTCAGCCATGAGCTCGTCCTTCCGTAGGACGGGCTCGCCCGATCGGCGAGCCCTTGCCGTTCGTGTTCGTGTCGGAACGGACCCATCCTATGCGTTTGTGCTGACGTTCTCGTCCCGAGCGGCCCGGAGGCCCCGCCCCACGGGCGGCGCGCCGATGGTCCGTGCCGTGTCGTGGTGCGCGAGGAGCTGGTCCCCGACGGCCTCCCAGGTGGTGCCCTCCACCCGGAGACGGCCGGCCGACCCCATCCGGTCCGTGAGCGCACGGTCCTGGTGGAGCCGCAGGACCGCCTGTCGCAGGGCCTGCGGCACGTCGGGGTCGTAGAGCTCGCCGTCGAGTCCCGGCGCGACCAGGTCGAGCGGACCACCAGACGCCGGGGCGATCACGGGCAGTCCCGAGGCGTGCGCTTCCTGGAGGGTCTGTCCGAACGTCTCGGCAGGACCGGTGTGCACGAAGAGGTCCAGCGTCGCGTACGCATCGGCGAGGGCGTCGCCGCGGAGTGGTCCGGTGAACGTGACGTCCAGGTGCCGCAGCCGCCGCTCGAGCACGGCACGGGACGGACCGCCGCCGGCGACGACGACCCGGATGCCTGGGATGCCGCCGAGCTCGGCGAGCCGCTCGACCTCCTTCTCCGGGGCCAGCCGTCCGACGTACCCGACGATCGTCTCGCCCCGCGGAGCGATCCGACGCCGGAGCGCCCGCACGTGCGCGGAGTCCCGGCGCGACGGGTGGAAGAGCTCCGTGTCGACGCCTCGGCCCCAGCGCGCGACGCGGGGGACGCCGTCCTCGGCGAGCATCGCCGCGGTCGCGCTCGACGGGGCGAGCGTCAGCGAGGCACCGGCGTGGATCCGGCCGAGGATCCTGCGCACCAACGGGACGGTCGCCGTCAAGCCGTTGCGGCGGGCGAAACCGGCCACGTCGGTCTGGAAGACGGCGACGGAAGGGATGCCGCGCCTCCCGGCTGCCGTGATCGCGCGCCCACCCAACAGGAACGGACTCGCGGCGTGGAGCACGTCGGCGCCGGAGGCGGCGAGGATCGTGTCGAGGACCGGGTGGGGGAGCGCGACCGGGAACTGCCGGTACGCGACGGCGGGGATCCGGTGCACGTCGAAGGACCGGTAGCGCTCGAGGCTGCTGCGGGAGCGGAACTGCGCGAGTCCCGGGGTGTCCGGTGCGATGACGACCGCGCGGTGGCCACGGCGTTCCAGGTGGTCGAGGACCGCCAGGACGCTGGTGGTCACGCCGTTGAGGGTGGGCAGGAAGCTCTCGGTCACGACGGCGACGGTCCGGGGGGACGTGCCGCGCTCCACGCTGCGTGCGCTCATGGTGCTGCCCATGCTCCGGGGGACACGTGACCCGGCGGGGCCGACGACGTGAACATCCCGGCGGCGACGGGTGAACAACGCGACGGTCGGCCCTGCGGGAGTCCGCATGCGGAAATCGTGCGGAGACCATCCAGGAACCCCGTGGCGGGACCGGTACGGTGAGCGCGTGGCTGACGCTCTCGAAGACTTCTACGCGATCATCCCCGCAGGGGGCATCGGATCGCGACTGTGGCCGCTGTCGCGCGCGGACGCACCCAAGTTCCTGCACGACCTGACCGGCTCCGGCACCTCGCTGTTGCGCCAGACCTGGGACCGGCTCGCCCCCCTCGCCGGTGACCAGCGGATCATGGTGGTGACCGGCCGTGCGCACCGCGTCGCGGTCGAGTCGCAGCTGCCGGGCGTCGAGGACCACAACGTGGTGCTGGAGAGCGAGCCGAAGGACTCCACGGCGGCCATCGGCCTCGCCGCGGCGATCCTGGTGCGTCGCGAACCGGACGTGGTCGTCGGCTCCTTCGCCGCGGACCACGTGATCGGCGACGCCCGAGGGTTCCGACGGTCCGTCCGCGAGGCCGTCGCCGTCGCCCGTGCCGGGTACATCACCACCATCGGCATCACGCCGACCGAGCCCGCGATCGGCTTCGGCTACATCCACGCGCACGGGGAGACGCTCGACATCGAGGGGGCGCCGACCGCCCACGCGGTCCGTTCCTTCGTCGAGAAGCCCGACCTCGACACCGCCCGCTCGTACGTCGAGCAGGGTACCTACCTGTGGAACGCCGGCATGTTCATCGCCCGCGCCGACGTGCTGCTCGAGGAGATCGGCCGGAACAACCCGACGCTGCTGGCCGGCATCAACGAGCTCGCGGACGCCTGGGACACCTCGGCCCGTGGCGCGGTCGTCGACGCGGTCTGGCCGACGCTCGAGAAGATCGCGATCGACTACACCGTCGCCGAGCCGGCAGCCGCCGCCGGGCGCATGGCGGTCGTGCCCGGGGACTTCGACTGGGACGACGTGGGTGACTTCGCCTCGCTCGCCAAGCTGCAGTCCGGCGGTCGGCCGAACAACCTGGCCGTGCTCGGGGACGGTGCCCGCATCCTCGCGGACTCGTCGAGCGGGATCGTGATCTCGCACAGCCAGCGGCTCATCTCGCTCATCGGGGTGGAGGACATCGTCGTCGTGGACACCCCCGACGCGCTGCTCGTGACCACCAGCGCCAACGCGCAGCGGGTCAAGAGTGTGGTGGATGCTCTCAAGATCAGCGGCCGCGGGGACGTCCTGTAGCGCTCCATCACGAAATGACCCCGGATGCCCCCGAACTGGGGGCCAGGGCGTGACCCCGCGTTACGGGCGCGTTTCGGCGCGGTCGCGATCCCGTAACTGATCCCTCCGGCGCTCAGAACGGGTCCTGTACCGGCCGGGCGGTCGTGTACTGTCGCCACGATCGCCCGGAACGCACGTGGTCCGGGCACGCTCCCCGGAGGAACCAACCCGTGACATCTCGCACCCGACAGGTCGTCCTCAGCGGCCTCGCGCTCCTCGGCACCGCCGCCGTCCTCGCTGGCTGCTCCGCAGCTCCGTCCGACACCGAGACCGCCAAGAAGACCGACTTCCGCCCCTGCATGGTCTCCGACGCCGGTGGCTTCGACGACAAGTCGTTCAACCAGCTCGGCTACGAGGGCATGAAGGACGCCGCCAAGGACCTCGGCGCCACCTACAAGGAGGCCGAGTCGAAGGACGCCACCGTCTACGACTCGAACATCGAGCAGCTCGTCGGTCAGAACTGCAACCTCATCGTGACCGTCGGCTTCAACCTCGCCGACGCCACGAAGAAGCAGGCCGCCGCGAACCCCGACACCGACTTCGCGATCATCGACGACAACTCGATCGACGCCAAGAACGTCAAGCCCATCACGTTCGACACCTCGCAGGCGGCGTTCCTCGCCGGCTACGCGGCCGCGTCGTACTCGAAGACCGGCGTCGTCGGCACCTTCGGCGGCATGCAGATCCCGACCGTCACCATCTTCATGGACGGCTTCGCGGACGGCGTGAAGTACTACAACGAGCAGAAGGACAAGAGCGTCAAGGTCGTCGGCTGGAACGTCGACACCGGCAAGGGCTCCTTCACCGGTGGCTTCGAGGCCGGCACGCAGGCGAAGTCGGTCGCGCAGACGCTGCTCGACCAGGACGCCGACGTGATCCTGCCCGTCGGTGGCCCGATCTACCAGTCCGCTGCTGAAGCGATCAAGGACGCCGACAACGGCTCCGTCCTGATCGGTGCGGACAGCGACCTCTACGAGGCCGACCCCCGCTACAAGGACATCGCCTTCACCTCGGTCGAGAAGGGCATGCGCCCGGCCGTGAAGGACGTCGTCGAGCAGGCTGCCGACGACAAGTTCTCGAAGACCCCGTACGTGGGCACGCTCGAGAACGACGGTGTCGGCATCGCGCCGTTCCACGACTACGAGTCGAAGGTCGACAAGGGCCTGCAGGGCGAGCTCGACGACATCAAGGCCGGCATCATCGACGGCTCGATCAAGGTCAAGACGCAGTCCTAACCCGATGAACGCGGGCGGGGGTTCCTCCCTCGCCCGCGTTCTCGTGCGCCCGCGTGGCGCGCGCGAGACAGAAATAGACTCCCGAACATGAAGCTCGAACTCCGCGGCATCACCAAGCGGTTCGGCGCCCTGGTCGCCAACGACCACATCTCGCTCACCGTCGAGCCAGGTGAGGTCCACTGCCTCCTCGGTGAGAACGGCGCCGGCAAGTCCACCCTGATGAACGTGCTCTACGGTCTGTACGACGCGGACGAGGGCGAGATCCTCCTCGACGACGTCGTCCAGGACTTCGACGGCCCCGGCGACGCCATGCGTGCCGGCATCGGCATGGTCCACCAGCACTTCATGCTCGTGCCCGTGTTCACCGTCGCCGAGAACGTCATGCTCGGGCAGGAGCAGACCACCTTCGGCGGGCGGCTCGACCTCGCCGGCGCCCGCAAGCGCGTGCAGGAGATCTCCGACCGGTTCGGGTTCGACGTCGACCCCGACGCCAAGGTCGAGGACCTCCCCGTCGGCGTGCAGCAGCGCGTCGAGATCATCAAGGCGCTGTCCCGCGACGCCTCCGTGCTGGTGTTCGACGAGCCGACGGCCGTCCTCACCCCGCAGGAGACCGACGAGCTGATGGGCATCATGCGCCAGCTCCGCGAGGCCGGCACCGCCATCGTCTTCATCACGCACAAGCTGCGCGAGGTCCGCGAGGTCGCCGACCGCATCACGGTGATCCGGCTCGGCAAGGTCGTCGGCGAGGCATCGCCCACGGCGACGAACAACGAGCTCGCCGCCCTGATGGTCGGCCGTGCCGTGTCGCTCGTCGTCGACAAGGAGCCGTCGTCCGGCGGCGAGGACGCCCTGGTCGTCGAGAACCTCACCGTCACCGACCCGTCCGGCATCGTGCTCGTCGACGACGTCTCGTTCACGGTCCGCCGCGGCGAGGTCCTCGCGATCGCCGGGGTCCAGGGCAACGGCCAGACCGAGCTCACCGAGGCGATCATCGGCCTCGAGCCCGCCCACGCCGGCCGGATCACCCTCGACGGCCAGGAACTCACCGGCCGGAGCGTCAAGCAGGTGCTCGACGCCGGCGTCGGCTTCGTCCCCGAGGACCGGAAGGAGGACGGGCTCGTCGGCGAGTTCACGATCGCCGAGAACCTCATGCTCGACCGGGCAGACCACGCCGAGTTCGTCCGCGCCGGCACGATCCGGTCCGCTGAGCGCGACGCGTTCGCCGACGAGAAGATCGCCGAGTTCGACATCCGCACCCCCGGCCGCACCACCGCGGCCGGCCGGCTCTCCGGCGGCAACCAGCAGAAGATCGTCCTCGCCCGCGAGCTGAGCCGCGACCTCCGCCTGTTCGTCGCCGCGCAGCCCACCCGTGGCATCGACGTCGGCTCGATCGAGTTCGTGCACAAGCGCATCGTCGCCACCCGCGACACCGGCGTCCCCGTCATCGTCGTCTCCACCGAGCTCGACGAGGTCGTGGCACTCGCCGACCGCATCGCCGTGATGTACCGCGGCGGCATCGTCGGCATCGTCCCCGCGACCACCCCCCGCGACGTCCTCGGCCTCATGATGGCCGGCGAACTCCCCGAAGGAACGGAGCTGGCAGCGTGACCGCGCAGGAACCAGACAAGACGCAGCAGCCAGCGAGCCCCGCGGCGGGTGCCGCCCCGATCACCGACGACCGTCTGCAGGAGGTCGAGTCCACCCCGCACCTCATGACGGACTCGGCGGAGGACACCGAGCGCCGCAACGGTGCGACCGGCGGCGACCGCTGGCACGCCGCGCTGCAGAGCATCCTGAACGGCTCCGTCCTCGTGACGGTCCTCGCGGTCGTCCTCGCGCTCGTCGCGTGCGGCATCCTCATCGCACTCACCGACGAGAACGTCCGCGCCACCGCCGGGTACTTCTTCGCCCGTCCCACCGACATGCTCCAGGCGATCGGCACTGCCGTGGGTGGTGCGTACGCCTCGCTGTTCCAGGGTTCGGTGTTCAACTTCGGCGCCGACACCTTCCAGCAGGCGATCAGCCCGCTCACCCGGTCGATCGACTACTCGGTGCCGCTCATCGCCGCCGGCCTCGGGATCGCGCTGTCGTTCCGCGCCGGCCTGTTCAACATCGGCGGCCAGGGCCAGATCCTGATGGGCGCCGCCGCGGCTGGCTGGGTCGGGTTCTCGTTCGACATGCCCGCCGCGATCCACATCCCGCTCACCATCGTCGCCGGCATCGTCGGCGGTGCGGTCTGGGGCGGGATCGTCGGTCTCCTCAAGGCCCGCACGGGTGCGAACGAGGTGGTCGTCACGATCATGCTCAACTACGTCGCGCTCTACCTGGTCAGCTACCTGCTCCGCACGCCCGGTCTGCTGCAGGCACCGGGGAGCAGCAACCCGATCTCGCCCGCCACGAAGGACAGCGCCCTGCTGCCGCAGCTCTTCGGCGTGCGGTACGGCGTGGACCTCGGCTTCATCGTCGCGATCCTCGCGGTCGTCGTCGTGTGGTGGCTCGTGAACAAGTCGTCGCTCGGCTTCCGGTTCCGCACGATCGGTGAGAACCCGCGTGCGGCCCGCGTCGCCGGCATGAGCGTGCCGTCCCTGACCATCTGGGTGATGCTCATCTCCGGTGCGCTCGTCGGCATCGCCGGTGCGTACCAGGTGCAGGGCGCGGTCACGACCGGCTTCACCTCGGGCATCGACGCCGGCATCGGCTTCGACGCGATCACCGTCGCGCTGCTCGGCCGCTCGAAGCCGTGGGGTGTGTTCTGGGCAGCGATCCTGTTCGGCGTGCTCAAGAACGGCGGCTACGCCATGCAGGCCGCCAACGGCATCCCGATCGACATCGTCGGCGTCATCCAGGCCCTCATCGTCCTCTTCATCGCGGCGCCGCCGCTCGTCCGCGCGATCTTCCGGATCCCGCAGCCGGGGGCCCGCAAGCGGACGAAGACGAGCAAGAACAGCAAGAAGGCGGTCGCCGCGTGAGCACCCTCAGCCCCACGGCGGCCCCCGCGTCGCCCCTCGCCGACCGTCCGGTCGAGACCACCCGCAGCTGGAAGCTGCCGATCGGGTACGCCGTCTTCACCGTGCTCGCGCTCGTGTTCTTCGTGGTCCTGCACCGCGCCGGCACGACGACGTTCCGGCTCGCCAACGCCGGTGACTTCTTCGCGCTGCCCGACGTCCCGCTGCCCGCTGCTGCGACCGGCTACGTCGTCGTGCTGCTCCTCGCCGTCGCCACGGTGTACGCGTTCATCGAGGTCCGGGCGTTCCGGACCGTGCCGCTCTGGGTCACGTCGGTGTTCGCGATCGTGTTCGTCGTCGGCTTCCTGACGTGGGCCGCCGCCGGTGCGACGATCCCGCTGCCCGGCCTGCTCGTCGGTGCCCTCGGCCTGAGCGTCCCGCTGGTGTTCGGTGCCCTCGGTGGCGTCATCTCGGAGCGGGTCGGCGTGGTCAACATCGCCATCGAGGGCCAGTTCCTCGCGGGTGCGTTCACCTCGGCGCTCATCGCCTCCCTGACGGGATCGGCGTGGGTCGGGCTCGTCGGTGCGCTCGTCGCCGGTGTCCTGGTGTCCTTCATCCTCGCGGCGTTCAGCATCAAGTACCTGGTCGACCAGGTCATCGTCGGTGTCGTCATCAACGCGTTCATCTCCGGGCTGACCGGCTTCCTGTACTCGCAGGTGCTGTCGCCGAACGAGGAGACGCTCAACATCGGCATCCGCTTCCCGCGGATCGAGATCCCGCTGCTCCACCAGATCCCGGTCATCGGTCCGGTGTTCTTCGAGCAGACCGTCGTCGTCTACCTGGCGTACATCGCGGTCGCGGTGGTCACCTTCGGCCTGTTCAAGACGCGTTGGGGCCTGCGCCTCCGCGCGGTCGGCGAGCACCCGCAGGCAGCCGACACGGTGGGCATCAACGTCACGAGCACCCGGTTCTGGAACGTCTCCCTCGCCGGTGCGATCGCCGGCCTCGGTGGTGCGTACTTCACGCTCGACGCGACCGGTGGCTTCACGAAGGACATGACCGCCGGAGCGGGCTACATCGCCCTCGCCGCCGTGATCTTCGGACGCTGGGACCCGATCAAGGCGACGCTCGCGGCGCTGCTGTTCGGCTTCGCGTCGAACCTGCAGAACACGCTCAGTGCGACGCAGTCGCCCGTGCCGAGCGAGTTCCTGCTGATGCTGCCCTACGTGGTGACGATCTTCGCGGTGGCCGGCCTGGTCGGGCAGTCGCGTGGTCCAGCGGCCTCCGGCAAGCCCTACATCAAGAACTAGCCGGGAGGCGCGGCACATGACCGAGACGCACGAAACAGGTGACCAGGCGGTCACCGCCACCGCCCCTGCGGACGCCGCCACGCGCCTCCCGTCCGATGTGGACTGGACCGCCCTGCGGACGGCCGCGACGGCCGCGATGCGGCACGCCTACGCGCCGTACTCGTCGTTCCCGGTGGGCGCCGCGGCGCTCACCGACGACGGTCGGATCGTGTCCGGCTGCAACGTCGAGAACGCCTCGTACGGGGTGACGCTCTGCGCCGAGTGCTCGCTCGTGTCGCAGCTGCACATGACCGGCGGCGGCAAGCTCGTCGCCTTCACGTGCGTCGACGGCGACGGGGCGACCCTCATGCCGTGCGGTCGCTGCCGGCAGCTGCTGTTCGAGCACTCCACCGAGGGCATGCTGCTCGAGACCGTCTCCGGCATCCGCACCATCGACGAGGTCCTGCCCGACGCCTTCGGGCCGCGCACCCTCGCCACCTACCAACAGGAGCACTGACATGGCCGTCGAGCCCTTCGACACCGTCGACCTCATCCGCACGAAGCGCTCGGGCGACGCCCTGGGAACCGCTGAGATCGACTGGCTCGTCGACGCCTACACGCGCGGCTACGTCGAGGACCCGCAGATGGCGGCGATGGCGATGGCGATCTTCCTGAACGGGATGGAGCGGCGCGAGATCAAGGACCTCACGCTCGCGATGATCGCGTCGGGGGAGCGGATGTCGTTCGGCTCGCTCGGCAAGACGACCGTCGACAAGCACTCCACCGGTGGCGTCGGCGACAAGATCACGCTGCCGCTCGCGCCCCTCGTGGCGTCGTTCGGCGTGGCTGTTCCGCAGCTGTCCGGGCGCGGGCTCGGCCACACCGGCGGCACGCTCGACAAGCTCGAGTCGATCCCGGGCTGGCAGGCGTCGCTGTCCAACTCGCGGATGATGGAGATCCTGTCCGACGTCGGTGCCGTGATCTGCGCGGCCGGGACGGGCCTGGCGCCGGCCGACAAGAAGCTCTACGCACTCCGGGACATCACCGGGACCGTCGAGTGCATCCCGCTCATCGCGTCGAGCATCATGTCGAAGAAGATCGCCGAGGGCACCGGTGCGCTCGTGCTCGACGTGAAGTTCGGTTCGGGTGCGTTCATGCCCTCGTACGAGGCGTCGAAGCAGCTCGCGCAGACGATGGTCGACCTCGGGAACGACGCCGGGGTCAAGACCTCGGCGCTGCTGACCGACATGGAGGTCCCCCTCGGGCTGACGATCGGCAACGCGCTCGAGGTGCGGGAGTCGGTTTCGGTCCTTGAGGGCGGGGGGCCGTCGGACGTCGTGGAACTGACGCTCGCGCTGGCTTCGGAGATGCTGACCCTCGCTGGCTTGCCGGACGCCGACCCGGCCGCGGCGCTGGCCGACGGTCGCGCGATGGACACCTGGCGCCGGATGATCCAGGCGCAGGGCGGGGACCCGGACGCGGCGCTGCCGGTCGCTCGTGAGCAGCACGTCGTCACCGCGTCGACGTCCGGCGTGCTCGTGCAGCAGGACGCGCTGCCGTTCGGCGTCTCGGCGTGGCGGCTCGGAGCCGGGCGTGCCCGTGCGCAGGACCCGGTGCAGGCCGGCGCCGGCATCGAGCTGCACGTCAAGCCAGGGGACACCGTCACCGAGGGGCAGCCGCTCTGGACGCTGCACTCCGACGACGGATCGCGGATCCCGCGGGCGCTCGAGTCGCTCGAAGGTGCGTGGTCGATCGGCTCATCCGACGCGGCCGTCCCGGCCCGCGGGCCGATCGTGCGGGAGCGCATCGCGGGCTGAACGCGACCGTCCGACCGACCGGAGGCTCTCCGCACACGTGTGGAGAGCCTCCAGTCTGGTCCTGTGTCTGTTGTGCACAGGTGCCTGCGCATGGTCGGTGACCACCGATAGCCTGGGTGCATGAGCGCCGACGCCCCGACCTACCGCCTGCCCGACGCCGGAGCGGTCATCAACGACCTGCCGAAGGTCTCGTTGCACGACCACCTCGACGGTGGGCTGCGTCCCGCGACGATCATCGAGCTCGCGGTCGACGCTGGTGTCACGCTGCCGACCACCGACGCGGCCGAGCTCGGTCAGTGGTTCGCGGACCAGTCGAACTCCGGCTCGCTCGTCGAGTACCTGAAGACCTTCGACGTCACCACCTCGGTGATGCAGACCGCCCCGCAGCTCACGCGCATCGCCCGTGAGTTCGTCGAGGACCTGGTCGCCGACGGCGTCGTCTACGGCGAGGTCCGCTGGGCGCCCGAGCAGCACCTGCAGGGTGGCCTGACGCTCGACCAGACGGTCGAAGCCGTCCAGGCCGGCATCGAAGCAGCCGTCGACGCCGCCGGTGGGCGCATCCGCGTCGGCCAGCTCGTCACCGCGATGCGGCACGCCGACCGGTCGCTCGAGATCGCCGAACTCGCCGTCCGCCACCGGGACAACGGGGTCGTCGGGTTCGACATCGCCGGTGCCGAGGCCGGGTTCCCCGCCTCGAACCACCGCGCTGCGTTCGACTACCTGGCCTCGGAACTCTTCCCCGTCACCGTCCACGCGGGCGAAGCCGACGGGCTCGCCTCGATCCGGTCCGCGCTCGTCGACGGCCGTGCGCTCCGCCTCGGCCACGGCGTCCGCATCTTCGAGGACGTCACCCTCTCCGACGCCGGCGACGGGTCGACCCTGGCTTCCCTGGGCGAGATCGCCTCGTGGGTCCGCGACCGCGAGATCCCGCTCGAGGTCTCGCCGTCCTCCAACCTGCAGACCGGCGCGATCGCGGCGTGGGGCGACGACCTCGCCGACCACCCGTTCGACGTGCTCTACCAGCTCGGCTTCCGGGTCACGGTGAACACCGACAACCGGCTCATGAGCGGCACCTCGCTGTCGAAGGAGCTCGCACTGCTCGCGGGCACGTTCGGCTACGACCTCGACGACCTCGCAGCGTTCCAGATCAACGCCGCGCTCGGCTCGTTCCTGCCGCTCGAGGACCGCGAGGAGATCATCGCCACCATCACGGCCGGGTACTCGGAGGCCTGACACATGGGACTGCCGCCGCTGCCGGACGCCGCCGTCACCCTCGGGGCGACCGCGCCTGCGTGGCGTGACGCGCTGCGACTGGCCGGTGGCGCGCTCGTCGCCTCAGGAGCCGCGACCGACGCCTACACGGACGCCATGATCGGCATGGTCGAGGAGCACGGTCCGTACATCGTGATCTCGCCGGGCCTCGCGTTCGCGCACGCCCGGCCGGGGCCCGCCGTGCTCCACGACGGGCTGTCCGTCGTGACCCTCGAGACTCCGGTGGCCTTCGGGCACCCGCACAACGACCCCGTGCGCGTCGTGCTCGGGCTCGCGGTCGCCGGGGTCGGCTCGCACCTCGAGTCGATCGGGGAGATCGCGAACCTGTTCAACGACCCGACCGTCACCGGACGGATCGCGGCGGCGACCACGGCGGACGAGGTCCGCACGATCATGGGGGTGTCCGCGTGAAGATCGTGACGATCTGCGGTGCCGGCATCGGTTCGAGCGGCATCCTCAAGGTGAACGCCGAGAAGGCCCTGACAGCGCTCGGGCTCGACGCGGCGGTCGTCGCGGCCGACGTTGCCTCGGTACGTGACGTGTCCGCCGACGCGAACGTGATCCTGACGAGCCAGGAGTTCGTCGAGGCGATCGGGGACACCTACGCCGAGGTGATCGTGATCCGGAACCACTTCGACCAGGGCGAGATCACGGCCGCGGTGGACCGGGCGCTGGGCGAGCACTGAGGCTGGTGCTGCGGCGGGTGCTGCGGCGGGTGCTGAGGCTGGTGCTGCGGCGGGTGCTGCGGCGGGTGCTGCGGCGGTTGCTGCCGCGCGCGCTGCGGGGCGTGCCCGCCCTTTAGAGTTGGGGCATGAGCACGGAGAACCCGCTGAACGACCCCGCCGCCGACCCGTTCGAGGTCGCGCGCGACGCCGCCGCCGTCATCGCCTCGAAGTCGGGCATCGAGCGGCACGACATCGCCCTGACCCTCGGCTCCGGCTGGGGCAAGGCCGCCGACATCATCGGTGAGACCGTGTCCGAGATCCCCGCGTCCGAGGTCCCCGGGTTCAGCGCCTCGGCGGTGCCCGGCCACTCCGGCACGATCCGGTCGATCCGCCTCGCCGACGGCCGCCACGCGCTCGTCATCGGCGCGCGCACGCACTACTACGAGGGCCACGGTGTCCGCCGGGTCGTGCACAGCGTCCGCACCGCCGCGGCGACCGGCGCCTCGATCATGGTGCTGACGAACGGTGCCGGTGGCATCAAGGAGCACTGGACGCCCGGCACCCCCGTGCTCATCAGCGACCACATCAACCTGACCGCCGACAGCCCGCTCGAGGGTGCGACGTTCATCGACCTGACGGACCTGTACTCGTCGCGGCTCCGTGCGATCGCGCGCGAGGTCGACCCGTCGCTCGACGAGGGCGTGTACACGCAGTTCCGCGGTCCGCACTACGAGACGCCGGCCGAGGTGCAGATGGCCAAGACCATCGGCGGCCACATCGTCGGCATGTCCACCGCGCTCGAGGCCATCGCCGCCCGCCAGGCCGGCATGGAGATCCTCGGGTTCTCGCTCATCACGAACCTCGCCGCAGGAATCCAGAAGACGCCGCTGTCGCACCTCGAGGTGCTCGAGGCCGGCAAGCAGGCCGAACCCGTGATCGCGGACCTCCTCGCACGCGTGGTGGCGGCACTCGGGCAGTCCGCCTCGTGAAGATCGACCTCGACCACGTGCTCGGGACCGCTCGGGCCTGGCTCGCGCAGGACCCTGACCCGGAGACCCGCGACGAGCTCGCCGCCGCGATCGATGCCGCTTCCGACGGCTCCGGTCCGGCCGTGCAGGCACTCGCCGCGCGCTTCGGCGGTCGCCTGCAGTTCGGCACCGCAGGACTCCGCGCCGAGCTCGGGTACGGTCCGCTGCGGATGAACCGGGTCGTGGTGACGCAGGCCGCGGCCGGGCTCGCTCGGTTCCTCATCGACACCGGCCGGTCGCGCAGCGTCGTCATCGGCTACGACGGCCGGGTGAACTCGGACGTGTTCGCCCGCGACTCCGCCGAGGTCATGCGCGGCCTCGGGCTCGACGTGACACTGCTGCCGTCGGCGCTCCCGACGCCGGTGCTCGCGTTCGCCGTCCGGCACCTCGACGTCGGGGCCGGGGTCATGGTGACGGCGAGCCACAACCCGCCGCGGGACAACGGCTACAAGGTCTACCTCGGGCAGGACGACGACGGTTCGCAGATCGTGCCGCCGGTCGACGGCTCGATCGCCGCGGCCATCGACGCCGTGGCTGCCGGGTCGATCACGGACCTGCCCCGCGCCACCGACTACACGGTCGCGACGTCCTCGCTGCTGGACGCCTACGTGTCCGCCACGGCCGCGACGGTGGACGCGCCGGCCCTGGCGCCGGAGGCCCAGCCGACGGTCGTCTACACGGCGATGCACGGTGTGGGGTGGGAGACCGCGCGTGCGGTGTTCGCCGCCGCCGGGTTCGCGTCACCGGCAGTGGTGCCGGAGCAGATCCACCCGGACGGGGCGTTCCCGACCGTGTCGTTCCCGAACCCCGAAGAGCCGGGCGCGATGGACCTGGCGATCGCCCGCGGCGTCGCGGTCGGTGCGGACCTCGTCATCGCGAACGACCCCGACGCCGACCGGCTCGCACTCGCGATCCCGAGCGGGGGCGGTTCCTACCGGCGCTTGTCCGGGAACGAGGTCGGCTGGCTGCTCGGCTGGCGTGCGGCCGCTCGTGCGTCGGAGGCCGGGCTGACCGGCACCCTGGCCGCGTCGATCGTCTCGTCACCCGCGCTGTCCCGGGTCGCGGCCCGGTACGGCCTGGAGTACCGGGACACCCTGACCGGCTTCAAGTGGGTCTCACGTGTGCCAGGGCTGCTCTTCGGCTACGAGGAAGCGCTCGGCTACCTGGTCGACCCGTCGGTCGTCCGTGACAAGGACGGCATCTCGGCGGCGCTGTCGCTGCTCTCGCTGGCGACGGACCTCGCTGCCGCGGGGTCGTCGATCGCCGGGCAGCTCGAGGCCTTCGCCGCCGAGTTCGGGGCGTTCGCCTCGGGCCAGGTCGCGACGCGCGTGGACGACCTCTCGCGGATCGGGCAGATCATGGAGTCGCTCCGGGCCGCGCCGCCGACCTCGCTCGGTGGGCTCGACGTGCTCACGACGACGGACTACCTCGGCGGGGTGGAGGGCTTCCCGCCCTCGGACATCCTGCGGTACGACCTGACCGGTGACGCGCGGGTGATCGTCCGCCCGAGCGGTACGGAGCCGAAGGTCAAGGTCTACATCGACACGGTGGCGGCGACCCCCGCCGAGGCCCAGCGCCTGGTCGACGCCCTGGCCGAGTCCGTCCGCCCCTTGGTCTCGTAGGGGCGCTGCCCGGCTCGTTCGCGTCGCGCTCCGCTCGTTCGCGCTCCGCTCGTGTTGCGCCCCACTGCGGGCATCGCGCCCCGACTCTTCGGGGCGCGATGCCCGCAACGAGGTGCGCTGCCCCATGGCCTGTCCACAGATCGCGCAGACCCCGCTCTCGATGGACCGTACGTCGCGATCATCGGAGCATGGAACACGAACCCATCTCGACCGTCGGCCTCGCGCAGGACCCCGGTCGTGCGTCGGCGATCCGTCGCGCAGCGGATGCCGGCGCCCTCGTCCGGGTGCACCGTGGCACGTACGTCGGGTCGGGCGAGTGGGCGTCGATGACGGGACGCGAACGACATCGCATGCTCGTGCGGAGTGTGCTCGCCGGAGGGAGGGGCTCGGTCGTCGTGTCACACCGGTCAGCGGTCGCCATGCTCGGACTTCCGTGGGTCGGGGCGCTCGGCGAGCGTGTCACGGTGACCGAGCCGTCGCGGGACCGGGGCCAGGTCAAGCGGTGCATCCAGCGCATCGGCAGCGCCGGCCGGCGACCGTCCTCCGTCGAGGTCGACGGTGTGGCCGTCACGACGTTGACCGAGACCGCGGTCGACGTCGCCCTTCGCGAACACCCGTGGCGTGCCATCGTCGTGCTCGACGCGGTCCTGCGGCGCGGCGTCGAGCGGGCGACGATCCTCGAAGCGCTCGGGGGTCGCCGTGCTCGCGGGCATCGACGCGCGCGGGAACTGGTCGAGCACGCGGATCCGCTCGCCGAGTCACCGGGGGAGAGCATCACACGGTGGGCTGCGCACGTGCTCGGCGCTCCGGACCCGGCCCTGCAGCAGGAGTTCCGGCACGACGGCCTGCTCCGCGACCGGGTGGACCTGTGGTTCGCGGAAGCCGGGGTGATCGTCGAGTTCGACGGCCGGGTGAAGTACGACGATCCGCGGCGAGGGCGGACAGCGGCAGACGCCCTGGTCGACGAGAAGCGCCGAGAGGACCGTCTCCGCCGCCGTCCTGAGGTCAACGGCTTCGCACGGGTGATGTGGTCGGACGCGATGCCCGCCGGGCAGCTCCCGCGGATCTTGCACGATGCCGGGGTGCCGCTCGGTCCGAACTGGGGTACTGCCTGGCGTCATGCCGCGAGCCGCGCCCTCTGACGGTCATCGCGCCCCGAAGAGTCGGGGCGCGATGACCACAGCGGGGCGCAGCTCGAGCGGACGCGCGGCTCGAGCGGACGCGCGGCTCGAGCGGACGCGCGGCTCGAGCGGACGCGCCGGCGCGCGCTGCGGCCCTACGCCAGCTCGAGCAGCACGTGACCGGACGAGATCGTCTGGCCGACGGGGGCGTTCAAGCCGGTGACGACGCCGTCCTTGTGGGCCTGCACGGGCTGCTCCATCTTCATGGCCTCGAGCACGACGAGCAGATCGCCCTTCACCACGGTGTCACCCTCGGCGACCGCGAGCTTCACCACGGTGGCCTGCATCGGCGACGCCACGGAGGAGCCGGACTTCGCCATGCCGCCGCGGACGGCCGACGAGCGGCGCTTCGGGGGAGCGGTCGGACCGGCGGGACGACGACCAGCACCGGCGCCGGCAGCACCTCCACCGACGATCGACGGCATGGTGACCTCGATGCGCTTGCCCTGCACCTCGACCACGACGGAGTCGCGCGCCCCGGGCTCCGGAAGCGACTCGGTGGTGCCGCTCCACGCCGGGATCTCGTTGACGAAGTCGGTCTCGATCCACTGCGTGTAGATGCTGAACGGCTCGTCGTCGGGGGTGGCGAACGCCGGGTCCGACACCACTGCACGGTGGAAGGGGAGCACGGTCGGCAGACCGGTGACCTCGAACTCAGCCAACGCACGACGCGAGCGCTCCAACGCCTCGGAGCGCGTCGCACCGGTGACGATGAGCTTCGCGAGCATCGAGTCGAACGATCCCGAGACGACGTCGCCGGACACGACGCCCGAGTCCACGCGGACACCGGGGCCGGACGGCGCGTTGAAGGCGTGCACGGGGCCGGGCGCTGGGAAGAAGTTGCGACCGGCGTCCTCGCCGTTGATGCGGAACTCGAACGAGTGGCCGCGGGGCGTCGGGTCGGAGTAGTCGAGCACGCCACCCTCGGCGATTCGGAACTGCTCGCGCACCAGGTCGATGCCGGTGACCTCTTCGGACACGCAGTGCTCGACCTGCAGGCGGGTGTTGACCTCGAGGAACGAGACCGTGCCGTCGGCGCCGATCAGGAATTCGCACGTGCCGGCGCCGACGTAGCCGACCTCGCGCAGGATCGCCTTCGACGACTCGTACAGGCGCTCCTGCTGGTCAGGCGTCAGGTACGGCGCCGGTGCTTCCTCGACGAGCTTCTGGTGGCGACGCTGCAGCGAGCAGTCGCGCGTCGAGACGACGACGACGTTGCCGTGCTGGTCGGCGAGGCACTGGGTCTCGACGTGGCGCGGCTTGTCGAGGTACTTCTCGACGAAGCACTCGCCCCGACCGAACGCCGCGATGGCTTCACGCGTCGCGGACTCGAAGAGCTCTTCCACGGACGAACGGTCGCGCACGACCTTCAGCCCGCGGCCGCCACCGCCGAACGCCGCCTTGATGGCGACGGGCAGCCCGACCTGGTCGACGAAGTCGAAGACCTCGGACACGTCCTGCACGGGCTCGATGGTGCCGGGGGCGAGCGGCGCGCCCACCTTCTCGGCGACGTGGCGCGCGGAGACCTTGTCGCCGAGGCGCTCGATCGAGTCGGGCGACGGGCCGATCCACGTCAGTCCGGCGTCGATGACGGCGCGGGCGAAGTCGGCGTTCTCGGCCAGGAACCCGTACCCGGGGTGCACGGCGTCCGCGCCGGAGCGACGGGCGACCGAGATGATCTTGTCGATGACGAGGTAGGTGTCGGCGCTCGTGGTGCCGTTCAGCGCGTAGGCCTCGTCAGCGAGGCGTGCGTGGAGGGCGTCACGGTCCTGGTCGGCGTAGACCGCGACCGATGCCTTGCCTGCGTCGCGGGCCGCGCGGATGATGCGGACGGCGATCTCGCCGCGGTTCGCGATGAGGACCTTGCTGATACGGGGCATGAGACATCAGCGTATTCGTGCGACGGGGGGACGAATTGACTGGCACCCACAAAGAACCATGTCGAAGAAGTGCGGATGTCTACAGTGACCAGAACTCGTGCCAGGCGATGCCGAAGCCCCGGAGCAGCATCGAACGGAGCACCGGCAGCGAGAGTCCGATGACGGCCGACGGCGCTCCGTCGATCCGGCTGATGTACGCGGCGGCGCGGCCGTCGATGGTGAACGCGCCGGCGACCTCGAGCGGTTCGCCGGTGGCGACGTACGCGTCGATCTCGTCGATGGACACGTCCTCGGCGAACGTCAGCACCGCGCTGTCGACCGCCACAACGCGGTCGCCAGCGGCGGCCAGCGCCGACCCACCGGGCGCGACGTCACCCAGCTCCGGCACGCCGGCGGGAGACGTGACCAGGGGCCGGACGGGAGGCGCGGTGCGGGCCGGTCCCGCGCCTCCAGGCCGTGGGGTGGTCGTGTCCAGGTCCCGGCGACGGTCGACGACGCAGTGTCCGCTCCACAGCGTGCCGCCGCCGGCGGCGAGCATCTGCCGCCAGCGCGCACGGGCGACGGCGGGGTCGTGGGGCTTGCCGTACAGGTGGCCGTCGACCTCGAAGGCGGAGTCGCCCCCGAACACGATGCCGTCGACGGGGGAGCCGGCGATCGAGGCGTCCGCGACCGCCGAGGCCTTCGCGACGGCGAGCAGGGAGACGAGTTCCGGGCCGGTCAGGGCACGACCGAGCGCCGAGGTGGTGGCGGCAGCGGCGGCGTCCTCGTCGACGCCGGGCGACACGAGCACCGGCTCGATCCCGGACTGGGCGAGGAGGGCTCGGCGGGCGGGGGATGTACTCGCGAGGTACAGACGCATGGGACCATCTCATCATGGGTGAATCCGTCGGCACGCTGCTCGAACTCGACGTCACCGGGATCGCCCACGGCGGCATCTCGGTGGCACGGCACGAAGGACGGGTGGTCTTCGTCTCCGACGCGATCCCCGGGGAGCGCGTCGTCGCCCGGGTGACCGAGGACCGCAAGAAGTCGTTCTGGCGCGCCGACACGGTCACTGTCGTCACCCCGAGCGAGCACCGCGTCGACCATGTCTGGGCCGAGGCCGCGCTCGATCGCGACCCGGAGACGCGCCCGGGCGGTGCCGAGTTCGGGCACATCGCCCTCGCGCACCAGCGCACGCTGAAGCACGACGTCCTCGTCGACTCGTTCTCGCGCTTCGCGCACACCGACCTGACGGAGGTCCTGGGATCGGACGTCGTCGTCGAGGCGGCGCCCGGCGACGACGCCGCGAACGGCCTCGGCTGGCGCACCCGCGTCCGGTTGCACGTGGACGAGGACGGCACCGCCGGTCCGTTCGCCGCGCGCTCGCACTCCGTCATCCCCGTCACCAGCCTGCCGCTCGCGAACGCCGCCGTGCAGCAGAGTGCGCCGCTCGGCCGTGGCGTGATGCCGGGCTCGTCGGTGGTCGACGTGCTCGCGCCGAGCGGCTCCGAGGGCGCGCGGCTCGTCATCGACGAACAGAAGCCGACCGTCGTCACCGAGGTCGTGGGGGAGCGCACCTTCGAGGTGGACGACAACGGCTTCTGGCAGGTGCACCACGCCGCCGCGTCCGTCCTGACCGGGGCCGTGCAGGACCTCGTCGACCGCGACCGACTCGACCCCGAGGGCACCCACCTGGACCTGTACGGCGGCGTCGGGCTGCTCGCCGCCGCGCTCGGCGACCTCGTCGGCCCGAAGGCGCGCATCACCAGCGTCGAGAGCGCCGCACGCGCCACCGAGCACGCGCAGGAGAACCTGGCCGAGTGGCTCGGTGCCCGTGCCGAGACCGGTCGGGTCGACCGCTGGCTCGCGACGACGGTGGCCAACGCCTCGCGTGCCGACAAGGACCGGTTCCGCGCCGGCACCGTCGTCCTCGACCCGCCCCGCGCCGGCGCCGGACGCCAGGTCGTCGAGCAGATCGCGGCGCTGCAGCCCGCGCAGGTCGTCTACGTGGCGTGTGACCCGGTGGCCCTGGCCCGCGACGTCGCCACCTTCGCGGACCTGGGGTACAAGCTCGAGGCGTTGCGGGCGTTCGACCTGTTCCCGCACACCCACCACATGGAGGCCGTCGCACGCCTGACGCCCTCGCGCTGACGCCGCCGCGGGCCGTCGGCGCCCTCGCGCCGAAGCCGATCCGCGTGGCGTTGCGCTGTTCCTTCGTCCCTGAGTCCGACCTGGGTATCCTTGGACGCTGATGGCAACCCGGTTTCAGGGGCCGGTGCGCACATCGGAACGAGAGGCCACAGTGGCAGCAGGAACGACAACCACCAGTGAGACGTCCGTGACGGCCACCAGGCCGGTGCGGGTCGCGATCGTCGACGACCACGAGTCCGTGCGGCTCGGGATCCAGGCGGCGTGCCAGAACGAGGGCTTCGAGGTGGTGCTCACCGCCGCGAGCGTGCCCGAGTACGTCCAGAACCTCGACGGGCGAGAGGTCGACGTCGTCGTCCTCGACCTGTCCCTCGGCGACGGCTCGACCGTCACCGAGAACGTCAAGGGTGTGCAGGGGACCGGCTCGGCCGTGCTCGTGCACTCCATCGCGGACCGCGTCGCCAACGTCCGTGAGGCACTCGCAGCAGGGGCTGCCGGTGTCATCCCGAAGTCGTCCGCCACGAAGACGGTGATGGCCGCGGTCGCCACCGTGGCCCGTGGTGACGTGCTGAACAACCTCGAGTGGGCGAGCGCGATCGACGCCGACCGGGACTTCGCGAAGGCGCAGCTCGGCCGTCGTGAGCGCGAGATCCTGCACCTCTACGCATCGGGACTCCCGCTCAAGCTCGCCGCGCAGCAGCTCGGCATCGGGTACTCGACGGCTCGTGAGTACCTCGACCGCATCCGCGTGAAGTACGTCGAGGTCGGTCGTCCGGCCCCGACGAAGGTCGACCTCCTCCGCCGCGCGGTGGAGGACGGCATCCTGCCAGGGCTCGACTCGGGCATCGACCCCGACGGCGACGGTCGCTGACACGGATGACGACCGCGGCTGAACCGGCGCCGACGGTCGCCGACTCGGCACCGTTCGGTGCCGATCCGGCGCGCAGCGTCCGCACCACGATCACGCAGGCCTCGGTCGAGCGTGCCTTCGCGATCCTCCTCGCGATGGCGGCGGTCGGGCTCGGCGTCGTCGACGCTCCGGCGGTCCTGCAGCAGTTGCCGTACCTCGACCCGGTGTGGGGGCCCGTCGTCGCGCTCGCCCTCGGCGCGTCCTTCGTGTTCGTGGGCGTCTCCGCGTTCGTGCAGCGGGTCGCCCAGCTCGCGCAGATCATCTGCGCGCTGCTGTTCCTCGTCGCGCTGGTGACGTGGCCGCTGACGGTGCAGGAAGCCATCCCGTCCACGCAGCAGCCGTGGCCGTGGTGGTTCTGCACCGTCGGCTCCACGGCTGCGGCGATGGGGTTCGCGACCTGGCGTGCGACGATCTACACCGCCGTGGTGCCGGCGATCTACGTCCTGCTCCGACTCACGCCGACGGGCGGCGACGCCGGGCTCGTCCGGGCGCTCCTCGACGGCGTGTACACGGCGCTGCTCAGCGGCGCAGTGCTCGTCATCGCGGTCGTCCTGCGGCGCGCGGCGTCCGCGGTGGACACGGCGCAGTCCACGGCGGTCCGCCGGTACTCGCTCGCCATCCGGGAGCACGCGACCGAGGTCGAACGCGTGCAGGTCGACGCGATCGTGCACGACAGCGTCCTCACGACGCTGCTCTCCGCCGCACGGGCCGACACCCTCGAGGCGAAGGCACTCGCCGCACGGATGGCCCGGAACGCGATCGACCACCTCGAGGCCGCCGCAACCGACGGGCCCGGCGACGTCCCTCCGGTGTCGCTCGCCGAACTCCGGGCCCGCATCGCTGACGCCGTCGGTGCGCTCGCTGCACCCGTCCGCGTCGTCCCGACCCAGGTCGGCGGCGTCCGGCTGCCGGCGTCGGTCGCCGATGCCCTCGCCTCGGCCGCGCTCCAGGCAGCGGTGAACAGCGTGCAGCACGCCGGCGGCCCCGACGTCGCCCGGTGGGTGCGTGTCGAGCAGCACGGCACCGGGGTGCACGTCGAGGTCGGGGACGACGGCAGGGGCTTCGACATGGGCACCATCCCCGCCGAGCGGCTCGGGGTCCGACGGTCGATCCTCGAGCGCGTCGCCGCCGTCGACGGCGAGGCGTCGGTCGACACCGCCCCCGGGTCGGGCACCCGCGTACAGCTGTCGTGGAACCCGCCGACGGAGGTGCGCGCGTGAGGGTCTCCCTGCCCGCGAGCATCGCCCTCGGCCTCGCCTCGCTCTTCTCCGTGTACCACCTGGTCCTCGCTGCCGCCACGCTCCCGCGCGTGCACGAGGTCGCGCCCATCATCGCGTGCATGGTCCTCTACGCCGCCGCCACGGGCCTGGCACTGTTCGTGCCGGGCAGGGTCCTGCCGGTCTGGACGACGTGCTTCTCGCTCGCGACGGCCCTGGTGATGCCCCTGGTGGCCGCCCCCGTCGTCGAGCTCGGCACCGGTCCGGGGTACGCGACCTGGTGGATCGCCGCCGTCGGCACCCTGATGGTCGTGCTCGTCGTCCGTGGTCGGGGCCCGTTCGCCTGGGTCGGAGTGCTGTTCCTCGCCGTGCACACCGTCGCGTGGGCAGGGCTCGGGGCACTCGGCTCCCTGGGTGTCCTCGGCAGTGTGGCGTGGGTCGCCATCGCCACCGTGTTCGCCGTCGCGATGAACCGGGCCATCCGGAACACCCGCGAACTCGTCCGTGCCGAGCAGGAGACCGCCGACTGGCAGGCCGCCCAGGACGCGCACGTGTTCGAGCGTCAGTTCCGGCTGAGCCAGACCACGCGGATGGCCCTGCCGATGCTGCAGCGGATCATCGACTCGTGCGGCGACCTCGACGAGGCGGACCGTGCCGAGTGCCTGCACCTCGAGCAGGCGATCCGCGACGAGATCCGTGGCCGTTCGCTGCTGTCGGACGACGTCCGCGACGAGGTCATGCGCCTCCGTCGCCGAGGCGCCACCGTGCAGCTCCACGACGACGGCGGCCTCGACGAGCTCGACGCCCCGGAGATCCGCCGCATCCACGCGCGCATCGCCGAGGCGCTCCGGCAGGCACGGGACGCCGACAACGTCATCGTGCGCACCGTGAGCGAGGGGGCGGACTCCGCGGTCACCGTCGTCGGGCTGCGGCGCGACACGGCCGCGAGCGAGTCGGCAGCCCTCGGGGCGGGCATGGACGACGACGACGGCGACGAGGACGACTCCGTGGCCCTCTGGCTCGAGATCCCGCGGCACGCGTCGGCCTGAGGCCGTGGCGCCGAGGCGCCGGGGTGGCGCCGGGGTGTGCTGCGCCGTCGTTCCACGTCGGTTGCGACGATCCACGAGTCGTTCGACGCGTGGACTGTCGGAAACGGGGTGCACGCGCACCGCACGCACCGGCCTGGAGGCGCGGGGCGGGCCCGCCACGGGCCTCCAGGCCGTCAGGTGGTCGCGCCGGGCTGGCGCCGACGGCTGACGCGGCTCCGTCGCTGTCGTACGGGGTCCCACGTCGGTTGCGACGAACCACGAGTCGTTCGTCGCGTGGACTGTCGCAAACCCGGTGCACGCCCCCGCACACACGCCCCCGCACACCCCCCCCCGGAAACGGGGAACGGGCCGGTCGGAATCCGACCGGCCCGTTCACGACCCGAGGCTGAGCGACAACCCGAATGTCGCCCTGCCTCGAAGCGGGCGGTGGCTTCGTACCCTAGTCGGCCACCGACCCACGATGTTCTTCGCTGAAGGACACCGAACACCATTAATGATGCCGACCGAGAACCCCCATGTCAGTCGTCATTATGGGGGACAAAATCGGCATTTCCGGTCCGCATCCGGGGATCCTGGCCCCCGAGTGAGGGGAAACAGATCGGGAAGTGCACGCTGCAACGTCGAAGGTGTCGAGCGCACCAGGGGTACATCAGCGGAGCGAGCGTCCCCACGCGCCGGGGCCGTGGTCCAGCGGACGTCGGAGCCCACGGGCGGAGGCTTCCCACCCGGTGCGCGGCTGGTCGACCACGGCTGCGCGACCGGCCGCCGCTGCTTCGTCGGCCTGCCGCTGCAGCACGGCGACGACGGCGGCGAGCTCCTCGGGGGTGGGTTCGCCGGAGACCACCCGGACGTCCGCCACCGAAGCCGGTTCCTCGGACGGGACTGCTGCTGCGTGACGACCCATCAGCGTGCGCCCGTCACAGCGGGATGTTCCCGTGCTTCTTGGGCGGCAGCGTCGCACGCTTGCCGCGCAGTGCACGCAGCGCCTTGATGACCGAGACGCGGGTCGCGTGCGGCTGGATGATGCCGTCGAGCTCACCGCGCTCGGCCGCCAGGTACGGCGACGCGACGTTGTAGGTGTACTCGTTCGCGAGCTTCGTGCGGACGGCGGCGACGTCCTCGCCGGACTCCTCGGCGCGCTTGATCTCGGCGCGGTAGAGGATGTTGACCGCGCCCTGGCCGCCCATCACGGCGATCTCGGCGGTCGGCCACGCCAGGTTGATGTCGGCGCCGAGCTGCTTCGAGCCCATCACGATGTACGCACCGCCGTAGGCCTTGCGGGTGATGACGGTGACGAGCGGGACGGTGGCCTCGGCGTAGGCGTACAGGAGCTTCGCGCCGCGGCGGATGACGCCGGTCCACTCCTGGTCGGTGCCGGGCAGGTAGCCGGGGACGTCGACCAGGGTCAGGATCGGGATGCCGAACGCGTCGCAGAACCGCACGAAGCGGGCGGCCTTCTCGCCGGCGTCGATGTTCAGCGTGCCGGCCATGGCCTGCGGCTGGTTCGCGATGATGCCGACCGTGCGGCCCTCGACCCGGCCGAAGCCGATGAGGATGTTCGGCGCGAAGAGCGGCTGGACCTCGAGGAAGTCGCCGTCGTCGACGATGTGGTCGATGATCGTCGTGACGTCGTAGGGCTGGTTCGTCGAGTCCGGGATCACGACGTCGAGCTCGTGGTCGGCGTCGGTCGTCTCGAGCTCGGCCAGGACGTCGTACGCGGGGGCGTCGGACAGGTTGTTGTCCGGCAGGAACCCGATGAGTGACCGCGCGTAGTCGAGCGCGTCGGTCTCGTCCTCGGCCAGGTAGTGCGCGACGCCGGAGACCGCGTTGTGGGTCTGCGCGCCGCCGAGCTCCTCGAAGCCGACGTCCTCGCCGGTGACGGTCTTGATGACGTCGGGGCCGGTGACGAACATGTGGCTGGTCTTGTCGACCATGATCACGAAGTCGGTGAGGGCGGGGGAGTACACCGCACCGCCGGCTGCCGGGCCCATCACGATGGAGATCTGCGGGATGACACCGGACGCCTGGGTGTTCAGGCGGAAGATCTCGCCGTACTTGCCGAGCGCGACGACGCCTTCCTGGATCCGCGCGCCGCCGGAGTCGAGGATGCCGATGATCGGCACACCCGTCTTCAGTGCGTGCTGCATGACCTTGATGATCTTCTCGCCGGCGACCTCGCCCAGGGAACCACCGAAGACGGTGAAGTCCTGCGCGTAGACCGCGACGTTCCGGCCGTGGATGGTGCCGACGCCGGTGACGACCGCGTCACCGTAGGGGCGCTTGGCGTCCATGCCGAACGAGGTGGTGCGGTGCCGGACGAACTCGTCGAACTCCACGAAGGAGTTCTCGTCGAGCAGCTGCTCGATGCGTTCGCGCGCCGTGCCCTTGCCCTTGGCGTGCTGCTTGGCGATCGCGGACTCGCCCGCGGCGGTCACGGCCTCGTGGTACCGCTCACGGAGGTCGGCCAGCCGGCCGGCCGTCGTCGAGAGATCGGGGGTGTCTCCTGAAGTCACCCGCTCACCCTACCGGCGGCGGGCAGGGGGCCGGTTGGAGGACCCCCACGGTTCCTGCCCGTACATTTGCGTGCATGTCCACATCCCCGTCGCCCGCGTTCCCCGTCACCGCCGCAGCGCTCTGGTCGGCCGGGGCGACGTTCACCGCACCGGACGAGACCGGTTCGACGAACGCGGACCTGCTCGCGGTCGCGACGGAGCAGCGGCACGGCAGCGTCCTCGCGACGCTCCACCAGACCGCGGGGCGGGGCCGGCTCGACCGCAGCTGGACGGCCCCGGCCGGTGAGACGCTGGCGGCGAGCCTGCTGGTCCGCGCCGACCTGGACGAGCGTGACCGCGGCTGGCTCCCGCTCGTGGCCGGCGCAGCGATGCGCGACGCGATCGTGAGCGTGCTGCCCGGCGCCGACGTCGTCGTGAAGTGGCCGAACGACGTGCAGATCGCCGGCGACAAGGTCTGCGGCGTCCTCTGCCAGGTCGCCACCGACGGCAGCGTCGTGGTCGGCGCCGGCGTGAACCTCACGATCCCGGCGGACCGCCTGCCCACACCGACGTCGACGTCACTCCTGCTCGCCGGCGCGGTGGACGACGCACCTGCGCTCGCCGACGCGGTCCTGTCCGTCTTCCACCGGTCCGTCCTGGAGGCAGTGGCCGCCCTGGTCGCGGGTGGTCCGGCCGCCGAGGCGGTCCGGTCCCACGTCCGCGCCACGTGCGGCACGATCGGTCGCCGCATCCGCCTCGAGCTGCCGGACGGCACCGTCGAGGAAGCCGACGCCACCGGCATCGACGACGACGGTCGCATCACGATCCGGGATCGAGCCGGCGCGACCAGGGGCGTCGCCGTGGGGGACGTCACCCACCTGCGGTATGCATGACCGCATGAGCGCCGAGCCCCCGCCCGAACGCGTCGTCGCGCGCCTGCGACCGCACGCGCGCCGGCTCGTGCGCCCCGCGGTCTTCGTCGTGCTCGTGACGGCGGCCGGCGGCTTCGGCTTCGGTGTCTTCCAGGCGCAGCTCGCGTGGCTGAACGCGGTCGTCGCCGCGCTCGTCGTGGTGCTCGTGGTGTTCGGCGGCGCGGTCCCGCTGTTCCGGTGGATGTCGGAGCGGTACGTCGTCACGACTCGTCGCCTGGTCGTGGTGAACGGACTCGGCACCCGGACCCGCCGTGAACTCCTGCACTCCCGCGGGTACGACGTCACGGTGCGTCGACGCGGGTTGCAGGGCCTGTTCCGCTCCGGGGACGTCCTGGTCTTCCCCGGTGACGACCCCGCCGTGGTGCTCGCCGACGTGCCGCACGCCGACCTGGTGGTGGCGGTGCTGCACGACCTGGTCGAGGCGTACGAGGCCCGCCGTCGGCACCGCGAGCCCGACTGGGACGAGATCGTCGGCGGGCCCGACCGCCCGTCGGCACGGCAGTGAGTGGAACTTCGGCGAGAAACCGGTAGCGTCTTCGCGTGCGTATCTCTGTGATCGGCTGCGGCTACCTCGGTGCCGTGCACGCCGCCTCCATGGCCAAGCTCGGACACGAGGTCGTCGCCGTCGACGTCGACCCGAACAAGATCGAGCGGCTCGCCGCGGGTGAGGCCCCCTTCTTCGAACCCGGGCTTCCGGAGATCCTGACCGAGGCACTCGCCTCCGGCCGGATCCGCTTCACCACCGACATGGCCGAGGTCGCCGGTGCCCGCGTGCACTTCCTCGCCGTCGGCACGCCGCAGAGCCCGACCGGCGCCGCGGACATGACCTACGTGAACGCTGCCGTCGCCGCCCTCACCCCGTACCTGTCCGCCGGCGAGTTCGTCGTCGGCAAGTCCACCGTCCCGGTCGGCACCGCCGCGCGCCTCGCGGCCGAGGTGTCCGAGGCCGTCCCCGGTGCGACGCTCGTCTGGAACCCCGAGTTCCTGCGCGAGGGCTTCGCCGTGCAGGACACCATCAGCCCGGACCGCTTCGTGTACGGCGTGCCGGAGGGCGATGCCGGACAGGCTGCCGTCGACGCCCTCGACGAGGTCTACGCCGAGGCGCTCGCCACCGGGACCCCGCGACTCGTCGTCAACCTGCCCACCGCCGAGCTCGTGAAGATCAGCGCGAACGCGTTCCTCGCCACGAAGATCTCGTTCATCAACTCGATGGCCGAGATCGCCGAGGTCGCCGGTGCCGACGTCACCGCGCTCGCCGACGCCATCGGCCACGACGCCCGCATCGGCCGCAAGTTCCTGAACGCCGGCCTCGGGTTCGGCGGCGGCTGCCTGCCGAAGGACATCCGCGCGTTCCAGGCCCGGGCCGACGAGCTCGGCGTCGGGGAGTCCCTGGCGTTCCTGGCCGACGTCGACGCCACGAACCTGCGGCGTCGTGCGCACGTCGTCGAGCTCGCGCAGGAGCTCCTCGGCGGAGTGGTCACCGGCAAGCGGGTCGCCGTGCTGGGTCTGGCCTTCAAGCCCAACTCGGACGACGTCCGTGACTCGCCGGCGCTCGACATCGCCGCACGCCTGCACGAACTCGGCGCGACCGTGACGGCGTACGACCCCGAGGCCGTCGTCACCGCTCGTCGCGTGCACCCGGAGCTCGACTTCGTCGAGACCGCTGCGGATGCGCTGGCCGGCGCCGACCTCGTGCTCGTGCTGACCGAGTGGACCGAGTTCCGCGAGCTCGACGCGACCACGGTGGCGTCCCTCGTGGCGTCGCCCGTCGTCATCGACGGCCGCAACTGCCTGGACCGCGACGCGTGGACCGCCGCCGGCTTCACGTACCGCGGCATGGGGCGCTAGGAGACGGCGACTCCGTGGGGCAGCGCGCCCGCGACCTGCTCACGGCCGGACTCTTCGGCCGTGACCGGGCGACCGCGGTCGTCCTCGCAGCGACGCTGCTCGTCCTGACGGCCTCCGTCGCGCGCACGTTCTCGTCGATGCCCCTGGCGAGCGTCGACGAGTCCGCGCACGTCGACTACGTCCTGCGGGTCTGGCACGGCCAGCTGCCGGTGCTGACGGACGGCATCCGGTTCCGTCCGGGGTTCGGGGGGACACCGCCCGTGCAGTGGGTCGCGCAGCACCCGCCGCTCTACTACCTGCTACTCGCGCCGGTCGTGGGGCCGCTCGTCGACGCCGGTCACCCGGTGCAGGCCGTGGTGGTCGGTCGGCTGGCGAACGCCGTGTTCGTCGCGGCGATCGTGCCGGTCGCCGCCTGGGCCGCTGCCCGGTGCTTCCCGGGCGTCGAGCGGTTGCCCGCGACCGTGGCGGTCGTGACCGCGTCGACGAGCGTCCTCGTGGTGCAGGGCGGGGTCGTCTACAACGACTCGCTCGCGGCGCTGACGTGCGCGCTCGCCTGCGGGGTCGCCGGTGCTGCGCTCCGGTCCGGCGTCGGCCCGGGCCTCGCCGTCGGGGGAGCGGTCGTGGCGGCTGCAGGCATGACGACCCGGTTGTCGTTCGCGCTCTGGCTGGTGGCGATCGTCGTCGCGTTCGCACTGGCCCGCGCGGTCCGGTTCGGCAGGCTCCGGGGGGTCTGGGCCCGGGTGGTCGTCGCGGCGGTGCCGGTGCTCGCCGCCGCGGCCGCCTCCGGGTGGTTCTGGCTGCGGAACCAGGCCCTGACCGGCTCGTTCAGCGGCCGGCCGACCGCCTGGCCCGGCTACACCCCGCGGCCGCACTGGACCGAGGCCGAGGTCGCGTCGATGCTCGGCTTCTGGCGGCAGCTCTTCGCCCTGTACCGCGGCTCGTTGCCGATCGCGAGCCCGCTGCCGTGGGTGCTCCTGCTCGTCCCGCTGCTGCTGTTCGTCGCGGCGCTGGTCCTGCGTCGGCTGCGTCCGTGGGCACCTGCCGACGACGACCGGTGGCCGCGCCGCCTCGTCGTCGCGATGCTCGTCGTGGTCACGCTGCTGTTCGTCGTCGTCGAGATCCGCTACACCGCCGGCGGTGGCGCACCACTGAACCGGTACACGCTCACGGTGCTGCTGCCGGTCGCGTTCGCGATGGCCGCCGGGCTCACGGCCTGGCGACGGATCTCGACCTGGCTCGTCGTGGTCTGGGGCGCGGTGGCGTTCGTGCCGACCTGGTCACTGATGCGGTTCGAGGGGGCAGCACTCGTCGCGCACTCGGGCACCGTCGTGGTGATCGCGTCCGTGGCGGCGGTGGCGTGCGCCGCCGTGATGCTGGTGACCTACGCGATGGCCGCGCGGAGCACCGCCCGGTAGCGTTCGCCGATCCGTTCGGTGGAGAACTCCGCCGCTGAGACCACGGCCTGCTCCTGGTAGCGGGCCCGTGCCGCGTCGTCGGTGAGCACACGCTGCAGGGCTGCCCGGAGCGCGGGGACGTCACCAGGGGGCACGAGGACCCCGGACACGTCGTCCTGCACGACGTCACGGATGCCGGGCAGGTCGCTCGCCACGATGGCGGCACCGACGGCAGCGGCCTCGAGCAGGGTGACTGGCAGGCCTTCCTGGTCGCCGTTGGCGGCCGGGATCGACGGCACCGCGACGACGGTCGCCGAGGCGAGCGTCTCGAGCACCTCGGTCCGGCCTCTCTGGCCGAGGAAGGTCACCGGGAGTCCGGCGGCCTGCTGCTCGAGCTGTGCACGGTACGGGCCGTCACCGACCACCGTGAGACGCCACGGGACGTCGTCGCCGAGGCCACGGAGCGCCTCGATCAGGTTGCCGAAGCCCTTCTTCTCGACGAGTCGGCCGACCGCCACCACGTGGTGCTCCTGCGCGGGGACACGGGCACGGGTGTCGCGGGCCGGGCCGAGGTCGACGCCCATCGGGATGACGGTCGAGCGCGCCTCGGGGACATCCCACTCGGTCAGGCGGTCGCGCATCTCGGAGTTCACGGTGGTGACGTGCGCCGAGCGGCCGAAGATCCAGCGCTTCAGGCGGACCAGGGGAGCGGCACGGAGCGCGTAGATGTCCCCACCGTGCGTGGTCACCACGACGGGGACCCCCGGGGCGGCCAGCGTCGCCACGAGCGCCTGCGGGATCGCCCAGTGCGCGTGGATGACGTCGGGCTTCGCGGAACGCACCACCCGTCGGACGGCGAGGTACTGCGCGAGCACGAGGGCCGGCACCTGCACGATGCGGGAACGGCGCTCCTTGAGGTTGTCCAGGATCGCGCCGTCCGCCAGGTCCTCGAACCGACGCGGGAAGTACGGGTACCGGCGCACGGCGACGTCGCCGATGCGTTCCTTCGCGGCGCCGCCAGGAACGCGCGGGGTGAGCACGAGCGTGTCGAACTCGGTCGCCTCTTGGTGGGCGAGGTCGAGCACGAACGCCGGGACGCCGTCGTCGGGCCGGGCCGGGAACGTCGAGCCCAGGACGAGCAGGCGGGGGCGGTCCTGGTGGGAGCGAGCGGAGCGGGTGGTGCGGGACATCGTGCCTTTCCGGGGTGGCGGGAGGACGGTACCGGTAGGCTCTCCACCCGTGCGCGTTCTGATCCACAATAGCGATTCGCCCCACAACCGCGGGGACCGGGCGATCCTCGCCGGCAACGTCGAGCTCGTCCGCCGCCGGTGGCCCGATGCTGAGATCGTGTCCCTGTCGCAGTACCCCGAGCGGGACGCGGCCTGGTTCGGCATCCGGTTCCTGCCGGTCTCCCCGTACAGCACCGGCATCGGCGACCTGTTCGCCCTGCTCCGCGCGGCCCGCGGCGCCGACGTCGTGCTCTGGGGTGGCGGCGAGATCCTCAAGGACTACACGAACAAGCTCGGCCTCGTGTACTGGTACGGCAAGATGCTGCTCGTCCGTGCGGTGAACAAGAACCTGATCGGGGCGTTCCAGGGCATCGGCCCGACGAGCGCCGGGGTCAGCAAGCGGCTCATCCGCGCCACCGTCGACCTGTGCCGCTCGTTCGCCGTGCGCGACGACGAGTCCCGCGAGAAGCTCCTGTCCTGGGGCGTGAAGACACCCATCGTGTCGTCCTTCGACCCGGCCGTCGTCGGCACCGTCACCGCGCCCGACGCGGACGTGCTCGAGCGGCTCGAGCGCACCACGGGCCTGACCGCGGACCGCCTGGAGGGCTCGATCGGCTTCGGCGTCCGCCGCTGGTTCCACTACAAGCGCAGCGGCTGGATCCCGTTCCGCTTCCTGCCGAAGCGCTTCCGGCAGACCGGCGTCGACAGCGACAAGCTCGTCACGTACCGCCAGGCCGTCGCCGACCTGGCCGACCGGGTCATCGACCGCTGGGACGCCGACGTGGTGTTCTACCCGATGCACATGGAGGCCTCCGAGGGTGACGCCGCCTTCGCCCGCGAGGTCATCGCGCTCATGCAGCACGGCGACCGCACCCACGTGGTCGAGGCCGACGAGTTCTCGCCCTCCGAGTACGCCGGACTGATGTCCCGCAGCCGCCTGTTCCTGGCGAGCCGCCTGCACTCCGCGATCGTCGCGACCATCGCCGGCGTGCCCGCCGCGGTGCTCTACTACGTCGACAAGGGCCGGCTGTTCTTCGAGCAGATGGGGCAGCAGGAGTTCTCGAAGCCGATCGAGGCAGCCCTCGAGCCGTCGTTCGTCGACGACGTCACGGCGCAGCTCGAGCGGCTCGACGAGGACCGCGACGCGGTCCGGGCGCAGCTCGCCGAGGGCGTCGCACGGATGGCGACCGCGCTCGACGCCGACTTCGCCGAGGCGACCCGCGACGTCCGCTGACACGAGGCGACCCGCGACGTCCGCTGACACGCGGCGACCCGCGGCGTCCGCTGGCGCCGCCGGCTCGCGTTCGTGAGCAGACGACGGACGGGAGGCCCGTGGCGGTGTCGCCACGGGCCTCCCGTCCGTCATCAGCACCGTCCGACGTGCGTGACGTGCGTCACTCGGTCTTGGACGCGAAGCGCTTCAGGTACGTGATGTCGTTGCGGTAGACGTCCTGGTCGCCCGGGAGGGTGCCGCTAGCCGCCCACTGCCAGAAGGTCCACTTCGACCAGCTGCGGCCGAGCGTGCCGGGGGTCGTGAAGTTCTTCACCGGGTAGATCGCGACGAACAGCGGGTTCTTCGAGAACTGGTTGCTGTTGTTCGTGCAGCGCTTCCACCAGTCGGTCGTCGTGTAGATCGCCGGGTAGCGGTGGACCTTCTTGTAGACCGTGTTCGAGAAGTCCTTGATCCAGCTGCGCATCTGCCCCCAGGTCTTGCCGTAGCAGGTGCCCTGCGCCGCGCTGCCGTACTCGATGTCGAGCAGGGGCGGCAGCGTCTTGCCGTCCTTGCTCCACTGGCCGCCGTGCGCGAAGAAGTAGTTCGCCGTCGCGGCGCCGCTCGCCTGGCTGGGCTGCGCGTAGACGTAGCCGCCGCGGTACAGGTTGCGCTGCTTGGCGGTGGCGTACTGCTGCTTGTAGGTCGAGCTGACGTAGGACGTGCCCTCCGTCGCCTTGACGTAGGCGAACCGGGCGCCGTTGCGGTACGCCTGCAGGAAGTTGACGCTCGGCTGCCACGCGCTGATGTCGAAGCCCTGGATGCGTCCCGGTGGTGGGCCGGACGCGGTCGCAGCGGCAGCGGCGCTGAGGGACTGGGCGCTCACGCCGCCGGCAGCGCTGTCGGGGGCGGCGACCGTGACGTGGGACTGCCCGGCGTTGGCGGCGATGCCGGCGCCCATCGTGTGGTTGCCGGTGCGGTCCATCTCGGCGATGGAGAGCTGCTCGGTGGTGGCCGTCGCGGCCGGTGTGGCCGCGGTCGTCGCCGACGCGGCTGGTGTGGCCGCGGTCGTGGCCGCGGTCGTGGCCGACGCGGCTGGTGTGGCCGCGGTCGTCGCCGTCGCGGCCGGCGTCGGTGCGGGGCTCGTGGTGCTGCTCACGGCGGCCGCCGGGCCGCTGGCGAAGGTGATGGCCCCGGCGACGGCGGCAGCGGTGCCGAGCCCGAGGAGTCTGCTGATCGGTGCGCGCATGTGGTCTCGTCTTCCCTGTCGAGATGCCGTGGGCTGATCTCCCACGCCGCGGTCCGAGCGATGCTACCTGCCGATCGGCAGCGGTGTCCGCCAGACGCAGGCCGTCAGCGCGCGGTGCTGCTGCGCTCGGTGCTGCCCGCTGCGCCGTCGTCGGTCGTGACGGTGCCGTCGGTCTCGACCTCGGGCAGGCGACCGCGCTGCGAGACCTCGGCCGTCGCGTGCTTCTGCCGGCGGTTCAGGAAGTTGCGCTCCACGAGCCACCAGAAACCGACGCAGATGGCCAGCACGATCGGGATCACCACGAAGATCATCAGCAGGAACTGCCACTTCGGGTACAGCCCCAGCGGCAGCAGGACCAGGTTGCCGAGGCCCAGCAGCGGACTGTGGAACAGGTAGATCGAGTACGAGACGAGTCCGGCCAGCACGAACGGTTTCCAGGCGAAGAACCGGGCGAGCCAGGTGTGCTTACCGGTCACCGCCTGCCGTCCCATCCAGGTGAGCAGGATGCCGGCGAAGATACCGGTGACGACCTCGGACGGCCAGGTCTGGTGCTGCCAGTAGTCGCGGTTCCGGAAGAAGACGAGCAGGGTGCCGATGGCCATCGCCGCGACGAACGCACCGCTCGCCCAGCGCGGGCCGCCGAGCTTCGTGCGCTCGCGGATCGTGCCGGCGAGGTGCTCGTCGCGGGCCTTCACCGTGAGCTCGGCGGCGAGCATGCCGACCGCGAAGAGCCCGACGAACCACGGGTGCATCCACGAGTACCGGCTCTCGGAGCCCATCCACATGCCGATCAGCACGAGCCCCGAAGCCGTCGCCCAGCCGCCGAACACGCGCCACAGCGGCAGGATCAGGAGCGGCATCAGGAAGTAGATCTGCCACTCGACCGCGACGGTCCACATCGGCCCGTTGATCTTGCCGATGTACTGCGGGAAGAAGTCGTGCACCAGGAAGAAGTGCGTGAGGAACGTGCCCCAGCCCATCGGGAGCTTCGTGTCCCACTGCGTGCCACCGGGGTTGTGCATCACCGGCACGAACATGATGATCAGCGCGAACAGCACCAGCGACGCCCAGTACGGCGGGATGATCCGTCGGGCGCGACGCCAGATGAACTTCCAGAAGCCGCCGGGCAGCCGGTACCGGTCGAAGCGGGTCAGCACGGGCAGCATCAGCACGTAGCCGGACAGCACGATGAAGAGCGGCACGCCGAGGTAGCCCCAGCCGATGTACGGGCGGAGCCACGGCAGCTCGGTCGGGCCGGTGCCGGTCGTCCCGGTGAAGAGGTAGGCGTGGTAGAACACGACCGCCAGCGCCGCCAGGCCGCGGAGGCCGTCCAGGTACGGGAACTCGAGGCGGCCGCCGGCTCGGGGAGCGGCGCCGGCACGATCGGCTGCGGTGTCGGCTGCGCGGGTGTCGGTGGCCAAAGGAGCGTCCTCGTGGTGGTCGGATCGTGGTCGCAGGCAGTCTCCCACACGCCGCCCGTGCCATCGCGATCCGGCCCGTGGTGGGTCGGGACCGCCCCGCTGCGGCCGGTGTTTGGGTTCGGATGTCATGATGAAGCACGTGACCTCGACGACCGCACCAGGACCGCAGATCACCCACGAGACCGCGGGACGGCGTTCGGGGGCGGTTCCGCGTCGGTACAAGCACATCGTCGCGCCGCTGATCCTGGCCGTCTTCGTGGTCATCGGCGTCGCGTTGAGCGCCGCCGTGGCGTACCACAACCGTCTCGGCGTCACGAACGTCGACGGCATCTCCTACATGGGGATCGCACGCGAGTACGCGAACGGCTGGCTGCCGGACGCGATCAACGCCTACTGGTCGCCGATGGTGTCGTGGATGATGGCGCCGTTCATCGCCGCCGGCCTCGGCATGCAGACCGCCTTCGGCATCGTGAACGTCTTCGCCGTCGCCGTGGTGCTCGGCATCGGCGGGTGGCTCGTCTGGTCGCAGAACCACCGCATCGTGCCCGCCGTCCTGTTCATGGTCACCGTGATCCCGGCCCTGATGAGTGCCGTGTCGGTGCAGACCCCCGACCTGCTCGTCGTGGCGTGGGTCGTCGGGTACCTCTGGGCGCTCCGCTGGGCCGACCAGGCGCTGCACGGCTCGACCCGCGCCCGGATCGCGTCCGGCGTCGTCCTCGGTGTCGTCGCGGCGCTCGGGTACTTCACGAAGCTGTTCCTGCTGCCGGTCGCCGTCGGTGCCGTTGTGTTGTGGCTCGTGCTGCGCGTCTGGTCCGCCCGTCGCCGCCGCGAGCCCGTGCTGCACTGGTGGACGGTCCCCGTCGCGACGATCGTGGTGTTCGCCGTCGTCATCGCCCCGTGGGTCGGAGCCCTGACCGCGAAGTACGGCTCGCTCACCCTCGGCTCGTCGCTGTCGGTCAACATCGGCTCGAAGTTCGACGACGGCGGCCGCGCGACCGACTGGCCGTTCCTGCCGGTCCCGCCGAACTCGCACGCGTTCTCGCCGAACGAGGACTTCACGCCCTCGGTCTACAAGCAGGGCCCGATGGACAACCCGGACCCCGCGGTCGTCCCGCCCACCGACTCCGCCTCGACGGCCACGGCGCCGACGGTGACGAAGGACTCCGGCATCGCCGCCCGCGCCGGGTACTACCTGCACGAGCGCATGCTCGCCCTGCCGTACTACCTGCAGAAGATCACCACGTTCGCGCCGTTCGCGGCCCCGATCGCCCTGCTCTTCGCCGCGGCGCTCGTCATCGGCATCGTCCGCTTCCGCCGATACGCGTTCACCTGCATCGTGGCCGCGACGACGCTCGTGTACTTCGTCGGCTACGGGATGATCACGTCGTCGTCGAGCGGCGGCGGGAACGCCCGGTACTACTGGCCGCTGTTCTACACGACGACGATGATCGGCGCGCTGATGCTCCCGGCCGCCTGGCGACTGGTCCGTCGCCGCGGGGTCGTCCGCACGATCGTGGCGTGCGTCGCGATCGCGGTGGTGCCGATCGCCTCCTACACGCAGAACTGGTTCGGGTCGCCCGCGCCGTTCTACCCGTCCGTGAACCGGACCGAGCCCCTGCGCGTCACCGGCCCCACCGACGTGCCCGAGATCGTCCGGCTCGCCGACCAGATCCGGGCGAGCGGTGCCCTGCCCGAGGACGCCACCGTCATCGGCTCGAACTACCGCTCGCTGTCCTCGTTGGCGTTCCTGACCGACACCCGTGTGTACGGTCGCTCAGGTCAGGGCTACACGTACCACTCGGACGCGATGCGCAAGCTGTTCATCGACGAGGGCGTGCAGTACTTCGTGCAGTTCGACCCCGCGAACGCGCCAGCCCGCGACTACTCGGTGGCCGGTGAGCTCGTCGGCACCTTCAACGCGACGATCGCGTGCAGCGCCGACCGGTCCACGGATCCCGAGATCCCGTGCCGCGTCCAGATCGTGAAGTTCGCGAAGTAGCCGCCGCTCCAGGGAGCGCGCCACACCAGCGTCTACGATGACCTGGTCCCGAAGCCCGGCAGGAGACCACGTTTGTCAGGAACCACCAGCGACACGCCCGCACCCGAGGGGAAGCGTCAGCCGACCTGGCGACGGTTCCTCGGCAAGGCGATCCCCATCGCCTTCTACGTGCTGCTCGCGGTCTTCCTCGTGCTGTACGTGCGGAGCGTCGACTGGCGACAGCTCGCCGGACTCGACTGGCAGTGGTCGTGGGTGGTCGTCGCGACGGTGATCAGCCTCGGGTTCCGCTACTGGGGCGTCGGCATCTGGTTCTACCTGCTGCGACGGCTCGGTGCGACCGGGCTCAAGGGCAGCGGCGTGACCCTGACGTACGTGTACGCGAAGTCCTGGATGGGCCGCTACATCCCGGGTGCCGCGACCTGGATCATCGGCAAGGTCTACTTCGCCTCGAAGCACGGTGTCTCGAAGGCCCGGCTCGGCGTCAGCGGGCTGCTCGAGGGCGCGCTGCAGATCGCCGCGACCCTGGCCCTCGCACTCGTCCTGCTGCTCATCGACCCGCGCACCCACAAGCTCGACCCGTGGCTCATCGTGCTGATGATCGCGGCGTTCGTCGGCTGCGTCGTGTGCCTGATCCCGCGCGTGTTCGTGTTCCTGATCGGGCTCGCGCTGAAGATCCTGCGCCGGAAGCCGCTCGAGGCCGACGTCCGCCCGAACCTCGGCACCGTCCTCGGTGGCGCCGGCCTGTACGTCGCCGGTGCGATCCTGTCGGGCACCGCGTACTACTTCATCACGCTCGGGGTGTACCCGTCGCTGAAGCTCAGCGACGCGGCGTTCGTCATCGGTGCCGCGAGCATGGCCTCGGCGATCAGCATGCTGGCCGTCTTCGCCCCCGGCGGGCTCGGCGTCCGCGAGGGTGTGCAGGCCCTGCTCCTCACCCTCGTCATGCCGCCGGGGATCGCCCTGGTCGTGGTCGTCGTCACCCGCGTGTGGAGCCTGGCGGTCGACGGCCTGTTCCTGCTCTGCGCCGCAGCGCCGACCTGGTTCCGCCGGGACCGCCCGACCGACGACCCCTCCGCGGTCGAGGGTGGCGTGCCCGCCGCCTGACGCGCGGCACGCGGGTCGAGCGCGGGTCGCGCGCGCACTTCGTGAGCAGAAATGGTCGAGTCGCCGTGCGCGACCCGACCATTTCTGCTCACGATCCGGCGCGAGCGGGGCACGAGACGCGCGGGACGACGGACGGGAGGCCCGGTGCCAGCTGGCACCGGGCCTCCCGTCCGTCTCGTGGGGCGCCCACCCCGTCAGCCGCTCGCCCGGCGTGTGGTCACGACATGCCGCGCGCTGCCCGCCGAGGTGTCACGAACTGTCGCTCGCGAGCCCGCGAACCGACAGTTCGTGACCCCTCGGCGGCACGCCGGCGGCGGGTCGTGACCTCTCGGCGGTGGGCGCTCGCGCGTGTCCTGCACTCTCGGTGACAGACGCCCGCGCGTGTCGTGACCCCTCGGCGGCACGCCGGCGGCGGGTCGTGACCTCTCGGCGGTGGGCGCCCGCGCGGGTCGTGACCTCTCGGCGGCGGGGGCTCGCGCGGGTCGTGACCCCTCGGCGGCGGGCGCCCGCGCGTGTCAGGGGACGGGGGCCGTCGTCGGGAGGGGGGCGTGACGGTCAGCACGGGCCACCTGCACGACCGACGCCACCAGGCCCACGGCGACGAGCACCACCACGACGCCGAGCACCGCGGGTGGCACGGGGCCGATCTCCGAGTAGCGCAGCAGCCCACGGCCGGTCACCGGGAAGAGTGCGGCGTTCCAGAACCACGCCGATGCCACCGCGAAGCCGTAGACCCCCACCGCCGGCAGCAGCACGGCCAGCGCCACGGCGACCCAAGAGCGTGCACGACCCGCGGGCACGAGACGGCGCCAGGCGATCGCGCTCAGCACGATGAGGCAGATGATCGCGGGGAAGTAGTAGCGGCCCTGGGTCGCGGCGACCTCGGTGGTGGTCAGGTACGAGTGCGCGCTCGTGCGGTTCTGGATGCCGATGAGGAGCGCCGGGAACACCGCGAGGCAGAGTGCGACCCGCAGGTCCGGCCCGCGACGGAACGCCCAGCCCACCAGGACCACGAGCGCGATGATCGTCAGGACCGCGGTGAGCAGGTCGCCCATGCTCACCTGTGCCCGACCGCCGAAGCTGCCCCAGAACGTGCGGGCGAGGGTGCCCCAGCTGACGTCGAGGAAGTGCCCGAGCGTCGGGTGCTCACCCGGCGGGAAGTCCTTCGGCGGCCGCATCGCCGTGTAGCCGTTCGGCTGGACCCGGCCGTACGCGACGAGGTTGTGGAGCCACCACCACGCGCCGATCCCACCTGCGATGACCATCGCCACGACCGTCCGAACCACTCGTTGCCCGAGCGTCAGCACGCCGGCGCCCGCGAAGAGCACCACGACGGCGACGAACGGCACGGCGGGCAACCCGGTGCCCTTGATCCAGACCAGGGCACCCAGGACGACGGCGAGCGCGATCGTGGTGCGCCACCGCGTGTCGCCGGTGAGCAGCCGGGTGGCGAGCCAGACGACGATCCCGGCGACGAGCAGGACGGGGGCGTCGTTCGAGAACGACGAGCCGATGGACGCGAGCTCCGGCGTCGCGAACACCGCGAGCCCGCCGACGAGGGCGGCACGGGGGGAGCGGGTCACCCGCCGGACGGACGCCCACGCCAGCAGGGGCAGCGCCGTCACGGCGAGGACGTCGGCGAGCCGCAGGGCGGTGAACGCGTGGTCCCACCGCAGGTCACCGAAGTGCACGGCCCGGAGTACGGCCGCACCGGCGAGGTACGCGGTCGGCGGGTGCTGGGTCATCTGGTCGACGGTGGACGAGTCACCGGGGGAGTCCTGCAGCAGTTCGCTGACCGTCGACCACTCGCTGGCCGGCTTCGTGGCCTGCTCGACCTTCGCCGCCTGCACCGCGTTCGAGATGTACAGCTCGCCGGGAGCGGCCCAACCGTCACCGAGCGCCACGTGCACGGCCGCGTCGATGTGCGCGGTCTCGTCCGGGGCCTCGAACACCGGCACCACCAGGGCCCACGCCACCAGCCACAGCCCGAAGGTCGCCGTGACGACCGCGATCGCCACGCGCTCCCAGCGGGCGGCGCGGGGGAGCGCGGTCGTGGTGCTGGTGGAGGTCTCGTGGGCCGTCACCCTCACGATCCTAGGGTCAGGCGTCGTTCGGGACGGGCTGCGCGCCGGTGCGCTCCGGGTGGTACACCCACACCTTGTAGAGCCAGAAGCGGAACACCGTGCCGAGGACCAGGCCGACGATGTTCGCGACGTTGTCGGCGAGCACCGAGGTGAGCCCCATCACGTAGTGCGAGACGCCGAGGCAGGCGAGTGCGATGACCATGCCGCCGAGGGAGACGACGACGAACTCGATGCCCTCGCGGGTGGCCACCGCTCGGCGCTGGTCGCGGAACGTCCAGTAGCGGTTGCCCATCCAGTTGACGAAGATGGCGATGACGGTCGACACGACCTTCGCCCAGAACGGGCCGGAGTGGATCTCGTCCGGGCTCAGCACCGTCACACGCAGCACGTTGAACACCGTCGTGTCGACGACGAAGCCGACCGCGCCCACGACGCCGAAGCGTGCCAGTTGGGCAATGAGGCGCCGCACGTGCCCTCCAGGATCCGTAGAGTTGTCGTGGTCGTGCACAGCGCGACCCGAAGAGCGATTGTAGACAACGCGTTCACCCCGGTCGGTGTGAACGCCGGAAGGATCACACAGCATGGCGTTGCGCGTCGGGGTCATCGGTGGAGGACAGCTGGCCCGGATGATGGTCCCCGCGGCCGTCGAGCTGGGCATCGACATCGGGGTGCTCGCCGAGGGTCCGGGCATGTCGGCCGCGATCGCCGCCACCGCCGAGGGCGACTACCACGACGCCGAGACCGTCCTGGCGTTCGCCCGCGACGTCGACGTCGTCACCTTCGACCACGAGCACGTGCCGCAGGACGTCCTCCGAGCCCTGGTCGACGCCGGCGTGGCCGTGCGCCCCGGCCCGGAGCCGCTCGCGATCGCGCAGGACAAGATCACGATGCGCCGCCGACTCAGCGAGCTCGGACTGCCGGTGCCGGACTGGGCCGCGGTGCACGACCCCGACGAGCTCCGTGCGTTCCTCGACGAGCACGGCGGGCGCGCGGTCGTGAAGACGCCCCGCGGTGGCTACGACGGCAAGGGCGTGCGTGTCGTCTCCGACGCCTCGGACGTCGACGACTGGTTCATCGCCGTCGCCGAAGCCGGTGGCGACCAGGCCCTCCTGGCCGAGGAACTCGTGCCGTTCACCCGCGAGCTCGCACAGTCCGTCGCCCGACGCCCCTCCGGACAGGTCGTGGCGTGGCCGCTCGTCGAGACCGTGCAGCGCGACGGGGTCTGCGCCGAGGTCGTCGCGCCCGCACCGGACAGCGCCGGCCGGATCGCCGACATGACCGAGTCGATCGCGGTCCGCATCGCCGAGGAGCTCGGCGTCACGGGTGTCCTCGCGGTCGAGCTGTTCCAGACCGACGACGAACGCATCCTCATCAACGAGCTCGCGATGCGCCCGCACAACACCGGGCACTGGACCATCGACGGTGCGACGACGAGCCAGTTCGAGCAGCACCTCCGGGCCGTGCTCGACCTGCCGCTCGGGTCCACCGGCTCGTTCGCACCCGCCGCCGTGATGATCAACGTGCTCGGCGGTCCGGCGGACGGCGACCTCGCGGCCCGCTACCCCGCCGCGCTCGAGGCCTTCCCCGAGGCGAAGTTCCACTTCTACGGCAAGGCCCCCCGCCCGGGTCGGAAGATCGGCCACGTCACGGTGATCGGCGACGACGTCGACGACGTCGTCTACCGGGCACGCGCGGCAGCGGCGCACTTCGACGACTGACACCGGTCCGGCTGGCGGCCGGCGGTCCGAGCAGGCGACCGGATGACGGACGGGAGGCCCGTGGCGACGCCGCCACGGGCCTCCCGTCCGTCTGGCGCACGTCCAGGGCGCGTGTCGGCAGCGTCGTTTGTCGGCACCGTCGCGCGTCGGCACCGTCGTGTGTCGGCAGCGTCGCGTGTCGGCACTGTGGCCGACACCCCCTCGGGTGCCACCCGCACTGGCGGCTGGTCGCGCGTCCCCGGGCGTGTTGCCATGGATCGGTCAGGGATCGATCGTCCAGGGGAGTGTCCATGCGCCGCCGTCCGCGCCGTACCGCTGTGTGCGGTGCCGCCGCCGCTCTCGTCGCCGTCGTCGGTGGGCTGCTGCCGGTGACGACCGTCTCCACCGCCAGTGCTGCTTCGTCGGCTTCGTCGGCTTCGTCGGCTTCGTCTGCTTCGTCTGCTTCGTCTGTGTCGTCTGCACCGTCGGCTTCGTCTGCGGCGTCGATCCGGTCGGCGTCGGCTGGGTCGCTCTACGGGGCCGGGCCGTACCGGTCGCCGACGAGTGAAGCAGCGAAGGCAGCCACGGCGCTCGCCGCCTCGGACCCCGCCGGTGCCGACGCTGCGACGACCATCGCGCTCTACCCCGTCGCGACCTGGCTCGGCGAGTGGACCCAGGGCACGCAGCTGACCAAGACCATCGCGACCGCCGTCACCGGCGCCGAGCAGTCCGGCACCACCCCGGTGTTCGTGCTCTACGCGATCCCGGACCGCGACTGCGGCGGGTACTCCGCCGGCGGGTTCTCCGAAGCGTCGTACGACGCCTGGGTCGACCAGGTCACCGCGGCCCTCGCCGGACACCGTGCGGCCGTGGTCGTCGAGCCGGACTCCCTCGCGATGCTCAGCAACGCCAAGTGCAGCACGACGCTCGACGAGCAGCGCTACCGGATCCTGTCCCGCACCGTCGCCGGCCTCACCGCAGCCGGAGTGCCCGCGTACCTCGACGCCGGCAACTCGAACTGGGTGCCGCCCGCGACCATGGCCGCACGACTGAACAGCGCCGGCGTGCAGCAGGCCCGCGGGTTCTTCACGAACGTCGCCAACTACTACCCGACCGCCCAGGAGCAGGCCTACGCGCAGAAGGTGTCCGCGGCGACCGGAGGCTCGCACTACGTCATCGACACGTCGCGGAACGGGCAGGGCTGGCGCGGCACCTGGTGCAACGGTCCCGGCGCCGGGCTCGGTACTTCGCCCCGGGTGGTGTCGGACGGCACCGCGCTCGACGCGCTGCTCTGGGTGAAGACCCCCGGTGCGAGCGACGGCACCTGCAACGGCGCCCCCGCCGCCGGCAAGTGGTGGTCGGCGTACGCCCAGGCCCTCGTCGCCAACGCGCGACTCGGAGTGCCGGCAGCCGACCTCACCCCTCGAGGCGCCCTCGAGGTCGTCGCCGGCACCGGTGGTGGAGTCCGGGTGCGCGGATGGGCCTTCGACGAGGACGACCCCACGCAGCCGGTCACGGTCCGGGCCACCGTCGACGGCACCGCGGCCGGGGCCGTCACCGCCTCGCTCCGGCGGACCGACGTCGACCGTGCCTCCGGAGCCGGCGCGACCCACGGGTTCGACGTCGTCGTGCCCGCGGCGGCCGGCGCTCGCCGGGTCTGCGTCACCGCCGTGAACATCGGCGCCGGATCGGACTCCCCGCTCGGGTGCTCGACCGTCCGCGCCTACCGGCACGACCCCTACCTCGCGCTCGAGTCCGCGAAGGCTGCCACCCGCGCGGTCAGCGTGCGCGGCTGGGCATTCGACGGGGACGCGGTGGCCGCGGCGAGCCGAGTGGCGATCACCGTCGACGGCAAACGTGTGACGTCGCTGGACGCCGGTCGGAAGCGTGCCGACGTCGACGCGACGTGGGGTTCGGGCACGCGGCACGGGTTCGCGGGCACCGTGCGGGTGGCCGCCGGCAAGCACACGGTCTGCGCGATCGCCCACAACGCGGGGAGTGGGGCGGACCGGAAGTCGTCCCCGTGCCGGACGGTGCGGGTGCGCTGAGGCGCGGGCGGCGTCGGGGGCGCTCGGGTTCGGGGCGGGGTCGCTGGGCGGAGCTGTACGGTGCGAGGTTCCGCGCAGTGTGGGAGCCGATCGGGGTCGCACCATGCGCGGGACCTCGCACCGTCGTGGGCGCGACCTCGCACGGTGCGAGGTCGGGCGCGGCGGTTCGAGCCGAGCGGTGCTCGGGTCGCACGGTGCGAGGGCGGGGCTGGTCGGAGCTGTACGGTGCGAGGTCCCGCGCAGTGTGGGAGCTGATCGGGGTCGCACCTTGCGCGGGACCTCGCACGGTCGTGGTGGCGACCTTGCACGGTGCGAGGTCGGGCGCGGCGCTGCGGGTCGTACGGTAGTCGGGTCGCACGGTGCGAGGGCGGGGCTGGTCGGAGCTGTACGGTGCGAGGTTCCGTGCAGCGTGGGAGCTGATCGGGGTCGCACCATGCGCGGGACCTCGCACCGTCGTGGGCGCGACCTCGCACGGTGCGACCCCGTGCGAGCCCCTGCGATCCCGCACGACCCCCGCGCCGCGCCGACCGCCCGCCGTGCGGGAGAATGACCCCATGCCGCGAGATCTCGTCCGCCGGGCCGCCCGACGCCTGCGCCGTGCCGTCGTCGGGACCCCTCCGCAGCCCGAGCCACTGCCCGTCCTCGGCTACGTCGTCGCCGGCGCCGACGGAGCACACCCCGCCTCCGCCCACGTCCGGGTCGTCCGCCGCACCGAGCACCTGGCGGCCACCGGCACGGCCACGGTCCAGCAGGTCGACCCGGCGTCCTTCGTCGACGGCACCGACCGGACCCCGTACACGGCGGTCCTCGTCCAGCGCGACATCCTGCCGCGCAGCACCGTGCGGCCGTTCCTCGACGCCGCAGCAGCCCGCGGGGTCCGCGTCGTCGGCGAGGTCGACGACGACTTCTTCACCGAGTCCGGCCGGGCACGCCTGGCCCGCGCCGAGTACGACCCCGACCGTCTCGCCTCCATCGACGCACTGGTCCGTGGGGCCGACACCGTCATCGTGAGCACCCCGGAGCTCGCCGAGGTCGTCCGTCCGGTCGCGCGCGACGTCACGGTCGTCCCGAACGCCCTCGACCCGGGCCTCTGGACCCCGGGCCCGACGGAGGACGACGACGATCGGCCGGACGGGGAGCACCGTGTCCTGTACATGGGCACGCTCACCCACGCCGCCGACCTCGAGCTGCTCCGCGACGTCTTCACCGACCTGACCACCGCCGACGGCACGCCCGTCCGGCTCGAGGTCATCGGCGTCACCGACGACGAGGCAGCCGACTGGTTCCGTCGCATCGAGGTGCCCGACGGCCACTACCCGGCGTTCTCGCGGTGGCTCGTCGCACACCGTGAACGCTGGAGTGCCGGGGTCGCACCGCTCCGCGACGAGGAGTTCAACCGTGCGAAGAGCGACCTGAAGTTCCTGGAGTACACCGCGCTCGGGCTGCCGGCGGTGGTCTCGGACCGGCCCTCGTACGCCGTTGCACGGAGCCACGGCGCGGTGGCCGTCGCGGACGACGTCGACGCCTGGCGGGACGCCGTCCGCGCGGCGGTGGAGTCCGGCGCACCCGACGAGCGCGCGGTCCGCTGGGTCACGGGGGAACGCACGATCGGCCGCGACGACGACGCCTGGCGCCGGGTGCTGCTCGGCTAGGCTCGTCGCGTGACCGACTCCGCCGCACCCGCACAGCCGCTCGTCTCGATCATCATGGGGTCGGACTCCGACTGGCCGACCATGCAGCCCGCGGCGGACATCCTCGGTGAACTCGGCATCCCGTTCGAGGCAGACGTGGTCTCGGCGCACCGCACCCCCGACAAGATGACCCGGTTCGCCCGTAGCGCCGCGGAGCGTGGCATCCGCGTCGTCATCGCCGGTGCCGGTGGTGCCGCGCACCTGCCGGGCATGGTCGCCTCGATGACGACCCTGCCCGTGATCGGCGTGCCCGTGCAGCTCGCGCGGCTCGACGGGCTCGACTCGCTGCTGTCGATCGTGCAGATGCCCGCCGGAATCCCGGTCGCGACGATGGCGATCAACGGCGCAGCCAACGCCGGACTGCTGGCGGCACGGATCATCGGCACGTCCGACGCAGCCGTCTCGGCACGCCTGACCGAGTACGCCGACGGGCTCGAGCGCCTGGTCGAGGAGAAGGCCGCGCGACTGCGCGATTCGCTCTAGTCGTTCGCGGAGCGACCCGGTCGCGCTACGGTGTCGCCATGCACGCTGGTCTCCGTCGTCACACCCCGGCCCTGGTCCTCGCGGCCGTGGCGGGCATCGCCGCCGTGGTCTGCGCGATCGCCGTGACGTCCGTGAATGCCGTCGTGCCGGTGCTGCCGTGGGCGCGTGAGGCGGGCCAGTCCATCGTGATGACGAAGTCGCAGTACGAGTCGATGCTCGTCGCGCAGCAGGTCGGCGAACTCGCTGCCGTCGTCGTGGTGTTGGCGGCGGTGGCCGCGATCGTCTCGGCCCTGGTCACGTCGCGCCGCAGCGCAGCCGCCTGACCCGACGAACAGCCGTCTGCGCCGCACCGCAGCCGCCTGACCCGACGAACAGCCGGCGTCAGCCCAGGGCGGCCGTCGCGCTCCGGAGTGCCTGCAGGACGTCGAGGGCGTGGCGTGCCAGCCCGTCGTCGTCGCTCCGCTCGCCCTCGGACCAGCGCGCGTAGCCCTGCTTGAACGCGAGCACGCCCATCTCGCACCTCTGCCGTCCGGATGCCCCGCACGGTCCACGAGGACGGGCACGGTGGCTTCGCCGGGCTGCTCACTCAGGCCGCGCGGCGGTCCGGCATCGCCGGGTACCCCGGCGACGGTGCGCAGCGCTGGCCCGCCGTGCACGCTCGAGATGCTGCCGTGCTGTTCCGGCTCGCGCTCGAGACGGCGCCCGGCGGCACCGCCTGGCACGCCGTCGCGGACGAGGGTGACCGGGTGATCGACATCGCCACCGTCGTCGGCCGTCGCCTCGGGCTGCCGGTCGCGTCGGTGCCGGACGAGACGTTCGGTCCCTTCGGGCCGATCTTCGCGATGGACCAGCCGTCCTCCAGCGCCCACACCCGTCAGACGCTCGGCTGGGAGCCGACGCACCCCAGCCTGCTCGAGGACCTCGAGGCGCTGCAGCCCTGACCGCGGGCCGGCCGACCCCGGGCCGACCGACCGTCGGGGGGCAGGGCTCCTCAGACCTCCCAGTCCGACGAGTAGGTCCGGTTCCGCAGCAGGCCCGCGAGTTCCGCGTGCACCGCGATCGTCTTGCCCAGGCGGGCGGACCGATCGGGTCCGAGCGCGTCACCGTCCCAGTCGCGCTCGGACACGAAGGCGCTGTACGGGTTCACCACGCACTTGAAGTCCAGCATGAGCGACTGCGCGAGTGTCCCCGTCGCCATGTAGCTGTGCGGCAGTCCGGCAGCGCAGACGAACGTGACGACCTTGTCGAACCACGCAGCGCGACGTCCGTAGCCGGTCGCGCCGGTCGCCTCGACCAACGACTTCACGGTGGACGAGGGCGCCCAGTTGTAGATCGGGAACGCGAGCACGACGCCGTCGGCTCCGCTGATCGTGCCGTGCAACGCCTCGAACGCCGCGCTGCCGTACACCTGGTCGTTGTCGAACGGTGGCAGCCCGACGTCCGCGAGGTCGATGACCTCCGACCGGTGTCCGCTGCCGACGAGCAACTCGGCGGATCGATCGGCGAGTCGTCGGCTCGCGCTGGCGGGGTCGAGGCTACACGAGATGACCGGGAGGGTGAGGGAGACCACTCGAGCACGGTACCCGGACGCGATCCGCACGTGCGGTCCTGAGACGGTCGCCGAGGCGGACGGGAGGCACGGTGCCAGCTGGCACCGTGCCTCCCGTCCGTCGGATCAGCGCTGCAGATCGCGGGAAGCGAGCGGTGCCCCCCGAACGAGGGCCTTGCACCTGTGGATGACCAAACGGTTTGCTGAGCGCACACGTCTGCACCCGAGCGGATGTCATCTAAGGGGATCAGACATGGCCGTCACCGGTTCACCCACACGCATGCGCACGCGCATCGCCGTTCCGATCATCGCGGCGGCATCGGTCGCCGCGCTCACCCTGACCGCCGTGCCCGCGTACGCGGCGACGCCGACCGGAACAGTGACGGGCAAGGTCGTCGCCGCCGACACGGGCAAGCCGATCGCCGGCGCGAACGTGAAGCTGTGGGATCCGAACGGCCCGTACGGCTACCCGTCTCCCGTCCGAGCAATCCAGACCAGGAGCGACGGGAGCTACACCCTGAACCTCTCCGGAATCCGCTCCGGCACCTACGACATCGAGGCCGGCCCGAACTACGGCAGCGGCAGCCCCTACGCAGGGCTCGAGCGCGACGTGGCCGGCACCGTCACGGCGAAGTCGAAGCTGCGCCAGGACTTCTCGCTCGTGCGGGCCGGCAAGATCTCCGGCAAGGTGTCGCCAACGGCCCCCAGCGGGCAGTGGCAGTCCGTCAAGCTGTTCGCGACCGGCGCGAACAAGACTGACGACGGCGCCCAGTTCGGGGTGGACGCTGATGGGACCTTCACGACCCCGTACGGTGTCGCACCCGGGACCTACAAGGTGCAGTTCATCGCTCCGCAGGGTTCAGGTCTCGCGAACCGCTTCTCCGGCGGGTCCTTCGCCGCAGCTTCCGCCTCGACCGTCACGGTGACGTCGGGGAAGACCACGACCGGCGTCGGCACGACCCTCGTCCGCGGCGGGTCGGTCTCGGGGACGGTGACGGCCGCCGACACTCGTGCTCCGCTCGCGGGCGTGTCCGTCGAGCTGACCTCGACCGATGCGGCGAAGTCGAACCGGTACGTCTCCTGGGGAGCCGGCTATGCGTCCCAGACCGGCACAGACGGCTCGTTCGACTTCACCGGAGTCGCGCCGGGGACGTACACCGTCCACTTCGAGACGCAACCGCTGAGCACGACGACCACGGACTCGGGCAGCGCACTGTACGTGCCGCAGTACCTCGGCAGCCGGTTCGCCTCGTCCGCCAAGGCCATCACGATCGCCGGCACAGCAGCGCAGAAGGCCGACGTCGCCCTGCAGCGCGGCGCGCGCATCACGGGCACGCTGACCGCAGCGAAGTTCTCGCTCTTCGACGTCCGCGCCTACGCGAAGGACCCGAAGACGTCGAAGTGGGTCCCGGTCGCGTCGAAGCCGGTCGGCCAGCGTGGCACGTCGAAGTCGACGACGTACTCGATCCCGGGGCTGGCTCCGGGTTCGTACAAGGTCGGCTACCGCGACTACTCCACGACGGCGACACTGCCCGACGGGTACTACAAGGACAAGACGAGCCTCGCCGGCGCCGACACGGTCACCGTCCCGGCCACCGGGTCGGTCGGCAAGGTCGACCAAGCGCTCCGCTACACGTTCGTGACCGCGGCGACACCGACGATCAGCGGATCGGCGAAGGTCGGGAGCACGCTCACGGCGAGGGCGAACACCTGGTCGCCCACGCCCACGAAATTCACCTACCAGTGGAAGCGAGCCGGGAAGGCCATCAGCAAGGCGACTGGCTCGAAGTACAAGCTCACGAAGTCGGACAAGGGCAAGGCGATCACCGTCACCGTGACGGGCACACGTTCCGGGTACACGACCGCCGCGCACACCAGCAAGTCGGTGACCCCCAAGTCGTGACCGGACTTGAACAGGGACGCTCGCAGCACCTGCTCCGGGCGTCCCTGTCGATCGCTGTCGCGTCGACCGTCGTGTTGTTGCCCGGCGCGTTCGACCGTTGGTTCCTGCCGAAGGCCGTCGTCGTCGCGGTCGCGGTCATCGTCGCGTGCACCGGTGCGCCGAACGGTCGGCTCCCGCGCTGGGCCCTGACGGTGGTCGTCGTCGGTGGCGCGGTCCTCGTCACGACCGCGCTGACCTCCGCAGCTCCCGCGGCGTCGTTCTGGGGCCGATGGCCGCGCTACGAGGGGGCCGTCATGATCCCCGTCTACTTCGCGTCGCTGTGGCTGGGTGCGCGACTGCTCGGTCCCGGAGCCGACGCCCGCGTCCATCGCCGCCTCTCCGACGCCGTCGCCGCGGTGTCCGTGCTGCTCGGTGTCGTCGCGCTGCTCGAAGCGTGCGGCCTCCGTCCGCTCGGCGGCTCCGCCGCACGGCCTGGTGCGTTGCTCGGCAACGCGAGTGACCAGGGATTGGTCGCGGCGGTCTGTGTGGTCGTCCTCGTCCTGCCCCTGCTCGACCGGACCGCCGGGAGGCGCACCCGAATGTTCCGCGGGACGGGTCTGGTGCTCGGCGTGGCAGCACTCGTGCTCTCGGGGTCGCGGGGTGCGCTGCTCGCCGCGCTCGTCGGTCTCGTCGTCCTCGTCGTGCTGGCCTGCGGACGCGAGGCGCAAGGACCACGACGGCGGGTGTTCTCGGTCGTCGCGGCCGTGGTCGGGATCTCCGGCCTCGCGTCGGCCCTGCTGCCGTCGACGATGGCCAGGATCACCGGCGCGGACCGGATGGCGGCGGCGTCCGCGAGCGATCGGCTCCTGATCTGGCACGACGCCGTCGCGACGGTGCTCGCGCGCCCGTGGCTCGGGCTCGGCCCCTCGGGCTTCGAGGACGCCGTGGCCATGCACCACGACTCGACCTGGCAACGTGCGGTCGGGTCTCAGACGACACTCGACTCGCCGCATGCCTGGCCGCTCCAGGCGGCGTCCGCAGGTGGCATCGTCCTGCTCGTGCTGGCGGTCGGGACGCTCGTCGCCGTCATGGTCACCGGCTCCGTGAACCGACGCCGAGCCGCTCGGCCGGACCGACACGAGCTGTTGGTCGTCGCGCCTGCGGTGTTGTCGGTCGCCGTCGTCGGGCTGTGCGTCACGTTCACGACACCCGGCGTCGTCGTCCTGCCGGCCTTGTTCGCCGGGGCGATGATCGCCGTTCCGCCGAGCACCACGCGGCCGGCCTCGGCGCGGCTCCGGTTCGTGTTCGTCTGCGCCTGGACGGCGTTCCTGCTCGTCACCACGGCAGCAGAGGTCCCACTCGGCGCCGCGGTGCGACACGCTGAGCAGGGCGATCTCCGTGCCGCGGAGTCCGGCTTCACCATCGCGGCCCGCATGCGTCCCTGGGACGGGGACATCGCCCTCATCGCGGCGCAGTCGATGGCGGCCGTCGCCGACGCACGTCCCGGCGAGACGGATGCGGCCGACCTCACGGTGGCGTGGTCGGAGCGGGCGCTCCATGCGGCCCCGGACTCCCTGCTGGGGGCGAAGGCACTGGCGGTGGGTCAGCAGGCCGAGGGTGATCTGCAGGGGGCAGGACGCACGCTCGTGCGGCTCGCAGACGCCTACCCCTTCGATGCGCAGGTCGCGCACCGGTACGGCGGTGTGCTCGCGTTGCAAGGTGCACTCGAACCGGCCCGGGCACAGCTCGTCCGCGCGAGCACACTGGCCCCGGACGATGCGGACGTCTGGGCGACACTGGCCTACGTCGAGGGGCAGCTCGGTGACCCGGATGCCGCGCGGACAGCAAAGGAACGGTCCGACCGGCTCGCTCGCTGACCGGTACTGGCCAGCCGACACCAGGGTGTCTCCTCGGCGCGCCGGACGCCCGCAACGGAGCGAGAACGTCCGCGCCGAACGGGCCGCTGCACACTCGTGCGCCGATTCCGCGCGCCGCGCAAGCCCCGTGTACTGGGGATAGGGCAATGAAGTCAACCCCCGGCGCGCGTTGCGGATGCCAACTACCTTGTACGGCAGGTGGCCGAGACGCGGCCGCCCGGCACCAGGGGACGGGTGCTGCACAGTCACGTCAGGGAGTGACCGCTCATGCTCAATCGCGCACCGAAGAGGGCAGCGCTCGCCGTCGTGCTCCTCAGCGCCGCACTCGTCGCCGGACCGCTCGGGCCGGTGTCGCCCGCCAACGCGACGTCGGCCCCGCGCGGCGACGTCGGCAACTTCAAGCAGACCTACCGCGAGCAGTTCAGCACCGCGGCGACGGCGAAGGGGAAGTTCGCCAAGACGTACGCCAAGTCGTGGCAGCCGTACCCGGACGGCACCGGCGGCATGTACTACTCGGGCGCGATGATCAGCGCGCACAACGGGTACATGGACGTGAAGCTCGACGGGAAGCACGGCGCTGCCGGAACCTTCGGCACCCCGACGGGTGCGTGGGGGCACAAGGGCGGCAAGTTCATCGTCCGCGCCAAGGCCACCGGTGGTGACGGGAACGGTGCCGCGTTCATGCTGTGGCCGTCGTCGGACAAGTGGTCCGACGGTGAGATCGACTACCCCGAGGCCAACTTCGAGCAGCAGCCGATGCTGCACCACCACTCGATGACGCCCGGGCAGGAAGCCACCGCGACGAGCCTGAGCACCGGCGTCTCGTGGCGCTCGTGGCACACGTACTCGATCGAGTGGATCCCCGGGAAGTCGGTGCGGTACCGGCTCGACGGCAAGGTCATCAAGACGGTCACCAAGCACGTCCCGAAGACCGCGCACCGCTACATGTTCCAGGTCGGGAACTGGGGCGACACCGGGCACCTCTACATCGACTGGGTGAGCACCTACACGTACAAGGGCTGACCCGCTCGGCGACCGTCAGAGGTCGGCGTGCAGCTGCCAGACCTCGGCCGCGGAGTCGGACCAGTCGTACATGCGTGCGCGGTCCGGCCCCGCCACGGCCAGCTGTGCCGCGAGGTGCGGGTCGTTGACCACCTGGTAGACCGCCTGCGCGATCCGCTCGGGGTAGGACTCGCTCGGACCACGGGCGACGGTCACCCCGGCGTCCGAGGCGACCTCGGCCACGGCGGGGTCGTCGGAGTGGATCACCGGGGTACCGAAGCTCATCGCCTCGATCACGGGGAGTCCGAAGCCCTCGGCCAGGCTCGGGAACACGAACACCGTCGCTCGGTCGTACGCCACGGCGAGGTCTGCGTCGTCGACCCGTCCGAGCAGCTTCACCCGGTCGCGGGCGAGCCCGGCGCGCTCGGCGGTGCCGTACACGTCGACGTCGCCCCAGCCGTCCGGGCCGGAGATGACGAGCGGGATGTCGGCGGGCGCGTCGGGGTGCGCCATCGCCTCGATCAGGGCGGAGAGGGCCTTGCGGGGTTCGAGGGTGCCGACCGCCAGCACGTACCGCTCGGGCAGTCCGAGGCGCTCGGCGCGCAGGTCGGCGTCGACGGGCAGTCGGAGCCGCCCGCTCGGCGCGCCGCCGATGACCCGGAGCCGGTCGTCGAACCGGTGGATCTCGTTCAGGGCGCTCGCGACCGCGTGGGTGGGCACCACGACGGCGTCCGCGTGCTTCCACGCACGCTTCACCATCGCCTTGTGGAAGTGGACGCCGCGCGTGGTCAGGGTCTCGGGGTTGGTCCACGGCACCGTGTCGTGCACGGTGACCACGGTCTGCCGGCCCGGGTCCTGGAACCGGTCGTGCTTCACCAGCGGCGCCAGGACGCTCGGCGCGTGCACCATGCCCTTCGCGATGCCGCCGACGAACCCGCCCTGCCACGCGAGCGAGAGCTCACGGCGCGGCAGTGGCAGACGCTGCAGGTCGGACAGGCCGGGGAGCAGGGTGCGCAGGTGGGACATCTCGTCCGAGCCCACGGCGGAGACCACACCGGCGACGTCGCAGCCGCTCGGCGCGTTCAGGACGAGGTGCCGGGTGAGTTCCTCGGCGTAGCGTCCGATGCCGCCGGGGACCGGGGCGACGACCTGGTCGACGAGGACGTGGAGGGTCGTCATGGTGCTGGTCTCCTCGTCGTGTTCAGGGGATCGTGGTCCGGTCCGGCGTCCGGCTGCCCGACACTACCAGGGCGAGTGAGCAGCCCCCTGGGGGCGTGACGGGAGGCCCGGATCACGTTCGCGACGTCGGGAACGTGATCCGGGCCTCCAGGCCGAGAGCCGTGCCTACGCGGTCAACGCGCCAGCAGCCACGGCGGCGCGCAGCGCGTCGCGCCAGTCGCGCATCGGCGCGAGTCCGGCACGCGACCAGCCGTCGTGACCGAGGACGCTGTACGCCGGGCGCGGCGCCGGGCGGACGAACGCGGCGCTGTCCGTGGGCAGCACCCGCTCGGGGTCGAGCCCGAGCTCGGTGTAGATGGCGCGGGTGAAGTCGAACCACGACCCCTGCCCGGCGTTGGTGCCGTGGTAGACGCCCGCGGGGGCGTCGCCGTCGACGAGCTCGACGATCCGTGCGGCGAGGTCCCCGGTCCACGTCGGCTGGCCGACCTGGTCGGTGACGACGCTGACGGTGTCGTGCGAACCGGCCAGCCGGAGCATCGTCGCGGCGAAGTTCGGGCCGTGCGCGCCGTAGATCCAGGCGGTGCGGACGACGTACGACGAGTCCGGTGCGATCTCGCGCACGAACGCCTCGCCTGCGGCCTTCGTGCGGCCGTAGGCGTTGATCGGGTCGGTCGGGGCGTCCTCGGCGTACGGGGCGGTGCCGTTGCCGTCGAAGACGTAGTCCGTCGACACGGTGACGAGCTTCGCACCGTGGCGGACAGCGGCCTCGGCCAGGAGCTTCGGGCCGGTCGCGTTCACGGCGAAGGCGTCGTCCTCGTGGCCTTCCGCGTCGTCGACCTTCGTGTACGCGGCGGAGTTGATGACGACGTCGTGCCCGGCGACGGCGGCGTCCACCGCGGCCGGGTCGGTGATGTCGAGTTCGGCGCGGGAGAGCGCGGTGACGTCACGACCGGCGAGTGCGGCCTGCAGGTCACGGCCGAGCATGCCGGCGGCGCCGGTGATCAGGTACTTGGTCACGGTCGACCGCTCAGCTCAGGGCCGCGCGCTGCTTGAGCGGCTCCCACCACGAACGGTTGTCGCGGTACCACTGCACGACGTCGGCCAGGCCCTGCTCGAACGGGACCTGCGGCTCGTAGCCGAGCTCGGCCCGGATCTTCGAGATGTCGACCGAGTAGCGCAGGTCGTGTCCCAGCCGGTCGGCGACGCGGTCGACGTACGACCAGTCCTTGCCGGTGGCGTCGAGGAGCAGCTGCGTGAGCTCCTTGTTGGTGAGCTCGGTGCCGCCGCCGATGTTGTAGATCTCGCCGGCGCGGCCACGGGTCAGCACCATCGCGATGCCGCGGGTGTGGTCGTCGACGTGCAGCCAGTCGCGGATGTTGTTGCCCTCGCCGTACAGCGGGACGTGCACGTCGTCGATCAGGTTCGTGACGAAGAGCGGGATGACCTTCTCGGGGAAGTGGTACGGCCCGTAGTTGTTCGAGCAGCGCGTGATCGAGAGGTTCAGCCCGTGCGTGCGGTGGTAGCTGCGGGCGAGCAGGTCGCTGCCGGCCTTCGACGCCGAGTACGGCGAGTTCGGCTCGAGCGGTCGCTCCTCGTCCCACGAGCCCTCGCTGATGGAGCCGTAGACCTCGTCGGTGGAGACGTGCACGAAGCGCTCGGTGCCGTGGCGGAGCGCGGCGTCGAGCAGGCGCTGGGTGCCGACGACGTTCGTCTCGACGAAGATGCCGGAGTCGCGGACCGAACGGTCGACGTGGGACTCGGCGGCGAAGTGCACGATCGCGTCGACGGTCGGGACGACCTCGTCGAGCTTCGCGGCGTCGCGGATGTCGCCGTGCACGAAGGTGTAGCGGGGGGAGTCGGCGACGGGGGCGAGGTTCGCCTCGTTGCCCGAGTACGTCAGCGCGTCGTAGACGACGACCTCTGCGCCCTCGAGGCCGGGGTACGCGTCCTCCAGGGTGCGGCGGACGAAGTTCGAGCCGATGAAGCCGGCCCCTCCGGTGACGAGGATCTTCACGAGGTCTCTTTCCTGACGGTCGGTTCGTGGGTCGGCGGCGATTCTAGCGGGCCGTCGTCGGGGTGGGCGCCGGGGTGGGCGGCCGTGGCGGTGGCCGTGGTGGTGGTGGTCGCGGTCGGCGCCGGGGTCGGGGCCGGGTTCGTTGTCGTCGTTGTCGTCGTGGTCGTCTTTGTCGTCGTTGTCGTCGTGTCCGTCGCGCGCCACAGCAGCACGACGGTGGTGACCGCGGCGAGGACGAAGACTCCGAGGGCGAGCGCGATCGGGTAGGGCCCCGTCAACGCCCCGCCGGCCATCGCGGAGATCCCGCCGTAGGTGACGCGGAACTGGCTGCTCTCCCACGCGCCCCGGTAGGTCAGCCCGACGCCGTACGTCGCGATCGCGAACGAGACGACGGCGGCGACCCTGGCCAGGCGACGCCGCAGCTCCGGGCGGACGATGAGCGCGTGCCAGGCGACGGCCTGCGCGAGCACGAGGGCCACGACCGCCACGAACAGGAACCGGCCCTGCAGCCCGTTGCCCTGGTGGGTGCCGAGGTAGTTCCGCCAGTTGTACGCGAGCGTCGCGGCGAGCACGAGCGCCGGCCAGACCAGCACGACGGTGCTGACACGGCGGGCCTGCGTGCGGCGGGCGTAAGACCAGCCGATGACCACGAGCGCGACGATCGCGAGGGCGTCGATGACCGTCGGCGGCAGCGGCCACTGGTCCGCGCCGAAGTCGCCGAAGAACGAGGCGGTGAGCCCGTCCCACTGTCGACCGGCGAAGGCTCCCGGGTTCGCTCCGCCCGCCGGGTAGGGCTGCACGGTGGTGACGGCACGCAGAGCATCGGGCACGAGGGTCCCGCTCACCAGGAGGGTGCGGACCCACCACCAGCCGGAGACCGCGGCGGCGGCGACGACCACGACGCCGGCGTGCAGGAGCCGCTGCCCCCGCGGTCGAGCGGTGCCGACGGTGCCACCGGTGCCGTCGGTGCTGTCGGTGCTGTCGGTTCCGTCGGTTCCGTCGGTGGCGTCGGTGCCGACGGTCCGGTGTCTTCCGCGTCCGGGCAGCAGCAGGACCAGCACGGCGAACGGCACCGCGAGCAGCCCGACCGCGTTCAGGGCGGCGAGCCCGGTCACCGCGACGGCCAGGAACACCGTGGTCCACCAGGACCGGTCGCCGGTGAGCACCCGGGTGGACGCCCACACGAGCACCGCGCCGAGCAGGATCACCGGGGCCCACACGGTCACGCCGGAGGCGACCTGGGCGAGCTGCGGCACGGCGAAGAGCAGGAGCGGGGCGACGAGCGCGGTCTTCGGGGACCGCGTGACGCGGCGGACGGTCGCCCAGACGAGCACCGGCAGTGCGGTGACGAGCAGGACGTCGAACACGCGGAGGACGAGGATCGAGGTCGCCCAGTCGTGCGCGCCGAACCGGATCAGGCGGAGGATCCCGGCGGCCACGAGCCAGTAGGTCGGCGGGTTCTGCGACATCGGGTCGATCGCGGGGGAGTCGCCCGGGACCGCGGCGAGCAGGGCGTCCACGGTGGTGCGGTCGACGGCGGGCACCGGGTGCTCGACGATCTGCCGGATCGCGGCGAGGTAGTGCATGTCGCCGGCGTGGGGCCAGCCGAGGCCGAGCGCGAGGCGGAAGGCAGCGTCGACGTGGGCCGGTTCGTCCGGCGCGCCGAAGGCCGGGGTGACGAGGGCGAAGGTGAGCAGGAGGAAGAGCCAGGCGACGGTGGTCGTACCGAGCAGCAGCCGTTCGGCCCGGCCGACGCGGGGGCGGGCGGCGGGTGCCCGGCCCGCGAGTGGCCGGGTCACGCGGCGACCTCCGTCCGGCGCATGAAGCGCACCAGCAGCACCGCGGTGCCGATCAGCGCGACCGCGGCGATCGCTGCGAGGGTGAAGTTCGCGCCGGCCGACAGCAGTCCGACCCGGTCGAACCGCGTCACCATGGCGTCGTCGATCCAGAACGCCGCGTCCTGCCCGAAGGCCCGGAGCGCGTACACGACGCCGTAGAGCCCCATCGCCATCGCCGCGATCGAGATGCCGATCGCCAACCGGGTCGCCCCGGCCGCCGTCACGGTGACCCGGCGCCAGGCCAGTGCGCTCAGCGCGATGAGGGCGACGAGCGTCGGGTAGTAGTAGCGGCCCTGGGTGCCGGCGACGATGGTGTTCCGCACGTACCCGCCCCAGCCGCTCTGCATGTGCAACGCGATGAGGATGACGGGGAACGACGCCAACACGATGGCCGGTCGGAGCGACGGCCCGCGACGGAACGCCCAGATGACGATCCCGGCGAGGCAGACCACCGTCAGTCCGTCGATGAGGACCTGCGCGATCTGGAACTGCGTCAGCCCGCCGACGCTGCCCCAGAACGTGCGGGTGACGCCGTTCCAGTAGTCACGGAGGAAGACCTCCGGGTTCGCCGAGGTCCCCTCGGGGAACGGCTTCGGCGGTCGGGCGTACGCGGCCAGGCCGTCGGGCTGGATCTCGTGGTACACGAGGATGTTCCGGAGCCACCACCAGCCGCCCACGACGGCGGCGAGGCCGAGCGTCCACAGGGTCCTGAGCACGTTCCGCCACAGGGTGGCACGGGCGAACCCGGCCGTCATCACCGCGATGCCCACGAACGGGATCGCGGGCAGGGCCGTGCCCTTGACCAGGAGCATCACGCCGAGCACGAGGCCGATCCAGAGCGTCGTGCGGACGCGCAGGTCGCCGGTGAGCAGCCGGACGACCAGGTACACCAGCGTCGCGGCGAGGGGCAGCATGAGCGCGTCGTTCGTGACCGACGCCCCGATCGATGCGACCTCGGGCACGCCGACGATGACGGCCCCACCGATCAGGGCAGCACGTGGCGACCCCGTCAGCCGTCGCACCGTGGCCCACGCCAGGAACGGCAGCGGCAGCACCAGGAGGGCGTCGAAGAGCCGCAGGACCAGCACGGCGTGGTCCCAGCGGAGGTCCTCGAAGTGCACCAGGTGGAGCACACCCGCGGCCAGTGCGTAGTAGGTCGGCGGGTGCTGCGACATCTGGTCGATGCTCGTCGGGGCGAGCCCGGGGTGCTTCCGGAGCAGTTCGCCCCAGGTCAGGTGGTCCGCGGCGGGCTCACTGAGGTTGGCGGCCAGCGACGCGTTGGTGGCGTTCAGGTAGTGCAACTGGCCGGGTGCGGCCCACGCGTCACCGATCGCCAGGTGCACGACGGCGTCGACGTGCGTCGGCTCGTCCGGGGCCTTGTACGTGGTCGTGACCACGGCCCAGACCGCGAGCACCGCCGCGAACGCGATCGTCAGGGCGATGACGACGATGCGCTCGGCCCGGCCGACGCGCGGCCGGACCACTCCTGTGCGCGAGACGGCCGGTGCCGTCTCAGTCGCCATACCGCTGCAGTTTCTGCAGGTCGAGCTGCTCCTCGGCCAGCGTGCGGTTGAGGCGGGTGAGGTCGGCGACGACGCCGATCACGATGGAGAGGAGCGCCGTGATCAGGAGGACCACGCCGAGGATGATCGACTGCAGGTGGTTGCCGCCGGTGTCCATGGCCAGCAGGACCAGGTAGCGGACCAGGGGCCAGAGCCCGAGCGCACCGAGGACCACGCTGACCCAGGCGAACAGTGCCATCGGTCGGTACATGAGGTAGACGCGGGCGATCGCCGAGCCGGACTCGAACATGTGCTGGAAGATGTTGTTGAAGAGCCGGGACTCGCGGGTCTTCGGGTTCGTGGTGATCGGCACCGACGCGATCGCCAGGCGCTTGTAGCCGGCCTGCACGATGGTCTCCATGCAGTAGCTGAAGCGCGTCACGATGTTCAGCCGGATCAGCGAGTACTTCGAGTACGCGCGGAACCCGCTCGCGGCGTCGGGCAGGTCGAGGCCGGCGGCGCGGCTGGCGACCCAGGAACCGAAGCGCTGCATGAGCTTCTTGAAGCCGGAGAAGTGCTCGATCGTGCGCGTCTGCCGGTCGCCGATGACGATCTCGGCTTCCTTCCGGAGGATCGGCTGGACGAGCTCGGCGATCTGTGCCTGCGGGTACTGGTTGTCACCGTCGGTGTTGACGACGATGTCGGCACCGTGCAGCAGGGCGTAGTCGACGCCGTCGCGGAACGACCGGGCGAGCCCCATGTTCGTGGTGTGGTGCACGAAGTGCTTGACGCCGTGCTCCTTGGCGACCTCGACCGTGCGGTCGGTGCTGCCGTCGTTGATCACCAGGATCTCGATCTCGTCGATGCCGTCGATCTCTCGCGGGATCGAGTCGATGACGCTGGCGAGGGTGTTCTCCTCGTTGAGGCAGGGGATCTGGACGAATAGCTTCACGGGCTCGCTTTGTCTCTGGTTTCGGGGGTCGGCGATGCGCAGAACCATGACAGCCTATGCGAACTCGCGCCTTGCTAGGCTTCCCCGGTGCAGATCCGCGAACTGAAGATCCCCGGCGCGTGGGAGTTCACGCCCGTCCAGCACGGCGACGCACGAGGAGCATTCCTCGAGGCGTACCGCGCCGACGTCCTCGAAGAGACGGTCGGGCACCCGCTGGACCTCCGCCAGGTGAACATGTCGATCTCGTCGGCCGGCGTCGCGCGGGGCATCCACTACGCCCTCGTCGCCCCGAGCCAGGCGAAGTACGTCACCGCCGTCCGCGGGGCGTTCATCGACTACATCGTCGACATCCGCGTCGGGTCGCCGACGTTCGGGCAGTGGGACTCGGTCCGGATCGACGACGTCGACCGCAAGGCCGTCTACCTGTCCGAGGGCCTCGGCCACGCGATCGTCGCGCTCGAGGACCAGTCGACCGTGAACTACCTCGTCAGCGCCCACTACGACCCCGAGCGTGAGAAGGGGATCACCATCCTCGACCCGACCGTGGGGCTCGAGCTGCCGGACGGCATCGGAGAGCCGGTGCTCTCCGAGAAGGACACGACCGCGCCGACGCTCGAGGAAGCCGCCGCCGCAGGGCTGCTGCCGACGTACGAGGAGTGCGTCGCGTACACCGAGTCCCTCCGCACGAAGAAGTAAGGACGGTCCGATGAAGGGCATCATCCTCGCCGGTGGATCCGGCACGCGCCTCTGGCCGATCACCAAGGGCATCAGCAAGCAGCTCATGCCGATCTACGACAAGCCGATGGTCTACTACCCGCTGTCGACGCTCATGATGGCCGGCATCCGCGAGGTCCTCGTGATCACGACGCCGGAGTACAACGAGCAGTTCAAGGCCCTGCTCGGCGACGGCTCGGCCTTCGGCATGGAGATCCAGTACGCCGTGCAGCCCTCCCCGGACGGCCTCGCGCAGGCCTTCGTCATCGGCGAGGACTTCATCGGCGACGACAGCGTCGCGCTCGTCCTCGGCGACAACATCTTCCACGGCACCGGCCTCGGCACGAACCTGCGGAAGAACACCGACGTGCAGGGCGCCACGATCTTCGCCTACCACGTGGCCGACCCGAAGGCCTACGGCGTCGTGGAGTTCGACGACGACTTCACCGCGGTCTCCATCGAGGAGAAGCCGGCAGAGCCGAAGTCGAACTACGCCGTCCCCGGCCTGTACTTCTACGACAACAAGGTCATCGAGATCGCGAAGACGATCGAGCCGAGCGCCCGTGGCGAGCTCGAGATCTCGACGGTCAACGAGCGCTACCTCGAGGCTGGCGAACTCGGCGTCCAGGTCCTCGACCGTGGCACCGCGTGGCTCGACACCGGCACGTTCGAGTCGATGATGCAGGCCTCCGAGTACGTGAAGGTCATCGAGGACCGCCAGGGCTTCAAGATCGGCTGCATCGAGGAGATCGCCTGGCGGAACGGCTGGATCGACGACGCGCAGCTCGCCGAGCTCGCCGCACCGCTCGTCAAGGGCGGGTACGGCGTCTACCTCCAGCGACTCCTCGGCGTCTAGACGCACCGTGGCGTCCGGTCCTGGCTGGTTCGGCCGTCGCCGTCGTCGCGATGCGACGGCCTCCGGCCACCCCGGCCTGGAGGCCCGACACGCGTCCGACACGGACGGCTCGGCCGAGCGGGTGGCCGGGTTGCCGGACCCCCTGCCGCTCCTCGACCGAGCGGTGACGGTGCTGCTCGTCAGCCGTTCGGACCGGTACGCGGCACTCCCGGCGATGGTCGTCGCGGCTCGGGTCGCGTTCGGTCCCGAGGTCGACGTCCGCGCGGTCGGCTACGTCGCCGACGCCTCACCCCGCGACCGCCAGCAGCGCGGCGTGCCGTGGGTGCGGGAGGACCCGGTCGACGGCATCGGTTCCGCGATCAACGCCGGGGTCGCCGCCGGGGTGGGGCGGGTACTGGTGGTGGTCGACTCGACCGTCGGGGTCACCGATCAGGACCTCCAGGTCCTCGTGCCCGCCGGCCGGGAGCGCGTGGCGCAGGCCCGGGTCTGGACGTCTGACGGAGGGGTCCGGCACGGGGTCCGCCTGCTCCGGCCGGGAGCCCTGCCGTGGACCGACGACGGCGCGCAGCAGCAGCGACCGCAGCTCGCGACCCGGGCGGACGTCGCCGACGCCGTCTCGGAGACCCGCCTCGCCGAGGGGATCGGCGTCGTGCCGGTCTTCGCGGCGGACCAACCCGTGTTGTCGATGCCGGGCGCGGCGCTGGTACCGGCACCGTGCCTCCCGGACGAACGCATGACGCTGACGGCCTGGACCCGGGCGGTCGCCGACCGGACCGGGAACGACCCGGTCGTGACCTGGGCGGTCGAGCGTTCCGCCGAGGCGGGCCGCACGGTCGACGCGGCGACCGTCGACGCGTTCACCGCCTGGCGTGACCGAGCGTCGGACGCGTCCGGCTCGGCGGTGGCCGCTGGTCCGCCGCTGCCGCCGTGGGGTGCGCGACCCGTGACGCCGGTCCCTGCCGTGGCGCGCGACGAAGACCGTGGCCTGACCTGGTCGTTGAAGATCGCGGCTCCCGCCGGGGCCGAGGGCGACGGCTGGGGGGACGTGCACTTCGCGGCGGAACTGGCCGGGGCCCTGGAGCGCCTCGGGCAGCACGTCAGCATCGACCGCCGTGACGCCCACGTGCGGGACGACGACGACGCCGCCGACGACGTGACGCTCGTGATCCGCGGACTCGACCGGGTACCGCCGAACCCGGCGTCGGTGAACCTGCTCTGGGTGATCAGCCACCCCGACGACGTGACCGACACCGAGCTGCGGTCGTTCGACGTGGCGTTCGCCGCCGGTCCGGTGTGGGCCGACGCGGCCGCTGCCCGGTCCGGGGTGCCGGTGCGCACCCTGCTGCAGGCGACGGACCCGGCGGTGTTCCGTCCCGCGTCGCTCGACCCGGGCGCTCCGGATGCCGGGCACGTGGTGTTCGTCGGGTCGACGCGCGGCGCAGCTCGCCCGGTCGTGACCGACGCGGTGGCACTCGGGGCGGACCTGCGGGTACACGGACCGGGGTGGCGGGGAGTCGTCCCCGACGCAGCGCTCGGCGCACCGTCGCTCAGCCGGGCCGAGGTCGCGCGGTCCTACGCCTCTGCCCGCGTGGTCCTCAACGACCACTGGGCGGACATGGCGGCCGGCGGGTTCGTGTCCAACCGGGTGTTCGACGTGCTGGCGTCCGGGGGAGTCGTCGTGACGGACGAGGTCGCGGGGCTGGCCGAGGTGCTCGACATCCCGACCCTGGCGGTCGCTCGGTCACGTGACGAGCTCGCCGCGCTCCTCGACCCGTCGTACGCCTGGCCGACTGCTGCCGAGCGGGCCGCGGTCGCCGAGCACGTCGCCGCCGAGCACTCCTTCGACGCCCGTGCCCGGGTGCTGCTCGAGGCAGCCCGCGCCGAGCGCGCCCGCCTGCGGCCGTAGGGGGAGCGCGGCGCCGGTGCGGCGCCTGCGCTGCGCGCTTCTGCTGCGCACTTGCGCGCACGTGCGTGGGGAGTGGTGCGGAACCGGTCGATCCCGGACCGCGCCCCGTCACGGTCGTTGCGCCCCGGTGAGTCGGGGCGCGGAGACCGTACCGGGGCGCGCGAGCGGGGACTCGGCCGCTCCGCGGCGTCCGCGCGGCGCGCGTCGCCTGCGCGTCGCCTGCGCGTCCGCGCGCACGGGGAGCTGTGCGGAACCGGTCGATCCCGGACTGCGCCCCGTCACGGTCGTTGCGCCCCGGTGAGTCGGGGCGCGGAGACCGTGCCGGGGCGCGCGAGCGGGGACCCGGCCGCTCCGCGGCGTCCGCGCGGCGCACGTTCGCGCCGCCGGCGCCCCCGGGCGCGGGCTACTTGCGCGTGACCCAGCGGGCTCGGACGGACAGGCCGGCGTGCAGCACCACGCGGAGCGGCCAGAGCCACCACGCCCGGTACTTCCGCGACAGGAAGCGGTACGCGCTGCGGTGGTGCTCGATCTCCATGCGACGCCGGTTCGACGACGTCGAGTGCGCCCCGGTGTGCGTGACCACCGACGTCGGCACGTACACGTTCGCCCGACCCGCCCGACCGACGCGCTGCCCGAGGTCGACGTCCTCGAAGTACATGAAGTACGACTCGTCGAACCCGCCGAGTTCGCGGAACAACGACGTCCGGATGAGGAAGCACGCGCCGGAGAGCCAGCCGGCCTCGCGCTCGACGACCTGCGTCGTGGACCAGTACCGCTGGCTCCACGGGTTCGCCGGCCAGAAGCGGGAGAACGCCGCGTGGCCGAGGCCGGTCCGGAGCGAGGGGAGCTGTCGGGCGGACGGGTAGGTCTCGCCCTGGTCGTCGAGGATCCGGGGTCCGAACGAGCCGCCGTCCGGAAGGCGGTCGGCCGCGGCGACGAGGGCGTCGATCGACCCCTCGCCGAGCACGACGTCGGGGTTCGTGACGAGCAGGAACTCCGGGCGGACGTCGGGCAGGACGTCGTCGAGGGCGCTCAGCGCCGCGTCGATCCCGCCGCCGTACCCACGGTTGCCGCCGGAGGACACCACGACGGCGCCGTAGGACTCACCGATCGCCCGCAGCTGGTCGAGGTCCGACGAGCCGTTGTCCGCGATGACGACGGCGACGGGGTCCTTCGACGCTCCGGCGACGCTCGCCAGGAACGGCCGGATGGTCTCGCCGGTGTTGTAGGTGACCGTGAGCACCGCGACGCGGATCACCGTGCGCCCCCGGACGTGCCTGCGCCGGCCCCGGCACGGGCCACGTCGGAGTACGCGGCGACGTGCACGGCCGCGGTCGCCTGCCAGGTGAACGACGCGGCACGCGCCAGCGCCGCAGCACGGTGCGAGGCCACGAGCGACGGATCGTCGAGCAGTGCCGTCATCGCGGCCGTGAGCGCCGGAGCCGACGGCTCGGAGTAGACCGCGGCGTCGCCGCCGACCTCGGGCAGCGACAGCCGCCGGGTGGTCAGGACGCAGGCGCCGGAGGCCATCGCCTCGACCACGGGCAGCCCGAAGCCCTCGCCGAGCGACGGGTAGACGACGAACTCCGCACCGCCGAGGTACCCGGACAGGTCCTCGAGGGGCAGGTAGCCGGCCTCGATCACGTGGTCGGTCGGCTGCAGGGCGTCGAGCCGCTCGATCGCCGACTGGTCCCAGCCGCGGGCCCCGGACAGCACGAGCCACGGGGTCTCCGAGCCGCCGTCCGACCCAGCGGCCGACCCAGCGGCCGACCCGGCAGCCGCACGCGCGGCCCGCACCGCGGCGTACGCGTCGAGCAACGCGGTGACGTTCTTCCTCGGTTCGATGGTGCCGAGGAACGCGATCCACGGAGCACCCTCGGGCAGCGTGGCCGCGATGCGGGCGTCCTCGACCTCGGCGGTGCTCGGCTCGTGGAACACGGCGCGGTCGACACCGAGCGGAGCGACCCGGACGTCGGCCCGGATACCGCTGACGACCCGGGCAGCCTCGGTCGCGGTGGCCGCGCTCGGCACGATCACGACGGGCCGGGAGCGCAGGGACCGTCGGCTCCACCACGTGAAGAACGTGCGCTTCAGGCGGGAGTGCCACTCCGGGTTGGAGAAGAACGTGGCGTCGTGCAGTGTGACGACGGACCCGCCGCGCCAGCCGAAGGGGAACGTGTAGTGCGGGGAGTGCAGGACCCGTGCGCCGAGTCGGCGGCCGAGTGCGGGCAGCCCCGTCTGCTCCCACAGGAACCGGAGCGGCACGGAGTCGGTCCAGCGCGGCGCGGTGTGCACGGTCGCGTGCGGCGCGACGGCGGCGAAGTGTGCAGCGTGCACGGGGCGGACGACCAGGTGGACGTCGAGCGTCGGGTCGGTGAGGTGCGACACGACCCCCTCGACGTAGCGGCCGACACCACCGAGGTTCTCCGGTACCGCGGTCCCGTCGACGAGGACGGTGAGCTGCGGCACGCGTGGGTCCTTCCGAGCGGGGACGCCGCGGTCGGGACCGTCGGCGGGGGTGTGAGCGGGGGAGTGACCAGGATAGCCCGCTGCGCTCATGCGCCCGGGTCCACACGACGGCGCGGGACGGACGCGCGCTGTGATTCGCGGCGTCGGCGCGCGAGGTGGACCGGCAGGGTCCGCGCGACGTCACCGAACGCTGCCAGGACGAGCCGCGCCTCCCGGCGGGTGGATCCGGCGCCCAGGCCACGGAGGCCACGGAAGAGGGTCCGGGCGCTCGCCCGCAGGACGGTGCCCCACGGCGCGTGCCAGAGCGCGACGACCATCCGGTTGCGGGCGTTGCGGAAGACGAACAGGTCGCTCTGCACGCCGGACGATGCGGAGTGGTCGTGCTCGACCACGGCGTCCGACGCGTGTTCGACCCGCCATCCGCGACGGCGGAGGCGCCAGGCGAGCTCGGTGTCCTCGTAGTACATGAAGAGCGACTCGTCGAGCAACCCGACGTCGTCGAGCGCGCTCCGACGCAGTGCGGACGCGCCGCCGGAGAACCCGAACACGTCGACGCCGGCGACCCGGTCGACGGGCGCGAACCAGTCGCGGTCCATGCCGTTGCCGTCGCGGTCGACGAGGACGCCGGTCGAGTTGAGGCGGACCTCGCCGTCCGCCGACGGCGTCCAGGCGCGGCCGCCGTGGTCGCGCAGCACGCGCTGGTCGGGTGCTGGGACCACACCTGCCGGGAGGCCCGTCCAGCGTCCGGCGAGCACGATGCGGCCCGTCACCGCCGCGACCTCGGGCGCCGCTCGCGTCAGGTGGTCGCGGAGCGCCCGGACGAAGCCCGGCGCGGGGACCGCGTCGTTGTTGAGCAGGACGACGACGTCGGCGTGCGCGTGCCGGATGCCGGCGTTCGCCCCGGCGGCGAACCCGCCGTTGTGCTCACGCGCGATGACCGTCGCGCCGGGCAGGGCACGACGGAGGACCGCGACGGAGTCGTCGGAGGACCCGTTGTCGACCACGACGACCTCGTCCGCGGTGCCCTCGGCGAGCACGGCCCGGACGGCGGCGGTCGTCAGGTCGGCGCGCTCCCAGTTGACGACGACGACCGCGGTGCGCGGGGCCTCGCTGGTCGCGGCCCCGGTGTCGCCGTCGGTCGGGCTCAGTCCAGCTCCTCGATCGAGGGCTGCGCGTAGACGGTGCCGACGGCGTTCTCGAACGCCGGGACCTCGAACGAGTCGCACTCCGGCATGTCGTGCAGGTGGCGTCCGGCGGAGTCCATCATCGACACGTTGATGAAGTACTTGCCGGTGCCGAACGCGGTGTCGGCGATGCGGAGGCGGAGCTTCCGGCGACCGTGCAGGGGCTTGAGTTCGAGGCCCATGATGCCCGTGGTGGTGCCGTAGACGACCTGGCCGGAGGCGTTGTTGATCTGCAGCGCGGCCTCCCAGTCGGAGATGCCGTCGAGGTGCTCGAACTCCATGTCCACGACGAGGTCGTCACCGGGCATGACCTCGGCGCGGGGTGCCTTGCCGTCGACGTGGACGCTGGCGCCGAGGACCTTGCCGCGGCCGACGGCCACGTCGGTGCTGAGTTCGCCGAGCCGGCGTTCCTCGAGGACCTCGCGGAACATGCTCACCGCGGCCACCGGGTCGCCGTCGTGCAGGACCTTGCCCTTGTTGAGCAGGACCACGCGGTCGCACATCTCCTGCACCTGGCTGAGGGAGTGGGTGACGATGATGATCGTCTTCCCCGCCTCTTGGAAGGTGCGGATGCGGTCGAGGCACTTGCGCTGGAAGGCCTCGTCGCCGACGGCCAGGACCTCGTCGACGAGCAGGACGTCGGGGTCGGTGTGCACGGCGACGGCGAAGGCGAGTCGCACGTACATGCCCGATGAGTAGAACTTCACCTGGGTGTCGATGAAGTCGCCGATGCCGGAGAACGCGAGGATGTCGTCGAACTTCTCGTCGGTCTGCTTCCGGCTGAGGCCGAGCAGGCTCGCGTTGAGGTAGACGTTCTCGCGGCCGGACAGGTCGGGGTGGAAGCCGGCGCCGAGCTCGAGCAGGGCAGCCAGACGACCACGGCGGGCGACCGTGCCGGACGTCGGCTGGATGATCCCGCCGATGGCCTTGAGCAGGGTGGACTTGCCGGAACCGTTCTGACCGATGAGTCCGACCGTGGAACCGGCCTGGATCGAGACGGTGACGTCGTCGAGGGCCCAGAAGTCCTGGCGGTGCTTCCGGCCGGCGCGGCCGAGCGTCACGATGCGCTCGCGGAGCGTGTTGTCCTTGCGGACGGTGAAGCGCTTCCGGACGTGGTCGATGACGATGACGTCGGGGCGCTCGGTGTCGTCCGCTGCGGTCGTCGGGGCGACGGGGGTGCTGATGGCCATGGTCTACAGCTCCTGCGCGAAGTTGCCCTGCAGACGGGAGAACACCCGCTGCGCGCCGATCAGGCAGACGACGCCGATCACGAACGCGATGCCGAGCCGGAGCATCAGGTGGTCCGGGTACTCGACCGGGGTCGGGTGCAGCCAGATCGCGTTCTGCAGGCCCAGCACCGACAGGGTCAGCGGGTTGTTCGTGTAGACGGCCAGGAGCCACCCGGCGTGCAGCTCCTTGATGACCATGGAGTACGAGTAGACGATCGGCGAGGCCCAGAGCAGCACCATGAGTCCGACGTCGATGACGAACTGCACGTCGCGCAGGTAGACGTTCAGCGCCGAGAGCACCAGGCCGATGGCGGCGCCGTAGACCAGGATCACGGCGAGCGACGGGATGAGGTAGACGAGTCCCTCGTGCCAGGGGAACACCCCGATGACGACGGTCGCTGCGAGCAGGATCGCGAACTGGATCGTGAAGTTCACCAGGGCTGCGCCGACGCTCGCGAGCGGGAAGACCTCGCGCGGGACGTAGACCTTCTTGATCAGCCCGGAGTTGCCGACGATCGATCCGGTGGACCCAGCGACGATCTCGCTGAAGAGCGTGTACGCGGTCAGCCCGGTGAAGACGTAGATCGCGAAGTTGTCGATGCCGTGGGCGGCGCCGAGGACCTGTCCGATGACGAAGTAGTAGATCATCAGCTGGGTCAGCGGGCGCACCAGCGTCCACACGAACCCGAGGGCGGAGTCCTTGTACCGCGCCTTCAGGTCGCGCCGGACGAGCATGCCGAGCATCTCGCGCTGACGGAACACGTCGCGCAGCTCGCGCCAGGTTCCTCGGAAGGCACTCGTCGGAGCGCCGATCACGACGAGGGGCTCCTTCGCGAGCGACGCCATGCGGGCTTGATCGACCATGTGTCTCTTCGTTCGTGGGGGCAGGACCGGAACAGCATACTCACCGCGACCCGGAAGAGCCGCTGCCGCTCGGTGGGCTGGACGACGGTCGTCGTGCACCCCGAGCGGGGGTGATTCCGGACCGATCCAACCCTCAACCTTCACTTTCGGGTTACCGTTGACGCAACCCGGACCCTTGTCAACATCCACAGGACGGCCCGTCAGCATGCTCCTCGCATCCAGGCCGATCGCTGCGTTCGCGGTGGTCGGTGCCCTCAGTCTCCTCCTGGCCGGTTGTTCCGGTGGTGGCGACGACGCCACCCCGTCGCCGTCGTCCTCCGAGTCCCGCACCCCGAGTGCGACCCCGACCTCCGACGACTCCGCGACCACGGAGCCCACCGACGCAGCGTCGACCGGCACCGGTACCGGCGACGACGGCAGCACCGGCGGTGACGCCACCGACGACCCCACGGGCGACGACACCCCCGGTGCCTTCCCCGGCACCGGATCGACCAACGAGCCGGACACCGACCCCTCGGACTTCCCGGCCACCGCGGTCGTCACCTACGCGGGCTGGGACACCGGCTCGAAGACCCTGCAGGCCGGCGGACTCGTCTCCGGCACCACCGTCGCGACCGGCAAGTGCACGTTCACGGCGAAGAAGGGCGGCGTCACGCGCACCGCCACGAGCGCCGCACAGGCGAGCGCCTCGTCGGTCAACTGCGCACAGGTCGCGTTCCCCGCCACCCAGGTCGGCAGCGGGACCTGGTCCGTGACCCTGACCTACGCCGTCGGCTCGCAGTCGACGACGTCCGAACCGATGCCGGCGGAGGTGCCGTGATGCAGTCCATCCAGACCGATCCGGACCGGCGACGTCGCCGGCCGTTCCGCACGTCCCTCGCGCTCGTCGCGGCGCTCGCCGTCGCCGTCAGCGGTCTGACCTTCGGGACGATGCTGACCACGACCGAGTCCGCCTCGGCTGCGACCGCCTCGGACTTCGACCCGGGCAACATCATCAGCGACGCGAACTTCTACAACGGCTCCGCGATGAGCGCCGCCGCCGTGCAGTCCTTCCTGGGGAGCGTCGCCCCGAACTGCAAGAAGGCCTCGGGTGGCCCCGCCTGCCTCAAGGACTTCTCGCAGAAGATGAGCGCGATCAGCGCCGTCTCCGGTCGGTGCAGCGCGATCGCCGGCGGCACGAAGTCCGCGGCGACGATGATCGCCCAGGTCGGTGCCGCGTGCGGCATCAGCCAGAAGGTGCTCCTCGTCCTGCTGCAGAAGGAGCAGGGGATCGTCACGACGTCCTCGCCGACGTCGTACATGTACCTGCACGCCACCGGCTTCGCGTGCCCCGACACGGCACCGTGCGACCCGGCGTACTACGGCTTCGGCCAACAGGTCTACGCCGCCGCGCTGCAGTTCAAGCGCTACCAGGCGTCCCCGACCTCGTGGGCGTACCAGGCCGGCCGGAACAACTCGATCCTGCTGAACCCGAACGCCGCCTGCGGCCGGAAGACCGTCTACATCCAGAACCAGGCGACGGCCGGACTGTACATCTACACCCCGTACACGCCGAACACCGCCGCGATGTCGAACCTCTACGGCACCGGTGACAGCTGCTCCGCGTACGGCAACCGCAACTTCTGGCGCATGTACACCGACTGGTTCGGCTCGGCGACCGGCAACGGCAGCCCCACCGGCAACGTCGACGCGGTCACCGCGACCTCGCCCTCGTCGATCACCGTCACCGGCTGGGCAGTCGACCCCGACACCACGAACGCACTGCGCGTCGCCTTCTACGTCGACGGCGCCGGCGCGAAGACGGTCACCGCGAACAAGACCAGGAGCGACCTGGCCGGGTCCCTCGGCTCGGGCAACACGGCGCACGGCTTCGCGACCGAGCTGACCGGGCTGTCCCTCGGGGCGCACTCCGTCTGCACCTACGCCATCAACCAGGGCAAGGGCGCGAACACGCTGCTCGGCTGTTACACCCGCACCATCACGAGCGCGGCACCGAAGGGCGTCCTGGACAGCGTCACCGGTGGCGTCGGCACGATCACGGCGAGCGGGTGGGTCCTCGACCCCGACTCGGCGAAGCCGGCACCGTGGAAGATCCTCGTCGACGGTGTGAGCAAGGCGACCGGCACGGCCGACCGCACCCGCACCGACGTCGCGAAGGTCTACTCGGGCGTCGGGAGCACCCTCGGGTTCTCGAAGACGATCGGCGGCATCACGCCGGGTACCCGGGCCGTGACGCTCTACACGATGGACAAGCCGGGCACGAAGTACGTCAAGGTCGCGTCGAAGTCCGTCTTCGTCGACGCCCCGACGACCGGCAAGACCGGCAAGACCGGTGCCCTCCGCGGGTCGTACGACTCCGTCACCGGCGGCGTCGGCACGGCGACCGTCCGCGGCTGGGCCATCGACCCGGACGTCTGGGACCCGGTCAAGTACAAGATCCACGTCGACGGCGTCAGCACGAACAGCGGCAGCGCGGACGCGACCCGCACCGACGTCGAGGCGCAGCACCCGACCTGGGGCTCGGACGTCGGGCTCACGCTCCGGCTCACCGGCTTGCAGGCCGGCAAGCACACCGTCCGGGTCTACTTCCAGGAGCTGCCGAGCGGCAAGTACGTCAGCTTCGGCACGAAGACCGTCACCGTCACGGCGGCGTCGACGACCGACCCGTCGGCCCCCGGCGGCACCACCGGCAAGACCGGCAAGACGGGTGCCGTCACGGGTGCCTACGAGTCGGTCACCGGTGGCGTGCACAAGGCGACCGTCCGCGGCTGGGCGATCGACCCCGACGTGTGGGACCCGGTCGCCTACAAGATCCACGTCGACGGTGTCGCGATCGACCCGGGCGTCGCGAACGCGAAGCGCACCGACGTCGAGGCAGTGCACCCCTCGTGGGGCTCCGACGTCGGCCTGTCGCTCGAGCTCACCGGCCTGAGCACCGGCACCCACACGGTGCGGGTCTACTTCCAGGACCTGCCGAGCGGGACGTACAAGAGCTTCGGCACGAAGTCCGTCACGGTCACCGACCCGCCGACGACCGGCAAGACCGGCAGCACGGGTTCGGTCAAGGGTGCGTTCGAGTCGGTCACCGGCGGCAAGGGGACCATCGTCGCCCGTGGCTGGGCGGTCGACCCCGACGTCTGGGACCCGGTCAAGTACAAGATCCACCTGGACGGCGTCGCGATCACCCCCGGCACCGTGAACTCGGCGCGGACCGACGTGCAGAAGGTCTACCCGGACTGGGGTTCGGACGTGGGGCTGTACCGGAAGCTGACCGGTCTGAAGGCCGGCAAGCACACCGTCCGCATCTACTACCAGGACCTGCCGAGCGGGACGTACAAGAGCTTCGGGACCAAGACGGTGACCGTGCAGTAGACGGTCACCACAGAACGGACGGGAGGCGCGGTGCCAGCTGGCACCGCGCCTCCCGTCCGTTCCGTGGTCGCGACCAGGGCGCACGCATCGTGAGCAGGAATGGTCGGCTCCGGTGGACGGACCCGACCATTCCTGCTCACCAAGCGAGCGCGTGAGTGAGCGCGCGCCGTCCGTCAGCGGCGTGCGCGTCGGGCCATCAGACCCACACCGTGCAGCAGCCGGTACTCGGGCGACCGCGTGAGGCCGTCGAACCGCGCCGCGATCTGGTCCCGCTCGGCCTCGGCCTGCCGCCGTGCGGTGTCGTACGCGCCGACCTTCTGCTCGGAGACGATCAACCGCTGGTTGATGTCCTGCACGCCGGCCAGGTGCACGTCACGGTCGTGCTCGGCCTGGCGCAGGACCTCTCGCTGCGCCGTCGCCCAGCGCAGGAACGCGCCGCGCTCACCGGAGCGGCCGGACGCGATGGCCACGGCGGCGTCGAGCACCGGACCGATCTGCACGGCGCGGGCACGGAACGAGTGCCGCTCGACGACCACGGCACGGAGCCGGGCGACCAGTGCGGTGCGCTCGGCACGGGGCATCGCGAGGGCACGCTCGAGCGAGGCCGCGTCCTCGAACACCGGCACGTCGGACAAGCCGAGCTCGTCCAGGCCGAGCGCGCAGTCGGTGACGGGCAGGGCGCCGGAGGCGAGCGACTCGTAGAGACGGGAGTTCAGCGTGCCGAACTCGGCGGCCGGTGCGATGACGTCGTCGACGACGAAGCCGGCGGCGCGGTAGACCTCCGGGAGGGCGAAGTAGGACACCGCCGGTCGGAGCTCGACGCCGGCGGAGGCCTCGACGTGGTCGACGTTGGCCGCGAACCAGACGATCGGTTCGGCGGGGGCGACCTCGGCGAGGACGTCCTGCACCCGGCGGCGGACACCCCAGAAGTTGACGGTGGTGACGGCGCGGTCGGTGCGGGCGGGTGCGCCGGTGGTGGTGGTCGCGGTCCCGGTCCCGGGACCGGTCCCGGTCCCCGTCCCGGTCACGGTCTCGGTCGCTTCCTCGTTGGTGGTGAACAGGTCGGTGTCGACGCCGATCGGGACGACCTCGACCGGGCCGTCGTAGTTCGCGGCCACCACGTCGCGGGCGATGCCGGACGACGTCCACACCGCGTCGAACTCGTCGAGGTACGGCAACGCCGCCCACTTGGCCGTCCAGTTCCTGACCCAGGCGACGAGGGCCGTGGACGCCGGCACGTACCCGGGGACGAACGACTCGATCATGCTCACCAGGACGGCGGTGTCCTCGGGGACCTGCTCGCCCCAGCGTGCGAGCGGCCACATCGCGACGCCCCAGCCCTCGGCACGGAGCGCCCGCGCGAGCCCGAGCGCCACGAACAGGTCGCCCTTGCCCTCGGTCGGGTCGTCGGTCGACACCGCGAACCGGATCGTCCCGCGCGGCCCCTCGGCGTGCTCGCCGGCAGCGAGGGCCGTGTACTCCTGTCGGAGCGGGGACGACATGGGGGTGTTCGGGATCACGGCGGCAGTCACGCCCGCCATTCTGCACGAATCGTCGGCCGCCACAGGGGAGTGGCGGGGCGCGCCTTGTAGGGTGTCATCGGCCCGCGGCACCCCGCGGCCGAGCCATCGACCCGCGCCCGGTGCGCGGCAGCTGCTGGAGGAACTCGCGTGACAGAGCGCAAGCCGGGAGTCGTGTCCGTCATCCTCGTGAACTACAAGGGCACGGACGACACCCTGACGAGCATCGCGGAACTCCGCAAGCAGGACTGGCCGCAGGACAAGCTCGAGGTGATCGTCGTCGAGAACGGCTCGGGGCCCGAGCACCTCGGTCGGCTGAAGGCGTCGGACCTCGACTTCACCCTCATCGACGCCGGAGCGAACCTCGGCTTCACCGGTGGGTGCAACCTCGGTGTCGAGAAGTCCTCCGGCGAGGTCGTGGCGTTCCTCAACAACGACGCCCGTCCTGACACCGGCTGGGTGCGCGAAGCGATGGCGACGTTCGCCTCCGGTGCGGACATCGGCGCCGTGGCGTCGAAGGTCCTCGACTGGGAGGGCGTCAACGTCGACTTCACCGAAGCCGCGATGACCTGGTACGGCATGGGCTACAAGCCCTTCGCCGGTTCCCCGGACACCGGCCGCTGGGAGAGCGAGACCGACGTCCTGTTCGGTACCGGCGCCGCGATGTTCATCCGCGCCGAGCTCTTCGAGCAGCTCGACGGCTTCGACGACCGCTACTTCATGTTCTACGAGGACGTCGACCTCGGCTGGCGGCTGAACCTGCTCGGCTGGCGCTTCCGGTACCAGCCGAAGTCGGTCGCGTTCCACAAGCACCACGCGTCGATGAACAAGTTCGGCGACTTCCGCGAGACCTACCTGCTCGAGCGGAACGCCCTCTTCACGCTCTACAAGAACCTCGGCGACGAGCAGCTCGCCGCCGCGCTGCCCGGTTCGCTGGCGCTCGCAGTCCGTCGTGCCGTCGGCCGGGGGGAGCTCGACTCCACGGAGCTCGACCTCCGGAACCCCGGCGACGACAGCGTCCCCACGATCCCGGTGCCGAAGACGAGCATGGCCGGCATCTACGGCGTCGACCAGTTCGTCGAGCAGCTGCCGTCGATGACCGAGTCCCGCCGGCAGATCCAGGCGACCCGCGTCCGTTCCGACCGTGAGCTCCTCCGCCTGTTCGGCAACCGCGACGAGCCGGCGTACCCGATCGAGAACTACCTGGCCGGCTACGACAAGATCGTGCACTCCCTCGGGGTGCTCGAGGTCGGTACCCGCCGTCGCGTGCTCATCATCACCGGCGACTCCATCGGCGCGAAGATGGCCGGGCCCGCGATCCGCGCGACCCAGATGGCGAAGCAGCTCGCGACCGAGCACGACGTCCGCGTGGTCAGCCTGACCCGCTCGTCGCCGATCGACCCCTCGTACGAGGTCGTCACGGTGCCGCACCGCCACCCGCGTCAGATGGTCGAGCACGAGGGCTGGGCCGACGTCATCATCGTGCAGGGCCACGCGCTCCGGCTGTTCCCGGTGCTCGAGTCGACGAGCAAGATCCTGGTCGTCGACGTGTACGACCCGCTGCACCTCGAACAGCTCGAACAGGGCCGCAGCGACGACGTCGACAAGTGGAACCGTCAGATCCTCGACGCCTCGGACACGCTCAACCACCAGCTCGAGCTCGGCGACTACTTCATCTGCGCGTCCGAGCGGCAGCGGATGTTCTGGCTCGGCCAGCTCGCCGGCTCCGGTCGGGTGAACGCCCGCACGTACTCGCGGGACGCCGACCTGCGCTCGCTCATCGGCGTCGTGCCGTTCGGCCTCTCGTCGACGCCGCCGGTCCACGACCAGCAGCGCGTCAAGGGAGTCGTGCCGGGCATCGGCAAGAACGACAAGCTCGTCGTCTGGGGCGGTGGCATCTACGACTGGTTCGATCCGATCACCCTGGTCCGCTCCATCGCGCAGCTCGCCGCCCGCCGTCCGTCGGTGAAGCTCTTCTTCATGGGCGTGCAGCACCCCAACCCGGACGTGCCCGAGATGGACATCGTCGCGAAGGTCCGTGCCGAGGCGGACGCCCTCGGGCTGACCGGCAAGCACGTGTTCTTCAACGACCAGTGGATCCCGTACGAGGAGCGCGGCGCCTACCTGCTCGAGGCCGACGCCGGTGTCTCGACGCACTACGAGCACCTCGAGACCACCTTCTCGTTCCGCACCCGCATCCTCGACTACCTCTGGGCGCGGTTGCCGATCGTGACCACCGCCGGCGACTCCTTCGGTGACCTCGTCGCCGAGCAGAAGCTCGGCATCGCGGTGCACGAGCAGGACATCGACGGCCTGGCCGCCGCACTCGAGACGGCGCTGTTCGACAAGAAGGCCCGCACCGAGTTCATCGGCAACGTCGACCGGGTGCGCGAGCAGTTCACGTGGGAGAACGTCCTGGCCCCGCTCGTGGACTTCTGCCGGAACCCCGTGCGTGCCGCCGACAAGACGGTCCGCGACACCACGTCGGCGATCGCGCCGCACGCCATGCGCGTGCGGGTGCCGGACCGCAAGAAGCTCTCCGGCGTCCGGTACGACGTCGGTCGTGCGGTGCACTACTTCCGCACCGAGGGCCCGCGGAGCGTCGCGGGGAAGATCAAGCGGCGCCTCGAGAACCGGTGACCCCAGCCGAAGCGACGGCCCTCGTCATCGTCCCGACGTACGACGAGGCCGAGAACGTCCGGTCCATCGTCGCGGCCGTCCTGACGGCGGTGCCGGGCGCGCACCTGCTCGTCGTCGACGACGGCAGCCCGGACGGCACCGGTGACATCGTGCGCTCGATCGCGGCCGACGACGACCGTGTCCACCTGCTGCAACGCTCCGGCAAGCTCGGCCTCGGCACCGCCTACGTCGCCGGGTTCCGCTGGGGACTCGAGCGCGGGTACCCGCTGCTCGTCGAGATGGACGCGGACGGCTCGCACCCCGCCGACCGGCTGCCGGCGCTCGTCGACGCGGTGACGACCTCGGACGAAGTCATGCTCGCGATCGGCTCGCGGTGGGTGCCCGGCGGTTCGGTCGTCGACTGGCCGTTCCGCCGCGAGGCCCTGAGCCGCGGCGCGAACACCTACGCGCGCCTGGTACTCGGGCTCGACGTCCGTGACATCACCGCGGGGTTCCGGGTCTACCGCTCGGACGCGATCGCACGGATGGACCTCGGGTCGATCGACTCGAAGGGGTACTGCTTCCAGGTCGACATGACGCTGCGGGTGGACGCCCTCGGAGGCCGTATCGTCGAGGTCCCGATCCGGTTCCGCGACCGCGTGCACGGGGTCTCGAAGATGAGCCGTTCCATCGTCCTCGAGGCGATGCTCCGCGTCACGCAGTGGGGCCTGCAGCGCCGCTTCGGCCGGCGCACGCGCCCGTAGCGGGCGCTCGCGCTCGCCCGCGCCCTTGCGCTCGCCCTCGCTCGCTTCGTGAGCAGAAATGGTCGGGTCGCGTCCGCAGAGGCGACCTTTCCTGCTCACGATGTGCGGGCCCGGAACGCTGGGCGCGACGGCCTGGAGGCGCGGTGCGGGCCCGCCACGGGCCTCCCGGCCGTCGGTGGGTCACGCGGGACGGCCGCTTCGTGAGCAGGAATGGTCGGGTCGCGTCCGCCAGGGCGACCATTTCTGCTCACGAAGCGCGAAGGTGCGCGTGCGCGTGCGCGTCCGCGCGCCGCGGCTCAGGGCGTGCGCGGGAGGTGCCGACGCCAGGAGCGCCGTCGCGCGGCGATCACGAGCACCGTCACGAAGACCATCAGCCCCGCACCGTGCAGCAGGTAGCTCTCCGCCGTGCTCGTGACGGCCAGCAGCACCAGCACCGCGGCCGGCCACACGTACGCGACCCCCGGGAACGTCGTCGCCGTCACCCACGCGCGGGCGAACGCGAGCAGCGCCGTCACGCCGAGGATGATCGTGCCCGCGAAGCCGATCTGCAGCCAGGCGTCGACGAAGGCGTTCAGACCCGAGGTGAACCGCACACCCGCGGGGTCGATGAGCGTCACGTAGGGCACCACGGGCTCGGTCGGCCAGGTGCCCACCCAGCCCCAGCCCTGGATCGGGTACTGCTCGACGAGCACCCGGATCTGGGACCACAGGTCGATGCGCGTCGCCGTGCCGCCGGCCGCGCCGATCTCGGCGAGCAGCCGGTGCCGTGCGAGGACCCCGACGACGAAGGTCAACAGCACCGCGGCGCCGAGCACACCGTTGACGACGGGTCTGGTCGACGGCCTCGCGTGCCGCAGTGACCAGAGCGCGAGGGCGGTGACGGCGAGGGCGATCATCGCCAGTCCGGTGATGGGGGACTGCACGAGCATCAGGGCGATGACGGCCAGTGCGGTCGAGGCGACGGCCCGCCACACGGTGACTGAACGGGTGAGGAACTCGACGACGAAGGTGACGAGCGCCATCGCGGCGATGAAGCCCATGAAGTTTCGGGTGCCGCCGATGCCCTGGATCGGGCCGCCGTACGCGATGTCGCCGCGGATGCCGAAGGCGGGGAAGGGGACGTCGAGGACCAGGCCGGACAGGACCTCGAGGCCGAGCGCCGTGACGAGCAGGATGCGGAACGCGTCACCGGAGGCCCGGATCACCTGCACCAGGTCGCGGCCGAGCGCGAGGTACAGCCCGAGGCCGATGAAGCACACCGTCGCGACGAGCCCTCGGAGCGCGACCCAGGAGTACTCACTCCACAGGACGCTCAGCGCGCAGTAGCCGACGAAGGCCAGCAGGGACAGCGGCAGGACCCCGTGCCACTCGATCCGGTAGCGCTGCCCGAGCAGGCTCAGGCCCGCCAGGACGAACAGCGTGACGAGCACCGCCCAGGTGCCGGCACGGCCGACCAGGGCCTCGACGGTGGGCTGGCCGAACCCGAACAGCACGATGACCGTCGCGAGCGCCTGGCTGAACCGTCCACCGGCCGAGAAGCCGATCCAGGCGGAGAGGTACCGGCGCCCGAGCACATGGCTGCTCACCCGACCGTCCGTCACGGGTCCATCTTGGCGCACGACCTTGTGACGAGCCCCGCGCAGCGCGGAGCGGCGGCGGTCCAGGTGCGCCGCGGGCGCGCGGCGCTATCGACGATCCGCGATGACGGACGTATCGTCAGCCGATGGAGCGCGCACGTGGTGCCGCCGGGGTCCCACTGGGCGTCGTCCTGCTGGGGGTGCTCGCCACCGCGCTCGCCTGGACCCGACTCGGACCCGTCCCGCGCAGCACGGTGTGGGCCGAGGACGGGGGAGTGTTCCTGCGCGAGCGGATCGCTCTCGGACCGCTCGACACGCTCCTGCACCCGTACGCCGGGTACGTGCACCTCGTGCCACGGCTCGTCGTCGACCTCGGCTACGCCCTGCCCGTCACCCGGTACGCGCAGGTCCTGTCCGCCACGTCCTGCCTGCTCGTCGGGCTCGTCGCCGCGCTCGTGTTCGTGCTGTCGCGCGGCGTGGTCCGGTCGTGGCCGCTCCGGGTCGTCCTGGCGGCGGCGCCCGTCGTGCTGCCGCTGGCGCCGTACGAGATCAGCGGCAACGCGGCGAACCTGCACTGGTACGCGCTGGTCCTGGTGCCGTGGGCGTTCGCACACCGCAGCCGGACGTGGCGGGGAGCGGTGGGGCTCGCGGTGGTCGTCGCGTGCGCGGTGCTGACCGAGCCGTTGACCGTGCTGTTCCTGCCGCTGCTGCTGCTCGGCTGGCGGCACGACCTGCGCGGCGGTGCGGCAGGCGGTGCGGCACGCGGCACGGCTCCTGGTGGTGGTGTCCGTGCGCTCCCCGTCACGGTCGCGGCGCTCGCCGGAGCCGTCGCGCAGCTCGTGACCACGCTGACGCACCCCCGTCCGACCGTGCCCGGCGCACCGGCGTTCCGGGACGTCGTGGCCGGCTACCTGCTCCGACCGGTCGCCGGGTCGTGGAACCCGGACGTCGGAGCGGCCGTCACCGCCGTCGTCGCGCACGGCTGGGCCGTGGTGCTCGTCCCGGCGGGCCTGCTCCTCGTCGTCCTGGTGGCCGCCGTGGTCGTCGGCCCGTGGCCCGCCCGGTGGATGGTCGTCGCCCTCGTCCTCGGCTCCGGTGCCGTCTGGTGGGCGGCCCTCGTCGCGAACGGCGGTGCCGGCATCCCGTGGGCACACCCCGTCGCGGCGATGGCCGGGCTCCCGCCGCAGCGCTACGCGGCCGCCGCAGGCATGCTGCTCGTCTCCGGAGCGGTGGTCGCCGCCGCCACGCTCCTCGACCCGGACCACTGGTCGCGTCCGGCGGGACGGCCTGGAGGCACGGCTCGGCTCCTCGGGTCGGTGGCAGCCTGCTGCGTGGTCGCCGCCGTCGTCACGTCGGCGGTGTTCGCCGTCGCGCCGGGGGAGACCCGTCGGAGTGCCGGTCCGGTCTGGGCGGCGCAGGTGCCGGCCGCCGTCGAGGCGTGTCGGACAGACCCGTCGCTCGAGGTCGTGCGGTTCCGGTCGGCCCCGTGGTCGTCACCGGTGCCGTGCTCCTGGCTCGAGCGGTGAGGTGACCCTCAGCGCGTCGCGGCCCAGCGGAACTCGCGCTTCGCGGGCGGGGTCCGGGGGCCGTCGCCGGTCGAGGCGGGTTCCTCGCCGGTGAGCACGATGCGGGCCTTGATCGCCAGGAGCGCGAAGAGCACCCAGTTGCCCTGGTAGAGCAACCTCGACTCGGCGACGGACTGCACCAGCAGCGCCACGACGACCAGGAGCGGCAGGAGCGACACCGGGTCGAACGGCCGCGGACGGAGCGCCGCGTCGTACCCGATCCGGGTCGCACACGCCCACGAGCGCCACAGCGTCGTGACGACGTACAGGCCGAAGAGCACCAGCCCGATGATCCCGGTCTGCATCCACACGTCGAGGTACGCGTCGTGCGCCTGCAGGTACGTGACCCCCTTGCGGTGCGCGAGGTCAGCGAGCGTCGGGATCCCCGGCCACCAGTACCCGATCCAGCCCCAGCCGACGACGGCGTGCTGGTCGATCAGCCCGAGGACCTTCGCCCAGATCTCGCCGCGGCCGGTGGCGTCCGACCCCTTGCCGAGGAGCTCGGAGACCGGGCCGCGCAGCAGGAACGCCGCGACCGCGACGACGACCGCGCCCACGGCGAGCACCAGGTAGCGCGGGGTCCGGCGCTCGGTCGGGACCCGGCGCACCCAGACGGCCACCAGGGCGACGACCGCCACCACGAGCGCCGCGGCGATCACGGTCGACGATCGGGTCAGGACGAAGGCGAGCGCGGCGAGGACGAGCCAGCCGGTCGCACGGGCACGGCGCATCCGGCCCTCGGCGAGCTGCACGACGACGACGATCGCGACGAGCAGCGCGACCATGGCCAGCAGGTTGGCGTTGCCCGGGAGCCCCTGGATGCGCCCACCCGTGAAGAGCTCGGCGCGGGAGAAGTAGAACGCGTCCGGGATGTCCGCGTCGCCGTAGTCCGTCCAGATCGGCGCGATCGGGTGGCGGACGAACACCGCGACGACGGCCTCGAACAGCAGTGACAGGAGCAGCACCCAGCGGAGCCCGAGGCTCAGCGCGTCGGCGATCCGGCGCCACGTCAGCGTCGACGCGATCGTGAACGCCACGGCGACGCAGATCACCTGCACGATGAGGCTGGAGATCGTCGCGAACCGCCAGTGCGACCACGCCACCGAGACGAGGCACCACGCCAGGAAGGCCCAGAGCGGCCACGGGGTCCGTACGAGCGGCGGCCGCGCCCGGACCAGGATGGTGACGCCCCACACGGCCACCAGGGCCCAGAGGATGCCCGCGCCGACCCAGGTCAGGGTGTTCGGCACCGCGTCGCCGGCGAACAGCACGAACAGCGTCGTCGCGCCGAAGGCGAAGGCCTCGCGCTCGGGTACGGGCCCGCGAGCGAGCGGCCAGGTGTTCGTCACGACGCCAGGGTACCGGCCCGACCGATCGCGTCCGTCGTTCGCCTGGCCGGTCACGACCGCATCGACGAGAGGGCCGAGGCGACGGCAGCGCCGAGGTACGGCGCGAGTGTCGTCGCGAACGTGTTCGTCAGGTGGGTCTGGTCGCGGTGGACGAGCACGCCGCCGATGACGGCAGGGCAGACCGTGTCGGTGCAGTACGAGTCCGTGAGGTCGACGAGACGGGCGGCGCCGTGCATGCGGTCGACTGCCTCGGCGGACCCGTCGAACCCCGCGAGGGCGTCGGCGCGCGAGGAGTCGCAGGCAGGGGTGGTCGGCCCGGACATCTGACCGACGCACGCGACGACGTCGGCGCGCGCCGCAGGGTTGTCCCGGAGCGCGATGATCGGGATGCCGGCATCGGCGGCGGCACCCCATGCCGTGACGAGTCCGTCGACGACCGTCTGCTCGTCCGAGCTGCCGTCCGGCACCACGACCGGGCCGTTCCCGGTCGAGTGCGTCACGATCACGCCGTCCAGGTCCGGGTGCGACCGGATGTGGTCCATCGCGTTCTGCTTCCAACCGGTGCACGAGTCGACCTGGCGCCTGGACCCGGCCTGCTGCTCGGCCGTCGTCAGGTAGCAGCTCTGGTGTCCGGCGACGTCGATGCGCCAGTTGCGCTGCTCCGCGATCCGCTCGTACGCGTCGACGAGCACGTTGTTGTGCGAGTCCCCGATCGCGATGAGGTGCTCGGAGTAGCCCGTGGTCGGGCCGAGGGAACACATCCGGAACGTGCTCGAGTCGTTCGACCAGCAGGCCGATCGGTTCGCGTCGTCGTCGATCGCGTTCGCCGCGGACGGCACCCGGACGTCGGCGAGGGCCGGGTTCACGCACGGGTCGGCCGATCCGATCTCCGCCGCGGCTCCGAAGCACGCGACGTCCCCGGTGCCGAGGCGCTCCGCCAGCCGCGCCGTCCGGACCTGTTGGACGTGGAGGGCCGAGAGCGACGTCGCGCCCAGCGCCACCACGACCAGGGTGCTCACCACCGCGTAGACCGCGACCCGGCGGGGTCGGAGCCGCCGGACGCGCGCGGAGAACCGGAGCGGCTCCTCGACGAACACGGTGGTCGCCGCACCGACGGTGAGCGCACCGACGACGATCGCCACCTTGTCCGCGGCGGTCAGCTCGTGGCGCGTCACGATCGGCAGGAGGACGACCGCCGGCCAGTGCCAGAGGTACACGGCGTAGGAGATCCGACCCGTGAAGCGGACGGGGGCGACGTGACCGACGAACTCGAGTCCCGAGTGCGAACCGAGCAGCACGACCAGCGTCGCGGACACGACCGGCAATGCCGCCGCGATGCCCGGGAACGGCGTCGCAGCGGTGATCGCGAACAGCGAGACGACCAGCCCGCCGGCGCCGACCCAGGCACCGACCGCCCGGGACGTCCGTGCCGCGCCCGACCGCGGCACACGCAGGGGGATCGTCGCCGCGAGCCCGCCGAGTGCGAACTCCCACGCTCGGGTCGCCGTCGAGAAGTAGGCGACCCCGGACGCCGTCCCGGTCTGCACGATGCTCCACGTCAGCGAGAGCACCACGACGACGCCGAGCACGACGCGGGTCACGACGACCGGGTCGGCTCCCGGTCGGCGTGCGCGGTGCGCGAACCACAGGGCCCCGAGGAGCAGCAGGGGCAGGGCGATGTAGAACTGCTCCTCGACCGACAGCGACCAGAAGTGCTGGAACGGGGACGCGCCGTTGCCCTCGGCGAGGTAGTCCACCGAGTCGGCCGCGAGCTGCCAGTTCTGGACGTACACGGCCGAGGCGATGAGCTCCCGGCCGTACTGCCCCCAGAGCGCGTTCGGTACCCAGAGGAGGACCGCGACCCCGGTGGCGACGAGCGTGAGGAACGCGCCGGGGAGCAGCCGTTTCGCACGACGGGCCCAGAACGCCGCGAGGGCGATCCGGCCGGTCGCGGAGGCCTCGCGGAGCAGGTGCCCGGTGATCAGGAAGCCCGAGATCACGAAGAAGACGTCGACGCCGATGAACCCGCCGGGCAGTCGGTTCGGCCACAGGTGGTACAGCAGGACGGCGAGGACGGCGAACGCGCGGAGCCCCTGCACGTCCCACCGCGTCCCGTCCACCACGGCGCCACGGTCGGCACGGCGCGCTCGCCGGGTCGGCGCCCCCACGGTGATCCCAGCCATCGCCAGGAGTCTACGATCACCGCCGGTAGGCTCGGGCCCATGTTCCTCGGCATCACGAACACCCCCCGCGACTACGCCTGGGGCTCGGTCACCGCGATCCCGGAGCTCCTCGGCCGCACCGTCACCGGCGCCCCGCAGGCGGAGCTCTGGCTCGGCGCCCACGCGGGCAGCCCGAGCGTCGTCGTCAACCCGGCGATGGTCGGCGGCGCCGACACCCTCCGCGACTGGATCGAGTCCGAGCCGCAGACCGCGCTCGGCGACGACCGCACCGGGCTGCCCTTCCTGCTGAAGGTGCTCGCAGCGGCAGCACCCCTGTCGCTCCAGGCGCACCCGACCCCGGAGCAGGCGAAGGAGGGCTTCGACCGCGAGGAGCGCGAGGGCATCGCGCTCGACGACCCCTCCCGGAACTACAAGGACCCGTTCCCGAAGCCCGAGCTCGTCGTCGCGCTCAGCGAGCGGTTCGAGGCCCTGAGCGGCTTCCGGTCGGTGGAGGACACCCTCGCCGAGGTCCGGCTGCTCGACGGCGGCACCGGGCGACTCGGTCCGCTCGAGGTGCACCTGCACCACGGCCTCGAGGACACCGTGCGCTGGCTCGAGACCGCGGACGACTCGGCGCTCGCCGTGGTCCAGGCCGCGAGCGACCTCGCGACCGGGCTCGACGAGGCCGCGCACACCCCGAACACCGCGACCGTCCGCGACCTCGCCGTGAGCTACCCCGGCGACCCCGGCGTCGTGGTCTCGCTCCTCATGCACCGCGTGACGCTCACCGCCGGACAGGCGATGTACCTGCCGGCCGGCAACATCCACGCGTACCTCGACGGGCTCGGCATCGAACTGATGGCGCCGTCCGACAACGTCCTGCGCGGCGGGCTCACGCCGAAGCACGTCGACGTGCCGGAGCTCCTGCGCGTGCTCGACTTCACCGCGTACCCGGCGCCCGTCCTCGAGCCGGAGCACCTCGCACCGGGCGTCGAGCGCTTCGCACCGCAGGGAGTCGGCTTCGCACTCGTCCGGGTCGCCGGCGACGGTCGTCCGGTCGGGCTGAGCACCGGCGGGATCGCACCGCTGACGGGGCCGTCGATCGCGATCTGCACCGAGGGGGTCGTCACCCTCGTCGGGGCGCAGTCCGCGACGCTGCTGCGCAAGGGCGAGTCCTGCTTCATCACGCCCGACGAGGGCGACGTCACGGTCGAGGCCGACTCCTCCGACGGCGTGACCTCGACGGTGTTCATCGCCACCGGCGCGTAGGCAGGCAGCCCCGGGGCTGCGCCATCGTCCGCTAGCGTGGCGAGCATGAGTTGGCTGGTCACCGGCGGTGCCGGGTACATCGGGTCCCACGTCGTCCGAGCACTGCGCTCGGCCGGCATCGACACGGTCGCGTTCGACGACCTCTCGAGCGGCTTCCGCGCGTTCGTCCCGGACGACGTGCCGTTCGTCGAGGGCACGATCCTCGACGGCGACCTCGTCGCCCGGACCCTCCGCGAGCACGACGTCACCGGGGTGGTGCACGTCGCGGGCTTCAAGTACGCGGGCGTCTCGGTCGAGCGGCCCCTGCACACCTACGAGCAGAACGTCACCGGCATGGCGACGCTGCTCCGTGCGATGGCGGAGAACGGTGTGACGAAGGCGGTGTTCTCGTCGAGCGCCGCCGTCTACGGCACCCCCGACGTCGAGACCGTCGTGGAGTCCACCCCGAAGAACCCGGAGTCGCCCTACGGCGAGTCGAAGCTCATCGGCGAGTGGCTCCTGCGCGACATGGAGGTCGCCGCCGGCTTCACCACGACCTCGCTCCGCTACTTCAACGTCGTCGGATCGGGGGAGCCCGACCTGTACGACGCCAGCCCCCACAACCTGTTCCCGCTGGTGTTCGACGCGCTGCTGGCCGGTCGGACCCCGCGGATCAACGGCGACGACTACGCGACCCCGGACGGCACCTGCGTCCGCGACTACGTGCACGTCGCCGACCTCGCGCACTCGCACGCGGTGGCGGCGCAGAAGCTCGAGGCGGGGGAGCCGCTCGACCGTGCGTACAACCTCGGCAGCGGCGACGGCGTGAGCGTCCGGCAGATCATGGACGCCATGGCGAAGGGCACCGGCATCGCGTTCGAGCCGGAGATCGCCCCCCGTCGCCCCGGTGACCCTGCGCGCATCGTCGCGACCGGCGAGGCCGCGGGGCGTGACCTGGAGTGGGCGATGCGGCACACGCTCGACGAGATGGTCTCGAGCGCCTGGGAAGCCCGGCGCAGCGCCTCCTGACGGCTGCTGGCGGTCCCGGTTGTCCCCCGAAACCCCGACAGAACGGGCGCGACACGCCCAGACGGGGGACATGACACGCCGAAGTGGTCAGTGCCTTCTATGATCCGCGACTTGACTCAGACGAATGACACCGCTGTAATTACAGGCAACGACTTCAATCGTTGTGGTCCCGTTATCAAGACGTCAGGGGTGATCAGGGTGAACGGATCCGACTTCCACGCCGGAGTTCCGGAGGACTGGCACGTCGACCCCGTGGCGCTCGGCGTCCCGGGTGTGCGACGGCCGGAGACGGACGACGAGGAGAACCCGCTCGCGTGGCAGGCCGACTCGCTGTGCGCACAGACCGACCCGGAGGCGTTCTTCCCCGAGAAGGGCGGCTCCACGCGCGAGGCCAAGAAGATCTGCACCTCGTGCGAGGTCCGGGCCAACTGCCTCGAGTACGCGCTCGAGAACGACGAGCGCTTCGGCATCTGGGGTGGCCTGTCCGAGCGAGAGCGCCGCAAGCTGCGGAAGAGGGCGTAAGCCCGAGCCCTGGAGGCGCGGCGTGCGCCCGTCCCGCACCGCGCGTTGAGGGCGCCCACAGGTTCACGGCGCGCCGCCGTCCGCAACGGACCCCGTGCCTCCAGACCGTAGAGTGACGCCCGTCATGCAGCCCAGAGTCACCGCGATCCTCGTCGCCGCCAACGGGGCGGACCACCTCGACCGGACCCTGGACGCGCTCGCCGCCCAGACCCGGCACCCCGAGAACCTCGTGGTCGTCGACCTCGGTTCCACCGACGGCTCCACCGCGGGCCTGTCGTTCGGCGGTTCCGCCGAACTGCTGCGCCTGCCGGCTGGCCGCCCCTTCGGCGAAGCCGTCGCCCGCGGCGAGCGGGAAGCCCCGCCGGCCGTCACGGACGAACCCGTCGACGAGTGGCTGTGGCTGCTCGGACACGACAACGCGCCCGCGCCGACCGCCCTGGCCGACCTGCTCTCCGCCGTCGAGATCGCCCCGTCCGTCGTCGTCGCCGGACCGAAGCTCGTGGCCGACGACGACCCGTCCCTGATCCGTGCCTTCGGCGAGAGCATGACCCGCTTCGGCCGGTCCATCGTGCTCGTGCAGGACGAGCTCGACCAGGGCCAGCACGACCGCCACACCGACGTCCTCGGTGTCGCGGCCGGCGGCATGCTCGTCCGCCGCTCGGTGTGGAACGAGCTCGGTGGGTTCGACCCCGGGCTGCCCGACGTCGACGCCGCACTCGACTTCTGCGTCCGCGTCCGCCTGGCGGGGCACCGCGTCGCCGTCGTCCCCGAGGCGAAGGTGTCCACCGCCGGTCCGATCGAGGAGTTCGGCCGCAAGCGCGTGTCCGAGGGCCGCCGGGTCCGGATGCACCGTCAGGCCCAGCTGCACCGTCGGATGACGTACGCGCCGGCCGGCTTGCTGTGGCTGCACTGGCTCACCCTCGTCCCGTTCGCCGTGGGCCGCGCGATCGGCCACCTCGTCGCGAAGCACCCGGCGGCCGTCGGTGCCGAGCTCGCGGCCGCGTTCGCGGTGGCGTTCGGCAGCGGCGTCGGTCGGGCGCGGAAGAACCTCGCCCGGTCCAAGAAGCTCGGGTGGGCGGCCGTCGAGCCGCTCCGGGTGAGCTGGCGCCGGGTGCACGAGCACCGCACCACCTCGCGCGACGTCGAACTCGCCCGGGTCGAGGACGCCCCGATCGCACGGGCGTCGTTCCTCGGCGACGGCGGGATCTGGGTCGTGCTCGCCGCAGCCGTGCTCAGTGTCGCGACGCTCTACCCGCTGCTCAGCTCGCCCGCCCTGACCGGCGGTGGGGTGCTGCCGCTCAGCACCAGCGTCGCCGAGCTGTGGCAGAACGTCGGGTACGGCTGGCACTCCCTCGGCACCGGCTTCACGGGGCCGTCTGACCCGTTCGCCGCGGTGCTCGCGGTCCTCGGCTCGATCGTGTTCTGGTCGCCGTCGACCTCGGTCGTCCTCGTGATGCTCGTCGCGTTCCCGGTGTCCGCCCTCGGTGCGTGGTTCGCGGTGCGCAAGGTCACCACCCGCAAGTGGGTCCCGGTCATCGGCGCGGCGCTCTACACGATCGCCCCGTCGCTCGTCGGCGCCGTCACCACCGGCCACCTCGGTGCGGTCATCGCGCACCTGCTCCTGCCGTGGCTGTTCGTCGCCGTCCTCGAGGCGCACCGGTCGTGGGCCTGGGCCTCCGGTGCCTCGCTGCTGTTCGCGGTCATCGCGGCCTCGGCGCCGTCGCTCCTGCCGGTCCTGCTCGTCGGCTGGCTCGTCGCCCTCGTCGTCGGCTGGCGCCGCGCGCACCGCCGCGTCTTCATCCCGGTGCCGACGGCCGTGCTCTTCCTGCCGCTGGTGCTCGCCCAGATCGCCCGCGGCAACGTGCTCGCGGTGTTCGCTGACCCCGGTGTCCCCTCCGCCACCCGTGCGCCGTCCGCGCTGCAGCTCGCCATCGGTCAGCCGCTGCCGGACTGGAGCGGCTGGCTCCCCGCGACCTCCGGGCTCGCCCTCGCCGCCACGGTCCTGCCGATCGTGATGGCCGTCCTGGCGCTCCCCGTGGCCGTGGCCGCGATCGGGGCGGTGCTCGGCCACCGCTGGGCCGTCGCCGGCTCGGCCCTCGTCGTCGCACTGCTCGGGTACGCCACCGCGTTCGGCGCCACCCACGTCACGGTCACGGGCGTCGGGTCGACGACCACGATCGTCTGGCCGGGCAGCGGCCTGTCGGTCTACTGGCTCGCGCTGGTCGTCGCCGCGTGCATCGGCATCGACGTGCTGCCGAAGGCCGCGCCCGTCACGGGACTCGTCGCGACGGTGCTCGCCGGCGTCGCGGTCGCACCGGCCTTCGCGGCCTTCTACCTCGGCAACGCCGCCATCCAGCCGACCACCGGCCGGGTGCTCAGCGCCTACGTGAACGCCGAGGCGCAGGCGAACCCCGACGTCGGCACGCTCGTCATCGTGCCGCAGGACGACGGCTCGCTCGCGGTCTCGCTCGAGCGCGGGCAGGGCGCCACCCTCGACGACCAGTCGACGCTCGACGCCACGGCCCTGCGGCTGAGCGAGTCCGGCGCACGGCTGACGACGCTCGCGGGCAACATCGCGAGCCGCAGCGGCTACGACCCCCGACCCGCGCTCCAGGAGCTCGGCATCAGCTTCGTGCTGCTCGACGAAGCGGGCGACGACCCCGAGGCGCAGACCGTGCACGACCGCGCCGCCGGTGCCATCGGTCAGAACGCACTCTTCACGAGCATCGGTGAGACGACGAACGGCCAGCTGTTCCACTACGAGGGCGACGTCGACCGCACGAGCACCGGTTCCGCGGCCGCGCAGGCCACGCACGTGCTCTACCTCGTCGTGCTCGGCGTGGTGTTCGGCGCCGCGGCACTGCTCGCCGTCCCGACCGCCCCGCGGCGCCGACGGGCGACCTCGAACGTCATCGAGGCCGAGGAACCCGCGACCACCTTCGACGAGGAGCGCGACGAATGAGCACCAACTCCGCCGCCGTCCGCCGGTGGGTCGTCCGCGGCACCGCCACCGCGATCGCCGTGGTCGTGGCCGCCGGCACCATCACCGCCGCGCACGCCATCGGGACCACCACCGACCCGGGGCGCCCGGCCGGCCGCACCGTCACACCCGTGCCCGCCGCAGCCGAGCGGGTCTGCGCGGGCAGCGCCCTGCGCCTGTCCGACGACTCCGGCAACGACGCCACCCAGGCCAGCACCGTCGGCACCGCGACCGTCGCCACCGCGACGACCGGGTCGACCGTCGAGCGCACGTCCCTCGACGCCTCGACCACGGGCGGCAGCGACCCGCGCCTCTTGACCGCCCCGGCTGGTGACACCACGCCGCAGGTCGCGGGCAGCAGCTACCAGAGCGTGTCGAGCGGCGACCTCGTCGGCGCCGGGGCCGCATCGTGCGACGACCCGACCCAGTCGACGTGGCTCGTCGGTGGCTCGACCGAGACCGGCCGGACGAGCCTCGTCACGCTGTCGAACCCGACCGACGTGAACGCCACGGTGGACCTCGCGATCTACGACGGCACCGGGACGGTCAGCGCACCGGGCACGACGGGCATCGTCGTCGCGCCGAACACGCAGAAGGTCGTGCCGCTCTCCGGCTTCGTCTCCGACCAGGGCTCGACGACCGTGCACGTGTCGTCGTCCGGCGGGCAGATCGTCGCGCACATGCAGGAGTCCGTCGTCCGGACGCTCACCCCCGGTGGCTACGACATCGTCTCCGGCGGCGCAGCTCCTTCCCGCTCGCAGGTGATCCCCGGTGTGGTCCTCGCCGGCGCGCAGGCTGCCCAGCGCGGTGACGACACCGCCGACGCCGCACCGATCGTCCGGCTGTTCGTCCCCGGGACGAAGTCGGCACGCGTCACGCTCGGCATCACGACCGCGGACGGCGGCGGCACCACCGTCAACGCGACCGCGGAACCCGGTGTCGTGACCGACGTCGCGCTCGACGACTTCCCGGACGGCCGCTACTCGTTCACGGTGACCTCGACGGAACCTGTCGTCGCCGGCGCCCGCACCACGACGCCGACCGACGGCGGCAGCGACCTGGGGTGGTTCGCCTCCGCCGCGCCGCTCGGCGACCGCACGATCACCGCGGTCGCGCCGGGCGAGGGCGTCCGCCTGAACCTGGTGAACCCGACCCGCGAGGACCGCGATGTCGTGATCCGGACCGGCGACGACAAGCGCACCCTGTCGCTCGTCGCGGGATCCACCGCGACCATGCCGGTGCCGACGGCCACCCAGCTCACGATCTCCGGCGCCGAGGGCATCGTCGCCGGCGTCACCTACCGCGGGGACGCCGGCATCGCCGGGTTCCCGGTGCGGCCCGCCACGCAGGTGTCGACGCCGGTGCGCGTCTACCCCTGACCCGGGTCACCAGTGCCGGTAGCGGTCCGGCGCCAGGTCCCACGGGTCCTTGTCGATGAGCTCGCCGACCGCTCGGAACACCGCGGTCTCGATGATGATGCGCCGATCGGCGTCGTCCTTCTCGGGGCTGCGGTTCACCCGCTCGACCGGGATCCGGAAGACGGTCACACGACGCGTCTCGCGGTCGATGCGCCAGCGCGGCATGGCGTCGGGCAGCGTCTGGTCGGTCGGCATGTCCGCGACCTGGAACACCACACCGGCCAGCTCCTCCGGCCACAGGCCGAGCAGGTAGTGGGCGCTGTCGCCGACGATGCGGTCGAACGCCTCGGCGCGGGTGATGATCGGCGCGAGCTCCGGCCCGGTGACGCTGGAACGGCCGCCGCGTCCGTGCCGGGACCGGCCACGACCGCGGTCGATCGGGGTGACGAGGCGGGGCTTCCGACGCATCCCCACATCGTACGCGCGCACGAGCCCGCCCCGATCGCTCCGCTAGGCTCCCAGTCGTCATGGACGTGAGGATCTGCAGCAAGGTGGCGTGCGCCGCGAGTGCCTCGGCGACCCTGACGTACGACTACGGCGACTCCATGGTCGTCGTCGGGCCGCTCTCCACCCGCGTCGAACCCCACGGCTACGACCTCTGCGCCCGTCACGCCGCCCGCCTGCGCGTACCGCGCGGCTGGCAGGTGGTGCGGCGGGAGCCGCTGCCGCGCGAGGCGGACTGACGGCTCGCGTCCGCGACGCACCAGCGGCAGGCGGACGGGAGGCACGGCTCACGTGACCGACGTCGGCTGACGACCCGCGCCTCCCGGCATGGAAGACTGATGGGCATGCCCACCGAAGCCCAGACCGCAGCACCGTACCGCGTCGCCGACCTCTCCATCGCCGAGGCGGGCCGCCACCAGATCCGCCTCGCCGAGAACGAGATGCCGGGCCTGATGTCCCTGCGCGAGGAGTTCGGGGCGTCGCAGCCGCTCGCCGGCGCGCGCATCGCCGGGTCGCTGCACATGACGGTGCAGACCGCGGTGCTCATCGAGACGCTCGTCGCCCTCGGCGCGCAGGTCCGCTGGGCCAGCTGCAACATCTTCTCCACGCAGGACGAGGCCGCGGCCGCCGTCGCCGTCGGGCCCACCGGCACCCCCGAAGCCCCCGCCGGTGTCCCGGTGTTCGCGTGGAAGGGCGAGACGCTCGAGGAGTACTGGTGGTGCACCAACCGGATCTTCGACTGGACCGCCGAGGCCGCGGCCGCCGGTGCCGACTGGATCGGCCCGAACCTCATCCTCGACGACGGCGGTGACGCGACGATGCTCGTGCACACCGGCGCCGACGCCGAAGCAGCGGGGGCCGCGCCGGTCGCCGAGGCCGACGCCAGTGCCGAGTGGAAGATCGTGCTCGACACCGTCGCCGCGTCGCTGCAGGAGTCGACCGACCGCTGGACCCGCATCGCCGCGGACATCCAGGGCGTGACCGAGGAGACCACCACCGGCGTGCACCGCCTGTACGAGCTCTTCCGGAACGGCGAACTGAAGTTCCCGGCGATCAACGTCAACGACTCCGTCACGAAGTCGAAGTTCGACAACAAGTACGGCATCCGGCACTCGCTGCCCGACGGCCTGAACCGTGCGACCGACGTCCTGATGGGCGGCAAGGTCGCGTTCGTCGTGGGCTACGGCGACGTCGGCAAGGGGGCGGCCGAGGCACTCCGTGGGCAGGGCGCGCGCGTCATCGTCAGCGAGGTCGACCCGATCTGCGCGCTGCAGGCATCGATGGACGGCTACCAGGTCGCCCGCCTCGCCGACGTCGTGGGCACGGTCGACATGGTCATCACCTGCACCGGCAACCTCGGCGTCGTCGGCGTGGACGAGATGCTCGGGCTGAAGCACCTGGCGATCGTCGCGAACGTCGGGCACTTCGACAACGAGATCGACATGGCGGGGCTCGAGTCGTTGCCCGGCGTGGAGAAGGTCGAGATCAAGCCGCAGGTGCACGAGTGGCGGCTGCCGAACGGTCGGTCGATCCTGGTGCTGTCCGAGGGGCGGCTGATGAACCTCGGCAACGCCACGGGACACCCCTCGTTCGTGATGAGCAACTCGTTCACGAACCAGGTCCTCGCGCAGATCGAGCTGCACACCCGGCGTTCGGAGTACCCGACCGGGGTCTACGTGCTGCCGAAGCACCTCGACGAGAAGGTCGCGCGGCTGCACCTCGACGCCCTCGGGGTCGTGCTGACCGAGCTCCGTCCGGAGCAGGCGGCGTACATCGGCGTGCCGGTCGAGGGCCCCTTCAAGCCGGACCACTACCGCTACTGAGGCGCGCCGCGACCGCGCGCCGCGACCGCGCGCCGCGCGTCAGCGCGGGAAGCCCGGCGGGCGCGCGGCCGCCGACGCCCCGGCGGCGGCGAGCAGCTGCGCGCGGGAGCGCAGCGCCTGTACGTCCCGCGAGCGGCGCAGCACGACGACCCCGGCGAGGAACACCTCGGCGGGTACCGGCGGCACCGGGTGCGCGAACGGAGCAACGTCCGCCGCCAGGCCCTGCGCCGCAGCCACCCGGAGCTCGGGACGCATCAGGGCGGCCCCACGGAAGAACGCCCCGAGCCGGTTCTCGAGCCGCTGCGGGAGCGCCGAGACGTCCGCCACCCCGGCCCACGCCGCGAGTTCGGCGGGGAGCAGGACCTCTGGGTCGCGCTGCTTCGGCATCCGCTCGTGCTGCACCACGGTGCCGGCCAGCAGGTCCCCGAGCCGCCGCGGCCGCGACCCGAACAACGCGACGAGGAGCGCCACCGACCCGAAGGTCATCCAGAGCTCGAACACCCCGACGAGGGCTCGGGTGAACGCGTGCCGGAAGCCGATCGCGCCGCCGTCGAGCCGCACCACCCTGGTGCCGGTGGCGAACCGGCCGACACTGCGCCCGCGGGTGACCGTCTCGACCGCCGCGGGGACGAGCACGACCACGGTGACGAGCAGTGCGATGCTGAGCGCGGCGCCCCACGCGTCGTCGAGGCCGCTCGGCCAGACCCGGGACAGCCCGATCAGGAGCAGCACCGCGAGGGCGACCAGGCAGAGGGCATCGAGCAGCGCCGCCGCGAGCCGCAGCACGATGCCGGCGGGCTGGACGTCGAGCGCGACCCCTTCGCCGACGACGAGTTCGTCGGCGGTGTCGTCGAGGGCACGGGAGAACCGGGCATCGGCGAGGTCGCGCGGCGCACGGGGCTTCGACATGGGATCATTCTGTCGGACGGACGGCACCCGACACGAGCGGCGCCGCCCGACACGAGGGGGACACGTGGACCTGGACGCCTACGCCGAGGTGCACCGCGACCGGTGGCAGGAGCTCGACCGCCTCGCCCGTGCCCGCCACACGTCCGGCGCCGACGTCGACCGCCTGGTCTCGGGGTACCAGGAAGCAGCGACGGACCTCGCCCGGATCCGCGGTGCCGCCGCCCGCACCACCACCGGCGACCGCCTCTCGCTCACCCTGTTCCGCGCCCGTCTGCGCTTCACCGGCACCCCTGTCGACCCGTTGACCGCGGTCACGCTCTTCTTCACTCGCCAGCTGCCCGCGGCCCTGTACCGGATCCGGTGGGTGACGATCTGGGTGGCCCTCGCGACGGTGGCGATCGCGGCGATCGTCGCGGTGTGGATCACGACGACTCCCGGTGCGACGGCCACGTTCGGCACGCAGGAGGCCCTGCGCCAGTACGCCACCCAGGACTTCGTCGACTACTACTCGGACCACGGCCTCGGGGCGTTCACCGCGCAGGTCTGGACGAACAACGCGTACATCGCCGCGACGATGGTGGCGTTCGGCATCACGGGCGTCTTCGTCCCCTTCTCGATCATGCAGAACGCCGTCGGCCTCGGGGTGTCCGCGGCGATCATGCACTCCCAGGGCCGTCTGGGCGACTTCTTCCTCTGGATCGCCCCGCACGGTCAGCTCGAGCTCTACTCGGTGTTCCTGGCGGGTGGCGCGGGGCTGATGATCTTCTGGTCGTGGGTCGCACCCGGTGCGCACCGCACCCGCGGGCAGGCCCTCGCCGAGGACGGCCGAGCCCTCATCACCATCGCGATCGGCCTGACGCTGACCCTGCTGCTCTCCGGACTGGTCGAGGGCGTCGTCACGCGACAGGACTGGCCGTGGCCGATCAAGATCGGGATCGGCACGGTGGCGCTCGTCGCGGTGCTCGCCTACCAGTGGGTGCTCGGCGGTCGGGCGTTCCGGGCAGGGGAGCGCGGCGACGTCGAGGAGTTCGAGCGCGGCACGTCCGCCCTGGTCGCCGGGTAGCGCGGACGGGTCAGAGCCGGCCGGTCGCCTTGGCGCGGATGTACGCGTCCGCCACGAGCGGCGGGACGTCCTCCGGTGTGCCCCGCACGACCTCGGCTCCGGCCCGACGCGCGACGTCGGCGACGCCGTCGGCATCGAGCAGGGTGCGTTCGGCTGCGGCCCGGCGGTACACGTCGCGCTCCGCGGATCCCGGGAGGCCCGCCACACGTCCGCCCCGCGCCCCGCGTCGGTCCGTGACCGCCTCGACCGCCCCGCTCGCCATCCGCTGCACCGCCGGGTCCTCGATGCTCGTCACGACGACCGCGTGCCGTCGGGTCAATCGCGGCAGCACGGCGAGCAGGTCGCCGGACGCCCCGACGGAGTCCAGGCTCGACGCGAGCACGACGAGGGCGCGCGACGTCGTGATCGAGTCGACGAGTGCGGGGACCGCTGCCCAGCCGGTGGCAGCGAGTCCGGGTTCCGCCATCGCGAGCGACTCGCCGAACCGCTGCACGACGTCGGTCCTGGTGGCACCGTGCACGCGGTCGTGGACGGTGTCGTCGAGGACCGCCAGGTCCACCCGGTCGCCGGCCGCCGCGGCCAGTGCGCCGACGAGGAGCGCCGCCTCGATGAAGGTGTCGAGCCGGGGTTCGTCGTCCACCCGTCCGGCGCCCGCGCGTCCGGCGTCGACCACGACCACGACCCGCCGGTCGCGCTCGGGGCGCCAGGTGCGGACGACGAGGTCCTGCCGTCGGGCGGTCGCTCGCCAGTCGATCGAGCGGACGTCGTCGCCGCGGACGTAGTCGCGCAGGGAGTCGAACTCGGTACCGTGGCCGCGGAGCTGCAGCGTCGTCTCACCGTCGAGTTCCCGGAGCCGGGCGAGCCGCGACGGCAGGTGCCGTCGGGAGCGGAACGGCGGCGTCACCACGAGTTCGCCCGGCACTGCGATGACCCGCTGGCGGGCAGCGAGTCCGAGCGGCCCGAACGCGCGCACCGCGACCCCGGTCGTCCGGCGGTGACCACGGCGGAACGGTGTGAACCGCATCCGCGCGGTCCGTCGTTCCCCGCCGGGCACGGTCATCCGCACACGCCGGGGAAGGTGCCCGGCGGACGGCTCCCACATGTCGCGGACGATCCCGCGGAGTGTCCGCGCACCGTCGTTCGCGAGCACGAGCGTGCCGTCGGCGGTGCTGTCGCGGCGGGCCAGCCGTGGCATCCGCCGTTCGACCCGCACCCGGCGGAGATCGGCGGCGCCGAGGACGTCGACCGCCGCGCCGAGCACGACGACGCCGACCCACGCCAGACCGGCCCACGCGCTGGCGAGCAGCACGGTGGGCACGATCGCGACCGCGAGGAGGGCGACGAACCGGCCGGAGACCGCCACTAGATCGGCACCCGCACCTGTTCGAGCACCTGCTGCAGCACCCCGTCGGCGCCGACGCCCTCGAGCTCGGCGTCCGCGGCGACCCGCAGTCGGTGTCGCCAGACGGGCAGCGTCATCGCCTGGACGTGGTCCGGGGTGATCGCGTCGTACCCGGTGAGCCAGGCCCAGGCCTTCGCCGCGGCGAGCAGTGCCGTCGCGCCGCGGGGGCTCACGCCGACCCGGACGGACGGGGCTTCACGGGTGGCGCGGGCGAGGTCGACGACGTACGCGAGCACGTCGTCGCGTGCGCCGACGGCCCGGACGGCCTGCTGGGCGGCACGGACCTCGTCGAGACCGACGACCGGGGTGATGCCGGCGGAGCGGACGTCGCGCGGCACGAACCCGTCGGCGTGCCGCCGGAGGACCTGCCACTCGACGTCGCGCGGCGGGATGTCGAGGGTGAGCTTCAGCAGGAACCGGTCGAGCTGCGCCTCGGGGAGCGTGTACGTGCCCTCGAACTCGATCGGGTTCATCGTCGCGGCGACGAAGAACGGGTCGGGCAGCGGGCGGGCGTCGCCGTCGACGCTGACCTGCCGTTCCTCCATCGCCTCGAGCAGCGCCGACTGCGTCTTCGGTGGGGTGCGGTTCACCTCGTCGGCGAGCAGCACGTTCGTGAACACCGGCCCCTCGCGGAACGGGAACGTGCCGGTGGAGGCGTCGTACACGAGCGAGCCCGTCACGTCGCCGGGCATCAGGTCCGGGGTGAACTGGATGCGCTTGGTGTCGAGCGACATCGCCGCGGCGACGCTCCTGACGAGCAGGGTCTTCGCGACGCCGGGGACGCCCTCGAGCAGCACGTGGCCCTGCGCGAGCAGCCCGACGATCATGCCGGACACCGCGCCCTCCTGGCCGACGACGGCCTTCGCGACCTCGGTGCGGACCCGGCCGAACGCATCGCGCAGGTCGGTGCCGCGCACGGCGGTGTCGGTCGTGGTGTTCGTGCCGTGCGGTGCGGCGTCGTGGGGCAGGTCGCTCACGGTCGTCCTCCTGGTCGGTCGTGGTCGGTGGTGGGGCGCTGTCCGGCGGTGGCGCGCCTGACGGCCCGTTCGAGGTCGTCGAGTGCTGCCGTCCCGGCGACGAGTGCCCGATCGTCGTCGGTGGTCCCGCCGACGAGCACGGCGCCGACGCGCGTGTCCGGCGCGCCGGTGACGCGGGCGGCGGCGCGGACGACCTCGTCGACGTGTGCGGAACGGGGCAGCCCGAGCAGCCGGGCGATCCGGCGGACGGCCGCGATCCGGAGGGTGTCGAGCGCGTGGGTGCGGTCACGGGTCCTGGCGTACATCCGGGCTCGGCCCTCGGTGGTCTCGGCGGCGCGGACCACGACGGGCATCCGTTCGACGACGAGTGGTCCGAGCCGCCGGCCGCGCCACACCCCGGCAGCCACTGCCACCAGGGCGAGCAGCGCGAGCGCGCCGGGCACCCACGGCGGTGCGAGTTCGCCGAGCGTCGGGGCAGCACCGGGGGAGCCCACCGACGGGGTGTACCAGGTCAGCCGGTCCTCGGAACCGAGCAGCCCGAGTGCGAGTGCGGCGTTCCCGGCCGTCGTGACGGTGTCGTTGCGGAACGCCGCCGTCGTGCCGAGGAGCGTGACGTCCCCGGCGGGGGTGTCCGTGCGGACCAGCCCCCACCCGCGGTCGGCACCCGAGCCGGTCGGCGCGCAGCGGTCGGCGTCGGGGTCGTCGACGGTGTAGGCGTACCCGGCGGTGGACACGCGTCCGGCCGACGCCGCCGCGGGGATCCGGCAGGACGCGGTGGAGACCGTGTCGGAGCCCTCGACCGCGGCGACGGGAGCTGCGTCGATGCCGAAGGCCTCCAACGCGGAGTCGGTGATGGTCACGAGGACGACGTGTCGGGCGCTCCGGGCGATGCGGTCAGCGACCTCGGGGTCGAGCACGCCGTCGGAGTCGTCGACCAGCACGGTGCCGCCGTCGATCCGTGCGGCGTCGTCGGTGATCGTCACGTCGGTGCCGCGCTGCTCGAGCACCCGTACCAGTGCCGCGGAACCGCTCGCCGTCGTGGAGGTCGGGTCGAGCGGTCGGCGGTCCGGCCCGCCCGATCCCTGCACGACGGCGGTCAGGACCGCGAGGACCACGGCGACGAGCACGATCGCCGTCCAGAAGACGATGCGCCCTCGGCGTCGCTCGGGCGGGGAGTCCCTCGCGGTGACCGGCGCCGGTTCGGTGACGGTCGTCATGCCGGGACCACCGGCCCCGGGGCTCGTACGGGGCGTGCCTGCCGGACGTCGCGCTCGGTGTCGATGACGGCGCGGGCGGTCGCCTCGTCAGCGTCGGCGCCGAGGTACCGCACGGCGTCGAAGGCCGCGGCGGCGGCGTCCAGCCGCGCACTCGCGGTCGGGAACGACACCGCGCCCCGGGCCGCGATGGTCCGCGCGGTGGCACCCGGCACGTCGGGAACGAGGTCGCGCTCGCCGAGCCCGCGGGCGATCGCCCGGAACCCGTCGAGCACCGCGGCCGACCAGTCCGACCGCCGGAGCGCGGACTGTGCGGCGTCCAGCAGTTCACGGGCGGAGCGCAGGTCGTCGTCGAACACACCGCCGGTGTCGTCGGCGCGGGTGCGGGCGCGGCGACGGGGGAGCCCTCGTGCGACGACGACGAGCACGATCACGGCGACCAGCACGACGATCGCGATCCACAGCGCCGTCTGCACCACCACGGGCGAGCCGAGTCCGTCCGCACGCAGTGAGCCGAGCCAGTCGAGGAAGGTCCGGGACGCACGGTCCCACCAGGTCATGTGCGCGCCGTCGTACGCGGACCGCTCGAGCTCGCGCTCGAGGAGCCGCCGGGCCTCGTCCGGGTCGACCGCCGTCATGCGCCGTCCGGCGGGAACCGACCCGGCTGCTGTTGCGGCGGCTGCGCCGGCCACTGCGGCGGCTGCTGGGTCGGCCACTGCTGCTGCGGCGGCTGCCACTGCTGCTGCCCCCACTGCTGCTGCGGCGGCCACGGCGGCCGGGACACCGGAGCGGAGGGGGCGAACGGGTCGGCGGGCTGCCCGGTGTCCAGGTGCGCCGCGATCCGCTGGTCGAGCGCCTCGGTCCGGATCCGGCGGTCGATCGCCAGGAACGTCGTCACGGAGGCGCCCAGTACGTCCGTGATGCACTGCACCGCGATCGCCAGCAGGCTGCCGACGACGATCGCCACGAGCGCGCCGGTACCGATCCCGGAGGACGCGTCGGTCTGCCCGAGCGGGTCGAGGACGCCGCCGACGAGCACGGCGCCGATGGTGAGCGGCGCCGACGCGATCGAGACCGCGAAGCCGAACACCACCCGGACGAGCAGCAGGATCCCGAAGGTGCGCCAGAACGCGCCGCGGGTGAGCCGCCAGGACTGCGCGGCGGCGGAGAAGACGGACCGTCCCTCCAACGCGATGGTCGGCACCGTGAACACGAACCGGGTGCTGAGCCAGGCCAGCAGCACGCCGAACCCGAGCATCACCACGAAGACCACGAGCACGAACCAACCCACGCCGGAGTCGCCGGCGCCGAGTGCCGCGAAGAGCCCGACGAACACGAGCACCAGGACGACCCCGACGACGATGCCCGCACCGATCTGCACGAGCATCCACGCCACGACCGGCCAGCGCCGACCGGCGAGCAGTGCCCACAGCCCGCGGAACGTGGCCCGGCGCCCGAGGACACGTTGGCCGGTGTCCGCGGCGACCGGCGCCACGAGGAACCCGCGACCGAGGTAGGCCAGGAACGGCAGCCCGACGGAGAGCAGCACCCACAGCGTCACCGACCCGGCCAGGATCGTGTCCGTCCCGCTCCCGCCGTCGAGGGCGGAGAACATCCGGGACTGCAGCGCCTGCTGCCCGAAGGTGCTCACGAGCGTCGACAGGAGTCCGAGCACGCCGCTGAGCAGGACGCTCCAGAGCAGCAGGACCCGGGCGTTGCGGCGGAAGACCGTGAACGCACCGCCGAGCACGTCGCCGAGGCCGAGCGGGCGGAGCGGGATCACCGGACGCGAGCCGGCCTTCGGACCCGGTCCGGGCAGTGGTCCCGGCCCCGGGGCGGGCGGGAGCGGGACGGAGAACTGCCTCGGGCCTCCCGGCTGTGCGTTCGGATCCTGCGGAGCAGGGCCGTGCCCACCAGGCGTGTGCCAATCGGTCATGCCGCCGGCCCCCCTCGTCGTGTGCGCCCACGCTGCGACGCGCGGTCCCTCCATCCTGGCGGAAAACGCCCGGCGGCGGGGCCTCGGCTATCGTGTGGGGACACGTGCCACCCGGCACCACCGCACGCACGCCACACGGAGTCCACATCACATGACACCGCGCATCCTCGTCGTCGACGACGACCAGGCCCTCGCCGAGATGATCGGCATCGTGCTCCGCTCGGAGGGGTACGAGCCCGAGTTCAGCGCCGACGGCAACGACGCCGTGGACGCGTTCCACAGCACCAAGCCCGACCTCGTCCTGCTCGACGTGATGCTCCCCGGCATCGACGGCATCGAGGTCTGCAAGCGCATCCGTGCCGAGAGCGGCACCCCGATCATCATGCTCACGGCGAAGAGCGACACCGCCGACGTCGTCCTGGGCCTCGAGAACGGTGCCGACGACTACGTCGTGAAGCCCTTCAACCCGAAGGAGCTCGTCGCCCGCATCCGCACCCGGCTGCGGCCGAGCGCCACCGACGCGACGGTGCTGCACGTCGGCGACGTCACCGTCGACGTCGCCGGGCACGAGGTCCGACGCGGCGACACCGTCATCGCGCTCACCCCGCTCGAGTTCGACCTGCTCCGGGCGCTCGCCGAGAAGCCGAACCAGGTGTTCACCCGCGAGATGCTGCTCGAGCAGGTCTGGGGCTACCACTACAAGGCGGACACCCGTCTGGTGAACGTGCACGTCCAGCGCCTCCGCGCGAAGATCGAGCACGACCCCGACAACCCGAAGACCGTCACGACGGTCCGCGGCGTCGGGTACCGCGCCGGAGGAGCCTGACCACCGTGCCGCCCGCCCCGCCCGCAGCGAGCTCCGGCACCGGGACCCCCACCGCGTCGATCGGTGTGGTGGACCGTGGTCGGCGTCGACTCCGCCGCTGGGCCCGTCGCGGGTGGCGGCCGATCGCGTACCTGTGGCGCCGGTCCCTGATGCTCCGGTCGGTCGCCATCACCGTGATGACGACGGGCCTCGCCATCGCGATCATCGGCACCGCGGTCATGCTCAGCATCTCGACGAACGTCTACTCGCAGCGCCGCGACCAGATCGAGTCGGAGTCCGCCCGCGCCACGATCGTCGCGCAGGGCATCTTCGACGCGGCGACGGCGGCCGAGGACAACAACCAGTCCGAGCTCGAGACCCTGCAGAACGAAGCGCAGCAGGCGATCCTGTCGAACACGACGAGTCCCGGCGGCACGAGCATCGCGATCGAGCGGAGCCCGGACCAGTCCACCCCGCAGACCCTGCAGACCATCGCCAGCCCGGACTTCCCCGATGCCGTCATCACCGACGCCCTCCGGAAGGAGGTCGGGGCGAACACCGGCAAGCTCAGCCTGCAGCCGGTGCAGCTCGACGACGACGGCCGACGTGTCCCGGGGCTCGCGGTGGGGTCGACCCTGCAGATCCCGAGCGCGGGCCAGTACGAGCTGTACCTGGTCTACGACCTCTCCGACGCCCAGCAGACCCTGGACTTCGTGTCCCAGACGCTGTCCATCGGCGGTGTCGCGCTCATGGTGCTCATCGCCCTGGTGACCTCGCTCGTCGTCCGGCTCGTCGTCGTGCCGATCCGCGCCGCCGCCGAGACCAGCCGGAAGATCGCCGCCGGACGCCTCGACGAACGCATCCCGGTGCGCGGGCAGGACGACCTCGCGACGCTCGCGCGGAGCTTCAACGGAATGGCCGAGGCTGTCAGCCGGCAGATCACGCAGCTCGCCGAGCTCTCGCGGGTCCAGCAGCGGTTCGTGTCAGACGTTTCCCACGAACTCCGCACCCCGCTCACCACGATCCGGCTCGCCGGCGACATGCTCTACGACTCCCGCCACGCCTTCGAGCCCTCGGTCGGCCGGTCCGCCGAACTCCTGCACGCCCAGGTCGAACGGTTCGAGCTGCTGCTCGCCGACCTGCTCGAGATCTCCCGGTTCGACGCCCAGGCGGTGCAACTCGACACCGTGTCCGTGCTGCCGGCAGCGCTCGCCGCCGACATCGTCGACGAGTTCCGACCCCTCGCCGAACGCGCCGGGATCGACCTGCAGCTGGCGACCCCCGGCGGCCACACCACCATGCAGCTCGACGCGAAGCGGGTCCGCCGCATCCTCCGGAACCTGGTCGGCAACGCCGTCGAGCACGGCGACGCGAAGCCCGTGCAGGTCGTCGTCGACAGCGATGCCCGGACCGTCGCCATCGCCGTGCGCGACCAAGGGATCGGGATGCCGCCGGAGGACGCCGCCCGCGTCTTCGACCGCTTCTGGCGCGCCGACCCGAGCCGCAAGCGCACCATCGGCGGGACCGGCCTCGGCCTCGCGATCAGCCTGGGCGACGCGAAGCTGCACGGCGGCCGGATCGACGTGTGGTCCCGCCCCGGCGAGGGCTCGACCTTCGTCCTCACCCTGCCCCGGAACGAGTTCGCGGCCACGGCGACGTCGGCGATCCCGCTGCCGGAGCTCGACGAGTCGTACGACGGCCCCCGCGCCGTGCGAGAGGAGTCCTGATGCGCACCCGGATCCGCCACGTGCTGGCCGTCGCCGTCGCCGCCATGGGCCTCGTCGCCCTCACCGCCTGCGCCGCCATCCCCACCGACGGTCCCGTCCGGTCCGGTCAGGCCATCAAGGACGAGTCGGTCTCCGGCGTCGACTTCCGCCCGTACAAGCCGAACGTCGGTGCCGACCAGACGGAGATCCTCCGCGGGTTCATCGCCGCCGCCACCGGCGCGCAGGACAACTACGCGATCGCCCGCGAGTTCCTCAGCGCCGACTTCTCGCAGCAGTGGAACCCGCGGCAGAGCGTCACCATCCGCGACGGCAGCGGCACCGTCGAGCGCGCCGACGACCGTGAGCTCACCTACACGATGACCGCGAGCGCCACCGTCGACTCCGAGGGGGAGTACACGCAGGCCGTCCGGCCGACCTCGTCGACGCTGACCTTCCAGTTCGTGCAGGAGGACGGTGAGTGGCGCATCGCCTACGCGCCGGACGGCATCATCCTGACGCCGGTGAGCTTCGAGTCGGTGTTCCAGCAGCACGCCCTGTACTTCTACGACCCGACGTACCGGTTCCTCGTGCCCGACGAGCGCTGGTTCCTGGCCCGCTCGTCGACGAGCACCCGGATCGCCAGCGCGCTGCTCGCCGGCCCCGCCGACTGGTTGAAGGGCGCCGTGGTGTCCTCGTTCCCCGAGGGCACGCAGCTCTCCCTGAACGCCGTGACGATCGACAGTGGCACCGCGCTCGTCGACCTGTCGAGCGGTGCCCTCCGCGCGAGCACCGTCGACAAGGTGCGGATGCGGGAGCAGCTCAGCAAGTCACTCGCATCGGTCGCCACGGTCTCGTCGGTCTCGATGACCATCGAGGGCGCGAGCCTGTCCGTGCCCGACTCCAGTGGCGCGAACGCGCAGGTCGACCCCGACATCGACCCCCGCCCACTCGTCGAGGAGGACGGCGTCGTCGGGTACGCCACGGCGGGGACCGGCAAGGTCGCGAAGCTGGGCAGCGGCGTCGGGGACACCGTCGCCGACCTCGACCCCACGTCGATCGCGCTCTCGGCGTCCGGCTCCACCGCGGCCGTCGGCAACCGGGACGGCGCGATCGTCGTCCGCGGCGAGGACCACCTCCGCGTCGACGCCCGCGAGGACCTCGTCGCCCCCTCGATCGACGACCTCGGGTTCGTCTGGGTGGGGCAGTCGTCGGACACCAGGAAGATCACGGCCTACGGGCTCGGCGGCGATCCGCACCAGGTGGACACGTCACTGCCGCGCGGCGAGCTCGTGTCGTTCCAGGTCTCCCGCGACTCCACCAGGGCGCTCGCGCTCATCGACACCGCGGACGGCCCTGGCCTGTACGTGATGGCGATCATCCGCGGGTCAGACCGCTCGCCGACGTCCTTCGGGGCGGCCGTGCGCGTGCAGGCCGCGACGGGCACCGCCGTCGGAGCCACCTGGGTGAACGACACCGACGTGGCCTCCGTCGGGCAGACGACGAACGGACCGAACATCGTCCGGACCACGATCGGTGGGCAGTCGACCACGCTGCCGAAGCCCGATGGTCGGGCGACGGCGATCAGCGGCGGGAGCGGGGGAGCGATGCTCCTCCGGATGTCCGACGGGCAGGTGCTGCAGTCCACCGGTGGGGGTTGGGACACGACCGGCGTCACGGCACGGGTGCTCGGCACGCAGCGCTGACGGGTCGCGTGCGCGGGCGTGCGGGCGGTCGCGGGCGTGCGGGCGGTCGCGTGCGTGCGTGACCGCCGCGTGCGTGCGTGGCCGCCGCGTGCGTGCGCGGCCGGCGGTCCTTCCTCCACAGGCGCCCCGGTCTGGAGGCCCGTCCACCGTCCGCCGAGCCGGTCCACGCCCGGCACCGGGTCACGACCACACTCGTGCCGTGCCTCCCGCAGACCACCAGACACCGTGGCGTGACGCCGTCCTCGCCGTGCTCGGACTGTTCCTGCCCGTGGCCTGCCTGGGCTGCGGCGCCGCCGACCGTGCGCTCTGCCCGACCTGTCGTGCGGACCTCGTCGGACGGCCCGGCCGGGTGCGGCTCGTCGCCGGGGTGCGGCTCGACGCCGCGTGGGAGTACGAGGGCCTCGTCCGCACCCTGCTGCTCGAGCTGAAGCTGCGCGGGCGCGTCGACGTCGCCCGTCCACTCGGCCTGCGGTTCGGAGCCCTCGTGCGGCAGGCGCTCGCCGGAGCCCCGCCCGGCACGGTCCTGCGCAGGATCCCGCCGTCCCGGTCGGGCGCTCGGCGGCGGGGGTTCGATCCGGTGGTGCTGCTCCTGGCGCGCGGCGGGGTCCGTCGTCCCCAGCGGCTGGTCCGGGTCCGTGCCGGTCCCACTGCCGGCGGCCCCGGCCAGAAGGAGCGCACCGCCCTCGAGCGGGTCGCCGCGACGGTCGGCACGCTCCGTGCCGTGGGCGTGGACGGCCGCGACGTCGTGCTCGTCGACGACGTGGTGACCACCGGCGTCACGATGGCCGAGGGGGTTCGGGCCGTGCGGGCGGCGGGCGGACGGGTGGTGCGGTGCGTCGCTGTGGCGAGTGTGGAGGAATGACGTGCCGCAGGCCGGTCGCGTCGACACGGTCGACGCCCGTGGCGGCCCCGCCTCGGTGAACACCCGGTGGCCACTGTGCGTCCGGTGAGTGTCCGGCGGACTCGCCGACGCACTGTGACGCCGGGTCGGCAGCGGGTCTAGCCTCGCGGCAAGGCGTTCGGGTTCGCCGGATGGAGGCGACGCGCTGAGTCTGGATGGGAGCCGCCACATGGACGTGACGATCACGGGCCGGAACGTCGGAGTAACCGACCGATTCCGCACCTACGTCGAACAGAAGTCCGAGAAGATCGACGTGCTCGCCGACCGTGCCCTCGCTTTCGAGGTGCGCATCAGCCGCCACCACGAGAAGTCGGGCGGCAGCCAGGGCGAGGACCGCATCGAGCTCACGCTGATCGGTCCTGGGCCCCTCGTGCGGGCAGAGTCCGCGGCCTCCGACAAGTACGCCGCCTTCGACCTCGCCTTCGCCCGCATCATGGAACGACTCCGCCGTGCACGCGATCGACGCAAGGTGCACCGCGGCCGCCACCGCCCCACATCGGTGGCCGAGGTCGCCGGCAGCGGCTTCGACGGCTTGGGGGTCGTCCCCGCAGACGGCCGCCTCATCGAGGACGTCGCCACCGGAGCCGTCTCCGTCGTCGACGAGCAGGGCACGGACGAGGACGACGGCGAGGTCTACAGCCCCGTCGTGATCCGCCACAAGGTGTTCGAGGCCGCCCCGATGACGGTCGACGACGCCCTGTACTACATGGAGCTCGTCGGGCACGACTTCTACCTGTTCGTGGACGCCGAGACCCATCGTCCGAGCGTCGTCTACCGCCGCAAGGGCTGGGACTACGGCGTCATCGGCATCGACGACGCGACCGGGTCCGGGTCGACGGCGGACGCCGAGCCCGCGGTCGCGATCGCCTAGCGGTCACCACCGAACCCTCCCGCACCGTGTGCGCGGCCCGTTCGCGGGTCGCGCACACCCGCGTCGCTCACAGCGCAGGGCTGTTGCGGGTTGCTAGCATGACTGGTCGATCGGGCGTGCAGGTCGCGCCCGACGACCTCGTAAGGAGCTCACGTGGCAAACGTGCTGGAGAAGGTCCTCCGCATCGGCGAAGGACGAACCCTCCGCCGGCTGAAGGCGTACGCCTCGGCGATCAACGACCTCGAGGACGACTTCTCGAGCCTCACCGACGAGGAGCTCCAGGACGAGACGAAGGAGCTCCGCGAGCGGTACGCCAACGGCGAGACCCTCGATGACCTCCTGCCCGAGGCGTTCGCAGCGGTCCGCGAAGCGGCGAAGCGCACCCTCGGCATGCGGCACTTCGACGTGCAGCTCATGGGCGGCGCGGCCCTCCACCTCGGCAACATCGCCGAGATGAAGACCGGTGAGGGCAAGACCCTCGTCGCCACCACGGCCGCGTACCTCAACGCGATCCCGTCGCGCGGCGTGCACGTCATCACCGTGAACGACTACCTCGCGTCGTACCAGTCCGAGATCATGGGCCGCGTCTTCCGCGCCCTCGGTATGACGACCGGGTGCATCGTCGCGAACCAGTCCCCGGCCGAGCGCCGTGAGCAGTACGCGGCCGACATCACGTACGGCACGAACAACGAGTTCGGCTTCGACTACCTGCGCGACAACATGGCGTGGCAGGCCTCGGACATGGTGCAGCGCGGACACTTCTTCGCCGTCGTGGACGAGGTCGACTCGATCCTCATCGACGAGGCCCGCACGCCGCTCATCATCTCCGGTCCGTCCTCGGGCGAGGCCAACCGCTGGTTCACCGAGTTCGCCTCGATCGCCAAGCGCCTCACCCCGGGCGAGGACTACGAGGTCGACGAGAAGAAGCGCACCGTCGGCGTGCTCGAGCCCGGCATCGAGAAGGTCGAGGACTACCTCGGTATCGACAACCTGTACGAGTCGGCGAACACCCCGCTGATCTCGTTCCTGAACAACTCGATCAAGGCCGTCGCGCTGTTCAAGAAGGACAAGGACTACGTCGTGATGAACGGCGAGGTGCTCATCGTCGACGAGCACACCGGCCGCATCCTGATGGGTCGTCGCTACAACGAGGGCATCCACCAGGCGATCGAGGCGAAGGAAGCGGTCGAGGTCAAGGCCGAGAACCAGACCCTCGCCACGGTCACGCTCCAGAACTACTTCCGCCTGTACCAGAAGCTCTCGGGCATGACGGGTACCGCCGAGACCGAGGCGGCGGAGTTCATGTCGACCTACAAGCTCGGCGTGGTCCCGATCCCGACGAACAAGCCGATGCAGCGCATCGACCAGACCGACCTCGTCTACAAGAACGAGAAGGCGAAGTTCGAGCAGGTCGCCGAGGACATCGCCGAGCGCCACGAGAAGGGCCAGCCCGTCCTCGTCGGCACCACGAGCGTCGAGAAGTCCGAGTACCTCTCGAAGCTCCTCGCGAAGAAGGGCGTCAAGCACGAGGTCCTCAACGCGAAGAACCACGCGCGCGAAGCAGCGATCGTGGCCCAGGCGGGTCGCCTCGGCGCCGTGACGGTCGCGACGAACATGGCCGGTCGTGGTACCGACATCATGCTCGGCGGCAACTCCGAGTTCCTCGCCGTGCAGGAGATGCACGCCAAGGGGCTCTCGCCGTCGGAGACCCCCGACGAGTACGAGGCCGAGTGGGACGACGTGTTCGCCCGCGTCAAGGCCGAGGTCAACGAAGAGGGCGACAAGGTCCGCGAGGCCGGCGGTCTCTACGTCCTCGGCACCGAGCGCCACGAGTCCCGCCGCATCGACAACCAGCTCCGCGGTCGTTCCGGCCGTCAGGGCGACCCGGGCGAGAGCCGCTTCTACCTGTCGCTCACCGACGACCTGATGCGCCTGTTCAACTCCGGTGCCGCCGAGAGCCTGATGGGCCGCTCGAACGTGCCGGACGACCTGGCCATCGAGAACAAGCTCGTCGGCCGCGCGATCCGTTCCGCCCAGGCACAGGTCGAGGGCCGGAACGCCGAGATCCGCAAGAACGTCCTCAAGTACGACGACGTCCTGAACCGCCAGCGCGAAGCGATCTACAGCGACCGCCGGCACATCCTCGAGGGCGACGACCTGCACGAGCGTGCGCAGTCGTTCCTGAAGAGCGTCGTCGACGACGTCATCGACACCCACACCGGCGAGGGCTCGCCGGACGACTGGGACCTCGACGCCATGTGGACCGAGCTCGGCACGCTCTACCCGATCTCGATCTCCATCGACGAGGTCATCACCGAGGCCGGCTCGAAGGGCAAGGCGTCCCGCGAGTTCCTCGGTCGCGAGATCCTCTCCGACGCCAAGCTCGCCTACTCCAAGCGCGAGGAGCTCCTCGGCGACGAGGCGATGCGCGAGCTCGAGCGCCGCGTGGTCCTCTCGGTGATCGACCGCCGCTGGCGCGACCACCTGTACGAGATGGACTACCTCAAGGACGGCATCGGCCTCCGCGCGATGGCACAGCGTGACCCGCTGGTCGAGTACCAGCGCGAGGGCTACGCACTGTTCCAGAGCATGATGGGGCAGATCCGCGAAGAGTCGGTCGGCTACCTCTTCAACCTCGAGGTCCAGGTGCAGTCCGACGGTGAGAACGCCGTGATCGAGGCCAAGGGCCTCGGCGAGGACGAGGTCTCCGGTCTCGAGTACTCGGCTCCGTCGATCGACGGCGAGGTCGAGGTGCGCGACGAGCGCGGGCGCCTCGAGCAGGCCGCCACGGCGCGTGCACAGCGTGCCCAGGCCGAGGCCGAAGCGGCTGCCGAGCCGGAGCAGGGTTCCGCCTTCGGCAACGCGGCGACCGCCTCCGGCCAGGCTGCCGCGGCCGGCAACCGTGCCGAGCGTCGACAGGCCGCGAAGAAGAACTAGCGCCCTGCGCGCGAGCGCATCGTGAGCAGAAATGGTCGGGTCCCACGTCGGGACCCGACCATTTCTGCTCACCAAGCGCACCCAACGCACCAAGCGCACCAAGCGTGCCCAACGCACCCAACGCACCCGACGCACGGCGGTGCGGACTGGAGGCGCGGTGCCAGCTGGCACCGCGCCTCCAGTCCGTCTCCTCGCGCCTACAGGACGCCGATCGCCGTCGCGCGCCACCGGCCCTGCCGGTCCTCGAGACGGATCGCGACCGCACGCGCGTGACTGCGGGTGTGGACGACGACCGTCGCCTCGGCGACGCCGTCGGCCGGCCGACAGACGAGGACGCTGCCGACCCGCAGCACCGGCCGTGCGCGGGACCGCCGCCCCACGGAGCGGGCGTGCGCCGCGACCGCCGAGCGCTGCTGCAGGTGCCGCTGCACGTCGTCGGTGATCCACCGTGCGATGCTGTCGACCTCGCGCGCCCCGCTGAGGATCTCGGCGACGCAGAGGCCGAGCGCCCGTGCGGTGTCCGCGGGGTCGGGTGGTCCGGTCGCCGTCTCCGTGATCGGGATCGGGTCGACGGGTGCGAGCACCGGTCTCCCCGGACTCGTCGCCACCACATCGATCAGCCGTGCCTGCTCCGCCACCCCTGCCCCTTCCGTTGCTGTGGTGAGCGTATGGGGAGTGCGACATGCAACATACGAAACTGCTCAGGTGTGTGGACAGGCGGGAGTTCTCCACAAGTCGGCCGCACCTAGACTGATCGGGTGTCGACCCTCAGTGACCTCGTCCTCGCACAAGGCCGTTCCTCGGAAGCAGACGTGGAGTGGCTCCACCTGCTGGTGGGGGACTGGCAGCTCCTGGCCGACCTGTCCTTCGCGGACATGGTCCTCTGGGTGCCGACGGCCGAGGACGGCTCGTTCGTCGCCGTCGCGCACGCCCGCCCGAGCTCCGCGGCGACGCTGTTCTACCGCGACATCGTCGGGCAGGAGATCCGCGAGGAGTGGCGCGGCCAGGTGACGGAGAGCTTCGCCGGCTCGAGGGTCGTCGACTCCGCGGAGCCGGACTGGTACGAGGACACCCCCACCCGCGTCCGCGCCATCCCGGTGCTCCGACGACTGAGCGCGAAGAGCGCCGAGACCACCGACCGGCCGATCGCCGTCGTCACCCGGCACTCGAACCAGGACGAGATGCGGACCCCGAGCCGCCAGGAGCTCAACTTCACCGCGAGCGCGAACGACCTGTTCGGGATGATCGCGACGGGTGACTTCCCGGACCTCGGCGCACCGGCGGGCCCCCGTCGCGGAGCGCCCCGAGCCAGCGACGGCCTGCTGCGGCTCGACACCGCCGGCATCGTCACCTTTGCCAGCCCGAACGGCCTGAGTGCGTTCAACCGGATGGGCTTCGAGGGTGAGCTCGAGCGCAAGTCACTGGCCGAGGTCACCACCGAGCTCATCGGCGCCCAGCTCGACGTCGACGAGTCCCTGCCCCTCGTGGTCACCGGCCGTGCCCCGTGGCGCGCCGACGTGGAGTCGAAGGGCGTCACGGTGTCCCTGCGCTCGATCCCGCTCCGCGACCACGGTGAGCGGATCGGAGCCATCGTGCTCTGCCGCGACGTCTCCGAGCTCCGGCACCAGGAGCGCGAGCTCATCACCAAGGACGCGACGATCCGCGAGATCCACCACCGCGTGAAGAACAACCTGCAGACGGTGGCGTCACTGCTCCGGATCCAGGCGCGTCGCACGCACTCCGACGAGGCACGCACGTCGCTGCAGAACGCCATGCGCCGCGTCGCCGCCATCGCCGTCGTGCACGACACCCTGTCGAGCGGCCTCAGTCAGACGGTCGACTTCGACGACGTGTTCGACTCCGTGCTCAAGCTCGTGACCGAGGTCGCCGCGTCGCACAACACCACGGTGCACCCGAAGAAGACCGGCGAGTTCGGGGTGCTGCCCTCCGAGGCTGCGACGCCGCTCGCCCTCGGCCTCACGGAGCTCGTGACGAACGCCGTCGAGCACGGGCTGGACGGCCGCGACGGTGAGGTCGAGATCGTCGCCCGCCGGTTCGACGACCACCTGGAGATCGAGGTCCGGGACAACGGCGTCGGGCTGCCGGAGGGCAAGGTCGGATCGGGTCTCGGCACCCAGATCGTCCGCACGCTCATCCAGGGGGAGCTCGGCGGCACGATCGACTGGCACACCCTGACCGGCAGCGGCACCGAGGTGACGATCACCATCCCGTTCCGCTGGCTGACCGCTCCCGCCTGACGTCCGGCCGGGTTGCGCCGTGCCCGCGGGAGTTGCGCGTCGGGTTCGCGCCCGCTCACGGGCATTGCGCCCCGGCTCTTCGGGGCGCAATGCCCCTGCGGGGGCGCGCACGGGCGCCCCGCCCCGCGGCCCCGCCCCGCGGCCCTGCCCGCGCGCACGACGACGCCCGCCGTCCCCGAGGGGACGACGGGCGTCGGTGTCGGACGGCTCCGGTCAGGAAGCCCGGCGGGCACGCGCGGCGCGACGCTTCAGCGCACGACGCTCGTCCTCGCTCAGGCCACCCCAGACTCCGGAGTCCTGGTTGTTCTCGAGCGCGTACTGCAGGCACATCTCGGTGACCGTGCAGCGAGCACAGACCGACTTGGCCTTCTCGATCTGGTCGACGGCGGGCCCGGTGTTCCCGACGGGGAAGAAGAGCTCGGGGTCCGCGGTGAGGCAGGCAGCCTTGTCACGCCAGTCCATGTGTGGTGCTCCTTGATGTCGATGCTCGAACGGCAGGCCGGGGCCGCGGTTCAGGGGATCGGAACGCTGACCATGCATGCGGCATGGAGGGGACAACTGTGGGGAGGAGTCCGCTGAGATAGCGAGTCTGACGCCCGCGTGACGCTCGGGGGAGGAGCGACGAACCACGGGAGACGCACACCACATCGTGCCGTCCAAACGACCTCCAATATCGTTCCATACTGGTAGGGGCAAATCAAGGGTTTCAATGCTGGAGGATCACTGTGCGAGATGACACCCCGACGGAGATCGACCCTCCCGAGCGACGGTCACCGGCGCTCGTCGGACTGCTGGTCGTGGTCGGACTCGAGTTCGCCGCCCTGGTCGTCGTGACGGTGGTGCTGATCGTCGAGGTCATCGTCGCACCGGCCACGAGCATCGCGTCCGGGATCGCCCTGACGGTCCTCGCGGCCATCGCCGCCCTCTGGCTCGGCGCGCTGCTGAACGGCCTGTGGAAGGGCCGCTCCTGGGTGCGTTCCGGGATCATCGTCTGGCAGGTGCTGCAGGGAGCGATCGCGATCGGTGCGTTCCAGGGCGTCTTCCGCGTGCCCGCCGTCGGGTGGGTCCTGCTCATCCCGGCGCTGCTCGGCATCACGCTGGTGCTGACGAAGTCCGTGACGGCCGCGCTCGCGCGTCCGGCCGAGTAGACGGTCTGGTCCGAACGCACTGGAGGCCCGGTGCCGGTTCTCGGAACCGGCACCGGGCCTCCAGTGCGTGGCCGGTCCTCAGACCAGGCCCAGCTTCTTCCGCAGGCTCGCGACGTGCCCCGTTGCCTTGACGTTGTACAGCGGGAGCTGCACGACGCCGTCCTCGTCGACGACGATCGTCGAGCGGATCGTGCCGGTGACGATCTTGCCGTAGTTGTTCTTCTCGCCCCACGCGGCGTACGCCTTGTGCACCGTCAGGTCCGGGTCGCTCAGCAGCGGGAACGTGAGGGCCTGCTCGTGCTGGAACGTCTTGAGCTTCGCGGGCTCGTCCTTCGAGACGCCGAGCACCTCGTACCCGGCGGCCTGCAGCGAGGACATGTTGTCGCGGAAGTCGCAGGCCTCCGTGGTGCACCCGGGGGTCGAGGCCGCCGGGTAGAAGTACACGATGACCTTCCGGCCGCGCAGGCTCGACAGGGTGTGCTCGACGCCGTCCTGGTCCGGCAGCGTGAAGTCGGGGGCGGTGTCGCCGGCGGCGAGGCGGTCGGTCATGGTGCTCCTGTTCGCGTTCGTGCCCACGAGTGGTCGTGAGCACGCAGAACCCATGCTATTGTTGATTCCCGTTGCGGCACGGAAGCCGGAACATGCACCTCTAGCTCAATTGGCAGAGCAACTGACTCTTAATCAGTGGGTTCTCGGTTCAAGTCCGAGGGGGTGCACCAGAATCACGAAGGCCCCGACTCATCGAGTCGGGGCCTTCGTGCGTTCCGGGCTCGATCACGCGTCCACGGCGAGACACGCCCGAGGTGCTCCGGACGGACGAAATCAGTCGGCGGTCACGTCGACGACGTGTTCCTCGCCGATCACGGGTTCGAGGGCCCCGGCGGACGCCGCCGCGAGGTCGGCCGTCAGCACGTCGAGCGCTGCTCGGGGGACCCGGACCTCGAAGGTGGCGACGCGGCCGTACGTCGTCGGGCCGAGGGTCGCGTGGTGGTTCCGGACCCAGTCGCGCAGGACGTTGTCGATGCGGCCGGCCTCCGCGTGGTCGACGTCGAACCGCACGTCGGTGAGTGCCTCGCGGCGGACGAGCCGGGCGGCGTCGAGCGCTTCGGAGACCGACGTCGAGTACGCCCGCACGAGTCCGCCGGCGCCGAGCTTGACCCCGCCGAAGTAGCGCGTGACGACGGCGACGAGGTCGGTCAGGTCGCGGCGGCGCAGGACCTCGAGCATCGGGACGCCCGCCGTGCCCGACGGTTCGCCGTCGTCGGAGGACCGCGCTTGGTCGCCGAGCACCCCGGTCACCATCGCCGTGCAGTTGTGCCGGGCGTCCCAGCGGCGACGACGGACGTCCGCGATCACCGCGTCGGCCTCGTCGACGCCGGCGACCGGCGCGAGGGTGGTGATGAACCGCGACTTCGTGATGACGATCTCGTGCTCGACGGCCGCGGCGATCGTCGACGGGAAGCGGCGGACCATGTCCCGAGGCTACCGGCGCGGATCGGGCGTCCCGCGCTAGCATGTCGTGCACGCACGGCTGGGGAGGAGTCCGACATGGAGACACGCGATCAGAAGGGCGGGGTCCTCGACGCCGCCGAGCTCGCCCGTCGGCTGAACCTGCTGCTCGACTTCGAGGAAGCGCAGCGCGGGACCCCGGTGCCGTTCGCCTCGATCGAGGAGTTCGTGGCACTGCGCGGCGGCTCGCTCTCGCGGGCGAAGTGGACGTACATGCTCTCCGGGGACGGCCGTCGGAACCGCGACACCGAGCTCCTGCAGATCCTCGCCGGGTTCTTCGAGGTCGATGAACGCTTCCTGCTCGAGGACAGCGACGTGCCCGAGCGGATCGGGGCGCAGCTCGCGCTCGTCCGGTCGCTGCGCTCCGCCCGGGTCAGCGGGTTCGCCGCCCGCACGTTCCCCGGTGAGCTCTCGCCCGAGGCGCTCCGGCGCATCGCCGAGGTGCTCGAGGAGGAATCACAGCGGGGGAGCGTCGCGTGACGGACTCCCTCATCCAGGCGTTCTGGGAGCGCGGTGCGGCCGAGGGGTGGTCCGACGTCGACCAGGCCGTGGCCGCCGCGGCTGACGTCGTCGGCAAGCCCGTCGTCGTCCGCGAAGAGGCGTTCCTCGCCGCCGAACCGGTGTGCGGGTTCGTCGCGACGCTCGAGCACGCGCACCTCATCATGATCTCGCCCACGGCATCGCCGACCTTCCGGGCGTTCGTCATCGGGCACGAGCTCGGCCACGTCCTGCACCGGCACCAGGAGCACGCCCCGCAGGCGGCCTACATCCGCGACGTGATCCCGGACCTGCCCGAGTACAAGGTCGAGCGCGCCCTGGCCCGCGGGCTCTTCGACAACGAGTTCGAGCGGCAGGCCGAGCTCTTCGCCGATCAGCTCGCCACCCTCATCCGCGGCCACCGCACACGTCCGAGCGCGTTCCGTGGGGTGTTCGGGTGATCTTGTCCGTCGCCCAGGCGGTGCTCTTGATCGCCGGCACGGTCGCGCTCTTCGTGCTGCAGCGCGGGAACGACCGTACGCTCGCGGTGACCTTCCTGCTGTTCTCGGCCACGATCGTCACCAACGTCGACGCCCTGTACCGGTGGGCCGATCCGCTGGTGGGCGGGTTCAACCTCGTGACGGTGGTCAGTGACTGCCTGATGATCGCGGGGACCAGCACCCTGCTCTGGGGCGTCGCGAAGGCCGTCGGGGCCGCGCGGCCGTGGCTCCGCAACGCGATCGTCGTGACGTGCGCGGTCGTCGGGGTGGTCGTGATCACGGCGTTCACGGTGCTCGACAAGCCCCCGACCACGACGACGTTCATGCTCGACGCGGGATCGTACCCCGCTGCGGCCGTCTACTCGATCGCGCAGACCCTGTACCTCGGCGTCGCACTCGGTGCCACCGGCCTGATCTGCGTGCTCCGCCTGCGCGAGGCCCGCACCACGACCGACCTGGTCGGCCTGTGGTTGCTCGTCGGCGGTGGCGTGCTCGGTGTGGTCCGGATGGTCGTCGTCGTGGTGATGGACCTCGCGCACGTCACCGGTCACGACACGGTGACCGCAGCCCTCGCGCTGCCGTACGACGTCACGACCCCCGGCGCGGTGCTGTGCGTGGCGTCGGGGATGCTCCTGCTCGTGGTCGGGCACCGCGCCTGGCGTGCGCGCGGTGACCGTCGGGTGCGGGCGGCGCTCCGGCGGCTCGAGCCCCTGCACGAGCGGCTCGGCGCGGACAACGCCTACCCGCGGACCGCGGACCCGGCGACTCGGTTGAGCCGCCTGATCGTCGAGATCAACGACGGGGTCCGGTCGTCGCGCGCGGCCCTGACGGAGGCCGAGCGGGCCGTCCTCGCCGACGCCGAAGCCGCGCTCGACGCCGCGTAGCGCCCCGTGTAGCACATCGCGGGACCTCGGTCCCACTGGGTGGCTCGACGTGTTCCGCCGAGCCGTGTACAGTCTGTAGCAAGTGCTACAGATCCTGTGGCTCGCCGGGTCGGGACTCGGCCGCGTTGGGGGCGGCCGAGCACCACCGACACCCGTTGTCTAGACTCGGACGGTGCTCGTCTTCGCCGCAGTCGTCCTGTTCATCGGTGCCGTCTTCAACGTCATCACCTGGCCGCGCTTCTTCCAGCGCGTCGCGACGGACTCCCGTGCCCGTGACGCCGCAGGCAAGCCGACCACGTTCTACACCGTGCACCTCGTGCTGCTGCTCATCGCGCTCGCGATCGCCGTGGCGGCGGTCGTCGCCGGGATCCTGCTGCTGGTCTAGCGGCTCTCGACCAGACCACCCGACGGACGGGAGGCACGGGGCGGCCCCGCCACGCGCCTCCAGGCCGTCGTCCGGTCGCCGTCGCGACCCGCTGGTCACCACGCCGCTGCAGCGCCGCTGCAGCGCTGCTGCAGCGCTGCTTCAGCGCCGCTTCAGCGCCGCTTCAGCGCCGCTTCAGCGGCGCACGGCAGGATCGTCCCCATGCGCGTGCTGGTGGTCGATGACGAGGTCCGGCTCGCCGACGGCGTCCGACGTGGCCTCGAGGCCGAGGGATGGGCGGTCGACGTCGCCCACGACGGCGTCGACGGACTCTGGCACGCCCGGGAGTTCCGGTACGACGCGATCGTCCTCGACCTGATGATGCCCGGCCTCAGCGGGTGGGCCGTGTGCGCGCAGCTCCGCGCCGACGAGGACTGGACCCCGGTGCTCATGCTCACCGCGAAGGACGGCGAGTGGGACCAGGTCGAGGCCCTCGATGCCGGAGCAGACGACTACGTCACGAAGCCGTTCTCGCACCCGGTGCTCGTCGCCCGCCTGCGTGCGCTGGTCCGTCGCGGCGCCCGGGAGCGTCCGTCCGTGCTGACCCTCGGCGACCTCGTCGTCGACCCGGCCGCCCGCACGGTGACGCGCGCCGGTACCGCGGTCGAGCTCACCAGTCGCGAGTTCGCGGTGCTCGAGTACCTCGCCCGCCGCGCCGGCGACGTGTGCTCGAAGCGCGAGGTCATCGAGAACGTCTGGGACGTCGACTTCGACGGCGACCCGAACATCGTCGAGGTGTACGTGGGACACCTCCGGCGGAAGCTCGACCGGCCCTTCGGGCGGAACGCTCTGGAGACCGTCCGCGGCGCCGGCTACCGGTTGGCGGCCGACGGTGGCTGACCGGACGTCGGAGGCTGGCCGGACGTCGGTGGTCGGCCGGACGACGGCTCGGCGTCGGCGCTTCCGGTCGGTCCGTGCCCGAACCACCCTCGGTGCCGGGCTGGTCGTGCTCGCCGCGCTCCTCGTCGGGGCGGCGGCGTTCGTCGTCGTGCTCCGGCTGGTGCTGCTGGACGGGGTCCGGACCTCTGCCGAGGCCGGGCTCGAACAGGCGTCCTCGCGGGTCGAGGCCGAGGGAGCCGCCGCGGTGAGCGGGTACGAGGACGTGCTCGTGCAGGTGGTGGGCCCCGGTGGGTCGGTGCTCGCGCACGGTGACGACGCCGATCCACCCGCACTCCCGACGGCCGACGAGAGCCGGTGGTCGCACGACGGTGAACGGTGGCTCCTGGTGGCGGACGACGTCGACCTGCCGGGCGGCGGCGAGGCGACCCTGGTCTACGGCGTCTCCCTCGAACAGACCGACTCCGCGGTCCGTGCCGCGCTGGTGCTCCTCGCCGTCGGGGTCCCGGTGCTCGTGCTCGTGCTCGGCGCCGTCACGTGGGCGGTGACCGGCCGGGCGTTGCGACCCGTCGAACGGATGCGGACCGAGGTCGAGACGATCCGTGCGGCGCGCCCGGACGCCCGCGTCGAGGTGCCGGACACCGACGACGAGGTGGCGCGGCTCGCGACGACGATGAACGCGATGCTCGACCGGCTCGATCGTGCGGCCGAGGGGCAGCGACGGTTCGTGTCCGACGCCTCGCACGAGCTGCGGTCGCCGATCGCGAGCATCCGGCAGCACGCCGAGGTGGCGGCGGCACACCCGGACTCGACCGGCGTCGAGGAGTTCTCCGACGTGGTCCGCTCCGAGGCGCTGCGCCTGCAGGACCTCGTGACGGGCCTCCTCGAGCTCTCCCGACTCGACGAGGGGGGTCTCGGTGCCCGCCGCCCGGTGGACCTCGACGACCTCGCGCTCGACGCGGTCGCCCGTGCTCGGGCATCGGCGGGTCGTGACGGTGGTGATAGTCGTGACGGTGGTGACGGTCGAGACGGTTCCCCGGTGGTCGACGGGTCCGGCATCTCGGCGGCCCGCGTGCTCGGCGACGAGCGGGTGCTCGCCGGTGTCGTCCGGAACCTCGTCGACAACGCCGTCCGGCACGCCTCGACCCGGGTCGCCGTCGGCCTCGCCGAACAGGGCGGGTCCGCGGTGCTCACCGTCGACGACGACGGGCAGGGAGTCGCCGCAGCGGACCGCGACCGGGTGTTCGAGCGGTTCGTGCGCCTCGACGAGGCCCGCAGCCGTGACGCGGGCGGCGCCGGGCTCGGACTCGCGATCGTCCGCGACGCCGTGCGGGCACACGGCGGCGAGGTCGTCGTGCTGGACTCGCCGCTCGGCGGTGCACGCTTCGAGGTACGCATCGCACTCGGTGGCTGACCAGGCGGCTTCAGGCCTGCTTCAGCACCCGCTCGGCATGCTGACGGCATGAACCTCAGCACCCAGACCTCCACCGTCACCACCGCCCGCCGTGTCCGCCGCGTCGCCGGCCTCGCCGCGCTGCCGCTGGCCGCTGCGATCGCCCTCGCCGGCTGCTCGGCCGGCGGCTCGTCCGACGGTTCGGGCGCCGGGAACGGCTCCGGCTCGTCCGACGGCACGACCACCACCACCGCGCCGTCGTCCACCGCGACGGCCGCCTCGGCCGCCTCGAACGAAGCACTGCTCGCCGCCGTCGCGACCGCCAGGAAGTCCGTCGGCTCCGGCACCGTCATCTCGGTCGAGCAGGAGCAGCAGGGCTCCGCGTTCGAGGTCCTCGTCGTGACCACCGACGGCACCGAGCACGAGGTGCACACCGACGCGGACGGCACCTCGGTCACCGGGACGCCGCAGACCGAGACCGCCGACGCCGACGACCGCGCCGAGCACGAGCGCTTCACCGCAGCCGCCGACCTCGACGTGAGCGACGCCGTCAGTGCCGTCGAGGACCTGCACGCCGGCACCATCACCGAGCTCGGTCTCGACGACCACCTCGGGAAGGTCGTCTGGGAGGGCGACGTCCGTGACGCGTCCGGCACGAAGCACAGTGTCCGGATCGACGCCGGGTCGGGCGACGTCGTCACCGACCGCGTCGACACCGACGACTGACCACTCCGCGCCGTGCCACGGTCGGTGGCCAGCGGTAGACCTGGGGCATCCGGTGGAACGCCGGCGACGTGGGAGGCACCATGACCGACCAGACACCCAGGACCTACCCGCAGGGCGTCCCGAGTTGGATCGAGGCCCGGCACCCCGACCCGGACGCTGCCGGGGCGTTCTACACCGCGCTGTTCGGCTGGGAGTCCGAGGAGCGGATGCCGCCGGGGGCGCCGGGCTCCTACCGGATCACGAGCATCGACGGCCGCGACGTCGGGGCGATCACGTCGAGCGACGATCCCGCGGCGTGGACCACGTACATCGCCGTCGACGACGCGGATGCCGTGGCCGCGCGTGTCGTCGAGCTGGGTGGCACCGCCGGTCCACCGCAGGACGCTGGCCCTGGTGGGTCCGCCGGGCGCGGCGTCGACTGCGTCGATCCCCGCGGTGCCGCGTTCTCGCTCTGGCAGGCACGCGACCGCCTGGGCTCCCAGCACATCAACGCGCCGGGCGGGTGGGTCTTCAGCGACCTGCGGTCCACCGAGCCCGAGCAGGCGATGGGCTTCTACGAGCAGCTGTTCGGCTGGCAGGTCTCCGACATGCACGAGGGACCGACCGCCATGGTCCGGCTCCCCGGGTACGGCGACCACCTCGCGGCGACGTCGGACCCCGACATCCGCGAGCGGCAGGCCGGGGCACCGGAGGGGTTCGCGGACGTCATCGGCGCTCTGGCCCGGCTGGACGAGGGCCCGGACGACTGGCACGTGTCGTTCAGCGTCGCCGACCGGGACGCCAGCGCTGCCGTGGCCGAGCGGCTCGGCGGAGCGCTCCTCGGCACGTGGGAGGGCCCGTGGACGCGTGCCGCGGAGCTGCGGGACCCGCAGGGTGCGACGTTCCGGGTGACGCAGTTCGTGCCGTCGTCCGACTGAGTCCGGCGCTCAGGGGTCAGGGCTCAGGGCTCAGGGTCGGCGTCGCCTGAGCCTGCGCCTGCGTCGTGCCATCGTGCCGACGTACGTGCCTCCGCCACCTGCGGCGATGCCGTTGGCGAGAGCACTCACCCATTGGTGGCTGGTGCCCACGGCGGTCGCGAAGTACGCCGAGCTCGCGATGAGCAAGGCGACGGCCACCAGTATCGCGAACGTCACGCTCGTGAGCGCCTTCCGCATCGACGACGACATCCTGCACCCCTCGTGGATCGTTCCGGGAGCGACAGCTCCCTCGGTGTCGTCGAGGCTAACGTCGTGTTCGGCGAACGGCAACACGTGGGATACCGGTACGCCTCATGTCAGGCGGTTCTCGCCGTGCTCGGACGGAGCCCGGCGAGCAACAGGTCGAGCAGGCGATCGGTCTGTCCGTCGTCCGGCGTGTCCTTCGTCGTCAGTAGGATGCCGACCAAGGCCGCTGTGACGTCGTCCGCCGGGACGTCCTCGCGCAGTGAGCCGTCCAGTGCGCCGGCGTCGAGGAAGCGCTGGACAGCCGCGTTCACCCGATCCCGAGTGCCCGCGGCTTCGGCTGCCCCCCGGATCGCGCCGACGCGGACCGTCTCGGCCAGGCCGCGCTTCGTGGCGACGAACGCGGCGTACCGCTGCGCGAACGCCCGGAACGCCGTCGCGGCGGGGCTGTTCTCGAGCAGCGTGTCCACCGTGCTGAGTGCATCCTCGAGCTCCGCACGGTAGACGGCGGCGACCAGGTCCTGCCGGGTCGGGAAGTTCCGGTAGAGCGTGCCGATGCCGACCCCTGCGACTCGGGCGATCCCGTCGAGCGACGTGTCCTCGCCGTGCGTGGTGAACGCGGCCCGTGCCACCTCGACGAGGCGCGCACGATTCCGGGCCGCGTCGGCTCTGGGGCGGCGCGGCTGCTCGGTCACAGGCTCCGTACTGGACAAAACGGAGGCTCCTCCGGTTATGATCGGTTGAAGCGGAGAGTCCTCCGCTTGCATCGAGGATAGCGGAGGCCAGCATGCAGGAACACGACACCGAGCGTCCGGGCGGCGCGTACCGGCTCGGCAGCCGGACGGTCGCGAGGATCGGCTACGGCGCCATGGCGCTCGAACGCTTCGCCGAGGACCGCGATGCGGGGGTCGCCCTGCTCCACCGGGGGCGAGACCTCGGCGTCGACCACGTCGACACCGCCGACTTCTACGGCGACTCCACCGCGAACGACGTGATCCGACGGGCGTTCGGCACGTCTGACGAGGTCGTGGTGGTGAGCAAGGTGGGTGCCGTCCGGGTCGACGCACCGATGCCCCTCGCCCTGGCGCAGCGGCCCGAACAGCTCCGCGCTCAGGTGCACGCGAACCTGCGCGGCCTCGGCCGCGATCGGATCGACGTGGTCAACCTCCGACGCGCGGACGTCGGCCCCGGACTCATCGCCGAAGGGGAGCAGCTCGTCGACCTCGACGACCAGCTCGCCGAGATGACGGCGATGCGCGACGAGGGCCTCATCGCCGGCATCGGCCTGAGCGCCGTGTCGGCCGGAGCGCTCGAGCGGGGGCTCGCAGCCGGGATCGTCTGCGTCCAGAACGCCTACTCGCTCGTGGCACGCGAGCACGAGCCGCTGCTCGACTTCTGTGTGCGGCACGGAGTCGCCTGGGTGCCGTACTTCCCGCTCGGCGGGGCGTTCCCGGGGCTGCCGAAGGTCGTCGACGAACCCGTCGCGGCGCGGATCGCGGCGGAGCTCGGTGTGACGACGGCGCAGCTCGGGCTGGCCTGGCTCCTCGGACACGCACCGGACGTCCTGCTCATCCCGGGGACGTCGAGCGTCGCGCACCTGGAGGAGAACGTCGCGGTGGGCACCATCCGCCCGACGCCGGAGCAGACTGCCGAGCTCGACGCCGTGTGGGACCGTCGCGACACGGCCGAGGGCGACACGGACGAGGTGGCACGACCCCGGTGGCCGTGACCCGTCAGGAGCCAGAAGGCAGCGGCGGGCCGAGCACCGACCGGATCGCGAGGCCGGCGACGCGCTCGTCGGAGGTGTCGAGCAGCACCCGGTAGGTCTCCTGCTCGGTCACGAACTCCACGCACACGGCGTCGACGTCGCACGGTCCGAGGCGCCAGCCGCGGACCGCGTCCATCGGTACCGAGGTGAGCGCGTCCCGCTCGTGGTCGGTCTCGGCCTCCACGCGGTCCGGGAAGACCCGCACCCGTCCGAAGCTGCCCCGCCAGGTCAGCTGGAGGTCGAGCGTGGGGGAGGCAGAAGGGTCCGGCACCCGCCGATCGTACCGACGAGTCCGGACCCTTCCGTGTGCCCGCGGTGTCCCTTGCGCTCTCGGGACACCGGCGGCGACTACTCCTTGCTGTCGTCCTCGCGTCGCACCTGGTTGGCGGGGTCGCGTCCGGTGACCGGGTACGGGCCGGTGACGCCGGAACGGAGCGAGGCGATGCGCAGGATCCGGTCGCGCTGCAGGAACCAGCCGAGGATCAGCAGCGGGATCACGATGATCAGCGACGCGATCGTGTAGGTGCCGATCGGGTAGTCGATGGCCATGAGCACGATGACGGTGACGAGGAACGCGAGCGTCAGCCATGCCGTGTACGGGGCGCCCGGCAGCTTGAACGAGGGCTCCTTCGCGCGCCCCTCCTTCGCCCAGGCGCGCAGGCGCATCTGGCAGAGGATGATCGTGCCCCACGCGGTGACGATGCCGAGGCTCGCGATGTTCAACGCGATCTCGAACGCCTGCTCGGGGACGAACAGGTTGAGGATGACGCCGACGAGCGTGAAGGCCGAGGTGAGCAGGATGCCCGCGAACGGCACACCGCCCTTCGACATCTTCGTCGTCCACTTCGGAGCCGAGCCGTTCATGCCCATCGAGTGCAGGGCGCGACCGGTCGAGTACAGGCCGGCGTTCAGCGAGGACAGCGCCGCGGTCAGCACGACGAAGTTCATGATCGAGCCGACCACCCGGCCGACGTCCGGGTTGCCGATCGACGAGAAGAAGGTGACGAAGGGGCTGACGCCCTCCTTGTAGGCCGTGTAGGGCAGCAGGAGCGACAGGAGCACGACCGAGCCGACGTAGAACACCGCGATGCGGAGGACGACGGAGTTGATCGCGCGCGGGATGACCTTCTCGGTGTTCTGCGTCTCACCCGAGGCCGTGCCGACCAGCTCGATCGCGGCGTAGGCGAAGACGACGCCCTGCACGACGAGGACGGTGGGCAACAGCCCGGTCGGGAACAACCCGCCGTTGTCGGCCCAGATGCCGAACCCGGTGGTGACGGCCTCGCCGCCCGCCTCGACCGGGAAGGCGAAGAAGAGCCAGATGAGCGCAACGACGAGGAAGGCGACGAGCGCGGCGACCTTGATGATCGCGAACCAGAACTCGAGCTCGCCGAACACCTTGACCGCGACGAGGTTGGCGGCCAGGACGACGACGAGCGCCGCGAGGGCGAGTGCCCACTGGGGGATCGCACGGGGACCGGCCCAGTAGTGCAGGTAGAGCGCGACGGCCGTGGTGTCGACGATCGAGGTCATCGCCCAGTTCAGGAAGTACATCCACCCGGCGGCGTACGCGAACTTCTCGCCGTAGAACTCGCGGGCGTAGGAGATGAACGAGCCCGACGACGGACGGTGGAGCACGAGCTCACCGAGAGCGCGCAGGATGAAGAACGCGAAGATGCCCGCGATCAGGTAGACGACCGCCAGGGCCGGTCCGGCGGAGTGGAGTCGACCACCGGCACCGAGGAAGAGTCCGGTCCCGATCGCACCGCCGATCGCGATCATCTGCAGTTGCCGGGGCTTCAGACCGTGCTGGTAGCCCTCCTGCTCGTGCGAGAAGTCGTTCGCGGGCGCGGGGGTCCCCGTGTCGTTCTGCGCTGTCATGCGCGCCACGCTACAGGTGTACGGAACCGGGGCGGCACACAAACCTGCGAGCGACCTGAATTGTAACGAGACGGTCACGATCGCGATCGCCGTGCCCATGGGCGACACGCCGGGGCCGGGGGACAGCGTTGCCGGACTTCCGGCGGACGTCGATTGGAACCGGGGGACAGGACCCCGCTACGTTTGAACGTCCCCACAGCCGGATGGCGGGGGACACGACGACCAGAACGCGTCCGCGGCCAGCAGCGCCGCGACCGTACGGTCGCCCGGACCGGGACCGCCCCGAGCGTGGTCCCCGCGTGCGTGATCGCTCGCCCTGCGCCTGCTGCGCGGGCTCGACGTGGCCGTGCGCACGGTGCCGGACGACCCGTTCGCAACCACACCGTCGCCGCGGGTGCGCCATGCGCCGCGGCGTCGCGAGGAGCCCAGTTGTCCACAGCACCACCCGAGACCCGGCCGGCCACGGCGCCGGACCCGACCGACGTACCAGCGGTCCGTGTCCGCGACGTCTACAAGGTGTTCGGCCGCCGCCCCGGCGAGGCCGTCCGCAGGCTCGCCGCCGGCGCCACCCGTGACGAGGTCCGTGACCAGGGATCCGCCGCGGTGATCGACGCCTCGTTCGACGTGCGCCCCGGTGAGATCTTCGTCGTGATGGGCTTGTCCGGCTCCGGCAAGTCGACGCTCATCCGCATGCTCAACGGCCTGCTCGAGCCCACTGCGGGCAGCGTCGAGATCGGCGGCCGCACCGTCACCAAGGCGAACGCCAAGGAGATCCGCGACATCCGCCGCTCGAGCGTCTCGATGGTGTTCCAGCACTTCGCCCTGCTGCCGCACCGCACCGTGCTCGAGAACGTCGCGTACGGGCTCGAGGTGAACGGCGTCGACAAGACCACCCGGCTCGCCAAGGCCCGCGAGGTCATCGACCTGGTCGGCCTCGACGTCTGGGCCGACGCGAAGCCCGACGAACTCTCCGGCGGCATGCAGCAGCGCGTCGGCATCGCCCGAGCCCTCGCCGCCGAGACCGACGTCCTGCTCATGGACGAGGCGTTCAGTGCGCTCGACCCGCTGATCCGCCGCGAGATGCAGGAGCAGCTCGTCGACCTGCAGCAGCGGCTCGGCAAGACCATCGTCTTCATCACGCACGACCTCAACGAGGCGATGTTCCTCGGGGACCGGATCGCCGTGATGCGCGACGGCCGCATCGTGCAGATCGGCTCGCCGGAGGACATCCTCACCGACCCGGCGAACGACTACGTCGCCCAGTTCGTGCAGGACGTCGACCGGGCCCGCGTGCTCACGGCCTCGAGCGTCATGGAGCCGGCCCGCGCCGTCGTGCCGCTCACCGCGGGACCGCGCGGCGCACTCCGGACCATGCGCGACCTGCAGACCGCCGCCGTGTTCGTCACCGGCCGCGGCCGGAAGCTCGAGGGCTGGGTCCGCGACCGGCACGTGATGCGTCAGGTCAAGGCGGGTGACACCAACCTCGACGCGATCGTGAACAGCGAGTACGCCCGGGTCGCCCCGGACACCGCACTCACCGACCTGTTCGAGCTGGCCGTCGAGTCGCCGCTGCCGATCGCCGTCGTCGACGCCGAGGATCGCCTGCTCGGGGTCGTCCCGCGCGTCACCCTGCTCGCCGCCCTCGGCAACGTGCCGACCGCGACGATGCCGATCCCGGTCCTCGAACCGGTGACCCGCATCTCCGACTCCGACATGGACTCGACCCTCGCCGCGACCACCGAAGGAGACCACGCATGATCACCCCCGGTACCAACTCCTTCGGCGACTTCCACCTGCCCCTCGGCACCTGGGTCGCCGCGATCGTGGACTGGATCACGACCTACCTGTCCGGCTTCTTCGACGTGGTCCGCTACGTGTTCACCTGGATGGACGCGTGGATGGAGTACTTCCTCTCCACACCGCCGTTCTGGGTCGTCGCGCTGGTCCTCGTCGCACTCGCCTTCGTCGCCAAGGGCTGGAAGCTCGCCCTCGGCGCCGCGATCGGACTGCTCTTCATCGTGAGCGTCGGTCAGTGGACGAACGCGATGGACACGCTCGCGCTCGTCGTCGTGGCCGCCGGCCTCGCGGTCGTCATCAGCATCCCGCTCGGCGTGTGGGCGGCCCGGTCCGACGGTGCCAGTCGCGTCATCCGGCCGGTGCTCGACTTCATGCAGACGACCCCGGCGTTCGTCTACCTCATCCCGGCGCTGCTGCTCTTCCGCGTCGGCGTCGTCCCCGGCATCGTCGCGACGATCGTGTTCGCGATGGCCCCGGGTGTGCGGCTCACCGAGCTCGGCATCCGTGGCGTCCCGAGCGAGGTCGTCGAGGCCGGTGCCGCGTTCGGCTCCAGCCCGTGGCGCATCCTCCGCCAGATCCAGCTGCCCCTCGCGAAGGCCAGCATCATGGCCGGCGTCAACCAGGTGATCATGCTCTCGCTGTCGATGGTCGTCATCGCCGGCATGGTCGGGGCCGGTGGCCTCGGCGAGCAGATCGTCGCCTCGCTGAACCGCATCGACGTCGGACTCGGGGCGGAGGCCGGCCTGTCGGTCGTGGTCCTGGCGATCCTGCTGGACCGACTGACCGCAGCGTTCGGCGGCGACTCGGGCCGCGCCTCCCGGCTGTTCGGACGCAGGAAGCGGACGACCGCGACCGCGACACCGAACGCCAGGACCGCCCAGACCGCCGCGTCCGCGCAGACCGCCGCGTCCGCGCAGACAGCCGCCACCACGGAGCCGCCGGCCGCGCCGGCGGACCGTGAGCCCCAGACGACCACCGCGTGAGGAAGGACCACCCCATGAAGAGCACGAAGCGCACGCTCACCGCGGCGGTCCTCGCCGTCGCCACCGCCGTCGGCCTGTCCGCCTGCATGCCGCCCGGCTACTACGGCGCCTCCGGCACGCTCGACAACGGCGACCAGAAGTCGATGCACATCGTCGTCTTCAACGGCTGGGACGAGGACACCGCCGCCAGCTACCTCTGGAAGTACGTCCTCGAGCAGAAGGGCTACGACGTCCAGCTCACCAACTCCGACGTCGCTCCCGCGTACACCGGGCTCGCGTCCGGCGACTACGACGTCGTGTTCGACACCTGGCTGCCGAACACGCACAAGGAGTACATGGACACGTACGGCAAGGACCTCACGGACCTCGGCGCCTGGAACGAGCAGGCGTCGCTCGAACTCGCCGTGCCCGAGTACTCCGACATCGACTCGATCGACGAGCTCAAGGCGAAGGCGTCCGACTTCGGCAACAAGATCGTCGGCATCGAACCGGCTGCCGGGGAGACGAAGGTCGTGCAGGACGACGTCATCCCGCAGTACGGCCTCGACGGCATGGACTTCGTGACGAGCTCCACGCCGGCGATGCTCGCCGACCTGAAGGCCGCGATCGCGAAGAAGGAAGACGTCGTCGTGACCCTCTGGCGTCCGCACTGGGCGTACGACGCCTTCCCGATCAAGGACCTGAAGGACCCGAAGGGCGCCCTCGGCAAGAACGAGGAGATCCACACGATCGCGAAGAAGGACATCGCCGACGAGTTCCCGACGGCGACGGGGTGGATGCAGCACTTCGCGATGGACTCCGACACCCTCTACTCGCTCGAGAACGCGCTCGTGAACAGCGGCGCGAAGACCAGCGAGTACCCCGCGATCACCGCGAAGTGGGCGTCCGAGCACCAGGACTACGTGGATTCGCTCACGTCGTCGAAGTAGCGGCTCTCGGAACGGCCTGGAGGCCCGGTGCGCGTCGTGCACACCGGGCCTCGTCCGTCCCGTGGTCGCGTTCCTGGACGACGACCGTCGTCCGTTGCTTGCATGGAGGGATGGACATCCTCCTCCGACTCCTCGTCGCGATCGGGTTCGCCCTCCTCATCACCGCCGTCGCCGCGATCGTCCTGCACCTGGTGCTCCGGACGATCGCGCGACGGGAACGGTGGGCCGGCGTGCTCTCCCGGCGGGCGAAGCACCCGTTCCGCACCGTCCTGCTGGTGGTCCTGCTCTGGATCGCCTTCACCTCGAGCGTCCCGCGCGACGCCGACGCGTACCCGTGGCGAGACGAGGTCGTGCACGGGTTCCTCATCGTCACGATCGCCGTCGGCTGCTGGCTGGCGTGCCAGATCGCGATCTTCCTCGAGGACCTCGGCCTGCACCGGTTCCGCATCGACGTCCCCGACAACCGGCAGGCCCGCCGCATCCGCACGCAGGTCCTCATCATCCGGCGGCTCACCGTCGCCGTGCTCGTCATCATCGCCGTCGGCGCGATCCTGCTCACCTTCGACGGGGTCGAGGCCGCCGGCGCGAGCGTCCTCGCGAGCGCCGGACTGATCTCCGTCGTCGCGGGTCTGGCAGCGCAGTCGACGCTCGGCAACGTCTTCGCGGGCATGCAGCTCGCGTTCTCCGGGTCGATCCGCGTCGACGACGTCGTCGTGGTCGAGCAGCAGTGGGGGCGCATCGAGGAGATCACCCTGACCTACGTGGTCGTGCACCTGTGGGACGACCGGCGCTTCGTGCTGCCGTCGACGTACTTCACGAGCACCCCGTTCGAGAACTGGACGCGCACCAACAGCGAACTGCTCGGCGCGGTCGAGTTCGACCTGGACTGGCGGGTGCGGCCGGGGGAGATGCGCCAGGAGCTCGACCGGATCCTCGACCGCACCGAGCTGTGGGACCGCCGCGTCAAGGTGCTGCAGGTCACCGACGCCGTGCAGGGGTACGTGCGGGTCAGGGTGCTCGCGACCTCGCACGACGCTCCGTCGCTGTTCGACCTGCGCTGCTACATCCGCGAAGAGCTCGTCGAGTGGATCCAGCGCACCCACCCCGACGCCCTGCCGATCCAGCGCGTGCTCATGGTCGACGAGACGGCGCCGCGACGACGCACGGCGTCGACCGCCGCCGACTCGGCGCTGTTCGCGCCGGGGCAGGAGGACCGCGCGGCGCTCTTCACCGGCCCGATCCAGACGTCCGACATCCCGCCGGCGGAGCGCTGACGGCCGGGTCCGCCGCTGCGGAACCCGGTGCTGTGGACGGGACTGACGACGGACGGGAGGCCCGTGGCGGATCCGCCACGGGCCTCCCGTCGTCTCGGTGGTCGCGTTCGCGACCTACGGCTGGCGCGCCTTGACGGCGCGGTCGTCCTCGACCACCGTGCCGATCGCCACGATGGTGGTCGCGATCCACGCGACCCACGTCAGGGCGAGCCGCCAGTCGCGGGGTCCCTGGCGGGTGGTCTGGAGCACGCTGTAGCCGCTGATGAGCGAACTCCACACCGCACCGTTGAACATGAACTTGCGCACAGAGGCCTCCTGTCGTCGTGCCGCCAACGCTACCGGTCAGTACATTGGAGCGCCGCCGGACACCCTGCCCGGCGCACTCGTGGAGGAACGCCCGTGCGTCAGGCCGTCATCGGAGCCGTGCTGCTCGTCATCGGCGCGGTGTGCGTCGCGCTCGGCCTGCTGCCGCTCGACGACCTGGGGGTCCTGGCCGAGCGGGTCCTGCCGGTCCTCGGGTTCGTGCTCGGACTGACGATCGTCGCCGAACTCGCCGCGGACGCCGGCGTGTTCGACCGGCTCGCCGACGTCGCCGCCCGTGTCGGCGGCGGCCGGACCATCGGGCTCTGGGGAGCCGTCGTCGTCCTCGCCGTGCTCTGCACCGTGTTCCTGTCCATCGACACCACGGCCGTGCTCCTCACCCCCATCGTGATCTCGCTCGCCCGCCGGGTCGGACTGCCGCCGATGCCGTTCGCACTCACCACCGTCTGGCTCGCGAACACCGCGTCCCTGCTGCTGCCGGTGTCGAACCTGACGAACCTGCTCGCCGTCGACCGGATGGGCCTCGGCGGGCCGCTGCCCTTCGCCGGCCTGATGGCGTGGCCGGCCGTCGCCGGGGTCGTCGTGCCCTGCGCGGTGCTCCTCGTGGTGTTCCGCGGCAAGCTGTTCGGTCGCTACACGCCGGTGTCGGTGCGCCGACCCGGCGACCCGGTGTCGTTCTGGGCGGCCTCTGGAGTGCTCGTCGCGCTCGTCGTGGCGCTCACCGCCGGGGTGACGGTCTGGATCGCAGCGGTCGCCGCCGCCGTCGTGCTCGTGGTCGTCGCGGCGTTCCGGTCCCCGGCGGAACTCCGGCCGTCGCGGGTGCCGTGGTCGACGCTGCTGTTCGCCGCCGGGCTCTTCGTCGTGGTCGAGACGCTGCACGGCACCGGGCTCACCGACCCGATCGTCCGAGCACTGGGCGACGGCACCGGGACCGGGCCGCTCCTGCTCCTCGGCGGGGCGGGTGCCCTGGCCGCGAACGCGATCGACAACCTGCCCGCGTACCTGGTGCTCGAGCCGGCCGCCGGCCACGAGGCCCTGCGGTACGCGGCGCTGCTCATCGGCGTGAACGCCGGGTGTCTCATCACGCCGTGGGCCTCGCTCGCGACACTGCTGTGGCACGCGCGGCTCTCGGCGGAGGGCGTCCGCCTGTCGTGGGGGAAGTACATGGCGCTCGGGTGCGTGGCCGCGCCGCTGACGGTGGTCGCGGGCGTGGTGGCGCTGGCGTTGTAGGGCGCTGGGCGCGCGCGGGCGCTTGCGGGCGGGCTTGCGCAGTGTGCGAGGTTCCGCCCGGTGTGCGGGGCTCGCGGGCTCGCACGGTGGTCGGTACCTCGCACCGTGCGGACGGGGGCGCGGCGCGTGGTGCGTCCAGGGCTGCGAGCCGCAGTGTGCGAGGTTCCGCTCAGTGTGCGGGGCGCGCGGGCTCGCACGGTGGTCGGTACCTCGCACCGTGCGGACGGGGGGCCCGGTGCACGCCCGGCACGGCGCCTCCGGCCTGGCGCGTGGTGCGTCCAGGGCCGCGGGCCGCAGTGTGCGAGGTTCCGCTCGGTGTGCGGGGCTCGCGGGCTCGCACGGTGGTCGGTACCTCGCACCGTGCGGACGGGAGGCCCGGCGCACGCCCGGCACGGCGCCTCCGGCCTGGCGCGTGGTGCGTCCAGGGCCGCGGGCCGCAGTGTGCGAGGTTCCGCCCGGTGTGCGGGGCTCGCGGGGTCGCACGGTGGTCGGTACCTCGCACCGTGCGGACGAGGACCTCGCACGGTGCGGGGCGCACCTCGCGCCGTGGGGACGAGGACCTCGCACGGTGCGAGGTCAGCGGGTGCGCGTCAGAGCCAGTCGCGGGCCTTGAACACGCGGTAGAGCACGAGCGACGACACCACGATCAGGGCGAGCGAGACGTAGAGCCCGCTCCAGGCGCCCTCGCCGGGGAAGGTCACGTTCTGCCCGAAGAACCCGGTGATGGCCGTGGGGATCGCGATGATCGCCGCCCAGCTCGTCACCTTCTTCATCACCGTGTTCTGCCGGTTCGAGGCGAGGTTGAGGTTGGTGTCGAGGACGCTGGACACTGCGTCGCGGAGCTGGTCGACCGAGTCCGCGATCGAGACGAGGTGGTCCTCGACGTCGCGGAAGTAGGGGCGGATGCCGTCGGCGATCGTCTCCGCGTCACCGTGCAACAGCGAGGCGACGCTGTCCCGCGTCGGCACGACCAGCCGTCGGAGCACACCGAGGGCCTTCCGCAGCCGGAACGACCGGCGCTGGATCTGCTTCTCGCGGGCGCTGCCGCGTTCGAACAGGTCGTCCTCCAGGTCGTCGATCTGTCGTTCGATGTCCTCGACCGTGTCGGTGGCGTGGTCGACGACGGCGTCGAGCAGCGCCCAGACGAGCCAGGGCACACCGTGTTCGGCGATGTCGGCGTTGGCGTCGAGTCGGTGCTCCATGGCGGTGGTGTCGACATCGGCGCCGTGGATGGTGACGAGCGCGTGCTCGGTGACGAACGCCTTGACCTCGTGGGTCACGAGCTCGCCCGACTCATCGGTGCCCCCGACGTCGTAGACGACCAGGAACAGGCTGTCCCGGTACCGGTCGAGCTTCGGTCGCTGCCCCCGTTCGACGGCGTCCTCTCCGGCCAGGGCGTGGATCCCGAGCTCGCCCTCGACCTGTTCGAGGTCTGCGCGCTCCGGGTCGGTGTAGTCGACCCACACGAAGGTGTCGTCGTGCCCGATGAAGTCGGAGATCTGGTCGACCGGGAAGTCGTGTTCCGCCGTCCTGCCGTTCCGCCACGCCCGTGTCCTGACCATGCCGGTCAGCCTAGTGAGACGGCCGGCCCCGGGGATCCGGGGCCGGCCGTCGTCCGCCGTGTTGCGGTGGTGCCGCGTCGGCGTCAGTAGGCGGAGACGAGCTTGCCGTCCTCGACGGTCAGGTACTCGTAGACGTCGAAGCTGTCCTCGCCGTGCTCCTTGTCCCCGAAGTACGACGTGTAGTCGTAGGTCACGACGCCGTCCTTCGTGCTCTGCACCATCACGGTGCCGGAACCGGAGGCCTCGACCTCGAGCTCGGGCATCGTCGTGACGTCGTACCGGACGGCGCCGTCGGCGTCGTAGGGGCCGTACCAGGGGCAGCCGCTCAGTGCGCTGAGGTCGGTCTTCGCGGCGCAGTCGTCGATCAGGTCCGACACGTACTGCTCGGCGTCCTGCTGCAGCGCCTTCGTGGCGGTCGGCTGGAAGTCGACGTAGCCGGAGGACGTGGCGCCGACGGCGAGCTCCTCGGTGCCGCCGGTGAAGTACTTCGTCCCGCCGACCTTCACCTCGTAGGTGCCCGGGTAGGCGAGCGACGAGAACTTCCCGTCGCTGATCTCGCCGACCTTCTTCCCGCCGACCGTGACCGGTGCGCCCTCGAGGACGTCCGAGGCGGTCAGGGTGACGTTCTGGGCGAGCGGCTCGGTGACACGCCACTCGTCCTTCACGAGGAAGGAGGTGCCGGTCCGGCGGAGGGTCACCTGGCCGGAGCGGTTCTTGCCGTCCTGGGTGTAGCTGACGGTGGCGGTGGCACTGTCACCGCTCGACGCGACCCGGCCGACGCGGACGTCGGTGGGGCGGTCCTTCGCGCTCTTCAGCACGGCGGAGTCGAGCATCGCCGAGTCGTCGGGGACGTCGCTGAGGCGCCCGGCGGTGGCGGCGTCCCCGTCGGCGATGGCCTGGACGTACGACTTCACCGTCGGGGCAGGACCCCAGACGTTGGCACGGAGCACGCTCGTGGTGACGGCACCGGCGATCACGACGACCACGACGGCACCACCGGCGATGAGCGAGCGGACCAGGATCTTCTTCGCACGGGGCGACATCGGGGCCGGGGCGGGAGCGCCGCCGCCGATGAAGGGTTGCGCCGGCTGGCCGTACTGGTCGGCGCCGACGCCTGGCGTGGCGGACCAGGCGGGCGCTGCGGACCATGCGGCCGCGCCAGGAGCTGCAGCACCGGGAGCGGCCGTGGTGCCGTCAGCCGGAGCAGAGGCCGGAGCTGCGGGCGAAGCTGCGGCCGGAGCTGCGGCCGGAGCAGAGGCCGGACCAGCGGCCGGAGCGTCGGACGCCGCCGCAGTGTCACCGTGGACGACCGGCGCCGCACCGGGGAAGGTCGGCGCTGCACCGGCGAACCCGGCCTCCGGGAACGCCGACTTCGGCGCGAGGACCGGCCGCGGGTCGGTGCCCACGAGCCGCGAGGTCCGCAGGACCACCCCGCCGCCGAGGCGGGGGAGCAGCACGGGTGCGAGGTACCGCGCGACGAACTCGATCGCGCCACCCCAGAGCGCGAACACGAGCGGGGTCCACGGCGCGACACCGACCGAACCGGCACCGTCCACCGCGCTGATCCCGGTGGCCTGGTACGAGACGACGCCGGTGCCGAGCACGAAGACGAGCAGCCCGAGCGCGAGCCACACCACGGGGGTGACGACCCAGTCGAGCGTCCCGCGGACCCGGTCGTTGCGCCGGACGGCGAGTGCGAGCCCCGCGGCGACCGAGGTGACGAGCACGAACAGCACGACGAGCCAGGTCCACCCGCCGGCACCGCTGAACACCGAGGCCGTGTCGCTCGCCGAGCCGAGGCCGGACACCCCGACGCCGCCGAAGAAGCCGAGCGCCGTGAGCGCCACGGCGACGTTGCCGATGAAGACCGGGAGCGCCACACCCCACGACGGCTGGGCGATGAGCGCGACGACGATCACGACGACGACGATGACGGCGACGAGGGCGACGAGCTGCGAGGCGGCGACCCGGAGGGTCCCCAGCACCCGTGCGGCGAAGACGTTCGTGCCGGTGAACACCGACGGCCGGGCGAGCAGGGCTGCGAGCGCACCGATGACGAAGGCACCGAGGATGCTGCCGACGCCGACCGCGTGCACGGGGTCGATGGACACACCGGACTGCGCGGGGAACCGGATCGCCAGGATGCCGGCGGCGGCGTTGGTGAGCACGGTGGTGACGAGTCCGGACACGACCGCGGTCACGGTCACCGACGTACGGCCGAGGCCACGGGTGCGGATGCGACGTGTGAGGACCACGGCGAGCACGACCTGCGCGGCGAGCACGAGCACGGGCACGACCGCGAGGGCGCCGGAGCCGGAGCCGAGGAACCCGATCGATCCGGAGAGGTGCAGGCGTCCGAGGTCTGCGAGCGCCACGAGCTGCGCCGGGGTGCCGAGCAGGACGCTGACGCCGGAGAGGAGCGACTGCACGTCGGGGGCGGCGGCGGACCCGAGGTCGCTGCCGGTCCCGCCGGTGGTGCCGACGCCGACGGACCCGCCGCCCCCGACCGCGGCGACGACCACGGTGAGGAGCAGGGAGATCGCCGCGACCACGTAGGCGGCGACCCAGCCGCCCACGGCGGCGAGCACGGAGGCGAGCCAGTCACGGCCGGTCAGCGAGTGCAGCGCGCGACCGAGTGCATCGGTCTGCGGCGCAGCGGGCTGCTGCCCGGAGTACGCAGCGGGCTGCTGCCCGGAGTACTGGGCCCCAGCGGGCGGGACGGGTGGGACGGGCGGGGTGTCGCTCACGGTTCGAGGGTCCTCTCCGGCCAGGAGGCCGGCGTCGCGCTCGAACGCCCGTGTCCCCCCGACACGAGCCTGCAGCGTACCGGAACCGTCGATCCGCCGTGAATCCGCTGTCCGGGCGCTGGTAGATTCCGAGCCGTGTCTGCACCTTCCAGTTCGTCCAGCAAGTACGCCTTCGTCGTCGCCTCGAACCGCCTCCCGGTGGACCGCGTCGTCGACCAGGACGGCAACGAGGGGTGGCGGCACTCGCCCGGTGGCCTCGTCACCGCGCTCGAGCCGGTGATGCGCGCGAACGACGGAGCGTGGGTCGGCTGGGTCGGCCAGCCCGAGGTCGAGGTCGCTCCGTTCGACAACGAGGGCATCCACATCGTGCCGGTCCCGCTCTCCGACGACGACGTCGAGGAGTACTACGAGGGCTTCAGCAACGACACCCTCTGGCCGCTCTACCACGACGTCATCGAGCACCCGAGCTACCACCGCGACTGGTGGAACGCGTACAAGCGCGTGAACGAGCGCTTCGCGGAGCAGATCGCCGAGATCGTCGAGCAGGACGGCATCGTCTGGGTACAGGACTACCAGCTGCAGCTCGTGCCGGCGCTCCTCCGTGCCAAGCGCCCCGACGTCACGATCGGCTTCTTCAACCACATCCCGTTCCCGCCGGTGGGCATCTACGCCCAGCTGCCGTGGCGGGCGCAGATCCTCGACGGCCTGCTCGGCGCCGACGTCATCGGCTTCCAGCGGCACGACGACGCGAGCGACTTCCTCCGCGCGGTCCGGCACATCAAGGGCTACACGACGAAGGGGTCGACGATCGACGTCCCCGTCGACGACCCGGCGGCACCGCGGAGCCGCAAGGGCATCACGGTCCGCCACGTCGAGGCCAGGCACTTCCCGATCTCGATCGACGCCGAGAGCTTCGAGGCGATCGCCCGCCGCCCCGAGGTGCAGGAGCGCGCGCGGGAGATCCGCGAGAGCCTCGGCAACCCGAAGACGGTCCTGCTCGGCGTGGACCGGCTCGACTACACCAAGGGCATCCGGCACCGCATCAAGGCGTTCGGCGAGCTCGTCGAGGACGGCCGCATCAAGGTCGAGGACGCCGCGCTCATCCAGGTCGCGAGCCCGAGCCGCGAGCGCGTCGACACGTACGCGGCACTCCGTGACGAGATCGAGCTCAGCGTGGGTCGCATCAACGGCGACCTCGGGGTCATCGGTCACCAGCCGATCTCGTACCTGCACCACGGCTACCCGCGCGAGGAGATGGTCGCGCTCTACCTGGCGGCGGACATCATGCTCGTCACGGCACTGCGCGACGGCATGAACCTCGTCGCGAAGGAGTACGTCGCGGCCCGCTTCGACACCGACGGCGTCCTGATCCTCTCCGAGTTCGCCGGTGCCGCCGACGAGCTGAAGCAGGCCCTCATCGTGAACCCGCACGACATCGGTGCGTTGAAGGACAGCATCGAGCGCGCCATCGAGATGCCGCGTCGCGAGCGTTCGACGCGCATGCGTGCGCTCCGGAAGCGCGTCCGCGACAACGACGTGGCGCGCTGGTCGCGCTCGTTCCTCGAGGCGCTCGACCGGCACGCGCCGCGGAACGCCCAGCTCGACCCGTCCGCCACGGACCCGGCGGACCGGCACCGCGAGGCGCAGACCGACAACATGTCGATCTTCGACCAGGACGCCCAGTCCGCACGTGCTGCCGAGGACACCCGGGAGGCCCGTGATGCGTGAGACCACCACCGACGAGACCGCCATCAGCGCGGCCCTCGAGACGCTCGCGGCTGCGCCGCGACTGATCGTCGCCCTCGACTTCGACGGCACGTTGGCGCCCTTCGCCGACGACCCGTCGCAGGTCGGCGCACTGCCGGGGTCGTGGGCCGCGGTCCTCACCCTGCACCGCGCGAAGGACACCGAGGTGGTGCTCGTGTCCGGTCGCCCGCTCGGCAGCCTCGCGTCGGTGACGCACGCGCCGGAGGACATGGCGCTGGTGGGCTCGCACGGCGTGGAGTGGCGCGTCGACGGCCACGACGAGGCGACGCTCACCGAGGACGAGCTCCGACGGGTCGCCCGGATCGGGGCAGCCCTCGACGAGGTCGGCGAGCGGTACCCGGGCGTCGTCATCGAGCACAAGCCGGCCGGCCACGGGGTGCACACCCGACGCGTCTCGGCCGAGGTCGCGGCACAGGCGAACGCCGACGCCAGCCGGGCCGCGCACGACGCCGACCCCGACGTGCTCGAGCGCGGCGGCAAGGACATCGTCGAGTTCGCGGTGCGCCACGTCACCAAGGGCGACGCGATCGCTCGGCTCCGCGAGCTGCACGGCGCGGACGCGGTGTTCTTCGCCGGCGACGACGTCACCGACGAGGACGCCTTCCGCGTGCTCGGTGACGGCGACGTCGGCGTGAAGATCGGTCCGGGGGAGACCCGTGCCGGGTACCGCATCGCGGACCCGGCGGCGCTCACCGGGGTCCTGAAGCAGCTCGCCAGGGCACGCGCGACGCGCTGACCAAGGTGATCCGCGCCTCCCGACCGACACGCGTAACCATGCGAACGCATGAAGGTGCGCGACTGGTATCCCAATCCGTCCTAGACTCGCTCCATGCCTGATATCGACGTCAAGCCGCGCAGCCGGGTCGTCACCGACGGGATCGAAGCAACCACCTCGCGTGGCATGCTGCGGGCCGTCGGTATGGGAGACGAGGACTGGAGCAAGCCGCAGATCGGCATCGCGTCCTCGTGGAACGAGATCACGCCCTGCAACCTGTCGCTCGACCGCCTCGCGCAGGGTGCGAAGGAAGGCGTCCACTCCGGTGGCGGCTACCCGCTCCAGTTCGGCACCATCTCCGTCTCGGACGGCATCTCGATGGGCCACGAGGGCATGCACTTCTCGCTCGTCTCGCGCGAGGTCATCGCCGACAGCGTCGAGACCGTCGTGAACGCCGAGCGCCTCGACGGCACCGTCCTGCTCGCCGGCTGCGACAAGTCCCTGCCGGGCATGCTGATGGCCGCCGCGCGACTCGACCTGGCGAGCGTCTTCCTCTACGCGGGCTCGGTCATGCCGGGCTACGTGAAGCAGGCCGACGGCACGATGAAGGAAGTCACGATCATCGACTCGTTCGAGGGCGTCGGCGCCTGCAAGGCCGGCACCATGAGCGAGGAAGAGCTCAAGAAGATCGAGTGCGCCATCGTCCCGGGCGAGGGCGCCTGCGGTGGCATGTACACGGCCAACACCATGGCGAGCGTGGCCGAGGCCCTCGGCATGTCGCTGCCGGGCTCCGCCGCCCCGCCGAGTGCCGACCGTCGCCGCGACTACTACGCGCACCGCTCCGGCGAGGCCGTCGTGAACATGCTCGAGCACGGCATCACGGCGCGCCAGATCCTGACGAAGGAAGCCTTCGAGAACGCGATCGCCGTCGCGATGGCCCTCGGTGGCTCGACGAACGTCATCCTGCACCTGCTCGCCATCGCCTACGAGGCCGAGGTCGAGCTCTCGCTGGACGACTTCAACCGCATCGGTTCGAAGGTCCCGCACCTCGCCGACATGAAGCCCTTCGGCAAGTACGTCATGGTCGACGTGGACCGCAACGGCGGCATCCCGGTGATCATGAAGGCACTGCTCGACGCCGGCCTGCTGCACGGCGACTGCCTCACCGTGACGGGCAAGACCGTCGCCGAGAACCTGGCCGAGATCGACCCGCCGGCACTCGACGGCGAGGTCTTCCGCACGCTCGACAACCCGATCCACGAGACCGGTGGCCTGACGGTCCTGCAGGGCACCTTCGCGCCAGAGGGCGCCGTCGTGAAGACCGCCGGCTTCGACGCCGAGGTGTTCGAGGGCCCCGCCCGGGTGTTCGACCGCGAGCGCGCCGCGATGGACGCCCTCACGGAGGGCAAGATCCAGAAGGGCGACGTCGTCGTCATCCGCTACGAGGGTCCGAAGGGCGGCCCCGGCATGCGCGAGATGCTCGCCATCACCGCGGCCATCAAGGGCGCGGGCCTCGGCAAGGATGTACTACTCTTGACCGACGGACGATTCTCAGGCGGCACAACCGGCCTGTGCATCGGCCACATCGCACCGGAGGCAGTGGACGCAGGTCCAGTTGCCTTCGTGCGCGATGGCGACCGCATCCGTGTCGACATCGCGGCTCGCTCGCTCGACCTACTGGTCGACCCGACCGAGCTGGAGGCCCGCCGAGACGGCTGGGCCCCGCTGCCCCCGCGCTACACCCGCGGAGTCCTCGCGAAGTACGCCAAGCTCGTGAAGTCCGCTGCCCAGGGCGCGGTCACGGGCTAGCGTCCGACACACGCCATCGCCACCTCTCCAGGCAAGGACCACCTCATGCCCACGGAAGCAACACCGCTGTCCGCGGCCGCCGGTGCACGCCGGTCGCCGGAGATCCTGACCGGCTCGGGAGCCGTCCTCCGGACGCTCGAGCACCTCGGGATCACCGACGTCTTCGGCCTGCCGGGCGGTGCCATCATCCCGTTCTACGACGAGCTGATGGCCTCCACCACGATCCGCCATATCCTCGTCCGTCACGAGCAGGGCGCCGGCCACGCCGCCGAGGGCTACGCCTCGGCGTCCGGCAAGGTCGGCGTCGCCATCGCGACGTCGGGCCCCGGTGCCACGAACCTCGTCACGGCCATCGCCGACGCCTACATGGACTCGGTGCCGTTCATCGCGATCACCGGCCAGGTGTTCTCGACGCTGATGGGCACCGACGCGTTCCAGGAAGCCGACATCGTCGGCATCACGATGCCGATCACGAAGCACTCGTTCCTCGTGACCGACCCGGCCGACGTGCCGGCGACCCTCGCCGCGGCGCACCTCATCGCGACGACCGGTCGACCCGGCCCCGTGCTGGTGGACATCACGAAGGACGCCCAGCAGAAGTCGGCTCCGTACGTCTGGCCGCCCAAGATCGACCTGCCCGGCTACCGTCCGGTCACCAAGGCGCACGGCAAGCAGATCACCGCGGCCGCGCAGCTCCTGGCCGAGGCCGAGCGTCCGGTGCTCTACGTCGGCGGTGGCGTCATCCGCTCCCGCGCGACCGCCGAGCTGCTCCGCTTCGCCGAGGCGACCGGTGCGCCGGTCGTGACGACGCTGATGGCACGAGGGGCGTTCCCCGACTCGCACCCGCAGCACCTCGGCATGCCCGGCATGCACGGCACCGTCCCGGCGGTGCTCGGCCTGCAGGACAGTGACCTCATCATCGCGCTCGGCGCCCGGTTCGACGACCGCGTGACCGGCAAGGCCGACGAGTTCGCACCCGACGCCAAGGTCGTGCACGTCGACATCGACCCCGCCGAGATCTCGAAGATCCGGTTCGCCGACGTCCCGATCGTGGGCGATGCCCGCGAGGTCCTGACCGACCTCCTCGATGCGTGGGGCGGGATCCCCGTCGACAGCCGTGCGTCGACCGCCGAGTGGTGGGCGAAGCTCGAGCAGCTCAAGGTCGACTTCCCGCTCGGCTACGCGGAACCGACCGACGGGCTCCTCGCCCCGCAGGCGATCATCAAGCGCATCGGCGAGCTCTCCGGCCCCGAGGCGGTCTACGCCTCCGGCGTCGGCCAGCACCAGATGTGGTCGGCGCAGTTCATCAAGTACGAGCGACCGAACGCCTGGCTGAACTCCGGTGGTGCCGGCACGATGGGCTACTCCGTCCCGGCCGCCATGGGCGCGAAGGTCGCCCAGCCGGACCGCGTGGTCTGGGCGATCGACGGCGACGGCTGCTTCCAGATGACGAACCAGGAGCTCGCGACCTGCGTCATCAACGACATCCCGATCAAGGTCGCGATCATCAACAACTCGTCGCTCGGGATGGTGCGGCAGTGGCAGACGCTGTTCTACGACGGCCGCCACTCCTTCACCGACCTCGAGACCGGCCACGAGTCGCGCCGAGTGCCGGACTTCGTGAAGCTCGCCGACGCGTACGGTGCCCTCGGCATCCGCGTCGAGAAGGCCGAGGACGTCGACGCCGCGATCGAGCTCGCCCTCGCGACGAACGACCGACCCGTGGTCATCGACTTCGTCGTGAGCCGTGACTCGATGGTCTGGCCGATGGTGCCGCAGGGAGTCAGCAACTCGTCCATCGAGTACGCCCAGGCCCTCGCCCCGACCTGGGACGACGAGGACGCCGACATGACGGGGGAAACCGCATGAGCCACGTCCTCTCCCTCCTCGTCGAGGACAAGCCGGGTCTGCTGACCCGCGTCGCCGGGCTGTTCGCCCGACGCGGGTTCAACATCGAGTCCCTCGCCGTCGGCAACACCGAGGTCGACGGCCTCAGCCGGATCACGGTCGTCGTCGACGTCGAGGACCTCCCGTTGGAACAGGTGACGAAGCAGCTCAACAAGCTGGTCAACGTCATCAAGATCGTCGAGCTGGACTTCTCGCAGTCCGTCCAGCGCGAGCACATGCTCGTGAAGGTCCGCGTCGACAACCAGACGCGCTCGGCGGTGCTCGAAGCAGTGAACCTGTTCCGTGCCCAGGTCGTCGACGTGGCGACCGACTCGCTCATCGTCGAGGTGACCGGTGACCCCGGCAAGATCCAGGCGATCCTCCGCGTGCTCGAGCCCTACGGCATCAAGGAGCTCGCCCGTGCGGGACTCCTCGGCATGGGCCGCGGACCGAAGAGCATCACCGACCGGGTGCGCTGAGCACCTGACGGACCCCCGGGTGGCCGACGTGCGGTCAGCCGCCCCCACAGACCACAGAACCAAGGAGACACACCCTCGTGACTGACATCGTGTACGACGCCGACGCCGACCTGACGCTCATCCAGGGCAAGAAGGTCGCCGTCATCGGCTACGGCTCGCAGGGCCACGCCCACGCCCTCAACCTCCGTGACTCGGGTGTCGAGGTCAAGATCGGCCTCAAGGAGGGCTCGAAGAGCCGCCAGAAGGCCGAAGAGGCCGGTTTCGAGGTCCTCACCCCGGCCGACGTCACCGCCTGGGCCGACGTCGTCGTCATCCTCGCGCCGGACCAGGTCCAGCGCATCGTCTACGCCGACGACATCCGTCCGAACCTCAAGCCGGGCGCGACGCTCGTCTTCGGCCACGGCTTCAACATCCGCTTCGGCTACATCGAGGCGCCGGAGGGCGTCGACGTGTCGCTCGTCGCTCCGAAGGGCCCGGGTCACACTGTCCGTCGCGAGTACGAGGCCGGCCGTGGCGTCCCCGTGATCGTCGCCGTCGAGGTCGACGCGTCGGGTTCCGCCTGGGACCTCGCGTGGTCGTACTCGAAGGCCATCGGTGGTCTGCGCTCCGGCGGCATCAAGACGACCTTCACCGAGGAGACCGAGACCGACCTGTTCGGCGAGCAGGCCGTCCTCTGCGGTGGCACCTCGCAGCTCATCCAGTACGGCTTCGAGACCCTCGTCGAGGCGGGCTACCAGCCGCAGATCGCCTACTTCGAGGTCCTGCACGAGCTCAAGCTCATCGTCGACCTCATCTGGGAGGGTGGCCTCACCAAGCAGCGCTGGTCGATCTCCGACACGGCCGAGTTCGGTGACTACGTCTCCGGCCCGCGCGTGATCTCGCCGGACGTCAAGGAGAACATGAAGGCGGTGCTCGCGGACATCCAGAACGGTGCCTTCGCGAAGCGCTTCATCGACGACCAGGACGCCGGCGCTCCCGAGTTCAAGGCGCTCCGTGCCAAGGGCGAGGGTCACCCGATCGAGGCCACCGGTCGCGAGCTCCGCGCGCTCTTCGCGTGGAAGCAGAACGACGGCGACTACGTGGACGGCTCCGCAGCGCGGTAGTCTTCCGACACCACTCGATGACGAGGCGGCGGTGCAGCCCTTGCACCGCCGCCTCGCGACGTGACCCGAACGTTATGCAACAGCACTTCTCCAGCCCCGACGCCGTGGACCGGCGTCCCGTCGGCGTGCGCCCGATCGTTGAACGACAGTCGTCGTCCGCGTCGCGCCACCGCGGTCAGGGGCGGACCGAACAGCATGGGATGATCTCCGGATGGCGGTGACGAAGCGAGCGGTCCACATCGGCGCCGGCAAGATCGGGCGTGGGTTCGTGGGCCAGTTCCTCGTGGCGAGCGGCTACGAGCTCACCTTCGTCGACGTCGACGAACGCGTGGTCTCCGCCCTCAACGAAGCCGGGCGCTTCGTGGTGCACGAGGTCGGCGAGATGCCGGTCGAGCACCTCGTCTACGGCTTCCGGGCACTGAGCAGCAAGACCGACCGCGAGCGCGTCATCCAGGCGATCGCCGAGGCCGACGTCGTGACCACCGCCGTCGGGGCCCGGACGCTCCCGCTCGTCGCGCCGATCATCGCCGAAGGGCTCGCGGCTCGTCCGCTCGAGCGCGGCGACGTCACGATCGTGGCGTGCGAGAACGCGTTCAACGCCACCGACTCCCTGCACGCGAGCATCCGCCGCGCCCCCATCCTCGAGGACCGCGACATCGCCGCCGTCTTCGCGAACTGCGCGATCGACCGCATCGTCCCCGACCAGTCCGGTGTCCTCGGGCAGTCGGGCGGCCTCGACGTCGTGCTCGAGCCCTTCTACGAGTGGGTCATCGAGCGCACCCCGTTCCTCGGCTCGGACGCCGAACCGCCGACGATCGACGGCGTCACGTGGGTCGACGACCTGCAGCCGTTCGTGGAACGCAAGCTCTACACGGTGAACACCGCCCACGCGACAGCCGCGTACCACGGGTACGTCCGGGGCATCCGGCTGATCCGCGAAGCCCTCGAGGACCAGGCCGTCCGCGCCGAGGTCGACGGCGTCCTCGCCGAGACCACCGCGCTCCTCGTCGCGAAGCACGGCTTCGACCCGGAGGAACACGCCAGGTACGTCGCCGCGAACCTCTCCCGCATCGCGAACCCGCACCTGCCGGACACGACGGTCCGCGTCGGTCGGAACCCGCTCCGGAAGCTCGGCCGCCGCGAGCGCTTCGTCGGCCCAGCGGCCCAGCTCGCCGAGCGCGGTCTGCCGGTGGAGCACCTGCTCGGCGCGGTCCGCGTCGCGCTCGCCTTCGACGACGAGAACGATCCCGAGTCGATCGAGCTGCACGCACTCCTGCGCTCCGGCGCGACGGCGCACGCGCTCACCGAGATCCTCACCGGTCTGATGGAGAGCCACCCGCTGTTCCCGGCGGTGCGTGAGGTCGTCGCTGAGGTGCTCGCAGCCCAGCCCGCCGACGTCTGACGACCGGCCCCGTCGGCCGACGACGTCCGAGCGGACGCGTCACAGGGGACGCATGGTCTCGCCGTCGCCTCGTCCCTCGTAGGATCGAGGCATGACCACGGCAGCATCCCCACCCGACGGGTCGGTCGACCCGGACGTGACGAACGCCGTCGACCACGACGACGAGGCGCTGCGCTGGGACGACGCGGACGATGCCACGCACGTCGACGCGGCGCACAACCCGGTCGCCGTCAAGGACCGCGGAGCCCGTGACCCGGAAGCGCCGGAGACCTCCGGTGCGCTCGTCGGGTTCGGCGTGTTCGGTGGCCTCTACCTGCTCTACACGGTCGCCTGGCTGCTCACGGCGTCCACCTCGTACGTCTCCGGCGTCGACACCGTCCTCACGCTCTTCGTCGAGGTCCTCCGGTTCCTGGCGATCGTCGCGCCGGCGCTCTGGTTCACGGTCGTGCTCTGGGCCGGCCGCGGTAGCCGGACGCGCTCGCGCCTGCTCTGGATGCTCCTCGGTGCCGTCGTGCTGTTCCCGTGGCCGTTCCTCCTGACCCGGAGCTTCGGGTGACGGGCGCGACGCCGGCCGTCCGCCGGGTCCCCGCGACCCTCGTGGGTCGGATCGCCGTCTGGGTCGTCTTCGGCGCGCTGTTCGCGTACATGACGGTGCAGGCCGTCGGCAACCTGTCGCAGGTCGCGCAGCGGGTGGACGCGTTCAACGCGTTCCTCGAGACGACCTCGGGCGGCGCGTCGCTCCGGAGCAGCACCCCGTGGGTGTGGCTCGTCCTCGACATCCTGATCGCGCCCGTCGCGTTCGTCGCGGCGATCGTGATCACGCGTCGCTCGCGGCTGACTGTGACGATCGGCGTCTTCCTGGTCGCCTTCGCGGCGGCGGGTGCGCTGTGGCTGGACCTGCAGCTGTTCGTCCCCACGCTGCTCGATTTCTGACGCACCGACAGTCGGCCTGGAGGCCCGTGGCGGCGTCGCCACGGGCCTCCAGTCCGTCCTGTGGTCACCCACAGGACCGCCGGTGCGGTCGTAACCGGGCGCGCACGTCGATAGCATGGTGGGATACCACCCGTCTCGTGTGAGGAAACAGCAGCTGTGTCGAAGCCGGTCGTCCTGATCGCCGAAGAACTCTCGCCCGCCACGGTCGACGCCCTCGGGCCCGACTTCGAGATCCGGAACGTGGACGGGACCGACCGCCCCGCGCTCCTGTCGGCACTCGCCGACGCGGATGCCGTGCTGGTGCGTTCCGCCACCAAGGTCGACGCCGAGGCGATCGCCGCGGCCCCGAACCTCAAGGTCGTCGCCCGCGCGGGCGTCGGTCTGGACAACGTCGACATCAAGGCGGCGACGACCGCCGGCGTCATGGTGGTGAACGCGCCGACGTCGAACATCATCTCCGCCGCCGAGCTCACCGTCGGGCACATCCTGTCGCTCGCGCGCCACATCCCGGCCGCGCACGCCTCGCTGGCCGCCGGCGCCTGGAAGCGCTCGTCGTACACGGGTGTCGAGCTCTACGAGAAGACCGTCGGCATCATCGGCCTCGGCCGGATCGGCGCGCTCATCACGCAGCGTCTGCAGGCGTTCGGCGTCCAGGTCATCGCGTACGACCCGTACGTCACGACGGCCCGCGCCCAGCAGCTCGGGGTGGAGCTCGTCTCCCTCGAGGACCTGCTGAAGCGCTCGGACTTCATCACCATCCACATGCCCCGCACGCCGGAGACGCTCGGCATGATCTCGGACGACCAGTTCGCGCTCATGAAGCCGACCGCGTTCGTCGTGAACGTCGCCCGCGGCGGTCTGATCGACGAGGACGCCCTGCACCGAGCGCTGACGTCGAACACCATCGCCGGCGCCGGCCTCGACGTGTTCGTGTCGGAGCCCCCGAAGGACTCGCCGCTCGTCGCGCTGCCGAACGTCGTCGTCACGCCGCACCTCGGCGCCTCGACCGACGAGGCCCAGGAGAAAGCGGGCGTCTCGGTCGCCAAGTCGGTGCGTCTCGCGCTCGGCGGCGAACTGGTGCCGGACGCGGTGAACGTCGCCGGTGGCGTCATCGACCCGTACGTCCGCCCGGGTATCCCGCTCGTCGAGAAGCTCGGTCAGGTCTTCACGGCCCTCGCCACCTCGCCGGTGACCAGCATCGACGTCGAGGTCCACGGCGAGCTCGCCGGGTACGACGTCAGCGTCCTGAAGCTCGCAGCGCTCAAGGGCGTGTTCACCGACGTCGTGAGCGACCAGGTCTCCTACGTCAACGCACCGCTCATCGCGGAGCAGCGCGGGGTCACGGTCCGGCTCATCACCGAGACCGACAGCCCCGAGTACCGCAACGTGCTCACGATCCGCGGCGCCCAGTCCGACGGCCCGGCGATCAGTGTCTCCGGCACGCTCACCGGCCCGAAGCAGGTCGAGAAGCTCGTCGAGATCAACGGCCACGACGTCGAGGTCCCGCTCGACCAGCACCACGTCGTGATGGAGTACACGGACCGCCCGGGCATCGTCGCGGTCTACGGCAAGGAGTTCGGCGAGGCCGGCATCAACATCGCGGCCATGCAGATCTCGCGCGAGGCCGCCGGCGGCCAGGCGCTCAGCGTCCTGACGGTCGACTCGCCGGTCCCGGCGGAGATCCTCGAGCACGTCCGCTCGGCGATCGACGCGTCCTCGCTCCGCGAGATCGACATCACGCTCTAGGGGGAACGCATGACCACGACGCTCAAGCTCGCGGTGATCCGCGGCGACGGCATCGGACCCGAGGTGGTCGACGAGGCCCTCAAGGTCCTGCACGCCGTGACCCCGGACGACCTCGTGATCGAGGAGACCCCGTTCGCGCTCGGGGCCACCCGGTTCCTCGAGACCGGCGACATCCTCACCGAGGACGACCTGACCGCCGTCGCGTCGCACGACGCGATCCTGCTCGGCGCTGTCGGCGGCGACCCGCGCGACCCGCGGCTCGCCGGCGGGATCATCGAGCGTGGGTTGCTGCTGAAGCTCCGGTTCGCGTTCGACCACTACGTCAACCTGCGCCCGACGAAGGTCTACGACGCCGTCGGCACGCCGCTGGCCGACCCGGGCGCCGTCGACTTCGTGGTCGTGCGCGAGGGGACCGAGGGACCGTACGTCGGCAACGGCGGTGCGATCCGCGTCGGCACCCCGCACGAGATCGCGACCGAGGTCTCGCTGAACACCGCGTACGGCGTCGAGCGGGTCGTCCGGTACGCCTTCGACCTGGCCGACCGACGCCCGCGGAAGCACCTGACGCTGGTGCACAAGAGCAACGTCCTCGTGCACGCCGGAGCACTCTGGCAGCGCACGGTGGCGGCGGTCGCGGCGGAGTACCCGGAGGTCACCGTCGACTACCAGCACGTCGACGCGGTCACCATCCACATGGTGAAGGACCCTGCTAGGTTCGACGTCATCGTCACCGACAACCTCTTCGGCGACATCATCACCGACCTGGCCGGCGCGATCAGCGGCGGCATCGGTCTGGCGGCCTCGGGCAACATCAACCCGGACGGCACCTTCCCCAGCATGTTCGAGCCGGTCCACGGCTCCGCGCCGGACATCGCGGGTCAGCAGAAGGCCGATCCCACGGCCGCCATCCTCTCCGTCGCACTGCTGCTCGACCACATCGGTCGCAGTGACCTCGCGACGGCGGTGACGCGGGCCGTCGAGGCAGACCTGGCTGACCGGGGCACCACCGAGCGTCGCACCGCCGAGGTCGGCGACGCCATCGCCGCCGCGGCCACGGCACGCATCACCACCGCCTGAGAAGGAGTCCCTCCCCATGAGCACCGACACCGCCTTCGGACTCGAGTTCGCCACCACCCCCTCCGCCGACCGTCGTGCCGCCGCCGAACGCGAGGGGATCCTCGCCGACCCGGGCTTCGGCAAGCACTTCACGGACCACATGGCGACCGTCGAGTGGACGCTCGACGACGGATGGCACAGCGCGTCGATCCACCCGTACGGACCGCTCACGCTCGACCCGAGTGCGAGCGTCCTGCACTACGCGCAGGAGATCTTCGAGGGACTCAAGGCGTACCGGCACGCGGACGGCTCGGTGTGGTCGTTCCGGCCCGACGCGAACGCACGACGGTTCCAGCGGTCCGCCCGACGGCTGGCGCTGCCCGAACTGCCGATCGAGGCGTTCGTGGAGTCGATCCGGCAGCTCGTGCAGACCGACGTCGACTGGGTGCCCTCGGCGCCCGAGACGAGCCTGTACCTCCGGCCGTTCATGATCGCGACCGAGTCGTTCCTGGGGGTCCGTGCGGCGCAGGAGGTCGCGTACCACTGCATCGCGAGCCCGGCGGGTGCGTACTTCACCTCCGGTCCGAAGCCGGTGTCGATCTGGCTGTCGACGCAGTACGCCCGTGCCGGCAAGGGCGGGACCGGTGCGGCGAAGACCGGCGGGAACTACGCGTCGTCGCTGCTGCCCCAGCAGGAGGCCTACGAGCACGGCTGCCAGCAGGTCATGTTCCTCGACTCGGTCGAGGGCAAGTACCTCGAGGAGCTCGGCGGCATGAACGTCGTCCTCGTCAAGGCCGACGGCACGCTCGTGACGCCCGACTCGGACTCGATCCTGGAGGGCATCACGCGCGACTCGATCCTGCAGCTCGCCGAGGACCGCGGGCTGACGGTCGAGAAGCGCCGGGTGACCCTGGACGAGTGGCGCGACGGTGTGGCGGACGGCTCGATCACCGAGGCCTTCGCGTGCGGCACGGCCGCCGTCGTGACCCCGATCGCGGAACTCCGCGGCGAGGGCTTCACGATCGGCTCGCCGACCGAGGGCGCCGGCGAACTGACGATGTCCCTGCGCGACGAGCTCACCGACATCCAGTACGGCCGCCGTCCCGACCCGCACGGGTGGATGACGAAGCTGACCGACGCGTCCTGATCGACGGTCGGGCGTGGGTAGGGTCGAACGGTGAAGATCGCACGGTTCAGCAGCAAGGGTGAAGACCCCCGGTACGGCATCCTCGACGAGCGCGCCCTGGTGGTGCTCGCGGGAGACCCGATGTACCAGGGGTTCGAGACCACGGGGGAGCGTGTCGCACTCGCCGACGCCAAGCTCCTCGCCCCCGTCATCCCGCGGTCGAAGGTCATCGGGGTGGGGCTCAACTACTCCGAGCACGCGTCCGAGATGGACGAGCGTGCCGGCGACGACCCGGTGGTGTTCCTCAAGCCGAACACCTCGGTGATCGGACCCGACGAACCGATCCGTCTGCCGGCGGGCATCGGGCGGGTGGACCACGAGGGCGAGCTCGCCATCGTGATCGGCTCACTCGCGAAGAACGTCCGTCGCGAGGACTTCGCCAGCGTCATCCTCGGGTACACGATCGCGAACGACGTGACCGCCCGTGACCTGCAGGCACGCGACGGCCAGTGGACCCGGTCCAAGGGCTTCGACACGTTCTGCCCGCTCGGCCCCGTCATCGAGACCGAGATCGACCCGTCGGACATCCGGATCGAGACCCGCGTGGACGGCGACCTGCGCCAGGCGGGCTCGACCGAGGAGATGGTGCACGACATCCCGTCGCTCATCGAGTTCGTGTCGTCGATCTGGACCCTGCTGCCCGGCGACGTCATCCTGACCGGCACCCCGGCCGGTGTCGGCGAGATCCGCGACGGCGAGGTCGTCGAGGTCACGATCTCCGGCATCGGTTCGTTGAAGAACCCCGTCATCGCCCGCCACTGAGGCGGTCACCGACACCGACGGCCCGTTCCCCACGAGGGGAGCGGGCCGTTCCTCGTTGCCGGCCCGATCCGCGCCGTTCCGTGCGACACGCCCGGGTGGGGCCACGGTTGGCGGGGCCCCGGGGGCGTGTGTAGAGTAATCACTCGTTGCCACGGCGGCGGAGAACGGAACGGCCGAGACGGTCACTGGGTTGAACACCTGGGGATCTTGTCCGCCACGGTTCTTCCCCGGGCAGCG
>NZ_RJKR01000010.1 GCF_003752025.1 Curtobacterium sp. PhB115
GGGGCTGCTCGGGGGTGGGGGGGGGGGGGGGGGCCCCCCCGGGGGGGGGGGGGGGGGCGCCCCCCCCCCCCCCCGCGCCTCCAGGACGGGTCACGTCGGGTCAGGACCCGGCGTTCTCCAGTTGCTCCAGCGTACGCCGTCGCTCGGCCTGCTCCGCTGGGTCCGGCACGGGCAGCGACGCCAGGAGCCGCTGCGTGTAGGGGTGCTGCGGCGAACCGAGGACCTGCGCGGTGGTGCCCACCTCGACCAGGTCACCGCGGTACAGCACCGCGATCCGGTCGGAGAGCGCGCCGACGACCGCGAGGTCGTGGCTGATGAACAACGAGGCGAAGCCGAGGTCCTGCTGGAGCTCGAGGAACAGCTCGAGCACGCGGGCCTGCACGGACACGTCGAGGGCGCTCGTGGGCTCGTCGGCGATGAGCAGCTTCGGCCGGAGCGCGAGCGACCGGGCGAGCGACGCACGCTGCCGCTGCCCACCGGACAACTCGTGCGGGTAGCGGTCGCCGTACGCCTTCGGGAGCTGCACGGCCTCCAGCAGCTCGTCGACCTGCTTCCGGGCGGCACGCGGACTCGACACCACACCGTGCACGACCAACGGCTCGGCGACGCACTCGGCGATCGTGAGCAGCGGGTTGAACGACGTCGCCGGGTCCTGGAACACGAACCCGATGTCCTTGCGGAGGTGCTTGAAGTCCCGCTCGCGGTACCCGAGCATCTCGGTGCCGAGGACCTTGAGGGACCCGCCGGTGACCTTCGTCAGGCCGGCCATGGCACGCCCGATGGTGGTCTTGCCGGAGCCGGACTCCCCCACCAGACCGAGGACCTCGCCGGGACGGATCGCCAGGTCGACACCCTTCACCGCGCGGAACGCGGGCGAACCGAGACGGCCGGGGTACTCGATCTCGAGCCCCTTCGCCTCGACCAGCGGGGTGACGTCCTCGGTGATCGCGGCACGGCGAGCGGTGCCCGTCGACGCCTCGAGCCGGGGCACCGCGGCCAGCAGCCGCTTCGTGTAGTCGGCCTGCGGACGGGCGAACAGGTCGGTCGCCGACGCCTCTTCCACGATCTCGCCCTGGTACATCACGGCGACGCGGTCGGCAAGGTCGGCGACCACGCCCATGTTGTGCGTGATGATCACGATCGCGGTGCCGAACTCGTCGCGGCAGCGCCGGAGGAGGTCGAGGATCTCCGCCTGCACCGTGACGTCGAGCGCCGTCGTCGGCTCGTCGGCGATGATCACCGACGGCTCGAGCGCCAGCGCGGACGCGATGACGACGCGCTGCTTCTGCCCGCCGGAGAACTGGTGCGGGTAGTGGTCGACACGGGTCTCGGGGTCCGGGATCCCGACACGACCGAGGTAGTCGATCGCCTTCGCCCGCGCCTCCTTCTTGGACACGCCGCCGTGGGCACGGAGTCCCTCGGCGATCTGCCACCCGACCGTGAAGACGGGGTTGAGCGCGGTGCTCGGCTCCTGAAACACCATCGCCCCGGCCGTCCCGCGCAGGCTGCGGAGCTTCTGCGCCCCGACGCTGACGACGTCGGTGCCGTCGAGCAGCACGGCGCCGCCGAGCGTCGCCGTCTCGGGCATCAGCCGCAACATGGCACGGGCGGTGACCGACTTGCCGGAGCCGGACTCGCCGACGAGGGCGAGGACCTCGCCGGGACGGACGTCGAGGGTGACGCCCTTCACCGCGTCGACAGCGCCGCCGTCGGTCGCGAAGGTGACGGTGAGGTCGTCGACGACCACGACGGGTGCGTTCTCGTTCTGGGCGGTTGCGTCGTTCGTCATGCGCCCGCTCCTTCCGCGGTGGCCTTGTTGCGTGCGTCGCGCGTCGACACCAGCTGCTTGAGCCGGCGGCGTGCACGGAGACGAGGGTCGGAGATGTCGTTGAGGCTCTCGCCGATGAACGTCACACCGAGCACGAGCACCACGATCGCGACACCCGGGAAGACACCCGTCCACCAGACGCCGCTCGCGACGTCGGACAGAGCGCGGCTGAGGTCGTAGCCCCACTCCGCGCCGGAGGTCGGACCGATGCCGAAGCCGAGGAACCCGAGGCCCGCGAGCGTCAGGATCGCGTCGCTGGCGTTCAGGGTGAGGATCAGCGGCAGGGAGCGCGTCGAGTTCCGCAGCACGTGCCGCGTCATGATGCGCCACGGGTTCGTGCCCATCACGCGTGCCGACTCGACGAAGGCGTCGTTCTTCAGCCGCACGGCCTCGGCACGGACAACCCGGAAGTACTGCGGCACGTAGACGACGGTGATCGAGATCGCCGCCGCGATGATGCCGCCCGCGTAGCTCGAGTTGCCGCCGGAGATCACGATCGAGACCACGATCGCGAGCAGCAGCGACGGGAACGCGTAGATCGCGTCCGCCACCACGACGAGGACCCGGTCGAGCCAGCCACCGAGGTAGCCGGACACCAGACCGAGCAGGACGCCCACGATGATCGAGACCACGACGGCCACGATCACCACGAGGACCGCGGTGCGGGCGCCGTAGACGACGCGGCTGAACACGTCGAAGCCGCCGACCGTGGTGCCCCAGATGTGCTCGGGACTCGGTGCGGCCGTGCGCGGGAAGCTCTCGCCGTCGGCACCCTGCAGCTGGCCGAAGCCGTACGGGGCGATGAGCGGCGCCGCGATCGCGACGATGATGTAGACGGCGCAGATGACCACGCCGGTGATGAGCATGGCGCGCTGCCAGCCGGTGCTCTTGCGGAGCTGGACCACCACGGGCAGCCGCTTCCAGAGCGGCTCGTGGCGGTCGACGAGGGAGGTGTCAGCCATCTCTAGAACCTCACTCTCGGGTCGATCAGTGCGGCGACGACGTCGACGACGAAGTTCGTCACCGCGACGATGACCGCGAGCATCGCGACGATGCCCTGGACGGCGACGAAGTCACGGGCGGACAGGTACTGGTTGAGCTCGAAGCCGAGGCCGCGCCACCCGAAGGTGGTCTCGGTCAGGACCGAGCCGCCGAGCAGCATCGCGATCTGCAGCCCCATCACCGTGATGATCGGCACCAGCGCCGGGCGGAACGCGTGCGTCCGGACGAGGCGTGATTCACGGACACCGCGGGAGCGGGCCGCGTCGACGTACTCGGAGCCGAGCGAACCGATCATGTTCGCGCGCACCAGGCGCAGGAAGATGCCGGCGGTCAGCAGCCCGAGGGTCAGCGCGGGCAGGACGGCGTGCTGGAGCACGTCGCCGATGATCGCCGCGTTGCCGGTCCGGAGCGCGTCGATGATGTAGATGCCGGTCGCGCCGGGGATGCCGTCGAGGATCAGCTCGACCCGGGTGGACGCACGGTCGCCGAGCGGCAGCCAGCCGAGCCACACCGAGAAGACGAGCTTGAGGAGCAGACCACCGAAGAACACCGGGGTGGCGTACGTCAGGATCGCGAGCGCACGGAGGAGCACGTCCGGCCACTTGTCGCGCATGTACGCGGCCAGCATGCCGAGCGGGATGCCGAGCACGAGGGCGACGATGAGCGCGTAGAAGACGAGCTCGGCGGTCGCGCCGCCGTACTGCAGGATGATCTCGGTGATCGGGCGGTTGTCCGTGGACGCCGTGCCGAAGTCACCGCGGAGGATGTTGCCGAGGTACTCGAAGTACTGCACGAGCACCGGACGGTCGTACCCGGCGGCGTGCAGACGCTCCGCCAGCTGGGTCGGGGTGAGCCGACCGCCGACCGAGGCGGTGATCGGGTTCCCGATGACGCGCATCAGGAAGAAGACGAGCGTCACCAGGATGAAGACGGTCGGGATGATGAGGAGGAACCTGACGAGGACGTACCGGCCGAGTCCGCCACCACTGCTCTTGGCACTGCGTTGTGCCTGTGGCTTGGTGGGATCGGTGCCGTTCACGTCCTGGGTCGCCTCTGGGGTGCTCAGGGTCACGGGGAGGGGTGCCTTTCGTGCCGATGCGCAGGCACGCGGGCGTTCCTCGTGGGAACGCCCGCGGCCTGCGCGTGGGGCTTGGTGCTACTTGCTGAGGGTGGCGTACCGGAACTTGAACGAGGCGTCGAGGGTCAGGCCCTTGACGTCCTTGCCGGCGACCGCGACGGACTTGCCCTGCAGCAGGGGCAGCGTCGAGATCTGCGAGGCCTCGCGCTCCTGGGCCTGCTCGATCAGGTCGGCGCGCTTGTCCGGGTCGGACTCCGCCTGCTCCTTCGCGATGAGGTCCTGGATGACCGAGTCGTCGTAGTGGTTCTGGACGAAGTTCTCCTTGGTGAAGAACGGCGACAGGTAGTTGTCGGCGTCGGAGAAGTCGGGGAACCAGCCGAGCTGGTACTCCGGGTAGGCGTCCTTGGTGCGCTCCTGGGCGTAGGTCGTGTAGACCGTCGACTGGATGTTGACGGTGAACAGGCCGGAGTCCTCGAGCTGGGTCTTCAGCAGCGCGTACTCGTCGTCCGAGGCCGAACCGTAGTGGTCGGGCGCGTACTGGATGTCGAGCTGCACCTTGCCGGTGACGCCGGCGTCCGACAGGGTCTTCTTCGCCTTGTCGAGGTCCGGACCGCCGTCGCCGTCGCCGTACATGTCCTTGAAGGGCTGGACCGCACCGGTGAGGCCGTCCGGCACCATCGAGTACAGCGGGGTGAAGGTGTCGTTGTAGACCTCCTTCGCCAGCGCTGCGCGGTCGACCACGTCAGCAGCGGCCTGACGGACGGCGAGGGCCTTCGCCTCGTCCGCGTCGTCCTGGCCGGTGCCGAACGGCTGGGTCTTGAAGTTGAAGACCACGTAGCGGATCTCGCCGCCGGGGCCATCGGTGACCTTGAGGGAGTCGTCCTTGCGCAGGTCCGAGATGTCCGTCGGCGTCAGGGAGCGGTACGCCACGTCGACGTCGCCCTTCTGCACGGCGAGCTTGAGGTCGGTCTCCTTGGTGTAGTAGTTGGCCGTCACCTCGGACGTCTTCGCCTTGCCGAGCAGGCCGTCGTACTTCGGGTTCGTCTTGTACTGGATCAGCTGGTTCTCCTTGTAGGAGCTGATCTGGTACTGCCCGGCGAACGCCTTGCCCTTGACGATGTCGTCGGCGCTGGTGAGCTTCGTCGCGCTGAAGACGTCCTCGTCGACGATCGGGCCGGCGGGGCTCGAGAGCACCTGCGGCCAGGTCTGGTCGGCGTGGTCGAGGTTGAACACCACGGTCGTGTCGTCCGGGGTGTCGATGCTCTTGAGGTTGGCCAGCAGCGACTGCGGGCCGTTCTCGTTGTTGATCTTCAGCTCGCGGTCGAACGAGAACTTCACATCGCTCGACGTCAGCTTGTTGCCGTTCGCGAACTCGAGCCCGTCCTTGAGGGTGACCGTGTAGGTCGTCGGGTTCGTGAACTCACCCTTGGTGGCGATGTCCGGCTTCACGTCCGGGCTCCCCACGGGGGTGTTCATCAGGAACGGGAAGACCTGGTTCTGCACGGCGAAGGAGCCGTTGTCGTAGGAACCGGCCGGGTCGAGGGACGTGATCTTGTCCGTCGTCCCGATGCTCAGGCCGTTCAGTTCGGTGTCACTCACGCTGCTGCTCGCACAGCCGGTGAGCACCAGCGCCGTCGCTGCTGCTCCGGCGCCGAGCGCGATGCCGCGCTTGCCCCACTTGGTCACGGATGCCATGTCCGCTGCCTCTCTGGTCATGATTGCAAGGGTGCTGGCCGGCGGGTGGAACGTCTGTGTGCCCGGCCAGGAACGCTCATTGCTATCACCCTGTCACGGAACTCAACGAACCGAGGGCGATTTGTTTACACCGCTGTAATGCACGAGCGCGTCGCGTGATGCATCATTCGTGCGTTCACGAGCGGCGCGTCGCACACGAATGTTGCGTGGTGCAACCTGGGTCGCTCGGCGCTCGGGCGCGCCCGCCCGGCGATGGTTCGTGCGCTCTCGTGCACCCGCCTGGAGGCCCGCCCCGTCCGTCCTGCCCCACGCCCCCGCCCTCACGCACCCCCCGCACCCACGCCCCCGCGCGCACCGGTGCCCCACGCCCCCGCACCCCCGGCCGACTGGTCACGACACACCGCCCGCCCCACCCCGAGCGGTCACGTCCCGTCGGCCAGACCTCGGCCAGCCGACGGTGTACGACCATTCGACGCCCCACCCGCGGCACGTCCCGACCGCTCACGAACCCTCGAGGGCACGCGAGGAGGGCTAGGAGGTGCACCCCCTGTCCGTCCTGCCCCACGCCCCCACGCCCCCGCCGACTGGTCACGACACACCGCCCGCCCCACCCCGAGCGGTCACGTCCCGTCGGCCAGACCTCGGCCAGCCGACGGTTTGCGACCACTCGACGCCCCACCCGCGGCACCTCCGGCCTGGAGGCCCACCCCTGTCCGTCCTGCCCCACGCCCCGGCCGACTGGTCACGACACACCGCCCGCCCCACCCGAGCGGTCACCTCCCGTCGGCCAGACGTCGGCCAGCCGACGGTATGCGACCAATGGACGCTCCACCCGCGGCACGTCCTGACCGCTCACGAACTCCCGAGGGCACGCGAGGGCGGCTAGGAGGCCCGCCACCTGTCAGTCCTGCCCCGCGCCCGCCCACCCCACCCCGACTGGTCACGACACACCGCCCGCCCCACCTCGGCCGACTGGTCACGACACACCGCCCGCCCCACCCCGAGCGGTCACGTCCCGTCGGCCAGACCTCGGCCAGCCGACGGTTTGCGACCACTGGACGCCCCACCCGCGGCACGTCCGGCCTGGAGGCCCGCCCCTGTCCGTCCTGCCCCACACCCCCGCCGACTGGTCACGACACACCGCCCACCCCACCCCGAGCGGTCACATCCCGTCGGCCAAACCTCGGCCAACCGACGGTGTGCGACCACTCGACGCCCCACCGGCGGCACGTCCTGACCGCTCACGAACCCCCGAGAGCACGCGGCAAGGGTCAGGAGGCCTCGGCGTCGGCGCGGAGCCGCATGCGCTGGGCATCGATGTCGACGAGCTGCCGCTGGATCTCGGAGCGCCGTTCGGCCTGCTCGTGCGGGTCGGCACGCTGCAGCTGTCCGAGCAACGAGGCCTTGCGGGCGAGCAGGTCCCGCTCGACCAGGGCGACGACGATGCTCCGGCAGTAGGCCGCGAGGTCGTCGGCGTTCCGCGCGGGGATCGGCGCCAGCGCGAGCTCGTGCGTCAGGGTCCGGAGCGGTGCCGGGACGTCCGCGAGCAGTCGGTCGAGCCAGTCCCCCGCCCCGATGACGTCGACGTTGGCGACCACGGCGTCCCGCACCACCGCGAGCATCGGTGCCGAGAACGTGGCGGATGCGGCGAGCCCGAGCAACGGCGCCCCGACGGACGTGGGCTGCTGCACCATCGCCATCACGGCGTCGCGTTCCATCCGGCTGATCGGGTCGTTCGGCAGGGAGCGGATCCCGGCGACGGGCTCCTCGACCGGGCCGGCCCCGTCGGTGGCGTGACCGGTGCGACCGTCGCGCCCCGTGCCTCCAGTCCGGTCGTCCTGGCCACCTGAGCCCGCGCGCCGACGCGCGGTCTCGACCGATCCACGGACCTCCGGCATGTCCATGCCGAGCCAACCGGCGAGCTCGCGGACGTAGCCCTGCGTCAGGGACCGGTCGCGGATGCCGGCGAGGACGGGGGCGGCGGCGCGGAGGGCACCGACGCGGCCCTCGACGGTCTCGAGGTCGTGGCCCTCCAACGTGCGGCGGATCATGAACTCGAACATCGGACGCTTGTTCGTGATGAGGCGGCGGATCGCGTCGTCACCCCGGGCGAGCCGGAGGTCGCACGGGTCGAGCCCGCCCGGCGCGACGGCGACGTAGGTCTGAGCGGCGAAGCGCTGCTCCTCGGCGAAGGCGCGGGATGCGGCACGCTGCCCGGCCTCGTCCGGGTCGAAGGTGAAGACGACCTCGCCGTTGGCGTTGGGGTCGGCTCCGGCCAGGTCGCCGAGCATCGGGCGCAGGACCTTGATGTGGTCGACGCCGAACGACGTGCCGCACGTGGCCACCGCGGTCGTGACGCCGGCGACGTGGCAGGCCATGACGTCGGTGTAGCCCTCGACGATGACGACCTGCTTCTGCTTCGAGATGTCACGGCGGGCCAGGTCGAGCCCGTAGAGCACCTGGCTCTTGTGGTAGATCGGGGTCTCGGGCGTGTTGAGGTACTTCGGACCCTTGTCGTCGTCGAGCAACCGTCGGGCGCCGAACCCGATCGTCGCACCGGTGACGTCGCGGATCGGCCACATCAGGCGACCGCGGAACCGGTCGTACGGCGACCGGTCGCCCTGGCTGACGAGCCCGGCGGAGACGAGTTCCTCCATCGTGAAGCCGCGCCCGCGCAGGTGGTCCTTGAGCATGTCGTACGACTTCGGGGCGAAGCCGACGCCGAAGTGCTGCGCGGCCGAGGGGTCGAAGCCGCGCTCCCCCAGGAACCGGCGAGCGGGGTCGGCCGCGGGGGTGGTGAGCTGCGCCGTGTAGTACTCGAGCGCCGCCTCGTTCGCAGCGATGAGCCGGGCACGGGTGTTGTAGTCGGTGCGGGGGCCGTCGCCCTCTTCGTAGTGGAGCGTGAAGCCGATCTTCGCGGCCATGCGCTCGACCGCCTCGGCGAAGGTGGTGTGGTCCTGCGCCATGATGAAGCTGAAGACGTCGCCGTCCTCGCCGCAGCCGAAGCAGTGGTACCGGCCGACCTGGGGGCGGACGTGGAACGACGGGGAGCGCTCGTCGTGGAAGGGGCAGAGGCCCTTCATCGACCCGACGCCCGCGTTCTTCAGCGTGACGTAGTCGCCGACGACGTCGGCGATGTTGACACGCGAGCGGACCTCGTCGATGTCGTTCCGCGCGATCCTGCCAGCCACCCTCTGATCCTAGTTCGTGGGAGCGACACCGGCCGACCGGTCGGCCAGGATGTGGACGGCGAGGCCGGTCAGACCGGGATGTGGACGGCTTCCCGCTCCCCGACGACGAGACGGCGGTGCCACGCGATGGCGCCCTGGTCCGTCAGGCTCGCGACCTGGTCGACCACGGCACGCAGCCGCCCGTCGTCGTCGGACGCCGCACGCCAGTCGGCGGCGAAGCCCGGCTCGAGGTCGGACGCACCCGACGCCGCCAGTGCATCGAGCAACTCGGTCAGGATGCGCCGCTGTTCCTCGTACACGGGCTGCCGGTCGCCGTGGGTCATGACGAAGGCGGCCACGATGCCCTTGAGCACCGCGATCTCACCGATGATCTCGGGTGGCGTGACGACCGACGCGGCGAACCGCACGAGTGACCCCGAGGCGTAGGACTCCCGCGTCGCCCGGGTCGCGGTCCGGGCGAACCGGCCGATCAGCTGCGACGTGAGGTTCTTCAGGCGTGCGGCGTCGCGGCGGGAGCCGTCGTACGACGTCATCCACAGGGGCAGTGCCCGGAGGCGGTCGAACGCCTCGAGCAGCTCGTCGCGGCTCAGGTCGTCGCCGACCCAGGCGTGCATGGCGGTGACGATGTCGTTCTCGCCGACACGGTCGCCGAGCGCCGCGACGTCGATGAACCCGGCGACGACGGCGTCCTCGAAGTCGTGCACCGAGTACGCGATGTCGTCGGAGAGGTCCATGACCTGCGCCTCGATGCACCGCTGCCGGCGGGGAGCGCCCGCGCGGAGCCACTCGAACGCGTCGTGGTCGTCGTCGTAGAAGCCGAACTTGGTGCGCCCCGACGAGGCCTCGGACACGCCCTGCGCAGCCGGCCACGGGTACTTGCAGCTGGCGTCCAACGATGCGCGCGTCAGGTTGAGCCCGTACGGCCGGTCGCCGTCGGTCACACCGTCCGCGCTCGTGCGCGGCCCGTAGACCTTCGGCTCGAGCCGGGTGAGCAGCCGCAGGGTCTGCGCGTTCCCCTCGAACCCGCCGATCCCGGTCGCCCAGGCGTTGACGGCCGTCTCGCCGTTGTGCCCGAACGGCGGGTGGCCGATGTCGTGCGCCAGACAGGCGGTGTCCACCACGTCGGGGTCGAGCCCCAGCGAGTCCGCGAGCTCACGGCCGACCTGCGCGACCTCGAGCGAGTGGGTCAGCCGGTTGCGGGCGAAGTCGAGCCCCGTCGTGGGACTGAGCACCTGGGTCTTGGCGGCCAGGCGGCGGAGCGCACTCGAGTGCAGCAGGCGCGCGCGGTCACGGGCGAAGTCCGATCGGCGGTTGCCGTGCTCTTCCGGCAGCCAGCGCTCGGCGTCGGCCGGGCCGTACGAGGCGGTGGCGCTCATCCGCCGCTGTGGTGCAGTTCGGCGGCGGCCAGGACCTTGCGGAACTCACTGTCGACGTCGCGGGACTCGAGCCACCGGTCGGGCAGGGCGGTGCGCTTCGGGTTGCCGGAGCGACCGCGGGGACCCTCGGCGTCGGCACCGGGGTAGGGCGCGTCGTGGTCGAGCTGTGCGAGCAGGTCGTCGATCTCCTGCAGGCTCGAGGCCATCGCGAGGCCGGCCCGCACGTCACTGCCGATCGGGTACCCCTTGAAGTACCAGGCCACGTGCTTCCGGATGTCGCGGCATCCGTGCTCCTCGGCGCCGAAGAACTCGACGAGCAGTTCTGCGTGCCGGCGGAACCCGTCGGCGACCTCGCCCAAGGAGGGCATGTAGCGCAGCCCCTCGCCGCGGAACGCCGCGGCCAGGTCGCCGAAGAGCCACGGTCGGCCGAGGCAGCCGCGCCCGACGACGACGCCGTCCGCGCCGGTCTCGTCGATCATCCGGAGCGCGTCGGCTGCGGACCAGATGTCCCCGTTGCCGAGGACCGGGATGTCCGTCACCGTCTCCTTCAGCGTCGCGATCGCGGACCAGTCGGCGTGGCCGGAGTAGTGCTCGTTCGCGGTGCGTGCGTGCAGCGAGACCGCGGCGACACCGGCGTCCCGCGCGATGCGGGCGGCGTCGAGGTAGGTCAGGTGGTCCTCGTCGATGCCCTTGCGCATCTTCACCGTGACCGGCACGTCGCCGGCGGCGCGGACGGTCTTCGTGACGAGCTCGCGGAACAGGTCGAGCTTCCAGGGCAGCGCCGCCCCACCGCCCTTCCGCGTGACCTTGGGCACCGGGCACCCGAAGTTCAGGTCGATGTGGTCCGCACGGTCCTCGCCCACCAGGATCGACGCCGCCTCGGCCACGGTGTTCGGCTCGACGCCGTACAACTGGATGGACCGCGGGGTCTCGGACTCGTGGTGCTGGATGAGCTGCATCGACACCGGGGTCCGTTCGACCAGCGCACGCGAGGTGATCATCTCGCAGACGTACAAGCCGGCGCCGTACTCACGGCAGAGCCGGCGGTACGCCATGTTCGTGATGCCCGCCATCGGCGCGAGCACGACCGGCACGTCGACCTCGATGGGGCCGATGCGCAAGGGCTTCACGGGTGTCTGTGTGATCGTCATACCAGACCCATCCTCCCACGTCGGTGCTGCCCGGTAGCGTTCTCCACATGACGATCGAGGCCAACACCAGGTTCGACACCGACGCAGCGACCCGCGGCCTCGCGGTCGAGGTCGTCGAGCGCCCCGCCGCGGACTCCCTGCACGAGGCCGCTTCGCTCCTCGGGATCGAACCCGGCGACATCGTGAAGACCCTGGTGGTCAAGCGTCACGACGGCGGCTTCCTGCTCGCACTGGTGCCCGGGGGCCGCAGCATCGCGTGGAAGAAGCTCCGAACGGTCGTCGGCGTCAACAAGCTCTCGATGCCGGACGCCGCCACCGCGCTCGAGGCCTCGGGCTACGAGCGCGGCACCATCACGCCGATCGGAGCGACGGGCGGCCTGCCCGTGTACGCCGACGAGCGGATCGTCGGCCGGCGGGTGGCCCTCGGCGCGGGCCGTCACGGCGCGAGCGCCTTCGTCGACGCCGACGACCTCATCGCTGCGTACGCCGCGACGGTCGCCGACATCACGGACGAGGAACCCCAGCGCGCCTGATCGGTCCGGCGACCGACGGATTGCGCCCCCGCACCGCCGTCGCGCCCCGCAGAATCGGGGCGTAACGACCGCACAGGGGCGCAACGACCGCACAGGGGCGCGGGACCACCAGCGCGCAACGCGCGACCGACGGAACCGTCAGTCGGGGACCTCGGCCCAGTCGCCCTCGGCGCCGGCGAACGAGCCGGCGTCGATCAGGCACGAATCGCCGTCGCAGACCGGCGCACCGCCGGGCGTGACGAGCGTCAGCAGGGCGGGTCGTGCCTCCAGGCCCGTCAGCGCGTCCGGGACGGACGGCACCGACGTCACGGCCTGGAGGCGCACAGCACCCTGGTCACTGATCGTCATGTCCGTCATCGGGTCGCCTCTACGTCCGCGGTCGCGTCGTCCGCGGCCCGCTCGGTCGCCGAGGCGACCTCCTCCGGCGTCGTCCCGCGCAGCGCGACGACCTGCGTCAGCACCTGCTCGAACGCGGCCGGGTCCTGCGCGCCGGAGACGCCGTACTTGCCGTCGATGACGAAGAACGGGACGCCGTTGATGCCGAACGCCTGTGCCTGGGCCTGGTCGGCGCGGACGGCGGCGAGCTGTGAGTCGTCCCGCAGCGTGGCGAGGACCTCGTCGCGGTCGAGGCCGATCTCCGCGGCCAGGTCGGCCAGGGTCGACTCGTCACCGACGTGCTCACCGCGCTCGAAGTAGGCGGTGAAGAGCCGCTCGACCATGTCGAGCTGCTTGCCGTGCTGCTTCGCGAGGTGGATGACCTGGTGCGCCTTCACCGTGTTGGTGTGGTGCATCGCCTCGAAGTCGTAGTCGAGGCCGACGCTCGCGGCGATCCCGGTGACCTGGTCGAGCATCTGCTGCGCTTGCGCGACCGGCATGCCCTTGTGGCTGGAGAGGAACTCGGCCTCGGTGCCCTCGAAGTCGACGGGGGTGTCCGGGCTCAGTTCGAAGGAGTGGTACTCGACCTCGACCGGGCGGCCGTCGCCCGAGGACTGGAACCCGGCGACGCCGGCCTCGAACTTGCGCTTGCCGATGTAGCACCAGGGGCAGGCGATGTCCGACCAGACATCGACCTTCACGGAGTCGTTCATGCTGGGTGCAACGCGGTGCTCTCGCGCTCATTCCCACGGAACCAGGCTCCGGACACAGCACCGCGGATCTGCGCGGTGCTGTGTCCGGAACCCGGTTCCTGACCCGCGCCCTACGCGCCGAGCAACCGCTGCGCGAGGTACCCCTGCAGCTGGTCGAGCGAGACGCGCTCCTGCGCCATCGTGTCGCGCTCACGCACCGTGACGGCCTTGTCCTCGAGCGTGTCGAAGTCCACCGTGATGCAGAACGGCGTGCCGATCTCGTCGTGGCGACGGTAGCGGCGACCGATCGCGCCGGCGTCGTCGAAGTCCACGTTCCAGTTCTTCCGCAGGTCGTCGGCGAGGCCACGGGCGACCGGCGACAGCTGCTCGTTGCGGGACAGCGGGAGCACCGCGGCCTTGACCGGGGCCAGGCGCGGGTCGAGCCGCAGGACGGTGCGCTTGTCGACGCCGCCCTTCGCGTTCGGGGCTTCGTCCTCGTGGTAGGCGTCGAGCAGGAAGGCCATCAGCGCGCGGGTCAGGCCGAACGACGGTTCGATGACGAAGGGCACGTACTTCTCGTTCGCGGCCTGGTCGAAGTACCGCAGGTCCTTGCCCGATGCCTCGATGTGGTTCTTCAGGTCGAAGTCGGTGCGGTTCGCGACACCCATCAGCTCGCCCCACTCGGAGCCCTGGAACCCGAAGCGGTACTCGATGTCGGCGGTGGCGTCGGAGTAGTGCGCGCGCTCACCGTCCGGCACGTCGAAGCGGCGCAGGTTCTCGGGGTCGATACCGAGGTCCGTGTACCAGGCGATCGAGTCGGCGATCCACTGCTCGTAGTGCTCGTCGGCGTCGGCCGGCGGGACGAAGTACTCGATCTCCATCTGCTCGAACTCGCGCGTGCGGAAGATGAAGTTGCCGGGCGTGATCTCGTTGCGGAACGCCTTGCCGACCTGGCCGATGCCGAACGGGGGCTTCATGCGGCTGGTGGTGACGACCTGCGCGAAGTCGACGAAGATGCCCTGCGCGGTCTCGGGGCGGAGGAAGTTCAGGCCCTCTTCCGACTCGACCGGGCCGAGGTAGGTCTTGAGCATGCCGGAGAACTCGCGGGGCTCGGTCCACTGGCCGCGGGTGCCGCAGTTCGAGCAGGCGATCTCGGCCATGCCGCCCTCGGGCGCGCGGCCCTTCTTCGCCTCGAACGCCTCGATCAGGTGGTCTTCGCGGAAGCGGTGGTGGCAGTGCAGGCACTCGACGAGCGGGTCGGTGAAGGTGGCGACGTGGCCGGAGGCCTCCCACACCTTGCGGGGCAGGATGACGGCGGAGTCGAGGCCCACCATGTCGCCGCGGCCGCGGACGAACCGCTGCCACCACTGCCGCTTGATGTTCTCCTTCAGCTCCACGCCGAGGGGCCCGTAGTCCCACGCGGAGCGGGATCCGCCGTAGATCTCCCCCGACTGGAAGACGAAGCCGCGGCCCTTGGCCAGGGCGATGACGCTGTCGAGACGGGAGGGCTGTGCCAAAGGGTGCTCCAGAGGTCGCCGAGCTGGGTGCTCGGTGCGGAAACGGTCCGGGCAAGACTACCGGCGATCGCCGGCCCGTCGGACGGGAGGCGCGGCGCGGTTCCGCCCTGCAGCAACCGTCAGGCCGTCGGTGCGTCCACGGCCCCGCCGTAGCGTCGGTCGCGGCGCGCGTACTCCTCGATCGCTCCCCACAGATCGGTGCGGCGGAAGTCCGGCCAGAGCCGGTCGAGGAACACCATCTCGGCGTACGCGGACTGCCACAGCAGGAAGTTCGACGTCCGCTGCTCCCCCGAACTGCGGAGGAACAGGTCGACGTCCGGCATCTCGGGCACGTAGAGCCGCTTCGCGAGGGCCTTCTCGGTGACCTGGCTCGGCTTCAGGCGACCGGCGGCGACGTCCTCCGCCATCCCCCGCACCGCGTCGACGATCTCGTTCCGGCCGCCGTAGTTGACGCACATCGTCAGGGTGAGCACGTCGTTGCCGGCGGTCATCCGCTCGGCGTGCTCGAGCTCGTCGATGACGCTCCGCCAGAGCCGCGGACGCCGGCCAGCCCAGCGCACCCGCACGCCCCACTCGTTCAGCTGGTCGCGCCGACGTCGGATGACGTCGCGGTTGAACCCCATCAGGAACCGGACCTCTTCCGGGGAGCGCTTCCAGTTCTCGGTCGAGAACGCGTACGCCGAGATGTGCTTGACCCCGATCTGGATGCCGCCGGCGACGACGTCGAGCAACGAGGCCTCGCCGGCCTTGTGCCCCTCGATCCGCGTGAGCCCGCGGCCGTTCGCCCAGCGCCCGTTGCCGTCCATCACGATCGCCACGTGCTCCGGCACGAACCGGGCCGGGATCGCCGGGGGCGTCTCGCCGGTCCAGTCGATCGGGCGGAACGGCTCGGCGTCGTCGTGGCGGCGGGGGCTCATGCGGTGGGGGCTCCTTCGGCGGCGGGATCGTGGTCGGCGTCGGCGGCTGCGTCGGCGTCGGCGGGGTCGGGCACGGCGGGTGCCGGGGTGGAGGCGACCGCTCGAGCCGTCGCCTCGGGTCCGTCGTGGGTCGCCGGCACGGGCAGCGGGTGCTCCGAGCGGTCGACGTGCGGCAGGGACCGGAGCGATCGTTCCAGGTGCCACTGGGCGTAGGCGGCGACCACGCCGGACGCCCGGGAACGCGTCCGCTCGTCGGTGGCGTCGACGCTCGCCCAGTCGCCCGCGAGCAGCGAGCCGAGCACCGCGAGGGTCGCCGGGTCGAGCCGCGGCGTGCCGGGAGGCGCCGCACGGTCCGCGACGACCCCGCCGAGCTGCACCACGAAGGCGGAGTGCGGACCGGGCTCCCCCGTCACCGCACAGTCGTTGAACGAGGGCGCCCAACCGGCGATGCTCATCGCGCGGAGCAGGTAGGAGTCGAGCGTGGCGCTGGAGTGGTGCTCACCGCGGGACAGCGACCGGAGCGCACCGACGAGCAGCAGGTACTGCTGGAGTCCAGCGTCCGCCTCGCTCAGTCGGTCCGCGGTCTCGACCATCGCACTCGCGGCCGTGTAGGCGCCGTAGTCCGCGACGATCTGCGCCCCGTACGCGCCGAGCGACTCGGCCTGGGTGACGATGTCGAGCGAGCGGCCCTCGTAGAACTGGGCGTCGACGACCATGAACGGTTCGAGCCGGCTGCCGAACTTCGACGCGGTCCGCCGCACGCCCTTCGCCACGGCCCGGATCTTGCCGTGCTGGCGGGAGAGCATCGTGACGATGCGGTCGGCTTCACCGAGCTTGTGGGTGCGCAACACGACGCACTCGTCCCGGTACAGCGGCATGTCCCCAGTATCCCCCGCCCCGCCGACACCCGCGTGCGCGGCGATCGCACCACGCGACGTGGACGTGCGCACAGACGGGAGGCGCGGTGCGGGTCGGACCCGCACCGCGCCTCCCGGCGGTGTCGCGTTCTCAGGCCGCGCCTCCCGGCGGTGTCGCGTTCTCAGGCCGCGCCTCCCGGCGGTGTCGCGTTCTCAGGCCGAGACGAGCTCCGGCGCGTCGGCTCCGGCAGCAGCACCGGCGCGCACCGCGCGGTTCACCGCGGACACGATCGCCTTGAGCGAGGCCGTCGAGATGTCGGCGTCGATGCCGACGCCCCAGAGCCGGACACCGTCGACGTCGAGCTCGACGTAGGACGCAGCCTTGGCATCACCCGAGGCGCTCATGGTGTGCTCCGAGTAGTCGTACAGCGTGACCTGGACGCCCTGCTCGGCGAGGACCTTGAGGAACGCGTCGATCGGACCGGTGCCGACGGCGTCGGCGGTCACCGAGCCCTCGTCGACGCGGAGCGCGACCGACAGCGAGGTCGTGCCCGCGAAGTCGCTCGACGTCGCCGTCTTCGTGAGCTCGTAGCGGCCCCACTTCTCGTCCTCCGCCGTGGCGGGCAGGTACTCGTCCTGGAACACGTCCCAGATGCGCTGCGACGAGAACTCGCCGCCCTCGGTGTCGGTGTGCCGCTGCACGACGCCGGAGAACTCGATCTGCAGCTTGCGGGGCAGGTCGAGGGCGTGGTCGGTCTTGAGCAGGTAGGCCACGCCGCCCTTGCCGGACTGCGAGTTCACGCGGATCACGGCCTCGTACGACCGGCCGATGTCCTTCGGGTCGACGGGCAGGTACGGCACCGCCCACTCGATCTCGTCGATGTCCTTGCCCGCCGCTGCCGCCTTGGCCTTCATCGCGTCGAAGCCCTTGTTGATGGCGTCCTGGTGCGAACCGCTGAACGCCGTGTAGACGAGGTCACCCGCCCACGGCTGGCGCTCCGGCACCGGCAGCTGGTTGCAGTACTCCACCGTGCGCTTGATCTGGTCGATGTCCGCGAACGAGATCTCCGGGTCGATGCCCTGCGTGAAGAGGTTCATGCCGAGGGCGACGAGGTCGACGTTGCCGGTGCGCTCACCGTTGCCGAACAGGCAGCCCTCGATGCGGTCGGCGCCGGCCATGTAGCCGAGCTCCGCGGCGGCGACGGCGGTGCCGCGGTCGTTGTGCGGGTGCAGCGACAGGATGACGTCCTGCCGGTGCGCGAGGTTGCGCGACATCCACTCGATCGAGTCGGCGTAGACGTTCGGCGTCGCCATCTCGACCGTGGCGGGCAGGTTGATGATGACCTTGCGGTCGGGGGTCGGCTCGAAGACCTCGAGCACGGCGTTGCAGATCTCGAGCGCGACCTCGAGCTCGGTGCCCGTGTAGGACTCCGGCGAGTACTCGTAGTAGATCGTGGTGTCGTGCTGCAGCGTGGCCTCGGCCGCCTTGCAGAGCTTCGCACCGGCGACCGCGATGTCCACGACGCCCTGCACGTCGGTGCGGAAGACCACCTCGCGCTGCACGATCGACGTCGAGTTGTACAGGTGGACGATGGCCTGCTTCGCCCCGTCGATCGCCTCGTAGGTGCGCTGGATGAGGTGCTCGCGCGCCTGCGTCAGCACCTGGATCGTGACGTCGTCGGGGATCGCGCCCTCGTCGATCAGGGACCGGACGAAGTCGAAGTCGGTCTGCGAGGCGCTCGGGAACCCGACCTCGATCTCCTTGTAGCCCATCCGGACGAGGAGGTCGAACATCGCGCGCTTCCGCTCGGCGTCCATCGGGTCGATGAGTGCCTGGTTGCCGTCACGCAGGTCGACGGCGCACCAGCGCGGGGCCTTCTCGATGCGCTTCGTCGGCCAGGTCCGGTCCGGCAGCTCGACCGAGATCTGCTCGTGGAAGGGGACGTACTTGTGGATCGGCATCCCGGAGGGCTGCTGCGTGTTCTGCATCGTTCGTCGCTTTCGTCGCGTGTTCGTGTGCTCTGGTGAGTGCGGCCACGACGGACTCCGCGACGAGGTGGGCCGTTGTGTCAGGCCTCGTCGCGGCAGCGAAGGAGGAGGAGTGCCGAGTACATCGAGTCCACGGTAGCACCGGCGGGCTGCTGTGTGACAAGCCCGTCGGTGGGTGAGGGCCCGAGTGGTCACGACATGCCGCCGGTCGAACGCCGAGTGGTCACGAACTGTCGCCCCCGACGCCTCTGGACGACGGTTTGCGACCACTCGGCGGACATGAGCGGCGCGGCGCGGGGCGCGGGCCAGCGTGGCGGGCGGACGGGGCAGCGCGGCGGGCGCGGCGCGGAAGGCGCGGCGCGGGGCGCGGGCCAGCGTGGCGGGCGGACGGGGCAGCGCGGCAGGCGCGGCACGCGCGGCGAGGCGCGGCACGCGCGGCGGGCGCGGCACGCGCGGCGGGCGCGGCAGGCGCGGCGGGCGCGCGCACGACGGACGAGAGGCGCGGGGCGGAGTGGGCAGGGGCGCGGCGGTGGGCGCGCGCGCACGACGGACGGGAGGCGCGGTGCCAGCTGGTACCGCGCCTCCCGTCCGGGTCGTGGTCGCGACCAGGGCGCCCCGTCAGTCGACCGCGAGGGCCTCCGTCGGCGGGACGCGCATCGCGCGCCGAACCGGCGCGATCGTCGCGACGACCGCGAGCACGAGGGCGCCGACCACCACGATGCCGATGGTGAGCGGCGGCAGCACCGGCGTGACCGGGGTGCCGAGCGACCCGAGCAGCGTCTGCCCGCCGGCCCAGCCGTAGAAGGTGCCGAGCACGAGCCCGGTGACGACGGCGGCGACGACCATCTGCACTGCCTCGGTGACGATCATCCGACGGACCTGCGCCCCGGTGAGGCCGAGCACGCGCAGCAGCCCGAGCTCACGCCGACGCTGCAGCACCCCGAGAGCGAGGGCGTTCACCACGCCGACGGCGGCGATCACGGCCGAGAACCCGACGATCACACTGACGACGGCGTTCAGCTGGACGAAGAAGTCCCGCTGCTGCTGGACCATCTCCGTCGTCATCCGGCCCTGGCCCATCCGCTGGAGCTGCACTTCGAGCACGTGCTGCATGATGCCGAGCGCCACCGCGAAGGTCACGAGCAGGGTCACGCCGATGACGAGTCCGATCGTCGCGCGGGACGACCGGCCGGGAGCACGCATCGCGTTGCGCCCGGCGAGCAGGACCACCGGGTCGCGGGACCCGATCCGGCCGATGAGCTGGAGCACCGGCGGCATCACGATCGTGGCGCCGACGGCGACCCCGGCGAACGAGACGAAGCCGCCGAGCGCCGCGGGCAACACGGCCAGGGGCGACGCGGCGCTGACTGCCAGCCCGAGCACCAGCAGGAGCCCGCCGCCCGCCATCAGCACGATCGACCAGACCGTGCGTGCCCTGCCCGAGCGGACGTCCTCGTGGCTCGGCTCGACGTTCGAAGCGAGCGCCTGCAGCGGGGTCACGGTCAGGACGCGGCGTGAACCGGCGGCGAAGGCTCCGCAAGTCGCGAGGACGACGGCGATCACGGGGAGCACGAGCTCCCACGGGACGAGTGTGTAGCTGGCGGCCGGTAGGAACCCGTTGCCGCGGAGGACCGTCACGAACACCGCGGACAGCCCGGTGCCGACCACAGCGCCGATGAGGCCACCGAGCACCCCGACGGCCAGGCCGGTCCGGGTGATCCTGGCGCGGAGCGACGAACCGGTGGCACCGACGAGCCGCTGCAGCGCGATGATCCGGGTCTGGCCGGCGATGAGCGTCGCGCACGTGTTCGCGGTGACGATGGCACCGACGTACAGCGCGATGCCGAGGAAGAGCCACCCGACGACCGACAGGATCGCCTTGACCGGGCCGAGGTCGGCGTAGCCCGTGGCACCGAGTGCCTCGGTGACGATCCCCGGCGCGATGACGAGCGCCGACCCGAAGGTGGTGCCGAGCGCGGCGACCAGGACGGTGGGGGCGAAGGCGCGGATGCCGTTCACGCTGCAGCCTCCATCCCGAGCATCGTGGTGGAGATCGCCCCGGCGTCCATGGCCGGGCGGTCGGCGACGACCCGGCCGTCGGCGAGGAACAGGATCCGGTCGGCGTTGGCGGCTGCCACCGGGTCGTGGGTGACCATCACGACGCTCTGTCCCCACTCCTGCACGGCCCCGCGGAGGATCGCGAGGACGTCGCGCCCGGTCCGGGAGTCGAGCGCGCCGGTCGGTTCGTCGGCGACGACGACGGCTGGCCGCGACGCGAGTGCACGGGCGATCGCGACCCGCTGCTGCTGTCCGCCCGAGAGCTGGTGCGGCCGGTGGCTCAGGCGGTCACCGAGTCCGAGCATGTCGACGAGCCGGTCGATCCACGCGCTCTGCTCCCGCGAGGGCTTCTGCCCACCGAGCAGGAACGGCAGCCGGACGTTTTCGCTGACGTCGAGTGTCGGCACGAGGTTGAACGACTGGAACACGAAGCCGAGGCGCTGCCGCCGCAGTTCGGTGAGCTCCTTGTCCCCGAGCCCGGTGATGTCGACGCCGTCGATCTCGATCCGCCCCGCCGACACCGCGTCGAGTCCGGCCGCGACGTGCATGAGCGTCGACTTGCCCGAGCCGGAGGGGCCCATCACCGCCGTGAACTCCCCCGCGCCGATGTCGACGCTGACGTCGTCGAGGGCGGTCACCCGGCGCGCAGCGGCACCGTAGTGCTTGGACACGTGGTCGAGTCGGATGATCGGAGCGTGGCTGTTGGTCATGCACCAACGATGGCTGCCGGGAGGCCCGTCCCGCGTCCGCCGCGTGGCTCCTGTGGATGGTCCGCTCGGCTCGGTTCGCTGTGGAGGAGTCATCCCATCGGATGACGCGGACCCCGCCGGCGCCGCCGGAGCGTTCCGCTCACTCGGCCTTCGTGACCAGTCCGTGTTCGTGCGCGAAGACCACCAGCCGGACGCGGTCCCGGAGTCCGAGCTTCGTCAGGACCCGCGAGATGTGGGTCTTCACGGTCGCCTCGCTGACGTACTCGTGCTGCGCGATCTCACCGTTGCTGAACCCCCGCGCGGCGAGGTCGAAGATCTCGCGCTCCCTCGGGGTGAGGTCGTCGAACGACGCCGGCACCGACGCCGCCTGTTCGCGTGCGTCGTCGTAGCGCCGCAGGAGCTCCCGGGTCGCGGACGCCGCGAACACCGCCGTCCCCGCGTGCACGGTGCGGACCGCGGCGAGCAGGAACTCGGGGTCGGCGTCCTTCAGCACGAAGCCGCTCGCACCGGCTCGGATCGCCTTCGCCGCAGCCTCGTCGAAGTCGAACGTGGTGAGCACGAGGACCTTCGCGCCGTCGGTCCCGGACTGCTCGACGATGTGCGCGGTCGCGGTGATGCCGTCCATCACCGGCATCCGGACGTCCATCAGCACCACGTCGGGACGCGTGCGCCGGACGAGTTCGACGCCCTCGGCTCCGTCGCCGGCCTCTCCGACGAACTGCAGGTCGGGCTGGGAGTCGATGAGCATCCGGATGCCGGTGCGGAACAGTGCCTGGTCGTCGACGAGCGCGACGCGGATCCGGGTCTCGGCGGGCTGGGACGTGGTCATCGTTCGGTGCGCTCCTGCTGGATCGAGGTGATGCGGTCGCGGGGCATCTGCCCGCTCGCGGGGACCGCCGGCATCCGGACGGCGACGGCGAAGTCGTCCCCGCGGACCCCGGCCGTCATGGTGCCGCCGGTCATCGTCGCGCGCTCGCGCATCCCGACCAGCCCGTGTCCGGTCCCCGGGCCGCGCAGGCCGTCGTCGGCGCGGCGGTTCACCACGGCGATCTCGACGGTGTCGGGCCGGTACGTCAGCGTCGTGTGCACCGGTGTGCCCGGCTCGCCGTGCTTGTACGCGTTCGTCAGGCTCTCCTGGACGATCCGGTACACGGCGAGCTGGGTCGTCGTCGGCAGGCCGGACGGGTCCCCTTCGCGCTCGACCCGGACGTCGAGGCCGACCGCACGCATCTCGGTGACGAGCCGCTCGATGTCGTCGATCTCCGGTGTCGGGACGATGCCCTGCTCGTGCCGGAGTGCACCGAGGAGTTCCCGGACGTCACCGAGGGCACGGCGGGCTGTGGTCGAGATCGTCCCGAGGGCCTGGTCGGCGACGGCGGGGTCCGCCTTCAGCGCGTACCGGGCGCCGTCCGCCTGGGCGATCACGACCGCGAGCGAGTGCGCGACGATGTCGTGCATGTCCCGCGCGATCCGCACGCGTTCCTGCTCGACGGCGACCGCCCGGTCCGCACGTGCGGCGTCGCGCTCGGCGAGCAGCTGGGCCTCGCGGCTCATGCTCGCCGAACGGCGGGTGCGGATGACGAGTCCCGCGAGCCACGGCAGCAGCAACAGCAGCAGGACGACCGCGAAGTACGCGAAGGTGACCTGGATCGACTCCTGCGCCGGCGAGGACCCGGTGTCGATCGTCAAGCGGTTCCGGTAGTCGTCGATGCCGAGGTAGAGCGCTGCGGTCACCGACCCCACGATCGCGGACAGCAGGCCCGCGAGGCGGACCCGTCGGCTGCCGTAGGCGCTCGTGGTGAACAGCACCCCGGCGACGAAGACGTTCGACAGGTCGGGCACCTGGCCGGTGACCATCTCGAAGACCGCGAACAGCCATGCCACGGTCAGGGCCAGGCCGGGCGAGAGCCGACGGAGCGCGAGCGCGCCGGTCATCCCCACGACCGTGACGATCGACAGCGGCGAGTCCATCCCGCGGGCGGACGCGAACAGCACCAGGGCACCGAGCACGACCGCGAGGACGACGTCGGTCACCACCTGCGCGCGGAGCATCGGACGGAACACGCGTCCACGGTACGGCGAACCGTTCACCCGCGCGTCCGCCGCCCGGATGACACGACGCTCGTGATCAGAAGCCGAGGCGTCCGAGCTGCTTCGGGTCACGCTGCCACTCCTTGGCGACCTTCACGCGGATGTTCAGGTACACGTGGCGTCCGCCGAGCAGCGACTCGATCTCGACGCGAGCCCGGGAGCCGACGTCCTTCAGGCGTTCGCCCTTGTGTCCGATGACGATCGCCTTCTGGCTGTCGCGCTCGACGAACAGGTTCGCGAAGATCCGGAGCGGCCCGTCGGCGTCGTCGTCCTCGTCCGGTTCGACGATGTCCTCGATGACCACGGCGAGCGAGTGCGGCAGCTCGTCGCGGACGCCCTCGAGTGCCGCTTCGCGGATGAGCTCGCTGATCCGTTCCTCATCCGTCTCCTCGGTCACGGCGGACGAGTCGTAGAGCTGCGGCGACTCCGGCAGCATCGACGTGATCTCGCCGAGCAGGTCCTCCAGCTGGAGCCCGCGGGTACCCGAGGTGGGCACGATGGCGTCCCATTCGCGGAGCTTCGAGACGGCGAGCAGCTGCTCACCGACCTTGTCCTTCGCGGTGCGGTCGATCTTCGTCACGATCGCGATCTTCTTCGCACGCGGGTACTGGTCGAGCGTGTCGTTGATGAACCGGTCGCCGGGCCCGATCGGCTCGTTCGCCGGGACGCAGAAGCCGATCACGTCGACGTCGCCGAGCGTGGACTGCACGAGGTCGTTCAGCCGCTCGCCCAGGAGCGTGCGTGGCCGGTGGACACCGGGGGTGTCGACGATGATGACCTGGCCGTCGGGGCGGTGCACGATGCCGCGGATCGCCCGGCGGGTCGTCTGCGGCTTCGACGAGGTGATCGCCACCTTCTCACCGACGAGGGCGTTCGTCAGCGTGGACTTCCCGACGTTCGGGCGCCCCACGAACGAGACGAAACCCGCACGGTAGGGCTTGCCGGAGTCGCCGCCGGTGGGGGTGGTGTCGGAGTCGGTCATGCGTGCGGGTTTCCCGTCGTGGTGGGTGCGGCGTCGGCGAAGGCGTCCTCGACGCCGGCGAGGGCGTCGGTGCGTTCGGCGAGCACGGTGATGAGGTGGCGGCGCTTGCCCTCGACACGGTCGGCGGTCAGGACGACCCCCGACACCGTGACGGTGTCGCCGGAGACGGCGAGGTGCCCGAGCTCCTTGGTGAGGAGACCGCCGGCGGTGTCGACGTCGTCGTCGTCGAGCTCGATGCCGAACAGGTCGCCCAGTTCGTCCACCGGCAGGCGTGCGGAGATGCGCCACAGCCCCGGCTCGACCTCGACGCGGTCGACCACGGCGCGGTCGTACTCGTCGGAGATGTCACCGACGAGCTCCTCGATGAGGTCCTCCATCGTGACGAGTCCGGCGACGCCGCCGTACTCGTCCACCACGAGGACCAGGTGGTTCTTCGCGACCTGCATGTGGCGCAGGGTGTCATCGGCGGGCTTCGACTCCGGCACGAACTCGGCCGGACGCAGCAGCCGGGTGACCCGTTCGCTGCCGGAGCCCGGGCGCTCGTACAGCGCTCGCGACACGTCGCGCAGGTACAGGACACCGAGGACGTCGTCGCTGTCCTTGCCGGTGACGGGCATGCGGGAGACCCCGGCCGCGAGGAACTGCTCCATGCCTGCGGACAGGGTGTCGTCGCCGTCGACGGTGAGCATGTCGGTGCGGGGCACCATGACCTCGCGCACCAGGGTGTCGCTGAACTCGAACACCGAGTGGATGAGCTCACGGTCCTCGTCCTCGAGCACGTTGCTCTCGGTCGCCTCGTCGACGAGCGAGAGCAGCTGTTCCTCGCTCGACACCGTGGAGGCGCTCCGGCCACGGCCCGGGGTCACCCGGTCACCGATCCTGACGAGGAGCCCGGCGAGCGGCCCGAGCACGATCCGGACGCCGCGGACGAGTCCACCGGTCGCACCGAGGAGCCGCTCGGCGTGGGCACGGCCGACGCTCCGGGGACTCGACCCGACCAGGACGAAGGAGACCGCCGTCATGATCGCGGCGGAGACGACGAGCGCCACCCACCAGCTGTCGAACGCACGGACCAGGGCGACGGTGACGAGCACTGCCGCAGCCGTCTCGGCGAGGACCCGGAAGAAGTTCAGGGCGTTGACGTGCGCCCCGACGTCGTCGGCGATGGCCTCGAGTGCACGGCGGCGCTTGTTGCCCCGCGCGATCTCGTCGAGGTCGGCTCGGGACACCACGGAGAGCGCGGCGTCGCTCGCGGCGAGGAGCCCGCCGAGGACGACGAGGACCAGCGCGACCGCGATGAGTCCGACGACGACGAGCATCGGCTACCGTCCCCGGCGCTGGGCCGCGAACGCCGTCAGGATCTCGCCCTGCAGGCCGAACATCTCGGCCTTCTCGTCGGGTTCGGCGTGGTCGAAGCCGAGCAGGTGCAGGATGCCGTGGCAGGTCAGCAGGAGCATCTCGTCGGTGCTCGAGTGTCCGGCGGTCTTCGCCTGTTCCTCGGCGACCTGCGGGCACAGCACGATGTCCCCGAGCAGCCCGGCGGGCGTGGGGTCGTCCTCGGTGCCCGGTCGGAGCTCGTCCATCGGGAAGCTCAGGACGTCGGTCGGGCCCGGCTCGTCCATCCAGCGCACGTGGAGCTGTTCCATCGCGCCCTCGTCCACGAGCACGATCGCCAGCTCGGCGTCGGCGTGGACGTGCATGGCGTCGAGCGCGAAGGCGGCGAGGCGCTGGATCGCTGCCTCGTCGACCTCGACACCGGACTCGTTGTTGAGCTCGATGCTCACCGGTTGCCTCCTCGGGCGTCGTTCTGGGGGTACGGGGACCGCTGGCGGTCCTGCGGCGGCCGGCCGCGGCGCTCGGCGCGGTTGACGCCGTCCGGGTTGCCGGCGGGCGCGGTGCCGCGGCCGCCCGGACGGTGACCGGCCTGCTCGGCGAGGCGCTCCTCGTCGTAGACCGTGTAGGCGTCGACGATGCGTCCGACCAGCGTGTGGCGGACGACGTCCTCGCTGCCGAGACGGGCGAAGTGGATGTCGTCCACGTCCTCGAGGATGCGCGTCACGAGCCGGAGTCCGGAGACGTTGCCGGGCAGGTCGACCTGGGTGATGTCGCCCGTGACGACCATCTTCGAGCCGAAGCCGAGACGGGTCAGGAACATCTTCATCTGCTCGGGGGTGGTGTTCTGCGCTTCGTCGAGCACGACGAACGACTCGTTGAGCGTCCGGCCGCGCATGTACGCCAGCGGTGCGACCTCGACCGTGCCCGCAGCCAGCAGCTTCGGGACGAGCTCGGGGTCCATCATCTCGTTGAGGGCGTCGTAGAGGGGCCGCAGGTACGGGTCGATCTTGTCGGTGAGCGTGCCGGGCAGGAAGCCGAGCCGCTCGCCGGCCTCGACCGCGGGACGCGTCAGGATGATCCGGGTGACCTCACGCCGCTGCAGCGCCTGCACGGCCTTCGCCATCGCGAGGTACGTCTTGCCGGTACCGGCCGGGCCGATGCCGAACGTGATCGTGTTCTCGTCGATCGCGTCGACGTATGCGCGCTGCCCGTCGGTCTTCGGGCGAACGGACTTGCCGCGGCTCGAGACGATCGGCGTGCCGAAGGTGTCCGACGGCTTCCGGTCGTCGTCGAGGATCCGTGCGGACATCGGGATGTCGGACGGCCCGATGTCCTGGCCGCGCTTGACCATGCCGACGAGTTCGTCGACGAGCGCCTTCGCCCGTGCGACGTCGCGTTCCGGCCCGGTCAGTGTGACCTCGTTGCCGCGGACCACGACGCGGACGCCGGTGTACTGCCGCTCGACGGTCTTGAGGAGGCGGTCCTGGGGGCCGAGCAGCTGGACCATCGCGATCCCGTCGACCTGGATCGCGACGGAGACGACCTGCTCGTCGTCGGTGGTGGGCTGTGCTGGTTCGTTAGCCGGCAAGGTTCCCTTCCTGCAGATCTCCTGCGAGTACGTGCGCGTGCACGTGGAAAACGGTCTGACCGGCGGCTTCGCCGGTGTTGAAGACGAGACGGAACTGGCCGCCGGCGCGCTCGTCGGCGATGCGCTGCGCGGTGGCGACCACGTGGGCGAGGAGGTCGGGGTCACCGGCCGCGAGTTCGGCGACGTTCGCGTACTGCTCGGTCTTGGGGACGACGAGCACGTGGACGGGGGCCTTCGGCGCGATGTCCTCGATCGCGATCACACGGTCGTCCTCGGCGACGACGGTCGCCGGGATCTCGCGCGCGATGATCTTCGTGAAGACGCTGGGCGTGCTGGTGCTCATGACTCCATCGTAGAACGCACGACCGACCGTGGGTCTTCCCTCACCATCGCCCGAGTCGGGCCTGCAGGATCGCCAGTGCGGCGGGCCCGGCGGTCGAGGTCCGGAGGACGCTGTCACCGAGGCGGACCCGGACGGCGCCGGCGGCCTCGAGCCGGTCGAGCTCCGCACCGTCGATCCCGCCCTCGGGCCCGACCACGAGGACGATCTCGTCGACGTCGGCCGGCGGCTCCCAGGTCGCGAGCCGCACCGTCGCGGTGGGCTCGAGCAGCAGCACGGCGACGCGCTCTCGGGCGCCGGCGGCGAGCTGGGCCGCCGTGACGAGCGGTCCGACGGACGGTACCCGGGAGCGGATCGCCTGCTTGGCGGCCTCGTGCACGATCGCGCCCCAGCGGGCACGGCCCTTCTCGACCTTCGGTCCGTCCCACCGGGAGACGCTCCGCGACGCCGCCCACGGGATGACCTGGTCGACGCCGATCTCGGTGGCCGCCTGGACCGCCATCTCGTCGCGACCGCCCTTGGCGAGGGCCTGCACCAACGTGAGCGACGGCGTCGGTGCTGGATCGACCGACACCGACGCCACGAGGAGCTCGAGGGCGTCACGACCCACGCTCGTCACGGACCCGGTCACGACCGTGCCGCGACCGTCCGCGATGCGCAGGACCTCGCCGACCCGGACCCGGGAGACCGACACCGCGTGCCGGCCCTCGGCGCCGTCGAGCGACACGAGGTCGCCGACGGTCACGCCCTCGAGCGAGTCGACGAGGTAGAGCGACGCCATCAGAAGTTGAAGAAACGGTCGCGGAGCTTGCCGAACATGCCCTGCTGGAACCGGGCGAGCTGCGGCTGCTGCGCCTTGTGCGACTTCGCGAGCTGCTCGACGAGCTGGCGCTCCTTGTGGGAGAGCTTCGTCGGGGTGACCACCTGCACGCCGACCCGGAGGTCACCGCGGCCGTTCCCGCGCAGCTTCGTGATGCCGCGGTCCTTGATGACGAGGACGTCGGCGCTCTGCACACCCGGGCGGATCTCGAGCTCGACCGGGCCGTCGAGCCCGTCGATCGTGGTGGTCGTGCCGAGGACGGCATCGGTCATCGCGACCTCGAGCGTGGCGAGCAGGTCGTCGCCGTCACGGCTGAAGACGTCGTCGTGGCGCACCCGGATCTCGAGGTACAGGTCACCGGAGGGCCCGCCGGCCGGGCCGACTTCGCCCTGACCCGGCATCTGCAGCCGCAGGCCCGAGTCGACACCGGCGGGGACGTCCACCGGCACCGTGCGGCGGGCACGGACACGGCCCTGACCCTGGCAGGTCGGGCACGGGTTCGGGATGACGGTGCCGTAGCCGCGGCAGGTGCCGCACGGTGCGCTCGTCACGACGTTGCCGAGGAGCGAGCGGACCTGGCGCTGGATGTGCCCGGAGCCGCCGCAGATGTCGCAGGTGCGGGGGCTGGTGCCGGGCGCGCAGCAGGAACCGTTGCACGTCTCGCAGAGCACGGCCGTGTCGACCTCGACGTCCTTGTGGGTGCCGAAGACGACCTCGTCGAGGTCGACCTCGATGCGGAGCAGGGCGTCCTGCCCACGCTCGGCACGGCTGCGGGGACCGTTGCCCCGGCCGCCACCGCCGCCGCCACCGAAGAACGCGTCGAAGATGTCGCTGAACCCGCCGGCGCCACCGCCGAACGGGCTGTCGGCCTGCGGACCGGCGTCGTAACGGCGCCGCTGCTCGGGGTCGCTCAGCACGTCGTACGCGTGCGTCACGTCCTTGAAGCGCTCGGCGGCTTCGGGCGCGGGGTTCACGTCCGGGTGGAGCTCACGCGCCAGTCGGCGGTAGGCCTTCTTGATGTCGGCATCGGAGGCGTCTCGCTGGACGCCGAGGACGTCGTAGTGGTCTGCCACGTATCCCTCAGTCGGTTGGGTTCGGTCGGTCGGTCAGGTCGGTCAGTGTTCGCCCAGGAGCTTGGACAGGTAGCGTGCGACGGCGCGGACGGCCGCCATGTTCGTGCCGTAGTCCATCCGGGTCGGTCCGAGGACACCCAGTCGGGCGACCTCGCCGCCACCGGCGAGGTACCCGCCGGCGACGATGCTGGTGGCGTCGAGTCCGTACTCGGCGTTCTCGACGCCGATGCTCGCCGCCACCGCGATGTCGTCCACCTGCATCTCCCCGAACAACCGGAGCAGGGTGACTTGTTCCTCGATCGCCTCGAGCACCGGGAAGAGGCCGCCGGAGAAGTCCTGCTCGCTCTTCGCGAGGTTCGCGGCCCCCGCCATCAGCAGGCGGTCCTGGCGGTTCGCGGCGACCTGCTCGATGAGGGTCGCGACGACGACGCCGGCGAGCGGTTGGGCCCCGGGTCGGAGCTGCTGCGGCACCGCGCGGAGCGCCGTCGCGACGTCCTGCAGCAGGAGTCCGACCGACGCGCCGTTCACCACCGTGCGGAGTTCGTTCAGGGACGGCTCGTCGAGGGCCACGTCGGTCTCGACGACCCGCTGCTCCACCCGGGCGGTGTCGGTGATCAGGACCACCATGAGTCGGTTGTCCCCGAGGCGGACGAGCTCGATGTGCTGCACCCGTGCCCGCACCATCGACGGGTACTGGACGAGGGCGACCTGGTTCGTGAGCTGGCTGAGGAGCCGGACGGTGCGCCCGAGGACCTCGTCGAGGTCGTTCGGGGCGCCGAGGAAGGTCTCGATCGCGTGCCGCTGGGCGCTGGAGAGCGGTCGGGCGGCAGCGAGGTGGTCGACGAAGAGCCGGTAGCCCTTGTCCGTCGGGACCCGGCCGGACGAGGTGTGCGGCGCGACGATGAGCTGCTCGTCCTCGAGCAGGGCCATGTCGTTGCGGATCGTGGCGGCGCTGACCCCGAACGCGTGCCGCTCGACGATGGTCTTCGACCCGACGGGCTCACGGGAGGCCACGTAGTCGCGCACGATCGCCTTCAGGACCTCGAGGCTGCGTTCACTGACCACGCGGGCTCCTTCCTGGTCGATCTGGCACTCGGACGTGTCGACTGCTGATCCTACGCCCGACCACCGTCAGCTCGGGACTTCGGACCGAGCGGCCGCTACGCTTCGCCCATGACCTACGGACAGCAGCCCGGCGGCCCCCAGCACCCCGGCGGACCGCAGTACCCCGGCGGGTACACGCCCCCGAAGCCGATGAGCCCCGAGGACCAGCGGCTCTGGGCCACGCTGACCCACATCGGCGGCATCTTCTTCAACTTCGTCGCCCCGCTCGTCGCCTACCTGGTGCTGCGCGACCGCGGCGGGTTCATCCGGGAGCACACCCGCGCCGCGCTGAACTTCCACATCACGATGGCGATCGCGTACGTCGTGTCCGGGATCCTCACGATCGTGCTGATCGGCCTGTTCCTGCTGCCCGCGATCGCCATCGTGACGATCGTCTTCGGCATCCTGGCGGCCGTCGCGGCGAACAGCGGGCAGTTCTACCGCTACCCGCTCACGATCGAGTTCATCAAGCAGTAGTCACCCGCTCAGTCGAGCAGCTCCCGCACCACCGCGTCGGCGAGCAGGCGCCCCTGCAGGGTCAGGTCGATGCGTCCCCGCACCGCGGCCGAGCCGTCCACGAGACCACGTGCGATGAGTCCCGCGACCCGGCCACGGGCCTCCTGGCGGATCTCGTTCGTCGCGAGCTCTCCACGGACGCGAGCCGCGAGGAGCAGCCGTTCGACGTAGCGCGTCTCGTCGTCGATGACCTCGCGGCCGGCGGCCGGCGACTCGCCGGACAGCACCCGGTTCGCGTACGCGGCTGGGTGCTTCACGTTCCACCAGCGGGTGCCGGCGACGGCGGAGTGGGCGCCGGGACCGACGCCCCACCAGTCGTGGCCCTTCCAGTAGGACAGGTTGTGCCGGCTCGCGTGCGCGGAGCCGCGCGCCCAGTTCGACACCTCGTACCAGGAGTACCCGGCGTCTCCGAGGACCTGGTCGGCGAGCTCGTACATGTCCGCGGCGAGGTCGTCGTCCGGAGCCGGCAGCTCTCCACGGGCGACCATGCGGCCCATCGCGGTGCCGTCCTCGACGATGAGTGAGTACGCGGAGACGTGGTCGGGTTCGCAGGCGAGTGCGGCGTCGAGGGACGTGCGCCAGTCGGCGAGGGACTCCCCCGGCGTCGAGTAGATGAGGTCGAGCGAGACGTCGAGGCCCTGCTGCTTCGCGAGGTCGACCACGACCGGCACCCGGAGCGGATCGTGCGTGCGGTCGAGCGTCGCGAGGACGTGCGGCACGGCCGACTGCATGCCGTAGCTGATCCGGTTGAAGCCACCTTCGCGCAGCGTCTGCAACGAGGACGCGTCGACCGAGTCCGGGTTCGCCTCGGTCGTGACCTCGGCGCCGGGCAGGATCCCCCAGGTGTCGTCGATCGCGCGCAGGATCATCACGAGGTCGGACGCGGGCAGCATCGTCGGGGTGCCGCCGCCGAAGAACACGGTCGACACCGGCCGACGCGGGACCCCGGAGCGGTCGAGGACCGTCGCCGCCCACTCGATCTCACGCACGGCGTGTCCGGCGTAGTCGTCGCGGCGCACACCGCGGAGCTCGGACGCCGTGTAGGTGTTGAAGTCGCAGTAGCCGCAGCGCACCCGGCAGAACGGCACGTGCACGTAGACGCCGAAGGGGACGTCTGCCGGGTCGGAGCCAGCGGCGGAGCCCGCCGCCGCTCGCGGCGCGATCAGCCCGTCAGCGGGAGCCGGATCGGCGATCGGGAGAGCACTCGGCATGGAGTCCATTCTCCGTCATGATGGAGACATGGAGCACCACCCCGTCCCCACCACGGTCCTGTGGGACATCGACGGCACCCTCGTGATGAACGCGTCGTCCCCGGGCAACCTGTACCACCTCGCCCTCGAGCGGGCGGTGGGCCGCGACCTCACGCTGCGGGTCGGCCACCAGCACGGGCGGACCGACGCCGGGCTCATCGCCGAGCACGTCCGCGCGCACGCCTTCGAGGACACCATCATCCCCACCGTGAGCGGACACCTGCGCGACCTCACGACGGAACGGCACGAGTCCGGCGACCACCGCAGCCCGGTCCCCGGCGCGAAGGCGCTGCTCACCCGCTTCGCCGAACTGGGCTGGCGGAACGGACTGCTGACCGGCAACTCCGAGTACCGCGCCCGGGTGAAGCTCACCGGCGCCGGGTTCGACGCCGAGGTGTTCGACTGGGAGCACTCCTACTTCGGCGACACCGAGGTCGACCGGGCCGGGGTCACCGCACGGGCCGCTGCAGGACTCGCCGGCACTCGCGCGGTCATCGTCGGCGACACCCCGCGCGACGGCGAGGCAGCGGACGCCGCGGGCATCCCGTTCCTCGCGGTGGCGACCGGGGTCTACGACGTGGACGAACTCCGGGCGACGAACGCCGTCACGGTGGCCCGGGACTGCCAGCAGGACGCCGCCCTCATCGAGGACGCGATCGCCGCGCTGCCGCCCCTGCGCTAGTCCCCGCGCTGCGGCCCCTGCGCTAGTCCCCGCGCTGCGGCCCCTGCGCTAGTCGCCGCGCTGCCGCCCCTGCGCTAGTCCCCGCGCAACGCCGCCAGGTACTTCTCCGCCATCACCTTCTGCTGCCGACGCACCAGCGGTGCGACGAACTGCCACTTCCGGCTCGACGGCTGCGAGAACTGCCGGATCTGCAGCCACACCGACCCGTCGGAGGTGCGCTCGATCACGAAGGACTCCTCGCCGGAGAGCGGGTGCCCCTCGAGCGTGCCGTAGGCGAAGCCCTTCCGGTCGTGCTCGTCGATGATCGAGACGACGCGGACCGGGGCGAGCACGGTCTGCCCGAACGCGTGCATCGTGAGCGTCGCGCTCGTGCCCGCGGTCACCAGCGGGGTGCCGTCCGGCGCGAACTTCTCGACCCGGGGCGTCCCGATGGACGCCGGTGCGATCGGGACACCGTCGTCGTCGAAGGTCACCGGGTTGTACCGGACCTCGTCGTCGTCGGGCTGCTCCTCGACCTGCACGCGGATGCCGCTGCGCTCCTGGATCTGCCAGGTCAGCGCCTGCGTCACCGCGGTCTCGAACCGCTGGTCGCCGTGACCGATGCGCGAGCGCGACTCGGAGGGGGTGAACCCCTCCGGCGGGTACGTCATGAGGTCCGACGCCTGGGTCGCCCCCACGGCGCCGTACGTCAGGGCGGTCCGGTAGCTCCCGCGGATGCTCATGCGGCAATGCTACTTGGGCGTGCCCCGTCGGATCGAACCGAGCGGTCGTCCGGTTTCCGCGCGCCCCGAACTGGAGGCCCGACACCCGCCCGCCACGCCGCTATCGTCGGCTCGTGCCCCGCTCCACCCCCTCACCCCGGCAGTCGGTCGACCGTCGGACCGCGGCGTTCGCCGTGCTCACGCTCGTCGCCTTCGGCGCCGCGGCCTCAGCACGGGTCCTGGTCGACGTGACGACGGCGAGCATCGGCTCGTCGGCGCGCTCCGTCGCCGTGCCGGCCGCGCAGTGGGACGCGTTCGACACCGCCAACGTGATCGCCGGCGTCGGTGCGTGCTGCGCGGGGGCCGGTGTCCTGCTGTTCGGCGCCACCCTGGTCGTCGCGGTCCGTCGGCACCGTGCGGCTCGGCTGCCGCACCTGCTCGCCGTCGTGACGCTCACGATGGTCGTCGGCGCCGTGGCGGCCGGGATCACTGCGGGCGCCCAGGACGACTTCGACGCTGCTGCCGGCTGGACCATCCTGCGGACCGCACTGGCGGGACTGGCCGCGGCGAGCCTCCCGGCCCTCTGCCTGGCCGCCCTGCGGACCCGCGCCGCGCGCCTCCGCTGACGGTGCCGACGGGCCGCCGTCGCCGACGGCCGCCGGCGCCGACGGCCCGGACGAACCTTCGCGCCCAGCGACACTTCACGGCCGCCTCCGCGCGTGCGGTGTCGCTCAGCGCGAAACGTCGGCACCCGCCGCGGCGCGGGCTCCTTCTTCTTCCCGGGCTACTTCTGCTTCTCGGGCTACTTCTTCTTCTCTTCGACGTCGCCGGAGAGGGCTGCGATGAAGGCTTCCTGCGGGACCTCGACCCGGCCGATGGTCTTCATGCGCTTCTTGCCCTCCTTCTGCTTCTCGAGGAGCTTGCGCTTGCGGGTGATGTCACCGCCGTAGCACTTCGCCAGGACGTCCTTGCGCATCGCGCGGATGCTCTCGCGGGCGATGATCCGCGCACCGATGGCCGCCTGGATCGGGACCTCGAACTGCTGACGCGGGATGAGCTTGCGCAGGCGCTCGGTCATCAGCGTGCCGTAGGCGTACGCCTTGTCGCGGTGCACGATCGCACTGAACGCGTCGACCTGGTCGCCCTGCAGCAGGATGTCAACCTTCACGAGGTCGGCCGCCTGGTCCCCGATCGGTTCGTAGTCGAGCGACGCGTAGCCCTGCGTCTTGCTCTTCAGCTGGTCGAAGAAGTCGAACACGATCTCGCCGAGGGGCATCTCGTAGCGGATCTCGACGCGGTCCTCGCCGAGGTACTCCATGCCGAGCAGGGAGCCACGGCGCGACTGGCACAGTTCCATGATCGCGCCGACGTAGTCCTTCGGGGCGAGGACGGCAGCACGGACCATCGGCTCGCGGACCTCGACGATGCGGCCGCCGGGGAACTCGGACGGGTTCGTGACCTCGGTGACGGAGTTGTCCTCGTTCGTGACCTCGTAGATCACGCTGGGCGCGGTCGTGATGAGGTCGAGGCCGAACTCGCGGGACAGCCGCTCGGTGATGATCTCGAGGTGCAGCAGGCCGAGGAACCCGCAGCGGAAGCCGAACCCGAGCGCCACGGACGTCTCGGGCTCGTAGACCAGGGCCGCATCGGAGAGCTTGAGCTTGTCGAGCGCGTCGCGGAGGTCCGGGTAGTCCGACCCGTCGATCGGGTACAGGCCGGAGAACACCATCGGCTTCGGGTCCGTGTAGCCGGGCAGGGCGTCGGTCGCGGGCTTCTGCGCGCTCGTGACCGTGTCGCCGACCTTGGACTGGCGGACGTCCTTCACGCCGGTGATGAGGTAGCCGACCTCGCCGACGGAGAGCCCCTTCGTCGGGATCGGCTCGGGGCTCGACACCCCGATCTCGAGGATCTCGTGCGTCGACTTGGTCGACATCATCTGGACCTTCTCGCGCGGCTTGATGGAGCCGTCGATCATCCGGATGTACGTCACCACGCCGCGGTAGCTGTCGTAGACCGAGTCGAAGATCATCGCGCGGGGCGCGGCCTCGACGTCGCCGACCGGGGCGGGCACGCGGCGGACCACGAGGTCGAGGAGCTCGGGGACGCCGACGCCGGTCTTGCCGGAGACGCGCAGGACGTCCTCCGGCTTGCCACCGATGAGCTGGGCCAGTTCGGCCGCGTACTTCTCGGGCTCGGCCGCCGGCAGGTCGATCTTGTTGAGGACCGGGATGATCTCGAGGTCGTTCTCGAGCGCCAGATACAGGTTCGCGAGCGTCTGGGCCTCGATGCCCTGTGCGGCGTCGACGAGCAGGATCGCGCCCTCGCACGCAGCGAGGGACCGGGAGACCTCGTACGAGAAGTCGACGTGCCCGGGGGTGTCGATCATGTTCAACGCGAAGGTCTCACCGTCGAGTTCCCACGGCATGCGGACGGCCTGCGACTTGATCGTGATGCCGCGCTCGCGCTCGATGTCCATGCGGTCGAGGTACTGCGCACGCATCGCGCGCTCCTCGACGACGCCGGTCATCTGCAGCATGCGGTCGGCCAGCGTGGACTTGCCGTGGTCGATGTGCGCGATGATGCAGAAGTTGCGGATCGCGTCGGCCGGGGTCGCGGCGGGCTCGAGCGGAGCAGATGCTTGTGGGCTCACGGTTCCTCAGGTGGGTCGGACGGTCGGACAAGTCTCCCACGGTTGCGTGCGGGCGTCGCGCAGATGTGCGGGTCCGTCCCCACCGTGCGGCGTTCCGGTCACGGTGCGAGGTGCTGGACCTCGCACGGTGACCGGAACCGGGCACGGAACGCGACCAGACCTCGCACGGTGCGATGCCCTGCGGACGCGGGGCGGGCCTCCAGGCCGTCAGACGGAGGCGTGCACCGGCGCCGGCAGTGCGCCCAGGCCGCGCCGCAGGTCGTCCGGGGTGGCGGCCAGGCAGACGCGGATCCAGCCCTCGCCGGTGCGGCCGAAGGCGCTGCCCGGGGCGACCGCGACGCCGTCGCGCTGCAGGAAGGCGAGCGCCCACGCGGCGACGTCCCCGTCGGCGGCGTGCGACACGTCGATCCAGAGGTAGAACGCCCCGCGCGGGTCGAGGTAGCGGAATCCAGCAGCGTCCAGGACCTCCTTCGCGACCTCGAGGTTCGCGCGGTAGTGCTCCCGGGCGTCACGCACCGCGGAGTGGTCCCCCACGATCGCCGCCAGCGCCGCGTACTGGTCCGGCTCGGCGACGCAGCTGATCATGGCCTCCTGCGTGGTGCGCATCGTCGGCCCGAGCCCCTTCGGCGTGACGAGGTACCCGACGCGCACGCCCGTCATCGCGTACGTCTTGCTCAGCGAGAACGCGGAGAAGACCCGGTCGTCCTCGTCCAGCGCGGCCAGGCTGACGTGCCGGGTGCCGTAGGTGAAGTACTCGTAGACCTCGTCGCTGATCACCCACAGGTCGTGCCGCTTCGCGAAGGCGAGCAGCGCGCGGAGGGTGTCCTCGCCGAACACCGAACCGAGCGGGTTCGACGGCGAGTTCACCACGAGGACCCGAGTGCGCTCGGTGACGCTCGCCTCGAGGGCCTCGAGGTCGGGCTCGAACCCGTGCTGCGGTTCGAGCCGGTACGGCACCGGGGTCGCGCCGATGATGTGGGCGTTCATCGTGAAGGTCGTGTAGCCCGGGTCCGGCACCAGGACCTCGTCACCAGGGCTCAGCGTCAGCGTCATCGCCTGGAACAGTGCCTGCGTCGCACCGATCGTCATCCAGATCTGCTCGAGGTCGACCTCGATCCGGTTCTCGCGGCGCAGCTTGTCGCGGACCGCCTCGCGGAGGGGTGCGATGCCACCGTTCGGCGTGTAGTCGGTGCGGTCCTCGGTCCACGCCCGGCGCGCGGCGTCGCCGATGTGCGGCGCGACCGCGACGTCCGGTTCACCGATCACGAGCATCGTCACGTCGGTGCCGCTCGAGCGCATCAGGGCGGCCTGCTCGAAGACCCTCCGGATGCCGGAGGCGGGCACGGTGTCGATCCGAGGTGCGAGGGATGGCATGTCCGTCACCGTATCCGGTGCATGTTGCCGCGAGATCACGCCGATCCGGCGGTGTTTCGTGCTTTGGTGGCAGGCCGTTCGCCTGGTAATGTTGGTGGCTGGCTTGCGCGTTCCCCGCCCACGGGTGGAACGCGATGCGACCGAGGGCCCCTCTACCCCGCGGTCGCGCCCACCCGTACGAGACGAAGCAGGAGCTACACATGGCGAACATCAAGTCGCAGATCAAGCGCATCAAGACCAACCTCAAGGCGACCGAGCGCAACAAGGCGTACAAGTCGGAGCTCAAGACGTTCATCCGTCACACCAACGAGGCCGTTGCCGCTGGCGACAAGGACAAGGCCGTTGCCGCCCTGGCCACCGCGTCGAAGAAGCTCGACAAGGCCGTGAGCAAGGGTGTCATCCACCGCAACCAGGCCGCGAACCGCAAGTCGGCCATCGCGAAGAAGGTTGCTTCGCTCTGATCTCCTGAGCGCAGCACGAAGGCCCCGCACCGTTGGTGCGGGGCCTTCGTCGTGTGCGGGTGCGCGGCGCGCGCGCGCGGGCGCGGCGCGGGGCGGGCGGGGGCGGCGCGGGCGCGGCGCGGACGCGCTTCGTGAGCAGAAATGGTCGGGTAGCGGGGCCGCACTCGACCATTTCTGCTCACCAAGTGGCGCGGCACGAGGGGCGCGGGGCGCGCGGCGCGGCACGGCACGTGGGCGCGGGGCGCGGCCGGGAGGCTCGGGTCGGCTCAGCGAGACTCGCCGCGACGGGCGATGGTGCGGACCATGACCTCAAGCGCGTAGTGCGCGTCGCGGGAGCCACCCTTCACCGCGGTGTCCGCCTCGGCGATGCTGGTGATCGCGTTGGCCAGTCCCGCCTCACTCCATGCCGCGACGTCACGCTGGGCGCGCTGCACCTGCCACGGTGCCATGCCGAGCGCGGAGGCTGCCTGCCCGCTCGGCCCGCGGAAGGCACTGACCTTCGCCATCGTGCGGATCTTGCTCGCGAACGCGGCGACGATCGGCACCGGCGCCTCTCCCGTGGCGAGGGCGTGCCGCAGCTCGACGATCGCCGGGGCCGATCGGCCGGCCAGGGCGATGTCGGCCACCTTGAACGCGTTCGTCTCGACCCGGCCGCCGTAGTACTTGTCGACGACCTTGTCGGTGATCTCCTGCGCTTCGTCGGCGAGGAGCTGCCGGCACGCCGCAGCGAGCTCGGCCAGGTCGTCCGCGAACGCCGCGACGAGAGTGCGAACGGCGGAAGGGGCGATCTTGCGGCGCGCGGCGCGGAACTCCGCGTTCACGAAGTCGATGCGGTCGGTCTCCCGCTTGAGCTCGTCGCAGAGGACCTCGACCCCACCGCCGACGCCGCTGCGGATCGTGTCGAGCAGCTTCTTGCCGCGGACGCCGCCGCCGTGCCGGAGCACCAACGTGACGTCGTCCGCCGGGGCCTGCAGGTACGAGATCGTCTCGGTGATGAACGCGTCGGTGCACTTCTCGACGTTGGTGACCCGGACGAGTCGGGGCTCGCCGAAGAGCGACGGGCTCGCGAGGGTCGCCAGCACCCCGGGTGCGTACTGGTCGGCTTCGAGGTCGTGGACCTCGAGCGCGGGGTCCTCGCCCACCAGGAGGTCCTTGAGCACCCCCCTGGCACGGTCGGCCAGGAACGCTTCGGGCCCGGTGATGAGCACGACGGGAGCCGGGCGGATCCCCGACCAGGGGACCTGGTCGATCTTCGCTGCGGCGCGCGCGGGCTTCTTGGCGGGCATGCGGTCCTTCCGGTGGTGCCGGCCCGGACGGTGCCGGGTCGAGTGGTGCTCCGACGATCCTACGGGCGGCCACCGACGGCGCGCGCTCCGTCCACACCTCCAGGTCGTCGGCGCCCGCACGACCCACCACGACGGTGCCGCGTTCGTCCGTCCGGAACGACGTGGTCCCCGACGACCCGAGCATCGCCATGGCCGACGGCGTCGGGTGTCCGTAGGTGTTGTCCGCACCGACGCCGATGAGTCCGACGCGTGCCGCGAGCTGTCGGTAGAGCAGTGGGTCCTGGTCGGCGGAGCCGTGGTGGGAGACCTTCACGACGTCGACGGGCCCGGTCGGCAGTCCGCCGCCGTCACGGAGTCGTCGTTGTGCGTTCTCGTCGAGGTCCCCGAGGAAGACCCCCGTCAGACAGCCCTCGCACGCGGTTCCCGGCCTCGGCCCGGTCACGAGGACGATGCTCGCGTCGTTGCCGTCGTCGCAGCTCCCCGCGCGGGGCCAGACCACCCGCCATCCGAGGGGACCGAGCTCCCCGGTCACCCGGTCGTCGGCCTGTCGGACGTCGACCCCGGCGCGCTGCAGCTCCAGCACGACCCGCGCGTCCGATGCCCGCCCGACCGGTCCGACGAGCGCCGACCCGACCATCCCCGTGACGGCACCGACCGCGCCGACGTGATCGCGGTCGAAGTGCGTCAGGACCAGCAGGTCGACGTGCTCGACGTCGAGCAGCTCGAGGCAGGCGGCGAGTCGTTCCTCGTCGTCCCCGGTGTCGACGAGGGCGACGGCGGCCCCAGCGCGGAGGAGCACCGCGTCCCCCTGCCCGACGTCGCACGCCGCGACGCTCCAGTCGCCGGGCACCGATCCCCGCACGACCAGCACGGGGACCGCGACGGCGGCGACCCCGATCACCACGACGACCCCGGCCGCGAGCAGCAGCCGTGCCCGGACGGTCCGGGAGGCGAACACCGCGACGGCGAGGCACCCGCTGACCACCACGGCCGCGGTGACCCCGACGACACCACCCGGCCAGGGCGCCGACGAGTACGGCAGCGCGGCAGCACCGTGGGCGACCCCACCGACCGCGGCGGCCGGCACCCACGCCACCGCCGAGAGGGCCGCGCCGCCGGGTGCCCAGAACGGCGCGAGCAGGCACGCCGCGAGCCCGACGACCGTGACGATCGGGGCGAGCGGTTCGGCGAGCAGGTTCGCGGGCACGGCGTACGTCGGGACCGCCGCCGACAGGGGGATGGTGAGCGGCCAGCACGCGACCTGCGCGGCGACGGGGACCGCGACGACGGCCGCCAACGGTGTCCACAGACGTCGGGCGAACAGCGCGGTGAGCGGCGGTCCGAGCACGACGATCCCGCTCGTCGCCAGGACCGACAGCCCGAACGCGAACGACCGTGCGAACCAGGGGTCCACGACGAGCATGCCGATCGCGGCGAGGGCGATCAGCGGGACGCCGCGCACCGGTCTGCCGGCGAGGTGCACGACGAGCACCACCACCGCCATCACCGTGGCCCGGACGATGGACGGGTCCGGCCGCACGAGCACCACGAACGCCAGGAGCATCGTGATCGCGACCACGGCACGGCCACCCCGGGACAGCCCGCACGCACGGCCGACGACCACGACCAGCCCGACCACGACCGCGCAGTTCGCACCCGAGACCGCCGTGAGGTGCGTCAGAGCCGACGTCTGCATCGCTGCCTCGGTCGCCGGGTCGAGCCCCGAGCGGTCGCCGATGGCAAGCCCGCGCAGCAGACCGGCCCCGGGTTCGGGCAGCCCGGCGGTGGCTCCCACGAACGCCTGCCGAGCGGTGTCGGTGGCTCCGAGCAGTCCCCCCGGCGGCTCTGCGGTCGGTGTGCCCCGCACGAAGAGCACCCAGGCCGTCGGTGCCCCCGGGTCGTCGGGCTCGACCACTGCCCGGCCGACGAGCCGGGTGCCTGCGGCGAGGACGCCCTCGGTCTCCTCGCGCTGGCCGTCGGGGACGAGTCGCACCGGCACCCGGAGCCCGGCGGTCGCATCGACGCGCACCACCGTGGCGAGGACCGAGCGGTCACCGGGCACCAGGTCACGGGCCAGGACCGCCTCCACCGGAAGGGCACCTGCACCACCCACCACCTCGTGCAGAGCCACCGGTCCGCGCCGGGCCTCGCCCACGACGACGGCGACCGACAGCAGGCCGATCAGCGCCGTCGTGGAGAGCAGCAGGCCGGCCACCGCCCGCGGCACCGGGGCCCGTCCGCACCGCAGCACCGTGCCGCTCACGAGTGCGGCGACGAGCGCACCGACGCCGACCGGTCCGGCGAGTCCCGGCGCTCCGACGAGCAGCGCGACGACGATCCAGGCGACCACGACCGGCGCGGCCACCCGGAGGTCCGTCGCACGCGGTGCGAGCTGCACGGGCACCGCGGCCGCTCAGACCCGCACGCGGTCGCGGAGGTCCGCGAACCGGACGTCACCGATCCCGCTGACGTCGAGCAGGTCCTCCACCGCGGCGAACCGCCCGTGTTCGTCACGCCAGGCGAGGATCCGGCCGGCCAGTCCCGGGCCGATGCCGGGCAGCGTCTCGAGCGCCGCCTGGTCCGCAGCGTTCAGGTCGACGAGCACGCCCGAGTCGCCGCCGCCGGCCACACCAGCCCCTCCGCCACCACCGGCCGCACCGCCACCGGCCGCACCGCCACCCGCAGCGCTACCACCCGCAGCGCCCGCACCGCCGGCACCCGCGCCCCCGACGACGGGCTCGAGCGCCGCCGGCACGTCGTCCTCCCCCACCCTCGGCACGTACAACCGCTCACCGTCAGCGACCGGCCGGGCCAGGTTCAGCCGCGCGAGGTCGGCGTCGTCGGTGGCGCCGCCCGCCCGCTCCAGGGCATCGGCCACCCGGCTCGACGCCGGCAGGTCGACCACGCCGTCCCGACGCACCGCCCCGAGCACGTGCACGACGACCCGCGCACCGCCCGCCCCCGACGGCACACCAGCACCCGACGCCGACCCGGACGGAGCACCAGCACCACCAGCACCCGCACCGGCAGCACCAGCACCAGCACCAGCACCAGCACCAGCACCAGACGGCACCCCTTCCCCCGACGCCGCCACCGTCGGCGCCCCGCTCACGACGACCCCGCCAGCTCCGCCCCCGTCGGGACCCGACAGCGAACCGAGCAGGACCACGACGAGCGCCACCACCACGACGACCCCGGCCAGCACGACGGCAGCCCGTGGCGACAACGCGAACCGCGACCACCACGGGGACGAGGACGAGGACGACGACATGCCCCGAACGCTACGGAGCCCGGCCGACCGGCCGGGCTCCGTCCGTCGACACTGGGGACAGCCGCCACCGGAGCAGCGCCTGTGCACAGACGGCGCCGCCCCGGCGCCGGGGCCGCGACGGAGCGGCCCGGGACGGCGACGGAGCGGCCCGGGGCGGCGCCGGGGCGGCCCGGGGCGGCGCCGGGCCCCTACCCCTTGATCGCGATGTTCACGAGCTTCGGCGCCCGCACGATGACCTTCACGATCTCCCGGTCGCCGATGTACCGCTGCACGGCCGCCGAGGACCGCGCCAGTTGCTCGAGCTCGTCGGCCTCGATCGACTTCGACACCTCGAACGAGTCGCGGACCTTGCCGTTGACCTGCACGACCGCGGTGAGGGACTCCTGCACCAGCAGCGTCGGGTCGGGCTTCCGCCAACCGTGCGTCGCGACGGTGGCCTCGTAGCCCAGCTTCTCCCACATCTCCTCGCCGGTGTACGGCGCGAAGACGCTCAGGCCGAGCGTGATGGTCTCGACGGCCTCACGGACGGCGGGGTCGCCGGCACCGGGGCCGCTGTCGATCGCCTTGCGGGTGACGTTCACCAGGTCCATCAGTCGCGCGATCACGACGTTGAACTTGAACGACTCCATCATGCCGGGGGCGTCGGCGAGGAACCGGTGGGTGACCTGGCGGAGGGCACGGTCGCCGTCGGCCCACACGACGTCGGGCGTGGACGTCACGTCGACGGCGAGTCGGTAGGCCCGGGCCAGGAAGCGCGCCGAGGCCGACGGGGAGACGTCCTCCCAGTTGATGTCGTCCTCCGGCGGTCCGGCGAAGCCCATCACCAGGCGGATCGCGTCGACGCCGTTCGCGTCGAGCTCGTCGCCGAGTGAGACGCCACCCTTCGACTTCGACATCTTCGAGCCGCCGGAGAGCACCATGCCCTGGTTGAGCAGCGCCGAGAACGGCTCGGTGAAGTCGAGGTACCCGAGGTCGAACAGGACCTTGGTGACGAAGCGTGCGTAGAGCAGGTGCAGGATCGCGTGCTCGATGCCGCCGATGTACTGGTCGACGGGGGCCCACTTGCGGGCGATGGCGGGGTCGAACGCCTGGGTGTCGTCGTTCGCCGCCAGGAACCGCAGGAAGTACCACGACGAGTCGACGAACGTGTCCATCGTGTCGGTGTCGCGGAGTGCCGGGGTGCCGTCGACGGGGTTCGGGACGTTCACCCAGTCGGTGGCGCCGCCGAGCGGCGAGGTGCCCTTCGGCTTGAGGTCGAGGCCCTCGGTGTCCGGAAGGCGGACCGGCAGCTGGTCGAGCGGCACGGGGTGCTCGGAGCCGTCGGCGCCGTGGATGATCGGGATGGGCGTGCCCCAGAAGCGCTGACGCGAGATGAGCCAGTCGCGCAGGCGGTAGGTCTTCGCGGCGCGACCAGTGCCGCGCTCCTCGAGCAGGGCGATCGCGGCGGTGATGGCGTGCTGCTTCGACATGCCGTCGAGCGGCCCGGAGTTCATCATCCGGCCCTGCCCCGTCAGCGCCTCGCCCGTGGTGGCGGGGTTCAGGTCGGGCAGCTCGGTCTCGTCGGTGATGACGGGGATCGCCCCGGTGACGGCGGCGTTCGTGTCGACGACGACCTTCACGGGCAGGTCGAACGCCCGGGCGAAGTCGAGGTCGCGCTGGTCGTGTGCCGGGACGGCCATGACGGCACCGTGGCCGTAGTCCGCCAGCACGTAGTCGGCGGCCCAGATCGGCAGGCGCTCCCCCGTCAGCGGGTGGATCGCGAAGCGACCGAGGGGCACACCGGTCTTCGGGCGGTCCGCGTTCTGCCGGTCGATCTCCGACGTCTTCTGCGTGGCGACGAGGTAGGCATCGAAGTCCGCACGGACGGACTCGTCAGCCGACTCCACGAGCGAGGCGGCCAGGTCCGAGTCGGGTGCCACGACCAGGAACGTCACGCCGTGGATCGTGTCCGGACGCGTCGTGAACACGGTGACCGGCTCGTCGCGGCCCTCGATGACGAAGTCGACGTCGGCACCGACCGAGCGGCCGATCCAGTTCCGCTGCTGCGCGATGACCTTCGCCGGCCAGCGGCCCTCGAGCTGGTTGAGGTCGTCGAGCAGACGGTCGGCGTACTCGGTGATCTTGAAGTACCACTGCGTGAGCTTCTTCTTCACGACGACGGCGCCGGAGCGGTCCGACGTGCCGTCCGGCAGGACCTGCTCGTTGGCGAGCACGGTCTGGTCCACCGGGTCCCAGTTGACCCAGCTGTCCTTCCGGTACGCCAGTCCCTTCTCGTACATCTTCAGGAACAGCCACTGGTTCCACTTGTAGTACTCGGGGTCCGAGGTGTGGATCTCGGTGGTCCAGTCGAAGGACGGTGCGTAGCGCTTGAAGGACGCCTTCTGCTGCGCGATGTTCGCGTAGGTCCAGTCCTTCGGGTCCACCCCGCGCTTGATGGCGGCGTTCTCGGCGGGCAGGCCGAACGAGTCCCAGCCGATGGGGTGCAGCACGTTGAAGCCCTGCTGGCGCCAGTAGCGCGCCACGAAGTCGCCGAGCGCCCAGTTCTCGGCGTGGCCCATGTGCAGGTCGCCGGACGGGTACGGGAACATCTCGAGGATGTACTTGCGCGGACGCGTGTCGTCAAGGTCGGTGGTGAAGAGCCCGAGCTCTTCCCAGCGGGGCTGCCACTTCTCCTGGATACGACGGAAGTCGTAGGCGTTCGGGTCCTCGGCGTGCTGCTCGGTGGTCACGGACGTCAACGATACAAGCCGGGAGGCCCGTCCTGCGTCCGCCGGTCGGCTCACCGGGCGAGCAGGCGTCCGTCGCGCATCCGCATGGTGCGGTCGACCAGGTCCGCCCGGACCGGCACGTGCGACACGATCACGACGGTCCGCCCCGCTGCGCGGGCGGTCGTCACGAGGTCGGTGAGCACGCTGTCGCCGAGGTCGGGGTCGATGTCCGCGGTCGGCTCGTCGAGCACCAGCACCGGGAAGGCGTGCAGGAGCGCGCGGGCCAGGGCGAGCCGGTGCGCCTGTCCGCCGGAGACGAGCCCGCCGCGCTCCCCCACCGATGCGTCGAGTCCGCCCCGCCGGACGACCCACTCACCGAGCCCGACCCGGTCGAGCACCGCGAGGAGCTCGTCGTCGGTCGCGGAGTCCCGGGCGAACAGCAGGTTCTGCCGGACCGACTGGTCGAACACGAACGGGTCCTGCTCGATGAGCCCGATGCGGGCACGGACGGCGTCCGGGTGCATCTCCTTCGCCGGGACCCCGTCGAGCGTGTACGACCCCTCGTGGTCGACGAACCGCACCAGGGCGTCGACGAGGGTGGACTTCCCCGCGCCGCTCGGCCCCTCGAGCACGACGACGTCCCCCGGGTGCAGGTCGAACGAGACCCGGTCCACGGCGGGCACCGCTGCTCCGGGCCACCGCACGGTGAGGTCCCGCACGGCGACGGCGACGGGGCCGGTGACCTCGAGCGACGCCGGGTCGGCAGGGGTCTCCGGCTCGGGGACGATGCCGGCGGGGACCTCGGCGGGGACGACCCGCTCGACGCGGTCCGCTGCGGCACGCACCCGGCGCAGGGTCAGCACGGCGAGCGGCACGCCCCCGATGACCTCGAACAGGGCGAGCGGCACGAAGACCGTGAGCGCCCAGAGCGGCCCGTCGAGCGCACCGCTGACGACTGCGGGCGCCCCGACGGCGAGGATCCCGATCACCGCGGCGCCGCCGACCAGTCCGACGAGCGCGCCGACGAGCGACTCGACGGTGCCACGTCGGCGCACCGCACGGGTCACGCCGGCGTCGAGGCGGGCGATGTGCGCCAGGCGCTCGTCCAGCGTGCCGTACGCGGCGAAGACGTCGAGCGTCCGGACGGTGTCGAGCACGAGGTCGGCCACCCGACCCCGGTCCGCGGCGGTCTCGGCGTCGGAACGCTTCGCCACGGACAACGTCACGACGGTGCCGAGCAGGGCGGCGACGACGAGGGCGAGCACGAGCACGAGGGCCGCGGGCACCGACACGATCGCGACCGCGACGACCGACAGGACGGCGACGACCCCGGCGGACACCAGCGGCCCGACGACCCGGATCGGCAGGTCCTGCAGCCGGTCGGTGTCGGTGACCAGCCGTGTGAGCAGGTCGCCGCGACCGGTGCTGCCGAGCCCCGCCGGCGCGACCGAGGCCAGCCGCCGGTACATCTCGGTGCGGACCACGGCGAGCTGCCGGAAGGAGGCGTCGTGGCCGGCCAGTCGGTCGACGTACCGCAGGGCCGCCCGCCCGAGCGCGAACGCCCGCACGCCGACCATCACGAGCGTCAGGTACAGGATCGGCGGGTGCTCGGCGGCCCGCGTGATGAGGTAGCCGCTCGCGGCGAGGAGCGCGACGGCGCAGACGGCGCTGAGCGCCCCGGCCGCCACGGCCTTCGCCCAACCCGACCCGTGCGGCATCGCGAGCCGCAGGACGGACGCTCCACGCGCCTCCCGGCTCATGCTCGCACCCCCTTGCGGACCGTGACGGACCCGCTGGTGCCGATGTCCACCCGGACGTCGGCGGCGGCCACGACCGCCGGTCGGTGGCTCGCGACGACGACCACGGCGCCGTCCGCGGCGAGGCCGCGGATCGCGTCGACCACCCGCGCCTCGGCTTCGGCGTCGAGTGCCGACGTCGGTTCGTCGAGCAGGACGAGCGGCGTCGCCGCGCGGCGGGCCCGGTAGAGCGCCCGCGCGACGGCGACGCGTTGCGCCTGGCCGCCGGACAGTCCGCTCCCGCCTGGACCGACCTGGAGGCCCTGGTCGAGTCCCAGCCCCGCGTCACGGAGCGCGCTCCGCACGTCCAGGGCGTCGGGGGCCTGGCTGAGCGCCACGTTCTCCGCGATGCTGCCGCGCACGAGGCGCGGGCGCTGGTCGGCCCAGGTGGTGCGCTCGGCCGTGGTCGAGCCGGCCGGACCGGGGACGAGGACCGAGCCGTCGTGCGGCAGCGCGCCGCGGATCGCCGCGATGAGACTCGACTTGCCGGACCCGCTCGGGCCGGCGAGCACCACGACGGTGCCGGGCTCGGCGTGCAGGTCGACCGGACCGATCACGACGTCGGGGCGTCGGACGGTCAGGCCGCGCAGGACGAGGGCCGTCGCGAGCGTCGTCGTCGTCGGGGCTGCTCCCGGGGCGTCCTGGTCCGCGGCCGCTGCTGCGTCGTCGTCGAGGACGTCGAGGACCGCCGTGGCCGCCTCGACGCCGTCCTGCGCGGCGTGGAAGTCGGCGCCGACCTGTCGGATCGGCGCGAAGGCCTCCGGAGCGAGGACGAGGACGAACATCGCCGCGCCGAGGCCGAGCGAGCCGTCGACGAGCCGGATGCCGATGGACACCGCGACGAGCGCGACGGACAGGCTCGCGGCGAGTTCGAGCGCGAAGCCGCTGACGAAGGACAGCCGGAGCACGCCGAGCGTGCCGCGCCGGTACGCGTCGGTCACCGCGCCGATGCGGTCGACCTGTCGCCGCGCACGGCCGAAGACCTTCAGGGTTGCGAGCCCCTCGACGGCCTCGGTGAAGGCGCCACCGAGCCGCGCGAGGGCGTCGGACTGCGCCCGCTGCAGCGACTGCGTCGCGAGGCCGATCAGGATCATGAACACCGGGATGACCGGCAGCGCGCAGAGGATCACGAGCCCGCTCGTCAGGTCACCGAGACCGATCGCGACGAGGAGCACCGGCGTCGCGACGGCCGTCAGCGCGAGCTGGGGCAGGTACCGACCGAAGTAGGCATCGAGCGCGTCGAGACCCGGACCGAGCGTCGTGGCGAACCCGGCGCTCGACCGCCCCGCGAGCCAGCCCGGCCCGCGTTCGGCGGCACGGGCGAGGACCGCGGTGCGGAGCTCGCTCTTCACCGTCGCGGCCGCACGTGCCGCCAGGTCGTCGGTCGCCCAGGCAGCGACGGCCCGGACCACGAACGCGGTACCGAGCAGCGCCAGGGACTGGACGAACGCCGCAGGCAGGCTGCCCTGCCGCACGGCGTCCACGCCGATCGTGACCGCGGCGGCGATCCCCCACGCGATCGCGATGGTCGCGAGCGTGCGGAGGAGGCCGGTGCCGGCGGCCGCGACGATGAAGCCGCGCGCCGACCGCGAGTGGCGCAGGAGGCGCGGATCGAACGGCTTCACCGTCGCCCGCCTAGTGCGCCGCCTGGGTGATCTGGGCCCGCGAGACACGCTTGCGGAACACCCAGTACGTCCAGGCCTGGTAGGCGAACACGAGCGGGACGAAGATCAGCGCCACCCAGCTCATCACGGTCAGCGTGTACGAACCGCTGCTCGCGTTGTACACGGTGAGGCTGTTCGCCGCGTCGACCGAGTCGGGCATCACGTCCGGGAAGATCGCCGTGAACATGGCGAGCACGATCGCGGCGATCGTGACGGCCATGAGCGTGAACGCACGACCCTCTTTCCCCCAAGCGTTGCAGAGCACGGCGAGGACCAGCGCGAGCGCCGCCACGACCGAGAGCACGAGCGACGCCGGGGTCGCGCGGACGAACGCCATCGAGACCAGGAACGCGGCACCGACGACGATCGTCACGATGCCCGCCCTGGTGGCGAGGCGCTTGGCACGCTCCCGGATCTCGCCCTCGGTCTTCAGTGCGACGAACACGACGCCGTGCGTGAAGAAGACCAGGAGCGTCGCGACACCGGTGAGCAGCGCGAACGGGTTGAGCAGGTCGAACAGCGTGCCGGTGTAGTTGTGCCCGGAGTCCATCGGGATCCCCCGCACGACGTTGCCGAACGCGACGCCCCAGAGGAACGACGGCACGGCGCTGCCGACGATGATCATCAGGTCGAAGCGGCGCTTCCACTCGAGGTGCTTGTTCTGGTGCCGGTACTCGAACGACACCCCGCGGGCGATGAGCGCGGCGAGGATCAGCAGCAGCGCCAGGTAGAAGCCGGAGAACATCGTGGCGTACCACTCCGGGAACGCGGCGAACAGGCACGCCCCGGCGACGATGACCCAGGTCTCGTTGAGGTCCCACACCGGGCCGATGGTGTTGATGAGGACGCGACGGTCGGTGTCGTCCTTGCCGAGGAACGGCAGGGACATGCCGACCCCGAAGTCGAAGCCGTCGAGGACGAAGTAGCCGACGAAGAAGACGCCGACGATCGCGAACCAGAGAACGGGCAGGTCCATCTCAATACACCGTCACTTCGTGCTTGACCTCGCCGGTCTCCTCGTCGACCTCCGCCGGGTCGGCGGGGCCCTCTTGGGCGACCTTCTTGATGAGCTTGAACTCGACCACCGCCAGCGAGCCGTAGATGACGGTGAACACGACGAGGGAGATGAGCACCTCGAGCCCCGTCACGTTGGGCGAGACACCGTCGCTGGTCTTGAGCAGCCCGAACACGAGCCACGGCTGTCGACCCATCTCGGTGAAGACCCAGCCGACGATCATCGCGGCCATCGGCAGTGGCACCGTCCACGTGGCGATCCGCCAGATCCAGCGCTTCGTCGGGAACCGGCCCTTGCGGGTCAGCCAGAGTCCGGCGAGCGAGACCATGACGGCACCGACGCCGAGGGCGATCATCCACCGGAAGGACCAGTAGGTGACCCAGATGATCGGCTTGTAGTCACCGGGGCCGTACACCTGCGTGTACTCGGCCTGCAGGTCGTTGATGCCCTCCACCGTGCCGTTGAAGGTGTGGGTCGACAGGAAGGACAGCAGGTACGGCACCCGGATCGAGAACAGTTCGTGCACGCCGTCCGGGGTGCCGAGCGTGAAGATCGAGAACGAGGCGTCCTTGCCGGTGGCGGTGTTGTACAGCGCCTCGGCCGCGGCCATCTTCATCGGCTGCGTGTCGACCATCGTCAGGCCGAGCTGGTCACCGGTGAGCACCGTGAGCGCGCCGGCGGCGACCATCGTCCACATGCCGAACTTCAGCGCCGGCATCATCGTCTCGAGGTTCTGGTTGCGCGCCAGGTGGTACGCGGCGACCGAGATGATGACCGCGGCGGCGACCATGAAGCAGGCGAACAGGGTGTGCGGGAACGCGGCGAGGGCGACCTTGTTGCCGAGGACGGCCCAGATGTCGGTGAGCTCCGCGCGCCCCTTGGCCTCGTTCATCGAGAACCCGACCGGGTGCTGCATGAACGCGTTCGCGGCGATGATGAAGTACGCGGACATGATCGTCCCCGCGCTGACGCACCAGATGCTCGCCAGGTGCAGGCCCTTCGGCAGGCGGTCCCAGCCGAAGATCCAGATCCCGATGAAGGCGGCCTCGAAGAAGAAGGCCAGGATCCCCTCGAGCGCGAGCGGTGCCCCGAAGACGTCACCGACGAAGCGGGAGTAGTTCGACCAGTTCATGCCGAACTGGAACTCCTGCACGATGCCCGTGACGACACCCATCGCGAAGTTGATGAGGAAGATGCGCCCGAAGAACCGGGTGAGCTGGAGGTAGTGCGCGCGCCCCGTCCGGTACCAGGCGGTCTGGAACACGGCCACCACGGCGGCCATGCCGATCGTCAGCGGGACGAAGAGGAAGTGGTAGATGGTCGTCAGACCGAACTGCCACCGCGACAGGAGGAGCGGATCGAGGAGGTCGTTCATGCGGCACTTCCCAGCCGGGTCGCCGCGCGCTGTTCGGGCACTTTGGTTGCTTCCTGTGGAACGGGTACATCAGGTGTCACAGCCGTTGGGACACTGCAACGCTACCGCTCCGAACCCCCGTTCGACAACTTGTAGAAGTACTCTCTGCACGAACGTGCAGGGGCATTGCACGGCACAACCGTGCGGCACGGATGTGCTGCGTGTCCGGATCACGAACGACGACAGGCGCCGGGCAGTTGCCCGACGCCTGTCGTTTATCTCTGCGGAGGTCCCGCGCGGTCCTCAGAGCAGGTCGTTGTCCTGCAGGAAGGTCTTCGCGACCGAGGCCGCCGACTTCTCGTCCACCGAGTTCTGGCGGTTCAGCTCGATGAGCACGTCGGTGGTGAGCAGCTTGTTCACCTTCTCGATGGCGTCGGCCGCCTTCGAGTCGAGGTCCTTCGACACGATGGGCGTGACGTTGTTCGCCGGCACCAGGTGCTTCGGGTCCTCGAGCGTGACGAGCTTCTCGGTCTTGATCGAGGCGCTGGCCGAGTAGATGTCGGCGACCTGCGAGTCGCCGTCCTGGATCGCCTTGATCGTCAGCGGGCCACCGGAGTCGTTCTGCTGGTTGACCTCACCGGTGATGCCGTACTTCGCCTTGAGGCCCTTCGGACCGTAGGCAGCGGTGGCGAACTCCGGGTTGGCGGCGATCGAGATCGTGCCGCCGATCTTCGACAGGTCGGCGATCGACTTGAGGTCGTACTTGTCGGCCGTCGCCTGCGTCACCGTGTAGGTGTCGGCGTCGGACGCGTCGGCGGAGGCGAGTGCCTTGACGTCGGAGGGCAGGATGCCCGACAGGGCGTCGTTGATGCCGTCCGTCGTCGTCTCGGTCGTGGTGTCCTTGCCGTCCTCCTGCAGGAGGTAGTTCAGCAGGTTGCCGTTGTACTCCGGGAAGACGTTGATGCTCCCCTTCTCGACCTCGGGCCAGTACGCCTTGCGCTGGCCGATGTTGAGCTGCTTCTTGACGGTGAAGCCCTCGTGCTCGAGCTCCTGCGCGTACAGCTCGGCGATGATCTCGTTCGAGGGGTAGGCCTGCGAGCCGACGGTGATGGTGTCGCCCGAGCCGCCGCCCGAGCCCGAGGACAGCGGGTCGCTCGAGGAGCAGCCCGCGAGGGCGATGGCGGCAGCGGACGCGACGGCGATGGTCGCGGCGAGACGCCGGGTGGTTGCTGTGATCACGGTGTGGTTCCTTCCACAGGGGTTGATGCTCGTGGTGCCGAGCGACGGGTGCTCCGCCCTGACCGGCTGGCCGCGCCGGCGGAGACACCCGCGGGGACGGCGAGCCGCTGCAGCACGGCGAAGAGGATCTCGAAGGCGATGGCGAGGGCGATGACGACGATCGAGCCGCCCAGCACCTCGGCGTAGTCCGAGTTGGCGATGCCGGAGAAGGCGTAGCCGCCCAGCCCTCCGGCGTTGATGTAGGCCACGAGGGTCGCGGTGGCGACGACCTGCAGCACGGCGGCTCGGATGCCACCGACGATTAGCGGCAGCGCGAGCGGGATCTCGACCTTGCCGAGGATCTGCCAGGCGGTCATGCCCTGGGCCCGCGCGGCGTCGATCGTCACGCGGTCGATCGCCTCCACCCCGGAGTACGCACCGGCGAGGATCGACGGGATCGCGAGCACGACGAGCGCGATGAGCGGCGCGCCGAGTCCGAGGCCGAGTGCGAGCGCGAGCAGGGTGAGGAGACCGAGCGTCGGGAGCGCGCGGATGCCCCCGGAGACGCCGACCGCGATGGAGCGCCCCTTGCCGGTGTGCCCGATGAGCAGCCCGAGCGGCACCGCGATCACGACGGCGATCGCCACCGCGAGCAGGGTGATCCAGACGTGCTCCCACAGCCGCACACCGATGGCGTTGCTGCCGGTGTTGTTCGCGGGGTCGAAGATCCAGGCGAAGCCCTGGGCGAAGAGGTTCACGCGGCCACCTTCTGGGTCTCGACGTCGGCGGCGGCACGGCGGCGGACGGCCCTGGCGGCACGGCTGCCGCCCCGGGTCCACGGCATCACGAGGCGACCGAGGAGCACGAGCAGGCCGTCGATCGCCAGTGCGAGCACGATCGTCAGGACGATGCCGGTGAGGATCTCGACGCTGATGCCGCGCTTGAGCCCGTCGGTCAGCAGGAAGCCGAGGTTCGGGATGCCGATCAGCGCACCGACCGTGACGAGGCTGATCGTCGACACCGAGACGACCCGGATGCCGGCCAGGAGCACCGGACCGGACAGCGGGAGCTCGACGCGGAAGAACCGCTGCACCGGCGAGTAGCCGAGCGCCTCGGACGCCTGGACGACGTCCGGGTCGACCGCGTCGATGGCGTCGGCGGCGGACCGGACCATCAGCGCCACACCGAAGATCGTGAGCGCGATGATGACGTTCACCGGGTCGAGGTAGCTCGTGCCGAGGATCGCGGGCAGCACGAGGAACAGCGGGAGCGCCGGGATCGTGTAGAGCAGGCTGGCGATGACCACGACCGTCGAACCCGTGGCACGCGCCGGTCCGGTCCGGGCGCGGAGCCGGGACACGAGCAACCCGATCGGCACGGACAGCACGAAGCTGATCACGATCGGCGGGATCGACAGCCAGACGTGCGCGATCAGGTTCGACGTGATCGTGTCGAGGTTGCCGAAGACCCAGTTCACGCGTCGCTCCGCGGGGTCTGCTCGACCGCCGCTGCAGCATCGACCACCTGCACCGGACCGGTGAGCACACCGGCTGCGCGGCCCTCACCGTCCACGACGATCGGCCCGGTCGGTGTCTGCTCGACGCGGAGCGCCCGTCGGCCCCGACCGGCGCCGATGAAGTTCGCGACGAAGTCGTCCGCCGGCTCGGCCAGGATCTCCGACGGCGTGCCCTGCTGGGCGATCTCGCCACCCTTCTTCAGGATGACGACCTGATCGCCGAGCTTGAAGGCCTCGTCGATGTCGTGCGTCACGAACACGACGGTCTTGCCGAGCTCGCGCTGCAGCCGGATGAGCTCGTCCTGCAGGTCGTTGCGCACGAGGGGGTCGACGGCGCCGAACGGTTCGTCCATCAGCAGGATGTTCGGGTCGACCGCGAGACCGCGGGCGACACCGACGCGCTGCTGCTGCCCCCCGGACAGCTGCGAGGGGTACCGGTCCGCGAACGCCCGGTCGAGCCCGACGGTGTCCATCAGCTCGAGCGCACGCTTCCGGGCGTCGGCCTTGGAGACGCCGGTCAGCAGCGGCACGGTCGCGATGTTGTCGACGACCTTGCGGTGCGGCAGCAGCCCCGAGTTCTGCATGACGTAGCCGATGCTCCGTCGCAGCTTGACGGGGTCGACGCCCGCGACGTCCGAGCCGTCGATCTGGACCGAGCCCGAGGTGGGGTCGACCATGCGGTTGATCATCCGGAGCAGGGTGGTCTTGCCGCAGCCGCTGGATCCGACGAAGACGGTGGTGGTCCGGGAGGGGATGACGAGGTCGAAGTCGTCGACCGCGGTGGTGCCGTCCGGGTAGGTCTTGCGCACCGAGCGGAACTCGATCATGGGGTGCCCTTCTGTTCGGAGGTAGCCCGACTCCGCACGAGAGTACCCGCAGGGTCCGACGGTGGTTCAGCCGTGACGATCCGTGACGCTTCCGTGACGTGTTCGCGACACGGCGGGACGACGGACGACGCCCGCCCCTCCTGTTCGGAGGGACGGGCGTCGTCGGATGGGTGCGGCCGGTCAGGACGCGGCGATGACCGCTTCCAGGTGCGCGTGGTTCATCGTGCGGTACTCCTCGATGAGCGCGGTGTCGGGGTGTTCGCGGTCGCGGTGCGCCCGGGCGAGTACGGCGTGCCCGGACTCGGCGAGCACGACCCAGGCACGGTTCATGCGCTCGGTGTCCGGCAGCCCGAAACGGTCCCGCATGATCTGACCGACGGCACCGCCGAGCGCTCCCATGCGGTCCTCGGCGTCACCGGTGCCGGTGTCCGCGGGGTCGCCGAAGCGGATCGCCCGGAAGCCCGGTTCGGTGCGGTACATCTCGGCGGTCATGTCGATGAGCGCGTCGCAGGCGTCCTGCCAGGTCTCGGCGCCGCTGGCGTCGAGCGCCTCGACGAAGCGGGCCGCGAGCCGCTGGGTGCAGCGGATCGCCAGCGCCTCGACCACGGCGATGCGGTCCGGGAAGTACCGGTAGACGGTGCCGATGGACGCCCCCGCCCGCTCGGCGACCATGGCGGTCGTGAGCCGCTCGAACCCGATCTCGTCGATGACCGCGGCAGCGGCGTCGAGGAGGCCGGCGAGGCGCGCCGAACTGCGGGCTTGGACCGGCTCGTTCCTGAGCAGTGATGATCCCCCCGGCAGAGCGTTCGTTACCTCGGTGACGAGCACGTGTTCTCCTCTTGCGCTCCAGCGCGGTTGGTTGGTGTGACGGGGTCAACTTTCGCAGAGAGTGGCTGGAACGTGGCTGCGACTCACCATGTCCGTACCCCGGTTCGTGGACATCCGGGTCGGGCGTGGGATGATCGGTGCATGCCCGACCCGACGCCCCACGAGCCGTCGTTGGCCGAGCCGCTCCTGCACCGCGCAGCGCGGATCGAGGACGCCGTCCAGGAGTTCCGCGAACAGCGCGCCGTCCGACGTGGCCTCGTGCCCACCGTGGTCCCGTACACCGGGTACGGCGCACCGGGCTGGGTCCGCATCCTCTGCCGGGTTCTGCTGACCCGTCGCGGGCTCGCCTCCGACGTCTCGTACGCCGGGGTCCGCGGCTGGAAGAGCTTCACGAGCGTCGCCGTCGACCACGCCGAGGTCACCGTCACCGCCGGCGGGGTCTCGCACGTCGTCGAGACGGACCGCGGCGGCGTCGTCGACACGATCGTCCCGATCGACCTCGAGCCGGGCTGGCGCACGGTGCGGCTCTCCGCCGGTGGCGGGCGCGACGTCGAGGCCGACGTCTTCGTCGTGCACCCGGACACCCGGTTCGGCCTGCTGTCCGACATCGACGACACCGTGATGGTGACCTCGCTCCCCCGCCCGATGCTCGCGGCCTGGAACTCCTTCGTCCTGACCGAGCACGCGCGGCGACCCGTCCCCGGCATGTCTGTGCTCTACGAACGCGTGCTCGCGCAGCACCCGGGAGCGCCGACGGTCTACCTGTCGACCGGGGCGTGGAACGTCGCGCCGACGCTGCAGCGCTTCCTCACCCGCAACATGTACCCGTCAGGCACGCTGCTCCTGACCGACTGGGGCCCCACCCACGACCGCTTCTTCCGGAGCGGGCAGCTGCACAAGCAGCAGAACCTCCGTCGGCTGGCCGAGGACTTCCCGGACGTGCAGTGGCTGCTCGTCGGTGACGACGGACAGCACGACGAGTCGCTGTACGGCGAGTTCGCCCGTGAGCACCCCGAGAACGTCGCCGGCGTGGCGATCCGCCAGCTCTCCACGAGCGAGGCGGTGCTGGCCGGTGGCCGGTCCCGTGCGCAGGAGCGATCGCGCGACACCGCCGCTCCGTGGGTGTTCGCGCCGGACGGTGCCGGACTCTGGAGCGAGCTCACCCGCGTCGGGCTCGCCGAGGCCGACGCGTCCGACCCGGCCTGAGGGGTCCCTCAGCCAGGAACGCGCGCCGGGCCACCACCGATCCGCGACGTGCGGGAACCGGTGGTTCGATCGACGCATGAGCACCGAGCACCGAGCACCGGGACCGACCTCGCCGCCGAACCGCATCGAGGACCATGCACTGATCGGTGACACGTACACCGCCGCGCTCGTCGGCCGGGACGGCACGATCGACTGGGCGTGCCTGCCGCGGTTCGACAGCCCGTCCACGTTCGCGTCGATCCTCGGGACGGAGGACCACGGGCACTGGACCCTCCGTCCCACCGACCCCGATGCCACCGCGGTCCGTCAGTACCGCGAGGACACCCTCGTGCTCACCACGGTCTGGACGACGACCGACGGCGTCGTCGAGGTCACCGAGTTCATGCCCGTCGGCGCGCACCGGGCCACCATCGTCCGCCGTGTCCGTGGGCTCAGCGGCTCGGTGGAGGTGCGCCAAGCGCTCCGGATCCGGTTCGACTACGCCCGGGCCCTGCCCTGGGTGCGGCAGATCGGCGACGAGGACGACCCGGCGCTCCTCGCCACCGCCGGCCCGGGTTCGGTCATCGTGCGCGGTCCGCACTTCCACGCCGACCACCACCGGCACGTCGCGACGGCGACGATCCTGGACGGCGACGTCCTCGACACGGTCCTCACCTGGTACCCGTCGCACCGCGAGCCGCCGGAGCGGCTCGACGTCGACGGGGCGCTCGCCCGCACGACGGCGTGGTGGCGTGAGTGGATGGCGCCCATCCGCACCGAGGGCCGGTACGTCGCCGCGACCCGGCAGTCGCTGATGTTCCTCCGCGCGATGACGCACGGCGAGACCGGCGGCGTCGTGGCAGCCGCCACCACGAGCCTGCCCGAGGACCCGGGTGGCGAGCGGAACTGGGACTACCGGTACGTGTGGCTCCGGGACGCCTCGCTGGCGCTCGCGTCGCTCATCGCGCACGGGTACCGCGACGAGGCGATGCACTGGCGCGGCTGGCTGCTCCGCGCGATCGCCGGGGACCCCGCCGACGTGCAGATCATGTACGGCATCGCCGGGGAACGCGAGCTGCCCGAACGCGAGCTCGCGAACCTGCCCGGGTACGCCCGGTCCACGCCGGTCCGGATCGGCAACGGCGCGTACACGCAGTACCAGGGGGACGTCTTCGGCGAGGTGCTCAACGCCCTGCACGACGCCCGCGAGCTCGGCGTCGAGGAGAACGCGGACTCCTGGGCGCTGCAGCGCGCCCTGCTCGGCTACGTCGAGGAGCACTGGCAGGAACCCGACAACGGCATCTGGGAGATGCGCGGCCCCCGCCGTCACTTCACGCACTCGCGGGCGATGATCTGGGCGGCGTTCGACCGCGGGGTCGCCGCCGTCGAGGAGTTCGGGCTCGAGGGCCCAGCCGACCGCTGGCGGAGCCTGCGCGACACCGTCCGCGCCGAGATCGAGGAGCACGGCTGGAACGCCGAGCGCGGCTCGTACCGGCAGCACTACGACACCGACGAGGTCGACGCGAGCCTGCTCGTGCTGCCGCAGATCGGCTACCTGAAGGCCGGTGACCCGCGCATGATCGGCACGGTCCGGGCCATCGAGGAGGACCTCCGGGTCGGCTCCGACGGTCTCGTGCTGCGGTACCGGACCCAGGCTGGCTTCGACGGGCTCTCCGGAACCGAGCACCCGTTCCTGGCGTGCTCGTTCTGGCTCGTCGAGCAGTACGCCGGGTCCGGTCGGGTCGAGGACGCCGAGCGGCTCATGGACGTCCTGGTGGGCTTCGCGAACGACGTCGGGATGCTCTCCGAGGAGATCGACGTCGAGACCGGGCACCACGTCGGCAACACCCCGCAGGTGCTCTCACACCTGACGCTGGTGTCGGCGGCGGACGCGATCCAGCGCGCGCGGGGTGCCGCGACCGGCCACCGCACCCGGCTCCCCGTCCACGACGGCGGGACCCGGTCGTGGACCGGCGAGGGTGAGCGCGCAGGCGCACCCGCCTGATGGGGTGGTCCTGACCACGAAACGGACGGGAGGCGCGGTGCCAGCTGGCACCGCGCCTCCCGTCCGTCAGGTGGAGCGCATCAGGACACGGCGTGCGTCAGGAGGACGACTCCCAGTCCGCCGGACCACGCGAACCGGCGCGGTACTCCTCGAGCGGGACCTCGTCGGCCTTCCAGGCCTTGACGACCGGCTCGACGATCTCCCAGCAGCGCTCGGCCACGTCGCCGCGGATCGAGAGCAGCGGGTCGTCGTGGAAGATGCCGTTGAGGACCTCGCCGTAGGGGGTGAGCTCGCCGTCGCTGAAGGACGAGGACAGCGTGACCTGGCCCATCTCGAACGGGTTGCCGCCACCGTTGGCCGACACGGTCAGCTCGATCTCGTCCGGGTTCAGGACGATGCGCAGCGTGTCCGTCTTCGGACGACCGCTCAGGCCGGAGGGCAGACGCGTGACCGGCTTGAAGGTGATGAGGACCTCCTTGCGGCTGGCGCCGAGGGCCTTGCCGGAGCGCAGCGTGAAGGGGACGCCGGCCCAGCGGGCGGTGTCGACCTCGACCGAGATCTCGGCGAGGGTCTCCGTCTGGCGCGACGGGTCGACGCCGTCCTCGTCCTGGTACGACGGCAGGTCCTTGCCGTCGATGGTGCCGGCCGTGTAGACGGCACGACGCGAGGCGATCTTCGGGTCGTCGCCCTTGAGCCGCGTCGAACGCAGCGCACGCGCCAGCGACGAACGGAACTCGACGGCGTCGATGGCTGCCGGGGCGTCCATCGTGACCAGGCCGAGGATCTGCAGCAGGTGCGACTGGATCATGTCGACCATCGCACCGGCCTCGTCGTAGTACTGGGCACGGTTCTCGAGACCGAGGGTCTCGTCGTAGAAGACGTCGACCTTCTCGATGTTGTCCGCGTTCCAGATCGGCTCGAACAGCCGGTTCGCGAAGCGCAGACCGATGATGTTGAGCACCGTGGTGCGACCGAGGAAGTGGTCGGTGCGGTGCACGCGCTCTTCGGGGACGAGCTTGAGCACCGTCTCGTTGAGGGCCTTCGCGCTGGCGACGTCGGTGCCGAACGGCTTCTCGAACGCGAGCGTGGTGCCGGTGGGGAGCTCGACGTGCTCGAGCGCCTCGCAGATGTCCGAGGCGATCTGCGGCGGGAGTGCGAAGTACAGGATCGGCTCGGCGTCGGCCGCTGCGAGCAGTGCCTTCAGGTGCTCCGGGTCGGTGGGGTCGCCCTGGATGAACTCCGTCGAGGCGAGGGTCGCGTCGACCTCGGGGCCCTTGACGTCCTGCGACGCGAAGGACTTCGTGACGATGTCCTTCCACTGCTCCTCGGACCGGGCGCTGCGGCCCGTGCCGATCAGCTGGACGGGAACCGCTCGACCGCTCTGCAGGAACGTGCCGAGGCCCGGCAGCAGCAGGCGGGAGGCGAGGTCGCCCGTCGCGCCGAAGATGATGAGGGTGCGCTTGTCGGTCACCTGAGGTGACTCCTTTCGCTGTGGTGGGAGGTCCGCTCCAGTCAAGTCGCGGGCGGGCCCGTTTGTTCCGGATCGGGACCGGAGGTTGTGGCTGGCCCCCGGACGCACTTCGGGCGGCACCGTGTGCGGTGCCGCCCGAATGTGTCAGGTGCGCTGGAGCGCTGGGTCAGTGCCCGAAGTTGCCGCGGTAGTACTCGTAGACCCAGCCGACCAGGGTGATCGCCACGAAGACGAGCCCGATCGGGACGATCCACAGCCCGGCTGCGACACCGAGGAAGCAGAGCGCGACCGCGCCGGCCAGCAGGATGGGCCACCACGACCACGGGCTGAAGTGCCCGAGCTCGGCGTCGCCGTCCTCGATGTTGGCGTCCGGACGGTCCTCGGGCAGGTCGCCGCCCTGGGACGACATCACCTTGCCCAGGTAGAACGCGATGAAGGCGGACATCAGACCCGTGAGGCCGATGGCCACGGTGCCGACCCACTCCGGCTCACCGAAGTAGATCAGTGCCCAGATGGTGTATGCGGCGTCCGCGAGGATGAAGAACCCGAAGAGGATCCAGAACAGGTTGACGTTGGCGCGCATGGCCTTACTTCACCTCGCCCTTCGCGGCGTCGTAGGTCGGAGCGTCCGGGGCGTCCTTGGCGGGACCGACACCGATCGGCACACCCGCCTCGGGGTGGTTCAGGTCGAAGGCCGGGGACTCGGAACGGATCCGCGGGATCGACGTGAAGTTGTGGCGGGGCGGCGGGCAACTGGTGGCCCACTCGAGCGAGCGGCCGTAGCCCCACGGGTCGTTCACGGCGACCTTCGGTGCGTTCCGAGCGGTCACGTAGACGTTGAAGATGAACGGCAGGAACGAGATCGCGAGGATCATCGAGCCGATCGTCGACAGCTGGTTCATCCAGGTGAAGCCGTCGTTCGGCAGGTACGTCGCGTACCGACGCGGCATGCCGATGACGCCCAGCCAGTGCTGGATGAGGAACGTGGTGTGGAACCCGATGAACAGGAGCCAGAAGTGGATCTTGCCGAGACGCTCGTTGAGCATCTTGCCGGTCCACTTCGGCCACCAGAAGTAGAAGCCGGAGAACATCGCGAAGACGACGGTGCCGAAGACCACGTAGTGGAAGTGTGCGACGACGAAGTACGAGTCGGACACGTGGAAGTCGAGCGGCGGCGACGCCAGGATCACACCGGTGAGACCACCGAAGGTGAAGGTGATGAGGAAGCCGACGGCCCAGAGGAGCGGCGTCTCGAACGTGACCGAACCGCGCCACATCGTGCCGACCCAGTTGAAGATCTTCACGCCGGTCGGGACCGCGATGAGCATCGTCATGAGCGAGAACCACGGGAGCAGGACGCCTCCGGTGACGTACATGTGGTGCGCCCACACCGTGACCGACAGGGCTGCGATGGCGATGGTCGCGTAGACGAGGGTCTTGTACCCGAAGATCGGCTTGCGGCTGAAGACCGGGAAGACCTCGGAGACGATGCCGAAGAACGGCAGGGCGATGATGTAGACCTCGGGGTGGCCGAAGAACCAGAAGAGGTGCTGCCAGAGCAGGGCTCCGCCGTTGGCCGGGTTGAAGATCTGGGCGTCGAACACGCGGTCGAGCCCGAGGCCGAACAGCGCCGTCGCGAGGACCGGGAAGGCCATCAGCACGAGGAGGGCCGTCACGAGGGTGTTCCACGTGAAGATCGACATGCGGAACATGGTCAGACCCGGGGCACGCATCGTGATGATCGTGGTGATGAAGTTCACCGCACCGAGGATCGTCGAGAAGCCGGTCATGCCGAGCCCGAAGACCCACAACGTGCCGCCGAGCCCTGGTGTGAACGTCGTGTCACTCAGTGGGGCGTAGGCGAACCAGCCGAAGGACGCGGCGCCCTGCGGGGTGAGGAAGCCACCGACCGCGATGAGCGAGCCGAACAGGTACAGCCAGAAGGCGAACCCGTTGAGTCGCGGGAAGGCGACGTCGGGGGCACCGATCTGCAGCGGCATGATCGCGTTCGCGAAGCCGGAGAACAGCGGCGTCGCGAACATCAGCAGCATGATCGTGCCGTGCATCGTGAAGAGCTGGTTGTACTGCTCCTTCGTCGCGACCACGTGCAGGCCGGGCTCGAACAGCTGGGCGCGGATGACCAGGGCCATCACACCCGCGAGCAGGAAGAAGACGAACGACGCGATCAGGTACATGTACCCGATGGTCTTGTGGTCGGTGGAGGTGATCCACCGGACGATGATGTTGCCCTTCCGGCCCACCTTCGACGCCTGGAAGTCCGGCGTCGAGGTCTGGGTCGGTTGGCCGACGAGTGACGTTGTCATCTGACGAGCCCCTACTTGTTCTCGCTGGACGCCTCGACCGGCGCCTTGTTGTTCGGTTCGTTCGTGTTGGTGTTGTACTCGTCGCCGAGGAGGCCGACCTTGCCCTGCTCGGTGAGGGTGTCGAGGTACGCCTGGTACTGCGTCGGCGTGACGACCTTCACCTGGAAGAGCATGAGCGAGTGGTACTCACCGCAGAGCTCGGCGCACTTGCCTTGGTAGGTGCCGAGCTTCTCCGGGATGAAGTACTCCCAGTTCGTCTTGCCCGGGAGCATGTCCTTCTTGTAGAGGAAGTCGATGATCCAGAAGGAGTGGTCGACGTCACGCGAGGAGAGCTCGATCGCGACCTTCTTGCCCTTGGGCAGGTACAGGGTCGGGAGCTGCGACTCGTCGATGGCCCCGTCGGCGTTCTCTTCTTCCTGGGCCTGGATGCCCTGGTAGTAGACGCTGTCCTCGGGGTTGTTCTTGTCGATGTAGTTGAAGTCCCACGCCCAGCGCTTGCCGTAGACGTGGATCGTCGCGTCGGGGTTCGTGAACGGCTTCTCGATCGCGGCCTGGTCCTTCGCGGTGAAGGCGAAGAAGCCGAGCACCAGGATCAGCGGCACGATCGTGTAGAAGATCTCGAGCGGCATGTTGTAGCGCATCTGCACGGGCAGGCCGGTCTGGCCCTTCCGGCGGCGGTACACGATCGCTGCCCAGATGATCAGGCCCCACACGATGAGACCGACGGCGAGGAGCACGACCCAGCTGGTGGTCCACAGGCCGACGATGCGGCTCGTGTGGTTCGTGACGTCCTTCGTCTCCTCCGTGCCGGGGAGCCATCCGTTCATCTGCTGCTGCGTGCAGCCAGCCAGTGCGATGACCAGACCGACGGCCACCGGGACGGCCGCCCAACGTATACGGCGATTCGAACGCACTGTTACCTCTCGCAAAAGACGTGAGCTCGGAGCCGAGCACAGCGAGCAGCACGGAGGCGGCTCTTGGGTGGCTCCCAGCTTGATTGGAACACTCCTAGCTTACTCGCAGCTCGGTACCGCTCGCGCACACCCGACACGCCTCTGGCCCCGATCCGCACCCCCGGAGTCCGGGTTTTCCCCGGTCATGCCGCGCTCGAGTGCGCCCGCTCCCCCATGGAGAACGCGAGCGGGGAGCGGCCGTGTCGGCCACTCCCCGCTCGCGTGTCGGATCGCTCGGCGATCAGTGGAAGCTGTCACCGCACGCGCAGCTGCCCTGCGCGTTGGGGTTGTCGATCGTGAAGCCCTGCTTCTGGATCGTGTCCTCGAAGTCGATCGTCGCGCCGTCGAGGTACGGGACGCTCATCTTGTCGACGACGACCTCGACCCCGTCGAACTCGGCGGTGGTGTCACCGTCGAGCAGACGCTCGTCGAAGTAGAGCTGGTAGATCAGGCCGGAGCAGCCACCGGGCTGCACGGCGAGGCGCAGTCGGAGGTCGTCGCGCCCCTCTTGCTCGAGGAGGCTGGCCACCTTGCCGGCAGCGGCGTCGCTCAGGAGGACGCCGTGGGACGCTGCCTCGGTCGCCGGTGCTTCGTCGGTGATGGTGTCGCTCATCGCGCGTCTCCCTCCGGGCGGTGCCGTTCACCGCGCCTGGCGTCGATTGTAAGCACCGTCAGCTGCGCGTCGCGAGCCTGGCGAGCAGGATCGTCTCCGACGCGATCGCACGGTGCAGCACGCCGAGGTGCTGGGACTCGTTCGGGCTGTGCGCACGGGTGTCCGGGTCCTCGACGCCCGTCACCAGGATCTGCGCCTCCGGGAACTCGGCGGCCAGGTCCGAGACGAACGGGATCGAGCCGCCGATGCCCTGTTCGACCGCCTCGGCGCCCCAGCCCTCGCGCATGGCGGTCCGGGCCTCCTGCACGGCCCAGCCGGCGGTGTCGACGAGGAAGCCGTCGCCGCTGTCCGCCTCGGTGATCTCGAGCTTCGCGCCGAACGGCACGTGCTCGCGCAGGTGCCGCTCGACGGCCGCGTACGCCGCCGGACCGTCCTGCCCGGGGGCGATGCGGACCGAGACGCGGGCGGACACCGTCGGCAGGAGCGTGTTCGAGGCGTTCGCGACGCTCGGGACGTCCATGCCGGTCACGGTGATCGACGGCTGGAACCACATCCGCGACAGCACCGCGCCGGTGCCGATCGGGCGGACGCCGGGCAGCAGTGCGGCGTCGGCGGCGAGCTCGTCGTCCGTGCGGTCCGGCACGTCGGCGTCGTACGAGGTCAGGCCCTCGACCGCGACCGAGCCGGCATCGTCGTGCAGCGAGGAGAGCAGCTTCACCATCGGGATCATCGCGTCGGGGGCCGCTCCCCCGAACATGCCGCTGTGGCTCGCGTGCTCGAGGGTGGTCAGCGTGAGCTTGAACGTCACGTTCCCGCGCAGGGACACCGTGATCGAGGGGACGTCGACCGACCAGTTGTCGCTGTCCGCGACCACGATGACGTCGGCGGCGAGGTGCTCCTTCTGCTCCCGCAGGAACGTGCGGAACGAGCGGGAGCCGAACTCCTCCTCGCCCTCGACGAACAGCACGACACCGAGGTCGAGGTCGTCGCCGAACTGCGCGTGGATCGCCCGCAGCGAGGCGATGTGCGTCATCACGCCGGCCTTGTCGTCCGAGGCACCGCGGCCGTACAGCCGGTCACCGCGGAGCGTCGGCTCGAACGGCGGCGTCTCCCAGAGTGCGTCGTCGCCTTGCGGCTGCACGTCGTGGTGCGCGTAGAGCATCACGGTCGGCTTGCCGTTCCGGGCGGGTCGCACCGCGAGGACCGCCGGCTGGCCGAGGCCCGTCGCCGCGTCCGCCTCGGCGACGGCGGCCGTGGAGCCGTCGAAGGCCGAGCGGATGATCCGCACGTCGTCGGCGCCGAACACGCCGGTGGACCGCGCCAGGTCCGCGACGGCCTCGGCGCTCGCCCGCACGTTCGCGGGGTCGAACGCCGACCAGGACACCGACGGCAGGCGCACGAGCGCGGACAGATCGGCGATCGTGGCGGGCAGTGCGCCCTGCACCTGTTCGCGGAGGGCGTCGAGGAGTGCGGGGTCGGTCGCGGTGCTGTGCTGTTCGGTGTCGGTCATGCCCGGTAATCTAGAGGACGATCCCGCACGCACACCGCCGTTAGGAACGCACCGTGGCGAAGGCAGCCCCCAAGACCAACACGACCGTGAACCCCTCCGAGGAAGAACTCCTCGAGCAGGGCAAGGGCCGCCCGACGCCGTCCCGCCGTGAGCGCGAGGCCGCGAACCGTCGCCCGCTCGTCGGCAACACGCCGGTGGACAAGAAGGCGGCGCGTGCACGGCTCAACTCCGACCGCGAGCGTGCCCGAGTCGGCATGGCGAACGGCGAGGAGCGCTACCTGCCGGCGAAGGACCGCGGTGACCAGCGACGCTTCGTCCGCAACTGGATCGATGCCCGCTGGAACGTCGGCGAGATCATGATGCCGGTGCTCGTCGTCTTCCTGATCGTCGGTTTCGCAGCGTCGCAGACCGCACTCGCCTCGTACTCGCTCCTGCTCGTCTGGGCGTTCGTGGCACTCTTCGTGATCGACTGCGTCGTGCTCTGGCTCTCCCTGCGCCGCAAGCTCACCACGAAGTTCGGCGAGATGCAGCGCGGCACGTTCCTCTACATCCTGACGCGGGCGTGGCAGCTGCGCTTCCTGCGTCTGCCGAAGCCGCAGGTCAAGCGGGGCCAGTACCCCACGCTCTGACCCGCGCGCGAGCGCACCGAAGCGCCGTCCGGCCTCGCCGGGCGGCGCTTCGTCGTTCCCGCGCAGCGCGCGCGGCGCGATGGTGAGCAGAAATGGTCGAGTCAGTAGCGCGCACCCGACCATTTCTGCTCACGAAACGGAGGGGCGGGCGGCGCGCGGCGCGGCGCGCGGCGCGGCGCGCAGCGCGCGCGGCGCGATGGTGAGCAGAAATGGTCGAGTCGGCAGCGCGCACCCGACCATTTCTGCTCATCAAGCGGCAGGCGGCGCGAGCCCCACGCGCGCACAGGGCGGACGGGAGGCGCGGGACGGCGCCGCCACGGACCTCCCGGCCGTCCGGGGCGTGCGTGACGCCGGGGGCGGCCCCGTGGTGCGTCAGCGCGTCCGGGTCAGCACGCTCAGCGCGCTCAGCGCTCAGCGCGCTCAGCACGCGCAGCGCAGCGCAGCACGCGCAGCGCAGCACGCGCAGCGCAGCGCGCTCAGCGCGTGGCGCGCCGCAAGCGACGCCGCCGCAAGCGGTTGATGCGGGTCGCCCAGGTCGGCCCCTCGTAGAGGAACGCCGTGTAGCCCTGCACGAGCGTCGCGCCGGCCTCGATGCGGTCCTGGACGTCCTGCTCGGTGGTGACACCGCCGACCGCGATCACGCAGAAGTCGTCCGGCACGGCGGCACGGACGCGCCGCAGGACCTCGAGCGACCGTGCGGCGACGGGTGCGCCGGAGAGCCCCCCGGCGCCCATCGCCTCGACGTCGGACGGGTCGGCGGTCAGGTTCTCGCGCGAGATCGTGGTGTTGTTCGCGATGACCCCGGCGAGCCCGAGCGACACCGCGAGCTCCGCGATGGCGTCGACCTGCTCGTCGGTCAGGTCCGGCGCGATCTTGACGAGCACGGGGACCCGGCCGGCAGAGTCACGCACCGCGGACAGCAGCGGACGGAGCTGGTCGAGCTCCTGCAGGCCGCGCAGACCCGGGGTGTTCGGCGAGCTGACGTTGACCGCCAGGTAGTCGGCGAACGGCGCGAGCAGGCGGGTGGACTCGAGGTAGTCGTCGACGGCGTCCTCGACCGCGACGACCCGGCTCTTGCCGATGTTCACACCGATGACGGGACGGCCGGGGTTCCGCCGGGCTCGCTCGAGGCGTCGTGCTGCAGCGGGCGCGCCGTGGTTGTTGAAGCCCATCCGGTTGATGAGCGCCCGGTCGGCGATGAGCCGGAAGAGTCGCGGTCGCTCGTTGCCGGGCTGGGGCTTCGCGGTGATCGTGCCGACCTCGACGTGGCCGAAGCCGAGCAGACCGAGTCCGCCGATGCCCTTGGCGTCCTTGTCGAACCCGGCGGCGAGGCCGAACCGGGACGGGAAGTGGATCCCCATCGTGGTGATGCCGTCCTTGCCCGAGGGCCGGGAGTACCGCTCGACCAGACCGCTCACGATCGGGACGTGCGGCAACACCTTGATGACCGCGAACGCGAGGTGGTGGGCCCGCTCCGGGTCCATGTTCGCGAACACGGAACGGAACACGACGGCGTAGCCACCGCGGACGAGTCGTTCCGCGATGTTGCTCACGCGTCGGCGCCCGTCGCCGTGGCGCTGTGGTGGTCGATGCGGAGCTGGCCGATGGCGTCCTCGAAGTCCTCGAGCGAGTCGAAGGCCTGGTAGACGCTGGCGAACCGGAGGTACGCGACCTCGTCGAGCTCACGGAGCGGCGCGAGGATCGCGAGCCCGATGTCGTTCGCGTCGATCTGGCTCGAGCCGGAGGACCGCACGGTCTCCTCGACCCGCTGCGCGAGCACCGCGAGGTCGCCGTCGGTGACCGGGCGGCCCTGGCACGCCTTGCGCACGCCGGAGACGATCTTGTCGCGGCTGAAGGGTTCGGTGACGCCGTTGCGCTTCACCACGTTGAGCGAAGCGGTCTCGGTCGTCGAGAACCGGCGCCCGCAGTTGGGGCACTGGCGGCGGCGTCGGATGGAGGTACCGTCGTCGCTCGTCCGGGAGTCGACGACGCGGGAGTCCGGGTGGCGGCAGAAGGGGCAGAACATGTCGTCGCCCAGGCTACCGGTTCGTGCGCTCCGTCACGGCGGCGCCGTGCGCGGGGAGCTGCTCCTCCGTCGACAGGGCGACGATGTGCCCGGCGACCTCGTCGAGGGCCGTGGCCGAGTACCGGATGACCTGCTGCGGCCGGAGGAACGTCGACGCGGACAGCCCGGAGCCGAAGCGTGCCTGGCCGCCGGTGGGCAGCACGTGGTTCGACCCGGCCAGGTAGTCCCCCAGGCTGACGGGCGTGCTCGGTCCGACGAACACCGCACCGGCGGCGTCGATGTCGGCGAGCACGGCGTCGTCGTCCGCGGTCTGGATCTCGAGGTGCTCCGGCCCGTACGCGTTGCTGACGGTCGCGGCGTCGGCGAGCGAGTCCACCAGCACGACCGCCGACTGCGGTCCGTCCAGGGCGGCCTGGAGGCGCGCAGCCGTCCCGAGCACCGCCGTGCGTTCCGGGATGGCGGCTTCCACCGCGTCGGCGAACGCCGCCGACGTCGTCACCAGCACACTGCCGGCCTGCTCGTCGTGCTCGGCCTGGCTGATGAGGTCGGCGGCGACGAACCCGGGGTCGGCGGTGTCGTCCGCGATCACGAGGATCTCGGTGGCACCGGCCTCGGCGTCGATGCCGACGACCCCGCGCACCAGGCGCTTCGCCGCGGCGACGTAGTTGTTGCCAGGGCCGGTGACGAGGTCGACCGGTTCGAGGTCGATCGACGGCACGCCGTACGCCAGCGCACCGATCGCGCCGGCACCGCCCATCGCGTAGACCTCGTCGATGCCGAGCAGCCCGGCCGCGGCGAGGATCGTCGGGTGCACCGCGCCGCCGTGGTCGCGCTGCGGCGGGGACACGAGGGCGATCGAGCGGACGCCGGCGACCTGGGCCGGCACCACGTTCATCACGACGCTCGACGGGTACACGGCCTTGCCGCCGGGCACGTACAGGCCGACGCGGCGCATCGGCTGCCAGCGCTGGTGGACCTCGGCGCCGTCGGCGAGCGTGGTGACCGAGGCGGCGGGCACCTGGGCGGCGCTGGCGGCCCGGACGCGGCGGATGGCCTCGTCGAGGGCCGTCCGGAGCTCCGGGGTGAGACCGGCGACGGCCGCGGCGATCTCGGCGGCGGGCACGCGGACGTTCGCGGGGGCACCGCCGTCGAACCGTTCGGCCTGGTCGCGCAGCGCGTCCGCTCCCCGGTGTCGGACGTCCTGGACGAGCTCGCGCGCGGCGTCGACGGCGTGCGAGACGTCGCCGATGGCACGGGGCATGAGTCGGAGGAGTTCGGCACGGGCGGGCAGGCCGCCGCGGAGGTCGATTCGCTGCATCATCAGGGGACAAGCCTACCGAGGCGGACCGCGCGGCCCAGTAACGTGAGGGACGATGAACTTCGAGAAGGCCCGGCGCCTCGTCAGCGACCTCGTGCGCGTCAACGAGCGGTACGCGCGGGACGGCCACTACAGGAACGACGTCCGCGAACGACTCGGCCGGACGGTGTCCCGCATCGACGTCGGTGTCGCCCGGCGGGAGCGCGACCGTGCACCGCTGACCGCCCGTCCGTTCGAGGGGCTGGTCGAGACGAGCCTGGCGATCGCCGGCATCCGGACCGTCGACCGCGCGCCCGAGGTCGTCCTCGTCGTCGACGAGCTGCGCGAGGGCGCCGCGTTCGCCGGTGTGCAGACCGCCCTCGCCGTCGCGATCGCGCTCGGTGCGCGACTCGGACGCCCGGTCCGGGTCGTCATGGTCCGCTGGACGACACCGGGCAACAGCGCCGCCGCCGCCGAGGCTCTCGTCGCCGACCGGTTCCCGGAGTCGCGCGTCGACGGCCGCCCGGGGGTCCAGGTCGTCCGCCGCGAGGACGTCCTCGGCACCGAGTTCGGCCGCGACGACGTGTGGATCGCCACGCACTGGAAGACGGCGCACCCGATCGACGTCGCCGTGACCGCCGGCGTGATCGCCCGCGACCGCGTCGTGTACCTGGTGCAGGACTACGAGCCCGGTTTCAGCCCGTGGTCGACCGAGTACGCGGTCGCTGCCTCCACCTACCGCGCCGGTTTCCGGATGCTCGTGAACTCGGAGCCGCTCCGCCGGTACCTCTCCGAGGTCGAGGGCCTCGACGTGCCGTCCGAGCGCACCTTCGCCCCGCACCTCGACGTCGACCTGCTCGACCGTGTCGCGGGTGCCCGGCAGCACGAGGACGTCGTGCGCGTCCTCTTCTACGGCCGTCCGGGCAAGCACCGCAACCTGTTCCGGCTCGGGGTCGCCGCACTGCGCGTCGCCGTGCAGGAGCTCGCCGCCGACGGCATCCGGGTCGAGTTCCACTCCGCCGGCGAGCAGCACGGCGACGTCGAGCTCGACGGCGGCCGGGGCGACGTCAAGCTCGTGAGCCACGGCACGATGCCCTGGGACGACTACTTCCGCTTCATCGCGTCGACGAACGTGGTCCTGTCGTTGCAGCACAGCCCGCACCCCAGCCACCCGCCGTTCGACGGTGCGATCTCCGGCGCACGGGTGGTGACGAACGAGTTCCGCGACACCCGGGCGCACCTGCACCCGAACCTCACCGCGGTCCCCGCCGACGCCCGGTCCCTCGGACTCGCCGTCGCCGATGCCGTCCGCCGCGCCGCAGCGGACGGACCCACCGGGTTCGTGCCGCTCGCCGACGGTGCGCTCGGCGGCCCGCTCGACGCCGCGGTCGACGCGCTCGCCACCGAACTCGACCGCACGGACGCACACGAGGAGACCACCCGATGAGCCGCTCCAGCCTGGTCGTCGTCCCCGTGTACGGCGACCTCGACTCCCTGCTGCGCTGCGTCGACGGGCTCGTCGAGCACCTCGACACATCGGTGCACCGGGCCCTGCTCGTCAACGACTGCGGCCCCGACGTCGACGCGATCGAGCGTGCCCTGCTCGAGCGGATCGACGGACGCCCCGGGTTCCGGTACGAGCGCAACGACGCCAACCTCGGCTTCGTCGGGACCTGCAACCGTGCCGTCCTCGAGCTCGACACCGGCGACACCAGCGCCCCCGAGGCCGTGCTCCTGCTGAACAGCGACGCGGTGCCCACAGCGGGCTTCCTCGACGCGATGCTCCAGGTGCTCGACGAGGACCACACCGGCGTCGTCACGGCGCGGAGCGACAACGCGACGATCGCGAGCATCCCGTACCGCCTGACCGACCGCGGTGCCGCCCGCACCGAGGCACGCACACGCCGTGTCTGGGGCGAACTCGCGCCGCTGCTGCCCGTGTCGCAGGTCCTGCCGGTCGCGATGGGCTTCTGCTTCCTCACCCGCCGCGAGCTCATCGCCGAGCACGGGCTGTTCGACGAGGCCTTCGCCCCCGGGTACGGCGAGGAGAACGACTACTGCCTGCGCATCGCCGAGCACGGTTGGCTGGCGAAGATCGCGAACCGTGCGCTCGTGCTGCACGCCGGCGGCAAGAGCTTCTCGGGCAACCGCACCGCCCTGCGCGCCGCGCACCAGCGTGTGCTCGAAGGTCGGTACCCGTTCCTGCCGGACGCCGTGGCCGCCTACCAGCGGCACGGCATGACGGCCACCGAACGGTTCGCCGACGTCCTGGTCCCCTCCGGGAAGCCCCCGCGGCTCGCCGTTGACCTGCGGCACGTCGCGGACGCCGACGCGCTGGTCCGCGAGATCGACGCGGCCTTCGGGGACGGTTTCGCCCTGGAGGCGCGGCTCCCCGCCGGCACGACCGCTCCGGCCGCGTGGACCGTCACCTCGAAGGACCCCGATCCCGACGACCTCGTGACCGTCGCCGTGCTCGTGGACCCCTCGCCCGCCGAGGTCGTCGCGGCCAACCGTCGGGCGCTGCACCTCGTGGTCGTCCGGTCCGCTCCCCCGACGGTGCCGTGGTCGTCACGGGCGCACCGGACGGGTGCCGACACCGTCGCGGCCGTCGTGGACCGCTTCGCCGAGGTCGTCGCACCCGGCGAGGTCGCCGACGCCCGCGAGGGCATCGAGAACTCCCTGATGGCTCCCGTCGACGGCACGGCCGCCGCGCTCGAAAGCCGGTGGGCGGCACTGCTCCCCCTCGACCTCACGGCCGCCGACGTCGCCGCAGCCAGCGCCGCCGACGAGGTCGTGCGCCTGCGCCGTGAACTCGACGACCTGCGCGCGAGCCGTTCGTTCCGCACGGGCCAGGCGATCGCGAAGGTCGCCTCCCGTCTGCCGGGGCGCCGCTGATGGTCGACCGCGGGGGCATCGGCGGGGTCGCACGCCGGGTCGCACGGCGGCTGCGCGGACCCGAACGACCGCTCACCACAGCAGACCGGCTCGACCGCTGGGCGCAACGGATCGTCGAGTTCGGCGTCCTCGACCGCGCGTACCTGGAGGCGCAGACCGGCCGGAGGTTCGCCAGCGACGCCGAGGCGGTCTCCTTCTACGTCCACAACGACGGCCAGCGTGGACTCTCGCTCAGCCCGCTCATCGAACCGGAGTGGATGCGCGAGCACCAGCCCGTGCCCGCGATGTCCTGGTACGACGCGCTCCACCAGGAGGGCCCCGAGCTCTTCCAGACCGGACCCCTCTTCGACGCCGGCGTCCACGCAGCATCGCGGCCGGCGGCCGACCGCCCGGCGTCCACGCTCGATGCGCTCCGCGACTTCCTGCGGAACGCGACCGACGCGACCACGCTCCCCGTGCCTCCAGGCCGACGTGGCCACGCACCCACCTGGGGCGCCGCGCGCGACGCAGCCATGTCGGCGGCCCGCGCGTTCGCCGACGCGCAGCACCGCACCCGCCGGCGCTACCGGAGCGCGTGGGACGGGCCGGACGTCGCCGAGGCGCTCAGCCGGTACCCGCGCGGAGCCGCACGCCGCGACGCCGAACAGCCGCTCGTCTCCGTCGTCATGCCCGTGCACCGTCGCGCGGACGTCGTCGGCGCGGCGATCGCGTCCGTCCGCGCGCAGCAGTACGCGAACTGGGAGCTGCTCGTCGTCGACGACGGCTCCGGGGACGACACCGTCGACGTCGTCCGGGCCGCGGCCGCCGACGAACCGCGCACACGCCTGATCGAACGGGCGAACGGCGGTGCCGGCGCCGCACGCAACACCGGACTCGCCGCGGTCCGTGGCGACTTCGTGGCCTTCCTCGACGCCGACAACACCTGGCGGCCCGAGCACCTGTCCGCCGCCGTCGCGGCGCTGCTCGAGACCGACGGTGCCGGGGTGCACACCGGCGTCCGGATGATCGGCGCGAACAACGCCGACGACTCCACCGCCCCCGTCGAGACGTACCGGGGCGAGGACGGCACGCTCGACGACCTGCTCGCCGGCAACTTCATCGACCTGAACGCGCTCGTCGTCCGCCGTGACGTCGCCGCAGCCGTCGGGCCGTTCGACGAGACGCTCCGCCGCTGGATCGACTGGGAGTGGCTGCTCCGCATCGGGAAACGGTTCGGGGTGCCCACGTACGTGCCCGTCATCGGCGTCGACTACGACAACGTGCGGGACCCGCGACGGGTCTCCTCCGCCCAGCCCGCGTCGTGGCAGGAGGTCGCGCTCGCCAGGCACCGCATCGACTGGGACGCCCTGGCCGCCGCCGCACCGTCACGCGACGGCGGGCTCGTCTCGGTCGTCGTGCCGGTGTTCCGCGACTGGACGATGACCCGCCGCGCGGTCGACGCCGTGCTCGGTGCGGCGGACCACGACGGCGACCGCGTCGAGGTCGTGCTCGTCGACAACGGCTCCCCACGGTCGGTGTCCGCCGTCCTCGGGGCCTGGTTCCGCGACGAACCACGCGTGCTGCTGCAGCGCGAGGACCGGAACCGGAACTTCGGGCTCGGCAGCGACCTCGGGCTCGCGCGGTCCGGTGGTGGCGTCGTCGTGATGCTCAACAACGACACGGAGGTCGGGGCCGGGTGGCTGCGGCCGCTGGTGTCGGCGCTCGAGGACCCGTCGGTGCTCGGCGCGCAACCGCTGCTCGTCTACCCGGACGGCGTCGTGCAGGCCGCCGGCACGGTGTTCGGCGGTGACAAGGTGTTGCCGTGGCACTTCCTCGGCGACCACCCGCGGCACGATGCGGAGCGGGCGTTCGGGGGCGGGGCTGCCGGGCCGTCGGTTGGTGCTGCGCGGCCCGCCGGGCCGTTGGTTGGTGCTGCTCGGCCTGCGGGGCTTCCACGGTTCTCCGCGATCACGGCTGCGGCTGCTGCGTTCCGGGCCGCCGACCTGATCCGCTGGCAGGGGTTCGACCCCGTGTTCGCGAACGGGCTCGAAGACGTCGACCTGTGTCTGCGGGCGCTCGCGTCGTCACCGGCCGGCTCGGCCTTCGTCGTCGTGCCGTCCTCGGTCGTCGTGCACCACGAGAGCCGCTCCCCAGGTCGAGACGACGCCCGCGTCGACAACCGGCGGGTGTTCGACGAGCGGTGGCGAGGGCGGTACCCAGCGGCGGACGCTGCGGAGCGCTACGAGGCGGCCGGGCTCCGGTACCTCGGTGTCGAGCCAGGGCTGCCGAAGGGGCACCGGGTGATGGTGCGGTCGTCGCGGCCGGTCGTCGTCCGGGGCGGCTCCGATGCTGCGGGTGCTGCGGGTGGTTCCGGTCTTCGGGTCGCTCTGAAGCACGACGGGTCACGGGTGGCGGACGTCACCGCGTTGTTGTCCGCGCTCGAGACGGCCGGGCACACCGTGCAGGTCGACGTCCCGACGTCCTGGTACCGGGGATCGAGCGGGCTCGACGACGTCACCGTGCTGGTCAGCGGCGGCACGGACTCCGGGTCCGTCTCGTGGGTCCCGCAGCCGGGTGCCCGGAACATCGTGTGGCTCGGTGCGGGGCAGGCCGTGACGGAGGGGGACTTCGCGGTGGTCGTCGCGGCCGGGGACGATGCTGCGCAGGTCGTGCGAGCGCTCTGACGCGAGGCTCCCTCGCGTCCGGGGCTGATTCTTCGGACATGTTCACCGTCCTCATGGTCGTGTGCCGCAGAGCGTTCACCTTCGCGGAGCAGAGTTCCGGGTATGTCGCTCCTCTCGGAAGCAATGCGGTCGACCTTCACGACCAAGTGCGTGGTGTGCAGCGCAGTCATCCGCAAGCGCGACGCGCTCGACCACGACGGACACGCGTTCTGCTCGGTCCTGCACGAGGCCGAGTACATCGTCGCGACGCTCGACTGACGTCGGCCCGTCCTCAGCTCACTGGTTGAGGCCGGTGGTTGCTGCGGCCTGCCGGATGAAGAGCCGCATGCGGACCGCCGCCTCCGTGGAGACGTGCGGGAGCGGGTGCGTCCCGTCGTCGGACGAGCCGCCACCCCATGAGTTGTTGGACGCCCGGGCGAACGCGAACGGGTCGGCGACGACCCACCCGCGCCGTGCGCCGAGGTCGAACAAGTGCCGGTTCGCCACGACGCCGTTCGCCCGCTGGTTCACGGCACCGTCGCTGTGGTTGCTCGGTGGCACGAGACACAGGAGCGCGGTCTGGCACTCGGCGAACCGCACGATCTTCTCGATGTTCGCCGTCATCTCCTCGAAGGGGACGCCCTGGCGGACATCGTTCATCCCGAGCATGACCACGAGCACGTCGGCCAACGAACGACGCACCTGACCGAACGCACGTTCTGACGTCGCGTCGTCCTCGGCGAAGCCGCCCACGAGCCGCAGGCGCCGGTCGCCGATCTGGTCACGCCAGGACTCCGGCCGCGCAGTGACGGAGTCACCCGACACGGCGAAGGTCAGCGATGTATCGGCGGTGATCCTGGAACGAGCTCTGAACATCCCTCGATGCTATCGATCACAGCGACGCCCTCGAGCCCTCGTAGGATCGCTCTGTGGCAGCAACAGCGCGCTCGCGGTCTCGCGGAGGCCGTCCACCGCGGCTCGCGGTCTTCCCGGTCTACCGCGACAACCCGTACCTGAACCTCATGCTCCTGGCCCCACGGGCGTCGGGCTGGGACGTCCTCGAGTCCGCGAGGCTCGAGCGCTTCGAGCAGGACCTCGCGTCCCTCGGCACCGGGGACGTCGCGCACGTGCACTGGACGGCTCCCATCGTGCAGCGCGCGGACGACACCGACGAGGCAGCCGACCGACTCGGTCGGTTCCGGACCGCGGTCGACAATGCACGCACACGCGGCGCCCGGATCCTCTGGACGGTCCACAACGCGCTCGCGCACGACGTGCGGCACGAGGACCTCGAGATCGCGCTCAACCGCTACCTGGCCACGACGGCTGATGTGGTCCACGTCATGAACACGCGCACGCCCGATGCGGTCGCAGCGTTCTACGACCTCTCGGGGCGAACGGTCGAGCACATCCCGCATCCGAGCTACCGAGGGATCTACGACGGCGTCGGGTCCCGGGCAGAGGCACGATCGCGGTTCGGACTCGACGACGACGAGATTGCGGTGCTGTTCTTCGGGCAGATCCGTCCGTACAAGGGGGTCGATGTCCTCATCGAGGCCCTCGAGCGAGCGGAGCCGGCGCGCCGCTTCGTCCTCCTCCTCGCGGGGAGGACGTCGGCAGAGGACGAAGCGATCATCGATCGGCTCCTGCCCGACGGACTCCGCACGGTTCGACACCACGACTACGTGGACGATGCGGACGTCAAGGTCTGGTTCGACGCGGCGGACGTCGCGGTGCTGCCGTACCGTCGCATCCTGAACTCCGGCAGCCTGCACCTCGCTGCGACGTTCGGCGTGCCCGCTGTGCTGCCCGACGAACCGCACCTCCGGAGCGACTTCGGAAGTGAACCTTGGATCCGGTGGTTCGAGCCCGGTGATCCTGGCGCACTCGCTCGGGTGTTGTCGGGGCCCGTGCCGGAGCGAGGAGCCTCGCGCGCGTTCACGACACGGCTCTCGCCGTTCGCCGTCTCCCGACGGTACGACGCGCTCCTCCGGGACATGACGGTCGGCCGGTCGGACGTTGCCGCATCTGGCCCTGAGGCATAATCAGTCCTTGTCGCTGGCTCATGCTCGATCGAACGGAGAACTCGGTGTCACGGATCAAGGTGGCCATCATCGGCTCGTGCGTCACGCGAGAAGCGTTCATCACGCGGAACAACCCGCAATACAAGGACGTCTACGACCTCGGCCCGCTGGCGTGGCAGACCGGACTCGTGAGCTTCCTGTCGAGCCCTGTCGCGCCGGACGTCGCAGCGCGCATCGAACCGGGCGACAAGGTCAACGAGCACGGGGCGCGCACCATGGGGCGCGACATCGCCAAGTCGGACCGAGCGGAACTCGAGGCGTTCGCGCCCGACTACCTGTTGTTCGACCTGTACTCCGACGTCCGTTACGGCCTCGCCCGGATCGGCGACGCGACGATCACGAACAACCCGAACAGTTTCCGCAAGACGGACTTCTTCGCCGCGGGCGAGGGGTTCACGACCCTCCACATGGCGAACTCGAGCGCGGAGTACGTGCCACTCCTCGAAGCAGCGGTCGACGAGCTGGTGGACTGGCAGCAGCGGGCGCTCCCGAACACGACCCTCGTGCTGAACTGCTTCCGGTACAGCTCGTACTACCGGACGAGCACCGGCGACCTCGAGTTCGTGAAGTACCGCGGTGACCAGAAGCGGGACGACCTGTACCGCCGACTGCTGCGGGAGAACGACCGGTACGACTCGCTCTACCGCTCGATCACGGCCCGGCACGACCTCCGCACCATCGACAACCGCGACCGCTCGTACCACTCCGACGGCGCGCACCCCTACGGCATCTCGCCGTGGCACTTCGGCCGGCCGTTCTTCCAGGACTTCATGGCCGACCTGGACCGCATGGTCCTCGGTGACGCCCTGACCGCCGCGCGCTCAGCCGACGAACTCGCCGCCGTCAGCTCCTGAGCCTGGCGCGCGCTGCGCGCAGGAGCCGTCGGGCGAGCGGCACGCCGCCCGCCCGACGGTCGACGAGGAACCGCCAGCCGTCGGCACGGTCGGCCAGGGGCTGCAGCTGGACCCCTTCCATGACGGGCGGGAGCGGCATCCTCGCGGTCACGACGGGGAACTCGAGCCGGAGACCACGGAACGCGATCCGGACGGCAGCACGGTGCCTCCCCGTCGCGAGGTCTCCGTTCGCGATGCGGAGCGACCAGCGGGGCGCTTCGTGCTCGAGCCCGAAGACGACCTCGGCCCCCGCAGTCGCGGGCCCCTCGGCAGTTCCGACCGCGGTCAGCACCATCTCGAGGGAAGCGCCGTCCGGCACCGTTGCGACCAGTGGTCCGGTCAGGCTCACGCCGTCGGTGTCCGGGTGCGCCTCGTCGACCACGAGCGGCGCGAGGTGCCGCACCGCCGACACCAGCTGCAGTGCGAGCGGGTCGTTCGCCCGGACGGCTTCGGCGACCGCGTGCAGGAGCTCGGAGTGACCGTCGATCCCCTGCACCTCCGGACCGAGGTCCGCGACGGCGGATCGGAGCACCGTCACGTCGGTGTGCTCGGCGCGGTTGGCGAGGAGCACCAACGGCCCGTCGTTCACGAGGGACGCGCGATCGAGCGAGAAGACGGCGGATCCTCCGAGCGCTCCGACCGAGCGGACCGCGTCCGCCCAGGCACGGAGCAACGTCGGCGTCGCCTCGTGGTGATCGCGCGCATCATGCAGCGCGGACGCGAGACGCACTGCGAGTCCGCCTTCGCCGTTCGCCACCGCGAACCAGAGTGCCCGTCGTTCCGCACGGATCGTCGCACGATCGGTGGTCGGCAGGGCCGCAAGCAGGTCGCGCACCGCTCGGACGACCCGGTCGAGGTCGTGCGCATCCGGCTGTCCGCGGAGGAACCGCTTGAGGTGGACGTACCCGTCAGCGGCGAGGACGACCTCGGCGTGCGCCGCGCGGACCGACGGTGCTGTGTCGGCGAGCAGGGATGCGACCTCGAGCTCCTGATCGAAGTAGCTCATCACGCCGTCGACGCCCGACGCCCTGGCCGTCATGGACGAGGTCCCGGGACGCTCCCGGTAGAGGTAGACGACCTCCGGCACCACCGCGATCCGGTCCGCCGCGAGGACGGCACGGACCATCGGGACGATGTCGTTGGACCGTGGCACGTCCGGGAACCGGACACCCGCCGCACGCACGAACTCGGTCCGGAAGACCCGGTTCCAGCACGCGCGGTTCGCCAGGAGCCTCGGCATCGTCTCGAGGTCCGTCACCGACTCCTCCAGGACGTCGTACCAACTCGACATCGGCTCCCACGTCGATCCCGAACTGAACTTCAGGTGTCGCCCGAGTGCGATCACGGCGTCGCCGCGGTCCGCCGCATCGACGAGCGCTCGGTACGACCCGTCCGGCACGAGGTCGTCACCGTCGGCGAAGACGACGTACTCGCCCTGCGCGAGGTCGATGCCCTGGTTGCGGGCGGCGCCTCCCCCGGCGACTCGGGACCGGTGCAGTCGCACGCGCGGGTCGCCGGACGCGATCCGCTCCACGATCGCGAACGTCTCGTCGCTCGACCGGTCGTCGATGACGATCAGCTCAAGGTCGACGTCCTGCCGGAGCACACAGTCGAGTTGTTCCTCGATCCACGGAGCGACGTCGTGCACGGGCATCACGACGGAGAGCCGGACACTCATGCCCGACGACCGCTCATCGTCCGGACGGCACCGACGAAGCGTGTCAGACCGGACGGCGCGACGGTCACCGCGACGCGGTGGCTGCGACCGTTGCTCAGCGGGAAGTCGACGCTCCAGCGATCACCAGGCCGATGGGAGGTGGAGATGACGACCGCATCCGACGACACGGCGCCCTCGTGGACGATCGTCCTGGCCCCACCGCGCTCGAGCACGATGCGCCCGTGCACTGCACGCTCGAGACCCGCGACGCTGATCCGGAGGCCACCGCGGCGGCGGTCGGCGGTGGGGCGGACGCGCCGGTTCCGCCGGAGGAACGCGACGTCGTCCACCGCTCCGTCGCGCAACGCCGACAGCACGACCTGTTCGTGCTCGTCCAGCCCGCCGCCGATGAACTCGTCCCAGAACGCTGCCACGACCTCTGGACGGACGGGAAGGGTCTCGCCACGTTGCGCGGCATCGACGGCCGGTCGGAACATCCGTTCGCGCCAGAGTGCCGCAGCGCGTTCCGCGTCGGGCCCGATCGCCCGGTCGCACCCGGTCGCGAGGTCCCGCCACAGCGCAACCGCGTCCTCGCTCGGTCGGTCGAAGGTCTGGACCAGGTCGGCCGCGAGCTCCGGCTCCCCCTGCCGGAGCAGGGCGTAAGCGGTCCTCGGGAACGCACTGAGCTGGTCGAACTCGCTCACGTCGGCCCAGGTCTCGATCCACCGCACGAAGTCGACGAGCAGGCGAGCACCGTCCGGACCGAGCGCATCGATCCCGCGCACCCGCGTCCAGGCCTCGCGACGGATCAGCCGTCGTCCGAGAGCGGCCGTCGCCTCGCGTGCCCCGTGCGCCGTGTACGTCCCCGTTGCGGCGCGGGTCTGCGCGATCCAGTCGTCGAGGTCGTCTCCGCGCCCGATGCCCGACGTCACCGATTCATCGTGCCTCCGGTGGCGGTAGACGACCTCCGGCAGCACGTCGACCGTCGCCCGCACCGCAAGCCGAGCCCACCACGAGACGTCTTCGCACGTCGTGCCGGTGGGGAACTCGACACCGGACCCGCGAAGCCACGTCCGCGTGAAGACCTTGTTCCACGGAGTGTGGTCGAACGCCAGCTGCGGCGTGTCAGAGATCCGCAGCGCGGACCCCCCGGTCGCCCAGAGTGCGTCGTCCGTCGTCCAGTAGGTCACCTCGCGCCCGTCCGCCGTGAACTGCTCGGCCCTCCCGCTGACGACGTCCGGATCGGACTCGGCGAAGACGGCGAGCAGGCGTTCGTACGCATCGGGCGGCACCAGGTCATCGGCGTCGGCGAACGCCACGTGGTCACCGGTCGCGACGCGCAGCCCGACGTTCCGGGCGTTGCCGGCCCCGCGACGCTCCGCGTTCTCGACCACGACGATGCGCGGGTCCTCGGCTGCCACGGAGTGGACCGCGTCCGACGCGTCGGAGCCGAGGCCGTCGAGCACGAGGATGATCTCGAGCCGACGGTGGCTCTGTGACCGGAGGGCGTCGAGCGCCCGGTCGAACCACGGCCCGACGCTGCCGACCGGCACGACGACCGACAGCAGAGGAAGGGGTCCACCCACAGCACTTCTCCAGGAGTTCATCACGTTCGGGTTGCGCAGTGCGCGACGAGCCAACCTCGACTTCCGCCCTAAACTATCGCAGCACGTGCCTCACGACGACAGGGAGCCGCTCGACCGATGGACTCAGCGATCCGGACCACGCCACTCATCTCCGTCGTCGTCGCGGCGCACGACGTCGCGCGCTACCTGCCGACGCTCCTGCAGTCGTTCGAGCGGCAGTCGTTCGACAAGGACCGCCTGCAGTTCGTGTTCGTCGATGACGGATCGACCGACTCGACCGGCGCCCAGCTGGACGAGTGGAGTCGGGCCTCCGGTGCGGATGTGACCGTGATCCACCAGACCAACACCTGGATCGCCGGTGCACGCAACGCGGGTCTGGCCCGGGCCACCGGACGGTGGGTCACCTTCGTCGATGCCGACGACGAGCTCGAGGAGCGCTACTTCGAGGAGGTCGCGAAGTTCATCGAACTGCACGCGTCGGACGAGGTCGCGCTGCTCGCAGCCCACCAGCTCCTCCTCGACGACGACGGCGTCGTGACGGACGGCCACCCCTCCCGCAAGCGCTTCGAGAAGGGCTCGCGCATCGTCGACATGCGCCTGGACCCCATCGTGCAGACCGGGGTCAACGCGGCGTTCATGCGCCGCGACCTCATCGAGGCGACTGCTCTCGAGTTCGACGGACGCGTCCGCCCCACCTTCGAGGACGCCCACTTCGTCGCCCGGTACCTGCTCCGGAACGGACTGCACAAGATCGGCCTGATGGCCTCCGCGAAGTACCGGTACCGTCAGCGGGGCGACGGTACCTCCACGATGCAGACGAGCCACGAGGACCGCCGGAAGTACACCGATGTGCTCCGTCACGGCCACCTCGGCCTCCTCGAGGAGGCCTCGGCGATCGGTACCGTCGATCGATGGGTCGCCAACACCGTCCTCTACGACCTCGTCGGGTACTTCCGGCGCGAGCGCGCCATCCGCTCCCCCTCCGCGCTGGCTCCGGTCGACGCGTTCGACGAGTTCCACGAGCTGGCGGCGGCGGTCCTCGACCGAGTTGGATCCGAGGCCGTGCGCTCCTTCGACCTCCTCCCGGTCGAGTTCGCGGTCCGGCGGGCGATGCTCGTGGGCTACCAGACCGATCCCGATCGTCCCAGCACCGTCAACCTGGCTCGCGTCGACGAATCCCATCAGCTCGTCCAGTTGCAGTACTGGTTCACGCGGGACATCCCCGTCGAACAGATCACGGTCGACGGTCACGAGGTCACGCCCGATTTCGAGACCGTCCAGGACTTCGTCTTCTACGGGCGCCCCTTGGTCCGACGACGTGTCCTGTGGATCCCGCGTGGTTTCGTCACCGAGATGCACGTGGACGGCCAGCAGGTCGTGTTCGCGCGCGGCGAGGTGCCGAACCACTACGCGACCCTCACCCGTCGGCAGCTCGAGCCGCAGATCCTCGCGCAGCGCCGCCGGGTGATCGACCCGAACGAGGTCGAGCTCACCAACAAGCAGCACGTCTGGCGGGCCGTGCGTGAGCGCGCGATCAGCACGCGGAACTCGCTCCGGAAGACCGCACTCCGGAACGCTGTCGCGCCGGCGCTCGCGCGCACGCGACGCGCTCGCGAACGGTTCCAGGGCGCGTGGGTGTTCATCGACCGGGACACGGACGCGAACGACAACGCGGAGCACGCGTACCGGTACGTGCAGCGACACCGGCCGGACATCAACGCCTTCTTCGTGCTGAACCGCGACTCGAAGGACTGGGACCGCCTCGAGCGCGAGGGGTTCCGCATGGTCGCGTTCCGCTCGCTCGAGTGGGTGCAGCTCATGCTCCACGCCGAGCATGTCGCTTCGTCGCACATCGCCGACTTCGTCACGAAGCCCCTGCCCGTCTCGAAGTTCGGGAACCCACGCTTCCACTTCACGTTCCTGCAGCACGGCGTGATCAACTACGACCTGTCGCGGTGGCTCAACTCCAAGCGACCCGACCTGTTCGTCGTCTCGACGCCCCAGGAGCGGGACGCGATCGCCGGCCACGGCCAGTGGATCTTCTCCGAGCACGAGGTCGTCCTGACCGGGCTACCACGCTTCGACGCCCTGCTCGAGAAGAGTCGGGCGAAGCAAGAAGTCGAGCGCGACCTCATCCTCGTGATGCCGACTTGGCGTCACTACTTGGTCGGCGCGCAGGTCGCGGGGTCCGGCGCCTGGGAGCGCGACGACCGGTTCATGGAGAGCCGCTTCGCGAAGGAGTACACGGCGCTGATGTCGTCACCGGAACTCCGCGCGCTCGCGAAGCGGACCGGCAAGCGCCTCGCGCTCATGCCGCACCCGCTCCTCCGGCCGTACCTGAGTGACTTCCACCTGCCCGACGACGTGGAGATCCTCGACTTCGCAGTGGACGGCGTGCAGGACGTCCTGTCGCGGAGCGCCGCCTTCGTGACGGACTTCTCGTCGTTGGCGTTCGACGCCGCCTTCATCGACGTGCCCGTCGTGTACTTCCACTTCGACCTCCGCGAGTTCTTCGGCGGCTCACACAGCGGCCGTCGCGGGTACTTCGACTACGACGAGGCTGGCTTCGGCGAGGTGACGGGCTCGGTGCGGGAGGTCGAGGACGCGATCGAGCGGATCGCGGCAGCGGGCTTCCGCCCGTCGGACACGTTCCGGGAGCGGGCTCGACGCACCTTCGTCACCCGCGACGGCCGAAACTCCGAGCGGGTCATCCAGATGATGGAGTGGCTGACCGGCGGACCGCGGCCGGCCGAGCCGCAGGCCGAACAGCCCGCGGTCGATCAGTCGTCGGCTTCGGTCAGTTCCCAGAACGGCGATCGCTCGACCGTGGACGCGTCCGGCTTGTAGAACGGCTCCTTGAGCGACAGGTGCGGGCGTTCCCACGCGACGTCCCGCCGGACGACCCGCGCCGGGGTCCCGACGGCGATGCAGTTGTTCGGCACCCGGCTGGTGACGATCGACCCAGTGCCGATGACCGAACCGCGCCCGACTGTGGTCCCGCCGAGGACCGTCACCCCGAGGGCGAGCCAGACGTGGTCCCCGATGTCGATGGACCGTGAGACGTTGACACGCTCGCCGGTGCGCACGTCGAAGATCGGGTGCGCGTCGTCGGCGCGGATCTGGACGTGTGAGGCGATCATGACGTCGTCGCCGATCCGCACGGTCGTCCCCTCGGTGGCCGAGATGACGCAGTTCGCGGTCGTCGAGGAGTTCGCCCCCACGAGGACGGAGGAGTCCTGACCGATCCGGATGTTCGCGACGAACGCCGGCGCGCCGTGGTTCTCCGCGATCTCGAACCGTCCGTTGTCGCAGTCCATGCTCAGCACGAGTCGCCCGAGGCGCGCGCGTTCGTGGACCTTGACGACGTTGTTCGACCCTCGGAACGTGATCTTCACGTTCCCGCGCTTCGCGCCGCTGTACTCGATCCGGTTGCCGCGCTCGTCCGAGTACGCCGACAGCTCCTCAACATCCGTTTGCACGGATCAACCCTACGGGCACGGACGGCCGACGCGGGGCAGGGTCAGACGGTGGCTTCGTAGGCCGAGACGACCTTCTTGGTCGGACCGATCATCTTCAGTTCACCCTCGTTGAGCCAGGCGACCTGGTCGCACATGTCCTTGACGGTGCCCATCGAGTGCGAGACGAGGATGACCGTACGACCCTCGTCCTTCATCTCCTTGAACTTCGTCTGGCAGCGCTTGCGGAACGTCGCGTCACCGACGGCCAGCACCTCGTCCACCACCAGGATGTCCGGCGTGACGGCGACCGCGACGGAGAACCCGAGGCGCACGTACATGCCGGACGAGTAGTTCTTCACCGGCTGGTCGATGAAGTTGCCCACGCCGGAGAACGAGACGATGTCGTCGAACTTCCGCGCCACTTCCTTCCGGCTCATCCCGAGGATGGAGCCGTTCAGGAACACGTTCTCGCGACCGGAGAGCTCGGGGTGGAACCCGGAACCGACCTCGAGCAGCGACGCCTGCTTGCCGCGCGCGGTGATCGAACCCTCCTCAGGCCAGAGGATCTTGGCCAGGCACTTGAGCAGCGTGGACTTGCCCGAGCCGTTCTTGCCGATCAGGCCGAAGGTCGACCCGTGCGGAACCTCGAACGAGACGTCCTTCAGTGCCCAGAAGTCCTCGTGCACGGACTTCTTGCCACGCATGACCATGCTCTTCAGCGAATCGTTCCGCTCGTGGTACATGCGGAAACGCTTGGAGATGTGTTCGACGGAGACAGCGGAGTCGGTCACAGCAGTTCAGCCAGCTTCTTCTCGTTGCGGGAGAACACGAAGTAGCCGAGTGCGAGCGAAGCGCATCCAGCGATGGCGCACGCGACCAGGTCGGTCCAGTTCGGGAGACGGTTGTCGTACATGAGGTTCCGGAAGACCTCGGAGAACCGCTCGATCGGGTTGAGCTTGTAGACGTGGATGATCCACGGGTGCCCGGCCTTGTTCGCGGCGTCCTCGACGAGCGACAGCGGGTAGATGATCGGCGACAGGTACATCCACATCTGCAGGCCGATGCCGACGAGATGCTGCATGTCGCGGAAGTGCACGTTGATGATCGACAGGATCAGCCCGAGGCCGGCGGCGAACATGGCGAGGAACACCATCGTCAGCGCGATGAGCGGCAGGTAGAGCCAGAAGTTCGACCCGGCGATGGCCAGTGCGATGAGCAGCACACCCATCTCGACCAGCCAGGTGAAGCCGAAGGACCCGACGGCTGCGAGCGGCAGCGTCATCCGGGGGAAGTAGACCTTCTTGATCAGCGAGCCGTTGGCCACGATCGAGGTCATCCCCGAGTTGATGACGTTGCGCGCGAAGATCCACGGCAGCAGGCCGCACATGAGCCACAGCGGGTAGATGTTCAGCCCACTGGGGTCGCCGACCTCGAGCCTCGCCCGGAAGATGAACGAGTAGACGATCGTGTAGATCAACATCGTCGCGAGCGGGTTGATCAACGACCACAGCTGCCCGAAGACGGTGCGGCGGTACTTGCCCTTCACCTCACGCGCAGTGAGGTTCGCCAGGAGCTCCCGTGACGACATGAGCTCGTTCAGGTACGTCATGCTTCGGGTGCAGGCTCCTCCGGGGCGCAGCAGAGCGCTCCTCACAGGGATTCAGGGACGAGACATTCTCGCACAAACGTTGCACAAGACACGTTCGCCACGGTGACGGCTGTCCACAGAGGGTGCCTGGCGCACGAACACTTGGTAAAACCTCAGTAGAGTCAATGGGTGATCGTCAGTTTCGCCAACCACTCCACGGCGCCCGTGAACCTGGGCGGCGCGGAGCGGTCCCTCCTCCGGTTCGTGGAGGACTGGCAGGCGATCGACCCGACGATGACCCCGACCTTCGTCACGAAGGCCCCGAAGGGCAAGTTCATCGAGGCCCTCGACGCCCGCGGCTGGTCGTACGACGCCCTGCGGTTCCGCGGCTGGGCACTGCCGAGCCCCCAGCCGGCTCCGGCTGCCGAGCGCGCCGCGTTCGCGACCGTCGACTACGCCGCCGTGAACGCGATCATCCGGCTGTACGAACGACAGCGCCCCGACCTCGTCGTCACGAACACCCTCGTCGCTCCGTGGGCGTCCTTCGCCGCGGCGGTCCTCGGGATCCCGCAGGCGTGGTTCGTCCGCGAGTACGGCGACCTCGACCACGGGCTGCAGTTCCAGACGGGCCGTGCGGGCGTCCTCGGCGACATCGGGCTGCTGTCCGGCGCCGTGGTCACCAACTCCGAGGCGATGCGCGAGCACCTCGCCCAGTACATCCCCGCCGAGAAGCTCTCGGTCGCCTACCCGACGGTCGACACCGAACGACTCCTCGGCACACGTGACGAGACCCCGACGGTCGCCCCGTTCCCGCAGGCAGACCCCGGTCTCCGCATCACCGTCGTCGGCCGGGTGGAGGAGTCGAAGGGCCAGCACCGCGTCGTCGACGCCCTCGGCGCGCTGCACGAGCGCGGCATCGGCGCGAGCGTCTGCTTCGTCGGCAGCTGGAAGCACCCCGGCGAGGACCAGCGTCTCGCCGAGCGCGCGCGGGCCCTCGGCGTCGCCGACCGCGTCGTCTTCGCGGGCGAGCAGCACACGCCCGCTCCGTACATCGCGGCCGCCGACATCTGCATCACCCCCTCGACGATCGAGGCCTTCGGCCGCACGACGGCGGAGTACATGACGCTCGGCAAGGCCGTCGTCGCGACCCGTCAGGGCGGCAGCGCCGAACTCGTCGACGACGGCGTCACCGGCGTCCTGGTGGACGCCGACGACGTCACCGCCCTCGCGGAGACGCTGGCCGCGTACGCGACGGACCCCGACTCGGCCAGGAGGCACGGCGCGGCTGCCCCGGACCGGCTCGCCGCCGTCACGGGTGCTGGTCACGACAACGCCGCAGCGATCGCGCGCCTCGTCGCGTTGGTCGGGACGGAGGGCTACCGACTCCCCCAGGCCGCGCGCTACTGGTTCGAGCTCCCCGGGGCGTACGCGTCCCTCGGTGCGACGAGCGCCCGTGCCGCAGCGGGCCTGCTGGCGAACCGCGTGCGGTCGCGCTCCGGTGCGGTCGGCCGGCTCCTCGCCCGCCCCGGCGTGGTGCTCCGGAAGCTGGCCAGACGATGACGCGCGAACGCCGACCGGTCACGATCGTCGTCCCGATCTACGACGACCTCCCGGGGCTCGAACGCTGCATCGAGGCGCTGCTCGAGACCGTCGACTTCTCGATCGACCGCGTCCTGCTGGCGAACGACGTCGGCCCCCACGTCGACACGATCGAGGCCCGGGTGCTCGAGCTCGTCGGCGACCGCGACGGCTTCGAGTACACGCGGAACGCGGCGAACCTCGGGTTCGTCGGCAACTGCAACCGCGCGGTGCTCGACCTCGACCGGACGGGCAACGACGTCCTGCTGCTCAACAGCGACACGGTGCCGATGCCCGGCTTCCTCGACGAGATGACCGACGTGCTCGCCTCGGACGACTCGATCGGCGTGGTGTGCGCCCGGAGCGACAACGCCACCATCGCCTCGTTCCCCTACGCCCGCCGCAACCCGCGCGCGACGCTCTCCCCGCGCCGCACGCGGGAGCTGCACGGCCGTACGAAGTACCTGCTCCCCCGGTCGACGGTGTCGCCGGTCGCGATGGGCTTCTGCTTCCTCATCCGGCGCGAGGTCATCGACCGGTACGGCCTGTTCGACGAGGTCTTCTCCCCGGGCTACGGCGAGGAGAACGACTTCTGCCTGCGGATCAACGAGCACGGCTTCACCTCCGTCCTCGCCAACCGCGCCCTCGTCCTGCACACCGGGTCGACGAGCTTCAGCGGTGACCGCGGCCCGTCCCTCCGCCTGGAGCACGAGCGCATCCTGCTCGAGCGGTACCCCTTCTACGCCGGCGCCGTCGCCCTGTTCCTGGCGCGCTACCGCGACGCCGTCGACGTCTTCGCCGACGCGTTCCTCCCAGACGACGACGTCGTGCGCGTCGCGCTGCACCTGCCGGCCGAACTCTCCGACGACGTCACGGCCCGCGTCCGCTCGGTCCTCGCCGCCGCTCCGGAGGACGTCGTCGTGACGGTCATCGTCGCGAAGGCGCAGATCCGAGTAGCCAGGCAGGCCTTCCCGGGCGCACTCATCGCCGCCGGTGGCCGCCCCCGGCAGATCTTCGACGTCGCGGTCGCCCTCGGCGCGCTGACGACCTTCGCGCAGCTCTCCACGCTGAACGCCAACGCACCCCGCTGGATCCTGGTCGACCCGGTGTCGCACGACATCCGCTGGTCGCACGCCGTCGCGAACCACCGGGCGTCCGCGATCGACCGCATCCTGCGTCGGTTCGAGAACCAGAGCACCTCCTGGCGGGGTGGCGACGAGCTCATCGGGCTGATCCGGATGGCAGCGGGGACCGAGATCGACCCGGCGGCGCTCCGTGCGCGCTGGCACGCCGTCTCGGACATCGCCGAGGCCACCGGCCTGCTCGTGCACCGCGCCACGGTCTCCTTCCGTCGCCTGACCGCACTGAGCTTCGGGGCACGGAACCCACGCATCGTCGCGCGGATCCGCGCGATCACCGGGCGGGGCGCGTGACGCGACCCGTCGGCTGACGGGAGGCCCGTGGCGGCGCCGCCACGGGCCTCCAGTCCGTCAGGTGACCGCGTCGACGACCGCAACGTGCCGCGCAACGGTCGTCGCGTCCCACGCACCCACCAGGTGCAGCGTCGCGATGCGGAACACCAGGGCCCGCACGAGGAGCTGCCGCCACTCGGGCTCACCCGCGCCGAGGGCGTCGAGCCGGTCGACGGCGACGCCGTGCCAGCAGACCGCATCGGCGGCGGCGACCGCGAGCCCGAACCCGGCAGGGCGCCAGTACGGCGGCCAGTCGATGATCGCGGGCGCGTGCCCGGCGGCGAACAGGACGTTGCCGAGCAGGTCGCCGTGGACCAGCTGCGCCGGGGCGTCGACGGGACGGAACGCGGCAGCGAGCCGGTCGAGGGTCGGGTCGGCCGGCAGCGGTTCCTCGCCCCAGGCCATGCCGTCGGCACGACGCCAGGGGTCGTCGGTGTCGGCTCCGGCGACGCGCAGGAAGTCGGGTCGGTCGACGTCGGCGACCGCCCGGTGGAACGCTCGGCCGGCCCGGATCACGTCGGTGACGCGGGACTCGTCCGCGGCACCGGCGACGAACTCCCACGCCTCCCAGTCGCCCGACCGCCAGCCCCCGTCACGGGTGGGGACGGGCCGGGGTGTCCGGAACGCCGGGGTGTGCCCGAGGTGGGACAGCAGCTCAGCGCGCCAGTCGGTCACGTCGGCGCCGTCGTGCGGCCGGAGGACGACGGCGCGGGTACGGGCTCGTGTGCCGACACCGGCGGCCGCGTCGGCACCGGCGTCCGCGGCGGCACCGGCGTCCGCGGCGGCACCGGCGTCCGCGGCGGCACCGGCGTCCGCGGCGGCGTCGGCACGCCAGGACAGCCCGCGACCGCCGGCGAGCGGCACGGGCGTGGACTCCCCCACCCCGAACGCCCGGAGCACCCCGGCGTCGGGAGCGGCCGTCCCCGCGCCGGTCACGCTGTCCGGAGCACCTTCGCCATCGGACGGCCCTTGGCGACCTCGTCGACGAGCTTGTCGAGGTACCGGATCTGCCGCATCAGCGGATCGTCGAGCTCCTCGATCCGCACGCCGCAGATCACACCCGTGATGAGCGGTGCGTTCTCGTTCAGGTGTGCGGCGGCGAAGAAGTCACGGAACGTGGTCTCGTCCGCCAGGTGCCGGTCGAGCGCGGCGTCGTCGAAGCCCGTGAGCCACTCGACGACGGTGTCGAGCTCCGCCTTCGTGTGGCCCTTCCGCTCCACCTTCGCCAGGTAGTGCGGGTAGACCGACGCGAACGGCGTGTCGAAGATCCGGTGCTCGGCCACGGTCGTCTCCTCTACACCAGGCAGCGCGGCCCGAGCAGGCTCTTCAGCTCGCCGAACAGGTCGGGGGTCAGGTTCACCGGGAACGGCAGTTCGAAGGTGCGGGCGACGTCGTCCTTCAGGAGCTTCAGTCGCACCTCGGTCTCGCCCTGGTGCCGACTGAGCACCGCGGCGAGCTCGGTGACCGTGCTCGTCGTGGCTTGTCGTTCCGGCAGCGACAACGTGAGCGGGCCGGAGCCCATCGCGTCGCCGATCGCCGGCTGGAACATGCTCACCGCGTGCAGGGCCTTGCCATCGTCGCGGACGTTCACACGGCCGCGCAGGACCACGATCGAGTCCGCCACCAGGGACGGCCCGAACTCCTGGTAGGTCTTGCCCAGGAACATCACGCCGATCTGGCCGCCGAAGTCCTCGATGTCGACGATGCCGTACGGGTTGCCGCTCGTCTTCGCCACGCGGTGCTGCACGCTCGTCAGCAGCCCCGCGACCGTCACGGTCTCCCCCTCGACCGAGTCGTCGGCCGCGATGAGGTCGGCGATGGTGATCGACTGGTGCTTCGCGAGTTCGATCTCGAGACCGGCGAGCGGGTGGTCGGAGACGTAGAGCCCGAGCATGTCGCGCTCGAACGCGAGCTTGTCGCGCTTGGACCACTCCGGACGGTCGGGCACCTGCGACACCGGACCGGCGGCCGGCGATTCCTCGGCCACCTCGGCGAACAGCGAGTCGAAGTCGAAGCCGACGTTGCCGTGGGCTTCGTCGCGCTTGACCTTGACGGCGCCTTCGACCGCACCCTCGTGGATCTCGACCAGCGCGCGGCGGGAGTCGCCGAACTCGTCGAAGGCACCCGCCTTGATGAGCGACTCGACCGTGCGCTTGTTCGCGGACGAGATCGGGATCTTGCGCAGGAAGTCGTGGAACGACTCGAACGCGCCCTTCTCGGTGCGGGCCTTCACGATGTCGTCGACGACGTTGAACCCGACGTTGCGGATCGCGCCCATGCCGAAACGGATGTCCTCACCGACGGCGGCGAAGAAGCCGATCGACTCGTTGACGTCCGGCGGCATGACCTTGATGCCCATCCGGCGGCATTCGTTGAGGTACAGCGCGAGCTTGTCGCGGGCGTCACCGACGGAGGTCAGCAGCGCCGCCATGTACTCGGCCGGGTAGTGCGCCTTGAGGTAGGCGGTCCAGAAGGAGACCACGCCGTACGCGGCGGAGTGCGCCTTGTTGAACGCGTAGTCGGAGAACGGCAACAGGATGTCCCACAGCGTCTTGATCGCCGCGGGCGAGTAGCCGTTGTCGAGCATGCCCTTCTCGAAGCCGGCGTACTGCTTGTCCAGCTCGGACTTCTTCTTCTTGCCCATCGCGCGACGGAGGATGTCCGCCTGGCCGAGGGAGAACCCAGCGACCTTCTGCGCGATGGCCATGACCTGCTCCTGGTAGATGATCAGGCCGTAGGTCGTGCCGATGATGTCCTGCAGGGGCTCGGCGAGCTCCGGGTGGATCGGGGTGATCGGCTGCTCGCCGTTCTTGCGGAGCGCGTAGTTCGTGTGCGAGTTCGCACCCATGGGCCCCGGTCGGTACAGGGCGATGAGCGCGGAGATGTCCTCGAAGTTGTCGGGCTTCATCAGCCGCAGCAGGCCACGCATCGGCCCGCCGTCGAGCTGGAACACGCCGAGGGTGTCACCGCGCTGCAGGAGCGCGTACGCCTCGGGGTCCTCGAGCCCCATCGTCTCGAGGTCGAGGTCGATCCCGCGGTTGGTCTTGATGTTGTCGAGGGCGTCACTGATGATCGTGAGGTTGCGGAGCCCCAGGAAGTCCATCTTGATCAGGCCGAGCGACTCCGCTGCCGGGTAGTCGAACTGCGTGACGACCTGGCCGTCCTGCTCGCGCTTCATGATCGGGATGATGTCGATCAGCGGATCGCTCGACATGATCACGCCGGCCGCGTGCACGCCCCACTGGCGCTTCAGCCCTTCGAGCCCGAGCGCGGTGTCGAACACCGTCTTCGCCTCGGGGTCGGTCTCGACGACCGTGCGGACGTCGACGGCTTCCTTGTAGCGGGGGTGGTCCTTGTCGAAGATCCCGGTGAGCGGGATGTCCTTGCCCATCACGGGCGGCGGCATCGCCTTGGTGAGCTTCTCGCCCATGCCGAACGGGAACCCGAGCACGCGCGAGGAGTCCTTGAGCGCCTGCTTCGCCTTGATCGTGCCGTACGTGACGATCTGCGCCACGCGCTCCGACCCGTACTTCTCGGTGACGTACTTGATCGCCTCACCGCGGCGCCGGTCGTCGAAGTCGACGTCGAAGTCGGGCATCGAGACGCGGTCCGGGTTGAGGAACCGTTCGAAGATCAGGCCGTGCCGGATCGGGTCGAGGTCGGTGATGCGCATCGCGTACGCGACCATCGAGCCGGCACCGGAACCACGACCGGGTCCGACGCGGATGCCGTTGTTCTTCGACCAGTTGATGAAGTCGGCGACCACCAGGAAGTAGCCGGGGAACCCCATCTGGTTGATGATGCCGACCTCGTAGTCGGCACGATCCTGGACTTCTTTCGAGATGCCGCCCGGGTAGCGGTACTCCAGCCCCGCCGCGACCTCTTTCTCGAACCAGGAGTGCTCGGTCTCGCCGTCGGGCACCGGGAACTTCGGCATGTAGTTGGCCGAGGTGTCGAATTCGACGTTGCAGCGCTCGGCGATGAGCAGCGTGTTGTCGCAGGCCTCGAGGTTGTCGCGGAAGACGTGCCGCATCTGCTGCGGGGTCTTCAGGTAGAACTCGTCGGCGTCGAACTTGAAGCGGTTCGGGTCGTTGAGGGTCGAGCCGGACTGCACGCAGAGGAGCGCCGCGTGCGACTTGGCGTCGTGCGCGTGCGTGTAGTGCAGGTCGTTCGTGCCGACCAGCGGGATGCCGAGGTCCTTCGCCAGCCGGATCAGGTCGCTCATGATCCGACGCTCGATCTCGAGCCCGTGGTCCATGATCTCGGCGAAGTAGTTCTCCTTGCCGAAGATGTCGCGGTAGTCGGCCGCGGCCTTGATCGCTTCGTCGTACTGGCCGAGGCGCAGGCGCGTCTGGATCTCACCAGAGGGGCAGCCCGTCGTCGCGATGATGCCCTCGTGGTACTCCTGCAGGAGCTCGATGTCCATGCGGGGCTTGAAGTAGTACCCCTCGAGCGACGCCTTCGACGAGAGCCGGAACAGGTTGTGCATGCCCGTGGTGTTCTCGGCGAACATCGTCATGTGCGTGTACGAACCCGCACCGGAGACGTCGTCACCACCGCCGTCGCCCCAACGAACGCGGGTCTTGTCGGTGCGGTGCGTGCGGGGCGTGATGTACGCCTCGGTCCCGATGATCGGCTTCACGCCGCCGGCCTTCGCGGCCTTCCAGAACTCGAACGCGCCGAACATGTTGCCGTGGTCGGTCACCGCCACGGCGGGCATGCCCTGCGCCGCCGTCTCGGCGACGAGGTCGTTGAGCCTGGCGGCACCGTCGAGCATCGAGTACTCGCTGTGCACGTGCAGGTGGACGAAGGAGTCGGAATCCGACACGGAACCTCCGGTTCGTACGGTCTGCGGCGGGGTGGGACAAGCCTAACCGCGAGCTCGGACAAACCCGCGCGTGTCCGACGGCATCGGCGTCCGAGCCTCGTGCGGCCCCCGCTCGGTGAGCAGGAATGGTCGAGTGGCAGGACGCGACCCGACCATTTCTGCTCACCATGCGGGGTGGGCGCGCCCGGCGCCGGCCGGGAGGCGCGTGGCGGGGCCGCACCGCGCCTCCAGACCAGCACCGGGTCGCGACACGCGCGGGGCGCCACGCCCAGGTCCCGCAACACGCCGCGTGCAGGCCGCCACGGGGATGCAAAGCGTCGCCTGGCGGCGCCGCGGGCGACAGTTCATGACCCCTCGGCGCAAGCGGCCGGAGAAGGCACGGCAACGGCCGGGAGGCGCGTGGCGGGGTCGCACCGCGCCTCCAGGCCGGCACCGGGTCGCCACACGCGCGGGGCGCCACGCCGAGGTTCCGCAACACGCCGCGAGCAGGCCGCCGCGGGCGCGCAAAGCGCCGCCTGGCGGTGCCGCGGGCGACAGTTCGTGACCCCTCGGCGCAAGCGGCCGGGGACGGCCCGGCGACGGCCGGGAGGCGCGGGGCGGGGTCGCACCGCGCCTCCAGGCCGGCACGGGGTCGCGACACGCGCGGTGCGCCACGCCGAGGGTCCGCAACACGCCGCGAGCAGGCAGCCGCGGGGACGCAAAGCGTCGCCTGGCGGCGCCGCGGGCGACAGTTCGTGACCCCTCGGCCCAAGCAGCCGGGGACGGCGCGGCGACGGCCGGGAGGCGCGTGGCGGGGTCGCACCGCGCCTCCAGGCCGGCACCGGGTTGCGACACGCGCGGGGCGCCACGCCGAGGTTCCGCAACACGCCGCGAGCAGGCCGCCACGGGGACGCAAAGCGTCGCCTGGCGGCGCCGCGGGCGACCGTTCGTGACCCCTCGGCGCAAGCGGCCGGGGCGGGCGCGCCCGCCCAAGCGTCAGAGTGACCCCGGCGCAAGCCGCCGGGGAGGGCGCGCTGGCCGCGTCAGGCGGAGGCGCTCCGGATGCGGTCGAGCGCACGCTGCAGGTCCTCCGGGTACGACGCCTGGAACTCCACCCAGTCGCCAGTGCGCGGGTGCGCGAAGCCGAGTCGGACGGCGTCGAGCCACTGCCGGGTCAGCCCGAGCTCCTCGGCCAGCACCGGGTCGGCCCCGTACATCGTGTCGCCGACGAGCGGGTGGCGTGTCGCAGCCATGTGCACCCGGATCTGGTGGGTGCGCCCGGTCTCCAGGTGGACCTCGAGCAGGGTCGCGGAGCGGAAGGCCTCGAGGGTCTCGTAGTGCGTCACGCTCGGCTTGCCGTCGGCGGTGACGGCGAACTTCCAGTCACTCGACGGGTGCCGACCGATCGGTGCGTCCACGGTGCCGGACGTCGGGTCCGGGTGGCCCTGCGCGAGGGCGTGGTAGACCTTCTCGACCGTGCGCTCCTTGAAGGCGCGCTTGAGGTGCGTGTACGCGAGCTCGGTCTTCGCCACGACCATGAGCCCGGACGTGCCGACGTCGAGCCGGTGCACGATACCCGCGCGCTCGGCGGCACCGGAGGTCGCGATCGTGAAGCCGGCCGCCGCCAGGCCACCGGGCACGGTCGGGCCGTCCCACCCGGGCGACGGGTGTGCGGCGACGCCGACGGGCTTGTCGACGACGACGATGTCCTCGTCGTCGTGCACGATCGTCATGCCGGGGACCACCGCCGGCACGATGCGCGGCGGCTCCTTCGGGGACCACTCGACCTCGAGCCACGAGTCGGCGTGCAGCCGGTCGGACTTGTCGACGACGACGCCGTCGACACGGACACCGCCGGCAGCGACGACGTCGGCGGCGAAGGAACGACTGAACCCGAGGAGCTTCGCGATGGCGGCGTCGACACGCTCACCGGCGAGCCCGTCGGGCACGGGAAGGGAACGCGAATCGGTCACGTGGCGTCGTGGCCCAGCGTGTCGCGTCGGTCACGGTGATCCTGACCGGAGGCACGGGTCGACTCGTCGACGTCGGCGTCGGCCGACGAGAACGCGGCCCCACCGTCGAGCGGCTCGGTCGTGTCCGCCTCGGCACGCTTCGCCGACACCGTGCGGGAGCCGTCGAGGTTCACGCCGAGGATCACGAGCAGCACGAAGATCACCATGCTGATGCAGATGAACGAGTCAGCGATGTTGTAGATCGCCGGCATCATCCACGGCGTCGAGATGAAGTCCACCACGTGGCCGCGACCGAAGCCGGGCTCACGGAAGAGTCGGTCGACCAGGTTGCCGAGCGCGCCGCCGAGCAGCATGCCGAGCACGATCGCCCACCACATCGACCGGATGCGCCGGGCGTAGACGATGATCGCGACCACGACGGCGGCCGAGACGATCGAGAACACCCAGGTCATGTTCACCGCGAACGAGAACGCGGCCCCCGGGTTCCGGACGTACAGGAACTGGAGCGCCCCGCCGAGGACCGCGACGGGGGTGCCGTACGGCAGGTTGGCGACGACCAGCGCCTTCGCGACCTGGTCGAACGCCACCACCACGACAGCGGCGAAGGCCAGTGCCGCGATCGCGCGGACACTGACCTTCGCTCGTGATGCTGGTCGCGACAACGTCAGTTGCCGAAGCCCTGCGCCGAAGCCGGCGCCGGGGTGAGACCGGACTGCTCGCCCGAGGAGTCGAGCTCGGAGAGCTGCCCCTGGATGTAGCTCTTGAGCTGCGCACGGTAGTCGCGCTCGAAGGTGCGGAGCTCGTCGATCTTGCCCTCGAGCTGGCGCTGCTCCTGCTCGAGCACCGCGACACGCTGACGGTTCGTGTTCTCGGTGTCGGCGATGATCTGGCGCTGCTTGGCCTCGGCCTCGGACACGAGACGCGCTGCCTGGGCGGTGCCCTCGGCGATGAGCGCGTCGCGCTTCTCGACGCCTTCGCGGACGTGCTCCTCGTGGAGACGACGCGCGAGGGTCAGGAGGTTCGTGGTGCCCTCGGTGTCCTCGTCCGCCGGGACCGTAGTGGCCGGCGCGGCCGCTGCGACCGGAGCGGGCTCCGGTGCTGCTGCGACGGGAGCCGGTTCCGGCTCGGGCGCGGCTTCCGGCTCGGCCTTCTCGAGCTGCACCGGCTGCTGCGGAGCGGACTCGGCCGCCTGCAGGCGCTGACGGAGCTCGTCGTTCTCCGCGGTCAGGCGGCGGAGCTCGACCACGACCTCGTCGAGGAAGTCATCGACCTCGTCCTGGTCGTAGCCTTCGCGGAACTTCGTCGGCTGGAACCGCTTGTTGACTACGTCTTCCGGCGTCAAAGCCATTGCCGTCACCTCAATAGAACTGCTGAACGTGTGGAACCGTCTCGGTGCGACCGAATGTACCAGTCGAGCCGTGCGGTGCGGATGTCACGCCGGAGCGTGCATCGATCCCGACCACCGTACACCGACGATGGGGCGGAACCGTGACCATGCCGTTGGCGTGGCGCGTGTCGTGGCTTTCGCCACGTGGATCAGTTTGCGAAAACCGGGATGAGCAGGGCGACCACGAACCGGAGGATGATCGCCGCGAGGAGCACGATCGTCCATCCGAAGTCAATCGCCACGGGCCCCATCCGCATCGGCGGCAGGACCTTCTTGACCGCCTTGATCGGCGGGTCGGTGACCGTGTAGACCAGGTCGGCCACCACGAGCATCCCCCCTCGCGGTCGCCACGAACGATTGAACTGCTGGACGAGGTCGAAGATGAACCGCCCCCACAGCACCAGGATGTACAGCAGGAGGAGGTAGTAGACGATCGTGAGGATCACGGTCACGATGGGGCTCGCTCAGCTCGGGTGGGATCGGTCAGGCGACCGAGCTCACGGGGCGGGTGGGCCTGAGGTACTCAGGACTGGGCGAAGAAGTTCGCCTCGATGTCGGACTCTACCTCAGCAGGCTCACCGCTCACTGCGACGTGGGCGGGCGAGAGCAGGAAGACCTTGTTCGTGACGCGCTCGATCTTGCCGTACAGCCCGAGCGAGAGGCCGGAGGCGAAGTCGATCATGCGACGCGCGTCGTTCTCGGTCATCTGCGAGAGGTTGATGATGACGGGGATGCCGTCGCGGAAGCTCTCGGCGATGGACTGGGCGTCCTTGTACTCGCGCGGGTGGACGGTGAGGATCTCGTTCATTTCCTGGACCGGGGTCGCCTTCTGTGCGGTCGTGTGCGAGCGGCGGAGCGGAGTGACCTGGGCGCCGCGCTGGTGGGTGTTCTTCGTCGCAGCCGGAGCCGCAGCGGGTGCCGCGGCAGGAGCGGCGGTGGCCACGGGGGCAGCCGCGGGCGCGGGCGTCTCCGGAGCAGCGGCCTTCGTCTCCGGCGCCTGCTGGCGCGCGGGCGCAGCCTGCTGCGGCTCGTCCTCGTAGTCGAGTTCTTCGTCGGCGAGGCCGAGGTAGACCATCGTCTTCTTCAGCGGGTTGGCCATGGTTCCTCCGGAGTTCGTGCTCGTGGATGCCCTGCAACGAGGCTAGGGCGCGACCGGCCGGTTTCCCGTGATTGCGGTGCCGATCCGCAGGTGTGTCGCGCCCTCGAGGATCGCTTCGGCGTAGTCGCCGCTCATCCCGGCCGAGATGTCGGTCGCGCCGGGAGCGAGTGCCGCCACCCGGTCCGAGATCGCGCGCAGTCGTGCGAAGGCCGGTCGGGGTTCCTCGTCGAGGGGTGCGACCGCCATCACGCCGCGCAACCGGATCGTGCCGGTCTCGAGCACGCGCGCCACCATCGCCTCGACGTCGTCGGGCTGCACACCCCCGCGTCCGGGGTCGTCGGTGAGGTTCACCTGCACGAACCCGTCGATGACGGGCGGCTCCGGTTCGGCCTCGGTCGGCGCGAAGGCGTCCACGACGGACGAGCGGTCGAGGGACTGTACGACGTGTGCGTACCGCCGGACCTGCCGGGCCTTCTTCGACTGCAGCTGGCCGACGAAGTGCCAGGTGAGCGGCACGTCAGCGAGCTCCTCGGCCTTGGCCTGCGCCTCTTGGTGGCGGTTCTCCCCCACGTCGGTGACGCCGAGCGAAGCGAGCTCGCGGACGAGGGACGCGGGGTGGAACTTCGTCACGACGACCAGCGTCAGGTCGTCGGCCGAGCGCCCTGCGGCGCGCGCCGCGTCGGCGATGCCGCTCCTGACGGACGCGAGACGCGCCTCCAGTCCGTCGTCGTGGGACGAGGCGGACGGGAGGCGCGGGTCGGCTACCAAGGGCGACTTACTTCAGGAAGTCGGGGACGTCGAGTTCGTCGTCGTCGTCGAACGCCGGGTCGGCGGCGCGCTGCACCGGCGGCTCGTGCTCCTGCGAAGCCCAGGACGGCGCCGAGGTGGTGGAGTCCTCGATCGCACCGGTCGCGCTCGCGGCCACCGGCACCGAGGAGCCGGCGTCGGGGTCGACGTAGCTCGAGCGACGCTCCTTCTGCTGCTGCGCCGGCTCGCCGCCGTCGAACCCGGCGGCGATGACGGTCACGCGGACCTCGTCGCCGAGGGTGTCGTCGATGACCGCACCGAAGATGATGTTCGCCTCGGGGTGGACGGCTTCCTGCACGAGGCGGGCCGCGTCGTTGATCTCGAAGATGCCGAGGTTCGAGCCACCCTGGATCGACAGCAGCACGCCGTGCGCACCGTCGATGGAGGCCTCGAGCAGCGGGGACGCCACGGCGAGCTCGGCGGCCTTGATGGCACGGTCGGCACCGCGCGACGAGCCGATGCCCATGAGTGCGGAACCCGCACCCTGCATGACGCTCTTCACGTCGGCGAAGTCGAGGTTGATCAGGCCCGGGGTGGTGATCAGGTCGGTGATGCCCTGGACACCGGCGAGGAGCACCTGGTCGGCGGTCGCGAAGGCCTCGACCATGGAGATGCCGCGGTCGCTGATCTCGAGCAGGCGGTCGTTCGGCACGACGATGAGGGTGTCGACCTCGTCCTTGAGCCCGGCGACGCCGTTCTCGGCCTGGGACTGGCGACGCTTGCCCTCGAAGCTGAACGGCTTGGTCACCACGCCGATGGTCAGTGCGCCGATCGACTTCGCGATGCGGGCAACGACCGGGGCGCCACCGGTGCCGGTGCCGCCACCCTCGCCAGCGGTGACGAAGACCATGTCGGCACCCGCGAGGGCCTCTTCGATCTCCTCGGCGTGGTCCTCGGCGGCACGACGGCCGACCTCGGGGTCCGCGCCGGCGCCGAGGCCGCGGGTGATCTCGCGGCCGACGTCGAGCTTGACGTCGGCGTCGCTGAGCAGCAGCGCCTGCGCGTCGGTGTTGATCGCGATGAACTCGACCCCACGGAGGCCCAGCTCGATCATGCGGTTGACGGCGTTGACGCCGCCGCCGCCGACACCGACGACCTTGATGACGGCGAGGTAGTTGTGGTTCGTGGTCACGTCAGTCAGGCCTCCGGTCGAACCCTCAACCTCTACTTGAAGTTCAGGGGCAATGCTGGTAGATGTGGTGCTGGCTTCGACGCTACGGGTGCGCTCCGGGCACTGTCGCCCCGCCACGCCGCGTGTCGCGGATCACGTCCGGCAATTCAGTCCTTCGCGCGGATCACGCCGTTGTCCGGTGCCGAGACGTCGTACTCCACGACGACGCCGGGGTTCCGCGCCGCGTGGTCCTCGACCAGTGCTGCGAGCAGCGCGGCCTTCGCCTCGGAGTCGTCCGGGCTCCCCCACACGACCGTCGACTTGTCGCTGAGCGTCAGGGTCACGTCGTCGGCGGTCGACCCGGCGACCCGCGTCACCTGCGACCGCACGGTCGAGGGCAGCGAGAGCACGACCTCGGTCATCGTGCGGAAGCTCGAGGACCCGAGCCGCGCACGACCGATGTCGGCGAGCGGCATGGTGGCCGGACGGGTCGGCGAGGACTGTACGACGATGCCGGCGGGGTCGACCAGGTCGAAGGTCGAGCCGGACTTCACCGCGACGACGGGCGTGCGCTCCGTGACCGTCACGACGAGGGTGTGCGGCGGCGCCTCTTCGGTGACGTAGCTCTCGATGAGCGGGAACCCGGCGATGTCCTGCTTGATCTCGTCGAAGTCGAGCCGGGCGAGCGGCGTGCCGATCTGGTCGGACAGCGCCTGGCGGAGCGCGGTCTCGTCCACACGGTTCGTGCCCTTGACCTCGATCGTCTGCAGGGCCATCAGCGGCGAGAACACGGCGACCAGGATGGAGACGCCGAGCACCAGGACGATCCCGGCGGCGGTGATCCAGGCGGCACGACGGTGCCGGCTGCGCCGGGTGAACCGACGCACCTCGGCGCGTTCGAGCAGACGACGACGGCGCTTCGCGACGCGCGCTTCGCGTGCGGTCTCCGCCGCGCGCACGCCGGCACCGATGGGTGCTTCGGCGTGCTGGTCGGTCCGGGAGGCACCGGTCGCGTCGAGCACGTCGGTCACGGTCGCGTCGTGGTCACGTGCACCGCCCGCCGCGCCCCCCGACGGTCGTCGCGCCCCGTCTCCACGGGGCGCGTTGCCCGCGTCGGGGCGCGGGTCACGGTGGTCCTCGTCCGGTGTGTACTCGCGCAGGCGGTCGACGACGGCCCCGAAGCCGGCGCCGACGCGGCGGCCGGCCGCGCCCGCGAGGGCGCCGACGCGGTCGCGCGTCGAGTCGGCGGCATCGGTGGTCGGATCCGCGCCCGCGGACGGCCTTTGCGCCCCGACGCTCGGGGGCGCACCGACCGCTGGGGGGCGCGTGCAGGAGGAACCGGGGGCCGGGGTGATGGCCGGGGTCTCGACGGCCGCAGCCGACTCGTCGGACGCGGGACGGGCCTCCCGGTCGTCGGTGGTGCGCTCGCGGAACGGGAGCCGCGGCATCGAGGGACCACGACGCTGCCGGGGCGCGTCGGCACCCTCGGCCGGGACGTCCCTGCGGGCGTCCCCCTCGTCGAACCCCTCCGGGCGCCTCACCGGGACAGCGCTCCCAACACCTGCGGGATGATCCGGTACACGTCGCCGCAGCTGAGCGTCATGATGATGTCGCCGTCCTGCGCGACCGCGGCGGCACGGGCGGAGGCCTCGTCCCAGTCGGGCAGGAACTCCACCCGCGACTGGTCGACGAAGCGCTCCTGCACCAGGGCGCCGGTGACACCGGGCTCCGGGTCCTCGCGGGCGCCGTAGACGTCGAGCACGACCGTGTGGTCAGCGAGTTCCTCGTAGACCTTCGCGAAGTCGCCGGCCATCAACCGGGTGCGGGAGTACAGGTGCGGCTGATGGATCGCGATGATGCGACCGTCGCCGACGACGTTCCGGGCGGCCTTGAGTGCCGCGGCGACCTCGGTCGGGTGGTGCGCGTAGTCGTCGTAGACCGACACTCCGCGCTCGACGCCGTGCAGCTCGAAGCGGCGCTGGGTGCCGCCGAAGGCCTCGAGGCCGCGGATCGCATCCTCGGCACGCACACCGAGGCCGATCAGGACCGCGAACGCGCCGACCGCGTTGATCGCGTTGTGCCGACCGGGCACGCGGAGGGTCAGGTGGTGCGCCTCGCCGCCGGCGCGGAACTCGACCTCGACACCGGCGGACTCGACGATCCGCTCGATGCGGACGTCGGCGTCGACGGCCTCGCCGAAGGTGACGATCTCGGGGGCGTCCGCGCGCTTGCGGATGCCGGCCGTGACGGTCTTGGCACCGGCGTCGTCGCTCGAGATCACGATGCGTTCGCTGGCCTTCGCGGCGAACTCGACGAAGGCCTCGATGAACGCGCTCTCGCTGCCGTAGTGGTCGAGATGGTCTGCGTCGACGTTCGTGATGAGCGCGACGGCGACGTCGTAGAGCAGGAACGAGCCGTCGGACTCGTCGGCCTCCACCACGAACAGGTCGCTCGACCCGGGGGCCGAGCTCGTGCCGAGGGACTGGATCACACCGCCGTTGACGAAGCTCGGGTCGAGGCCGAGTTCCACCATCGCGGTGACGATCATGCCGGTCGAGGTGGTCTTGCCGTGCGCGCCCGCGACCGCGACGAGGCGGTGCTCGGCGATCAGGGCGGCCAGGGCCTGCGACCGGTGCAGCACCGGCAGGCCGCGACGCTGCGCCTCGAGGAGCTCGGGGTTGTCCGGCCAGAGCGCGCTCGTGACGACGATCGTGTCCGCGTCGCCGAGGTTCGCGGCGTCGTGGCCGATGTGCACGTCGGCGCCGAGGTCGCGCATGATGCCCGTCGTCCCGGTCTCGCGCGAGTCGCTGCCCGTGACGCGGTGGCCCGCGGCGAGGAACATCCGGGCGATGCCGCTCATGCCGGCGCCGCCGATGCCGACGAAGTGGACGGTGCCGAGGTCGTCCGGGATCGGCTGCGTCAGGTCCGGCTTGATGGTCATGGTTCCTCCGTGGTGCTGGCGGTGCCGGTCGGGCCGGCGTCGCGCCCGGTGCCGTGCTGTGCGTGCGTGGCGGCGTCGAGGACGAGGTCGGTCATGCGGTCAGCACCGTCGCGGTGGCCGACGCTGCCGGCGCGGACGGTCATGTCCGCGATCCGGGACCGGTCCTGCAGGATGGTCAGCAGCTGGAACGTCACCCAGTCCTGGTCGAATTCCCCGTCCGCCACCAGCACCGCTCCCCCGGCGTCGACGACGTCCTTCGCGTTGTGCCGCTGCTCGCCGTTGCCGACAGGGTACGGCACCAGCACACTCGGCAGCCCGACGGCGGTGAGCTCGCAGACCATGCCGGCGCCCGAGCGGGACACGACGAAGTCGCTCGCCGCGTACGCCAGGTCCATCCGGTCGCAGTACGCCAGCACGTGGTAGCCGTCGAGGTCGCTCGGACCGATGTCCGACGCCGCGCCGACCACGTGCAGGACCTGCCAGCCGGCGCCGACGATGGACGCCGCGGACTTGTTGATCGTGCGGTTGATGCTCCGGGCACCCGACGAGCCGCCCGTGACGAGCAGCACCGGGCGCTCCGGGTCGAGCCCGAACTCGGCGAGGGCCTCCGCCCGGCTCGCGCGACGGTCGAGCGACTCGATCTCGCGCCGGAGCGGCATCCCGACGACGCGGCCGTGCCGCAGCCGGGTGTTCGAGAAGGTCAGACCGACGTGCTCGGTGAGGAACGCGGCGAGACGGTTCGCGAGCCCGGGCTTCGCGTTCTGCTCGTGCACGACGATCGGGGTGCCGGTGCGTCGGGCGGCGATGTACGCCGGCGCTGCCGCGTAGCCGCCGACGCCGAGGACGACCTCGACGTCGTTGTCGCGGATGATCTGCTCGGTGCGCTTGACCGCGGCGGCGAAGCGCTGCGGGAAGCGGAGCGCTGCGCCGTTGAGCTTCCGCGGGAACGGCAGGCGCGGGATCGTCAGGAGCTCGTAGCCGCGCATCGGGACGAGCCGGGACTCGAGGCCTTCGGCGGTACCGAGCACGAGCACCTCGGCGTCGGGCACACGCTCGGTCAGCCGGTCGGCGACCGCGAGCAGCGGGTTGACGTGCCCGGCGGTGCCGCCGCCGGCGAAGAGGTACTTGCTCACCGGATGGTTCCGTTCATGGTCGCGCGCGGGTCGTTCTTGCCGGGGAGTTCACGGGCGAAGGACAGCACGACGCCGATCGCCACCAGGGTCATGATGAGGGCTGAGCCACCGGCCGAGATGAGCGGGAGTGGCACGCCGAGGACGGGGAGCAGGCCGAGGACCACGGCGATGTTCACGAGCGCCTGGCCGATGATCCACGCGAGGACGCCACCGGTGACGGTCTTCACGAAGGGGTCGCGGGACTGCCGGATGATCTTGATCATCGAGACGGCGAGCACCACGAAGAGGCCGAGCACGACGACTGCGCCGATCAACCCGAGCTCCTCGCCGATGATGGCGAAGATGTAGTCGTTGTCCGCCTCGGGCAGCCACGACCACTTGGCCTTCGAGTTGCCGAGCCCGACGCCGAACACCCCACCGGATGCGAGCGCCCACATGCCGTGCACGGGCTGCCAGCACAGGTCCTGGTACTGGCTCGTGTCGGTGCAGCCGGACAGCCAGGCGCCGATGCGCGACTGCCGCGAACTCGAGGCCATCGTGACGAACGGCAGCGCCACCGCCAGGGCGAGCACGCCGACGAGCAGGTGCCGGGCTCGGGCCCCACCGACGTAGAGCGCCCCGAACACCAGGATGAGCATGATCATCGCGGTGCCCTGGTCGCCACCGAGCAGGACGAGGCCGATCGACCCGAGGCTCGCGATCCCGATCGGGATGAAGACCTCTTTCCAGTCGTCGAGCTTGTCGCGCTTGACGTACATGATCGCGCCGATGCCGAGCACCAGGGCGAGCTTGAGGATCTCGGACGGCTGCGCGGTGAACGAGCCGACCTTGATCCAGTTCCGGTTGCCCTGGATCGAGTAGCCGAGCGGCGTCAGGACGACGAGGGCCTGCACGACGAGACCGGCACCGACGATCCACATTGCCCAGCGGCGCCAGAAGCGCGCGGGCAGGCGGCTCGCGATGAGCATGAGCGGGACGCCGAGGACCGCGTAGAGACCCTGGCGGGACGCTGCGCCGAAGAAGTCGTGCGTCGCCGCGTACTGCTCGACGCTCGACGAGGACAGGACCATGACGACCCCGAACACGACGAGGAAGAGCGTGACGCCGAGGATCGTGTAGAACGTGCTGGACTCGGCGACGAAGACGTTCTTGACGGCGACGAACGCGCCGTTCGTCCGACGAGGGCTGCCCGTCGTCGGCGCGTTACGACTGTTCGGAAGATCCGTCGTCGCCATCGGCGTTGCCTCCCAGGTGCTCGTGGACCGCCGCCGCGAAACGACGCCCCCGGTCGGCGTAGGAGCCGAACTGGTCGAACGACGCAGCCGCCGGGGCGAGGAGGACCGTGTCGCCCGGCCTCGCGACCGATGCGGCATGCCGGACCGCCTCGGGCATGACCTGATCAGTGTCCGTCGTCTCCACCTGGAGCACCGGGACCGCGGACGCGTGTCGCGCGAATGCCTCGAGCACGGGGGTCCGGTCGGTGCCGATCACGACGACCGCGCGGACCTCGGGGCCGAAGCGCTCGACCAGGCCGTCGATGTCGACGCCCTTGAACAACCCGCCGACGATCCACACCACGGTGTCGAACGACGCGAGCGACGCGGTCGCGGCGTGCGGGTTCGTGGCCTTCGAGTCGTCCACCCACTTGACCCCGCCGGACTCCGCGACGCGCTCGGTCCGGTGGTGGTCGGCGCGGAAGGCGCGGACGGCGCCCTGGATCGCGCTCGGCTGGACCGTGCCGGCGCGGGCGAGTGCCGCTGCGGCCAGGACGTTCATCGTCATGTGGGGGCTCGCGAGCCCGGCGACCTCGAGGTCGGCGACGGTGGAGAGCTCGAGGGCGCTGTTGCGGCGGTCCTCGGTGAAGGCGCGGTCGCAGAGGACGTCCTCGACGATGCCGACGTCACCCGGAGCGGGCACCCCCGGCGTGAAGCCGACCGCACGGCAGCCCTCGACGACGTCCGCGTCCTCGACCATGGCGCGGGTGACGTCGTCGGCGGTGTTGTAGACGCACGCCATCACGGTGCGCTGGTAGACCTTCGCCTTCGCGGCGTGGTACGCCTCGGCGGACCCGTGCCACTCCAGGTGGTCGTCGGCGATGTTCAGGCACGCGCTCGCGAGCGGCACCACCGCACCGTCGCCGGCGTCCGCCATGTAGTGCAGCTGGTGGCTGGAGAGCTCGACGACGAGCACGTCGTAGCCGTCCGGGTCGCGGACGACGTCGAGCACCGGCACGCCGATGTTGCCGCACGCCACGGCACGGAGCCCACCGGCCTCGTACATCGCGGTCGTGAGCTGCGTCGTGGTGGTCTTGCCGTTCGTGCCCGTGATCGTGATCCACGGCGCCGCGACCGGCCCGCGCACGACCTTGTCACGGACGCGCCAGGCGAGCTCGATGTCGCCCCAGACGGTGCTGTTCCGGACCGCCCACTGCACGGTCGCGTTGTGCGGCGGCAGGCCGGGCGACACGATGACGACGTCAGGGGCCTGCTCCTGCAGTCCTGCCGGCACGGTGTCGAGCGGCGTCTGCACGAACCGCGCACCGATCACGTCGAGGAGCTCGACGCTGTCGGACGGCGCGTCGGACGAGTACACCGTCACGTCGCTTCCGAGCTCGACCAGGGTGTCGGCGACCGAGAAACCGGTGGCGCCGAGCCCGAGGACGGCGACGTTCAGGCCCTTCCACCCCTCGGCGTACCAGCTGTCGAGGGACTGGAGGCGGGACGGCGAGGACACCGGGTCAACCAACGCGTGCGATCCATTCGAGGTAGAAGAGGCCGACCCCCGCCGCGACGAAGAGTCCGGCGATGATCCAGAAGCGGACGACGACCGTCACCTCAGCCCACCCCTTCAGTTCGAAGTGGTGGTGCAGGGGGCTCATGCGGAAGATGCGCTTGCCGTGGGTGATCTTGAAGTACGCCCGCTGCAGGATGACCGAGCCGGTGACGATGAAGAACAGGCCGCCGATGAGGACGAGCAGGAGCTCGGTACGGCTGAGGATCGCGAGACCCGCCAGCGCGCCGCCGAGGCCGAGCGAACCGGTGTCGCCGAGGAAGATCTGCGCCGGCGAGGTGTTGTACCAGAGGAAGCCGATCAGGCCACCGCAGACCGCCGCCGCGACCACGGCGAGGTCGAGCGGGTTCGTCACGGTGTAGCAGGCGTGCTCCGTGCTCGCGTCGAGCCGGGCACCGCCGCAGATCTGGTTCGACTGCCAGAAGCCGATGATGACGTACGAGCCGATCGCCAGGATGCTCGACCCGGTCGCGAGACCGTCGAGCCCGTCCGCGACGTTGACGCCGTTCGACGTCGACACCGTCAGGAGCACGATCCACGCGAGGAACAGCACCGTGCCGATGACCGTGCCGAGCGCCATGAAGTCGAGCCACGGGATGTCGCGGATCGCGGAGATCATCGTCGACGCCGGCGGCTTGCCGTTCGACGTCGGCACGACCAGGGCGATCGTGGCGAAGATCACACCGACGATGACCTGACCGAGGATCTTCGCCCACCCGCCGAGGCCGAGGCTCCGCTGGCGCCGGACCTTGAGGAAGTCGTCGATGAACCCGACGAAGCCGAGGCCGACCATCAGGAACAGCACGAGCAGGCCCGACAGCGTGATCGAGTCGCGCCCGACCAGGTGCCCGACGAAGTAGCCGAGCACCGCGCCGATGATGAGGACGATGCCGCCCATCGTCGCCGTGCCGCGCTTGGTGTGGTGCGACTGGGGACCGTCGTCACGGATGAACTGGCCCCACCCGAGACGGTGGAAGAGCTTGATGAAGAACGGGGTGAGCAGCAACGTGAACACCAGCGACGTAGCGCCGGCGATGAGGAGCGCGATCATTCGGTGACACCTCCGAGGCGGTCGCCGAGGAATCGCAGTTCGGCCGACTTCGAGGACTTGACCAGGACGACGTCGCCGGGGCGGAGCATCTCCTGCACGGCACGGACGGCGTCGTCGACGTCCTCGATGAACACGGACTCGCCGTCCCACGATCCCTCGAGGGTGGCGGCCTGGTGGATCGGCATCGCGCCGCGGCCGACGACCACGAGCTGCCCGATGCCGAGACGGACGACGAGCCGGCCGATGCGGTCGTGCTCCTCCGTCGAGAACTCGCCGAGCTCGGCCATCTCGCCGAGCACGGCGACGGTCCGCTCCCCCGGGCGCACGATCTGCGCCAGGGTCCGCAGCGCGGCCGCGGTGGAGTCGGGCGACGCGTTGTAGGCGTCGTTGATCACGGTGACGCCCTCGGGGCCGCCGGGGAGCAGCTCCATGCGCCAGCGCTCGGCGCGCGTCATCGACGCGAGCGCCGCGGCGCCGTCGGCGAGCGGGACGCCCCAGCGGTGGGCGACCGTCAGGGCGGCGGCCGCGTTCATGGCGTGGTGCTCACCCAGGATCGCGAGCTGCACGTCGACGTGATCCGTGCCTCTCCCCGCCGGCACGGCCGTCTCGCCGCTGGCGCGTCGATCCGGAACCGGCGGCGTGGGCCCAGGCTGGGTCACGTCCGTCGGACGCTCGCCTTCCTGGCGGACGGGAGGCGCGGTGAGGGTGAAGCGGGTGCCGTTGCGGTCCGTCTCGATGCCGGTGATGCGGTAGTCGGCCTCGGCCGACGTGCCGAACCCGACGACCTGCGCAGCCGTCAGCGCACGCATCGACGCGACGCGGTCGTCGTCGACGTTGAGCAGGGCGGTCGCGGTGGCCGGCAGGTCGGCGACCATCTCCGACTTCGCGCGCTGCGTCGCCTCGATGCCGCCGAACTCACCGGCGTGCGCGAGGCCCACCTTGAGGACGACACCGACGTCCGGCTCGGCGATGCGGACGAGCGAGGCGATGTGGCCGATGCCGCTCGCACCCATCTCGACGACGAGGTACCGCGTGTCGTGGGTGATCCGGAGCATCGAGATCGGTGCGCCGACGTGGTTGTTGAACGACCCCTGGGGCGCGACGGTCTCGCCGTGCTGCTCGAGGATCGTGCGGAGCATGTTCTTCGTGCTCGTCTTGCCGTTCGAGCCGGTGATGCCGACGACCTGCAGGCCGGCCGGGCGTCCGGCGGCGTCGACACGGTCGGCGCTCGACATCCGGACACGGGTGACGACCTCGTGCGCGAGCGCGGCGAGGGCCGCGTAGCCGTCCGCCACCACGATCTGCGGCGCGGTGGTGTCCACGCGCTCCTGGGTGATCACGAGCGCGGCACCGGCGTCGACCGCCGCGGCCACGAAGCGTCGTCCGTCGGTGACCTCACCGGGCAGCGCGAAGAACACGCTGCCGGGGGTGACCAGGCGCGAGTCGGTCTCGACCGAGCCCTCGACCACGAGGTCGCCCGGCTCGGCCACGTCCGTCGCCTGGGCGCCGCCGATCAGCTCGCCGCCGATCGCGGTGGCGATCTCGGCGAGGGTCATGGCGATCATCGGAGGTCCTCGGCCGGACCGGAGTTCGGCTCCCAACCGGCTTCGCGGAGCGCCGCACGGGCCTCGTCGCGTGCCGAGTACGGGGTGCGGACGCCCGCGATGTCGCGGTAGTCCTGGTGGCCGGGGCCGGCCCAGAGGATCGAGTCCCCCTCGCCGAGCAGGCTCACGGCCTTGCGGATGGCAGCCTCGGGCGGGCTGACCTCGTAGAGCTCGTGGTCCGGGTAGGCCGCACGAGCGGCCTCGACGAGGGTCGTCCGGATCGACGCGGCGTCCTCGAAGCGGGGGTGGTGGTCGGTCACGACGAGGATGTCGGAGCCGGCGGCCGCCACGCGGGCCATGTCGCCGCGCTTGGTCTTGTCGCGGTCGCCGTCCGCGCCGAAGAGCATGAGGACCTTGCCCGACGTGAACTGCCGGACGGCGGCGAGGGTGTTCTCGAAGGCGTCGGCACTGTGGCCGAAGTCGACGTACACGCTGGGCCCGCGGTCCCCGGAGACCCGCTCGGTGCGGCCCGGCAGGTAGCACTCGATGGCGGAGACGGAGGAGCCTTGTCCGTCGCGGTCGCTCGTGTCGTCCTCGTCGGGGTAGCGACGGTGGTTGCTCCCGAGCGCGTGCGCGATGGCGCCGAGCTCGAAGCCGCCCTCGACCAGCATGACGATCGCCAGCGCGGCGTTCGCGGCCATGTGCCACCCGATCAGGGGCACACGGGTGGTGAGCTCGCGACCCTCGGGCCCCGTCAGACGGAACTCGGTGTAGGCCGCGTGCGCCTCGACGATGTCGACGTGCCACTCGGCCTCGACGTCGGGGTGCACGGTGATCGTGGTGACCGGGATGCGGGAGTCCTGCACCACGCGGTGGCCCCAGTCGGTGTCCAGCGAGACGACGCCGCGACGGGCGTGCTCGGGCTGGAACAGCGGGAGCTTCGCCTGGTAGTACTCCTCCATGTCGGCGTAGTCGTCGAGGTGGTCGTGCGACAGGTTCGTGAAGGCCGCGACGTCGAAGACGATGCCGTCGACACGGTGCCGGCTGAGGGCCTGCGCGCTCACCTCGACGGCGACCGCGCGGACCTCGCTCTCGCGCATCCGGGCGAGGAGCGCGTGCATCTCGCTGGCCTCGGGCGTGGTGAGACGGCTGGTGACGCTAAGCGTGCCGATGTGGCGCTCGGCGGTCGAGCTGAGGCCGGTGACGAGCCCGAGCTGCTTGAGGATCCCCTCGAGGATGTACGACGTGCTCGTCTTGCCGTTCGTGCCGGTGACGGCGAACAGCTGCGGCAGGTCCGTCGCCTCGTCCGGGTGGGTGCGGTAGACCCACGCGGAGACGTCACCGAGCGCTGCGCGGGGGTCGTCGACGACGAGCACCGGCAGGCCGGACGGCTCGACGAGCGCGACACCGTCGGCGTCGGTCAGCACGGCCACGGCGCCGCGCTCGGCGGCTTCGGTCGCGAACTGCGCGCCGTGCCGGTTCGCACCGTGCACGCCGACGAACAGGTCACCCGGCTGCACCTCGGCGGCGCTCAGGGTGACACCGGTCGTCTCGACGGCGTCGACCGAGCCGACGACACGCAGACCGAACGCGTTCGCGAGTTCGGCGACGGGCCTCGGCGTCGGGTGTTCCGGTCGGAGGACCGGGGGGATCCGTGCGGACAAGTGCTCCTTCTTCCTCACCACGTGGACGGGTAGGTCTTCGCCTGCGTCGTGGAGGGGGCGACACGGTACTTCTCGAGCACCTGGGACATGAGTGTGCGGAACGCCGGAGCCGCTCCGCTCGACCACTTGTTGGTCTGCGGCTTCGTGAACGTCACCGTGACAACATACTGGGGGTCTTCTGCGGGTGCCATTCCGGCCACCGAGGTGATGCGCTGCGAGCCGTAGCCCTTCGAGCCCTCGGCCACCTCGGCGGTACCCGTCTTCGCGGCGATGTTGTAGCCCGAGATCGGCTTCATGCCCACGAGCGTGCCACCGGTGACGACGCTCTGCAGCATGTCGGTCACCTGCGTCGCGGCGCTCTCGGACACGACGCGCTCCTTCTGCACGTCGGGCGCGTCGATCGTCGTGCCGTCGGCCGTCTCGCAGCCCTTCACGAAGTGCAGCGGGATCCGGACCCCGCCGTTCGCGATCGTCTGGAACACGCTCGCGACCTGGACCGCGGTCGTCGAGATGCCCTGACCGAACATCGAGTTGATGTTGGTCTGCTGGTCCCAGTTCGGGCTCGAGCCGTAGTCCATCGACGGCTGCCCCGGGTAGTCGATCGCCGACTCCGGCTCGAACAGCCCGAACTTCTGCATGTAGTCGTACCGCTGCTGCGCGGTGAGGCGCGACCCGAGCTCGGTGATGCCGACGTTCGACGAGTCGCGGAGGATCCCGGTCAGTGTCAGGTTCTCGGTGTCGTGGAACTCCGAGTCGTGGATCGTGCCGCCCCAGGGGAACGTGCGCGAGTACGGCACGACGGCCTGGTCGGTGGGGCTCGACTTGCCCTGGTCGATCAGGGCGGCGGCGATGGCGGCCTTGATCGTCGAGCCGGGCTCGTACGAGTCGGTCAGCGCGCGGGACCCGAAGGCGCCCTTGTCGGTCGTCGCGTCGACGTCGTTCGGGTCGACCGTCGGGTAGTCCGCGACGGCCAGCAGCTCACCGGTCTTCACGCTCGTGACCGTGGCGGTGGCGGACACCGCCTGCAGGTCCTTCGCGGCCGAGGCGATCGTCTGCTCCGCCATGTACTGCAGGTCGCTGTCGATCGTCGTCTCGAGCGTGCCGCCGTCCTTGGCCAGCTTCTTCGTCACGGTGCTGCCGGGCAGCTGGACGCCGTCCTCACCGCGCTCGTAGGTCTCCGAACCGTTCGTCCCGGCGAGGCACTTGTTGTACGCGTACTCGAGTCCGGCCTGGGCTCCGTCGGTCCCCATGAACCCGGTGATGTTGCCGGTCGTGGCACCCGTCGGGTACACCCGTGAGGCCTGCTGCTCCTTGTAGATCCACGGGATGCCGAGGTCGGTGACGGCCTCGTAGTGCTTCACGTCGAGGCCCTTGACCAGGTACGCGAAGTCGGACTTCGGGTTCGCCGCGATGTTCTTCTGCATGGTGGCGACGTCCCCGCCGGAGGCCTTCGCCAGCGCCTTCAGGGCGGTGTCGACGGTGACCTCCTTGACGCGGGTGCCGCCGAGCTTGCCCTCGAACTTCTTCACCAGGCGGGGCGAGGTCGTGATGTTGTACCGCGTGACGCTGTCGGCGAGCTCGGTGCCGTTGCGGTCGACGATGGAGCCGCGGGTGCCGTAGATCGTCACCGGGATGCTGCGCTTCTCGGCGGACTGCTTGTTCAGCTCGGCCGCCTGGACGACCTGGATGTCGACCAGTCGCACCACGAACACGCCCACCAGGGCGATCACGGCGAGCATCACGATGCTGTAGCGCAGGCGTCGGTTGCGGATCGTCTTCGTCACGCGGTGCGGTCCTTCCCGGGTGGAGCTGAGGGTGGTGCAGACCCGCAGGTCACCGGGTGGAGGGCGCCTGGAGCTGGTTCGCGTCGGACTCTACGGACGACTTCGACGAAGCCCCGTCCGACGCGCTGGCGCCGCCGGTCTTCTCAGACGCCGTGCCCGTCTTCTCAGTCGAAGTGGTCGTGCCGGTGGTGCCGGTGCCGGTGCCCGTGCTGGTGCCGCCGGTGCCGCCGGTGCCGCCGGTGCCGGTGCCGGTGCTGCTCGTGCTGCCCGTGCTCGACCCCGTCTCCTTGCTCGCCGAGGTGTCACCCTGCTTCGCCGCGAGGGGCACGTCGTCCAGCAGCGAGTTCGGCACCTGGTTCGAGGTCGCTGCCGTGGCCTGGTCGGCGACCGCCGGAGTCGGCGTGCCGTAGACACGACCGGTCTTCGGGTCGAGGTAGACCGGCGTCGAGTTCGCGATCATGCCGAGTGCCTGCGCGTTGCGGGCGAGGTTCTGCGGCGAGTCGAGCACCCGGAGCTCCTCGGACAGCGACTGCTGCGTGCGGGAGAGGTTCGTCTGCTCGGTGCTGAGGGAGTTCAGCGTGTACGCCCCCTGGCTCAGGACCATGCTGATGCCGAGCTGTGCCAGGAGCAGGATGCCGAGCGCCACGACGGCGGTGACCGCGTACCCGATGCGGGGACGAGCGCGGCGCTGGGCCTTGGTCGGGGTGACCTCGACGAGTTCCGGCCGGTGCGCCCGGTCGGGGCGGTCGGTCCGCTCGGGACGCGCGGTCCGCGACGGGATGACGGCGGGGTCGACGAGTGCGAGGTTCGTGCTCATGTCACTTCCGGATCCGCTCGGCCGCGCGGAGTCGCACGGGTGTTGCTCGGGGGTTGGCGGCGCGTTCGGCCTCGTCGGCCAGTTCGGCGCCCTTGACGATCAGGGAGAAGGTGGGGGCGTGCTCGGGCAGCTCGACCGGCAGGCCGGCGGGGGCGCTCGACTTCGTGCGCTCCACCAGGGCCCGCTTGACGATGCGGTCCTCGAGCGACTGGTAGGACTCGACGACGATCCGGCCACCGACCGCGATGGCGTCGAGCGCCGCCGGGATCGCCCGCTCGAGGACGCTCAGTTCGGCGTTGACCTCGATGCGCAGCGCCTGGAACACGCGCTTGGCCGGGTGGCCCTGGCGCTGGATCGCCACCGGGGTGGCGTCGTGCAGCACCTGGACGAGGTCGCCGGACATCTCGAACGGCTTGCTTGCCCGCCGGTCGACGATCGCGCGGGCGTAGCGGCCGGCGAGCTTCTCCTCGCCGTAGCGCTGGAAGATCCGGCGGAGTTCGCCCTCGTCGTACGTGGCGAGCACGTCGGCGGCGGTCTGCCCCTCGGTCCGGTCCATCCGCATGTCGAGCGGAGCGTCCTGGCTGTACGCGAATCCGCGCTCGGCCCGGTCGAGCTGCAGCGAGCTCACCCCGAGGTCGAACAGCACGCCGTCCACCTTGGCGAACCCTTCGCCTTCGATCGCGTCGACGATGCCGTCGTAGACGGTGTGCACCAGGCGGACGCGGTCACCGAAGCGGGCGAGCCGCTCCCCCGCGATGCCGAGCGCGTCGGTGTCGCGGTCGAGCCCGATCAGCGTCAGCTCCGGGAACCGTTCGAGCAGCCCCTCGGAGTGACCGCCCATGCCGAGCGTCGCATCGACGACGACCTTGCCCGGTCCCTCGAGCGTCGGCGTGAACAGGTCGACGATGCGTTCGAGCATCACCGGCGTGTGCGGGAAGCGTGGCGTCTCGTTGTCGTTCTCGGCCATGTGCAGCCCCTCGTCCTCCGGGCCGCGGGTCCGGATCCCCATCCATGCGACCTGACATCGGGGAAGTGATGTCAGGGCTTCACGGCTGGGAGTCCCGATCCACGGATCAGAAGATCCCCGGGATCACCTCCTCGTCGTTGTCGGCGAACGCCTCTTCGGCCTCGGCGTAGTAGGCCTCCCACGCGGGGGTCGACCAGATCTCGGCACGGTCACCGCTGCCGATGACCGTGAGGTCCCGCTCGAGCCCCGCGTACTCACGGAGGTTCTGCGGGATCGTCACGCGGTTCTGCTTGTCGGGCTGTTCGGCGCTGGCCCCCGAGAGGAACAGACGCATGTAGTCCCTGGTGCGCTTCGACGTCATCGGAGCGGTCCGGATGCGTTCGTGGAGTTCCTCGAACGTCCGGGCACTGAAGACCACGACGCAGCGTTCCTGGCCGCGGGTCATCACGAGTCCCCCGGACAGTTCGTCCCGGAACTTGGCGGGGAGGATCACGCGACCCTTCTCGTCGAGCTTCGGGGCATGAGTACCGAGCAGCACGTCGGGCCTCCCCTCCGCTCCACCGGACCGTTGCGAGCCCCACTTTACTCCACTCCCCTCCCCCTGCCCAGGATTCCGCTCCCTTTTCCGCCCACGACACCCCTTTTGGGGTCGCTCGGGGCCGGTTCCGCGCGCCGACGCGTCGCCCGATGCCCGTCAGGACGGGGATGTGGAGCGGAGTGGAGTGCGTGGAGGAAAGTGGAGGACTTCCACAGCCGGTGGAGCGCGGCGGGGCGCGGCGCGCGGCTTCACCCCGGCCGGGAGGCGCGACCCACCCCCGCCCCGCACGACCCGCACGCGCGCGGCCGGCTCCATCACGCCCGGCCGCCGGCCCCCGAGTGGTCACGACATGCCGCCAGCGCACCGCCGAGGTCGCACGAACTGTCGCCCGAGCGAGCTGCGGGCGACACTTCGTGACCCCTCGGCGATCAGCGGGCGGGGTGTCGTGACCCCTCGCGCCGCCACCACCCCGCCAACGCCACGCCGCCGGGAGGCACCACGCACCTCCGCCCGGCACCACCCACCCACGCGCGGCCGGCTCCACCGCGCCCGGCCGCCGGTCCCCGAGTGGTCACGACAAGCCGCTCGCGCGCCGCCGAGGTCGCACGAACTGTCACCCAAGAGGACCGCGGGCGACACTTCGTGACCCCTCGGCGGTCAGCGGACGGGGTGTCATGACCCCTCGCGCCGCCGCCACCCGCGCCGGCTCCCCGCGCGCCACCCACACCTACCCACCCCCGGGAACACGAAACGGGGCCGGCCCGAAGGCCGACCCCGTGGAGGAGTGTGGAGCGTCTAGCTCTGGTCGTTCCGTTTGTCCCAGCGGTCGTTCATGCGATCCATGAACGAGCCCCCGCCGTTGCTGCCGGCGCTGCCGGTGGGTCGAGCAGCACCGCCGGACGCGGGACCGCCGCTCCGAGGCGCCTTCGCCTTCGGGGCGCGCATGCCGGGTCGCAGCGCGAAGAGGACACCGGCGAGCATGACGACGAAGCCGAGGATGCCCAGCAGCGGCGCCTTGATGACGAGTCCGATGATGACGATTGCGACCCCGGCGAGTGCGCCGAGCACCCCGAGCGTGATGGACGTGTACGTCGGACGGCCCTGTCGACGTGTGACACGTGCCACGAAATCGGAATCGTTCTGGTAGAGGCTGCGCTCCATCTCTTCGAGAAGGCGCTGCTCCTGTTCCGAGAGCGGCATCTGGGTTCCCTCTGTTCCTGGGATCGACGCTTGGTTGGGATGACTCTGGTGTTCGGGTGAAGCTGGTGTTCCGGACGAGGTGGGGAACACCTTGCCGAGTGGACCGATTCTATGCCTCAGTCACTCCACTAGGGTAGGGATCGTGGCTGAGAGTACGCGATTAGTGGACCTCGTATCGGCGCGTATCGACCGGGCACTCGACGAGCAGCGTGAACGGCTCCTCGCGATCAGCCCCGACCTCGCGCCGTTCGACCAGTACGCCCGAGACCTGCTGTCCGGCGGCAAGCGTTTCCGGGCGCTGTTCTGCTACTGGGGATGGCAGTCGGTGGCGGGCCGCTCCGGGTCGTTCGACCCGCTGGCCGAGGGGTCCCGGCAGACCACCGCCGAGGCGATCGTCACGGTCGCCGCCGCGCTCGAGGTCTTCCACGCCGCAGCCCTCGTCCACGACGACATCATGGACCGCTCGGACACCCGTCGCGGGCGTCCGGCAGCACACCGCCGGTTCGAGTCCCTGCACGAGGAGTCCGGCTTCGTCGGCGACCGCGGGCAGTACGGCACGAACTCCGCGCTGCTCCTCGGCGACCTGCTCCTGTCCCTCAGCGACGCCGTGTTCGACGAGGGCCTCGCGCTCCTCGACCCGGTGCGCGGCCGGATCGTCCGCCAGGAGTTCCACGCGATGCGCCTCGACGTCACGGCGGGGCAGTACCTCGACGTGCACGAAGAGACCGCCTGGCCGGTGATCGACGAGTCCGAGCACCTGCTCCGTGCCCAGCGCGTCATCGTCTTCAAGTCCGCGAAGTACTCGATCGAGGCACCCCTCGTCATCGGTGCGCTCGTGGCCGGCGCGAGCGACTCGCAGCTCGAGGGGCTCCGCGCGTTCGGACTCCCCCTCGGCGTCGCCTACCAGCTCCGCGACGACATGCTCGGCGTGTTCGGCGACCCCGAGGTCACCGGGAAGCCCGCCGGCGACGACCTCCGCGAGGGCAAGCGCACCGTCCTCATCGCCTCGGCCCGCAAGGCGCTGCCGTCCGGTCCGCGCCAGCTCCTCGACGAGCTGCTCGGCGACCCCGACCTCGACGAGGAGCAGGTGCAGATGCTCCGCGCGACCCTCACCGAGTCCGGTGCGGTGGCCGCGGTGGAGCGGTCGATCGACCGGCACGTGCAGCGTGCGAAGGCGGCGCTCGAGGCGTCGCCACTGACGCCGTCGGCGCGCGACCAGCTCGCGTCGTTGGCCGACACGGTCAGCCGGCGGACGTCCTAGAACCAGCCCGTCACGGATTGGAGGCGCGGTACCAGCTGGCACCGCGCCTCCAGTCCGATCCGGGGTCGGCTGCTAGAGCAGCGACTGGGCCACGCGACGCACCTCGGCCTTGCGACCGGCGCGCAGCGCCGCGATCGGCGAGACGCCCATCGAGTCGTCGACCGTGAGCATCCAGCGCACGGCCTCGTCGTCGGTGAAGCCGTTGTCGCTGAGGACGGTGAGGGTGCCACGGAGCTCGGGCAGGGGCTCGCGGTCCTCGAGGAACTCGCTGGGGACCCGGAGGACACCGCCGACGCGGGCGGCCAGCAGGGTCTTCTCCTCGAACAGGCGGTGGATCCGACCCGGGCTGGTGCTGAACAGGTCCACCAGTTCGGGGACGGTCAGCCAGCGCTCGGAGAGGGTCAGGTCGTCGACGGGTGCAGCACTCACACGCCCATGGTGCCAGAGGTGGGGTCGGAGTGAATACGCCCCGTTCGTCACATTCGTCCCATCCGTCACATCCGGCTCTCTGGTTGACTTGGGAATCACGCCATGCCAGCGTTGTGCCACCTGTGAGTGCGCGCACGATGCACGGCTCACACGAGATCAGGGAGAAACCCGTGGACAACGTTGCAGACGAAGACGCCCGGCGCGCTCGATCCGCCCGGTTCGCGACCGTACCCATCGTCCTCGCCGGGACGATCGCGGTGACCGCCGGCCTGACCGGCCCGATCGCGCACGCCGAACCACGGCACGACGACCAGGACTCGAACGCCAAGCGGCACGTCGACCAGGACCGCAACGTCGGGAACCGACCGGTGTTCGGCACCGCCGTCGCACGCCCCGCCCAGACCACCGTCACGACGGTCGCGGCGACGAAGTCCCCTGCGACCGCAGCACCCACGACCTACACCGTCCGGCAGGGCGACACGGTCTCCGGCATCGCCGCCCGGTACGGCCTGTCCGCGCAGGAGGTCCTGGTCCGGAACGGGCTCGGCTGGAACACGATCATCCACCCCGGGCAGACGCTGCACCTCGCCTCGACCCCCGCGGTGACGACGGCCTCGGTGCGGACCGCGACGACCTCCGGGTCGGGCTCGACCTCCGGCTCGGGTTCGAGCACGTCCAGCTACCACGTCAAGTCCGGCGACACGGTGTCCGGCATCGCGTCACGGGTGGGCGTGTCGACGACGGCGCTCCTCAGCGCGAACAAGCTGTCGCCGCGCTCCGTGATCTACCCCGGGCAGACGCTCCGGGTGCCGCACGGCTCGACGGGCAGCGCATCGGTGTCCACGGCGTCGTCGGGGTCGTCGACGTCGTCGACGTCGTCGTCGTCGGTCAAAATCTCGGCCGGTGACACCATCGGCTCCATCGCGGCGTCGCACCACGTGTCCGTCGCATCGCTCCTGTCGGCGAACGGGCTCAGCTACACGAGCACGATCTACGCCGGGAAGACGCTCGTGATCCCGGGCGCTGCCGTCTCGACGGGGTCGGGTTCGGGTGCCGCCTCGTCCGGTGCCGCGGTGAGCTCCGCCGTCGGGCTGAGCGCGGAGCAGCGCGGGAACGCCGCGACGATCGTCTCCGTCGGCCGTTCCCTCGGTGTGTCCGACCGCGGCATCGTCGTCGCCCTCGCGGCCGCGATGCAGGAGTCGAGCCTCCGGAACCTGCCGCACGGCGACCGCGACTCGATCGGCCTGTTCCAGCAGCGCCCGAGCCAGGGTTGGGGAACGGCGACGCAGCTGCAGGACCCCGTGTACGCCACGAAGGCCTTCTTCGGCGGCCGGGCCAACCCGAACCCCGGCAAGACCCGCGGGCTGCTCGACGTCAACGGCTGGTCGTCGATGAGCATCACCGACGCCGCACAGGCCGTCCAGTTGTCCGCCTACCCGAAGGCCTACGCACACTGGGCGTCCGCCGCCGAGAGCTGGCTGGCGACGCTCTGACCCGCCCAGACGTCATCCCCGAGATCGAGATTCGGTCACGACCGGTGCGCCGGTGCGGGCTCTCCCGGTCCGGATTCGTAGAATACGGCCGATGAGCACCAACGCCGCCACGGATCCGATGATCGGTCGCATGATCGATCAGCGGTACCGCGTCCGCTCGCGCATCGCGCGGGGCGGCATGGCGACCGTGTACCTCGCCACCGACGTGCGCCTCGAGCGACGCGTCGCGATCAAGATCATGCACGGGCACCTGGCCGACGACCAGGCCTTCCGGGAGCGCTTCATCCAAGAGGCCCGCTCGGCCGCCCGCCTGTCGCACCCCAACCTCGTCGGCGTCTACGACCAGGGCGCCGAGGACGACACCGCGTACATCGTCATGGAGTACATCCCCGGCATCACGCTGCGGGACCTGCTGCAGGAGCACCACGCCCTGACGCCCGAGCAGGCGACGGACATCCTCCGTGCGGTCCTCGCCGGGCTGGCCTCCGCGCACCGCGCCGGCATCGTGCACCGCGACCTGAAGCCCGAGAACGTCCTGCTCGCCGACGACGGGCGCATCAAGCTCGGTGACTTCGGGCTGGCGCGGGCCACCACCGCGAACACCGCGACCGGGGCCGCTCTGCTCGGCACGATCGCCTACCTGTCGCCCGAACTCGTCACACGCGGCGCCGCCGACTCCCGCAGCGACATCTACGCGCTCGGCATCATGCTCTACGAGATGCTCACCGGCGAGCAGCCGTACAAGGGCGAGCAGCCGATGCAGATCGCCTACCAGCACGCGAACGACTCCGTGCCGGCGCCGAGCGCCGCCGTCGCCGGGGTCCCGCCGGAACTCGACGAACTCGTCGCCTGGTCGACGGCCCGCGACCCCGAGGACCGCCCCCGCGACGCCCGCGAGATGCTCGACCACATGGCCGGCAACCAGCAGCGCGCCACCGGCCAGTACCGCACGGCGGTGCTCCGCCCCGAGAACGCGACCGCGATCCTGCCGTCCGGCGGTGGAGCCGGCAGCGCAGCCGGGGCTCCCGGTGCAAACACGCTCGCGGCCGGGGCTGCGGCGGCAGCTCCGTCGTCGCCGGACTCCGCCGACGCCACCGCGATCATCCAGAGCCCGGACCGCGGGCGTCCGGTGAACCGCGGGCGGAACGCGCCTCCCGGTCCCCGTCGGACCGGCTCGCAACCCGGCGTGCTCTCCCCCGCGGGCCAGCGCCTCGCCGACCAGTCCGCGAAGCGTCGCAAGCGCGGCTGGATCCTGCTGTCCGTCGTCGTCGTGCTCGCCCTGATCGGCGCCGGCTTCGGCTGGTACTTCGGCCCCGGGCCGGGTGGCAACGTGCGGATCCCGGAAGTCACGGGCAAGTCGGTCTCGCAGGCCCGGCAACTGCTCGAAGCCCAGGGCCTGCACGCGGCGTCGAAGACCGGAACCCGGTTCGACGCCGTCGTCGCGAAGGGACAGGTGTCCACGACGAAGCCCGCCGCCCAACGTGAGGTCCAGAGGGGCAGCGCGGTGCAGCTCGTCGTGTCGAGCGGTCCGCGGATGATCGCGCTCCCGGCGATCGTCGGACAGCCGATCTCGACCGTGACGGCCGCGCTCGACGACGACTTCGAGCTGCAGGACAACCGCTACGAGTTCTCGGCGGACGCCGCGAAGGACACCGTCATCGCGGCGACCGGACGGGCATCCGGCGGCAAGGCACTCGACCTGACGTCGGTGAAGGCCTACGGCGAGACCGGCCCGGTCACGCTCACGGTGTCGCTCGGACCGGTGCCGGACGTGGTGGGGAAGACCGTCGACGAGGCCTCGGCAGCGCTCGACGACGTCGGGCTCATCCTCGGCGCGCGGACGGAGGAGTACGACGAGTCCGTCCCCTCGGGGCAGATCGTCTCCGCCGCCGTGCAGGACTCCCCGGCCGTCCGTGGGAGCGCGGTGGACGTCGTCGTGTCGAAGGGCCCGACGCCGATCACGGTGCCGGAGGACGGCGTCGTCGGCGAGACGATCAACGACGCCACCGCGACGCTCGAGGGCCTCGGGCTCAAGGTCTCCGTGCCGGACTGCACGAACATCCTCTGCGGCTTCTACGACTGGAAGTCCAAGTTGCCGGTGACCGGCACCGACCCGGGCGCCGGAGCCACGGTGTACCGCGGCGACACGGTGACGCTCTCCTACGACCAGTAGGCGCCGCCGCGGCCGCGCCCGCGCCCGACTTTCGGGCTCAGCGACAGTTCGCGCGCACCCCGGCGCGTGGACTGTCGCTCACCCCGCGAAGTCGGCGCGGGCCCGGAACGCACCACGACGACGGCCGGGAGGCACGGTGCCAGCTGGCACCGCGCCTCCCGGCCGACGTTGCGCTGCCGACTTCCGGGCTGAGCGACAGTTCTCGGGGCCGCAGCCGCGAGAACTGTCGCCCGGCGCGAAGAGTCGGCGCGAGGGCGCGGCGCGCTACGCGCGCACGTGCGGGTGCGCGCTGAGCTCCTCGGCCACGAGGAACGCGAGCTCGAGCGACTGCATGTGGTTCAAGCGCGGGTCGCAGAGGGACTCGTAGCGGGTCGCGAGGGTGGCCTCGTCGATGTGCTCCGAGCCGCCCAAGCACTCCGTGACGTCGTCACCGGTGAGCTCCACGTGCATGCCGCCCGGGTACGTGCCGACCTCGCGGTGCGCCTCGAAGAAGCCGAGGACCTCGTCCACGACGTCGTCGAACCGACGGGTCTTGTACCCGGTGGGCGTGGTGAGGCCGTTGCCGTGCATCGGGTCGGTGACCCACAGCGGGTTGGCGTCCATGCCCTTGATCGCCTCGAGCAGCTTGGGCAGCTCGTCGCGGATCTTGCCGGCGCCCATGCGGGTGATGAACGTCAGGCGGCCGGGCTCACGGTTCGGGTCGAGCTTGTCGACCAGGGCCTTCATGTCGTCCACCGACGTGGTCGGGCCGAGCTTCACACCGATCGGGTTCCGCACCCGCGACAGGAAGTCCACGTGGGCGCCGTCGAGGTCGCGCGTGCGCTCACCGATCCAGATGAAGTGCCCGGACGTGTCGTACGCCAGACCGGAGCGGGAGTCGATGCGGGTCATCGGGCGCTCGTAGTCCATGAGCAGCCCCTCGTGCGAGGCGTAGAACTCGACGTGCTTGAGCGCCTCGAAGTCGGCACCGCAGGCGTCCATGAAGCGGATCGCGCGGTCGATCTCCTTCGCGAGGTGCTCGTAGCGGGCGTTCGCCGGGTTCGACGCGAAGCCCTTGTTCCACGAGTGCACCTGCCGCAGGTCGGCGAAGCCACCCTGGGTGAAGGCACGGACGAGGTTCAGCGTCGACGCGGCCGTGTGGTAGCCCTGCACCAGACGGCGCGGGTCGGCCTGACGGCTCTCCGGCGTGAAGTCGTAGCCGTTCACGATGTCACCGCGGTAGGCGGGCAACGTGACGTCACCACGGGTCTCGAAGTCGCTCGAGCGCGGCTTGGCGAACTGCCCGGCCATGCGGCCCATCTTGATGACGGGCATCGACGCGCCGTACGTCAGCACGACGGCCATCTGCAGGATCGTCTTGACGCGGTCGCGGATGGAGTCGGCGGTGGCGCCGGCGAAGGTCTCGGCGCAGTCACCGCCCTGCAGCAGGAACGCCTTGCCCTGGGCCGCCGCGGCGAGCCGCTCACGGAGCTTGTCGACCTCGCCCGCGAAGACGAGCGGCGGCAGCGTGGCGATCTCCGCCGATGCAGCCTCGGCCGCAGCGGCGTCCGGCCACGTGGGCTGCTGCTTGATGGGGAGCGTCCGCCAATAGTCGAGGCCCTCGATGACGTCCGGATCCTGCAGGGCGACGAAGTCGGTCGACTCGAACAAGGGCGTTACCTCGGTGTTCTGTGCGGGCGGCCCGGCGGCGTGTGTCCACGCGACGACACGGGCGTCCCGGCGGAGTGCCGGGACCATCAGAGCCTAACGTGCGGGCGTCGTCTTCCGTTCCCGCATGACGGCCTCGCGCGCGGTGCTCGCGCGTTCCTTGACACTCGTCGCGTAGACGTCGACGTACTCCTGGCGGCTCAGCCCGGCGAGCTCGTGCATGACCTCGTCCGTCACGCTGCGCAGGATGAAGCGGTCCGTCTCGAACCCCTGGAAGCGCGAGAAGTCGAGGGGCTTGCCGAACACGACGCCGACCCGCTTGATCTTCGGGAAGCGCTGGCCGATCTGCTGGACCTCGCGCGTGCCGACCATCGCGACCGGCACGACGAGCACGCGGCCCTCGAGGATCATCCGCGCGATGCCGGTGCGGCCGCGGTACAGCTTGCCGTCGGGGCTGCGGGTGCCCTCGGGGTAGATGCCGAGCTGCTCACCGCGGGCCAGGACCTGCAGGCCGGTGCGGAGCGACGCCTCGGACGCCTTGCCGCCGGAGCGGTCGATCGGCAGCTGGCCGATGGCGTTGAAGAACGTCTTCGTCGCCCAGCCCTTCAGCCCCCGACCGGTGAAGTAGTCGCTCTTCGCCAGGAACGACAGCCGCCGGTCGAGCACCGCCGGCAGGATCACCGAGTCGATGAACGAGATGTGGTTGGACGCGAAGATCACCGGGCCCTTGGTGGGCACGTACTCGCGTCCGACCACCCACGGGCGGAACAGGGTGAGGATGAGCGGGCCGAGCAGGAAGTTCTTCAGCAGCCAGTAGGTCATCGACGACTCCAGGTGGTGGGGAGGCCCGGGTGGTGGGGACGCCTGACCCTACGCCGTCCGGGCGTGGATGCGGGCGAGGTCGGCCGCACCGACGACACCGGCGTCGTTGACGAGCTCGGCGATCACGAAGTCGGGCTCCGGGTGGTAGCCGCGCGCCGGCAGGTTGTTGAGGTACGCCTGCTTGATCGGGTCGAGCAGCCGGTCCCCCGCGCTGGCGACGCCACCGCCGAACACGAAGAGCTGGGGGTCGAGCACCGCCGAGAGCGAGGCGCAGGCCTCGCCGAGGTGCCGGCCGAGGCGTCGGAGCGCCGCGAGGGCACCCGGGTCGTCGGCGAGGATGAGGTCGCCGACGATCTTGCCGTCGAGCTCACCGCCGTTCGCATCGCGCGCGTCGGCCAGGGCGGAACCGATGCCGCCGGCGTCGGCGACGTCGTTCGCCATCCGCTGCAGGGCGCGGCCCGAGCCGTACTGCTCGATGCAGCCGCGGGCGCCGCAGCCGCACGGCAGGCCGTTCGGGACGATGCGCAGGTGGCCGATCTCGCCGCCGGTGCCGAAGCCGCCGCGGAACAGGCGGTCCTCGGTCACGATGGCCCCGCCGACACCGGTGCCGATCGTGAGCATCGTCATGTCGGAGACCAGGCGACCGGCGCCGAAGCGGAACTCGGCCCAGCCGGCGGCGTTGGCGTCGTTGTCGACCGTGATGTGCAGGTCGCCGAGGCGCTGCTGCAGCTTCTGACGGAGGGGCTCGTTCCGCCACCGGATGTTCGGCGTGTAGTAGACGATCGACTGCGAGGCGTCGATGAACCCAGGAGCTGCGACGCCGACGGCGCCGACCTGGTGTTGCGAACTGAGTCGCTCGACCATCGAGACGACGTCGTCGAGCATGGCGTTCGGGTCCGCAGCGTTCGTGGCCACGCGGTCCTCGGCGACGATCTCGCCCAGTTCCGTCACGACCGCTCCCGCGATCTTGGTGCCCCCGATGTCGATTCCGATGGCGTGCACGAGCAACGAGCCTACCGGTTCGCCGCGAAGTCACGGAACGCCCGGTGACGAGTCCTATGCTGGCGGTGTCGCCTCGGTGCTGAGGCGCACTCGAATCGAACCGGCAGACAAGGGAGTCACCGTGAACGATCAGCGGCCCGCTCGCAGCAGCGCCACCACCTCCGGCAAGCACGCCACGCCACCGGACACCGGTCGCGAGACGACCGACACGCGCCGCGAGACGCCCGACAGCCGCCCGGTCGCGCCGGACCACGGCTCCGCCGCACGGCTCCTGACGGACCGCGCCCGCCTGACCCCGTCGCGGCCGATCCTGGCCGAGCGCCACGGCGACACGTGGACGACGATCACCGCCGGCGAGGTCCTCGCCCGCGTCCGCGGCATCGCGAAGGGCTTCGTCGCCGCCGGCCTCGAACAGGGCGCACACGTCGCGATCCTGTCCCGTACCCGCCTGGAGTGGACCCTCGTCGACTTCGCGGTGTGGACCGCCGGACTCGTGTCGATCCCCGTGTACGAGACGAGCTCCCCCGACCAGGTGCGCTGGATCCTCTCCGACTCCGAGGCCGTCGCGATCATCGTCGAACAAGAGGACCACGCACGACGGGTGGCGTCCATCGCCCCCGACCTGCCGCACCTCGGGCAGCACTGGACGATCGACGGCGGCGGGCTCGACGACCTGACCCGGCTCGGCGAGGACGTCACCGACGAGGAGCTCGACGCCCGCACGGCCACCGTCCACGGGCACGACGACGCCACGCTCATCTACACCTCGGGCACGACCGGCCGGCCGAAGGGGTGCGTGCTCCGGCACGACAACTTCACCGCGACGGTCGAGGGCGCCAGCGAGGCCATGCCCGAGGTCGTCGCCGACGGCGCCTCCACCCTGCTCTTCATCCCGATGGCCCACGTCTTCGCCAGGTTCATCGCCGCGATGTCGGTGTCCGCCGGTGTCCTGGTCGGGCACGAACCGGACACGAAGGACCTGATGCGGGCGGTGTCGACCTTCAAGCCGTCGTTCCTGCTCGCGGTCCCCCGGGTCTTCGAGAAGATCTACAACTCGGCGGAGCAGAAGGCCGACCTCGGTGGCAAGGGCCGCGTCTTCCGCGCCGCCGCAGCCACCGCCGTCGCGCACTCCGAGGCGCTCGCGGCCGGCAGGGTCCCGTTCACGCTCGGCCTGAAGTACAAGCTCTTCGACCGACTCGTGTACGCGAAGCTCCGCGACGCGATCGGCGGCCGGGTCGAGTACGCCATCAGCGGCTCCGCCCCGCTGTCACCGCGGCTGTCGCACTTCTTCCGCTCGATCGGCGTGCTCATCCTCGAGGGCTACGGCCTCACCGAGACGACCGCGCCGGCGACCGTCAACCGTGCCGGCGAGCTCCGCATCGGCTCCGTCGGTCGTGCCCTCCCCGGGGTCGAGATCCGGATCGCCGACGACGACGAGATCCTGATCCGCGGTGTCGACGTCTTCGACCGCTACTGGCGGAACGACGAGGCGACCGCCAAGGCGTTCGCCGACGGGTGGTTCCGCACCGGCGACCTCGGCCGGCTCGACGGCGACGGCATCCTCACCGTGACCGGCCGAGCCAAGGAGCTCATCGTCACGGCGAGCGGCAAGAACGTCGCACCGGCGCCGCTCGAGGACGGCATCCGCGAACACCCGCTCATCGGGCAGGTCGTCGTGGTCGGCGAGGGGAAGCCGTTCGTCGCCGCCCTCGTCACGCTCGACCGCGAGATGCTCGGCGGTTGGTGCGAGACCCGCGGGATCACGCCGGCACTGTCCGCCCACGAGGCCGCCTACGACGAGCGCGTGCACCACGCGGTGCAGGAGGCCATCGACGCCGCGAACGGCCGCGTGTCGCGCGCGGAGTCGGTGCGGTCGTTCACGATCCTCGACACCGAGCTGAGCGAGGCGTCCGGGCACCTCACGCCGAAGCTGACGATCAAGCGGCCGGTCATCCTGAAGGACTTCGCGGCCGACATCGACCACATCTACTCGGGATCGAAGGTGCAGACCACGGCGACGCCCGTCATCGCGGAGCGGCGCCGCCGCGATCGCGCGTAGACGCGGACCGACAACGCAACGGTCTGGGCCCACGTCGCCGGTTCCGGTCCGACGCGCCAGCGGCGGACCGGCCGTGTCGATGGGGAGAGGCCCGGATCACGTCCGTGGGACGTGATCCGGGCCTCCAGGCTGTTGCGTCTGCGCGCGGGGCGCGACCCGCTGTCGGGTCCGCCAGCTGCGGTCAGCGCTGCGGTGCGTCCTGCACGTCGGGGGCGTCGAGGACGGCCGTCGACGAGGTCGTCACGGGGACCGGGTCGAGGCGTCGGTTCGTACGGGTGCGGTGGGAGCTGAGCTCGTCGTTCTGGGAGGCCATGCTGATCGTCCTGGGGGTGTGGGTGACGGTGTCGGTGGGAGGCCGACGCCGATACGGTACCTCTTCGTCAGGACAAAGCGACAATCCCCCGTGGGGGTGTCACCGGTGTTGCCCAGCTGGCTGCTCGGCGGGTTCCGCAGAGGGCGAACGCGGAGCGGTTCAGTGGAACCAGTCCTGGGCCCGGATGTCACGGAGCGCCTGCCGCCGGACCTCCGGGTCGAGCGTCATCACGTACACCGTGCCGTCGAGGTGGTCGACCTCGTGCTGGAGCGCCTCGGCCATCAGACCGGTGCCCTCGAGGACGACCTCGGCGCCGTCGACGTCCACCCCGCGGACCTTCGCGTACGGGTACCTGGGGGTGGGGTAGCCGAGGCCCGGGACGGAGAGGCACCCCTCCTCCATCAGCTCGCGCTCACCGGAGACCTCGACGATCTCGGGGTTGAGGACGTAGCCGACCTCGCCGTCGACGTTGTACGAGAACGCACGGAGGCCGACGCCGATCTGCGGCGCGGCGACGCCGGCACGGCCGGGTTCCTGCACGGTGTCGAGCAGGTCCTGCACGAGGTCGCGGAGCCCCGGACTCCCCAGCGTCTCGGGTCGGATCGGGTCGGCCGGCGAACGGAGGACGGGGTCGCCGAAGAGGCGGATCGGACGGACGGTCAATTTACTGCAGCACCACCAGGAGGTCGCCGGCGTCCACCTGCTGGGTCACCGGGATCGCGAGCCGGCCGACGGTGCCCGACACGGGCGCCGTGATGGCCGCTTCCATCTTCATCGCCTCGATGCTCGCCACGGCCGCTCCGGCCTCGACGACGTCACCGACGGCGACCTTGAGCGTCACCACACCGGAGAACGGCGCGGCGACCTGCTTGGGGTCGGACTTGTCAGCCTGCTCGGCCGTCTTCGTCTCGACCTCGACCGAACGGTCGCGGACCGAGACCGGGCGGAGCTGCCCGTTCATCGTCGCCATCACCGTGCGGATGCCCTTGTCGTCGACCTCGCCGATCGCTTCGAGCCCGACGAACAGGTTCACGCCCTTGCCGAGCGGCACCACGTGCTCCTGCCCGGGGCGGAGGCCGTAGAGGTAGTCGACCGTCGGCACGACGGACAGGTCGCCGTACTGCTCGCGGACGCTCTCGAACTGCGCGGTCGGCTGCGGGAACAGCAGGCGGTTGAGCGCGTGCTGGCGCTCCGGGCCGGTCTTCGTCAGGTTCGCCCGCTCGTCGTCGGGGACGGGCGTGACGGTCGGGGTGATGGTCCGCCCCTCCAGCACCTTCGACCGGAACGGCTCGGGCCAACCGCCGGGCAGGTCGCCGAGCTCGCCGGCCATGAAGCCGACGACGGAGTCAGGGATGTCGTACTTCTGCGGGTTCTGCTCGAAGTCGACCGGGTCGGCGTCGACGGCTGCGAGCTGCAGCGCGAGGTCACCGACGACCTTCGACGACGGCGTCACCTTCGTCGGACGACCGAGGATCCGGTTCGCCTCGGCGTACCAGTCCTCGACCTGCTCGAACCGGTCGCCGAGACCGAGCGCGATCGCCTGCTGCCGGAGGTTCGACAGCTGGCCGCCGGGGATCTCGTGCTTGTAGACGCGACCCGTCGGACCGGGGAGCCCGGACTCGAACGGTGCGTACGCACGCCGGACCGACTCCCAGTACGGCTCGAGGTCACCGACGGCATCGAGGGACAGTCCGGTGTCGCGCTCCGTGTGCGCCAGGGCGGCGACGAGCGCGGACATGCTCGGCTGGCTGGTCGTGCCGGCCATCGGCGCGGACGCGACGTCCACCGCGTCGGCTCCGGCGCGGGACGCCGCGAGGAGCGTGGCGAGCTGGCCACCGGCGGTGTCGTGCGTGTGCACGTGGACGGGCTGGTCGAAGCGCTCCCGCAGGGCGGCGACGAGCTTCTCGGCGGCGCCTGCGCGGAGGAGCCCCGCCATGTCCTTGATGCCGATGACGTGCGCGCCGGCCTCGACCATCTGCTCCGCGAGGCGGAGGTAGTAGTCGAGCGTGTACAGGACCTCGGCGGGGTCGAGGAGGTCGGCGGTGTAGCAGAGCGCCGCTTCGGCGACGGCCGTGCCGGTCGCGAGCACGGCCTCGAGCGCCGGTCGCAACTGATTGACGTCGTTGAGCGCGTCGAACACGCGGAAGACGTCGACGCCCGTGGCGGCGGCCTCGGCGACGAACGCGTCGGTCACCTCGGTCGGGTACGGGGTGTAGCCGACGGTGTTGCGGCCGCGCAGCAGCATCTGGATCGGGATGTTCGGCATCCCCTCGCGCAGGGACGCCAGGCGCTCCCACGGGTCCTCGCCGAGGAACCGGAGGGCGACGTCGTAGGTCGCACCGCCCCAGGCCTCGACGCTGAGCAGCTGCGGGGTGAGCCGCGCGACGTACGGGGCGACGGCGACGAGGTCCTTCGTGCGGACCCGGGTGGCGAGGAGCGACTGGTGCGCGTCCCGCATCGTCGTCTCGGTCACCGCGAGGGCGGTTTGCGCGCGGAGGTCCTGCGCCCACGCGGCCGGACCCTTCGCCAGCAGCAGGTCGCGCTGCCCCTCGGGCACCGGAGTGCTGAGGTCGAGGGCGGGGAGCTTCGCGCTCGGGTCGACGACCAGCGGCGACCGCTCACCGTTCGGCTTGTTCACCGTGACGTCCGCCAGCCAGTTCAGGACTTTCGTGCCGCGGTCCTTCGAGACGTGGCCGCTGAACAGCTGCGGGCGTTCCTCGATGAACTTCGTCGAGACGTCGCCGCGGGCGAAGTCCGGGTCCTCGAGCACGGCCTGCAGGAACGGGATGTTCGTGCTGACGCCACGGATGCGGAACTCGGCGAGGGCACGCTTCGCGCGGGCGACGGCCGCCGGGAAGTCCCGACCGCGACAGGTCATCTTCGCGAGCATCGAGTCGAAGTGCGGGCTGATCTGGGCGCCGGTCGCGACCGTGCCGCCGTCCATCCGCACGCCCGCGCCACCGGGGCTGCGGTACGTGGTGATGCGGCCGGTGTCCGGACGGAAGCCCTGCGTCGGGTCCTCCGTCGTGATGCGGGTCTGCAGGGCCGCCCCGTGCACGGCGACGGTGTCCTGCGACAGCCCGAGGTCGGCCAGGGACTCCCCCGAGGCGATCCGCATCTGCGACTGCACCAGATCGACGTCGGTGACCTCTTCGGTGACGGTGTGCTCGACCTGGATGCGCGGGTTCATCTCGATGAACACGTGCTGGCCGGCCCGCTCGCCCTCGGTGTCCAGCAGGAACTCGACCGTGCCGGCGTTCACGTAGCCGATCGACCGGGCGAAGGCGACGGCGTCGCGGTGCAGCGCGCGGGCGATCGACGGGTCGAGGTTCGGCGCCGGAGCGATCTCGACGACCTTCTGGTTGCGGCGCTGCACGGAGCAGTCCCGCTCGAAGAGGTGGATCGTGCCGGCCTCGGTGCCCGACGCGTCGGCGAGGATCTGCACCTCGATGTGCCGCGGCCGGATCACCGCCTGCTCGAGGAACATCGTCGGGTCGCCGAACGCACTGTCGGCCTCGCGCATCGCCTCTTCCAGCGCGGCGCGGAGTTCGGGCTTCGTCTCGACCCGGCGCATGCCACGCCCGCCACCGCCGGCCACGGCCTTCGCGAACACCGGGAAGCCGATCGCGTCCGCACCGGCGATGAGTTCCTCGATGTCACGGCTCGCCGGCGTGCTCGCGAGGACCGGGACACCGGCCGCGATCGCGTGCTCCTTCGCGGTGACCTTGTTGCCGGCCATCTCGAGGACGTGCTGCCCCGGGCCGATGAAGGTGATGCCGTTCGCGGCGGCAGCGGCGGCGAGGTCCGGGTTCTCGGACAGGAAGCCGTAGCCGGGGTAGATCGCGTCGGCGCCGCACTCGAGGGCCACGCGGATGATCTCGGAGACGTCGAGGTACGCGCGCACCGGGTGCCCGCGCTCCCCGATCAGGTACGACTCGTCGGCCTTCAGCCGGTGCAGGGAGTTGCGGTCTTCGTACGGGTAGACCGCGACGGTGCGCGCTCCGAGTTCGTACGCGGCACGGAACGCACGGATGGCGATCTCACCACGGTTCGCCACGAGGATCTTGGTGAACACGACGTCCCTTTCAGCCCGGGTTGAGGTGAGACAACCCTAGTGGCGGTAACGTTGCTGACCGTGCATGTACTCAGCGTGAGCTCCCTCAAGGGTGGTGTCGGCAAGACGACGGTGACGCTCGGCCTGACTTCGGCCGCGTTCGCCAAGGGACTGCGCACGCTGGTGGTGGATCTGGACCCGCAGTCCGACGTCTCCACGGGCCTCGACATCAACCTCGCCGGACACCTCAACGTGGCCGACGTCCTCGAGAACCCGAAGGAGAAGATCGTCCGTCAGGCGATCGCCCCGTCCGGGTGGACGAAGGGCTCGCAGGGCAAGATCGACGTCATGGTCGGGTCGCCCTCCGCGATCAACTTCGACGGGCCGCACCCCTCGATCCGTGACATCTGGAAGCTCGAAGAGGCCCTCGCCAACGTCGAGCAGGACTACGAGCTCGTGCTCATCGACTGCGCGCCGTCGCTGAACGCCCTCACCCGCACCGCGTGGGCAGCGTCCGACCGCGTCACCGTCGTCACCGAGCCGGGGCTGTTCTCCGTCGCCGCGGCCGACCGTGCACTCCGGGCGATCGAGGAGATCCGCCGCGGCCTCTCCCCCCGCCTGCAGCCGCTCGGCATCATCGTGAACCGTGCTCGCGTCCAGTCGCTCGAGCACCAGTTCCGCATCAAGGAACTCCGGGACATGTTCGGCCCCCTCGTGCTCTCCCCGCAGCTGCCCGAGCGCACCTCGCTGCAGCAGGCGCAGGGTGCGGCGAAGCCCCTGCACGTGTGGCCCGGCGAGTCCGCGCAGGAGATGGCGCGCAACTTCGACCAGCTGCTCGAGCGCATCATGCGGACGGGCAAGATCGGCCCGTACGCCGAGGGCGGCGCCGCGTAGGTCGCGCTTGCGGGCGGTTCACGACATGCCGCTCACGTCCGCCGAGAGCTGACCAACTGTCGCCGGAGGCCGTCGCGGGCGACGGTTCGTGACCACGCGGCGACGCGCGCACGACAGCTCGCGACACCTCGGCGACGCGCGCAAGACGGTTCGCGACCACTCGCGACCGCCGGGAAGCACGCCCCCGGCCCACGGCAGACACGCCCGGCCCCGGTTCGCCCAGCGGTCACGACATGCTGCTTACGTCCGCCGAGAGCTGACCAACTGTCGCTCGGAGCCGTCGCACACGACAGTTCGCGACACCTCGGCAACGCACGCACGACGGTTCGTGACCACTCGGCGACGGCCGGGAGGCACGCCCCGACCCCGGCAGACACACCCGGCCCCGGTTCGCCCAGCGGTCACGACATGCCGCTCACGTCCGCCGAGCGCTCACCAACTGTCGCTCGGAGCGGTCGCACACGACAGTTCGCGACACCTCGGCAACGCGCACACGACGGTTCGTGACCACTCGCCGACGGCCGGGAGGCACGCCTCGACCCCGGTAGACACGCCCGGCCCCGGTTCGCCCAGCGGTCACGACATGCCGCTCACGTCCGCCGAGCGCTCACCAACTGTCGCCGGAGGCCGTCGCGGGCGACGGTTCGTGACACCTCGGCGACGCGCACACGACAGTTCGCGACCACTCGCCGACGCGCACACGACAGTTCGCGACCACTCGCGACCGCCGGGAAGCACGCCCCCGCCCACGGCAGACACGCCCGGCCCCGGTTCGCCCAGCGGTCACGACATGCCGCTCATCTCCGCCGAGGTGTCACCAACTGTCGCCGGAGGCCGTCGCGGGCGACGGTTCGTGACACATCGGCAACGCGCACACGGCGGTTCGCGACCACTCGCCGACGGCCGGGAGGCACGCCCCGCCCCCGGCAGACACGCCCGGCCCCGGTTCGCCCAGCGGTCACGACATGCCGCTCACGTCCTCCGAGAGCTCACCAACTGTCGCCCGGAGGGTGCGCAGACGACAGTTCGCGACACCTCGGCAACGCACGCACGACGGTTCGCGACCACTCGCCGACGGCCGGGAGGCACGCCCCGACCCCGGTAGACACGCCCGGCCCCGGTTCGCCCAGCGGTCACGACATGCCACTCACGTCCGCCGAGAGCTCACCAACTGTCGCCCGAAGCCGTCGCACACGACAGTTTGCGACCCATCGGCGCCGTGTGCACGGCAGTTTGCGACACCTCGGCGACGCGCGCACGGCGGTTCATGGCACCTCGGCGACGACGCGCGCACGACGGGGCGCGACCACGCGGTACGAGCGCGCGGCGGGAAACGCGGGACGGGAAGCGCGGGTCAGGAAGCGCGCGTGGCCCGGCGAGCGGCGAGCTCGTCTGCGGGGTCGGCCGCGGCGGTGGCGTCGAGCTCCACGAGGGAGGTCTCGACCTCGCGCAGGACCTTGCCGACCGCGATGCCGAAGACACCCTGGCCGCGGGACACGAGGTCGATGACCTCGTCGTCGGAGGTGCACAGGTACACCGAGGCGCCGTCGGACATCAGCGTGGTCTGCGCCAGGTCGGACACGCCCGACTCACGCAGCTGGTTCACGGCGGTGCGGATCTGCTGGAGCGAGATACCGGTGTCGAGCAGCCGCTTCACGAGCTTGAGCACGAGGATGTCGCGGAACCCGTACAGGCGCTGCGATCCGGAGCCGGCGGCCCCGCGGATCGTCGGCTGCACGAGCTCGGTGCGGGCCCAGTAGTCGAGCTGGCGGTACGAGATGCCGGCGGCACGGGCAGCGACGGTGCCGCGGTACCCGTTCTGCTCGTCGTGCTCGGGAAGGCCGTCGGTGAAGAGCAGCCCGAGGTCGTACCGCGTCGTGTCCGACTCGGTGCCAGGGGTGTCGTTCCCACTCATGAGCTTGCCTTCCACGACGATCGAGCTCCCACCCGAAGGTTCAACGACGGGTTGAGAGTTGTTCCGAGGTCAACGGTAGCGACTCCGACCGGTCCTGCGCGGGACATCCGACTCGGCGCGTCCGGCGTGTCGAGGATACGCCCCACCCACCGACGCACAACCCCTGTCGGAGCACCGCAGACCGTCATGCGTCGAGACGACCGATCGCCGCACGGATCAGGTTCGACCGGATGACCTCGAGGTGCCCGGCGATCTCGCGCGCGAGCTCGGTGGCCTTCGCCCGCGAGGTGGCGTCACCACGGCGGGACACCGGCATGAGCGCCGACTCGATGAGCCCGACCTCGCGCTCGGCGGTGCTGCGGAGCGTGCGGAGGTGCCGCGGCTCGATGCCGGTGCGCTGCAGTTCCACGAGGGCCTTGAGCACGGACACACTGTCCTCACCGTAGGTCTCGGTGGCCGGCAGCAGCGACGCGGACACGGCGTCGGAGAGCAGCATCGGCGATGCTCCGGCAGCGCGGACGGTCTCGTCGCGCGTGTAGCGGCGCTCTCGGCCGAGGATCGACGGCTTCGGCGCGTCGCCCCCGCCGGGCAGCACCGGTTCGCGACCGGCATCGAGGTCGGCGAGGTAGTCCTTGATGACCTTGAGCGGCAGGTAGTGGTCGCGCTGCAGGCCGAGGATCACCCGGAGGCGGTCGACGTCGGCCGCCGAGAACTTGCGGTACCCGCTGGCCGTGCGGATCGGCGTGACGAGCTCGCGCTCCTCGAGGAAGCGCAGCTTGGAACTCGACAGGTCCGCGAACTCGGGCTTGAGGCGAGCGAGGACCTGCCCGATGGTGAGCAGGTCCGGCGCCGCGGACCCCGCCCGGGCCGCAGCGGACCGTGCGGCCACTACGCGTTCGCCAGGCGCGCCAGGTCGACCCGAGATGCGTAGAACGTCAGGCGGAACTTGCCGACCTGGACCTCGGACCCGTCGGTGAGCAGCGCTTCGTCGATGCGGACACCGTCGAAGTACGTGCCGTTCAGGGAGCCGTTGTCCTTGACGCTGAAGCTCGTGCCGTGCCGCAGGAACTGCGCGTGCTTGCGCGAGACCGTGACGTCGTCGAGGAAGATGTCGGCGTCGGGGTGACGACCGGCCGTCGTGACGTCGGAGTCGAGGAGGAACCGCGCACCCACGTTCGGACCACGGCGCACCACGAGCAGCGCCGACCCGGACGGCAGGGCGTTGACCGCCTCACGCTCTTCGGTCGAGACTCCGGACTCGGCGGTGAGCGCCGCGCCCATGTCCATGCTGAAGGTCAGCGTGGTGTCGACCAGCCGCTGCTCCGGGGTCTTCTGACCGCCCGGCTGCGGGACCACTGGATCTGGCATCGGTGGACCTCCTCCTCTTGGCCCACAAGCGTATCGGAAACCAGCACCCCAGCGGCAGCCCCGAACGGGGCTGTGCACGACGTCCGCGGACCGCGAACGCGCGGGACCGGCGCGAGCGGGGCCGGGAGACGTGCGGGGAGACCGACGGGAGGCACGGTGCCAGCTGGCACCGTGCCTCCCGTCAGTCGGTGGCCCGCACCACCTACTCGCGGAGAGCCGACAGGATCTCCTTGATCTCCGAGTCCTTCAACTTCACCCAGGGCGACCCGTCCGGGTCGCTGGTGGAGGCCTCCGGGCTGTCGCCCGTGTTCCACCACTTCGCCTGGTACGGAACCCCGTCGAAGAGGATCCGGTCACCCGTGTCGTACTGCTTCGTGCCCGACCAGGGGTCGTACGTGCCCTTCGGGAGCGTGACCTGTGCGACCGGCTTCTCGCCCTTCAGGACGGGGCCGATGAGCTGCCACGGCGTCTCGTACGCGCTCAGCACCGGGTCGTCGGGCAGGTCGCCGGAGGTCCACCACTTCGCCTCGTAGACGTTGCGGTGCCAGACGACCTTCGTGCCCTCGAGGTACGACGCGTCCGTGCTCCACACCGGGTACGGGCTGGTCGAGGGGTCGTCCGTCGGCTGCACGGTGGCGGACGGCTCGGCCGTGGTGACGTCCGAGGCCGCTGCGACGATGCCGCCGCTGAAGCCCTTGCCGAGCACGTCGGCGAACAGCACACCGTCCTGGTCGACACCGGAGCACGAGTTCGAGACCGTCGACAGGTTGACGTAGTTCGACCCGCACGTGGTGTCGCGGTTCAGGGACCACATCGACATCCGGCCGAGGCCCTTGTCACGGGCCCACGTGTTCAGCTTCTTCGCGTCGGCGAGGGTGAACACCTCGTCCTGCACGTCGTTCTGGCCGATCATCGGCGTCGCGCCGACCTTGTGCCAGAGCGTCGCGTCGGACAGCGGCGTGCCGGAGCGCTTGTAGAGGACGCCGAGCTGCCGGTGGACCTCCTGCAGGGTCTGCACCGAGGCCGAGTACATGCTCTGGCTCGCGCCCTTGCCGTCGCCGTAGTCCATCGTCATCGCGTTGACCCCGGCGAGGTCGACGCCGGCCTTCAGGAACTGCGCGACCGCGGTGGTGCCGTCGGCCGTGAGCCCGGCGGGGGCCGCTGGCAGGGTCAGCCACACGGCGAGCGGGTGCCCGGCGGCGCGGCGCTCCTCCTGCAGGGCCGCGACGGCCTTCGCGCGGCGCTCCCCCGCAGCGTGGTTCGTGAGGTCGTCGCCCTCGACGTCGAAGTCGACCGTGCTGACGTCGTAGCGCTTGACGACCTTCGCGTACGCACTCACCAGATCGGAGGCGTCCGTGCAGGTCGTGGCGAGCTCGTCGTTCGCGAGGCCGCCGAACGAGACGCCGACCTCACCCTTCTGCTGCTCCAGTCGGGCGACGCGCCGGTCCAGGTCGAGCGAGTCCGAGGCACCCTGCAGCGAGTACGCCGAACCCCACGTCGGGGTGCAGGCGGCGTCGTTGTCGGCGACCACGAAGGAGAGCATGACGTCGCGGCCCTTGGCGGACTTGACGTCCTCGAAGGCGAACGTCGGGGTGACGGTGACGTCGGTGTACGCGGCGAACCAGGACTGCTGGGTCTCGGCGGCCTGGGCCGACTGCCACCGGTCGAACCCGGCGTAGGCAGCCGTGGCGAGGGCGGCGGTGAGGACGACGGCGATGCCGACCCGGAACGGGGAGAGTCGTCTGGTGGTGGACATCAGGCAGCGGTCCGTTCGGTGTCGGTGGGGGTGGAGCTCGTGGCGGTGGCGGTGGCGGTGGCCGTCGCCGCTGCGGCGGTCGTCGCTGCGCCGGTCGCCGCTGCGCCGGTCGCCGCTGCGCCGGTCGTCGCGCTCGCTCCGACGACGTCGGCGTGGTGGCGCACCGGCATCCGGCCGCCGCGGTGGCCGAAGTACAGCACCGCACGCCAGTCCTCGGTGTCGCGGACGGAAACGGTCTCGGGCACGACACCGCGAGCCACCGCCTTCCGCGCGATCCGCTCGGCACGGCGCCCCGCACGGGCAGCAGCCCGAGCCGACGGGTCGTAGTACATCCAGCTGGTGGCCCAGAGCCACACGTCCACGACGGAGTTCCACACTCCGATGTAGGCGACGATGGCGTACATCGCGAGCAGGGCGTTGAAGGCCGCGAACACGGCGTTGCCCCAGTTCTGCGCCTGGTAGTCGCGGGCGAAGGTGAACACCGAGAAGACGACCATGGCGTACGGCGCGAGGACGTACAGCGCCGGCGACGCGGTGCGGTCCCGGACCTTCGGCGTGCGGGCGAACGGGATCTTCTTCGCCGTGAGCGCCTGCTGGATGCTCTTCAGCACACCGGCGACGTTGACCGGCATCAGGATGAGGTTGAAGCCGTAGATGCGGAACACGTCGGTGCGCTTGTAGCCGCAGTACTTCAGGTCGCTGCTGAGGAGCCAGAAGTAGGGCAGCGCCGCGAGCAGCACCATCGGGCTGAGCAGCCGGGAATCGTACGGGTACGCCAGCAGGAAGATCAGGCCGAAGGACGCCCAGGCGATGGACGCCATGTAGTTGACGCGGAGGGACATCTCGACGATGCCGACCCGCTCGCCACGGGCACGACGCTCACGGACCTGGCGGATGTACTTCGGCAGGATGAGCAGCCCGCCGTTCGCCCAGCGGCGACGCTGCACGATGAGCGAGCCGAAGTCCGGCGGGGTCGCGCTGTAGGACAGACGCTCGGGGTAGTTGACGAGGGTCCAGCCGTGCATGCCGAGGTCGACGCTCGACTCGGTGTCCTCGATGACGGTGCGGTCCTGCACGTAGCGCTTCACCTCGAAGCCGCCGACGGTCTCGACCTCCTCGATGTCGCGGAGCGCCCGGGTGCGGATGACCGCGTTCGCGCCGACCCAGAAGGTCGCGTTGTGGCGGGACATGCCCTGGTGGAGGATGTGCTGGATGTCCGTGGTGGCACCGGCGAGCCGCTCGATGCGGGTCGCGGCGCCGCGGAACGACGAGTACGGGGTCTGCGTCACGGCGACGCGGGCGTTCTCCGGCTGCTCGAGGAAGTACACCAGGCGCAGGCAGTAGTCGCGGAGCAGCACCGAGTCGGCGTCGAGGGTCAGCACGTAGTCGGACGCCGGGACGACGAGGTCGGCGTCCTCCGGGTCGGTGACCGTGCGGAGGATCGTGCCGCTGGCGGTCTCCTCGAAGGCGTACGCACCGCCGAGCAGCCCGATGTAGGCGTTGAGGTTCATCGCCTTGTTCGCCTCGTCGGAGAGGTTCGCGAAGCGCTTCCGCTCGAACGTGGTGATCTCGGCCGTGAAGGTCCAGGCCAGGCGGCGCTGCAGTTCGACGGCGCGGGCCGAGGTGATCTCGGTGAACGCGGCGCCGGCGTCGATCGCGTCGACGATCGCGGCCTCGAGCGCCTCGGAGGTCAGGCGGAGCTCGTCGGCCAGCTCGACGAGGACCTGGTCGTGGAAGAAGCGGTCCACGTGGTCGACGACGTCGTGCTCACGGGCGTGGCGGCGGAGCCAGGCGTCGGCCCAGCGGTGGTGCTCCACCAGGGTGCGGAGGGCGTCGACGCTGGCGAACGGCGCGTTGGCGGCCTCGACCTCGGCGGAGAGCAGCGCCTCCTGGAAGCGGCTCGACGGTGCGGCGAGCTGGGTCTGGATCGTCTCGGCGACGGCACGGGTGCGCTCGAGCTTGTCGAGCGTCTCCGGGTCGGTGGGGAACGGCGCGTCGTCGACGAGCAGCACGATGCGCAAGCTCGGGTACTCCTGCAGCGCGGCCGACCACAGCGTCGTGGCGACGACGTCGGGCTCCTCGGCGTAGCTCGGCACGAGGACCGTCATCGGCACCTCGTGTCCCTCGGCGAAGTGCCGGTCGAGTTCGGCGCGGGGCACGCGGACGTGGGTGGAGAACCGCTCCATCGCACCTTGGCGGGCGACCAGGTGCATGAGGGCGGAGAAGGTCAGGAACGTCACGACGACGAGGTACGAGACGGCCTCGGTCGTGAAGCGGAAGCTCTCCGCGCCGGAGTCGAGGAACTGGCGGATGACGGTGTAGATCACGTAGGCCAGCCAGAAGGCGATGGTCAGGATGATCGCGACGCGACCGGAGACGAGCTTCCGGTCGGAGGGACGTTCGTGGAGGGTGTCGAGCGGGCGGGTACGACGCTCGGCGCCCCATTGGCGACGGCGCACGGGCGCGCCGTCCAGCTGTTCGGGCATGACGGTCCTTCGTTCCTCGGGGCCAGCGCTCCATCGGGTCGGTGCGCTGTCGGGGAGCCCCGGGGTCGTCTTCGACCGTAGGGGGACGGAACGATCGGTACGGACACCCGGACGGGGGGTTCTGGGCGTGCCGTGCGGGATCCCGCAATGCTGCGCGGATGGCCGCATCGGGGGCGTGTCGCTGCCGCGGAGCGTCCGGGCGAGTGGATGCGTGCGCATCGAGCGACGATCCACGAGGCGATCGACGCGTGTCCTGTCGGAAGACGCGTGGGCGTACGGCTCGCGTCCGGCGTGTGGTCACGCGACGTCGGCCTGGAGGCACGGTGCGGGTCCGCCCCGCCGGCTCGCTCCGGCGGGTGGCGGGGTCACGACCCGCTCTGCGACCGCGTCAGCGACCGCGCGCCAGGAGCCAGAGCAGGTACGGGGCGCCGACGACCCCGGTGACGACGCCGACCGGCAGCGCGTTGCCCGGGATCGCGAACTGGGCGACGAGGTCGCTCCCGAGCGTGATCGCCGCACCCACGGCCGCCGCCGGCCCGAGCGCCACGCGACCTCCGCCGACGAGCCGACGGGCGATCGGCGCCGCCATCAGCGCCACGAACGACACCGGGCCCGCCGTCGCCACCGCCGCCGCGGTCAGGCACACCGCCGTCAGGAGCAGCAGCACCTTCGCCCGGTTCGGCCGGAGCCCGAGGGCCGAGGCGACCTCGTCACCGAGGGACAGCACGGTCAGGCGCGGGGACTGCACGAGGGCGAGGACCATGAGCACCACGAACGCGACGCCGAGCACCCCGACCAGGTTCCGGTCGACGGCGTTCAGGCTGCCGGAGAGCCAGAGCAGCGCGGTGCCGGCCTGCGTCACGGTGCCGCTCGTGAGCATCCACCCGGTGATGCTCAGGCAGATCGCCGCGACGCCGATGCCGACCAGGACGACCCGGTTGCCGGTGATCCCCCGGCGCCAGGCGAGCCCGGCGATCACGAGGGACACGACGACCGCGCCGACGAGCACGACCGAGAACAGGATTCCGCCCGATGCCCCGAACAGGACGATGGCGGTGAGCCCAGCGGCGCTCGCACCCGACGAGATGCCGATGACGTCCGGGCTCGCGATGGGGTTGCGCACGACGCTCTGCACGATCGCCCCGGCGACGCCGAGACTCGCACCGACGAGCACGGCGCCGAGGACACGCGGCCCGCGGAGCTGGCCGATCACGAAGTCCGAGATCCGGTCGCCCTGCCCGACGAGCGCGCCGACGACCTGCGCCGGCGTGAGCGGGATCGAGCCGACGCCGAGGCCGACGAGCACCAGGACCACGATCAGTGCGACCACGGCGACGAGCACCACGACCTCGCGACGTCGGCCCCGGAGCCGACGCGGACCCACCTGCTCGGCGCTCACAGTCCGCGCACCGCCCTCGAGCGCACCAGCGCGATGAACACCGGCGCACCGATGAGCGCCGTGACGATGCCGACCTGCAGCTCCCCCGGGTACGCGACGACGCGGCCGATGACGTCGGCGACGAGCAGCAGCGCCGGGGCGACGGTCGCGGACAGCAGGATGGTCCAGCGGTGGTCGGGGCCGCTCAGGCGCCGGACGGCGTGCGGGACGGCGAGCCCGACGAAGGCGATCGGTCCCGCAGCGGCGACGGCCGACCCGGCGAGCAGCACGGTGACGAGCCCGCCGACGGCCCGGACGAGGACGACCCGCTGCCCGAGCGACGCCGCGAGTTCGTCGCCGAGCGCGAGGGTGTTCAGCGAGCGACCGAGACCGAACGCGATGGCCAGTCCGACCAGGACCGGGACGGTGATGATGCCGGCGGTGCCGAGGTCCTTGCCGGCGAGGGCACCGACCTGCCAGAACCGCAGCTGGTCGAGCAGGCTCGCGTTCGTGACGAGCACCGCGGTCGTGACCGACGACAGCGCGGCGGCGGCGACCGCCCCGGACAACGCGAGACCGACGGGGGTCAGCCCGCCCCTGGCGACCGCGGCGATCCCGTAGACGAGCACGGCCGCGAGCGCTGCGCCGGCGAACGCGAAGGGCAGGTAGCCCGCCGTGCCGCTGACGCCGAACACCGCGATGCCGACGACCACCGCGAGTGCCGCACCGGAGTTGATGCCGAGCACGCTGGGGTCGGCGAGCGGGTTCCGTGTCACGCCCTGCATGACCGCACCGGCGACGCCGAGGGCTGCCCCGGCGAGGAGCCCGACGACGGTCCGGGGCACGCGGTTCCCGAGGACGATCAGGCCGACCTCGTCGTTCCGGCCGGGGTGCAGGACTGTGTCGAGCACGGTGCCGAGCGGGATCGGCCTGGACCCGTACGCGATCGAGAGCGCCACCGCGACCGCGAGGACGACGACGGCCAGCACGGTCGCACCGACGAGGCGGGCGACGGAACTGGGAGCCGGGGGCGTGGACGACGGGGAACGCATGGGAAGTAAGGCGAGCCTAACGGAGGGCCTCGTACGGCGGTCCCCGAGCAACCCCGGAGCGGTCGCAGGGTTCGTTCATAGCTCCGTCATGGGGAAGCCGCTTGTACTGGTCTCCATCGACACCCGACCGGGTCGTCGAGGGACGACCGGAGAGCACCGATGAACGAGAACCCGACCCCCGCCGCCGACCACGACGAGAACGGCACCGCCCGCACCGAGGCCGCGCAGCAGCAGGCTCCGGGGATCAGCTGGGAGGCGCCGCACGCCGACCCCGCCACGCTGCGCCCCGCGTACGCGTTCGACGGTTCCGGCCCGTACCTCTACGGCGCGGACGGCTCCGGCCCCTACGCCTACTCCCCCGACGGCCGCGGCCCGTACCTGATCGGCAGCCCGGCCCTCACCGGCACCCACCACGCCTGGGCGCACACCGCCGCCACGGCGAACCACCCGGGCGCGACGACGAAGCGTCCCCGCCGCCTCGGCCTGATGATCGGGTCCGGCATCGCCGCACTCGCGATCGTCGGCGCTGCCGGAGGCACCGCCCTCGGCCTGTCGTCGCAGAGCACGACCACGACGTCGAGCCAGTCGCAGGGCACCACGACCCTGCCGGACACCGGCACCGGTTCGGGCACGAGCGACGGCACGAACGGCTTCACGGTCCCCGGCGACGGCACCGGCTCGAGCGACGGCAGCACCGGCACCGACGGCAGCACCGGGACGAGCACCGAGTCCGCCGCCACCGCCGCGACGACCGCGCAGAAGAAGGGCGTCGTCACGATCAACACGGTCCTGAACTACGACGAGTCCTCGCAGGCCGCCGGCACCGGCATGATCCTCAGCTCGAACGGCACCGTCCTGACGAACAACCACGTCATCCAGGGCGCGACGAGCATCACCGTCACCGACGAGACCACCGGCAAGGAGTACAAGGCCGACGTCGTCGGGACCGACGCCACCAACGACGTCGCCGTCCTGAAGCTCGAGGACGCCTCGGGGCTGTCCACCGTGACGCTCGACGACGACGGTGAGCCGTCGACCGGCGACACCGTCACCGACGTGGGCAACGCGGAGGGCACGGGCAACCTCGTCGCCGCCGAGGGCACCGTCACCGCGACCGACCAGGACATCCAGGTCCAGAGCGAGTCCGGCACCGGCACCGAGTCGCTGACCGGCCTGATCGAGATCGCCGCGAACATCGTCTCCGGCGACTCCGGCGGCCCCGTCGTCGACAGCGAGGGCGAGGTCGTCGGCATGGCGACCGCAGCGTCCTCGGGCACGACGGACGTCACCGGGTACGCGATCCCGATCACCACCGCGAAGGCCATCGCGCAGAAGATCCTCGCCGGTGAGTCCTCCGACACGATCACCATCGGTCTGCCCGCGTTCCTCGGGGTGGAGGTCAGCAGCGCCACCAGCACGACCACCGGCGTCGCGGTCGCCGGCACGGTCGAGGGCTCCGGTGCGGAGAGCGCCGGCCTCGTCGCCGGTGACACGATCACGAGCCTCGACGGCACCGCGATCACGACCTCGGACCAGCTGACCGAGACGATCCAGTCGCACTCCGTCGGCGACAAGGTCACCGTCGGCTACACCGACACCACCGGCGCCGCGAAGACCGTCACGGTCACCCTGACCGCCGGTCCCGCCGCCTGATCTAGGCCGGCAGCAGCGCCCGCACGAGCGACCGGTGGACGTTGGCCGGGGAGTCCGTCACGAAGACGGTCTCCCCGGCTTCCGTCTTGCCCACGCGGGCGAACCCCAGCTCGTCCGCGTGCACGATCGTGATCGGCTTCGGCTTGCCGGGCCGACGCAGGTACGACACCGTCCAGGGTGCCGCCCAGAACCGCGCGAGCCGCGGGTCCGCCTCGACGAGCGACTCCGGCAGGTCCGGTGCGTCCGCACCGCCGGCGAGCTTCCGCCCGAGCAGGTGCGCCGGGAGCGACCCCGTGCGGAACGGGAAGGTCCATGCCGGACCGACGCCGAGCCTCCCGGCCGCCAGCGCGACGACGCGGTCCGGTGTCAGGGACGCGACCACGAGGCCCGTCTCGTCGGTCCCGTCGACGACGGTCTCCGACCAGGCCTGGAGGCGCGACTCGCCGCCGTCGGGCAGGTGCTGTTCCAGCGTGACGGGTTGGGCATCGCCCTGCCAGGGCCCGAGGAGGGTCTGGGTCGCCTCCGGCAGCGTGCCGAGGCGGCCGACGAGACCGGCCTCGATGAGCTCGCGGCCCGCGGCGGTGCGGAGGAGCGTCGGGTTCCAACGGCGGCCGGCGAGGCTCCCGAGCGTGCCGACGGCGGCGGCGCTGAGCCGGGGTCCGTCGAGGGCGGGTGCCGGCGCGGGGTCCGGCAGGGGCTCGAGGTCACGCTCGGGTCGCACCGGCACCGGCTCGGTCGCGCGGACGCTCTCGAGGACGGCGAACACGAGGTCGTCGGTCTCGAGCAGTCGGCGGAGGGGCCGCTCGATCGTCAGGTCCACACGGTGCCGACCGGTGACGAAGAGCAGGTGCGCTCCCGCGACGTCGCCCTCGTCGTCGGGGCGGACGTACTCGACGAGTCGAGCCGGGGCTCCGGCGGCGGTCCAGGTGTCGCAGCCGACGAGCAGCAGGCCGTCGACCGAGCCGGGGAGCCGCGCGAGGAGGCCGGTGTTCTCGTCGCCGATCGCGCGGTCGCTCGGGCGGGAGCGGACGGTGAGCACGATGTCGTCGCCGGTGACGCGCAGGTCCGCCTGGGAGGAGTCCTCGCGGCGCCAGCGGTCCGGGCGGCGGAGGGTCAGGCGGGCGGTGCGGTCCTCGGTGCCGAGCGGGACGGGGACTGCCATGGCACGAGGCTACGTCGGGAGGGGCGCCCGGGGGCCCGCGGCTCGCCGGGTTCGCGCGGGGCAGGGCGCGCCGTGCCCGGTGCCGCAGTGTGCGAGGTTCCTCGCACGGTGGCACCCGCGCGGCCCCGCACACTCGCCGGAACCTCGCACCGTGCGACCCGCGGCGCCGCGACCCTCGCACCGTGCGGGGTCAGCGGCGACGAGCGCGCGGCGGCGGAGGCGGCGGGACCGGCTTCGCAGCGACGACGTCGGCGAGCCGCACCTCGACCGGACCGCGGCGCGTCGCGATCGTGACCGTGTCGACCGTCCGGGCGACGAGCTCGCCGAGGGCGTCCTGCGCGCCGTCACCGTGGTGGGCCCGGACCACGAGCCGGTCCCCGATCGCGGCGTCCGCCAGCACGCCGAGCGCCCGGGCCCTCGCGATCGCGTCCTGCTCGCCCGCACTCACCGTGCCAGCGTACGGGGAGCCTAGAGTGAGGGGATGGCCAAGGCTCGCGTGGACAGCTGGATCTGGGCGGTGCGGATCACCAAGACCCGCTCCGCCGCGACCGCTGCGTGCAAGGCCGGGCACGTCCGGGTGAACGGGGAGCGCGCGAAGCCGGCGCAACCGATCGGCCCCGGTGACGAGGTCCGCGTGCGGCAGAACGGCTTCGACCGGATCGTCGTCGTGACCGGGATCATCCTGAAGCGGACGAGCGCTCCCGAGGCCGCGAAGCACTTCGAGGACAAGACCCCGCCGCGTCTGCCGAAGGAGGAAGCCGGCTTCGTCCCGATGCGGGACCGCGGCGCCGGACGCCCGAGCAAGCGGGAGCGCCGCGACCTCGAGAAGCTCCGCGGCTACTGACGCCGCGGCTTGCCGTACGGGTCGACGACGACCTCGAACTCCTCGTCGGCGGCCCACTCGACCGTGATCGGCTGGCCGGTCCACCGCGCTTCGAGGTGCCCGTCGTCGTCCTCGTCGGACCCACAGAGCGCCGAGCCGCTCGGCACCCGCTCGATGGCGACACGACCGTCGACCCCGACGGCGTACAGCTCCACCACCCGACCACGGATGGTCTGCGTCCGCACCGTGTCGTGCCGGACCTCGTCGAACCGACGCGCGCCGTCAGCGGGCACGACGCCGTACTCGACGACGTCACCGATCTCGACGGCCGGTCCGCAGCACTGGTGCTCCCACCCACCGACGAGCACGACCACGGGTTCGGGCATCAGACGAACCGGACGGTCTGCTGCAGGCGGTCGCGGATCTCGAACACGTCGACGGAGCCGACCGGCGACCAGACCCCGGTCAGCACCTGGCCGAGCGCACTGCGGCGGACGACGAGGGCCGTGGGCTTCTTCGGGGAGCCGACGAGCTGCACGTCCTCTTCGACGGCGGAGTCCGGCACGACGAGGAGCCGGCCGGTGAACCGCACCCGGGTCTGCTTCTGGACGGCGCGGGCGGCACGGACGAGCTCCTTCACGGGGCGCTCCCCCGGTGCCAGTGTCTCGCCGACGATCTCGCCGTGCTCAATGTGGACGGGTGCCCCCCAGTCGATGGACTCCACCGCCCAGAGCCCGCTCGGCGTCAGGACGGCGTGGTCGAGCTTGCCGTCGGCTCCGGCGTCGAGGTCGTGCCAGACGGTCACGCCGATGCCCATGTCGGCGATGATCGAGGCGGTGGCCTCTTCCGCCAGGGCCTCGCCGAGCAGTCGCCGGATGTGCCGGGGCGCCGAACGCACCAGGACGGGGTCGTACGGGTCCTCGATGGGGTCGCCGAGTCCGACCCACTCGCGCTCGGCCTGCAGGAAGACCTCGCGGGAACGACCGCCGGGGTGTCCGTGGGACCGGGCTCGCGGGCGGGTGTCCCGGCGCGCCGCCGGGGGTGCGTAGTCGTCGCGACCGGTGCCGGGCCTCCGAGCAGACCCATCCGACGAACCAGCTGGACCGAACGCGCCGGACCCGGACCCGCGCGAACCGACGTCGTAGGCGCGCCGCGCCGACGGCGTCCCGATGCGTTCCCAGGCGAGCTGCACCTGGCGGAAGCGGTGCGCGTCGCCGCCGAGGTCCGGGTGGGACTCGCGAGCGGCACGCCGGTAGGCCCGGCGGAGGGTTTCCTCGTCAGCGGTCGCGGGGACGCCGAGGACTTCGTACGGAGTGGCGTCGGCCGGGCTGTCGGTCATGGCCTTGTGACAGTACTAGAGGGAGTGTCGGAGTCCGCCGCACGGTTGCTGGGTACGGTCTGGGCCTACGCCGCCGGTTCCGCGCCGACGTGCCAGCGGCGGGTCGGCCGTGCCGGTCTGGAGGCGCGGTGCGGCCCCGCAGCGTCGGGCTGCGGCTCGGCGCCGGGTCGCGTCAGACCACGGTGGTCACCACGGGTGCACCGAGGAACGCCGCGTAGCGGGCAGCGGCGGCGTCGAGTGCGCGGACGGCAGCGGCGTCGAGCGGGCTGAACGGGGTCACGGTGACGAGGACGTCGCCCCGCCGCTCGGTGCGCTTCCAGGTGCCGACGACCCGGCCGCGGACGACGGCCATCGCCAGGAACATGCCGTTGCCGCCCGGGACGACCCGGTCGGCGTGCGCGGGGTCGAGCTGGGCGGAGCGGTCCGCGTAGCCGAGCAGGTACTCGTCGAAGCCGGGCAGCAGGTGTCCGGTCGGGATGCCGGCGGTGGTCGGTCGGTCGGCGAGGGCGAGGAATCCGCCGCCGAGGTCCTCGACGGCGTCACCGGCAGCGGCTCGGGCCCGTCGGAGGTCCCCGAGCGGGAGCTTCGTCCAGCTCGCGGCGTCGGCCTCGGTGGCGGGACCTCGGCCGCGAAGGTACCCGGTGAGGACGCGGCGGAGCGCTTCGTCCCGGTCGGGCAACGGCTCGGTCGCCGGTGCCCATTCGTCGAGCAGCACGAGCCCCTGGCCGACGCGGGCGGTGGGCCCCCACGCGACCAGTCCTTCCTGCGAGAGCTGCAGCAGCAGGTGGTAGCCACGGCCCCCGGCTGGGTCGATGCCCGCGGTCCGGTACACCTCGAAGAGTTCGTCGCGGACGAGGGACCTGCCCCCGGTGAGCGCGGCGACGGTGGTGTCCCGAGCCCGGTCGAGCAGCGGCTGGTCGATGCCGAGTTCCGCGGCGCGCCGGGCGATGCTCCGGAGCGTCCGTTCGGCGGTCAGGGAGAGCAGGAGCCGCAGGTCGTCGGGCCGCATCGCGTGCAGGGTCCCCCGCATCGGCCAGGAGCGGACGAGGTCGCCGCGGTCGAAGGCGGCTCGGACGTCGTCACGGGTCGACCCCGGCGAGCGCACGCCGATCGCCCAGAGCACCTGGCCGAGGTCCTGCCCCTGCACGGCGAGCATGCGTTCGACGGCACCGGTCGGGTCGAGCCCGGGGACGGCGATCCCCTGCGCGGCGAGTCGCGCCGTGCGGAGCTGCGCCGGGGTGGGGTTCATCTGCTCAGCATGCCCGGCACCACCGTCACGCGACGGCGGCGGTGATGGCCTCGGCGTGCTCCTCGACGTAGGCGACGTCGGCCCGGTAGAGGTCGGCGTGTCCGTGCGCGAGGTCGCTGACGAACTTCGGGTTCCCGGCGGCGGCCTCGTGCTCGATCGTCGTGACCATGGCGACGAGCGACGCCGTGATGGTCTCGGCGAGGACCGCGCGGGACCGGTCGTCGAGTTCGTAGGCGCGGCAGAACTCCGCGGCGCGGGCGAGCCGTTCGTCGAGCGCCGGCGCCGTCGACCCCTCGACCGTGCCGGTGGTGAACGGTGCGAACCGGTAGACGGCACTCGCGACGTCCCAGACGCGGGGGCCGGGGTGTGCGGTGTCGAAGTCGATGAGACCGACCGCGGCGATGCCGTCGTAGACGCAGTTGTACGGGGCGAAGTCGCCGTGCACGATCGTCTCGGCAGGGCAGCGGTCCGCCTGCGACCACACGTCGCGGGAGTCGTCGCGCGGGAAGGTCGCCGCGGCGTCGTGGTAGTGCCGCAGCAGCCGGGCGCTCGTGACGAGGGCGGCCTCGCTCGCGACGTCGTCGGTCCACGGGTACTCCCCCGCGGTGCCCGGGACGAACGAGACCGTCTCGAGCGTGTGCCCCAGCTCGATCGGTTCCGGTGCGGCGACGAAGCCCTGTTCGTGCAGGTGCGCGAGCAGCCGGTGCACGGTCGGTGTCCACGGCCCTGCCGGGCGGTGCACGCGGTCGTCTGCCCTGGTGATCCGCTCCATGGGGGAACCTCCTGTGTGTGCGTCTCCGTTGACGTGGGAGCCAGCGTATCGACGGGAGCCTCCACGTGTCGTTCGTCGGTGTGAACAACACGTCACGTGACGGCATGCAGCGTTGCATGCAAGGGCGTACCATCGTCGCCGTGGAGACCAGCACGACGACGACCCAGGCGGCATCCGACCGCGCCTACGAGCACGTGAAGCGGGCGATCATCCGTGGTGACCTGCCGGGTGGCGCAGCGATCAGCGAGAACGCCCTGTGCCAGGAGATCGGCGTGTCCCGGACACCCGTGCACGAGGCCTTCCTGCGCCTGGCGGCCGAGGACCTGCTCACGCTGGAGTCCCGGAAGGGCGCGGTGGTGCGCCCGATGTCCCCGAACGAGGCGGCGGACGTGCTGGAGATGCGCGAGGCGATCGAGGCAACGGCGGCGACCCGCGTCGTGACCGACGGCCGCGTGGCGGACGTCACCCCGGGCCTCCAGGCCGTGCTCGCGGAACAGGAGCAGGCCGTCGCGACCGGCGACGTCGACCGGTTCATCGAGGCGGACGCGACGTTCCACGGCGCAGTGATCGGCGCGTCGCGGAACGCGATCGCCATCCGGTTCGCGCAGACCCTCCGCGATCGGCAGAACCGGCTGCGCCACCAGCTCATGCGCGTGCAGCCGTCGCAGCTGCAGGCGTCGCTCGACGACCACCGGGCGCTCGCGGCCGCGCTGGAGGCCGGGGACGCCACTCGCTACGCCGAGGTGCTGCACGCGCACGTGGCATCGCACCGGGGTGCCCTGTGAGCGCGACGGGGAGCATCCCGACCACCGGGTCGATCGCCGTCCCGGACGCCCGGGTGATGCCCTGGGTCGCGGTGTGGGGCGCCGTGTTCGTCTGCTCGTGGGGTGGGAACCAGTTCTCGCCGCTGCTGCTCATGTACGAGGGCCGCGAGCACTACTCGTCGGTCGTCGTCAACGTCTTCCTCGGTGTCTACGTGCTCGGGCTCGCGCCGGCACTGCTCGTCGCCGGGTCCCTGTCCGACCGGCACGGCCGCCGCCCCCTGATGCTCGCCGGCATCGTGTCCGCCGTGATCGGCAGCGGACTCCTGGCGCTCGGACCGTTCGGGCCGGTGTTCCTGGCAGTCGGACGACTCTTCTCCGGCGTCACCGTCGGCATCGCGATGGCGGTCGGCAACAGCTGGGTGAAGGAGCTGTCGCAGGGCCGGTTCGACCCCTCGGCCGACGCGGGGTCCGGGGCCCGTCGCGCCTCGCTCGCGTTCACCCTCGGGTCGGCGTCCGGCGCACTCGTCGCCGGGCTCATCGCGCAGTGGGGTCCGATCCCGGAAGTCCTGCCCTTCCTGGTGCACATCGCCGTCGCGGCACCCTTCGCCGTCGTCGTGTGGCGGACCCCCGAGACGAACCGCCGCGGTGGAGTCCCCGGCCCGTGGTGGAGGCAGCTCGCCGTCCCGAGCGCCGGGCACAAGCGGTTCACCCGGGTCGTGCTCGTCACCGCACCGTGGATCTTCGGCTCGGCGGCGATCGGGTACGGGTACCTGCCGACCCGGATCGCAGGGGCGACCGGCACGTGGGGGCTCGTGTTCGCCACCGCCGCCACCGTCGTCGCGCTCGGGGTGTCCAGCGCCGTCCAGCCACTCGCTGCACGGATCAATTCGCTCGTCTCCGCACGGGGGCTGCTGACCGCACTGGCGTGCATGACCGCGGGGATCGCGGTCGTCGTCGTCGCGATCCAGCTGCAGTCCGTGGTGATCGGGCTCGTGGCGAACGTCGTCATCGGAGTGGGGATCGGCATCGCGCTGGTGTCGTCACTGCTCGAGGTGCAGCGGATCGCCGGGTCGCGGGACCTGGCCGGGCTGACCGGGGTGTTCTACGCGGCGGCGTACGCGGGGTTCCTGGCGCCGGCCGTCATCGCGGCGGTCGCGAGCGTCGTGGCGTTGCCGGTGATCCTGTGGGTCGTCGTGGGGCTCGGGGTCGCGTCGTGGGGAGCGGTGCTCGTGTCGTCGCGGCGGTACATCCCGTAGGGGGTGCGGTTGCGGGGTGCGGCGTCGCACGGTGCGAGGGGCGCTGAGCCATGGTGCGAGATTCCGACCAGTGTGCGAGCCGCGCGGGGTCGCACGGTGCATGGAACCTCGCACACTGCGGCCGGCGGCGCGGCGCGACCTCGCACCGTGCGAGCCCGGGGCCGGGCTCGCGGCACCTCGCACGGTGCGAGGGGCGCTGAGCCACGGTGCGAGGTTCCGACCGGTGTGCGAGCCGCGCAGGCTCGCACGGGGCGCGGAACCTCGCACACTGCGGCCGGCGGCGCGGAACGACCTCGCACCGTGCGACACCGTGCGACCCCGCGACCTCGCACCGTGCGATACCGTGCGACCCCGCGACCTCGCACCGTGCGACCTCGCACCGTGCGACCCCGCGCAACCGCGCGCCCACGCTAGAACTGGTCGCGGAGCCAGGACGGGCCGCGCACCACGGCACCGAACGCCTCCACGCGGGCACGGAGTTCGCGGTCCGCCGTGACGACCACGACAGGAGCGTCGCCTCGCTCGACCGCGCCACGAGCAGCATCGACGATCGCGTCGTCGCCGGAGCCCGGAGCCCGCACGACCTCGACGACACCGGAACCGGAACCGGAACCGGCACCGGAACCGGCACCGACACCGACACCCGCACCGGCACCGTCGTCAGCGCCGTCAGCAGCCCCCGCACCCGCAGCCCCTCGCGCCTCGCCCTCGAGCACCACGGTCCACCGCGGCCACCACCGGGCGAAGGGCAGTTCGAGCAGGTCAGCCGGGACCCCACCCTCGGCGAGCGCCGCGACCGACGACAGCAACCGTGCGGCAGCCCCGGCCCGGTCCTTCCACCACCCGTCCGGCACACTGCCGACGACGTTGGCAGCGTCGACCACGATGTGCGGTGTGGTGGCGATGGCCTCGCGGAGCGCCGGCCACGACGCCCCGAACCCGGGGTGCAGCGGCAGCGCATCGACCTCGTCGACGGGGATCCAGGACAGCGCGAGGCTCTCCCGGTCCGCGATGACCGGTTCGAACGGCCGGGAGGCACGCCCCACCACCGTCGTGTACGTCCAGAACCCGAGGTCGAGCAGAGCCGTGTGCCGCAGGTCGACGCCGTCGTGCGGCACACCGGCTTCCTCGGCGGACTCGCGGAGCGCTCCGGTCACGGCGTCCTCGCCCTGGTGGCGTGCGCCCCCGGGGATGCCCCAGGTCCCGCCGTGGTGGCTCCACTCGACGCGGTGCTGCAGGAGCACCCGTCCGGCGCCGTCGTCGACGAGCAGACCGGCGGCTCCGAAGAGTCCCCAGGCCTTCGTGCCGTCGGGTCCGACCGCCCAGGCGTCGCCGGGATCGCGGGGGCCCGGTGGCGGTCCGGGAGGCGTGGAGTCTGGCACCCGTCAACCCTGTCACACGGGGCCGCACATGTGACCGGAGACGACGGGGGCCGGAGACGACGAGCGGGAGACGACGCGGGAGACGACGACCCGTGGCGCGACGCAGCTCCTCGTGTACGGTGTCGATCGAGACACGGGGTGCCGCATCCAGCGGCTGAGATCACACCCGTCGAACCTGCTCGAGCTCGTACTCGCGAAGGGATCGTCCATGGAAACCGCTGCGCCCTCCCCTGCCTGGGCCCACCGAACCGCCGAACTGCTCGAGGCCGTGCGTGCCAGGAGCCCGCTGGTGCAGTGCATCACGAACACCGTGGTGCAGAACGTCACCGCGAACGTGTTGTTGGCGCTCGGGGCCTCGCCCGCGATGGTCGACGTCCGAACGGAGGCGGGGCCGTTCGCCCGGGTCGCCGACGCCCTGCTGGTCAACACCGGCACGCCGCACGCCGAACCACGGGTCGCTGCGCTCGAGGCCGCCACGGCAGCCGTCGACGCCGGCACCCCGTGGGTCCTCGACCCGGTCGCGGTGGGTTCGCTGCCCGTCCGCACCGCACTCGCCCGAGACCTGCTCGGGTTGCACCCGACGGTGCTGCGCGGCAACGCCTCCGAGGTCCTCGCCCTGCTCGGCACCTCGGCCGGTGGCCGCGGCGTCGACAGCACGGCAGGCACCGAGGACGCCCGGGAGGCTGCGGTCGACGCCGTGGCCGGTCCACGTCCAGCCGGGAGGCTCGTGGCCGCGCTGGCCGTGTCGGGTCCCGTCGACCTGGTGGTCGCGCCGGGCATCGGTGTGGTCCGGGTCGCGAACGGCACGGACCTGTTGACACGGATCACCGGTGGCGGCTGCGCGCTCGGCGCGGTCGTCGCCGCGTTCACGTCGGTCGCGCCCGACGACGCCGGCGCGGCCGCCGTCGCTGCCACTGCGGTGCACACGATCGCGGCCGAGCTCGCGGCGCGCGACGCCGCTGGGCCGGGGACCTTCCAGCCGCTGTTCCTCGACCGGTTGGCGTCGCTCACCCCGGAGGACGTCGTCCGCGAGGCCCGCATCACCGTCGAGACCGAGGCCGCGTCCCTGGTGGTGTCGGCATGAACGGGCTGCGGCACGACCACGGCGTCTACTTGGTCACCGACGGCGCACTGTCGGACCGGCACGGCGTCGGCGTGCTCGGGGTCGTGCGCGCAGCCGTGCACGCCGGCGTCCGGATCGTGCAGGTGCGGGACAAGGACGCCTCGGCACGGGACCTCCTGGCGCTGACCTGTGCGGTGGCCGACGCCGTGGGTGACCGGGCGAGCGTGGTGGTCGACGACCGGCTCGACGTCGCCCTCGCCGCCCGGCACGCCGGACACCGGGTCGCCGGGGTGCACCTCGGCCAGTCGGACGTCCCCGTGACCGCCGCCCGTGCCCTGCTCGGACCGGACGCCCACGTCGGGCTGACCGCGAACACCCCGGAGCACCTCGCCGCCGTCGCCCGGCTCCCCCACGGGACCGTCGACCTGCTCGGCGTCGGGGTCGTGCACCCGACGAGCACGAAGGCCGACCACCCGCCGGCCCTCGGGCACGAGGGCTTCGCCCACCTCGCTGCGGCCACCGACGTGCCCTGCGTCGCGATCGGTGGCGTGACCCTCGACGACGTCGTGCCGCTCCGGGCCGCGGGCGCCGCCGGGGTCGCGATCGTGTCGGGCATCTGCGCCGCAGCGGACCCCGGATCCGCGGCGGCTGCGTACGTGGCCGCGTGGGGTCCTGGACCCGGACACGGGGCGGAGCCGGGACGGTCCCGTCAGGGTGATCCGGGCCTCCCGTGGGTGCCTCGCCCCGGAACCGGCGCGGCCCAGGCAGGAGTTGCGTCGTGACGATCCCGCGCGTCCTGAGCATCGCCGGGACCGACCCGACCGGCGGCGCCGGGCTGCAGGCCGACCTCAAGTCGATCGCGGCGCACGACGGGTACGGGATGGGCGTCGTGACGGCGCTCGTCGCGCAGAACACCCACGGAGTGCGGTCGGTGCACGTGCCGGACGTCGCGTTCCTGCGGGAGCAGCTCGACGCGGTGTCGGACGACGTGACGATCGACGCGGTCAAGATCGGGATGCTCGGGACGGCGCCGGTCGTGCGGGTCGTGACCGAGTGGCTGCGGGAGCACCGGCCGCCGGTGGTCGTCGTCGATCCGGTGATGGTGGCGACGAGTGGTGACCGGTTGCTGGACGAGGACGCTGCGTCGGCGATGCGGGAGCTGTTCGGGCTGGCTGACCTGGTGACGCCGAACCGGGCGGAGCTGGCGGTGTTGGCGGAGCTCGCTGGTGCTGGTGCCGGTTCTGGTGCCGTGTTGTCTTCGCTGGAGGCCGCTCGCGCCGTGGCTGCACGGTGGGACGTGCTCGTGCTGGCGAAGGGCGGGCACGACGAGGGGCCGACGTCGGACGACCTGCTCGTGTCGCCCTCCGGGTCGGTCCGGCGGTTCACCGCCCCTCGGGTCGCGACGTCGAACACGCACGGCACCGGGTGCTCGCTGTCGAGTGCGATCGCGACCCTCGCTGCGCGGCACGGCGACTGGGAGGTGGCCGTCGGGTCGGCGAAGACGTGGCTGACGGCGGCGCTGGAGGGGGCGGATTCGCTGTACGTCGGATCCGGGAACGGTCCGATCGACCACGGCGCCGTGGTCCGCTCCGCGCTGCCCTCGGTCGGCTTCACCGACGTGTGGTGGAGCGACGTCGACTCCCTGCTGCGGTCGACGCTCGCGTGCGGGTTCCTCGTGGGGCTGCGGGAGGGGTCGCTCGACGCGGACGTGTTCGCGGGGTACCTGGCGCAGGACGTGCACTACCTGCGGGCGTACGAGCGGCACTTGGCGGCGCTGGGTCGGGCTGGCGGTGCTGGTGCTGGTGCTGCGGCTGGCGCGGGTGCTGGCGGTGCTGGTGCTGCGGCTGGCGCTGGTGCGTTCTGGGCGGCGGCGGCCGAGGGGTGTGCCGCCGAGGCGCGGGACCTCCACCACCGTCGGCTCGCCGGCGCCCGTGCCGACGACCCCGTGCACCCGACGTGCGCCGGGTACCTCGCACACCTGCAGCAGGCCGCGGACTCCGGGTCGGTCGCGGTCCTCGCGGCGGCGGTGCTCCCCTGCTTCCGGGTGTACGCGTGGGTGGGGTCGCAGCTCGGGACGGCACCGGAGGGGCACGCGTTCGCGGACTGGATCACCGCCTACGGAGACCCCGGCTTCGCGGCGTCGAGTGCCGAGGCGACCCGGCTCGTCGAGGAGCTCGCGGCGGCCGCGACCCCGGAGGAGCGGGGCCGGATGGCGCGGGCGTTCCGGCGCTCGACCGAATGGGAGCTGGCGTTCTTCCGGATGCCGCTCGAGCTGGCGGGCGCGGGTCCCTCCGAGTTCACGCGCTGAGCGACAGTTCACGGGGTCCGCGGCGCGTGAGGTGTCGGCCAGCGCGAAATCCGGCGGCGCGAGGTCGCGGCGGCGGCGGGGGCGGCGGGGGCGGCGGGGCGTCTACCGCGCGGGGCGTCTACCGCGCGGGCGGCAGGCGCACCAGCTCGACGGACAGCTCCGCGCCGCTGACCGTCCCGCGCATCCACGTGCAGTCCGGCTGTCGGCGACGATCGGTCGGTGACCCCGGGTTCAGCAGCCGCAGCCCCGACGGCGCCACGGTGTCCCACGGGATGTGCGAGTGCCCGAACACCAGGACATCGACGTCCGGGTACTCCGCGGCCATCCGACGTTCCCGGCCGGTCGAGGCCCCGGTCTCGTGCACCAGGGCGAACCGCAGGTCCTCGACCGTGAACCGTGCCACGAGGGACAGTCGGTCGTCGAACTCGGGGCCGTCGTTGTTGCCGCGGACCCCCTCGAACCGACGCGAACGCCCCGCGACCGCGTCGAGCGTGGCGAGGTCCACCCAGTCGCCGGCGTGCACCACGAGGTCGGCGGCGTCGATGTCGGCCCACAACCCGTCGGGCAGGTCCTTCGCGCGCTTCGGCAGGTGGGTGTCGGACAGCAGGACGAACGAGGTCGTCACGGCGTGCTGCGTCCGGGGATCGGCAGGCCTTCCTCGTCGGCGGCCCCGAGTCGTTCGAGGAGCCCGGCGAGCAGCGCGATGTCGTCGTCGGACCAACCCGCGAGCCGCTCCTCGAGGGCGTCGCGGTGCAGCTGGACGGACCGTGCGAGGGCGGCACGACCGGCGTCGGTGGCCTCGAGGGGCTTCGCGTTGCCGGTGCCGCCGTCGGTGGTGCGGATCAGCCCCGTCGCGAGCAGCCCGGACAGCTGCCGGGAGATCGTCGAACGGTTGAGCCGCAGGTACCGGGCGATGTCGATCGCCATGCAGCCCTCGTGCTGCACGACGAAGTCGACGAGGGACTGGTCGACGACGCTGAGGACCTGGTCGGAGCCGCGTGCCCGGATGCTCGCACGTCGGGTGATCCGGGCGAGCTCCGTGTAGGCACGGCCGATCTCGCTGTTGCGGACCTCGGAGCTCGGGTGGTCCATGGTGGCTCCAGCCTGTCGATGCCGGCGCCTGCCGGCGGTGTTCGGGTCCCGCCACCATACCGGCGGGTACGTGGAACGGGGCTTCAGTGCCCCGAACCCGCGGCCCGCAGCGCCGCGATGTCGAGCTTCTGCATCTGCATCATGGCCTGGAAGACGCGGGCGTTCGCCTCCGGGTCTCCCGACCCGGTCATCAGCTCGCCCATCATCGACGGCGTGACCTGCCAGGCGACGCCCCAGCGGTCGAACAGCCAGCCGCACATGCTCGGCGTGCCGCCGTCGGCGAGCAGGGCGTCCCAGATCCGGTCGAGTTCCTCTTGCGTGTCGACGTCGACCTGGAATGAGACCGCATCGGTGTGCGGGTGCCCGGGGCCACCGTTCATGGCTCGGTACGGCTGGCCGAGCAGGGTGAACTCGACGACGAGCGTCTGCCCGTCCGGCGTCTTCGCGACGCTGTCGATCGCGCTGTCGGGGAACAGGTCGACGTAGTACCTGGCGGCCGGTTCGGCCTGGTCCTCGTACCAGAGGAAGGGGGTGATGGTGGGCATGGGGCGCTCTTCTCGCGTCGGCTCAGTCCGCGACACTGCGGCTGAGCAGGTGTGCCTTCTCGGGGTGGTCGTCGAACCACTTGCCGACGAACCAGCACATCGGCACGATGCGCTTCGTGGTGTTCGTCTCGACGTCGGCGACCGCGAACTCGACGAGTTCCGCCGCGTAGCCGTGGCCGCGGTGCTTCGGGACCGTGTACGTGTGCGGGAACGCTACCGCGTCGCCGTTGTCGCGGTGGTCGAGGACGCTGACGAGTTCGCCGCCGACGTACATGGCGTAGCGGTCCCGATCGCGCTCGTCGCGGAACTCGCGCTCGCCGTCCTCGTCCATGCCGCCATCATGCTCCACGCGCGCCGAGAGTGCCGCACGGGGAATGGACGGCGCGGCACGGCGTTCCAGGACACCATGACGACGATCGGCATCATCGGCGCAGGCAACATCGGATCCCAGCTCGCACGGCTCGCCGTGCAGCACGGCCACCAGGTCGTGATCGCGAACTCGCGCGGCCCGGAGACCCTGACCGACCTCGTCGCCGAGCTCGGCGACGGTGCCCGTGCAGCGACCCGCGACGAGGCAGCCGCAGCCGGCGAGCTCGTCGTCGTGACGGTACCGCTCGCCGCGATCGAGACGATCCCCGTCGAGCCCCTGGTCGGCAAGGTCGTCATCGACACGAACAACTACTACTGGGAGCGCGACGGGCACATCGCCGCGCTCGACGACGAGTCGACGACGACCGCCGAACTGCTGCAGGACCACCTGCCCGGCGCCCGGGTCGTGAAGGCGTTCAACCACATCGGCGCCGCGGACCTCACCGGGCACGCGACCCCTGCTGGCACGCCGGACCGCCGCGCGCTCGTGGTGGCGGGCGACGACGCCGAGGCGAAGCAGGTCGTCACGGACCTCATCGACGAGTTCGGCTTCGACGTCGTCGACGCGGGACCCCTCGCCGAGGGTTGGCGCATCCAGCGGGACACCCCCGGGTACGGCCCGCGCCTGACCTCCGACGAACTGCGCGAGGCGCTCTCCGCCGCCACCCGGTAACGCCGAGCGTCGCGACGTTTCGCGCTGAGCGACAGTTCACGCGCTCCGCAGCCCGTGAACTGTCGCTCAGCGCGCGAGGTCGCGCCGCCCGCGCCCGCCCGCGCCGACCCGCGCCCACGCCGCGCGCGCCCGGCGCCGCTCACGCCCGGTCGAAGATCACCGTCATGTCGGCGATGTCGTCCTCGGAGGGCTCCCACGTCGTGCCCGCCTCGACGTTCTGCGTGATCTGCTCCGGCTTCGTCGCCCCCGCGATGACGCTCGACAGCCCCGGCTGCGCGAGGAGCCACGCGAACGTCGCCTGCAGCATCGTCACGTTGCGCTCGTCGCAGAAGCGCTGGTAGTCGTCGAGGACGTCCCACGGCGCGTCCTCGAGCAGCTGCGGCTTCGCCTTCGACAGGCGCCCGTCGGCAGGGCCCCCGGCCTTCGTGTACTTGCCGGTGAGCAGGCCGTTGTACAGCGGGAAGAACGGCAGGAACCCGAGCGCGTAGGCACGGACCGCCGGCAGCACCTCGTCCTCGACGGCACGGGACAGCGGGCTGTACTCGTTCTGCGCCGACACGAACGACGTCGTCCCCGCGATCGAGGCGGTCAGCTCGGCCTCGGCGATCTGCCACCCGGCGAAGTTCGAGTGCCCGACGTACCGGATCTTGCCCTCGCGGACGAGGTCGTCGAGGACCGACAGGGTCTCCTCGATCGGCGTCACACCGTCGGGCCGGTGCATCTGGTACAGGTCGATCCAGTCGGTGCCGAGGCGGCGCAGCGACGACTCGACGGCGAGCCGCACGTACCGACGGGAGCCACGGACGCCCCAGTCCGGCCCGTTCGCACCCTGCATGTCCATGCCGAACTTGGTGGCGAGGACGATCTCGTCACGGCGACCGGCGATGGCCTTGCCGAGCATCTCCTCGGACATGCCGGGGGTGCCACCGTAGATGTCGGCGGTGTCGAAGAGCGTGACTCCGGCGTCGAGCGCGGCGCGGACGACGGCGTCGGTGCCCTCCTGCGACTCGGACGCGGTGCCCGGTCGTCCGAAGTTGTTGCAGCCGAGGCCGACGGTGGAGACGACGAGCCCGGACGGGCCCAGTGGACGGTGTTCGATTCCGGTCATGCGTCGACCGTACCGGCGACCCCGGAACTGGGGCTGCGGATCGGGCACCGGTTGCCGCTAGAACTGACGATGGATCAGTCGACGGAGGGAGCACCGCAGTGGCATCGCATCGCATGCCGGATTCGGACCGGCCACGCCGTCCCGTGCCCGCCTGGGTCACCACACCGCCGGACGGCGCCCCCGGCCTGGAGGCACGCCCCGCGCCCTCCTCGGCACCCGCGCCCGGTGGTGCGCCGGCATCGACCCCCTCAGGCCGGTTGCCGGGATCGGCCCCCGCCGCGACCGGCCGGGCAGCGGAGCCCGCGTCGATCGCGACCCTCGTCGAGGACGACGTGACCGTGCCGGACTACCCGCCGCAGGAGCACCTCCTGCCGCCGGCCCCGACCTCGCCGAGCGTGCACACCGTGCCGTTCGACACCGCTGGCGTCACCCCCGCACCAGCACCCGTCTCCCCGATCGACGCCGCCCCGCCCGTGCAGGCCGCACAGCGTGCTCCGCAGGCACCGGTGCCGTCGCCCGTGCCGGCGGCCGGTCAGCCGCGGTTCTCGGTGCCCGGCCTCGAGCACGTCGTCGTCGAGGGCACCGAGCCGGAGCCCGTCGGCCCGATCGGTTACCGCACGCCCCGCCGCTTCGCCCACCAGCAGGCCGCAGCCGCACTGGTCCCCGCGATGACCCCGCCGTCGTCGCCGCTGACCCGGTCCGCCGCCGCCGGACTGCCCGCGCCGGTCGTCCCCGTCCCGCCGCTCGCACCAGCGCCACCCGTGGCGGAGGCGACCGTCCCTGCCCAGGCCGAGCCGGGCCTCCAGACCGAACTGCTCGACCAGCCCGTGACCGCGGCCGCCGCACCCGAGCCGAGCCGTGCGCTCGGTGCGACCCCCGGGGCCGTCATCGGCGCCGTGGCGGGCATCGCCACGCTGGGACTCGCGGCGTGGTGGTTCACCGCACCCGCGACCGTGCACGGTGCGGGGGTCGTCCTCGGGCTGCTCGCGCTGCTGCTCTCGATCGTCACGTTGCGGAACCGTGCCGCGACCTGGCAGCGACCGGTCGCGCTCCTCGGCGCCGTGCTCGGCGGGGTCGGCACGCTCGTGCTGCTCTGGGCCGTGGCGTCGGCGCTGCTGCCGCTCGCCGGTGTGACGCTCCCCGACCTGACGGGCAGCGGGACGACCCCGACGCTCGCCCCGTAGGGCCGGGCGTCACCTGATCGGTCCTCGCGGGGGGCCGGTCAGACGGCGCGGACGACCCCTCGGGACAGGATCGCGTTCGTCAGGGCATCGATCGGCTCGCGCTGCACCGTCGGGTTCGCGATGAGGACGTAGTCCACCGCGGGCAGGTCCGGCAGCCCGAGCCGCTGCGAGACCTTCACGAGGTCCGCCGGGATCAGCGAGTGCGGGAAGACCGCGACACCGATGCCGGCCCGCACGGCCGCGAGCACCCCGTTCACGTCACGGGTGTTGCAGGTGATCCGCCACGTGCGACCGGCGGCCTCGAGCGCGTCGATCGCCATCTGCCGGCTGATGCTCGGCGCCTGGTACGCGATGAGCGGCACGGGTTCGTCGCGCTCGACCGCGATGCCGTCCTGGGCCATCCACACCATCTGGTCGGTCGCGACGCGGGTTCCCTCGGCGGACTCCCCAGCGGTCTGCTTGATGAAGACGAGGTCGAGCTGGCCGGCGTGCACCCGACGCAGCAGCGGTGACGACTGGTTCACGGTCAGCTCGAGGTTGACCTGCGGGTGCAGACGCCGGAAGTCCCGGAGGATCCGCGGCAACTGCGTGATCGCGAGGTCGTCGGCGGCGCCGAACCGGAGGCGTCCACGCGTCGCCGACCCGGAGAAGTACGAGTCCGCGGTGGCGTGTGCGGCGAGGATCGTGCGCGCGAACCCGGCCATCGCGTCACCGTTGTCGGTGAGTGCCACGCCCCGGGTGTCCCGGGCGACGAGGGTTCGGGACACCGCGGTCTCGAGCCGCCGCACGTGCTGGGACACCGTCGGCTGACTGATGCCGAGGCGACTGCCGGCCTGGGTGAAGCTGCCGGTCTCGGCGACGGCCAGGAAGGTCTGCAGCAGGACCGGATCGAGCACGGCGGACTCCGTTCGTTCGCGGTTCGTTCGCGCGGTCATTCGACTTCGCAATGGACTGATAGCCACCATAGGGGTATCGAATGGGTCGCGGTCACGTAGTTTCGATGGGGTACCAGTTCCGCAGCCGACGTCCGGAGATCCCCCACCGTGAGCGCGTCATCGACGACCCTCCCCCCGCCCACCGAACCCCTCCCGATCCAGGCCACCCGTCCCCCGTGGCGGCACACCCTCATCGCCCTGTCCGTGCCGAACTTCCGGCTGTTCACGGCCACCAACCTCGTCGCCATGACCGCGGGGTGGATGCAGCGCATCGCGCAGGACTGGCTCGTCCTGCAGCTGACCGGCTCGGTCGCGCAGGTCGGCATCACCGTCGCCTGCCAGTTCGCGCCGATGCTGCTGTTCGGGCTGCTCGGCGGGGTGCTCGTCGACCGGTTCTCGAAGCGCGCGCTCATGATGATCACGCAGGGCGCCTTCGCGGTGCTGTCCGCGCTGCTCGCGGTGCTGACGCTCGCCGGGGTGGTGCAGGCGTGGCACATCTGGGTGATCGCGTTCGTCGTCGGCATGGTGACGGTCATCGACAACCCCGCACGCCAGGTGTTCGTCACCGAGATCGTCGGCCACCAGCACCTGCGGAACGCCATCAGCGTGAACTCGTCGGTGTTCCAGCTCGGCGGGATGATCGGGCCGGCGCTGTCCGGCGCACTGCTCGTGGCGGTCGGAGCAGGTTGGTCGTTCGGCGTGAACGCCCTCGCCTGCGTCGCCGTCGTCGTGACGCTCGGGTTCCTCAAGGTCTCGGAGCTGCACCGGACTCCCCCGGCGCCCCGCGGCAAGGGGCAGCTGATGGAGGGACTCCGCTACGCCGTGAACAAGCCGACGATCATCGTGCCGGTGATCCTCGTCGCGTTCTTCTCGGTGTTCGCGCTGACGATGCCGGTGCTGCTGTCGGCGTTCGCGTCCGAGGTCTACGACGTCGGCGCCGGCGGCTACGGCGTGTTCAACTCCGCCGTGGCGATCGGTGCCCTGGTCGGCGCACTGCTCTCCACCCGACGAGCGGTCGTGCGGCTCCGGACCATCGTCGGCGGGGTGTTCCTGACCGGTGTGCTGCTCGTCGTCTCGGGGTCGATCCCCGTCATCGCGCCGTTCACCGTGGCGCTCGTGGCCGTCGGGATGTCCCAACTGCTGTTCCAGACCGCGTCGAACTCACTCGTGCAGCTGTCGTCGAACGTGGCGATCCGCGGCCGGGTGATGTCGCTCTACGTCCTGGTGCTGCTCGGTGGTCAGGCGATCGGCGGGCCACTCATGGGCCAGGTCGTCGACCACTTCGGTGCGCACGTCGGGATGATGGTCGCCGGTGGCGTCCCCGCCGCGGCCGCCGCCGTGATCGCGCTCGTCCTTGCCCGCCGAGGCGGCCTGCACCTCGCGGTCCGCATGCGCCACCACGTGCCGTTGCCGGCGATCGTCGCCCACTGAGGCGGGGCGGTGAGCGCGCCCGCTCACCGGACGGGAGGCCCGTGGCGACGTCGCCACGGGCCTCCCGCCCGTTGCGGGCCGAGGCGTTGCGCCCCGTTGCGGGCGTCGCGCCCCGTTGCGGGCCGAGGCGTTGCGCCCCGTTGCGGGCCGAGGCGTTGCGCCCCGTTGCGGGCGTCGCGCCCCGTTGCGGGCCGAGGCGTTGCGCCCCGCTGCGGGCGTCGCGCCCCGACACACAGGGGCGCAATGCCCGCAACAGGGCGCGGACTCGGTCCGGGACGGACGGGAGGCACGGGGTGGCCCCGCCACGCCCGTCCCGTCCGGTGAGCGGTTGCCTCAGTACGCCACGCCGAAGCGCGTCTGGTGGTGCGTCGGGGTCGCGATCTCGTCGACGAAGGCCAGCGCGTAGTCGGCACCGGAGACGTCCGAGTTGCCGTCGGCGTCGGTGAGCAGGACCTCGTCGGTCGTGCGGTAGGTGCCGCGGCGCTCGCCCGGGTTGTAGCTGCCGAAGGCCGCTGCCGGGCTCACGTAGAACCAGTCGACCTCGGTGTCACCGGCGCGGAGTGCATCGAGGATCTGCGCGTGGCTCTTCGCCTCACCCTTGAAGGCATCCGGGAACTCGGCGGTGTCGAACAGGCGCGGGCCACCCTCGGCGACGAGCAGCGAACCGGCGCCGCCCACGATGCCGAGACGCGCACCGGCGCTGGCCGCAGCGTCGACGAAGTGCTGGAACTTGTCCTTGAGCTCACTGCCGTCGGCCTGGACGGCGTGCAGTGCGACGACGATCACGTCCGCGCCCTTCGTCACCTCGGCGACGAAGTCGGCGTCGAACGCGTCACCCTGAGCGAGGGTCAGGCCCTCGGCAGGCTCGAGCTTGCTCGTGTCACGGGCCACCGCGGTGACGGTGATGCCGCGCGAGAGGGCCTCGTGGGTGATGGCGGAGCCGGCGTAGCCGGTGCCTCCGAAGACGACGATGCTGGTCATGCTGTTCCTTTCGTGGAGCTGGTGTTCCTCACCGTACAAGAGTTACTCTCTTTGAGTAAGTAGGCACCTCGCGGTGCGTTACGGAACCCGTTCATCACGGAGGTCAGGCCACGATGTCAGCACTCGAGTACAGCCCCTACGCGGCGGACTGCCCCAGCCGGCAGCTGCTCGACCGCATCGGCGACCGCTGGAGCGTGCTGACGATCGGCACCCTCGCCGACGGGCCGCAACGGTACTCGGCGATCGCGAACCGGGTGCAGGGCGTGTCGCAGAAGATGCTCACGCAGACGCTCCGGGCGCTCGAGCGCGACGGCCTCGTGACGCGCACGGTCTTCCCCGAGATCCCCCCGCACGTCGAGTACGAACTCACCGATCGCGGGCGGTCGCTCCGCCGGGTGCTCGAGCCGCTCGAGGACTGGGCGACCTCGCACATGGACGACGTCACGGTGTCGCGCAGCGAGTACGACGCGCACTGAGACGCGCGTGCGATCGGGCGTGCGTGCGTGCGTGCATGCGTGCGTGCATGCGTGCGCGATCGTGAGCAGAAATGGTCGGGTCGCCCGCGCGCACTCGACCATTTCTGCTCACGATCACGCACGCGTGGTTGCCTGGGGCCATGCGATCGATCGTCTACACGAAGCCCGGTGACAGCAGCGTCCTCGACCTCGTCGAGCGGGACGTCCCCGAACCCGGACCCGGCGAGGTCCGTGTCCGCGTCGTCGTCTCGGGCGTGAACCCCACCGATTGGAAGGCGCGAGCCGGCGGCACCTACGGCGACGGCCTGCCCTTCCCCGAGATCACGCCGAACCAGGACGGCGCCGGTGTCGTCGACGCGGTCGGCCCGGGCGTCGGACACCTGGCCGTCGGCGACCGTGTGTGGCTCTTCATGGCCGCGGCGTCGCGCCCGACGGGCACTGCGCAGGAGTACACGGTCGTCCCCGCCGAACGTGTCGTCCCGCTGCCGGAGGGCACGGGCTTCGACGTCGGGGCCTCGCTCGGCGTCCCCGCGATGACGGCGCACCGCGCACTGACCACCCACGAGCACGGTCCGTCGCGTCTCGGCCCCGACGCGCTCGACGGCGTGGTCGTCCTGGTGGCGGGCGGTGCCGGCGCGGTCGGACACGCCGCCATCCAGCTCGCTCGGTGGGCGGGTGCGACGGTGATCTCGACGATCAGCTCGGACGAGAAGGCCGCCCTGGCGACCGCGGCCGGAGCCCACCACACGGTGAACTACCGGCAGGACGACGCCGCGGAACAGATCCGGGCGATCGCTCCCGACGGCGTCGACATCGTCGTCGAGGTGTCGATCCCGCAGAACGCCGCACTCGTCGCCGACGTGCTGGCGAACCACGGCGTCGTGTCGATCTACGCGAACAACGGTGGCGACGAGGCCGTGCTGCCGGTCCGCCCGAACATGAGCATCAACGCCCGCTACCAGTTCGTGCTGCTCTACACGATCGGCGACGAAGCACTGGCCGCCGCGGCCGAGGACATCTCGGAAGCGTTGCAGGACGGTGTGCTGCCCGTCGGCGAGGACGCGGGCCTGCCGCTCACCCGCTTCACCTTGCAGCGCACCGCTGCAGCGCACGACGCGGTCGAGGGCGACACGGTCGGCAAGGTCCTCATCGACGTCACCGAGGCGCCGTAGCACCCCGCCCGGTCTGCCGACGACGAACGGCCCCCGCGGATCCGCGGGGGCCGTTCGTCGTGGACGATGCGGGACGGGTCAGCGACCCCGACGCGCGGCGATGGCTGCGTGGACCCGGATCCGGGCAGCAGCGCGCTCGCGCTCGATGTTGGCGGCGATGACGTCGAGGTCTTCGTAGTCGGCGTCGGTGGTGGTGTCGTTCCAGTTCGGCGAGGAGATCCGGGCACGCCCGAACGACAGCGGAGCAGGGTTCACGGTCGTCATGGGGGCATCGTACGTCGAGCGTCCGACAGAGCGTGTGAGCATCACGGGCCTTTCCTTGGATTGCGGTCGCGCTCGGGGAACGAGTAGGTCAACGAGAACGCCACGGCGAGGAACGAGGCCATCATCGCGACGTTGTTGGCGTCGAGGTCCGTGAACGCGTCGGGAGCCGGGGAGTCGACGGTGAGCATGCCGAACGAGTACTCGTCGGATCGGATCACCACCGAGACGTACGAGGTGTACCGCGGTTCGAAACCCGGCACGTCCTGGTCGACGTCGACGTCGGCCGAGCGGTCGCCGACGATCCGTGGTGAGCCCCCGACGAGGACCCACTCGAGGTTGCGGTCCCCGTAGGGCGTGCCCGCGCGGAAGACCCCGGCGGTGTCGCCCGCTCCGCCGTGGCCGATCGGCTCGAGCGCCCGCAGGTCGGTGGACAGCTGGTACACGTTGGCCCGGACGTCCGGCACCGTCGGCAGCAGGTAGAACGCGAGGGCGACGGCGACGCGGTCCGCGATGACGGCGAGCTCGCCGTGGCGCTGGGACCGGGGCAGCTCGGTGAACCGGACGAGCCGCGTCGCGATCTGGCCGAACGCGTACCGGATCGCGGTGGCGTGCTCGAGCTCGGACGCGGTCGCGTTCTCCTCGGCGGCGATCCGGGCGGAGTCGCTGCGCCGGGCGCGGACGACCTGGACCACGACCGCTGCGACCAGCACCACGAGCCCGAACACCACGAGCACCGCCCGCACCGTCGGCGTCACGAACAGGTTCGGCAGCTGGAACGCGGCGGTGGGCGCGGCAGCCACCACGATCGGCCACACGACCGAGCCGACCCGTCCTGAACGCTGTTGCCCCATGACCACGACGCTAGGTCACGCCACCGACGCAGACGGAGTTGTCCACAGGCCGGCGCTCCCCGGGGCACCCCGGCCCCCGCGGCCCGGTTCTCCACAGGACGTCCCGGCCTCCACCGGCCCGTCGCTCGCAGCTGGTAAGCAGGACCCATGACCGACGTCGCGACACCCGTACCCGGATCCAGAGCCCTCGTCCTCGGAGGCGGCGGTGTCGCCGGGATCGCCTGGGAGGTCGGGGTCCTCTCGGCGCTGCAGGACGCCGGCGTCGACCTCGACGCGGCCGACCTCGTCGTCGGCACGAGTGCGGGCAGCGTCGTCGGCGCCTTCGTCCGGAGCGGGGCGGTGCAGCAGGCGTACGACCAGCAGCACACCCCCGCGCCCACCACGTACGAGGAACCAGCCGCCATCGACGCCGAGGCCGTCCAGCAGCGCATCGGCGCAGCGCTCGAGGGAGCCACCAGTGAGCAGGACGCCCGAGCGCGCCTCGGCCTCGCGGCGCAGCAGGTGACCGGCGGGCAGAGCGACGACGAGCGGACCGCGACCTTCAGCGAGACGCTGCCGTCGACCGAGTGGCCGGCGAAGCCCCTCGCCGTCACCGCCGTGGACGCCACCGACGGCACCTTCCGGCTCCTCACCTCGGCCGACGGCGTGCCGCTCCCCCGTGCGGTCGCCGCGAGCTGCTCGGTGCCGTTCGTGTGGTCGCCCGTCGGCATCGAGGGTCGGCCGTACGTCGACGGCGGGATGCGCTCCGGCACGAACGCCGACGCCGCTGCCGGGCACGAACGGGTGCTCGTGATCGCGTGCGGCCCCGAGGGTCCCTCGCCGCTCGGGCCGTGGCTCGACGTCGCGGTGGAATCGCTCCGCGCCGGTGGCAGCTCCGTCGAGGTGATCGTCGCCGACAGCACCGCGCAGCAGGCCTTCGGGACGAACTCGCTGTCCTTGGCGACGCAGGCACCCTCTGCCGAGGCCGGTCGAGCGCAGGGAAGCGCCGTCGCCGAGCAGGTCGCGGCGTTCTGGTCAGAGGTCGTCGATAGCGTGGTCGCATGACGACGCCGTTCTCCGACCTCGACCAGTACATCGCGCTCCCCCGGGTCGACGGGATCGCCATCAGTCCGGACGGGTCCCGCGTGGCCCTGACCGTGAGTGCGCTCGACGCGGACGCGACCGGCTACCGGCGCTCGATCTGGCAGGTGCCAGCAGACGGCGACGACGCAGACGCCCGACCGGTCCGCCTCACCCGCTCCGCCAAGGGCGAGGGCGGCGTCGCCTTCACCCGCACCGGTGACCTGCTCTTCGTGTCCGCCCGCCCCGACGCCGACGCGAAGGACGTCGAGGCACCGCAGCTCTGGGTCCTCCCGGCAGCCGGTGGCGAGGCCCGGCCCCTCACCCGTCTCACCGGCGGTGTCGGCGGCGTGCTCGCGACGGCAGCGGCCGCCGACGTCGTCACACTGACCGCCGACCTCCTGCCGGGCGCGGGCTCCGACCCGTCGACCGTGATCGACGCCGACGCCGAGCTCCGGAAGGCCCGCAAGGACAAGAAGGTCCACGCGATCCTGCACGAGACCTACCCCGTTCGGTACTGGGACCACGACCTCGGTCCCGACCAGACCCACGTGCTGGCCCTCGACCTCAGTGCGGATGCGACAGCGGCTGGCGCCGCCCGGCTCCCTGACCTGGCTGACCTCACCCCGGCACCGGGCCGTTCACTCGACCACGTCGACGGGGCGCTCACGCCCGACGGATCGGTCCTGGTCGCGACCGTGGGCGTCCGGGAGGCCCGTGGGGACCGCTCGACGCTCGTCACGATCGAGCGCTCCAGCGGCCACCGCACGGTGCTGTTCGACGACGTCGACGTCGATCACGAGATGCCTGCACTCAGCCACGACGGCCGGACGATCGCGTGGGTCCGCACGGTCCGCTCGACGCCCGCAGGCGCGCACCAGCAAGAGGTCTGGACCGCCGGCATCGACGGGTCCGATGCTCGCCGCATCGCGACCGACTGGGACCGCTGGCCGAATGAGCTCGTCTTCGAGCACGGTGACCGGGCGCTCCTCGCCGTCGCCGACCAAGACGGCCGCGCACCGGTCTTCCGGATCCCGCTCGACGGCAGCGCCGTCGAGCAGGTGACCCACGACGACTTCGCGTACTCCGGCCTGCGCGTGGCGGAGGCGACGGGCGTGGTCGTCGCGCTCCGTGCCTCCTGGGCGGCGCCGCTGCACCCCGTGCGGATCGCGACGGACGGACAGGTGACCACGCTCGCGACCCCGGCGCCCCTGCCGGAGGTGCCCGCGCGCTTGGAAGAGGTCGAGACGACCGCCGCCGACGGTGCCCGTGTGCGTGGCTGGCTGGTCGTGCCGGACGGCGACGGGCCGCACCCGCTGCTGCTCTGGATCCACGGCGGACCGCTCAACTCGTGGAACCAGTGGTCGTGGCGCTGGAACCCGATGCTCGCCGCGGAGCGCGGGTACGCGGTGCTCCTCCCCGACCCGGCGCTGTCGACCGGGTACGGGCTCGACTTCGTGAACCGCGGCTGGAACGCGTGGGGGCAGGCGCCGTACACGGACCTCATGGCGATCACCGACGAGGTCGTCGCACGACCGGACATCGACGAGACCCGTACTGCGGCGCTCGGCGGCTCGTTCGGCGGCTACATGGCGAACTGGGTCGCCGGGCACACCGACCGGTTCCGGGCGATCGTGACGCACGCGAGCCTCTGGGCGCTCGACCAGTTCAACGGCACCACGGACGCGTCGCACTACTGGGAGTCGATCTTCGACGCCGCCGGCCTCGAGGCGAACGACCCGCACCGGTTCGTCACCGACATCTCGTCGCCGATGCTCGTCATCCACGGCGACAAGGACTACCGAGTGCCGATCGGCGAGGGGCTGCGCCTGTGGTCCGAGCTCGCCGAGCACCACGCGGCGCCGGACGGGTCGATGCCGCACCGCTTCCTGTACTTCCCGGACGAGAACCACTGGGTGCTCGCGCCGCAGCACGCCGTGGTCTGGTACGAGACGGTGTTCGCGTTCCTCGACCAGCACGTGCGCGGGGCGGAGTGGCAGCGGCCCGAGTTGCTGGGGTAGCGGGCGGCGGGGGCTGGCCAGCGCTCGGGCCGGGGCTCTGGCCGGCGCTCGGGCGCGAAACACCGGTGTGCGCGCATTGCACACCCGTGTGCGTGGGTTCATCGCACGGACACCGGTGCTCAGCAGGACAGCGGGCGCGCCGGCGGCCCAGCAGGACAGCGGGCGCACCGGCGGGCCAGCAGGGCAGCGGGCGCGCCGGCGGCCCAGCAGGACGCCGGCCGCGGCGCGCTACACGAACGCAGCCTGGCCCGTGATCGCCCGACCGACGATGAGCGTGTTCACCTCGCGCGTGCCCTCGTACGAGTAGATCGCCTCGGCGTCCGCGAAGAACCGCGCGACGCCCGTGTCGAGCACGATGCCGTTGCCGCCCTGCACCTCGCGGCACCAGGCGACGGTCTCACGCATCTTCGACGTCGCGAACGCCTTCGCCAGCGCCGAGTGCTCGTCACCCCCGACCCCCGCGTCCTGCATGGCCGAAGCCTGCGTGCACAGGGCGATCGAGGCCGTGATGTTCGACAGCGACTTGACGAGCAGGTCCTGCACGAGCTGGTGCGCGGCGATGGGCTTGCCGAACTGGATCCGCTCGCGGGCGTAGGCCAGGGCCGCTTCGTACGCGCCGACCGCGATGCCGACCGCCTGCCACGCGACCTCGGTCCGGGTCAGTCGGAGGACCTCGGCCGTCGCACGGAACGACGTGGCCCGCTGCAGCCGCCGTGCTTCCGGCACCCGCACGCCGTGCATGACGATGTCGGCGTTCTGGACGCTGCGCAGCGCGATCTTGTCCTCGATCTTCGTGGCGGTGAACCCGGGGGTGTCCGTCGTGACGAGGAAGCCCTTGACCTGCCCGTCCTCGACGTCCTTCGCCCAGATCACGACGACGTCGGCGAAGGTGGCGTTGCCGATCCAGCGCTTCTCACCGTCGAGCACCCACTCGTCACCCTCGCGCCGTGCGGTGGTGCGGAGCCCCTTCGCGGAGTCGCTCCCCGAGTACGGCTCGGTGAGCCCGAAGGCCCCGACGATCTCGCCCGCGGCCATCCGCGGCAGCCACTCGCGCTGCTGCTCGTCGCTGCCGGCGACCGCGATGGAGTTCATCGCCAGGCCGGACTGCACCCCGATGAACGTCGCGACGCTCGCGTCGACCCGACCGAGCTCGAGCGCCGCCCACCCCCGGTACACCGCGGAGTTCTCGAACTGGCGCACGAGCGGGACACCCGGCCCGTACATGCCGAGCTCGGCGAGCGGCGCGATGACCTGCATCGGGAACTCGGCTCGCGCCCAGTACTCGTCGGCGATGGGCGCGACATCGCGCTCGAGGTACTCCCGGAGCCGCCCGATCGACGCGCGCTCCTGCTCGGTGAGCTGCTGCTGGAAGCCGTAGAAGTCCGATTCGAGCAGGGCCGTCGTGGGCGTCGTCGTTGACATGGCACCAACGATGCATCATTCTCGAAAACGTTGCAAGGGAGGCTCGCGTGTACACATCGGATTCTGCGCTGCGCGCTTTCCGGGAGGCCCGCCACACCTTCATCGACGGCTCACGCATCGACATGGGCGCGTTGGCTGCCGCACTCGGCGTGGACAGGACGTCCCTGTTCCGGTGGGTGGGCAACCGTGACCGGTTGCTGTCCGAGATCCTGTGGTCCCTCGCAGTGCCGACGCTCGACCGGGCCACCAGCGCTGCCGACGCCGCCGGTGCTGTCGGGGCCGCTCGCATGGTCGCCGTGCTCGACCGTTTCACCGCCGACCTGATCGAGGCGACGTACTTCCGCGCGTTCCTCACGCGAGAACCCGCCCGCGCGATGCGCCTGCTCACCACCTCGGACAGCGACGTGCAGAGCCGGTTCGTCGGACGGGTCACCGCACTCATCGAGCAGCAGGAGTCGTCGGGTACGTTCGATCCGGCACCGTTGTCGGCTGAGGAGCTCGCACGGCTGCTCGTCCGGATCTCCGAGTCGTTCACCTACGCCGAGTTCATCTCCGGCGAGACCCCCGATCCCGACCGAGCCCGTGCAGCGTTCGAGTACGTCCTGCGGCCCGACGCGGTGCACTCCACACCCGCACCACCGATCGGAGACCGATGACCATCGACGAGTACCCGTTCCGCCGGATCTACCCCACGCGGTGGAACGACAACGACATGTTCGGGCACGTCAACAACACGATCTACTACTCGGCGATGGACAACGCGTCGACGTACTGGTTCCGCGAGGAAGCGGGCCTCGACCCCTTCTCGTCGGAGTGGATCGCGGTGCTGGTGTCGTCGAGCTGCCGGTTCGTCGAGTCGGCGGTGTGGCCGGACGTGATCGAGGTCGGGATGCGCTCGAAGCACCTCGGGAACACGAGCCTGTCGTGGGAGTTCGGGCTGTTCCGGCAGTCCGACGGCGGCCTGCTCGCGACGGGCGAGTTCGCGCACGTGATCATCGACCGTGAGGGTGCCCGCCGGCCGATCCCCCTGCCGGAGTCGCTCCGCGAGCTCGTGACGTCGACGATGGTCGCGGAGCAGCCCGCCACCTGAGGTCAGGCCTTCAGGGCGGCCAGCTCGAGGTTGATGTCGTCGGGGTCCTGGACGGACAGGATCACCATGCCGGCATCACCGAGGTCCGTGACCTCTCCGTGCTCGACCCCTGCGGCGTCGAGACGCGCGGCCGCCTGGTGCAGCTCGTCCACCGATCCGACGACGAAGCTCACGTGGTCGAGGCCCACCGAGTCCGGGTTGAACCGCTGCCCCGCGGGAGCCACCGGACGGAGTCCGAACACCTGGTCGCCGAGCTGGAACACGGAGCCGCCGTAGAAGCGCTCGCGGTCCTCGCGGATGCCCGGCTCGTCGACCTGGTCGCTGAAGTCGATGGCCGGGTCGGTGCCGAGCAGCTGCTGGTAGAACGCCTTGCTGCGGTGGATGTCGGTCACGGTCACGCGGACGTGGGCCAGGGCGGTCGGGCGTGCGAACGGTTCGGTCATGGCGGTGCTCCTCCGGGTTCCTCCCCGACACAGGCCGCCGGGGTGCGCGCCGTGGTTGCGGCGCACATCCGAGGCAACGCTCGGTCCCTCCGAAGCGCCCGACACCGTGCGGCGACCGGACAGCGACGTGCATCGCGTTCCGCACGTCGCACGTCGCACGTCGCACGTCGCACGTCGCACGTCGCACGTCGCACGACCAAAGTGCCCCCGAACCGCGGTTCTCCGCAGTTCGGGGGCACTTTGGTTGTGCAAGCGGCGCTGGACCCGAACGCCAGCGCCGCGGTCCGGTCAGATCAGGTCGTCGGTCAGGTGGTTCGGCGTCCCGAAGCGGTGCGCCGTGATCGAGACCGCCTGCTCGCGGACGAACGGCAGGATCTCGAGCCGACCGGCCTCGGTCACCGGCCCGCCGTACACCGCGACGTCCGGCCGACCGCCGACGGCCGTGCACAGCGCCGAGGCGTCTCCGCCGATGAGCCGCACGCGGGCCGACGGACCAGCCGAGATGGACGCCGCGAAGGCCTCGTCGGTGACCGCCTGCGACAGCGACCGGACGATGGGCAGCGATCGGAGCGCGGACGCGACGGGTGCCGGCAGCGCCGCAGCCGTGGAGACCTCGATCGGCGTACCGGCCCGGAGCGCAGCAGCGACGACCCGGACGAGCTCAGGGACAGCATCCTCGTCAACCGATGCCAACCGCACCTGCACCGAGGGGAACGGCAGGTAGCGCGCGATGTTCCGCTCCGCCGACAGGGCTGAGACGTCGGTCGCGGTCCCGAACAGCGTCGACCAGGCCTGCTCGTCCGACGCGAGCGACCGATCGAGCACGGACGACGAGACCCCCGCAGCACGGACGAAGGTGCTGATCGGGCCGGTCGGCGTGGCCGCAGCGGTCGACTCGGTGGACTGCCACGACCCCAGCCCGAGCAGGTAGTTCAGCCCGCCGGCCTTGGTGCCCGCGCCGACGGCCGACTTCTTCCACCCGCCGAACGGCTGCCGACGCACGATCGCACCGGTGATGCCGCGGTTGACGTAGAGGTTGCCCGCCTGGATCCGCGACAGCCACGTGCCGATCTCGGCCGGGTCGAGCGAGTGCAGGCCCGAGGTCAGGCCGTAGTCGACCTCGTTGACGATGTCGATGGCCTCGTCGAGGGTGTCGGCGGTCATCATGCCGAGGATCGGACCGAAGTACTCGGTGCGGTGGTACTCCGAGCCACGCCGGACGCCCTGTCGGACCCCGGGGCTCCAGAGCTTCCCGGTCTCGTCGAGCTGCTTCGGCTCGACCGCCCAGGACTCCCCCGCGCCGAGCGTCGTCAGCCCGGCGAGCAGCTTGCCCGACGCCGGCTCGATGATCGGACCCATCTGGGTGGCGGAGTCGGTCGGGTACCCGACGGTGAGCGAGGACACGGCGTCGAGCAGCTGGTTGCGGAAGCGCTTCGACTTCGCGACCGAGCCGACCATCACGACGAGCGACGCGGCCGAGCACTTCTGGCCCGCGTGCCCGAAGGCCGAGGCGACGACGTCCTTCACGGCGAGGTCGAGGTCGGACGACGGCGTCACGATGACGGCGTTCTTGCCCGAGGTCTCGGCGAGCAGCGGGAGGTCGGGGCGGAACGACCGGAACAACTCGGCGGTCTCGTAGGCACCGGTGAGGATGACCTGGTCGACCATCGGCGACGCGATGAGCTGCTGCCCGAGCTCGTCCTCCGACACCTGCAAGAACGCGAGGACGTCGGCCGGTGCGCCGTGAGCGTCGAGCGCGGTCTCGATGATCGAGGCGAGCACGGCACCGGAGCGCTCTGCGGGCGGCGCCGGCTTCAGGACGACGGCGGACCCGGCGGCGAGGGCTGCGAGGGTGGAGCCGGCGGGGATCGCGACCGGGAAGTTCCACGGCGGTGCGACCAGGGTCAGTGCGGCCGGCGTGAAGGTCGCGCCGTCGAGCTCGTCGAGCTGGGACGCGAGCGAGCCGTAGAAGTGGGCGAAGTCGATCGCTTCGGAGACTTCGGGGTCGGCCTGGTCGATGGTCTTGCCGGTCTCAGCGGCCATGACCTCGATGAGGGCGGCACGGTTCGCCTCGAGCGCATCGCCGACGGCGTGCAGCACCGTGCCACGCGCGGCACCGGACCAGCTGCCCCAGACCGCACCCGCGGCCCGGACGCGACCGAGCGCCGAGTCGAGCGAAGAGGCGGACTCGACCCGGGCCTCCTGGACGGCACGGACGCCGAGCGTCGACGACGCGATCCGGTCCGTGATGGCCGCACCCCACTGGCGCACCGCAGCGACCGACGGGTCGCTGTCCGGGGTGTTCTCGAAGCGGCCGGGGCCGGGGCGTCCGACTGCGGCGTAGCGGTCGGCGACCCGGTGGGAAGCCGGCACTGCCAGTCCCTCGGGCGTCGCGAGCGGCGCCAGGGACGCGCGGAACCGCTCTTCTTCGCGCGCGAAGAGCGGCGGCGACGACACCAGGGAGAACACGGCGGACATGAAGTTGTCCTGCGACGCGCCCTCTTCGAGGCGGCGGATCAGGTAGGCGATCGCGACGTCGAACTCGCCCGGGTGGACGACGGGCGTGTAGAGCAGCAGCGAGCCGACGGTGCGCCGGACGGCAGCGGCTTGCCCCTGCGCCATGCCGAGCAGCATCTCGAACTCGATGCCGTCCCGCACGCCACGCGTCCCGGCGAGCAGCCAGGCGTGCGCCACGTCGAACAGGTTGTGCCCGGCGACGCCGACCCGCACGTTCGCGATGCGATCCGGGGTGAGTGCCCAGTCGAGCACCCGCTTGTAGTTGGTGTCGGAGTCCTGCTTGGTGTGCCAGGTGGCGAGCGGCCAGCCGTGCACCGAGGCCTCGACCTGCTCCATCGGCAGGTTCGCGCCCTTGACCAGACGGACCTTGATGGCGGCACCACCGCGGGCACGACGGGCGGCGGACCACTCCTGCAGCTCCTGCATCGCGGCGAGTGCGTCGGGCAGGTACGCCTGCAGGACGATCCCGGCCTCGAGTTCGAGGAACGCCGGCTCGTCGAGGAGCTTCGTGAAGACCGCGATCGTGAGGTCGAGGTCCTTGTACTCCTCCATGTCGAGGTTGATGAACTTCGCGGGCGTCGCAGCGGCGGCGCGCTCGAACAGCGGGCGGAGCTGCTCGACGATGTCGTCGACGGCGTGGTCGAAGGCCCACGGCGAGTGCGGGTGCACGGTGGAGGAGACCTTGATCGACACGTAGTCGACGTCGTCGCGTGCCAGGAGCTTGTGCGTGCCCTCGAGCCGGCGTGCGGCCTCGTGCTCGCCGAGCACCGCTTCGCCGAGCAGGTTCACGTTGAGCCGGACGCCGTCCTGCTTGATCTTCGCGATCGCCGGGCCGAGCTTGGCGTCGGTCGCGTCGACGATGAGGTGGCCGACCATGTTGCGGAGGACCCGGCGGGCGATCGGCACGACGACGCCCGGCAGGACCGGGGCCATGCCGCCGCCGAGCCGGACGAGTCCGCGGAGCGCGGCGGGCAGGAACCCGGGGGCGTCCGGCGCGATCTGGCGGAGCTTGCGGGCGGCGACGGCGAGGTCCTCTGGCCGGACGACGCCGTCGACGAACCCGACCGCGAAGTCGAGTCCGGCGGGGTCCGCGAGCACGCCGGCGAGCTGCTTCGCCGAGCCGTCGACCGGGTAGGTCTCGGCTTCGGCGAGCCACTGCCGCACGAGCGCGACGGACTCGTCCGCCAGGGCGTCGTGGTCGGTGGCGGGGTGCTCCTGCAGGGTCGTCATGGGTTCAGTGTGGAGGCCCCGGATGCAGTAGCGGAAGCGACCGTTCCTGACGGGTACCGTTCAGTTGCGCTACCGGATCAGCCGCGACCCCGCTACCGTCGGACCATGCTCGATGTCCGCCGCCTGGTCCTCCTCCGCGAGTTGTCGATCCGCGGCACGATCGCGGCCGTCGCCGAGGCGATGAACTTCACCCCGTCTGCCGTGTCGCAGCAGCTCAGCGCCCTCGAACGCGAGGCCGGGGTGCAGCTCCTCCGCAAGGCCGGACGGCGGCTGCAGCTCACCCCGCAGGCCGAGGTGCTCGTGGCCGCCGCAGGCCACGTGCAGGACGTCCTCGAGCAGGCCCAGGCGCAGGTCGAGGACACCCTGCCGTCGGTGCAGGGGCGCGTGCGCGTCGCCGTGTTCCAGTCCGCGGCGCTCGCCCTGATGCCGAACGCGCTGTACGAGATGGCGACCGAGCACCCGGACGTCCGGGTCGAGATGGTGCAGCGCGAGCCGGAGACGGCGCTCAACGAGACGTGGGCCCGGGACTTCGACATGGTCATCGCCGAGCAGTACCCCGCACACGCCGCTCCGCACCTGCCGGGTCTCGACCGTTCGGACCTCACCACCGATGCCGTCCGGCTGGCGCTGCCGCCGCTCGACACGGCCCTGCTCCCGGTGTCGTCGCTGGAGGACGCCGAAGCCCTGCCGTGGGTGATGGAACCCCGGGGCACGGCGTCGCGGCACTTCGCTGAGCAGGTCTGTCGCCGCTGGGGCTTCGAGCCGGACGTCCGCTACGAGACCGCCGACCTGCAGACCCAGATCCGCCTGGTCGAGTCCGGGAACGCCGTCAGCCTGATGCCCGACCTGATGTGGACCGGCCGCACCACGACGTGTCGACTGCTGGAGCTGCCGGAGCGCCCGCGTCGGACGATCTTCACCGTCGTGCGGTCGGCCGGGTCGTCCTCACCGGCGGTCCGTGCGCTGCGCGCCGCCCTGGAGCGCGCAGCCGCGGTCGTGGGCGACTGACCCGCCCGGGTCGTCAGGATCGTGGCGCTCGCCTCGACCCACTGACGGTCTGGAGGCGCGGGGCGGGCCCGCCCCGCGCCTCCAGACCGTCCCGTGGTCACCGCCACCGATCGGCGGATCTCCGCAAGCACCCCCAACCTGGGTCACATTCCGATCACCGAGCCCTGTACGGCCACGCAGGGCCAGTACGATCCGATGACGCCGAAACTCTCGGCAGATTCTTACGATCCGGCGACCCCGCCGGACCTGAACCCCTGGGGGGAACCCGTGCACCGCAGCACCTCCGCCGTCCGACGCGCCTGCGCCGTCGGCACCACCGTCGCGCTGGTCGGTCTGACCACCGGCCTCGGCATCATGACCGCGACGGCCGCGAACGCCGAGCCGCTCGGCACCGAGCAGCCCTTCGAGACCGAGACGCCGGCCCCCGCGCTGCCCGAGACGCCGGTCCCCGACGAGGAGTCCCCCGTCCCCGCGCCGACCGACGCGCCGACCGAGACCCCGGCTCCCGAGGAGTCCCCGGCTCCGGCCCCGGCGCCGGTCGAGACCGAGCCGGAGGCTCCCGCCTCGACGACCCCCGCCGCGCCCGAGACCTCGGTGCCGACCGCGACGAAGACCCCCGACGTGACCACGAAGGCCGCCGACGCCACCGTCACGATCGAGGGCGCCGCGAAGGTCGGCTCGCTCCTCAGCGCCGTCGTCACCGGCTTCGACGAGGAGAGCACCTACAAGTACTCCTGGAGCGACCAGGACGGCAACGTGCTGTCCAAGACCGCGACCTACCGCGTCGACGCGACCGACGTCCGGAAGACCATCGTGGTCGCCGTGACCGGTACCGCGCCCGAGTCCGCCCCCGTCACGATCGTCTCCGACGCCACCGCTCCGGTCAGCCAGACGCCGGCGTTCCTCGGCGCCGACGGTGAGCCGACCACGGCCGGTGCGGACCAGGACGACCCGCTCGCGCTGAGCACGACCGCCGGCGACGCGTTCTCGTACACGTTCCGCACGCAGGGCTTCCCGGAGCCCACGCTGAAGCTCGCGTACTACTTCGACGAGGACGCCGAGTACTACGACGGCCCCGCGGACCAGCTGCCCGAGGGCCTGACCTTCGACGCGTCGACCGGTGAGCTCAGCGGCACCACCACCTGGGCCTCCGACTGGACCTTCGCCGTCACCGCGACGAGCGGCACCGAGACCGTGACCCAGTACGTCGACCTGACCGTCGACGCCGCTGCTCCCCTCGGCGTGCTCGTCTACACGACCGACCGCGCCGGCGCCTTCGACTTCGACACCGACGAAGAGAGCGGCACCCGCACCACGTGGATCATCGACCCGACGGGCGCGGTCTTCACCGTGAAGCTGACGAGCGACGGCGACGGCGGGTACTCCGGCAGCGGGATCGACGGCGGCCGACCGACCATCAAGCAGGGCGGCACGCTCCTCGTCCAGGGCGGTCTCGTCGACGCGTACGGCAACGAGATCGACGGCGAGGACGACGAGCCGATCCAGCCGGTCGTCACGTCCGACGTCGCCAGCGACGTCATCACCTCGGACCCCGACTTCGGTGAGTTCGGGCTCGTGAACGTCACGTTCCCGCACGCCTCGACCCACAACCTGTCCGTGTCCGCCGGTTCGTTCACCACGTCCTTCGCGGTCGACGTCCAGCCCACCGCCGTCGCCCCGGTCGTCGCCCCGACGACCCCGGTCCCGGCAGCGGCTCCGGTCACGCCGACCAACCGTGGCGGCCAGCTCGCCTACACCGGTTCGGACGCCACGGACGCCCTCCCCTGGGCACTCGGGCTGCTCGTCGCCGGTGCCGGCCTCATCGGCGCCCGCTTCGTGCGCCGCCGTCGCGCACAGCGCTGACGTGATCCAGCGTCTCCCGTCCGTCGCGTGCCCGCGTGACGGACGGGAGGCCCACCTCGGCCCCGCCTGCCCCCTCACCGGGGCGGCGGGGCCGTTTCCGTACCGCCGCCGGTAGCGTGGTCGGCATGCCCACGCTGCTGCACATCGACTCCTCGGCCGACCTCTCCCACTCGAGCTCGCGCGAGCTGACCGCCGCCTTCGCCGACGCCTGGCGTGCCCGGGGTCCCGAGTACACGGTGGTGCGGCGCGACCTGCACACCGACCAGCTCCCGCACCTCGAGACCTCGGCGCTGCACTGGGCCGCCGCGGACCGCACCGCGGACGAGGTCGTCGCGCCCGAGGCCGAGGCCCTCCGCCAGGAGGTCATCGACGAACTCCTCGCCGCCGACGTCGTCGTGGTCGGTGCGCCGCTGTACAACTACACGGTGCCCTCGACCCTGAAGGCCTGGATCGACCGCATCCACGTCCCCGGGGTCCTGGCCGGGGACGTCCAGCCCCTCGCCGGCCGCCCGGTCGTCACCGTGGTCAGCCGCGGCGCGACCTACGACGCCGGCACGCCGACCGAGGACTGGGACCACGGCTCCCCCGTGCTGCACCTCATCCTCGGCACCGCGCTCGGCATGAAGGCCTACCCGGTCACCGTCAGTGCGACCCTGGCGGACCGGCTGCCCGAACTCGCTCCCCTCGCCGAGCACGCCGCGGCCGAGTTCGCCGACGCGAAGACGACCCTGGAGCGTCTCGCCGCCACCCTCGGCTGACCTCAGGAAGCGTTCGCGAGCTGGTGCACCCGCTGCGCGGAGAGTCCGAGGACCGACGCCATCTCCGCGTACGTGTACCCCTCTGCCCGCATCCGCGTCACGACGCTCCGCGCCAGCCGAGCAGCCTCGGCAGCGTCCTGTCGCGCATGCTCGGCCAGGGCCCGGGACGCCTCCCACTCGGTACGGGCGTCGTCGGGCAGCACGAACTCCACGTCGATCGCGACGTCGGACTCGGGCGCATCCAGCGTCAGCGCGACGCACTCCCGTGCCATCCACTCGACGTCGGCGACCCGTCGCGCCTGCGTGACCGCGCCGGCCGTCGGGATCTCGATCGACCACCATCGGCCTTCTCGGTGGGCCGTCGCCCGGTAGCTCGTCATCATCGTTCCTCCGCTCATCGCCAGCCGTCCGGTGCGTCCGGGAAGATCCGCAGCATCTGTCGAACGACGCCGGGGCTCAGTTCTCTGTGCCTCGGCACCACGAGGCGACCACCGTCCGGTCCGCACCAGACCTCGTGGCTTCCTCGGGTGCGGTCCAGCCACCATCCCCGATGCCGCAGGAACGTCGTGGCTGCCCGGTGTGGAACAGCTCGCACCACGTTATCAAGCCCTTCTAGTCAGTTCCATCAAGGGCCAGTAGAGAACCGGGCCTCGATCTGAGTCTGACGAAGGAGCCCTCGCTGTCGGGGCGGGCAGGGACGATCTGTGCAGGACCGCGGGACCACGTCCTGCTGTGGAGGGACGGTCAGGCGGGGCGGATCTCGTCAGCGCGGCCGAGCAGCTCCGCGTGGAACGCCGTCTGGGTCAGCGCGCTGGCGAGCAGGAACCCCGTCATCGACTCGATCCCACCGCTGAACGGCACCCGAGCGGCGACCTCGAACAACGTCGGCCGGTCGAGGGCATCGAGCGCCCGGGCGACGTGGCGCGAGCGCTCCTCCCGGTGCCGGGCGAGCGTGCGGGCGCGGCCGACGACGTCGCGGAAGCGGTACTCGTGGCCGGGGCAGACCTCGAGGTCGGCGTGCTCGTCGAGCCGTCGCAGCGACGCCAAGTAGTCGCCGAGCGGGTTCGTGTCCGTCCGACCCCCGAGCCCGATGCCGGAGTTGATCCGCGGCAGCACGTGGTCGCCGGTGAAGAGGAGCCCGTCCGGCTCGTCGACGAAGCACACGTGCCCGGCGGTGTGTCCCGGGGTCCAGAGCGTCCGGATCGTCCGACCCGGGATCGGCAGCACGTCGCCGTCGTCCAGCAGCACGTCCGCGAAGGGCTCGGACGTCTGCCCGAGCCCGATGCGACGCCCGCTCCCCCAGGCCGCCACGACGCCGGCACGCAGCTCGGTCGGCAGCCCCCACGTCGCGATCTCGGCGTCGTTCGCCACGGCGTCGGTGCGTTCGCGGTGCAGGGCGTCGACCTCCAACCCGTGCATCGCGACCCGGGCACCGGATGCTCGGCGGACCGCGGCCGCGGCACCGAGGTGATCGGCGTGCAGGTGCGTCACGGCCACGAGGGACACGTCGTCGAGGGACCGCCCGATCGAGTCGAGCGCCCCCCGGAGTTCCGCGAGGGAACCGTCGGCCGACCAGCCGGGGTCGATCAGCGCGAGTGAGCCGTCGCTGCCCTCGACCACGTAGACGAGCGTCGCGTCGGGGACGCCGAACCGGAACGGCACCGCGAGGGTCCAGATGCCGGGGCGGACCTCCTCGACGGGTGGCAGGACGCGGGCACGGAGTGCGGCGGCCTGCACGGCGCTGATCGGTTCCGGGGCCGGCGCTGCCGGCGGTGGCACGGTCGTCACGCCGACCACCCTACTGACGCGCCCGGGACCGCCCGAGGTGATCCGTGCCTCCAGGCTGCTCATGGTGAGCAGAAGATGTCGAGTCGTCGCGCCGGACCCGACCATTGCTGCTCACGAAGCGCAGCGCGCAGCGAAGAGCGCAGCGCACAGCAGCGCGCAGCGCGCAGCGCGGCCCCGCGGCCGCCCCGAGTAGACAGGACGCATGGAGATCGCACCGATGCTCGCCAAGGCCGTCGCCGACGTCCCGGAACCCGACAGCGTGAAGGGCGGCCTGCGGTACGAACCGAAGTGGGACGGCTTCCGCGGGGTCGTCACGATCGACGGGGACGACGTCGAGATCGGCAGCCGCGGCGCGAAGCCCCTCACGCGCTACTTCCCCGAGCTCGTCGAGGCCTTCCGCGCCCAGTTCGGCGGCCGAGACCACCCGGTGGTCCTGGACGGCGAGGTGATCCTGCGCTCCGGCGACCAGGGCGCCGAACGTCTCGACTGGGAATCGCTGTCGCAGCGCATCCACCCGGCGGCCTCGCGGATCGCGAAGCTCAGCGCCGAGACGCCCGCGCAGTTCGTCGCGTTCGACCTGCTCGCCGTGGACGGCGAGGAACTGGTCGACCTGCCGTTCGACGAGCGACGCGACCGCCTGGAGTCGTTGGCGAGCGACATGTCCGACCCCCTCTTCGTGTCCCGCACCACGCTCGACGTCGACCTGGCCCGCGAGTGGCTGACGACGTTCGAGGGCGCTGGCCTGGACGGGGTGGTCGCGAAGCCCCGGACCAAGGCGTACGAGCCGGGCAAGCGCACGATGCTCAAGGTGAAGCACCACCGCACCGCGGACGTCGTCGCCATCGGGTACCGGGTGCACAAGAGCGGATCCGGGGTCGGGTCGCTGCTCGTCGGTTTGTACGGGGACGACGGCGAGCTCCGTCAGGTGGGCGGCGTGTCCGCCTTCTCCGACAAGCGTCGGCTGCAGTTGGTCGACGAGCTCGAGCCCGTCGTGCTCCGCGATGCGGACGGGAGGCCCGTCACCGGCGACGGGGAACGGTCGCGTTTCTCGTCGGGTCGCGACACGTCGTTCGTCCGGCTGGCGCCGGAACGCGTGCTCGAGGTCCGGTACGACCAGATGGAGGGCGACCGGTTCCGGCACACCGTGCAGCTCGAGCGGTGGCGGCCGGACCGCGACGCGGAGTCGTGCGGGTTCGACCAGCTCGAGGTGCCCTCGGCGTACGACCTGCGGGACGTCCTGTCCTGACGGGTGTCGTTGTCCGCTTCGTTGTCCGCTTGGTTGTCCGTTTTTCGCTCGGTTGTGAAAGTAGTTAGCCGAACTAGCGAAACGGTGTCACGATGGTGTCCAGCAGCACGACGGCGTCCGGCCCGGACGCCCCAACGGATCGGAGCGGATCGACATGAGCACCAGCACGCTTCTCCGCCACTCGCAGCGGAACCCCTTCTCGGAGATCCGCGAGGCACGCCGCCAGCGCACCCTGCAGCTCAGCGCGGTCGTCAGTGCCATCGCCGGCGTCACCGCCACCGCACTCGCACTCGTCACGATCGGGCTCGGCTCGTGATCGTCGACGGCATCAGCGACGCGCACCGCGGCACCTGGTCGCGACTCACCCGCCTGCACACCGCGAGCGTCGGCCTGCCGATGCACACCACCCGCGTCGAGGACCCCGACCGGCAGCGGGACAGCAGCCACTCCGCCTGACGCGGGCTGTCAGCTCGTCTTCTTCGCGCGGGACGGTTGGACGCGCGGCGGCTCCCCCGGCATCTTCGGGAAGTCCGGCGGGAACGGCAGCTCCCCCTCGCCGTTCGCCAGGTCCCGGTCCCACCACTCGAGCAGGGGTGCGATGCTCGCGGGTGCGTCGTGCATGGCCTCCCACGGGTCGCCGGTGGTCGCGAGGCGCTCCGGGACCGTCCGGATCGTGAACGTCGTCGGGTCCGCGGTGGGCAGTTCCTCCCACGTGATCGGTGTCGACACCGAAGCGTGCGCAAGGGCCCGCGGGCTGTAGGCACCGGCCATCGTGCGGTCGCGGTTCGCCTGGTTGAAGTCGACGAAGACCCGCTGCCCGCGTTCCTCCTTCCACCACGCCGTCGTCACCCGGTCGGGCATCCGCCGTTCGAGTTCCCGCGCGGCGGCGATCACGGCGTGCCGGACGTCGAGGAACTCGTACTCGGCGCGGATCGGTGCGAAGACGTGCAGTCCACGGTTGCCGCTCGTCTTGATCCACGTCGTCAGACCGACCTCGTCGAGCACCTTCCGGAGCTCCTGCGCGACCGGCACCGTGTCGTCGAAGTCGGTGCCGGGCTGCGGGTCGAGGTCGATCCGCAGCTGGTCCGGGTGGTCGCTGTCCTCGGCGCGGGAGGCCCACGGGTGGAAGACCACGGTGTTCATCTGCGCTGCCCAGACCGCCACGGCCGGCTCGTCGATCACGAGCTGCGGGTGCGACCGGGCACTCGGGTAGGTCACCGCGACGGACCGCACGTAGTCCGGGGCACCCTTCGGCGGGTTCTTCGAGAAGAACTGCTCGCCGTCGACGCCGCCGGGGAACCGCTGCAGCGAGATCGGTCGGTCGCCGTTCGCCCGGACGAAGGCGTCGCCCACGATCACGAGGTACTCGGCGAGGTCGAGCTTGGTGATCCCGGCCTCGGGCCAGAGCACCCGCGAGGGACTGCTGATCCGGACCTCCCGGTCGCCGTCCGGCCCGGGCACCGTCAGCGTCGTCGCTTCGCTCGCCATGCCCCGGACCGTACACGGTGCACGATGGGTGGGTGAGCGCGTACCTCGGAGTCGACCTGGCGTGGGGACTCGGCACCCCGGACCGCGCACCGAACGAGACAGGACTCGTCGCGATGGATCCCGCCGGCACGATAACCGATGCCGGCTGGGCCCGCGGAGTCGATGCGGTCACCGCCTGGGTCGCCGCGCACCTCGGGCCACGCTCGCTGATCGCCGTCGACGCCTCGCTCGTCGTGACGAACCCCACCGGCATCCGCGAGGCCGAACGGCAGGTCGGACAGCGCTACGGCCGGTGGAAGGTCGCCGCGAACCCGACGAACCTGGCCTCTGCGGCGAGCGCCGGCGCCCGGCTGCTCGACCGGCTGACCGAGCTCGGCGTGGAGTACGTCTCGAGCACCGACGCGATGCGTGAGCGGAGCGGTCCGGCGATGTTCGAGTGCTACCCGTACACGACCCTCGTCGGCGTCGAGGAGCTCGGCTACGACGTCGAACGTCCCCGGTACAAGCGACTCGACCCCACCGTTCCCGCCGGGGTCGCCCGTGCCCGCCGCGCGGAGGCCTTCGACGAACTGGTCCGGCGGCTGCGGGAGACCCCGCTCGACCCGCCGATGCAGCTCGACTCGCACCCGCTGACGCAGCGGCTGGCCGACCCGTCGGTGCTGCACGGACCCACGCACAAGCACCGGGAGGACCTGCTCGACGGCGCCCTGTGCGCCTGGACGGCCGCGTTCTGGGAGCGACACGGCGACCAGCGCGTGCAGATCCTGGGAGGTGATCGTCCCCACCGGCACGGCCCGGACGCCGCTGGCGCGTCGCCCGGGAACCGGCGGCGTGGGCCCAGCCTCCAGGCGGACCCGATGGACGAGGCGGGCCGCCAGCCCGTCGTGGTGGCGCCCGCGCGCCCGTCGCAGCGGGGTCCGCGCGGCTAGGGTTGACCGGTGAGCACCACCACCGAACCCCTGCACATCGGGTTGGTGTCGCTGCACACCTCCCCCGGCGACGAACCCGGATCGGGCGAGGTCGGCGGCATGAACGTCGTCGTCCGCCACCAGGCCGAGGCGCTGGCCGACCGCGGCCACCACGTCGACATCATCACGCGCCGCTCAGCGCCGACGCAGCCGGACTCGGTGTCGCTCGTGCCGGGCGTGTGCCTGAGGTTCCTGTCCGCCGGGCCAGCTGAGCCGGTTCCGAAGGGCGAGCACGACGCGTTCATCGAGCCGTTCCGCCACGAGCTCGAACAGCTCGGGCCGTTCGACGTACTGCACTCGCACCACTGGTTCTCCGGCGCGGCGGCGCTCCCCGTCGCCCGGGAGCGCGGGATCCCCCACGTGCAGTCCTTCCACTCCATCGCCGCCGACCCCGAGACGCCGTTGTCCGAGGGTGAGCGCCCCGAGTCCGCGGGACGGATCGCGGGCGAGCAGGTCCTGGCACGGGAGTCGGACGCCGTCGTCGTGGTGTCCGAGGCCGAGGCGACCACCGTCCGCACCCGGCTCGGCGGCGCCGACTCCCGCGTGTGGATCGTCCCGCCGGGCGTCGACGGTTCGGTGTTCCGACCGGCAGGCGCGGGCGCGCGTCGCGCCGCCGAACCCTACGTCGTCGCAGCGGCACGCGTACAGCCGTTGAAGGGGCTCGACCTGGCGATCGAGGCGATCGCCGGCATCAGCCTGGAGGCCCGCCCCACGTTGGTCATCGCGGGTGACGCCTCGAGTGAGGCAGGTGACTACGTGGACGAACTGCGCCGGCTCGCGGCCGCGCACGGCATCGCCGACCGCGTCACCTTCATCGGTCCGCAGTCACGGGCCGACCTGGCGTTCCTGTTCCGTGGCGCGGCAGCCGTGCTCGTGCCGTCGCACTCCGAGACGTACGGCCTCGTCGCGCTCGAGGGCTCCGCTTCCGGGGTGCCGGTCGTGGCCGCCGCGGCCGGGGGCCTCCGCGAGGCCGTGGTCGACGGGGAGACCGGCGTCGTGCTGGAGTCCCGCGACCCCGCGGTGTGGGCTGCGGAGATCGAACGGATCCTGACGGACTCCGGGTACGCGGCCGGGCTGGCATCGGCGGGCCGTGAGCACGCCGAGCGCCTGAGCTGGGAGCGTTCCGCCGCCGGGCTCGAGGACGTGTACCGCCGGGTGCTCGGGCGCGCGTGAGCGGGGGTGGCGGCGGTGTCGGTGTCGGTGTCGGTGTCGGTAGTGCAGTGTGCGAGGTTCCGCACACTGTGGGACGGCGCGAGGCTCGCACCGTGACCGGAACCTCGCACACCGCAGGCTCGGAGCGGCGCGCGTGAGCGGGTTCGAGGCGTTCTGGGCGTCGCTCGACGCCGTGCCGGTGGAGCCCGACGCCGAGGCGCTCTACGACGTCGGGTCCGTAGAGGGTCGGCTGCGACGCGAGAACTTCTCCCGGTACCTGGAACGGCTCAGGCCGGCGGCGGACACACTGCTCGTCGCCGAGGCCCCCGGCTGGCGCGGCATGACGAACACGGGCATCCCGTTCACGAGCATGCGCGAGCTCGATGCGGAACGCGCTGGCGATGAGTACCTCGTGCCGTCAGCGCCGACGGCACCCTGGGAAGCGTCGTCGCGTGTCGTGCACCAGGCGCTCGAGGGCTGGACCGGTCCGCTCCCCGTCGCCTGGGCGATCTTCCCGCACCACCCGTTCGTCGCGCCCGACCGGCTGACGAACCGGACGCCTCGTCCCGCCGAGGTCCGCTCGGGAGCACCGGTCGCACTCGCACTGCTCGACGCACTCGGCGGGGTCGATCGTGTCCGGGTCGTGGCCGTCGGCCGGAAGGCACAGGGAGCACTCGCCCTCGCCGGCATCGACGCCGTCGCGGTCCGGCACCCGGCGCAGGGCGGCGCGAAGCAGTTCACCGAGCAGCTGCAGGCGCTGTCACGGGAACGCCCGTCAGGCTGAGCGGACCTCGACGCCCTTCTCGGCGAGCCGCTCGGACACGTACGCGGGCAGCGGTGCCGCGGCGAACACGGTCCTGAGCTCCGGCAGTTCGAGGAGGTCGTCCCAGTTCTGCGGGTCGAAGCGGTCGTCGGAGCCGTCCCAGCCGGGGTGCACGTCCTGCAGCACCTCGAGGTCGGAGTCGACGGTCAGTTCGGTGACCAGGGAGAGCTGCGACGGCAGCAGCTCGAGGTCGTCGTAGTACTCGCGGGCCCGGTCGTCCAGCCCGTCGACGTCGAGGTCCTCGTCGGTCTCCTCTTCCGCCTCGGGGTTGTACGGGTCGAGCACGTCGAGGTCGTAGCAGAGGACGTCGAGCACGAGGAGCTTCGCGTTGAAGTCCGCGAACTCGACGGGTTCCTCGGTGGTGTTCGACTCGTGGTCCATGGCCCGGAGCGTATCCGGCAGGGCACGAGCGTGTTGCGATCTGCGGGGAGCTTCCTGTGAAACCGGACAGAGTGATGTCCCCCGGAAGAGGGTGATGCATGGCCACAACCAACACGGACCGCCCACAGCAGGAGCAGACCGAGCTCCGCCGGGTCATCGGTCCCAAGCTCCTGCTGCTGTTCATCGTCGGCGACATCCTCGGTACGGGTGTCTACGCGCTCACCGGTCAGGTCGCGGCAGAGGTCGGTGGAGCAGCGTGGCTCCCCTTCCTCATCGCCTTCGCGGTCGCGCTCCTCACCGCGTTCTCGTACCTCGAACTCGTCACGAAGTACCCGCAGACCGCCGGTGCCGCGCTCTACGTGCACAAGGCCTTCGGCATCCACTTCCTCACCTTCATCGTCACCTTCATCGTGATGTGCTCCGGGATCACGTCGGCGTCGACGGCTTCCCGGGCGTTCGCGGCGAACCTCGGCGCCGGCTTCGGGCTGGAGTTGCCGAACGGCGTCGTGATGCTCATCGCGATGGGCTTCATGCTCGCCGTGATGGCCATCAACTTCCGTGGCGTCAGCGAGAGCGTGAAGACGAACGTCGTGCTGACCCTGGTCGAGCTGTCCGGCCTCGTGATGGTCATCCTGATCGGCTTCTGGGCGATCGCGGGCGGCAACGCGGACTTCTCCCGCGTGGTCATGTTCGAGACGCCGGAGGACAAGACCCTGCTGCTGTCGATCTCCACCGCGACGTCGTTGGCGTTCTTCGCGATGGTCGGCTTCGAGGACTCGGTGAACATGGCCGAGGAGACGAAGGACCCCTCGCGCATCTTCCCGAAGGTCATGCTCACCGGCCTCGGCATCACCGCGGTGATCTACGTGCTCGTGTCGATCTGCGCCGTCGCCGTGGTGCCGATCGGGCAGCTCGCCGGCAACGAGACCCCGCTCGTGACCGTCGTGCAGACCGCAGCACCGGACTTCCCGATCGCCGACCTGCTGCCGTTCATCTCGATGTTCGCCGTCGCCAACACCGCCCTGATCAACATGATGATGGCGTCACGACTGCTCTACGGCATGAGCAAGCAGGGCGTCCTGCCCGGGTTCCTGTCCCGCATCTCCCCCGCCCGCCGCACCCCGTCGACCGCGATCGTCTTCACCACGCTGATCTCGCTCCTGCTGATCGGGTGGGTCTCGCTCGACCCGGACTCCCCCATCGTCGTGGTCCTCGGTGGCACCACCTCGCTCCTGCTGCTGTCGGTGTTCGCGATCGTGAACGTCACGGTGCTGGTGCTCCGGCGCGACAAGGTCGACCACAAGCACTTCCGTGCCGGCGTGATCATCCCGGTGATCGGTGTCGTCACCTGCCTGTGGCTGGTGCTGCCGTTCTCGTCCGGGCGTGACCCGCAGCAGTACCAGATCGCCGGCGCGCTGCTCGCCCTGGGTGTGCTGCTCTGGATCCTGACGTGGTTCACCCACGGCCGGAAGCAGGCGGAGAAGGCCCCGACCGGACTCGTGACGGAGCCCACCAAGGTCCAGCAGCCGCCGCACGACCACCGCGACGTCTGATGGACGCGACCGCCGTCATCTGGACGATCGTCATCGCGGCCATCGCGCTCGTCTCCCTGTCCGCCGGCGGATGGGGTCGGAGCCGGTCGCGCCGACGCCGACGCTGACGCTGACGCGCGGACGACGCTGACACCCGGACGACGCTGACGACGCTGCTGACGGTCCTGGTGCACGACGCCCGCGTTCGGTGCACCAGGACCGTCAGTTCGTCACGGCGGCCCCCGATCGGGCGGGTGCGGTCCCCAGGCGGCCCCCGATCGGGCGGGTGCGGCTCCCAGGCGGCCCCCGATCGGGCGGGTGCGGTTCCCAGGCGGCGACCGTACGCTCGTCGTGCTCCGCCCGCCCCGCCCCCGCCCGTCGAGAGGTCCCGTCATGCGCCGTGTCGGCATCACCCTGGCGTCGGTGTTCGGTGCCGGCATCGTGGCCGTGGGCATCGGCGTCGTCGTGCTCGTCGTCATCGCGGTGAACTCACTCGCCGGCATCGCACGCTCCAGCGCCACCGAGGCCGCCCCGACCTGCCCGAACGTCGCATCGAAGACCGTCGGCGGGCTCGTCGTCCCCGCTGGCCCGATCGCCGGCTTCTGCCAGGACCGCCTGGTGAACGCCGCGTCCGTGATCGAGGCCGCAGAGGACCTCGGCATCGGACCGCACACCCAGGCCGTCGGGGTGATGACCGCGATCGGGGAGTCCAGCCTGGTGAACCTCGACCACGGGGACGCCGCCGGCCCGGACAGCCGCGGACTTTTCCAACAGCGGGACAACGGCGCGTGGGGCACGTACGAGCAGCGGATGGACCCGTACACCGCCGCGTCGAAGTTCTACGCGAAGCTCGTCAAGGTCCCCGGGTGGAAGACGATGACCCCGACGCAGATGGCGCACGCGGTGCAGGTCAACTCGGACCCCGAGCACTACGCGAAGTCGTGGCCGGCGGCGAAGGCGGTCGTCGAGGGCCTCACCGGCGAGACCGTCCCGGACACCGCTCCCCAGGACTGAGCAACCGCCCACGACGCGGGCGCTCACGACCCGGGCACTCACGACCCTGGCGCTCACGACGCCTCGGCCAGTTCGTCTTCGTCCAGCTCGACGATCGAGGCACCCCCGCGGTGCACGAGGACCTGGGCGCGCAGCCGCACCCGGTGTTCGTCGAAGGCGCAGGCGCACGCGTCGACCCACTCCCAGTCGACGGGCTGGAGCATCGAGTCGTCCGGGCGCTCCCAGACCAGCACGACGTCGACCGCCGCGAGCTGCTCCACGATGTCGGCGACGAGCGATCCGAGGTCGTCGACGTGTTCGTCCGGGTGCGACGGCAACTCGGAGATGGGCAACAGGAACGGGATCGGGACGCTGCGGTCGTCGAGGAACAGCACCCAGCACTGCCGTCGCAGGGGATCCCCCACGACGGCGGAGACGAGTTGGACGACGTCGTCGTCGGTGCGGACGGGCGTGCGGATGAGGCGGTCGAGCATGTCGGTGTCTGGCATGCCCCAAGCCTGACGACGAAGACGGGCCCCTCAGCCGACCGGACCGCATCTGTGGACCGCATGCCCCCGAACCGCCCCCTGTGGAGGAACGAGCCCAGGAACGAGCCCAGGAACGACCCCGGGAACGACCCCGGGAACGAGCCCAGGAACGACCCCACCGAGGACCAACACCCCGGAAGAACCCCTCAGATCCCGTGCGTCACCGAACTGTCGACGAGCAGCAGCGCCCCGAAGAACACCGCCACCACGGCCGCCATCCCGACCAGCACGAACGGCCAGGCCAGCCGGCGCCGCACGAGCCGCAGCACGCACACCACGATCGAGGCGACGAGCACCACTGCAACCAAGATCGGCCCCACGGTGACGGCCGAGTCACCGAGCCCGACGTTGCACGTGTTCCCCGGTGCCGCACACGACATGAACGCCAACGACATCAGCTTGATGCCCCACCCCGCTGCCAACGCTTCGATCGTCAACAACACGAGCAGGGCGATGGAGGCGACCATGTCCGCGACGCGGCGGCGGCCTGCCAGGGGGTGGCGGGCCTCCCGTCCGAACCGTGCCGGACCCGACCCGAGCGGATCCGGACCGGCCCCGAGGGCCGGACCGGACTGCCGGGCGGGCGCGTCCATCAGGACCGCCGGCCGCGCGTGGACCAGAGGGCTGCCGCGATGAGGAGCGGCTGCCCGAAGAGCCGTGCGACGCGCTTCTCGTCGGAGTCCAGGCCGAACGCGTCGCGGCGGTTCACCCACTGCGACAGGTTGCCCGGGAAGATCACGGTGAAGAAGAACGCGGCGACGTTGCCGACGAACCGGCGTGCCGGCCCCGGCGCGAGGACGAGCGCCGATCCGAGCCCGATCTCGGCCACTCCGGAGGCCAGCACCGTGGTGTCGTCGGACAGCGGGACGAAGTCGGGCACCTGCGCTGTGAACTCCTTCCGCGCGAACGTGAGGTGGCTCGTGCCGGCGAACACGAGCGCCAGGCCGAGCAGGACGCGGAGGAAGGAACGCATGCACCCATCGTGCCCGTTCACCGACGGGTGCGACCAGTCGGGCGCGCGTCACACGGATCGTGGACATGCTCGGTACATTCAGACGCATGGGAGCAGCGTCTCGGGACCACGAACCACCGGCAGCTCCAGCGACGTTCGCAGTCCTGCTCGGACCGGTCGCGTTCTACCTCGGGATCATCGTCCCCGCGCAGGGCACGGTTCGGCACGTCCTGCTCGGAGCGGCGTTCGGCATCGTGTGCGTGCTGAGCGGGTGGCGTGCGATCGCGATCGCCGGTCGGCGCCGCCGTGGCGTGCAGGTCTGGGCGTGGATCGGCATCGTGATCGGCGTGGCCGGGTTGGTCATGCTGGTCTGGCAGGTGCTGGTGATCGTCACCGGCGGCGCGTTCCCGCCACCGTTCTGGTCGCCCTACGCGAACCGCTGACGTCCGTCGCGGACACCCGGCCTGGAGGCGCGGCTCGCCTCCGCCCCGCCGCTCACGCCCCCGGGGCGGTCGCGCCGCAGGGCCGCGGTCGCGTCGGGGACGCCGGCCTCACCAGCCGAGGGTGCCGGCCGCGCCCTTGAACGGACCGACGACGTCCGCCGTGATCCAGCCGCCGTAGAAGTCCCCGTCCTGGGCCTGGACGACCTCGCCGCCGACCTCGCACGAGTCCATCGCCGAGGGGTAGATCGCGACCCGGTCCCGCAAGGACTCGTACCCGGGTTCGGGCGTGGGGTAGTTCCACGCAGCCCGGGAGGCCACGACACCGTCCCCACCCACCACGTCGAAGTAGCGCGCTCGGCCCTTGAACTCGCACATGCTCGACCCCTGGGCGGGGCGGAGCTCGAGGTCCGCCATCGGCAGGTAGTACACCGGCGGGTGCGACGTCTCGAGGACCCGCACGGCATCGGTGGTGTCCGCGACGACGGCTCCGCCGAGCCGCACGACCACCCGAGCGGTGACGGGTTCGACGGCGGGCGGCCGCGGGTAGTCCCAGACGGACTCCTGTCCGGGGCCGGGTTCGATCCGAGTGGGATGGCGCATGCCCCCTGTGTACTCGCGCGCGCCGGACGCCCGCCGGGCCGCGCGAGCCCGCCGGGCCGCGCGACGCCCGCCGGGCCCGCCCGAGTTCACGGGCTCACCGACACCTCACGGGCCGGCGCGCGCGTGAAGTGTCGGTGAGCGCGAAACTCCGCGCGGCCCACCGCCCACCCGCCGCGCGGCCCACCCGCACCACGCCGCGCGCGCCGGACGCCCGCAGGGTGCACCATGGGCGGGTGACGACGACGACACGCACCCTCTTCCGACGGAAGCCCATCGACACGATCGATGACGAGACCGGGGCCGAGGACGGCCTGAAACGACACCTCGGCCTGTGGCAGCTCACCGCGATCGGCATCGGCGGCATCATCGGCGCCGGCATCTTCACCCTCGCCGGCACGGTCGCGAACGGCGTCGCCGGACCAGCAGTGCTCATCAGCTTCCTCGTCGCCGGCGTCGCCAGTGCCGCGGCAGCGCTGTCGTACGCCGAGTTCGCGGGCCTCATCCCGAAGGCCGGCAGCGCGTACACGTACGGCTACGCGGTCCTCGGCGAGATCGTCGGCTGGTTCATCGGCTGGGACCTGCTGCTCGAGTACACGGCGATCGTGGCGGTGGTCGCGATCGGCATCTCCGGCTACGTCGGGTTCCTGGTCGGCCAGTTCGGCATCGACCTGCCCGCGTGGATGCTCGGTGCGCCCGGCACCGGCGACGGCCACGTCATCGACGTCTTCGCGATCATCCTGTGCCTGCTCACCGCGTTCGTCCTCACCCGCGGCATCCGGAGCGCCGCCCGGTTCGAGTTCGTCGCCGTCGGCATCAAGGTCGCGCTCGTCGTGCTGATCGTGGTGCTCGGCGTGTTCCACATCAACAGCTCGAACTACTCCCCCTACTTCCCGTTCGGCTTCGGCGGCGTGATGACCGGTGCCGCGACGGTGTTCTTCGCCGTGTTCGGCTACGACGCCATGTCCACCGCGGCCGAGGAGTCCACCGACGCCCGGAAACACATGCCGAAGGCGATCCTGCTGTCCCTCGGCATCTCGATGGTCCTCTACGTGCTGGCGACCCTGGTGCTGACGGGCATGCAGAAGTACACCGACATCGACCCGGCCTCGGGCTTCTCGTCGGCGTTCGCCTCGGTCGGGCTCGGCGGTGTCGCGAACGTCATCGCGATCGGCGCCATCGTCGGCATCATCACGGTGCTCGTCACCTTCATGCTCGGTGCGAGCCGGGTCTGGTTCTCGATGAGCCGCGACGGCCTGATGCCGAAGTGGTTCGCGAAGACCGACCCGAAGCGCCACGTCCCCACCCGGGTCACCTGGATCCTCGGCATCGCGTCGGCGGTCCTGGCCGGGGTCCTGCCGATCGGGGTCGTCGCCGAACTGACGAACATCGGGATCCTGCTCGCGTTCGTGGTGGTCTGCTCCGCGGTGATCGTGCTCCGCTACCGCCAGCCCGACCTCGACCGGCAGTTCCGGCTGCCGTTCATGCCGGTGATCCCGATCATCGGCGTCATCGCGTCGCTGTGGCTCGTGACGTTCCTGCAGTGGGAGACGTGGGTGCGGTTCGCGGTCTGGTTCGCGATCGGCCTCGGCGTGTACTTCGGCTACTCACGGAAGCACAGCAAGCTCGCCACCACCGAGAAGACGAACGGCTAGCGGCCGCTCCAGCGCACCCAGCCCTGCACCTGCGCGGCCGCGCTCTCGAGCGACGAGTGCGCCCCGTTGATCGAGTGGTCGGGCGAGTCCACGGTGAACTGGTCCGTACGGGTGACGTCGCAGACGACCTCGGAGCCGAGCCACACGTTCCAGTGGTCCTCCGAGTCGTGCACCCACCGCAGTCGGTCCGGCATGAGCGTGTTCCAATCCGATGGGGAGCGGAGCACGGTCACCGGGCTCCGCAGCAGACGGTAGCCCTGTCGGATGTGCGCCGTTCAGCCCGGCGGCGTCGGGCGTCGGTGGCACCTGGCACGATTGACCCGTGCCAGCAGCCCCGATGATCGACGCCGTCGACGTCATCCGCTTCGTCGGGCCGCAGACCTTCGGCCGCGCACGCGACGTCGTCCGCGCCGGACTCGTCGACGACGCCACCTGGCACGACGACACCGGCACCGTCACGGCGACCGTCTCCGGTACCGCCGACGCCCCGTACGAACTCAGTGTCGACACCACCCCGGCCCGCGGCGACTTCGTCCGCCCGGTCCGCAGCGCCTGCTCCTGCCCCCTCGGCGGCGACTGCAAGCACGTCGCCGCCGCACTCCTCACCATCAACGCGCGTGCCCTCGCCGCGAACGCCGGCCCACGCCCGGAAGCGCCGGCTCCGCCGCCCTCGGACTGGAGGCACGACCTCGCCCGCCTCGCCGGTGACGACGAGCGGCCGGTCGCGCCGCAGGGCACGCGGATGGGTCTGCAGTTCGAGTTGCGTGACGCGGTCCCCGCCGGGCTCGCGTCCCGCGCCCGGGCCGCCGGCCGTGCCCTGCCCGCGCCGTCCCGGACGGTGCGGCTCGGGGTGCGTCCGGTCAGCCGCAGCGCCGCCGGCAACTGGGTGCGCGGGCAGCTGACCTGGGGCACGCTCCCCTACTCGCAGAACCGGCTCGGCATCGGCACCGAGCAGCACGGCTGGTTCATGCAGCTCGCGGCCCTGCACCGTGCGGGGCAGCTGGCCGGACTTCCCGGCGAGAGCGACTGGATCCACCTCGACGACTTCCGCAGCCCGCTGCTCTGGCCGCTGCTGCGACAGGCCGCTGCGCTCGACATCGCCTTCGTGACCGGCAAGCGCGAGGGCGGGGTGGTCCTCGGTGAGCAGGCGCAGGTGCTCCTCGACGTCGCCCGGCACGACGACGCCGTGGTGATCGGTGCGAGCGCGGTGCTCGACGGCCGCCCGGTGGTGCCCGGAGCGGCACGGATGATCGGCGACCACGGCGTCTACGTGTTCCGCGAGAGCCCCGACTTCACGGTCGCCTTCGCACCGACACCGGCACCCGTGCCCGAGGACCAGCGCCGCATGCTCCTCGAGGGCACCCGCATCACCGTCCCCGACGCCGAGGTCGACGAGTTCCTGGCCGACTGGTCCCCGCGGCTCCGCGGTGCGCTCGGACTCGTCAGTTCCGACGGCTCGATCGAGCTGCCGGAGCGCACCCCGCCCGAACTCGTGCTCACCGCGACGTTCGAGCCGGCCCGGGCACCCCGCACCGACGACCGCGTGCACCTGCACTGGCGCTGGCACGTCGACGGCCGGAAGGACCCGGTCTCGCTGCACGGGCCGCTCCCCGACCTGACGGGACTCCGCGCCGCGGACGACCCAGCCAGCACCGACGACCCAGCCAGCACCGACGACCCGGCTCGCACCGACGACCCGGCTCGCACCGACGACCCGGCTCGCACCGACGACCCGGCTCGCACCGACGATCCAGCCAGCACCGACGACCCGGCCACGGCCGTGGAGCCGGCCACGTCGACGGCGTCGGCCGACGACGCGCCCGCGGGCGGGCCTCCCGGCAGTCCCGCGGGACCCGGTGGCGGACTGGACTGGTTCCAGGACGGCACCATCGACGGAGCCGACGTCGCGGTGTTCGCGAACGAGTTCCTGCCGGAGCTGCCGGCGCTCGGCGTCCGCACCGTCGTGCAGGGCGAACGCGTCGACTACGAGCGGTTGAGCGGGCGACCGCACATCCGCGTCACGACGATGCCGTCGGACAAGCACGACTGGTTCGACCTCGGCATCATCGTCAGCGTGAACGGCAAGCAGATCCCGTTCACGCCGCTGTTGACCGCACTTGCCGGTCGGCAGCGGCGGCTCAAGCTCATCGACAACTCGTACCTGTCCCTCGCCGATCCCGCGTTCGACCGACTCAAGGAGCTCATCGACGAAGCTCGGGAGCTCGACGAGTGGGAGCCCGACCAGCCGATCGCGGTCACGCCGATGCAGGCCGGGTTGTGGACCGAGTTCGACCTGCTCGCCGACGAGACCTCGCACGACGAGCGCTGGCAGGAGATCACCGCGGGTCTGATGGGGGCGACTCCCCCGGGTGACGTCCCGGTGCCGGACACCGTGCACGCCGAGCTGCGGCCGTACCAGCACGCCGGGTACGCGTGGCTGTCGTTCCTGGTGTCGCACGGCATCGGCGGGGTGCTCGCCGACGACATGGGCCTCGGCAAGACCTTGCAGGTCCTCGCGATGATCGCCGCCCGTCGCGCCGCCGAGCCCCTGGCGCCGCCGTTCCTCGTCGTCGCACCGACCTCCGTCGTCGGCAACTGGGCGACCGAGGCGGCGAAGTTCACTCCGTCGATCCGGGTGGCGACCGTGACCTCGACGTCGCTGAAGGACCCTGGGCTCGTGGCCCGCACCGCTGCCGAGGCCGACGTCGTCGTGACCTCGTACGCGCTGCTCCGGCTCGACGCCCAGGCGTGGACGGACCTGCCGTGGTCGGCGCTCGTGCTCGACGAGGCCCAGTTCGTGAAGAACCCGGCATCCCAGACCCACCGGGTGGCGTCGGAACTCCGGGCGCCGGTGAAGTTCGCGATCACCGGCACCCCGCTCGAGAACGGGCTGACCGACCTGTGGGCGCTGTTCCACATCGTCGCTCCCGGTCTGTTGTCCTCGTGGACACGGTTCGGCGACGACTACGTGAAGCCCCTCGCCTCGCCCGAGCTCCGTGGCGAGGCCCGGCAGGAACTCACCGCGAAGCTCCGCCGCCGGATCCGGCCGCTCATGCTCCGCCGCACGAAGGAAGCCGTCGCCGCCGACCTGCCGCCGAAGCAGGAACAGGTCGTCCGGGTCACGCTCGACCCCGCGCACCGGGCCCTGTACGAACGGACGCTCAACCGAGAGCGACTCAAGGTCCTCGACCTGATCGACGACCTGTCCAAGAACCGGATGATCGTCTTCCGGTCGCTGACGCTGCTCCGGATGCTCGCGCTGTCGCCGGCGCTGGTGTCGTCGGGGTCGTCGCTCGCCGACGATCCCGCCGAGGCTCCTGCTGCCCCGATCCCCTCGGCGAAGCTCGACCTGCTGCTCGACGAACTCGAACAGCTCGCGGCCGAGGGGCGTCGTGCCCTGGTGTTCAGCCAGTTCACGTCGTTCCTCCGGATGGTGTCCGATGCCCTCGACGAACGGGGCATCGGCTACGAGTACCTCGACGGCTCCACGCGCAAGCGCCCGCAGGTGATCGAGCGCTTCCGGCAGGGCACCGCGCCGGCGTTCCTCATCTCGTTGAAGGCCGGCGGCTTCGGGCTCACCCTGACCGAGGCGGACACCGTGTTCGTGCTCGACCCGTGGTGGAACCCGGCCGCCGAGTCCCAGGCCGTCGACCGCACCCACCGCATCGGACAGACCCGGTCGGTGAGCGTCCAGCGGTTCATCGCCGAGGACACCATCGAGGAGAAGGTCCTCGCCCTCGCCGCCCGCAAGGCCGAGCTGTTCGCCACGATGATCGACGACGACGCCCTGTTCGCCGACGACCTGACCGCCGACGACATCCGCTCGTTGCTCACCTGACACCCACGCCGTTCCGCCCGCACCACCGTTCCGCCCCGCACCACTGGAGTCCCACCCGCATGACGTCCCGCCGACGCCGCCGTACCCGCATCAGCCTGACCTCCGTCCTCGTCGTCCTCGCCCTCGCGGTCGGTGGCTACGCACTCGACGCCACCGGCGTCATCGGTCCGGACGCCGACGCGGCTGCCGGGCCCACGGCAGTCGCCACGGCCACCGTCGGGACCGAGAGCGACGCACCGGAGCCGAGCCGCGCCTCCAGGCCGACGGACGCGACCGCCCCGACGGATCCGACCGTCAGCACATCGACCGACACCGACGCCGCCGACGCCCGCGCGGTGCTCGCCACGCTGCCCGTGAAGGGCAAGTCCGCCGGCACCGGGTACGACCGCACCGGCGAGTTCGGCAGCGCCTGGATCGACGTCGACGACAACGGCTGCGACACCCGGAACGACGTGCTCGCCAGGGACCTCAGCGACATCGTGCGGCAGGGGCCGTGCAAGGTCATGACCGGCACACTCGTCTCGCCGTACACCGGGGCGACGATCGACTTCGTCCGCGGGAACACGACCTCGACCCTCGTGCAGATCGATCACGTGGTCGCGCTCGAGAACGCGTGGCGCACCGGAGCCCAGCAGCTGAGCCAGTCCGAACGCGAGGCCCTGGCGAACGACCCGTCGAACCTGTTCGCCGTCGACGGCCGGTCGAACTCGCAGAAGGGCTCCGGCGACGCCGCGACCTGGCTGCCTGCGAACAAGGCCTTCCGCTGCACCTACATCGAGCACCAGGTCTCGGTGAAGGCCGAGTACCGGCTCTGGGTCGCACCGGCCGAGCACGATGCGATGGAGCGGATCCTGAGCACCTGCTGACTCCCGCCAGCAGCCGTAAAGCAACAGGTGTAGTCTAGACGCCGTCGATGCGAATGCATCGTTCGGACTCGCTGCCCAGCGCCGCACCACGAGCACCGCGCGGACCCCGAGCCCTTCACCGTCGAAGACCTCAGGAGGCCTCCCCCATGCCCGAAACCAGCACCGCCCGCTTCACCGACCGCGTCGTCCTCATCACCGGCGGCGGCTCCGGCCTCGGTCGCGCCACCGCCGTCCGCCTCGCCGCAGAAGGCGCTGCGCTCTCCCTCGTCGACGTCTCCGAGCAGGGACTCGAGGCCTCGAAGGCCGCCGTCCTCGAGGCGGCTCCCGACGCCCAGGTCCTCACCACCGTCGCCGACGTCTCCGACGAAGCCCAGGTCGAGGCCTACGTCACCGCGACCACCGAGCGCTTCGGCCACATCGACGGCTTCTTCAACAACGCCGGCATCGAGGGCAAGCAGAACCCCACCGAGTCCTTCACCGCCGAGGAGTTCGACCGCGTCGTGTCGATCAACCTCCGTGGCGTGTTCCTCGGGCTCGAGAAGGTGCTCAAGGTCATGCGTGAGCAGGGCTCCGGCATGGTCGTGAACACCGCCAGCGTCGGCGGCATCCGCGGCATCGGCAACCAGTCCGGCTACGCAGCCGCCAAGCACGGCGTCGTCGGACTCACCCGCAACTCGGCCGTCGAGTACGGCCGCTACGGCATCCGCATCAACGCCATCGCCCCCGGAGCCATCTGGACCCCGATGGTCGAGAACTCGATGAAGCAGCTCGACCCGGAGAACCCGCGCAAGGCCGCCGAGGAGTTCATCCAGGTCAACCCGACGAAGCGCTACGGCGAGGCCCCCGAGATCGCCGCCGTCGTCGCCTTCCTGCTCTCCGACGACGCGTCGTACGTCAACGCGACGGTCGTCCCGATCGACGGCGGACAGTCCGCCGCGTACTGAGCTCGGCTCGGGCGCCGGGTGCGCGTGCGCGGTGCCAGCCCGGCGCGCACGCGCGCTGGGCATCGGCCTGGAGGCACGGCGCACCCCCGCCACGCGTGGCAGGCTGCGGACATGGCTGAGCAACTCACGGTCCCGCAGGCGTTCGCGCTCCTCCAGCTCGCGCCGGACGGCAAACGGGCCCTCGCCTCGCAGGCCTTCGACATGGCCCTGGCCGGCGCAGTGCTCGCCGACCTCGCGCTGCGCGGGGTCGTGTCCCTCGAGGACGGCCGCGTCACCGTCACCAAGGGTGCGGCCACCGACGATCCAGTGCTCGACGGCGTCGTCGGGACCATCGCCGCGTCCGGTGCGCCCCGCAAGGCGAAGTGGTGGGTGACCCGGCTCGGCAAGCGGCCGCTGCGGGACGACGTGTTCGGCAGCCTCGTGCAGCGGGGCATCGTCGTGTCGGAGCAGCGCAAGGCCCTCGGCATCTTCCCCACCACCGCCTACCCGGAACGCGACGGCGGCCCGGAGTCCCTCGTGCGGGCCGCGATCGCCGACGTCCTCGCGGGTCGCACCGCACCGACGCCGTTCTCCGCCGCGGTCATCGGGTTGCTCGACGCGACGAACACCCTGCGTCGCCAGTTCGGCAATGTCGACCGTTCGCTCGTGAAGGACATCACCTCGGGCAGTTGGGCGGCCCCGGCCGTCAAGGCGGTGCTCGACGAGATCCAGATGAGCGTGATCATCGGCGCCGTCGCCGCGACCACTGCTGCGACGACCGCTTCGAGCTGACGGCGGCGGGCAGAGGAGGCCCGAAGGTTTCTCGACCGTTGGCGGTTCTGGTTCACGAACAGCAGGTATCAAGAACCGGAACCGTCTGCGGCCGGGATGGACTCCCACTCCCGCTGCCCTCCGCGGCTGAACACGAGCGCCCCAGTTCTGGGGATCGCTCAGGTCACCGGTCCCCACCAGGATTGTTCCGTCGTGCGGAACGAACGGGGGAACGACGATGCCGCTGGGTGGACCGGGACCGCGTGATTGGTCCCCTTCGGAGTACTCGTCCGGTTCGACCGGAGGCACACCTCGTCGAGGACCGAGGCTGTACGCACCGTCGCCGCTGCTGAACGCACAGCCGCGACGACGCACGCGACCATGGGCCTTCGCGACCCTCTCGATGCTGCTCGGGGTGTTCAGCGTGGTCGTCGGCGTCGCCGAACCGCAGCGGTCGGGCATCCAGACCGGCTTCATCGTGTCGACGGTCGGCATCCTCGCGATCGTCGTCGGGGTCCACGCGGTGAAGGTCGCACGGTGGAGCTCGTCGGCCACTCGAGCCTTCGGTCGCGGCGGCGCGGTCCTCGGCGGCGTCGGCACCGCACTCATGGCGTACGCCCTCATCGGCGTCGCACTGAGCGGGACCGGCGTGCAGCTGCCCGCGCTCTCGCTGCCCAGCACCGAGTACCGGTCGGAGCTCGACACCGTCGCGCTCCCGACACCCGATGCCACCCCGACGCCGACGCCGGCTCCTGCCCCTGCGTCCGCGCCCGCGGATGCCGAGGGCTCCGTACCGAACGTCGTGACCGAGAACGTCCCCACCACGGTGGACATCGAGCGGGCAGGGGTCGTGCAGAGCGCCGGCACGCTGGCGTACGTCATGAAGCAGTCCTTCGGCGCCGGCCCGTACCCGGCGACGCTGACGGTGGGCATGGCCGCGCCGGAACGGATCCTGCTGCTCGACGGCACACCGTTGGCTCCGATCCCGGACGGCGCGAGGGTCCTCTACTCCGCGGCCCCGGACGGCTCGTCGTGGTCCGTCACCATCATCGGCGCACGGTTCGGGGCGGTGGCGACCTTCAGCTCGACGGTCGGAACGGTCCAGGCCGGCTGACCTCGCTGGGCGGAGCGGAGGGCCTCAGCGGGGGTCGACCAGCTCGATGAAGCGGGACAGCAGGGACAGGCCGGAGATCGACGGCGGTAGGCCCGTGGTCAGCGCCGGCGAGTGCACGAGGTACGCCGCCCACTTCGCCCGGGACAACGCCACGTTCAACCGGTTCGGCATGAGCAGGAAGTCGAGGCCCCGCGGGATGTCGGCCGCACTCGACGCTGCGAGCGACACGATCGACACGACGGCCTCGCGGCCCTGGAACAGGTCGACCGTGCCGACCTGGGTCCCGGTGAACCCGGCACGGTCAAGCTCCTGACGGATCAGCGCCCCCTGCGCGTTGTACGGGGCGACGACGATGACGTCCTCGTCGGTGAGCGTCCGGGTGGAGTCGCCGTCGGTCCAGGTCCGCCCGACGACGTCGGCGACGAGCTCCACCACGCGGGCGGCTTCGTCCGGGGACGACGTCGTGTTGCCCGCGTGCACGACCGGCACGGGGTGCACGCCCGCGTCGATGCCGTCGAGGTGCCGACCGGACACCATCGAAGCGAGCTGCCCGTCGTAGGACAGCGCCGAGACGGACTCGGTCAGCGCGGGCTCCATGCGACGGGTGCGGGCGAGGAAGTACCCGAACTCCGGCGGGAGCACGTGCTCACCATCGGCGAGCCAGCCCAGCGCGGACTCGTCGACGGGCTCCGGGTGCGAGCCCTGCGACACCTGGGGCAGCTGCTGGGGATCCCCGAGCAGCAGGAGTCGGGTCGCGGCGACCGTGGACGCGATCGTCGGAGCGAGGGAGAACTGCCCGGCTTCGTCGACCACGAGCAGGTCGAGGGAGCCGCGCTCGATCGTCGACTCGTTCGCGAACGTCCACGCCGTGCCGCCGACGACCCCGCCGATGCCGCTCTCCTCGCACGAGGCCAGGAACGCGGCGACGGCAGCACCGTTCTTCACGGGGGTCCACGCGGCGGCGTCGAGTTCGTCCTCGGTCGCGCCGGACTTCGGCACCTTCACGACCCGGGCCGCGGGCACGCCAGCCTGCACGACCGAGGACAGGAAGTTCTCCGAGGTCGCGTGCGACTGCCCGACGACGCCGACGCGCCACCCGTACTCGCGGACGAGCCGGGCGACGACGTTCGAGCCGACGTAGGTCTTGCCGGTGCCGGGAGGCCCCTGGATCGCCAGGTACGAGTGGTCGAGGCCGAGCAGCGTCGACACCACGGCGGACACCGTGTCGTCGCCCTGCACGGGGACGATCGCACCGCGCGGCGGAACCCGGCGGAGCAGGTCGAGCGCGGGGTCGGGCAGCATCTCGGGCAGCTCGTCGAGGACCGCCTGGCCCCATTCGGCGATCGCCTCGGGCTGCGGCTTCGCGCGCGGTGGTGCCGACGGGGCGAGCGCGACCGGGAACTCGTGGTGCGGCTCCGCGCCGACGGGCAGTCCCTCCTTCACCAGCACCTCGATCGCGTCGCCGTCGTCCCGCACGTCGATGATCTGGGCCCGGGACGACGCGCCCTTCGACCCGGGGCCCGGAGCGGCGACCGATGGCGGAAGCGGGTCGTCGTAGACGAGGTGGGGCGTGCCTCCAGGCCGGAGCCGCGAACCGGGCGCGAGCGTCCCCGACAACCGGAGTTCTCGGGACTGCGACCGGGCACGCGGCAGCGTGTCCCAGTCGCGCTCGACGGACGCACGCTCGACGACCAGAACGTCGCGGGTGTCGGCCCAGTCGTCGACGGGGTTCCGGAGTCGGTCGAAGTGGTCCTGCCAGAAGGTCTTCGCCTCGCGCCGGTGGTAGTCGATCGCGGCTGCGGCGAGCGCCAACGCGGTCTGGTCCGGTGTGCGGTCGAGTGCGTTCACGTCCGCGATGTGCGCCGCCAGGGCGACGTACACCGGGTTCGGCTCGCGCTCGACGGGGATCGGCGGGACGTCGAGCTCGAGTGCCGGATCCGCTGCGTCCGGGTCGTCGGTGCGCAGCGACCGGAGCCAGTCCCGCAGGCGCAGGGTCGAGCGGCAGTCGTAGGCGTTGTAGTCCGCGACCTCGTCGAGCATGTGCTGGCCGGCGGCGGGGTCGCCGTTCCGGAGCTCCTCGATAGCGTCGACGTACGCAGTGATGCTGTCGGCGGCGTTCGTGACGTCGCTGAGGCGCAGGTCCTCGCCCATGTAGAGCGGCTCGAGCTTCTTGATCGAGTAGCTGTGGCTGCCGACGACCAGGGCCTTGCGGACGATCGGGTACAGGTCGACGAGCACACCGGCGCGGAGCAGGTCGTCGACGGCGTCCTCACCCACACCGTGCCGGGCAGCGAGCGAGAGCAGGTGCGTCCGCTCGTAGGCCGCGTAGTGGTAGACGTGCATCCCCGGGTACCGCTGGCGCCGCTCGTCGATGAAGGCGAGGAAGTCGATCAGCGCTTGCCGTTCGTCGCGGATCGTGTGCGCCCAGAACGCGGTGAACTCCGCGCGGTCGTCGACCAGGCCGAACAGGTAGTCGAGTCCCCAGTGCACGCCGTCCTCGGTGTGCAGCGGGTCGCCCTCGAAGTCGAAGAAGACGTCGCCTGGGTCTGGTGCCGGGATCGCGTCGAGTGCTCGGGCGTCGAGGACCTCGAAACGCGGCTTCACGGGGTGGCTGGGCCGGTCGGCGCTCGTCCGTCCGGCAGTCTCCGTCTCGATCTGGAGGCTCGCCTGACGCACCAGCCTGTCCTGCGTCGTCCGCGACAAGCCCGGCACTGCCCGGGTGCGGACCGCCAGGTCGTCGATCGTCCGCACCCCGTGCTTGATGAGCTTCGCCCGTTGGTCCAGGCGCATGCCCGCGACGAGGACCAGGTCCCGGTGCTCCGTCACCTGGGCCGAGCAGACGGCGCAGCGGCCGCAGCTGGAGTACCGCGGGTCGCCCCACTGCAGTTCGGCGTCGGCAGTGATCCGCTCTGCGATCACGCGCTGCAGTTCGGCGCGCTGCGTGCGGTACACCGGTGTGATGTCGGCGAGGTCGTGCGTGGTCGTCGTCCGGTCACCGAGCACCAGGTGCACCTGCGCCCCGGTGGGGATGCCGTGTGCCTGCATCTGCTCGGCGTAGGCGGCGAGCTGCAGCAGGGCGCTGATCTTCGCGTGCCGGGCGAGCTTGGTGTCGTAGACCTCGTACTCGCCCTGGTCGTTGCGGATGATGAAGTCCGCGAAGCCGATGAAGCCCGGGCTGTCCGTCGAGGGCGCGGCGTGGAACGTCGGTTGGTACAGGACGTCGGCGCCGGCGGCGAAGGCCTGTCGCGCTTCGGCGGCGGCGCGTGCGTAGTCAGGCGGCGCTGGCCGGTCGAACTCGACGACGTCGCGGGTCTGCTTGAGGATCTCGAGGTAGTCGAGCTCGTGCTGGTCCCCCAGCCGAGCGGTGCGCTCGAGCATGTCGTCGTGCACGTCCGGCAGAGCATCCCCGCGACCGAGCTTGGCGTCGAGCCGGCGCAGGAACGCCCACTCGCAGGCCGACCACGTGCTGAGGTCACTCGGGCTGAGCAGCACGTGCCCGTCGACGCCGATCTGCATGCGTTCCCCCGTCTCTCTGGTGCGTTCTCACCCTAGGGGCGGGCGCCGACACCGGAGCCTCCGGGCCGCGCGGGGATCAAGCGATCGGCACGAACCGCGGCCCGTCGTACCCGTCGCGCGTCACGTGCGCCGTGAAGTCCGCCAGCGTGCGGACCCAGTGCCCGTGCTCGCCGTACAACGCCTGGTACACGACGACCGGTTCCTCGGTGTCGACGTCACGGGCGACGAGCAGCACCTCGTAGTCGTTGCCCTTGAAGTGCCGGTACCGGCCGGGAGTCACATCGTCGCTCACACCCGCGATGCTAGGGCCGGGTGGCAGCGCGCTCGTACACTCAGCCCATGACGGAGCACGCTCGCACGGACCGCGGACTCGACCGACTGGTGAACTTCTCGGACGCGACCGTCGCCATCGCGATCACGCTGCTGATCCTGCCGCTCGTCGACATCGCCGGCGACATGACCGCCGGCGAGAGTGCCGGTGACCTGCTCCAGGAGCACTGGCCCGCCCTGCTCGAGTTCCTCATCACCTTCTGGGTGATCTCCCGCTTCTGGACCCTGCACCACCAGGTGTTCGAGCACGTCCGCTCGTACAACACCCGTGTGATGCAGCTGAACTTCCTCTGGCTCATCAGCATCGTGTTCCTGCCGTTCGCCGCGAACCTGCTCAACAGCGGCGAGGACAGCGACCGGGTGGCCCACGCGCTCTACCTCGGGAGCATGGTCCTGACGAGCCTCGCCCTGACCGGCATCGAGTGGGAGCTCCGCCGTTCGCCCGAGCTGCTCGCGACCCCACTCGGCGACTCGCGGCGCGGCCTCATCGCCGCGGGGCTCCTCGCCGCCGCGCTCGTGCTCGCCGTGGTGTTCCCGACCATCGGACTCCTCTGGACCTTGCTCCTGCTGCTGCAGGGCACCATCGCGAGACTGCTGCGCCGCGTCTGAGAAGAATCGATCGATCGATGCCATCGGGCGACGCTCCATTGGTATGCCTATTGAAGGGCCGACGAAGCACCCCGCCGTCACTTGCGGTCACGTTGGCCACCGTCGCCCCCGCTCGACGTACGGTCGCGGCATGACCGTGATCGTGGCCGTCGCCGCACTCGTCGGAGTCCTCGCACTCGCGACGGTCATCGGTTTGCTCCTGCGAGCCACCACCGGCCGCGCGCAATCGGCCAAGCACACGGACGCGACCGCCACCGTCGCCGACATTGCACCAGCCGAGGCGTTCGGCACCCGCGCCACCCTCGTCCAGTTCTCCACGCCGACCTGCGCCCGCTGCCCCGCCACAGCCCGGCAGCTCGACGCCCTCGCCGCTCGACACGACGGTGTCGCACGGCTCGAGATCGACCTCGCCGATCATCCCGACCTGGCCGGCCGCTTCAACGTCCTGCAGACCCCCACGGTCCTGCTCGTCGACGGCGACCACACCGTCCGCACCCGCTTCGGAGGCCCACCCCGCCCGCCGGAACTCGCCGCAGCACTCGACACCGTCCTGGAGTCCCGATGACCAGCACCTCCGACACCTCCCGCGGCATCGACCCGCGCTCCCCGCGCTTCGGCGCCGCGATCACCAGCGTCCTGCTCGCCGTGACGATCGTCCTGACGCTGATCCCCGCGACGTGGGTCGCCGGCATCGTGCTGCTCGCCGTGGTCGTGGTCCTCTTCGCGATCGGTGGCATCGCCGGCATCCGCCGCCACCCGTACGGCGCACTGTTCCGTCGGTTCGTCCGACCACGACTCGGCCCGCCCGCCGAGCTCGAGGCCCCCGAGCCCCCGACCTTCGCGCAGCAGATCGGTCTGTTCGTCACCGCCGTCGCGCTGCTCCTCGCGCTGGTCGGCGTGCCGTACGCGGCTCCGATCGGTGCCGCGGTCGCACTGATCGCCGCGTTCCTCAACGCCGTCTTCGACGTCTGCATCGGCTGCCTGCTGTACGTGTGGCTGGTCCGAGCGGGCGTCTTCCGTCCTCGACGCGGCATCGCCTGACGGCGGTCGGCCTGGAGGCGCGGATCACGTCCGCCCCGCCGCCCGCGCCGACACCGTGGTCCCGTCCACCGCCCTGCGCAGGCCCCACAAGCCCGGCCCGCCCTGCGCACAACCAAGATCACCTCGCGCCGCGCGATTCCGCGGTGCGAGTTGACTCCGGTTGTGCGGCCTCAGTCCTTCGAGAGCCGGACCGTCGTGCTCGTCCCGGCAATGCTCACCGGGAAGCTGATCTCGTCGTCGGCGAAGGTGAAGTCCTTCGTGTCGTCCGTCGATGCCAGGAGCGCGTTGTCGGTGGCCGCCTTGTCACGCGTCGACGTCCAGACGTAGGGCAAGGTGTCATCGGTCGGCGCCGTGTACGTGCCGACCCAGAACAGCGAGGTGGTGTCGCCGCCGTCCGTGACGAAGTTCACGGTGATCGTGTCGTCGGTGATCGTGGCGCTGGTCCAGCCGTCGTCGCTCTTGGTGTTGTTCTGCTTCCAGGCGCCGGTGAGGTCCGGGATCTGCACTGGCTCCGGCGTGGGCGTGGCGGCGACCTCGGTCGTCTCGGCGCCAGAGGTGGCGTTGGTCGAGCCGGGGGTGCTGCATCCGGTGAGGACGAGCGCCGCGGCGAGCGCGATGGGCGCGATGAGCTGTTTCATGGTGACCTCATCGTTCCAGATCCTGACCATGCCTCAGGACAAGCTGCACTCCGACGATCGTCGAGCCCGGGCCCAGCGGCGGAGGCTCCCCCCACGGCAGCCTCCGACGCCGGGCCGGTGGTCAGGCGGCGAGCGCCTGCTCACTGAGCGCGACGAGGTCGTCGGCGCGCAGGTTCGGCCAGCCGTGCAGCAGCTCCCGCCATTGCGCGGGCAGCGTCGATGCGCCGTACAGCGCACCCGCGAGCCCGCCGGCGATCGCGGCGACGGTGTCCGTGTCGTTGCCGGTGCGGACTGCTCGGACCAGGGCGTCCTCGAGCGAGGAGCTCTGCTTCACCGCTGCGTAGGCGGCCTGCAACGCGGACACCACCCACCCGTTCGTCTCCGTGAAGTCGACGGGCTCCGCGTGCTCGGCCGCGACGAGTCGGTTCACCCAGACCCGGCGCTTGTCGAGGTCGAGCAGGTCGAGGCCCCGGAGCACGTCGAGCTCGCCGGTCAGCACCGCGTGCCGGATCGCCACGCACCAGAGCACGCACGCGTCCCCCGCGTCGGACTCGTGGTGGGTGAGGTCGCTGATGGCACGGGCCGCCGAGGCGAGGCGCTCCTCTTCGCCGGCGTCACCGTGCAGGTAGGCGAGCACCAGCGGTGCGGTCCGCATCAGCGACCCGTTGCCGGCGCTGCGGCCCTTGATCGCGTGTTCCTGCCGGGCCGCAGCGCGCGCTGCGGAGGCGGTCCGCGCCTCCAGGCCGGTGAGGACGTTGCGCGTCTGGATGCCGACGTCCGGCGCGTTCACCGACCATGCTGCCCAGGCGGCCACGAGGCCGTCGAGGGCCGAGTCGGATGCCGGGTCACCGCCTCGGGCGACGGTGCGGAGGATGGGGACGGCCATGCTCGTGTCGTCCGTCCACTCCCCCGGCGCCCAGCCGAACGAGCCGCCGCCGGCCATCCGGATCGGTGTGGGCGCGGGGACTGCGGGTCGGAACTCGTACCCGGCGCCGAGGGCGTCTCCGGCGGCGGAACCGAGGACGGCGCCGACAGCTCGGTCGTGGATCTGCGGGTTGGTCATGAGGACCTCCGGGTCGAGTTTGCGCAGGATTGCGTAAAACCGATCCTGCACCACTCGTCGAGTTTGCGCAACTGTGCGTAAACTCGGCCCCATGAGCGACGAGTTCCGCGATGCGAGCGGCAAGCGACTGGCCGACTACCCGAGGCCCTCGGTCGCGGTGGACACCGCCGTACTGACCGTTCCCGCCGGCGGGGCGCTGTCCGTCGTGCAGGTGCGCGACGCCGTCGCCGGAGACTGGCGGCTGCCGGGGACGTTCGTGCACGAGGGCGAGCGGCTCGCGGATGCGGTGCTGCGGTCGCTCCGCGAGAAGGCCGGCGTGAGCGGGCTCGCGCCGCAGCAACTCCACGTGTTCGACGACCCGGCGCGGGACGACCGCGGGTGGGTGCTGTCGGTGGCGCACCTCGACGTGGTGCCGGCTCCTGCCCTGGAACTGGGCGGGACCCGGGCACGACTCGTGCCGGTGGCCGAGGCGAACGGGATGGTGCACGGGCACGACGACATCCTCGAGTTCGCGGTCGCTCGGCTCCGTTCCGTCTACAGCGACGCCCCGGATCCGCGCGGGCTGCTCGACGAGCCGTTCACGATGTCGGAGTTGCGGCAGCTGCACGAGGCGGTCCTCGGCGAGCGCCTGCTGCCGGACTCGTTCCGTCGCGCGATGCTGCCGCACCTGACGCCGACGGACACGAAGCGGACGGACGGGCCGGGGAAGCCGGCGACGCGGTACCTGCGGGGGTGACGCGGCCGGTCGCCGGACGCACGACCGTCCGGGTTCGCGTCCGCCGCTCATCAAGTGAGCAGAAAACGTCGAGTCCGCTGCGGTGACTCGACGTTATCTGCTCACTGAACGCGCGAGCCCCCGACCAGCACCGCTCCACCACCCGTAACACGCAATTTACTTTCACCGCTGGCGCTCGCCCGCGAAAGGCGCTTTCATAGCGGGATGACGATCTCCGAGCGGTCAGAGCAGTCCGAGCGGCCCGACCGGGTCGAGCGCGCCGACGCCTTCGCCCTTGTCCGCACCCAGTCGGCGAGCATGCCGTCGAGCATGCGCGCCATCGCCGACGCCGTCCTCGAGGACCCGGCAGCCGCAGCCACCACGAACGCCGCCGAACTCGCCGGCCGCGCGGGCGTCTCCCCCGCCACCGTCTCCCGCTTCGCCCAGCACCTCGGCTTCTCGAACTTCGCCGCGCTGCAACGCAGCATGACCCGGGCCGTCGAGCGCGGGATCCACGAGCGCGAGTCCACCGAGATCCACGCCGGGGTCGCCGTCGACGACGACGTCGCCACCGTCATCGCGAAGGTCACCGAGGACGTCCGGGCCGTGATGGCCGACACCCGTGCCGCGATCGACCCGCACGCCCTCGAAGCAGCGGCCGCAGCAGTGAGCGAGGCCCGCCGCGTCGTCCTGTACGGCGTCGGTGCGAGCGGCATCGTCGCGCGGGACCTGCACCTCAAGCTCGAACGCATCGGCATCGTGAGCTCGATCGCCGATGACCCGCACAACGCGCTGACCCTCGCGAGCGTCATCGGCGAGCACGACGTCCTGGTGCTCGTCAGCCACTCGGGCTCCACCACCGAGACCCTCGAGGTCGCCCACGCCGCCCGGGCACAGCACGCCACGATCATCGCGATCACCGGCCACGCCGCCGCCCCGCTCGCCACCACGGCCCACCACGTCCTGCTCGGCGTCGCCGGTGCCGAGAGCGCCCTCCGCCCCGCCGCCATGGGCAGCCGCATGAGCCAACTCGCCATCGTCGACGCCCTCTTCATCGTCGTCGCGCAGCGCACCGACGAGCGGTCCCAGCCGCTCCTCGCCCGCAGCCGCGACGCCGTCCGCACCCACCACCGGAACTGAGCACCACCATGACCACGAAGCACGACAGCCACGACGCCCTCCGCGACGAACTCGCCGCCCTCACCACCGAGGCGACCGACCACGCACTGGACGACATCGACACGATCTCCACGCTGGAAGCTGCCCAGCGCATGAACGCCGGCGACCGCAGCGTGCCTGCGGCACTGGAGCCGTGCCTCCCGGCCATCGCCCTGGCGGCAGACTCGATCGCCGCAGCGTTCGCGCGCGGCGGCAGACTCGTCTACGTCGGCGCCGGCACGCCGGGCCGACTCGGCGTCCTCGACGCCAGCGAGTGCCCGCCCACCTTCGGTACCGACCCCTCGCAGGTCGTCGGCCTGATCGCCGGCGGCGACCTTGCCCTGACCACCGCCGTCGAGGGCGCGGAGGACGACGAAGCAGCGGCCGTCCGCGACCTCGACGCGCTCGGCCTGACGGCCGACGACGTGGTCGTCGGGATCAGCGCGTCCGGCAGGACGCCCTACGTCATCGCAGCCATCCTGGAGGCCCGGCGCCGCTCCGCCCTGTCGGTCTCCGTCGCGTGCAACCCCGACTCGGCCGCGGGGCGGGAGGCGGACATCGCCATCGACGTCGTCGTCGGCCCCGAGTTCATCGCCGGCTCGACCCGCCTGAAGGCGGGCACCGCGCAGAAGCTCGTGCTCAACATGCTCACCACGCTCGCGATGGTGCGCAGCCACAAGACGTACGGCAACCGCATGGTCGACGTGCGGGCCACGAACGCGAAGCTCGTCGCGCGGGCATTCTCGCTCGTGCAGGACGTCACCGGCGCTGCCCCCGCCGAGGTCCAGGCGGCACTCGACGCCTCGGACGGTGAGGTGAAGACCGCCATCGCTGTGATCCTCACCGGAGCCTCGGCCGCTTCGGCCCGTGAGCGCCTCGATGCTGCTGCCGGCTCGTTGCGCGCCGTGCTGTAGACCTCGTTCCCCTTTTCCGTTTCCTTCCCCCGAGGAGCACAGCAATGCCCGATGCACAGCAACTCGCCCAGCAGATCCTCGACTCTGTCGGAGGCTCCGCGAACATCGCCGACGTCGAGAACTGCATGACCCGACTCCGGGTCGAGGTTTCGTCTCCCGCGTCGGTCGACCTGCCGGCCCTCCAGGCCACCGACGGCGTCATGGCCGCCATCGCGGCCGGCTCGAACCTGCAGATCGTGCTCGGCCCGGGTCTCGTCGATCGCGTGGCTGTCGACCTGGAGGCCCTGCGCGCGGCCGCTCCGCCGGCTGCGGCTGGTGGGGCTGGCGCATCCAGCGCCGCTGCCGCGTCGGGTGCATCCGGTGCGTCCGGTGCGTCACCCGAGGATCTCGCCGCTCGCGGCGCGTCGATCAAGGCCTCCGCACGGTCCCGCTCCGACGGCCGCACCATGCGCGCGATCCGGAAGATCTCCGCGATCTTCATCCCGCTCATCCCCGCACTGATCGCCTGCGGTCTGATCGCCGGGATCAACGGCATCCTGACGAACCTGGGGTGGGTACCCGGGGTGACGCCGTTCCTCGGCGTGCTCTCATCCGGCTTCCTGTCGCTGCTCGCCGTGTTCGTCGGGATGAACGCCGCGAAGGAGTTCGGCGGCACGCCCATCCTCGGTGGAGCGGTCGGCGGCATCATCGTCGCGGCCGGCGTCGCGAACGTGACCGTGTTCGGCGAGACCCTGGCGCCCGGGCAGGGCGGTGTGCTCGGCGCGTTGGCCGGTGGCATCCTCGCCGCCTACGTCGAGCGGTTCATGCGGCGCGTGACTCCGGACGTGATCGCGCTCATCGTCGTCCCGACCGTGACCGTGCTCGTCGCCGGGTCGGTGACGCTGGGCATCCTGATGTCCGTCGCCGGAGTCGTCTCCGTCGCGATCGGGACCGCTGCTACCTGGCTGCTCGCGAACGGCGGAGCCTTCGCTGGCTTCGTGCTCGGAGGCCTCTTCCTGCCGCTCGTCATGACCGGCATGCACCAGGGCCTCATCCCCATCCACACCACCCTGATCGACCAGACCGGGTGGACCGTGCTGCTGCCCGTCCTGGCGATGGGTGGTGCCGGACAGATCGGTGCGTGCATTGCACTGTGGGTGCGGTTCCGGTCGAACGCTTCGTTGGTGCGGACCATCCGCGGTGCGCTGCCGGCCGGGTTCCTCGGTGTCGGGGAGCCCCTGATCTACGGTGTGACGCTCCCCCTGGGTCGGCCGTTCATCACCGCCTGCATCGGTGGGGCCTTCGGCGGCGGTGTCGTCGGGTTGTTCGACCAGCTCGGGCACTCCGTCGGGGCGATCGCCATCGGGGCGTCGGACCTGTCGCTCATCCCGCTGCTGAACGGCTCGTCCGGGTACGGGTGGGCCCTTCTCGGGTACGGGTCGGGGCTCATCGTGGCGTACGTCGTCGGGTTCGTAGCGACGCTGCTGTTCGGGGTTTCGGCATCGGTAAAGGCCGATCTCGAGGAGCAGTCGGCTGCGCCGTCCGGCGACCCCGTCGCTCCGGACGCCCCGCTCGACGTGCAGGTCACGCCGGCTGACTCCGTGGGAGCTGCACGCTGATGCGATTGGGCGCGAGCGCGTACCTGGCGCACGGTCCGTTGGCTGGTCCGACCTTCGAGGCCGCCGCGGCCGCGGGTGCGACGCTCGCGTTCACCTCGTTGCACATCCCGGAGGACTCCCCTTCGGGCGCCCGCGCCGCTGCGACCGCGATCGTGTCGGCTGCTGCGTCCTCGGGGTTGTCGGTCGTCGCGGACGTCTCCCCCAACACCGCACGGTTGCTCGGGGATTCGCCATGGGAGTTCCTGCGGTCGATCGGAGTGGCGCGGGTTCGGATCGACTTCGGGTTCTCGGTCCGTGAGATCCTCTCGATCGCCGCCGTCCTGCCGATCGCCCTCAACGCGAGCACGCTGCGGGCCGCCGATCTGGCACCGTTCGCGGACCTGGACGTCGAGCTGATCCACAACTTCTACCCGCGGGAGTGGACTGGTCTGGCGTTGTCCTCCGTGGCTTCGTCGGTCGCCGTTGCTCGGCAGTACGGCTGGCGGGTCGGGGCGTTCATCGCCGGCGACTCCGTGCAGCGTGGGCCACTCGGCGAGGGGCTGCCGACCGTTGAGGAGCACCGGTCCATGCCGCCGTTGTTCCAGGCTGTGGCGCTCGTCGATGCCGGCGTGGACGATGTGTACGCCGGGGATCCGGCGCTGACCGATCACTCGTGGTCGCGGTTGGGGTCGTTTGTCCGCGATGACGTCGTCGTGCTCGACGGCCGTGCGGCGCCGGGTGTGCACCCGGCAGTCATCGAGGCGCTGGCGATCCCCGACCGGAACCGTCCCGATGCTGCCGAGGCCATGATCCGGCTCGAGCACTCGCGGAATCGGTTCGCCGGGCTGCCGCTGCCCGAGGTCGGTGGTCAGCCGAGGCCGGCGGGGTCGGTCACCGTGCAGTTGGCTTCGGCGGGGAGGTACTGCGGCGAGGTGGCGATCACGTTGCGGGACCTGCCCGCTGACGATCGCGTGGACGTGCTCGGAGTGCTCACCGTGCCTTCGCAGGTGTTGCGAGATCGGTCCCTCACAATCGTCCTCGGCTGACTCCGGTTCCACTGATCCTCGCGCCCGCCCCACGAGGTACCGACCTTCCACGAGGATTCCGTGATGGAGCAGTGGGAAGCGGATGACGTGCGGCGCCGCCACATGGCCCGTTTCGGGCGCCGGGACACCGCGCCCGAGCTCGCTGTGCGCCGCGAACTACACCGGCGTGGGCGTCGCTTCTTCGTCGACCGGCGGGTGAGCGCGCGTTGTCGGGCACGGCCCGACCTCGTGTTCCCTCGCGCCAGGATCGCAGTGTTCGTTGATGGCTGCTTTTGGCATTACTGCGATGAGCACGCCCACCTCCCCAAGGCGAACGCCGCGCTCTGGCGCGAGAAGCTGCTCGCCAATCGGCGCAGGGATGCCGCGAACACCGCTGTGCTCCAGTCGGAGGGCTGGCGCGTGGTCAGGGTGTGGGAGCACGACGACGTACGTGAGGCGGCGGACTCGATCGAACTCGAGCTCGCCCGCTGGACCTCGATCGTCGGCCGTTGAGCAGGTAGAACTGGGTTGTGAAGACCATAGAAGTGGTTGCGGCAGTAGCGGTTCGCGAGGACGGCACGATGCTCGCCTGCAGACGCGCGGCAGGACGAGCTTCAGCCGGCCTGTGGGAGTTCCCTGGCGGGAAGGTCGAGTACGGCGAGTCGCCAAGCGATGCCCTCAGGCGCGAAATCCTCGAAGAGCTCGGAGTCGAGGGCGAGGTCGGCGATCTCATCACACGTGACGCCACGGTAGTCGGCGATGTCATGATCGACCTCGCGTGCTACCGGATGTCGTTCAGGACCGCGGAGCCAAGTACAAGCACGGACCACGACGCGTTGCGTTGGGTGGCCTCCGTTGAGCTCTCGACACTCAATTGGGCGCTCCCCGATCTTCCCGCCGTCAGCCTCTTACGTCGCGATCAACCAAGGCCGTATTGACGAGCGGCGGCCTTCTGCCATCTTCGGTGGTACGAGAAAAAGCGCTCCGTGGATACGTTCCACGCTCCGCAGGTTCGACCGATGACGGCTTCGACAGCGAGCTCGAGGTCAACGGTCATCGGTGTTCTGCGCGGCCCCTTCTCGATCGTCCCGTCGCGGGCCACCGTCACGTATCCGAGCTCGAACATCGAATCGCATCCCAAGGAACACGCGGCCATCACGATGTCCTCTCGGCTCCGCTCTGCATTCGTCGTGTCTGCTCGGCGCTTGATGTGCGCCGTCACGAGCATGGAAACCGGAAGGTCTCGCCCGCAGAGCGCGCAGTCGGCGATGAGCTCGTTCCCGAAGAGGCGCCGTCTCAGACGAGTCTGCTCACCGCGGACACTGACAACGACCTTCCTGTCTCCCCGGTAGTCGAAGCCTGTCGCTGATTCGACGTCAGGTGGCCAAGACGGCATCTGCGCGGCATCGACACGCAGTCCCACCTCGTCCAGCAACCAGTCAGCGAGGTCTCCGCCGACCTCCGACAGGTACGTCTGCTTGACCGCGCCCTTCTTCGAGAACGGCCAGCTCGTGACGTCACGATCAGTTCGGAGCTCCATCGGAATGTCCGCGAGCGCGATCGGGATCTCGAGCGCCTGGAGGTCGATGCGAAGGAGACGCCCGTCAGCTGACCAGGGCCGTGACTCAACATCGAATGGCGGAGGCCCGTCGGAGGCCGGTGCCAGGACACGACTCCATCCCCGAATCGCCTTGCGCGAGTAGTGCATCACGACGTCGTCCGGTCTCGCCTCGAGCATCCGGTCCCAATGCGCTTGAGACGTACCGACATCCTGCCCAGAGCGAGGTCGGGACCGTTTCGGTGCCCAGAGGACTCCTGCACGCCGTTCTTCGTCGAAAGTCTGTCCCTGATTGACCCAAAAGACCCGCACGGTTTCCCCGATCGCCCGTTTTGCTAACGCACGTGAGGCTAACGAGCTCAAGGAGAAAGAACCAGATCGGATCCCGAGCCCGGCAGAATCAGCAGCGGTTCTCAGGCGTCCGATCGGAAGGGGAGGGTGCGAGCGAGGTGCTCCCGGAGGAGTGGGTCGACGACGTACACGTACGTTCCCCGGATACCGCGCGTCAGCAGAACCGAGTAGACGTTCGTGACGTACCGCAAGATGTCGTCGTCGGTCAGGACGACGCCGAGCTTCGGAAGGTTCTGTTTCCCTTTCTTGTCGTGGTAATCCGCCCTGCTGAACACGATCTGCCTCGAGTCCGGGTCCAGCTTCAGGTCCGGGCCGATGATGACGCCCGCGTAGTTCAGGTCGTATCCCTGCACAGTGTGGATCGAACCGACTTGATCAACAGCGCCTGGCGAGGTGATCCAATCCTTGTCAGTGCGATTCCACTGGAGCTCGATGCCATCAAGTGCGATGTCGACTGCTCCGCGGTCCTTCTTGCTCTTCCACTCCCATGCGAACCCCGCCACGAGGCGCGCTAGGCCGAAACGGCGATCCATCCTTTTTATGGCAGCGTGCATCCCACCGAGGTCATCGAACAGGCGAAGGTCGTAGTCACCCAAGTCCGGTGGCGAAGGCCTCTCGCCACGGAGCACCGATCGCACGAAACCGACGTAATCCGAGCCAGCGGCCACCCGCATCTGAGTCGTCAGCGGGTGGAATCGGTCGGTGTCGCGGGCGTCACGAACAAGAGAACGCTGGACGCGCGCCGAGAGGTCCGCAGGCCGAACGCTCTGTTCAGGGTCGAGGAGCAGCACACGGTGGGTGCTCTGCGCGACGATCCAGTCCAGCTGTGTGTGACGTTGATCGTCGTCACCGAGCAGCTTCTGGTTGATCTCAGAGAACGCACGGTTCTGAACGCCGGAGGACTGGTTGGAGCGGCGACCGAGACGGTGGGCCTCGTCCACGACCAGCAGGTCCCATCCCACGTCTGCTTTCCCGACGTCGAAGGGGGAGAGCACCATCTCCGGCGCGAGACCGGGAGTGCTCTCGAAGACCCGCTGAAGCGAGCGACGCAGCGCCTGTTGCGGCACGACCAGCCCGATGCGGAAGCCCATCCCGAGGATCGTCTGGTACTCGTTCGACAGGAACGTCGCGAAGAGGGACTCTCGTTCACCGTCGAAGTCCGTCCCGTCGATGATGTCTCTGAGGAGTTTGATGAGGTAGACCCCGAGGACGGTCTTTCCCGTTCCCGGCTCTCCGCGGACGATCACGGTCTCGCTCACGCTGTTCTCCACGTCGTGGAAGAGGTCCTCCACCACGCGCAGGACAACCCGAGTCTGATCCGCGTTGAGGGCCTTGAACGGAGAGAGCTTGAAGATCTCACTGTTCTCGAGATCTTCGAGCGACTGCTCGAAGAGACCGTCCTCGCGAAGCTGCGCGAAGATCTTCTTGAAGGTCTCTTGGTACGAAATCCGATCGTAGTACTGGGCACCCACTATCCCTGCGTTGCTGTTGAGCAACTGGTACTTCTGATCCGCGTTCAACCAAGCAATCAGTTGAGATTCGAGATCGAGGCAGACGGATTTGTTGAAGGTCTCGTCGATGATGAGGCGCACGCGCCGGAGCAGGGCGCCGCGGGTACGGAGATGCTGCCTCATGCGCCCGCTGGTGTTCAGCGTCTCACCGACGTACGCCCGGCCGGCCTCCTCATCGTCGATCACGTAGACCACCGGCCAGTTCACCGTTCGAGGCTCGATCTCCGCGAACCTGCCGAGCGAAGCTGCAGTGAAGTCGAGGACGGCGATGTCAGAGGCGGTCATGCTTCACACTGCGTCCTCGGGATCGCTCGACCGGGTACTTCTTCTTGGTGATCTCCAGTTTGTCGCGGACGATCTCTGTCGGCTCCAGCCCCAAGCGATCTGCGAGCAGATGGCAGTAGGTCAGGACGTCCGCGAGCTCGTCCTTGACCCGACCGGCGTCTGCGTCGCCCGACCACTGGTAGCACTCGAGGAGCTCTGCAGCTTCGATCGCGATGCTCTTCGCCAAGTTCTCCGGCGAGTGGAACTGAGCCCACTCACGCTCCGCAACGAAACGCCGTAGTTCGTCTCGTAGCCGATGATCCGCCATGCCGGCACGCTAGCAGTCAGATCGACGGCGCATCTTGCAACACCAGGACCGCTCCGGAAGGAGCACGAATCACGAGTGTGACATCTGTCGACCGGCCCACCGCGACGAACGGGTTTGGTCCGGCAACCACCATTGAGCAATCCAGCGCACCCTGAGAGAACGGGGCGCTCGAAGTGCAGCGCGTCGATCTGCAAAGCCCCTGAATTGAAGCGCCCCCCACAACGGGTGCTCCCGACTCACCACCCTGTCCACGAGGATGGTTCAGCACTACACGTCCCGGGGACGACGAGTGGTCCGCACAAAAGCACTTCGAGGGGCAACACCATGACGATGGCCGGCGAATCCGCAGGGGTCGAGGCACACCGCCAGCGCAGCCACGCACGCGAACTCCGCCGCCAGGCGGACGACGCCGAGCAACGCGCTGCCCGATTCGAGATCGCGCACCGCACCGAGAGCGAGACCGCCCGCATCCTCGCGCCACTCGCCGGCATCGGGTACCACCTGCTCGCCGACCGCCGCTGGCCCGGTAGCCGCACGGCACAGGTCGACATGGTCGTCGTCGGCCGGGCCGGCGTCTTCATCGTCGACACGAAGGCCTGGCGCGAGGTCGCGGTCCACGGCGACCGGATCACCCGCGGCCAAGAGGACGTCACCGACGACATCGCCCGCCTCGCCGACCTCGCGTACAGCACCGAGGCAGCACTGGCGGACACGGGCCTGGCGCCCGGCGAAGTCCACGCGGTCGCCGCACTCGCCGGCCAGAAGCAGATGCACGCCCGCATCGCATCAGTCGACGTGATCGGGGCGAACGACCTCGTCGGGCACATCACGAAGCGCGGCGCCCGACTGTCGGCGTCCAGAGTCGACGAGGTCCTCGCCGCGACGCTGCACCACTTCCCCGTGATCGGCGACCAGGCAACGGCACCGCCGCAGATCGTCGCCCCCGCAGCCGTCCTCCCCCGCGAGCCCGCGCCGACGCCCGCGCCGACGATCGCTGCGCTGGACGACGAGCTGACCGACCAGCTCCTCGACGGCGTCCTCGAAGCAGCCATCGAGGACTGGATGGCGTTCCTCGATCCGGCACAGGCCAAGCTCGTCCGCCGCAGCTTCAACGGCCCGGCTCGCATCCGCGGCGCTGCGGGCACCGGCAAGACCGTCGTCGGCCTGCACCGCGCCGCGTACCTCGCGCGCGCAACCGGCGGCCGAGTGCTGTTCACGACGTACATCAGCACCCTGCCGAAGGTCCTCGAATCGCTCCTCGAACGCCTCGCGCCCGACATGGTCGGTCGCGTCGACTTCATGGGCGTCCACGCGTTCGCGTCTCGACTCCTGAAGGAACGCGGCATCGCGTTCCGCGCTCCTGGACGGGAGGCCCAGCTCGCGTTCGACGATGCGTGGAACGCGATCCGCGCCTCCAGTCCATTGCGGTCGTCGCGATTCTCGCGCTCGTACTGGGAAGACGAGATCAGCCACGTCATCAAGGGCCGCGGCCTGACGCGGTTCGACGAGTACGCGGACCTGGCTCGCATCGGGCGCAAGCACGCGCTCCCGCTGGAGACGCGCCAGGCTGTCTGGGATCTGTACGAGGCATACGCGCGCGGGCTGCGCGACCGCCGGGCGCACGACTGGGAGGACATCGTCCTGCTCGCTCGCGATGCGGTCCGTGCGGTGCCGCTCGAGCGGTACGACGCGGTCATCGTGGACGAGGCGCAGGACCTGTCCTGCGCGATGGTCGCGCTGGTGCACCAGCTCGTGGGTGACCGTACCGACGGGCTGACGCTCATCGGCGACGGGCAGCAGACGATCTACCCCGGCGGGTACACACTCGGCGAGGTCGGCATCAACTTGTCGGGTCGAGGCGTCGTGCTCGACGTCAACCACCGGAACACCGCCGAGATCCTCGAGTTCGCGAAGGAGATGGTGGCGGACGACCAGTTCGTGGACATCGAGGGTGTCGACGGCGTCGGCGACGCGGTGTCCGACGTCTCGCGCTCCGGTGCTGCTCCGACGATGACGCGCTTCACCAATCGCGCGGACCACGACCGGGCGATGCTCGACCGGCTGACCGAGGTCCTCCGACTCGTCGGGACAGGCCACGGTGACGTCGGGATCCTCACGGCGACGAACCGGCAGGCGGACGACGTCATGGATGCGCTCGGGCGAGCCGGCGTCCCGACCGTGTCGCTGCAGCAGTACGCGGGTCGAACTTCGGACGCGGTGCGGGTGGGGACCGTCAAGCGTGCGAAGGGCCTCGAGTTCAAGCAGGTGCTGCTCGCGCACGTCGATCCCCGGCTGTTGGACGCTGCTCCGGAGAACCCGTCGGAAACCGAACGGGAACGGCGAGAACGAGGCCGCAGGGAGCTCTACGTGGGGATGACCCGAGCGCGCGACGGCCTGTGGGTCGGCGTCCGGAGCGGAGCAACGCGCGGCAACCGCTGAGCGTTCAGAGCACGTCGAAGTCGAGCGATCCAGGAGAGGCACGTTGGTCGAACCGTTCAACCCGAAGAAGGTCCGGGACACCCTCGCGAAGTCGCTCGACGACGTCGGAAAGGTCGCACGCAGCGCATCTGCACACATCGTCGACCAGGCGAGCGACCTCCGGGACGCCACCGTGCACGCCGTCGAGAAGCTGACCGCGGAGGATCCCCTCTCGTACGAAGAAGCAGTCGTCGCGTACAACGGCGCCTTCACGGCGATGAACGACAAGGGTTTGTCGCTCCTCCGGCAGCGTGAGCGTTCGGCAGACCTGCTCGAACTCGTCGAGTTGCTCGTGAACAGCATCGCCAACACCCCGAAGTCCTTCGCGACCGCGTTCGAGGTGATCGACCTGCACAGGGCCGCGTTCCTCGATGCGGAGGAGTTCGCTCGGATGGACCTCAAGGCCGCTCGGGCTTCCGCAGTCGGTGCCGGTGCCGGACTCTCGGCGGCTGCAGCGGTCGCGAGCATGGCGCCGAGCGCTGCGATCTGGGTTGCGACGACCTTCGGCGCGGCGTCGACCGGCACCGCGATCTCCACGCTCTCGGGCGCTGCCGCCACCAACGCCGCGCTGGCGTGGCTCGGCGGTGGAGCGGTTGCCGTCGGCGGCGGTGGGGCCGCCGCAGGGACAGCACTCCTGGCGCTCGCCGGCCCGATCGGCTGGACGGTGGGGGGCGCGGCGTTGCTCACGTCGATCGTGCTGTTCACTAAGAAGAAGTTCGAGCACCGCGAGGCGAAGCAGCAGGCGCTGACCGCCGTGAAGCAGAACACCGCGGTCGTCGAGGGACTGGACGCGCAGATCGACGATCTCCTCCAGCGCAGCACGTCCGCCCGCGAACTGGTGCGCAACAACTACGTCTCGGCACAAGGGCTGTTCGCGAGTGACTTCCGTGCGCTCCCCGCGGCCGAACGCTCCCGGCTCGCAGCGCTCGTGAACACGGCGACAGCGACTGCGGCCCTGCTGAGCGAACGAGTCGTGCAGCGGGTCGCCGATGCGTGACAGGATGGAGCGTGTCGAGCACTCCCAAGGGCAAGCGGTCGCGGCCTGGGTGGCACACCTCAACCAACTCCGACTCGAGGCCCTGGTCCAGCGCTTGCGCGAGCAGACCGGCAACCTCGAAGAGGCCCTCGCCACCGTCGATGCAGCCATGCGGAAGATCGACCTCGAGATCGTGGCCAAGAACCGAGGTGCGACGAAGGGCATGCACGGGTTCATCGCGGAGATCGCCGAGGTCGGTGTGGGCAACGCGCGGGCGCAGGTCATCGGCGAGGACGCCGTCCACCAGTGGGTGAACGACAACAGCCCGGTGGACCTCCTGCGTGACGGGGTGGCCATCCAGCAGAAGTTCAGCGCAGGGGGCGGGTGGTTCAGTCTCCGCGCGGTCGAGCAACACCTCGACAAGTACCCCGACTACATCAGGAACGGTGGGCGGTACCAGATCCCGGCAGACCACTACGAGACGGTGCGGGCACTCCACACGATGCCGGCTGCCGACGCCGGGAAGCTCGTGACGAGCGGCGATGTCGGCCCTTCGTTGAAGGACTGGCAACACGTTCAGGAGTTCTTCGCGACAAGCGACGTCTCGTTCGAGTCCCTTGAGCCGTCGACGTTCGACTACCGAGACGTTCAGCGAGGCGTGTACGACCGCACGCTCGACGCGGAACGGGACTCCCTCCGCGCGACGGATCATGCGCGCCGCGACGACGCCCACGCCGCGAGCCGCCCGACGCTGCGACAGGGTGTGACGGCCACCGCGGTGGCGTCGACTGTCGAAGGCGGGACCGCCTTCGTGCTCGGAGTCGTCCGGAAGCGGCGGGCAGGGAAGAAGATCGCGGACTTCACCGACGAGGACTGGACCGAGATCGCGGCCGAATCCGGTACCGGATTCCTCACGGGCGCCGTCCGAGGTGCCAGCGTCTACTCGCTCACGAACCTCACCGCGACCCCTGCGGCCGTCGCGAGCGCGATGGTCACGTCGGGGTTCGGCATCGCGGCGTTGGCCAACAGACTGCGCGGTGGTGAGATCACAGAGGCCGAGTTCATCGAGGGCGCGGAGCTCATCTGCTTCGAGAGTGCGATCAGCGCGCTGTCGTCCGTCGTGGGCCAGGCCGTCGTCCCGATCCCGGTGCTCGGTGCCGTCATCGGCACCACCGTCGGCACGGTCATGTACCAGTCGGTCTCGTCCTCGCTCGCACAGCGTGAGGCAGCGCTCATCGACCGCTACCGCGCCGAACAGCGCGCGCTGGAGGAACAGCTGGCCGTCGAACACCAACGACTCCTCGAGCAGCTCCGGTCAGTCACGTCCGTGTACCTCGCCGTGCTCGAACGGGCCTTCTCGCCGGACGTCGACGTGGCGCTGCAAGGGTCGATCGAACTCGCGGTCCACGTCGGCGTGGCTCCGGAGCACGTCCTCGACACGGAAGACAAGACGTGGGCGTTCTTCACGGAGTGATCCGCAGCCCCGAGTGTCGGGGGGACAGCGATGTCGGAGACGCGTGCCACGATGAGACCGACAACCGGGGAGGGCGGCGATGGTCGAGAGAGTGATCCGTGAGCGGCTGCAGGTGCTGGCGGAGTTCGCAGCTGAGGTACGACGCCATCGTGCGTCCGTAGAGGACGCCGCTGCCTCGGCTCGGGCTGACCTGCTCGGCCGCCGCTTCACGGTGCGCGGTCCTGCGCTGTCGTGCTCGGTGCTCCCACTCCGTCCGGACGACGGCGGTCTGGCTTCAGCACTCGCCGAGGCCGCAGGACTCCCCCGTGCTGACCGCCTCGCCGATTCCGTCGTGACGATGCTCACCACGGACGTGCCCGCGGCACTCGAGGACGACCGCGCCGTGTCCGGCATCGCCGGCCTGCTCGCAGGCAAGGACCGTCGTGCAGCCGGTGTCCGCGCCGAGGAGTTCCTCACGACGACCCATGCCTGGTTGGAGGAGACGGGTGCACTGCGCACGCTCGAAGCGCTCGACACCCGCGACCGCCGTCACGTCGGACTGACGGTGGAAGCGCTCCTCGAGACCGACGGGCCGCTCCTCACCGCCACCAAGGAGCTCGGTCCAGCAGCGCTGCTCGACCTCGGCGCGATGGCGCACCTGCCGATGACGGTCGAGGCGCTCCGGACCGTGATCGAGACGGAGCGCTCAGCACGAGCGCGCGTCCTGGACGCCAGTCACCGCGTCCGTTCCGACGCAGCCCGGCGCGAACTCCGCGGCATGGACATCGATCGGCTGCGTGACGTCACCCGGGACCAGCTCCGTCTCGGTGCCGTTCGTGACGCCGGCATCAGTACGGTGGGCGATCTCCTCCGCTCTCCGGTCGTCGCCGGGCAGCTCCCCGGGATCGGTGAGACCACCGCGGCCCGCATCAACGCCGCCGCCCGGTCACTGCAGGACGCAGCGCTCGACGGGGCCGCGGTGCAGATCGATGCGCGGCGTCAGGACACCGCGAGCGTCGCCCTCGTCTCGGCACTCCGCCGTTGGGAGGCAGCCAAGTTCGGCGCCGGCGAGCACACCGCGTCCTTGGTCGAGGAGCTCACCCCGATCGCGGCCGCGGTGTCGCAGGGAGCGGTCCTCGGCATCGTCCACCAGCCCGGCGCTCTCGCGTCCGGCTCCTTCAACCCCGCTGAAGGTGCGGCTGAGCGCATCGAGGTGGACGTCGACGATGCCCGGCAGCGCGCGATCGCCGTCGTCGGTGATCGGGACCGGGTCGCGACGACGGACGACTGGAGCGACTTCCTGGACCGCCCGGCGAGCTACTTCGCGCTGCTCGACGAGATCGGGGTCACCGACTCGACGACGGCCGGTCGCGGGCTGCTCCCCGAGGGGCTCATCGAACAAGTCGAGCAGTTCCGTCTCGACACCTCGATGCTGACCGCATCGCTGCGCGGCTACCAGCGCTTCGGGGCGGCGTTCGCGCTGGTGCAGGACCGTGTCGTCATCGGGGACGAGATGGGTCTGGGCAAGACCGTCGAGGCGCTCGCCGTCCTGGCCCACGTCGCTGCCACGACGACCGGAGCGCTGCCGCACTTCGTCGTGATCTGCCCCGCTGCGGTGGTCGCGAACTGGCTGCGGGAGACCGAGCGGCACACCTCGGTTCCTGCCTTCCGCCTGCACGGGCCTGAACGTGCACGTGGCGTCGCCGCCTGGCTCGCCGCCGGTGGCGTCGCCGTCACCACGTTCGAGACCCTCACATGGGTGCGGACCCAGGTGCCCGAGGACCTCGGGTTCGCGGCGGTGATCGTCGACGAGGCGCACTACGTCAAGAACCCGGATGCGAAGCGCACGAAGAACACAAGAGCACTGCTCGAGCGCTCGGATCGTGTCCTGCTCATGTCCGGCACGCCGCTGGAGAACCGCGTCGAGGAGTTCCGGGTCCTCATCGACCACGTCCGACCGGACCTCGTCGTGGACGACGGCGACGACAGCCCGCTGACCTTCCGGAAGCAGATCGCCCCGGTGTACCTGCGGCGGAGCCAAGCGGACGTCCTGACGGAGCTGCCGGAGCTGGTGGAGGTCGAGGAGTGGACCGACCTGACGCCGACCGAGGCTGACCGGTACGCCGCGGCCGTCGACGCCGGCGACTTCCACGGCATGCGGCAGCTCGCGATGCTGGAGGGGTCGTCGTCGAGCAAGGTCGAGTCGCTCCTCGACGTGATCGAGGAGGCCCGTGCGAACGGGAGGAAGACGATCGTCTTCTCGCACTACCGCGCTGTCCTGCAGGCGGTGCTCCGGTCCGTCGACGGCGTCACGTTCGGTCCGCTGAGTGGGTCGACCTCACCCTCCGAGCGGCAAGCGATGGTCGACGAGTTCTCTGCGGCCGCCCCAGGGGCCGTCCTCGTCGCACAGATCATCGCTGGCGGAGTGGGGCTGAACATCCAGGCCGCCTCGGTCGTCGTGATCTGCGAACCACAGTTGAAGCCGATGACGGAGTGGCAGGCGATCGCTCGAGCACGGCGAATGGGGCAGCTCGACACCGTGCAGGTGCATCGCCTGTTGTCGGAGGACGGCGTCGACGCTGCACTCGTCCGGCTGCTCGCCCGCAAGTCGAAGACGTTCGCCGACTTCGCGGCGGTCAGTGAGACCGCGAACGCGTCCGTCCAGGCGTTCGACATCTCCGAGACGCAGCTCATCACCCAGGTCCTCGCGGAAGAACGTGCCCGCCTGTCCGCTGTGTCCGAGCGTTCACCGGAAGCGGCTACCGCACCACCGTCGTGACGGGCTCCAGAAGGAACAGGCATGTCTGCGGCTCGTACTCGCCGACGGTCGCAGTGACCGTCAGGTTCGTGCCGACACCGATCGTTCCGGGAGTGTCCCCGACGTAGTGCAAGTCGGCGACCGTGTTCACATCACGGAACTGGAATGCGGGCCCGTCGGACTCCGTCGTGCTGTAGTCGCCAGCCCCGATCAGGATGTCGTAGCGGGTGCTCGCAGAGCCGTGCAGGTTCATCGCTCCGATCGAACCGTCGAAGCTGACCGTCCGTCCGGCGTACTCATCGGCAAACCGTCCGATGGACGGATCGCAAGTGTTGGTGAGCTGGAGGAGGTCTGCGAGGTCCTGGTTGGAGCCGCCGGTCAGGACCGCGATATCCGTCGGTTCGTCGGTCTGGGCCTGAGCTGACTCGCTCGGAGCAGGAGCAGGAGCAGAAACAGAAGCGGAAGCCGAAGCCGCCACACTCGCGTCGCCGCTCTCGTCGCCGAAGACGCCCGTAGCTCCGAGGACGATGACGACGGCCAGCGCTGCGACGACGCTGCCGCCGATGGCGAGGGTCCGCCGAGACAGGGGTTTGGTCGCTCGACGCACGCGGATCTCCGACTGGAGACGACCCTGGGTCTGGGACATGATCTCCCACCCGTCCTGCTCGAGCTTCGCGATGGTACGGGCTTCCAGACCTCGAACGGACTTCACCGTGCGTGTCTCGTACCGAACGCGTTCTCCGACCATGCGCCACCCCCATCACTCCGAAGCCGGCGCGGTGCCAGCCGTCCAGAGCCTAGGTGGGCGGTGAGTGCCCGCGGAACGAACGTTCCCGCTGTTGGGACATCCCGCGAGATCCTTTCGGTGAACCGCAGGATCAGGCGCGTACTGCCGCCGCGAGCGCACCTTCCAGCACGTCCTCCTCGATGATCGGGATCCCGTACTGCCGCGCCTTGCGGGCCTTCCCCGAGAGGCTGTCCGCGTCCGCCGCGATCAACACGGTCGTCTTCTTCGTGACGTTCGGGGCTGTCCGGATGCCGAGTCGAGCGAGGTCTGCCTCGATCTCGCTCCGGCTGCGTCGCATGTCGCCGGTGAGCGTCACGATGCTGTTCTCGTCGAGGTCGATCGCGCCGGCTGCATCCTCCGAGTCCTCGATGTGGGCCGCCGAGAACGAGTTCGCTCCCATCCTCGCTGGCTGTCGGCTGTGGACCGCACGCTCGAGCTCGTCGTTGGACACGCCGAGGAGACGAGCAACCCGTTCCAACTGCATGTGGTCCTGGATCGACAGCACGCCGTCGGCCCACACGGCGTCGACGAGGTCGCCGAAGTACTGCTGGTGCAGGGCCGCCCGCATCGGGGCGCCGAGCCCGAACTCCGCGGCGAACTCGTTGACTTGTTCGGCGTCCGTCGCCGCGAGCATGTCGCCGGAGACCGCCCTGTCCAGGACTGCCGCGTAGAGCAGCGCTCCGGTGTTGCCCTCCAGTGCCGGCAGGAAGTCCGTCGCACGGTCGACCCGACTGCGTTCAGCGGTCGCGCCGCCGCGGCGACGTGCGGTCCACTGCTGGTCGGTGCCCAGGACACCCGGCCACTGCAGCCTCGTTGCGGCTTCGCCCCACGTTCCCCACCGCGGATCGTGCGGTGCGGAACTGATGTAGGCGCCGAGGAGCTGCGCGGTGGCGCGCGCGTCCGCGAGCGCCTCGTGGGCGTCGACGAGATCGATGTCGTACGCGCTGCAGCAGTCGGCGAGCTTCCGGCCGGATCCGGGCAGGAACTCCTGCGCGAGCCGCATCGTGCAGAGCGCGGTGCTCGCCTGCTTGAACGGCGAGCGATGGCCGAGTCGTTCGAACTCAGCGTGGAGGAAGCGCGCCTCGAAGGCGGCGTTGTGCGCGACCACGACTCGGCCACGAAGACGATCTACGAGATCACCGGCGATGTCGGCGAAGGCGGGCGCCCCGACCATGTCGGCACCGCGGAGCTGGTGGATGTGCACCGGCCCGAGGTCGCGCCCCGGGTTCACGACGGTCTCGAACGAGCGCTCGATCGCCCCGTCGGGTGCCACGTGCACGATGCCGATCTCGATCACTCGATGCCCGTACGACGGGGCGAGCCCGGTCGTCTCGAGGTCGATGACGGCGTACCCGTTGTGCATCCCCAGTCCTTTCTCGCCCGCCGCAGTCGTCACGGCGTACCCCACGATCCTCGTGCCGGCCACCGACGTCGCGCGAGCGCCTCTTCGAGGGACGACGACCTCACGCGCACATGTCGCAGACTCCGCTGAGCGGCATCACGCTTCCACACACCGGACACAGCGCGGCTTCTCGTTGTCTTCCACCGGCTGCGTCCCCCGTGCTGCGGAGACTGTGGACGGGGTGGGACACCCCCCAGAGACCGGAGCCACGTCCGCTCGGCCACCGCTCGACGTCGCCGACGCGGCTGACGATCTCGTCCTCCGACCGGAACCCGTTCGTGTAGCCGGACGCGATCTGCAGCGCAGGCCCGCCATCCGCTCGCACGGCCTTGATGTAGCTCGAGGTCTCGGAGTAGCCCTCGAGATCGAGGCCTGCCATGAGCTCCGCGATGAAACGGTGGTTCTCGAGTGGAACGCGGTGCGCGCGCAGGGCGTCCTCGAGCGACTGGTAGCGAGATCCGCCGCCAGCGCTCATCGGGTCGTCCCTCGCTCGGCGCCGACGAGTGTCAGACGGATCCGACGCGGTGTGGACACGCTCGCGACCGTCCGCGCGTCGTCCTCGCGGCTCCGCAGCAGCGCGACGAGGTCGTCCACGAAGCGCTGGTTTGCCGCACGACGGGCCTCTGCATCGGTCGCAGTCGGGGTCGGCGTCTCGACGGGTTGAGCGTCGGGTGCGGCTGTCGGCGCGAAGAGCTTGATCCGTCGGACTTCCTTGAGTCCAGCGTGCAGCAGTGCATCGATCAGCGCATCGGTGTCGGCCGCAGCGGTGTTGGTGAAGGTCAGGTCCAACCGACCGGTCCGCGTGTCGAAGGAGAGCTGGCTGACGGACCCGTTGCGGCGCCGCTTGTAGGCAAGGTGGCCGATGTCGTCGGTGGTGAGCACCCGCTCTCGACCGCCGATGATCCACGACGAGAACCGAGATCGCGCCCGCAGCGTGCAGACGTGCCCGTCGAACTCGATGTCCACTCCGTCAGCAACGACCAGCATGGCCACTCCTTCCGCCCCGAACGGGGAGTCCGTTGTCGGTGCTGTTCAGCACAATAATGGAGGAGCCCTCAACACCTTGGAGCACAACCGTGAGCAGAGCCCGTGACCGACGCGAGCGCAACTCCTCCGACCGAGGAGACCAGACGTTCGGATTCGGTTTCGGGTCGGACGAGCCGGCGCAGCCGACCTCGCCGTACCCCGGACCACCGCTGACCCGACCAGGGTTCGGCGAGCCGTTCCCGTCGGCGGCGCCGCGGCGACGTCGACGCCGCTGGCCCTGGTTCGTTGGAGGGGCCGCCGCGCTGCTCGTCGTCCTCGGTGTGATCGGCTCACTCGCTCCCGAGCCGACGACGGCTGCACTCCCGACGGGGTCGACCTCTGCGACGACGACACCGACGCCGACGCCGACGCCGACCGCGACGATCACGCCGACTCCCACCCCGGAACCCGGAACCGCCCTCGCGGCCCTCGCCGGACTGACGGTGAAGGGCAAGGCAGCAGCAACCGGTTACGAGCGCGCGGCCTTCGGCACCGCCTGGGCGGACGTCGACGGCAACGGTTGCGACACCCGGGGTGACATCCTCACCCGCGACCTGACCGACACGGTGCTCGACGGCACGTGTGAGGTCACGTCGGGCACGCTGGTGTCCCCGTACACCGCGGTCTCGATGCACTTCATGCGCGGGTGGGAGACCTCGGCCGAGGTCCAGATCGACCACGTCGTTCCGCTCGCGAACGCCTGGCGCACGGGTGCGTACGCATGGTCGGCGACGCAGCGAGAGGCCTTCGCGAACGATCCGCTCAACCTCTTCGCGGTCGACGGCCCGTCCAACCAGCAGAAGAGCGACGGCGACGCCGCGACCTGGCTCCCTGCCAACAAGTCGTTCCGCTGCGTCTACGTCGCGCACCAGGTCGCGGTGAAGGCGAAGTACGACCTCTCGCTCGCACCGGCCGAACGCGATGCGATCGCGCGGATCCTCGCCGCGTGCCCGACCCAGACCATGCCGACGGAGTCGTCGATCGACGTCCGCTCGGTCGTCCCGACGTCGACGGCCTCGCCCTCGGCCGAACAGGCCCGGGCCGAAGCAGACCGGAAGGCGGAGGCCGCGGCCGCAGCAGCGACGGCGGCGCAGGAGAAGGCAGCTGCGGACGCAGCCGCCGACGCAGCTGCCCAGCAGGAGGCTCCCGCAGCACCTGCAGCTGGGACAGCGTTCTACGCGAACTGCGACGCAGTCCGCGCCGCCGGGGCGGCGCCGATCCACGCGGGCGATCCGGGGTACTCGCGCAAGCTCGACCGCGATGGGGACGGTGTCGGCTGCGAGTAGCGACCGACATCGGACTGGAGGCGCGGTGCCAGCTGACACCGCGCCTCCCGTCCGTCACTGCGCGAGCAGGACACCCCGTGACTGGAGCACCCACTTGAGTGGGTCCACCGTCCGGTAGGGCGAGATCCCGAACCGGCTGAGCGTGTCGCCGTCCGGCGAATCACCGAGGACCGACACCGCGAAGAAGCGGTGGTCGACACCACGACCGGCGTTCGCCTGGTCGAGGGTGTACACGAACCCGGATGCACCGAGCGTGAACAACAGGCTCCGGACCTCGAGGCTGAGGAGCTCGCTGTCCTCCTTGTCGAACGCACCGGTGTCGAGACTCGGGTCCCGCTGCATCGCCGAACCCGGGTTCGACATGATCGCCTTCCAGTCGACGTCGTCGACGTCGCGGAGGGCTTGCAGCGCGTCGAACTTGGAGACGATCACGCCGAGACGCGTCGAAGAATCGCCCATCAGCCGGAGCAGGTTGCCGAGCACCACCTTCGGGTCGCCGCCCGTCGTGAGCTGCGGTGGGACGAGGTCACGGAGTCGCTCGCGGATCTCGCTGATCTGCAGCGGGTCGAACATGAAGAACACGGCGTCCGCGTGGCGCAGGAAGGAGAGGTTCTGCGCGTCCGCAGACGCGTTCTCCATCTCCTCGCCAGCGACGTCGCGGATGACGAGGTACCGCAGCGCACCGTTGATGATCCCGAGACGGAAGATCATCGGATCCCGCTGGTACGAGTTCGCGGTGTCGGCTCGTGGCGTCGGCGCGATGATGCCGAGCTCCTCGTAGAGGGGCCGTTCGTACACGCTCGTGTACACGTCGCGGGTCCGTTCGTTGCCGTAGTCGACCGAGGAGTTCACATGGGCCAGGAGGTGCCCGAGCTGCTGGACCGCGACGGCGATGTAGAACGACTTCCCCGTCGCCCGCGCGCCGTTCATCGCGACCGTCGTGACCTCCGCCTCGCGCCAACCCGGCAGGAGGCCGTAGTGGCAGATCCAGCACACCTCGGACTGGGCGCTGCCGCACCGCCCGCAGAACGATGAGTCCCTGGGGGTCCAACGACGTGGAGCGTTCTCCGGCTTCACCTCGACGTTGACGAAGCCGGATGAGACCGGCCCTCCGAGGTACGCCGACGCCACCACGTCGTGTGCCTTCTCGCACGACGGGTTCTGGCACATCCACATCCGGCGGTCCTCCGGGAGGTGCTGGAAACAGCTGGGGCACGCGGTCATGCGGAGACCTCCTCGCCCGCGGCGGCGAGGCCGCGGAGCAGTGATTCGACGACGGCTCGGAACTCGGCAGGGGCCGCGCCGAGCCGTTCAGGGATGTGAGCGCCGTCCACGATCGGTTCGATGACGGTGGCGGCGGTGTCCACTCCAGCGACGGTCGCCGCGGACCGCGCGAGGAGCAGTACTGTGTGCGCGCCCGGCGTGGACACCGCGGACGGTTCGTCGGTCACGCAGACGAGGACACGCGTACGGCCGTCCGAAGCCGGGGGCGCGGCGACGCCTCGGAAGTCGGCGGTCGATCCGAGGGTCCGTCGGTCCGGCAGGGAGCGGAGCGCCGGGACGATCAGTGAGGGGTCCGCCTCCGACTGCCAGTCCACCCGTTGGTCGACGAGTGCGACCGGCAGCGTCGAGCCCTTCGGGACCAGCGCATCGAGTCCGGCGATCATCTCGATGACGGCACCGACGGCGCCGTCCCGGTACCGCGCGGCCATCGAGGCGGATGCGTCCACGGCGATCGCGAGTTCGCGTGACGGAGCCGTCGACGGCGAAGCGTTCTCCGCGGCCCTCGCTGCTGCGCGTGTGGCGGCCGCGACGTCGGTGAGTTCGGCTTCACGGACGACGGCGACCGAGCCGACGACGATGCGGTCGCCCGCGGGTTCGACGAGGAGCAGGTCACGGTGACGCAGACCGGCGACGTCGATCGGTCCGATGACGACGCGCTCGGGTTCCCCGCCGGCTGCCTCGCGCTCGACTGTGAGTCCGATCGACGCGCCGACGGCGAACTCCGTCGCACCGATCGGCACGACACGCAACACCGCCGCGTCCGACAGCCTTGGTACGACGAGGAGTCCGGGTCGCGGCGCGATCGAGTGGACGGCGCGGCCGGTCGGGACGAGTACGACGTCGGCCGAGCCTGCGGTCGACATGGCCGCGGCCCGGAACGGGCCCGCGGTGATGGTGACCGAGCGATCACCGTCGAGCATGTACGTGGGCATCAGTTGACCTCGTTCCGGCCGAACCGGCCGAGGAGGCCGCTCCGGGTCTTCGTGGGTTGCGCATCGCCGAGCCAGCGGGCGAACAACCGCCGCGCGGTCTCGTCGCCTTGCTGCGTCCGTGTGGTGGTGGGGTCTGGAAGGGTCAGTTCGTCGGCGAGCCGGGCTGCGCGCTCCACTGCATCGGGAACGTCCGCTGGGCGAGCATCGAAGAGCGTCTCAGCGAGGACGCGTGCGACGCTGCGTCCGGCCGGTCCGCCGAGCCGGAGGCGACTCACGTTCCAGAGCGAGTTGCCGAGCGGTACAGGCTCGACCAGTTCCGACTCCACCCTGAGGAAGAGCTCGAGCAGACGGCCGATGTCAGCACCCGGCAACACGCCCTCCGCGACGACTGCGTCGAGCACCGATCGCACGCCGGCGGCGCTCGCACCGATCGCGAGGTTCTCGGCCACGGTGGACGCGACGTCGTTGACCGGCACGACGGACGAAACAGCTCGGATGGCGACCGCAGCGACGATCGGGTCTGCGATCTCGGGGATCGGATCGAGGTCGTCGGCGGCAGGTCCGCTGGATGCGAGCGCGCTGAGGATCTCGTCCACCTGTCGAGTCGCAGGACCGTCCGCTGCCGCGACCGTCTCGCGGCTGATCCGGATGAGCTGCTGTGTCGCTGCTCGGACCCGACCGAGTGGAGCCGCTCTGACCAGCTGCTCCGGCAGCGGCAACCCCACGAGTTCGTCCAGGCCTGCGGAGTCACGAGCCGCGCCGAGCGCTCGCGCGACGACCCAGTCGGGAACCGCGACCTGGAACCGCCAGGTCTCGGTCACCTGCTCGGGCGTCCATGCCGCCCCCTGGACGAGCGCTTCGTGCGCTCGTGTGAGGCCGACGTTCAAGGACGTCCTCGGCTGGCTCCGGTCGGCGCGGACGACGTCCACGAACGCCAGGTGCCGGACCCCCTCGACGGCGGTCGCATTGCCACTGCGGCACGCAGAGATGACCCGCTCCCGATCGAGGGGCGCGAGGAGGCCGTCCGCGCGGGGGGCGACCGGGTCACTGCCTGAGAACAACCAGGCCAGGACCGGGCCGATCAGGACGTTGCCCACGACCCGGTGCTGTACCTCGGGCATCGAGGCGGTCACGTCCCGTGCCAGCGCGCGCACCCCCGGCCCGACAGGGCCCGTCCGCTCGACCAGACCGTGTCCCTCACCACCGACCAGCACCGGGGCGACGAGCGTCTCCATGATCCGCTCCGCCGGACTCAGCACGTTCTCCTCGACCAGCGGCAGTCCGACCCCGTCCATCAGGTCGAGGAGGTGCAGGACCTCCACAGCGGCGCTCACGAGCGGTTCTCCGGCGGCCGGCGGCGCGGAGCTGAGACGCTCCAGCCACTCGACGAGGACCGCGTCGGCGCGCTGGCGGAGGCTGGCGTCCGCGGCGTCGCGTGCTGCCGCCGGGATCGGCACCGGCCCGGTTCGTGCCAACCACGAGCGGTCCTCGAGCGCACGTTCGACGTACGCCCGCGCAGCGAGTCTGGGCAACAAGAGCGCTCCGCCGTCGGCAGCGTCGGCTTGTGCGAACGCTTCCGCGGTGGTCGTCCCGAAGCGGCCCCGGAGCCTCGCTGCCGTGGCGGCCCACAACTCCGGTTGGTCACTGAGCCGGGCGGGCGAGTGCTCGGCGAGCACGAGCGCTGCCTCGTCCGCCGCGTCGACCAGTTCTCCGTTCCCCAACGCTTCGCCCTGTGCGGCCACCACCATCGCGAGCGGCCATTCGGGAGCAAGCCCGACGTCACCGACCGCGTCGGCGACCTCGTCCACGGCGCGGAGGGCGCCGAGCGCGAGGCCCGAGTCCGCCAACGCGACCTGCGCGAGGACCGACCAGTTGGAAGCCGGGACGGTCGTGCCCGTGGAGAGCTCGTGTGGACTTCCTCCGGGATCGCCGAGCGATGGCTCGGCCTGGTCGTCGATCAGGACGAGGTCGCGCCGGTCACCGATCGCGTCCACATCGGACCGCGGAACGGCGACGAGGTGCAGACCGCGGCTCATCGCTCCGTCGAGATCGGTGGCGCGTTCGAAGAGGGAGAACGCGAACCCGCGGCTCGTGCCCGCAGACATGAACAGGCTGACTGCTGCTGCCCACAGCGCGGAGGTCTCCGGAGCATCAGTGGCGAGCACGACGGTCGGACCTCCGGACAGTGCGTCGCGGACAGCGTCCAGCAGGACCGCGAACACACCGATCCGCCACGTCGACGGATCCGACAGGAAGGCGACGACCGCTCCTGGCCCGACAGTTCCTTCGCCGAGCACCGGGTTGCCGCCGGCAGTGGAGGTCACGACCTGCTGTTGCCCGAAGGGCGCGAGCCAGTCCGACCGCCACGCGAGTGCCGGTCGGATCGTCGGGGTCGCCGACATCGGCAGCCGGTCGAGGACGACGTGCGAGAAGACGTTGCCCGGCCGCCCCGTGCCGTCGGAACCGGCCTGCGCCGCGTGCCAGTACGCCCACGAGGAACCGATGCCGGTCGGCGCGTAGGTGAAGCGACGGGCGAACCCGTCGACCTGCGCCGGAGTGGGGAACTGCGGAAGCGGGTCGACCGCCCCGAACGCGGTGACGATCCGCGACCGGAGCGCGTCGAGTTCGATCGTGGTCAGCTCGCCGACGGTCTCCTTGACCTGCCACCCGCCGGGCGCGGTGCCGTCGTCGAACGAGGCGTAGGTGAACTGCGCCCACCGCTCGGCTCGGTGGCGCGACTCAGCGCCCACCGCGGATCCCCAGCTTCTCACCGAACGACGTCAGACGAAGGGTCGCGGGTGCCGGGTCGAGGAGTGCGATCCCGCGGAGTTCGTCCGGCGGCAGGTCGACGAAGAGCCGGACGTGGCCGGCGGGTTTCGACACTTCGCTCTTCCACGCCTCGCCGGTGCTCTGGTAGGACGGTGCGCTGTCCGGGCCGCCGACGGACGCGAACTGCGCGCGACGGGTCGGAGCCGTACCGTCCAGGTCGTCACGGACCACCGGCAACGCTCGTCCGTCGCGGATGCTCAGCGGCATCCGGTCCGGGTTGTGCACGAGCACGAACGAGAGCGCACGGTCGACCGGGCTTCCCGGCGACCAGACGCTGAAGGACACCCCGGTCACCTGCTGCATGAAGTTCCGCAGCACGCGCACCGAGTACTGCAGCCGCACCAGACCCGAGTAGGTGATGGTCCGGATCGGTCCGGGCACACGATCGCCCGCCTGGAACGCGATCGGGACGAGGTGCAGGTCCCTTCCCCCTGCGGGCAGCGGGCCCGGGAACCGGAAGCCACCCGAGCGCTTGTACTGTTCGTGCGACACTTCGATCGGGGTGCTCGCGGCGATCGCGTCCGTCGCCGAGGCCCCGATGGGCGATGCGTACACCTGGACGGTCGCCGCCCCTTCCGGCCATGCGAAGGTGAGGACCTGACGCGACACTCGCTCGACTATCCGCGCGTCGGTGATCGACCCGGGTCCGGCCTGCGACACCGAGGTCCCGACGAACGCTTGTCCGTCGAGCAACGTCACCGGCGTGAAGTACGCGCGCGTCCACCCGCGCGGCCACGGCACGGCGATCATCGAGACGCGACCGTCCTCCTCCGTCACGACCGGATCGCCGAGCGCAGCCTCGGCCGGCAGCGCGGCCTGTTCGAGCGCGGCCTCGTCGATCGGCCGGAGGTCCGCCCCCGGTGCGGGCGGGGTCTCGGTGCGGTAGAGCACGACACGACCGCCGCGCGGCGGGGTCCACCGGAGGTCGAACCGGCGGCCGTCGTCGATCCCGGTCATCGAGACCTCGAGGTCCCGGACCGGTTCGTGGACCTGCGAGATGAGCTTCGGCTCCGAGATCGGAGCGGACAGCTGCGTCGCACCGTCCACGTCAGCTTCTGCGAGCACCTCGTACAGGTACCGCCGTCCCCGTTCCGCAGCATCGTCGACGAAGCCGCCCAGGTTGTCCTGGCCGGAGGCGATGCGGTACTGCGGGTTGCCCCGGCCGATCGCCGCCCGCTCGATGGGGATCCGGTAGACCTGCACCCTGCGGACCCCGGGCAGGGTCTGCCACTGTCCCACGACCCGCCCCTCGTCCTCGCGGAGCACGAAGCCGGTCGGGGTGACGACGATCGAACCCTGGGCGTGCAACACCGGCTGTTCGTCCCGGGCGCGGTCGGCGTCCGTGCCCACGTGCGCCCAGACCTGGACCGAACGGACGGCGCTCGTCTGCTCGATCGTGTCGGTCGCGGAGAGTCCGGTCGTCGCCGCGACGAAGTCCGCGAGGTCGGGGTTGTACGGCATGTACTCGTCGCTGATCACGACCCGGTAGAGCACCGTTCCGGACGTCGGCGTCGCCGCGGACCAGCTGTACAGGAGCGTCCCGTCCGGCGCCACGGTCGCGGCGACAGGAACCGGCTGACGGTCGGACACCGCGTAGCCGTACTGGACGAACCCACGACCGAAGCCGAACTGGGCGTCCGGCCCCGGGGCAGCACCAGCACCCGCACCAGCGCTGACGCCGCCGGCGGCAGCCTCGGATCCCGCGACCGGTGACGGTGCGTGGTCGAGTCGGACGGTGGGCCGCGGCGGTGCCGGTGCCGGTTCGCCAGCGTCGACGGCGGGCGACGTCCCGACCGAGGCGAGGACGTCGGCGAGCTCCGGGGCGAACTCCGCGACGGAGGCCGACAGCCGAGCGCGCACCTGCTCCACCGTGGTGATCGTGGAGCGGGCGATCGTCCGGAGGGTGCTCGGTTTGAGGGCCGCGACCGAGTCACGTCCCGAGGCGAGCTCCTCATCGCGCCAGGCGGTGAGCGCCTCGAACCGTCGCTCTGCCGTCGACTCCCCCGCAGCGTCGTCCCCGCCGGCAGCATCCTGTGGGACGGCCACGGGACGCTGGTACTCGACCGGGATGTCGATGTCCTCGACACCGGCGGCGACCTGATCGAGGAGGAACTGGATGGTGGGCCGCCAAGACTCGACCAGTTCGTCCTGCTCGCGGCCTGGGCGCCGATCCGACACCGCGTCGACGGACCCCGCCGCGGCGATGTCCTGCATCTGCGCGGCTGACGGCAGCGGGAACCCGAGCGGCGCGAATATCTCGAGCCAGTCGCGCAACAGCTCTTCGCGCTGCTGGGTGGTGTCGCCGGTCATGGGGTCTGCTCCTGTGTGGTCATGGAGATGGGATGGTGATCAGAAGCGAGGCGCATCGTCGCTGCCGAAGAGCGTGACGCGCTGGACCTCGGTCGCCCAAGCCGTGAACTCGTACATCGGGATCGCGGTCGTCAGCTCTGTCTGTGTCGCGATCACGGACAGGCCGTCGGTGTTGCGCCGTCCCCATGCGGTCCGCACGGTCGGGGCGTCGGACGCCTGCGCCGCCGCGGTGAGGACGGAGGGGTCGAACGCACCAGCCGTCACACCGTCACCGATGCCCCCGACGAAGTCGGCGAGTGGAGTGGGTCCGGTCTCCGTGTCCACACGGTCGAGCACGGAAGCGATCACTTCCGGGAACGTCGTGCGCAGCTGCGCCCGGGTCTCGGACCACATCCGCTCCGCGACCGCGCTCCCGACGCCGGATGCCGTGACCGAGTCGGCGAACCGAGTCAGGATCGAACCAGGTCCGGACGAGGTCTCGCGGAGCAGTGCGCGGGCGTCACCACGGAGCCGCTGTCCTTCCGGTCCGACGACGCTCGCGGCGCTCTCGAGCGCTGCGTTCCACGGCGCATCGAGCCAGCGCACCCGGAACAGGTGGTCACGGATCGTCAGGGCAGCCGAAGCGATCGCCGCGCTGTCCACCTGGACCGACCCGACAGCGACGCTGAGCGGCAGCGGCGCCCCGAGCCTGATCGGTCGATCGCTCGTCGTCGTGCCCTCGCCGAGCGGACGTTCCAGGACACCGCCGATGATCGCCGACCACGCGAGGAACTGCCCGTACGCGTCGGTGGTGCGCTTCAGGTCGCGGACGGCCTGTCGGAGGTTGCTCCGAGCTGCCTCTGCCTGCGACGCCGCAGCGTCCCGGGCATTGAGGATCCGGAACAGCTCTCGCTGGTTGCGGGCGAACGTGGTGATGCCGATGACCAACCACGCGACCACGACGACCGCGGCGGTGATGCCGACGGCCTTCCAGGTGAGCACGTCCGTCCAGCGGAGCACTCCGAGCACCACGAGGACGACGACCATGCCGATCGTCATCAACCGCAGTGCCCGCGCGAACCGTTGCTGGGCACGGATCGCGCTGTCGTCCACGTCGGTCGTCCCCCCGGTGCGCAGCAGGTCGAGGAGCTCACGCACCTCCTGGGCAGTCCGCGTCACCGCACCCCCCAGGGGCTCTGCCACCTGGGTTGCGAAACTCGTGCGCTGTAGGGCCGTCCACTCTCGGAGACGCCCGAGCGTCCGCCCCGCGTCGAGGCCGAGGGCGACGTCGTCGTTCTCGGTCCGGACCAGCACCCTGTGCTGCTCGGTGATGCCGAGGACGTCGTAGCCGTCGAGCGTCGGGAGGCCGAGCGTCGGTGCAGCGTCCGTGAACCGGGTCGAACGCGGGGGAACGATCTGTGCGGGGTCCGTCACGATGGCACGTTGCGTCCCGATCGTCACCGGCGGGAGTGCCGTCACACGTTCGCCAGCGTCGGCGAGCGTGAGTGCGGCACTCGCGTAGTCAGACCACAGCGCCGACAGGTCGGTCGGGGCAAGGTGTGCTCGGGTCTCCCCCTCGTCGACGAGCACCGAGTCGATCGCCTCGGCCGCCCGCCCGAGCGCTTCCCAATCAGCAGGAGCGCCATCTGCCGAGACCCCGTTGACGACGACCGCGTACGCAGCCGGGTCAGCGCCGAACACCGCACGGTGGACGCGCGACGCAACTGCCGAGGACACCCGGTTGACGGTGCGTCGGTACCACTGCGCAGGCGCAGAACGCAGCGCAGCCCAGAGGAACCCGAAGAACATCCGGATTGCGGTCCACGCACCGATCGGTCTGGGAGCGACGGCACGGACCGTCTCACGCGGTCCGCGGAGGACGTCTGCGTGTCGACTCCAGAGCGCCTTCGCCATGGTCGACGTCGCGAGTGGGACGTCCTCGACCGCGAGGACGGCCGGGCCGCTCCCGACGGGCAGCGGCAGTCCATCGGAGGTCGAAGTCACGAGTCGTCTGAGTTCCTGCTCCGCGTCCGTGGAGTCGAGGCGTCGGAAGTACGACCGAGCGAGCCGCACGACCTCACCCGGAGCGATCGACTCGTCATCGAGTGGACCGCCGGTCACGCCGCGCCACAGCCCCGCCAGGCCGGCGAGCACCGACGCGGCGTGGGCTGCGAGCACACGGTCGTCGACGTTCGCGGTGAGCAACATCCTCCCCCGACCAGGGGCGGTGGTCTGCTCCGGTGCGACGACGACGTTGTGCCAGCCGCTCCGCGCGAGGTCGTCGGTCGTGGCGGGATCACCAGCCCGCACGATGGTCAGGCGGATCCGGGTGAGCCCAGCAGCGCTGCCGCTCGCCTCCAGTGTCTGCGCGACCTGCTGCTCGACGGCCGAAGCAACCCGCGCCTCCGTCCCGGATCGGAGCGGCAGGAGGACGACGAGCCGCACGCGCTCGATCGCACGCCCGGTGAACGCGCTCTGGAGTGGCCCGCCGCGCACGGCACCATCCTCGATGAACAGTCCATCGATCGAGAGTTCCGACACCGAGCGGGGTTCCACCCAGACGACGTCGTCCACGACACCGGCGGCCGACCAGTCGGTGAGGACTTCGCGGACGGGATCCGCCGCACCCGACGGAGCGAGGACGACGACGAGGTCCGCCACTAGAACGCACCTCCGTCCGGCACGACGACCTCGTTCGGCGCGGCCACGGGAGCAGGCCCGGACCCTGTCGGCGAAGGGCGGTGATCGCGTGCATCCTGCACGACGGCGCGGAGTTCCGCGAGTACGACGTACGCGTCCTCGGCGAGGTCCCGGAAGAACGGCGTCGCTGAGGCGGTCCCGCGATCCGGGACCCTCGCGAAGGTACCGGTGGCCGCAGGACCTGAGAATTCGGGCCCGACGTAGTTCTCACCGATGAAGGCGTGGATGCGGTCGAGCCAGGCGAGAGCTCCGTCGGCACGCTCGACCGCGGTCCGCTCGACGCCGGCGACGACGCCGTCGACGCCGGAACGGGTTCGTGGCTCCCAGACCCAGGCAGCGATCCGCTCGCGCGCAGCGGTCGTCCCGATGCCCTGCGCCGGGCCACCGTCGGTACTGGCGTCGGCCAGAGATCTCAGCAGGACGTACGGACGGAGCGGTGTGAGGTCGAAGCCCCCGCCCTCGTGGACGCGCGCGATCGCGATGAGCAATGACTCGAGCACCGCCGGCATCCAGTCGTTCCGAGCGAGGAACCGGCTCGGCGGCGTCAGGAGCGGATTCGGGAACGGTGCCCAGGTGCTGGTCTGCGGGTCCCAGATGGTGACCGGGTCCGTGTACGGCTCGTTCGGCAGGACGATCTCCCCGGTCAGCTGGCCGATGAACCAACCCGCGACCATCGCTCGGCGTTCTTCCGGTCCCATCGGGAGCGACGCCGTGAGCGGGCGAGCCCTGCGCCACTTCCACCAGTCCGCGCGCGCCTGTGCCGGGAGCGAGCCCCACTGTGCCGCCACCGGCCCGAGGACGGAGCCGAAGACCAACGGCGAGTAGTTCGGGTAGGACCCGAAGATGTCGATCCGAGTGACGCCCTCGGCGCCGGTCAGGGCGTTCGCGAAGTTGTCGACGCTCGTCGAGTCGACACGCGGGTCCTCGGAGAGGACGGAGCGGAGGGTCTCGGTGACCGTCCCCTCTTCGGCGAACGGTACGGTCGAGAACTTGTACCGGTACTCGACCTGACGCTGGTGGATGCGCTGGACGCCGACGGCGTTGACACTGACCAGGGGCCGCGCGAGCGAGAGGGCCTCACGGAACCGGGTCGCGATCTGGGTCGCGCGTTCAGTTCGTTCGAACTCGGTGGCGTTCTCGCCGCGGACGAACGACTTCAACGACGTCCGGCAGAACACGTCGAAGCTCTCGTCCGGACGGCGGACGAACGCCCTCGCACGATCGAGGACCTCTTCGACCTTCGCGTGTACCGTGAAGCGCGCAGTTGCGGGGACCTCGACGACGTCCGTCTCCGGGTTGACGGAGAACACCCGAGACCGCCAAGGGATGTCCAGCTCGACGAGGCCACGTGGGGCTTGGTCACCGCCGGTCGTCTTCCAGAGGCCACGGACCGCCGACTGGACCACTGCGGAGCGCGCCGCGGGGAACGACGTGCCGATCTCCGGCTCGACTGCGCCACGAACGTCCGCCTCGTACTGTGCGGGGAACTCGGACGCGCGCGTGAGCAGCACCTCGTTGTGCGCGACGTCGAAACGCGGTGGGACGACGACGTCGTCGTCGGACGGCCACGCTCGGTACACCGTCGTCTCGAGACGAGCGAGCCCGACGCCGTCGGTGCTCGCCTCACGGTCTCGTTCGAGCAGTCGCAAGGACTCGAGGACGGCCGAACGGAGCGGCGTGACGAGGTTGCCGCGAGCATCTGCGAGGAGTGCGCCGGCGAGTTCCGCCGACTCGCTCCAGAGCACGTTCTGGTACTGCGTGCGGAACTCGACGATCAGCTCGTCGACGACGGCGGAACTGTTGGTGATCCGGCCGCGCATCGCCGCGATGCGGTCGGCGAACCGCTTCGGCACGGAGTCGATCTCGAGACGCCGTGATCCGATCTGCTCGAGGAGCGGCGCGACCGAGTTCTCGATGTAGATGTCGAGCCGTTCGAGCAGCAGCGCGGCGTACGCGAGACCGAAGGTCCCGATCGCCTCGTCGACGACGTCCGTGAGACGACGGACGAAGGACTCCTGCCACCCGTACGCCCAGCGGAAGGCGGTCTGGGACACGGCCTTGAGCGCGAGGGAACGGTTCCGCGACAGGAACCCACGAACGGTGCCGAGCCACTCCGCGGCGACGGTGTCACCGCCGTCGGCACGAGGAACCCCGTTGGCGATGTGCTGGTCCACCAGGCGAGCAGCTTCCTTCGCCGAGGCATCCCGGTCGAAGGCGGTCTCAGCGAACCAGGCCTGGACCTGCTGCGGAGTGGGCGCAGCGCCGTCCTCGGCCGGGAGGGCGAGCGCAGCGAGCACTCGGCTCCACTGCCCGTCCAGGAGGACAGACGCCTGCTGCTGCGACGACGAGGTGTCACCGCGCTGCATGTGTCCGACGACGAGCCGATCCGCCGCCGAGCGAGCGATGCGCTGTGCCGCGTACTCGCGGTAGCGCTCACGGCCCATGCCGAGGCTGGCGAACCCGAACGACCCCCACTGCAGCTTGTCCCACGACACACCCCACCCCAGCGGGTTCCGGTCGCCACCCAGTCCACCGGTGTTCGTCAGGTCGTACGCGGCGAACTGCTCAGCGGCCGTGCCGCTCGCGATCAACGCTGCCAGTCCACGCCCGAGCCCGCGGTACACGGCCTGCTGGCTGCCGTCGCCGAACAGTGTCTGCTCGGCTCCGACGAAGCGCCCGACCGGGAACACGCGCTGGAACGGGACGGCCCTGGCTGTCGACACCGTCTGCCCGAGCGCGCGGAGCACGTCCACGTCGTGGTCGCGCGCTGCGCCCGACTGCGCTGCGACGATCTCGCCGAGCATCGCGAGGGAGTTGCTCCGGACCCCGGACCTGGCCGGTTCGGGCAGCCCGTCGAAGATGTCGGCCGACACCATGAACATGCCGACGAGTTCGGGCTCGAGGTTCGGGAGGAGTCCGAGGATCCGTGCGACGTCCAGTGCCATCGACGCTCCGGCGCCGCCGGCCATGGACGACACGAGCAGCACGATGGGCGGGTCGTTCGGCGAGAAGTCCCCCAGCCCGGGCACACGCTGGCTGAGTGCCGTCATCTCGGCGTTGGTCTCGAGACGGTAGAGCTCCGTCCACGCTCGCTGCAACCCCGCGCGGACGTCCTCCGTCCGGCTCAGGGCGATCATCCGGCCCACGGCCCGGTACTGTCCGGCACCCTGTGAGATCGCCACGGGCACCTCGCCCGGAGCACGCGGTGCCCACGTCCCGATGTCACCGAGAGCGTCCGCCGAGCGGAGACGCTCGCTGATCCCCTCGTCCAGCACCGAGTACCCGACGCCGGTCGCACCGGTGCCGATGTACTGGCCGCCGAGGTCCGGCACCGTCGGGAGCGGTTTCGCCTCGGCGTTCGCGGCGACCGGGACGTCGACCTGGACGAACTGCCACCCGGCGGGCAACGACTCGATGCCGTGCCGCGCGAGGTCGGACTGCAGTTGGTCCATCAGGTACGACAGCGTTGCGCCACCGGAACCGCCGCAACCGACGATGAGGAACTTCTTCATGCGACTTCCGTTTCTGCGGTGGTCGGATCGAGCAAGGTGGTGGAGGACGACGAGGTCATCGGCGAGGGCCGTCCTCGAAGCCGAATCCGAAGCCGACGTCGTCGCCTCCGGACTGCGAGGGTGGTGGGGTGCTCTCAGCAGGTCTGTCCGCTGGCGGCGCACCGGTCCCGAAGCCGAGCGACGACGCGTCGGCCCTCCCGGTGCTCACCCCGGCGAGGGCGTGCTCGACATCGGGCATCTCGTCGGCTGCGTCGCGGAGCCGGTCCAACACCTCGGGCAGACGGTCACGGATCGAGTCCGCGATCGCGGTCCGCACCGAGTCGGGCGCGCCCGACCCGACGAACGCGACGACCTCTGCTGTCCCCGCGCTCGATCCGACCGGCGCCAGGACAACCCAGTGCCCTTGGATCGCGAGCGGGAGCCGTGCTCGCAAGCCACCGCCGAGCCGGATCGACGCGGGTGCGACGTCCGACGCGGCCGCGGAACCCGGCTCGGTCGCGATCACGAAACCCGCGGTGAACGGGGACCTGCTCGGACGGGCGCGGAGCGACAGCCCGGCGACGACGAGCGACCTCGCGTTGCGGCCCGAGATCGTCTGCATGGTGGTGAAGTCCGTCGGCCGGAACGCGAACGGGACACCGTCACGCATGACCCTGCCGTCGACGACCGTGACGGACGACCTCTGGGACAGCAGTCCGCCGGACGGCATCCGCGCCACGAGGAACGACGCGAGGTACAGCAGAGCGAGCGGGATCCCGGGGCCGGCGATGAGCGCCACCACGAGCGCCAGGAGGAAGTTCGCTTCGTTCAGCGGGCGACGAAGGTCCGCCGTGAACGACACGTTCGTCGTCAAGGGCTCGCCGGATCCGTCCGCTGACGCGATCCGGACGGGGAAGGTTCCGTTCACCGTCCCGTTCTGTGACTCGTCGAAGGTCAGGGTCACTTCCAGCGGTCGGCCGCTCTTCGACGCACGCACGCACGTCGACGAGCTGTCGTGCGCCTCTGCTGTGACGGCGACGTCGCCGGTGTCCGACGGGGCGGCTGCGATCTTCGGTTCACCAGAGATCCAGGCGCACCCGGAACCGGTCACCCTGAGCACGGCGGTCGCGGAAGTCTCGCCGTCGAGGGTGCCGAAGTCGACGGAGTCGGTGACCTCGGGGAACTGCGATGGTGCGAGGACCGACACCGGCACACGGACCACTGCCGGTGCCAGGGTCGTTCCCTCGTGGACCACGGTCGTCCCGTCGAGGACCGGAGCCGTCGTGAGGTCGAGGCGCATCTCAACGGTGCCGGCGCCGAGGTCGAGACCAGTCGGTTCCGCGGTGATCGGGCCGGAGAGGTGTTCCTTGTCGGCCGCGTCGAGCACCGTCTGACGATGCCCGGCCTCGTCCGCGAGGATTGCCGTCAGGGTTGCCGTTCCTCGTACCGACGACGGCGGCACTTCCTCGCCGTCACCGTCCGCGATGCCGAAGGTGCCGGGCCAGGCGTCCTGGAGGTGCACCCGCGCGGCGGACGATCCGGACCACGTCGGCACCAGGTCGCTCGAGATGTGGATGTTCGTCCGGGAGCGCTTGTCCGCTGACGTGCCGGCGGGGTCGATGAAGACGACCTTCCAGAGGCCGGCCCAAGCGGTGGCTCCGTCGGCGCGCGAGATGTCGATCGACACCGCGGAGTTCGACTCCCAGGTGTAGCTCGCCGTCCCGCCGGGGACTGCCACCCGGGCCTCGGTCCCGACGGCGGACCGAGGCAGTTGAACCGGTTTTCCGTCAGGTCCGACGATGTCGACGTCGACGGCGTCGACATCAGCTGCGGCGAGCACGTGGACATCGGGAGTGGAGTCGTCGAGCACGAAGTCGTGCGCCTGATCGGTGCAGTACGAGACCTGGCAGATGCCGGATTCCTGGGACAACGGCGCTTGGCCGGGCGTGCTCAGCGCATCGAACGCGAAGAGCAGGTTGTCGATGTCGGAAGCGAGCGTGAACGAACCGGGGATCGGATCGTTGATGGAGCCGCACGTGGTCTTCGGCGACGCGCTGCTGCCCGTCGCGATCGCTTCCAGCTGCGCGAAGTCGTTGGCCGGTGCTCCAGACGACTCGAGACCGATCGCGAAGGTCGTGACGCCCGAGGAGCGGAGCTGGTCCGCGAGCCCGCCGGCCCGGCAGAGGTCCTTGTCCGCGGCGGCGGTCGCTTCGTCGACGCCGGACTGGGACGTCAGTTCGACGCCGGGCGCGAACGGCTTCGTCGTGCCGTAGGAGTCCTGCGCTGACTGCGTGCCCCGGACGACGTACTCGGCCTTGCCGTCGGTGAACCAGGCGATGGCCTGACAGCTGGTGCCGCTCCGCGACGATGCGCGAGCAGCGAGGTCACCGCGTGCGCCGTCGAGCGCCGACCAGTAGTCGGTCTCGAAACCGTCGTCGGCGTCGGCGAGCCCGGCGACCGTGTCCGCAACCGTCGAGACGGACTTCCCGTCGAGCGCTGTCCAGCCACCGACGTCCGCGTAGTTCGTGCTGAAGCGCGCAACACGGACTGCGATGTCGGAGCCGGTCTGGTCCGCGAAGCGTCCGAGCTGTCGGACGAGGTACTGCGCCGCCTGCACCCGGTCGTCGTCGGGGTCTGACTGCTTGAGGCTGCCACTGTCGTCCATCAACAGGAGCAGGTCTCCGGAGCCGCCCCCGGCGATGCACCCGCCGAAGTCCGTCACGGCCGCATCCGGTGACGACGTGGTCGAGGTAGAAGCAGGCGTCGCTCCGGACGCCGGGGCGACGGCGCCGACGAACGGCGTGGCGACGACGGCTCCGGTGATGAACACCGCGGCGAGCGCGGTCATCAGGCGGCGCCCCGTGCGCCGGGACGTCGACTGGTTCACAGGTGCCCGATCCACTGTGCGATGCGGAGGGCTGCGAGGAGCACGCCGGCGACCAGGACGATGAGTGCAGCCCAGGAGGCGACGACACCCGCGGTGGTGGCTGCGTAGAACGGGCGTGCACGCGCGCTGGTGTCTCGCAGTCGGAAGAACGCGTACAACCCGATCCCGACCGGTCCGGCGAGCGCCCAGGCGATGATGGCCATCGCCGGCTGCGTTCCGAACACGACCGCGATGGCGATCGCGATGACGCCGACCGCGATGGCGATGTACAGGAGTCCCGCTGGAGTCCGAGCAACCGGGAGCTCCGCAGAGGTGACGGGGCCGTCGAACCCGGTCCCCGACGGATCCCGACGAGCGGATGCCCCTTGTTCCGTCGGACTCGAGAATCCGAACGGGTCGTCCGCGCTCATCGTGGTTCCTCCCCTGCGCATCGGTGCGCCGTGCGTGTCATGCGATCCCCCGTGGTCGTCCGCGGTCTGCTCAGTTGCCAGACGACACGATTGCGATGAAGAAGAGGATGTTGAACGGTAGCGCGATGTAGCCGAGGATCAGCGCCGCGAGTGCGATGCCGCTGCCGCGCTGCGGACGCGTCCGGCACTGCCACCGCGCGATGTGTCCGAAGACGACGGCGAGCCACCCTGCGCCGAGCAGGGAGACGATCAGCGCCGCGATGGCCAAGCCGTTGGTCCCCGGTGCGCCGACCCTGCGCGCCGCGGGTGCGTGGACGGGGGCCGCGTACTGCGGCGTCGGCCGGAACGCAGGCCGCTGCGGCGCGGACGGCGGCGACTGCGTCGGGTACTTCGGTGCCGCCGCTGGTCGCTGGACCGGCTTCGGCGGGCGAGTCGCCGTCTGCGCACGTGGCGGAGCGCCTGCGCCCGCTGGTGTGCTCCCGACAGGAGCCGGTGCATCGCGGAGCGCGGTGCCGCACACCGAGCAGAACCTCATGTCCGAAGGCGCAGTGGTGGCGCACTCAGGGCATTGCTTCACAGAGACTCCTCGGGGACGGATGTGTCCTGATCCTGACACGTACTCAGGACATTCCGCGCTCCTCGACACGCCCCCCGATCGGGTTGAGGCGGTGAGTGCGCGAGAAGTGCGGGAAACCGACGGTCGGATCGTGCCGGACGGAACTCACCACGTCAACACGAACCGCCCCCGCGTCCCCCCAGCCTCCAACCGCTCATGCGCCTCCGCAGCCCGCGAGGCAGGCAACACCTCCGCCACCCGCGGCGTCAACGTCCCACTCTCCACCGCATGCCGCAGCTGCTCGAGCTTGTCGAACGACCGGTACTCCGAGAACACCGCGACCTGCTCGAACCGGATCCCCCGCGAGCCGTCCCCCGACCACCCCCGCACGTCCAGGAACACTCCCCCGTCCCGAACAGCGTCCACCACGACAGACCGCTGCACCGCAGCATCGGCGAGCGCATCGACCCCGCCCGGCACGAGCTCACGGACCGCGGCAGCGAACCCATCACCACGCGGCACGATGTGCGCCGGCCCGAGCGACCGAACCAGCGCCTCGTCCGCCGGAGCAGCATCAGCGATGACGGTCAGCCCAGCGGCGACGGCCAGCTGCACCACGTAGTTCCCGAGCAGCCCCGCAGCCCCGGTCACGGCGAGCGTGTCCCCACGCGACAGCCCGGCGAGCGACAGGATCTGCAGCGCGGTCAGCCCGTTCATCGGCACGGTCGAGGCAGCGAGCAGCGACGTCCCGCGCGGCACCCGCGTGAACGACCCCACCGGTGCCACGAGCTCCTGCACGTACGCTCCGCCGTGCGTGCTGAGCGGCAACGCGATCGCCATGACCTCGTCGCCGACTGACCACCCGGTGACGTCGGGCCCGACCTCGTCGATGACGCCGGCGGCGTCCATCCCCGGCACGTACGGCGGCGAGGCCTGCGAGCTGTCCCGCTGCCCGGCACGCACCCCCCGTGTCGGTCGGGTTCACGGCGAACGCCTGCACCCGGATCCGCACGGACCCCGCACCGGCGTGCGGCTCCGGCACCTCGTGGACGGCGAGGGCCTCCGGCCCTCCGAACTGTTCGACTCCGACGACCTGCATCCTCCCGGTCTACGCGCACGTTGCTTGATGCAATCTGACGCGACCCAGGATCGGACGGGAGGCCCGGCACCACCCCGCCACGGGCCTCCAGTCAGGACACGGTGACGTCCACCGCCCGCGGTGCGCCATGCTGGCAGCGTGCGTCTCGACGAACTCCTCACGCGGTCCGACGGTCCGGCGATCGCCGAGGAGCTCGCCGCCCTCCGCCGCCCGGCCCGGTACGTCCTCGAGGGCATCCACCAGGAGTCCCGGCAGAAGTTCTGGCAGTTCCGCGTCGACGTCGACGAGGCCGCGCAGACCTGGACCTTGGTCCGCCAGCGCGCCAAGCCGGTCTCCTACCGCGACGGGGTGCTGCACGACCCCGACGACGGTCCGCACGAGGTCTCGTTCGCCCAGAGCACGGTCTCGTCTCCCGTCGTCCGGATGGCCGTGCCCGACCTGATGCTCCGATGGGGTCGCGGCCCCGAGAGCTTCCACCCGATCCTGGTCCAGCACATCGGCGAGCACTCGATCCTGGTGACCTTCGAGCACCGCGGGGACCCGGCGACCCGCGCGACACTGGTGATCGACGAACGCGACGGCATCGCCCGTCGCTTGTCGGAGTACGGCGAGGACACGATCATCACGAGTGTGCGGACCGCCGAGCCGGACGAGGTCCTGCCCCGCGCCCGCTTCGCTCCGCTGACGGACTGGATCCGGCCGCAGTACTGAGGCGTTGACGGTTCCGGTTCACGATCCCCGACGATCGCGAACCAGAACCGTCAGCGCTCCGGAACGAGAACACCGCCGCTCGCCCGATCCCGACTCACCCATCGACGAGCCCGTCGACGGGGCCGTCGACGAAGCCGTCGATCAGGCCGATCCGCACCGCGAGCGCAGCGGTGGACAGCCGATCCCGAGCGCGTGCGACGCCGCTCGACGAGAACACGAGTCCCTCGGCTTCCAGGACGGCCCGGGGATCGCGGCAGTCCGAGGGATCCGGCCAGCGGAACCCCGGAGCCACCGTGCCGCTCCCCTGCAGGACCCGGTGCGTCCCGTGGATGTGGGTCCCCGCCAGGTGCACGCCGAGCGCAGCGGGGTGCGTGCCGATGAGGGCCGCGAGGTCACCGTACGACGTCCAGCGCCCCGCCGGGATCGCCGTGATCGCTCGGTGCACGACCGACCAGTCCCGGCGGCCGCCGACCGCCCGGGCGCGCTCGTTCGGGCCGGTCCACTGGCGGGTGATGCGGTCGGCGAACCACTCGCTCCGCGCCAGGATCTGCGTTCGAGCCCACACCGGCGCATCGAGCACCAGCCGGTTGAGGGCGGTGAAGCTGCTCTGCCGGTACTCCGTCTGCTTCTCGGAGAACGGGCGGTTGCCGAGCGTCGCGTTGTACCCGGTGAGCGTCAGGTTGCCGAGCGAGTGGACGAGTCGTTCGTGCACGGCGTCGACGGATTCCCCGTCGAGGTCTGCGGCGAGCGTTGCCCGCCAGTCCGGGGTCAGCGTCTGCGGCAGGACGTGCTCGATGGTGGACCGTTCGACGTCGATCGGCTCGTTGGGGTTCAGCTCCTCCTGCACCCACTTCAGGATGAGCTTCTGCTGGTTGCGGAGCCCGCGCAGGTAGAACGGCTGCGTCCGGATCGCTTCGCGGACCTGATCGTCGGTCGCGAAGTGCTTCCGGCCGGTGGAGAAGTAGTCGAGCAGCACCTGGTCGACGGGTCGGTCGTCGAGTTCCCCGCAGGCCTGCAGGATGATCCGGTTGAGTCCCTGGCCCGGACGTCCGACGAGGGTGCGCCGGACGAGGTACGCCTCGAGGGTCGCGAGCGCCCCGGCGACCTCGGCCGAGGTACTGGTTCCGGCCGCGCGACGGGACAGCAGCCGCAGGGTGAGCGGGACGGTCGTGGTGGAGGACCACTCGGCGAGGTGTCGCAGGTGCTTCCGGACGGCCGGGTCCGACTCCTGCGACGGATCCCGGATGCGCATGAGGTGCTCGGACAGCCGGCTGAACCGTTCGATCTCGGCCAGGATCTGCTCGTCGTCCATCGCCGCCAGGCGCGCCTGCTGCGAGCTGTAGATGTCGCCCTGTTTCAGCAGTGGTTCCTCGGCCACGGCGTCCAACCAGAAGAGCAACTCGAGGTCGTTCACGCTGAGCCGACGCTGCATCGGCAGCCACCACGACGAGTAGGCCGACTCGCCTCGGTGCCCGAGTCGCATGAAGAGGTCGTTGCGCACCAGGTCGCCCTGCGTCAGCCGCATCCCCGTGTTGTTGAGGGACTCGAAGATCCGGTAGACGTTGTCCTCGTCCTTCGCGGTGATCGAGACGAAGACCAGACCCCCGAGGACGGCGTCGCGGGTCAGTTCGAGGTCGTCGACCCGGCCGAGCTCGCGTCGGAAGTACGTGTACGCGTCGCGGACGCCGGACACCGACGCGTCGGGCTCGTCCGGCAGGTCGGCGCCGCCGTCGACCACGCTGCGGTACGCATCGCGGTCAGCCTGGGTCGGCAGGAGCTTGAGGCGGGCGTCGCCGGGCTTGAATCGATCGGCGACGTACTGCTCGTGGATGCTCTCGGCGAGCACGGGCCACTCCGGGCGGCGCTCCCGGAACGTGTCGCGCACGGCGCAGAGCAGGATCGAGAGCGTCGTCAACCGCTGCTGACCGTCGACCACGAGGAACTCCATGCCGGTCGGGACGATCGTGCCGGTCGAGAACACGAGCGACCCGGTGAAGTGCGTGGCTCCGGGATCGGTGCGTCGGGTCTCGCTGAGTTCCAGCACGTCGGCCCAGAGCCGCTCGCGCTGGCGGGATTCCCACGCGTAGGGCCGCTGGTAGAGCGGGACGAGGTACTGCTTCGGTCCTCCGAACAGCTCTTGCAGCGTGGTCTCACGGACGTCCATCCGGCGAGCCAAGCAGAGCGTCGTCGAAATCTGAAGTCACGGATATCGGCGATGCTGCATGACCGGCGGCTGCGTCCGCATCCCCCGATCGGAGGATGCAGCACCACCGCCCCCACCGATCCCCCGCGGCACCCCACCGGCCAGGCTGGACCCATGCCCGAGTCCCCCGCCATCGAGGTCCAGCACCTCAGCAAGCAGTACGCGACCGGCAAGGTCGCCGTCGATGACGTCAGCTTCGTCATCGAGCCCGGCGAGACCTTCGCCCTCCTCGGCCCGAACGGCGCCGGCAAGTCCACCACGGTCGAGATCCTCGAGGGCTACCGGTCCCGCACCGCTGGCGAGGTCCGCGTCCTCGGCCACGACCCCGCCCGGACCAGCCGCAGTCACAACGCACGCATCGGCATCGTCCTGCAGACCAGCGCCGAGTCCCCGAACGTCACGGTCGCCGAGCAGCTGAACCACTTCGCGACGCTGTACCCGAAGCACCGCAGCACCGAGGAACTCCTCGCAGCGGTCGGGCTGACCGAGCAGCGCAACACCCGCATCGCCCGACTCTCCGGTGGCCAGCGCCGCCGCGTGGACGTCGCCCTCGGGATCATCGGCCGCCCCGAGGTGCTGTTCCTCGACGAACCGACCACGGGCTTCGACCCCGAGGCCCGCCGGCAGTTCTGGGACCTCCTGCGCCAGGTGCAGTCCGAGGGCACGACGATCCTGCTCACCACGCACTACCTCGACGAGGCCGCACAGCTCGCCGACCGGGCAGCGGTGATCGCCGGCGGGAAGCTGCTCGACATCGCCCCGATCGACGAGATCGGTGGGGCCGAAGCCCGTACACCACGGGTCCGATGGCGCGATGACGGTGGCACGCACCACGACGAGCGCACGACCGACCCGACCGCGCTCGTCCGCAGCAGCACCACGGCCATGCACGACCTCGAAGTCATCCGCCCGTCCCTCGAGGACGTCTACCTCGGAATGGTGGGCCAGAAGTGACCACTGCAACCAGCCGCATCTCGTACGAGATCCGCTCCTACTTCCGCGCCCCCGACGCCGTGTTCTTCACCTTCCTCTTCCCCATCATCATGCTGGCGCTCTTCTCCGTGGCCTTCGCGGACGCCGACCCGATCCGCGCCGTCGCCAGCAACGGGCGACCGATCAGCGTCGACTACGCCACCTACTACCTGCCCGGCCTGGTCGCGACGGGCATCCTGCTCTCCGGCACCCAATCCCTCGGCGTCGACATCGCGACCGAACGGAGCGACGGCACCCTGAAGCGCCTCGGTGGCACACCGCTGCCGGTGCTGTCGTACTTCGTCGGCAAGATCGGCATGGTCCTCGTCACCACCATCGTGCAGACGGCGCTGCTGCTCGGGATCGCGAGCCTGGTGTTCGGCGTCGACCTGCCGACCGACGCGAGCAACTGGGGCGTCTTCGCCGGCGTGATGGTCCTCGGCATCGCCACCAGCTGCGTCCTCGGCATCGCGATCTCGGCGCTCCCCCGCGAGGGCCGCCGCGCCACCGCCACGATCGTCCCGATCGTCCTGGTCCTGCAGTTCATCTCCGGCGTCTACTTGCCCTTCACGCAGCTGCCCGACTGGCTGCAGAACATCGCGTCCGTCTTCCCCCTGCGCTGGATGGCGTCCGGCATGCGGTCCGTCTTCCTGCCAGACGCGTTCGCGTCCGCCGAGCCGGGAGGCGCGTGGCACCTCGCCCTCGGAACCCTCGTGTTGGTCGCGTGGCTGGTCGGGGGCACGGTGGCCTGCGCCCTCACCTTCCGCTGGAACCGCAAGGACTCCTGATGGGCCCTGTGGAGAACCGCTCCGCGGTCCTGCATCGATGGGATGCTGTCGTCATGAGCGGCGAGACGTGGGTGCGGGGCCGGTGGTTGCACGTCTTCTTCGCGGGCACGATGCTCCTCACCGCCGTGATCACCGCGCTCGGCTGGTCCCCGTGGTCGACCCGCTGGCCGGCGTACCTCGCGGTCGTGGTCCTCGTCGTGGCGTACATCGGGTACGGGCACCGCGGCTACGACAGCCCCCGAGCCGCCGCCGCGTTCCTGCCGCTCGTCATCGTCGCAGCCCTGGTGCTGCCGGCTGTCGTGCCGAGCACCGCGTTCGTGCAGTGCATCGTGTTCCCGCTGGTGTGGGTGCAGACGGAGCGCGTCCGCACCGCGGTCCTGCTGTCCGTCGCAGTCGGGCTCGCGAGCGGCATCGGTCTGCAACTGTCGAGCGGCCCCGACGCCCTGGTCAGCACCCTGCTCATCGAGGGCATCAGCGTCATCGGTGCCTGCGCGATGGGCGTGTGGATCTCGAGCGTCGCCGGCCTGTCCGAGGAGCGCCCCCAGCTCGTCGAGGAACTCCGCGCCACCCAGCAGTCGCTCGCCGACGCGAACCGCACCGCCGGCATCGCGAGCGAACGGGAACGCCTGGCCCGCGAGATCCACGACACCGTCGCGCAGAACCTCGCCGGCATCGTCATGCTCACCGAACGTGCTCGGAAGGACCTGGCGAACGACCGCGCCGACGCGCTCGAGGAACGGCTCACCGTCCTCGAGGAATCCGCCCGCGCCGCCTTGGAGGACTCCCGCGCCCTCATCGCCGCCGGAGTCGCCGGCGCCACGAGCGGCAGCCTGGCGGGAGCGCTGCACCGCCTCGCCGAGCGGTACACCCGCGAGACCGGCACGCCGGTGACGGTCGACGCGACCGACGGCCCGCTCGACCGTGACGCCCAGGTGGTGCTGCTCCGGGTCGTCCAGGAGTCCCTCGCGAACATCCGCGCCCACGCTGACGCCGCCTCCGTGCGGGTCGTCCTCCGGCAGTCGCCCGAACGCGTCGGGGTGCGCGTGACCGACGACGGCGTGGGCTTCGACTCGGCCGTCCCGACCGCGGGGCACGGCCTCCGCGGGCTCCACGAACGGTTGGCGCTCTCCGGCGGGACCTGCTCGATCACGAGCGCACCGGACCGGGGCACCGTCGTCGAGGCGAGCCTGCCCACCGGAGCCGCACCGGGCCTCCAGTCCGACGATCGGCACCCCGTGGCGGAGGTGACCCGGTGATCCGCGTCGTGGTCGCCGACGACCACCCGATCGTCCGGTCGGGCATCGTCGCGCTGTTGCAGGACGCCGACGACATCGATGTGGTGGGCCGGCCAGGCGAGCGACGGCCGCGCGGCGGTGTCCGTCGTGCTGGCCGAACGGCCCGACGTCGCGCTCATGGACCTGCGGATGCCGGAGCTCGACGGTGATGCGGCGACGGCGGAGATCCTCGCGGCCGAGCCGGGTGTCCGTGTCCTGATCCTGACGACGTACGAGTCCGACGACCAGATCCTGTCGGCGATCGAGGCCGGTGCCACCGGCTACCTGCTCAAGGCGGCCCCGGAGTCCGAGATCCTCGCCGGGGTGCGGGCGACCGCGCGGGGCGAGACGGCGCTCGCTCCCTCGGCCGCGGCGGCGCTGGTCCGACGGGCGACCGGTTCGTCGGCTGCGGCCACCGGCCCGTCGTTGACCCCGCGCGAAATCGAGGTCCTGCAGCTCGTCGCCCAGGGAAACTCGAACCCGGCGATCGGCCGCGCCCTGTTCCTCAGCGAGACGACGGTGAAGACGCACCTCGGCCACGTGTTCGAGAAGCTCGGCGTGAACGACCGCACCCGTGCCGTGACCCGCGCGATGGAGCTCCGCCTCCTCCCCTGATCCCCGGTGCGCCGGTCATCGGGAGCGGGTGTACCGTCAGGTAGTCAGCATGCTGATCATCTGAGAGGACACGCACATGAGCGCCGCAGCCGCAGCTCCCACCACCCCGGATCGCCGTCGGTGGATCGGTCTGGTCGTGATCAGCCTGGCGGTCGCGCTCATCATCGTCGACTCCACGATCGTGAACGTCGCGATCCCGAGCATCGTCGCCGACCTCGACATCGGTTCGACGCTCGTGCAGTGGGTGCAGGAGAGCTACACGCTGGTCTTCGCCGCGCTGCTGCTCGTCTTCGGTGCCGTCGCCGACCGCTTCGGTCGCCGACGCCTGCTGATCATCGGCGTGATCCTGTTCGCGGTGGCGTCGGTCCTGGCGGCGCTGTCCCCGACGGGCGAACTGCTCGTGGCGTCCCGCGTGCTGCAGGGTGTGGGTGGCGCGATGGTCCTGCCCACCACGCTGTCGATCCTCAACGCGACGTTCACCGGCCGGGAGCGCGGCATCGCCTTCGCGGTGTGGGGCTCCACGATCGGCGGGATGGTGGCGGTCGGTCCGCTGCTCGGCGGCTGGCTGACGACGGACTTCTCGTGGCGGTGGGCCTTCGGTATCAACGTCCCGATCGTGGCGATCATCCTGGTCGGTCTCGCGGTCGCCGTGCGGGAGTCGCGCGACGCCGAGCACACCGGCCGCATCGACCTCGTCGGTGCCCTGCTGTCCGTGATCGCGAGCGCTGCGCTGGTCTTCGGGCTGATCGAGGGTCGCACCTACGGCTGGTGGGCTCCGTCGTCGACACCGTTCACGATCGGCTCGTGGTCGTGGGACGGCCCGGTCTCGCCGATCCCCGTCGCGTTCGTCGTCGCGGTGGCCGCCGGGCTGGCGTTCGTCGTCCGCTCCCGGCGACGGCAGCGCGCGGGCCGGTCGACGCTCATCGCGCTCGACCTGTTCGGCATCGGCTCGTTCCGGAACGGCTCGATCGCAGCGCTCATCGTGTCGCTCGGCGAGTTCGGCATCATCCTGTCGCTGCCCCTCTGGCTGCAGAACGTCCTCGGTTACTCGGCGCTGCAGACCGGCTTCGTGCTGCTGGCCCTGGCGATCGGGTCGTTCGTCGCGAGCGGGTTCGCGGCCACGGTCGGACAGCGGATCGGGGCGCTGCCGATCGTGCGGATGGGCATCGGCGCCGAGATCGTCGGGGTCGCCGCGATCGGGTTCGTCGTGACCTCGTCGACCCCGTGGTGGGCGATCGTGCCGTGCCTGTTCGTCTACGGCTTCGGCGTCGGACTCGCGACCGCCCAGCTCACCGGCGTCGTACTGCAGGACGTCCCCGTGGAGCGCAGCGGCGAAGCCTCGGGCGCCCAGAGCACCGCGCGCCAGATCGGTTCGGCGCTCGGCATCGCGGTCCTCGGCACGGTGTTGTTCACCTCGACGGGCACCATCCTGGAGCACCGCCTGCAGGACGCCGGCGTCTCGACCGCCCAGTCCGAGCAGATCGCCGACACCGTCGTGCAGTCCTCGGGCGGAGCGATCGCCGGCCTCGAGGGGCAGACCCGCGCCGACGCCGCCGAGGCGTTCTCCGACGGCACCCGCGCCGCCGCGTTCTCGGCCGCCGGCTTCCTGGTCATCGGCCTCGGTGCGACCCTTCGGCTCCGCGCCCCGCGCCGCCCCGACGACGAGCCCGAAACCGACGACGACCCCGAAACCGACGCAGACGCCGACACCGACACCGACGCAGACGCAGACGCCGACGCCGACGCCGATCAGGAGACCCGCGCCGATCACGAGACCCGCGCCTGACCGGGGCCCTTCCTGCCGCGCTCCTGACGGTTCTGGTTCACGATCCCCGAGGATCCTGAACCAGAACCGTCACCGGCAGGACACGAACCCGCGTCCCCCGCGCCGGGACGCGACCACCGACAGGACGGGAGGCACGGCGCCTGCCTGCACCCGCCGTGGACGGGACCACCGACGGGCCGGGAGGCACGGTGCCTGCCTGCACCGTGCCTCCCGTCCGCTCCAGCGCGCGCCCTGCCATCGCGACGCGCGCCCCGCTCAGTGCTCCGCGTCCGCCCCCTCCGGTCGGACGCGCAGCACCCGCGCTGTGGGGGTCGCCCCGCTGTTGGTGACCTCGAGCGAGCCCGAGGCTGCGTCCCACGCCACGGACCACGACCCGAGCGCCGTCGGGAACAGCGGCTCGACGACAACTGCCTGCCCCACGAAGCCAGGCAACGGCAACGACACCGACGAGCCGGCCCCGGGCAGCGCCCAGACCGACAGGTAGAGGTCCCCGCCGGGCGCGCGCAAGCCGAGCGCGAGCCACGGGTCCTCCCATGCCGGCAACCCGAGCGGCCACTCCGGCACCGACGACTCGATGACCTCGAGTACTGTCCGGTGGGCCGTGATCGCAGAACGCACGACCGCCCGCTGCGCAGCAGACATCTCGTTCAGGTAGCCCGACAGGTACATCCGCCCGAGCACCCCGTTCACCAGCGACATCTCGAACAGGTCGTCGGCCATCGACGGCGCCGGGTACGCCCAGTTCCCCGCTTGCTCGGGCAGCATCGCCGCGGGTGCCGCGGCGGCGATCGAGGCGGAGAGCACCGGGTCCTGCTGGTCCGAGGTGGACTGCATGTGCAACCGGGACAGCATCGCGGAGTCGGCGCGCATCGCTCCCGAGGCGCAGTTCTCGATGAGCAGCGACGGGTACCGCTCCTGCACGTCGTCGAGCCAGTCGAGCAGCGCCCGTCCGCCGTCGACGGTGCCGACCCACGGGCCGGTCATCGTGTTGTAGTCCATCTTGAAGAAGGTGACCCCGAGTGACCCGACCAGTCGATCGACGACGGAGTCGAGGTGTGCCCGCGCGGCCGGTGACCGGAGGTCGAGCAGGTGCCGTCCGTGCTCGGCGACCCGCACCCCGTGGTGGTGCACGAAGGCCGACGACGGCAGTGAGATCGCCAGCGGCGAGTGGATGCCGATGACCTCGGGCTCGAGCCACAGCCCGGCCTGCATGCCCCGCGAACGGATGTGGTCGATGACGAACCCGAGCCCGGTCGGGAACCGCGACGCCGCTTCCTCCCACGCACCGACGGTGTCCCACCAGTGCCCCTCGGCGTACCAGCCTGCGTCGATGCAGAACAGGTCCGCGCCGGCGTCGGCGGCCGCGTCGATCAGCGGCAGGAGCTTCTCGGTGGTCGGGTCGCCCATGAGCGTGTTCATGTAGTCGTTGAACACGAGCGGCAGGGTGCGGTCGGCCTCGCGAACGTGCCGGAACGCCCGACGCTGCGCGGTGAGCACGGCGAAGGCGGACCCCACCGACGAGGCGATCCCGACGGAAACCGGCACCGAGACGAACGGCTGCCCGGGTGCCACGACCGCCGTCCACTGGTGTTCCTGGTCGGTCGGCCCGCTCAGCATCAGGTAGGCGTGCCGCCGGGTCTCGCCGAGCTCGTACAGCCACGGTCCGTTGTGCTCGACCTGCCAGACGAGCGCGTAGGGCCCAGCACCAGCGGACGCAGCAGGCGTCAGCACGCCGATCGGCAGCGCCTCGCCCGTCGACCACGATCCTCGGTTCTGCACGACGGCACGACTGCGCGGCGGGTGGTGCTGCGCCTCGCGGTCGATGCGCGCCAGCCCGATCGACCGCAGCGGATCGGTCCGCCACCGGCTCTCGGCCGCCCAGTCGTTGTCCGCGTGCGCGAGCGACAGGTCGTCGACCGTCGCACCCGAGTCGGTCAGGAACGCCCCCGTCGCGAACGAGGACGCGAAGTCCACGACGTGCTCGCCGCCCTCCGGCGTCGAGACCTCGGTCCAGGTCTGGAAGCCCGGCACGTCGGCGCGCGCCCGGAACACCGACTCGACCTGGAGGCCCGTGGCCGCGTCCGCCTGCACGATCCGGAACCACGGATCGGTCCCGTCGTCGGACACACGGTGCGACACCGGGCGCAGTCGCGCTCCGATCGTGGAGTCCACGTGCCGGAACCCGCCCGGGAACCGCCCGTGGCCGATCGTGGTCAGCTCGACCAGCGGCTGCGGATCGACGGGTCCGTCGGCGAGCGCCCCACCGGCCGGCACGAACGACACGAGTGCGGCCGGCTGGTCGTCGCCGATCCGGAACCGTGCCGAGAACCCCGGTGTGACCCAGTCCGCGAACGTCCCGCTCACCGTGCGCCGACCGGTGCCGGCTCGCTCGACACCCAAGCGCCGACGCCGTGGTCGTAGCAGGTGGTGTTGTCGATCTTCGAGCGGTCGAGGGCACTCCCCGAGGTCACCCTGCGGTCGGTGCGCTCGGGGTCCGGGGCCGCCTCGGCGAGCAGCCGGGTGTAGTCGTGCTGCGGGTTGAGGATCACGGCGTCGGACGGCCCGCGCTCGACGACCCGGCCGCGGTACAGCACCAGGATCTCGTCGGAGAAGTGCCGCGCGGTCGCCAGGTCGTGCGTGATGTAGAGCACGGCGAGGTGGTCCTCGCGCTGCAGCCGCCCCATCAGGTTGAGCACGCTGAGGCGGATCGACACGTCGAGCATCGAGACGGGTTCGTCGGCGATCAGGACCTGTGCACCGGGGGCGAGCGCGCGGGCGATCGCGACGCGCTGCCGCTGCCCGCCGGAGAGCTCGTGCGGCCGTCGGGTCGCGAAGTCCTCGTCCAGGTTCACCCGGCCGAGCAGTTCCCGCACCTTCTCGGCGGTCTCGTCGGCGCCGCGGGCACGGTGGTGCAGCTGCAGCGGCCGGGCGATGTGGTGCTCGATCGAGTGGAACGGGTTGAGCGAGGCGAACGGGTCCTGGAACACCATCTGCACGTGCCGCCGGTACATGCTGCCGACGACGGGGGTGCCGTCCTCCAGCCGCACGTCGATGGAACCGCGGGTGGTGCTCTCGAGCTTCGCGAGCATCCGCGCGATGGTCGACTTGCCCGAGCCGGACTCTCCCACCAACGCCACGGTCTTCCCGGGCAGCAGCTCGAACGACACGTCGTCGACGGCGCGCAGGGTGGTGCGCGTGAAGCCCTTGCGGGTGTGGAAGTCCTTGCCGAGGTGGCTGACGGTCACACTGGTCATCGAACGACCTCCTGGGTGGGTCCCGCGTCGACGCCGGTGCGGATGAACGCACCGCGCTCGCCCGACAGGGACGGGAACGACTGCAGCAGCTTCTGCGTGTACGGGTGCTTCGGGTCGTGCTGGATGACCGAGGCCCGGTCGCACTCGACGACCTCGCCGCGCAGCATGATCGCGATCCGGTCGCTGATCTCGAGCAGCAGCGGCAGGTCGTGCGTGATGAACACGACGGCGAACCCGAGCTCGTCGCGCAGCCGGACGATCTCGCGCAGGATCTCGCGCTGCACCACGACGTCGAGGGCCGTGGTGGGCTCGTCCATGATCATGATCTGCGGTTCGAGCAGCATCGCCATCGCGATCATCACGCGCTGCCGCATGCCGCCGGACAGTTCGTGCGGGTACGCGGTGATCCGGGACGGGTCCACGCCGACGCGACTCAGGGCGTCCTCGGCGATCGCGCGCCGTTCCTTGCGGGACAGGTCGCGCCGGTGTTCCTTCAGCGCGTCGTCGAGCTGCGCGCGGATCGTGGTGACCGGGTTGAGCGCGTTCATCGCGCCCTGGAACACCATCGACAGCTTCGACCACCGCACGGCCCGCAGCTGCTCGTGCGGCAGGCCGAGCAGGTCGATGTCGGTGCCGTCGCGGTCGTGGAAGGTGATGCTGCCGGACGCGACCTTCGCCGGCGGCCGGTGCAGCCGGGTGATCGCGTAGGCCAGGGTCGTCTTCCCGCAACCGGACTCCCCCGCGAGCCCGAGGATCTCGCCGGGGGCCAGGGTGAGGGACACGTCCTTGACGGCGTGCACGGGGTGTTCGGTCTCGTAGACGACGTCGAGGTGGTCGATGGTCAGCACGGCCGGGCGGCGGCCGTCGCCCGTGGCGTCGGAGGTGACCGGACGTGCGGTGTCGGTGGCGCTCATCGGGCGACCCCCTTCGTGTCGTGACCGGCGGTGGCGACGCGGGCCGGGCCTCCCGAGCGGGCCGCACGCTTCGCACGACGGTCGCGCCGTCGCTGCGCACGCACGTTCGCGAGTCGCGGGTTGATGACCTCGTCGATCGAGAAGTTCACCAGGGACAGGCCCATGCCGAGCAGGGCGATCAGCAGACCCGGTGGCACGAACCACCACCAGGCACCGTTCGCCAGCGCGAAGCCGTTCTGGGCGTAGAAGAGCATGGTGCCGAGCGTCGACGAGTTCGACGCCCCGAGGCCGAGGAACGACAGTCCCGCTTCCCCGAGGATCGCCGCGATCACCGCGAACACGAACTGCGAAGCGAGCACGGGCAGCAGGTTCGGCAGGATCTCGACGGCGATGACCCGCCAGGGCCGTTCGCCGGCGACCCGTGCGGCCGAGACGTAGTCGCGGTTCCGGATCGACATCGTCTGCGCGCGGAGCACCCGGGCGGAACCCGCCCACGAGGTGATCGCGAGGACGACGGCGATGGTCCAGAGCCCGCGGGCCTCACGCGGCACCAGGCCGGAGATGACGATGACGAGCGGCAGGCCGGGGATGACGAGGAACACGTTCGAGAAGAGCGAGAACGCCTCGTCCATGATCCCGCCGAGGTACGCGCCGAGGATCCCGAAGAACGCGGAGAGCACGGTGGCGAGGAGCCCGACGATCAGGCCGATCTGCAGGCTGCCCCGGGTGGCGTAGGCGAGCTGGGCGAGGACGTCCTGCCCGGTCTGGGTGGTGCCGAGGAGGTTCTCACCGCTCGGCCCCTGCAGCCCGGAGTCACGGATGGTGGTCGGGTCGCCGACGAGCAGCGGCCCGATGACCCCGAAGAGCGTGACGCCGGCGACGAGCGCGATGCCCGTGACGAGCCACGGCGTGAGGGTGGGGAGGAAGCGCTTGACCCCGCCCTTCGTCGCGCGCCGGGTGGCGATGGACGTGGTGGTGTCCGCTTCTTCGGCGAGTGCGCCGATGGTCGGTTCGGTGTCCTGCTGGATGTTGGTCATGGCGTGTCCTCCCTAGCTCCGCGCCCGCGTCCGCGGGTCGATGAGCCCGTACAGCAGGTCGACGACGAGGTTCGCGCCGAGGACCGCCAGGGTGATGAACAGGAAGATCCCCTGCATGAGCGCGTAGTCGTTGTTGGTCACCGCGGACAGCAGCTTCGACCCGATGCCCGGGTACGAGAACACCTGCTCGGTGACGACGGAGCCGGACACGATGAACCCGAGGGAGATCGCGAACCCGGCGACCGAGGGCAGCACGGCGTTCCGGGCGGCGTAGTTCCGCAGGATCTTGCCGTCGGACAGGCCCTTCGCCTGGGCGGTGGTGATGTAGTCCTCGGACAGGGTCGACACCATCATGTTGCGCATCCCGAGCAGCCAGCCGCCCAGGGACGCGAGCACGATCGTCACGGCCGGCAGCACGCCGTACTTGATCGCCGAGGCGATGAAGTCCCAGTTGAAGCCGGGGGTGAGCACGACGTCGTAGCCGCCCTGCGCCGGGAACAGGTGGAGCCCGGTGGCGAAGAAGTACACCAGGATCAGCGCGAGCCAGAAGTACGGCACCGCGGCGAGCAGGGTGGTCGCCGGCACGAACGAGTCGAGCCAGGTGCCCGGACGCCAGCCGACGAAGGCACCGAGGCCGACGCCGATGATCGCGGCGACGACGGTGGCGATCCCCACCAGGGCGATCGTCCACGGCAGCGAGCTCGCGATGACCTCGGTCACCGGTGCCGGGAAGTAGCTGACGGACACCCCGAGGTCACCGCGGAACACGTTGACCAGGTAGTGGCCGTACTGGGAGATCAGCGGCTCCGAGGAATCGCCACCGAGGAGCAGCTCGTACGCCTGCCGTGTCGCCGGGGTCACCTGCCCGCCGCGCTGCTGAAGCTTGGCGAGCAGGATGTCCACGGGGTTCCCGGGCAGCAGCCGCGGGATGATGAAGTTCAGCGTCAGTGCCGCCCAGAGGGCGACGATGTAGAAGCCGATCTTGCGCAGGAAGTAGGTCATCGTCGAGTGCTCCTCGGTCGCGATCCCATCGTGGTCAGCCCTTCGCCGGCTTGAGTGCCTTGAAGACCTCGGCGTTGTCCGGGCTGGCCCAGACGGCGGGGAACGCGTAGAGGTCGTCCTTCGTGGGCCATCCGCTGAACTTCGACGAGTGGAACTCGCTGGTCGTACCGCCGGTCATCACGGGGATGTACGGCAGGTCCTCGACGATGTTCTTCTGGATGACGTCGAACTGCGGCTGGGTCGCGGCGGTGTCGGTCGGGTTGATCGTGGCGAGCTTCGCGAGGGCGGCGTCCACCTCCGGGTTGCTGTACCGCGAGATGTTCATCGGGGCTGCTTCGCCGACCTTGGCGGTGTTCGCCGTCGTGAAGTAGTTGTTGTACAGGTAGTACGGGTTCGACGCCGGGCCCTGGCCGAGCGAGTCGATCGCGAGCTCGAAGTCGCCCTTCGTCTTCTTGTCCGTCCACTCGTTCCACGACGACTGCTGCGCCTTCAGCTCGATGCCGGCGGCCTTCAGCTGCTGGGTCATCGTGTCGATGGCGGTGATGTAGTCGGTCCAGCCGGTGACGACCTCGACGGTCAGCGACAGCTTCTTGCCGTCCTTGGCGTAGATGCCGTCGGAGCCCTTCTTCCAGCCGGCGCCCTCGAGCTCGTCGGCCGCGGCAGCGGTGTCGGCGGTCTCCGGCATCACGGCGGGCTCGACGTCCGGCGAGATGGTGTCCTTCTGGGTGCTGGTCAGCGCGAAGGTCGGCGAGATCTCGCTGGCGGTGTTCTCGAACGCGAGCGAGTTCAGCTGCTTGCGGTTGATCGCGTCGGCGATGGCGTGACGGACGGCGGGGTCGGTCTGCGGTCCGGTGCAGCCGAGGTCGCTGTTCGCGCAGGTGAGCAGCGCCATCTGGTTCTGCGGGATGGTGATGCCGTCGTACCCGGGGTACTTCGCGGCGATGTCGGACATGCCGGGGACCGGGCCGGTCTGCCAGTCGATCGACCCCTGCGACAGGGCGTCGGCGCCAGCGGTGTTGCCGGAGAGCGACAGGTAGCGGATGGTCTTCACGGCAGGGGCGCCGTCCCAGTACTTCTTGTTCGCCTCGAGGGTGAACGCCTGCGCCTTGAAGGTGCCGAGCGTGTACGGGCCGGTGCCGACCGGTTCGCGGACGACGTCGGTGGTCGGGTCGATGTCCTTCCACAGGTGCTCCGGCACGATCCAGGTCTTGCCGAGCAGGTTCGGGCCGAGCACGAACGACGGCTTGTCGAACGTCACGACCACCTTGTCGTCGCCGTCGGCCTTCGCGGTGCCGTCGTAACCGATCGAGTTGAGGGCCTTCTGCTTCTTGAGCATGTCGAGCGTGAACACGACGTCCTTCGAGGTGAACGGCTCGCCGTCGCTCCAGGTCGCCCCGTCGCGCAGGGTGATCGTGAGCTGCGTGCCGTCCGTGTTCCACTCGTAGGACTTGCCGAGCAGGGGCTTCGGGTCGTTGTTGTTCACGTTCGTGATGAAGAACAGCGACTCGTAGATCGTGCCGACGCCGCCGATGTTGGACGGCGACCACGGGTTGAAGTTGATCTGGTAGTCGCCGGACTGTCCGGTGTACGCGATCAGGGTCGAGGCCGCGTCGTCGTTCGTGCTGGCGGTGCCGCTGGAGCTGCAGCCGCTCAGCGCGAGGCCGGCGGCGAGGAGAACGGCGGCGCCGATGGCGAGCCGTGAACGGGTTGGGTTGAACATCGTTGTCCTCTCGGTCTGCGTCGTCGCAGGGTCCACGTTGTGAGCGTGATTGTTACACGGGTAAACTAAGGCGGTCAAGGGGTCGTGTCACGACCCCGTCACGATGAGGAGACGCAATGGAGCGGACCACCCTGGACGGCACGTGGACGGTCGAGGCGGTGAACGGGCCGCCGGAGTCCGATCGGCACCGCCAGCCGACGGCGGCACTCGTCCCCGGCTGCGTGCACACCGACCTGCTGCGGGCAGAGCTGATCGCGGACCCGTTCGACGGCGACAACGAGGCAGCGACCCAGTGGATCGGCGACACGGTGTGGCGCTACCGCCGCACGTTCGAGTGGGACGGCACGAGCACGCACGAGCGCCACGACCTGGTCGCCGACGGGCTCGACACCCTCGCGACGATCGAGCTGAACGGCATCGTCGTCGGGGCCACCGCGAACCAGCACCGCTCCTACCGGTTCCCCGTCGGGCACCTGCTTCGACCGGGCACGAACGAACTCGTCGTCACCTTCGACGCCCCGGTCCCCGCGGCCGAGCGGCTGTCCGCGCTGCACGGCGGCGAACTCCCCCACGTCAACCACCACCCGTACAACGCGCTGCGGAAGAACGCGTCGAACTTCGGCTGGGACTGGGGCATCGACGTCGCCACGAGCGGCATCTGGAAGTCGATCGGCATCGAGTCCTGGAGCGGCGCCCGCATCGCGGCCGTCCGCCCGCTCGTCGACGTCGACGGCACGACCGGCGTGCTCACCGCGCACGTCGACGTCGAGTTCGCCGGCTCCTCCGGCGCCTTCTCGCAGGCCATCGGCAGCGCGCCCGTCGCGTCCGCAGGTGGTGACGCGGGTGCCGGACTGGAGGCGCGGATCACCCTGGCCCCGCACCACCCGTCCGCAGCGCACCCCGGTTCCGACACCGAGCCTCCCGTCCGCCCCGTCGACACCGCGGCCACCGCCGGCCGGGTCGTCGGCGCGCGCCCCGTCGTGACCGGCCCGGACGTCACCACCGGCTCCGCCACCGTGCGGCTCGAGGTCCCCGAGGTCGCCGTCTGGTGGCCGCGCGGCGAGGGCGACCAGCCGCTGTACGACGTCCGGGTCGAGGTCGGCGACGACGTCTGGACCGGCCGCGTCGGCTTCCGCACGGTCACGCTCGACACCGCGGCCGACGCGGGCGGCGCGCCGTTCCTGCTCCGGGTGAACGACCGGCCCGTCATCGTGCGGGGCGCGAACTGGATCCCCGACCACGCCTACCTGACAGAGATGACCCCGGAGCGCTACGCCGACCGGATCGACGACGCGATCGAGGCGAACGTCAACCTGCTCCGCATCTGGGGCGGCGGGATCTACGAGTCCGACGACCTGTACGACCGCTGCGACGAGCTCGGCGTGCTCGTCTGGCAGGACTTCCTGTTCGCCTGTGCCGCCTACGCCGAGGAGCCCTGGCTCGCCGACGAGGTCGAGCCCGAAGCCCGCGAGGCCGTCACCCGGCTCAGCCCGCACCCGTCGCTCGTGGTGTGGAACGGCAACAACGAGAACCTCGTCGCGTACGCCGAGTGGGGCTGGCGGCCGTCGCTCGTCGGCCGGACCTGGGGCAACGGGTACTACCGCGACCTGCTGCCGGCGGTCGTCGCCGAGCTCGACCCGACCCGTCCGTACACGCCGGGCAGCCCGTTCTCGTTCGACGAGTACCTGACGCCGAACGACGAGCGGAACGGCAGCGTGCACATCTGGGACGTCTGGAACCGGCTCGACTACCGCGCCTACGCCGACTGGAACCCGCGGTTCGTGGCGGAGTTCGGGTTCCAGGGCCCGCCCGCCTGGTCGACCCTGACCGCCGTGGTGCACGACGAGCCCCTCGACCCGGACGGCCACGAGATGCTCGTGCACCAGAAGGCCGACCAGGGCAACCGGAAGCTCGCCGACGGCATGCGCGGACACCTGCCCGCGCCCACCTCGATCGAGGACTGGCTCTTCGCCGCGCAGCTCAACCAGGCGCACGCGATCCGCTTCGGCATGGAGTGGTTCCGGTCCCGCACGCCCGACAACACCGGGATGATCGTCTGGCAGCTCAACGACGACTGGCCAGTGGTGTCCTGGGCGCTCGTGGACCACGCAGGCATCCGGAAGCCGGTCTGGTACGCGGTGCGGCAGGCGTACCAGCCGGTGCTGCTGACCGTGCAGCCCGCGGGCGCTGACGGCGCGGACGGCCCTGCCGGCGCGGACGGCGCGGACGGCGCTGCCGGCGCTGCTGGCCCTGCGGGTACGTCCGGGCTCGCGGTCGTGCTCGTGAACGCTTCGGGGGTGCCGGTCGCCGACGACGTGACGGTGTCCCGCGTGGCGTTCGACGGCACGGTGCTCGACTCGTCGTCGTTCCCGCTCGCCGCCGGTCCCGCCGATGCCGGCCGGGTGGTGCTGCCGTCGTCGCTCGCGCAGTTCGGGGACGCCGGGTCCGAGGTGCTCGTCGTCACCGGCGCGGGCACCCGCACGGTGTTCGACCGCGCCGAGGTCGTCGACCAGGTGCTCGCTCGCTCACCGCTGTCGACCTCGGTCGTGGCGACGGACGACGGCGCGGTCGTGACGGTGACGGCGACGTCCTACGCGCGCGACGTCTCGCTGTTCCCGGACCGCGTGGACCAGGCCGCCCGGGTGGACGACGGCCTCGTGTCCTTGCTCGCCGGCGAGTCCGTGACCTTCACGGTGACGGGTGCGCCCGGCATCGACACGGAGGCGCTCGTCGGCCCGCTCGTCCTCCGGCACGCGGGCTCGCTCCTCCCCTGACGAGGGCGCCCTCGTTCGCACCCTCGCCCGTGCCCGGAGCAGGCCGAGTTCTGCCAGCGGCCTGACGGTTCTGGTTCACGATCCTCGACGGTCGCGAACCAGAACCGTCAGCGCCGCGGCAGCCTCGCACCCACCACCGCGAGCGGGCGAAACACCAGCGTCCGCGCGCCGCACACGCGGATGTATCGCCCGCTCGGCCGCCCACCACCGCGAACGGGCGAAACACCAGCATCCGCGCGTCGCGCACCCGGATGTATCGCCCGCTCGGCTGCGGCGCGCTCGGCTGCGGCGCGCTCGGCGGCGGCGCGCCGGCACCGCCACGGCGCTCGGCCGGCGCGCGTCAGTCGACGGCGTGCAGCTCGAGCACGATCGCGGTGGCCGGCGCGAGCATCGGCAGCCGCACGCCGACGTCCTCGAGCACCGAACCCGGAAGCTCCACGCCTCCACGGACGAGCCACGGCGGCGGCACCATGTCGAGCCCGTGCGGCACGCCGATGCCCTGCGCCGGTGCGACCCGGTAGCGCCGGGCCCGGTCGAGGCCCCGCATCCGGAGCGGCACCGCGAGCGACTGCGGTCCGGTCTCGGTCCGTGCGACCCGCACGAGCGCCCGTGAGCGGTCCGGCGCGACCACCGAGGTCGCCACGAGCCCGGGGTCACCGAGGGCCAGGTGCCGGAGCCGACCGGTGTGCAGCAGTCCGCGCTCCCGCTTGTACAGCGCCGTCCACGCCCGCAGCCGGTCGAGTTCCGACGGTGACAGCCGGGTGACGTCGGTCTCGATGCCCGCCGAGCCGAACAGCGACACCGCCATCCGGAAGTCCAGGTCGAGGTGCCGGCCGGTGGTGTGCGAGACCTCGGGCCCGACGTGCGACCCGATCAGCTCCAGCGGCAGCAGAGCCTCGGTCCAGCGCTGGATCGGCAGCCGTTCGAACGCGTCGTTGGAGTCCGACGCCCACACCCGGTCGGTGCGGTCGAGCACACCGAGGTCGACGCGCGCTCCGCCGCTCGCGCACGCCTCGATCTCGAGCCACGGGTGCCGGGCACGGAGCGCGTCCATCAGCGCGTAGACGCCCCGGGTGTGCGCGTCGATGCCCGCTCGTCCCGCGTGCACGGCGTGCACGATGTCGCGGTTCTGGTCCCACTTCACGAAGTCCACGTGGTGCTCGCCGATCACCGCGGACATGCTCTCCAGGACGAACGCGCGGGCGAGCGGGTTCGCCATGTCGAGCACGTACTGGTTCCGCCAGGTGCGCACGTCGTCGCCGGGTCGCTGCAGCAGCCACTCGGGGTGCGCCCGGGCGAGCTCTGACACCGGGCTGACCATCTCGGGCTCGAACCACAGCCCGAACTCCATGCCGAGCGCGCGGACCCGGTCGACCAGGGGCCGGAGCCCGTCCGGCCAGACGTCGGTGTCGACGCGCCAGTCGCCGAGCGAGGTGCGGTCGGAGCGCCGGCCGAGGAACCAGCCGTCGTCGAGGACGAAGCGCTCCACGCCGATGTCCGCCGCGGTCTCGGCCAGGGCCACCAGCGGCGCGAGCTCCTGGCGGTAGTACACGGCTTCCCAGGTGTTGAGCACCACGGGCCGCGGTCGTCGTGGGTGGCCAGGGCGGCTCCGGATCGAGTCGTGCAGTCGGTCCGACATGCCGTCGATCCCCGCGTCGCTCCAGACGAACACCGCATCGGGCGTGGTGAACGAGTCGCCCAGCCCGAGCACGACCTCGCCGGCGCGCAGGAGTTCCCCGGCACCGAGGAGCGGACGGGCCTCGGCCAGGACGTCCTGGCGGTGCACGGAGTCAGCGCTCCACGCCAGGTGCACGGCCCAGACTTCACCCTCGGCGTCCGAGAACCCGGCCGTCCCGAGCACGAGCAGCGTCGGGGCGTCGTGCCCGGTCCGGCCGCGACGGCTCTCGCGGGCGTGGCTCCCGCCGGTCAGTGCACGCCGCTGGGGTGTGCGTTCCCGGGTCCACCGGCCGGCCAGGTCCATGACCTCGGCCACACGCTCGTCCACGGGGAGTGTGGCCTCGAGTGCCTGCAGGTGGACGGGCTCGGCGTGACCGTTCGTCACCGCGTGCCGCACGCGCAGCACCCCGGCTGTGTCGAGGTCGAGCTCGCTCCGGAGCGTCAGGGCCTCGGACACCGCGGTCACGACGATCCGGGCCGCGTCCCCGCTGACCTCGACGTCGCGCCACCGTGGAACGAGCGGTTCGCCGGCCACGTGTCCGGCGATGCCCGGGCGACCCTCCCAGCCGTCGCGTTCGGTCGGCAGCAGCGTGAGCGGCCACGAGGCGTCGAGGGCGCTCGGGCCGAGCGGCCGGCCGAGTGCGAGGAGCAGTTCCTCGGTGTCACGCGCGCCGAGGTCGCCGACGTCCCGCCCCCAGTGCAGCACCTCGGGCAGTCCGTCGTCAGCGGTCGCCAGGACGACGGACACCCCCGCGGCACGGAGCACGTGCAGCCGGCGTCCGTCCCGGGGCTGTGCGCGCGCCGGGTCGCGTTCCAGGACGGTCACGACGCACGCTCCTCGCGCAGGACGCGGACGCGACCGGCGGGCACGACGGTCTCCGGCCCGTGGCCGGAGCCGTCGAGCAGGTCCGTACCGGACGCTGCGACCGTGACGTCGTCAGCGCGGTGGTTGACGAGGAACAGGAAGGCGGATCCGTCGTCGTGGACGCGACGCACCGCCTCCAGGCCTGGAGGCGCGGTGACGGTCCGCGGGAGCGCTCGCTCCTCGACGATCCGGTCCACGAGCCGCTGGGTGCTCTGGTCGGACAGCGTCGCGGACACGTACCAGGCGCCGCCGCCGGCGGCGCGGCGGGTGACCGCCGGACGCCCCGCGAGCGGGCCGTCCGCGTAGCGGAGGACGGCTTCGGCGTCCTCGAGCACGACCGCTTCGGCCCAGTCGGTGACCACCTCGCCGTCGTCGAGGGCCCACTGCTCGTCGCGCTGCAGGGGCGTGAACTCCTCGGACCACGCACCGAGCACCTGCCGGAAGGCTCCGGGGTACCCGCCGGTGCGGATGCGGGCGTCCTGGTCGGCGACCCCGGACAGGTACGTCACGACCAGGGTCGCACCCCGGTCGACGACGGCGGACAGGCGGGCGGCCGTGGCGTCGTCGATGATGAGCATCGTCGGCACCACGACGACGTCGTACCCGTCGAGGTCGGCGTCGGCGGGGACCACGTCGGTCAGGACCTGGCGGTCGTGGAACGCGCGGTGCCAGGCGCGGACCTCACGCGAGTAGCGGAGCCCGCGGTGCGGCTTCAGGCCGGACTGCACCGCCCAGCCCGAGGCCTCGTCGACGACGATGGCGACCCGGGCCGGCTCGACACGACTGCCCTGCACCGGAGCGAGGTCGCGGAGCGCTCGGCCGAGGGCGAGCACCTCCCGCCAGATGCGTGTCCGGGTGCCGGCGTGCGGGAGCATCGCGGAGTGGAACTGTTCTGCCCCCGCGGTGGAGGCGCGCCACTGGAAGAACAGGGCCCCGTCGGACCCGTGCGCCACGTGCGCCAGGGCGTTCCGGACGAGTTCGGCGGGTTCCTTCGCGCGGTTGCGCTGCTGCCAGCTCGGGCCGCCCGTCGAGTGCTCCATCAGGAGCCAGGGACGGCGGTCCGCCGACATGCCCCGCATCCGGTCACCGGCCAGCGCGAGGTCCTGCTCGCGGCGGACGTCGTCGACGAGTGTGTAGTGGTCGTTCGCGACGATGGCCACGTGCTTCGCCCACCCGGCGTAGTCGACCACCTGCGACCCGGCACCGACCATGAAGTTCGTTGTCACCGGGACGGCGGAGTACTGCTCGATCACGGCCTTCTCGGCGTCGAACTGCCGGAGGAGGGCGTCGGACGAGTAGCGCTCGAAGTCCAGGAAGAGGCCCGGGTTGGGCGCACCGCCGACGCCACGAGGGGGTGAGACCTCGTCGAAGGACGTGTACGTGTGCCCCCAGAAGGCCGTGCCCCAGGCGGCGTTGGCGGCCTCGACGTCGCCGTACTTCGCGATGAGCCAGTGCCGGAAGTCCGCGGCCGACTCCTCGCAGTAGCACCGGCCGTTGCCGCCGCCGAGCTCGTTGCTCACGTGCCAGAGCCGCACCGCGGGGTGCTGGCCGTACCGTTCGGCGAGGGCGTCGACCATCCGGAGCGCGTGCTCCCGGAACAGCTCCGAGGCCGGGCACCACCCCAGGCGGCCACCCGGTCGCTCACGCCGTTCGGTGGCGTCCACGGGCAGGATCTCGGGGTGCGCCGTCAGCAGCCAGTTCGGCGGAGCGGCGGTCGGCGTTGCGAGGTCGACCGCGATGCCGTTGGCGTGCAGCAGGTCGAGCACCTCGTCGAGCCACTCCCACGTGAACTCCCCCGGCGACCGCTCGAGCAGCGCCCACGAGAAGACGCCGACGGTGACCAGGTTCACCCCGGCCTCGCGCATCAGCCGCACGTCCTCGTGCCAGGTCTCGCGGGGCCATTGTTCGGGGCTGTAGTCGCCGCCGAACGACAGGCCGTCGGTCGGCCACGGGACGGTGGGGGCAGCGGTCACGGCATCTCCTTCGATGGTGTGGACCAGTCAAGCCTCCCGTCTCCGCACGAGTTTGTCAACGTGTGTAACTAAGGCCCGTGTCCTGCGAGGATGCCCTCATTCTCCGAGCAGTCGCCGGATCGCGAACACCGCACCTGCCCGCGCCCACTCCGAGAACTCGAACGGCTGCACCTGGACCGTCACCGGCTCGGTGTACGGCGCCAGTGCCGCGCGCAGCGACTCGTCCACCGTGGACCGCGCGAGGTCGTACACGGGCAACCCGTCGCCCGTCAGCACGATCGCGGAGGGGTCGGCGATGTGCGCCGCAGTCGCCAGCACGGCACCGAGCGCCCGGCCGGCATCCTCGAACGCCGCCAACGCACCGGCGTCACCGTTGCGCGCGAGTTCGACGACCTGTTCGTACGACGATCCCTCGTGGCCGGCGTTCCGGACGATCACCGGGCTCGGCAGGTAGCTCGACGCACAACCCGAGTGCCCGACGCCGCAGTCGGGGCCACCGCCGAGCACCGGCAGGTGTCCGATCCGACCGAGCCGTCCGTGCTCCCCCGTCGAGACCTGCCCGTTCGCGATGAGGCCGAGCCCGATGCCCTCGCCGACCGTCACCAGCACCATCGAGTCACGGCCGGCCCCGGCACCGAACCAGTGCTCCTTCGCCGTCAGGGCGTGGACGTCGTTCACCGTGAACGTCGCGAGGCCCGTGCGCTCGAGCACCATGCCGGCGAACGGCACGTCCCGCCACCCGAGGAACGGTGACGCCGCGACGATCGACTCCCCGGCCCGCGACAGCACGTCACCGGGCAGCGACACCCCGACCGCGCAGAGTGCTGGGTGGGCCTTGCGGAGCCGATCCGTGACGGCGCTGATCTGGTCAGCGAGGGACTCCGGCGCCGTCGCCGCGATCGACTCTTCGTGCAGCGCGAGCACCCGCCCGCCGAGGTCCGTCACCGCGGCGTACAGGCGGTCCTTCGTGAGCTTGACCCCGAGGAACTCCCACACCCCGGTACTCGCCTGCAGGAGCTCCGACGGCCGGCCTGTTGCACCGCGGACGTCCGTGCCCACCTCGACGACGAGCCGGTGGGCGACGAGGATCCGCATCGCCCGGGTCAGGCTCGCTCGCGACAGGCCGAGCGACCGCGCGATCTCGGCACGGGAGAGCACCCCGTGGATGAGGATCTCCCGCAGCGCCAGTCTGGAGCCGTCGGGGAGAGCCGGCCAGGCTTCGGTCATCGTTCCTCCGTCGTCGGCTGATCCTACGGCTTCCCTGGAAACGCAGAAAACCCCTGACCAAAACTTGGTCAGGGGTTTCCTGGTGTTGCAACGTTAAGTCCGGCGGCGTCCTACTCTCCCACAAGGTCCCCCTTGCAGTACCATCGGCGCTGAGAGGCTTAGCTTCCGGGTTCGGAATGTGACCGGGCGTTTCCCTCTCGCTATGACCACCGGAACACTGTCGACCATGAATCACGGTCTCAAACATGTCCCGACTGCTGGGTGTCGCCACCCAGAGCGGTGTATTCAGTTTGATTCCCGATCGTCTGTCGGGAACCACAAAGTGGACGCGAGCCCGTGCAACAAGTGCACGGAAAT
>NZ_RJKR01000011.1 GCF_003752025.1 Curtobacterium sp. PhB115
CCCGGGCGGCGCTGGGGCACGCGCGGGGGCCCCCCCCGGCCCCCGGGGCCCCCCCCCCCCCCCCCGCGGGGGGGGGGGGGGCGGGCCCCCCCCCCCCCCCCCGCGCCTCCAGGCGGTTGTGCCCACCCCCGCGCGCATCTTCCGTATGCGCCCGCATGTTCCGACGTCCCACCTGTCGTTCGACTCGTGGGATGTCGGAACATGCACACGCAGACGATGCATGCGCATCGTGCGACGAAGCACGCGTCGATCGACGAGTGTTCTGTCGCAAGGCGCGAACGCATCGACAGGCCACCCCGCCCAACCCCGTGACACTTCGTGTGCGAACGGTATCGTGGCTCCCATGACCACCGCACCGGACCCGCTCGCCCTCGACCGGCAGCTGTGCTTCGCCCTCGCCGCCACCAGCCGCAGTGTCATCGGCCTGTACCGCGACCTGCTCGAGCCGATGGGCCTGACGCACCCGCAGTACCTCGTGATGCTCGCCCTGTGGGAGCGCGACCCGAGGTCCGTGCGCGAGATCGCCGGCGAACTCCGCCTGGACTCCGCCACCCTGAGCCCACTGCTCAAGCGGCTGGAGGCCTCCGGCTACGTCCGACGCACCCGCAGCACCGCCGACGAACGCCAGCTCGAGGTCTCGCTCACCACGGCTGGACGAGCACTCCGCGACCGAGCACGGGCCGTGCCCCTCGCCGTCGCCGACCGGCTCGGATGGCCCCTGGCGCGACTCGAGGCCCTGAAGGACGAGCTCACCGAGCTGCTCGACCGCGTCGACCTGGCGTGAACACTTCGTTGGTGGCACAATGGTTCGTGCACGAATGAAAGGATCTCCCGTGAGTCGCTTCGGCCAGTGGTACGAACGGTGGAACAGCACGCTCATCGCGAAGATGGGCCCCTCACAGATCGGCGCCGGACACCCCGAGGGCGTCGACGACCGCAGCGTCGACCGTGGCTGCCCGATCTGCGGCAAGCCCCTCTCGATGCACCAGGTGATCCGCCCCGAGGGCCAGGTGCGCTCGTCGACGCTGGTCTGCCCCCGCGCCTGACGATCTCCTCCGAGCCGGAACGGAACCGGGCCGAACCGGAATTGCACCGGGCAACACCCGGTTCTCCCGTCTCGTGAAGCTCTTCGAACCCGCCGACCTCGGCGCCCTGACCCTGTCGAACCGCGTCGTGATGGCGCCCCTCACCCGCACGCGCGCCGGCGAGCACGGCATCCCGAACGACCTGCTCGTCGAGCACTACCGACAGCGCGCCGGCCTCGGCATGATCATCACCGAGGGCACCTGGCCCGTCCAGGAGGGTCGCTCCTACCCCGGACAGCCCGGCATCGAGACCGACGAGCAGATCGCCGGCTGGCGCCGTGTGGCCGACGCCGTGCACGCCGAGGGCGGCACCATCGTCATGCAGCTCATGCACGGCGGCCGCGTCTCGCACCCCGACATCTCGCAGACCCCGCGCATCGTCGCCCCGTCCGCGATCGCCGCACCCGGCCAGACGCACACCGCGACCGGCAAGGCCGACATGCCGGTCCCCCACGAGCTCACCACCGACGAGGTGCAGCAGGCCGTGCAGGGCTTCGTGCAGGCCGCCCGCAACGCGATCGCCGCCGGCCTCGACGGCGTCGAGGTGCACGGTGCGAACGGGTACCTCGTGCACGAGTTCATGTCCCCGGTGTCGAACACCCGCACCGACCAGTACGGCGGATCCCCCGAGAACCGCGCACGCTTCGCGATCGAGGTCACCACCGCCATCGCCCAGGCCATCGGCGCCGACCGCACCGGCATCCGCCTGTCCCCGGAGCACGGGATCCAGGGCGTCATCGAGGACGACGCGGCCGAAGTCCACGCCACGTACTCCGCGATCGCCGAGGGCCTCGCCCCGCTCGGACTCGCCTTCGTCGACGTCCTGCACGCCGAGCCGACCGGTGACCTCGTCCAGCACATCCGCCGCACCGCCGGCGCACCGTTCATCGTGAACTCGGGCTTCTCGTCGCTGACCACCCGCGACGAAGCGACCGCACTCGTCGAGGGCGACCACGCCGACGCCGTCGCCGTGGGCCGTGCCGCGATCGCCAACCCGGACCTCGCACACCGCTGGGAGCAGGACGCGGAGCTGAACGAGCCGCGCCCCGAGCTCTTCTACGGCCAGAGCGCCGAGGGCTACACGGACTACCCGACGCTCGCCGACGTGCGCGCGTCCGTCGCGTCGTAGACGCGACCCGATGACGGCCTGGAGGCGCGGTGCGGGCCCGCACCGCGCCTCCAGGCCCACGGGCCAGCCGTCTCACGGAACGCCCCGCGTCTCGTAGGATCATCTCGGTGAACACGGGGACGACGGGGGTCAGAGGGGTCGCGCACCGTGCGCGCGACACCACCCGTTGGGACATCCAGGGGCTGCGCGCCTTCGCGGTCCTGGCCGTCGTCTTCTACCACCTGTGGCCGAGCGCGCTGCGTGGCGGCTTCGTCGGTGTCGACGTCTTCTTCGTCATCTCCGGCTTCCTGATCACCGGGCTCCTGCTGCGCGAGCAGCTCGCCACCGGCACGATCCGACTCGGGCGGTTCTGGTCCCGCCGCGCCAAACGGCTGCTGCCCGCCGCGTTCCTGACGATCGTCGCGACCGGAGCCGCCGTGCTGGCAGCCGTGCCGAGCGCCCTCTGGGAGCAGTACGGCCGGGAGCTCATCGCCTCGACGGTGTACCTGCAGAACTGGGAGCTGGCGGCGAACTCGGTCGACTACCTGGCATCCGCCGACGACCCCTCGCCGTTCCAGCACTTCTGGTCGCTGTCGGTCGAGGAGCAGTTCTACATCGTGCTGCCGCTCCTGCTCATCGGGGTGGCGGTGCTCGTCCGGAAACGCATCTCCCCGCTGGCCACGGCGCGTCTGCTGCTCGGCTCGGTCGTCGTGCTGTCCCTGGTGTGGAGCATCGTCCAGACCCACACCGACCCCGGCGTCGCCTACTTCTCCACCGGTACCCGGGCGTGGGAGTTCGCCCTCGGCGGCCTCGCCGCGACCGTGCACCTGCCCGAGGTCCGCACCGAGGTCGCCCGACGGGTGCGCCTCGTCCTGACCAGCGCCGGTGCCGTGGCGCTCGTGCTGTCGCTCGTCGTGATCGGCCCCGGAACGCCGTTCCCCGGGATCGCCGCACTGCTCCCCGTCGCCGGGGCCACCCTCGTCGTGCTGTTCGGCGCGCGCACCGTCTTCGAGTCGGTCGGTGAACTCGCCCCGGTCGCCTTCGTCGGGCGGATCTCCTACGCGCTCTACCTCTGGCACTGGCCGCTCGTCGTGATCCTGCCGATCATGCTCGGCCGCCCGCTGGACTGGGCCACCTCGACCGCCGTGCTGCTCGTCGCCGTCGGCCTGGCGACCGTCACCACCCTGTGGTTCGAGGAGCCCGTGCGGTTCTCGACGTGGCTCCGCGACCTGCGGCCCCGCGGGGTCGTCGCCCTCGGGGTCATCTGCACGTTCACGGTCGTGACGCTCGGCGCCTCCACGCTCACCGCCGTCTACGTCCAGGACGTCCGCGCCGCCAGCGTGACGAAGCAGCTCACCACCGAGCACCAGGACGACGACGAGTCCTGCTTCGGCGCCGCCGCACGGATCAGCGCCCCCGAACCCTGCGTGGACCCGACCCTCGCCGACGTCCGTGTCCCGGCACCAGCCTCTGCCGAGGACGACGACGCGAACCGGGCAGCGTGCTGGCACGGCACGTTCACGACCTGCGTCCTCGGCAAGGCCACCGGCTGGAAGAAGCACCTGATCGTCATCGGCGACTCGCACAGCAACGCGCTGCTCGGCGCCTACGAGAAGATCGCCGACGACAACGGCTGGCGGATCGACCTTGCCGGGGTCGGCGGCTGCTACCTCACCACCGCGCAGCAGAACGCCGTCAACGCGGGTTCGATGCGCGGCTGCAACGCCTGGAAGCACGCCGCGATCGACTACGTCCGCGCCCACCGGGACGCCGATGCCCTGATCGTCACGCACTCGGCCACCCAGATGCCCGTCAGCCTGCCCGCCGGCACCGCTCGCGACACCGCCACCCGGAACGGGCTCGTCGACGCCTGGGAACAGGCCGCCGGGGACGAGCTCCCGGTCATCGCCATCCGTGACAACCCGGTCCCCCGCCCCGACGTCATCGCCTGCGTGAGCAAGATGTCCGGGCCGACGAACGCGTCCTGCGACCGACCGCGGTCCGAGGCGCTCGGCCAGACGGACTCGTCACTCGAGGCCGTGCGGGCCTTCACGGCCGCCGGGGGTCGAGCGGCGGCGATCGACCTGTCCGACTACTACTGCACGGCGACGACGTGCCCGGCGGTGGTCGGTGGCGTGCTGGTCTACCGGGACACGACGCACATCACGGCGACGTGGGCGATGTCGTTGGAGCCGTTCCTCGAGCGGGACCTGAAGAAGCAGCTGCAGGCGCTCGCGCGCTGAGGTGCGCGCGGCGCCGGGGGCGGGGCGCGGGCGCTTCGTGAGCAGAAATGGTCGAGTCCCGCCTGCGAACCCGACCATTTCTGCTCACGAAGCGGGGCGGGCGGGCGCGCGCGGGGCACGGGGTGCGCGGCAGCCCGCGGGCGACCGCGCCCGGCACGACGAAGGGCCCCGGTGGAATCCACCGGGGCCCTTCGTCTTCCTGTGCGCTCGAAGGGACTCGAACCCCCAACCTTCTGATCCGTAGTCAGATGCTCTATCCATTGAGCTACGAGCGCGTGGCCTTGCGGCCGTGGAAGACTCTACAACAGGTGCGGCCCGGGCGCCAATCGAGGCCGCCCGAGCACCCCACTCGGCGTGTCGCGAGCCGAGCCCCGCCCAGCGAGACCGGGGCCGCGTCGCTCAGAGCGCAGCGGCCTCCTCGTCGAACACCTCGGCCAGGAACACCCGCAGCGCCTGCCACGACCGACGGTCCGCACGCTCCTGGTACTGCGCGCCGTGGTCGGGCGCATCGGTCCCCGGCACCGCGAACGCGTGCATCGCCCCCGAGTACGTCACCACCTGCCAGTCCACCTCGGGTGCGCCGCGCATCTCGTCCTGCCACGCCGCGACCTTCGCGTCGGGGACGACCGGGTCGGCAGCACCCGTCAGCACGAGGAGCTTCGCCCGGATCGCCGCCGCGTCCGAGGGGTCGTGGGTGAGCAGGTTGCCGTGGAAGGAGACGGCCCCGGCCAGGTCGGCACCGGTCCGTGCGAGCTCGAGCGCCGCGGAGCCGCCGAAGCAGTAGCCCATCACGACGATGCGGGAGTGGTCGACGGCGGGGTCCTCGCGCAGTCGGTCCAGGCCTGCCTGGGTCCGCGCCCGCATGAGGGGCAGGTCCTGGTAGAACGACCCGGCGACCTGGGCGGCGGTGTCGTCGCCGGGGCGGACGTCCGCGCCGTAGACGTCGGCACCGAACGCGACGTACCCGAGCCGTGCGAGCATCGTCACGCGCGCCTGGACGTGCTCGTTCACACCGTGCCAGTCGTGCACGACGAGGACGGCGGGACGGGGGCCCGCGACGGCGGCGTCCTTCGCGAGCACACCCTCGAGCGCGGTGCCCTCGTGGTCGTAGCGGACGGTGTCGACACGGATGTCGGCACCGGCGGGTTCGGGAACGGTCTGCAGGACGTCGTCGATGGTGGTCACGTCCGCCGACGCTACGCCGACGTCGTGCTCACGCGTCGATGTTGTCCCAGCCGTCGGGACCACCGGAACCGGCGGCGTACTCGTCGAGCGGGGTCTTCCCGGAGCGCCAGGCGTCGAGGAACGGCTCGACGACCTTCCACCCCTGCACCGCGCTGTCACCGCGGACGGAGAGTGTCGCGTCGCCCTCGAGCACCCCGGCGAGGACCTCGCCGTAGGCGCTGAGGCGACCGGGGTTGAAGGTCACCTCGAGGCTGGTGTGGTCGATCGTGTACGGGTCTCCTGCGCCGTTGAAGTTGAGCTCGAGCTGCATCTCGTCGGGGGCGATCCAGATGCGCAGCCGGTCCGGCAGCTCGGTGCCGGTGAGGCCCTCCGGCACGTGTGGTGAGTCCTTGAACGTGATGACGATCTCGCGACGCTGCTTGGCCAGTGCCTTGCCGGAGCGGAGTGTGAAGGGCACCCCGGCCCAGCGCCAGTTCGCGATCTCGAGGGTGAGCTGGGCGAGGGTCTCGGTGCCGAGCGAGGGGTCGACGCCGTCCTCGTCGGCGTACGACGGCAGCTCGCGGTCCCCGATCTTCCCGGCGGTGTACCGGGCGCGCTTGCCGGAAGCGATCACGTCTCCGCCCCACGGCCGGACGGCCCGGAGCACGAGCTCCTTCTGGGTGCGCAGGTCGTCGGCGTCGATCGAGGCGGGGGCCTCCATCGCGACGACGGCCATCACCTGCAGCAGGTGGCTCTGGATCATGTCGGTGAGCGCGCCCGCCTTGTCGTAGTAGCGCGCCCGCCCCTCGAGCCCGAGGGTCTCGTCGTAGACGATGTCGACGCGCTCGACGTGCTGCGACGACAGCAGCGGCTCGATGATCCGGTTCGCGAACCGCAGGCCGAGCAGGTTGAGCACGGTGGACCGGCCGAGGAAGTGGTCGACGCGGTGGATGCGCTCCTCGGGCATGAAGGAGTGCAGCAGGTCGTTGAGGTGCGACGCGCTGGCGGCGTCGGTGCCGAACGGCTTCTCGAGCGCCAGGCGGGTGCCGGCGGGCAGGTCGAGGTGGGCGAGCTGTTCGCAGCTCTTCTCGGTGACCGCCGGCGGCAGGGCGAAGTAGATCGCGGGGTCGTGCCGGCAGTCGGCGAGCAGGGCCCGCAGGTCGTCGGGGCTCGTGACGTCGGCCTTGCGGTAGCTCGAGGCGTCGATGACCGACTGCAGCCGGTCCGACAGCGTCGCCGTGCCCGTGGCCCCCTCGTCCTCGTTCTTCGACGCCTGTGCGTTCTCGAACGAGTCGTGCACGAGCTGCTTCCAGTCGGCGTCCGAGATGTCCTCGACACCGGCACCGACGAGCTGGACGTCCCAGTCGTCCTTCACCTCGAGCAGGGTGGCGAGTCCGGGCAGCAGCAGGCGCTTGGACAGGTCGCCGCTGGCTCCGAGGATGAGCAGAGAGGTCTGGAGGCTCGACATGCACCAGACCGTACTCATCACCCCCGGTGGATGGCCGTGCCGCTACGGTGGTGTCAGTTCGGCGCGAGGGAGCACCATGAGCACTGGGTACGAAGGGCGACGCCTCCGTGTCGCCGTGGTCGGGACGGGCATGATCGCGGGCGTCCACGCCCGCGCTGCCAAGGCCGCCGGCGCCGAGGTGCTCGGCGTCCTCGGCCGGAACGCGTCCCGGTCCGAGCAGGTGGCGGCGCAGCTCGACCTGCCCCGTGGCTACGCCGACCTCGACGAGGTCATCGCCGACGCTCCCGACGTCGTGCACATCTGCACGCCGAACGACCAGCACCACCCCCAGGCACTCGCGGTGATCGCGGCCGGCATCAACGTGGTCTGCGAGAAGCCCCTCGCGATCGACCCCGCGCAGGCCGCGGAGCTCGTGGCAGCGGCCGCGGACGCCGGCGTCGTCGCGACCGTGCCGTTCGTGTACCGCTACCACCCGATGGTCCGCGAGATCCGGGCGAAGATCGCGGACGGCGACCTCGGTCGGCTGCTCGCCGTGCACGGGCACTACCTGCAGGACTGGATGCTCGACGAGGACGCCTCGAGCTGGCGGGTCGACCCGACCTCGAGCGGGCTGTCCCGGGCGTTCGCGGACATCGGTTCGCACTGGTGCGACCTGGTGGAGTTCGTCACCGGCGAGCGCTTCGCGTCGGTGTCCGCAGCGACCGACATCGTCTACCCGACCCGTCCGGCAGCGTCGGGGCCGTCGTTCTCCGGCTCCCCCGACCCCGACCCGGTGGCCGACGCCGCCGAGCGGGCCGAGGTCACGACCGAGGACACCGCCGTCGCGACGTTCCGCACCGCCACCGGCCGCATCGGCAACGTGGTGATCTCGCAGGTGGCCTCCGGCCGGAAGAACCGCCTGTGGTTCGAGGTCGACGGCACCCGCGGCAGCGCGGCGTTCGACCAGGAGCAGCCAGAGTCGGCGTGGTTCGGCAACGAGCGGGGTGCGCAGATCATCGTCCGCGACCCGTCGCAGGGGTCGCCGGACCAGCGTCGCCTGGCGGTGGTGCCGTCCGGGCACCCGCAGGGCTACCTCGACGCCTTCGCCGCGTTCGTCGCGGACACCTACGCCGCGGTCCGTGCCGGTGCCGACCGGTCAGCCTGGCCGGACGGGTTGCCGACCTTCGCCGACGGGGCGCGGGCGGCGGACATCATCGACGCGGTGATCGGCAGCGCTGCCGACACCACGTGGAGGGAGATCCGATGAAGCTCGGCATGCTCACGGCGTGTCTGCCCGGGTGGTCGCTCGACCGGATCGCCGGGTTCGCTGCCGAGCAGGGCTACGAACGGCTCGAGGTCGGCGTCTGGCCGGGGACCGGGGGCCGCGACTTCGAGGCCGCCCACCTGCCGGTCGCCACCTTCACCGACGAGGACGCCCAGGCGACCAGGGACCTGCTCGAGAGCACCGGGCTCGAGATCTCGGCGTTCGCGTACTACGAGAACAACCTGCACCAGGACCCGGACCGACGGGCGGAGATCCGGACGCACCTCAAGCACGCGATCGACGCCGCGCAGACGCTCGGCGTGCCCTACGTCGGCACGTTCATCGGCCGCGACAACACGAAGTCCGTCCGCGAGAACATGGCCGAGGGCGACCGGGTGCTGCCCGAGCTCGTCGACTACGCCGGCGAGCGGGACGTGCAGCTCATCATCGAGAACTGCGTGATGGAGGGCTGGCACCCCGACGGCTACCCGGGCAACATCGCGTACTCCCCCGAGCTCTGGGGCTGGGTCACCGGTCTCGGCTTCGGCCTGAACTGGGACCCGTCGCACCTGACCTGGATCGGCATCGACCCGCTCGAGACGATCCTGCCGTTCGCGGAGCACATCGTGCACGCACAGGCGAAGGACCTCGAGCTGTTCCCGGACGAGCGCAACGCGTACGGCTTCTTCGGCAAGGTCGAGAAGGGCGACGACCCGTGGGACATGGGTTGGTGGCGCTTCCGCGTGCCCGGCCGTGGGGTCGTGGACTGGCCGCACGTCGTCGACCGCCTCTACGAGGCGGGCTTCGACGGCACGTTGAGCGTCGAGCACGAGGACCCGCTCTGGGGCGGCACCGACGAGAAGGTGCTCGAGGGGTTGCGCATCGCGCACCGCACCCTCCGTCCGCTGATCGCGCAGCAGCCCTAGACGGGAGGCCCGGATCACGTGACCGGCGTCGGTCACGTGATCCGGGCCTCCAGTCCAGAGCCTGTGAACGGAACCGTGCGCACCCGCGCACGCTGGGTGCATGAGCACGACCGTGAGCGACTTCGTCATCGACCGCATCAAGTCTTGGGGCGTCTCGCGCGTCTTCGGGTACCCGGGAGACGGGATCGGCGCCTTCGACGGCGCCCTCGGCAAGGCGGCGGGTGACGGCGAAGGCCTGGAGTACGTGCGCCCGACGCACGAGGAGATCGCGGCCCTGATGGCGACCGCGCACGCGAAGTTCACCGGCGAGGTGGGCGTGTGCATCGCGACGTCGAGCCCCGGAGCCTTCCACCTGCTCAACGGCCTGTACGACGCGCAGATGGACAACCAGCCGGTCGTCGCGATCGTCGGGCAGCAGGGCCTCGCAGCGATGGGGTCGTTCACGCAGCAGGAGTCGAACCTCGAGCGGGTGTTCGCCGACGTCGCCTGCTACGTCGAGACCGTCGCGACGCCCGAGGCGGTCGGCGTCGTCGTCGACACCGCGTTCCGGACGGCGTCGCTCCGGAAGCAGCCCGCCGTGGTGATCCTGCCCCACGACGTGCAGGCGATGGCGTACGAGGCGCCGCCGCTCGAGCACTGGGCCTCGCGGTCGAGCGACGTCCCCGCGTCGACGCGCATCACGCCGCCGGCCGACGAGATCCGGAAGATGGCGGACATCATCAACGCGGGGTCGAAGGTGACGTTCCTCGTCGGGGCCGGTGCCCGCGGCGCGACCGCGCAGGTGCTCGCCGCCGCCGAGAAGGCCGGCGCAGGGATCATCACGGCGCTCCGCGGCAAGGACGTGATCCCGTCGGACGTGCCGTACCACTCGCAGCAGCTCGGCCTGCTCGGGTCGCTGCCGTCGCTGCACCAGATCCGCGACTGCGACACCCTCGTGCTGCTCGGCACGAACTACCCGTACGGCGAGTACATGCCGAAGACCGGGCAGGCCCGGGGCATCCAGGTCGACATCAAGCCCGAGCAGCTGGGGCTGCGCTACCCGACCGAGCTGAACCTCTGGGGCGATGTCGGAGCGACCCTCGACGCCGTGCTCCTGCTCCTCGAGCAGACGACGGACAAGTCGTTCCAGGAGACCGTCGCGAACGAGATGCGCGAGTGGGAGTCCGAGATGCGCGCGCAGGCCGAGGTCGCCTACGACGACGGCGTGAACCCCCGCCGGGTGATCCAGGCCGTGAACGACCGGCTGCCCGACGGCGTCACCGTGACCGCCGACGCCGGCACCACCGCCGACTGGTACGGCCACCACATCCGGCTGCGGGAGGGCATGCGCGGCGACATGTCCGGGCGCCTCGCGACGATGCTCGCGGCGATGCCGTACGCCGTGACCGCGAAGTTCGCGTTCCCGGACCGCCCTGCCGTGTGCACGATCGGCGACGGGGCGTTCCAGATGCTCGGCATGAACGAGCTCATCACCGTGAAGAAGTATCAGGCGGCGTGGCCGAACCAACAGCTCGTCATCGTGGTCATGCACAACGACGACCTCGGGCAGGTGTCGTGGGAGATGCGCACCGAGGACGGCAACCCGATGTGGCCGGGGTCGCAGGACGTGGAGTCGATCGACTACGCCGGGTACGCGACGCTGCTCGGGTTCCAGGGCATCGCCGTGCACGAGGACTCGGAGGTGGACGCCGCCGTCGAGCGGGCGTTCGCGCACCAGGGCGTGACGCTCATCGATGCGTACGTCAGCCGGAACGTCCCGCCGCTCCCCCCGCACATCACGAAGGAGTACGCGATCAACACCGCGAAGTCCCTGCTGAAGGGCGACCCGGTGGAGCTCGGCGTCGTGAAGGACTCGGCGAAGGCGATGGCGGCCGAGGTCACCGAACGCGTGAAGGGCGCGCTGGGTCGCGACTGACGGACGACGGGTGTTGCTCATGTGAACTTCATGTGACGAGTTCTCGTCTGCGCTGGCGGGTCGGCTGTGCGTCCTCATAGGTTCTCGGACGATGAACATCAACTCCTCCCCGCGCCGCCGACGGCGCATCGCCAGCGGCGCGGCCCTCGCCACCGCGGGTGTGCTCGTCGCACTGTCCGTCCCGTCCACCGCCGTCGCCGCCGAGGGCGACACGACGATCGACATCATCGACGTCAACGACTTCCACGGTCGCATCGAGTCCGAGGGCACCGCCGTCGACAAGGCCGCCGGTGCCGCGAAGCTCGCCGGCGTCGTGCAGTCGTACCGCGAAGCCAACCCGAACACGATCTTCGCCAGTGTCGGCGACAACGTGGGCGCCTCGACGTTCACCTCGCTCATCCAGCAGGACGCACCGACGATCGACGCGCTCAACGCGATGGACCTCGACGTCAGCGCGATCGGCAACCACGAGCTCGACAAGGGCCAGGACGACCTGACCGGGCGCATCGAGGACCGTGCCGACTGGCCCTACGTCTCGGCGAACATCGTCGAGGCCGGCACGACCGACCCGGCCTTCACGCCGTACTCCATCGTGGAGAAGGGCGGCGTCAAGGTCGGCTTCATCGGCGCCACCACCGAGGACCTCATCCCCGGGCTCGTCAGCCCCGGCGGGGTCGAGGGGCTCGCGATGGCCCCGATCGTCAGCCAGGTCAACAAGTACGCCGACCAGCTCACCGACGGCGACGACGCGAACGACGAGGCCGACGTCCTCGTCCTCCTCGTGCACGAGGGCGCCACCACCGGGGCCATCGCCGACGCGACCGGCACCGGCGCCTTCGGCAAGATCACCTCGGGTGTCTCGTCGAAGGTGTCCGCGATCGTGTCCGCGCACACCCACGCGACGTACAACCACTCGATCCCCGGCCCGGACGGCACCGCCCGCCCGGTGATCCAGACCGGCTCGTACGGCGTGAACTTCGGCCACCTCCAGCTCACCGTCGACGCCGGCAAGCAGCTCACCGGCATCACCTCCGAGGTCCGGTCCGTCAACGGCGAGACCCGGGTGCCGGCGAACACCACCTCGGTGGACGAGGTCACCGGCATCGTGACCGCCGCGAAGGCCGTCGCCGACGTCGAGGGCAGCAAGCCGCTCGGCGCGATCACCGGCGACCTCCGCCGTGCGGTCCAGTCCGATCGGACCTCCGAGAACCGCGGTGGCGAGTCCGTCCTCGGCAACTACATCGCCGAGGTCCAGCGGTCCGCCACCGAGCGCAACGGCTCGCAGGTCGCGTTCATGAACCCCGGCGGGCTCCGCACGGACATGGTCTACGCGTCGAGCGGAGCGGGTGACCCGGACGGCACCGTGACCTACAAGGAAGCCGCCCTCGTCCAGCCGTTCGCGAACACCCTCGTGACGGAGGACATGACCGGCCAGCAGATCAAGAACGCGCTCGAGCAGCAGTGGCAGCCGGACGGCCTCGAGCGTCCGTTCCTGAAGCTCGGCGTGTCCGACGGCTTCGCGTACACGTACGACCCCGACGAGGGCCGCGGCGAGCGCATCACCGGCATGACGCTCGACGGCGAGCCGATCGCACTCGACGACACCGTCAAGGTCACGGTGAACTCGTTCCTGTCGACCGGTGGCGACAACTTCGCCGCCTTCGCGACCGGCACGAACATCGCCGACTCCGGTCAGGTCGACCTGCAGGCACAGGTGGACTACTTCACCGACCACCCGACGGTCACTCCGCCGACCGACCAGCGGGCCGTCGGCGCCACGGTCACCCCGACCCCCGAGGGCGGCTTCCAGCCCGGCGACGAGGTCACGATCGACCTGTCGTCGCTCGTGTTCAGCAGCGACGACCCGACCACGCCCGGGACCGTCTCGGTCAGCGCCGGCGACGTCGAGCTCGCCACTGCCCCGATCGACGCGACGATCGTCGACAAGACCGACGAGCAGGGCACCGCGACCCTGACCTTCCCGGTGCCGGCGATCGAGACCTCGGCGGACGCACCGACCGCTCGGGCCGCGGCCACCACGGACGAGCCCCTCGTCGTCACCCTGCCCGGCGGCCAGACGATCACGCTCGCCGTGACCATCCCGCTCGCAGCGGTCGTCGACCCGACCGATCCCACGGACCCGACGGACCCCGTCGACCCGACGGACCCGGTCGACCCGAGCGACCCCGTCGACCCGACGGACCCGGTCGACGGCGGCGGCGTCACCCCGGGCGACGGCACGGGCACCGGGACCGGGACCGACACCGTCGGCGACCCGTCCGACACCACGGACGCGGGCGGCGAGCTCGCCTACACGGGTGCGGACCTCGCGGTCCCGGCCGCCGCGGCGGGCATCCTGCTCCTGGCGGGACTCGCGGCGCTCGTCGCCCTGCGCCGGAAGCGCGCACGCGGCGAGGCGACGGTCCTGACGGACTGACACCGCGCCTCCAGGCACACCAGAACGGGCCGTCTCACCGAGGTGAGGCGGCCCGTTCCGTGAGTCTGTCCCATAGTGGCTGTTCGACTGCGGATCCACGGATCCGCGGGGTACCCTCAGGGCTGTCGCATCGCGACGCGTCGCGCCGGGTCACCTCTCGTGTCGGCGGTGGTTCCGTTCGACCAGACCCCGCGGCGCGGGTGCTCTCCGCCTCCAGGGAAACGGCGGAGGGCACCCACTCTCCCGGAGCGTTCAGCGGAACAGCTGCTCGCCGATGTACGACCCCTTGCGCGGTGCCGGCGGGATCGCGAAGACCGCCGACCCGATGTGCGAGATGTACTCGTTCAGGCGGTCCGACGCCCCGAGCTTCCGCTGCAGCCGCGTGAAGTGCTCCGGGTCGTTCATGTACGCCGCGAAGAGCAGTCCCGCGTCGAGCTGGCCGTACTCGTTGAGACCGTCCGTGTAGTTGTACGGGCGACGGAGGATCTTCACGCCGTCGTTCGCCTCGTGCGCCGCGAGCGCGATGTGCGAGGTCGCGTCGATCTTCGTCGCCCCGTCCTCGCCTTCGGCCGCGAAGTCCGGCGTCGTGTGCTCGGTCCCGCCGGACAGCGGTGCACCCTCGATCTTGGTGCGCCCGAACACGCGCTGCTGGTCGCTCACCACGTCGGCGTCCCAGATCTCGATGTTCATCCGGATCTTCCGCACCACCTGGTACGTGCCGCCGGTCATCCACGCGGCACCCGCACCCGGCTCGTCGACCCACACGAAGCGGTCGTGGTCCTCGTCGGTCGTGATGTTCCTGGTGCCGTCCTTGAAGCCCATCAGGTTGCGGGGCGTCGACTGGTTCGCCCCGGCCGACGCGCGTCCGAAGCCCAGGACGGTCCAGCGGACGGTCGCGGTGCCCCGTGCGATCCGGGCCAGGTCGCGGATCGCGTGGTACGCCACCTGGGGGTCGTCGGCGCAGGCCTGCAGCGACAGGTCGCCGCCGCTCAGGCCCTCCTGCAGGTTGTCGCTCGGCAGCCGCGGGATGTCGGCGAGCGCCGCGGGCTTCTTCGACGCCAGGCCGAAGCGTTCGTCGAAGACACCCGGTCCGAGCCCGACGGTCACGGTCAGGGACGCGGGACCGAGGTCGAGGGCCTCGCCCGTGTCCGCGCCGACACCGTCGCCGTGTGCCGGTTCGACGCTGCCGACGGTCTTGCCGGCCTGCAGCTGCGCGATCGCCGCCGACCAGCGGGCCAGGAGCACCTGCAGTTCGGTCGCGACGCTCGTGGACAGGTCGAAGGTCATGAACACGCAGTACCGCTGGGGCGCTGTCTGCACCCCGCCCTGCGGCTGCCGTGCGGCGGTGGCGTAGAACGGGTGGCTCTGGGACAGGTCGATCGATTCGTCGCCGTTCGCGGCGGCCGTGAACGGGTTGACGCCGGTCGCCGTGGTGGCACCACCGATGCCGACCGCAGCGCCCGCGCCGGCTCCGGCCGCCGCGAGCCCCGCGCCGAACAGCCCCCGTCGGGAGACGTGTGCGCGGGGCTCGTCGTGGGGCTCGGTCACGCGGTGGCGACCTTCTCGGCCAGCCGGGACAGCGGGTCCTGCAGGGCCTGGATCTGCTGCGAGATCGTGTTCGCGTCGGACTGCTTGGTGGCCGCGTCCCAGGTGTCGAACCCGCCGAGGTCGTCGGCGTTCCGGTAGTCGTCCATCAGCGTGTTCGTGGCGTCGAACTGCTTCGCGATCTGCTTCGTCAGGGTCGGGTCGAGCTTCGTCAGCCCCGGCTTGAGGTAGGCGAAGGCCTGTCGGGCGCCCTCGACGTTCGCGGCGAGGTCGACCAGGTCGATGTGGCTGTACGCCTCTTCCTCACCGGTGACCTTGTTCGACTGGACTTCCTCGAGCAGGCCGGCAGCGCCGTTCGCCAGGTCCTCGGGCTTGTAGTCGAGCGTCGGCACGAGCTTCGCGAGCAGCTGCACGTTCTCGGTCAGGTCGGCAGCGGTCTTCTTGGTCGAGGCGGTGATCGCCCCGTCCTGGAACAGGTCCTTCTCGACGGCGTGGAACCCGCTCCAGCCGACGGCGTCGTCGAGGTTCGACGCACGCATGTCGATGAGGTAATCGAGGTTGCCGGCGTTGTCGGTCGCCTTGAAGCCCTTCTTGACGAAGCCGTCGACGTCGCTCTCGATGTGCTCGTAGAACGGGCGTGCGTTCGCGTAGTCGGTCTTCGCGGCGTCGAGGTCACCCGCGTCGATGTCCTTCTGCAGGAGCTCGACGGCGGAGACCATGTCCGCGACCTGCGCGTCGACGTACTCGGCGTAGCCCTTCGTGCCGTCCTGCAGCAGGGTCGCGGCGCTGCTGTTCGCGGTCGAGGCGACCTTGCCGGTCACGGTGAAGTCGGTGAGCTCGGTCTCGGCGCCGGGGCAGTAGACCTGGTACTTCCCGCCCGTGAGCGTCGCGGTGAACTGCACGGCGTCGAGGCCGGGTGCGAGGTTCTCCTTCTCGCCCAGGATGCGCTGGTCCTGCAGCAGCTCGACCTCGGTGATGGCGGTCGAGGACTCGTTCTTGACGGTGAACGTGACCGGTCCGGCCGGGACCTTCGTCTCGGACACGGCGCACTCGTCCGAACCGTCGTTCGTCAGCGTGACGGAGACGCGCGAGACCTTCGCGGCGTCGGTGGAGCCACCGTCCTCGGGTGAGGCGCTCGCACAGCCGGCGAGCGCGAGGGCGGCGACGGCGCTGAGCGCGCCGAGGGTGATCAGGGGTCGAACGGGCTTACCGAACGGCATAGTCGTTGCTCCTTGCAGGGTCCCCGGCCGGAGGGCCGCGGGTCGGGACGGTTTCGGGGGTGGGGTTCGCGGGGGCCGTCCGACGACGGCGGTCACGGAGTGCGAGCAGCGCCTGGGCGGCGGCCGCGACGCCGAGGGCGATCGGCAGCCAGGCCCCCCAGAGCAGCAGCTCGGCGGCGCGCGTGTCGGCGGCGGCCACCGAGGCGGCCGACCGCTCGACGCGGGAGTCGGGGACGGACCACACGCCGCGGTCCAGGGTCGTCGTGCGAGCGGACGGGAGGCCCCCACCGCTCAGCGTCAACACGGTGCGTTCCGCGCGGGTCGCGTCCAGGACGCCACCACGGACGGTCCACAGGGTCACGGTGTCGCGCACCGCCCAGCGGGCGGTGAACGGGCCGGGGTTGGTCGACGGGGAGACCCCGACGGGGATGCGGCCGAACAGGGCCACGAGGTCGTCGAGCGTCAGCGTCGACGGACGATCGGCACCGCTCCCCTGCTCGCCCGTGCCGTCCTGCACGACGCGCCACCGGTCGGCGGCCACGCCCGCGCGGGTGACGCGGCGGTGGGCCGACGTCGGCAACGTGATCCGTGCCTCCTGGCCGGTGGTGGTGCCGGCGACGCGGAGCACGCCGGACGCTCCGTCCACGTCCGCCGAGACCGACGTGGCGTCACCGCGCACCGCTGCCGTGCGCGGCAGGTCGACGCCACCCGTCGGGACGGCGATCGCGAGTGCGGCGGCGGCCACGGCGAGCGAGCCGGCGACGACCGCACGGACGGCGGGGACACGGCCCGGGGCAGGACGCCACGCTCGGGGCCAGAGCGTCAGGGCCAGGACGGGCACGACGTAGAGGACCCAGCCGAGCACCTCGATCACGCGGGGGTCCGGTGGGATACCGAGCACACCGGTGATGAGCGCGCCCTGCACCGAGCCGTTCGGGGCGAGCCAGGTCAGGTCCACCGTGCGCTGCTGGCCGATCACGATCCAGCCGGCCTCGTGGGCGCGGCGGAGCACGGTCAGGACGAGCCCGCCGGCGACGAAGACCAGGAAGACGCCGGTGCCGGTGAAGAACTTCGACAGGTTCAGGCGGACGCCGCCGGTGTAGATGCCGTACCCGATGACGACGGCGCCGGCGATCCCGATGACGGCGCCGAGCGCGGCCAGCCCCGTGTCCGACGACGCCTGGAACGTGGCGAGGAGGAAGACCGCGGTCTCGAAGCCCTCCTTGAGGACGGCGAGGAAGGCCATACCGGCGAGGGCCCAGGCAGTGCCGCGACCGAGCGCCTCGGTCGCGCTCGCCTCGAGCTCCGTCGTCAGCGTCCGCGCGTGCGTCCGCATCCAGACGATCATCCCGGTGACGAACACGACCGCGACGATGCCGATGACCGCCTCCATGCCCTCCTGCTGGGCTTGGGGCAGCGCCTGCTCGACCGCCTGGAGCCCGAAGCCGACACCGACGCTGAGCAGCACGGCGATCCCGACGCCGAACCACATGGGGGCGAGCGGGACACGGTTCCGACGCAGGAACGCGGCGATGATGCCGACGATGAGCGTCGCTTCGAGACCTTCGCGGAGGCCGATGACGAGAGTGGCGAGCATGACGAAGGTGAGGCTAACCTAACCGGCGCTCGGCCCGCCACCCGTTCGGCGTGGGGTTTGATGGTTCTCATGAACCTGCTGTCCGTCGACGGCCTCGCCGTGGTCACGAACGTGCTCGACCTCGCCGGGGTCTTCGCGTCCGCGCTGCTCGGCGGATCGATCGCCCGGACGATGGACTTCGACCTGTTCGGGTTCCTCGTCGTCGGCTTCGTCTCCGGGCTCGGCGGCGGCATGCTCCGCGACACGTTGCTGCAGAACGGGCCGCCCGTCGCGCTCGTCGACCCGCTCTACGTGCCGGTCGCGATCGCCGGTGCCCTCATCGCCTTCTTCGTGTCGTTCTCCGAGTTGACCTGGGACCGCCTGTTCACCGTCCTCGACGCCGCCGTCATCGGGTTCTGGGCCGTGGTCGGGGTGCAGCGGACCTTCGACGCCGGGCTGGACTGGCCGGCCGCGATCATCATGGGGACGATCACCGCGGTGGGCGGCGGCGCGATGCGGGACCTGCTGCTGCGCCGTGTGCCGGCGGTGTTCGGCGGGAACGCGCTCTACGCCACCGTCGCGGTCGCCGCCTCGGCCGTGATGGTCATCGCGTCCGCGCTCGGCTCCCCCTCGATCGGGATCATCGCCGCGATCGCGCTGTCGCTCGGGCTGCGGTGGGGCGCCGTCCGGCGCGGCTGGGGTCTGCCGAACGGCCGCGAGTGGCAGCCGAAGTCGACACTCGGCTCGCTCCTGCGCCGCGGGCGGAGCCTGCGTCGCAGTCGGGTCCTCCGGCCGGACGCACTGCGGCTCCTGCGCCGACCAGGTCGACGCACCGGACGGGGCAGTGTCCGGGAAGAGCACGACACGTCCGGGGACTCGTCGCTCGACGGCTAGGGACTGTCATCTGTCGGTGCCGCGGCGTAGCATCGCTACCGCCGGGTATCGTCCCGGCTCATCTCGTCCGTACGAACCGACGCGACCCGAACGCGGCGGTTCGAGCAGACGTGTGGTTTGGGGGCTTCGCTGATGCCGCGCGGGATCAGACGCGCGGCGCGGCAGGTCTCCGACCACCCGGCGGACCCGCGATGATGGTCGTGATCCACCAGCACCGCCCCACGACGCCGGACCCGACGGCCCCAGGGCCCCGTCGAAGCAGGAACCGATGAACGACGACGTCCCCGACTCCCCCACGCCCCGGACGCCCAGGGCCGAGGTCCGCGAACGGCTCCTCATCGCCGGCGCCGAGGTCTTCGCCGAGCAAGGGGTGCACGGTGCCCGGCTCGACGACGTCGCCGCTCGCGCCGGGTTCAGCAAGGGCGCGGTGTACTCGAACTTCTCCTCGAAGGAAGACCTCGTCGCGCAGGTCATGCAGCGAGGGACGAACCTCGTGCTCGGCTCCCTGCAGGACCTGGTCCGCGCCGACATCGCCGCCGTGGACATCGGCGACGTCGTCCGTGCGGCCTTCGGGCGGCACGACCAGAGCGCGCAGTTCGCCCTGCTCTCCGAGTTCCGCGGGTTCGCGATCCGGAACCCCGAGTTCATGCCGGAGTTCATGCGGCAGCGGCGCGTGCTGCAGGACGGCGTGCACGACCTGGTGCGCCTGTGGTTCGGTGCGCACCCCGAGGTCGACGCCGGCATGCCGCTCGAGGACTTCGCCACCGCGCTGATCGCCGCGAACGTCGGGCTCGTGTTCGACGCGCCGGCGCTCCCCGGGGTGGACCCGGGCGAGGTCGTCGCGGCGCTCGTCGAGGCGGTCGTGCGGCGCCGCTGACCAGCGGGGCGGGGCGGGGCGCGCGGCGCGGGGTGTGGCGCGGGGTGCGGGCGGGCTCTGCAGTGTGCGAGGTTCCGGTCACCGTGCGAGGCTCCGAGGGCCGCACACTGCGCGGAACCTCGCACACTGCGCGCACCTCGCACGGTGCGACCCGCGGGCACCTCGCACCGTGCGACGCGGCGCCACCGCGCACCTCGCACCGTGCGACCCCGCGCGTCAGGCCGGGCTGCGACGCGACCGACGACCCTCGTGGGACCACGCCGACGAGGGCAGCAGGCTCGGCGGCAGCACGCGCGACCGGACCACCCGCCCACCGGACACCGACGCGTCGAGCGCGACCCGTGCCTCCCGGACGTGGTCCGCCAGAGCGTCGCCGTCCACCGACGCGTCCCCGCCACCGGCGAAGCGCTCACGGTCGACCGCGTCGACCACCGCCTCGAGGTGCGGCAGCACCGCCGCGGGCAGCACCGGCTGGAGCCGACCGAGGACCGCTCGTGCGGTGCGTGCGGCTGCCGCGGCATCGTCCGGCGGCGCGAGCCCCGGTGCGTACCCGTGGTCGGCGACGTCGTCGAGGACCTCGCGCCAGGCGTTCGTCGCGGGTGACCGGCCCGCGGCGACGGCGGCGAGCCGGGAGCGTCTCCGGAGTGCACGGACGGCACCGGGGGCGAGCAGCAACAGCAGCACGACGACGGCCCCGAACAGCAGTCCGGCGGGGCCTCCACCGGTACCGGTCGTCCCACCGGCGGCACCGGGCAGCGCGGATGCCGAGGGGGTCGCGGACGCGGACGACTCGGCGGGAGCGGACTGGTCGGGCGCCGGCAGCGGTGTCTCCGGGCTCGCGGCGGTCGGGGTCTCGGTGGCCTCGGTCGACGGCGTCGCGGCGTCGTCGGAGTCCGGTGTCGGCTCGAACGCGACCCACCCGGCGCCCTGGATGTACAGCTCGGGCCACGAGTGCAGCTGCCGGTTCGACACCGTGTACTCGCCGTCCTCCTGCGGAGCGCCGGCCCGGTACCCGACGGCGATGCGCGACGGGATCCCGAGGGTGCGGGCCATCACGGCCATCGCGGACGAGAAGTGCACGCAGTAGCCCTCGCGGACGCGCAGGAACGTCGCGACGACGTCCATGCTGTCCCCGTCGTAGCCCTGCTCGACCGGAGCGGTCTCGGAGTACGTGAACAGGTCGCTGCGGAACCACTGCTCGAGCGCGCGGGCCTCTTGGTAGTCGTCGCCCGCCGTGCCGGCCACCCGCTCGGCCGTCGAGGCGATGGTGCCCGGCAGGTCGTCCGGCAGGGCCAGGTCGGTGCGCAGCTGCTCGGCGCTGGGCTCACGGAAGCCGCGGTTGTCCCCGCCCCGGGACAGCACGCCCGACGCGGCGACGGCGTCGAGGTAGTCGTTGGCGAAGGTCGAGGCCCCGTAGACCTCGTACGTGGCTCCGCGCGGGGTCGCCGGCCCGGTCGAGCGGACCGTGCTCGAGTCCCCCATCCAGCGCCACTGCGACAGGTCGAGGTTGGTCGAGCGCGACTCGATCGACACCGCACCCGACGGCACCGGCAGGTACGTGCTCGACAGCCCGGTGATCCGCACGGTCACGTCGCCGCGGGTCGAGAGCCGGGGGTTCACGCCCTCCGCCCACTGCTGCTGGTCGGCGGTCTCGGCGTCGGCGGCGTTCGTGACGGTCGGCACCCAGTCGCCGGTGCCGAACTCGTCGAGGTCGGCGAGCTTGAGGTACTCGGGCTGGCCGTCCGAGGAGCGGTAGCGGAGCACCTCGAGCTCGTTCGGACGGCGCAGGTCGTCACCGAGGTTCAGCAGCGTGCCGGGGCGTCCCGGCTGGATGGGCGCTTGGATCGCCCCGGTGACGCCGGACAGCCAGCTGGCGTTGATCGGCACGATCGTCGGCAGGCCGATCGCGACGACGAGTCCGATGACACCGACCACGGCGGCGGGCACGACCCGTTGCACCGGACGGACGGAGAGCCAGAGGAGCGCGAGGAACGCGATCGCGGTGACGACGACGAGCACGGTGCCGGCGGGCTGACCGGTGATGATGCCGGGGACGATGAGGATGACGAGCGCCGGGGCGGCCGCGAGCGCCGGGATCCGGGCGATCGCGGCCAGGAACAGCGAGACGCCGGCGACCCAGGCGATCGAGACGGTGACGACCAACCGGATCGCGTCGGTCTGCGGCAGCGGCGCGGGGTTCAGCCGGATCGCCGCGAGTGTCTCGCCGAGGGCGCCGTTCGCGTCGAGCCAGCCGAGGGGTTGCACGTCGTTCACGAGCGCGGCGGCACACGAGCAGACGATCAACGCGGCGACCAGGGCGACGAACCGGATCCCCGGCGCACGGCGGCGGACGGCGAGCATCACGGCGACGAGCACGGCGACGACGACCACCCCGGACGCCCACCAGGCGGTTCCCTGCACCAGGGGCCGGATCGCGAGTGCCGCGATGAGCACGGGGACGGGTGCGAGGGCGACGACCCAGGTGCTCGGGGTGTCGCGGTCGTCCTCGTCGCGGTCCAGGATCTCGCGCACGTCCACCGGCGGCCGGGGACGGGCGGTGGTGCCGCTCACCGTGCGGCCCCGGAGTTCGAGGCGCCGGAGACGGGCACGACGAGGGTCCGCCAGCCGCCACGGTCCAGGATGCCGCGCACCACCGGGTCCGGCGGCACGATGGTCGCGAGGATCCCGCGACTCGACCCGCTCGTCGCGGTGACGAGCTCGGCGGCCTCCTCGGCGGTGCAGTGTCCGGTGACGACGGCGGTCATGCCGTGCACGTCGCGGCCGCGGACGTCGGGCAGGACGTCGGTCACCGGTCGCGCGTCGCTCCGGAGCCGGACGTCGGCGAGCCCGACCAGGACGTCGGTGAGCCCGCCGACGTCGCCCGTGTGCCGGGTGCTGCCAGCGGGTCCGTCGCTCACGAGCACGACGCGCGAGGTCCGGGCGGCCAGGGCACGGGCGACGCTGGCGGCCACGACGACGGCGTGTTCGAAGGCCTGGTCGCCGCCGAGGTCGGACAGCTCGGCGAGGTCGTCCCGTCCGAGCCGCTGGTAGGACTCGCGCCGGACGTCGAGCGCGATCACGGCTTCCGGCGGCTGCGCCTGCGTGGTCTGGCGGACGTGCAGTTCGCCGCGGCGGGCGCTCTGGCCCCAGTGCACGCGGCGGATCGGGTCGCCGGGGCGGTACGGACGGAGTTCGCTGTCGTCGGCGGAGCCGCCCTGGCCCACCCGGCCCTCGTCGGCGGAGACCGCTCCGGCCAGTGCGCCGGCATCGATCGCCGCGATCGGTGCGCTCGCGGGCACGACGACGACCTCTTCGGCGGGGACGACCGGCCGGTCGATGCGCAGGAGCCCGAACGGGTCCTCGACGCGGATCGTCACCGGACCGACCAGGGTGCGACCGCGGTGCATGGCGAGCGCCTCGACGTCGAGGACGGCGGGCGGCAACCCGGGGCCGACCTGCGCGTACGTCTCCGCCTCGGTCACACTCGCGAAGGCGTCCTCGAGCTGTTCGCGGACGAGCAAGGTCGACCGCGGCCCGATCGGCAGACTCGTGCTACCGAGCGTTATCCGTTCGCGGTACACCTCGCCGACCTGCACGATGGCGCGTGCGGTGCTGCGGCTCCCCCGGAGCGGCGCGGCGACGACGAACGCCATCACGATGCCGAGCACGACGAGGACCAGCAGGAGCAGTCCTGCCGAGACGGCGACGCTCGTGCTGCCGACGAGACCACCGCCGACCAGCCCGACGCCGACGGCGACGACGGTCCAGCCGCGCACCGTCGGGCGGGGGAACGGGGTGCGGCGGAGCAGCGATGCCCCGCGCCGGCCGAACCGCGACAGCGTCGAGCGCGCGGCGCCGGCCTGTCGCAGCAGCGACCCGGGCGCCGTCGGTCGGGCCATCAGGAGCGGACGGGGGTCGCCGTGAAGGGCACCGCGGTGTCGGACACGATCCGGACGACGATCTCGCGCACGGTGTCCTCACCGGTGCCGCCGAGGCCGCGGGCGACCGGGACGAGCCGGTGTGCGAGCACGATCGGCGCCAGCTCGGCGACGTCGTCGGGGGTGACGAACGGCCGGCCGAGCAGTGCCGCGTGGGCACGGGCGGCCTGCGCCAGGTGCAGCGTGGCGCGGGGGCTCGCGCCGAGCACGAGGTCGGGGTGGGTCCGGGTGGAGCGGACGACGGCGATGATGTACGCCTCGACGTCGGGCGAGATGTGCACGCTCGCGACGGCTTCGATCACGGCGCGCAGGGTGGTCACGTCGACGATCGGGCGGAGGTGCGACAGCGGGTCGCCGGCACCTCGGTTCGCGAGCATCTGCCGTTCGGCGTCGACGCTCGGGTACCCCATCGCGATGCGCGCCATGAAGCGGTCGCGCTGGGCCTCGGGCAGCGGGTACGTGCCCTCCATGTCGATCGGGTTCTGCGTCGCCACGATCATGAACGGCCGGTCGAGCTGCCGGGTGACGCCGTCGACGGTGACCTGCGACTCGGCCATCGCCTCGAGCAGGGCGGACTGGGTCTTCGGGCTGGTGCGGTTGATCTCGTCGCCGATGACGACGTTCGCGAACACGGGGCCGGGCGAGAACCGGAACGTGCCCGAGGACTGGTCGAAGATGTTCACACCGGTGACGTCCGAGGGGAGCATGTCGGACGTGAACTGGATGCGGTTCACCGAGCCGCCGACCGAGGCGCCGAGGGCCTTCGCGAGCACCGTCTTGCCGACGCCGGGGACGTCCTCGACGAGCAGGTGCCCCTCGGCGAGCATCACCGTGAGCGCGGTGCGGATCGCCTCGGCCTTGCCGTCGATCACCGTGGCGACCGACGCGACGATGGCGTCCCCCACCTCGCGGACGCGCTCGAGCGGGAAGGCGGGGTCGGTCGGGTCCGGCACGCAGGCCTCCTCGTCTCGGGACAGGTGTCGTGCATGCTACATCGGCCGGGTGGACGCGACCGGAGGATGTGTCACCGGTACGCGTCCTGGACTGGAGGCCCGGATCACGTGCGCCGATCGGCCCACGTGATCCGGGCCTCCAGTCCAGATCGTCGGGTCGCGCGTCAGACGCGACTCACGCGCGCGCCGCCAGCGCCGCGTCGGCGGCGCGGAGGACCTGCGCCGCGACGGCGACGCCCTCCTCGCGGCCGAGCTCGGTGTCCTCGTGCTCGATGTTCACCCACATGTCCGGGTCCACCTCGCGCAGCGCCTCGAGGAACGCCGACCAGTACGCCTCGTCGTGGCCCTTGCCGAGCGCGACGAAGTCCCACGCCGACGGCTTCGGCCACTCGTTCGCCCACTCGTCGCCGCCGAGGTTCGTGCGCGGCTCGTCCGGCGACAACCGACGGAACGAGTTGTCGAGCACGCCGTTGATCGCCGCGTGCGGGTTGATCCGGACGTCCTTCGCGGCGGCGTGGAACACCAGCTCGCCGAGGTCGCGGACCACCGCCACCGGGTCCATCTGCTGCCAGAACAGGTGACTCGCGTCGAGTTCGACCCCGACGTTGGTCAGCCCGCCGCGCTCCACGAGCTCCCGGATCGTCGCCGGGTTGAACACGACGTTCTGCGGGTGCAGCTCGAGTGCGACCTTGACGCCGTGCTCACGCGCCAGGGCGTCGATCTCCTGCCAGAACGGCACCGCGACGCTCCACTGGTACTCGATGACGTCGAGTGCGGCGGAGTTCCACGCGTTCACGATCCAGTTCGGCCGGGTCCCGCCGGGCTCGCCCGCGGGGAGTCCCGACATCGTCACGACACGGTCCTGCCCGAGGCGTGCTGCGAGACGGATGCTGCGCCGGATGTCCTCGGCGTGGGCGTCCCCGATCGCGCGGTCCGGGTGCAGCGGGTTGCCGTTGCAGTTCAGGCCGGCGATGGACACCCCGGTGCCCTCGAACTGGGCGAGGAAGGCGTCGCGTGCTGCGTCGTCGACCAGGATCTCGTCGATGTCCGGCACGTGCACCGGGGGCAGGAACCCGCCGGTGTTCAGCTCGATGCCGGTGAGGCCGTTGTCCGCGATGGCGCGGAGGGCGTCCGCGAGCGGGCGGTCGTGGAAGATGGCGTTGTACAGGCCGAGCTTCATGCGAGCGCTCCTTCGGTGCGGGTGACCGCTCCTTCTGCTCGGGTGACGTCCACGGCGGCGCCGCCTGCACCGGCGGACCGCGCCACCGCGTCGAGGACCTCCATGTTGTGGACCCCGTCGTCGAACGTGGCGTTCGCGGGCAGCGGGTCGACCGTGTTGCCGGTCACCTCGTCGAGGAACGCGCGGGCCTGGTACTCGAACATCTGGTTCTGGCCCCATCCGACACCCGGGGCGTCCATCGCCATGCCGCCGGCGACGTAGGGGTGGTCCGGGCCGAGGACGACCTGGCGGTACCCACCGAGGCGGGAGCCGTCGGACTGCAGCGCGAGGCCGATCTCCGAGGCGCGCTCCTGGTCCCAGCGGGCGGCGCCGTTCTCGCAGAAGACCTCGATGACGAGGCCGTTCGGGTGGCTCGTCGCGACGCGGGAGACCTCGAGCGAGCCGACGACGGATCCGTCGCCGAATCGGGCGTTGAAGGTGGCGTAGTCGTCGTTCTCGACGTCAGCTTCCTCACCCGTCAGCGGGACGGCCTGGCCGCGCAGGGCGAACCCCGCGGCGATCGGGCGCTTCGTGATGGCCGTGGTGAACATCCCGCCGTTGACGCTCTGGATCTGGCCGGCCAGGAACTCCGCGACGTACGCCAGGTGCGAGCCGACGTCGGCGAGGGCTCCGGTGCCTGCGGCCCCGGCGAAGCGCCACGAGAACGGGACGTCGGGCGAGGAGCCGTAGTCCGTCCAGTACCGGCCGGACACGTGCAGGACCCGGCCGAGCGTGCCGTCCTGGACGAGCTGCTGGATCACGGCGAGCCCCGGGGCGCGGCGGTAGGTGAAGCCGACGCGGGCGACGAGCCCGCGCTGAGATGCCTCGGCGGCCGCGGTGGCCATCGCCCGTGCGTCCTCGAGCGAGTCGGACAGCGGCTTCTCGCAGAGGACGTGCTTGCCGGCGGCGAGGAGCCCCTCGACGATCTCGCGGTGCAGCGTGTTCGCCACGACGACGCTCACCACGTCGATGTCGTCGGCCTCGGCGATGGCTCGCCAGTCGGTGTCGTGCCGCGCGTACCCGAAGCGCTGTGCGGCCTCGGCGGCCAACGGCTCGTAGACGTCGCCGACGGACACGAGCCGCACGGGCGGCAGCGTCGATCCGAACAGTGAGGGCGCGTTCCGCCACGCGGCCATGTGGGCCTTGCCCGCCATGCCCGCGCCGATGACGGCGACGCCGATGCTGTCGCTCATGTTCTCTCCTTCGAGAAGGTGGCTGTGCTCTGGGATGTACGCGTTCTGGAACGTTCCAGAACAACTCGCTAGACTGTAGACCGACCACCCCATGTCCTGTCAAGGAGCCGCGTGTCACGACCCCCGACGATCATCGACGTCGCGACCCGAGCCGGGGTGTCCAAGTCCCTCGTCTCGATGGTGATGCGCGACGACCCAGGCGTCTCCGAAGCCCGGCGAGCAGCCGTGCTCGCAGCGGCCGCCGAACTCGGGTACCGGCCGAACCGTGCCGCCGCCATCCTCGCCGGCACCCGGACCCGCACGATCGGCGTCGTCGTCGACGACTTCCGGAACCCCTGGTACGTCCCGATGCTCGACGGCATCCGCGACGCCCTCGCCCCGCACGGCCTCCGGCTCACCCTCGCCGACACCCGCGCGAACGCCCACCTCGACTCCTCGCCCTTCGACGACCTCGTGTCCCTGCGCGTCGACGGCGTGGTGCTCGCCGCCGAGGGCTTCCCCGACCTCGTCGTCCCCGCCGACACCCCGGTGGTCGTCGCCGGCGCACGCGCCGACGCCCCCGGGGGGCTCGACGTCGTGGCCTCCGATGAAGCCGCGGGCGGCCGGTTGGCGACGGATCACCTGATCGGGCTCGGTCACCGCCGCATCGTCCACGTCACCGGCTCGGGAGGCCCGGCTGCACTCCGCCGCGAGGCCGCCGTCGCGCAGCTGGTCGCGTCCGGCATCGAGCCGCTCGTCGTCGGCGTGGGCGACACGTCCGAGACGACCGGCTACGAGGGCACCCGGCGTGCACTGCAGGACCACCCGGACCTGACCGCCGTGTTCGCCGCGAACGACGTCATGGCGATGGGCGCGATCGCTGCCGTGCGCGAAGCCGGGCTCCGCGTGCCGGAGGACGTCTCGGTCATCGGCCACGACGAGACCCCGCTCGCCGCCTCTCCCCTCCTGCGTCTGACCACAGTCGACCCGCACAACGACGCGGTCGGACGGCTCGCGGCGACACGACTCGTGGAGCGCATCGGATCCACGGTGTCGGCCGAGCCGATCCACACCCTCGTCGAACCCACGCTCGTCGTCCGCACCACCACGGCGCCGCCGAACCCGTCCCGTTAGGGCGAGGGCAGCGCGAGGGAGTTCAGGGACCAGAGCGCGACCCCGTGCAGCCCGAGGTCCTCGGCGAGCGACACCCTGGCCCGGTACGAGCGGGCGTCGGACCAGTGCAGTTCACGGCCGTCGTCGAGCGATGCCGACCACTCGCTGTCCCGTGCCGACCAGTGCGCAGCACTGCCGGCCGCCCGTCGTGCAGCGGCGGGGGTGAGCTGCGGGTCTGCGGCGTCGGCCGCGGCGCCTCGGCTCGCCCAGACGTACCCGTAGCCGGCGATGCCGAGGTCGATCCGGTCCGCTCGGAGCCCCTCGTCCTCGGCGGCGGTCACCACGTGTTCCGCCCAGGGCAGGGCGCCGACGGTGCCAGGGTCGCTCCACGGGCCGTGCTGGTCGTACGTCATCAGCACGAAGCGGTCGACGTGGTCCGCGAGGGCGGCGAGGTCGTACCCGGTCTCGCGGTACCCGTCCGCCGTGGTCGAGGCCATCACGGCCATCGAGACCTCGGCGTCGTCCCCGAGTGCGACCCGGACGTCCTCGTGCAGGGTCTCGGCGAAGGCCACGAGTCCTGCGCGGTCACGACCACGGAGGGACTCGAGGTCGATCTGGACGCCGGACATCCCCTCGGACGCAGCGAGGGCCGCCAGCTGTCGGGCGACCCGCTCCCGGTTCGCCACGCTGGCGAGGAGCGCGGTGCCGACCTCGGGCGAGAAGTCCCCGAGCGTCTCGGAGTAGTTGCTGACGAGGAGCTCGGGCGCAGCTCCCCCGCCGGAGGCCGTCGCGGCGAGGTCGGTGATCCCGGCTGGAGCATCGTTCAGGGCCGTCCCGTCGTCGGCGACCGTGACGCCGTCGACACCGATCATCGCCGCTCGGCCGGCAGCGCTTCCGACGCGGTCCTGCGCGTGGGCGCCGGGTTCGACGTAGGCCTCCACCGCGACGTCGGTCGGGGCTCCGTCGTCCTCGGTCGTGGTGCCGGCGGCGGTGCAGCCGACCAGGGCCAGCGCGACCAGGGCTGCCCCGGCCGCCGCGGCGGTCGTTCGACGTGCCATCCGCTCACCGTACCGTGCGTGGCGGCGGCGACCAGGGCCTCCAGGCAGCTGCTCCACCCCCGGTCGCGTGTGCCGGTCGTCAGACGCGAGCGCCCTCGAGCCGGTCGACGGCCGCCGCGAGCTCCTCGAGCTCCGGGACCTCGCGCGCCTCGGCGAGGGCTGCGTCGAGCGCTTCGGCGTGGATCGGCGTGGCCGTGTCGAGCAGTCGTTGTCCGGCGTGCGTGAGTTCCGTGTAGAGGCCACGGCGGTCGTCCGCGCAGAGGACACGGGTCAGGAGCGCGCGCTCCTCGAGCCGGTTCACCAGGCGGGTCGTGGCGCTGGGGCTGAGCGCGGCGGCACGGGCGAGCTGCTGCATGCGCATGTGGAAGCCGTCCTGGCGACGCAGGGCATCGAGCACGGTGAACTCGACGACGGAGAGGTCGACCTCGCGCAGGGCCCGCTCGAGCCGCGTCTCGATCAGGCCGTGCAGCGCCGCGAGGGTGCGCCAGCCGTGCGCTCGGACGGCGGTGGAGGTGTCGTCGACGGACATCGGGCTCCTTCGTGGTCGTGCGGGTGCGCGGTCGTCGCTCGTCGGTCGACGTTGCTTGCGCGGATATCCCGCGTGTGCAACTATCGATGGGCCGCGTCTGCAACAACCAGCGTACGCGGCACAGCCGCACAACGGAAGGAACACCCATGCCCGCGGGACTCATCGCCCTCGCACTCGGCGGATTCGGTATCGGTCTGACCGAGTTCGTCATCACCGGCCTGCTGCCCGAGGTGGCGGCCGACTACGGCGTCACCGAGACCACCGCCGGCTGGCTCGTCACCGGGTACGCGCTGGCGGTCATCGTCGGGGCGCTCGGACTCACCGCCGCGACCACCCGGCTCCCCCGCAAGCCCGTCCTCCTCGGCCTGCTCGTGCTGTTCGTGATCGGCAACACCCTGTCCGCGATCGCCCCGACGTACGGCGTGATGATGTCCGGTCGGGTCATCGCGGCGCTCTGCCACGGTGCGTTCTTCGGCATCGGGTCCGTCGTCGCCTCGAACATGGTCGCTCGCGAGAAGCGCGCGTCCGCCGTCGCCCTGATGTTCACCGGCCTCACCGCGTCGAACGTCCTCGGGGTGCCGTTCGGGACCTTCCTCGGGCAGGCGCTCGGCTGGCGTGCCACCTTCTGGGCGATCGTCGCGATCGGGGTCGTCGCCTTCGTCGGCGTGCTCGTCCTCGTGCCGACCGTGCGGACCTCGGACGTCGAGACCCCGTCGCTCGTCCGTGAGCTCAGCGCCTTCCGCTCCGGCCAGGTCTGGCTGTCGCTCGGCATGACCGTGCTCGGCTACGGCGGGATGTTCGGCGCCTTCACCTACATCGCCTACACGCTGACCTCGGTCTCCGGGTTCGCCTCGAGCACCGTGCCGTGGCTGCTCATCGTCTTCGGCGTCGGGCTGTTCGTCGGGAACTTCGTCGGCGGGAAGCTGGCCTCGCGATCGATCGACGGCACGCTGCTCTGGGTCCTCAGCGCCCTGACCGTCGTGCTGGCGCTGTTCGCCGTCGTCGCGACCTCGCCGGTGCTCACCGTGATCGCGCTCGTGCTGATGGGAGCGTTCGGGTTCGCCACCGTGCCGGCCCTGCAGACGCGGGTCATGCACCACGCCGACCACGCCCCGACCCTGGCGAGCGGTGCCAACATCGCCGCGTTCAACCTCGGCAACGCGCTCGGCGCCTGGATCGGCGGCCTGACCATCGCCGCCGGGCTCGGGTACACGTCGCCGATCTGGGCCGGCTCGGGGATCACGCTGGCCGCCGTGGTGCTGACGCTCGTCGCAGTGACTGCGGCGCGGAGGACTCGTGCGACGTCGACCGGTCGGACGGCGACGGGGAGCATCGCCACCGTCTGACGGTCCCCGTGGACGACGAAACCCCGGTCCGTGTGGACCGGGGTCTTCGTGGAGTGTGCGGAGACGGAGGGATTTGAACCCTCGGTCCCCTAAAGGGGACTCCACCTTAGCAGGGTGGTGCACTCGGCCGGACTATGCGACGTCTCCAAGCACTCTCGCGAGTGCTCCGACCACCATACAGGAGGACCGAGCCACTCTCGACCCGCCCCGCACCCCGCGCGTGGCACGGCCCGTGACAGCTGGTCCCCCGAAGTGGGGACACCGAGGGGTTGTCGCGACGTACCCCGGTGAATAGTCTCGACGAGACGCGGCGATCACATTCCGGGGCTCGTCCCCGTAGTCGCGACACAGCACCGACGTCGCTCTCCGAGCCGGGCCCGGCGCGCCCGGTTGTCCGGCGCCCGCTCGGGGAGCGGCTTCCGGGGCGCGGTCCACGAGCGCGCCCCGTTTCTGTGTCCAGGCACGGCTGTGTCCGGCACGGCCCGCGGTCTGTGCCGTCAGAGCGACAGTGTGCCGCAGATGTTCGGCGGCACACTGTCGCTTTCGCGAGCTCGGGCCGCCGGCACACGGGCCGCCGCACGGCGCCGGTCAGTAGCCGAAGGCCTTCGAGCAGGTCTGCTGGTCGGCGGACTGGCCCTCGAGCCCGTCGATGGTCTCGGGCGACGCCGACGCCGACGCCGACCCCGACCCCGACGCAGCGGCGGGCGTGGACGGCGCAGCGGCCGCGGGCGACGAGGCGCCAACAGACGGTGCGGCAGCCGGGGGTGCAGCAGCCGACGGCGCAGCAGCGGGCGATGACGCAGCAGCGGACGGCGACGCAGCGTTCGCCTCGGACCCGATGCCCGTGCTGCCCGCCCCCAGGGTGAACGACTGGTCCGCCTTGATCTTCGCGAACAACTGGTCGGCCAGGTACGTCGTCGGCTGGACCTTGCCGGCGTAGACCCCGGTGCCGCCGGTCGACCCCGGGTACTGCACGAAGTTCACCTGGGACAGCGGGAGGTCCTGCAGCGCCCGCCCCATCTGCACCATCGTCCCGACGTCGTTGAGGCTCTCGGACAGCTGCATGTTCGAGGCCGCGGCACGGGCCAGCTTGTAGAGCTTGGTCGGCGACGTCAGGGTGCCGCTCGACTTCACGGTGCGGAGCAGCGACGACAGGAACACCTGCTGGCTGGAGATCCGGCCGAGGTCGGACCCGTCACCGACGCCGTGCCGGGTGCGGAGGAACGCGAGCGCCTCGTCGCCCTGCAGCGTCGACGTCCCCGCTGGCAGGTTCAGCCCGGTGTACTCGTCCTGGATCGGCTGCGCAACGCACACCGGCACGCCGCCGATCGCGTTCGACATCTCGATGACCCCGTTGAACGAGACGGCTGCCGAGTACTGGATGTCCAAGCCGGTCAGCCCCTGCACGGTCTGGGTCACGCAGTTCAGCCCGCCGTCCCCGAACGCGGTGTTGATGGGCTGCGCCGCCATCGCTGGCGCGGTGGAGCCGTCGGTCCGGCGGCAGGCGGGGATCGGCGTCACGAGGTCGCGCGGGATGCTCACCGCGGTGGCGTTGCTGTGGTCGGCCGAGACGTGCAGCAGGATGTTGACGTCGTTGAGGGTGGCGTCGCGCTCACCGAACTCGGCGCTCTGCTCGGGGTCGTTGTCCGTCCCGACGACGAGCATGTTGAAGCCGCCCTCGAACGCGCTGAGCGAGGTCGTCCCGCCCTGCCGGTGCGGCGCCGGCTGCCCCTCGATCTCCACGCCGTCGCCGAGGTCGTCGCTGACCTGCTTCGCGGCGATCGCGGCGACGGACGCCGAGCTGACGAGCGCGACGGCGACGACCCCCGACAGCACTTTCGCGACCGTGCCGAACGGGCCGCGACGGCGGAGGCGTCCGTGTCGTGCGATCCCGTCGACGCGGTTGAGTCGGTGGGATCGATCGCGGACATCGCTCACGGACACTCCTGTCGTCGGGGGACACGCCGGGGACGGCAACCGCACAAGGCTGCCACGGCGATGCCTGGCGATTCAGTGCGAAGGACGTCGGAATCCGCGGTGAGTCCGTCCGGCGAGCCCGCGTCCGACCGGGGGTCGACGGGCCCTGAGTGGATGCGCAGCCGCGCCCGGTTCAGGCCGGGACGGCCACCCGGAACCGGTCCGGCAGACCGATGAGCGCCCCGGCCAGGTCGAGCAGTGCTGCGGCGCACTCGTCGAGGTCCTCGCGCTCGGCAGCGTCGACGGCCCGGTCGACCACGTCGAGGCGCCGGCGACGGTCCACGACGGCGTCGATCCCGTTGGCGAGCGCGACGTCGTCCGTGTAGAAGACGTCGAGCACGGTGTGCTGCGACGCCAACCAGTCGGCACTCACCGACGACCCGCGGCGCCGCAGGTACCACGCACCGAGTTCGACGAACGCGCCGGCCTCGGTCCGGCACTCACGCAGCCAGTGCGCGTCGAAGCGGTCTTGGAAGGTGGCACCGCACGACGGCGGATCGACGACCATCGTGCGGGCGATGCGCAACCGTTCGGCCATCTGCTCGACCGACCACTGCGAGATCACCACCCCGATGTAGCGCTGCACCGTGACGAGCTGCAGCTTCGAGTGTGACGAGCGCTTCGCGGACCGGGGTGCGGGACACCCGCATCTCGTCCGCGATGGTGTCCAGCCGCAGTCGCTGCCCACGGCGGTACTCGCCGCGCAGCACGCTCTCGAGCAGCCGGAGGAACACCGCGTCGCGGAGCAGACTGCGGCGGAGCCCGTGCGGGTCGGTGCCCACGCCGCCCGTGCGGATCGCTGTGTTCTCCATCGACCCAGGGTCACGCACGAGCGGCGCCACCGATGCGGACGTCGCCGATCCCGTGGATCGTGGAGGACTGGGCTGCGCTGTGGAGGAGTGCCATGGGAGCACGATGACAGCCGAACGGCCGGCGTGCTAAACACTCTGAATACAGAATGTCAAGTCCGCCGACCGCGCCGCTACTTCCGCTCCCGTTCGGCCTCCCCGGTGAGCACCGAGAGGGGTTGTGTGACGTCCTCCAACCCCTTGCGGGCGGCGTCCACGCCGAAGATCAGTGCGACCACGCCACCGCCGATCATCACCGCCGACCCGAGCAGGTACCCCCAGAACAGCGGCTCCCGCGAGGACCCGTCGCCGATGAACGCACCGTAGATGGCGGGCGCGACCGCTCCGAAGATCTGGGCGAGGGCGAAGAAGTACGAGATCGCCTGCGACCGCAGTTCGAGCGGGAAGATCTCGCTCACCGTCAGGTACGCACTCGATGCGCCTGCCGAGGCGAAGAAGAACGACACGCACCAGAACGCCACCTGCACCGTCGCCGAGATCGCGTCGGCCCGGAACAGGAACGCCGAGGTCGCGAGGACGAGTCCCGAGATCAGGTACGTCAGGAAGATCATCTGCCGACGACCCCAGGTGTCGAAGAAGCGACCGAGGATGATCGGTCCGAGCAGGTTGCCGATGGCGAACGGGAAGAAGTAGATCGACGTTTGCGCGGTCTTCAGCCCGAAGAAGTTCGTCAGCACGAGTGCGTAGGTGAAGAAGATCGCGTTGTAGAGGAACGCCTGGGTGATCATCATCGTCGCGCCGACGAGGGTGCGGGTCGGGTACTGCTTCAGGAGCACCCTCGCGATGGTGAGGAACCCGACGCGGTCCATCGGGGTGACCGTCATCGCCTTCGACCGGTCGACGTCCGGCAACCGCTTCCCGGTCGACTTCTCGACCGACTCCTCGATCTGCGTGACGGTGGCGTCGGCCTCTTCCTCGCGTCCGTGGGTCATCAACCACCGCGGACTCTCCGGGATGTGCCGTCGGAGGAAGATGATCGCGATGCCGAGCACCGGGCCGAGGAAGAAGCCGATGCGCCAGCCGATGTTCTCGGCGAAGTACTGCGTGTCGAGCAGGTAGATGTTCGCGAACGCACCGAGTGCGGCGCCGCCCCAGTAGGTGCCGTTGATGGCGATGTCGACGTGGCCGCGGTACTTCGACGGGATGAGTTCGTCGATCGCGGAGTTGATCGCCGCGTACTCGCCACCGATGCCGAGGCCGGCGACGAAGCGGAAGGCCGCGAGGAACCAGAAGTCCTGCGCGAACCCGGCGATGCCAGAGCCGATCAGGTAGATGGCCAGCGTCAGGATGAAGAGCTTGCGCCGTCCGAGCCGATCGGACATGCGCCCGAAGACGAGTGCCCCGACGACCTGTCCGACGAGGTAGATCGTGCCGAGGGACGTCACCTGTTGCGTGGACAGGTTCAGGTCGGCCTGGAACCCCGCGTTCGAGACGATCTGGATCTCCAGACCGTCGAGGATCCAGGAGACACCGAGTCCCACGACGACACTCCAGTGGAACCGGGTCCACGGCAGTCTGTCCATCCTGGCGGGCACCAGGCTCTTGATCGCCCCGTCTGTACTGGTCACGAAAGCGGAACGTACGCCCAGATCGCCGAGGTGGTTCAGAGCCGGAACGATGACCGGGGGACAACGAATCCCGGCGCGGAGCCGGATCCCCCTATCGAATCCGGCTCCGATGCCGGAACGTCAATCATTGCTCCTGCTATGGAAACCCACAAGCGACTGGAGGCACGGGGCGGGCCCGCCCCGTGCCTCCAGTCCGCCATCTGGTCGCTTTCGCGAACGCGGCGTAGCGTCGGAGCGGTGACCCGACCCGACATCCGAACGGTCGGCGAGCTCCGCACCTCTGGTCACGTCCAGAAGACGGTCCGCGCCGAGATCCGCGACAACCTGCTCACCGCCCTCCGACAGGGCGCCGACCCGTGGCCCGGCCTGCACGGCTTCGAGACCACGGTCATCCCCCAGCTCGAACGCGCCCTCATCGCCGGACACGACGTCGTCCTGCTCGGCGAGCGCGGACAGGGGAAGACCCGCCTGCTCCGCACCCTGCAGGGACTGCTCGACGAGTGGACCCCGGTGATCACCGGCTCCGAGCTCGGCGAGCACCCGTACGAACCGATCACCACCGCGAGCACCCGACGCGCCGAGGACCTCGGCGACGCCCTGCCGATCTCGTGGCGGCACCGCGACGACCGCTACGTCGAGAAGCTCGCGACGCCGGACACGAGCGTCGCCGACCTGATCGGCGACGTCGACCCGATGAAGGTCGCCGAAGGGCGCAGCCTGGGCGACCCGGAGACCATCCACTTCGGACTCGTCCCCCGGGGCCACCGCGGCATCGTCGCGATCAACGAGCTGCCGGACCTGGCCGAACGCATCCAGGTCGCGATGCTCAACGTGATGGAGGAGCGCGACGTCCAGATCCGTGGCTACGTGCTCCGGCTGCCGCTCGACGTCCTCGTGGTCGCGAGCGCGAACCCGGAGGACTACACGAACCGCGGCCGGATCATCACGCCGCTGAAGGACCGCTTCGGTGCCGAGATCCGCACGCACTACCCGATCGAGCTCGACGACGAGATCGCCGTCATCCGGCAAGAGGCGCAGCTGACCGCCGAGGTGCCCGACGCGATCGTCGAGATCCTCGCGCGCTTCACCCGAGCCCTGCGCGGCTCCAGCGCCGTGGACCAGCGCAGCGGCGTCAGCGCCCGGTTCGCGATCGCCGGGGCGGAGACCGTCGCCGCTGCGGCCGTGCACCGTGCGGCGCGGCAGGGCGAGCCGGACGCCGTCGCCCGCCCGATCGACCTCGAGACCGCGGTCGACGTGCTCGGCGGCAAGATCGAGTTCGAGAACGGCGAAGAGGACCGCGCCGACGAGGTCCTCGAGCACCTGCTCCGGACCGCCACGGCGGAGACCGTGCGGTCCCGGTTCCGCGGGCTCGACTTCACCGTCCTGGTCGAAGCCCTCGACGGCGGGACGATGGTGACCACCGGCGAACAGGTCGGTGCCCGCGCGTTCCTCGAGGGCTTGCCGTCGATCGGTGAGTCGGACCTGTACGACCAGGTCTGCGAGCGGCTCGGTGCCACGAACGACGGCGAGCGAGCCGGGGCGATCGAGCTCGCGCTCGAGGGGCTCTTCCTGGCCCGGCGAATCAGCAAGGAGTCCGGCGGGGGCGAAGCCGTCTATGGCTAGGCAGAACCGTCGGCTGACGCGGGACACCCGCTACGGGCGCTACACCGACGGCCCCGACCCGCTCGCACCGCCCGTGGACCTCGCCGAGGCACTCGACGCCATCGGGCAGGACGTGATGGGCGGGACCTCGCCCGAACGCGCGATGCGGGAGTTCCTGCGTCGCGGCGGACGGACCCAGCGCGGCCTCGACGACCTCGCCCGCAAGGTCGCCGAGCGCCGGCGGGAACTCACCGCGAAGAACAACCTCGACGGCACGCTGCAGCAGGTGCGCGAGCTCCTCGACGAGGCGCTGCGGGCCGAACGCGGCGAACTCGCGCGGAACGTGGACCTCGACGACGGCGACCGTGCCCTGGCCGAGATGCAACTCGACAGCCTGTCCCCGTCGCCGGCCGCCGCCGTGCAGGAACTCGGCGACTACGACTGGACGAGCCCGACCGCACGGCAGAAGTACGACGAGATAAAGGACCTGCTCGGTCGCGAGGTGCTCGACCAGCGCTTCGCCGGGATGAAGCAGGCGCTCGAGGGCGCGACCGACGAGGACCGCGCCGCCGTCAGTGCGATGATGCAGGACCTCAACGCCCTGCTCGAGGCGCACGCCCGCGGCGAGGACACCCAGCAGCAGTTCGACGACTTCATGGCGCAGCACGGCGAGTACTTCCCGTCGAACCCGGCGAACGTCGACGAGCTGCTCGACGACCTGGCGGCCCGCGCCGCTGCCGCCCAGCGGATGCGGAACTCGATGACCGAGGAGCAGCGCGACGAGCTCGACGCCCTCGCCCAGCAGGCCTTCGGCTCCCCCGACCTGATGGGACAGCTGTCGCAGCTCGACGGCAACCTGCGGTCCCTCCGCCCCGGCGAGGACTGGGGCGGTTCGGAGCGCATGGACGGCGAGCAGGGCCTCGGGCTCGGTGACGGCACCGGGGTGTTCCAGGACATCGCCGACCTCGACGCCCTGGCCGACCAGCTCGCGCAGTCCGGACCCGGCTCGGAGCTCGACGACCTCGACCTCGACGCGCTCTCCCGGCAGCTCGGGAACGACGCCGCGGTCGACGCGAAGACCCTGCAACAGCTCGAGAAGGCGCTCCGGAACTCCGGGGCGATGCGCCGCGGCGCCGACGGGCAGCTGCGGCTCACCCCGAAGGCGATGCGGCAGCTCGGCAAGAGCCTGCTCCGCGACGTCGCCGAACGGATGTCCGGCCGTCAGGGCGCACGGGACATCCGGCAGTCCGGCGCGGCCGGCGAACCGTCCGGCGCCACGCGGCAGTGGGCGTTCGGGGACACTGAGCCGTGGGACGTCACCCGGTCGATCACGAACGCGCTGACCCGGACCGCAGCGTCCGGTCGCGAGGGCCCCGGCGTTCGCCTGACCATCGACGACGTCGAGGTGCAGGAGACCGAGGCGCGGACCCAGGCTTGCGTTGCACTGCTCGTCGACACCTCGTTCTCGATGGCGATGGAGGACCGCTGGGTGCCGATGAAGCGCACCGCGCTCGCGCTGCACACCCTGGTGTCCACCCGGTTCCGCGGCGACGACCTGCAGCTCATCGCGTTCGGACGCGAGGCCGAGGTGATGGACATCGAGCAGCTCGTCGGACTCGACGCGATGTGGGACAAGGGCACGAACCTGCACCACGCCCTGCTGCTCGCGAACCGGCACTTCCGCAAGCACCCGACCGCGCAGCCCGTGCTGCTGATCGTCACCGACGGCGAGCCGACCTCGCACCTCGAACCGAACGGCCAGGTGTGGTTCGACTACCCGCCCGACCCGGTGACGATCGCGCTCACCGTCCGCGAACTGGAGAACTCCGGCCGGCTCGGTGCGCAGACGACCTTCTTCCGGCTCGGCGACGACCCCGGCCTGGCGCGGTTCATCGGGGCGATGGCGAAGCGGGTCGACGGCACCGTCGTCGCTCCGGAGAACGACGACCTCGGCGTCGCGGTGGTCGGGTCCTACCTGGGGTCCCGACGTGGCGGGATGCCCCTGTTCGACGGGCCAGCGGGCAACTTCCGCTGAGGCCTGTTGCTCGCCGTTCCGCAGTCGTATGCTGATCGCCACACAGGAGCCCCAGACCTCGGCCACCGTGACCGAACTTCCTGCACCGACGTCGTCGGTGCGCCGGAAGCGGTCGGTCGAGAGCCTCTGATCCGCGCTCGACCGGTCGATGCCCACGGTGTCCCGGAGAGCAACGGCGCTCCCCGCGCAGGGGCACCGTGGGTGCCCGCGCCCTCGGATCAGGGACGCGGGCGGGTCGGTGGGTTCCGGACCCGACGGGGCTCACCGACCCGATCCCCACCGGCCGCTCGAGCGTCTAGAAGAGCGGCCAGGGCACCGCGGGGCCGTGGCCTGGCGGCGGCGGGAAGATGCCGACGGCACGGAGTGCGGCACAGCGAGCCCGGACCGTGTCGACCTCCTCCGCCGTCAGGTGCTCGGCGAGTGCGTCGCCGAGCTCGCCACGCAGTGCCGCCGAGACGCGGTCGAGCCCTTCGAGTTCGTCCGGGCCGAGCGGGTCCCCGATCCATCCCCACAGCACGGTGCGGAGCTTGTGCTCGACGTGGAAGGTCAGGCCGTGGTCGACGCCGAACCGGTGTCCGTCGGGCATCGCCAGCACGTGGCCGCCCTTGCGGTCGGCGTTGTTCACGACCACGTCGAAGACGGCCATCCGCCGGAGCGCCTCGGAGTCCTCGTGCACGAGCGTCACCGGACGGTCCTGCTCGTCGATCGCCTCGAGCACGGGCAGCCACGGCGCCCCCTCGGCTTCGGCGTCCTCGGCCGCGACGAGGTCGACCGCGTCCTGGTCGGGGTCGACGTGCTGCCAGCGCTGGACCATGCCGGGGCCGTAGGGTCCGTCGCCGAGCCAGGTCGGCGGGACGACACCCCAGCCGAAGGCCTCGGACACCAGGTACGCGGCGACCTCACGACCGGCGAGGGTGCCGTCCGGGAAGTCCCAGAGGGGCCGTTCACCCTCGATCGGCTTGTAGACCACCGCGTCGCCGTCGAGGTCGGCGAGGAAGGTCGCGTTCGAGGCCTCCCGGATGCGTGCCCGGATGGACAGGGAGCCGTCGCTCATGCCTCGCCGGGCGGTCGGCCCGCGGCGACGACCTCACGGGTGCGCTCGACGAACGCGCGGGCGGTGCCGACCGGGATCTTCACCTGGAAGAGCTCCTCGGGCTCGGGGATCTCGACGACGGCCTCGATCTCGGTGCCGTCCTCGCTCTCCTCCGACAGGATCTCCACGTCGTCGTCGATCGGGTAGGCCTCGATGACCACCTGCGCGGTCGCCGGGTCGAAGCCGAGGCTCAGCGCGCCGGCGCGGAACTCGGGCTCGACCGGCTGGTCGAGGGGTGCGGGGTCGCGGAGTTCGACCGGCGCGGTGTCCGGGACGCTGAAGCGGTTCGCGTCGACCGTGGCGACCTCGTCGAGGAGTTCGTCGATCTTCTCGGCGAGCACCGCGGTCTGCTCCTTCTCGAGTGCGACGCTGGTGACCCGCTTGCCGTCCCGTGCCTGGAGGTAGAAGGCGCGTTCGCCTGGGCGGCCGATGGTGCCGACGACGAGGCGGTCCGGCCAGTCGAAGCCGTGGACGATGGTGGGCATACCCGCATTGTAGGAGGGCGCGCCTCCGCCCGTTCAGGGTCTGGCAGGGCCTGTCTCGGACGGGGCCTCCGGATGTCCGGCTCCGCCCCCGACCGCCGCGTCGCCGCTCGGCGCCGGAGCCGTGGCGAGCCACGAGAGATCGCCGGACTCGGTGTTCGTCGCGACCACCTCGGGCCGGTGCTCGCCGTACCGCACGACGGACACCGAAGCCGGTCCGACCCCGATGCGCTGGAACAGGTCGAGGTGCATGCCGAACGCGTCGGCGAGGACGGACTTGATGATGTCGCCGTGGCTCACCGCGACCCACACCGCTCCGGGACCGTGCTCCGCCTCGACCTCGGCGTCGATGCGTCGGATCGCCGCGACCGCGCGGGACTGCATGGTCTGCATCGACTCGCCACCGGGGAACACCACGGCGCTCGGGTTGGCCTGCACCGTCCGCCACAACGGCTCCTTCGCGAGGTCCGCGAGCTTCCGCCCCTGCCACTCGCCGTAGTCGGCTTCGGTGATCGCCCGTTCGATGGTGGTCTGCGGGTCGCCGGGCTGCCGTCCGGTGATGGCCCTGGCGGTCTGCCGGCACCGCTCGAGGGGGCTGGACACCACTGCCACGACGGGGACCGCCGCGATGCGCTCCGCGGTCCGCTCGGCCTGGCCGCGGCCCACGGCGTCGAGCCCGACCCCTGCCGTGCGCCCGGCGAGCACCCCGGACGCGTTCGCGGTCGTGCGTCCGTGACGGACGAGGAGGACGGTCGCCATGGTCCCGATCCTAGGCGCGAGCCGGACGCGCGACCCTTGACGGGCCGTCGGCGGACCGATCAGATGGTCACATGACCCCGCACCCTCGAGGGGCCCTCTTCGCCACGTCGACGATGACCGGCTTCGGCATCGCGACGTGGGTGACCAGGACGCCCGCCATCCGCGACGAGCTCGGGGCATCGATCGAGGCGATGGGGCTGGTGCTCCTCGGGCTGTCGATCGGATCGATGATCGGGATCCTCGGCGCCGGTGCGCTCGTCCGACGGCTCGGCACGCGACCGCTCATCCTGCTCGGTGGTGCGCTGCCCGTGGTCGGGATGGTGCTCGTCGCCCTGCTCGCCCCGGCACAGGTGCCGGCGGGTGTCTGGGCGGGGCTCTTCCTGATCGGGTTCGGGTCCGGTGTCGCCGAGATCGGCCTGAACGTCGAGGCCGCCGCGGTCGAACGGCACATCGGTCGCCCCGTCGTCCCGGTGCTGCACGCCTGCTTCAGTCTGGGGACCGTGGTCGGTGGTCTCGTCGGGATCGCGATGACGGCAGCCGGCACCCCGGTCGTGGTGCACCTGCTCGTCGGCGCCACCGTGATGGCGGGACTGGCGATCTTCGCAGCGCTGAACCTCCGGCCCCTGCCCCGCGAAGCGACACCCGCCGACGCCGACGCCAGCACGAGCGCTGACGCCAGCACGCGCGCCGACGCCAGCACGAGCGCCGACGCCCGCGTCACCGCCGCCACCCGCCGCTCCGTCATCACCGTCCAGCTCGTGCTCATCGCCGTGATCACCCTGGCGATGGCCTTCGCCGAGGGCGCCGCGAGCGACTGGCTCCCCCTCCTCATGACCACGGACCACGACGCCCCCGAGGCCGTCGGCTCGCTCGTCTTCACCGGCTTCGCCCTCGCGATGCTGATCGGCCGTTCCGCCGGCACCCCGCTCGTGACCCGCTTCGGCCGCGCCCCGGTGGTCCGGGTGTGCGCCGCGGTCGGTGCGGTCGGGGTGCTGCTCGTCGTCGTGTCCCCGAGCCCGGCCGTGACGGCAGTGGCCGCAGCGGTCTGGGGGCTCGGCATCGCCCTCGGGTTCCCGCTCGCGATCTCGGCGGCCGGCGACCACCCCACCGACGGCGACCGCCGGGTGTCCGTCGTCGCGACCGCCGGGTACATCGCGTTCCTGGTGGGGCCGCCGCTGCTCGGGTTCGTCGGCGAGCACCTGGGCCTGCAGACCGCGATGCTCGTGCCCCTCGCACTCCTGGTGGTGGCCTTCGTCGTCGCCCCGGCCACGCGCGGGGACGAGCAGCCGACGGACGCCTCCCCCGCAGCCCCGGCGCGTCGCCCCGCCGATCGGTAGCGTCTCGGTATGCCGTTCTTCCGCGACAGCCCCCGCCCGACCGAGCCCTCCCGCATCCAGGCTGCGTGGTCCGACTCGACGGGCCGCCTCGCGACCCGGTGCCTGCAGGTGATCATCGTCGTGGTGCTCGCCGCGGGCGTGGTGTGGGCCGGCAGCATCCTCAGCGTCGTCACGATCCCCGTGCTCCTCGCGCTCATCATCGCCTCGGCCATGCACCCGGTCGTGTCGTGGCTGCGCAAGCACCGGGTGCCGTCGGTCCTCGCGACCCTGGCGGTGCTCATCGGCGTGCTCGCGGTCCTCGGCCTGGTGGGCTGGCTGATCGTCGTCGCGGTCGAGAACCAGTGGTCCCAGTTGCAGGACTCGGCGGTCGACGGCTTCCAGCAGCTGCAGGACTTCGCGAAGAACCTGCCGATCTCGATCTCGGACTCGCAGGTCGACGATGCGGTGCAGTCGGTGACGGACTTCGTCACCAGCGCGCAGTTCGGCTCCGGGGCACTCGCCGGTGCCTCGGCGACCGCGAACTTCCTGACCGGCCTGGTCCTGATGATCGTGGTGCTGTTCTTCTTCCTGAAGGACGGCCCGAGCATCTGGGAGTTCCTGCTCCGTCCCTTCAACGGCGAGCGCTACGCCCGCGCACGCCGGGTCGGCGACCGGGTCGTCTCCACCCTCGGCGGCTACGTCCGTGGCACCGCCACGGTCGCCGCCGTCGACGCGATCGGCATCGGCATCAGCATCGCGATCGTCGGTGTGCCGCTGGCGCTCCCCCTGGCCGTCGTCGTGTTCATCACGGCGTTCATCCCGATCGTCGGCGCCACCGCGGCCGGCATCCTGGCGGCCCTCGTCGCGTTGGTCGCACTCGGTCCGGTGCAGGCGCTCATCGTCGTCGGCATCGTGATCGTCGTGAACCAGCTCGAGGGCAACTTCCTGCAGCCGGTGCTGATGGGCCGCACGCTGAAGCTGCACGGCCTCGTCATCCTGATCGGTCTGACCGCCGGCACCGTGCTCGCCGGGATCACCGGCGCGATCATCTCGGTGCCGCTGCTCGCCGCCGCGTGGGGCGCCATCCTGGTCTGGGACGGGCCGGACACCCCCGCTCGGCCGTGGCGCAAGAAGCGCAACGAGGACGTCACGGCCCACGAACTCCCCGCGGGCTGAGACGATGGGACCGTGCTGGTCTCCATCGTCTACATGAGTCGTGCCGTCGTCCCCTTCGACGACGACGCCCTGGCGGTGCTCCTCCGCCAGGCCCGGCTCAACAACGAGGCCCTCGGGGTGTCGGGGCTGCTCGTCGCGAAGGGCGGCCGCTTCATGCAGCTGCTCGAGGGGCCGGCGTGGAGCGTCGACGACCGGTTCGCGGCGATCGCGCGTGATCCCCGCCACGGCGAGGTGAAGTCGCTCGTGCGCGAGGACATCGACCGCCGTCGGTTCGACGGCTGGTCGATGGCGTACCGGGCGCTCGACGACGCGGACGTCCGCGCCGAGGCCGGCTTCAGCCCGTTCCTCGCGGGGTCGTCGGAGTTCTCGCCGTCCTTCGACGGGACCAGTGCGGCGTGGTTGCTCAAGTGGTTCCGCGACCGCGAGCTGCACGACCGCTGACGCGCGGGGGCCTACGCGACGCGGAAGGCCTCGTCCACGACGCCGAGCAGTCGGGACCGGTGCGCCGGATCGGCGGTCGCGGTGATCACCACGTGCCACATGGTCGCGACCGCCGGGAACAGGTCGGTACGCCCCGTCCGCACGTCGGACACCAGTTGCACGCCGGTGAAGTAGGGCACGACGGTGGCGCCGAGCTGATCGGCGGTCAGGTCGGTGCGGAGCTCACCGCTCGCGATCGCCAGACGGAACACGTCGACGATCCCGCCGATCCACTGCTCGTAGAAGCTGACCGTCGCCGCGTGGAACTCACCGCGCTCCAGGGACAGACGGATGCCGGCCCGCACGATCGGATCGGTGCGGAGCAGGTCCGCGATCCCGCGTGATGCCCCCACGAGCGCGGCGACGGGTGAGCTGTCGGTGTGGCTCACGACGTCGAAGGTGCGGGCGTTCTGCTCGCCGATGACCCCGAGTGCCAGGGCGAGTTTGGTCGGGAAGTGGAAGTACAGCGCCCCCTGCGAGACGCCAGCGGTGCGGGCGATGCCCGCGATCGTCGCGGCGGCGAAGCCGGCGCGGTCGAACTCCTCCGCCGCGGCCACCAGGATCTGCTCACGTCGTTCCACGGGACCAGTCTCACTGACTGGAGGCGCGGTGCCAGCTGGCACCGCGCCTCTCCCCACCGACACGGCCGACGCGCCGCTGGCGCGTCGCGCCGGAACCGGCGGCGTGGGCCCAGTCCGAGGGTGGTCGCGTCAGACCGCGTCAGGCGCCCTGCAGGCTCAGGTGAGCGCGAGCAGGTTGTTGACCTGCTCGTTGATCCCGGTCAACGTCGAGATCGGCTTGCCGTTGGCGTAGACGTCGTCGAAGGCGGGCTGCAGCAGCGCCTGCACGTCGGCCGGGTTCCGCGTGACCGGGAACAGGAACGTCGTCTTCTCCTCGACCTGACGGGTGAACGCCGACACGTCGAGTCCGCGCTTCCGGAACGACGCCACCGCAGCCTCGGTGCCCGCCGGTCGTGCCGGGAACACCACGCCCGCCCGACCCACGATCTCCTGCGCCGTGTCGCTGCCGAGGAACGCGACCCACAGCGCCGCGGCCTCCGGGTCCTTGGCCTGCTTCGTGATCGAGTCGCCGAGCCCGTTGAACATCGACGCACGCTTGCCCGTCGGCCCGATGGGCGTCGGTGCGACGGCGACGTCCACGTCCTTCATGCCGAGGTACGTGCCGATCATCCACGAGCCGTTGAACGAGAGCGCGCACTTGCCGGCTCCGAGCTGCACGTCCGGCCCGGTCGTCGTGGAGAACACCCCGTACTTCGCCATGTAGCCCTTGTCGGCGAGGCGGTAGTACCAGGCGAGTGTGTCCTGCACGACCTGTTCGTCGTAGCGGAACTTGTTCCCCCACGGGTTCTCGTTCGTGTAGAACCAGTCGATCGACCCGGTGAAGGGCGACCACTGCGTCTGCCCGAAGCCGTCACCGCCCGACCCGTTCGACGAGATGCCGTAGACCTCGACGTGGTCCTTGTCGAAGCCGGGCTCGTCGCCGCGGCGGCCCTTCGTGTCGATGGTGAGGTGGGCGAGCATCTTCTCGAACGACCCGCCGTCGTCAGGGTTCCACTCGAGCGACTGGAGTTCCTCCTCGGAGACGCCGGCCTTCGCCATCGCCTTCCGGTCGTAGAACATCGCGATCGTGTCCCAGTCCTTCGGGGAGCCGTACCGGTGCCCGTCCTGGCCCTTCCAGAGCTCGGCGAGCCCGGACTGGAAGTCGTCGTCGCGGATGCTCTTCGTCGCCTCGAGCTCGTCGAGCTTGTAGAGCACGTCGAGGTCCGAGTACTGCGGGAACTTCGTCAGGTGGTCGGTGAAGACGTCGGGCGCAGTGCCCGCGATGAACCCGGCCGTGAGCTTCGTCCAGTAGTCGGCCCAGCCGAGCTGGGTGATCTTCACCGTGATGTCGGGGTGTTCGCGGTGGAAGGCGTCGGCGACCTGCTGGTAGGCGGGCATCTGGTTCGAGTCCCAGAGCCAGTAGCTGACGGTGCGGGCGCCGCTGCCCGCACCGGTCCCCCGGCTCGGGGACGAGCACGCGGCGAGCGCACCGAGGGCGAGGGCGGAGGCGCCGCCGGCGAACAGCGCGCGACGGGTCAGTTGGTTCGTCATGGTGTTGGTCCTGTCCGGAGCCGGGTCACTTGATCCCGGAGAAGCCGATGGAGTTGACGATCCGCTTGGCGAAGACGCCGAACAGCAGGATCATCGGGAGCGCCGCCACGAGGGTCGCGGACATCAGGCCGGCCCAGTCGGTGCCGGACTGCGGGGTCTGCGACTTGAAGACGCCGAGTGCGACGGTCAGCACGCGGGAGCTGTCCGTGTAGGAGACCATGAGCGGCCAGAAGTAGTCGTTCCAGCTCGTGATGTAGGTGAGCACGGCGAGCGTGGCGATCGGGGCGGCCGCCATCGGGATGACGAGGCGGAAGAACACCCGGATCTTGCCGGCGCCGTCGATGAGCGCGGCCTCCTCGACCTCCTTCGAGATGCCGAGGAAGAACTGCCGCAGGAAGAACACCGCGAACGGGGTCATGAACATCGTCGGCAGGGCGATGCCGAGCAGGTTGTCGACGAGCCCCAGCTGCTTGATGAGGGTGAAGTTCGGCAGCAGCGTGAAGATCGCGGGCACCATCAGGCCGGCGAGGAACACACCGAAGACCTTGTCGCGTCCGGGCCAGCGCAGGCGGGCGAAGGCGTAGGCCGCAGCGGCGGAGAAGAACACCTGACCGACCGTGACGAGCGTCGAGACGATCACGGAGTTGAGCAGGTACCGCCAGAAGTTCAGCGCGGCACCGGAGCCGCCCTGGGCCAGCGCCTCTTCGGTGGACTGCAGGCCGAAGACGCGCTCGAAGCCCCCGAGGCTGAACCCGACGGGCAGCAGCGACGTGGGGTCGGAGTTGATCGCGCCGTTCGAGGACAGCGCGGTGCGGAGGATCCAGTAGAACGGGAACAGGGTGATCACGATGACGGCGATCATCGCGACCCACGCGAGGACGCGGCCGACCGAGGGGCGACGGCGGTGCGCAGCACCCGGTCGGGGCTCGCGCTTCGTGGTGAGGGAACGGGTGAGTGTCGAGGTCATGGTCTGGCGCTCCGTTCAGTCCAGGTCCGACTCACCCGAGCGGGTGAGGCGGTACTGGATGATCGTGATGATGCTGAGGACGACGAGGAGCGCGACGGACACGGCCGACGCGTAGCCGAACTGGAACCGGCCGAACGCCAGGTTGTAGATGTAGTTCTGCACGACGTTCGTGGCGTTCGCGGGACCACCCTGGGTGGTGACGGCGACGGTGTCGAAGACCTGGAACGAGCCGATCACGGTGATGATGAGCACCAGGGACAGGATCGGGCGGAGGAGCGGCACGGTGATGCGCCAGAACATCTTCCACTCGCTCGCACCGTCGATGCGTCCGGCTTCGTAGACCGTCTCCGGCAGGGACTGCAGGCCCGCGAAGATCAGGAGCGCGGTGTACCCGACGTGACGCCAGACGTTGATGAGGGCGATCGAGGGGATGCCCCACACGTCGCTCTGCAGGAACGGGATGCGGTCGAGGCCGAGCGCTGCGAGCATCTCGTTGCCGATGCCGAGCTGGGTGTCGAGGATCCACAGCCAGACGAGCGCGGCGACCACGTTCGACACCAGGTACGGGGCGAGGACGATCCCGCGGACGAAGGTCGACTTCGTCAGGCGGTGCATCATCACGGCGATGAACAGCGCCACGACGGTCTGGATGACGATGTTGATGAGGACGTACTCGACCGTCACGACCATCGAGTGCCAGAAGATCGAGTCCTGCACCAGGCGGGCGTAGTTCTGCAGGCCGGTGAACTCGGGCGGCGTGAGCAGGTTGTACGACGTGAAGCTCAGGTAGATGCCCCGCACGGTCGGCCAGGCGAGGAACACCGCGAACCCGACGGCGGCCGGGGCGATGAAGGCGAGTGCCAGCCAGAGGTCGTTCCTGGGGCGGCGCCGTGGTGCGCTGGTGCGGGCGGCGGCGAGGTCGACGGACCTGCTCCTCCGTCTCGTGCTGGCTGTCGTCAAGGGTGACGACACTGGGCTCTCGGTGGCCATCGCGACTCCTTCGTCTGCGGTGGACTGACGTGCAGCAGTCCGTGAGCCGGGAATCTACACGTGGGGATAGCACTTGACAAGCATCTTTTTGCTGGGCCGGTGAGGGGGTTGTCACGTGTAGACAAGGTGTGTCAGGATGCTCCTCGATCGCATCGGAGCGACTCGCTCGGCGACGCATCCCCCACCCTGGAAAGGTCACTGATGATCTCTGTCGGAATGGTCGGCGCGGGCCAGTTCGCCCCGCAGTTCGCGAAGTTGTTCAAGCTCCACCCCGACGTCGACCGGGTGTTCGTCACCGACCTCGTCGACGACCGTGCGTCCGAGCTCGTCGAGTCGCAGCACCTCGACGGCACCTTCCCCGACTTCGACGCCGTGCTCGCCTCGGACGTCGACGCGGTCGCGATCTTCACCCAGCGCTGGACGCACGGCCCGCTCGTGGTCAAGGCCCTGCGCGCCGGCAAGCACGTCTACTCCGCCGTCCCGATGGCGATCTCGGTCGAGGAGATCAGCGCCATCATCGAGGCCGTCCGCGAGACCGGGCTCACCTACATGATGGGCGAGACGAGCTACTACAACCCCGCCACGGTGTTCGCGCGCAAGCAGGTCGCCGACGGCGCCTTCGGCCGCGTGTTCTACGCCGAGGGCGACTACGTGCACGACATGGACCTCGGCTTCTACGCCGCCTACCAGTTCAGCGGCGGCGAGGACTGGAAGCGCACCGCCAGCTACCCGCCGATGCTCTACCCGACGCACTCCGTCGGTGGCGTCCTCGGCGCGATCCCCGGTCACGCGGTCAGCGTCAGCTGCCTCGGCGTCAAGGACGACCGCGGCGACGGCGTCTTCGACAAGGACGTCAGCCAGTTCGACAACGACTTCTCGAACGCGACCGCCCTGTTCGAGCTCGACAACGGCGGCGTCATGCGCATCAACGAGATGCGCCGCGTCGGCTACCCGTCGCACATCCGCGAGTCCCGCTTCCGCTACTTCGGCACCGAGGCGAGCTTCGAGCAGCTCGCCAAGGTCAGCGTCTGGCAGGACAAGGAGGACTCGCACGACATCAGCGACAAGATCAACACGCAGGCGACGATGGAGCTCGACGACCCGCGTCTGGCCGGCGTCGACCCCTCGCTCCGTGACGCGTTCGTCTCCGGGTACGCCGAGGTGCACGACACCGACCGTCTGCCGGCCGAGTACGCCGGCGTCCCGACCGGACACGAGGGCTCGCACCAGTTCCTGGCCGACGACTTCGTCCGCGCCGTCGTCGACCGCACCCTGCCGCCGGTGAACGCCTGGACCGCCGCACGGTTCACGCTGCCGGGCATCATCGCCCACCAGTCGGCACTGCAGGGCGGCGTCCGCCTCGACGTGCCGGACTTCGGTGACGCCCCCGAGACGGCCGAGGCCGGGTCCTCGTCTAGTATCGCGAGCGAATAGCAAGTGGTGTTCGGGTGTCGGTCCGCACGGGCCGGCACCCGAACGCGACTTCCGACCCGACGAAGGTGGCACCCGTGACCGTCCCGACGACCCCGAGGGCGGTCACCCGCGCCGACGTCGCCCGGTACGCCGGGGTCAGCACCTCGGTCGTCAGCTACGTCGTCCACGACGGACCCCGTCCGGTCGCCGCCGAGACCGCCGCCCGGGTCCGGGACGCCATCCGGGTCCTCGGGTACCGACCGAACGCCAGCGCGCAGGCGCTGCGCACCGGATCGTCGAAGATGCTCGGCCTGATCGTGCCGGAACTCGACAACCCCTTCTGGTCCGAGCTCGCGGTGGAGGTCACACACGCCGCGGCCGCCCGCGGCTACGACGTCCTGCTCGCGAACAGTGACGGCGACGCCGTGCAGGAACGCGAACGCCTCCGCAGCCTGTCGGCCCGCCAGGTCGACGGCATCATCATGACGAGCATCATGACCCGCCCGGACCTGTCCACGGTGTCGGACCCCGGCATCCCGATGGTCCTGCTCAACACCTTCTTCGAGGTCCCCGACTACGCGAGCATCGGTGTCGACGCCCTGCGCGGCGCCCACGACGGCACGAAGCACCTGGTCGAGCACGGCTACGCGTCCATCGGCCTCGTGATGGGGCACGCCGGTTCGATGGAGCTCCGGGAACAGGGATGGATGCGCGCCCTCCGCGACGCCGGCCACCCGGACGGACCGATCGTGCGCTGCGACTTCACCCGACACGGCGGGTACGAGGCCGGTCTCCGGATGTTCAGCGACCGCACCGGACCACGAGCGGTCTTCGTCAGTTCCGACATGCAGGCCGTCGGACTCCTGCGCGCGCTCTGGGAACTCGGACTCAGCGTGCCCGAGGACGTCGCCATCGTGTCGTTCGACGGCGGCGCCGAGGCGGACTACACGAACCCGCAGCTCACGACGGTCCGACAGCCGATCGAGACGATGGCGATCGCCGCGGTCGACCGCGTGCTCGGGCTCGACGCGGACAACCAGTGGCACCGCGACCTCGTGCCGGCCGAGTTGGTCCTGGGCGCGAGTTGCGGGTGCGACGTGCGTCGCTGACGCACCTGACTGACGGCCTGGAGGCGCGGGGCGGGGCCGCCACCTCCCTCCCGTCCGCCATCGCTCACGTCGCGGACGCACGCTCCATGACCGCGGTGAGTCGCTCCAGCGGCACGCGCTGGTGCGTCTCCCGCGTCACCGCGGCAGCCTCGACGGCTGCACCCGACTCGGTGTCGACGAAGCGCAGGTCCGACGTGCGCTCGGACGGACGGTGCCGGTCCGCCCAGCCGCCGAGGGCGAGCAGCACCAGGGACAGGTCACGCCCCGCATCGGTGAGGACGTACTCCTCGCGGGCCCGCGCACCCTCGGGCTTGTAGGTCGTGCGTTCGAGCACTCCCCCGTTGACGAGCGAGGCGAGCCGGGCCGTGAGGACCTCACGCGGGATCCCGAGACTCTGCTGGAACTGGCTGAAGCGGGTCGAGCCGCCGAGGGCGTCGCGGACGATCATGAGCGTCCACTTCTCGCCGAGGACGTCGAGGGAGCGTGCGATGGGGCAGCGCTCGTCGCCGCCGAGGATGCCGAGCATGCGTTCATCCTAGCTGGGTTCGATTTCCGGACACGACGTGTTAGGTTCGGTTTCCGTACTCACCTGCTGTTGATCTTCTTCTCGACTGGAGCACCTCATGACCGACCTCACCCACGCGATCGTCCTCGTCACCGGAGCGAACGGCGGCCTCGGCGCCGAGTTCGTCCAGCAGGCACTCGACCGCGGCGCCGCCAAGGTCTACGCCACCGCCCGCACCCCGCGCACCTGGGACGACGAGCGCATCGTGCCGCTCGCCCTCGACGTGACGAGCCAGGAGAGCGTCGACGCGGCCGCCCGTGCCGCCGCGGACACCACCGTGCTCGTGAACAACGCCGGCATCGGCGGTTCCGCACCTCTGCTCGACACCTCCGTCGACGAGGTCGAGCACGTCTTCGCGACGAACGTCTTCGGTGCACTCCGCGTCGCCAAGGCCTTCGCGCCGTCACTCCGCGGCGGGGCACTCATCGACGTGCACTCCGTCCTGAGCTGGATCGCCCTCGCGGGTGGCTACTCGGCCTCGAAGGCGGCGTTCTGGTCCATCACGAACTCCCTCCGGCTCGAGCTCGCACCGCAGGACACGCAGGTCGTCGGCGCCCACCTCGGCTACACCGACACCGGCATGACCGCCGACCTCGACGTCGAGAAGGCCGACCCGGCCGACATCGTCAGGACGATCTGGGACGCGGTCGAGGCCGGCGAGCACGAGGTCCTCGCCGACGAGATCAGCCGGAACGTCCGGGCGGGTCTGAGCGCGCCGCTGTCGGCGCTGTACCCGGCGCTCGCGACGGCCTGAAGCGTGTTCTCGTCAGGGCGGTGACGGTCCTGGTTCACGAACACCCCGGTTCGTGGACCAGGACCGTCAGTCACCGCAGGCGAGTTCCCTCGCCCCGCAGGTACCCTGACCCGATGACGACGGGGGAAGCGTCCACAGGGCGCGCTGTGGCCTTCTGGGTGACGGCAGCGCTCGGGACGGTCGCAGGCTTCGCCACGTGGCTCTGGCTGTCCCTCGCGTCGGACGTCGACAACCGACGTTCGGCTGACGACTTCTCGCACCCGAACGAGGGCGCCCTGTCACTCGGTCTCCCCGTCGAATGACTGTGGGACGGGGACGACGAGGCATCGCGGAGTGGCGGACGTCCATCAAGCGGCGCACGCCGCAGCTGTTCCTCGGGAAGAACATCCTGCTCCGCGAGCGGGATCTCGAAGCCGCATGACCGAGGAGTACCGGCTCCTCACCGGAGCCGAGGGGCCTGCGCTCGTCCTCGTTGTCAGACCGCGATCGACGAACCGTCCGCGTTCGCTGCGGCACCCCGCTGGACAGAAGTGCCTTCGGTGCCCTGAGTCAAACGCAGCGACGACGCAACACTCGGCCGGAGTGCTCGCAGGGTCTCGACATCCGCGCTGTGAACGTGCAACTCGTCGACGAGACGCTGGAACGGGATCTCCGCATCGAGGCGCAGCACTTCGATACCCACGACCATGCCGAGGGCATCGACGTCCACGAGGACGTCGGCAGTGAGTTCGCGCGTGTCCTCGACGTCGGAGTCGCTCATCGTGATGTAGGCGACATCGCTCTGCGCATCGACCGTGATCTGGAACGGAACTCTCGGCATCAGATACCACCTTTCCACGCTGCGCTCTTGACGACCATGGGTTCGGTCTGTGGAGGCGAGCCTACAACCCATACTTTGAGGACACGCCCGTCGCCCCGTGGGACGCCGTCGAACCGAGTGGACCCCTCCGGAGTCGGCAAGACGTGCAAGTGCTCGCTGAGCACGGACATGACGTCAGCACGTTCTATTCGACGCTGGGCCATGCGTTGCAGCACATGGCGGGTGAAGACCGGTTGCAACTAGCTTCCCAGCACTTCCGCTTCGAACCGAAGCGTGCGGACCTCGACGTCGTCCAGCCGCACGTGACAGGTGTACGTCCCCGCGCTGAGGATCGGAATGGTGAGAGTCGCAGCGAACAGGACCCCGACCTTGCCGTCTCCGTACGGTCGGGCCCCCTGATCCGTCGTCAGGACGCTGCTGAAGGCAATCTCGTACGCGCCGTCGTCCGGGCCCAGCAGGACACTCATCTCGACCGGCCCGTCACCCTCTCGCATCCGAACCCGTCCGGCCACCGACGTGATCCAGTTCGCCGGGAGGGCACGACCTTCGAGCGTGGCGTGCGTGTAGCTCCCGCCGATCACCATCAGGCGACCGTTCTCCACCTGCGCAAAATCAGCGAGGAACGCATAGTCGAGCTCTGCCATGTGACGGACATTAGCGGACACGACACTCAGGATGTCACCCTTCGCGAGCCATCACGCTGCAGGGCGGAACGCCGGATACCGCTGCGCGGATGGCGAGCACATTCGGCATCCGACAACCGGCGCTACCCTGAGCGGATGACGACGGGGGCGGTGTCGGAACGACGGTCGGGGTGGACGTCGATGGGCTGGACGTGGGCGTTCTGGGCCACGGCGGTGATCGGCGCGCTGGGCGGGTGCTGCTCGTGGTTGTGGCTGTACCTCGCCTCCGAGGAGGACCTGCGGGGCACGGCGCACGACCGCTCCGGGTTCAACGAGGACATCGTCACCATCGGCGGGGTGCCGCTGCTCCTCGCGCACGCCCTCGGGCTCGCCGCACTGCTCGCGCTCGCGGGTCGAGCGCGAGGGACCCGCAGGTCGGCCTGGGTCCTCGCGGTCGTCGTGCTCCTGGTCGACTCGCTGATCGGCATGGTCGTGTCACTGAGCCTGACCGGCGGGGAGCTCGTCGCCGTGTGGCCACGGCCGTACCGACCCTGACGCGCCTCGGTCAGCCGCGAGCGCCTCGGCCGGTGATGCCGCGGTTGACGGCGGTGATCGCGTCACGCTCCTCGGCAGAGAGGCCGGCCTCATCGAGGACACGGCTGAGCACGCCGCTCTTGCGCTCGAGGTAGTCGTCGATGTCGCGTGCCTCGGCACCTGCGCTGCGCTTCACCGCGGCGTACTCGTCGCGGAGCGCCCGATCCGCACGAAGGACGTCGCGGACGCCGAGGTGGTTCCGCAGCGCCAGCGACCCGGCCGTGACGACGTAGGTGTTGCTCGGAGGGAAGCGCTCGGGCGTCCGGAAGGCCTGCCGATCCGGGACGCCGAGGTCGCCGCGTGGCTCGAACCCGATCGTCGCGAGCGCGGACACGGCAGCCGACACGTGCGCGGGATCGACGACGACGTCCACGTCGATGACCGGCTTGGCCGCCAGACCGGGGACCGCGGTGCTGCCGACGTGCTCGATGGCGCGGAACGGAGCTTCGGCTTCCTGGAGGGCCGCGGCGTACGCGTCACGCAACGCGGCGAACCGGTCGGGCCACGACGCCCGGTACTCGACGACCTCGATCATCCACCGACCGTACCGACGCGTTGCATGGCGGAGGGTGTGGGATTCGAACCCACGAGACATCTCTGCCCACCTGTTTTCAAGACAGGCTCCATCGGCCGCTCGGACAACCCTCCAGTGACGCGACCACGTGGCGAGACGTGATCGCGTCCCGAGAAGTCTAGCGGGGCAGGGAGTCGAGCGCCGCTGCCAAGCCGTCGTCGGTCACGCCGCCGGTGAGCTCGTTGCCGGCGTCGACGACGTCGTCCGGAGCCTGGCCCATCACGACGCCGCGACCGGAGGTCGACGCCCACCGCAGCATGTCGATGTCGTTCCGGCCGTCACCCGCGGCGAAGACACGCGACCGCGGGATGTCGAGCCACTCGCGGATGCGCTCCATCGCGGTCGCCTTCGTCACGCCCTCTGGTGCGATGTCGAGCCACGCGGTCCACCCCACGGTGTACGAGACCTTGTGCAGGCCCATCGCCTCGACGATCTGCAGGAACTCCTCGAGCCCGTGCTCCGGCGAGATCACCACGACGCGGGTGGCCTCGACCTCGAGCAGGCGTTCGAAGGGCACCTGTTCGCCGGCGTTCGTCATGGTGTCGGCCGGGAAGTTCTCGGACAGCAGGAACCGGCCGGTCTCGTCCTCGACGCCGAAGGCCGCGTTGGTGAGCGCGCCGTGGATCGTCTGCAGGACCTCGGACGGGTCGAACCGCTCCACGTGGACGCGCTCGTACGACCCGTCGGGGCGACGGGCGAGCGTGAGTGCTCCGTTGGCGCAGACGAGGTACTTCGGCTCGATGCCGAGGGTCTCGAGCAGGGGCACGGTCATGCCCTCGCTGCGGCCGGTGGAGAGCATGACCTCGTGCCCGGCGGCTTCGGCGTCGCGGATGGCGGCGACGACGGTGTCGGTGATGACCCCGTCCTCGCGCATCGTGGTGCCGTCGATGTCGAGTGCGACCAACCAGCGCTTGGTGCGGGTGGGCGCACCGGTGCCGGCGCCCTGCGCGTCACCATCGACGAACCGCCCCTTCGCGCTCATCGGGGCTCGATCACCTCGACGCCGCCGAGGTAGGGGCGCAGGACCTCGGGCACGACGACGGAGCCGTCGGCCTGCTGGTGCGTCTCGAGGATCGCGACGATCCAGCGGGTGGTCGCGAGCGTGCCGTTGAGCGTGGCGACCGGAGCGGTCTTGCCGCTCTCGGTGCGGTAGCGGATGTCGAGACGGCGGGCCTGGTACGTGGTGCAGTTCGACGTGGAGGTGAGCTCGCGGAACGTGCCCTGCGTCGGGACCCAGGCCTCGATGTCGTACTTCTTCGCGGCGCTCGTGCCGAGGTCGCCGCCGGCGACGTCGATCACGCGGTAGTGCAGCCCGAGGTCCTGCAGCATCTGCTCCTGGTAGCCGACGAGCTTCTCGTGCTCGGCCTCGGCCTGGTCCGGGTGGACGTAGGAGAACATCTCGAGCTTGTTGAACTGGTGCACGCGGAGGATGCCGCGGTTGTCCTTGCCCGCCGAACCGGCCTCGCGCCGGTAGCAGGTCGACCAGCCGGCGTAGCGGTGGGTACCGCTGTCCAGGTCGAGGATCTCGTCGGCGTGGAAGCCGGCGAGGGCGACCTCGCTCGTGCCGGTGAGGTACAGGTCGTCGGCCTCGAGCCGGTAGACCTCGGCAGCGTGCTCGCCGAGGAACCCGGTGCCCGCCATGGTCTCGGGGCGGACGAGCGTCGGGGTGATGAGCGGTTCGAACCCGGCTGCGACGGCGCGGTCGAGGCCGAGCGACATCAGCGCGATCTCGAGCCGGGCACCGAGGCCGCGGAGGAAGTAGAAGCGCGAGCCGGAGACCTTCACACCGCGCGGGATGTCGATGATGCCGAGGTGCTCGCCGAGGTCGGCGTGGTCCTTCGGCTCGAAGTCGAACTCGGGCTTCGTGCCGACGGTGCGGAGCGTGACGAAGTCGTCCTCCCCACCCTCCGGCACGCCGGGCAGCACGACGTTCGGGATGGAACGGACGACGGAGGTGAAGGTCTGCTCGGCCGCTGTGACGAGGGCCTGCGCCTCCTTCACACGGGCGGCGAGCGCCTGTGCCTGCTGCACGAGTGCGGCCTTCTCGTCCTTCGGGGCCTTCGCGACGGTCTTGCCGAACGCGTTCTGCTCGGCGCGCAGCGACTCGAAGGAGGTGATCGCACTGCGCCGGGCCGCATCGGCGGCGACGGCTTCGTCGACGACGGCGACTGATGCGCCGCGTGCGTGCTGTGAGGCCTTGATGACGTCCGGGTCGTCGCGGAGCAGCTGTGGATCGATCACCGCCCCATCTTAGAGGCGGCCACCCGCGTGCAGCATTCGATCGGTACCGTTGGTGGCATGTCGACCCCTTCGGAGACCGCGCCCGCGGACCAGGACGCCCTCCCCACCGAACAGCGGACGGCAGCGGTGGTCTACAACCCCGTCAAGGTCCACCTGCCGACCCTCAAACGCACCGTCGACAAGCACCAGCAGGAGGCCGGCTGGGCCGAGACCCTCTGGTTCGAGACGACCGAGGAAGACCCGGGCGGCGGCATGGCCCGAGCGGCGCTCGACGCCGGCGCCGAGGTCATCGCCGCGGCCGGAGGTGACGGAACGGTCCGCGCGGTCGCCGAGGTCGTGCACGGTTCCGACGCGTCGCTGGCGCTCCTGCCGAGCGGCACGGGCAACCTCCTCGCCCGCAACATGAAGCTCCCGCTCGACGACCTGGCCGGCAGCGCTCGCACGATCTTCGCCGGGCACGACCGGTCCATCGACTTCGGCCTGATCGGGGTCGAACGTCCGGACGGCCGCCGCGACAAGTTCGGATTCCTCGTGATGGCCGGCCTCGGCCTCGATGCCCGGATGCTCGCGAACACCCGGCCCGAGCTCAAGAAGCGGGTCGGCTGGCTGGCCTACCTCGACTCGCTGTTCCGCTCCGTGCGGGACACCGACGGCTTCGAGTTCCGGTACCGCCTCGACGAGTCCGCCCGGAACGGTTCGGTGCGTGCGCACTCGGTGATCGTCGGCAACTGCGGGATGCTGCAGGCGAACGCCATGCTGCTGCCCGACGCCGAGATCGACGACGGCGTGTTCGACATCGTGGTGATGCGGCCGCGCGGCTTCTTCGGCTGGGTGCGGATCGGCGCTCGGGTGTTCTGGGAGAACGCGATCCTCCGCTGGTTCCGCCGCTCAGCGCTGTCGGACACCCTGATCGGGCGCCGGATCACGACGGCCGCGAAGCAGGAGCGACCCTTGCGCTACATGCGCGGCGAGGAGTTCACGCTGCGGCTCGAGAAGCCCGACGAGTTCGAGATCGACGGCGACCCGGTGGGCGAGATCGTGGCGTTCCGCGCCCGGATCGACCCCGGTTCGCTGAACGTCAAGGTGCCGACGGTGACCCCGCGTCCGAGCCGCGTCCGCGGCCGCGCGCGAGCCGCCAAGCGCTGAGCGCGAGCCGCCGAGCGCTCAGCGCGAGCGGCCGAGCGCTCAGCGGGAGCCGCCGAACCGCCGAACCGCCGAGCGCTCAGCGTGCGTCCGGCTCCCCGGAGACGATCGCACGGAGCCAGTCCCGCGCCTCGACGAACGCCTCGTCCGAGTAGCGCGCGGGGACTTCGGGGCGCTCCCCGTCGGCCCGCGGGTACGACCCGAGGAACGTCACGGCCGGGCTGAACCGGCGGAGGCCGAGCAGTGCGTCCGCGACCCGCTCGTCCTGCACGTGCCCGTCGAGGTCGATGACGAACCGGTACCGGCCGAGCTCGTCGCCGATCGGCCGCGACGACAGCAGCCCCATGTTGATGCCCCGCGTCGCGAACTGCTCGAGCATGTCGACCAGGGCGCCCGGGTGATCGGCTGGCAGTTCGACGATGACGCTCGTCTTGTCGGCGCCGGTCGGTGCGGGCAGCGACAGGGTGCGCGAGACGAGGACGAACCGGGTGACGGCGGACGCGTTGTCACCGATGGACCGTGCGAGGACGGCGAGGTCGTGGTGGTCGGTGATGCCGGGCGGCGCGACGGCGGCGTCGGCGGTCGGGTTCGGCTCCAGCAGCGCGAGCGCCGCCGCGACGTTCGACGATGCGGGGATGTGCCCGTGACCGGGCAGGTTCGCCTCGAGCCAGTTGTGGGTCTGCGCGTACGCGACCGGGTGCGCGTTGACGGTGCGGACGTCGGCGAGCGTGGTGCCGTGCCGTGCGACGAGGACGAAGTCGACGGGGACCAGGTACTCCCCCACGATCCGGACGCCGGGGATCCGGGCGAGCGCGTCCTGGGTGGCACTGACGCCACCGTCGACGCTGTTCTCGATCGCGATGACCGCACCGATGGAGCGCCCGGACATGACGTCGTCCAGGGCCTCGCCGACGTTGTTGACGCTGCGCCACGGCTTGCCGGCCGCGGCCTCGACGAGCTTGAGTGCCGCCTCGGTGAAGGTGCCGGCTGGTCCGAGGTAGGAGTACGTGTCGGACGGCGCGGCGGGCTCACTCATGGGCCGAGCCTATTGCAACGGCCGGACGCACAAGACGTCCAGATGGACGCACAAGACGTCCGTTCAGATGCAGAAGAACGCCGGATGGAGCACCGCTCAGTCGGTGGCCGTCCCCGTCAACCGCGCCTCGCAGATCGCCGTGTCGTCGTCGTCGCGCGGGTAGGTCAGCGCCGCGAACCGCCCCTCGGGGTCGAGCCGCGACAGCAGCGCAGCCGCGATCCCGTCGAGCTGCCCGACCTGCTCGTCGGAGAGCGCGTCGATGACCACGCGGCGAGCGGTGCGCACGTGGTCCGGCGCCGCGTCGACGATGGCGGCGTAGCCCTCGTCCGTCAGGCGCACGTCGGTGGCTCGGCGGTCGTCGGAGGACGGGCAGCGCGACACCAGACCGCGCTTCTCGAGCCGCGACACCACGTGCGAGAGCCGCGGCAGCGAGGCGTTCGTGGCCGAGGCGAGCGCCGACATCCGCAGCGTCCGGGTGTCGGTCTCGGACAGCATCGCGATGACCATGTAGTCGAAGTGCGTCAGGTCGGCGTCCCGCTGCAGCTGCTGGTCGAGCGCCGCCGGCAGGAGCTCCATGACGGCGACGAGCTTCATCCAGGCACGCAGCTGTTCGCGCGTGAGCCACGGGGTCTCATCGGTCATGTCTGCATCCTACCGAAAGGTTGTCGCTTTAACCAGTAGTTGTGGGGACCCCGGCTGACCGACGCCGCGCCCGCACCACCCCGACGACGAGCACCGCCACCACGACGAGCAGCAGCACACCCTCGACGAGCAGCAACCGCGTGCCGTAGTCGAACGGCAGGATCGTCGGGTTCTTCTGACCGTGGTGCTTCGCGGCGATCTCGGGCAGCACCACCAGGGCGAGGACACTCCCGAGGACGATCGCCACCTGCACCACGACGAGCACCCAGACCCGCAGCGCGCGACCGGCTCGGCGCAGGAGGAGCCCGACCCCCACCACGAACGGCGACAGGATCGCGTCGTGCAGGATCACCGCACCGAGCAACCACGTCGCGAGTCCCACGATCCGGTTCGGCCGCACGGACGTCACCAGGACGTACGCCCCGAACGCGATCACCAGCACACCGACGACGACGAGCACGATCCGCGCAGCCTTCACCGCAGCACCTCGATCTTCTCGATCCACTTGGTCTGCAGCACGCCGGGCCGTCCCGGAGCGATGATCCGCGCCGGGAACCCGTGGTCCAGGTCGAGCGTCGCACCGTTCAGCTCGAGGGCGACCAGGGTCGTCGGGTCCTCTGCGTACTCCGGCCCCATGTCCATGATCCGGTAGCCGCCGTGGCGTTCCAGGCTCGTCACCCGCACGTGCGATCCGGGCTCGGCCTGCACCGCTCCGAGCAGGTCGCGCATCCGCACGCCCTTCCAGGTCGCCATCTGGCTCCACCCTTCGACGCACGAGATCGGCAGGTCGACCTGCGCGGAGCCGAGCGCGACGAGTTCCGCACGCACGAACGTCCGGGTCACGTCCGGTCCGACGACCGTCAGCGTCCAGTCCGCGGCGGTCGCGGTCGCGAGGACGCCGGCGGCCCGTGCGGTGCGGTTGACCGGCAGGCCGTTCGCACCGAGACCCCGCTGGCGTGCGCCGAACACGTTGAATGGTTCGGCGAGCTTGGAGGACTGCCCGGCGGTCAGGGCGACGACGCCCACGACGGCGGCCGTCACGCCGGCGAAGAACCCGCGTCGCGCGATGCGCTCACGTCGTCCGGTGGCTGCTCCCGGCGTCGGACTGGAGGCCCGGCCCGGCTCCGGCAGGTCGGCCGTCGGCTGGCCGACGCTCGGCTCTTCGGACACCTCGCGGGTCTCCGGGGCCGTGTCCGGTCCGGTGGGACGGGACTCGACGCCGCCGGGGGCGGCGTCGACACCGTCGATCCAGCGGAACACGCGGCCCAGCAGGCCAGGGGCGGTGGACCCGGCCGTCTCGGAGTCCGCAGCCTGCGGGGCGGACGCGAGTCGGGCCTCCCGGGTCGGTGGGAGCAGCTCACTGCCGGACGCGGGGTCCGCGATGAACCGGCCCTGCGCGTCGTAGGAGTCGCGCTTCCGCCAGTAGCGGGCGATGATCGGCAGCTTCGCCGCGACGTGGATGACCAACGAGCCGATGATCACGTAGGCCATGGCGTTGTGCACCTGGCGGAACGGGAACGGCCACGGGTACCACTGGTACGTGTTGAGCAGACCCGTGGTGACCTGCACGATCGATGCCGAGACGAGCACCGCGATCGAGATCCGCTCGAGCAGGTGCAGGACACCACGCACCGGCGGGACCTGCACGAGCGCGGGCATGACGGTGTTGAGCTTCGCCAGCAGCAGCGGGATGATCGCGATCCCGGTCGTGATGTGGAGCCCCTGCGTGAACTGGTAGAGCTGCGCGGGACGGGTCGGGAACCGCATCCAGCCGAGCGGCTCCTGCAGCAGGTGGCTGTAGATGCCGGTGCCGAAGCAGACCAGGAACGCGATGCCGAGCAGGCGACCGAGCACCACGGCCGAGCGCGCGTTCCGGTTGGGGGACGCCAGGGCTGCTCGTCCGTCGAGCAGGAGCCGCCGGACGCCCGCTAGCCTCGACGGACCATGAGCGACCGACTGCGTGCCGACCGACCGTCCCCCGCCGTCGGCAGGGTCTCCGTGCTCGCCGTCGTGGTGGCGGTCGTCGGAGTACTCGCCCTGTCGGGCGTCATCGCCGTCGGCGTCACGCATCTGGGGTTCCTCCGATCCGGCCATCGTTCCTCATTCGTTGCGTGGACGCTGATCGCTTGGACGGTCTTCGTGATCGCCGTGCTGGCGTTGCGCTTCGTGCCCGCCCGCTGGGTGACCGCCGTGGTCGTCGGTGGGGCGGTGGTCGTCGGGATCGCGGCGATCGCGGGTCCGCCGAACACGAGCACCGACTCCGCGCGGTACGCCTGGGACGGCATCGTCCAGCATGCCGGTGTCTCACCGTACGCGCACACCCCCCAGTCCACGGCACTGTCCGGTCTCCGACCCGACTGGTTGTTCCCGGACAAGGTGGGTGGCACGTGCGACCCGCTGCAGCCCCGCTACCGGGGCCTCGGCGACGGGGCTGACGGTCACTGCACCGCGATCAACCGTCCGGACGTCGTCACGATCTACCCGCCGATGGCCCAGCTCTGGTTCGCCGGTGTGCGCGCCTTCGTCCCGGCGACGGCCCAGTACATGCCGTTCCAGATCGCCGGACTGCTCGTCTCGCTCGGCGTCACCCTCGGGCTCGTCGCGGTGCTCCGCCGCCTCGGTCGCCCGACCTGGTGGGCGGCGCTGTGGGCGTGGTCGCCGCTCGTCGCCTCCGAGGCGGTCACGAACTCGCACGTCGACGTCGTCGGTGCCGCGCTCGCCACGGCCGGCGCAGTACTGGTGGCGTTCGGCCGACCGATCTGGGGAGGGATCGCGCTGGGGGCTGCGACGGCGACGAAGCTGATCCCGGCGATCGTGTACCCGGCGCTGCTCGGCCGGTGGCGGTCGTGGTGGGCGATCCCGGTGGGCATCGTGTTCTTCGGGCTGCTCTACGTGCCGTACGTGCTGAGCACGGGGCTCGACGTGCTCGGGTACCTGCCCGGCTACCTCAGCGAGGAGGGCTACGAGGACGGCTCCCGGTTCGCGCTCGTGTCGCTCGTGTTCCGGGGTGATGCGGCCACCGTGGTGGTCGGGCTCATCGTCCTGCTCGCCGCGTTCGTGGCGTGGCGGTTGTCCGACCCGTCGCGGCCGTGGTCCGGCGAGGTGCTGATGATCGGCGTGACGTTCCTCGCGGTGACCCCGCGCTACCCCTGGTACGCGCTGCTGCTCATCCCGTTCGTGGTGCTGTCCGGCCGGTGGGAGTGGTTGTCGATCGGACTCGCGATCGCGCTCCGAGGGGTGTGGCCGTCGGCGGACGCCTACCGGTGGTGGTTGCTCGCCGCCGTGGCCGTCATCGTGGTGGTGACGCTCCTGCGCACGAGCCGGTCGGACTGGCGGCGCTGGTGGGGACGGCTGTCGTTCCGGCGCCTCCAACACGTACGCTGACGACCATGGCACCCGCGACCCTGCTCGGCACGACCGGTTCCGTGGACCCGGCGTCCGACGGGCTCCTCGACCGCTTCGGGCGTCGCGCCGTCGACCTGCGGGTGTCGCTGACCGAGCGCTGCAACCTCCGCTGCACGTACTGCATGCCCGCGGCCGGGCTGCCGTTCGCCCCGGACGGCGAGCTCATGACCGCATCCGAGATCGAGCGGCTGGTCCGGATCGGATCCGGACGCTTCGGGGTCAGGAAGGTGCGCTTCACCGGCGGCGAGCCGATGCTCCGACACGACCTGGTCGACGTGATCGCGCGGTGCGCAGCGCTGCCCGACGCCCCCGAGCTCTCGCTCACCACCAACGCCATCGGGCTCGCGCACCGGGCGCAGGCCCTCTACGACGCGGGACTCCGACGGGTGAACGTCTCGCTCGACACCGTCGACCCGGACGTCTTCACCACGGTGACCCGCCGGCCGTTCCTGGACAAGGTGATCGCCGGGCTGTCGGCCGCGCACGAGGCCGGACTCGACATCAAGGTGAACGCGGTGCTGCTCCGCGGTGTGAACGACGGCACCGCGCCGGAGCTCCTCCGCTGGTGCCTGGAGCGCGGCTACGAACTCCGGTTCATCGAGCAGATGCCGCTCGACCCCGACCACGCCTGGGACCGCACCGAGATGGTCACCGCGGCCGAGACCCGCGCGATGCTCGCCCCGTCGTTCGTGCTGACCCCGGACGACGCCCCGCGCGACGGCGCCCCGGCGGAACGGTTCCGCGTGCACGCGCGCGACGCCGCCGCGCCGTCGGGCGTCGGCGAGATGCTCGGGACCGTCGGGATCATCGCGAGCATCACCGAGTCGTTCTGCGCCGACTGCACCCGCACCCGACTGACCGCCGACGGGAACGTCCGGAGCTGCCTGTTCTCGGACGAGGAGACCGACGTGCTCGGGCCGATGCGCGCGGGGGCGACCGACGACCAGGTCGCCGAGCTGTGGCGGCGGGCGATGTGGGCGAAGCCCCGCGACCACGGGGACGACAGCGACGAGCTGGTGCACCCGACGCGTGGCATGAGCGCGATCGGTGGCTGAGGGCGTGACCACGATCCGCTTCTTCGCCGCTGCCCGCGCGGCGGTCGGTGTCGACTCGCTGTCGACCACGGCCGGCACGATCGACGAGGCCGTGCGCGAGGTCGCCGCCGTCGACCCCGAACGCTGGGCGGCCCTGCAGGAGCGCTGCTCGTACCTCGTCGACGGCGTGACCACGCGCGACCGGGGCACCTCGCTCGCCGGCGTCGAGGTCGTCGACGTCATGCCGCCCTTCGCCGGCGGCTGAGCTCGGCGGAGCGTCGCCTCCCTCCGCCGGAGTCTCCTTCCGTCCGCCGACGTGTCCTGGCGTCCGCCTGCGTCTCCTGGCGTCCGCCGACGTCTCCTTCGTGAGCAGAAATGGTCGGGTCGCGCGACGCCACCCGACCATTTCTGCTCACGAAGCGCGCCCGGCACCCGCGCGCGCGGCCCGCGCGCGCGCCCGCTACGGCGAGACGGACAGCACGATGAACGCGGCGAAGATCACCAGGTGCACCCCGCCCTGCAGCCGCGTCGCGCGCCCCGGCAGCACCGTGAGCACCGCCGCGACGATCGTCAGCGCGAGGAGCACGATCTGGCTCGACCCGAGGCCGAGCAGCAGCGTGCCGGGCATGAACAGCGACGCGACCGCGATCGACGGGATCGTCAGGCCGATCGACGCCATGGCCGAGCCCATCGCCAGGTTCAGGCTCGTCTGGATCCGGTTCCGGGCGGCGGCCTTCGAGGCGGCGATGCCCTCGGGCAGCAGGATGAGCAGCGCGATCACCACACCGACGAACGACGGCGGGAACCCGACAGCCGCGACCCCGGCCTCGATCGCCGGCGACTCGACCTTGGCGAGGCCGACGACCGCGACGAGTGCGACCACCAGCAACCCGAGGGACACGAGCGTGGCACGGCCGGTCGGGTGTGCGGCGTGGGCGGACTCGGACTCGGAGGCGGACTCGGCGAGGACCCCGCCGGCGCGGTTGACGGGCAGGAAGAAGTCCCGGTGCGCCACGGTCTGCGTCAGCACGAACAGCCCGTACAGCACGAGGGACGCCACCGCCACGAACACCAGCTGCGTGCCCGTGAAGGACGCGTCGTCGGTGCCGGTCGTGAAGGTCGGCAGCACCAGGGTCAGCACGGCGAGGGCGGCGACCGTCATCGTCGCGGCGCTCGCGCCCTCTTGGTTGAACCGGACGGTGTTGTGGCGCAGGGTCCCGATCAGGATCGCGAGCCCGACCAGGCCGTTCATCGTGATCATCACCGCCGAGAACACGGTGTCGCGGGCGAGGGTCTCGGCCTGCGCGCCGCCGGAGCTCGACAGCGAGATGATCAGCGCGACCTCGATGATCGTCACGGCGACGGCGAGCACGAGCGAGCCGAACGGTTCACCGACGCGGTGCGCGACCACCTCGGCGTGGTGCACCGCTGCCAGGACGGTCGCGGCGAGGACGACCGCGACGATCGCGACCACCGCGGTGCCGAGGCCGTACCGGCCGTACGAGAACGCGAGCACGACGGCCGCCAGGATCGGGGTGCCGACGGGCCACGCCTTGGAGAACCAGGAGGTCATCCGACCATTCTCTCAACCGCGCGGCGCGTACACCGCCAGTTCGTTCGGTGGGACGTCGATGCGGACCTGGTCGCCGGGTGCGAGTCCGAGGGCCGTCACCCGCGAGAGCGTCAGGTCCGCCACCAGGTCGCCGGCCCGCACGCGCACGAGTCCGTCTCGGGGTTCCAGCGACACCACTCGGCGCACGGCCCCGGAGCCGTCCCGCGTCAGCACGGCGGCCGTCGGGTGGTAGGCACCGACGACCGGCCGGCCGGGAGGCACGGTGTGCGCCGTCGACGTCAGCTCGCCCCCGTCGTCGGTCCGGATCCCACCCCCGGTGGCGGTGCCGCGCACGAGCGCGAGTCCGGAGAACGCCGCCGCGAACGCACTGGTCGGCCGTCCGAGCACGGCGGCCGGTGTGCCGTCCTCGACGACCCGTCCCCGTTCGACCACGACGACGCGGTCGGCCAGGGCGACGACCTCGACGGGGTCGTGCGTGACGAGCACGGCCGGTCGTCCGGTGACCGCGGTCCTGAGCGCTGCGCGCACCTCGTCGCGCGCGGCGAGGTCGAGCGCCGAGGTGGGTTCGTCGAGCAGCAGGACGGCCGGGTCGGTGGCGAGTGCCCTGGCGATCGCGACGCGCTGGGCCTGCCCACCGGAGAGCGTCCCCGCTGCCCGCTCCGCCAGGTCCCCGATGCCGACCACGTCGAGTGCCGCCCGGGCACGAGCGCGCGCTGCCGACCGCGATGACCCCGCGGCGCGCGGTCCGAAGGCGACGTTCCCGAGGACGTCGAGGAAGGGGAACAGGTCGGGCCGCTGGGCCACGAGCCCGACCCGGCGACGGTGTGCGGGCACCGAGCGGCGTGCGTCGGACACGACCGTGCCGCCGAGGGCGACCTCGCCGTCGTCGATCGGCAGCAGGCCGGCGAGCGCCTCGACCACGGTGGACTTGCCGGCGCCGTTCGGTCCGACGACGGCGACGCACTCCCCCGCGGCGACCGTCAGGGCGATGTCGACGTCCCGCCGGTGCACGACCACCCGGGCACGGACGCCGGTCACGCGGTGACCCCACGGGTCCGGAGCGACGACGCCCCGATCACGACGACGGCGACCACGACGAGCACGACCGCGAGGGCCACGGCGGTGTCCGGGTCGACCTCACGCTGCAGGTAGATCTCGAGCGGCAGCGTCCGGGTCACGCCCTGCAGGCTGCCGGCGAAGGTCAGCGTCGCGCCGAACTCACCGAGGGCCCTGGCGAAGCAGAGCACGAGTCCGGAGACGATCCCGGGCAGCACCCGCGGTGTCGTGACGGTGAGGAACGTGCGGGTCGGGCCGGCGCCGAGCGTCGCGGCGACCCGTTCGAACCGATCGCCCTCGACCCGGAGGGCGCCTTCGATCGACGACACCAGGAACGGCATCGCGACGAAGGTCTGGGCGATCACGACGGCCGTCGTGGTGAACGCGATGCGCAGCCCGTGCTCGTCGAGGAACCCGCCGAGCACGCCGATCCGACCGAACGCGGCGAGGAGCGCGAGCCCGCCGACGACCGGCGGGAGCACGAGCGGCAGGAGGACCACCGCGCGGGCGACGCCGACCCACCGCGATCTTGAACGCGCGAAGACGACGGCGAGCGGGTACCCGAGCACGAAGGCGACCGCCGTGGCCGCGAGGGCGGTGCCGAGGCTCAGGCCGAGTGCGGTGAGCGACGCCGTCGAGGTGACGAGCGCGCCGAACGACGACCAGTCGACGCGGCCGAGCATCGCGAGCACGGGGACGACGACGAACAGGCCGCCGAGCACCGCCGGCAGCGGCAACCACCAGGCGATCGGTGGCCGTCCGTCAGCCCGCGACGACACGGGTCAGGGCTTCCCGAAGCCGGCGGCGGCGAGCACCTTCTGGCCGGCGTCGGACCGCACGTAGTCCGAGAACGCCTGGGCGAGTTCCGGGTCCTGTGACTCCTGCAGCACGCCGATCGGGTACGTGTTCACGGCCTTGCTCGACTCGTCGAACGGGACGCCGTCGACCTTGCCGCCGGATCCCTGCACGTCCGTGACGTACACCAGGCCGGCGTCGGCCTGCCCGGACTCGACCTTGCCGAGCACGTCGGTGACGGACTGTTCCTCGCTGACCGGCTCGAGGTGGACGCCCGATGCGGACTCGACCTTCGCCGTCGCGGCGCCGCACGGCACCGGTGCTGCACAGGTCACGAGCTGCACGTCCGAGCCGGTCAGGTCCTGCAGCCCGGTGATGCCCTCGGGGTTCCCCGGCGCGACGGCGATCTCGAGGACGTTCGTGGCGAAGTCCTCCGGCGACCCGCTCGCCAGGTCGGACGTGCCGAGCTTCGCCATGTTCGCCTCGTCGGCGGAGGCGAACACGTCGGCCGGGGCGCCGTTCTGGATCTGCGTGACGAGGTCGCTCGAGCCGGCGAACGAGAACGTGATCGTCGTGCCGGGGTGCGCTGCCTCGTACTGCTTGCCGAGCGTCGTGAAGGTCTGCTGCAAGGAGGCCGCCGCGAACACGGTGATGGAGCCCGTCGGGCCGGCACTCGTCGACGCTGACGGTGACGACGACGCCCCGGCCCGGTCGTTGCCGGTCGAGCACGCCGCGAGCCCGAGGGCGGCGACGGCGACGAGCGACAGCGCTGCGAGCGATCGGGTGGAGCGTCGGTTCATCGGGGTTCCTCCTGCTGGGCGGGCGCCTCGACGACGACCATGGTGGCCTTGACGGACGCGACGGCGACGGACCCGACCTCGAGCCCGAGGTCGCGCACCGCCTCGGCGCTCATGAGCGACACGACCCGGTGCGGGCCGCACTGCAGCTCGACCTGCGCCATCACGGTGTCGACGACGAGGTCGGTGACGATGCCGACGAACCGGTTCCGCGCCGAGCTCTTCACCCCCGTGGCCGGATCGGCGAGCTCGGTGCTCCTGGCCCTGGCGTACTCGGCGACCTGACGCCCGTCGACGACGGCGCGTCCGGCATCGTCCGTGCCGCGTCCGAAGGTGCCGGTGTCGACGAGTCGGCGGACCGTGTCGTCGCTCACCCCGAGGAAGCTGGCCGCATCGCGGATCCGCAGTTGCGTCATGATCCGTCGATCCTAGCCGCGGAAGCGGCGCAGTGGACCCGATCCGCGTCGGATCAGGACGTCTGCTCGACCGAGACGGGCAAGCCCTCCCGACGCCAGGCGTCGAAGCCGCCGTCGAGGACCGCCACGCGCCTCCAGGCCGGTTGTCCGGCAGCCCACGCGTCCGCACGCGGCCCACGAGCGCAGTACACGACCACGTCCGCCGTGCCGGTGTCGTCGGTGACGGCGCCGGCGACGACGCCGTCGGCGCGTTCGGCGGCGGTGCGCACGTCCACCACCACGACCGTGTCCTCGGGGTCGGCGAGTCGCGCCGCGAGCGCCGACGCGGCGATCCGCGGTGCGCCGACCGCCGACACCGGTACAGGTCGGCGGGAGCCCGGCCCGCGTCGGAGCGGGCTCTCGGTCCACCGCCACCGGCGTGCGTCGACGGTCAGGACCCGGCCGAGCAGGGGGTCCCCGGTGCCCGTGACCAGAGCGGTGACCTGGGCGGCCATCACCGCGCCGACCGCACCGCAGAGTGCAGGGAGGACGCCGTCGACGGCGCACGAGCCCTCGTCGGGCAGGGCGTCCGGGTGCAGGTCGTGGAAGTCGACACCGTCCGGTCCAGCGTCGCGGAAGACGCTCACCTGGCCGTCGCGACCGAGCACCGTCCCCCACACGAACGGGACGCCGGCGTCGGCGCACGCGTCGGAGACCTGGCGGGTGACGACGACCGAGTCGGCAGCGTCCACCACGACGTCGTGCCCGGCGACCAGGTCCGGGGTGAATCGACCGACGACCGCGACGGCCTCGACCTCCGGGTCGACCGCGCGGGCACGCGCCGTGGCGACCTCGGCCTTCGGGGACCCGACGTCCGCAGCCGTGAACAGGGTCTGGCGGGCCAGGTTCGACGCGTCGACGACGTCCGGGTCGACCACGGTCAGCCTCCCCACGCCGGCCAGGTACGCGATGACGGGAGCACCGAGGCCACCGGCACCGACGACCAGCACCCGTGCTCCGGCCAGTCGACGCAGCCCGGTCGCGCCGACGTCGGCGAGCGCGGCGGTCCGGGAGCCGAGTCGCGTGCGCCACGGGGACAGCTGCGCGACGGGGTCGACGATGGGGTCCATCCCGTCATTCTGGCCGGTCGCACCGAATGCCTGCATGTGAACGCTCAACGGATGATCGCGGCGGATGCCCAGAGCCGCTCGGTACGGTCGCGGGCGTGAGTTCCCCCCGCACCGGCACCGTCACGATCCGACGCACGTCGTCGGCAGCGTCGGTGCGCGCGCGGCTCCGGATGCTCGCGATCGCGATCCGGAACGCCGTGGTCCGGACGCCCGAGATCACCGTCGGCGCCGCAGGCGTCGTCGTCGCGGCGGCCTTCACCTGGGTGCCGTCGGTCTGGTACGACGAGGCCGCGACCGTCACCAGCGCCCAACGGAGCTGGCCGGCGCTCTGGGCGGAGCTGCAGAACGTCGACGCGGTGCACGGGCTCTACTACGCGCTGATGCACGTCTGGTTCTGGCTCGTCGGGTACACACCCTTCACCCTGCGACTGCCGAGCGCCCTGGCGATCGGGGTCGCCGCCGGCCTGGTCGTGGCGCTGGGCCGGCGGCTCGGCGGGCTCCGGCTCGGGGTCGTCTCCGGCATCGTCTTCCTGCTCCTGCCGCGAGTGACGTGGGCAGGGACCGAGGGGCGTCCGTACGCGACCGTGACGACCCTGGCCGTGCTGCTCACGCTCGTCGGGCTCACCGCCGTCCGCCGCACCCGTGCACGACGGCACGCCACGCGCTGGTGGGTCGTCTACGGCGTGCTCGCCGCCCTGTCCGTCCTGTTCAACGTGTACCTCGCGCTCGCGGTGGTGAGCCACGGGGTCGTGCTCGCCTGGACACTCGCCGGTGACCGCGCTGCACAGCGGCGCGCGTCGGTGACGGAGCGGAGCGGCGCACTCCCCGCTCCCCTCGTCGACCGGCGGGTGCTGGTCCGCTGGGCCGCCGCGGCGGTGGCCGCCGCAGTGGTGGTGCTGCCGTTCATCGTCCTCGCCGCCGGTCAGGCCAAGCAGGTCGACTGGATCACGGGCGTCGGCTGGGCCACGCTCCGCCAGGTGTTCTCGACCGCGTGGTTCGGTGCCGTGTACCCGTACGCCGCGCTCGGCTGGGCGCTGATGGCGGTCGGTGTCGTGCTCGCCGTCCGGGCCGTGCGACGCGGCGACCCCGGCACCCGGGACGTCCTCCGCATGCAGGCCGTCCGGGTGGCCGTGCCCCTGACCCTCGTGCCGACCGTGCTCCTCGTCGCCGCGACCGCCGCCGGCGAGCACCTGTACTCGCCGAAGTACGCCAGCCTGAGCCTGCCGTTCGTCGCGCTGCTCATCGGCCTCGCGATCACCGCGATCCGCCCGCGACGGTGGCTCGCTGCCGCCGTCGTCGGCATGCTGCTCGTGTCCGTGCCCACCGGCACGACCGTCCGGCTGCCGCACGCGAAGCAGGACTCGCACTGGGCGAACGCCGCCCGCATCGTCGAGAGCCAGCGGAACTGGGCGACCGACGCCGACGAGGGTGTCGTCTACGGCAGTGTCTGGGAGCACCCGACGACGACCGCGCAGGTCATCGCGGACACCTACCCCGACGCGTTCAGCGGCATGCGGGACCTGGCGGTCACCGAGACCGGGGCCGAACGCGGGCAGCTGTGGGACGTCAACGGCGACATCGCCTCGACCGTGCCGTCACGGCTGTCGGACATCCAGACCGTGTGGTTCGTCGGCGGGAAGTCGCGGAACATCCGGCCGCAGGTCACCGAGACGCTCGTGGCCCAGGGCTTCCACGTCGTGCGCTACTGGCACACGGGCACGGTCATCATCTGGAAGTACAGCCGCTGACCGGTCGCCGACGGACGGCGGTCAGTGCACGACGCGGGCGCCGTGCACCGGGCCCGTTGCACGGAGGGCGACGAGTCCCGCTGCGCTGAGTTCGACCTGCAGCTCGAGCGCGGCGTCACGGTCGCCGACCAGGAACGCCACCGTCGGCCCGCTGCCGGACACCAGACCGGCGAGCGCTCCGGCCTTCTCACCGAGCTCGAGGGTCGCCGCGAGTGCCGGCTGGAGCCGCATCGCCGGTGCCTGCAGGTCGTTGTGGACGCAGTCGGCGAGCAGGTCGGGATCGCCGGCACGGAGGGCCTGCAGCACGTTCGCCTCGACCACGGGGTGCGAGGGCGCCGGGGTGATGTCGGCGCGGTACCGCTCGCGGTGTTCGTCGAGCGCCCGGTAGACCGCGGGGGTCGACAGCCCGTCGTCGCTCAGGGCGAGCACCCAGTGGAACTCGCCCTTCGCCAGCGCCGGGCTGAGTTCGTCGCCGCGGCCGGTGCCGACCGCTGTGCCGCCGGCGAAGGCGAACGGCACGTCGGCGCCGAGCTGCGCGGCGAGCCGGAGCAGTTCCTCGCGCCCGAGCGCGGTGCCCCACAGCGTGTCCACGGCGAGCAGCGTCGCCGCCGCGTCGGCCGATCCGCCGCCCATCCCGCCGGCGACCGGCACCTGCTTGTCGATGGTCAACCGGACACCGCCGCGGTACCCGGCGGTGTCTGCCACCAGCCGAGCCGCCCGGATCGCCAGGTTCGACTCGTCGACCGGCACCCGTGTGGTGTCGATCGGCCCGGTGAAGTCGACGGAGAAGTCGTCGGAGAGTTCCGCGGTGACGTCCTCGTACAACGAGACCGCCTGGTACGCGGTCGCCACGTCGTGGTAGCCGTCGTCCTGCAGCGCACCGACGGACAGGAACACGTTGATCTTGCCGGGGGCGCGCGTCCGCACGCGGGTCGGGTCGGCCAACGTGGTCATGCCCCCAACCTATCCCGCTGCGGCTGCCGCGAAGCCCCGCGCCAGGTCGGCGAGGACGTCGTCGATGTGCTCGAGGCCGATCGACAGTCGGATGAGGCCGTCGCCGACGCCGGCCGCTGCCCGCTCCGACGAGGTCATCTGCACGTGCGTGGTCGACGCGGGGTGCACGACGAGCGACCGGACGTCGCCGATGTTCGAGACGTGGTCGAACAGCTCGAGGGCCGCCACGAACCGGCGCCCGGCGTCGACGCCGCCGTCCAGGTCGAACGCGAGCACCGCCGACGGACCGGCCGGCACGTAGCGCTGCTGCAGGTGGTGCCACGGCGACGACGGCAACCCCGCGTAGTGCACGCCGAGCACCTGGTCGTGGGCGTCGAGCCAGGTCGCGACGGCCGCCGCGTTCGACACGTGCCGGTCCATCCGGAGCGAGAGCGTCTGGATGCCCTGCAGCACCAGGAAGGCGTTGAACGGCGCGATCGCGGGACCGAGGTCGGCGGAGAGCTTCGAGCGGGTGCGCTGGATGAACGCGCGACGCCCGAACTTCTCGGCGAAGTTCGTGTTCGCGAACCCGGACTCCTCGGTGGTGGCGAGCTGCGGGTACGCGTCCGCGTGCGCCGACCAGTCGAAGTTGCCGCTGTCCACGATGAGGCCGGCGATGGCGCTGCCGTGCCCAGCGAGGTACTTCGTCGCCGAGTGCACGACGATGTCGGCGCCGTGCTCGATCGGTCGCACCAGGTACGGCGTCGCGATCGTGTTGTCGACGATGAGCGGGACACCGGCGTCGTGCGCGACACCGGCCACCCCGGCGAAGTCGAGGACGTCGCCGCGGGGGTTCGGGATGCTCTCGCCGAAGAACGCCCTGGTCTCCGGACGGACCGCCGCCGCCCACTCGTCCAGGTCCGTCGGGTCCTGCACGAACGTGAACGCGATGCCGAGGTCGCGCAGCGTCGACGCGAACAGCGTGTACGTGGCGCCGTAGAGCGACGCACTCGACACGATGTGGTCGCCGGCACGGGCGAGTCCGAGCACGGCGAGCGAGGTCGCCGCCTGACCGGACGCCAGCGCGAGGGCGCCGACACCGCCTTCCAGGTCCGCGATCCGTCGTTCGAGCGCCGCGGCCGACGGGTTGTTCACCCGCGAGTACGTGTGCCCCGGCGCGTTGAGCATGAACCGGTCGGCGGCGTCCTCACCCGACGGGTAGACGAAGGCCGCGGTCTGGGCGATCGGCGGGACGTTGCCGCCGAAGCCCGGATCCGCCTTGAAGCCGGCGCGGATCTGCCGGGTCTCGAACGCCCAGCCGTCCTCGGTGCTGGTCTCGGCGGCGCTGGCGTTCGCGGTGCTGTCCTCGGCGCCGCCCATCAGACAGCCGCCCCGGTCGGCAGCGTCGCGGACGGCCGGACGAGCGGGATGACCTGCTCGCCGAAGCGGTCCATCTCCTCGAGCTGCGGCGAGAACTGCAGCAGGAGCGTGTCGACGCCGGCGTCCTCGAACTCACGGATCCGCGCGGCGACCTGCTCCGGCGTGCCCACGAAGCCGGGGCGCAGACCGCGGTTCGACACCGAGTAGTCCTCCAGCGACGGCACGTGCTCGAGCTGCGACTTCGAGATGAAGTCCTGGTACGACTCGTACGCGTTGCCGTGCTGCACGTCGGTGATCCGCGCGAGCTCGGCCCGCGCCTCTTCCTCGGTCTCACGCACGATGACGTAGGCAGCCATGCCGAACGCCTCGAACGGCGGCAGTCCGGCATCGACGCGGCGCTGTTTCATCTCGGCGATCTTCGTGCGGAGCTCCTCGACGGTGCCGCCGTGGGTGACGTAGGCGTCGGCGTACCCGGTGATCGCGGCCTTGCCCGCCTCGCTCTCGCCGCCGGCGTAGATCCGCGGGGTGACCCGGGGCTTCGGCTCGAGGTGGGCGTTCTGGATGTCGTAGTACTCACCGCTGAACGAGTACGGCGTCTCCCGCCACATCCCCTTCATGATCTCCACGAACTCCGCCGTGCGCTTGTAGCGGTCGTCGTGTTCGGAGAAGATGCCGCCGTACTGCCGTGCTTCCTCGGCCCACCACGCGCTCACCACGTTGAAGGTGAACCGGCCGCCGGAGATGTCGTCGATCGTCGCCGCCTGCTTCGCGGTCACCGCGGGCAGGTGGTACCCGGGACGCATCGCCGCCATGATCTCGAGGCGCTCGGTCGTCGCCGCGATCGCCGCCGCGAGGGACCAGGCCTCGAGGGACGGTGCCGCCGTGCCCTTGATGTCGTTGAGGTTGAGCTCCGGCACGAGCGTCAGGTCGAAGCCGATCCGCTCGGCGCGCTGCGCCAGGCGCTTCACGTAGTCGAAGGTGACCGGCATGTGCTCGTTGTCGATGTTGCGCAGCCAGCCGCCGAAGAGCGGGGTCCAGTATCCGAATCGCACGGGGAGGGTTCCTTGGGGAGGTGGGGAGGGACGGCCTGGAGGCGCGGGGCGGGCCCGCAACGCGCCTCCAGGCCGGTGGTGGTCGCTTGTCGTGCTGTGGGTGCCGCGGTCAGACCGCTGCGGCTTGGTACTCCGCGGCCAGCAGGCCGCCGAGGTACTGCGCGATCGAGCGCGGGCCGGAGGCCGGCGCCGTCTCCTCGACCGCGGGGTTGTAGTTCGTGTTCGTGTTGATGTCGTAGACGACCGTGCGGCCGTCCGTCGTCTCCATGAACTCGACGCCCGCGATCGTGATGCGCTGGTCGGCCAGGAAGGTCCGGAGCCGCTGCACCAACGGGTGCTCGGCGGTGATCCCTTCCCGGACGCTGAACGCCGGGGGCGCTCCCGCGGTGTCGGTGCCGGGGACGTCGCAGACCGCGCCGGCGATCACTTGCGGGACCTCGCACGCGTCGGCCGGGCAGAGCTCGAAGCTGCCGGCGCTGGTGTCGACGCGGACCGCGTAGACGAACTCGCCGCCGACGAACTCGACGCGGGTGATGAAGGGCTCGCGCGCCGTCAGGTACTCCTGCAGCAGGGTGATGCCGTCGACCGGAGCCTCGAACTCCGGCGAGTCGACGTACGCGTCGAACTCGGCGAGCGAGTCGAAGCGTCGGACGCCGAGGCCCTTGCCGCCCTGGTTGTGCTTCGTGATGAAGGGGACGTCCTGGCCGTCCGTGAAGTCCTTCGCCGCCCGCTTGAGCGTCGTCGTGCCGAACACCGCGGTGGTGCGGGGAACGTCGAACCCGGCGTTCGCGAGCAGCCCGTGCTGGGCGACCTTCGAGACCTCGAGTTCGAGCACGTGACTGCCGCCGACGACCTGGCGACCCGCACGTTCGAGCCAGCCGAGGACCGCGCGGGTGTACTCCTTGCTGTGCTCGTGACCACGGGTGTGGGAGCTGGCCGACATGCGGGACCAGTACACGCCCGGCTCGGGTTCGGCGCCGAGGTCGATCTGCCCCTCGGTCAGGAGGATCTCCTCCACCGGCACGCCCTCGGCCTGGAAGGCGGCGGCGAGCGGCGGGAACCACTCGGGGTTCTCGTGGATGACGTACACGCGGGGAGTGCTCACGCACCCACCCTAGGCACGGTATACCGCACGCGGCCAAGTGTGTGACGCGGGGTTGCGCGGGCGTGGTTGCGTGGGCTTCCCGCTGTGTGCGAGGTTGCGTGGGCTTCCCGCTGTGTGCGAGGTTCCGCGCAGTGTGCGAGGTCGATCGCGCCGCACCGTGTGCGAAACCTCGCACGGTGCGACCGTGCTCGGGTCAGGCGGTGAACGCCTGCTGGCCGACGACGCCGAGGAGCTCGAGCTTCTGGGCGTCCTCGGACCCGGGCGGTGCCGTGAAGAGCAGGAGCGCCTGCGCCTGGTCATCGGTGTGCAGCACCTGGCAGTCGACGGTGATCCGGCCGAGCTCGGGCTGCACGATCGTCTTGTTGTCCGACCAGCGGCTCGTCACCTCGTGCAGTGCCCACAGCTCGCGGAACTCGGCGCTCCGACCCTCGAGCTCGGCGATGAGTTCGGTGGCGCGACGGTCACCCGGCCCGGCCAACCCGACCGCCGCTCGCAGCGACGCCACCACGACCCGAGCCAGTCGCTCGTGCTGCTCCGGCGCGTACTTCGCGAGCTCGTCACCGGTCACGAACCAGCGCCACGCCTGGTACCGCTCGTTCCCCGGCAGTTGGACGGACGAGCCGAGCAGCGCCGCCGCGAGACGGTTCTCCACCAGGGTCTCGCCCAGGTGGCTGACCACGATCGCGGGGGTGTCCTCGAGCCGGTCGAGGACACGCAGGATCGCGGGGTCGACGTGGTCGGCTCGGTGCAGGCGGGTCGGTGCGTTCTGCCCGGCCAGGTGGAACAGGTGGTCGCGTTCGTCGAGGCTGCAGCGGAGTGCCCGCGCGATCGCCGCGATCATCTGTTCCGACGGCTGCGGGCCGCGCTGCTGTTCGAGGCGCGTGTAGTAGTCGACACTCATGCCGGCGAGGGCGGCCACCTCCTCGCGGCGGAGTCCGGGCGTCCGACGCCGCGGACCCTGGCCGAGCCCGACGTCCTCGGGGCGCAGCAGCTCGCGGCGACGGCGGAGGAAGTCGGCGAGTGCAGCACGGTCCATGACGACGATTGTCGTCCGGATGCCGCACCGGTGCCAGGGATCGGCGATCCCCCGATGAGCGGGCTCTGGATGCGTCCACGGCGACGGCGCATCGTGGTGGACATGGACATCACGAACTCCACCGTCTTCATCCCCGGCGCCACCTCGGGCATCGGTCTCGCTCTGGCCCAGCGTCTGCAGGCCGCCGGCAGCACCGTCGTCATCGGCGGACGCCGCACGTCGCTCCTCGAGTCCCTCGCGGCCGAGCACGGGTTCGGCACAGTGCAGATCGACGTGAGCGACGCCGCGTCGATCACGGCAGCCGCATCGAGCGTGCTCGAGCAGTACCCGTCGCTCGATGCGATCATCACCATGTCGGGGATCATGCGGAACGAGGACCTCCGCTCCCCCGACCACCTCGACGACGCGCTCGAGATCATCCAGACGAACCTGGTCGGCACCATCCGGCTCATCGACGCCTTCCTGCCGCACCTGCTCGCGCAGCCGGCGTCGACCATCGTCACCGTCTCCTCCGGCCTCGCGTTCGTCCCGCTCACCGCCACGCCCACGTACAACGCCACGAAGGCCGGCGTGCACTCGTACACACAGTCCCTCCGCCAGCAGCTGGCCGGCTCCTCGGTGTCGGTGCTCGAGCTCGCCCCGCCGGCGGTCTCGACGGACCTGATGGGTGGCGCCGACTTCGGCGGGATGCCCCTCGACGCCTTCGCCGACGAGGTCATCGAGCTGCTGGCCTCCGGCGCTGCGCCCGAGATCCTCGTGCAGAACGTGCTGCCGCTCCGGTTCGCCGAGCGCGACGGCACGCACCAGCAGATCTTCGAGGCGATGGCGGCGCGCGCGCACTGACGTGCGGCGTGCGCTCGATCCGCAGTGCGGCGCGTGCGCTCGATCCGCAGTGCGGCGCGTGCGCTCGATCCACAGTGTGTCGCGTGCGCTCGATCCGCAGCGTGGCGCGTGCGCTCGGTCCACAGTGTGCGAGGTTCCGTGCGCTGTGCGAGGCAGTTCGGCTCGCACACTGCGCGGAACCTCGCACCGTCGCGGCCGGGACCTCGCACGGTGCGAGGTCCCGCTCAGTCCGCGGTGCCCTCGGCCTGCTCGTCCCGGGCGATGCGGCGGTCGAGCGCACGGTTCACCATCGGGAGCCCCAACGCGATCACCGCACCGCCGAACGCCCACCAGACGGGCACCTGGTGCCAGCGGGCGATCGCGTACGCCGCGGTGAACACCATCACGGTCAGCGCACTCGCGATGAGCCGGTCCACACGGTCGACCCGCACCGGCTTCCCGGCGTCCTCGTCCTCGTCCTCGGTGTCCGGGCGGTCGGCCAGGTGCGCGAACGCGATCCCCCACACCACGAAGCTGACACCGAGCAACACCGCTGCCCACGCCCCGTCGCTGGAGGGGTCCCGAACGATGACGGACACCGCGATGCAGTCGATGGCGATCCCGCCGAGCACGGCGACCAACGTGATCCATCGGGAGAGGGTGATGCGACGCACCTGCCGATCGTAGGGGCGGAGCAACTCTGCGCGCGCTCCCCCGTTCGCGGCGTCAGAGGCCGGTGAGCAGTTGCTGCAGTTCGGCCTTGGCGTCGGGCATCCGCTCGGGGCCGGTGAGCCGCTCCCGCTGCACCGAGATGCCGACGGTGTCGGGCTTGGGACCGTCCTCGGTGTTCACCAGCACGGATTCGCGGTCGGGGAAGGTCCACCGGGCCGACGGGCGCTTGCCCCCGCGGCGCTCGGACGTCGGCGTGAACCCGAGTGCGGCCGTGAACACCGGCACGATCCGGTCGAGTACGGCCTCTCGCTCACCCGGGACCTGTCGTGAGGCCGAGACCGCGAACGTGCCGTCGGTGCGCTGCCCGGGGATGCGGAGCCCACGTGCCTGTTCGTACCCGATGGTGATCCCCTGCGCCCACCACGGCTCGACGCCCTGCTCGACGATCCAGGACGCGATCGCGGCGTGCCCGATGGTGGCGCCACCAGCCGCGTCGACCAGGGCGTGCCATTCGCCCGGCGTCTTGCCCGTCGCCGCGAGGACGCGTTCCGGCGCCATCCCCTGTGCGTGCGAGCGAACCGTTCCGTCGGTCATGCCGCAATCGTAGGGCGCGGGGATCACGGCTGGGATCCTGCCCGCAAGCGACGCGCCAGTTGAGCACCCTCTGCGTCGATGATCAGCGGGAGGCGTTCCTTGTCGACGACCCCGAACGCAGGATCGACCGTGACGAAGCCGGCGACCTCCCAATGTCGAGCCGTGGCGACGTGCACTGCACCCGAGACGGTCAGGCCGAACTCTTCCATGAGGTCTGGGACCTCATCGCTGACGGCATCGACCCCGACCCAGTGCAGTTGCGTCGACCGCAACAATTCTCGCCACGCGGCGACATGGCGACGAGCGGCCTCTGCTCGCATGCCGTGCGCAGCCCCCAGTACCTCGAACTCCGCGTAGGCGCTGTACATCATTTCCGTGCCCACCAGATCGAGGTGATCGAGGAACGCGACCGCCTCGCCCCTGCGACCTTCGGTCCGGCGCAGCGCGCTCCGGATGAAACTCGAGTCGATGAGGACGACTTCCGGCCGAGCGACACAATCGTCGAACTCGAGAATCCGGTGCTCGTCGAATGCTCGGGCGCGAGTCGCTCGAACACGGTCAGGGACGCATGTTGAAGAAGACCGGCGGCTCGACCCAGAAGTCCGGATCGATCGACTCGATCGCGCGTCGTCGGCGCTCGCGGCGTTCTTCGAACGTGCCTTCCGGTTTCGGCGTCCGGGCGAACAGTGCTTGCCGCTCGGCGTCGGTGAAGACCCTCGGCCCCCGCGGTCGATCAGGATCCGCACTGAGCAGGGCGCGTCGACGTCCTTCTGTGAGCTGATCTTCGGTCAGGCCGCGGCGGATCGGTCGGCGAGATTCGGTCGGCTGCATGGTGTCTCCTTGGTCGATGTGATCAACCGTAGGAGCGCCGAACGGACATCGCCAAACATTCCGTATTTCGCCAGCGGAGAGAAGGAGCCGAGCTACTCCGCAGCCGCGAGCACCGTCCGACCGAGCCGCACGAAGTCGTCGACACCGATCGCCTCGCCCCGCGCCGTCGGGTCGATGCCCGCCGCCGTCAGGACCTCGGACGCGTGAGCGCTGCCGCCGAGCACACCGGACAGGCTCTGCCGCAACATCTTCCGGCGCTGCTGGAACGCCGCGTCGACCAGGGTGAACACCCGCGACCGCAGCTTCTCGTCGCCCGGGGGCTCGTGCCGGTCGAACGCCACGAGCACGCTGTCGACGTTCGGCACCGGCCAGAACACCTGCCGGCTGACCAGCCCGGCCGTGCTCCACGACCCGTACCAGGCGGCCTTCACGCTGGGTGAGCCGTAGACCTTGCTGCCAGGGCCGGCGGCGAGGCGGTACCCGACCTCGGCCTGCACCATCACGAGCGACCGCTCGATCGACGGGAAGGTCGCGAGCAGGTGCAGCAGCACGGGAACGGAGATGTTGTAGGGCAAGTTCGCGACGAGGTGGGTCGGCTCGACGTCCAGGTCGGACGCAGCGACGGTCATGGCGTCCTGCTGCACGACCGTCAGCGTGGCGTGCGGCTGCAGGGACGCGACGGTCGACGGCAACTTGGCCGCGAGCCGCTTGTCGATCTCGACCGCGGTGACGGGCGCACCGGTCTCGGTCAGTCCGAGCGTCAGGGAGCCGAGCCCCGGCCCGATCTCGAGGACCCGTGACGAGGGCGTCACACCGGCGACGGACACGATGCGGCGCACGGTGTTGGCGTCGTGCACGAAGTTCTGGCCGAGCTTCTTCGTCGGGGTGACGTCGAGCTCGGCGGCGAGCTCCCGGATCTCTGCCGGGCCGAGCAGCGCGCCCACTACTCGTCCACCGTCACGGGCTCGGCGTCCCACGCACCGTAGACGAGCTCGGTGTTGGAGGCGATCTGCGCCGCGAGCATCGAGGCGTCGGTGCCCAGGGTCTCCGCCATCGACCGCAGTGTGAGCGGGATGAGGTACGGCGCGTTCGGACGACCGCGGTACGGGGTCGGGGTCAGGAACGGCGCGTCGGTCTCGACCATGATCAGGTGCCGGGGCGCGACGAGCAGTGCCTCTCGCAGGAGCGAGGCGTTCTTGAACGTCACGGTGCCGGCGAAGGACATGTACCAGCCACGCTCCGCGCAGAGCCGAGCGAGGTCGGGGCCGCCGGAGAAGCAGTGGAACACGGTGCGCTCGGGAGCGCCGACGCGGTCGAGGACCTCGACCACGGCATCGTGCGCGTCGCGGTCGTGGATCGTCAGCGCGAGGTCGTGCTCCTTCGCGATGCGGATGTGCTCCTCGAACGAGCGGACCTGGGCGTCGCGGCCGTCCTCGCCGGTGCGGAAGAAGTCGAGGCCGGTCTCACCGATCGCACGGACCCGGGGCAGCGCCGCGAGCCGTTCGATCCCGGCGAGGTGCTCGTCGAGCAGCCCCTGTTCCTGCAGCACGGGCGCCTCGTTCGGGTGCAGCGCGACGGCGGCCAGCACCCGCGGTTCACGAGCCGCGATCGACGCCGACCACTCCGAGGTCGCCAGGTCCGTGCCGACCTGCACGACACCGCGCACGCCGACGCTCGATGCACGGTCGAGGTGCTCGCGGTACTCGAGCGGGCCGTCGCCGCCGTCGCCCACGCCGTCGGCGATCTCCATGTGGGTGTGGTTGTCGTACACCGGCACCACGAGCGCCTGCGGGAGCGGCGGGTACGTCAGGTCGCGCTTCGAGCCACCCGGCGCCCCGTCACCGCGGGAGCGGACGTGCGATTCCGCATCGGTCACGCCGAGACCTGCTCCGACTGCTCGATCCGCGGGAAGAGACCGCTCTCGAGCGGCACGACCTGCGCGGCGCCCTGCCACTCGTACGCACGGTCGACGCGCTGCTCGGCGATCGAGCCACCGGCACCGATCGACGCCCAGAGCTTCTCGGTCGCCTTCGGCATCACCGGGGAGAGCAGCACCGCGACGGTGCCGAGCCCACGGAGCGCGGTGGCGAGGACGGTGCCGAGCCGCTCGCGGTTCGCGTCGTCCTTCGCCAGGGCCCACGGCTGCTGCTCGGTGATGTACCCGTTCAGGGCGTCGACGAGCTCCCACACGGCGGCGATCGCCTCGTGCGGGGCGAACGCGGCGATGGCTGCGTCGGCACGCTCGGTGACCGACACGGCCAGGGCGTCGACGGCTTCGTCCGACTCGGTCAGCGACCCACGCGACGGGACGGCGCCGTCGAAGTACTTCTGCAGCATCGCGACCAGGCGCGAGGCCAGGTTGCCGAAGCCGTTCGCGAGCTCGGCCTGGTACCGCGCCGAGATGTCCTCCCAGCTGAAGTTGCCGTCCTGCCCGAAGGTGATGGCGCGGAGGAAGTAGTAGCGGAACGCGTCGGACCCGAACGTGTCGGTGATCTCCGACGGCGCGATGCCGGTCAGCTTCGACTTGGACATCTTCTCGCCGCCGACGAGCAGCCAGCCGTGACCGAACACGCGCTCCGGTACGGGCAGCCCCGCGGCCATGAGCATCGCCGGCCAGATGACGGCGTGGAAGCGTGCGATGTCCTTGCCGACGATGTGCACGCTCGGCCACAGGCGCTTGAAGGCCTCGTCGTCGTCGGTGCCGTAGCCCAGCGCGGTGACGTAGTTGAGCAGGGCGTCGAACCACACGTACAGGACGTGGTCGCTGTCCCACGGGATCTTGATGCCCCAGTCGAAGCTCGACCGCGAGATCGACAGGTCGCGGAGGCCTTGCTTCACGAACGAGATGATCTCGTTGCGGACGCTCTCCGGCTGGATGAACAGCGGGTTCGACTCGTACAGGTCGAGCAGCCGCTGCTCGAAGTCCGACATGCGGAAGAAGTAGTTGCGCTCGGACAGGACCTCGACCGGGATCGAGTGGATGGCACAGACCTGCTGGCCCTCGTACGCGCCGGTGCCGGGGACGAGGTCGCTCGGCTGCTTGTACTCCTCGCACCCCACGCAGTAGAAGCCCTCGAACTCGCCGGCGTAGATGAAGCCGTCGTCGTACAGCTTCTGCAGGAACGTCGTCACGCCGCGCTCGTGGCGCTCGTCGGTGGTGCGGATGAAGTCGTCGTTGGCCACGTCGACGGTGTCGAGCAGCGGCTTCCACGCCTCGGTCACGAGTCGGTCGGCCCACTCCTTCGGCGTGACCTCGTTCGCCGAGGCAGTGCGCAGGATCTTCTGGCCGTGCTCGTCCGTGCCGGTGAGCAGCCAGGTGTCGTCACCCCGCTGCCGGTGCCAGCGCGCGAGGACGTCCGCGGCGACCTCGGTGTAGGCGTGCCCGATGTGGGGCACGTCGTTCACGTAGAAGATCGGCGTGGTGATGCTGAACGAGGACCCGTCGGACATGCGGACCATCCTACGGGCGCACGGAACCCCGATGACGCGCGCGGCGGTGGACTGTGGAAAACCGGATCCGGGAGGCCCGTGGCGGGCCCGCCCCGCGCCTCCAGGCCGGGTTCCCCAGCCGTCTACCGCGCCGCGAGCGCGCCTTCGTACAGATCGCGCTTCGACAGCCCGGTCGCGTCCGCGACCGCCGCCGCGGCCTCCTTCATGCGCATCCCGGCCGCCACCCGCTCGAGCACGAGCCGGACGCCGTCGTCGAGCGTGGCTTCTTCCGTGGCCTCTGCGGCTCCGGCGACGACGATGCAGATCTCACCCCGGACCCCCTCGGACGCCCACGTGACGAGCTCGTCGAGCGGACCGCGACGGACCTCTTCGTAGAGCTTCGTGAGCTCACGGCAGACCGCAGCGCGTCGGTCGCCCCCGAACCCGATCGCCATGTCGGCCAGCGTCTCCGCCAACCGGTGCGGCGACTCGAAGAAGACCATCGTGCGCTGCTCCCCCGCGAGCGCCTGGAACGCCCGGCGGCGCTCACCGCCCTTGCGGGTCGGGAACCCCTCGAACGTGAAGCGATCCGTCGGCAGGCCCGAGACCGCGAGTGCCATCAGCACCGCGGAGGGGCCGGGCAGCGCGGTGACGGTCACCCCGGCTGCCGCTGCGGCCTCGACCAGGGGGAAGCCCGGGTCGCTGATCGCGGGCATCCCGGCGTCCGTGAGGACCACCACGTCCTCGTCCCGCGCGAGTTCCACGACCTCGGACGCCTTCGCCCGCTCGTTGTGCTCGTGCAGGGCGATGAGCCGCGGACGGTTCTCGATGCCGAGGGCGCGCATCAGGTGGATGGCGGTCCTGGTGTCCTCGGCCGCGACGACCGTGGCGTTGGACAGGGTCTCGACGAGACGGCGCGAGGCATCCCCGAGGTTGCCGATGGGCGTTGCTGCGAGGACGATCACACCCCCATTGTCGTCGCAGCACCGTCGCAGCGCGGACCGACGTCCGATCCGTAGGATGCTCAGCGATGACCAGCGAGCTGACCGAAGACCGCACGGCCGTGCCCGACGGGCCGGTCGGCTCGCGCCTCGACGACTGGTGGGGCCGGGTCCTCTCCACGGCGCGGCGCGTGGCGCTGTGGCGTTGGGCGGGTCCGCTCGCGGTGACGCTGCTCGCCGCGGTGCTCCGCCTGGCGAACCTCGGCAACCCGCACTCGCTCGTGTTCGACGAGACGTACTACGTCAAGGACGGCTGGTCGCTCGTGCACCTCGGCTACGAGGGCACCTGGCCGGGCAACCCGACCGACGACTCGTTGCCGACGACCGACGACCGGTTCGCGAGTGGCGAGACCGACATCTTCACGAGCGCCGCGGAGTTCATCGCGCACCCACCGCTCGGCAAGTACCTCATCGGACTCGGGATGCTCCTGTTCGGTGCGGACAACTCCTTCGGGTGGCGCTTCGCGGTGGCCGTCCTCGGCATCGCGACGGTGTTCCTCACCGCGGTGATCGCCCGGTCGCTGTTCCGCTCCACGATGGTCGGCACGCTCGCCGGGTTCCTGCTCGCGATCGACGGCCAGGCCATCGTGATGTCGCGGGTGACCCTGCTCGACGGGATCCTGACGTTCTTCGTGGTCCTCGGGTTCGGCGCACTGCTGCTCGACCGACGGCGCAGCCAACGACGGCTCGACGAGTGGGTCGCCGAGCGGGTCGCCGCCGGCCGGGACACCCTGTGGGGGCCCGTGCTCTGGTGGCGACCGTGGCTGTTCGCGATGGGGCTCACGATGGGCCTCGCGACCGCGACGAAGTGGTCCGGCATGTACTTCCTGGCGTTCTTCGCGGTGTACTCCGTGCTGAGCGACATGATGATGCGCCGTCGCGCCGGCGTCGAGTTCTGGTCCTCCAGCGCACTGCTCCAGCAGGCTCCGGTGTCGTTCCTGCTCACCGTCCCGATCGCCGCCGTCACCTACGTGGCCTCGTGGACGGGCTGGTTCCTGTCGAAGGACGGCTGGGACCGGAACTGGCTGTCCACCGGCGGACAGCGGTGGACAGGACTGCTGTCCTGGGTGCCCGACTCGTTCCAGAACTGGTGGCACTACCAGTCCGAGATCTACGGCTTCAACATCGGCCTGCACACGCCGCACTCGTACCAGGCGAACCCGCTGCTGTGGCTCGTGATGCAGCGACCCACGTCGATGTACTACGTCGGCACGGACGCCGGCCAGGACGGCTGCACGGCGACCCGCTGCGGCGAGGCGATCACCGGCATCGCGAACCCGTTCATCTGGTACGCGGCGGTCATCGCGACGGTGGCGCTGCTCGTGCTCTGGATCCTGCGTCGGCAGTGGCAGTACGGCTTCGTCCTGCTCGGCGTCGCCGCGGGCTACCTGCCGTGGCTGATGTACGTCAACCGGACGGTCTTCCAGTTCTACACGATCGCCTTCGAGCCCTTCATGGTGATGGCCCTGGCCGCGGCGATCGGGTTGGTGCTGGGGTCACGGACCGACGACCGCTCCCGGAGGACCCGGGCGATCATCTGGGTCGGCGTGTACCTGGGCGTCGTCGTGCTCGCATCCGCCTACTGGTACCCGATGTGGACGGCGATCCAGGCGCCGTGGGACTTCATCCGGTCGCACTACTGGCTGCCGAGCTGGCTGTAGGCGTCGGACGATCCGTCGGGGTCGCGTCCGCGACGTGGTCGCGACCAGGTCCGGACTGGAGGCCCGTGGCGGGCCCGCCACGGGCCTCCAGTGCGCTTGTCGGTGCGTTGGTGCTTGGTTCTTGGTGCGTTGGTGCGTTGGCGCGCTTTCTCGGCGCGGTGGTGCGCTTTCTCGGCGCGGTGGTGCGCTTTCTCGGCGCGTTGACGCGTTCGTGTGGCGGTGCGCGGTGCGCGGTGCGCGGTGCGCGGTGCGTCAGGACTGCGCGTGCAGTGCTCGCTCGATGGACTCGCGGTCGAGCGGGTCGCCGAGCATGGGGTCGTCGGTGCGGCCGGGCAGCACGCCCTCGATGAGGACCTCGGCGTAGCGGCGCCAGGCGTTCGGGTCGTGGGCTCGTGTCGTGTCCGCGACGGCCCCGACCATCGACGTGAGCATCGGGAGGTCGCGGTAGTCGAAGCCGACGCGCACCACTCCGGCGTCGTGGGCGCGGCGGATGATGTCGGACACCTGGGTCTCGAGGCGGTCGCGCTCCTGCACGATCGACGGGCGGCCCTTGCCGGCACGGACGATGGCGTCGGCGAGCGCCCGGTCCCGCGCCCGGAACTCGAACACGCCCATCAGGTACACCCGGAGCGACTCGCGGGGGTCGAGTTCAGCGGCGGCACGGCTGGCTGCGTCGTTCATCGCCTCGAACTTGGTGGCGAGGAGAGCCTCGATCAAGGAGTCCTTGTCGGCGAACCGCCGGTACACCGTGCCGACTCCGACCCCGGCTTCGTGCGCGATGTCGTTCAACGTGACCGAGAGGCCGCGCTCCGCGAAGCACTTGCGTGCGGTCTGCAGGATGAGCTCGCGGTTCCGTGCAGCGTCGGCGCGGAGGGGGCGCTCGAGTTCGGGCGCGGAGTCGATGGTGCTCACGTCGTCGAACCTAGTTGAACTTTCTGGGAATAAGCGGATGCGGACCTTCCGTTTTGGTCTACACTGACCACAAGCGGATGCACCGCATCCGCTTCTCTCCTCCCCTTTCGAAGTGCCCGACGGCGCGTGCTTCGTGCTCCCCTCCAACCTTTTCGAAGGAGGCTGCCGTGACGGCAGAACACACCGTGCCGACCCCCACCGGGACCGCACCGTCCTCGGGCGGTACCCCCGCCCGCAGCGAGCACCGCTGGATCGCGCTCGCGGTCATCGCGCTCGCACAGCTCATGGTGGTGCTCGACGCCACCATCGTGAACATCGCGCTCCCCTCCGCCCAGGCGGACCTCGACTTCGGCACCGACCAACGCCAGTGGATCGTCACCGCGTACTCGCTGGCGTTCGGTTCGCTCCTGCTGCTCGGCGGTCGCCTCGGTGACCTGTTCGGCCGCAAGAACACGTTCATCATCGGACTCGTCGGTTTCGCCGTGGCCTCCGTGCTGGGCGGCCTGGCCGACTCGTTCGGGCTGCTCGTCGCCGCACGTGCACTGCAGGGTGTCTTCGGTGCGCTGCTCGCCCCGTCCGCCCTCGGCATGCTGACCACGACCTTCCGTGACCCGAAGGAGCGCGGTCGTGCCTTCGGCATCTTCGGCTCGATCGCCGGCTCGGGTGCCGCCATCGGCCTGCTGCTCGGCGGCGTCCTCACCGAGTACGCGTCGTGGCGCTGGTGCCTCTACGTCAACGTCGTCTTCGCCGTGCTCGGCGTGATCGGCGCCCTCGTGTTCATGGCGAAGCCGCCGAAGGTCGAGCGTCCGCGCATCGACGTCGCCGGCGTCGTGACGATCACGCTCGGCCTCGTGGGCATCGTCTACGGCTTCTCCAACGCCGAGACCAACGGCTGGGACGCCCCGCTCACGATCGCGATGCTCGCCGGCGGTGTGGTCCTGATCGCCGCGTTCGTGTTCATCGAGACCCGGGTGGCGCACCCGCTGCTGCCGCTCCGTGTCGTGCTGAACCGTGACCGCGGTGGCTCGTTCATCGCGATCGGCCTCGTCGCGATCGGCATGTTCGGCATCTTCCTGTTCCTGACCTACTACCTCGAGCAGACCCTCGGGTTCAGCTCGCTGCAGACGGGTCTCGCGTTCCTGCCGATGCCGCTGTCGATCATGATCTCGGCCACGCAGATCGGTGGCCGCCTGCTGCCCCGCGTCGGCCCGAAGGTCCTGATCTTCGCCGGTGGGCTCGTCGCAGCGGTGGGTCTGCTCCTGCTGCTCCGCACCGACCTCGACAGCTCCTACGCGGGGACCGTCCTGCCGGCGCTCATCGTGATCGGCCTCGGCATGGGCACCATCTTCTCGTCGGCGATGAACACCGCGACGACCGGGGTCGCCCGCAGCGATGCCGGCGTGGCCTCGGCAACGGTGAACACGATGCAGCAGATCGGTGGCTCGATCGGGACGGCGCTGCTGTCGACGATCTTCGCCGACGTCGTGAAGAACAGCCTCTCGGGCCTCTCAGCGGCACCCACGAAGCTGCAGCAGGCGCAGGCCGTGCTCGACGGGTACCACGTGGCCTTCGGCATCTCGGCCGGCGTGCTGGTGCTCGTCGCGCTGGCCGGGGGGCTGCTCATCAACCGGCAGTCCGTCCGACTGGAGCGACTCGCCCGCGCCGGTTCCGCGACGACCGGCAGCATCCCCGCCGCCGCGCACTGACGGCAGGCGCTCCCGAACGGCCCGTCCGGCATCTCGCCGGGCGGGCCGTTCTGCGTGCGGGGGGCGCCGTGTGCCGCCGGCTCCGTCGAACACGAGGTCTGCGACGATCCACGCGTCGATCGGCTCGTGGATCGTCGATGTTCGCGTGCGCCTCGGTCGCGCCCGCCCGCCCCGCCCCGCCCCGCCCCGCCGCCGGCTCCGTCGAACACGAGGTCTGCGACGATCCACGCGTCGATCAGCTCGTGGATCGTCGATGTTCGCGTGCGCCTCGGTCGCGCCCGACGGCCCCGCCGCGCACGCCCCCGAATCTCATCCACCGGAACCCGCACCGGTTGCGCAGTGTGTCGGCTTCCCTGTCGCCCGTCAGAGGTCCGCATTATCGTGATCGCCATGGCCCCCGTCCTGACCTCGCCGCTCGTGTCGACGCAGTGGCTCGCAGACCACCTCGGTGCTGACGAGCTCGTCGTGCTCGACGCCTCGGTGCACACGGCGGGGACCGGTATGGCGACGACCTGGACCACCGCGCAAGACGCGTACGAGCGGCAGGGCCACGTGCCGGGTGCGCGCTACGCCGACCTCGTCGACGCGTTCTCCGCCCCGGACTCCGACGTGCCGTTCACCCGCCCGGGCGCCGAGCGGTTCGAAGCCGCGGCCGGCGAACTCGGCGTGACGAACACGTCGACCGTCGTGGTCTACGACGACAGCGTCGGTGAGTGGTCCGCCCGCCTGTGGTGGATCTTCCGGGCGTTCGGTTTCGACTCCGTCGCGGTGCTCGACGGCGGGTTCACGAAGTGGCGTGACGAGGGCCGTCCGGTCCGCGTCGGCGCCCTCCGCCCCGTGCAGCAGCCGACGGAGTCCGACGGGGTGTTCCTCGCCGGCGAAGAACGTCCGCTGTGGGCCGACCACGCCCGGGTCCTGCGCGCCGTGACCGGTGACGAGCCGGCAGCACTGGTGTTCGCCGCGCCGGAAGCCTCCCTCGGCGAGGACCACCCGCCGATCGTTCCGGGGAGCACCCCGATCGCGGTCGACACCCTCGTCGACCCGCAGACGAACGCGTACCACCGCGGTCCGAAGCTGGCCGAGGCGTTCGCGGCGGTCATCGGTGACGACGAGATCGTGACCTACTGCGGCGTGGGGAGCGCCGCCTGCGTCGACGCCCTCGCGCTCACCGTGCTCGGCCACGACAAGGTGAAGGTGTACGACGGGTCACTCGTCGACTGGTGGGGCCGCGGCTCCCACGCCCTTGCCTCCTGACGAACGACGAACGACCAACGACCAACGACGAACAAGGAACAAGGAACAACGAACGAGGACCGAGAGACGAGGGACGACCCCAGCTGAACCCCCGCACCACTAGCGTTGCCGCATGAGCACCAGACGCGCGGTCGTCCTCGGCGGCACCGGCGGCATCGGTTCCGCCGTGGTCCGCGACCTCCTCGAGGCCTCCGGACGCAACGGCGACGAGTGGCAGGTCGACTTCGTCGCACGCCGAGGCGGCCCGGCGGCGGACGCCCTGACCTCGTCCGGAGCGACGTTCACGGCCGGCGACCGACGGGACACGAGCCTGCTGCGGACGCTCCTCCGACCGGGGGCCGACCTGCTCGTCGACACGGTCGGACTGACCCGTGACGACGCGGTGCAGCTCCGCCCGTTCCTCGACGACGTCGGCTCGACGGTGTTCGTCTCGTCGAAGGCCGTGTACGTCGACGAGCAGGGGCGACACGCCAACTCCACCGAGAAGCCCGTGTTCGGCGGTGCGGTCAACGAGCTGCAGCCGACGGTGACGGCGGGCGACGGCGACCCGACGAGCCGCGACGGGTACGGCGCGGCGAAGGTCGCATCCGAGCAGGTCCTCCTCGACCACGGCGCCCCGGTCACCGTGCTCCGGCCGTCGAAGGTGTACGGCGTCGGCATCGGTCGCCCGCGGGAGTGGTTCGTGGTCCGCCGAGCGCTTGACGGCCGCGAGCGTGTGCTCCTCGCCGACGGCGGCCGCGGGGTCGACCACACGACGGCTGCGAGCGGTATCGCCTCGTTGGTCCGTCAGGTCGCGGACGCGCCCGATCGCCGGATCCTCAACGTCGCCGACGACGATGCCCCGACCGCACTCGAGATCGTGCGGACGATCGCCGGGCAGCTCGGCCACGTCTTCGACGAGGTCCTGCTCGACGAGGACGCTTCCCCGTTCGTCGGCATCACCCCGTGGTCGTCGCCGAGTCCCTTCGTGCTCGACACCACGGCTGCGCGCTCGCTCGGGTGGCAGCCACCGACGTTCGCGGACGCGGTCCGGCCCGAGATCGACTGGCTGGTCGAGACCGCGCACCAGGTGCCGGTCGACGGCGACGTGCCGTGGGCCGACGACCCCTTCTGGGACCGCATGTTCGACTACGGCCCCGAGGACGCCGCTCTGCTCCTGCTCTCGCTGGGACGCGACTGACGGTGCCGGGCCGGACGACGCCGCGGTCCGAGGTCCTGTTCATCGGTGGACGCTCCGGCGTCGGCAAGTCGACGGCCGCCGAGGCGCTCCACGACCTCCTCGTCGCCGCGGACGTCCGGCACGCGGTGATCGAGGGCGACCTGCTCGACCTCGCGCACCCCGCTCCGCACGTCGAGCACCCGGAGCTCCACCTGGCCGAGCGGAACCTGGCGACGATGTGGGCGTCGTACCGCGCGATCGGGCACCACCGGCTCGTCTTCACCAACACGGTTTCCGTGCTGGAGCACGAGCGCCTCGCGTCCGCGATGGGTGACGATCCGGTCGTCACCGCTGTCCTCCTGCGCGCAGACGACGAGACCACCGCCGCGCGGTTGGCCCGGCGGATGGGCGGGCCGGTCCCGTCGCTGCAGCTCGCGCACAGCACGAGGACGGCCTGGAGGCTCGACCAGCGCACCGCGGACACGGTCACCCGGGTGGACACGGACCATCTCACCCCGGTGCAGGTCGCGACGCACCTCGCGTCGATCACGGGGTGGCTCACCGGGTGACTCCCCGTGCGCGCCCTGTGCGCCACCGCTGACTTGTGCACTGATCGGCGCCCACTGATCCGCGCCCAGCGACCCCGCGGCAGGCTGGGGACATGAACGACAACCGACTCGCGACCGCGGTCAGCCCCTACCTCCGGATCCACGCGGACAACCCCGTGGACTGGCGGGAGTGGGGGCCCGAGGCCTTCGCCGAGGCACGCGAACGGGACGTCCCGGTCCTCGTGTCCATCGGGTACGCGACCTGTCACTGGTGTCACGTGATGGCCCGCGAGAGCTTCGCGGACCCGGAGATCGGCGAGCTCCTCCGGCGTGAGGTCGTGGCGGTGAAGGTCGACCGCGAGGAACGCCCGGACGTCGACGCCAGCGTGATGGCCGCGGCGAGTGCCTTCACGCAGCAGCTCGGCTGGCCGTTGACGGCGTTCCTCACACCGGACGGGCACGTGTTCTTCGCGGGCACCTACTACCCGCCGACCCCTGTCGGCGAGCATCCGTCCTTCCGGCAGATCGTGGCGGCGGTCCTCGATGCCTGGCGGGAGCGCCGGCACGAGGTGGACGCGAACGCGAGCGCAATCGCGACGGCGATCCGGCAGGGTGCCGAGGCGGACCGGGCCGCGCGCGCGGGTGAGGGCGATGGCGGAAGCGCCACGGGCCTCCCGACCGTCGACAGCATCCGAGCCGTCACTGACCTGCTCGCCCAGGCCGAGGACACCATCTACGGTGGTTTCGGTGGCGCGCCGAAGTTCCCGAGCACGCCGCTGCTCGAGTTCCTGGCCGACGTAACGGCCGACGGCGACGGTGATGCCGGTGCGCTGCTCGACCGGACCCTCCACGTCATCGCGCGGTCCGAGCTGACGGACACCGACGGCGGCGTGTTCCGGTACGCGACGCAGCGGGACTGGAGCGTGCCGCACTACGAGCGCATGCTCTACGACAACGCCGGACTGCTGGCGGTCGCCGGAGCCGAGCAGGCTCGGGGCATCGCGGACTTCCTGCGCGACACCCTCCGCCGACCGGACGGCGCGTTCGTCGCCGCGCAGGACAGCGAATCGACCATCGACGGCCGACGGGTCGAGGGCGAGTGGTACCGGCTCCCGCTCGACGAACGGGCGCGACTGGATCCGCCGCCCCTCGACGACCAGGTCCTGACCGGCTGGAACGGCCTCGCGATCCGCGGGCTCGCCATCGCCGGCGCGCGGCACGGCGACGACGAGATGATCGCCCTCGCGCGCACATCTGCCTACGCCCTGCTCGACGCACACGTGCGGGACGGACACGTCGTCGTGCGATCGAGCACCCCGCGCGGCGCATCGTCGGCCCCACCCACGATCGAGGACGTGGGGCTGCTGGCCGAAGGGCTGCTCGAACTCGCGCTGGTCACCGGAGAGCTGCGGTACGCCACGACGGCCCGGTCCCTGGTCGACGACGGCCTGGCCGGACGGTTCGACGTCGACCCGGTGTTGGCCTCGGCCGGCACCGCGACGGGTGAGCAGCCCCAGACAGCGATGCGCTCGGGCACCGTTGCCCTCGCGGCCGCGGCGACGACGCTCGCTGCGCTGACGGGTGACGACGACCTGCGATCTGCGGCTGCCGGTCTCGTCGCCGACCGGGCCCGCACGGGCACCGAACGTCCGCTCGGCCACGCGGACGCGCTCGGTGTCGCGCTCGCGCTGCACCGGCCGTCGCATGAGGTCGTCGTCGTCGCGTCCGACGCGGCTTCTCCCCTGCGTGCTGCGGTCCGGGCGGCGCGACGTCCGGGCACGATCGTCGCGTGCGTCACGCCGGAGCAGGCCGAGCAGTGGGCGGCGGCCGGCTTCGAGCTGTTCGAGTCCCGTTCCACCCTCGACCCCGCTGGCTACGTCTGCCATGACCGTGTGTGCGCGCTGCCGGCACGATCCGGGCCGGACCTCGTCGACGCGCTCGCTGCCCGGACCGCGTGACGGTATCCTGGAATGCTCATGTCTCCCACGCCGCCCGTCATCACGTTCCCGCCCGAGCTGCCCGTCTCGCAGCGGCGGGACGACATCGCGGCTGCGATCCGTGACAACCAGGTCGTCATCGTCGCCGGCGCCACCGGTTCCGGCAAGACGACCCAGCTGCCGAAGATCTGCCTCGAACTCGGCCGCGAGTCGATCGGCCACACCCAACCCCGACGCATCGCCGCCCGCACCATCGCGGAACGCGTGTCCGAGGAGCTCGGCAGCGAACTCGGCGACCTGGTCGGCTACCAGGTCCGGTTCACCGACAAGGTGTCGTCGAACACCCGCATCAAGCTGATGACCGACGGCATCCTGCTGAACGAGATCCACTTCGACCGCGACCTGAAGCGCTACGACACGATCATCATCGACGAGGCGCACGAACGGTCCCTCACGATCGACTTCCTGCTCGGGTACCTCAAGCGACTGCTGCCGCGACGTCCCGACCTGAAGCTCATCATCACGAGTGCGACGATCGACCCCGAGTCCTTCTCGAAGCACTTCGACGATGCCCCGATCATCGAGGTCTCCGGGCGGACCTACCCCGTCGAGATCCGCTACCGAGCGCTCGTGACCGAGGACGCCGACGACGCCGACGGGGACGACGACGAGACCGACTCCCGCACGGCCGACCACGGCGGTGCCGGCGCCGACGACCGCGACGTCATGCAGGGCATCACCGACGCGCTCGACGAGCTCGCGCAGGAAGACCCTGGCGACGTCCTCGTGTTCCTGTCCGGCGAGAACGAGATCCGCGACGCGCAGGACACGATCGAGGGCAAGCGCTACCCGGGCACCGAGGTCCTGCCCCTCTACGGCCGGCTGTCCGCCGCCGACCAGCACCGCGTCTTCGACCGGCGGAACACCCCGGGGGTGCGCCGCCGGGTGGTACTCGCCACGAACGTCGCCGAGACCTCGCTGACCGTTCCGGGGATCAAGTACGTCGTCGACACCGGCACCGCCCGCATCTCCCGGTACTCCCCCCGGGCGAAGGTGCAGCGGCTCCCGATCGAGGCGATCTCGCAGGCGAGCGCGAACCAGCGCTCCGGCCGTGCCGGTCGCACGAGTGCGGGCATCACGATCCGCCTGTACTCCGAGGACGACTTCGACCGGCGTCCGGAGTTCACCGACCCGGAGATCCTGCGGACGAACCTCGCGGCGGTCATCCTGCAGATGATCTCGCTGGGGTTCGGCGACATCGAGTCGTTCCCGTTCCTGCAACCGCCGGACTCCCGTGGTGTGAAGGACGGCCTCGACCTGCTCCGCGAACTCCGCGCGGTGGACAAGGACGGCCGCATCACGAAGTCCGGTCGACAGTTGACCCGGTTGCCGATCGACCCCCGCCTCGGCCGGATGGTGCTCGAAGCCGGACGGCAGGGCGTCGGGCGCGAGGTCGTCGCGATCGTCAGCGCCCTGAGCATCCAGGACCCGCGCGAGCGCCCGCTCGAGAAGCGCGCGCACGCCGACCAGTTGCACGCACGGTTCGCCGACCCGACGAGCGACTTCCTGACCCTGCTGAACCTCTGGAACCACATCGAGGACAAGCAGGAGGAGCTCTCCTCCAGCGCGTTCCGACGCCTGTGCAAGGCCGAGTTCCTCAACTACCTGCGCATCCGCGAGTGGCAGGACCTGTACCGGCAGCTGTCCCGCGCCGCCAAGCAGGTCGACGTCCGCGTGGGGCAGTCCCGCTCCGAGGACGGCGACGCGGTGCACCGGTCCCTGCTCGCCGGGCTCCTGAGCCAGATCGGCCTGCGCGACCGTGAGAAGCGCGACTACCTCGGCTCGCGGAACACCCGGTTCGTGGTGTTCCCGGGCAGCGTGCTCGCCAAGAAGCAGCCGGACGCCGTGATGGCCGCCGAACTCGTCGAGACGAGCCGGCTCTTCGCCCGCACGGTCGGGCGGATCGACCCCACGTGGGTGGAGCCGCTCGCCGGTGACCTGCTCAAGCGCACCTACGGCGAACCGCACTGGGAGAAGAAGCAGGGCGCGGTCGTCGCCTACGAGCGCGTGACGCTCTTCGGGGTCCCGATCGTGCAGCGCCGCCGCGCGCAGTACGCCCGGATCGACCCGGTGCACTCCCGTGAGCTCTTCATCCGGCACGCCTTGGTCGAGGGCGAGTGGGACTCCCAGCAGGCCTTCGACCGCGCCAACCGGAAGCTGCGGAAGGAACTCGAGCAGCTCGAGGAGCGCACCCGCCGCCGGGACATCCTGCTCGACGACGAGAACGTCTACGAGTTCTACGACGCCCGCATCCCCGCGGACATCGCGACGAGCCGTGACTTCGAGGGGTGGTGGCGGGCCACTCGCCGCGACCAACCCGACCTGCTCACGATGCGTCGGTCGGACCTGCTGGACGAATCCGCGGCCGAAGCCGCCGAGGACGACGTCGATTACCCCACCCAGTGGCGGAGCGGCGACCAGCGACTCGCGATCCAGTACCGCTTCGAGCCGGGCGCGCAGGACGACGGCGTGAGTGTGCAGGTGCCGCTCGCGCTGCTCCCCCGCATGCGGGAAGAGGGCTTCGACTGGCAGGTCCGCGGCCTCCGCCGGGAACTCGTGACCGCACTGATCAAGGCGCTCCCGAAGCAGATCCGGAAGAACGTCGTCCCCGCAGCCGACTGGGCCGAGAAGATCGTCGCCGAGTTGCCCGACGACGCCCCGACCACGCCGACCGAGTCGTTCCGTGCAACGCTCGCGAAGACCATCCAACGGATGACGTACGTCCCGGTGGACGAGTCCGACTTCGACATGTCGCGCGTGCCGTCGCACCTGTTGCCGACGTACGCCGTCGTCGACGAACGCGGCCGCCGGGTCGAGGCCGGCAAGGACCTGTCCGCGCTGCAGACCAAGCTCAAGGACCGAACGCAGGAGAGCGTCGCCCGCGCGACCCAGCAGGGTGGTGGGCGCCGCCCCGGAGGCCCGTCCCGCGTCGCCGACGCCGCCGCTGGTCGGCAGGTGGAACGTTCAGGGCTCACCTCGTGGCCGTCCGACGACCTGCCGCAGGTGCTCGACACCAGGCAGGCGGGCGGCGTGATCCGTGCGTACCCGGCCCTCGTGGAAGAGGGCACCGGACCGAAGGCGACCGTCGGGGTGCAGCTGCTCGCGACGCCGTCCGACCGCGCCGTCCGGATGCCCGCCGGCGTCCGTCGTCTGGTGATGCTCGCGGTGCCGTCCCCGGTGTCGTACATCCAGTCGCACCTGACCGCGCAGGAGAAGCTCGCACTCGCCGCCAGCCCGTACCCGTCCACGAACGCGCTGTTCGACGACGTGCTCGCGGCCGTCGTCGACGCGGTGATCCGTCGCGCCCACCCGGACGGTCTGGTGTTCACGAAGGCGGCGTTCGAGGCGGTCCGCGATGCCGTGTCCGCGACCGTCGTCGACACGATGTTCACGGCGGTGTCCGAGCTCGCCGCCGTGCTCGCCGCCGAGCGCTCCGCCGAACGAGCACTCAAGCAGGCGAACTCGATGTCCCTGCTCGGTGCGCTGACGGACATGCGACAGCAGATGGAGCGTCTCGTCTACCCGGGGTTCGTCTCCGTCTCCGGGCTCGACCGGCTCCGGCGCATCCGGGTGTACCTGCAGGGCATCGAGGCGCGCGTGCAGAAGCTCCTGCAGAACCCGGGCCGCGACGCCACCTGGATGCGCGAGGTCACCGTGGCCACCGACCGCTACGTCGACGCCGGTGGCGCCTTCCCGCCGGCGGTGGGCGCACACCCCGAGCTCGTGCACGCGCGGTGGATGCTCGAGGAGTTCCGCCTCAGCCTGTTCGCGCAGGAACTCGGGACCGCCGAGACCGTCTCGCTGCAGCGGATCACGAAGGCCCTGACCGCCGCCCGCTGATCGGTCTACCGTGACGCCCATGATCGGCACACTCGACGTCATCGTCCTGGACTGCCAGGACACCCGGGCACTGGCACGGTTCTACGCGGAACTCCTCGGAGGCGAGATCGTCGGCTTCGACGAGGACTGGGCAGAGGTCGCGCTGCCCTTCACGGACCACCGACCGATCCTGGCGTTCCAGCAGGTCGAGGAGTACCGCGCTCCGGAGTGGCCCGGGCAGCTCGCGCCACAGCAGAGCCACCTCGACGTCAAGGTGGACGACCTCGACGACGGCGAGGCTGCGGTCCTGGCGATCGGTGCGACGGCGACGGGTTCCGGCACGGACACGTTCCGCGTCTACCTCGACCCGGCGGGCCACCCGTTCTGCCTCATCCGCCCGAACGACTGATCAGACTCCGGTCGCGAGCCCTTCGACCACCGTCACCCAGGGCAGCGCCCCGAGCACGGCACCGGGCAGGAACACCTTCGCGCCACGGAGGCCCGCCCCGATCACGGTCTCCGGCGCCTCGAGCACCCGCGAGTCGACGTAGACGGGCCACGACGCCGGCAACCCGATCGGGGTGATGCCGCCGTACTCCATGCCCGTCAGCGCGACGGCGTCGTCCATCGGCGCGAAGCTCGCCTTCCGGACGTCGAGCAGCCGCTTCACGACACGGTTGACGTCGAGCTTCGTCGAGGCGAGGACCACGCAGGCGGCGTACCGCACCTCGTCGCCGCGCTCGGCAGCCGGACGAGCGCTTCGGCGACGGGGATCGCGAGGAGACCGGTCGCGACCAGGGCAGGAACACGTTCGAGCGTCGGCATGCCTCCACACGAGGGACCGGCTCCTCGCGCCACACTGAGGCCATGCCCTCCTACGCCGACCACATCGACGTCCTCGCCGACGCCGCGACACGGTTCGAGGACGTGCTCCGAACCGGTGACCGCACGGCGATGGTGCCGTCCTGCCCGGGGTGGACCGTGTCCGACCTGGGTGAGCACCTGGCCGAGATCCACCGGTGGGCGCTCGGCCAGCTCACCGGCACCGAGCCCGACGCGATCGTCGCCACCGACTTGGCCGACCGGTTCAGCGCGGGTGCCGACGAGCTGGTCGCGGCGCTCCGGGCACGCTCCGCCGACACCCCGTCCGCCGCGATCTACCCGCCGGACTCGGCGGCGACCTGGGCACGGCGGCAGGGGCACGAGACCGCGATCCACCTGTGGGACGCGATGACGGCGTCGGGAGACGACCCGGGCCTCCAGGCCGAGCACGCAGCTGACGGCGTCCGCGAGGTGGTGGCCGACCTGTACCCGCGTCAGGTGCGGCTCGGACGGGTGGAGCCGCTCGCGGCGACGGTCGTGTTCGCGTGCAGCGACGCGGACGGCGAGGCCGTGCTCGTCGGCACCGACCCCGCGGCGCCGAGCGTCCGGGTGACCGGGCGGGCGGAGGACCTGCTGCTGCTCCTCTGGGGGCGACGGGATCCTGCGGTGATCGACCTGGCCGTCGACGGTGACCGTTCAGCCCTCGACGCTGCCCTCGCGACCGCGCTCGTCCCGTGAAAGCGGGGGACGAGTCCGGCGCAGACGCCGCGAGCGACACGACCGGCACCACCGGCACGACCACCGTCCGCCCCGCAGCACCGAGCGACGCCGCGGCGATGGCCCGGGTGCACGTGGAGTCCTGGCGGGCGACGTACCGCGGGGTCGTGCGGGACGCGGTCCTGGACGACCCGACGTTCCTCCCCCGCCGCGAGGGCTTCTGGAACACGGCGCTCACCGACGCCCGCTTCGTGGCGAACCGCATCGCCGTGGCCGAGCACGACGGCGAGGTCGTCGGCATCGCGATGTCCGGTCCGGTCGACGCCGAGGTGCACCTCTTCGTGCTCTACTTGCTCGACGGACACCACGGGTCCGGTGCGGGGAACGCCCTCCTCGACGCGGTCGTCGACCTGGCCGACCGTGTCACGCTGTGGGTCGCGGACCCGAACCCGCGAGCGCAGGCCTTCTACCGCAAGCGCGGGTTCGCGCGGGACGGCACGGAACAGGTGGACGACGGCGTCCGCGAGGTCCGGATGGTCCGGCCACCGGCGAACTGATCGGCCTCGGTCCGCGTGCGGCGCGGAGTAGAACGGCCTCATGGCGAACGCAGTGGTGCACGTCGAACTCATCGGCCCCGACCCGGATCGGCTCCGGGCCTTCTACGCGGCGCTCTTCGGCTGGGACTCCCCCGCGGGCGCACCGGTCGCCCCGGCGGTGTCCGACCCGGACGCGTACTCGTTCCTCGAGCCGGTCGACGGTGCGGGGCCGGTCGCCGGGGGCATCGGTGGCGGGCCGGGCTTCGCGGCGCACGCGGTGTTCTACGTCGGGGTCGACGACGTCACCCTCGCGCTGGAGCAGGCGGAACGCCTGGGCGCGACCGTGGCGCTCCCGCCGCAGCGCAACGAGGGTGGCGGCGTGACCGTCGGGCACTTCCGCGATCCTGCCGGGAACCTCGTCGGGGTGGCCGGTCCACGGTGACGGCCTGGAGGCACGCCGGCGGGCCCGCACCGTGCCTCCAGGCCGTCGCGTCACGGGTCTGCGCGGGGCGCGACGCAGGCCCCGCCCCGCGGGCGACCCGCGTCAGGACGCGCGCGCTGCGAGCGCCTGCTGGAACTCCCGGCGGACGGCGTCGCCGCCCCGGCGGCGCCAGTCGCGCACCGTCGTCCGCCACGACGACACCTTCGCGCGTCCGAGCAGCACGTCGTTGATCGCGTTCGTCGCGAACGTGCCGAGCGCCGGACCCTTCGTCGAGTTCGTCGGCGAGTAGAGCCCGTAGACCGGGTTGGCCAGCCCGCGGTCGACCCACGACGCGAGCGACTCGTACACGGTGTCCGTCATCGTCGGGTTGCCGGCGTAGTACAGCGGCAGCGGGCACTCGGTGAAGTACTGCAGCGGGAACTCCCCGAGGGCAGTCTCGCTGTTGCCGGTCTTCGTCAGGACGGGTGCGCCGTCGCGGTACTCGAAGTCGCGGCCCTCGATGCCGAACTTGCGGTACGTCCAGGCCTCGGTGCCGAACGGCGACGCGCACCAGTTCAGGACCTGGAGGAGCATCTTCACGCGGTCCTCGCGGCCGGCGGCGACCGCGGCGATCGCGTTGTTCGGGTCGCCGAGCCACGGTTTCGCCGCGTCCCCCGACGGGCCGACGAACGGCGCGATCGTCAGCTCGAAGCCGCTGCCCGGCGTCGCCTGCTGCAGCAGCCCGGGGATCGCGCTGTACGTGTCGGAGAGCATCAGCGCCGAGCCCTGCACGAACCAGACCTTGCCGTTGTAGGCCGTGATGCTGTCCGGGTGCACGAGGTCCTGGGCGATGAGCTTCCGCGACACCTCGAGGAGTTCCTGGTACTCCTCGAGCTCGTACATGTGCGTGAGCCGGCCGCCGTCCTCCTGCCACTGGTTCGGCAGGCCGAGCATCGGACCGAGGATGTTGGTGGGCACCGATGCCAGCGCCCAGCGGTTCGCGTGCGGGTCGGAGACGTCGCGGCAGAGCTGGACGAACTCGTCGACCGTCGAGAATGCGGGGTCCACGCCGAGTCCTTCGAACAGGTCCTGACGGCGGTGGAGCGCCTGCGAGGTCAGGGGTCCGCGCGGCACCGGGACACCGTAGATCCCGCCGGAGAAGACGGTGCCGCGCCACGACGCCGTCGGCAGGTTGGCGAGGTACGGGTAGTCGCGCACGCCACTGCCCGACAGGTGGGGGCTGAGGTCGGCGGCCTTCGCCTCGAGGAACTGCGGCAGGTACGGGAACGACCCGAACACGGTGAAGACGTCGCCGAGGGTGTCGCCGGCGACCTGCGTGGCGAACTTGTTGCCGAAGTCGGCGTTCGGCGTGATGGTGAGGTCGAGGTCGATCCCCATCCGCTCGTCGAGCCCCTGCCAGTACGGGTTGCTCCCCTTCGCCGGCGGGACCGGCGAGTTCGTCGGCACGCTGCCGTGCACGGTGGAGCCGTCGCCGGGCTTCCCCGCGGTGGGCACGAGCGTCGCGGGGATCTTCCGGAACGCGCTCGGCATGAGGGCGCTCGTCTTCGGGAACGCCGGCTCAGGCCCGCCGGCCCACGGCACGTAGTCCGGCAGCTGGACCGCCTGGTTGATCGCCTTCACGTCGGTCGAGCGGGTCACGGTGGAGCAGCTGGCCAGGAGGCCCGTGGCTGCGACCCCGAGACCGCCCGCGATGAGCGCACGGCGCGTGATTCCGGTGGTGGTCACGTCGGTCAGCCCTTCACCGCACCGGTCAGGACACCCTTGGCGAAGTGCCGCTGCAGGAACGGGTAGACGATGAGGATCGGCACGATCGAGACGACGAGGATCGCCATCTGGATCGAGGCCTGTGGAGGGAGCGCGTCGGACGAGGAACCGAGGTCGGAGCCGCCGAGCTGCGCGTTGTTGATGACGTAGGTGCGGAGCACGAGCTGCAGGGGCCACTTCGCGGTGTCGTTGATGTAGAGCAGCGCGTTGAAGAACGCGTTCCAGTACCCGACGGCGTAGAACAGGCCGATCACGGCGAGGACCGCCTTCGACAGCGGCAGGACGATCCGCCAGAACACCGCGAAGTCCCCGGCGCCGTCGATGCGCGCCGACTCGAGGAGCTCCTGTGGGATCGCCATGAAGAACGACCGCATCACGATGACGTTGAAGGCGCTGAGGGCGGTCGGCAGGATGAGCGCCCAGTACGAGTCGAGCAGGCCGAACTGCTTCACGACCAGGTAGTTCGGGATGAGGCCAGGCGCGAACAACAGGCTGACGAGCACCAGGCTCAACACCACCCCGGAGCCGTACGACCCCGGACGACTCAGCGCGTAGGCGAGCATGGCGCTCACGAACAGGCTGATCAGGGTGCCGACGACGGTGATGCCGATGCTCACCACGAGGGCCCGCGTGACCACACCGCCGGCGAAGATGCTCTCGTAGGCCCCGAGGTCGAGGCCCTTCGGCCACATCACGAACCCGGCGGCGTCGTTCACCTGGCTGGTCGGCGCGAGGCTCGTCGACACGATGCCGACGAACGGCAGGATCACGACGAGGCAGATCACGAGCAGGACGGCTCCGGTGAGCAGTCGCCCGGGCAGCGGGGCGACGTCGGGCCCACCCCGCTTGCGCTTCTTCGTGCCGGGGACGGTCACGGTGTGCGTGGCGGTCATCGCGCCTCCTTCTGGTAGACGCCCGCTTCGCCGAAGACGTGCGCGAGCTTGTTGGCGCCGAGCACGAGCAGCACGCCCACGACCCCCTTGACGAGTCCGACGGCCGCGGCGACGCCCCACTGTCCGCCGAGCACACCGTTGTTGTAGACGTAGGTGTCGAGGACCTCGCTGGCGGCCCGCCCGACGGCCTGCTGCTGCAGGATGATCTGCTCGAAGCCCACGGTGAGCGAGTCGCCGAGCCGCAGGATGAGCAGCAGGATGATGATGCCGCGCATGCCGGGCAGCGTGACGTGCCAGAGCTGCCGCCAGCGGCTCGCGCCGTCCATCTTCGCCGCCTCGTACAGGCTGGCGTCGATCGAGCTGAGGACGGCGAGGAACAGGATCGTCGCCCAGCCGGTGTCCTTCCAGATCACCTGACTGGTGAGGAGCGCCACGAACCCGTCGGGGTTGCCGAGGAAGTCGATCGCGTCGCCGCCCGCCGCTCGGATCGCGTTGTTCACGAGCCCGGAGCCGCCGAGGATCTGCTGGAACACCGCGACGACGATCACCCAGGACAGGAAGTGCGGCAGGTACAGGATCGACTGCACGACGCCCTTGATCCGCTCGGACAGCAGCGAGTTGAGCATCAGCGCCAGGATGATCGGCGCCGGGAACACGAACACGACCTGCACGAGCGTGATCACCAGGGTGTTGCGGAGCGCCCCGAGGAACTCACCGTCGCCGTCGAACACCACCGAGAAGTTCTCGAAGCCGACCCAGGGGCTGCGCCCGAGCGGGACGAACGGCAGGTACTCCTGGAACGCGATGAGGTTGCCGAGGAGCGGCAGGTAGTGGAACCCGAGCAGGAGCGCGACGCCCGGCAGCCCCATCAGGAGCAGGACCCGGTCGCGCCGGATCCGCTGCCAGGTCGCTCGGCGCCGGAGCCCGGGGTCCGGTGGTGGTGCCGTTCGGTTCGCACCCCTGGCGGCGCGGGTGCTGTCTGCACTGTCCGCCGTGCGGACGTCGAGCTTCGTCACTCGGTGGCCTCCTCCGTTGGATTCCTGCAGCGACCCTGGCGCGTTCGGTTACAACGTGGCAATCCGTTGCCAAACGTTTCCATCGGTCGCACGCCAGAGTGAGCGCACACTCGGCTGCCGACCGGCCGCTCACCTAGGCTGGGCGCCATGACGCCGCAGTCGACCTCGCCCCCGCGCACCCGGATCGGCCTCGTCGGCGCCGGGGGCATCGCGGTCGCGCACCTGCCAGGACTGCTCCGACTCGGCGACGTCGTCGTGCACTCGCAGGAGGGCGCAGCGGCACTCGCGCGCTCCTTCGCGGACACGGCGCGCGCCGTCGGGAGCACCATCACGGTCGCCGACACCCTCGACGAGCTGTTCGCGGTCGTCGACGTCGTGGACGTGGTCGTCCCGACACCCGCACACGCCGACGTGGTCCGCGCGGCGCTCGCCGCGGGCAAGGACGTCGTCTCCGAGAAGCCCCTCGCCCGCACCGACGCGGACGCGGCGGACCTCGTCGCCCGTGCTGCCGACGCGGGCCGACAGCTCTACCCAGCCCACGTGGTGCGCTGGTTCCCCGCCTACGTGCGCCTCAAGGAGGCCGCGACCACGGGCCTCCTGGGCGACCTCGCGGTCCTGCGGTTCTCGCGGTCCGGCGCGTTCCCCACCCGTGTCCCCTGGTTCGGCGACCGGACGCAGTCCGGCGGCATCGTCATGGACCAGATGATCCACGACCTCGACGTCGCACGGTGGGTGGCGGGCGAGGTGGTCCGGGTCTCCGCGGTGTCGGTCCGGGCGGGGAGCGCCGACGAGCCGGTCGAGGCCGCGCACGTCCTGCTCACCCACGCCTCCGGGGCGATCAGCCACGTCGCCGGGCTGTGGGGGCCGCAGCACCTGCCGTTCGCCACCGAGTACTCGGTCACCGGCACCCTCGGCAGCCTGTCGCACTCGTCCCTGGCCGAGGAGAGCACCCGTGCCCACCTCGCCCGTCCCGCCGAGGTCGACGGCTTCCTGCCGCCCGTCGACCCCGCAGAGGACCCGTACGCCCTCGAGCTCCGCGACTTCCTCGCGGCGTTCGCGGGCGGCCCGCAACCCCGGGTCACGGCGGCCGACGGCGCGGTGGCCGTCCGGCTCGCGAACGCCGCGCTGGCCTCGGTCGAGTCCGGGCAGCCCGTGGAGGTCTCGCTGTGAAGATCGGTGTCCTGTCGTTCGCCCACACCCACGCGATCGGGTACCTCGGCGCACTCGCGGCGATGCCCGACGTCGAGGTCCGCGGCACCGACCCGGACGGCGTCTCCACGGGGTCGTCCGTCCTCGAGCTGCGCGGGCGGGACCTCGCCGACGCACTCGGCGTCGGGTACGAGGACTCGTACGCGGCACTGCTCGCCTGGCGGCCGGACGCCGTCGTCGTCACCGCCGAGAACGCCAGGCACCGGGAGCTCGTCGAGGCCGCCGCTGCCGCCGGCGTGCACGTGCTGTGCGAGAAGCCGCTCGCGACGACGTGGCAGGACGGGCTCGCCATGCGTGCGGCGGTCGAGCGGGCAGGCGTACTCCTGATGATGGCGTTCCCGGTCCGGTTCGCCTCGGCGTTCGACCGGCTCCGTGCGACGCACGACGCCGGCGGACTCGGCACCGTGTTCTCGGTCCGCGGCGCGAACAACGGGATGCTCCCGACCACCCGCGACTGGTTCACCGAACCGGCGCTCAGCGGTGGCGGGGCGCTGGTCGACCACGTGGTGCACGTCGCGGACCTGGTCGACGGCCTGACCGGCGCGGTCCCGCAGTCGGTGACGGCGGTGACGAACCGGGTCCTGCACGCCGACCGAGCGCATGCGGAGACCGCGGGGCTCGTCACCGTCACCTACGACTCCGGGATGATCGCGGCCATCGACTGCTCGTGGAGCCGGCCGGACACCGCTCCGGCGTGGGGCGGCCTGACCCTCGACGTCGCGGGCACCGGCGGGACCGTCGCGGTGGACTTCTTCGGCGCAGCGGCACGGGGGCTCGACGCGGTCGACGGTCGGCCGATCGAACTCCGGTACGGACCGGATCTCGACGTCGCGATGCTCGACACCTTCCTCCGGGCCGTCCGGACCGGGGTGCAGCCGCAGCCGGACGTCCGCGTCGGGCTCCGGACGCTGTCGATCGTGCTCGCAGCGCAGGAGTCGGCACGCACCGGGCGGACGATCGAGGTGGCGTCGGGCTGAGCCCGCGCACGGCGGCCGCGCGAGATCGACGTCGCGCGCTACGCTCGTCCCGATGCGCGCAACCGTGCGGGACGTGGCCGCCCTCGCCGGGGTGTCGCCGAAGACCGTCTCCAACGTCATCAACGGCGGCGTCGTGGTGCGCCCGGAGACCAAGGAGCGCGTCGAGCGGGCACTCGCCGAACTCGACTACGTCCCGAACCTGTCGGCCCGCGGGCTCCGGAACGGCCGCTCCGGCGCCATCGCCCTGACCCTGCCGGAGATGGGCAGCGCGTACTCGGCCGAACTCGCGCAGTGGTTCGTCGAACTCGCCCGGGAGCGCGGCTGGATCGTCCAGCTCGACCAGACCGGCAACGACCCGGCCCGTGAGCGCGAACTCGTGTCCCGGGCACGCGCACACCTGGTCGACGGACTCGTCCTCAACCCCGTGTCACTGAGCGCGAGCGTCCTGGCCTCCACCGAGGGGCTGCCGCCCACCGTGGTCATCGGCGAGGTCGAACCCGAACACGTCGACCAGGTCCACGTGGACAGCCGCACCGCCGCGGAAGAGGTCACCTCGTACCTGCTCGACCACGGCCACCGCCGGATCGCGATCGTCGGCGCCGCCCGGGCATCGGAGGCGACGGCGACGAGCGAACTCCGTGAGCGCGGGTACCTGGCCGGGCTCGCGGTCGCGGGCATCGAGCCGGATCCGTCGCTGCGGGTCCCGCTGCCGTCGTGGACGACGAGCGCTGCCGCCGCCGCCTTCGCCGAGTGGCTGGACGCGAACCCGCTGTCCGACGCCGTGTTCGCGTTCACGGACTCGATCGCCTTCGGGGTGCTGCACGTGCTCGCTGCCCGGGGTGTGCGGGTGCCGGACGACGTCAGCGTCATCGGCTTCGACGACATCGACGGCGCCGCGTACGCCATCCCCGCGCTGAGTACCGTCTCGTTCGACCGTCGGGCGTTCGCCACCGCGGCCCTCGACCTGCTCACCCGGCGGATCGAGGACCGGGACGCCCCGCCCGAGACCGTCGTCGTGCCGCACCGGATCGTCGAGCGCGCGAGCGTCGCCCGGCGCTGACCGCCGCCCGGCGCTGACTGCCGCCCGGCGCTGGCTGCCGCCCGGCGCTGACCGCCTGCGCCCTGCCGAACCGCCCGCCCCGCGGGTACGCTCCGCGGCATGACCAGCACTGACGCCTCGATGCCGACCCTCGTCGCGACCGTCCTGCAGTCGCCCGAGCCGCTCGTCCTCGCCCGGTTCTACGGCGCACTGACGGGGTGGACCGTCCACGAGGACGACCCCACCTGGGCCCGCGTCCGTCCCGACGAGGGACCGGGCCTGTCCGTGCAGTTCGAACCGGAGTGGGTGCCGCCGACGTGGCCCGGCACGAAGGACGCCCCGGGCATGCAGCTGCACCTGGACTTCCAGGTGGAGGACCTGCCGGCAGCCGTCGCACGCGCCGAGCAGCTCGGCGCCACGCAGGCCGAGTACCAGCCGCAGGACGACGTCCGGGTGCTGCTCGACCCCGACGGGCACCCGTTCTGCCTGTTCCTGCCCGGCGCCTGAGGCTGTTCCGGGCGCGGACTTCGCGCTGAGCGACACCTCACGGCACGGCGGGCCCGTGACCTGTCGCTCAGCGCGAAAAGTCGCCGGGCGAGGGCGCGCGGGGCGTCGGCGCGGCCGGCGCGGCGGCAGCCAGCACCGCCGCGCGGGTCAGCTCGTCGCCGAGGATCCGGAAGTGCCCGCCGACCGGGAGTCGGACGTTCGTGGCCCCCGCGAGCTCGCTGCCCTCCGGGATGAGCGTGTCGAACACCCCGTACACGGAGGTGATCCGCGCGTTCGCGTCGAGCTCCCGCGCGAGCCCGGCGAGCACCGGGTCCGCTGCCCGGAACACCCGGAGGTGCCGCACCGGCGCGAGCCTGGCGTACCCGGACCCGGCGAACGGCGTCGACACCGCCACCATCCGGTCGAGCCGTCCGTGGTCGTCGAGTCGCGTCATCGCGTACTTCCCGATCAGTCCGCCCTTGCTGTGCGCGAGCACGAGCACGTTCCGCAGGTCGTGCTCCTCGAGGTACGCGAACACGTCGGCCGCCGACTCCGGGACCGGTCGGAGGTTGTGCCGCAGCACCGGCAGCACGTGCACGGGGTGCCCGCGGTCGTGCAGGGCGTCCATCAGCGGCCGCATGAAGTGCCAGGTCTCGTAGACGCCGGGGATCACGACGACCGGTTGGCCGTCGCCGTCCCGGTAGTCGTCGGCGGTGGTCGGACCGAGGCTCTGCAGCTGCCACCGCACCGCGTACGCCCAGTCACGGACGGCCCACGACGCTCGGGCTGCCAGGGTCTCGTTGCGCACGGACCGAGGCTACGCGCGCGTTCGCAGCACCGGGTCAGCCTCGTCATCGGCTGCGCATAGGTCCGCGGTGTGCACTCCTCTGCATGAGCGACACCACTCCCACGAACGGCCCGGAACGCGACGACGCGGCCCCGCAGCCACCCCGCGCCGCACCGGCCGGATGGGGCGCGGCCCCGACCCCGACCTCCACGGCGACCCTCGACACCCCCGCCTCCGGGCACACCCACGCCTCCGAGCACACCCACACCTCCGGGTACACCCACGCCCCCACCGCAGACCCGTACGCACAGCAGCAGCAGCCCTACCAGCAGCAGCAGCAGCCCTACCGCGCCGACGCCGCGGCCGACGCCTGGAACGCTGGCGCCCCCAACGGCGCCACCCCCTGGTACGGCAACGCGACGACGAACCGGAAGGGCGGCGCACCGAAGCCGCCCTGGTTCTGGCCGATCCTCGCGGCGATCGTCGGGCTCGCGGCACTCCTGGTCGGCGGCGGCATCGGCTTCGCGATCGGACACGCGATCGGCGGCAACCAGTCCCAGTCCACGACGCAGGTGCCCGGCACGAACGGCGGCACGAACCAGTTCCCGGGCGGCACCGGTCAGGCCCCCGGCTACGGTTCCGGCAGCACGGACGGCAGCGGCAGCACCGACGGCAGCAGCGACAGCGACACCGGGAGCTGATCCGCAGTACGCTCCGGCCATGCGCAAGGTCACAGCAGGGCTGTTCACGTCCGTCGACGGCGTCGTCCAGGATCCCTACGAGTTCCAGTACGACTCCTTCGACGACGAGCTCGGTGCGGGCATGGGTGCGTTCATGGCGCGCACCGACACCGTCCTGCTCGGCAAGAACAGCTACCTCGAGTGGGCCGAGTGGTGGCCGGCGCACGCGGACGACCCCTTCGCGCAGTGGATCAACCCGATCGAGAAGTACGTGGCGTCGACCACGCTCGACGACGACCTCTCCTGGCAGAACGCGACGAGGATCCCCGGCGACCTCGACGCATTCGTCCGCGACCTCAAGGACCGCGACGGCGCCGACATCGCGGTGTGCGGCAGTGTGACGGTGGTCCGGCACCTGCTGTTCGCCGGCCTCCTGGACGAGTTGCAGCTGATGGTCCACCCGGCGATCGCCGGCTCCGGCCGGAAGCTGTTCGAGCCGACCGACCCGCCCACCCGCCTGCGGCTGGTCGAGAGCACCGTGACGAGCAAGGGGAACGTCGTGAGCACCTACGCACGGCTCGACGCCTGACGGAGCCGAGCCGGGCCTCCCGGTCGGCCGTGGACGGGAGCGGTCCACAGCGCGCGTACCCTCGTGGGTGACCACCTCACGAACCGAAGAAAGCCGGATCAGCATGCCCCAGGACACCCGCCCGCACGTCGTCATCGTCGGCGGTGGTTTCGCCGGTGTCGCCGCCATGCGCGAGCTGGCGGACGCCCCGGTCCGGGTCACGCTCGTCGACCGGCACGTCTACAACATGTTCCAGCCCCTCATGTACCAGGTGGCGACGGGCGGACTGAACGCCGGTGACGTGACGTACTTCCTGCGCAGCCTGCGGGCCAAGCAGGACAACGCGGAGTTCCGGCACGGCCTGCTCACCGGGATCCGGCACGACGAGCGCATCGCCGAGATGTCCGACGGCGAGCACCTGCAATACGACTACCTGATCCTGGCGAACGGGGTGAACACGAGCTACTTCGGCACCCCCGGCGCCTACGAGTACGCGTACTCGATGTACTCCCGCTCGCAGGCCCTCCGCATCCGCGACGAGCTGTTCACCCGGCTGGAAGAGGCCGCGGCGAACCAGGGTCCGGACGAGATCAAGATCGTCATCGTCGGCGGCGGCGCGACCGGCGTCGAGATGGCCGGCGCCCTGGCGGAGCTCCGAGACCAGGCGCTCGAGGGGGCGTACCCCGAGCTCGACAAGGGTGCCATCACGATCACCCTCGTGCACCGCAGCGGCGAGCTCCTCAAGCCGTTCGCCCCGCGCCTGCGCCGGTACGCGGCCAAGGTCCTGCGGAAGCGCGGCGTCGTCCTCCGGCTGAACACCGGCGTCTCCGAGGTCAAGACCGACGGCGTGATGACGGCTGACGGCGAGTTCATCCCCGCCTCGCAGGTCATCTGGGCCACCGGCGTCGCCGCACACAAGGAGGTCTCCGGCTGGGGCCTCCCCCAGACCAACGGCGGGCGGATCCAGGTCGGCGACGACCTCGCCGTGAAGGGCGTCGAGCGCGTGTTCTCGGCCGGCGACATCGCCGCGCAGGACGACGCACTCGCGCAGCTCGCCCAGCCCGCGCTGCAGGGTGGACGCCACGTCGCGAAGCAGATCAAGCGCTTGCTCGAGGGCAAGCCCACCGAGCACTTCAGGTACTTCGACAAGGGCACGATGGCGACGATCGGCACGAACGCCGCGGTCGCGCAGCTTCGTGGCGGCATCACGATGGTCGGGCCGGTCGCGTGGCTGGCGTGGGTGGCGGTGCACATCGCGTCGCTGCTCGGCAACGGCAACCGGCTGTCGACGCTGTCGCACTTCTTCGTCCGCTACCTGTGGTTCATGCGGAAGCGTGCGATCCCGATCGTCGGCGACGTCCGGCCCGTGCGCCCGAACGGCGACCGCGAGCCGGAGCCGTGGCAGATGCAGAAGTCCGAGTAGGGCGCGTCGCGGGTCGTAGCTGCGCGGGTCGCGACGTCGCCGCTTCGCTTCGTGAGCAGAAATGGTCGGGTCCGGTGACGGGACCCGACCATTGCTGCTCACCATGGGCGGTGGTCCGGACCGGCGACGGCCGGGAGGCGCGGTGCGGGGCCGCCACGCGCCTCCCGTCCGGTGCAGGGGCACGTGGGGCTGGCGCCGACGCGGCCGTCTACGCCACCCGCACGCCGGAGTAGGCACCGGCGGCGATGTCCTCGAGCAGCCCCGGGCCGGTCGGCTCCCACCCGAGGAGCTCGCGGGTGGTCTCGGACGTGGCGGACATCTCCATGCCGAAGAACCGGCCGATGAACCCGAAGTGCGCGTCCGCGTCCGCCGGGTCGATCGAGGTCACCGGCAGCCCGAGGACCTCGCCGATGGCCTCGGCGATCGCGAGGGTCGGGATCGCGGTCTCGGCGACGGCGTGCAGTCGTGTGCCGGCCGGGGCCTGCTCGAGCCCGAGGCGGACGAGCCGAGCGGCGTCGGTGACGTGCACGGCGGACCAGCTGTTGGTGCCGTCGCCGACGTAGCCGGAGACGCCGCGCTGCCGGGCTGCGCCGACGATCGCCGCGATGAAGCCGTGGTCACCGGTGCCGTGCGTGGTCGGACTGAACCGGGCCGCGATCGTGCGCACCCCCTGGTCGACGAAGTCGAAGCCGCGGTTCTCGCTGCCGCCGCGCATGCTGTCCGGGCCGACGAACGGGTTGGCGTCCGCTTCGGTCGAGGGGCGGCCCTGGGCGAGACCGGCGACGCCCGACGCGAGGACGAACGGACGGTCGGTGCCGACGAGAGCCGTCGCGATGGTCTCGACAGCGGCACGCTCGCTGGCGTTCGTCGCGGCGGCGTTCGCCCAGTCGTGCTTGTTGGCGAGGTGCAGGACGCCCTCGGCATCGGAGGCACCGCGGCGGATCGCGTCGAGGTCGTCGAGGTCGCCCCGGACGACGGTGACGCCCTTCGCCTCGAGTGCTGCGGCCGAGGCGTCGGAGCGGGCGAGTCCGGTGACGGAGTGGCCGGCGGCGAGCAGGTCGTCGACGGTGTGGGAGCCGATCCAGCCGGAGGCCCCGGTGACGAACACGTGCATGAGTGGTCCTTTCGCAGGCGTCCACGGCGGTGATGTCATGAACTGACATCACCGTAGCACTCGATGTCAGCCACTGTCATCAGTAGACTGCGGACATGGCTCGATGGCAACCCGGAACCCGCGAACGACTGCAGGCGGTCGCGCTGCAGCTCTTCGCGTCCGAGGGGTACGACGCCACCACGGTCGCCCGGATCGCGGCGGAGGCCGAGGTCACCGAACGCACCTTCTTCCGGCACTTCGCCGACAAGCGCGAGGTCCTGTTCGCCGGTCAGGACGACTTCCTGGGCATGTTCCTCGATCCGATCCGCTCGGCTCCTGAGGACTCCGCGCCGTTCGACCTTGTCGGACGGGCACTCGACGCCGCGGCCGGGTTCTTCCCCGACGAGCGCCGGTCGTGGTCGCGGGCCCGCCAGGGGATCATCGACGCCAACCCGGCGCTCGGCGAGCGGGAACTCGGCAAGCTCGCGACCCTGAAGACACGCATCGGCGAGGTCATGCGCGAGCGTGGCGTCCCGGAGCCCGCGGCGACGATGGCCGCCGAGACCGCCGTCACAGTGTTCCACCTGTCGTTCGCGCAGTGGATCGCTCCGGATGAGCTCCGGCCCTTCGCGGCGATCGTGCACGAACGACTCGATGCCCTGACGGCCCTGGTGCACCCCGGTCGTTGAGCGTCCTCTGCGCCGTGTACCGCTCACTGCGTGCCCCCGACACCGCCCGACCGTAGGCTCGGCCCGTGACCACGGAGCGGACCGACGTCCTCGTCGTCGGCGGTGGCCCCGTCGGCCTGTTCCTGGCGGCGTTGCTCGCGGCGCGGGGCGTCGACGTGCGGGTGTGGGAACGCCGCAGCGGACCACCAACGGGGTCCCGCGCGATCGGCATCCACCCGCCCTCGCTCGACGCCTTCGCCGCGATCGAGCTCGACACCCGGGTGCTCGCCGAGGCGACACTCGTCCGCACCGGCGTCGCCCGGAGCCGCGGCCGAACCCTCGGCACCCTGACCTTCGACCGCGCGTCGGACACGCACCCGTACGTGGCGACGCTCGACCAGCACCGTACCGAGGAGCTCCTGCGGGACCGCCTCGAGCAGGCCGACCCGGGGGCACTGCGCACCGGGACGACGCTCACCGCACTGACCCGCCACCGCGACCACGTCGACGCGGTCGGCACCGGACCGGACGGCGGATCCGTCGCCCTGCGTGCGGCGTTCCTCGTCGGTGCCGACGGCGCACGGAGCGTCGTCCGGGACCTGCTGGGCATCGGCACCTCTGGTCGCGACTACCCGGACCGCTATGTGATGGGCGACTTCGCCGACCCGGAGGACCCCGCTGCCCGCACCGCGGCCCTCGTCGACGTGGGGCCGGACGGCGTGGTGGAGTCGTTCCCCCTGCCGCGCGGTCGACGGCGCTACGTCGCACTCGTCCCCGACGACGGGTTCAGCGGGTCCGCCGCAGCCGGCGGCACGGCTCCGGATCCGGCACGCGCCCGACGCCTGGCGGGGATCGTCTCCGACCGGACCGGAGTGGCGCCGGACCCGACGACCTGCTCGATGCTCAGCGGGTTCCGTGTCCGGCGTCGGGCGGCGGACCGGGTCGGCGTCGGACGAGTCGTCCTCGTCGGTGACGCCGCCCACGAGATCAGCCCGATCGGCGGGCAGGGCATGAACCTCGGGTGGTTGGACGCCGCCGACCTCGCGCCCCTGCTCGTCGGCGCGGTCCGGACCGGCGTCGCCGGTCCCTGGCCCGCCTACGCCGAGCGCAGGCAGGCCGCCGCCCGCCGCGCTGCACGTCAGGCCGAGGCGAACATGGCCCTCGGGCGTCCGCTCGACCCGGTGCGCACGGCTGGCCGGGAGGCACTGCTCCGGACCGTCCTGTCCCTGCCGACCGCGCACGGCCTGGCCCGGCTGTACGCCATGCGCTGGGCCTGACGCGCGCGCTCCGTGCCCGCTCCGTGCGGCTCCGTGCCCGCTCCGCCCCCCTGTGCCCGCCGCGTGCCCGCCGCGTGCGCGCTCCGCGCCCGCCCCGTGCCCGCTCCGTGCCGCTCCGTGCCGCTCCGTGCGGCGGAACACCAGTGTTCACGCGTCGAACCGCGACATGCGCGTGTGCAACCGGCGAACACCTGTGTCTTGCGCGCAGAGGGACGCGCGTCAGGCGACGAGTCGCGCGCCCGCCAGCCCGAGCTCGACGACGAGCACGAGCGACGACGCGATCACGAGCCGGAACAACGTCCGGGACGCCCGACCGGCCAGCACGAGCCGGACCCCCGCCACCGCGAGCCCGAGCACGACGATCGCCCCGACGACCGCGAGCACCACCCCGACGCCCTGCACCGGATCACCACCGAGCACCTGCCCGCCGAGCACCAGCGCCGCCGCCACGACGAGCGACCCGAACGCGACGATGCCCGCCGCCCGGAGCCCGAGCCGGTGCGGGAACCCGCGCACCCCGGTCGCGGCGTCGTCCACCAGGTCGGGCAGGACGTTCGTGCAGTGGATCGCGACGCCGAACACCGCTCCCGTGGCGATCGCCCACCACGCCGGCCACTGCGCCCCAGGGCCGGCGGACACCGCGACGACCGGCAGCAGCCCGAACGCGACCACGAACGGCGCGACGGACCACACCGTGCGCTTGAGCCCGGCGTCGTAGGCCCAGCCGGCGGCGACGAGCACGAGGTGAGCGACCGCGGCGACCGGACCGAGGAACAGCGAGAGCACGACGGCGACCGCGGCCGTCACGAACGCGGCCGTGCGGACGGTCCCGACCGCGATGAGGCCCCGTGCGACGGGCTTGTCCGACCGGCCGACGGCACGGTCGCGGTCGGCGTCGATCCAGTCGTTCGCGAGCCCGATCGAGAGCTGCCCGGCGACCACGGTCAGCGCCACCAGGACGACCAACCAGAACGGGTGTCCCACGGCCGCGGCGATCACGGCGGCGAGCACCGTCACCGTCACCGTGGGGCCTGGGTGCGACGACGCGAACAGCAGCCGCAGCACGTTGGGGTCCCGGCCGGAGGTCACTCCGCCAGCGTACGGGCGGGGCGTGCGGGCCGCCGCAGACTCCGGCGGCCGACCACCCCCGAGGCGAGCGCGATGCCGAGCAGCACGACGAGTCCGCCGACTGGCTCGTTCCACCGGACGTGTTCGCCGAGCACCAGCACGCCGAGCGCCACGCCGACCACGGGCGTCAGGTAGGTCACGGTCGATGCCCGCCCCGCGCCCCACGCCTGCACGAGGCGGGTGTTCCATGCGTAGGCCAACCCCGTGCCGACGCAACCCAGTGCGATCATCGCGACCACGATCCTCCCGTCCAGCTGTACCGGACCGGTCGCGATGACGGGCGCGACCAGCAGGAGCAGCCCGGACGCGAGCGTGAGCTGCACCGTCGCCAACGTGACCGGGTCGTACGTGCTGCCGACGGCCACCCGGCGGAGGTAGGCCAGCCCGATGCCGTAGCAGGCGGTCATGCCGAGCAGCGCGACCTGACCGGGGACGCTCGCCAGCACGGCGGGGTCGCCGAGGACGTCCCACGGTCCGACGAGCACCAGCACACCGACGATCCCGAGCACGATGCCGACCACCTGGCGACCGCGCAACCGCTCGGACGGGATCAGCACGGCGAGCGCCGCCATCGTCATGATGGGCGTCGTCGCGTTGTAGATGCTCGCGAGCCCCGACGGCACCGTCTGTTCTGCCCACGCCATCAGCGACGACGGCACCGCGTTGAGGAAGACCGAGACGACGAGCAGGTGCAGCCACACCCGCGGCTCGCGGGGCCAGCGACGGCGGGTGAGGAGCAGGAGCGCGACCAGTGTCACGGCACCGAGGACGGTCCGCACGGTGGCGACCTGCTGCGGTGCGAGTCCGTCGAGCCCGATCTTCGCGAACAGGAAGCTCGATCCCCAGGTGAGGGCGACGAGGGCGTAGAGGACGGCGTTCATGTGGCCTAGTGTCGAACCCGACCCGCACATGCGGCAAACGCATGTGGTTCATACCGACATGAGGAGGACGCATGGGCGTCTCGGTCCCCCAGCTCCGGGCGTTCGTGGCGACCCTCGACGCCGGCTCGTTCACCTCTGCCGCGACCGTCCTCGGTGTCGGACAGTCCGCCGTCTCGCACGCCGTCGCCGGGCTCGAACGCGAGGTCGGCGGCCCGGTGGTCCGTCGCGGCGCGGTCGCCGCCCCGACACCGCTCGGCGACCGTCTGCTGGCCCACGCCCGCAGCGTGCTCGCCTCGGTCGACGCCCTGGAGGCAGTGGTCCGGCCCGCCACGGCGCGCGGCACCGTGCGACTCGCGGCCGTCCCCACCGTCTGCCAGGGCCTGCTGCCGCGGCTCCGCGAGCTGTGGGCGGTGACGTTGCCCGACGTCGACGTGCAGGTCTACGAGGGGGACGACGACGAGATGCCCGAGTGGCTCGAGAGCGGGACCGTCGACGCCGCCGTGCTCGTCGACCCCACGCCGGCCCCGGTCGGTGGCGTGGTCGTGGCGACGGACGAGATGGCGGCGGTCGTGCGGCGCGACCACCCGTTGGCCGAGCTCCCCGCACTCACGCTCGACGACCTGCACGAGGACGGCCTGGTCGCGGGCGGTGGCGGGTGCGAGCACCAGATCCAGAAGCTGCACGAACTCGACGGGCAGCCGTTCCGCTACGCCCACCGGGTGCGGGAGATGAGCACGATGTTCGGGATGATCGAGCGGGGCGAGGGCGTCTCGATCGTGCCGACGCTCGGGCGGGGGATGCTGCCGCCGGACCTCGTGATGGTGCCGATGGCGCGGCGCCTCGAGCGGACCCTGGTGCTGAGCGGGCCGTCGTCGCGTGAGTGGCACCCGCTGGCGAGGGCGCTGGTCGACGCGGTCTGACGGCCCGCTGAACGGACGTCGACGGCCACTCGGCAGGATGGGACGATGGCCGAGACGCACGTGAAGACCTTCACCACCCCGGACGAAGCCGCAGCCGAAGCCGCGGGACTCGAGTGGCTCGCCGAGGCCGAGGACGCCGGCGGCACCAGGACCGCGCGGGTGCTGGGCCGGCCGAGCCCGACCGTGCTCGACCTCGAGCTGATCTCCGACTGCTCCCCCACCGCCGCACAGGCCGAGCGCTTCGGGCGGTCTCTCGCCCACACCCACGCCGCCGGCGCCGACCACTGGGGTGCGCCGCCCTCCGGCTGGCCGACGGGAGCGGCACTGCGGATGGGACGCTCGCGCACCCCGTTCGTCGATGCCGCGCACGCACCGGCCACGTGGGGCGAGTTCTTCGCCGAGTACCGGATCCGGGACTTCGTCCGCCGCATCGTCGACGCGGGCGGGTTCGACCGCGAGCAGGCCGCCGTGTTCGACCGGGTCGCGGACCGGGTGCAGGACGGCACACTCGGGTCGCCCCAGCCGAAGCTCGTCGGGGACCGACCGGCGCGGCTGCACGGGGACCTCTGGGCGGGCAACGTGCTCTGGCCGACGGACTCGTCCGAGCCGAGCGGAGCGGTGCTCATCGACCCGATCGCGCACGGAAGCCACGCGGAGACCGACCTGGCGCTGCTCGGGCTGTTCGGCCTGCCACGGCTGGAGACCGTCCTCGCCGCCTACGACCAGGAGTCCCGGCTCGCCGACGGCTGGCAGGAGCGCATCGAGCTGCACCAGCTCGCGCCGTTGCTGCTGCACGTGTTCCTGTTCGGCGGGTCGTACACCGGGGCGGCACTCCGGGCGGCGCAGCGCTACGCCTGACCTCGCACGGTGCGGGGTCGCCCGCGCGCCCGTGCGCGCCTGACCTCGCACGGTGCGGGGTGCCGCCCGGGACGGTGCGAGGTGCCGCGCAGCGTGCGACCCGCGCGAGCCCGCACCATGCGCGAAACCTCGCACACTGCGCCCACGTCACCCCGCCACGCGCCCGTGCGCCCGTGTGCCCGTGCGCGCCTGACCTCGCACGGTGCGAGGTCGCGCCCGGGACGGTGCGAGGTACCGCGCAGCGTGCGACCCGCGCGGACCCGCACCATGCGCGGAACCTCGCACACTGCACCTACTTCCACACCCGCGCCCGCACACCCACACCCGCGCCCACGCCCGCACGCACGCGCCCGCCCACGCACGCGCCCGACCACGCACACCCCGCCCCACACTCCTTAGCCCGCACACAGGCGGCGCAGTGCGTCGTTCGGGGAACACCCCGGATGCTCATCGACATGACCACCTACCCGATCCCCGTGACCGATCGACGCGACCCCGCGCGCAGTGACGCGCAGGATCGGCGTCGCAAGCCGCTCGCCCGCCTGTTCCTCGGCGAGCGCGAGGACGCCCGCTGGCTCCGCCCGGCGTTCTGGGCGCTCCTCGCGGTGACGGCAGTGGTGTACCTCTGGGACCTCAGTGTCTCCGGGTACGCCAACAGCTTCTACGCCGCCGCCGTGCAGGCCGGCACGAAGTCGTGGGAGGCGTTCTTCTTCGGCTCCCTCGACTCGTCGAACTTCATCACCGTGGACAAGCCGCCGGCGTCGCTCTGGGTGATGGTGCTGTCCGCGCGGCTGTTCGGCTTCTCGAGCTTCAGCCTGCTGCTCCCCCAGGCCCTGATGGCGGTCGGTTCGGTCGCGCTGGTGTGGGGTACGGTCCGCCGCACCCTCGCCCGGGTCGGCACCACCACCGCGAACGTCGGTGCGCTCCTCGCGGGCTTCGTCGTCGCGGCGACGCCGGCGGCTGCCCTGATGTTCCGGTTCGACAACCCCGACGCCCTGCTCGTGTTCCTGATGACCGCTGGCGCGTACTGCACGGTGCGGGCGCTGCCGCGGGGCAGTTGGAAGTGGATCGCCCTGGCCGGCGTCGCGCTGGGTTTCGCGTTCCTGACGAAGATGCTGCAGGGGCTGCTCGTGCTGCCGGCCTTCGGGCTCGTCTACCTGGTCGCCGCCCGCACCACCTGGGGCAAGCGCGTGATCGGGCTGCTCATCGCCGCCGGGTCGCTGGTGGTCGCCGCCGGCTGGTGGGTCGTCGCCGTGTGGCTCTGGCCCGCCGAGTCCCGCCCGTACATCGGCGGCTCGACGAACAACACCGTGCTCGACCTGGTCTTCGGCTACAACGGCCTCGGCCGGATCTTCGGCGGCTCGGGCAACGGCGGCGGAGGCGGCGGCATGACCGGCGGCACCGCGGGCGGCTCCTTCGGCGGCTCGACGGGGCTGAACCGGCTGTTCTCGTCCGAGATGGGCCTCGAGATCTCGTGGCTCCTGCCCGCAGCACTGGTCGCACTCGTGCTCGGCCTGGTCGTCGTCGGGCGCCGACACCTGGCGGACCCGGCCCGTGCCGGACTCGTCCTGTGGGGCGGCTGGCTCCTGGTCACCGGCCTCGTCTTCTCGTACATGTCCGGCACGATCCACCCTTACTACACGGTGGCCCTGGCCCCGGCGATCGCCGGTCTCGTCGGCACCGGTGGCGCACTGCTCTGGCACGCACGGGCCCGCTTCGTCGGGCGCATGGGCCTCGCCGCCATGATCGGCATCACCGCCTTCTGGGGCTGGTGCCTGCTCAACGAGAACCCGACGTGGCTGCCGTGGCTGCGCTGGGTGATGCTCGCCGGCGGGCTCCTGTCCGCGGTGGCGATCGTGATGGGGAACCTGCCGAGCCTCCGCAAGCTCGTCACCGTCGGTGTCCTCGCCGGCACGCTGTTCGGGCTCACCGGCACCACCGCCTACGCCCTCGCCACGACGACCGTCGCGCACACCGGTTCGATCCCGAGCGTCGGTCCGGCAGGGAGCAGCTCCGGCATGACGGGCGGCGGCACCGGCGGCACGGGCACCCCGCCTGGAGGCACGGGAGGCCCCGGCGGATCGGCCTCCGGTTCCGAGAGCGACGGCTCCGACAGCACGTCGGACTCCGAGCAGGGTCCCGGCGGCACCCCGCCGGAGGGCATGACCGGCGGGGACGGGACGGGCGGCGAGGGGACGACCACCTCGTCGGCACTGCAGAAGCTCCTCGAGGCATCCGACGCGAAGTGGGCGGCCGCCGTCAACGGATCGCAGTCGGCCGCGCAGCTCGAACTCGACACCGACACCGCCGTGATGGCGATCGGCGGCTGGTCGAGCGACCCCACACCCACGCTCGCCCAGTTCGAGGCGTACGTCGCCGACGGGGACATCGGGTACTACATCGCGTCCGGCGCCGGCGGTGGGATGGGCGGCGGGTCCTCCACCGCGTCGGCGATCCAGGAGTGGGTCGCAGCGAACTACGCGTCCACGACGGTCGGCGGGCAGACCGTCTACGACCTGAGCACCACGAAGTGACCGACGACGAGGGCGCGGTGGATAGGCTCGCGGGCGTGACCGGCCAACCGCTGCAGCGCACCGACGGCACACCCGTCCGCGCCCTCGTCGTCGACGACGAACACGCCCTGGCCGACGCCGTCGCCCTCGCGTTCGAGGGGGACGGCTGGGCCGTACGCGCCGTCCACCGTGGCCGCGACGTGCTGTTCGCGGCACGGGAGTTCCAGCCCGACGTGATCGTCCTCGACGTGATGCTGCCCGACATCGACGGGTTCGAGGTCCTCGAGCGGCTCCGCGACGCCCGCGACGGCGTCCGGGTGCTCTTCCTCACCGCACGAGACGCACCGGAGGACCGCCTCGCCGGACTCACCCGTGGTGGCGACGACTACCTGACGAAGCCCTTCGGCATCGAGGAGCTGCTCGTCCGTGCCCGGATCCTCGCCCGGACCTCGGCGCGGGTCGCCGCGGTCGCCGGCACCGCCGAGGTCGTGGTCGGTGACCTCCGGCTCGACGAGGACGCCCGCACGGTCAGCCGCTCCGACGACCCGATCGAGCTCACGCCGACCGAGTACGAGCTCCTGCGCCACCTCGCCAGGAACGCCAACCGGGTCCTGTCACGGGACCAGCTCCTCGCCAGCGTCTGGGGGATGGACTTCGGCTCGTCGTCGAACCTCGTCGACATGTACGTGTCGTACCTGCGGAAGAAGCTCGACGCCGGACGCGAGCCGATGCTGCAGACCGTGCGCGGGGCCGGGTACGTGCTCCGACCGACGACGTGAGCCGACGCGGGAAGGTGATCCGGGCCTCCCGGGACGGCACTCGTCGTCCCCGAGAGCCGCGCGCCGGACGCGTGCCGTCGCTGCGCTGGCGGATCGTCGCCGCCGTCGCCCTGCTGCTCGTCGCGACCAACGTCGTCGTCGGCGCGGTGACCGTCGTCGCGTTCCGCGGGTACCTCGTCGACCGGCTCGACGCCGAACTGTCCACCGCGGCGAACCGGACCGTCGGCGGCCGGGAGCGCGGCGATTCGCCGACCGGACCGCCTCCCGGGTCGGAGTCCGGGTCGGGATCGTCGTCGGACCCGTCGGACCCGTCGGACCCGCCCGACCCCGACAACGCGTTCATCGGTGCGCCCGGCCAGTCCGCCGGGACGGTCGTGGCGATCGTCCGCGACGGCGAGGTCGTGCTCGGCGGCTACACCGACAGCGACGGCGACCAGCACGGCCTGTCGTCGGCGCAGGAGGCGACCCTCGCCGCGGTCGACAGTGGAGCGGCACCGGCGACCGTCGACCTCGGCTCGCTCGGGGCCTTCCGCGTGCAGGCCGTCGGCGACGACGACGAGGTGTTCGTCACGGCCCTCCCCCTCGGCGACCTGAACGCCGCGATCGCCCGCCTGCTGCTCGTGATCGGTATCGTCACCGTGCTCGGCCTCGTCGTCGCCGCGTGGGCCCTCGCGCTGCTCGTCCGGCGGTCGCTCCGCCCCCTCGAACGTGTCGCCGCGGTCGCCTCTGACGTGACCGCGCTCGACCTGGAACGCGGCGACCCCGACATCCCGGTGCGGGTGTCCGGTGCCGACCTGACCGCGAACCGCGAGGTCGCCCAGGTCGGCACCGCACTGAACCGGCTGCTCGGCCACGTCGCCCGGGCGCTCACGGTTAGGCGGGACGCCGAGGCCGGGATGCGGACGTTCGTCGCGGACGCCTCGCACGAGCTCCGGACGCCGATCGCGACCGTGCGGGCGTACGCGGAGCTGACCGCCGGGGCCTCGGACCTGGACGCCGTCCACCGGAACGTCGAACGGATCGGCCGGGAGGCCGTCCGGATGGGCGACCTCGTCGAGGAACTGCTCCTCCTCGCTCGTCTCGACGCCACCGCCCTGGACGCCGGGTCGGTGGGGGTGTCGCCCACGCACGGTCCCGTCGACCTGACGTCCGTCGTGGTCGAGGCGACGATGGACGCCCGCGCCATCGCACCCGAGCACCGGTGGACGCTGCAGATCGTCGACGACCACCCGCTCGTCGTGTCCGGCGACGCGGCGCAGCTCCGGCGGGTGGTCACGAACCTGCTCGCCAACGCCCGGACGCACACCCCGGCGGGGACCGCGGTCGTGGTGTCGCTGCAGCGGATCGGACCGTCCGGGGTCGCACGCTTCGTGGTGGCGAACGACGGGCCGCCGATCCCGGACGCCGCACTGCCGACCCTGTTCGACCGCTTCACCCGTGGCGAGGCGTCGCGCTCCCGCGAGCACGGCACGAGCGGCCTCGGGCTGGCGATCGTGCGCGCGGTGGTCGCGGCGCACGGCGGCTCCGTCCGGGTGGCGTCCGAGCCGGGCCGGACGGCGTTCACGGTGGACCTGCCGGGAGCGGTGCCGGCGCCCGCTGCGTGAGCTGCGCCCGCTGCGTGAGCTGCACCCGCTGCGTGAGCAGCGCCCGCTGCGTGAGCTGCGCCCGCTGCACCCGCTGCGCCCGCTTCGTGAGCAGAAATGGTCGCCTGCTGTGGCGCCACTCGACCATTTCTGCTCACGAAGGATGACGACCCGGACGCCAGCGCATACTGGTCGCATGACGAAGGCGTACGGCGAGCTGCCGGGCCGACCCGACCCGTCGGACCTGGTGGTCGAGGTCCCGGCGTTCGAGGACGACCGCCCCCAGCCGGAGCCCGCACCGCCTGCGGCTGCGCCGGAGCTCGTCGCCGCGACGGAGTTCGCCCGCAGCTCGCACACGGCGCCCACGATCCGCCGCACCCAGATGCGCGCCGGTGCCTGGATCGCCGGCGTCCCCATCGCGGTGCTCGCCGTGATCGCCGTCGTGCAGATCCTGCTGCCCCGCTGAGCGAGCGACCGCCGGCCAGCCGTCCGTCCGCCGTCCGTCCGTCGGCCGTCTGCCCGCCCGCCGTCCGTCGGCCGTCTGCCCGCTCACGGGCTCAGCGACACCTCACGGGGCGACGGGCGCGTGAGGTGTCGCTGAGCGCGAAAGTCCGCCGGGACGCGCTTCTTACGAGGGGCACAGCACACTGCATCGGTCCCCGCATGCCCGCTGCCGAGCATGAGCGGCATGACGGAGACGAACCAGACCCTCGACATCGACATCGTCGTCCCCTGCCACAACGAGCAGGACACGCTCGCCGCCCACGTCCGGCGCCTGCACCAGTTCTGTCGGACGTCGTTGCACCACACGTGGCGGATCACGATCGCGGACAACGCCTCGACCGACGACACCGCACGGATCGCCGACGACCTCGCCGCGATGCTCGCCGGCGTGCAGGCGGTGCACCTGACGGAGAAGGGCCGCGGTCGGGCGCTCAAGGCCGTGTGGGCTGACTCACCCGCGAGCGTGCTCGTGTACGTGGACGAGGACCTGTCGACCGACCTCGCGGCGCTGGAGCCCCTCGTCGCCCCACTGCTGTCCGGGCACTCCGACCTGGCCATCGGGACACGACTGGCCGACTCGTCGCGGGTGGTGCGGGGCAGCAAGCGCGAGTTCATCTCCCGCTCGTACAACCTGCTGCTCCGGACCACGATGGGGGTGTCGTTCTCGGACGCCCAGTGCGGGTTCAAGGCCGTCACGAAGCAGGCGGCCGAGCACCTGCTGCCGCTGTGCGAGGACGACGCGTGGTTCTTCGACACCGAGATGCTCGTGCTGGCCGAGCACGCCGGGCTGCGCATCCACGAGGTCCCGGTGGACTGGGTCGACGACGTCAACTCGTCGGTGCAGATCGCCTCGACCGCGACCGAGGACCTCAAGGGCATGTGGCGGGTGTCCCGCGGCATCGCGACGGGCCGGGTCCCCGTCGGTGCCGTGTACGACGCGATCGGTCGACGGCCGTTCACCCCACCGCACGTCGGGTTCCTCGGCCAGCTGCTCCGGTTCGGCGCGATCGGTGTGCTGTCGACCGTGGCATTCGCCGTGCTGTACGCCCTGTTCCGGCCGGCGATCGGCGCGCAGACCGCCGACTTCACCGCCCTGCTGCTGACGGCCGTCGGGAACACCGCACTGAACCGGCGCTTCACGTTCGGTCTCCGCGGCAGGTCCGGCGCGGGACGGCACCACGTGCAGGGGCTGGTGGTGTTCGGCATCGCGTGGGCGATCACGTCGGGCTCGCTCGTGGTGCTGCACACCGCGGCACCGGGTGCCTCGCACAGCGCGGAGATCCTGGTGCTGACGGCCGCGAACCTCGTCGCGACCTGCGTGCGGTTCGTGCTGTTCAAGGCCTGGGTGTTCCGGAGCGGACGCCGTCGCCCGGAGCTCATCCGCCCGGGGACGACCCCCGCTGCCGATGCGAGCACGGCCGTGACGGAGCCGATCGCCGTCGACGACCGCGCGGCCTGACGGGCCCGCAGCACGCCCGGCAGGCGCGACCCCCGCCCGCGTGTCGCACGGTGCGAGGTTCCGCACGCCGTGGCACGGCGCGAGGCCCGCACACCGCGCGGAACCTCGCACACTGGGGAACGTCGGGCCGGCGCGTCCCCCGCGGTGTTGCGTGGGCGGTATACCAAGCCGTAGCATCGCGTTACCGCACCACAACCCCACAGGGCCCGACTGCCACCACCGGTCTGCCCGCGGCGAGCGCTCCATCGAAGCAGCCTGGCCGTCCGCTGCCGGCAACGCCCCACTGGACCCGCACACGTGAACCCCACCTCCTTCGGTCTCTACGACCCTGCCCGCGAATCGAGCGACTGCGGCGTCGGTTTCATCACCCGACTCGACGGGACGCCGAGCCACGACGTCATCCGCAAGGGCGACGAAGCGCTGTGCGCCATCCCCCACCGCGGCGGCAAGTCCGCCGAGGGTGTCGGTGACGGCGCCGGCGTCAGCATCGACCTGTCGGTGGAGTTCTTCAGCGCGATCACCGGCCAGGAGCTCCGCGCCGGCCACTTCGGCGTCGCGAACTGCTTCGTACCGAGCGAGACCGCCCCGAGCGACACCACGCCGAGCGGCGCAACCGACCGCGCCCGCGCCGTGCAGACCGTCACGGACGCCATCGAGCAGCAGGGGTTCGAGCTGCTCGTCGTCCGCGACGTCCCGGTGGACCACTCCGTCGCCCGCCCCGAGGCCGAGCAGTACCAGCTGCCGATCGTGCAGTGGGTCTTCCGCGCGCCCGAGCAGTGGGAGCGCACCGAGGTCGACGCCGCAGCGAACCGTGCCCTGCTCGCGATCGAGGCGGTGTCGTACGGCGAGGCCGCCGAGCAGCGCGCCGAGCACGCCGCCCTGTACCCGTTGTCGCTCAGCGCCCGGACCCAGATCCTGAAGGGCCGGCTGAACTCCGGCGAGGTCATCGGCTACTTCACGGACCTGCGCGACCCGCGTCACTCGGTGCGGACGCTGTACTTCCACACCCGGTTCTCGACCAACACCGAGCCGCACCCGACGATGGCGCAGCCGTTCCGTCTGATGGCGCACAACGGCGAGCTGAACACCGACCGGAAGAACCGGCTGTCGGACGAGGCGCTCGCCCGTGCCCGCACCCGCAGCATCGTCCGCCCACCAGGGCAGTCCGACTCGAGCCGGCTCGACCAGACCCTGCAGAGCCGTGTGTTCGACGACGGGCTCGAGATCGTCGAGGCCGTGGTCTCGCTCATGCCACCGGCGTGGGAGAACGACCGCACCCTGACCGCCGACGTGCGGGACATGCTCGAGTACTTCTCGCTCTACGAGGAGAAGAACGACGGCCCCGCCGCCGTGATCTTCAGCGACGGCGACGTCGTCGGCGCGCGCCTCGACCGCCTGGGGCTGCGTCCGCTCCGCACCGTCGAGACCACCGAGTACCTGATGGTCTCGTCGGAGGCCGGCCAGGTCACGTTCGACGCCGACGAGGTCGTGCACCGCGGCCGCATCGAGGCCGGCGGCATGCTCGTCGTCGACCACCGCACCGGCACCCGGATGCGGACCGACGAGGTCCTCCGGATGCTCGCGGCTCGTCGCGACTACGGCACCCTGCTCGACACCGCCCGTGTGAACCTCGACGACCTGCCCGCGCCCGCGTACGACCGCACGAGGAACACCCTGGGCTACGCGGGCGACCTGTCGCTGGCCGGCCGGTACGTGGCGTACTCGCTGAACCAGGAGAGCTTCCGGTTCATGCTCGACCCGATGCTGCAGAACGGCTCGGAACGGATCTCGGCGATGGGCTACGGCAACGCCATCAACGCCCTGAGCGACACCGAGGGCGGCATGGCGAAGTACTTCTCGCAGCGCTTCGCCCAGGTGACGAATCCGCCGCTGGACTCGATCCGCGAGGCCGACGGCATGAGCATGCGTGTGGCCCTCGGCGCGAAGCCCGACGGCACTGGTTCGACGAGCCGGCAGCTCGTCGTGCAGTCGCCGATCCTCGGCCACCTGGACATGGTGCGCCTGCGCGACCAGGACATCGTGCCGCTCGAGCGCTTCGACATGCTCTACGTGCCGGTGCTCGGCGACGAGCAGGCGAACGCGGACGCGGTGCGCGGTGCGGTGGACGCCCTGTGCGACGCGGTGGAGCAGTTCGCGGGGACGACCGGTGGCATCGCCGTGCTGACCGACCGCGAGGTCTCGTCGACCCATGCGCCCCTCCCGGTGATCCTGGCCGTGGCCGCCGTGAACCAGCGACTCATCGAGACCGGCCTGCGTCTGCGGGTGTCCGTGGTCGCGGAGAGCGGTCAGCTGCCATCGTCACACCACGTGGCCACGGCGCTCGGCTTCGGTGCCTCCGCTGTGTACAGCCTGTCCGCGCGCCTGCGTGCTGAGGAGAAGTACCCCGCAGCCCCGGCCCCGGCTGGTGAGCTCACCGCGACGGACCTGGCGCTCAAGCAGTTCCGCAAGGCGGCCGAGAAGGCCCTCGCGAAGACCATGGGCCGCGTCGGCCTGTGCACCGCCGAGAGCTACATCGGTGGCGCGTTCTTCGAGCCGAACTACCTCGACACCGGCGACGACGTCCTGGCGCGGGTGTTCCCGCACATGCAGGCCCCGGTCGGCGGCGTCGGCTTCGCCCGCATCGCGCAGGCCGCGACGGACTGGCACGAACGTGCCCGTTCGGTCGCGTCCGAGGGCCAGGTGCCCCTGCTCGGCCTGTTCAAGGAGCGCTCGGACGGTGCCGGACACTCGTTCGGCGTCGCGAGCGTCCGCGGCTTCGGCGGGATGACCGAGGAGCGTCCGGCGTTCGAGCGCTCCGGTGACTCCGACGCGCTGCGCCTGCTCACGCTCGGCCAGCTCGACGACTCGTTCGGCATCACGGACGCCGCGTACCGCAACACCGGGTACGACCGTCTCAGCGACGCCGAGATCGACACGCACCGCATCACGCCGGGCTACGTCACGTTCCTGCAGACCACGCACGACGAGCGGTCGCGCCGTCCCGCAGCGCTCCGTGACGTGCTCGCCCTGCCGGCGGACGTTACCGGCATCGACACGGCAGAGGACTTCGCCCGCGAGCTCGGTCGGTTCTCGACGACCGGCAACGCCAGCGTCACCGTGCGCGGGCTGTCCGGCTCGCGTCCGACGGACGACCAGGACCTGCCGGGAGGGACGGAGCGGTTCCGCCTCGCGCTCGCGTCGACGGGGACCACGGGTGCACTGCGCCACCAGGCCCTGGCAGACGGCCTCGCGTTGCTGCACCCCGGCCAGGTCGACGTCGACTCCGTCGACGAGACCCACGTGACGCTCCGCGCAACCGGCGCCGCCGTCGAGCTGCTCGCCCTGCTCGAGAGCGCCCCCGACAGCGTCGCACTCGACGAGGTCCAGCCGGCGCACGAGATCACCCGCACCCTGGCGTCCGGCGCGATGAGCCACGGCGCCCTCGTCGCCACCGCCCACGAAGCCGTCGCACACGGCACGAACATGGTCGGCGGCATGTCGAACAGCGGTGAGGGCGGCGAGCACCACTCCCGCTACGGCACCATCCGCGGCTCCCGGATCAAGCAGTTCGCCTCGGGTCGCTTCGGCATCTGGGCGGGCTACCTCGCCGACCCGATGCTCGAGGAACTCGAGATCAAGATCGGCCAGGGCGCGAAGCCCGGCGAGGGCGGCCAGCTGCCCGCGCCGAAGGTCACGGTGGACATCGCCGCGGCTCGTGGTGGCACGCCGGGCGTCGAGCTCATCTCGCCGCCGCCGCACCACGACACGTACTCGATCGAGGACCTGGCGCAGCTCATCCACGACTGCAAGGCCGCCCGCGTCCGGGTGATCGTGAAGCTCGTGTCCTCCGAGGGCATCGGCACCATCGCCGTGGGCGTCGCCAAGGCCGGCGCGGACGTCATCAACGTCGCCGGCAACACCGGTGGCACCGGCGCCGCGGCCGTGACGAGCCTGAAGTACGCGGGCCGCTCGGCGGAGATCGGCGTCGCCGAGGTCCACCAGGCCCTCGTCGCCAACGGCCTGCGCTCCAAGGTCACGCTCCGCTGCTCGGGCGCGCACCAGACCGGCTCCGACGTCGTGACGAGCGCGCTGCTCGGCGGTGACAGCTTCGAGTTCGGCACCACCGCGCTCATGATGCTCGGCTGCGTGATGGCGAAGAACTGCAACGTGAAGTGCCCGGCCGGCCTCACCACGAACGCCGAGGCGTTCGAGGGCGACCCGCGTGCCCTCGCGCAGTACCTGCTCAACATCGCGCACGACGTGCGGCAGATCCTCGCCCGCCTCGGCCTGCGCTCCCTGCGCGAGGCCCGCGGTCGCACGGACCTGCTCCAGCTCCTGGACCACCCGGCGAGCGTCGGTCGTCTCGACGCCCGCGCCCTGCTCGCGCAGGTGCCGGAGAAGGTCGTCGCCGACCCGGAGTACCTGGAGAAGGACTTCCACACCGACGACGCGCTGCTCGAGCGCATCCGGACGGCGCTGGTCGACCACGCCCAGGAGCACGTGCTCGTGCACGGCGTCCTGCTCGGCAACGCGGACAAGTCCGTCGGCGGGCAGCTCGGCATCGACGTCGAGCGCCTGCTCAACCACGAGCTCGGCGCCGAGGACGTCCAGGGCCTGCCCGCCGTGGCAACCGACGACCGCGGACGTCGCCGGCTGGTCGACGGTGCGGTCACGATCCGCACCCAGGGCTCCGCCGGGCAGTCGTACGGCGTGTTCAACAACGACGGCATCGTGCTCGAGCACACCGGCACCGCGAACGACGGCGTCGGCAAGAGCCAGAGCGGCGGGCGGATCATCGTCCGCGCGCCGGGCGGCGGCAGCGCCGAACAGGGCGGCAACGTCCTGGTCGGCAACTTCGCGCTCTTCGGGGCCACCGGCGGACGCACGTTCGTCGAGGGCGAGGCCGGCGACCGGTTCGCCGTCCGGAACTCCGGCGCGACGGCCGTGGTCGAGGGCGTCGGCGACTTCGGCTGCGAGTACATGACGGGCGGTGCCGTGTTCAACCTCGGCGCGTTCGGCAAGGGCCTCGGCAACGGCATGTCCGGCGGGTTCCTGTACCAGTACGACCCGTCCGGCCAGGTCGCCGAGCGTGCCAGCACCGACTCGCTCCTCGTGTTCCCGGTCACCGACACCGAGCGCGGCGCCTTCCACGAAGCCGGCGCCCGCCTGCTGCTCGAGTGGCACCTCGAGGCGACCGGTTCGGCACTCGCCGAGCGCCTGCTCGCCGACTGGGAGACCACCCGTCAGCACGTCTTCGTCGGGATGCCCCGTGCGCTCCTGCTGTCGCAGGACGCCGGCGAGATCCTGGCCGCCGCGACCCGCACCGAGCTGCTCGACGAGCTCGCGACCTCGATCGCCACGGACAAGCTCCGTGCGTTCAAGCTCGACTACCGCGACCAGCGCACCGTCCTCGACGGCCGTGCCCCGGCGCTCGGCGACCAGGGCGACGACATGTTCTCGCTCCTGTCGTCGTACACCGTGCTCGGCGTCGCGCAGGACGTCGCACTCGAGCGCGTCCCCGGGGCCCTGGGGCCGAACGACCCCCGTGTCGCCGAGGCCGTGAAGAACCTCGTGCTCACCGAGGACTTCTCGGTGAAGCAGCGCGTCGTGAAGTACCTCCGCGGCACGCTCGACCGGTTCGCCGACGACGAGCTCGCGACCCTCATCGCGATCAAGCGACTCGACGACTACAAGCGCGCGCTCACGCAGCGGAACAACCGCAGCATGGACGCACCGGGCACCACGGGGTGGATCATGCACCAGAACGCGAAGAACGACGGCCGCGTCCGCGAGGCCCGCTTCGACGAGCTCCTCGCGACCGCGGCGCTCGAGGACATCGCCCGCCGTGCCCCGCAGGCACCGACCGAGGCGGTGACCGCGTGAGCACGCTCCCCCCGTCCGGTTCGCTGATCCCGGTCGACGCACCCTTCTCGGCCGCCCAGGAGTCCTGGCTCGCCGGGTTCATCGCGGGCATCGCCGCCGCCGGCAAGAAGGCGTCGGGCGCCGCCCCCACGACGACGATCGACGTGCTCTTCGGCACCCAGACCGGCAACGCCGAGTTCCTCGCCGACGAGCTCGTCGCCGGAGCGAAGACCCGCGGTCTCGGCGGTCGTGCCACCGCGCTCGACGCCGTCACCCCGGAGCAGCTCGCCGGGATGTCGCACGTGCTCGTCGTGACCTCGACCTACGGCGAGGGCGAGATGCCCGACAACGCCGGCCTGTTCTGGGACGCGGTGCAGGCCAGCACGGTGCCGCGGCTCGAGGGCCTGCAGTACGCCGTGCTCGGGCTCGGCGACACCAGCTACGACGAGTTCTGCCAGGCCGGCAAGCTCATCGACACCCGCTTCGAGCAGCTCGGCGCGACCAGGATCCACGACCGCGTGGACTGCGACGTCGACTTCGAGGACCCCGCCGCGCTCTGGTCCGCCGCGGTCCTCGACCGGCTTGCCGCCGAGGCCGGCGCGACGGGCGCACCCGGCGGGGCCACGGGCGGTGGTGCCGGCGACGGTGGCAGCGCGACGGGCGGGGCGGGCGCGAGCCGTGCCTCCCGGCCGGGTTCCCAGTGGAACAAGCGCAACCCGTACCCGTCGCGTCTGGTCGAGAACCGCCTGCTGTCCTCGCCGCGCAGCGCGAAGGAGATCCGGCACTACGAATTCGACCTCGGCGACTCCGGCATCGAGTACGCCGCCGGTGACGCCCTCGCGGTCGTGCCGGTCAACGACGCGGTCTTCGTCGACGAACTGCTCGAGCAGGTCGGCGCGAACGGCGGTGAGGAGCTCGACGGCCGGCCGGTCACCGAGGTGCTGCGGACCGACCGTGAGATCCGGACCCCCTCGAAGGACCTCATCGCGGACCTCGTGCAGCGCGCACCGTCGAGCGAACTGGCCGCCGTCGTGTCGCACGGCGACAAGCACGAACTCGACCGCTGGCTGTGGGGCCGTGACGTCCTGGACCTGCTCCGCGACGCCGGACCGGCCGCCCCGGGACTCGACGAACTGCTGCCGAACCTCCGGCCGCTCCAGGCCCGCCAGTACTCGATCTCGTCGAGCCCGCTGGCGCACCCGGACCGCATCCACCTGACCATCGCGTCCGTCCGCTACGGCGACCCGCACCGGATGCACGCCGGCGTCGCGTCGACGTTCCTGGCCGACCGGGTCGACCAGGACGGCACCGTCGACGTCTACCTGCAGCCGAACGCCGCGTTCGGCGTGCCGACGGACGCGTCCGCGCCGATGATCATGATCGGCCCGGGCACCGGCATCGCGCCGTTCCGCGGGTTCCTGCACGAGCGCGCGGCTGCGGGTGCGACCGGGCGGAACTGGCTGTTCTTCGGCGACCAGCACCGCGACACCGACTTCGTGTACCGGGACGAGCTCACCGAACTGCAGGAGCAGGGCGTGCTCGACCGGCTCGACCTGGCGTTCTCACGCGACCAGGCCGAGAAGGTCTACGTGCAGACGCGGATGCGCGAGCAGTCCGCGGAGCTCTTCGCCTGGCTCGAGGAGGGCGGCCACCTCTACGTGTGCGGTGACGCCTCGCGGATGGCGAAGGACGTCGAGGCGGCGCTGCTCGACGTCATCCGGACCGGCCGTGGCGGCAGCGAGGACGACGCCCTGTCGTACCTGGCCGACCTGCGTCGGTCGAAGCGGTACGTCCGCGACGTGTACTGAGCGACCGGTCGCGCACCTGCGCGCGCAGCAGAACGCCCCGGCCGCGGAACCCGAATCCGACAGCCGGGGCGTTCCCGGAGGTGTTTTTCGGTCAGTGGGGACTGACCGACGAGCCCATCTGCGCGACGCCGGCAACCGGGTACGACGACCCTGCTGCCTGGACGGTGAGTCTCCTGATCCGGGACTCCCGTCGTGCGTACCCCGTGGCGACCGATGGTTGATCGGTGCCGGGCGCGCACTGCGTCGCGGCCATTCGGGTTCCCCTCCTGCCGCGGATCGTGCCTGCATCGGCTCCCTGGATGCCGACGCTGGGGGACGACACTGCACCGCGGTACAGAAAACGTACGACGAGTCTGGCCGGTCCGGAACCCGTTGACGAGGATCAGTGGCCTGTGGTAGGCCGCAATGTCCCCGATGCGTCGTCCTCGGTGTCGCCGGGTGCGACGGCCCGTGACCACGCCGAGTCGTCGGCCGTGCTCGTGTCGACGGGCTCCGGGGTCAGCACGAGTCCCGAGCCGGACGTGGCCGAAGCGTAGAGGTCCTCGAGCCAGCTGCGGTTGATCGAGGGCACCCGGCTGCCCGAGAACTTGAAGTGCAGGCTCACGCTCGGGTGCAGCCAGATCGTGCTCCGGCCGTTGCCGTGGATGACGTCGTCCTTCCACGAGAACGCGAAACGGTGCTCGCGCCGGAGCATGTTCACGATGACGATCTGCAGGTGCGTGAGCGACCGGTCGTCGATGCGGAGGTCGAGCGGCTGGCCGTCGTAGATGAGCTGACCCATGCGTCCTTCTACTCCCCCGCACCGGTGCGCGCGGCCCTCGACGCCCAGGCGGTGACCTGCGCGTCGAACCAGACCGCGTCGACGTTCCGTTCCCAAGCGTGCTCCGCCGGCTCGCTGACGGCCAACGTGACCGCGTCCGGGTGGTCCGCGGCGAACTGCTGGCTCACCGAGAACGGCACGGTGGTGTCGCCCGACGAGTGGATGAGGAGTGTCGGCGGGAGCTCCGGCGGGGTGTGCAGCCAGGAGAGCGCCCGCACGTCGACCACCGAGCGCAGTCCGACCAGGCGGCAGAGCACCGGCGTCGCCATCGCACCGAGGGCAGCCCCGACGACGAACGCCGGCAGTCCCGCGCGGGACGCCTGGGAACCGATCGTGGCCGACCAGTCCAGCGCCGGGGCGACCAGGACCAGTCCGGCGATCCGGGCACGGTGGGCGGAGCGGGACAGGAGCTCGTGGGTGATCGTGGCACCCATCGACCAGGCGGCGATCACGATCCGCTCGGCACCGTGTGCGACGGCGTGGTCGAGAGCGGCTTCGACGTCGGGCCACTCGCGGGCGCCGAGGTGCGACGCCCGGCCCTCCCAGGGGGCCTCGCCGTCGCCGCGGAACGACGGCACGATCGAGGTCCAGCCGAGCTCGAGTGCGGACGGGACGGTCCGGAGTGCGGTGACCCGGGTGGTCCGGATGCCGTGCACGTGGACGGCCCAGGTGCGGGCCGCCGCGGCGGTGCCGTCCAGAGCCGACACCGGCGCGGGCGCGGGCGCGGGCGCGGGCGCGGGCGCGGGCAGGGGCGCGGGCTCGGGCGCGGGCAGGGGCGCGGGCGCGGGCGCGGGCAGGGGCACCGCCACCGTCGGCCGGATGACCCACGCCGGCGCCGGGCCGACCGGGGTCGGCACGTCGACCTCCGACCAGTCCACGTCCATCGCCTCCGGGTCCGGGTGCACGTGCCCGCTCCACCGCACCCGCGACGACACGTCGCCGGTCGTGCGGACCACCGCGCGGCGCACCGTGCCCGCGGCCTCGTCGACCTCGAGCACCGGACCGACCGTGGTGTGGCCGGTGCCGTCGTGCCACAGGCCGTACTCCCCCGGCCGCACGGTGTCGTCCGTGATGGGCAGCCGGATCGAGTCGGCGCTGCTCTCCACCACCGGGGTCCACCGGTCGCCGCCCGGCAGCACGATCTTGCCCACGACCACGCGGAGCACGAGGACGAACACCACGCCGAGCAGCACGAGGGTGCCGAGCACCCACCAGAGGATCGTCATCTGCATCAGCCTCCGAGGCTCCGGGTCAGGGTGAGTTCGGCGGACCGCACCTCGGCCAGCTCGGCGTCGTCGAGGGCCCGGCCCCGCACCTCGGCGTCACGGATGGCGATGACGAGGTCGTACGTCCGTGCCTGCACGTCACCGTCCCGCTCGACGGCCCGGACCTGGTGCCGTCGGGCGATGCGCCGGAGTCGACGGTTGTGCCGACGGCAGCGGAGGTCGCGCTCCCATCGTCGGAACGTCAGCGAGGCCATCGCGACGACGATGAGCACGATCCCCAGGTAGAACGGCGGGTCGAACGCGAGTCGCAGGCCGTCGCGGAGCGCGGGGCCGAAGAGCGTGAAGTGGTCGACCGTGAGCGACGCGATCTCGTCGATGCTCGCGATGACGACGAGCGACAGCCCGACCCGGAACACGACGAGCGCGACGGGGTTCCGCAGCACGCCGGACCGGAGCGTGGTCGCCGCGACGACGGCGACGGCGAGCATGTAGATCGAGGCGTACAGCCACATCGCCGGCTGGTCGATCCCCCGCACGATGAAGTGGAAGTCGGTGCCGCCACGGTCGCGCACGGCGAAGAACGGCACCGCGAACGCCACCACCACGACGAGGAGCGCCAGCGGGCTCGCGAGCACCGGTCGCTCCGGCAGGTCGGACGTGCTCGCGCGGAGCATCAGCCAGAACGCGGTGACCGCGCAGACGTTCTGCACGAGGTTGATGAGGTTGGTCCCGCCGAGCAGCCCGTCGAGCACGGGCTGCGGCACGACGCTGCCCAGGGTCAGGAGTCCGAGCGCACCGACACCCGTGGCACCCCACGCCGCGCGGCCGCGCGGGTTCCGGAGCACGTACGGCGTCCGGGCGAGGAAGATCAGCGCCGCGAACCAGAAGGCCGCGGCGTGCAGGACCGCCATCAGCCGTAGGCCCGCTCGTCCGCGCCGGAGCCGCCGGAGCCGCTGGCGAGCAGCACGGTGGCGAACTCGTAGGCGAAGCGTTCGGCGAAGTGTTCGTCGTCGCCGGTGACCGCGACGAGTCCGGGCTCGCTGTCGAGCGCCCGCCGGCAGACGTGGCCGCCGGAGGCGAACTCGGCGATCCCCTCGGTCGTCGGGGAACCGATGTCGCCGTGCACCAGGTGACCGAGCTCGTGCAGGACGCAGTGCATGCGGTAGAGCGCCGGGGCTCCTGCCGGGACGAGCACGAGGTTCTCGTGCTCGAACTGCGAGACGAGCGCGGTGAGCGGCCCCCAGCTCGGACCGTCGACGTCCACCACGCGGGTGGGCTTGCCGACCAGGCGACCGACGGCGTCGACCACGTCGGGGAGCCGCGGCGCGCTCGGCAGCGTGGCGACGAGGACACCGACGGCGTCCGTCGCGCTCCGACCTGCTGGCATCGCCCCTCCGATCTCCGCGGCAAGACTACCGGGCGTGACCCCTTGTGGACGAGTGGGAGCGGGTCTAACCTACAACCAAATGGTTGTACAAGTAGCCCTCAGTGACGCCGAGGTCGACCGTGTGTTCCACGCACTGGCCGACGCGACCCGGCGTGACATCGTCCGGCGCACGCTGGTCGGGGCGTCGTCCGTGAGCGAACTCGCGGACGCGTACTCGATGTCGTTCGCCGCCGTCCAGAAGCACGTCGCCGTCCTCGAAGGAGCCGGGCTCGTGAGCAAGGAAGCGCGTGGCCGCACCCGCATCGTGCGCGCCGAGCCGGACCAGCTCGACCGGGTCCGGGCCCTGCTCGACGCCTACGGCGGCCTCTGGCGCGGCCGGATCGACCGCCTCGACACCCTGCTCGCCGAAGACACCCCGCTCGCCGAAGACCCCCCGCTCGCCGAGAGACCACCAGACCCAGACCGCTAGGAGCAACGATGCCCACCACCTCCGTCCACACCGACGCCGAGTCACTCACCCTGACGCTCGTCGCCGACGCCGCCGTCCCCGTCGAACGCCTGTGGGCCGCCTTCGCCGACCCGCGCCAGCTCGAGCGCTTCTGGGGCCCGCCCGCGTTCCCCGCGACGTTCACCTCGTTCGACCTCCGCCCCGGCGGCCGCGCCGACTACCGGATGACCTCGCCGCAGGGTGAGCGCTTCCACGCCGTCTGGCAGGTCACCGAGGTCGACGAGCACCGGCGGATCACCTTCCGCGACCTCTTCACCGACGCCGACGGCACCGTGGACGAGTCCCTGCCGGCCGGCGAGACGGTCCTGACCTTCGAGTCGGTCGGCAGCGGCTCCCGGGTCACGGTGCTGTCGTCGTTCGCGTCCGCCGCCGACCTCGAGACCATGCTCGAGATGGGCATGGCCGACGGCTACGAGCAGGCGTTCAGCCAGCTCGACACGGTGCTGGCGGACCTCCGCGAGTACGCCCTCGGCAGGGGGACGGTCACGGACGTCGTCGACGACACGCACGTCCGGATCACCCGCGCGTTCCCGGCGCCGCGGCACCTGCTGTGGCGCGCGCACACCGAGCCCGAGCTGATGCGCCGCTGGCTGCTCGGCCCGGACGGCTGGGAGATGACGGTCTGCGAGACCGACCTGGTGCCCGGCGGCTCGTACCGGAACGCGTGGGCGCCGACGGGTGACACCGAGGGTGAAGCGTTCGGGTTCGAGGGCGAGAACCTCGTCGTCGACCCCGAGCGCCGGATCGTCACGACGGAGCGGATGACCGGTGCGCCGTTCCCGCCGAACACCAACGACCTGCAGTTCGACGAGGCCGACGGCGTCACGCTGCTGACGCTCCTCGTCACCTACCCGGACAGCACGCAGCGGGACATGATCCTCGCCACCGGCATGACCGACGGCATGGAGACGAGCTACCAGCGTCTGGAACGCGAGCTCCTGTCCGCCTCGGCGTGACCGGGTGACGGACTGGAGGCGCGGTGCCAGCTGGCACCGCGCCTCCAGTCCGTCACGCGAAAGCGACAGATCCCTGCGAACGTTCCGCAGAGATCTGTCGCTTTCGCGAAGGGGTCAGACCTGCGCGGTCGCCTCGTAGCGGCGTGCGCCACCGCGCACGCCCGCGAACCGGTACGGCGCGGTCGTGACGTGCGGACGCTCGACGTCCTCGCTCGTCGCTGCCCCGGCGGCGTGCAGCTCGCGGTACGCGTCCACGGTCAGCGGGACGCGGGCGGACAGCAGCTGCCGGACCCGCCCGACCCGGCGGTGCGACCGGTACTCCGGCTGCACGATGCCGGTGATGAGCTCGCCGACGCTGCCCGAGCCGTAGCTGAACAGCCCGATGCGTTCGCCGGCGAGCCCCTCGTCGAGGTCGAGCAGCGCCGCCAGCCCGATCCAGAGCGACGCCGTGTAGGTGTTGCCGGTCTGCTTGTTGTACGTGAACCCGACGTACAGGTCCGACTCGTCGAACGGTGCGCCGACGTGCTGCGTGAGCTTCCGGTGCGCCTTGAGGGCCATCTTCGTGAACGGCTGGTGGTGCACGAACCGCAGGATGTCCTCGTACGCCGGGCCACCCTGGTCGGCGAGGTCGTCCCAGGCGCCGACGAACGCGTCGACGTACGCGCTCACGGACAGGCGACCGTCGACGAGGGCGGTGGAGCGGTCGTTCGGTCGCCAGAAGTCGTCGACGTCGGCGGTGAACACCCCGGCGGCCGGCTCGATCTCGATCAGGTCCGGGTCGGCGGACACCAGGATCGCGGCGGCACCGGCACCCTGGGTCGGCTCGGCGGCGGTGTCCACGTCGTACCGGGCGACGTCCGCGGCGATCACGAGCACACGCTCGTGCGGCGCACGGGCGACGATGCCGAGGGCGAGCTGGACGGCGGCGGTCCCGCCGTAGCAGGCCTGCTTCAGCTCGACGACGCGGACGGCCTTCGGCAGTCCGAGCAGCCCGTGCACGTAGACACCGGCGGCCTTGGACTGGTCGACCCCGGACTCGGTCGCGAAGAGCACCGTGCGGATGCCCTCGACGCCGTGGCGGTCGATGATCTCCTTCGCGGCCGCGGCACCCATCGTGACGATGTCCTCGTCCGGGGCGGGCACGCTGAAGGCGTCCTGCCCGATGCCGACGTGGTACTTCGCCGGGTCGACGCCGAGGCGCTCGGCCAGGTCGTCGAGGTCGAGGACGTGGTGGCCGGTGGCGATGGCCAGGTCGTGGATCCCGACGCGGAGCGCACCGTTCGCGGTCATGCTGCACCCCCGGCCGGTCGGGCGCCACGGCGTTCCATGGCGACGTGGGCGGCCATCAGCTCGCCCGGGTTCGTCTGGGCGGCCAGGAGCGAGAGCTCCCCGCACAGCACGGTCGCGGCGCACAGTGCCGCCAGGCGGCGGGCGTTCGCACCGGGCTCGCGGTCCTCGCGGCAGCCGAGGCGCACGAGGGCGTCCTCGACGACGGGCAGGTCCCCGCCCTTGCCGTTGCCGACCGTGCCGACGATGAGGTGCGGCAGCGAGGTCGCGAAGTACAGGTCACCGTCGCGGTTCTCGGCACTCGTGATGCCCTGCGAGCCCTCGACGATGTTGGCGGCGTCCTGGCCGGTGGCCAGGTAGAACCCGAGCAGCATGTTCGCGTAGTGGGCGTTCGCGGAGCGAAGGGCCCCGGCGATGGTCGACCCGATCAGGTTCTTCGCGATGTTCAGCTCGACGATGTGCTCGGTGCTGGACCGGAGCCGCTTCTCGACGATCTCGCCCGGGATCACGATCTCGGCGATGGTGTTCCGGCCGCGACCACGGATGCCGTTCACCGCGGTGGCCTTCTTGTCCGTGCAGAAGTTGCCGGAGACCGACACGTACCGCAGGCCCGGCTGCCACGCGAGGATCGCCGGCAGGAGCTTGTCCGCCGCCTGCGTGACCATGTTGTGGCCGGAAGCGTCGCCCGTGGTGAACGCGAAGCGCAGGAACAGCAGGTCCCCGACGATCTCCGGGTGCACCTCGATGAGCTTCGCGAACCGGCTCTGCCCGGCGACGAGCGCCTCGAGCTCGTCCTGCCGGGCGAGGATCTGCCCCGCGGCGACGTGGGCTGCGGCAGCGCTGGCGGCGCGGACGACGACGGAACGGGTCATCCGCTCGTCGACGACGGTCGCGACGATGCCGTCCTCGACCATGCGCGAGATGCGGGCGCCCCGGCCGACCGACGGCCACAGCGGGGACTCGTACGTGGCGAGCGGTACCTCGTGCTCGCCCTGGACCGCGTTGCCGCTGATCCGGATCGGCCCGACCCACTTGGTCGGGATCGGCGTGAGCAGGTCACTCATCGAGGGCTCCTTCTGGTGCTCGCACCGCGACGCTGAGGTGCCTGATGTCGTGCGCCTCCCAGGCGCGGTGGATGCCGGCGGGGTCGATGTCCACCGGGACGAGCGCGATGCCGCAGTCGCCGCCGCCGGCGCCGGACGGCTTCGCCGCCCCGCCCGCCGACTCGACGATGTCGCAGAGGGTCGCGAGTCGCTCGGTCTCGATCTTCGACCCGACCGAGTCACCGAGGCGCTGCATGAGCACCCGGGCACGTCGGAGTGCGTCGAGCGTCTGCTCCGCGTCGCCGGTCTGGAGGCCCGTGGTCAGGTCGTCGACGCAGCTGCGGCTCTCGTCGAGGAACGCCTGGTACCCGCCGTTGCGGTGTCGGCGCACGACGCCGACGAGCTTCGTGGTGGACGCCGGCGAACCCGTCCAGCCGACGAGCAGCCGCAGGTTCTCCGGCGCCGGGAGTCGCTCGACGTCGAAGCCTTCCCACGCGTCGGTGTCGGTCAGGATCTCGGAGACCGTGTGATCGTCGAGGAGCACGGCAAGCCGCTCCCGGTCCGGCGCGCTGTACCGCAGCCAGCCGCCGAACGTGCTCGCGGCGAGGTCGCCGCCGGAGGCCCGGGGGTTCACGCGGATCGTCGCGAGCAGGGCGACCTGGAAGCGCTGCCGCTGCGTCAGGCCGATGCCGTAGAAGCGGTCGAGCGCGCCGACGGTCGCGACGGTCACCGCGGCCGACGACCCGAGTCCGAACTTCCGGCCGCTGGCGTCGTCGAGCTGGCTCTCGATGCGCAGGTCGTGGAACCGCGGCGCGATCCCCCGCTCGGCACGGAGCTTCTCGACGAGGTCGATCGTCGCCATCACGTAGTCGTAGGGGTGGTGCTCGCGGTCCAGGGCGAGGCCGTCCTCGGCGCGGGTCCACGTCAGGGGCAGGTGGCCGTACTCCTCCGAGTGCACGCTGCCCGCACCGTGCGCCTCGGACACACGGGCCGTGATGGCGCGGTCGAGGGCGATGAGGACGGACGGCTGGCCCGGCTCGACGACGGCGTACTCACCGGCGACGAACAGCTTGCCGTGGGCGCGGAACTCGATCACTCGGCGGACTCCTTCTGGTCGGGATTGCTCCCCGACTCTTCGGAGCGGAGGACCCGTGCGGCAGGTCCGGTGCCGGACTCGATGACGTCGCCGAACGACGCGAGCGCGGTGGCCACGGCGGAGCGGTCCTCCGGCTTCGTGAGCACGACGACGTTCGGCCCGGCGTCAGCGGTGGCGTACGCCTCGAGCCCGCCGGCGCGGAGTTCGCCGACCGCGTCGAACACGGCGACGCTGCGGGCGTTGAGGTAGCGGATCGGGGGGAACGCGCCCTCGATCGTGGCGTGCATGCGGAGCGCGTTGCTCTCGGTGATCTCGCCGATGCGCGTGAAGTCCCCCGCGGCGCAGGCGTCGAGCATGTCGCCGACGGTCTCGGTCGTGGACGTGACCCACGCCGGGTAGAACGGCGACGTGGCGATGGTGCGGCGCATGGCCTCGCGCGAGCCGATCGGCTTCGGTCCGGCGTCGATCGTCACGACCACCATGGCCATCGGCGGCGCCGGGATCGGTTCGGCGAACGAGCCCTGGTCGTCACCGGCGTGCCAGACCGCGACGCCGCCGGGGATCGACCGCGTGGCCGACCCCGATCCGCGTCGGGCCAGGCGGGACAGGTCGCGCGGGGACAGGTCGAGGCCGTACGCCGCGGCGGCCGCGGTGGCGAGCGCCGCGAACCCCGACGCGCTCGAGGCGAGCCCGGCTCCGGTCGGCACGGTGTTCTCGGACACCACGGACGCGTGCTCGGACGACCCCGCGATCTCCCGCACCAGGTCGAGGAACTGCTGCACCCGCACCAGCGCACCGTCGTCGACGACGCGACCGTTCAGCGTGAACGCATCACGCGCCTCCCGTCCGCCGTCCACCGTGACGGTCGTCGTCGTCGGGAACACGTCGAGCCCCATCGAGACGCTGCCCGTCGCGGGCAGCGCGAGCTGCGCGTCCGCCTTGCCCCAGTACTTGACGAGGGCGATGTTGGGGTGCGCGACGGCGGTGGCGGTCATCAAGCGCGGGCTCCGATCGTGGTGGTCCAGGTGGCTGCGGCACCTGCGCCGCGGAGTGCGGCCGCGATGCGGTCCGCGTGGTCGTCGTCGGCGGCGAGGGCCAGGACGCACCCGCCCCGCCCGCCACCGGTGAGCTTCGCACCGAGGGCGTCCGCGGCTCGGGCGGCACCGACGAGCCGGTCGAGGTCCGCACTCGAGACGTCGAGTGCGGTGAGCAGTTCGTGCGCGGCGTCCATGGTGGCACCGAGCGCCTGTGCTCCGCCATCCACGAGTGTCCCCCGCGCCTGTCGGGCGAGCCCGCCGATCTGCGCGATGACGGCGTCGACGGCGTCCGGGTCCTGGTCGCGGCGCTCCCGGACGGCCGCGACGGCTTCTCGGGTGTGGCCGGGGACGCCGGTGTCGGCGACGACGAAGGTGAAGCGGTCGCCGAGTTCGACGGGCTCGATCCGGCCGGCCTCGAACCACACCGGAGCACTCGCGACGACCCCACGCGCGTCGAGTCCCGAGGGGCGACCGTGTGCGACGCGTTCGCACTCCTGGATGAGCGCGTGGTGCGTCTCGACGTCGAGCGTCTCGCCCAGGGCGTCGGCGACGGCGGCGGTCACGGCGGCGGCGACCGCGGCGCTCGACCCCATGCCCCGGGCGGTCGGGACCTGGCTGTCGACCCGGACGTGGAAGTGCCGGTCGGTGACCCCGAAGTGCCGCAGCGTCGCGGTGACGGCGGTCACGGTGGGCATCACGGCAGCGGGGGCCAGGTCGAGCGGGCCGGTGTGCACCGCGGACTCGAGGTGGTGGCCGACCGGCAGGCCGCCGTCGACGGCGGCGTCCGTGCTGATCGGCGTCACCGTGGCCGTGACCTGGGCGTCGAGGACCGGCAGGACGAGGGCCGGAGCGCCGTAGACGACCGCGTGTTCACCGATCAGGATCGTCTTCCCGTGGGACGACGCGGTTCCCGTCCGTGGAGAGGTGCCGGTCGGGGTGTTCGGAGAGTCGAGGTCGCTGCTGGTCATCGTGGGTCACGTCAGCCTAACCGCCTCCGCCATGCGCGCGCTCGACGACCTCCGTACCCCGTCCGTGCGTCAGCCGAGCGACGCCTGACGACGACGGACCGCGATGACCACGGCGACGACCAGTGCGCCGACCACGAGTGCTGCGCCGCCGATCGCGACGGCCGAGCCGACCCCGACCGCTGCGCCGAGGACGGCGAGCGACAGCCCGTTCCCCGTGCGCAGGCCGCTGCCGAACATGTTGTAGACGCCGACCACGCGGCCGCGCTGCTCGACGGGGGCGCGGAGCTGGACCACCGCCTGGCCGATCGAGGTGCTCGCCATGTTCGCGACCCCGCCGACGAACAGCACGATGACCGCGACGGCGAAGCTGCCGGTCAGGGCGACGGCCGCGGTGGTGGCCCCGAACAGCACCGTCGTGACGATCACCACGCGGGTGTTCGGCTTCAGCGCCCCGGTGGCCTCGAGCAGGAAGCCGCCGAGCACGCCGCCGGCACCGTTCGCGAAGAGCAGCACGCCGTACCCGAGCCCGGCGGCACCGGCCCCGAGGGCATCGGCGAACGACGGGATCGACACCTGCAGCGACCCGCCGACGCAGAGGGCGACGAGTCCGGCGAGGACGATCATGGCGACGAGCACCGGGTCACCGCCGACCTGCCGGATGGTCCGGAACCCGTCCACGATCGTCAGCCGGGCCCGGTGCACGTACCCGCTGCGGGTGTGCCCGGTGTACGGCGTCCGGAGCATGAGCAGCGTCATCGGCAGGTAGAACAGCACGTTCGCGAAGATGCCCCAGGTAGAGCCGAGGCCGAGCAGCAGCACCGATCCGACGACGGGCCCGGCGAGCACGCCGAGGCTCCGGAACGTGGCGTTCATCCGGACGGCGCCGGGCAGGTCGGCCGGCTCGGCGTAGTCGTGCAGGAGCATCTGCTCCGCCGGCGCCCACAACGCCCCGGCGCACCCGTGCAGGACGAGGAGCACGCACGCCTCCCACACCTGGAGCGTGCCGGTCAGGAACAGGACGCCCCAGCAGACCGACACGAGCATGAAGAGCCCCTGCGCGATCTGGATCAACCGCCGGCAGTCGTACTTCTCGGCGAGGCCGCCGAACCACACCGACAGCAGCAGGAACGGGAGCCAGTGACTGACGACCTCGAACCCGACGAGCGCGGGCGAGTGGAACTCCTGCCAGAGCACCCAGTATGTGATGACGTGCTCGATGTTGTCGCCCATCATCGACAGGCCCGCGGAGAACAGGTACGGGCGGGAGTGCCGGTCCCGGAGTGCGGCGAAGCGGCGTGGAACCATCGACGTCGTCATCGCTCCTCCCGATCTCGTTCCACAACGGTACCGTCTCTGCCGCCGTCGAATATCGGTTGTGCACAACTGGGTTGCGTGCAATGCTTGTGTCATGCCCGTGACCGATGAGATGGTGTGCTTCTCGCTCTACGCGGCGACCCGGGCCACGACCCAGGCGTACCGCACGATGCTCGAGCCGTGGGGGCTGACGTACCCGCAGTACCTCGTGCTCGTCACCCTGTGGATCGAGGGCGACCAGAGCGTCTCGAGCCTCGGGGACCACCTGCAGCTCGACTCCGGCACACTCTCGCCCCTGCTCCGCCGCATGGAGCAGTCCGACCTGGTCCGCCGCGAGCGCCGCAGCACCGACGAGCGCGTCGTCACCGTGACCATCGGCGACCGAGGCCGTGCGCTGCGGTCCGAGCTCGCCGACATCCCCGGCCGGATCGCCGCGGGGACCGGGCTGCCCGACGAGCGTGCTGCCGCCGACCTCATCGCGACGCTGCACCGGCTGACCGAGACGATGCACGCCGCCGCCGCGCCCGTGCCCGCCGCGGCTCCCGCGCGCGACATTTCGCCCTGACCGACACCTCACGCGGCCGCGCGCCCGTGAACTGTCGCTGAGCGCGAAAAGCGCCCACGGCCCCGCGCCCGCCCGCGCCCGCGGCCCACGCCCGCACCCCACTGACCACGATCCGCCCCACAAGGAAGGAACCCCATGGAAGCCCTCTACACCGCCGAGGCCCTGGCCACCGGCGAAGGCCGCAACGGCCACGTCGCCACGAGCGACGGCACGGTCGAGTTCGACCTCGCCATCCCGAAGGAGATGGGTGGCTCCGGCAACGGCGCGAACCCCGAGCAGCTGTTCGCCGCCGGGTACGCCGCCTGCTTCCACTCCGCACTGCAGGGCGTCGCCCGCAGCCAGAAGGTGAAGATCACCGACTCGTCCGTCGGTGGCCGCGTGCAGATCGGCCCGAACGGCAACGGCGGCTACCAGCTCGCCGTCATGCTCGAGGTCGTCATCCCGGGCCTCGAGCACGACCAGGCGCAGGCACTCGCCGACGCCGCACACCAGGTCTGCCCGTACTCGAACGCGACCCGCGGCAACATCGACGTCACCATCGTCGTCTCGGAGGACTGACCCATGAGCACCACCCCCACCACCATGCGCGCCGTCGTCCACGAGACCTTCGCCGAGCCCGCCGACGTCCTCGAGGTGCAGGAGCGCCCCGTCCCGACGCCCGGCTCCGGCGAGGTCCTCGTGCGCACGGTCCTCTCCCCCATCCACAACCACGACCTCTGGACCGTCCGCGGCACCTACGGCTTCAAGCCCGAGCTGCCCGCAGCGTCCGGTACCGAGGCACTCGGCGTCGTCGAGGCACTCGGCGAGGGCGTCACGAACCTGCAGGTCGGCCAGCGCGTCGCCGGCGGTGCCTTCGGGGTCTGGGCCGAGTACTACACCGCGAACGCTGCCGGGCTCGTGCCGGTGCCGGACGCCATGACGGACGAGGCCGCAGCACAGCTCGTCTCGATGCCGTTCAGCGCGATCAGCCTGCTGCACTCGCTCGACCTGCAGGAGGGCGACTGGCTGATCCAGAACGCCGCCAACGGTGCGGTGGGCCGCATGGTCGCCCAGCTCGGCGCGGCCCGCGGCATCAACGTCATCGGCCTGGTGCGTCGCGCCGCCGGTGTCGAGGAGCTCCGCGAGCAGGGCATCGAGCGCATCGTCGCCACCGACGCGGACGACTGGACGGACCAGGTCGCCGCGATCACCGGAGGCGCCCCGATCGTCGCCGGCGTCGAGTCCGTCGGCGGCAAGGCAGCGGGCGACATCGCCAGCGTCCTGGGCGAGAACGCCACGCTCGTCGTCTTCGGCGCGATGGCCTCGCCCACGCTCGAGATCCCGTCGGGCAAGGTCATCTTCGGCCAGCTCACCGTGAAGGGCTTCTGGGGCAGCGTCGTCAGCAAGACGATGCCGGCCGAGACGAAGGGCCAGCTCTTCGGCGAGCTCATCACCCGCGTGCTCGACGGTTCGCTGACGCTCCCCGTCGCGGAGACCTTCGCCTTCGAGGACGTCCGTGACGCGGTGCGCGCCTCGGACACCGCCGGCCGCGTCGGCAAGGTGCTCCTGCGCCCGTAGCGCGACCACCGAACGGACTGGAGGCCCGGTGCCAGCTGGCACCGGGCCTCCCGTCCGTCCGTGCGCGCGATCACCGCGCCACGTGCGCGACCTAGCCGCGCGACGCCTTCTGCGGGACGGTGAAGATGTTGCCGGTGGTGACGCCCTCTTCGACTTCTTCGAGGGTGCGACCGCGGCTCTCCGGGACGAACTTCCAGATGAAGAGCAGCGCCAGGACCCCGACGACCGCGAAGCCGAAGAACGTGCCCGTGATGCCGGTCGCGGCGACGATGGTCGGGAAGTAGAGCCCGAGGAACGCGTTCGCGATCCAGAGGCAGAACACCGAGATGCCCATGCCGAGCGCGCGGATCTGGGTCGGGAAGATCTCCGACAGCAGCACCCACACGGCGATGTTGAGGAAGGTCTGCATCGAGCCGACGAACGCGACGACGAGGAACAGGATCACCCACGGGCGGGCCGGGTTGCCATCGGGCAGGGCCACCGACGCGATGCCGATCAGGAAGTGGCAGAGCGTCGTGAGCGAGAACCCGATGATCAGGGTCGTCCGGCGGTTGATCTTCTCCATGTTGTAGATGGCGATGACGCCACCCACCACGGCGATGACACCCGGTGCGATGTTCGCGATGAGGGCCGCCGACGCCTGGAAGCCGGACTCGATGAGCACGGTCTGCCCGTAGTACATGATCGAGTTGATGCCGGTGAGCTGCTGCGCGACGCCGAGGCCGGCACCGATGAGCACGATGCGGATGAGCCACTTGTTGCCGAGCAGGGTGCGCCAGCCGCTGACCTGCTGGACCTTCTGCTCGAACTCGTTCGTGCGCTTGATGTCGTCGAGCTCGGCGGTCGCACGCTCATCGGTGCGGACCTGCTGCAGCACCGAGAGGGCTTCGTCGTACCGACCCTTCGACGCGAGCCACCGTGGCGACTCGGGCACACGCAGCATGCCGACGAACAGGGCGATCGCGGGCAGCGCACAGACGGCGAGCATGACGCGCCAGACACCGTTGCCCTCACCCCAGATGGTCCCGATGAAGGCGTTCACCACGAAGGCGGCGAGCTGACCGATCACGATCATGAGTTCGTTGCGCCCGGACAGCGACCCGCGGATCTCGTAGGGGGCGAGTTCGGCGAGGAACACCGGCACCACGGTGGATGCACCACCGACCGCCAGGCCGAGGAGCACGCGGCCGACCACCATCACGCCGAACACCGGGGCGAAGACGCAGATCAGGGTGCCGAAGAAGAACGTGACGGCGAGCAGGATGATCGTCTTGCGGCGCCCCCACCCGTCGGCGATGCGGCCGCCGAGCATGGCGCCGATCGCGGCACCGAACAGGAGCGAGCTGGTGACGATGCCCTCGGTGAGGTTCGTCAGGCCGAGCTCCTGCTTCATCGGCAGCAGTGCGCCGTTGATCACGCCGGTGTCGTAGCCGAAGAGCAGGCCGCCGAAGGTGGCGACGAGGGCCAGGACGCCGAGGCGGCGGCGGTGTGGTCCGTTCCCGATCGGGGGCAGTGCGACAGTCGGGGCTGTCGGCTTGATGTCGACCATTCGGTGACTCCTTCGTCGGTGATCGCGCGGCATCGCGTCCAGTGATCGTAACCCGAATCCATGTCCTGTCAAACAGACATTCTGTCTTTCTGACGTTTGGATCGGTCCACAGAAGTCCTGATCAGGACGGGAGCGGTCCAATGACGGGACCGGTCGGCCGTGTACCCCGAGCATCCTCGGTCACGTCCGGTCCGTCCGCGGGAAGTTCTCGGTCAGTCTTCGCCAGAGTCACGGCGATCGCCGGGGCCGCGGCCAGGGCCATCGCCAGAGCCACGGCCATCGCCGGGGGCCGGGCCGTCGCCGAGCACGTCGCCGAGGGAGGCCATCTCCGCGCCGTGGTCGGTGTAGCGCCGCACGGTTCGTCGCGCCGCAGCACTCGCAGCCCCGGACAGCGCCGGGTTGCGTCGCGCGGCATCGGCGACCCGGCCGGCGTGCCCCGCAGTCGAGAGCAGGACGTTCGCCAGCGCCCGGGCGTCACCGCGTTCGGGCACCCCGGTGACCGTCCACGCCGTGCGCACCTGAGCGTCCGGCGTCACACCGCGTCGCGTGCCCATGCGGTGCCAGTCGGACAGGACGCCCTCGGTCCGGGAGGCCGCTCGGTCGGCCTCGGCCGCACGCCGCCGTGCGGCGTCGCGCGCGTCGGACTCGCCGCTCGTGCCCTCGACCGTGTCGTACCGGTCGGTGAGGCCGTCGGCTCGGCGACGGACGCTGTCGGCCCGCTCGCGCGCGGCGCCGTCGTCACCGCCTTCTTCTGCGATGCGGGCGGCGTGCGCGGCGGCAGCCGCGGCGAGGATCTCCGAACGCTCCATGGCCTCGACGGTAGCCGTTCCGACCGACACCGGCGACCGCGGCCGCCGAGCGATGACCAGCGACCGCTCAGACGATCGACACATCCCAGCCGAGGTCGGCGGCCCGGTCACCGAGGACCCGGGCGTTCGCGCCGCACACCGACTCGGTCGACCCGGTCGGGTAGTAGCGACGGATGGCTGCCTCCGGGACGAACCGACCACCGAGCGGATCCGTGGCGGCGTCACGCACGCTCCACCACCGATCGGTCGCCTGGGCGATCGCCGTCTCGAGCGGGACCTCCACGGTGACGATGCGCAGCTTCTCGTACCCGGCGTCGTCGAGCTCGGCGAGGAGGTCGTCGAGGTAGTCCACGCTCGACAGGGTGCCGTGCACGACGACGTTCTCACCGTTGCGGAGGGCGCGGCGGCGCAGCGTGTCGGCAACGGCGGTCGACTCGGCGTGCACGAAGCCGGCGATCTCACGGAGCTGCACCGGCCGGTCGTCGGCCAGTCGGCGAGCCGTCCACCGGTCCACCAGACCGTCCGCCTGTGCGCGCAGGAGCAGCGGGTCCTTGAACTCGTCGGCGTCGATCGACCGGTACCCGCACAGCTCCGGCATCCGCTCCAGAGCGGTCGACTTGCCCGACCCCGGCGGCCCGGCCGTCACCACCACGGCGAGCGAGCCGTCGGTGACCGGCGACGGGGTCAGCGCGCGGTGCTCCTCGAGCACGGACTCGTGGAACCGCAGGCGGCTCGCCTCGTACAGGAAGCCGTCCGGTGCGTAGATCATCCTGGTGCTCGCACCTGCCGTGTCCGACCAGGGGTTGTCGAGCGAGTCAGCCCGGAGGGCGCGGCCCAGCTCGACGGCCACCCGGTCGCGGAGCTCCGTCACCGGGTGCGCTTGCGGGTCTGCCGTTCGGCGATCGCCCGGCGGACGGTCTCGTACTCGAGCTCGGACAGGAGGCCGTCCTGGAACGCCGCCGCGAGTTCCTTGGTGGTGCCGGTGGCCGAGGCGGCACCGTCGAACGCCGCACCACGCTTCGGGGTGCGGTGCGTCAACGCCATCGACGACAGCTCGCGCAGCATCGTCTCCGAGTCGATCTGGCCGCCCTCGCGCCGGGAGATGACCTCACGCGGAGACGGCCGCTTCGTGGTCAGGGTCCGGCGGGAGAGCCGCCGCGAGACCTCGGGCTGGGAGATCCCGGCGAGCTTCGCGATCTCGCGCTGCGGGACGCCGAGGTCGGCGAGCTTGAAGATCCCGCGCCGCAGTTCCATCTCGGCGTGGTGTTGCTGCTCACGACTGTGCAGGACGTGCTCGACCGCCGCACGGACGGTCGCGGGCGCACTGTCGGTCCGACCGGCCAACGCGCGCACGACGGCTTCCGTGTCGGGTCGACGGGGGTCCGACCCACTGCGTCGCCCGGGGACCGCCCTGACGCCCATGACCACCTGCTCTCGTTGATACCGATGGTATCACTCGTCGTTGACGACGGAGGATCTTCGGTACGTCCGCGGACACACGCAGGAAGGACGGCGTTCGCCTCGAGGATGCTCCGCGGTTAGCATCGAGCTGAGGGGGAATCATGAACCGGACGCTGGCGATCGGTGTCGTCGCGGTGGCCGCCGTGGTGCTGTCGGGATGCTCGCTGCTGCGCGGACCCGACGGAGCGCTGCCCGCGCCCTCCACCCCCGCGACGACGCACTCCGCGACTCCCACCCCGACACCGACGCCCGACGGTGATCGGGAAGGCGACCTCCTCAAGTCCTCGGCGCACCCCCGCACACCGACCCCGGAGCCCACCGAGTCAGCGGCTCCGGCGCCGACGCTGACGCCGATCCCCGCCGGAACCGTCCTGGCCCAGGGTGACGTCGCGTCCCCGAAGGGCAGCGTGCACTTCCACTTCCGCATGGTGGCAGCGGGGGACGACACCTTCACCGCGCAGTACTCCGGCTTCACCTCGACCCTGCCGGTACCGGTCGGGGTCGGCCTGTTCGACCTGCCGCGCGCGGTCGGCGACGGTCTGACCTACCACGGTGTGGGCGACCGGACGCTCGGCGGAGCGACCAGCACGGCGACCTCGGTCGACGTCCCCCTGAGCGGCTCCGGGGTCGATCCGTCGCACCTCACCACGCTCGTGACCTACTCGGCGGCGGCTCCGGGTCAGGAGGTCCCGGTCGAGATCGGGGCGGACAAGGTCCTCGCGGTGACGACCGTGCGGTGGTCCGTCCCTGCGCGGCAGACGAACGTGCACCCGAAGGATGCCGGTGCCCGGGCGAACGCGACCGGTCCGGTGACGGCGACGACGGCTGGCGGGGCGCCGAGGTCGTACACGGTCGCGCCGGACGACCTCATCGGGGACGTCGCTGCGCGCTTCGGCATCAGCGTGCGCGCGCTCGTCTGGCTCAACGAGGGCCTGCAGGTGTTCGGCACGGACCAGCACCTGTACGAGGGAACGACGCTCAACCTGGACCCGCTCGGCCGCTGAGCGCGCGGCCGCGCTGCGCCGCCCGCGACGTTTCGCGCTGAGCGACACCTCACGGGCCGCGCCACGCGTGAACTGTCGCTCAGCGCGAGGACCGCCCAAGCCCGCCCGCGCCGCCGCGCGCCCGCCCGCGCCCCGCCCGCGCCCGCCCCGCGGCCCGCGCACGCACAAGACGGACGGGAGGCCCGTGGCGGATCCGCCACGGGCCTCCCGTCCGTCAGGTGGGTACCTCGCTACTTGCGCAGCTCCAGGTACTTCGCGATGAGCGCCTTGGTCGAGGCGTCCTGCGCGTCGAGCGCGGCCTGGTCGCCCTCGACCGCCGGCGTGACCTGCAGCGCCAGCTGCTTGCCGAGCTCCACACCCCACTGGTCGAACGAGTCGATGCCCCAGATCGTGCCCTCGGTGAACACGATGTGCTCGTAGAGGGCGATGAGCTGACCGAGCACGCTCGGGGTGAGCTCCGGCGCCAGGATCGACGTCGTCGGCTTGTTGCCCGGGAAGGTGCGCGCCGCGACGATGCCCTCGTCGATGGTGCCCTCGGCGCGGACCTCGTCGGCACTCTTGCCGAACGCCAGCGCCTTCGTCTGCGCGAAGAAGTTCGCCAGGAAGAGCGTGTGCACGTCGGTGCCGGGCGCGACGCCCTTGCCGTCACCGGTCTCGTCCTTGAGCGGACGGGCCGGGTTCGCGACCGTGATGAAGTCGGCCGGGATCAGGCGCGTGCCCTGGTGAATGAGCTGGTAGAACGCGTGCTGGCCGTTCGTGCCGGGCTCACCCCAGAAGACCTCGCCGGTCTCGGTGGTGACGGGCGAGCCGTCCCAGCGGACGCGCTTGCCGTTCGACTCCATGGTGAGCTGCTGCAGGTACGCGGCGAAGCGGTGCAGGTACTGCGTGTACGGCAGGACCGCGTGGCTCTGGGCACCGAGGAAGTTCGTGTACCAGACGTTGAGCAGGCCCATCAGGACGGGGACGTTCTGCTCGAGCGGCGTGGTGCGGACGTGCTCGTCGATGGCGTGGAAGCCGGCGAGGAACTGCTCCCAGTTCTCCTGTCCGATCGCGACGATGACGCTCGTGCCGATCGCCGAGTCGACCGAGTAGCGGCCGCCCACCCAGTCCCAGAACCCGAAGGCGTTCTCGGGGTCGATGCCGAAGGCCTCGACCTTGTCGAGGGCGGTGGACACGGCGACGAAGTGCTTCGCGACGGCGTCCTTCTTCTCGGCGTCGCCGGCGTCGGTGAGGCCGAGGCGCTCCCACAGCCACTGGCGTGCGAGGCGCGCGTTGGTCAGGGTCTCGAGCGTGCCGAAGGTCTTCGACGCGACGATGAACAGCGTGGTCTCGGGGTCGAGGTCCACGGTCTTCTCGTAGATGTCGGCCGGGTCGATGTTCGACACGAAGCGGGCCTCGAGGCCGGGCTGCACGTACGGCTTGAGGGCCTCGTAGACCATGACCGGGCCGAGGTCCGATCCGCCGATGCCGATGTTGACGACGGTCTCGATGCGCTTCCCGGTGACACCGGTCCACGAGCCGTCGCGCACCTGCGACGCGAACGCGTAGACCTTCTCGAGGGTGGCGTGCACGTCGGCGTCGACGTCCTGGCCGTCGACGGTCAGCGGGGCAGCCGGCACGAGTCCCTCGGTCGCCTTCGGGCGACGGAGCGCGGTGTGCAGGACGGCGCGGTCCTCGGTGACGTTGATGTGCTCACCGGCGATCATCGCCTGGAAGCGCTCGGCGACGCCGGTGTCCTTCGCGACCTGCAGCAGGGCGGCGAGGATGTCCTCGGTGATGAGGCCCTTCGACAGGTCCACGGTCAGGTCGGCGGCCTGGAACGTGTACTGCTCGGCACGGCCGGGGTCGCTGTCGAACCACCCGCGCAGGTCAGGGGTGAAGTCGGCGGCGATGGCGTCGAGCTTCTTCCAGCCTTCGGTCGATGTGGGGTCGACGGGAGCGGATTCGGTCACTTCGGTCCTCCTGGGGATCACGTTCGAGACGTACAGCCCGCAGGTCACCGCACCAGTGCGTCGCGGACCGCCTTCGAGCGTAGTGCTGTTGGCAGCGTGGTGCGCACCGTCGGTCGGGAGGCGCGGCTCGCGTTCGCTGCGCGCGTCACGCCTCCGGGCGGGCGCGTTCAGGGCCGTGGTGCGAAACGACGGAGGCGCAGGCTGTTCGTCACGACGAAGACCGACGAGAAGGCCATGGCCGCACCGGCGAGCACCGGGTTGAGGAGCCCGGCCATCGCGAGCGGGATGGCCGCGACGTTGTACGCGAACGCCCAGAAGAGGTTGCCCTTGATGGTGCGGAGGGTCGCACGGGACAGCCGGATCGCGTCGGCCACCACGGTGAGCTGTCCGCTGACCACGGTGATGTCGCTCGCCGCGATCGCCGCGTCCGTGCCGGCACCCATCGCGATGCCGAGATCGGCGGCGGCGAGCGCCGCGGCGTCGTTCACGCCGTCGCCGACCATCGCCACGGTCTTGCCCTCGGCCTGCAGTCGGCGGACGGTGTCGAGCTTCGACGCGGGGGTGGCCCGAGCGTGCACCTCGTCGATCCCGACCTGCTCGGCCACGGTGCGCGCCGCGCCGTCGTTGTCGCCGGTGAGCAGCACGGGGTGCAGCCCGAGCGCCCGGAAGCGGGCGATCGCATCGGCGGCCTCGGGCTTCACTGTGTCGCCGACGACGACCACGCCGAGGGCGCTGCCGTTCCGGGCGACGACGACCGCGGTGGCCCCGTCGGCCTCGGCACGGTCGACGGCGGCCTCGGTCTCGGCGGTCAGGGCGATCGCCCACGAGGACGCCAGCCAGCGGGTGCCGCCGACGAGGACCACGTCGCCGTCCACGATCGCTCGCACACCGGCACCGGCGGTGGACTCGAACTGCTCCGCGGTGGGGACGTCGAGGTGTCTGGCCGTCGCTGCCCGCACCACCGCGCGTGCGACGGGGTGTTCCGAACCGTGCTCGACGGCGGCGGCGAGGCGGAGGACCGCGTCCTCGCTCTCGTCGACCGCCGTCACCGAGCGCAGGGTCATCGATCCCGTGGTGACGGTGCCGGTCTTGTCGAGGACGATCGTGTCGACGCCGCGGGTCCGTTCGAGGACCTGCGGACCGCCGATCAAGATGCCGAGCTGCGAGCCGCGACCGGTCCCGACGAGCAGTGCGGTGGGCGTGGCGAGTCCGAGGGCGCACGGGCAGGCGATGATCAGGGTCGCGACGGCCGCGGTGAACGCCGCGGTCACGGAGCCGCCGAGCACGAGCCAGCCGACGAAGGCCAGGGCGGCGAGCCCGATGACGATCGGGACGAAGACGCCGGAGACCCGGTCGGCGAGGCGTTGCACCTCGGCCTTGCCCGTCTGCGCGTCCTCGACGAGGCGCCCCATCCGGGCGAGCTCCGTGTCGGCGCCGACGCGGGTGATGCCGACGACGAGACGGCCGCCGACGTTGATCGTGGCACCCGTGACGCGGTCTCCGGGGCCGACCTCGACGGGCACGGACTCGCCGGTGAGCATGCTGAGGTCGACGGCCGACGAGCCGTCCTGCACGAGACCGTCGCTCGGGATCCGCTCCCCCGGTCGGACGACGACGACGTCCCCCACGACGAGCGACGATGCCGCCACCCGGTGTTCGACGCCGTCGCGCAGGACGGTCGCGCCCTTCGCACCGAGTTCGAGCAGGGCACGGAGCGCGGCACCGGACTGCTGCTTCGCCCGCGCCTCCATGTACCGGCCGGCGAGGATGAACACCGTCACGGCCGCGGCGACCTCGAGGTACAGGTCGGTCGCCTCGGGGTCGGTCGCGATCCACGAGAAGGTCATGTGCATGCCGGTCGTGCCGGCGTCGCCGAAGAACAGGGCGTAGAGGGACCACCCGAACGCGGCGAGCACGCCGACGCTCACGAGGGTGTCCATCGTGGCGGCTCCGTGCCGGGCGTTCACCCACGCGGCACGGTGGAACGGTAGTGCTCCCCAGACCGCGACGGGTGCCGCGAGGGTCAGGGCGAGCCACTGCCAGTTCGGGAACTGCAGGGCGGGGATCATCGAGAGCAGGACGACGGGCACCGCGAGCACGGTGGACACGAGGAGTCGACGGCGCAGCGCGCTCGACGGGTCCTCGGCGTCCGGCTCGGCCGTCGTCTCGTCAGCCGGCGGGGCGGGCACGGTCGCGCCGTACCCCGCGGACTCGACGGCGGCGATGAGAGCTGCCGGGTCCGCCGGGCCGTCAGCGGTGACCTGCACCTGCGCCTTCTCGGTGGCGTAGTTCACCGTCGCGGTGACCCCCGGCAGCTTGCCGAGCTTCCGTTCGATGCGGTTCGCGCACGAGGCGCAGGTCATCCCGGTGATGTCGAGCTCGACGATCCCGTCCGTCACGACGGCACCACCTCGTAGCCGGCCTCGGACACCGCACCGTGCAGGGCGGAGGGCTCGACGGCGGCCTCGGTCGTCACGGTCACCTCGGACGCTCCGCCGGGGACGAGGCGGACGGCGACGTCCGACACCCCGTCGACCTCGGTGAGTTCCTCGGTGACGCTCATCACGCAGTGGTCGCAGGTCATGCCCTCGACGAGCAGCAGTTCGGTGGTCATGGGGTCTCCCTCTGGGTGGTGGTGGTCAGGAGCGGACGAGTCGGGCGATGGCCTCGCTCGCCTCGCGCACCTTCTCGTGAGCGGCGTCGCCACCCTCGGCGACGGCCTCGGCGACGCAGTGCGACAGGTGGTCCTGGAGGAGTGACAGTGCGACGCGTTCGAGCGCCCGGTTCGCCGCGGAGATCTGGGTCAGGACGTCGATGCAGTACGTCTCGTCCTCGACCATCCGCGCGATGCCACGCACCTGCCCCTCGGCGCGACGGAGCCGCTTGAGCAGGTCGTCCTTGTCGCCGATGTACCCGACGTGTTCGTGCATGCTGGCCTCCACGGTCCTCAATACGGTACCCCCCTAGGGTATTCCCTCGAGTCGAGCGAACCCTGCACGAACGCGGGTATTCACTCCGCCGGGTCGGCGGTGTCATGATTCCGACCATGACCGACCCGGCGACGAACGGCTTCCGCAAGCTGCGGTTCGCCGACAGCGACGGTTCCGACTACTCGGACATCTTCGAGGCCGAGTACCACGGGTCCGAGTTCGCCTCGGAGACGTACGCGACGGAGGACGCCCGGTACGAGTACACCGTGGTCGGCGACGACGACCTGTCGCTCCGGACCATGCGGGCCGAGGGCGGACGCCGCGGCGGGGTGATCGGTCCGCGCGACGACCACGTGGTGTTCTGGCTCACGAAGGGCCGGCTGGAGATGCACTTCGCCGACCGCACGCGGGTCGTGGAGCCGGGCAGCCCGTACATCGCCAGCGCCTCCGAGGCCTACCGCTTCGAGTCCACCGGGACGGTCTACAACGGCGTCCACGTCGCGGACCGGTTCCTGCGCGAGGTCGGACGGGACCTCGGGTACCGGCTGCCGGACGGGCCGCTGCTGTTCGAGCAGCAGGACGAGGTCATCGCCCGGCGCGGCCCCTTGCGCCACCTGATCGGGGAACTCGGCCCGGCGCTCGTCGACGAGCGCGTGGTCGGGCCGATGCGGACCGCGCTGAACCGTCGGCTGGCGATCGTGGTCCTCGACACCTTCCCGATCCGGAACCGCGGGACCGACGTCCCCGTGGCGAACCGCCTCCGGGACGCGATCCGGTACGTCGAACTGCACGCGGCCGACCGTCCGTCGGTGTCGGACATCGCCGCGGCCTGCGGGCTCAGTCAGCGCGGGCTGCAGGACGTGTTCGCGCGGACGCTCGACTCGACGCCGCACCGGTTCCTGCGGGAGCACCGACTCGACCGCGTCCGCAGCGAGCTCCTGCGTGCCGACGACCGGCCCGACCACGACCGGACCAGGGGCACCGACGGCGTCGCCGTGATCGCCCGACGCTGGGGCTTCACGAACCCCGGACGATTCGCCACCGCGTACCGCGAGCGGTTCGGCGAGGACCCTGCCACCACCCGGCGTGCGTCGCTGTCGGCGCGACCCGACGCTGGCCGGTCCTCGTGGCGTGTCCGTCGCGCGGTGGCGTTCATCGAGGAGCACGCCGCCGAGGACCCCACACTGCAGGACATCGCCGACGCGGCCGGGGTCCTGCCACGGCGCCTGCAACAGCTCTTCCGCGAGGAACGCGACGAGTCCCCGATGGCCTGTCTGCGGGCATTCCGGGCCGCTGCCGAACGCAACGCGACGGCCGGAACCCGCGACGCCGACTGAGTGAACCCCCAGGGGGTACAGCCAGATCCCCTTGTTTCCGGGAGTTCCTGGATTTCTCCCGCATCCGGAAAGTCGTGTGTGACGAATCTCTGGTGGAGCCCGTCTCATCCGTGAACAGCAACCGCTGGGATCACCCGGCGGGACATCGGAAGGAACGACAATGGCTGACACCACGACCACCACCCCCACCACCGTCGCATCGACGGCCCGCGCGACCACGGTCGCCACGGCCACCGGAGCGGTCACCGGCAAGACCGTCATCGACGACGCGGTCGTCTCGAAGGTCGCCGGCATCGCCGCCCGCGAGGTCAGCGGCGTGCACTCGCTCGGCAACGGCGCAGCCCGCGCGATCGGTGCCCTGCGCGATGCCATCGGCCAGCGTGACTTCGGCCAGGGCGTCAAGGTCGAGGTCGGCGAGAAGCAGATCGCAGCCGACATCGTGATCGTCGCCGAGTACCCGGTCGCGCTCCAGCAGGTCGCCGAGGGCGTCCGCTCCGGCGTCTCCCGCGCACTCGAGCAGATCGTCGGCATGGAGGTCGCCGAGGTCAACGTGACCGTCCAGGACGTCTTCATCCCGGGTGACGACGACGCCGACGACGAGAAGAAGGAAGCGCGAGTCGCATGAGCAACACACTGATCGGCGCCCTCATCGGCGCCGTCCTCGCGGTCGTCGCACTGCAGTTCGGTTTCTGGGGCTTCGTGCTCGTGGTCGTGTTCGGTGCCGTCGGCGCCCTCGTGGCCGCGCTGGCCACCGGCAAGATCGACCGCGGCGCCCTGACCGACGTGCTGACCGGGCGCCGGAGCTCCCGGTGAACGCCGGCCCGGACGTCCCGGGCCGCGTCGAGATCACCGCTCGTGCACTGACCTCGCTGGCGCGGGCCGTCGCAGCCGAACGGCTCGGCGCCCCCGCCAAGCGGGTCAGGGTCGGACTCGGAGACGCGTCCGGCGCGATCGCACTCGACGTCACCGGCCCGATCGCCGCGGGCGACGACCTCGTCGCCCGCACGGCCCGCGTCGCCGACGAGGTGAAGCACCGCGTGAGCGAGCTCACCGGCCGTCGCGTCGGCAGTGCCCACATCGAACTCACCGGGATCGTGCGCGAGCGCGAGTCCCGAACCCGGTAGGAGACCATCATGAGCAACGGTTCCGTCGAACGACGCATCCGTCGCCGGAGCGTGCACCGCTCCCGCTCGACCGCAGTGGCGGTGGCGCTGGTGGTGCTCGCCCTGGTCGCCGCCTGGGTCGGTACCGAGTCGGTCCTGCGGGCGGTCGGCCGGCCCCCGCTCGTCGCAGACCCGCAGACCGCGGTCGACGCCGCACTCCGGCCGGACGCCGCCTTCATCACGATCGCCGAGGTCATCGCCGTCGTGCTCGTGGTCCTGGGCGTCGTGCTGATCGTCCTCGCCCTCAAGCCGGGTCGTCAGCACCGCTCGGTCGTCGAGCACGAACACGGGGCCGTCGTCATCGACACCCGGATCGTCGCCTCGACCGCAGCGAACGCGGCCGGCACCGCCGCCGGCGTCCCCGAGGGCAACGCCTCGGCCACCGCCCGCGGCCGTCGGACCGACGTCCGCATCGTGCCCGTGACCGGGATCCCGGTCGACGAGCAGCTCGTCCGTGACGCGGTGCGCGAGCGCCTCAGCGGCCTCGACGAGCGATTCGGCCAGAACGTCCGCGTCCGCGTCGAGGAGAAGGGAACCCTCGCATGACCAAGAGCAACCGGACCCTGAACCGGATCTTCCTCTTCATCCTCGGGCTCGTCGCCGTGTTGGTCGGCCTCACGATCGGCGCGGGTGTCCTGCCCGCCGTCCAGGACGCAGCCGACCCGTACGTCGAACTGCCGCGCAACGTCGACATCCCCGCGTCCTCGCTCTGGATCGTCGCCGTCGCCTGTGCCGTCGTGATCGTGCTCGCCCTCGTCTGGGTGTTCACGCGCGGTGGCGGCGGGACCTCCGTCGCCGTCCGCGAACGCTCGGGCGACGACAGCGTCACGGTGAACGTCGCCCTCGTCCGCGACGTCGTCGAGCACGAGCTCGCCGGTGTCCGCGACGTCGTCGGCTCCCGTGTCGACACCTACCTCGTCCGTCGGCAGCGTGCCGCACGGATCCGAGTCGCGGTCCGCCGCGGCGGCGACGCGGTCTCCGTGCTCGACGCCGTGGACCGTGCCGTCGCGGTCCTCGACCGCACCCTCGGTCGCCAGGTCCCGGTGCTGGTGCACCTGACCGGCGGCACCCGCTCCGCGCTCGCGAAGGCGACCCGCGTCCACTGACGGCCGTCAGGCGGACGCACCACGGGCCTCCCGGCTCACTCCCCCACCCACCCACCGGGCGCACGCCCGGACCATGAAAGGACCCGTCATGGGACTCGACGACAAGATCAAGAACGCTGCTCAGGACCTCGCCGGCAAGGCGAAGGAGGCCGTGGGCAAGGCGACCAACGACGACTCGAAGGTCGCCGAGGGCCAGAAGGACCAGGCCGCCGCGAGCGTCAAGCAGACCGGCGAGGACGTCAAGGACGTCTTCAAGAAGTAGGTCGCACGAACCGTGTCGGGGCACTCGCGATGTCGGGTGCCCCGATGCGTTCCCGCGGAACCGATCGAGGAGGAACCATGCAGCACGATCCCCATGCGCACACGCAGCTCACCGCGGTGGCGCTGCCCGCAGAACTGACGGAGCCGCTGCCCGACGACGCGAGCACCGCGATGCTCATCGCGCGCACCGCGGCGGAGACGGCGCTCGGCGTGCCCGGCGTCCACCACCTCGGCGGTACCGTGTCCCGCGCGGCCGACGAACTCCGGAAGCGGCTCGGCCGCTCCGCCGGGACGGCAGGCGTGCAGGTCGACGACGAGGACGGCACCTTCGCGGTGCACGTGTCCGTGATCGTGACCTACCCGCGGAACGTCCGCGAGGTCGCCGACGAGGTGAAACGACAGGTCGCTGCAGCAGCCGGCCAGGTCGCATCCGTGCCGACGACCGTGGACGTCCGCGTGCTGGACGTGCACGGGCCGTTCGACGACGAGCCCTCGCCCGTCGAGCGTGCGGCGACCGCTGTCGGCGATGCCGTGCAGGACGCCGCGACGGCGACGAGCGAGACCACGAAGCGCGTGGCAGCGGTGACCGTCGACGCGACGAAGCAGTCGGCCGACGCGACCGCCGAGGCGACCAAGCGCGCGGCTGATGTCACCGCGGACGCGACCAAGCGCGCTGCGGAGGCCACGGCCGACGTCACGAAGCAGGCAGCCGACACGGCCGCGGACGCGACCAAGCGTGCGGCAGACGCCACCGCGGACGCGGCAGAGCGGGCCGTCGACGTGACGACCGACACGGCTGGTCGTGTCCACGACGCCGCTGCCGACGCAGCGGTGCGTGCCGCAGGCGCTGCCGAAGGCGCTGCCGAGGACGCCGCCGACGCTGCCGCTGACGCCAGCGCTGCTGCGCGGGCCGCCGACGCTGCTGCCGACGCCAGCGCTGCTGCGCGGGCCGCCGACGCTGCTGCCGACGCCAGCGCTGCTGCGCGGGCCGCCGACGCTGCCGCCGACGCCAGCGCTGCTGCGCGGGCCGCCGACGCTGCCGCCGACCAGCCGACCGCGGACCGACCGTGACGACCGCCTGGTCCGGCAGCCGACGCGGACGCCCCAGACGGCCACGGCCGCACGGCGTCTGGATCGCGAGCGGCATCGGGATCGTCCTCGTCGCCGGGATCCTGCTCGGGGTGTTCCTGCCGTTGGTGGGGTTCCTCGGCGGGATCACGGCGACCACGGCTGGGCTCGTCCCGTTCCCGGTGGTGCGGGTGAGCCTGGTCGCCCTCGTCGGCGCCGCCGTCGTCCTCGCGCTCCTCGTCCTCGCTCTGACCCGGCGTCACACCGCCACCGCGGCGGTCGCCGTCGTGCTCGCCGTCCTGGTGGCGCTCGTCGTCACCTTGTTCCCCGTCGTCCTGGTCGCGGTCGGATCCGCCGACCGTGCCGGTGACGTGTGGCCCATCGTCACCGAGCTCTGGCAGCGCTTCACCGGCTGAGGCGGCCGGGCGGGGCGGCCGGGCGGGGCGGCCGGGCGGGGCGGCCGGGTGAGGCGGCCGGGCGGGGCGGCCGGGTGAGGCGGCCGGCTTCACCGACTGAGTTTCGCGCTGAGCGACAGTTCTCGCGGCCGATCGCCCGTGAAGTGTCGCGCAGCGCGAAAGTTCGCGATCGCGCCGCGAGCCCGCGCGCAGTCCGCGCAGCCCGCCACGCCGCACGCGCTCAGCCCGCGGCAGCCGCCAGCCGCGCCAGCCCCTCGTCGATGGACACCGACGGGGACCACTGCAGGTCAGCACGGGTGCGCCGCTGGTCGAACCAGTGCGCCGTCGACAACTGCTCGGCGAGGAACCGCGTCATCGGCGGCTCGTCCTGTCCCGGGCGCACCCGCCACACGGCCTCGACCAGGGACCCGGCGACCCGGGCCACCGCGGCGGGCACGTGCATCCGCGGCACCGGCACACCCGACGCCGTGCAGATCCCGGCGAGCAGGTCGGCGACGGGCCGGGGCTCGCCGTTCGTCACGACGTAGGCGTTGCCGTGCACGACGTCGTCCGCCGCGTGCTCGAGTGCGGCGACCATCGCCGACGCAGCGTTGTCGACGTAGAGCGTGTCGATCAGGGCGGCGCCGGAGTCGAGCAACGGCAGCCGTCCGGCCCGTGCCCGCTCGACGATGCGTCCGATCAGCTGCGTGTCCCCCGGGCCCCACACCAGGTGCGGGCGGACCGCCACGACGGCGAAGCCGGGCGCGTCGGCATCGAGGGCGAGCAGTTCGGCGGCGGCCTTGGTCCGGGCGTAGTCGCCACGTGCACGTGCCGGTTCGGCCGGGCCGGCGCCGGCACCCACGAGCGAGGACCCGGTGTGCCCGACCGACGGCGACGACACGAACACGAACCGTTCGACGCCGGCGGCGCGCGCGGCTGTCAGCAAGGTGCGAGTCCCGTCCACGTTCACGCGGACGAAGTCGGCCGGATCGCCGGCGAGGGACACCTTCGCGGCCAGGTGCACGACGGCGTCGACACCGTCCACCGCACGGGCGACGGCATCGGCGTCGGTCATCGACCCGGCGACGTCCTGCACGCCGGAGACCCCTGACGGCCGTCGCTGGAACGTCCGCACCTCGTGCCCGGCGTCCCGCACGGCGGCGGCCGTCGCCCGGCCGAGGAACCCGCTCGCGCCCGTGACCAGCACGATCACGGGCGGACCATCCGTCCACCGGAGAGCACCGCGGTGGGGCGGAGATTCGTGCTGAGCGACACTTCACGCGCCCGACGGCCCGTGAAGTGTCGGTGAGCGCGTGAGAACGCGCCGCCCGCGCCGCCCGCGCCGAACCCGCCGCCCGCGCCGCCCGCGCCGCCCCCGCTGAACCCGCCGCCCGCGCCGATCACGGGCGGACCATCCGTCCACCGGAGAGCACCGCGGTCGCCCAGCGGGACAGCCGGGTGCGGTCGACCTTGGAGTTGTGCCGGATGTCGGTGGGCAGCACGGGCACGGTCAGCACGGCGGCCAACGGCAGCCCGGCAGCGGCGCGGACGGCGGCGGCCAGCGACGGATCGGCCAGTGCCGGACGCCGCGGTGGGCGTCGCGACCGGCTCCCGTCCCCGGAGCGCTCGACCACGGCGACGACCTGCTGGGTCCCGCGCGGGCCGATCCCGACGACACCGGCGCGACCGACCCCGGGCACGCCCTCGATCCGCTGCTCAGGTCCGACCGGCGTGACGACACCGTCGGGGGTGGTGAGCACGTGCTGCATCCGCCCTTCGACCCAGAGTCGACCGGATGCGTCCAGGTGTCCGACGTCGCCGGTGCGGTGCCCTCGCGGGTCCTCGACGCCGAGCCGCGAGGCCCGGTTCGTCCGCCACAACCGGTCGTACCGGTCTCGGACGTGCGGCGCCGCGACGACGATCTCACCGGTGACGCCCGGGGCGTCGGTCAGCGCGCCGGTCGCGGTGCCGGAGGCGTCGAGCGGCGCGATCCGGACGCGGACGTCCGCCGCGGGGAGCCCGACGCAGATGCCCTCGTCATCCGATGCCGCTGCGGACCGCACGCCGTCCAGGTCGACGTCGGTCATCAGCAGGCCCTCGGTCATGCCGTAGGGGGTGTGCGCGCTCGCGTTCGGCATCAGCTCGGTCGCCGCGGTCAGCAGCGCAGCCGACACGGGAGCACCGGCCGACAGGAACAACCGGACGCGAGCGAGCGCCGCGTGGTCCGCGGCGTCCAGCTCCGACGCGGTCGCCACGACGTTCGCCAGCGCCGCCGGCGACAGGAACACGACGGTCGCGTCCGCCGCAGCGACCGAGGCCGCGACCGCTCGCGCCGTCAGGGTGCGGGGCGCGGTGACGTCCATGTCCGGCGCGACCGACCGGGCACCGAGTGCCGGGCCGAGCAGGGCGAAGGGTGCGAAGCCCGCGACGAGCCCGGTGCCGACACCGATGTCGTACTGGGCCGCCAGGACGTCGCGGACGGCACCGAGCTGCCCGTGCGTGTAGACGACGCCCTTCGCCGGACCGGTCGACCCGGAGGTGAACAGGATCGCGGCGGGAGTGTCGGACAGCGGCACCGCAGGCAGCGCAGAACTGTGCGTGAGCCGCCGAGCGCCGCGGCGAGCGACGTCGACGAGCGTGTGCTCCACGCGCAACGCACGGCGTGCGGGCGCCGGCAGCTGGACGGTCGCGATGCGACGCCCTGGCCAGCCGAGCGCTCGGGCTGCCCCGAGTCCGGGCAACGCGCCGATGATCCAGTCCGGTCGGGCGCCGCGGACGGCACGGGTCAGGCCACGGAGTCCGAGACCGGCGTCCGCCACGACGACGACCGCGCCGATCCGGACGCAGGCGTACAGGACGGCGGTCAGGTCCGCCCCGGGGGTCACGAGGAGCGAGACGCGGTCGCCGCTCCGGACACCGAGGTCGTCGAGCCCTGCGGCCATCTCGTCGACCCGTCGGGCGAGCAGGCGCCAGCTGATGGTGCGGGGGCCGCCGGCGGCAGCCATCTCGACGAGGGCGGGTTCATCGCTGTCGCGCAGGTCCTCGAGTGCGGCTCCGAGCGGGCGGCGCGGCTCCGTCGTCGCGGTCGCGTCCGTCGTCGCGGTCGCGTCGGCCTCGTGGTCGTCGGCCGGGAGGCGCGGGTCGTCCCCGGCGGGCACGTGCCCCTCCGGCAGGCGGTCACCGAGCCAGTCGAACACCGTCCCGGCGACGTCGGCATCGTCCGGCAGCAGGTGGCCGGCGCCCTCGAAACGGTGCACGTCGGCGTGCGGCAGCCGCTCGGACAGGTCGTCGAGGTAGCGCTCCAGGAACACCGGGTCGCGCGGTCCCCACACCAGCAGCGCGGGGACGTCGAGCGCCGCCACACCCGCGGCGATGCGGTCGAGTTCGGGGGCACTCCGGTGCCGGTGGTCGACGGGGATGTCCGCCACGAAACCGCCGATGCCACCGCGACGAGCCGCTCCGCGGTACGGCGCCCGGTAGCCGTTCGCCACCGCACGGTCGAGCTTCGGGTGCGCGATGCCGAGCGTCGTCTCGAGGAACGCCGGCGTCAGGACGGTCGCACGGCCGAGGAGCTCCGGGCGCAGCGCGAGCCGCAGCGGCGCGGGGATCGGGGCGTCGTCGGGCTGGTAGACCGCGGTGTTGCACGTCATCACGCCTGCGAGGACGTCCGGGTGGTCGACCGCCCATCCGAGCGAGACGACACCGCCCCAGTCGTGCCCGAGCGTGACGACCGGACCCTCGAGCCCGAGTTCGTCGGTCAGCGCACCGAGGTCGGCGACGCGCTGCGCCAAGCCACGCTCGATCCCCGTGCGCTCCGAGAAGCCCATGTCGAGCTGGTCCACGGCGACCACGCGCCACGCCGGCCCGCCGGAACGGGCGACCTCGAGCGAGGTGCGGAGCACCGACCGCCACAGGTACGACCACGTCGGGTTGCCGTGCACGCAGAGGATCGTGCCGACCGGTTCCACGCCGAGCGCGGCCAGGGAGCCGGCCGTGTCGAGGAGGTGCCAGGTGCGCGCGGCGCGATCCGTGCCTCTCCCCACCGGCACGGCCGGCCCGCCGCTGGCGCGTCGCTCCGGAACCTGCGGCGTGGGCCCAGTCCGCCCTGCAGACCACGTCGGGACCGTGACCAGACGGGACCAAGCCGGGTCGAGCCCGGGCAGGGAGGGCGGCTGCGTCGCCGGAGCAGTGCTCGCGGCGACGCGGGGCAGCCGGGAACTCACCAGCGGAGTTCCATCATCGCCGTGTTGATGCCGGAGCCGACGCCACCGAGGAACACCCGGTCGCCGCGAGTGATGCCGCCGGTGGCGACCTCGTCGGCGAGGGTGATCGGGATCGACGCGGGACCCACGTTGCCGAAGCGCTGGTAGGTCGTCGGGACCTTGTCGCGCGGGATGCCGATCGCCTCGACGAAGGCGTTCGTGTGCACGTCGGAGACCTGGTGCAGGACGTAGCGGTCCATGTCCGCCCAGTCGAAGTGCGCGCGGGCCTCGGTCCAGGCGGCGACGACGAGCTCCATGCCGCCCTTGAGCAGCATCTTCGCGTCGGTGAACATGCCATCGACGCTGCCGACGCAGAGGTCGTACCACTGGGTCGCCGCGCGGGTGACGCCGCCGATGATCCGGTGCCCCTCGGGGTGCAGGTCCGCCGGGCCGAGCACGGCCGCCGCGGCACCGGACCCGAGGGTCAGGCTGGCGAACTCGCTCATGAAGTCCTTGCGGTTCCGGCCACCCTGGTTCAGACGGTCGATGGTGTTGAGCTGCACCTGGTCGGCGTCCTCACCGTCCACGACGAGGGCGTACTTGATCTGACCGGAGTCGATCATGCCCGCGGCGACGCTCATCGCGTTGACGAACCCGAGGCACGCGTTCGCGATGTCGAAGTTGATCGCGGACGACGGCAGGCCGAGGCCGTGGTGCAGTCGCACGGCGACCGACGGCTCGAGGTGCGGACGGGTCACCGAGGTGTTGATGAGCAGCCCGATGTCCTCCGGGCGCACTCCGGCCTCGGCCATCGCACGGCGGCCGGCGTCGATCGCGGCGTCCTGGAAGGTCTGTCCCTCGCCCCAGTTGCGGCGCTCGGTGACACCGGCGACGCGTTCGAGCAGCCCCATCGGCAGACGCAGGCGGCGGAGCACGCCACGCAGTCGTGCCTCGATGTCCGCGGACGTCGTCACGCGCTCGGCTGTGGTGGTGGCGACCGACAACAGTGAGACGTTGTGGTGCTTCGCCGTCGCGTTGCCGGGCTGCTCGGGTTCACTGCTCGGCGCCCGTTCACCGCTTGCTGCCCGGTCGACCGGCCGTTCCGTCATGATCGTCACCGACACATACTTCCGCATCTCCCCTGTGTGTGGAGTCCGGATGGCCTGGACGCGCCGTGTCAGGCGTCCTTGGGGAGTTTCCGGACCTTCGTCCGGCGCTTGCGACGGTCGGGAACCATCGAGCGCATCTCCTCCAGCTTACCGAAGCACAGCATGCGGTCGCTGGCCTCGAGCGTGACGCCGCTGCGGGGGTTCGGGATCACGGTCGCACCCCGGTGCAGGGTCAGCACGGTGATGTCCCGGTCCCAGAGGCCGGACTCCTTGATCGTCTTCCCCACCAGGTCGGCGTTCTTGTGCACGAGGAGCTCCGCGACGCCGTACCCCGTCGACACACTGAGCCGCTGCCGGACGTCGATCTCCGGGAACGCGACCTGGTTGCCGATGAAGTCGATGATCGCGCCCGCGACGTCGAGCCCGGTCGCCCGCTCGATGCCCTCGAGCCCCGGCGACGAGTTGACCTCCATCACCAGCGGGCCGTCGTTGCCCTCGAGCATGTCGACACCGGCGACCTTCAGACCCATGATCTGCGCCGACCGCACCGCGACCGCCTCGTACTCCGGCGACAGCGTGACCTTCTCGACGGTGCCGCCGCGGTGCACGTTCGACCGGAACTCGTCCCCGGACGCACTCCGCCGCATCGCCGCGACGACCCTGTCGCCGACGACGAGGGCGCGGATGTCCTTGCCGCGGCTCTCCGAGATGAACGACTGGATGAGGACGTTCTGCTTCGTGGAGTGCAGCGTCTCGACGATCGACTCGGCGACCTTCTCCTCCGGCGCGAGGATCACCCCGATGCCCTGCGTGCCCTCGAGCAGCTTGATGACGACGGGCGCACCGCCGACCCGCTCGATCGCGCCACGGACGTCGGCACGGCTGTTCACGAACGTCGTCGCAGGCATGCCGATGTGGTGGCGCGACAGGATCTGGTTCGCCCGGAGCTTGTCGCGCGAGTTCGTGATCCCCGTCGCCGTGTTCGGCGTGTAGACGTCCATCTGCTCGAACTGCCGGACCACCGCGGTGCCGTAGTACGTGATCGAGTTCCCGATCCGGGGCAGCACAGCGTCGTAGTCGGACAGGAGCTTGCCGCGGTACAGCAGGTCCGGGTCCTCGCCGGAGAGGTCGATCGCGAAGCGCAGCGTGTTGAGCACCTTGACCTCGTGGCCGCGGTCGAGCGCAGCCGCACGGAGGCGCTGGGTCGAGTACGCCTGCGGGGCGCGCGACAGGATGGCGAGTTTCATCGAGGGGGTTCTCCGCGGGGTCGTGGTCGACGGCGACGCTCCATCAAAGCATGCTCGCGGCCGATCGACGCCGCGCCTGCTCGAGCGGGAGGCTCTTTACTTCTTTGACGCAGGGGCGATAGCGTGGTCTGACTGATCGGACGGTGGTGCGGTGATGAAGAACCAGCACGGACTCCGGGGCACGCGGAGCCAGCGGACCCCTCGGCTCGCCGGGTCCGGACGCAGGACTCCGCCGCGGCCCGCATCGTCCGAGTGGCGGGTCCGTTCACGGAGGGCGTCGACGGGCACGGCTGTCGCACCAGCTGCGGATGCGACCAGCACCGGCCCGTCAGACGCACTCCGTGACCGGCTGGTCGCAGCCCTCCTGCGCCACGTCGACCTGATCGACCTGGCCGAGCTCGAGCGGGCGAACGGATCGATGGACGCCGTCGCGGAGCGGATGCTCGCCAGCATCCCCGGTGCCGACGTGCTCGACGCCCGCGTCGGTCCGTTCTACGACACTGCCGGCCTGCGGAAGTGGTTCCGGATGAGCCGCCAGACCCTCGACGCGCAGGCCCGCGTCGGCGACGTGCTCTGCGTCATGTCCGCCGACGGGTTCCGGCTCTACCCGTCGTTCCAGTTCGACGCTCGGGGCATCCTGCTGCCACGGTTGCGCGAGGTCCTGACCGGTCTGGACCCCGAACGGCTCGACCTGTGGGGCGATGCCGTCTGGCTGAACGCACCGGCCGACGAGCTCGACGGACGCACTCCAGCCGAGGCGCTGCGGACCGACCGCGCGGACGAGGCAGTCCGTCTCGCCGCCGTCGCCGGGTCCTTCCGACTCGGATGACCGGCGCCACCGCACGCACCGAGACCGTCCAAGGTGCCCCGCCGGCCGGACTCGACCTCGCCGGCTTCCCGGACGGTGGGCGGGTGCCGCCGCAGGCGTTCCGCGCGCACCTCGCCGAGTTCGCGCCCTGGTACTTCGCCAGCCACCCCCGCGGGCGCTTCAACCTCGAGGATCCGAACGGCACCTGTTGCTTCGCAGCAGCGGTCTCGACCGCTGTCCGAGAGTTCTACGGACCGAAGATCCGCCGCAACGAACTCAGTGCTGCGGACGCTGCCGTGCTGCGCGTCTCGACGATCACACCGCCGTCCGATGCGACCACTGCCGACGTCAGCGGCGCCGGCGCTGCGCGCTTCGGGATCACGAGCGAGCTCACGACGATGGGCGACTACGCCGTCACGAGGGCCTGGGCCGAGCTGTTCAAGGACCACGTCGACGGCCTCCGCTACCGATCCCGATTCGACCCGGGCGGCACGGCGTGGGCGCTGTTCGGAACGGCGGGCCCCGCACCGACGCTCGGCGACGCGTCCGCGATCCTCGATGGCGCGCGTGCCGTCGAGGCCGCAGGCATCTCGGTCCTGCCCGGACCACCGCGGAAGAGCGCCGTCCGGATGATGCCGGACCCGACCGCCTGACCGGTGCGGTCGCGCATGCGACAGGATGGGGTCATGGCGCGCGCTCCGAAGTCCCCCGGCAGCGGGCTCGTCGTCGCCGGGTGGCGCGAGTGGGCTGGGCTGCCGGACCTCGGGATCCCGTGGATCAAGGTCAAGCTCGACACCGGCGCCCGCAGTTCTGCACTGCACGCGTTCGACCTCGAGGAGCTCCCCGGCGACCGGGTCCGGTTCTCCGTGCACCCGTGGCAGGACACCGACACCGATGCGGCCACGATCGAGTGCGACGTGCACGACCGGCGCACGGTGCGGAGCTCGACGGGGCACACGCAGGAGCGCATCGTGGTGCTCACGACGATCACGCTGGCCGGTCGCGTCGTCGAGTCCGAGGTGACGCTCAGCAACCGCGACCAGATGGGGTTCCGGATGCTCGTCGGCCGCGAGGCTCTCCGACAGGGCTTCCTCGTCGACCCGGCGCGGTCGTTCATGGCCGGTCGCGCTCCGAAGGAGATCCGCCGCCGCAACCGCGGTCGCGACTGAGCGGCGGTCAGGCCCGAGTGGTGGTCGCGTGGACGCTCATGCGAGGGGCACCGTCCCGTCTGACGTGACGCGCTTCATGACGAGCGTCGAGGAGACCCGCTGGACACCCGGCAAGGTGCCGAGTTCGGTGTCGTAGAACACCTGGTAGGCCGCGAGGTCGCGCGTGAGGATGCGCAGCAGGTAGTCCGGGTCGCCGAAGAGCCGCTGCGCCTCGACGACGTTCGGCATCGCGCGCACGCGGTCCTCGAAGGCGGCGATGGTCTCGAGGTCCGTCCTGCCGAGGGTGGCGAACACGATCGCCTCGAAGTGCAGGCCGACGGCCTCGGGCGACACGACGGCACGGTACCGCTCGATCGCCCCGGACTGCTCCAGGGCCTTGAGCCGGCGGTGGCAGCTCGACAGGCTGAGTCCGACCTCGGACGCCAGGTCGGTGGCACTCATCCGCCCGTCGTGCTGCAGCAGTGAGAGGATCTCCCGGTCGATGGCGTCCACACCGACGATCATTGCACGCCGACCGGGTGTCGGGCGGGAGAACCGGAGCACATTCCGCGCGATCTTCCGTAGCGTCTCGGGCTGTGGACCTGACCCTCATGCTGCAGTTCTGGACGGTGGCGCTCCTGCTCGCCCTGACCCCGGGAGCGGACTGGGCGTACGCGATCGCCGCCGGGCTCCAACCGCGCTCGGTCGTGCCGTCGATCCTCGGCATGGTGAGCGGCTACGTCGTCGTGGTCGTGGTCGTGGCGATCGGGGTCGGCGCGCTCGTCACGGAGTACCCGGCGGCGCTCACGGTGCTGACGCTCGCGGGGGCCGGGTACCTGCTGTACCTCGGGTGCAGCACGCTGTTCGCCCGGTCCGTGGCAGCCGCCTCGGCGAGCGGCCGACCCCTCGGCTCGAGCGCGTGGTCCCGCTTCCTGCGCGGCGCCGGGGTGAGCGGCATCAACCCGAAGGGCGTGCTGCTGCTCCTCGCGCTCCTGCCGCAGTTCGTGTCCCCGCACGGCTGGCCCGCACCGGTGCAGATGGGCGTGCTCGGCAGCCTGCACCTGCTCGACTGCGCGGTGGTCTACCTGCTCGTGGCGTTGGCGGCGCGGCGCATCCTCCGGTCACGCCCGACCGCGAGCGTCGTGGTGACGAAGGTGTCGGGAGCCCTCATGCTGCTCATCGGCGCGGGCCTGCTGGCCGAGCAGGTCGTGCCGCTGTTCCGCTGACCCAGGTGACGGCGTCGAGGAGCGCCGACGCGACCGAGCGGGCGGTGTCCGTGCCGAGTCCCGGTTCGCGCAGGCGCATCGCCAGGTAGCCCGAGACGACGAGCAGGAGTTGCTCGCCGAGGTCCCCGGCGCGCGACCCGACGAGCGGCACGGCGGCGTCGGTCAGCCGTCGCCGGAGCGTGCCGGTCTCCTGGTCGAGGACGGCCTGGACGTCTGCGGGGGCATCGACGTACTCGGCGGCCGTCCCGAGGAACGCGCACCACCGCGACCCGGACGGGGTCGAACGGTAGGCGTCGAGGGCGTCGAACACCGCGAGCAGCCGGCCCCGGTCGTCCTCCGCCGTGGCCACGGCGGCGTCCCAGGTACCGAGCCAGTCATCGTGCCGACGCCCGAGCGCCGCGGCGACGAGCGCTTCCTTGCTCGGGTAACCGCGGTAGAGCGTGGCGCTGGAGACCCCGGCGCGGTCGAGCACCGCGTCGACGGGCGTCGCGGCGATGCCCCGCGTGAAGAAGAGTTCCTCGGCGGCGTCGAGGAGCTTCTGCTCGGTTCCTGGACGCATCGCCATGCAAGCACCCTAGGCTCTCAGAAGTGAAACGATCGTTTTCGTTACCGGATCGCCTCGTCGTCGGCAGCGGCCTCGCCCTCATCGCGGGGACGTACGGCCTGGTGCGGCTCGCCTACGGCCTCTTCCTGCCCGACGTCCAGCACGACCTCGGCCTGCGGCCCGACGCCGCCGGCTGGATCTCGTCGGGCGCGTCCGCGCTGTACTGTCTCGGCGCGGTCGTGGGGTTCCTGCTCGCCGCACGGGTCCCCCGGGTCCTCGTGGCCGTCGCAGCGCTCGTGGCCGGCGGGGGTGCGATCGCGATGGCGGCTGCCGCGGGGCCCGTGTCCTTCGGGTTCGCCGCCGTCCTCGCCTCGACCGGGGCCGGGCTCGCCTCACCCGCGCTCGTGCAGCTCGTCGCGCGCACGCTGCCGGAGCGGGTGCAGGGGACCGCACAGGCGGTGGTCAACTCGGGGACCGGTCCCGGTCTCGTCGCGGCGGGACTGCTGGCCCTCGTGCTCCTGCCCGACTGGCGCACCGCCTGGGTCGGGGCGGGCATCGTGACGCTCGCCGCAGGGGGCGTCTTGCTCGCCGCGGCACGAGGGGGTGCCCCGACGAGGTCGGTGGGCACGCCCGATCGGCGCTGGTTCCGCGCCCACGTCGGGGTGGTGGCCCTCGCGCTCCTGTTCGGGGCGGGGTCCGCGGTGGTCTGGACGTACGGTCGCTCGGCGCTGGTGGAAGCCGGAGCAACGGTCGTCGTCTCGGTCTCGGCGTGGATCGCGCTCGGTCTCGGCGGAGCCGCCGTGGCCGTCACGAGCCGGTGGACCAGCGGACTCCGCGCCCGGAGCCTCTGGACGATCACGGCCGGGTCGGTCGCCGTCGCCGTGACCGTCCTCGCCGTGACACCGCAGCAGACCGTGCTCGCCCTCCTCGCCTGCGCGGTGTTCGGCTGGGGCTACACGGCGGCGACGGGTGCGCTGATCGGGTGGACGACGGAGATCGACGCCGATCGGGCGTCGGCGGGGACGTCGATGCTGTTCGTGGCGCTGGTGCTGGGCCAGGCGGTCGGGGCAGCGGCAGCCGGCGCGCTGATCGGGACGATCGGCACCGGCGGGACGTTCCTGGCCGGTGCCGTCGTGACGGCGGCGAGCGTCGCGGTGAGCGCGGTCCGTCGACCGGTCAGAGGAGCGGACGGAGCTCGATCTTCCGGTTGCACGCCTCCGACGCCTCCTGCGCCACACGAAGCGCCGTCTCGGCATCCGGCAGGTCCATGACCCAGAAGCCCGCGACGTACTCGGCGGGAGCACCGACCAGCCCGCTCGAGGTCGTCGGCGTACCGCTCCGGACGTCGACCACGGTGGCGTCGCCGGGAGCGGACACCCCCGCTGCGAAGACGACGGCGTCGCCCAGCCGCTCGTTCAGCGCGCTGACCGCGGCCTCCTCGGCCTCGGTCCCGGAGTCGACCCGTCCGACCGCCTGCGCCTGCCCGTCGTCGATGACGTTGACGAGGAACTGCATGGTGTCTCCCCTGCTCGTTGGGCGGAGGCTACTCCCGGCGGACACGCTCCGCTAGCGTTCTCTGCATGGGGACGACGGTGGAGTGGGCTCGGCTGCCGGTGGGGCGCCGCGAGCACCGTCAGGACCTCGTCCTCGCGCTCGTGCTCGCCGCGGGCCTCGCGACGACGACCCTGTTGTACGGTTCCGCCGGCACCTACGGCGACGACCAGGCCGCGTGGTGGGTGTCGACGCTGATGGTCGTCGCGAACGCCGCCCCGATCGCGTTCCGGCGCCGGTTCCCGATGACCGTCGCGGTGGTCTCCGCGCTCGCGTTCGCCGCGACGCAGCTGCTGCAGGTGCCCGAGGTCTTCGTCGTGAACTTCACGCTGTTCATCGCCCTGTACACGGTGGGGGCGTGGTGCTCGGACCGTGTCCGCGCCGAGGCGGTCCGCTGGGTGGTCATCGGCGGCATGTTCGCGTGGCTGTTCATCGCGATCTCGTTCGGCTGGGCGTCCCCGAACGCGCTGCCGAACGACACGGACTCGCTCATCCCGCCGTACATCGCGATCTCGCTCCTGAACATCGTCATCAACGTCGTCTACTTCGGCGCCGCCTGGTACGCGGGCAACCGTGCGTGGGCCTCCGCCGTCGCGAAGCACCAGCTCGCCGATCGCACCGCGGAGCTCGCCGCCGAGCGCGAGCGGAACGCCGCCCAGGCCGTCACGATCGAGCGGGTCCGGATCGCCCGCGAGCTGCACGACGTCGTCGCACACCACGTCTCGCTGATGGGCGTGCAGGCCGGAGCCGCCCGCCGGGTCATCGACCGCGACCCCGCGCAGGCGACCGCGTCGCTCGGGGTCGTCGAGGAGAGCGCTCGGACGGCGGTCGAGGAGCTCCGCCGGATGCTCGGCACGCTGCGGTCGGACGAGGACGGCGTGGGCGAGACCACTGCGGACGCTCCGAGCACCGAGGGGCTCGGCCGCATCGCCGAGCTGGCGGAGGCCGCCCGGGTCGCCGGGCACCCGACCGGTTTCGTCGTCGTCGGCGACGAACGGCCGGTGCCTCCGACCGTGGCGACGGTCGGGTTCCGCATCGCGCAGGAAGCGGTGACGAACGTGCTCAAGCACGCCGGGCCGAGCGCCAGCGCCGACCTGCGGCTGCGGTACCTGGCCGACGGCGTCGAGGTCGAGGTGTGCGACGACGGACACGGTGCCCGAGCACTCCGCGACACCACGGGCAGCGGGCTCGGCCACGTCGGGATGCGCGAACGCGTCGCGGCGGTCGGTGGACGGATCGAGATCGGGCCGCGAGCCCGAGGAGGCTACCTGGTGCGCGCATGGCTCCCGACGACGTGACCAGCGACGACCTCACCATCGTGCTCGCCGACGACCAGGACCTGGTCCGCGCGGGCTTCCGCGTGATCCTCGAGTCCGAACCGGGCTTCCGGGTGATCGGCGAGGCCGCGGACGGTGCTCGAGCGGTCGAGGCCGTCCGGACCCTCCGGCCGGACGTCGTGTGCCTCGACGTGCAGATGCCCGGGGTCGACGGGCTCGAGGCAGCCCGGCGGATCGCGACCCTGCCGGACCCGCCAGCGGTGCTCGTCCTCACCACCTTCGACAGCGACGACGCACTGTTCCAGGCGCTCGAGGCGGGGGCCAGCGGGTTCCTGCTGAAGAACGCCTCCCCCGAACGGCTGATCGACGCGGTCCGGACGGTCGCGTCCGGCAACGCCCTGCTCGCCCCGGACGTCACCCGTCGGGTCATCAGCCGGGCGACGGCGGCACCGGCGGTGAACGTCCGGACGGGTGACGACGCCCTCGCAGCCGTCGGGCTCACCGACCGCGAGTCCGAGGTCCTCCGACTGCTCGCCCGTGGCCTGAGCAACGCCGAGATCGCCGCCGAGCTGTACGTCGGTGACGCCACGGTGAAGACCCACGTCTCGAACGTGCTGCAGAAGCTCGGGCTGCGCGACCGCATCCAGGCAGTCGTCTGGGCGTTCGAGCACGGCGTCGCCGGCTGACGCGCCGCACGCGCACGCGCCTTCCGACAATCCACGAGTCGTTCGACGCGTGGAACGTCGCAACATGCACACGCATCGGGCCTGGAGGCGCGGCTCGGCCCCGCCACGCCGGCCCCGCCACGCCGGTCCCGCGCGCGCAGTGCGAGGCGCAGCACAACGCGCGCAGCCTCCCCCGCGCGGTGGAGCCGACCACCCCCGGAAGTCCCGCCCCACGGCGGAGGCGACCCGTGCCTCCCGGCCAATAGCGTCGACGCAGGCGGCGCGGACCGTCGGGAGAGGGGAACGACATGCTCACCATCGAAGGGGTCACCAAGCACTTCGGCACACGCCGGGTGCTCGACGACGTCGGTTTCACGGTCGGGGACGGCCGCCTGACGGGGTTCGTCGGCGGGAACGGCGCGGGCAAGACGACCACGATGCGGATCCTGCTCGGGGTCCTCCAGGCCGACACCGGCACGGTCTCCATCGACGGCGCCGCGATCCGTCCAGCCGACCGTCGCCGCTTCGGCTACATGCCCGAGGAGCGTGGCCTGTACCCGAAGATGCCCGTCGCCGAGCAGATCACGTACCTGGCGCGCCTGCACGGGGTCGACAAGCGCACTGCCGCGACGCGGACCGGCGAGCTGCTGGAACGCCTCGAGCTGTCGCAGCACGCCGACGATCCCGTCGAGAAGTTGTCCCTCGGCAACCAGCAGCGCGTGCAGGTCGCCGCGGCGCTCGCCCACGACCCCGAGGTCCTCGTGCTCGACGAGCCGTTCTCCGGGCTCGACCCGATGGCCGTCGAAACAGTGCTCGGTGTCCTCCGCGAGGCCGCTGCCCGCGGCGTCCCCGTGCTGTTCTCCAGCCACCAGCTGGACGTCGTCGAGCGGCTCTGCGACGACGTCGTGGTCATCGCCGACGGCTCGATCCGTGCCGCCGGCCCGCAGGACGAACTCCGCAAGCAGGCCGGCGCCGCGGCGTGGGAGCTCCTGGTCGACGGCGACGTCGCCTGGCTCCGCGACGAGCCGGGCGTCACGGTCCGCGAGTTCGACGGTGGCTACGCCCTGTTCGAGGCCGACGCCACCACCGCCCAGCGCGTCCTGCAACGAGCCGTCCAGCACGGCACCGTCGGGTCGTTCTCGCCGCGCGTCCCGCGGCTCAGCGAGGTCTTCCGGGAGGTCATCCGATGAACGACTCCTTCGTGCAGGCCGTGCGGCTCGTGTCCGCACGCGAGATCCAGGCGCGCATCCGCAGCAAGGCCTTCGTGGTCTCCGCCCTCATCCTGATCGGCATGGTCGTCGCGTCCATCGTGGTCGGCGGCATCGTCGGCAAGGCCACCGCCGACGACACCACCCCGGTCGCCGTCGTCGACGGGGTCTCCCTGCCGACGACCACCGGCCTCGACGTGACGGACTCCAACACGGTGGCGGACGCCGAACGCCTGGTGAAGAGCGGCGACGTCGACGCCGCGATCGTGCCGTCCGACGACCCGCTCGGGTACAAGGTCGTCGGACTCGACGACGCCCCGACCGAGGTCGTCTCGGCGCTGAGCGTCACCCCGCGGATCGAACTGCTCGACCCGGACGCGCTGCCCGGCGGACTCGTCTACCTCATCGCGATCGCGTTCGGCGTCGTGTACTTCGCCTCGGCGGTGACCTTCGGCCAGTCGATCGCGCAGAGCGTCGTCGAGGAGAAGTCCACCAGGGTGGTCGAGGTCCTGATGTCCGCGATCTCGGCCAGGGCGTTGCTCGCCGGCAAGGTCCTCGGCAACAGCGTGATGGCGTTCGCGCAGATCGTCGCCGTCGCCGTCGCCGCGGTGGTGACGTTGGCGGTCACCGGGCAGGACAACATGTTCTCGATGCTCGGCCCGAGCATCCTGTGGTTCATCGGGTTCTTCGCCGTCGGCTTCGTGCTCATCGCGTCGCTGTTCGCGGCCGCCGCCGTGCTGGTCTCCCGTCAAGAGGACGTCGGCAGCGTCACCACCCCGGTGATGATGCTCGTGATGATCCCGTACTTCCTGATCATCGTGGCGTACGACAACCCGACGGTGCTCGGCATCATGTCGTACGTGCCGTTCAGCGCGCCGATCGGGATGCCGATGCGGATCTTCCTCGGCACGGCCGAGTGGTGGGAGCCGATCCTGTCGCTCCTGATCGTGGTCGCCGCGGTGGTCGTGGTCGTCCTGGTGGGCGCCCGCGTCTACGAGAACGCGCTGCTCCGCACCGGCAGCCGCGTGAAGCTGCGCGAGGCGCTGCGCGGCTGACGCCGCAGTGTCGGAGGGGAGGGCCGGATCGCGTGAGCAGGTCGGCTCGCGTGGTCCGGCCCTCGCGTTCACCCGCCCGTGGCAGCGACGACGACGTCGCGCCAGCGTTCGAGCCACGCCTCGGTCGACGCGGGGTCGGTGTACTGCCGGTCGTTCAGGTACAGCGCCGGGGCCGGCACCGTTGCACCGAGCTCCACGAGGACGGGCTTGAGGAAGACCTCCGGCGCGAGGGCGTGCGCGGGTCCGGCGCCGAGCATGAGCGGCACGGCCACGACACCGGCGAGCCCGTCGCCGGTGTCGAACTGGTCGAGGAACAGCTTGAGGACACCCGTGTAGGTCGCCTTGAACGTCGGGGACGCGACGACCACGAGGTCCGAGGCTGCGACGGTCCGGACGGCCTCGGCGACCGCCGCGTCGCCCCAACCGAGCAGTCCCGCTCCGAGCTCGATGACGTCGACGACGTGGTCCGGCTCGCTCCCGGTGAGCCGCTCGGCCACGAGGGTCGCGGCCTCGAGCGTGTGCGATGCCGCCTTGGGGTTGCCGACGACGACGGTGGTGATCACGATGTGCTCCTCGGTGCTGATGTCACTGCGCTGATGTCACGGTGCTGATGTCACTGCAGTCCATCGTGCGGGCGTTTCGGCACGGTGGCACGGCCGTACCGGTTCTGTTACGCGGGTCAGCGCGACGGAGCTTCACGCGGCCCTGGCACTACAGCAGGCCGAACGCCGCCTGCATCCCGAGACTCGTGCCGGCCACCAGCACCCACAGGACGATGCCGAGCAGCATCGGCCGGAACCCCGCACGGCCGAGCGCCGCGAAGTCCGTCGAGCAGCCGATCGCGGCGAGCGCCACCGTGATGAGGAACGAGGCCGCCGTCGAGAACCCCGGCGCGACGGACTCCGGCAGCACCCCGGCCGTGCGGAGCAGCACCACCACGAGGAACCCGATCAGGAACCACGGGACCAACCGGAACACGCGGAGCCCGGAACGCGACCCCGTGTCGGCCGTGCCGTGCTCGCGCGAGGCTCGCCGCGCCTCCAGTCCGGCCAGCCCGATCACGATCGGGATGATCATCAGCGTGCGCACCAGCTTCACGACGACCGCGGTGTCGGTCGCCTGGTGGCCGTACACCGTGGCGGTCGCGACGACCGACGACGTGTCGTTCACCGCCGTCCCCGCGAAGACGCCGAAGGCGTGCTGGCTCAGCCCGAGCGCGTGCCCGAGCAGGGGGAAGGCGAACACCGCCGCGATGTTGCACAGGAAGATCGTCGACATCGCGTAGGCGACGTCCGCGCTCACCGCCCCGATGACCGGCGTGACGGCAGCGATCGCCGATGCACCGCAGATGCCGGTCCCGACGCCGATCAGGGTGCGGAGGGCGCTCGACACCCGCAGCAGCCGACCGATCCCCCACGCTGCGACCAAGCAGACCACCAGCGTCGCGAGCATCACCGGCAGGGTCTCACCACCGATGCGCAGGACCTCGCCGAGGGAGAGCTGGGCACCGAGCAGGACCACCGCGAACTGCAGGATGCGGCTCGAGGCGAACTTCACGCCGGGTGCGAGGGCTGCGAGGCTCCCCTCGGTGCGGCGACGGACCAGCCACCCGACGACGGCACCGATGAGGACGGCGGGGACGGGTCCACCCAGGACGGGGACCGCGCGGCCGATCAGGGTGGCGACGACGCCGATCGCGACGGCTGTGGCGACGCCGGGGGCCGCGGTGCGGACGGACTGCATGGGTCCAGCATCTCGTGCCCGCGGTCGTCCTGCGGCACGGCCGGGCAGGATGGGGCGGTGGAGTACGCGGGCGAGCGGTGGGTGCAGCGGCTGCGCGACGGCGAGACGCCGAAGCGGTGGCCGTTCCTGCTCGGCCTGTCGATCGTGACGGTGGCCGGTGGGATCGGCGTGTACTTCTCGCTGACCCACCTCGACGGGATCCTGCACTCGGACGCCCGTTCGCCCTGCCGCTGTTCTCGGCGCTGCTGCTCGTGTCCGGCCCCGGGGCGGTGGCGTTGTCCTGGCTGCGCGGCCGACGCGACCGGCGGCTCCTGGAACGGATCCGGCAGCACGGGCCGACGCCGCGTTTCCACCTCCCGGTCCTGCGTTCGGGCGAGTACACCGTCGACGACTTCCCCGAACCGAGGCCGGAGATGTGGACTGTCGACGCTGCAGGACTGCACGCGTGGTCGCCCGAGCGGGACGAGCCGGTGTTCGACCTGGTGTGGGGCGACATCCGGTCGTTCGAACTCGCGACGACGGACGTGCGAGGACAGCGGACGGACACCGGCATCTGGATCATCACCGAGCGCGTCGGGCGCTTCGCCGTGCAGCCGCGGGCCGTCATCGGGCGTCCCTTCGGCGCGAGCACGACGAAGATCCACATCCTGATGGAAGTGCTCCGGTCGCTGCGTCGCGAGGTCGGCCCGCAGCATGACCCCGGGCGCTCCGGCCGAGCCCCGGCCGATCGATGACGGCCACGGACGAGCCGTGGGTGCTGCGGCTGCGTGACGGCGAGATGCCGAAGCGGTGGCCGGTCCTGCTCGCGGCGGCGATCACCACCCTGGTCGGGCTCGGTCTCCTCGTCGCCGAGTTCGCCACGCCAGACTTCCTACGCGGACTCGACAGCGCACGGACACGGTCGACGTTCGTCCTGTACCCGTTGATCGTCACCGGGTTCGGGCTGCTGCTGGTCGTCGCGACGATCTCGTCCGGCCGAGCCGATCGGCGCACGCTGGCGCGCATCCGCGCAGGCGGGTCGCCCCGGTTCCACCTGCCCGTGCTGACGTCCGGGATGCGCACGTCCGACGACTTCCCCGAGCCCCGGCCCCAGATCTGGCTCGTCGACGAGGTCGGCCTGCACGCATGGGCGCCTTCCCGGGACGATCCGGTGTTCGAGCTGCCGTGGGCCGGCGTCCGTCGGTTCTCCGTCGCGACCAAGGACTCCCGCGGGCAACAAGTCGACTTCGGCATCTGGATCACCACGAGCGACGGCCACGACGTGGTCGTCCAACCGCGCCCGGCCCTCGGACGAGGATTCGAAGCCGGGCCCGGCAAGCTCGACACCCTCGTCCGCGTGCTCCGCTCGCTGCAGCGTGAACTCGGCCCGCAGCAGGCGCCCGCCGACCGTCACTGAGCGGGCGGGGTGTCGCCCGTCATGTCGACGCGGCCGGTTCCCTCGTTCCAGGTGAACGTCGCCGTGGTGCGGCCGGACGGTGCAGCGTTCGGCTCGCCTGCCTTCGCGTACTCGTACGTCACCACGATCGCCGCGTCGGACTGCCGCTCCACGGCCGGCTCGAACGCGTACTGCTCCGAGGTCGCCGTGCCGAGGTACGTGCCCTCGTGGAAGAGCAGGATCGCGTACGGGGACCCTGCCGTGGCGAACTCGGGTTCGACGACGGACCAGGACAGCGGTGCGCAGGCGTCGTACCCGGAGTAGTCGGCGTTCGCGGCGTCCCACTTCGAGTCCTCGAGCCCGGCAGGCAGGGGCAGCCGGGCTATCCCGTCGGCCGCTGCCTCGGAGCCGCTCGCGGGGCCGCACGTCGTCGTCGGTGTCGGTGTCGGCGTCGTTGTGTTCGTCGGCGTCGGGGTGGCTGCGTCCTCCGTCGGCGCCGCGGTCACGGTCTTCGTGACGGTCGGGGACGCCTCGTCGCCGTCTCCTCCGCCGGAGCAGCCCGTGAGCAGGGCGACCAGCGCCACGCCGGTCAGGATCAGAGCAGTCTTCGGAGTACGCATGACTCCACGCTGCACGGACGTGCGCGGCGGCGCACAGATCGTTACCGGCTCGTGGTCTGCGCCGCGCAGGATCAGCGCTCTGCGACACTGCTCTGATGCGGGGGACGGCGAGGATGGTCGAGGTCGTGGACGGCGTGATGCCGGGCCCGCACGGACCGGTCCCGATCCGGCACTATCGACCGCAGGACCCCGCAGCCGCTCCGACCCTGGTCTGGCTGCACGGGGGCGGGTTCTTCCGGGGAGACCTGGACCTGCCCGAGTCGGACGTCGTGGCCCGGGCGCTAAGTGCCCGCGGCGTCCCGGTCGTCACCGTCGACTACCGACTCGGCCCGCTACCCGGCATGCCCTGGATCGGTCGGACGGGGCCACGCGCGCGCCGACGTGCACCGCATGCACGCGACGAGGTCGTGGCGGTGCTCCGCGAACTCGCGACGGAGTGTCCCGCTGGCCTGGTGCTGGGCGGTGCGAGTGCTGGAGCGTGCCTCGCTGCCACGGTGATCCCGGCCGTGCCCGCGCTGTCCGGTGCAGTGCTCGCCTACGGGTTCTTCCACGCGCGGCTCCCCCGCGACCCGGCCGTCCAACGTCTCGTTCGGGGCCACCGGCGCATCACGCACGCTCCGCTGCTGCTCGACGCCGCGAACCGCAACTACGTCGGGCCACTCGGCGCCGGAGGGTTCCCGGCGCCCGAGCGCCTCGGCACCTTCCCGCGCACCCTGATGCTCGACGCCGAGCGGGACACGATGCGCGCGTCCGGCGACCGGTTCGCACGGCAACTCGGCGCCGCGGAGGTCGATCTCGAACGTCACGTCCTGCCCGACAGCCGGCACGCGTTCCTCAACCGACCGGACAGCATCGACTTCGCGGCTGCCGTCGACCTGATCGCTTCGTGGGTGGCCCGACGGCCCGTCTGAACGTTCGAGCGTGTGCGACCGTCGGACATTCCGGTGACGCCACGACGAACCGGACGTATTCTGCTGTCGGAAGCAACGGCGGTTCCGAACACCATTCGCCACGTTCACCGTCGTGGCGTCCCGCCTCTGTGACGAAGAGTCCAACCGTGACCGAACACCTCATCGAGTACGTCGCCCGTGACCGCACGGGCATCACCGCCGTGGTGACGACCACCAGCGTGATCGACGTCGACACCGTGATCCAGCACATCCGATCCGGCCACACCGGGTACTACGTGGCCGCCGACTCGTGGAAGCGCACGCCGGTCCGGAGCATGTCGTTCATCGGCGGCACGTACCTGTTCGCGAACTGGGACGGCTCCAAGCGGAACATGCTGCACGACCTGGCGTTCCGATCGCCGACGCGAGCGGTCCAGACCCCACCGCGCTCGGAGTCCCGCTTCGAGCGGTTCCTCGCGGTAGTCTTCGGCCGACTGTCCTCGCACCGCTGACACGGCTCCTCCGTCAGGAGGGGTTCGCCGTCAAACCGAACTTGTTCTTGCTAATTTGAAATATCAATAGAAAATTGTGCCGTTGAGTGCCAGGCTGATCCCGCCAGCAACGCTGCTGGCAGGACGGAGAATCCCATGCACTTCACTGCCCGCGGGCGGTACACCCCGCGTTCGCGCATCGGTCTGGCGGTCAGTTGCGCTGGGTTCTCCGCAGTGCCATTCGGAGTCACCCTGTTCAGCGCAGCGGACATGGATGCGAGTTACCCGAGCCTTCCGCTCGTCGTCACGATCCTGATGATCGCGTACCTGCCCCGGTGCATCGCCCCACACCCGGGCTGGCTGCGGGCCGAGGTTCCGCCCGTGGCAGCGGCCAGCTTGTACGTCACCTCCGGCGTCGCAGCCCTCCTCGGCCTCGCGGTGGCGAACACCACGGGCGAACCGGGGTGGTCAGCGGTCGGCGGCGTGGTCGCAGCACTCACCTCGATCGGCGCACTCGTCATTCCGTGGCAACGCGACTGAGGCCGGCGCGGACGCAGAGCGGCGCGGACGCGGAACGACATCCCCGTCGTCCTACGACGACGGGGATGTCGTTCTGCGTCGAAACCGCGACGCGTCCGGAACGGCTACTGCTCGCCGTCCTCTTCCGGGTTGAAGTGCGAGTCGTCGCCCACGTGACCCGCCGCGAGGCCGTCCGGCTCGTTCGGGATCGTGTTGTCGTCCCCGAGGCCGTTGGGCTTCTCGGTGCCCTCGGAGTCGTTGGTCGGCTCGGCGGCGTCCGGGGTCTTGTCGGTGTCGGTCATGGTCTGCTCCGATGCAGTCGTCGTTCCGGTGGTGCTGGGAGTCGGACGCTACTTGGCCACGCTCGGGACGAGGTGTGACCGGCACTCCGCGGACAGTCAGGCCGACACGGTCTCCAGCGTCGACGCGAACGGGTCGAAGTCCTCGGGCAACGATGCGACCGGGGCGACCGTGGACTCGACCTCGATGAACGAGCGCGCCGCGATGGACTCCTCGACCGCGACCATGGTGTCGAGCACGTGGTAGCCGACCTCGCCCGTGGCGATGTGCGAGCCACCACCGCGGATCGCCCGCGCCATGTCGAGCACGCCGAGGCCTCGGCCGACGGTGGGCTCCTCGTCGAGCAGGACGTCGAACTCCTGCGAGAAGGGGAACGTCGCGTCCTTGGTCAGCGGCCGCGCGATCCGGATCGGGTGCCCACCACCGAACGTGTTCGGGTCGGGCAGGACGATCGTGCCCTCGGTCCCGTTGACCTCGAACACGCCGTGGCGGAACAGCGGGGTGTCGAACGACAGCAGCGACTGCGCGCTGCCGCCCTGCTCGAACGAGGTCAGGACGGAGACGTGGGTCGGCACCTCGACGGGGAAGGAGTCGCCCGCGTTCGGCCCGACGACCAACTGCCGGGTCTCGCGGGACTTGGACCCCGTCGCGACGACCGAGTCGATCGGCCCGAGCAGGTGCACGAGCGCCGTGAAGTAGTACGGGCCGATGTCGAACAGCGGGCCCGCGCCCTTGGCGTAGAGGAACGACGCGTTCGGGTGGAACACGTCCGGCCCCTGCCACTGCATGCTGGTGACCGCGGTGAGCGGGGTGCCGATCGCGCCCGCCTCGATCGCACGCTTGGCGGTCTGCCACCCCGGGCCGAGCACCGTGTCGGGAGCGATGCCGAGCTTCAGGCCGAGCGAGTCGGCCAGTGCGACGAGCGATGCGGCCGAGGCGCGGTCCACGCCGATCGGCTTCTCGCTCCACACGTGCTTGCCGGCACGCAGTGCGTCCGTCGAGACGGCGACGTGCGTGGCGGGGAGCGTCAGGTTGATGACGATCTCGACGTCGGGGTCGGCGAGCACGTCGGCTCCGGTGCCGGAGGCGGCCACACCCCACTTCGCCGCGGATGCTGCGGCGCGCTCCGTGTCGATGTCGCCGATCCGGACGACCTCGACGTCGGGGAACGTCGTGAGGTTCGCGAGGTACTGCTCGCTGATCATGCCGGCGCCGATGAAGCCGATGCCGACGCGTCCGGTGCGGGTCATGCGGACACCTCCGATGCGGACGACGAACCCACCGGCGCGAGCTGCGCCGTGAGCCACTCGTACGACTGCTGCACGCCGTCGAAGACGTCACCGTCGAACCCGTCGAACTCGATCACGGCGTACTCCAGCGCAGTCGCGGCAGCGAGCGCCTCGGCGAGCCGGACGTCGCCCTGGCCGGCCGGGGTCTGGTCCGTCGGGATCGAGGCGGTGGAGATGCCCTCGTGCATCGGGCCGTCCTTGACGTGCACGGCGACGATCCGGTCGCCGAGTTCCTCGATGAAGGCGACGACGTCGATGCCCGCGGCCGACGCCCAGTACAGGTCGAGCTCGAGCACCACGGCCGGGTCGAGCAGCGACGCGAGCACCTGCAGCGCGGGCTGGCCGTCGATCTGCGGGCGGAGCTCGTGGTCGTGGTTGTGGTACCCGACGCGCAGACCGTGCTCGGCGGCCTCGACGGCTGCGGCGTTGAGTCGTGCAGCGACGCGCTCGACGCCCTCGCGGGTCGTCCACGCATCGGGCCCGACGAACGGGTCGATGACGATCTCGAGTCCGAGTTCCTTCGCCGCGGCGAAGGTGTCGGCGTGCGACGGAGCGGTCATCACGGTGCCGTCGGGCAGCGGGATGGTCTCCTCGACCAGGAACGCGTGGCCGGTCTTCGCGGTGATGCCGTGGGCGTCGAACGCCGCCTTGAGCTGCGGTGCTCGGTCGACGAACGCGAAGGCCTCGACGGTGTCGAAGCCGATCTCGGCCAGGCGACGGACGCCGCCGTCGAGGTCGGGCTCCAGCGCGGCGTTCACCGTGTAGAGCTGCAGGGAGATGGCGGGAGCCATGTCGGGTCCTTTCCGGGGGTGGTACAGGTGACTGCCTGGAGGCGCGACTCGCGTTGCGGACGCAAGTTGCGCCTCCAGGCTGGTTGCATTGGTCAGCGGACCGACTTGATCGGCAGGATCACGAGGGCGCCGAGGATGACGGCGACGCCGGCGCCCCAGAGCATGAGCGTGTAGTTCTGACCACCGCCGATGCCGAGCAGGAACAGGCCGACGGCCGGTGCGAGCGACTGCGGCAGCGCGTTCGCGATGTTGATGACGCCGAGGTCCTTGCCGGGGCGTTCCGGGTCGGGCAGCACGTCGACGATCAGGGCGGTGTCGATGGCGGCGTAGATGCCGAAGGCGAAGCCGAGGACGATCTCGGCGAAGTAGAAGCCGCCGACCGTGTCGACGTGGGCCAGGATCACGAGGCCGACCGCGGTCAGTGCGGTGGAGCCCCAGACGAAGACCTTGCGGCGCTGGACGCGGTCCGACACCCAGCCGGAGACGGCGGCGCTGACGAGCAGGGCGACCGTGTACAGCAGGACCCCGAAGGCGACGACCCCGACGGCTTCCTTCTGCGGGAGGCCGATGCGGTCCTCCATGTAGAGCAGGCGGTACGTCGTGAACATGAACGTGCCGAAGGTGATGAGGAAGCGGCCCCACCAGGCCAGGCCGAAGTCCGGGTGCTTGATCGGGTTGGTCCAGAACGAGCTGATCAGGTTGATCCAGCTGAACGGCTTGACCGGCGTCGTCGGCAGGTCGTCGCGGGCCACGAACGAGTAGACCAGGATCGCGAGGATCGCCAGGACACCCGGAGCGATGAAGAGCACCGGCAGGTTGCCGACCAGGTACACGGCCAGGTACAGGCCGGCGAGGATCGCGGTGTTCTGCGCCAGGGCGATGACGCTCGAGGCCTTGCCGCGCTGGAACTCCGGCACGTTGTCGGCGAAGCTCGCGGTGAGGGTGGCGAGCACCGCGTTGGCGGTGACCTGCGCGAGGACCCAGGCGAGGGTGAGCTGGAGCACGTTCGGCGAGAACGCGAGCCACGCGAGCGAGCCGACGAAGACGATGACGCCGCCGACCATCCACGGGCGACGTCGGCCCCAGCGGGTGCGGGTGCGGTCGGAGATCGCACCGAAGAGCGGGTTGGCGAACAGCGCTCCGAGGGCGCCGAACGGCAGGACCGAGCCCACCACCGTCTCGGGGCTGGTCGGGTTGAGCTCCGTCGCCTTGATCGACATGCTCACGAAGACCGGCGTGAGCAGGGCGACGAACAGGCCGAACTGGGCGAAGCTGAGGCCCCACAGGTAGCCGCGGCCCACGCGCATCGTGCTGACGGGCTGCGTGATGCCCTCGACCGAGAACGCACGGGATGCTGCGGCGTCCGTGGCGGTGGCTCCGGCTGCTGCGGTGACCGCGGGGGATGCGGTCCCGGCGATGCCGCCCTTGGGTTCTTCCTTCGACGTCGGTGTCGACATGACTCCTCCTCGAGTCATCGGGGGCCGGGGCCCTCTGAATCCCTAGTGCTACTAGGTGATCGGGACTGTAGCACCGGAAACCTCCGCTTGGACGTTTTTGTGTCGATTGTTGCGCCGGTAGATTGGCCGGCGTGACGTCCAACGATGGAATCGGTACTCGCGGCCCGTACGCCAAGGGGGTGCAGCGCCGGCAGGAGATCCTCGACCAGACGCTCGACGTCGTCGCCTCACGCGGGATCGACGGAACCTCGTTGCGGGCCATCGGCGAGGCGATCGGGGTCTCGCACGCCGCACTCCGGCACTACTTCTCGTCGCGCGAGGCGTTGCTGCTCGAGGTCCTGCGGGAGCGCGACGTCGTGTCTAACCGGGCGCTCGGCGACACCACCGGGGTCTTCACGCGGCTGGGCGTGGTCGCCGACCGCAACGTCAGTGAGCCCGCGCTCGTCACGCTCTACACGACCCTGCTCGGGGCCTCGGTCGAACCCGGGAACGCCGAAGCACGTGCGTTCTTCGCGGAGCGCTTCGAGACGGCTCGGTCGGACCTCGTGTCACAGCTCCGCGACGAGATGTCGGCGTCGGGGCGGCGCACCGACGAGGAACTCGAGCAGGTGGCGTCGCTCATCCTCGCCGCGTTCGACGGGTTGCAGGTGCAGTGGCTGCTCGACCGGCGGATCGACATCGCGGGGACGCTGCGGTTGCTGGAGCGGTTGCTGTAGCGGGGGCGGTCGGTCGGTTCGGTCTGTCGGGCTCCGGGTGGGGGCCGAGTCCTACGGCGCGATCGTCCGCTTGATCGGGTTGCTCACGTTGCCCGTGGCGTCGACCGACCAGGCGAGCAGCGTGTACCGCTGACCGGCACGCAGCGGCGGCAGCGTCGCCGATCCCGGCGCACCGGACCCGATCGCGGTGCCGGACAGCACGCTCGCCCCGGTGCCGTCCCCTTCGACCAGCCGCACCACGGTGGACACTGCGTCGGACGACTTCGAACGCCCCCAGCTGACCGTCCGCGCTTCGGCTCCGCTCACCGTCACGCCAGCGGGGCCGCGTGGCGCCGTGACGTCGTTCCGGTGACGGAAGAGCAGTTCTCCCTTGACCGGGTCCGGGTACGGGTCGTTGCCACAGTCGACAGTGAACGAGATCCGGGCGCGGACGACCATGTCCCGGTCGTTGAAGCTCAGGCCGGAGATCTTCGCGGATCCCGTCGTGCCGTTGCAGTCGCGGTACGCGCGCGAGATGTCGAGGATCGGCACACCGTCCCCGTACTCACCGACCTTGAACGAACCGTTCCGCAGGGCCTCTCCGTTCGGCATGGCGATCTCGAGCCGGTTGACGTCGACGCTGTTGACGTAGGCGGCCGTGGCACTGAACGCCATCGAGGACTGGTTGGTCCGCTGCCCCCAGAGCGAGTACGGACCATCGGCGTCGGTGCGGGTCTTGCCGAGGGCGATCCAGTTGCGGCCCGAGACCGTCAGTCGAGTGATGCCGAGGGGTGCCTCGCCAGCGAGGTCGGCCGTGAGCGTCGAACCGCCCGCCGGCACCGTGAGCGCAGCCGTCCGCGGGCCGCCGTGCTCCGGGGAGAACCCGACACGGACGGAACAGGTCGCTCCCGCCGCCACGACGGCCCCACTGCACTCGTCGTCGGCCAGCGCCCAGTCACCCGCCTGCGGACCGCGGAGGGCAGCGCGCCCGAGCGTCACGGGCGAACCCCCGGCGTTGTGCACGGTCTCGGTCACCCAGACCCGCGTCCCGTTGACCGGCGTCTGCGGCCAGCGCAGGTGCGTTCCGGCGAGCCGGACGTCGGCCTCGTCCTGACCGAACCGGACCTGCCCGAAGGTCGCGTCCGACGGCAGGTCGCCGCGGTAGCGGAACACCGCGTCGAACCGGGTCATCGTGTCGGCGTCGTCGAACGCCACGTCACGGATCTCGAGTTCACCGGTGGCACCGAGCGGGAACGTGCCGACGGCCAGGTCCTTGCCGTCCTTCCGCTCCAGGTCGAGCGTCTCCAGGTTGAGGGACGTGCCGTCGATGTGCGGGAAGGTGATCCCCACGGTGGTGCGGGTCGCGTACCGGAGCTCGATGTCGCCGTCACCCGATCGCTGGGGAACCGGGCGCTCCGGCGGCGCGGTGTTCGCGAGCAGACCGATCACTCGCGGCCCCGAGGCGACGGGGGTTGCCGCTGCGGTCGCCGCCGGGCTGGTGGGCGCCGCGGTCGCGGGCTGAGCGACCAGGATCGAGCCCGCGATGGCGAGGATGGTCCCCGCGGCGATGCGGGTGATGGGTGCCGTCCGTGGCATGTGTCGCTCCCGAGCGTGTCGATGACTGTCACTCACATCCTGTCGGAGCGCGACGCCGTTGTCCGGGCAGTTCGAGCCGATCAGCCCCCGACGAGCGCGGTGACCGCGTCCACCACGATCTGCCGCCGCCGCGCCGGAGCCACCGCCGCCACGAGTGAGCCGAACTCGGGGGTGGTGGCACTCCAGAACGCGGCGAGGTGCATCACGAGCCCGAGGAGCACCGCGGGCCGGTAGTTGCGTGGCAGGACACCGGCGCGCTGCGCGTGCTCGACCTCGGCGACGGCAGCGGCATCGGCGCTGACGACGGCCTCGAGCGAGCCGGACTCGCCGCGCTCGAGACGGTGCCAGGTGGTCAGGCGCTCGGCCCACGGCCGGCTGACGTAGGAATCGTGCAGACGGCCGGCCCAGGCAGGGAGGTCGTCGGTGTCGACGGGGACCTCATCGAAGGTCTCGGCGACGGTCTGGGCGAGGAGGGCATCGAACAGGCCCTCCTTGCTGCCGAAGTAGTGGAAGACCTGCGCCTTGTTGCTCGACGCCGCCGCAGTGATGCGCTCGAGCTTCGCGCCGGCGATCCCGGCAGCGGCGAACTCGTCGCGTGCTGCGAGCAGGAGTCGTGCGCGCATCGCGTCGGCGGCTGGGGGCGTGAAGCGGGGCATGGGGACAACCGTACCGACAGGGCCGCATCGGGAGGTCGGCGGTGGTCGCCCCGACGAAACGTTGCGCGCGTCAGCCGATCCCCCGCGCGAACACCGCCGCGGCGCAAGAATGCCCCGGAAATGGGCAATAATGCGTCCCTCGTTCTTCCTTAGGCTCATCACACGATCCGGTTTCGCGCACCATCCGTCCGCATTCCCGCGGCCGCCCCAACGACGGGAGGTTCGACATGTCTCAGTTCGTCCAGAAGTTCACGCAGGACGCCATCGTCGGAGAACCCGAGGTCGTCGAGGACCAGCTGAGCGTGCGCGAGGTCGCCGACCACCTCGCGTGGCGCCGGCTGCGAGACGCCGTCGTGGCGTTCCGTGCGTTGCAGACGGACGACGGCTCGATACCGGACCAGTCGGATCACGCGACCGCTTCCGGGTACCTGGCCACGATCCTCCCGGCAATCGCGGAACTGGCACCGTTCTTCCCGCACGATGCGACGTACCTGGCTGCCCTGCAGCGCGACTTCGCACGGTGGGAAGCGCACGATTTCGGCGTCCCGGACTTCCTCGATTCCCTGAACGCATTCCAGCCACAAGAACACCGAGTCGACGGACTCGGCCATCTGGTCGTCTTCCCGATGTACACGCAGAACGGCAGTGCTTCGCGGTTCGTGGAGGCGGTCCTGGTCGAGGTCATCTGGCCGGAGTTCGTCGCCGAGCTCGAGGCGGGCGACTACGGCAACAAGCTGTTCGTCGCGTTGCGGTTCGTCGACTTCACGCCTGGTTACGACACGAACTCGGCGGTGTTGTTCCCCGAGACGGTCGCGATGCGCGAGATCCCGACGTTCACGTGGGGCGCGATCTTCCAGGACCGCGAAGCCGCCCGGTACCGCAGAGTGGTGCGCGCCGCCGCGGAGATCACCAAGTTGGAACTGCCCGACGATGCCGCCGCGATGCTCGACGACCAAGGGCTCACCGAGCGCGTCTTCGTGATGTGGGACATCATCCACGACCGGTCGCACATGCGCGGCGACCTGCCGTTCGACCCGTTCATGATCAAGCAGCGGATGCCGTTCTTCCTCTACTCACTGGAAGAGCTGCGCTGTGATCTGACGGCATTCCGGGAATCGGTGCACCTCGAACGCACGCTCTCGGCGCTCCCGGATGCGAATCTCGCCGAGGCGCAACGCGAGATCCGCGATCATGCCCGTCTGGTGCAGTACGCCGTCGTCTTCGACCGCGTCTTCCGCTTCGCGATCACCGGCAGCCGCGTCCGGAACTACGACGGACTCGGCGGGCAGTTGCTGTTCGCGTGGATGCACCAGCACGATGTCCTGCACTGGACCGACACACAACTCACCATCGATTGGGACGCTGTGCCGGACGTGATCATCGCCCTCAGCGATCAGATCAACGAGTTGTACCGGCGATCGATCGACCGACCGAAGTCGGCGCACTGGCTCGCCGCGTACGAGATGTTGACCAGGACCCTCACGCCGCACCCGGCTTCGAAATGGGCGCGCGGGCTGCCGGAGGAAACGCTCGCCGGAATGCCGAAGGGCTACACCGATGCGGTGATGGACGACGAGTTCCCGCTGTCGATGTTCTACGAGGCGCTCAACAAGAAGATGGCGAAGGTCATCGCGTCGACGGCCGGCATCACCGGTTCCTCGTCCGATTCGTCCGCTTCGCCCGTCGGGGACGTCGGGGAAGTCGAGGGCGCTGCCGCATGAGTGGTGGGTCCCTGGCCGGTCGCCTGGTGCTGGTCGCCGGAGCGACCAGCGCCAGCGGCGCTGCCGTCGCGCGCGCCCTCACCTCCGCCGGGGCGGCCGTCGTCGCGGTCGGCACCCGACCAGACGCACTGGAGGCCCTGCAAGCGTCCGTCCCGGGCGTCGCGACCCACGTGTGCGACCTCTCGGACCTCGGTGCGGTCACCGCGTTGGCTTCCGACGTCCACGCTGCCGCGGGCCGCATCGACGGCCTGGTGCACCTCGTCGGTGGCTGGCGCGGGGGCGGGAGCATCGCCGGCCAGTCGGACGACGACTGGGACTTCTTCGACCGGGCGTTCCGGACGCTGCGGAACACCACGCGGGTGTTCTACGACGACCTGGTGGCGTCCCCTGCCGGACGACTCGCGTTCGTCTCGTCCACCGCGGTCGACTCCCCCACGGCCGGCGCCGCGAACTACGCCGCGGCGAAGGCTGCCGCCGACACGTGGGTCCGTGCCGTGGCCCAGGGTCTCCGGAAGGACGGACCGGACTCGGCGGCCGCCACCGTGTTCGTCGTCGGAGCCCTGACCGGTCTGCAGGCCCACCTCGGCGACGAGGTCGTCCGACTCTGGTCGGCGCCACCCGCTGACGTCAACGGCGCCCGTGTCCCGCTCACGGCGGCTGAACCCCTCGAACCTAGGATGAACCAGTGACCCTTCGACTCCACGACCTGGACCTGCGGGGCTTCGCCTCGGACAACTACGCCGGCGTCCACCCCGAGATCCTCGACGCGATCGCCGCGGCCAACGACGGCCACCAGATCGCGTACGGCGAGGACGTCTACACCGCCCGGCTCCGCGAGGTGGTCCAGGAGCACTTCGGCGCCCAGGCCGAGGCGTTCCCGGTGTTCAACGGCACGGGTGCGAACGTCGTCGGGCTGCAGTCGATGCTGCCGCGGTGGGGCGCCGTCGTCTGCACGTCGACCGCGCACATCCACACGGACGAGGCCGGGGCGCCCGAGCGCGTCGGCGGGATCAAGCTGCTGCCGGTCGAGACGCCCGACGGCAAGCTCACCCCGGCGCTCATCGACAAGGAGGCCTGGGGCTGGGGCGACGAGCACCGTGCCCAGCCGCTCGTCGTGTCCATCACGCAGACCACCGAGCTCGGCACCGCGTACACGGTCGACGAGATCCGGGCGATCGCGGACCACATCCACCCGCTCGGCATGACGCTCCACATGGACGGTGCGCGCATCTCGAACGCCGCCGCGACCCTCGGGCTCCCCCTGCGCGACTTCACCACCGACGCCGGCGTCGACGTGCTGAGCTTCGGCGGCACCAAGAACGGCATGCTCTACGGCGAGGCGATCGTGGTGCTGAACCCCGCCGCCTCGGAGGGACTGCACTACCTCCGCAAGATGAACATGCAGCTGTCCTCGAAGATGCGGTTCGTCTCGGCCCAGCTCATCGCGCTGCTGTCCGACGACCTGTACCTGCGCTCTGCCGGGCACGCCAACGCCATGGCCGCCCGCCTCCGCGGCGCGCTCGAAGCGCGGATCGCGGACGGCAGCATCCAGGGCGTCGGCTTCAGCCAGGAGACCCAGGCGAACGGGGTGTTCGCGACGCTCCCCGCCGGGGTGGCCGAGCGGCTCCGGAAGCACTTCCGGTTCTACGACTGGGACGCCAGCCGCAACGAGGTGCGGTGGATGTGCGCGTACGACACGTCCGAGCAGGACATCGACGACTTCGTGGCTGCGTTGACGCGGGAGCTCGCCGCCGTCTGATCCAACGTAGTATCTCGTGTGATCTCCGAGCACCCCGAACCCAGCGGCATCCTCCCCGAGGACCTCGACGCCACACTCAGGGTGCTCGAGCAGATGACGCAGATCGACGAGTCGCACGACGACTTCGTACGCGTTCGCCAGGCCACGGCGAAGATGTTCAAGGCCGTCAAGCGGGCGCACCGGCTGGAGAAGCGCGCCGTCATCGCCGAGGCCGATCGCCGGGTGATCGCCGCCACCGCGACCGGTGCCGCCGACCGCATCGACGACGAGACCCGTGGCATCCCGATCAGCACCTCGACCGTGACGCCGACGGCCGGCACGCTCCTGAAGGCACGGCCCTGCTACATGTGCAAGCAGCAGTACACGGTCGTCGACGCGTTCTACCACCAGCTGTGCCCGTCGTGCGCGGCGATGAGCCACGCCAAGCGTGATGCCCGGACCGACCTGACCGGCAAGCGGGCGCTCCTCACCGGTGGTCGCGCGAAGATCGGCATGTACATCGCGCTCCGGCTGCTGCGCGACGGCGCACACACGACCATCACGACGCGGTTCCCCCGCGATGCCGTCCGTCGGTTCGCGAGCCTGCCCGACTCCGCCGACTGGATGTCGCGACTCAAGGTCGTCGGCATCGACCTCCGCGACCCGGCCCAGGTCATCGGGCTCGCCGACGATGTCGCCGCATCCGGCCCCCTCGACATCCTGATCAACAACGCCACGCAGACCGTGCGCCGATCCCCCGGCGCCTACCAGCCCCTCGTCGACGCTGAGCTCGCGCCGCTGCCGGACGGCCCGCTGCCCGAACTGGTGACCTTCGGGCACACGAACGACCAGCACCCGCAGGCACTCGCCCGCTCGGTCACGGCGCACCCCATCCTCGCGGCAGCCGCAGCTCGAGCCGAAGAGCTCACCGAACAGGCGATGGCTCCGGGATCGAGCTCGCTCGAACGGCTCGCCACCGGAACCGCGATCGATGCCGGCGGGCTGGTGCCCGACCTGCACGACGTGAACTCGTGGACGCAGCACGTCAACGAGGTGGACCCGCTCGAGATGCTCGAGGTCCAGCTGGCCAACACGACGGCGCCGTTCATCCTGATCTCCAAGCTCCGCCCCGCGATGGCTGCCGCCGGGGCACGTCGCACCTACGTCGTGAACGTCAGCGCGATGGAGGGCGTCTTCGGCCGCGCCTACAAGGGGCCGGGGCACCCGCACACGAACATGGCGAAGGCCGCGGTGAACATGCTCACCCGCACGAGTGCGCAGGAGATGTTCGAGACCGATCGCATCCTGATGACGAGCGTCGACACCGGGTGGATCACCGACGAGCGGCCGCACCCGACGAAGGTCCGGCTGGCGGAGGAGGGCTTCCACGCGCCGCTCGACCTCGTCGACGGTGCTGCTCGCGTGTACGACCCGATCGTGCGGGGCGAAGCGGGCGAGGACGTGTTCGGCGTGTTCTTGAAGGACTACGAGCCGAGTTCGTGGTGACCGGCTGACGGCCTGGAGGCGCGGGGCGGGACCGCCACGCGCCTCCAGGCCGTCAGGTGGTCACGTGACGATCCGCGCCCGCGTGGGCACGTCGGCTCCGGCGTGGTACCACGGACGCATCGAGGGAGCAGACGGACCGTCCGACCCGACGGCCCGCCTGCTCCGGTCTCACTCGGCCACGACGACCACCCGGACGTCCCACGGCCCGAGTTCGAGCACCGCGCCAGCAGCGATTGCGGTGCCGTCGAACAGGTCTTCCGCGGCCACCGGTACCGCGTACGTGCTCGGCTCCCACGACCAGTTGTGGACGACGTGCACCGTCTCGCCACGACCGTTGACCGAACTCGCGACCGACTGCGTGTCCGTCTGCGGTTGCCAGCTCGTGGAGCCGCTGCCCTGCGCGACTGCCCACTCCGAGATCGCTGCGGCGAGCGCTGGGTCCGGCACCGTCCCGACGTAGGTGACCCGACCGGCGCCGTGCGACCGTGTCGTCACTGCGGCGAACCGACCGTGGTGCGGGTGGTCGTACCCGACGAGCACGTCGGCGTCGTCGACGAGCAGGCCGTCGGCCCACCGTGTGGCCGTCGCTCCGGCCGGCACGGTGAACCCGTGCTCAGCGGCAGCGGCTCCGGCCGACACCGGGATGCGTCGGCCGAGGTTGCTGAACTCGTCGTAGTGCACGCCGGCGGGCACGTCGAGGAACGCGGGCTTCCGTTCGAGCCGCGCACGGGCTTCTTCGTCCTCGTACCCGGTGCGGATGCCGACGATCAGGTGGCCACCTGCCTCGGCGTAGGCGGCGAGCCACTGCAGCTCGGCGTCGGTCGCGATGGTGAACGCCGCGGCGACGAGCACCGGACGCTCCGCGGCGAAGGACGCCGGCTCACGGTCGAAGACCTGCGACGGGTGCACGGTGTTCGCCTGCAGTCCCGCATCGAAGACCCCTCGGGCGAACGCGTCGTAGATCGTCTGCCACGAGCGCCGGTCGGGCTCCATGCCGTCGCCGAGTGCCGGGTGCTCGTTGAGCGCCCACTTCGACTCGTTCGAGAACAGGAGGGCGACATCAGCGTGCGGACGGAGACCGGCCACCCGGTCTCCCGCGTGGGAGAACTCGGCACCGATGCGAGCGATCGCCTCGTAGGTCCGGCCGGGCTGCTGCGAGTGCGGCAGCACCCCGCCCCAGTACGTCTCGACGCCGTAGTGCAGCGTGTGCCAGTGCCAGTACTCGATCATCGATGCCCCGCGGGACACGAGCGCCCAAGCGGCTTGACGCCACTGGCCTTCGTAGGCCGGTTCGTTCATCCACGAGAACCCGATCGCTTGCGCGTTCGTCTCGGTGACCAGGAACGGTGCCTGCTTCGACCCGTACATGCGGTCGCCCGACGCGAAGATCGACCAGGCACCGGACGAGGTCCAGAACTGTGCGGGCTCCTCGGCGCTCGGCAGCTCGAGGGCGTCCTGCATCCGGTAGTAGGGGTTGCCGGCGGTGACGTCGAGCGCCCGGGTGAGCACCTCGTCCTCGACGGTGGGCCGCTCGTAGGCGATGCACGTGGTGACGAACTGGTCCGGGCGCGAGTACTCCCGCACGACCGATGCCTGCCAGGCGATGAAGTCCGTCGTGATCGAGGCCTGGAACCGGCGCCAGGCCAGGTCGTACTGCGGCTGGGCGTTGCCGTCCGGCGTCCACAGGTCGGCCCAGGTGGACAGCCGGTGGGACCAGTAGGTCAGGCCCCACTCCTCGTTCAGCCGCTCGACGCTGCCGTAGGTGTGGCGCAGGTGGTCGACGAAGCGCTGGAACACCTCGGGGTTCGCGATGAGCTCGTTGCCCGGCTCGTTGTCGACCTGGTAGCCGATCACGGCGGGGTGCTCGGCGTACCGGGCGACGATCTTCCGGATGACCCGCTCGGCGTGGAACAGGAACGCCGGGTGGGCGTAGTCGATCTCCTGCCGGGCGCCCCAGCCCATCGCCTCGCCGTCGGTGCGGCGGCGGACGTTGATCTCCGGCACGATGCGGGCGAGCCACATCGGGACCGCGTACGTCGGCGTGCCGAGGATCACCCGGATGCCGTGTTCGTGGGCGGCGTCGAGCACCGGTGCGAGCCACTCGAGGTCGAACCGGCCGTTCTCCGGTTCCCAGGTGCTCCAGACGGACTCGCCGACGCGGATGACCGAGAACCCGGCCTCCTGCATCAGGCGCATGTCCTCGTCGAGCCGAGGGGTCGGCTGGTACTCGTGGTAGTAGGCGGCGCCGAAGAGGACGCGGTCGTGCTGCATGGTGCTGGGTGCTCCGTTCGAGAGGGTGTGGTGGTTGGTGGGCGCGCCGGTCATCCCTTGACCGCCCCCGCGGTCAGGCCGTCGAGCAGCTGCTTACGGAGGAGCAGGAACACGAGGATCGTCGGCACGCTCGCCAGCACGGCGCCGGCGAGCACGAGGTCGTACGACCGGTTCTCCGACGCGAAGATCGCGTTGAGGCCGAGGGGCAGCGTGTACTGACTCGAGTCGGACAGCAGGACCAACGGCCACTGGAACGAGTTGTAGCTCTGCAGGAAGCTCCACACCGCCAGGGCGCCGAGCGACGGCCGCAGCAGCGGGAGCACGATGCGGCGGAACGTGCCGAACTCGGAGTTGCCGTCGATGCGGGCCGCCTCGATGAGCTCGTCAGGGATCGCCTGCACGATGAACTGCTGCATCATGAAGATGCCGAACGCCGGCGCCACCCACGGCACGACGAGCGAGAACCACGGGTTCGTCAGCCCGGACTTCACCACCAGGATGAAGAGCGGCACGAGGATCACCGCGAACGGCACCGAGAGCGACGAGAACATCACCGCGAACAGGATCCGCTTGCCCCGGAACCGGAACTTCGCGAACCCGTACCCGGCCATCGCGCAGACGAAGACGGACACGACGGTCGCGATCAAGGCGGTGCCGACGCTGATGCCGAACCAGGCCCAGAACGGCTGGGTGGCGAGCAGGTTCGTGTAGTTCTCCCCCGTCGCCGGGTTCGGGATGAGCGTGGGCGGTGTCGCGAAGATGTCGCCACGCTGCTTGAACGAGCCGGACAGTGCCCAGAGCAGCGGGAACACGAAGACCAGCAGCAGCGCCACGAGTGTGGCGTAGAGGAAGCCGCGGCGAGCGATCCAGCCCCTGGTACGGGGCGGGCCGGACCGGGGTGCCCGGCTTCCGGCGGTCGTGACGGCCCGGGTGTCCGGGCGGTCGGTGGTGGCGGTCATGCGTCCCTCCCGATGGCGAGTGCGCGGTTGAGGATCTGGCTGACGCCGAACACGATGACGAACAGCACGACACCGGCGGCTGCCGCGTACCCGAACTGCTGCCGTTCGAAGGCGGCGCGGTAGATGAACATGGCGACGGAGAGCGTGGCCTCGCCCGGGCCGCCCTTGGTGAGCAGGTAGGGCTCGTCGAACAGCTGGGCTGCGCTGATGAAGCTCGTCACCACGACGAACGCGGTGACCGGACGGATCGCCGGGAGCGTCACGTTCGTGAACTTCCGGAAGGTGCCGGCCCCGTCGAGCGACGCGGCTTCGTACTGCTCGGGCGACACGTTCTGCAGCGCCGCCAGGAAGAAGATCGTCAGGTACCCGACCGTGCGCCACAGGAGCACGAAGCCGATCGCGACCTTCGCGAGCGTCGGGTCACCGAGCCAGTCAGTGTTCGGCAGCCCGAACAGCGCCTTCAACGTGGCGTTGAGCAGTCCGTAGTTCGTGTCGAACACCAGGCTGTAGATCAGCGCGATCACGATCGGTGACAGCACCATCGGGATGAAGAACGTCACCCGGAAGAGGTCGCGGGCGCGGAGCCCCTTGGCGTTGAGCGCCTGCGCGACCAGCAGCGAGCACGGCACGATGACGAACACGGCGATGAGCGTGTAGATCAACGAGTTGACCAGGGCGGTTCCGAAGCTGGTGTCCCGGAACAGGTTCGCGTAGTTGGACAGGCCGATCCAGTTCGGCGTGCCGAGGCCGACCCACTCGGTGAGTGACAGGTACACGGCGGCGAGCACCGGCACGATCATGAAGAGCCCGTACAGCACGTAGAACGGCGCGATGAACAGGTACGGCGCGCTGCCCCCGTTCGTGTTCAGGCGTCGGCGGCGAACGGGCGGATCGGCCGTGGTGGTGGCGGACACCGGGATGCCGGTGGCGGTTGATGTGGACATCGAGGGTCCTCCTCAGGCGCGGGTCTGGCCGCGGAAGTCGGCCGCAGCGGCGTCGAGCGCCTGCTTCGGGGAGATCTGGCCCTTGTAGGCCTTGATGAGGTACCCGCTCAGGACGGTCTGCAGGATGGAGGCGTCGGCGCTCTGGTGCTGCGAGGGCACGTCGTCGACCACGGACTTGTAGACGCCGAACAGCTGCTGTCCGCCGAAGTACGGGTCGCTCAGCGCTGCGAGGCGCGGGTCGTCGTAGACCGAACGCAGCGTCGGCAGGTACCCGAGGTCCTGGTACCGCTTCACCTGCTGGTCCGGGTCGAGGTACGCGGCGAGCACCAGGTCGATCCCGGCCTTCGTGAGCGGCTTGTCGCGGAGCACCGAGAACCCGGTGCCGCCACCGACGCTCGTCGTGCTGCCACCGCCGGCGAACCGGGGCAGGTTCCGCACCTTCCACTTGCCCTTCTGCTCGGGCACGTTCGGCTTGATGCCGTAGCTGGCGTACCACGAGGGCATGTCGACGGCCAGGATCGTCCCGCCCTTCAGCCCGGACTGCAGGCTCGGTCCGTACATGTCGGCGACCGTCGCGATCGCGCCGGACTGCACACCGTCGACCAGGAACTGCAGGGTGCGTTCGGCCTCGGGCGTCTGGATGGCGATGCCGCCGTCCTCGTCGTACAGGTCGCCGCCCCGCTGGAGCAGCAGGATCTGGTAGCTCTGCAGCGTGCCGCCCGGGTCGGTGACCGCCACGGCGTGCAGCGAGACGCCCTTGCTCTTGTTGAGCTTCGCGCCGACGGCCATGTACTCCTCCCACGTCGTCAGGTCGTCCGGGATGCCGAGGGCCTCGAACTGGTCGGCACGGTGGTAGTAGACGCACAACGGGGTGTCCGAGTCGAGCGCGTACAGGTGCCCGTCCTTCGAGAACGGCGTGAGCCGGGCACCGATCAGGTCGTCCTTGCGCGATGCCACCGACGGCGAAAGGTCGCTCAGCAGCTCGGCTGCGATGTCACCGCGGAGCATCCGGCAGAACGCCCCGATCTCGAGCCCGGCGACGTCGGGCGTGCCCGTACCCGCGACGGCCTGCGCGATGAGCTTGGTCGGGATGTCCGCTGCGGCGATGGTGGTGATGTCGAGCGCGAAGTCGAAGTCGGACTTCCGGTCCGCCACCGGCAACGCCTCGGTGAAGAACTTCTCGTAGCCGGGGTCGTGCGTCCAGAAGGACAGGTCGGCGCGACCGGAACGGACGGCAGCGGTCGACTGCGGAGCGCAGCCGGCCAGCAGACTGCCGAGCGCGATGCTGCCGCCAGCGGCGGCGCCCCACCGGAGCAGGTCACGTCGACTCGGTCCACGGCCTGGAGGCGCGGGTGGCGCAGGTGGGGAAAGTCGCCTGGGTACTGGGGTCACGGAGGTCTCCTGACATCGTCGTCGAGGTGCGTGCGGAAGTGGCGGTGAGCGCATGTGAGCGCTCACTCACGGGACGGACGCAAGCCGCGCCTCCCGTCCGGGGTTTCAGTCGGCGGGGCGGAGGTGACGCCGCGCGGGCGACGGCGGCGCGCTGGTGGCACGCGTGATCAGCTGGCCGGGCAGCATCCGGTGACGCTCGGCCGGCGGATGACCGTCGAGCGTGCGGAAGAGGCGGTGCATCGCGAGGCGGGTGGCCTCGTCGAAGTCCTGGCGGATGGTCGTGAGCGGTGTCGGCAGGAAGGCAGAGATGGGCATGTCGTCGAAGCCGACGATGCTGACGTCTGCCGGCACGGACAACCCGTGCTGCTGGATGGCGGACATCGCGCCGATCGCCATCTGGTCGTTCGCGACGAAGACCGCCGTCAGGTCCGGGCGGCCGAGCAGCGAGCGCATTGCCTCGTAGCCGCTCTGCGGCGACCAGTCCCCCTCGGCCGGTGCGTGCTCGGCGACGCCGGCGTCCTGCAGCGCGGCGCGCCAGCCCGCCAGACGTCGGGAGCTCGAGGTCCAATGCGCCGGACCCGCGATGTGCCACACGGTCTCGTGCCCGAGTGCGAGCAGGTGATCGGTGGCGGCGAACGCCGCGCCGCTCTCGTCGAGACCGACCGCCAGGGAGTTCTCGCGATCGGCGACGTCCGGCGGGCCGAGCGTCAGGACCGTCACACCCTGGGGCAGGCGGAGCTGGTCCATCTGGTTCTCGACCGGCTCGGAGAAGACGATCGCCTCGACGTCCTGGCCGACGAGCGAGTCGACCGCCGGCTGCAGCTCGGACGCCGTCGCGGCGACGGTGCGGACGATGGCCAGGCTGTAGCCGTTCGTGCGGCACGCCTGCTCGACGCCGGTGAGCATCGCGGTCGGGCCGTACAGGTTCGTGCCGATCGTGATCAGGCCGACGCGGCGGGAGCGCTGTGACTTGAGGGAGCGGGCGGCAGCGTTCGGGCGGAAGCCGAGCTCCGCGATCGCCGCTTCGACCTTGGCTCGGACGGCTGCGGTGACGTGCGGCTCGTCGTTGACGACGCGGGAGACGGTCTTCTGGGACACCCCGGCGAGGGCCGCAACGTCGGTCATCGACGCGGGACGGAGGCGGTGAACCGATGCGTTGCCGTTCATCGTCAGCTCCTTCGCTGCTCCGTGAGACCGGCCGGGACCGGGTGTGGGAGCAAGACAACCACGGGATTGTCTACGTAGTCAACCCTGCCGGCGCCCATCGCCCAAGTCGTCTCTCACTCGGAGCCGACGGGGCCGTCGTGTCCGCGCAGTTCGGCCCGGAGCTGGCGGATCTCGTCAGCCAGGTCTCGCATCTGCTCCTGCGTTCGAGCGTCAGCGGTCTCGTCCTGTTGCGCGACTCGTTCGACGATGTACGAGGCCAACGTCGCCGTGACGACACCGATGAGGGCGATGCCGCCGAGCATGATGCCTGCTGCGATGAACCGTCCGGTGCCGGTCACCGGGTAGAGGTCTCCGTACCCGACCGTGGTGATCGTGACGAACGCCCACCACAGGGACTTCGGGAACGTCGTGATCAGCGCCCCGGACGCATCCCGCTCGGCATCGAGCATCGCCAGGGACGCGACGAACAGGAGCAACGCGGTGCTCGAGGCGGCGAAGAGGATCACCCGGCCGCGGAAGGCATTGCCTGCGCGGCGCTGCAGGATTGCCACGAGCGTCACCAAGCGCAGGAGCCGGAGGGGTCGGAGGACCGGGAGCGCCACAACGACGAAGTCGAACAGGTGCGTGATGAACCAATGTCCGCGTCGTTCCGCGAGGACCAGGTTCGTCGCGTAGTCCACGACGAACAAGGCCCACGTGAGGTTGATCACGACATCAGCCACGAAGGCGCCAGTGCCGGTCAGGCGCCCCAGTACCTCCCAGGCGTAGGCGATGAGGAAGGTCCCTGCTGCCGCCGTCAAGGGCCACTCCATCAGCTCCTGCCAGCGCTTCTGCTTCATCCGATGACCGTATACACGTCAAGACCAGCACGGCGACCGTGCCGACCGTCGATCGTCGATCGTTCTGCGACAGCTAGGTGACGATGGGAGTCAGGCAGAAGGGATGGCCGGCAGGGTCCAGGCTGCGCTGCGCACCCCGAGCGGTGGGGACGCGACCGTCCTGGCGAACGCAAGTCGCGCCTCTAGACCGGTCACCGCGCGCGGTCGGCGCAAGCCCGTCGGCGCCGACCGCCTACCCGAGCGGCTCGACGCCGTAACTGGTGACCACCGCGCGCAACTCGTCCAAGTAGGTCTGCGCCTGCACGGTGAGAGGCACCGAGGCGTGCGCGATCCAGCCGATCTCGATGCGTTCGTCGACGTCGAGGGGGATGGCGACGATCTCCGGGTCGAGGTCGTCGCTGATGAGCCCGGTGGAGATCGTGTACCCGCCGAGGCCGATCATGAGGTTGAAGATCGTCGCCCGGTCCGAGACCCGGATCTCCCGCTTGCTCGACATCGTCGACAGGATCTCCTCCGCCAGGTAGAAGGAGTTGTTCGCGCCCTGGTCGAACGTCAGCCGAGGCAGGTCGGCGAGGTCCTCGAGGGTCGCACGCTCCCGCGATGCGATCGGGTTCCGCCGGGCCACGAAGATGTGCGGCTGTGCGACGAACAGTGGCGTGAACACGACCCCGGCGTCCCGCAGCAGCTTGCCGAGCACCTGCTTGTTGAAGTCGTTGCGGTAGAGGATGCCCACTTCGCTCCGCAGCGTGCGGACGTCCTCGATGATGTCCCAGGTGCGCGTCTCGCGCAGCGAGAACTCGTACTCGTCGGCAGCCGCGCCCTCGACCATGCGGACGAAGGCCTCCACGGCGAACGAGTAGTGCTGGGACGACACCCCGAGCAGCCGGCGCGACCGCTGCCGTCCGACGTAGCGCTGCTCGAGCAGGGAGACCTGCTCGATGACCTGCCGGGCGTACCCGAGGAACTCGACACCGTCGACGGTGAGCACGACTCCCCTGGCGGAGCGCACGAAGAGGGGCCGCCCGATCCGGGTCTCCAGGTCCTTCATCGCCGCGGACATCGTCGGCTGCGACACGTAGAGCAGATCGGCGGCGGCGCTGATCGAGCCCTCGGTCGCGACCTCGATGAAGTACCGGAGTTGCTGCAGGGTGATGTCGTTCGGGACCCGAGCCATAGGCCGAGGCTATACCGCCGCATAGCGTCTCAGTATTACCTGATGGCCGGCGGTTCCCGTCATGATCGAGGAACCCCTTCCCCAGTGCCCTCGGGCGCTCGACGAACAGATTGCCGACCATGGCGAACGACATCACCTTCAGCATCACCAGGACCCGCTTCGACGAGGACTACTCCCCCGCCGACAGCTCCCGGCTGACCACGAACTTCGCGAACCTGGCGCGCGGCGAGCACCGTCAGCAGAACCTCCGTGCTGCGCTGGCGATGATCGACGGGCGCGCGAACGACCTCGCCGGGGCCTTTGCTGGCGGTGCCGATGACCGCTACCGCCTGCAGCTCGACATCGTCTCGGCCGCACTGGCGTTCTCCGACGGTGGAGCCGACGCCGAGTTCCCGCTGCTCGAGATGCTCGACGTCACGATCGTCGACCAGCACACCGGCGAGCACCACCACGGCATCCTCGGCAACAACTTCTCGTCGTACCTGCGCGACTACGACTTCTCGGTGCTGCTGCCGTCATCGCCGGGCTTGCCGTCTGACTTCGGGGCGCTGCACGGTGCCCTCTTCCAGCGTTTCCTGGAGTCGTCCGCGTTCCGCTCGGACTTCAGTGCCGAGCCCGTCGTGTGCATCAGCGTCTCGACGAGCCAGACCTACCGCCGGACCGGGTACGTCCACCCCGTCCTCGGCGCCGAGTACGAGCACGAGCACTCCTCGCTCACCGACGACTACTTCGGCCGGATGGGCATGCGAGTCCGGTACTTCCAGCCCGCCGGAGCGTCGGCCCCGCTCGCGTTCTACACGCGCGGCGACCTGACCGGGGACTACACGGACCTCCAGCTCATCGGCACGATCGCCACCATGGAGACGTTCCAGAAGATCTACCGCCCGGAGATCTACGCCGCGAACACCCCGGCCGGCAGCACCTACCGCCCCACCCTCAACCACACCGACTTCACGCCCACCCCGGTCACCTACGACCGTGAGGAGCGCAGCCGCCTCGGGATCACCCAGGGTCGGTGGACCGAGGAGCACCTCGTGACGCCGCACCACGCGCTCCTCTCGCGGTTCGCTGCCGACGCCGCCGTTTCCCTCTGACCTCGTTCCCTCCTGACAGGACCCGCACCCGCATGACGTCCCTCCTCCCCACCGCGATCGTCGGCAGCCTGCCGAAGCCGTCCTGGCTCGCCGAGCCCGAAAAGCTCTGGTCCCCCTGGAACCTGCAGGGGGCAGCACTCACCGAGGGCAAGCAGGACGCACTCCGCTCCGCCGTCCACGAGCAGGAGCGCCGCGGCATCGACATGGTCAGCGACGGCGAGCAGACCCGCCAGCACTTCGTCACGACGTTCATCGAGCACCTGGACGGCGTCGACCTCGAGCGCAAGGAGACCGTCCGGATCCGCGACCGGTACGACGCGGCCGTCCCGACCGTCGTCGGTGCCGTGAGCCGCCGGAAGCCAGTCTTCGTCGAGGACGCGAAGTTCCTGCGTGCCCAGACCGACCGGCCGATCAAGTGGGCACTCCCCGGGCCGATGACCATGATCGACACGCTCTCCGACCAGCACTACAAGAGCCGCGAGAAGCTGGCGTGGGAGTTCGCCACGATCCTCAACCAGGAAGCCCGCGAACTCGAAGCCGCCGGCGTCGACATCATCCAGTTCGACGAACCCGCCTTCACCGTCTTCCACGACGAGGTGCAGGACTGGGGCGTGGCCGCACTCGAACGCGCCACCGAGGGCCTTCGCGCCGAGACCGCCGTGCACATCTGTTACGGCTACGGCATCGAGGCGAACAACAAGTGGAAGGAGACGCTCGGAGCCGAATGGCGGCAGTACGAGCAGTCCTTCCCGCTGCTGCAGCAGTCCTCGATCGACATCGTGTCGCTGGAGTGCATCCACTCGCACGTGCCCCTCGAGCTCGTCGAGCTGATCCGCGGCAAGAAGGTCATGCTCGGGGCGATCGACGTCGCGACCGAGACCGTGGAGACCCCGGAGGAGGTCGCGGAGGTCCTTCGTCGGGCGCTCGAGTTCGTCGATGCCGACAAGCTCATCCCGAGTTCCAACTGCGGAATGGCTCCCCTCGCTCGTGGGGCCGCACTCGACAAGCTCAGTGCGCTGTCCGCTGGGGCGGACATCGTGCGGGCTGAGCTCGTCGGCTCGGCGGTCCCGTCGGCGCGCTGACCACTGCGAGACCCGCGGCGGCTCTCTTCCGGAAGGAGGAGAGCCGCCGTTCGTGTTGCGTCCGCCGCGTGCGCGGCTCTCGATCCGGTCTGGAGGCGCGGCTTCCGTCCGGCCGACGGGTCGCGCTGGCACTGCCCTCGCCTTTCACTGCCCCTCGACCGCGGTCGCTGTCTCAGCAATCCGCTTTCAGTCCCTCGCGGGGGAAAGCAGCCCGTACGGAACAAGGGCCCACGCGGGCGCCGCCGCGAGAAGCCACCAAGCCGTCGGACTCAACGTCGAAGACGCCAATCCCACGATGATCAGCCAGCTCATCGCGAGCGCCGCAACGAACCCTGCGGTGACCGCACACGAGATGCGACCTCTGCGCCGATCTCGAGCAAAAGCGGAGCCGACCGCCGCCACGAGGAACAGCGCCTGTATCGCCGCGAGCAGGATCGCGGTTCCCACCGGTGTCCCGTACCCGCTCGGGCTGCCGTCCGGACCGAACGTCGTGGCGATCCGGTCGGGTAACCGATCCCACCAGGCGCTGGTGACCGCGACCTCGACGACGACGGGGAACGCAGCAGCGATGGCAGCGAAGACCCCCTCTCGCTTGCGTCGGCCGCCGGCGCTGTCCATCGGTGCGTTCATCAGCCGTTGCACGTCTCCCGCACCTCCCGCTCGATGAGAGCCGTAGCGATCGCGTCTGCCGCATGCGGAGCCTTCGCGAGGGCGTGGACCGCGGCAGTGACTCCTGCCGCGTTGGCGATGACCGCACCTGCCGCTCGCACCTCTCCGTTGATCCAGATCGATGCCCCTTCCCGCTGCCAGCTCACCGTGCGGGAGTGTCCAGCGCCGGGTTCGAGCGCCCAATCCGCGTAGCGACAGAGATCGTCGAACGTGGACCAGACGCCGCCTGCAGCCGCGAACGACGATTCTCCGAGCGCCCACGGCTTGATCGTGCGACCGAAGAGCTTCGCCACCACCCGGTCTGCTGGAAGAGGCTCGAGCGTGGCAGAGCTGATCCCCGCCGGCTCGAGGACGTGCTGGCGCACAGCGGTGAACCAGTCGCCGTGCACCTCGTCGAGTACCGCACCGAGGAGGGCGTATCCCAGGTTCGAGTACACGAACTGCCCTCGGGGCGTGGCCGGTACCGCAGCTGCCAGGTCCAGAGGAACCCCAACAGCCTTTCGGTACGGGTCGCCGAACAGTCGGTCGCGCATCGTGGCCGGAAGCCGTGGCAAACCCGAGGTGTGGTGCACGAGGTCAGCAACGGTCATGTCGGCATCGGGCACACCGGGGAGGTAGTACACGACCGGCCGCTCGACCTCGATCGTGATCCAAGCCGTCGTGCCCACGAGTCCCTTCGTGATGCTCCCCCACTCCAGCATCGAGGCGGTGGCGTAGGGCCCACGGGGCTCGCGGACGGCTCGCCAGCCATCGCCTGCACGAAGACTCGCGCGCCAGTGTCCGGAACTCTCAAGCGGATTCCGCACCATGTGCCTCTCCTTGAAAACGGGCCGAGATGCGGGCCACTGCGCCGTCCCACAACGACCGAGCTCGGCGGTGAAGACCCACGACGTGGGCATTCACGAAGAGGAGGTCGAACGCGGCCATCACGAGGGCGAACGAGGTCAGGCCCATGAGCACGGCGATCGCCAGGTGGAATGTGAGCATCGCCGTGACAGCCACGGGCCTCCCCGCGCGGAAGAAGACGAGGACGGGGAAGAACACTGACGTCAGAACAGTCGCGTAGGCACCGATGACCATCAACCAATCGGACTGGACGAGAGACGGGGTGATCCCTGGGAGGAAGAACTCTGGGACGTTGAGGATGTAGTACAGCGCAGTGCCGTCTTGCCAGAGTTCACCTTGCACCTTGTACAACCCGGCCATGAGATAGACGACAGTCACCTGGGTCGCCAACAGCAAGAGGCCGGTGTTGTTGAGGACCGACGAAATCGGGCCTGCCTCCCGCTTTCGACGTCCCCTGACGATGGTGAACGCCGAATAGCACCTGGTCAGCAAGAGGAAGAGCACTGCTGACGCGGCCAGAGCATCGCCACCGTCCATGAACGCCGGGTTTGCCATGTAGAGCGACCAGAGGAGCACGTAGTGCGCCGCGAGGACCGGACGGCCACCCACGCCGAGCGTGACAAGCAGCGCGACCACCAGGCCGATGTGGAAGACGACCTCGAAGAACACCGCCGAATCTGACGCGACGTAGAGGCTCCAGGTCCCGATACCGGCCGTGTAATCGCGGATGCCTTCAAGCCCGTAGACGCCGTACGGACCGAAGAACGTCGATCGCCCCGCGTACTGCCTGATGTAGAACGCCGTCGACACCAATCCGACGACCGCCCTGAGCAGGCTCAGAGCTGTCGCCGCACGAGGGGCATCCACCATCCAGTCGGCAACGACGCCGACTCGGGAAGCGAGCGCCCGGATCACAACGGGATCCATTCGGAGTCGGTGATGCGAGGCTCTGCGCGAGCTGCGTCGGCGCCGCGCTTCGACCAAGGCGTGAGCGGTTGGACGACGTATCGAAGCTGCACGGCGGACGATTCTTCGTCAGGATCACGCGCAGACGGGCATGGGACTCTCAGTGCCGCGTAGCGAGCCAGGACTCGCTCTGCTCGTCGCTGCGTGCTGACGTCGGAGGGCACAAGGTCTTCCTTGCCTTTGGTCTCGAGTCGCTTGCTGATGTCGTCCTGCGCAAAGCGCTCGACGAGCGCATTGCTGACGATCCGGCTCTCACGATCCGGAAAGAGTCTCGACGATTGGGTCCGCGCGATGGCGGACGAAGAGATGTCGGTCCATTCCGTAGTCGTGCCTCGGCAGCGGATGCGAGCGACCACACCGCGTTCGTCGCTGATCGGATCCGGCGCGAAAAGCTGCCAGTTCTGGGAGAGGTGCGGATTCAGCAGGGAGGCCACCGGACCAACGTCGAACTTGATCGGAGTGACCGGACCCGCCAGCACGATTGCGCAAGCGCCGAAGGTTCCCACGACTGCCAATCCCGCAGCTGCCAATAAGGTCTTGTGCATTGTTCCCCCCGAGGGAAGGGGCCCGCCGCCGGGACGGGCCCCTTCGCACTCGTCAGCGATCGAAGTAAGCGGACTCGAGCTGCGCCGAGGACTGCGGCGCCTCCACGACGGAACCGAGGATGCTCGCGAGGCGAGCAACGTTCCCCGCCGCCTGCGGCGCAGTGGCCGCCTTGAACCCCGCTGCCAGAGCCTTCGCGACGCCCACCACTCCGCGCTGCTCCGGCTCAGAGGTCATCGACGATGCCCCCGGGTTCGCGACGACCTCTGCCATCGCACTCGACTGTTCGTAGGACGCCTGAGCAGCCTGCGCCGGCGCAGCGAGCAGGAGCGTGCTGCCGACCAAGATGGCTGCGGCCGAACCCGCGAGCTTCGTTTTGAACTTCATCTTCGAACTCCAATCTGTTGTTTGGAGTACTTGTGTATCAGTCCGCAACCGACTGGTCTACCTTGCGGATGTGATCTCATCGGGGCTCGGTCGGCCCCCGCGGAGGGGCCTGAAGGCGGCGGGCGTCGCCACCCTCCAGTTCAACGAGCCCGCCTTCGCCTCCGGCTGCGGGGTGACTCCGCCTGCGCGGGGGCGCCGCTCTGATCTGGGCCCAGCCCCGTTCAGACTGAAGGCGCGGTGCCAACCGGCACCGCGCCTCCAGTCCGGAAAGCTGCCTCCCGCTACCGCCCCGGCTCCTCCACATCGTCCACGTCCCGCCAGTTCCCGATCACCGGGAACTCCGTCACCCGCAACCGCGCCGACCCGTACGGCACGAGCCGCAGATCGTCATCGGGCCCGTGGTCGAGCACCGGACTCGCCGGGGGAACGTCTGCCTGCGCCCCCGTCATCCGCCACTCGGTCGCCCGGGCGCCCGGCGCGTGCAACACGACAGCAGCGCTCCGCCGGTCCCGGAGCGACCACGGCGTCGTCGGAACGGTTCCGCGTGTCACCCGCCACGAAGCGGCTGATCCGACCTGGTCGAGCGCCCAGTTCCACGACCCACGCGGGTGGATCTCCCACTCCCCGATGCCCGGCGCGCCCTCGTGCTCCACCCAGCGCTCCCCCGGCGAGTACACCATCGTCAGCGGCCCGAGTCGCACCGATGCCGCCTGCCGCTCGCGTCGCGCCACGCGCGCCCGCATCGGCAGCACGAGCACGACGTCGCCGGCCGTCGACCAGTCGTGTTCCAGGGTCACGTAGCCGTCGTCGGCCTGGAGTCGCGACTCACCGGCGAGCGCCACCGAGGTGCCGCCGACCGTCAGCCGGGCGTCGTCGGCCCACTCCGGGATGCGGAGTCGGAGCGCGAACGTTGCCGTCCGCTCGGTCTCCACGCGGATGGTGACGGTCTCGTCGAACGGGTACGCCGTGTCGACCTCGATCGCCACGGGGTCGGGTCCGACGGACGTCCGCAGCGACACGGGCGCGTACGCCACGACCCGCAGCCCGTCGTCATCACGCAACCAGGAGTTCGCGACGAACTTCGGCCATCCCTGGTGCAGGTTCGCGGTGCAGCAGCCGAAGTGCGGCTCGAGGCCGAAGATCCCGGCGTCGTCCGACGAGAAGCTCCACTCGCGGCGGGCGACGGACACCTCGACCTGGTTCGCCTGCTGGTGGTACTGGTGTCCGCGCATCTCGGGGTCGCTCGACGCGGGCAGCAGGTTGTAGGCGAGGTGCTCGAGCCGGTCGCCGTCGATCGCTCGGCCGTACACCTGCGCGTGGACCTCCTGCGTGAACATCATCTCGACGACCTGGCACGTCTCGACGCCTGCCGTCGCAGCCGGCCCTCCGAGCCACTCGTCGCCGGAGAACCACCCGTGGGCCTGCCCGTGCCACCGATCGAGGTTCCCGAACGCCGACTCCGTGCGGGCGGCGTGTCCGGCGAGGTCGCGGTCACGGAGGGCGTCCACAGCGCCGGTCTTCAGCCCCATCGCGACGTTCGGTCCGTGGGTGCGGTGCGAGAACACCCTTGCGGCGCCGGTGATGAGGTCACCGGTCAGGTACTCGTCCCACCGGATCGTCTGCGCCGCGAGCACGTCGACGAGGTCGAGCAGCCAGTCATCGCTCGTCTGCTCGTACAGCCACCACACCGACAGCGCGGCGTCCGCTCCGCGGGCACGACCCCACGAAGTGAGCGGGCGTCCGGGCAGGTGCTCGAGCTGGTGCCGGAAGTACCGCGCCAGGAAGGGTGGGACGCGCTCGTCCCCGGTGGCGTCGGCGTGCTGCGTGAGCACCTTGCACGCGACCATCCGTGGCCACCAGTCGTCGTTGCCGGTCGGTCCGAAGAACCCGTCCTCGCGCTGCGAGCCGAGGATCCACTCGATCCACGGTGTCGCGAGCGCCAGGAGCCTGTCGTTGTGCAGCACGTGCGCGAGCGGCACGAGTCCGTCCAGGTAGTACGGCCCGCGTTCCCAGTTCTCACCTGCTCCGCCGCGCCAGCCGCTGTCCGGTCCGACGTCGGGCCAGAGCGCCTCGAGCTGCCCGGTGATGTTGTCGGCCTGCAGCCGGAGCTGGTCGAGCAGCCAGCCGCCGGGTGTGATGCTCCCGAGCGGCAGGGGCCGGTGCGGCCGACCGCCGGGGGTGGGAGCGTCGGCCGCGGTGCCGGTGGTCGGGGTGTCCGTGATGGTCATTTGATGGATCCTCCGATGAGACCTCTGGTGTAGTACCGCTGCAGTGCGAGGAACAGCACGACCACCGGGACGGTCGCGACGCACGCGACGGCGGTGAGGAGCCCCGGATCGATCACCGGCACGCCGGGGATCTTGAAGGACGTGCTGATGCTCGACAGCGCGAGCGGGAGTGTGTACTTGCTGTCGGTCGACAGGAACGTGACCGAACTGAGCAGGTCGTTCCAGCCGGCCATGAAGCCGAACAGTGCGGTCGTGACGAGCCCCGGCCACGCGAGCGGGAGCATCACCGAACGCAGGATCCGCCCGGTGCCGGCACCGTCGATGGCCGCGGCGTCCTCGAGTTCCGACGGGATGCCGTCGAACGTGTTCCGCATCACGAACACCGAGAACGGCAGCTGGAGCGTCACCAGCACCAGCACCACCCCGGCGAGGGAATCGAGCAGCCCGAGTTTGCCGAGCACGATCGACAGCGGCGTGAGCAGGCCCTGGAACGGTACGACGAGCGGGGCGAGCAGGAGCACGAACACGATCGTCGAGCCGCGGAACCGGATCTTCGACAGCGCGTACGCGGCGAGCGTGGACACGATCGCGACGAGCACGGCGACCGAGATCGCGACGACGAACGAGTTCACGATGTTCTGCCGCAGGTCGACCGAGGGGTCGAACACCTTCGTGTAGTTCCGGAGCGTGAGCGTCGCGATCGACTCGAACCCGATCCCCCGGGCGTCAGCGTCCGCCGGCAGGAACGACCGGAACAGGATGTACAGGACCGGTGCGATGAACAGCAGCGCCAGTACCGTCCCCACGACGACGTACGCGACGCCGCTCGCGTGCACCCGACGACGTCGCGGCGGGGTGACGCCCGGCAGGTCGGTCCGGCCCGGCGCACCCGGCGAGTCCGGTCTGGAGGCGCGGCTCGCGTCGCGTCGGGACGCTGCGGTCGTCCGTCTGGTCACGTCGGTGGCGCTCATCGCTCGTCCTCCTGTCCGGTGGAGCGCAGGGCCCGGAGCTGGACGATCGCGATGACGAGGATGATCACGGTGAGGATCATCGACAGGGCGGCGCCGTAGCCGAGGTCGTAGCGGACGAACGACTGCTGGTACGTGTACATCACGGTCGTCGTGGTCGACCCGCTCGGGCCGCCCTTGGTCAGCACGTAGAACTGGTCGAACACCAGGATCGACCCGGACACCGCGAGCAGCATGCACAGCGCGAACTGTCGCCGGACGAGCGGGAAGACCACCGAACCCTCGCGTCGCCACCACCCGGCGCCGTCGATCTTCGCCGCCTCGATCACCTCGGTCGGCACGGCCTGCATGCCGGCCATGAGGAGGATCATCGCGACGCCCATCGACTTCCACACCGTCAGGACGACGACCGCCCAGAACGCGGTGTCAGGCGACGTGAACCAGGCGGTGTCCCCGTTCGTCAGCCCGATCGACTTCAGCAGGACGTTGATCACGCCGGTCCCCGGCACGAGGAGCACGTTCGCCATGTACGCCGCGGCGGTGAAGCCGATGACCACGGGCATGAAGAACGCCGTCCGGACGAAGGAGACGAGTCGGCCCTCACCGCGGACCATCGTCGCGGCGGCGTAGCTCGCGGCCATCCCGAGCGGCACCGACACCACCGTGAAGAGCAGCGAGAAGCCGAGGGAACGCCAGAACGCAGTGTCCTGGAACGCCTGCGTGTAGTTCGCGACGCCGGCGACGCTGACCTTGCCGAGCAGCGGCCAGTTCGAGAACGACATCCCGACGAGCAGCACCATCGGCACGACGAAGAACACGACCGCGAGGACGAGCGCCGGCGCCACGAGCACCCACGCGAGCGTCTGGCGACGACGACTCGCGGACCGCGGACGGGAGCGCTTCGCCCCGTCCGCGACCCCGGCGAGCGCCGAGGAGGTGACGGCTGTCACTGCCCGACCTGGCTGTACGCCTGCTCGATGAGCGAGTTGGCCTGCTTCTCGGCGCTCGCCAGCGCGGTCTCCGCGTCGGCGCCCTGGAAGATGACCTTCTGGGACTGCTGCGCCCACGGACCGTTCGGGTCGTTGATCACCGCGTTGTAGGCGATGCTCTTCGGGAGCTTGCCGATCGCGAGCGTGTCGACGATGTCCTTGGACCAGTCGTCCGTCGCCAGACTCTTCGCCACCGTGAGGTCCGGAGCGATCCAGCCCTGCGAGAGGTCGATCTCGGCGGCCTTCTTCGAGCTGACGAGCCACTTCATCAGGGACCACGCGCCGTCCGCGTTCTTCGCACCGGCGGTCATGCCGATCTCGTCACCACCGAGGAACGACCCGGAGCCGCCGTCCACGCCAGGGATCCCGACCGCGCTGCCGAAGTCGGCCTTCTTCGCGGTGAGGGTGTTCGCGCCACCGAACAGGATGCCGACCTTGCCGTTCAAGGCGTTCTCCTGCCCGACGTTGCCCGGGTCCTGGTTCGGCTGGTCGGTCTTCTGCATGAGCCCGGACTTCCACATGTCCTGGTACCAATCCACCATCCCGACGAGCTCCGGGCTGGTGAACTCCGCCTTCTGGCTCTTGCCCGCCGCCGTCAGGACGCTGCCGCTCTTCGCCCACGAGCTCGGGAACCCGGTCCACGCCTGCCCGACTCCGCCGAGGGTCGAGAACCCGGTGACGCCTCCCCCGAGCGCCTGGATCTTCTCGGCCGCGGCCTTCACCTCGGCGAGGGACGTCGGCGGCTTGGCCGGGTCGAGGCCGGCCTTCGTGAACAGTGACTTGTTCCAGAACATCTGGGAGCCGGTGAGCGCCACGGGCAGGGCGTAGTTCTTGCCGTCGAGCGTGCCGATCTCGACACCGGCCGGCGCGAGGTCGCCCTTGTTCGACAGACCCTTCACCTTGTCGGTGACGTCGGCGAGCAGCCCCTGGGTCGCGAGCAGCGGCGTGTTGACGATGTCGTAGCTGACGAGGTCCGGGACCGATCCCGCACGAGCGGAGTTCGCGAGCTTCGTGAGGTACTGGTCGGCCTGGATCGTGGAGAGCTTCACCGTGATGCCGGGGTTCGCCTTCTCGTAGGCCTTCACCTGGTCGGTCAGGTCGACGCCGCCGTCGCGCTGCCAGAGCGTCACCGTGCCCTTCGCGGAACCTCCGCTGTCGGCCGTCCCGCTCGAGGAGCACCCGGCCAACCCGAGTGCCGCGACCGTGAGGGCGGCGGCCAGGGTCGCGGTCCGCCGGATCGTGGATGTCTTCATCGTCATCTCCAAATCGCTCCTTGCCGCATCATTGCGGCAAGCTTTGCTGTGTTTGCCGACGCTAGAGTGCGCCACGAGCCGTGTCAATACTTGACGTCTCAATCGTGATGCGGCAAGGTTTGCCGAGTGCCGTACGCTCGCATCGCAAGGAGGACGCCGTGGTCAACCGACGTGAGGTGACGCTCGCCGACGTCGCCGCCCAGACCGGCGTCTCCGTCGGGACCGTCTCCAAGGTCCTCAACGGGCGCGGGCAGATCGCCGAGGGGACGCGGCAACGCGTCGCTGCAGCGGCGACCGAGCTGGGACTGAGCGTGCGCGCCGAGACGCGAGCCGTGCCTCCAGGCCGGTCCTTCCTGGTCGGGGTGCTCTCCACCGACGCCTACGGGCGGTTCACCATCCCGATCCTCACCGGAGCCGAGGACACCTTCGGGCCGGGCGAGGTGTCGATGCTGCTCGCCGAGAGCCGCGGCGACCCCATCCGCGAGGCGCACTACGTGCAGACGTTCCTGAACCAGCGCGTCGACGGGATCGTCGTGACCGGCCGCTCGAGCGACCCGCGGCCCTCGATCACCGGGCTGCTCGGCGTGCCCGCCGTGTACGCCCTCTCACCGTCGCTCGACCCCGACGACGTCTCCATCGTGCCGGACGACGAAGCCGGCGCCGCCCGGGCGATCGACCACCTGATCGGCTCCGGCCGACGATCCATCGCGGTGATCTCAGGCGCCCGCCGGCACACGGCGAGCTCGCACCGCGTCGAGAGCGCGAAGCGTGCGATCGCCGCTGCGGGGGCCACGCTCGCCGGCGGCGATGCCCTGTACGGCGAGTGGAGCGAGCGGTGGGGGTACGAAGCCGCCACGCGATTGCTCGGCACCGAGTTCGACGGCGTGTTCTGCACGAGTGACCAGATCGCACGCGGCGTCGTCGACCGCCTGCGCGAGGCCGGGATCGCCGTGCCGACGCAGGTCGGGGTCGTCGGGGTCGACAACTGGAGCGTCATCACCGACGCCGCCCGGCCTTCGATCACGTCGGTCGACCTCAACCTGCGCGAGGTCGGGCGGCAGGCGGCGGACCTGCTCATGCGGAAGATCGGCGGGGAGGCCGTCGAGGGTGGGGTCCGGACCGCGGAGTGCTTCCTCGTGCCGCGGCAGTCGACGTGAGCGCCTCGGGATCGTTGGCTGCGGTGCTCGCTGCTGCTGGTCTGCCGACCGATGGGCGCTACGAGGCGAAGGGCGGGTGGGTCAGTCGGGCGTGGGTAGGGACTTCGTACGTCGTGCGGGTCGGGGACGCCGCGGCTGCGCACGCGTACGAACACGAGGCATCCGTCGTGGCGTCGCTTGCCGGCACGGACGTCCCGCACGCCCGGCACATCGCGCACGGCACATCGGCTGAGGGCGCCTGGTACGTGTCCGCTCGCTTGCCCGGGCGGACGCTGCACGACACGTGGCCGACGGCCTCTGTCGCCGAGCGTCGGTCGATCATCCACTCGCTCGGGGACGCGTTGCGGGCACTGCACCACGTGCCGGTTCCCGACGGTCTGATGCCGCCGTGGCTTCGTGGGGCACTTGCCGGCGGATCGTGGCCGGCGTACCACCCGCCGTTCGTGAGGGTGGCGATGGCGCTCGTCGAGGATGCAGCGGCGGCCGGGCTTTCCTCGCCCTTGCTCGGTGCCGTCCGCTCCTGGGTGTCGTCGCGGTTGCCGCTGTTCGATGCCGATCCGTACGTGCTCGTCCACGGGGATCTGCACGGGTCGAACATCATGGTCGACGAGGGGCGGGTCACGGGGTTGATCGACTTCGCGGAGGCCGTGGCACAGCCAGCGGACGTCGAGCTCGACACGATCCTGCGGTGGTGCGCTCGGCCGGAGGAGTTCCCGCCGACGCCGACGTCGCGGGGACTCGATGCTGCGTCGTTGACTCCGGTGCGGGGGTGGTTGGAGGAGGCGTACCCGGAGCTGTTCGCGCGGCCGTCAATGGGTTCGCGACTCGCGTTCTACGACCTGTGGGTGGAGTTGGCGATCTTCGGGCACCATCCGGATGCGGCGGTGCGGGCAGTGGCGGAGGAGCGGATCGTGCGGACGATCAGTGAGGCTGCACGGTAGACCCCCGCGGTGTCCGTGCCCCTCATGTGTCGTTGCCGGCCCGCGTGGGCGTCACCGTTCGTGTTGCGTCAGCCGCGTGCGCGGCTCTCGATCCGGTCTGGAGGCGCGGCTGGCGTCCCGCCGACGGGTCGCGCCGGTACTGGCGTTGCCCTTCACCGCCTCCACCAGCTGGTGGGCGTTCAAGGCGCGGATCATCGGTGACCACTGCTGCGATGTGCCCTCCCCACCGCCCGCCCGACGCGTACAGTCCCTGGCAACGCACGGCCGGCCAACGATGGGGGAACGCGATGCGACTGATCACGGGGACGGCACTGGTCGTTGCGCTGGCAGCAGGCGCGCTGATCGGCCTCGCGCCACCAGCGACTGCGGCCGGATCCGGAACGATCACCGTGCAGCTCGCAACGCCGGACGGCACCGCGATCCGGCTGGCGGACGTCGAACTCGCCGCGATCGGTACCGACGTCGTCGTCGGGAACGCCACCACCGACGATGACGGCACTGCGACGTTCACCGGCATCCCCGCACCGGACACCGTCACGGTGACGACGCGGCAGCTCCCGCCGCACGGAACCGAGACCTACGCCCCCGGACTCCGCTCGGGCATCGCCGTCCGCGGCGGCTCGACAGTCGCGGTCACCGTGCCGCTCGTGATCGGTGCCACCGTGCAGGGCGGTGTGGTCAGCCCCACGGGACCCGCCGCCGGTCGCCTGATGTACGCCTGGAACGAGGACACCTCGCAGGTGTTCCGGACGACCTCGGACAGCACGGGCCAGTACCGGTTCCTCGGGTTGAGCACCGGGAAGTACCGCATCGAGGCGTACGCCAGCGGAACGGCGTCGCCCGCCGTCTGGAAGACCCGGGTGTACCAGCAGCGAGGGACTCTCCCGGCTTCCCAAGTCACGTTGTCACTACACTACGCACACAGCGACTACGACCTGGTCGTCTACGCCGCTTCGGCGTCCCGCGGCCCGTCGGCGCAGCTGAGCGGCGCGAGCGTCACGGTGACGAACGCGACGACCGGAGCGTCGTTCTCGACCCGGTTCTCGACGCTGCTCGACAACGAGCAGACGGCGCAGTTCCAGATCCCCTCCGGGCAGTACGTCGTGGAGATCCGGACTGCGGCGACGACCGCAACGACCGCGCACGTGCTGTGGCTCGGACGTCCGGGCGGCGTGTACCGGTACGTGGCCGACCGAGCGCAGGCCGTCCCGGTGGATGTCGTGTTCGGCGGGTTCAACGGTTGGGGCGGCGCGGTGCCGGAGGCGGTGTCGCGCTGAGTGGTCGGGCGCCCCCCTCGGGTGCTTCGGACCAACGGCTTGTCCGGACGCAGCTGGCTGCGTGACTACACGCGGTCGCGGACACGCGACGGTGGCGTCGCCACCGTCTACATGTCTGCGATGAGACGGAGCGTGTAGCCGTCGGGCACCGTCTGGTGTTCGACGTAGTGCATGAACACCGGCGCCGCCTGGTCGGCCGTGAACAGCTCGGCAGGATGCCGTGGCTCGTGCGCAGCCTGCACGTCGATGGTCTCCGTGAGCGGTTCGGTGAGGTCGTGGTCACGGCCGACGATGTAGAAGCGGTACTCACCGTCCTCACGGCGGCGCAGCTCGACGCTCATCTTCTCCGCGGTGCCACCGGCCTGCAGGTACGAGTTGCCGTACTCGTCGATGACCGACTGCGGGCCGGCGCGCCAGGTCTGGTCGTCGATCGGCGCGGAGAAGACGAGCTACGCGAAGTGGTCGTCGTTGTCGAGGAGGCCGAGGCTACGTCGCACCTGGTCCGGGAGCGGGCGGAACGTGTCGTTCAGCACACTGCTGACTGACCCGTTGGACTTCATGATGATCAAGGCGGGCTACTCCACGTGCTCGTAGGCGACAGACGCAAGCTTTTCAAGCCCGCGGAAAGCGGCCACGGCATGAGCACGATCAACAGAAGCCACGACCCGGGTCGGGTGGTGTTGATGATGAGGTTCATCAGTCCGCGCGCGAGCAGAAGACTGGCTGCGATCACCACGAACCACGCAAACGAGCGCGGATACTTCGGCGGCTTCACCAGCTCAACGTAACGGCGAACACATTGTCTCGCATCACGATCCGCAATTGGCTGGAGTCCCTGCTCGGCCTAGATCGGGGTGACGTCGTGAGCGCGGAAGAAGTAGCCATCCTGCCCCGGTGGGTACGGCTCGACGTCGAACCGAACGCGATCCCCGGCCTGGAGCGTGTGGTACCCAGCCATGCTCAGGTTCGAGAAGTGCACGAACACCTCCGACGCGACGTCGTCCGAACGGAGCGCACCCCACCCGTCCTCATCACTCCACCAGACACACTCGCCCTCGACGTTCCGCATCAGCAGACACTATCGCTCAGAGTGGTCCCCAGAACGATCAGCCAATGAGACGTTAGCCGGCCACCCGATGCACGCCGCCGGCAGCCTGACCGGACAGCTCAATTCGGCTGTGCTGCAAAATGGACGACGGTCGCAGCGAGGGAAAACAGGGCGACGATGGTGAGGATCGCCCCTGCTCCAGACATCCACGCGCGACGACGGCCACGCCGGCGGCGTTCAGCAACCGACGCCCAAACCACTGTGCTGACGACGGCCGCGATCGGGAAGCCAATGTAGGCGACCGATCCGGCGGTGTAGTTGCATCCTCCGTCACCGCACGCGTCGAAGGCGAACATCGAGAGCAAGACGCCGAACCAACCGACAACGAGCACCGGCAGGCTCAGACCGAACAACGTCAGGGTGACTGCCAGATCCTTCCAGCCTGCAGCAGCCTGGATCGTGTGCGTGTGGTGGTCAGGAGCCCCGAGCGGAAAGAGCTCGTCATCGATGTCATCCTGCCTCATGGCTACAAGTGTGCCGTGGAGCAGCGCCACGCTGCCTGCCACTTTCGATCACAGGCCAGGCAGTCCCGAGTTGGTCGAGCTGGCGCGGGCGTTGCGCGTCGAGTGCCCGCAGTGTCGCGCTTGATATCTTGCAGGACCCACAGACGTCGACCCACTGGCCCGTCTTCGCCGGCGCTCGCATCAAGGCGGCTCGATAGCCGATCGGTTAGCGGTCACTTCCGCCGAGATGTCGAGGGCTGGCGCCCTCTCTAGGCGGATAGCCTTCGGGACATGCCGCCCGAACAGCGTCCGCCAAGACACGTAGCAATCCCCGCGACAGTACACGCTGTGTCCGCCGGCGGCCCTAGCTTCGTTGACCCGGCAGCTGAGCGGCGACAACCCTGCGTCGTCCCGTCGGAGAGCATCGTGCCGCCTCTGGGAGACGGGGAGCGCGACGTTTGGCTCATCGAGTGGCAGGTCGCGGAGGACGCTTTCAACGTCGCCGTCGGCGAGCAAGTTAGGTGGGACGTCGTCGACGCGGACCCGATTCGTCTCGGCCACTTCGGAGGCCGACGCACGGTGACCGAGGAACGCAACACCTATGCTGAGCAGCTTGGTGCCGGGCCAGAGCGCCCAATCGCCGGCATTGTCACTCGGATCGATCAGGTGTCGGTACGGTACGGGTCGTCCGCGAACGGCTCGGGTCAGGAACCGATCCCAGGCTCTGCGATGCAGCACGCGGCGCGAACCTTGGCCCCGCGAATGCCGCACGAGGGGACGATCGTCGGCTGGGTCGTCCGCATCCGGCTCGACTGAAGTCGACTGGGGTCGCGCCCGGTAGGGCCCGAGTCAGCCGCCTCGGGTTCTCGTGGTCTGAGGACTCTGGACCTTCCCGTCGCAGGTGCTTCGTGACCACTGAGCCATCCCTCTACGGACTGCTTTCGAAGGACGCGGCGAGCGCATCGAGTAGTTTGTTCCCGAGCGCTTGCAGTTGTGCGGTGCTAGGGCCAAAGATGAAGCGCACTGCGGGGGTAATCACGACTTCCAGCACGTCTCCCTGCGGGTGACGTTCTATCTCGATTCGCACCACGGCTGAGCCGAGAGATCCGTGGCTCCGGGTCACGAGGCGAGCCCAACCGCTGCCCGAGTCGACCTTGCGGAACGAAGGCAACTGTTCCAACGCCTGCGCAAGCCCCGGGTGGAACTCGGGGGCGCCCGCGGTCAGATGCAGGGTTCCTCTTATGGTTCGAGCATCGCTGCTGTCCAGGCGGACCGCGCGCCCGGGGTCGCGATAGTTCATGGTCCGAACTTACGCCGTCAGGCACCGAGCGAGCATCCGGTAGCCGATCGACTACCGGGCGGTGGCGCGGGCGCGAGAAGTAGCCTAAGGAAGCGTGCTGGACGAGGATTTCCTCGGCAGGTTGCGATCGATCGGAGCGTTGTGTTCACCTCTACCTCTCACTACCCGGCGGTGATGAACCCTGGCGGGAGCATCCCGTTCCCCATTTGGATCGTCATCGTCCTGGCGCTCGTGGCGGTAGGCGGTGTCCTCGCCTTCACACGAGGACGACGCAAGTGACATCGTTTGCCTGGCTCCAGCTGGCCCGCAGCGAGGCGGTCGGCTCCATGATCACTCGAACCCCTGCCCTGTGGTGAACATCCCGAGGAGCACCCCGGCGGCGGCGAGCACCCATCCGCTGATGATGATCGGGAACCACGGAAGCTTCTTCCGGTAGAGCTTGCCTGTTCGGCGATAGTCGATGAGGTAGTAGACGATGCCGCTCGCGAACGGCAGTGCGCCGATGACGAACAGGGTGATGGCGAGAGAACGCATGCTCTTGATTTTGCCGACGCAGTCATGTCTTCGCCGCTCGGGTCTGTGGCGTGGACGAGGCATCGCGGCACGACTGTCTCATTAGCCGGTCGGCCATCGGACGAACTGCTCCACGCTTCAGCAGGTAGACAGACCCTGTCTCACATAGCCCGTCCGCGCTCCATTTCGTTGACGGGGCGACATACGGACACAGGAACGCCCCGCCGGCCGAAGCCAGCGGGGCGCCCCAGGAGTCAGACCAGGATCAGAAGTCCCAGTCCTCGTCCTCGGTCTTCTCTGCCTTGCCGATGACGTACGACGAGCCGGACCCCGAGAAGAAGTCGTGGTTCTCGTCCGCGTTCGGCGACAGGGCCGACAGGATCGCCGGGTTCACGTCCGTCGTCTCCTTGGGGAACATCGGCTCGTAGCCCAGGTTCATCAGCGCCTTGTTGGCGTTGTAGTGCAGGAACTTCTTGACGTCCTCGGTCAGCCCGACCTGGTCGTAGAGGTCCTGCGTGTACTGGACCTCGTTCTCGTAGAGCTCGAAGAGCAGGTTGAACGTGTAGTCCTTGATCTCCTGCTTGCGCTCTTCCGAGGCGCCCTCGAGGCCCTTCTGGAACTTGTACCCGATGTAGTACCCGTGGACGGCTTCGTCACGGATGATCAGGCGGATCAGGTCAGCCGTGTTGGTGAGCTTGGCGCGCGAGGACCAGTACATCGGCAGGTAGAAGCCGGAGTAGAACAGGAACGACTCGAGCAGCGTCGAGGCGACCTTGCGCTTCAGGGGGTCGTCACCGGTGTAGTAGTCGAGGACGATCTGGGCCTTCTTCTGCAGGTTCACGTTCTCGGTGGACCAGCGGAAGGCGTCGTCGATCTCGGGCGTCGAGGCCAACGTCGAGAAGATCGACGAGTAGCTCTTCGCGTGGACCGACTCCATGAACGCGATGTTCGTGTAGACGGCTTCTTCGTGCGGGGTGATGGCGTCGGGGATCAGGCTGATCGCGCCGACGGTGCCCTGGATGGTGTCGAGCAGCGTCAGGCCGGTGAAGACCCGCATGGTGAGCTGCTGCTCCGCCGGCGTCAGCGTGTTCCAGGACTGCACGTCGTTCGACAGCGGCACCTTCTCGGGGAGCCAGAAGTTGTTGACCAGCCGGTTCCAGACCTCGACGTCCTTGTCGTCCTGGATGCGGTTCCAGTTGATGGCACTGACCGAGCTGATCAGCGGGATGGACTTGCCCGTGGCGTGGACCGGGTCGGTGAGGGTCATGGGATTGTCTTCCGGATTCGAGATGGTGATCTGATGACGGACTGGAGGCGCGGGGCGGGGCCCGCCCCGCGCCTACAGGAAGAGAGCAGCAGCTCTACAGCATGCAGCTGACGCAGCCCTCGACCTCGGTGCCTTCGAGGGCGAGCTGGCGCAGACGGATGTAGTAGATCGTCTTGATGCCCTTGCGCCATGCGTAGATCTGGGCCTTGTTGATGTCACGCGTGGTGGCGGTGTCCTTGAAGAACAGCGTCAGGGACAGGCCCTGGTCCACGTGCTGCGTCGCCGCGGCGTACGTGTCGATGATCTTCTCGGCACCGATCTCGTACGCGTCCTGGTAGTAGTCCAGGTTGTCGTTCGTCATGAACGGCGCCGGGTAGTAGACGCGGCCGAGCTTGCCTTCCTTGCGGATCTCGATCTTCGACGCGATCGGGTGGATCGACGACGTCGAGTGGTTGATGTACGAGATCGAACCGGTCGGCGGGACGGCCTGCAGGTTCTGGTTGTAGATGCCGTGCTCCTGGACGGACGCCTTCAGCGCCTTCCAGTCCTCCTGCGTCGGGATGGTGATGTTCGCGTTGTCGAACAGCGAGGCAACACAGGCGGTCGCGGGGGTCCACGCCTGGTCGGTGTACTTGTCGAAGAACTCACCCGACGCGTACTTCGAGTCGCGGAAGCCGTCGAAGGTCTCGCCCGTCTCGATCGCGATTTTGTTCGAGGCGCGCAGGGCGTGGAACAGCACCGTGTAGAAGTAGATGTTCGTGAAGTCGATGCCCTCTTCGGAGCCGTAGTAGACGCGCTCACGAGCCAGGTAGCCGTGCAGGTTCATCTGGCCGAGGCCGATGGCGTGCGACTTGTCGTTGCCGTCCTCGACGGAACGCACCGAGGTGATGTGCGACATCTGCGAGACCGAGGTCAGGCCGCGGATGGCGGTCTCGATGGTCTTGCCGAAGTCCGGCGAGTCCATCGTCAGCGCGATGTTCAGCGAGCCGAGGTTGCAGGAGATGTCCTTGCCGATCTCCTTGTAGGACAGGTCCTCGTTGAAGGTCGTCGGGGTGTTGACCTGCAGGATCTCCGAGCACAGGTTGGACATGTTGATCCGACCCTTGATCGGGTTGGCCTTGTTCACCGTGTCCTCGAACACGATGTACGGGTAGCCGGACTCGAACTGGATCTCGGCGATGGTCGTGAAGAAGTCACGCGCCTTGATCTTCGTCTTCTTGATGCGCGAGTCGTCGACCATCGCGCGGTAGTTCTCGGAGATCGGGACGTCGCCGAAGGGGACGCCGTAGACCTTCTCGACGTCGTACGGCGAGAACAGGTACATGTCCTCGTTGTTCTTCGCGAGCTCGAACGTGATGTCCGGCACGACGACGCCGAGGGACAGCGTCTTGATGCGGATCTTCTCGTCGGCGTTCTCGCGCTTGGTGTCGAGGAACTTCATGATGTCCGGGTGGTGGGCGCTGAGGTAGACCGCGCCGGCACCCTGACGCGCACCGAGCTGGTTCGCGTAGGAGAAGGAGTCTTCCAGCAGCTTCATCACGGGGATGATGCCCGAGGACTGGTTCTCGATCTGCTTGATCGGGGCGCCGGCCTCGCGGATGTTGGAGAGCAGCAGGGCCACGCCGCCGCCGCGCTTCGAGAGCTGCAGCGACGAGTTGATCCCGCGCGAGATCGACTCCATGTTGTCTTCGATGCGCAGCAGGAAGCAGGAGACGAGTTCGCCGCGCTGGGCCTTCGCCGTGTTGAGGAACGTCGGGGTGGCGGGCTGGAAGCGGCCGGCGACGATCTCCTCCACGAGGTCGATCGCGAGCTGCTCGTTGCCCTGCGCCAGGCCGAGGGCGGTCATGACGACGCGGTCCTCGAAGCGCTCGAGGTAGCGCTTGCCGTCGAACGTCTTGAGCGTGTAGCTCGTGTAGTACTTGAACGCACCGAGGAACGTCTGGAACCGGAACTTCTTCGAGTACGCCAGGTCGTTGAGCTGCTGGATGAAGTCCAGCGAGTACATGTCGATCGTCTCGCGCTCGTAGTACTCGTTCTCGACCAGGTAGTCGAGCCGCTCCTTCAGGTTGTGGAAGAAGACGGTGTTCTGGTTGACGTGCTGCAGGAAGAACTGCTTCGCGGCTTCACGGTCCTTGTCGAACTGGATGTTGCCGTCCGCGTCGTAGAGGTTGAGCATCGCGTTGAGGGAGTGGTAGTCCATCCCCGTCTGCGGCGACGTCAGATCGACGTCTGCAACTGCTGCGTCCAAAATGCATCCAATCCTGTGTTGACCGCCGACACGTCGTCAGGGGTCCCGAAGAGTTCGAATCTGTAGAGAACGGGGACGTTGCACTTTCGCGCGATGACGTCCCCCGCGAGGCCGTAGGCCTCGCCGAAGTTCGTGTTGCCGCCGACGACCACGCCGCGGATGAGCGAGCGGTTGTGCGCGTCGTTGAGGAACTTGATGACCTGCTTGGGGACCGCGCCCTCGCCGTTGCCGCCCCCGTAGGTGGGCAGGAACAGGACGTAGGGCTCGTCCACGTGGAGGAAGGGCTCGCTCGGGTAGAGCGGGATCCGGTCCGCGTCGCGGCCGAGCTTCTCGACGAAACGAGCGGTGTACCCGGACACGCTCGAGAAGTACACGAGTCGACTCATGTGCGCGCTCCTTGTCAGAGGTGCGGACAGCAGATCGGGAGATGCGCTGCGGTGGTGAGCCGGGCCTCCAGATCGGACCCGGTCACCACCCGCGCAACGGGAGGTGCGTCGTTACGCGAGCTCGGTGCTCAGCGTCGCGATCTTGTCGGGGCGGAAGCCCGACCAGTGGTCGTCGTCGGTGACGACGACGGGAGCCTGCATGTAGCCGAGGCTCTTGACGTGTTCGAGTGCTGCTTCGTCCGTGGAGACGTCGTGCACTTCGTACTGGATGCCCTTGTTGTCGAGGGCCCGGTACGTCGCGGTGCACTGGACGCAGGACGGCTTGGTGTACACGGTGACGGCCATGTTCTCCCCTGGTTTCTGGGCCCCGTTCGGGGCCCGAAGTTCGTGTGCGGTGCCGAGGACGACGCTACTACATGTTGTGCCCGGCGGACCCGTCGACCACAAGAGAAAGTGTTACACGCCTGTAGTTTCCACAACTCGATCCACAGACTGTGGATTCCCGGAGGCCCGGTTTTCCGCCACTCTCGCACCGACCACCGACAGTCCTCCACAAGCTGTGGACGGAAGTTCTCGACACCTCCCGTCGGCGTGTCTGAGAACCACGCGATCCACACCTCCCCCGGACGGGTGACACCCCGATCCGGCCGGTCCGTACACTCGTCTCGTGAGCACGTACGGCCCCCTCCTGAAGACCCCCGGCGTGGGTCGCGTCATCGCCGCGCAGCTCACCGCACGCTTCCCGTTCGGCATGCTCTCGCTGGCCTACCTGCTGCACGTCGAGCACGTCTTCGACTCCTACGGCTACGCGGGTCTGGTGCTCGCGACCACGAGTGTCGGGCAGGCGCTGGCCGGCCCACTCACGAGCCGCTGGATGGGCAGCTGGGGCATGCGACCCGTCCTCGTCCTGACGAGCATCGTCGCGCTCATCAGCATGGGCGTCATCGCGTTCGTCACGATGCCCCTGTGGGGGTACGTGGTGGTCGGGTTCCTCGGCGGCCTGGCCGTCCCGCCCGTGCAGCCCGCCGTCCGCACCATCTACCCCAAGATGGTGACCTCGTCGCAGCTCACCCCCTTGTTCTCACTCGACGCGAGCGCCCAGGAACTCATCTGGGTCGCCGGTCCCGTCATCACGACGTTCGTCGCGACGCAGGTCGGCACGGTGCAGGCCATCGTCGTCGCCATGGTGTTCCTCGTCGTCGGCGGCACCTGGTTCATCGCCTCCCCCGAGCTCGGCCGAGTCCGCATCCCCCGCTCGAAGCGCGCGTTCGGCGTCGTGCTGAAGCGACCGTCGGTCGTCGTCGCGACCCTGACCGGCCTGCTGCTGATCGGGGCGTGCGCCGCGGTCGAGGCCAGTGTCACCAGCGTCTTCGGCGAGGGCAGTCCGAACGCCGGCATCGTCCTGGCCGTCTTCGCGGTCGGGTCCCTGTTCGGCGGCCTGGCGTTCGGCCACCGTCCGATCTCGCCGAACACGCTCTGGACGCGCATGGCGATCGTCTTCGTCGGACTCGCGCTGGCACTCGGCGGCACGACCTTCTGGTGGCTCTGCCTCGCCCTCGTGATCGCCGGTGTCGGCATCGCCCCAGCCCTCGCCGTGATGTTCGGCTCGGTCTCCGCGACCGTGAAGTTCTCCGACACGGCAGAGGCGTACGGCTGGATGGGCACCGGCCAGCTCATCGGTGCCGCGGGTGGTTCCGCCATCGCCGGCTTCCTCATCGACGGCAGCGGCTCGGTCGGCGGGTTCGCCGTCGGCACGGTCATGGCCGGGGTGGGCGTGCTCCTGCCGTTGGTGATGAAGCGCTGGCTGCCCGACCTGCGTGGCCGTGACGCGAGTCCGATCCCGGACACCGAGCCGGTGAACATCCCCACCTGACCCCGGCAGACGGGTCGCGACCCGGCGGACGGTCGCGGCCCGGCGGACGGGTCGCGTTCTCCACAGACTGCCTGGAGGCCCGTCCCGCGTCCGCCACGCACCGGCAGGATGGGTGCATGGTCACCTCCATCCCCCTCCGCGACGGCGCGACGATCCCCGCGATCGGCTTCGGCGTCTACAAGGTCGACGACGCCGGCGCCGAGACGGCCGTCGGTCTCGCGCTCGACGCCGGCTACCGACACGTCGACACCGCCGAGATGTACGGCAACGAGACCGGCGTCGGCAAGGCGGTCCGGGCCTCCGGGCTGGACCGTGACGACGTGTTCGTGACGACGAAGGTGTGGAACGACCACCAGGGGCGCGACGCGACCCTGCGGGCGTTCGACGCCAGCCTCGAGCGGTTGGGGCTCGACGCCGTGGACCTCTACCTGATCCACTGGCCGGCCGCGGCGAACGACCGGTACGTCGACACCTGGCGCGCGCTGGTCGAACTCCGCGAGTCCGGCCGGGCCCGCAGCGTCGGTGTCTCGAACTTCCAGGTCCCGCACCTGCAGCGGCTCATCGACGAGACCGGCGAGGTCCCCGCGCTGAACCAGGTGGAGCGGCACCCGTGGCTGCCGCAGCACGAGCTCATGGCGTTCCACCAGCAGCACGACATCGCGACCGGGGCCTGGTCGCCCCTCGGCCGCGGTCGGCTCATCGACGAACCGGTGCTCACCACCATCGCGGACGCCCACGGGGTGAGCGTCGCGCAGGTGCTCGTCCGGTGGAACGTCCAGCAGGGCGTCGTGGTCCTGCCGAAGTCGGTGACGCCGTCGCGCATCCGGTCGAACCTCGACGTCGACGGGTTCGTCCTGACCGACGACGAGCTCGCGGCGATCGCGACGCTCGAGTCCGGGCAGCGGACCGGCTCCCACCCGGACTCGGTGTCGTAGCGGGGCGTCCCGCTAAGCCCGGCGGTCCGCTTCCGACTGCCACGGCAGGTGCAGGTCGCCCGGCTCGGGTTCGACGTCTCCTGCGTCGTCGGCGCCTCCGGTACCCGGTGCCGCGACGACCCGCGACGGGTCGATGCCGTCCGCTTCCAGATCGGCGCGGTCCCGCTGCTCGGTCTGCGACGCCGCCGTCTCCCGTTCGCTCGACGGGCTGTACGAGGTGTCGACGGCGCGCTGCTCCCGCTCCCCCGATCCCTGCTCGTCGTCGTGCTGGGTCCGCTCGCGCAGCGCGTCGCTGCGGGCTCGGTCGTCGGACGGCTCGGGGCCGGGTGCCTTCGGGATGCTGTCGCTCATGCCCGGGACGGTAGTCCGACCGCCCCGGGTACCGGTTCGGTCACGACGCCCCGGCGCGGGTCCCCGGCCCCGCTACGATCGCCGCGAGGGGGAACGATGCGGGGAACACACGCCACGACGACGCTGGTCATCGGGACGGTACTGACGGCGCTGCTGCTCACCGGGTGCTCGGCGTTCGGCGGGGACGACAGCGTCCCGGAGCCGACGCGACGAACCGCGGTCGACGGTTCCGGTCAGGTCCCGGCACCTGGTCCCACTTCCGGCACGCAGGCGGTCACCGCCGCGACGGTCATGCCGGCCGGCACGGTCGCCGCCGAGACCGACGTGGTGTCGGCGAGCGGCGACACCCGGATCCACGTCCGGGTCGTCGCGGACGGTCACGGCACGTTCGAGGCGGAGCTGTCCGGCTACCGGACGACGAAACCGCAGCCGATGAGCCTGGAATTCCGTCGCGGCGACGTCGACGGCGACGACCCCAGCGGCTTCCGCGCCGGTGTCGTCCTCTGGGACCCGGCTACGGGCGCACCCACCTCGGTGGGTCTCGGGGACGCCGGCCCCACCCCCGACTTCCTGCACAGCGTGGTACTCGTGCCCGCGCCCTCCGACGGTGACGACTCCGACCGGCCCTGGGTCGGCTCGGTGCTCGCCGCCGCACCGCTGCACTGGGACCTCCCCGACCCGTACCCGGACCTGCACGTCACCGTCGGCTCCCCGCGGCAGGGCGCGTACGGGTGGGTCCACGACGAGGACGGCACGCCCACGTCGTACCAGGTGGCGAACGGCGACGAGCAGTCGGTGATCGCGGACCGGTTCGGCCTGACCGTCGCCGAGTTGCAGTGGCTGAACCCGTCCCTGCAGACCGGCGACCCGGACGCGCTCCTCGCCGCGACCGACCTGAACCTGGTCCCGAGCGGGCGCTGACGCGGGCCGTCGGCCGGGTCCGTTACGGTTGACCAGCACTCGCGCCACCCAGGAGGTCCCACCGTGACGATCGTCGCCGCAGCAGACGGCTCAGCCCTCGGCAACCCCGGCCCCGCCGGCTGGGCCTGGTACGTCGATGACGACCGCTGGGCAGCCGGCGGCTGGCCCCGGGCGACGAACAACATCGGCGAGCTCACCGCCGTCCTCCAGCTGCTCCGCGCGACGAAGGACGCCGGCGAGCCGCTGCACATCCTGTGCGACAGCCAGTACGCGATCAAGGCCTGCACCGAGTGGCTCGCCGGGTGGAAGCGCAAGAACTGGCGGAAGGCCGACGGCAAGCCGGTCATGAACGTCGAGATCATCAAGGAGCTCGACGCCGAACTGCAGGGCCGCAAGGTCACGTTCGAGTGGGTCCGCGGGCACGTCGGCCACGAGATGAACGAGGCTGCCGACGTCCGCGCCCGTGGTGCGGCGACCGCGTACCAGAACGGCACCGAGGTCCCGCACGGACCCGGCTGGCCCGGCGTCGAGGTCACCGAGCCGTCCGCACTGCCCGAGGCCACCCCGCCCGCGACCCTGTTCTGACCCAGCGGGACACGAGCCTGGGTCTCCCGGACCCAGGAACGCCGAGGCACTGGTCCACGCGCGACCGCCGCCGGATGCTGGACGCATGGAGAACACCGAACACGTCCTGGTCACCGGCGGCTCCGGCTTCATCGCCGGCCACCTGATCCTGCAGCTGCTCGACGCCGGCCACCGCGTCCGCGCCACCATCCGCTCGCTCGACCGTGAGTCCGCCGTGCGCGAGGTCCTCGCCGACGCGGGCACGACGGCCGGCGACCGCCTCGAGTTCGTCGCCGCCGACCTGACCGACGACGCCGGATGGGCAGCGGCCGTGGCGGACATCGACGTCGTGCACCACGTCGCCTCCCCCGTCATGCCCGGCCACGTCGAGGACGAGGACGCCGTCATCCGTCCGGCGCGCGAGGGCACCCTCCGCGTGCTCCGTGCCGCTCGCGACGCCGGGGTCCGTCGCGTGGTGCTCACCTCGGCCTTCCACGCCGTGAGCTGGGGCCACCCGCACACCGACCACGTCTTCACCGAGGCGGACTGGACCGTGCTCGACGGCCCGGGCGTCGACGCGTACGGCAAGAGCAAGACCCTCGCCGAGCGGGCCGCGTGGGCGTTCGCCGAGTCCGAGGTCGGTGCCCCCGAGCTCGTCACGATTCTCCCGGTCGCGGTGATGGGTCCGGCGATGGGGCACGGGGTGTCCGGTGCGAACCACATCCTGCAGTCGATGCTGAACGGTGCGATGCCGGCGACGCCCCGGCTGTTCATCCCCGTCGTGGACGTCCGCGACGTCGCTGCAGCGCACGTCACGGCGACGACGCTGCCGGAGGCCGCCGGGCAGCGGTTCCTGCTGTCGAACGGTCCCGCGCTCGAGATGGCCGAGATCGCCGCAACCCTGCGCGAGCACCTCGCTGACGACGCCGAGGCGGTCCCGACGCAGACGCTGCCCGACGACGTCGTGCGGGCCGCTGCCGAGACGCAGCCGCAGTTCCGTGCGATGGTGCCCGACCTCGGCTACGCCAAGCGCACCTCGAACGAGCGTGCCCGCACCGTGCTCGGCTGGACACCTCGTGATCCGCACGAGGCGATCGTGGCGGCGGCCCGCAGCTTGCTCGAGAAGGGCCTCACCACCCGGTGACGCCTCGCAGTCGGGTCAGTAGGTCCCGTCGCGCCGGTCCTGCTGGGTGATCTGCTCCCCCGATGCCGGGTCGACGCCCGAGCGGGTGGTGGTCGTGGTGCGGCGCCCGCCGAACGCGACGGCGAGGCTGATGATGAGCAGCACGACGCCGGCCGCCATCAGGATGTAGCCGATCAGGCGGAGGTCGACGCCGGCGAGCTGGATGTTCAGCGCGAAGGCGACGATCGCACCGATGACGATCAGGGCGATGCTGGATCCGATGCGCATGACGCAGTCCTCTCGGGTGGTGGGCAGTGCCGGAGACGGTACACGTCGGGCCGCGACGGCGTCAGGGCACCGGCACCCCTCAGTCCACGTCCACCTCGGCCCACCCGTCGAACCGCCCGATCTCGGTGACCCGCACCACGGCTTCGCCGGCTTCGTCCGAGGCGTCGAGGTCGATCGTCGCCGAGAACCCGAAGTCCTTGTCGCCCTCCGGGTCGGCGAAGGTCTGTCGTGCCCGCCAGACCCGGGGGTTGGCGGTGGCCCCGGACTGGTCGATCGCCAGGTACGACATGGACCGTGCATCGGCGTCGGTGCCGATCGCGTCGTGCTCGTCGTAGTACTCCTCGAGCACCAGGTCCCACGCCGACCGGTCGAAGCCTGCGGGCGAGTCGAGCTCCCCGAGCCCGTCGACGTCGTCGGCGGCGGCGAGCAGCACCCGTTGGAACAGCGCGTTCCGCACGAGCACGGTGAAGGCCCGCACGTTGCCGGTGAGCCGTGCCGGCTGCGGTGGTGCGATCTCGTCGTGCTCTTCGGAGGCGAGCAGGACGTCCCCGTTGAGGAGCGCCTCCCACTCGTCGACGAGGGACGAGTCCGTCTGCCGCACGACCTCGCCGAGCCACTCGATCAGGCCGTCGAGCTCGTCGTTCCGCTGCTCCTCGGTGATGGTCTGGCGCATCGTGCGGTAGGCGTCGGACAGGTACCGGAGCACGAGTCCCTCGGAGCGGGTGAGCTGGTAGAAGCGCACGAAGTCCCCGAAGGTCATCGCCCGCTCGTACATGTCCCGGACGACGGCCTTCGGCGACAGCGCGAAGTCGAGCACCCAGGGCTGTTCGGCGGCGTACGCCTCGTACGCGGCGGTCAGCAGTTCGTCGAGCGGCTTGGGCCAGGTGACCTCTTCGAGGAGCTCCATCCGTTCCTCGTACTCGATGCCCTCCCGCTTCATCCGGGCGACCTCTTCGCCGCGCTCCTTGAACTGCTGCTGCGACAGGATGGCACGGGGGTCGTCGAGCGTGGCCTCGACGACGGACACCATGTCGAGGGCGTACGTGGGCGACGAGGGGTCGAGCAGCTCGAACGCGGCGAGCGCGAACGGCGACAGGGGCTGGTTCAGCGCGAAGTTGGACTGCAGGTCCACGGTGAGCCGGTAGGTCGCCGGCTCGCCGTCGACGCCCGGCACCCGCTCGATGACCTGCGCGTTGACGAGGGTCCGCGCGATGACGAGTGCGCGTCGGGCCATCGCGAGCTGGCGGGCTCGCGGTTCGTGGTTGTCGAACACGAGTGACCGCACCGACGAGAAGGCGTCTCCGCCACGGGCGACGACGGAGAGCACCATCGCGTGGGTGATCCGCATCCGCGACACCATCGGCTCCGGTTCCGCGCCGATGAGCCGCTCGAACGATGCCTGCCCCCAGGAGACGAAGCCCTCGGGGGCCTTCTTCCGCTTGATCTTGCTCTTCTTCTTGGGGTCGTCCCCGGCCTTCGCGACGGCCCGGGCGTTCTCGATGTCGTGCTCCGGCGCTTCGGCGACGACGTCACCCTCGGTGTCGTACCCGGCCCGTCCCGCACGGCCGGCGATCTGGTGGAACTCGCGCGCTGACAGCTGCCGCATCTTCGTGCCGTCGAACTTCGTGAGCCCGGTGAAGAGCACGGACCGGATCGGCACGTTGATGCCGACACCGAGGGTGTCGGTGCCGCAGATGACGGGCAGCAGCCCGCGCTGCGCGAGCTGCTCGACGAGCCGCCGGTACTTCGGCAGCATGCCCGCGTGGTGCACACCGATCCCGGCGCGGATCAGCCGCGACAGGGTCTGCCCGAACCCGGCGCTGAACCGGAAGCCGGCGATGGCGTCGGCGATCTGGTCGCGACGTTCACGGGACGCCACCTTCGCCGACATCAACGACTGGGCCCGTTCGAGCGCGGCAGCCTGGGCGAAGTGCACGATGTAGATCGGCGCCTTGCCCTCGTCCAGCAGCCGTTCGACGGTCTCCTGCACGGGTGTCATCACGTACTCGTACTCGAGTGGCACCGGGCGGCTGACCCCGGTCACGCGGGCGGTGGGTCGGCCGGTGCGCCGGGACAGGTCGTCGGCGATGGTGGTGACGTCGCCCAGGGTGGCCGACATCAGCAGGAACTGCGCGCGTTCGAGCACGAGCAGCGGCACCTGCCAGGCCCATCCGCGGTCGGGGTCGCCGTAGAAGTGGAACTCGTCCATCACCACGACGTCGACGTCGGCGTCCGGGCCTTCACGCAGAGCCAGGTTCGCCAGGATCTCGGCGGTGCAACAGACGATGGGGGCGTCGCCGTTGACGCTGGAGTCACCGGTGACCATGCCGACGTTCTGCGCGCCGAACAGGTCGACGAGCTGGAAGAACTTCTCGGAGACGAGGGCCTTGATCGGTGCCGTGTAGTAGCTCCGCTTGCCCTCGGCGAGCGCCGCGAAGTGCGCGCCGGCCGCGACGAGCGACTTGCCGGTACCGGTCGGGGTGCTCAGGACGACGTTGGCTCCGGACACGAGCTCGATGACCGCTTCGTCCTGCGCCGGGTACAGCGGCCGTCCGCCTTCGGCGGCCCAGTCGGCGAACGCCTCGTAGACGGCGTCCGGGTCGACCGCGCCGTCCACCGCCGCCGGGATCGCGGCGACGAGCGGGGGCACGGTGGTGACGTCGGTCATGGCCCCATCCTCCCAGGCTGCGGTGACCAGGTGGTCGGGCATGTCGGCCGGGAGGCGCGGCTCCATACGCGCGCATAGACTCGCGTCATGCGCGAACTCGGCTTCCTCACCTTCGTCCCGAACCACGGCGGCACGGCGGGTGCGGCGAGGGCCCTGCAGGACGGTCTCCGGCTGTTCGAGACGGCCGAGACCCTCGGCTACGGCACGGGATGGGTGCGTGGCCGTCACTTCGAGCCGTTCCTGACGAGCCCGATGACGTTCTTCGCCGCCGCGGCCCAGCGCACGAGCACCATCGCCTTCGGCACGGCGGTCCTCGGCATGCGCTACGAGGACCCGGTGCGCCTCGCCGAGGACGCCAGCACCGTCGACCTGCTGAGCGGCGGCCGGGTCCAGCTCGGCATCAGCACGGGCATCGCCGGGTACGGGCCGATCCTCGACCCGGTGTTCGGCGGCTCGGAGCGGAGCTTCCGTGACGAGGCCGAGGCCCGCGCCGCTCGGCTGCTCGAGGTGCTCGACGGCGATCCGCTCGGCAGTGCCGGCAAGGGCTACGAGAGCATCCCGGCCGGGGCGGACCTGACCCTGCAGCCGCTCAGCCCCGGTCTCCGCGACCGCGTGTGGTGGGGCGGCGGCAGCATGGGCACCGCGGTCCGCACCGCCGAGAAGGGGCTGCTGCTGCACTGCTCGACCCTGAACACCGAGGACACCGGCGCCCCGTTCGCCGAGGCGCAGGCGGACCAGATCACGGCGTACCGGCAGCGGTTCGCCGAGCTGCACCCCGACCGCACGCCGAAGGTCGCCGTCGGTCGCATCGTCGTCCCGCTGCTCGACGACCACGACCGAGCCGTCCACGAGGAGTTCCTCACCGGCTACGCCTCCGGCATGGACGACGAGGGTCGCCCGCTCTCCGGTCCGCCCTTCCGGTTCAGCAAGGTCCTGTCCGGCGAGCCTGCGGCCATCGTCGACGCACTGCTCGCCGACCCCGCGGTCACGGCGACCGACGAGCTCGTGATCACCCTGCCCGCGAACGGGGACGTGGCCGCACACGAGCGGATCCTGCGCATCGTCGCCGAGGAGATCGCGCCGGCGTTGCGGGCCTGACAGCGGATCAGGACATCCGGCTGGGCTCAGATCGAGGTGGTTGGTCTCGAGAGCCCGGCCGGATGACCATCTCGTCCCTGATCCGCACGGGATGGTGGGACCATCGTTCCACCTACCGAGCGGTTTGTCACACGAACCGCGCGCGTCGGACGCAAGAACGTGATCTTCCGTCACTCGTTTCGCCGAGTCCGCACGAAGTCAGGGCGAAGTCCGTCAACCGGTTCGCCGGAAGGTCCGAAAAACGAATGCGCCCCCGCGCGGACGCGGGGACGCATTCTGGACGCACCGGGATCGCCAGGGCTCCATCGGCCGGATCAGGAGACCGAGTCGCACTACCAGCGACCCCGTAGTCGGTGCGTGCGCCGACGGTAACCAGCCGACTGGCGCACATCGATGTTACTGAATGGACCTTGCGCCTGCGCGGAAACCGGACGATTCGATCTCACTCCATTTCGAGGGACGCGCTCCCGGCCTCGTCCGAGACCGACGCGCCGACGTGCAGTTCGAAGGTCCCGGGCTCGTACTGCCAGGCACCGTCCCAGTGCGCGAACGCCCGTGCGGGGACCTCGATGGACACCTCGGTCGACGCACCGGCACCGAGCCGGACCGGGGCGAACCCGACGAGCCAGCGCACCGGACGGTCCACCGCGGACGACGCCCGCGAGGCGTAGACCTGCACGACGTGCTTGCCGGCGCGCTGCCCGGTGTTGGCGACCGTCGCGGTGACGATGACCGCGTCCCCCTCGGACACGGTCGGCGTCGCAGCGACACCGTCGATGGTCCAGGTCGTGTAGCCGAGGCCGTGACCGAACGGGTACGCAGGCTCGGTACCGGCACGGAGCCAGGCGCGGTAGCCGATGTGCACGCCCTCGTCGTACGACACCTTCCCGTCGACCGGGGTGACGTCCAGCACGGGCACGTCCGCCATCGCGACCGGCCACGTGGTGGGCAGGCGACCACCGGGCTCCTGCGCGCCGGTGAGCACGTCGGCGAGGGCGTTGCCGTACTCCTGCCCGCCGAACCAGGTGAGCAGGACCGCGGCGACGTCGTCCCGCCACGGCATCTCGACCGGCGAACCGGCGTTCACGACGACGACCGTGTTCGGGTTCGCCGCGGCGACGGCCCGCACCAGGTCGTCCTGGTGTCCGGGCAGTGCGAGGGACGAGCGGTCGTAGCCCTCGGACTCGACCTTCGAGTTCGTGCCGACCACGACCACCGCGACGTCGGCGTCACGGGCAGCGTCCACGGCCGCGGCGATGAGCACCGACGGGTCCTCGTCGGACGGCTCGGTGCCGAACTGGTAGGCGAGCACCCCGCCGAGCGTCTCGTCCTGGATGACGTCGTACTCGATGCGGATCGCGACCTCTTGTCCCGCGGTCACCGAAACCGGTACCGAGCGCGCCGGCGGGTTGAGGAACGCCGCGCCGAGCTGGTCGCCCTCGAAGGGGACGTCCTCGTCGAGCACGAGATCGCCGTCGATCCACATCCGCGACCGGCCCGCCGCGCCGATGCCGATCCGGACGGTGCCGGTGGACTCGGCCGTGTAGGTCGTGGTGATGTCGAGCCGGTCAGCGTCGCGGGTGGGAGCGTCGCCACCGAACCAGAACAGGGCGGTGGCACGACGGTCCTCGACGTACAGCTCCTCGCCGTCCTTGACGAAGGCGACGCGGGCTCCGGGCTCGCCGGTGCCGGGGTTCGTGATGGTGGACAGCGGGAACTCCGCGATGCCCTCCTGCACGACGGCGCCGATCGCGTAGTCGACCGTGGCACCCGGGAACGCCGAACGGATGCCGTCCAGCGGTGACACGACCTGCGACGGCACGACCGTGGCCGAGCCACCGCCCTGCGTGCGGGCCTGGTCGGCGTTGTGGCCGATGACGGCGACGCGGGCGACCGCCGGCGCATCGAGCGGCAGGATGCCGGTGTTGCGGACGAGGACGGTGCCCTCGGCCTCGGCCTCGCGGACGAACGCGACGCCGTCCTCGACGCGCACGGGCTGCGCGGCCACGGGCTCGAAGCCCTCGAGTGCGCCGACGCGGGCGGCAAGGGTCAGGATGCGACGGACCTTCCGGTCGATCGCGGCCTCGGGCACGGAGCCGTCACGCACCGCGGCGAGCAGCGGGCCCTCGCTCCACCACGGGTTCGGTCCGGGCATCGCGACGTCCTGCGACGCCGTCGCCGAGTCCACCGAACGCACACCGGTCCAGTCGGACACGACGATGCCGTCGAAGCCCCACTCCGAGTTCAGCGGCGTCTCGAGCAGCTCGTTCTCGGACGCGGTGACACCGTTGATCGAGTTGTACGACGACATGATCGCCCAGGCGTGCGCCTCGGTCACGGCCTTCTCGAACGCGAGCAGGTACAGCTCGCGCAGGGCCCGGTCAGACACCTCGGTCGACGCGGTGAAGCGGTCGGTCTCGTAGTCGTTCGCGATGTAGTGCTTCGGGGTCGCGGCCACGCCGTTCTCCTGCACACCGTCGACGTACGACGCCGCGAGGTCACCGGTCAGGACCGGGTCCTCACTGAACGCCTCGAAGTGCCGGCCGCCGAGCGGCGAGCGGTGCAGGTTGATGGTCGGGCCGAGGACGACGTCGACGCCCTTGCGGCGTGCCTCGACGGCTGCTGCGGCGCCGTAGCGCTTCGCGATCGCGCGGTCCCAGGACGCCGACAGCGCGGTCGCCGAGGGCAGGTTCAGCGACGGGTCGCGCTCGTCCCAGACCTCGCCACGGACGCCGGAGGGGCCGTCCGACATCAGGATCCGGCGCAGCCCGATCTTCTCGATCGGCCAGGTGGTCCAGAAGTCACGCCCGGTCAGGAGCTGCACCTTCTCGTCGGTGGTCAGCTGGTCGACGAGCGCGTCGATGCGCTCGGCCGTACTGGAGGCAGCGGTCACGTCGTTCACGGTGGTCACGGTGGTCGGTCCTTTCGTTCAGAGCCTGGGGAAGCGTGGTCAGCGCACGCCGCGGATGCGGGACACCGAGACGATGCCGAGCAGTCCGACGACGGCGCCGGTGATGAAGAAGCCGCTGTACCCGCCGGTGAGCGCGATCACGCCGGGGGCGGAAGCGGGGACGATCGACTGAGGCAGGGCCTGCGCGATGTTCACCACGCCGAGGTCCTTCGCGTTGTCCTCGTCGGAGGGCAGCACGTCGGTGATGAGCGCCAGGTCGACCGCGTAGAAGACACCCATGCCGGCACCCATCACGAACTCGCCGACCAGGACCATGCCGAGCGAGGGCGCGAGCGCGATGATGACCAGCCCGACCACGCCGACGATGCCGGCGACCGCGACGAACAGCTTGCGGCGCCCGAGCTTGTCGGACAGCCACCCGGCCACGAGCGAGGTGAGCACGATGCCGACGACGTTCCAGAGCGTGCCTTGGAAGACGGCGTTCGCGACGTGCTCCGACTCCACGCCGATGTCGTCGCGCAGGAAGTACGTCAGGTAGCTCACCGCCGTGTACTGCGCGGCGACCATCAGGAAGCGGGTGAGCCAGGCCCAGCCGAGGTCCGGGTGCTTCACGGGGTTGAACACGAAGGAACCGAAGAGTGCGCCGATGCCGAGGCGCGAGGTCGGGCGGTTCGTGAGGACCCGGTCGCGGAACAGCAGCGCGTAGACGATGACGACCGCGGATCCGATCACCCCGGGGACGATCATCTGCGTCGCCGAGCTCGCGAAGAGCTGCACGATGAAGGTACCGCCGACGAGCGCGAGGTTCTGCGCGAGCCCGAGCAGCGCCGCGACCCGGCCGCGCTGCGAGCGCGTGACGTGGTCGGGCATGACGGCCGTCAGGGCGGCGATCGTCGCGTTGTAGGCGATCTGCGCGACGCCCCACGCGATGACCAGCACGACGGTGGAGGTGGTCGTCGCGACGACCACGAGGCCCGCGAAGCCGACCACGGTGCCACCGATGATCCACGGACGACGCATGCCGAGCCTCCCGGCAGTGCGGTCGCTGAAGCGACCGGCCAGGGGGTTGGCGACCATCGCGGCGAACGCGCCGACGCCGAGCGCCAGGCCGAGCACGCCCGCTTGGTTGTCCGGCGCGATCTCGGCGACCTTGAGCGCCATGGCGACCAGCACCGGCGGCAGCAGGGCGATGTACAGGCCGAGCATGGCGATCGGCATGCCGAGCGTGTACATGAGCGGGTTCCCCCGGCCGCGCGTGGGTGCGACGGCAGTCGGGGTGTCGTTGACGGTCAGGGCGTCGTTGGCCACTGCAACCTCTTCTCGGGTGCGCCGCCTGCGTCGGCGACTCGCACGCCTTCCTCGGCGGCTCGTGCCACCGTAACACCAAAACCAACCACGGCTAGGTTTTCTGGGTGCACTCTGGGCGGTACAGTCCTGCCATGGCACGACGGGGTTCGTACGCGAAGGGCATCGCGAAGCGCGAGGAGATCCTCACGGTCGCGCTCGAACTCGTCGCCTCGCAGGGCTTCCGACGGACCAGCATCAAGGACATCGCCGACGCCGTGGAGCTCACCCAGGCCGGCCTGCTGCACTACTTCGACTCGAAGGACGAGCTCTGGGTCGAGATCCTGCGCCGCCGCGACGAGCTCGACCTGGCGAACGACTGGCAGGCAGCCGACCCCGCAGCGCTCCTCGCCGCGATCGTCCGGCACAACGCCGAGGTCCCCGGCCTGGTCCAGATGTTCGTCAACCTGTCCGCCGCAGCCGCGACCGACCCCGAGCACCCGGCGCACGAGTACTTCCAGGAGCGCTACGCGCGCAGCCGGCGCGATCTGTCCGCCGACTTCCGGGCGATGCAGCAGGACGGCCGGCTCCGGCCGGACATCGACCCCGAGGAGCTGACGAGCGTGCTGCTCGCAGTCTCCGACGGCATGCAGATCCAGTGGCTCTTCGACCCGTCGCGCGACATGGCCGAGCACGTCGAGTTGGTCGCGCGGCTCGCGATCGCGCAGGTCACCCCCGCTTCCTGACGGGAGGCGCGGTGCCCGTCCGCACCGCGCCTCCCGTCGATGAAGCACTCAGGGCATCCGCACCGCACCGAGCTCGTACGACGCGTCTCTCCACGCGCGGACCTGCGCTTTCGAGAGCGGCTCCTCCGGCGACTTCGACCAGTCCGAGATGTTCCTACCGCGCATCTCCCGCGCCAGGTGCGCGACCACTTCGCGCTTCGAGTCCGTCGACAGCGCGGGGCCGAACTGCTCCGCACCGGGTACGTCGGCCAGCTCGGTCAGGTACGCCTGACAGAACCAGTCGGCCGCCTCTGCCCGCAGGTACGGACTCTCGAGGGTCGCGTACCAGCGCCGGAAGAACTCGTCGTACGGGGCAGAGTCGCGCATGAACCCTCCTGAAGCGAAGAGCAGCTCACGAACCCGTTGCGGGGTGAGCCCGCGGGCCTCGTGGACGGCGTCGCCGATCTTCCCCTGGTCGACGAGGGCCGCGATCCCGGTCATGACGTTCGAGCATACCCGCCTCCTTGCATTTCAGATGTCGGTGGAGTGGGGTACGGACAGGGCCTGGTCGCGTCCGGGTGCACCCGGCAGGATGGGACGTGCCCGTCAGGGCGACCCGACGACGATGTGGAGTGACGCGATGACGCGTGTAGTGGTGACCGGCGGCAGCGGCAAGCTCGGACGAGCGGTGGTGCGCGACCTCGATGCGCACGGGTACGACGTGGTCCTGCTCGACCGCGTCCCCTCCCCCGACCTGCCCGAGGGCGTCCAGTTCGTCCGGATCGACCTGACCGACTACGGCCAGGTCCTGAACGCCCTGCTCGGCGTCGACGACCGCTACGACCACGTGGACGCCGTCGTGCACCTCGCCGCCGTGCCGGCTCCTGGCCAGGTGCCGGACGTCGCGCTCATCACGAACAACGTCACGGCGTCGATCAACGTCTTCCACGCCGCACGTGCCGCGAAGATCACGAACGTGGTGTGGGCGTCGAGCGAGACCCTGCTCGGGATCCCGATGGGCGAGCACCACCCGCCCTACCTGCCGGTCGACGAGGAGTTCGCGGTCCGACCGCAGTCGTCGTACTCGCTCGGCAAGGCGGTGGAGGAGGAGATGGCCCGCCACTTCACCCGCTGGGACCCGTCGCTGAAGATGATCGGTCTGCGCTTCTCGAACGTGATGGACGAGACCGACTACCCCTCGTTCCCGTGGGACGCCACCCCCGAAGCGAAGACGTTCAACCTGTGGTCGTACATCGACTCCCGCGACGGCGCCCAGGCCGTCCGGAAGGCCGTCGAGGCCGAGCTCACCGGGTTCGAGGCGTTCGTCATCGCGAGCCCCGACACCGTGATGGACACCCCGACGATCGAACTCGTCGAGCGCTACGTGCCCGACATCGAGCGCCGGGCGGACATCGACGGCGTCAGCTCCCTGCTGTCGTCCGAGAAGGCCCGCGAGCTGCTCGGCTACGCCCCCGAGCACAGCTGGCGCGACGGCCGCTAGCAGCGCCCGGGTCCGCCGCTGAGCCGCCCCTCGCTAGGCCGGCAGCAGCAGCCCGTCGAGCACCAGGTCGCGCGCCGCCGGCAGCAGGTCGGCGGCGAGCACCTGCTCGTCGACACCCGTGATCTGCGCGAGCGCGCCGACGATCGCCGCGACCGACAAGTCCCCGTCGCAGGCTCCGACGAACGCGGCGAGCGCGGTGTCCGCGTCCACCCGTCGCCCGAAGCCGCCGCCCTGGACGAGCGTCATCACCGTCGGGTCGTCGTTGCCCGGCCAGTAGTAGCGCTCCTCGGTGACGTCGCCGGCCACCCGCAGGTGTGCGGCGGCGAGCGCGACGTCGTCGTGCGCGGCGAGCCAGGTCGCTGCGTCGAGGACGCGCGCGACCGTGGCACCGAGCCCCGCGGGGTTGGAGCCGAGCGTCTCGGGGACGCGCTCGAAGCGACGGAGGGCGGACGGGCCTCCAGGCAGGGGTCGACGCACCACGACGTAACCGAAGCCGACGCCCGTGACTCGGCGGTCTGCGAAGTCGTCGAGCCACGCACCCATCAGGGTGTCGAACTCCGGCGTCCCGGGCTTCGTGCCGCCGTCGCGGATCCAGGTCTCGGCGTACGAGGTCGGGTCCTGCCGCTCGCGCTCGATGACCCACGCGTCGAGGTCGGTGTCCGCGAACCAGCTGCGCACGCGGTCCAGTCCGTCGACGCCCCAGTGGTACTCCCAGTTGCCGAGCAGCTGTGCCGTCCCGCCGGGGTGGAGATGGTCGGCCAGTCCGCGCAGCACGGTCTCGACGAGGGCGTCGCCGACCATGCCGCCGTCGCGGTACTCGTACGAGGGCACACCCTCGCGGCGGGGCGTGATGACGAACGGCGGGTTCGAGACGATGCGGTCGAACTGTTCGCCCTCGACCGGCTCGAAGAGCGACCCGAAGCGGAAGTCGATGCCGTCGATGCCGTTGAGCTGCGCGTTGAAGCGTGCGATGTCGAGGGCGCGGCGCGAGATGTCGGTGGCGACCACGTGCTCGGCGAAGCGTCGGGCGTGCATGGCTTGGATCCCGCAGCCGGTGCCGAGGTCGAGCACACGGCGGACGGGCACGGGGACCTGCAGGCCGCTGAGCGTGGTGGTGGCGCCGCCGATGCCGAGCACGTGTTCCTCGCTGATGGCGTGCCCGAGGGCGAGCTCGCCGAGGTCGGAGACGATCCACCAGCTGCCGGCACCGAGGTCGTCGACGAAGGCGTACGGCCGCAGGTCGACGGCAGGGTGCACGACCGCGGCATCCACGACGTCCACGACGCCTGCGTCGTCCGCGGCGACTGCGCCGTCGGACACGCGCAGCAGCCCGGCGGCGACCACGGCGTCGAGCCCGGCCGACGGGAACGCGGCTGCGGCGTCCGCGCGGGACGTCGGCAGCCCGAGCACGAACAGGGTGGCGAGCGTGCCGAGCGGGGTCGTCTCCCGGGCGGCGAGCGCACGGAGCGCCGCGACCCGCGACCCCCGGTGCAGCGATGCGGCGGCCTCGGCGCCCCAGAGTGCATCGACCCCCTCGACGGTGAAGCCTGCGGCGTCGAGGTCGGCGGCGAGCGCCGTCGTCACGACCGGGTCGGCGCCGAGGTCGGGCAACCGGTGGGCGGTCGCGCTCACGACTCGAGACCCTCGCGGAGCAGGGCGGCCGGCACTTGCCAGTCGAGCACCAGGTCGAGCAGTCCGGGGAACCGCTGCTGCACGTCGTCCACGCGGACGCGGCTGATGCGGGTGAGTCCCTCGAGGTGCTGCTCGAGCAGTCCGGCCTCGCGCAGGACCCGGAAGTGGTGCGTGAGCGTGGACTTCGGTCGGTCGATCCCGACCCAGCCGCAGCTCCGCTCTCCCCCGGCGGCGTCGACCAGGTAGCGGTGCAGGATCGCCAACCGGATCGGGTCGCTCAGGGCGTCCAGGACGACGGGGAGGTCCATCTCGGCCACGGACGGCTGCGGGAGTCGTTCGGGGGCATCGACGTGCGCGGGCATGGACGGGACGCTACCACCGTTCGGCTCACAGTACGACTTGCGTCGTACAGCAGACTGCGGTACGAATGCAGTCGTACAACGAGCCATCGGAAGGGATGCTCATGCAGCAGTCAGCTCGCTCGGTCGCCGGGTTCTGGATCCTCGCGGCGATGCTCCTGGTGTCGGTCGCGTCCTCCGCGGTCCCGTCACCCATCTACCCGGTCTACGCGGCCGAGTGGCACCTCACGCCCCTCATGCTCACCGGGGTCTTCGCCATCTACGTCGCCGGACTCCTGACCAGTCTGCTGATCGCCGGACGCCTGTCCGACCACGTCGGCCGGAAGCCCGTGCTCGTCGCCGGCGGGCTCGGCGTCGCCCTCTCGCTCGGCCTGTTCGCCGTCGCGGACGGTGTCGGCGCACTCATCGTGGACCGCATCGTGCAGGGCGTCTCCGTGGGGCTCCTCATCGGGGCGCTCGGCGCAGCCCTCATCGACAACTCGCTCGAACGGCACCCGACCCTCGCCGGCGTGCTGAACGGCGTCATCCCGCCGATCGCCCTGGCCACCGGCGCGATGTCGAGCGGCGCACTCGTGCAGTGGGGTCCCGCACCCGAACAGCTCGTGTACCTGCTGTTCGGCGCCCTGCTCGTGCTGCTCGTCCTCGCCCTCGTGGTCGTCCCCGAGCAGGTGCAGCGCCGCCCCGGTGCGCTCCGTTCCCTGCGCCCGACGATCAGCGTGCCGCGGTCCTCGCGTCGGCTGTTCCGCGGCGTCGTCGGCTCGCTCGTCGCCAGCTGGGCGCTCGGCGGCATGTTCCTGTCGCTCGTCCCTTCGGCCCTCGGCGCGGTCTTCGGGATCACGAACCACTTCGCAGCCGGAGCCCTCATCGCCGTCGTCACCGGCGTCGGTGCGCTGACCGGGCTCGCCACGCAGCGGATGGACGCGCGCCGTGCCGTGCTCGTCGGACTCGTCGCCCTCGTGCTCGGTCCGATCGTGACCGTGGCGTTCGTGATGGCGAACTCGCTGCCCGGACTCGTCGTCGGCAGCGCGATCGCCGGCGTGGGCTTCGGCGCCGGGTTCCAGGCACCGCTCCGGATGCTCCTCGCGACCGCCGCACCGACCCACCGTGCCGGACTGCTGTCGACGATCTACGTGGTCAGCTACCTGGCGTTCGGCGTCCCCGCGGTCATCGGCGGGCTGCTCGAGCCCACCGTCGGCCTGGTCCCCGTGATCGCCGGGTACGGCGGCTTCATCGTCCTGGCCGCCGTCGTCGCCCTCGTGCTGCAGCTGGTGTCCAAGGACGCGGCCGCGGTCGAGGAACACGCCGCCGAGGTCATCGAGCGCACCGCGACCGGTTCGATCCGGGTGGCGTCGGCCGACTGACGCCTGGCCTCAGTGGCCGGGTCGTGCCGAGTTGGTGCCGCGTGCACGACCCCGGACCCCGACGGTCCGTGTGGCCCCGGTGTGGGCGGCGTCGACGTCGGCCTTGCCGCGGTCCGCTGCGTCACGCAGGCGCTTCGGCCCGTGCCGCTTCGCCCAGTCCCAGAAGCGGTGCAACTGCGCCTTGAGCCACACGATGATCTTGTGGAAGAAGTGGAACTCGCTCGCGAGGACCGTCAACCCGATGAACACGACCAGCCAACCGGGACCGGGCAGCGGCACCAGGATGAGCCCGATGATGACGACCAGTCCCCCGATGACCCCGACGAGGACCTTGTAGAAGAGGTGCACGTGCGGCCGGGCGTGGATCCAGGTCCGCATGTCGTGGAACCACTGGAAGCGCTGGCGATGCGCACCATCGGCCCGGGCCTCGCCGGGTCGGTCGTTCGGGTCGCCGTCCATGTCGGAAATCTAGGACCCGCGGCTGGGAATCAGCGGCGCAGGACGTGGACGCGCGGTGCGCGGACACCGGACGTGCGTGGCGGGCCGGCACCGTGCCTCCAGGCCGTCTGCAGGTGTCTGCCGGTCCGCCGGACGGGTGTCCGCCCGTCCGTCAGGCGGGGTGTCTGCCTGGAGGCGCGTCACGCGTGGGCGACGCACGTCGCCGCCCACGGGACAGCGGCCAATCGGGCCGCTGCGATGGGTTCGCCGCCGACGGTGCAGATCCCGTAGGTGCCGGCGTCGAGCCGCGCGAGCGCGGCGTCCACCTGCTGGACCCGCAGCCGCGCGCCGTCCCGGACCGCGCCGAGCGAGCCGCGCTCCCACGCGAGGGTCGCGCCCTCCGGATCGTGCTCGTCGTCGGAGTTCGCGTCCTGCCGGGCATCACTGACGTCCCGCATGCTCCGTTCGACGTCGGCGAGCAGCCGTTCGTTCCGGGCACGTTCGGCGTCCAGGGCGGTGCGGGGGTCCTCCATGCCGGACACCGTAGTCGCGCGTCCCCGCGACGGAATGGCAACCACCCCGGATGCGTTCGCATGCACATGACGAAGATCGGGTTCCTGTCGTTCGGACACTGGCGCGACGTGCCGGGGTCGAAGGTGCGCAGCGGCCGGGAGGCCCTGGTGCAGGCCATCGACCTCGCGGTCGCAGCCGAGGAGGCCGGCGTCGACGGCGCCTACTTCCGCGTGCACCACTTCGCACCGCAGCAGGCGGCGCCGTTCCCCCTGCTCTCCGCGATCGCCGCGAAGACCAGCCGGATCGAGATCGGCACCGGCGTGATCGACATGCGCTACGAGAACCCGCTGTACATGGCCGAGGAGGCCGCGGCGACCGACCTGATCTCCGGCGGCCGACTGCAGCTCGGCGTCTCGCGAGGATCACCCGAGACCGCCCAGGCCGGTTACCAGCAGTTCGGGTACGTGCCCGACGCGTCCGACCCGAACGGTGCGGACCTCGCCCGTGCGCACACGAGCGTGCTCCGCCGTGCGATCGCCGGTGAGCCGATGGCCAACGCGAACCCGCAGATGACCGGCATGACCGGATCGCTGCCGATCTCCCCACTCTCCGACTCGCTCGGCGACCGGATCTGGTGGGGCGCCGGCACGCGCGCCACCGCCGAGTGGACCGCCGAACAGGGCATGAACCTGATGTCCTCGACACTGCTCACCGAGGACACCGGCGTGCCGTTCGACGAGCTGCAGGCCGAGCAGATCACCCGCTTCCGCAGCACCTGGGAGTCGATGGGCTGGGGTCGTGAGCCGCGCGTCTCGGTGTCGCGCAGCATCATCCCGATCATCGACGACGAGTCGCGGCACTACTTCGGCGTGCGCGCGCAGGTCGAGGGGCAGGACCAGGTCGGGCACCTCGACGGCGGGCTCGCACGCTTCGGCCGCTCGTACATCGGATCACCGGAACAGCTGGTCGAGGAACTCGCGGCGGACAAGGCCGTGCGTGCTGCCGACACCGTGCTCGTCACCGTGCCGAACCAGCTCGGCGTCGACTTCAACGCCCGGCTGCTCGCCGCGGTGAAGGACGTGTTCACCGAGGTCGACGCGGCGCCCGTCCCCGCCTGACCGCCAGCCGCGCGCAGCGGTCCCCCCTTGTGCCGACACCCGGCTTGGGACTGTGGCGCGGGCTCGGGTTCTCGTACCGTCGAGGAGCACCATCCCCCGCACCTCGAGGAGCCCACGTGACACTGCCGGCCGCAGGCTGGTTCCCGGACCCGCAGGACGCACGTCGTCTGCGGTGGTGGGACGGACACGCTTGGGGAGCCGCGACGCGCGTCCTCCCGAGCAGTCCCGAGTCCGTCGCGCCGATCGTCGTCGCCCCCGTCGTGCCGGCGTTCTCGGTGCACACGGGGTCGATCCGGACGCGGGCCTGGTCCTCCGGGGGCGAGGACCGACGACTCTGCCTGTTCACGATCATCGCCGTGCTGCTGGCCGCGACCTCGGTGGTCGTCAACCCGTGGGGCATCTGCGGCCTGCTCGCCCTGGCCGCGGGAGTCGTCGGCATGATCCGCCCGGGTGCGACCGGGCCGTGGGCCGTGGTCGCGAGGAGCGCCTCGGCGAGCGCCGTCGTCGTCGCGGTGACCACGTCGGTCATCGCCGCGAGCGCCCAGTTCCACGTGTTCTGACCCCAAGCAGGCGCGACCGCCGCGACCGCCGCGCGCCGCGCTGAACGACGCGCGGCGCGCGACTTCGTGAGCAGGAATGGTCGGGCGCGCCGATGCCACTCGACCATTTCTGCTCACGAAGCGCCCGCGACCGCGACCGCGGCGCCCGCCGCTACCGCCGCGCCCGCGGGTGAGCCGTCTGGTACACGTCCCGCAGCATGTCCGCCGTGACCATCGTGTAGATCTGCGTCGTCGCCACACTCGCGTGCCCGAGCAACTCCTGCACCACCCGCACGTCGGCACCGCCCTCGAGCAGGTGCGTCGCGAACGAGTGCCGGAAGGTGTGCGGCGAGACGTGCGCCTCGAGGCCCGCCGCCTCCGCTGCCGCCTGGATCACGAGCCACGCACTCTGCCGCGACAGTCGGGCACCCCGGGCACCGAGGAACAGCGCCGGCGTCGACGGACCCCGCGCCGCGAACACCGGCCGCGCCCGCACCAGGTAGGCGTCGATCGCGGCCCGCGCGAAGCTGCCGAGCGGGACGACCCGCTGCTTGTTCCCCTTGCCGGTGACCTTCACGACGGCGAGACCGTCGGCCGCGGGGGCGGAGCCGTCGGGCGCGGAGCCGTCGGCCGCGGGCGCGGGCGCGAAGCCGTCGGGCGCGAAGCCGTCGGACAGCGTCGCGACGTCGTCGACCGACAACCCCACGGCCTCCGAGATCCGCGCACCGGTGGCGTAGAGCAGCTCGAGCAGCGCCCTGTCCCGGAGCCGCACGGGGTCGTCGACACCGTCGTCGGCCGCCACCGCTCCGAGCAACCGCTCCATGTCCTCGATCGAGATCGCCTTCGGCAACCGCGTCGGGGCCTTCGGCGGGCGGACGGCGGTGCCGGGGTCGATCGGCAGCCAGCCCTCCCCTGCCGCGAAGGCCGTGAACGAGCGCACCGAACTGAGCATCCGGGCGATGGACCGCGGCGCGAGCGGACCCGACGGGCGCGTCGCCAGGTGGGTCACGAACCCCGAGACGTCCGCACGAGCCAGTCGCCCGACGTCGTCGAGCACCAACGCTCCACCGGCACGGTCCGCGCCGTCGGAGTCGGAGTCGACCACCGGAGCCGACTCCAGCCACGACGCGAACACCGCGAGGTCCCGCCGGTACGCCGACAGGGTGTGCTGCGACAGCCCACGCTCGATCGCGACGTGCCGCAGGTACGTCTCGGTGGCACGGTCGAGCGGGATCACGCCACGAGGCTAGCGCCGCTCGGCAGCGTCCACCGCGAGCACGGCCACGACCAGCCCGGAGTTGTGCAGCCGTCCGTCCAGGATCGCCTCCACCAGCTCGGCCCGCGGCACCCAGCGCTTCACGATGTCGGCCTCCTCGGCCTCGCGGTCGAAGGCGTCGGCGGTCGCACGCACGCCGCGGGCCCGGTAGACCTGCAGGAACTCGTTGCTCCCACCCGACGAGGTGTTGTACCGGACGAGGGGCTCCCACTCGTCGGCCTCGAGGTCTGCCTCTTCCGCCAGCTCGCGCTTCGCGGCGGTCAGGTGGTCCTCGCCCTCCATGTCGAGCAGCCCCGCGGGCAGCTCCCAGTCACGCACCCGGACCGGGTGCCGGTACTGCTGGATGACCAGGACTCGGCCCTCGTCGTCCTCGGCGTAGACCGCGACGGCGCCGGTGTGGTCGATGTACTCGCGCACCATCGAGTCGTCGTGGTACGCGATGGTGTCGCGACGAACGTCCCACACGGCACCCTCGTACACGACGGTGGAATCGGTGACCTCGAACGAGGCGGCTTCGTCAGCGATGGGTGCGTCAGTCACGGACCCATCCAAGCACGCGCGCCTCGCGGAACCAGGTTCAGTGGACGCGACCACACGAAGACGGGAGGCGCGGTGCCAGCTGGCACCGCGCCTCCAGTCAGAACGCCGTCGCGTTACGCGACCTGCTCCTCGTTCTGCGGGTCGAACAGGCTGGACGCCTCGTGGCGCTCGATCGCGGCCGCGACGAGCCCCGCGAACAGCGGGTGCGCGTGCGTCGGACGCGAGCGGAGCTCCGGGTGCGCCTGCGTGGCGATGTAGAACGGGTGCACGTCGCGCGGCAGCTCGACGTACTCGACCAGGGTGCCGTCGGGCGACGTGCCCGAGAAGACCAGGCCGGCGTCCGCGATCTGCTCGCGGTACTTGTTGTTCACCTCGTAGCGGTGACGGTGACGCTCGGAGGCCTCCGGCGCACCGTACAGCTCGGCCGCGAGGGACCCCTCGGTGAACGACGCCGGGTACAGACCGAGGCGCATCGTGCCGCCCAGGTCGCCGCCGGCGATGATGTCCACCTGCTCCGCCATGGTCGCGATGACCGGCGTCGAGGTCTCCGGGTCGAACTCGGTGCTCGACGCATCGGTCAGGCCGACCTCGTGCCGGGCGTACTCGATGACCATGCACTGCAGGCCGAGGCACAGGCCGAGCGTCGGGATGCCCTGCTCGCGGGCGAAGCGCAGCGCGCCGAGCTTGCCCTCGATGCCACGGACGCCGAAGCCGCCGGGGATGCAGATGCCGTCGACGTCACCGAGCTGCTTCGCAGCGCCCTCCGGCGTGGTGCAGTCGTCCGAGACGACCCACTTCAGCGTGACCTTCGCGTCGTGCGCGAAGCCACCGGCACGGAGCGCCTCGGTGACCGACAGGTAGGCGTCCGGCAGGTCGATGTACTTGCCGACCAGTGCGATCGTGACGTCCTTCTTGGGCTCGTGCACGGCACGGAGCACCGGGGTCCACGCAGTCCAGTCGACGTCGGCCGCCTCGAGGCGGAGCGCGTCGACGATGACCTGGTCGAGCCCCTGGTCGTGCAGCAGCGACGGCAGGTCGTAGATCGACGGGACGTCCACCGCGTTCACCACGGCGTCCTCGTCCACGTCGCACATCAGCGCGATCTTCTTCTTGTTCGAGTCCGACACCGGACGGTCCGACCGGAGCACGAGGGCGTCGGGCTGGATGCCGATCGAGCGGAGCGCAGCGACCGAGTGCTGCGTCGGCTTCGTCTTCTGCTCACCCGAGGCGTTCATGAACGGCACGAGCGAGACGTGCACGAAGAACACGTTGTTGCGACCGAGCTCGTGTCGCACCTGGCGCGCCGACTCGATGAACGGCTGCGACTCGATGTCGCCGACCGTGCCACCGACCTCGGTGATGATGACGTCGGGCTGCGGGTCGTTCTGCGCCTGCTCGCGCATCCGCCGCTTGATCTCGTCGGTGATGTGCGGGATGACCTGCACGGTGTCACCGAGGTACTCGCCGCGACGCTCCTTGGCGATCACCGTCGAGTACACCTGACCGGTGGTGACGTTCGCCGACTGCGACAGGTTGATGTCGAGGAAGCGCTCGTAGTGCCCGATGTCGAGGTCCGTCTCCGCACCGTCGTCGGTCACGAAGACCTCGCCGTGCTGGAACGGGTTCATGGTGCCCGGGTCCACGTTGAGGTACGGGTCGAGCTTCTGCATGACGACCTTGAGGCCGCGAGCAGTGAGGAGGTTGCCGAGGCTGGCTGCCGTCAGGCCCTTGCCGAGAGACGAGACGACCCCGCCGGTCACGAAGATCTGCTTCGTCACCTTCGGGGTCGAGATCGAAGAATTGGTACCGCCGCTGAGAGTGTCCGCCACGGGATTCCATCGTACGTCAGAACTGCCTGGAGGCGCGACCTCGGTTCGCCGTGGGCGTTGCGCGGGTGGGTGGTCGGGTCTTCACGCGGCGGTCGCGCATGCTTGCCTGCTTGCCTGCTTGCCTGCTTGCCTGCCTGCCTGCCTGCCTGCCTGCCTGCCTGCCTGCTTGCCTGCTTCCTTGGCGGCGTGGCCGGTCAGGCCGTCTGGCCGGCCACGTCGAGCAGTTCGCGTGCGTGCTCCATGCCGCTGGCGCTGTCGCCGAGCCCGGAGAGCAGTCGCGCCATCTCCTGCAGCCGGTCCTCGCCCTCGAGGCGTCGCACACTCGACGAGGTCACCGCGCCGCTCGCGTCCTTCACCACGTTGAGGTGGTTGTTCGCGAACGCCGCGACCTGCGCCAGGTGCGTGACGACGATGACCTGGGTCCGCTCGGCGAGCTTCGCCAAGCGTCGGCCGATCTCGATCGCCGCCGCACCGCCGACGCCGGCGTCGACCTCGTCGAAGACGAACGTCGGCACCGTCGTACTGCCCGCCATCACGACCTCGATCGCGAGCATCACACGCGAGAGCTCACCACCGGACGCCCCCTTGCCGATCGGACGAGGGTCCGTGCCGGAGTGCGGCTGGAGCAGGATCGACACCTGGTCGCGTCCGTGCCGGCGGTACTCGCCCGCGTCGGTGACCTCGACCACGAGCGTCGCCCCCGCCATCGCGAGGGTCCCCAGCTCCGCCGTCACACGCTTCGCGAGATCGGTGGCCGCCTTCGTCCGAGCAGCCGTGAGGGCAGTCGCCGCGGTCTCGAGCGCCCGCTCGTCCTGTTCGACGGCCTGCTGCAGCGCCGCGATCCGGTCGTCGTCGCCATCGAGTTCGAGGAGTCGGTCGCTGGCGCGCTGCCCGTACGCGATGACGTCGTCGACGGTCTCGCCGTACTTCCGGGTCAGGCCCGCGAGCAGCGCGCGACGCTCGTTGATGAGCTCGAGGTCGTGGCCTGCTTCTGGCTCGAGGGACCCGAGGTAACTGGAGATGCTCGCGGAGGCCTCCGCCGCCTGGATCCCGAGCTCCGTGAGCTGCTCGAGCACGGGCTGCAAGGCCGAGTCGGAGCTCGCGACCCGTTCGACGGCGCGGCGCGCGGACTCGACCAGGCCGATGACGTCGGACACCCCGTCGAGGGACTCGCTCGACAGCGCCTCGTGGGCGAGGGCCGCCGACAACCGGAGTTCCTCGAGGTTCCCGAGCCGCTCGGCACGCTCGGCGAGTTCGACGTCCTCGCCGGGCTGCGGGTCTGCCGCCTCGATCTCGTCCGAGGCCGCACGGATCCGCTCCGCCTCGGTCACGCGGTCGTCGCGGTCACGGGTGAGCGTCTCGAGTTCGCCCGCGTGCGCCTGCCACGCGTCGTACGCGGCGACGTAGCGGCCCAACGCCTTCTCGAGTGCCGGCCCGCCGAACCCGTCGAGTGCGGCGCGCTGTGCCGTCGCCGAGGTCAAGCGGATCTGGTCGGACTGCCCGTGCACCGTGACGAGCTGGTCCGCGAGTTCGCCGAGCACCGCCACCGGGGCGCTGCGTCCGCCGACCGTGGCACGGCTCCGGCCCTCCGCCGAGACCGTACGCGTGAGGATGAGCTCACCGTCCTCGACCGCGCCGCCGGCGTCCTCGACGCGTTCGGCCACGGCGGCGTGCTCCGGGACGCTCCACCGGCCCTCCACGACGGCGCTGGAGGCACCGCGGCGCACCGAACCGGCGTCGGCACGGGCGCCGAGCAGCAGCCCGAGCGCGGTGACGATCATGGTCTTGCCCGCACCGGTCTCGCCGGTCACCACGGTGAACCCCGGCCCGAGCTCGAGCGTGGTCTCCCCGATGACGCCGAGGTCGCGGATGGCGATCTCCTCGATCAACAGTTCTCCTCGGTGCGCAGTCCGTCTGGAGCAGTCACGGCGGCGATGCTGCGTCCCTCCACGGCGATCAACAGTTCTCCTCGGTGCGCAGTCCGTCTGGAGCAGTCACGGCGGCGATGCTGCGTCCCTCCACGGCGATCAACAGTTCTCCTCGGTGTGCAGTCCGTCTGGAGCAGTCACGGCGGCGATGCTGCGTCCCTCCACGGCGATCAACAGTTCTCCTCGGTGTGCAATCCGTCTGGAGCAGTCACGACGGCGATGCTGCGTCCCTCCACGGCGATCAACAGTTCTCCTCGGTGTGCAATCCGTCTGGAGCAGTCACGGCGGCGATGCTGCGTCCCTCCACGGCGATCAACAGTTCTCCTCGGTGTGCAATCCGCTCTTCACGGCGATCACAGGTCGTCCTCGTCGCCGTCCTGCGGCCCACGCCAGCCGGCGACCGGCAACTGGAACTTGGCGACGAGACGGTCGGTGAACGGTGCGTCCTTGAGCCGCGCCACGCGCACGGGATCGGGCGACCGCCGGACCTCGACCCGCGCTCCCGGCGGGAGGTCGTGCGTCCGTCGGCCGTCGCACCACAGCACGCCGACGCCGCTCGTCCGCCGCAGGACCTCGACCGCGAGGGTGCAGTCCGGGCCGACCACGATCGGCCGTGCGAACAGGGCGTGGGCGCTCAGCGGCACCATCAGCAGCGCGTCGACGTCCGGCCAGACGATGGGCCCACCACCGGAGAACGAGTACGCCGTCGAGCCCGTCGGCGTGGACACGACGACACCGTCGCACCCGAACGTGGACAGCGGGCGACCGTCGACCTCGGTGACGACCTCGAGCATGCGCTCCCGCGAAGCCTTCTCGATCGTGGCCTCGTTCAGCGCCCAGCTCGAGTAGACGACCTGGTGACCGACGACCACGTCGACCTGCAGCGTGACGCGCTCCTCGACGTGGTACTCGCCCGACAGTGCGCGTTCGACGGTCTCGGCGAGGCCGTCGCGCTCGCTCTCGGCCAAGAACCCGACGTGCCCGAGGTTCACGCCGACGATCGGCGCGCGGGTCTCACGGACGAGCTCCGCCGCACGGAGGATGGTGCCGTCGCCGCCGAGCACGATGACGATCTCGAGCTGGTCCGCCTGGACGTCCACACCGAGGATGTCGACCTGCCCGACCGAGGCTTCGGCCCGTCGGATGTCGGCGTACTCGTCGAAGGGCATCACCGGCGTCAGACCGGCCGCGTGCAGGAGGTCGCAGACCTCGACGGCGGCATCGATGGAGTCTCGTCGGCCCGTGTGGGACACGAGCAGGATGTGGCGGTCGTCGCTCATGCGGTTCCCTCGGTCAGTTCGGTCGCCCGGACGATCCATTCTGTCGGATTGCCCCCGACACTGCGCTGGAAGCGAGCGAGGTACTCGTGGTTGCCGTGGGTGCCGACGATCGGCGACGCGGCGAGCCCGGTCGTGCCGAGCCCGAGGTCCCACGCAGCCCAGAGCACGTTCATGAGGGCGTCGTTGCGGAGGCCGGCGTCGTGGACGATGCCTTCGCGGACCCCGCCCCGACCGACCTCGAACTGCGGCTTCACGAGGAGCACGAAGTCGTCTGCGGGGACGGCCTCGGCCAGCGCGGGCAGCACGAGCCGGAGCGAGATGAACGACAGGTCCCCGACCACCAGGGTCGTCTCGGCCGCACTGGCGTCGAGAGCGAGGTAGTCGTCCCGCGTGAGGCTGCGCGCATTGACCCCCTCGACCACGGCGACACGCTCGTCGAGGGCCACCGTCGGGTGCAGCTGACCGTGTCCGACGTCGAGCGCGATCACCCGGCGGGAGCCGCGGGCGAGCAGGACCTGGGTGAACCCGCCGGTGCTGGCGCCGACGTCGAGGACGACGCGACCGGCAGGGTCGACACCGAACGCGTCGAGCGCGCCGACGAGCTTGTGCGCCGCACGGGAGACCCACTCGTCCGCAGCATCGACGACGATGTCCGCTCCGGGGGGCACCGGGGCGGAGGGCTTCACGAGCGTGCGCCCGTCCACCGTGACCCGGCCGTCCTGGATGAGCTTCGTCGCGACCGTGCGGGACCGCGCCAGCCCGCGGGCGGCGAGGAGTGCGTCGAGGCGGACCGGGGACGCGTCGGGCACGGCACCGTCCGGCTCAGGCACTCGCGGAGCCGCCGCTCTCGAGCCGCGTCCGCAGCTCGTCGTGGAGGGCCGAGAAGGCGTCAGCGCGCTCGGCCAGCGGCAGGGTCTCGGCCGCCGCAGTGCGCGCGGCGAAGTCGTCCTGCGGCTCCGTCGGGTCGGACGTCTGCTCCTGGTTCGGCACGTCCGACACGCTACTCGCCGCCGTACAGCTGCGCGTCGACGTCGAGACCGTAGATGGCCAGGCCGGACTCCCAGATCAGGGCGGCGCCGGCCCGCAGGCGATCGATGGCCGTCCCGGCGTCCAGCACCCGGACGACGTGTCCGCGCATCGCGACGGTGGCGCTGCCGACCGTGACGTACCGCGTGCCGTCCTCGTCCTCGCGCCGCACGGCGGCGGGGTACGGCTGGGACAGCCCGCGGAGGTCCTCGAGCACGTAGGTCGGACGCGAGCGCTGGTCGGCGGCGAGCACTTGCTTCGCCTGGTCGATGCCCGTCAGCACGAGGACACTCGGGATCCCGACGTCGTTCGCACCCTTGATGTCGGTGTCGAGGCGGTCACCGATGAAGAGCGTCGAGCCGCCACCGAACCGCTCGACGGCGGCGTCGAAGATCGGATGCTCGGGCTTCCCGGCGACGACCGGCATGCGACCGACGGCCTGGTGCACCGCGGACACGAGCGTGCCGTTGCCCGGTGCGATCCCCCGTTCGACCGGGATCGACCAGTCCATGTTCGTGGCGACCCACGGCACGTCCGGGTCGGCGAGGGCGAAGGACGCCTCGGCCAGTTCCTTCCACCCGAGGTCGGGCGAGAAGCCCTGGATGACGGCGGCCGGTGAGTCCTCGGCGCTGGTCGTCACCGTGAACCCGGCAGCCTCGACGATGCTCGACAGGCCGAGCCCGCCCGTCACCAGCACCGTGGAGCCGGCGGGGACGAGCGTCGCGAGCAGTTGGACGCCGGCCTGCGACGAGGTCACGACGTCGTCCTCGGACACCTCGAGCCCGTAGCGCTCCAGGTGCTCCGCGACGTCGATCGGACGTCGGGAGGCGTTGTTCGTGATGTACCCGACCCGCGCCGTGAGCGAGGCGCGCGTGAGTGCCTCGACCGCGTGGGGGATCGCGTTCCGCCCCCGGTAGACGACGCCGTCGAGGTCCGTGAGGACCACGTCGACGCCGTCCGTGAGGGCCGTCGGAGCATCGGTCGGCTGCGCGCCCGCCGATGCCGCCGGGGCGTCAGTCGGCTGCGGAGCCGTCGACGTCGCGGGGGTTGTCGTCGTCGATCTCGCCGGGCTCGTCGGAGTCCCCGGGGTCGCCGACGACGTCGGGTTCGGCGAAGTCGGACTCGTCGTCGAGGTCGGCGTCGTCGTCGAGCTGCTCGGTGTCGTCGAGCTCGTCGGCGTGTCCGGGTTCTTCGACTTCGAGCGTTTCCTCGACCACATCAACTGTCTCCCAAGCGTTCTCGTCGGCGACTTCGGCCAGGGCCGCTGCCGCACGGTCAACACGGGCCCACCACTCGTCGGCCTCGTCCTGACGGCCCAGCTCCTCGAGCGTGGCCGCGTAAGCACTGTAGAGCGCCGGGGACCACGTGTAGGCGGTCGACGGGTCGAGCTGTGGAATCTCCAGCTCGCCGAGTGCGGCTGTGGGATTCCCGAGGTCGAGCCGTGCCCCGGACATCGCGATCGCGAGCTCGACCTGGACGGCGGTGTCGAGCGCGGATCGCTCGACCGACCGGCCCAGCTCGAGGGCCCGCTCCGGACGTCCGAGTCCACGCTCGCAGTCGACCATCATCGGCAGCTGGTCGTTGCGACCGGAGATCCGACGGTAGGTCCGGAGCTCGCGCAGCGCCGTCGCGAAGTCACCGAGGCGGTACGCCGTGATGGCTGCGGTCTCACGCACGACACCGACACGACCGGCTCGACGAGCAGCGCTCAGGGCGTGCTGGTTCGCGGTCTCCGGGTCGTCGTCGACGAACAGCGCCGCGGCGACGAGGTGACGTGCCACCCAGTCAGCGTTGTCCTTGCTGAGCGTCTTCAGCTCCATGCGTGCAGCGGGGTCGAGGTCCCGCGCCTGGATCTCCTCGGGGATCTCCGGATCGTCGTGCCGCGGGCGGATCGACTTCGTGCCGTACGGGTCGCGGTCCTCCCAGTCGTCACGGGCGGCCTCGCCGAAGCGGGCGCCGGCGTGACGCGTGCCGTCACCGAACCGGCGGCGCTCGTCACCACCGTCGCGGGGCGGACGGCCACCGTCGCGTTGAGGGCGGTCCGAACCGCCCCGGAAGGCCGGACGATCACCGTCACGGCGCGGGCGGTCCGACGAGCCGCTGCGGAACGAGGGACGGTCGCCATCACGAGCCGGACGGTCGGAGGAGCCACCACGGTACGACGGACGGTCGCCATCACGAGCCGGACGGTCGGAGGAGCCACCACGGTACGAGGGACGGTCACCGTCACGAGTCGGGCGGTCGGAACCACCGCGGTACGACGGACGGTCGCCATCGCGACGCGGACGGTCGGAAGAGCCACCACGGTACGAGGGGCGGTCGCCATCACGAGCCGGACGGTCAGAACCACCACGGTACGACGGACGGTCACCATCACGACGCGGACGGTCAGAGCCGCCCTGGTACGGACGATCACCATCACGACGCGGACGGTCAGAGGAGCCACCACGGTACGACGGACGGTCGCCATCACGAGCCGGACGGTCGGAACCACCACGGTACGACGGCCGGTCACCATCACGAGCCGGACGGTCGGAACCACCACGGTACGACGGCCGGTCAGCATCACGAGCCGGACGGTCAGAGCCGCCCTGGTACGGACGATCACCATCACGACGCGGACGGTCGGCGCCGCGGGGGCCATCCCCGCGAGGGGGCCGGCCGGAGTCTCCGCGGTCGCTCCGCCACGACGGACGGTCGTTGCGGTCGTTCGATCGGAACGGACGGTCGCCGTCACGGCGCGGGGCGCTGTCCCGGCCAGCCGCACCATCACGGAACGGACGGTCGCCACGATCGGGCCGGTCACGACGGTCGCCTTCGCGGCGCTCGAAATCCCGAGGACCGGACGACCACCGTCCATCGCCCTGTCCGTCGCGACGCGGCGCACCATCACGACGAGGGGGCCGGTCGCCGTCCCGACGGGGTCGGTCTCCGCGGTCGTCGTTCCGCCGCTGATCGTCGTCGTTCGCCACCGTTGCTCCTCATCGCGTGCCCGTCGCTGCGCTCGGGCGTTCGTCCGCTGTGTCGTTGTGTTGGGTGCCGCGTCGGTCTACCCGACGTTCCCGTCCAGTCCATCACGAACCAGAGCGCGCGTCGAGCCACCTGCGGCGAAAACAGAAATGGCCACCGGCCCCCGTCGAGAACGAGGGTCTCCCCTAAGAGTTCTCGATGGAGGGCCGATGGCCACATCTTCTTACGTTAAGTCCGGCGGCGTCCTACTCTCCCACAAGGTCCCCCTTGCAGTACCATCGGCGCTGAGAGGCTTAGCTTCCGGGTTCGGAATGTGACCG
>NZ_RJKR01000012.1 GCF_003752025.1 Curtobacterium sp. PhB115
ACCTTGTGGGAGAGTAGGACGCCGCCGGACTTAACGTTGCAACACCAGGAAACCCCTGACCAAGTTTTGGTCAGGGGTTTTCTGCGTTTCCAGGGTGGTCGGCCGGCGCCGCGGTAGGATCGTCGGGTCATGACTGCGCCATTCACCACTGCCTCCGGATCCGACATCCGCGTCCGATTCTGCCCGAGCCCGACGGGGACCCCGCACGTCGGGCTCATCCGCACGGCGCTCTTCAACTGGGCGTACGCGCGCCACACAGGCGGCAAGCTCGTGTTCCGCATCGAGGACACCGACGCCGCCCGCGACAGCGAAGAGTCGTACGCGCAGATCCTCGATGCGCTGCGGTGGCTCCGTCTGGACTGGGACGAGGGCGTCGACGCCGGCGGTGAGCACGGCCCGTACCGGCAGTCCGAGCGCACCGCGATCTACGACGACGTGATCGCGAAGCTCAAGGCCTCCGGCCACATCTACGAGTCCTTCGTCACCCCCGAGGAGATGGAGGCGCGCAACAAGGCCGCTGGTCGCGACCCCAAGCAGGGGTACGACAACCACGAGCGCGACCTCTCCGACGACGAGCGCCAGGCCTTCCGCGACCAGGGCCGTGAGCCGGCGCTGCGGCTGCGGGTGCCGGATCGCGACCTCAGCTTCGACGACCTCGTGCGCGGGGAGATCACGTTCAAGCAGGGCACGTTCCCGGACTTCGTCGTCGTGCGTCCGAACGGCAAGCCGCTGTACACCTTCACCAACCCGGTCGACGACGCGCTGATGGGCATCACGCACGTGCTCCGTGGTGAGGACCTGCTGTCCTCGACGCCGCGTCAGATCGCACTGTACGAGGCGCTGTACGAGATCGGGCTCGCGCCGTCGATCCCGGTGTTCGGTCACCTGCCGTACGTGATGGGAGAGGGCAACAAGAAGCTCTCGAAGCGTGACCCCGAGTCGAACCTGTTCCACCACCGCGCCGCCGGCATGATCCCCGAGGGTCTGGTCAACTACCTCGCCCTGCTGGGTTGGTCCATCGGTGCCGACCGGGACGTGTTCTCCATCGACGAGATGGTCGCGGCGTTCGACGTCACCGACGTGAACCCGAACCCGGCCCGCTTCGACCACAAGAAGGCCGAGGCGATCAACGGGGACCACATCCGACTGCTCGACGCGGACGACTTCCGCTCGCGCCTGGTGCCGTACCTGACGGAGTTCCTCGCCGACCCGGCCACCCCGGAGCAGCTCGAGGTCCTGACGAAGGCCGCCCCGCTCGTCCAGGAGCGTATGCAGCTCCTCGGCGAGGCGCCGGCGATGCTCGGCTTCCTCTTCACACCAGACGCCGACCTCGTGGTCGAGGACGACGCGCTCGCCTCGCTCAAGGGCGACACCGGAGCCGTCCTGCAGGCTGGGATCGCGGCGCTGGAGCAGCTCGACGACTGGCGGACCGAGGCGATCGAGGGGGCGCTCCGCACTGCGCTCATCGAGGGCCTCGAGCTGAAGCCGCGCGTGGCCTTCGGACCGCTGCGTGTCGCTGTCTCCGGACGACGGATCAGCCCGCCGCTGTTCGAGTCCATGGAGATCCTCGGCAAGGAGTCCACGATCACGCGACTCCGCGCCCTCGCGGACCGCTGAGCGCCCGACCGTGAGCAGTCCAGACGTGCCGGTGGTCCACGACGTCGCGGTCATCGGTGCCGGCCCCGCGGGGCTGAGCGCTGCGCTCAACCTCGTCCGGGCGAAGCGCACTGTGCTGCTCGTCGACGCCAACAGACCGCGCAACGCGGCGACCCTGCGCTCGCACGGGTTCCTGACGCGCGACGGCATCTCGCCGCTCGAGCTCCGGAAGCTCGGGCGCGCCGAGGTCGAGGGGTACGACGAGGCGACCGTGGTGCAGGCCGTGGTCGACCTGGTGGCCCCGGACGGCGACGCGTGGCGGCTGCACGGTACCTGGCGCGGTGCCGAGGTCGATGCCCGTGCGCGGACCGTGGTGGTCGCGACCGGCCTCCGTGAGGAGTTCCCGGCGCTGCCGATGCTCCGCGCGTTCTACGGGACGGCCGTCCACAGCTGTGTCGAGTGCGATGCCTACGACAAGGCCGGGGAACCGCTCGCGTTCATCTGCGAGACGGACGACGTCGTCGAGCGTGCGCTCCTCATCGGTACCTGGACCGACGACCTGATCGTGTACACGAACGGCGTCGCGGAGATCGACGACGCCGGGCATGCACGGCTCGCAGCTGCGGGCATCGTGGTCGACGAGCGCGTGGTCGAGGACCTCGAGGGGGACCGGAGCGGGATGACCGGCGTCCGGCTGGTCGACGGGCACGTGGAGCCGCGCTCCGGCGGGTTCGTCCGACCGACCTGGCACGCCGACCTCGACTGGCTGCAGGTCGACACGCCCGACCCGCGCGGGACCCTCGATCGCGACGCCTCCGGGCTCCTCGTCGTCGACCGGGCGGGCCGGACCAGCGTCCCTGGGCTGTACGCCGTGGGGGACGTGACTCCTCCGGGGCCGGAGCAGCTCATCGTCGCGGCCGGGCACGGGGCCGTGACGGCCGCTGCCGTCCACCGTGACCTCGTCGGTGGTCTCACGGACCTCCGGGATGCTGTACAGTAGTTGATCGTGCCCCGGACAACGGGGCCGGAAGGCCAGCAGGCCTTTTGGGGTATGGTGTAATTGGCAACACAGCGGTTTCTGGTACCGTCGTTCTTGGTTCGAGTCCAGGTACCCCAGCACTCGATGAACAGCCCCCGGGAGATCCCGGGGGCTGTTCTCGTTTCCCGGTGGTGATCGCGACGGCGTTCTTCGCGACGGCGTTCTTCGCGACGGCGTTCTTCGCGACGGCGTTCTTCGCGACGGCGTTCTTCGCGACGGGGTTCATCGGGAACTCGTAGCCGACGCAGAGCGGACAGCGAGGTTGCGCGGAACCGCACGATGGCCGCAGCCCGCGGGCGGTGTGCGACGTCACCATCCCGGCCCGGACGTGCGGGGCGGGGCCGAACCGCGCCTCCAGGCCGGATGCGGGACCCCGCACACGACGTGCGCCGTGTCGCGACCCGGCGGGACCCCGACGTACCGTCCGAGGACCGTCGCGGCATCGTGGCGGCACCACAGACGAGATCCCGAGGTGTCATCGTGACCTCTGCCGAACCGCTGACCGCCGTCCACCACTGGACCCACCACGCCGCCGTGCCCGCGGCCGACGACCACTCCGTCCTGGATCGCTGGGACCGTGTCGTGGCCCTCCACGGCGACGCGCCCGCACTCACCGGTGACGGCAGAGCGTTCACGTTCGCCGAGGCCGACCGCGCTTCGCGGGGACTCGCGACCGTGCTCGCCGAGGTGCTCCGTCCGGACGACCACAGCGGCGCCGGCGTCGAGTCGGTCGCCGGCGGTGCATCGAAGCCGATCGGCATCATGGCCGGGCAGACCACCGAGGCCGTGGTCGGGATCCTGGCACTCGCCCGGGCCGGCCGCACCGTCGTGGTGCTCGACGACCACCTGCCGCCCGCGCGGCTCGCGCACGTCGCACAGCTCGCGGGCGTCGACGAGATCGTCGCGGACGCCGATCGCGCCGTCGCCGCGGAGGACGTCGTGGCCGACCGTGACGGCCGGGTGCACGCGCTCGAGGAACTGCTGGAACGGGCCGAGCACGCCGCGGACGCGACGAGCGCGGCCGACCACGCCGCCGACGCGACGAGCGCGGCCGAGCACGCCGCCGACGCGCACGAGCCCAGCGGGCACACCGCCCCGCGCCCCGGCGGCCGGGACCCCCTCGTCCTCGTCTTCACCTCCGGGTCGACCGGGATGCCCAAGGGCGTCGCGATGACCCACCGCCAGCAGCTCCAGAACGCCGAGCAGGACGCCGTCGCGCTCGGCACCGGCCCCGCCGACCGGCTCGCCGTCGTGCTGCCGCTGTCCTTCGCCGCCGGGTTCCTGTTCGCCTTCGACACCCTGCTGTGCGGCGGGACGGTCGTGCTCCTCGACCCGCGCGACCTCGGCGTGGAACGGCTCCTCGGCCGACTGCGGACGGACGACGTGAACACGCTCGTCTGCACCCCGCACCTGCTCCGCTCGATCGTCGGGGCGCAGACCGCCCCCGGCGCGCAGCCGACCACACCCGCCGCCCGGCCGGTGCTCGGCGGCCTCCGCTACCTGATGACCGTCGGGGAACCCGTCACGGGCACCGACGTCGCCGCGGCCCGCCCGCACCTCGACGACACCACCGTGCTGTTCAACGGCTTCGGCTCGAGCGAGATGGGCTGCGTCGCGTACTGCCCGGTCTTGCCGACGGAACCGGTGCCGGAGGGCGTCGTGCCCGCCGGGTACCCGCTGCCGGGCAAGTCGGTGCGGGTCGTCCTCGAGGACGGCAGCCCCGCGGGGCCGGGGGAGACGGGCGAGCTCGTCGTCGTCTCCGACGGCATGACCGCCGGCTACTGGGGCGCGCCCGAGAAGACGGCCGAGCACGCCGGCACCACGGACGGCGCGGACGGCACCACGGACGACGAACAGGGCACCGCACCGGGCACACCCACCTGGCGCCAGGGCGACCTGGCCCGGCTCGACCCGGACGGCCGGCTGGTCCTGCTCGGCCGGTCCGACGACGCCGTGAAGGTCCGTGGCTACCTCGTCGAGCCGAGCGAGGTCGAGGCGGCGCTCCGCGCGAACCCCGAGGTGCACGACGCCGTCGTCACCGCGCAGGTCGACCCGCCGGCGGTGACCCGGCTCGTCGCGTACGTGGTCGGCCGCCCCGGACACCGCACACCCGCACCGGCCGCGATCCGCCGGGACCTCCGCGAGCGGCTGCCGGAGTACATGGTGCCGGCGTCGATCGTGCCGATGACCGAGCTGCCGCGGAACGAGCGCGGCAAGGTGGACCGGGCCGAGCTCCCGGGGGCTCCGAGCGTCGAGACCGAGATGGTCGAGGGCGAGTACGACCAGTGGGAGCTCGTCGTCGGTCAGATCTGGGGCGAGGTCCTCGGGCTCCGCGGCGTGCACCTCGACGAGGACTTCTCCGCCCTCGGCGGGGACTCGCTCTCCGCCGAGGAGATGCTCGCCATCGTCCACGACCGCCTGGGCGTCGACCTGCGGTCCTCCGAGGTGCTCGAGCACCCGACCCTCCGCGCGTTCGCACGACGGGTCCGGAACGGTACGAGCGCCCTGCCGAGCCACCCGGACGTCGTGAAGGTGTCCGAGGCCCGCGAGTCCGGCCGCCCGCCGGTGTTCTGCTTCGCGGGCGGCGGTGCCCTGGCGCTGACGTTCCTGCCGCTCTCGCGGTACCTGCCCGAGCACGACGTGTACGCCTTCCAGCAGCACGCCCTCGAGCGACGCGGGCTGCCGGACTGGAACATCGAGCGGAGTGCCCGCCGGTACCTGGCGCTGATGCGCATCGTCCAGCCACGCGGCCCGTACCTGCTCGTCGGCCACTCGCTCGGTGGACTCGTCGCACTCGAGGTCGCCCGGCTCCTCACCGAGAGCGGGGAGCAGGTCGAACACGTCGTGCTGCTCGACACGTACCTGCCGCGGACGAAGTCCGAGCTCGCGCGACTGCACTTCGGCCGGATGGCCCCGCGCGAGCAGTCGAAGACCGTCGTGCGCACCCTGCAGCGCGGGGTCGACCGTGCGGTGCGGCGCGTCCTGCCGGCCGGGGTGCCGTACGGCGACCTGTTCGTCAAGCGGCTCCGCGCGTACAGCGCCGGGGTGCTCCGGCACGGCGGTCAGAAGGACTTCGACGCGTTCTTCGACCAGGCCGAGATCGTCACGAGGCGGCATGCCCCGACGCCGTTCCACGGCCGGGCGACGTACGTGCTCGCGGACGCCAACCCGGACGCCGAGGGCTGGTCCGCGCTCCTGCGCGGCCCGACCGAGACCGTCCGGATCGCCGCGGAGCACACGTCGCTGCTGCGGGAACCGCACGTCGCGGACCTCGCGACGTCCCTGCGAACCGCCTTCGCGACCGAGGCCGCGGCCCGGGACTGACGCAGGACGACGACGGGAGGCGCGGTGCCAGCTGGCACCGCGCCTCCCGTCCGTCGTCCTGCGTGCGTCCACGGTCCGCAGGCCGCTGCGCCCGTCCGGCCGCCTGCGCGGTGTTGCGGGTTTCCGTATCCGCACCCGGGGGTCCGCAAGGGACCGCACCGCGCATTGACCCCCACCCCGCCCACGGCGATGGTTGGACCGCGGGGGAGAGTACCCACTCCTCCGCGCATCCCGGTGGCGTCGTACCCGCGCCCCGCCGGCCGGCGACGTTCCCTCGTCGTCGAGGCGTCGTCAGTGGACGCCCGTTCCTCCCTGAGACACACCCGACAGCAACCCTGACCCGACAGGACCGCGCCAATGCCCGCACGAACCGTCCGACCTGCAGACCCCCGGGTCTCCGTCGTCATCCCGGCACGGAACGAGGCCCGCAACCTCGAGATCATCCTCCCGAAGCTCCCGCCGGTGTACGAGGTCATCCTCGTCGACGGCAACTCCGTCGACGACACCATCGCCACCGCGCAGCGCGTGATGCCCGGCATCCGCGTCGTCCACCAGACCCGCAAGGGCAAGGGCAACGCCCTCGCCTGCGGGTTCGAGGCCGTCACGGGCGACATCGTCGTGATGTTCGACGCCGACTGCTCCGCCGACCCCGACGAGATCCCGCGCTTCGTGCAGGCGCTCGTCGAGGGCGCCGACGTCGCCAAGGGCACCCGCTACTCGCTCGGCGGTGGCAGCGACGACATCACCATCGTCCGCAACCTCGGCAACCGCGGCCTGAACCTGATCTGCAACACGATCCTCGGCACCCGCTACAGCGACCTCTGCTACGGCTACAACGCCTTCTGGGCCGACGTCCTGCCGGAGATCGGGCTGCTCTCCTCCGAGCTGCCGAAGCCGTCCGACGGTTCGATGCTGTGGGGCGACGGGTTCGAGATCGAGACCGTGCTCACCTGCCGCTGGTCGGCCGCCGAGCTCGCGATCACCGAGGTCCCGAGCCACGAGAAGCTCCGCGTGCACGGCACCAGCAACCTGAACGCCGTCACCGACGGCATCCGCGTGCTGAAGTCGATCATGCACGAGCGCCGTCGCGCCGCCATCGGTCGCTCCGAGGTCCGCCGCGCCGCGATGAGCGTCGTCCCGCCGGCCACCCAGCTCGCCGCCGCACCGGCAGCGCCCCTCGCCGCCGCCGGAGCCGCCCACGGCGGACCCCTCGGCACGCCCGTCGCCGCAGCCGCGGTCGTCGGCCTCGAGGAGGACGTCGCGTGACGAGCGTCGCGGTCGTCATCTGCGCGTACACCCAGCAGCGCTGGGGCGACCTGCAGGACAGCGTCGAGTCGGCCAAGCGCCAGCCCGAGGCACCCGAGGTCGTCGTCGTGATCGACCACGAACCCGAGCTCCTCGCCCGCGCCACCGCGCGCTGGCCCGAGCTCCGCGTCGTCCCGAACACCGAGGACCGCGGCCTGTCCGGCGCGCGGAACACCGGAGTCGCGTTGACCGACGCCGACGTCGTCGCCTTCCTGGACGACGACGCGACGGCCGACCCGGACTGGCTCGGACACATGCTCACCGCGCTCGAGGACCCCACGGTCGTCGGGGTCGGCGGTCGCGCCACGCCGTCCTGGCCGACCGCGACCGGCGCCGGCCCCTACGCCGACGAGCTGCTCTGGATCGTCGGCTGCTCCTACCGCGGCCTGCCCGAGACCCCCGGCGACGTCCGCAACGTCATCGGCTCGAGCATGGCGTTCCGGCGCGACGCGATCCTGCTCGCCGGTGGCTTCCGCTCCGGCATCGGCCGCGTCGGCAACCAGCCGCTCGGCTGCGAGGAGACCGAGCTGTGCATCCGCATCGCCCAGGCCCGACCGGGTGCACGCATCCGGCACGAGCCGCGCTCGAACGTCTCGCACCGGGTCTCCCCGGACCGCGTGACGATGCGGTACCTCCGTCGCCGCAGCTACTACGAGGGCATCTCGAAGGCCGTCCTCAGCCGCCGCGTCGGCACCGGTGACTCGCTCGCGAGCGAGTCGACGTACCTGACCAAGGTGATCCCCGGCGCGGTCGTCCGCGAACTCGGTCAGATCGGACGCGGTGGTGCGCTCCGCGCCTTCGCGATCGTCCTGAGCGTCGCCTCGACCGTCACCGGCTACGCCGTCGGCCGGGTCCTCGGCGGCGTCGTCGTCAGCACTCCCGCAACCCGTCCCGTCCCGCAGCCGGTGGGCACGAGATGACCCGCGCGACCCTGGCGATGGTCATCTCGCCGATCGTCACGGGAACGCTGTCCCCGACGTGGGACGGCGCCCTGTGGGTCGGCGAGGTGGACCGTGCCGACGTGCACGCGTCCAGCCACCGCGACGTGGTCGCTCTCGAGGGCGCTGCGGGCTACCGCCGCGCCCGACTGCTCGTCCGCGACCACGGCGAACCGCTCGGGTTCGTCGAGGCGGACATCACCGAGCACCGTCGCATCGGTGGTGCCATCGACGTCCGCACCCTGCAGCGCGCGATCCGGCCGATGCCGGTGCCCGAGCGACGGCCGACAGCAGGTCTGGTGCTGCCGTCCGTCACCGTGGTCCTCTGCACCGACGGTGCGGCCGGTCCGACGATGCGCTCCGTGCTCGCGAACACCCACGAGGACTTCGACGTGCTCGTCGTCTCGCACGGTGCCGACGACGGCGGCACCGCCACGGTCGACATCGACGGCCACCGCGTCACCACGATCGCAGCACCGGCCGGCGGACTCGCCGCCGCACGCAACGCCGGGCTCCTCGCCGCGACGGGTGACGTCGTCGCCTTCGTCGCCGAGGGCGCCGTGGTCGACGCCGGCTGGATCGGCGCGATCGCCGGTGCGTTCGCCGCCGACCCCGACGTCGCCTGCGTGACCGGACCGGTGCCGAGCGCCGAGCTCCGCACCCCGGCGCAGCGCTGGCACGACGACCGCACCCCGGCCGGGCGCACCCTGCGTCGCCGGGTGTTCCGGCTCGACGGCGGCGCCGACGACCTGCCCCTGCACCCCTTCGCCGCTTCCGCCTACGGGACCGGCGCGAACCTCGCCGTGCACCGCGCGACCGCGCTCCGGATCGGCGGGTTCGACACCGCCTTCGGACCGGGGACCAGCGTCGGTGGCGGCGACGACCTCGACCTCTTCACACGACTGCTGTTCGCGGGTTCCGCGATCGCCGTCGAACCGGCCGCGATCGCGTGGCAGCGGACGGCGGACGACGTCGCGTCGCTCCGCAGCGCCGCCGCCGCGCACGGCCACGGACTCGGAGCCTGGATGACCAAGAACGCACTCGACCGCGAGACGCTCGCCGCCTCGGTGGACGCAGCGCCCGAGGCCGTCAGCGCCTTCGCACGACTCGGCCTCGAGCAGGGCGACCACGCCGCGGCGGTGGGCGGCGCTTCCGGTGCCTCTGGTGCTTCGGGGGCCTCCGGTGCCTCGGGTGCCGCCGGCGCCTCCGGTGTCGACGCCGTCGACGCCGAGTTCGCGCAGACCACGCGGCGGCTCCGCGGCGTGGAACAGCGTTCCGTGGTCACCGCACCGTTCCTCGCGCTCCGCGAGCGACTCGACGGCGCCGGCACGATCGACCGGACCGCACACGGACGCCACGAGCTCCAGCGCGGGCTCGCCGAGGCCGGGCCGGCGCGACGCGTCGTCGACGGCGCGATGGGACCGGTCAGCCGGCTCGTCGCAGCCGGGATCGTCGTCCTCACGCTCGTGCTCGCCGCGGTCGGCACGGTCTTCGACCTGTCGGTCCTGCGGGGGAGCGCCACCGGGCTCTTCCTCTTCGCCCTCCTCGGCGTCGCACCGCTCCTGCTCCTCCGTCCGGTCTCCCTCGCCCGGTTCGCCGTGTTCGCCGTCACCGGGTCGCTCGTCGGCACGATCGGCATCGGCTACACGATGGCGACCTTCCACCTCTGGGCGCCGGTCGTGCCGTTCGTCGCGGTCATCGTGCTCACCGCGGCGGCGCTCGCCGTCGCGGTGCCCCGCGACGTCGCGGAACTCCGGCGAGCCGGCCTGGTGCCGCCGGTCGCCCGCCCGCGGTGGGGGACCACCGCCACGGTCACGACGCTGTCCGTCGTCGGACTCCTCGTCGTCGTCGTCGCAGCGCTCACACACATCGGCGACCCGGTGCCCGCCGGGCTCTTCGGCTCGCTCGGCCCCGGTCTCGTCATCGGCCTCGCGCTCGTCGTCGGTGCCGCCGTCGTCGCCCTGGTGCGCGGTCGCGGACTCGCCGTGCCGGTCGTCGTCCTCGGCGGCTCGATCCAGCTCGCCCAGGCGATCACCTACGGCGTCCCGACCGTGACCGCGGCCGCCCGGCACATCGGCGTCCTCGAGTACATCCGGCAGTACGGCGGCACGAACCCGGCCGCCGACATCTTCCAGACGTGGTCGGGGCTCTTCGCCGGCGGCGCCTGGGTCGCCGACATCGGCGGGATCGCGAACGCGATGCTCATCGCCGCCTGGGTGCCGGTCCTGCTGGCCTTCAGCACGACGATCGCCGTCGGCGTGCTCGCGGCGCACTGGCTGCCCGGTGACCGGCGGCCGTGGATCGCGGCGCTGCTCACCGCGATGACCGGGTCGCTCAACACGACCTACTTCTCCCCGCAGTCCGTCGGCATCCTGCTGTCGATCACGATCCTGGTGCTCGCGACGGGTCCGCTCCGCGACGCCGTGGTGACCACCGCCGACGGGACCGTCGGGGCGAAGCCGCGTGCTCGGAAGGTCCCGCTCTCGAAGATCCTCGCGATCACGCTCATCGGGATCGTGATGGTCGTCACGCACCAGATCTCGCCGTACCTGACGGTCGCGGCGCTGGTGGCGCTCATCGTGTTCCGCCTGGTGCGGCCGTGGTGGCTCCCCGTCGTCGTGCTCGTGCCGGCGGTCGCCTTCGCCGCGCTGAACGGCGACATCCTCGGTCGGTTCCTGTCGCTCGCCGCCGTCGGCCGAGTGCTCGACAACGTGCAGCCGCCGACGCACGACATGACGGTGCTGCCGAAGCCGCTGGTCACCCGGCTCGCCTTCGACATCCCGGCAGCGGCACTCGTGGTCCTCGGGCTCGCAGCACTGATCACCGTGCTGCTCCGCCGTGACCGCGTGCACTGGGCGCTCCTCGCCGCAGCAGCCAGCCCGATCTCGCTGCTCGTCGCGACGAACTACGGGCAGGAGGGCGTCTTCCGGGTCGTCCTGTTCGCCACCCCGTGGATCGCGATCCTCGCCGCCGCGCTGCCGATGCCGTCCGGTCGACTGGCCCCCGTCGGCGCACTCGTCAGCCGGGCGATGCGTCCGTCCGCCGTGCGCTTCGCCGTGGCGGGAGCCGGGATCGCCGCGCTCGTCGCGATCGGTGCCTTCGGCCAGACCTCGCTCGACTGGAACCGCGTGATGACCCGCAGCCAGTCCGAGGCCACGCAGCTGTACGACCGCACGGCGCCGAGCGGCTCCGTGATGCTCCTCACCGGTTCCGCGAACGCGGTGCCGAGCAACACCGGCGCCCGCTACTTCGACGTCGGGTACCTGTCCCGTGAGGCGCTCGGGGCCTACCCGTCCGGCACCGACTACGACGCGGCCGCGGACGTGTCCGACATGACCCGCGAGCTCGTCGAGAACTGGACCGCGACCGGGTACTACGCCCTCGTGGCCGAACCGTTCGGTGCCTACGACGAGCGGTACGGATACCAGAGCGACGCCGACTACCAGGAGCTCGCAGCGGCGATGGCCGACTCGCCCTACTGGAAGGTCGTCTGGTCGTCCGGTACGACCGCGATGTACGAACTGACGACGGAAGGGATGCGTCATGCAACCGAGTGAGCACAGACCGAGCTGGAGGGGACGTGCGGCGTCCGTCGCGGCCGTGCTCGCGACGGTCCTGGCGGTCCTCGTCGTCCCCAACCTCGACGCCGGGGCGGCCGACGCGGCCACCACGGCACCGGACTGCAGCGCCGGGCGGGTGCTGAACGTCATCGCGCACCCCGACGACGACCTGCTGTTCCAGGGCACCGCGCTCCGCGCCGACATCGAGGCCGGCCGCTGCGTGCGGTCCGTCGTGGTGACCGCCGGTGACGCCGGGAAGCCCGCCTGGTACTGGCAGGAACGCCAGACCGGGCTGCTCGCGGCGTACGCGAGCATCGCGGGTGTCTCCGCCGCCACGACGACCGGGTCGATCACGGTGGCCGGTCGGACGCTGCACACCGAGACGCTCACCGCCGACCCGCGTGTCAGCCTGGTGCTCATGGAGCTGCCGGACGGCAACGTCGAGGGCAACGGCTTCTGGGCGACCGGCTACACGAGCCTGCAGCAGCTCTACCAGGGCGCCATCCCCACCCTGCAGACCGTCGCGGACGCCACCCACCCCGCGCAGTACACCCTCGCGCAGCTCAAGGCGACGCTGCTCGGGATCGTGCAGGACTTCGCGCCGACGGACATCCACACCCTCGACTACCAGGGCCAGTACGGCGACGGCGACCACAGCGACCACCACACCGTCGGGTACCTCACCGACCAGGTGCAGCAGCAGTACACGGCCGCCCACGGCTTCACCGGGTACCTCGGGTACCCGATCGCGGACCGACCCGCCAACCTCACCCAGGCGCAGACCGATGCGAAGGCCGCGGTGTTCTTCACCTACGCCGCCCACGACAGCGAGACCTGCGCCTCGTGGGAGGCCTGCGCGGCACGCCCCGAGAGCACTTGGCTGAGCCGTCAGTACACGGTCGGCTCATCGGTGCCCACGACCCCCACGGACCCGACCGACACCCGGACGGACGTGACTGCGTCGGCGACGGTGTCGGCGAGTGCGGAGAACCCGGCTGACGGGCAGACGGCTGCGAAGGCGGTGGACGGTGTGGTCTCCGGCTACCCGGCGAACCCGTCGGCGGAGTGGGTTGCTCCGTCGGGTCGTGCTGGGACGTGGATCCAGCTGACCTGGGCGAAGGGGACGTCGCTGGATGCGATCGACCTGGCTGACCGGCCGAACGCGAACGACCAGGTCCTCGGTGGGACGTTGACGTTCTCGGATGGTTCGAGTGTGGCGGTGCCGTCGTTGGCGAACGCGGGGACGGCGCAGCGTGTGACGTTCGCGGCGCGGACGGTGACGTGGGCTCGGTTCACGGTGACGTCGGTGAGTGCTTCGACGGAGAACATCGGTCTGGCCGAGATCCGCGCGTTCTCACCAGCAGCCACCACCACCCCGCCGCCGACCCGGACGGACGTGACTGCGTCGGCGACGGTGTCGGCGAGTGCGGAGAACCCGGCTGACGGGCAGACGGCTGCGAAGGCGGTGGACGGTGTGGTCTCCGGCTACCCGGCGAACCCGTCGGCGGAGTGGGTTGCTCCGTCGGGTCGTGCTGGGACGTGGATCCAGCTGACCTGGGCGAAGGGGACGTCGCTGGATGCGATCGACCTGGCTGACCGGCCGAACGCGAACGACCAGGTCCTCGGTGGGACGTTGACGTTCTCGGATGGTTCGAGTGTGGCGGTGCCGTCGTTGGCGAACGCGGGGACGGCGCAGCGTGTGACGTTCGCGGCGCGGACGGTGACGTGGGCTCGGTTCACGGTGACGTCGGTGAGTGCTTCGACGGAGAACATCGGTCTGGCCGAGATCCGCGCGTTCTCACCAGCAGCCACCACGACTCCGACGCCGACTCCGACGCCGACGCCGACTCCGACGCCCACCCCGACTCCGACCCCCACGCCGACTCCGACGCCCACGCCGACCCCGACCCCGACGCCGACCCCGACCCCGACGCCCACGCTCCGTGACGTGACGTCGACGGCGAAGGCGACCGCGAAGTCGGACAACCCGGCCGACGGTCAGACGGTCGCGAAGGCCGTCGACGGTGTGGTCTCCGGTTACCCGGCGAACCCCTCTGCCGAGTGGGTCTCGCCGTCCGGTCGCACCGGCGTGTGGTTCCAGCTCGACTGGACCTCCCCGATCGCCCTGCAGCGGATCATCCTGAACGACCGCCCGAACGCGGCCGACCAGGTCACCGGTGGCACGCTGACGTTCTCGGACGGCAGCAAGGTCACGGTCGGGTCCCTGCCGAACGACGGCTCCGACCTCGTGGTCGACTTCACGAGCCGGAAGGTCACCTGGGTCCGGTTCACCACGACCAAGGTCTCGAACAGCACGGTGAACGTCGGGCTGTCCGAGGTCCGCGCGTGGGCAGTCGTGTGACCGGGTTCGGTGACGGGTTCCGACCCGTCGACGACCGGTCCGCGGCTGGCCACGGCGCGCCACCGGCGCACGGTGCCGGGTTCGCCCGGCACCGGTTCCCGCTCCGCACCGGAGCACGACGCGTCGTGCTCGCCGCTGCCGCCCTGGCGATCGCCGCCGGGGCGGTCGCCGCGTCCACCACCAGCGCCACCGGTGACGGTGTCGACCCGAGCGGAGTGACGATGCCCACGACCTCAGACGGCTCCGGGTGGGAGCGGGTGTTCTCCGAGGACTTCGCCCTGACCACGCCGAAGGGCGGCTTCGAGGCGGACTACGGTGACCGGTTCTCCGTCTACCACGGGTTCGCGGACACCGCGGGCACCGGCCGGTACCAGTCGTCGACGCTCACCGCGCACGACGGCATGCTCGACATGCGGCTCCGGACCACCAGGGGCGGCACCCCGCTCGCCGGCGGCGTGGTGCCGCTCGTCGACGGGCAGTGGGGCGGTCAGACGTCCGGGCGCTACAGCATCCGGATGAAGAGCGACGAGGTCGACGGCTACGGTGTCGCGGTCCTGCTCTGGAGCGACGAGAACGTCTGGGAGGACGGCGAGGTCGACTTCCCGGAGGGGGCCCTCGGCGCGCCGGCGTTCCTCAACGTGCACTGCCTCGAGGACCCCGCCGAGAAGTGCGTCCAGTACGAGACCGAGGCGTCGCTGGCCGACTGGCACACGTACACGATCGAGTGGACGCCGGCCCGGATGTCCTTCCTCATCGACGACCAGGTCGTCGGGACGACGACGGAGAGCATCCCGACGTCGCGCATGCACCTCGTCGTGCAGGCGGGGTCCAACGACGGGCAGCCCCCGAAGAGCGCGGACGGCTCGCTCCTGATCGACTGGATGACCATCGACGTCCCCGCCGACGGCGCCGAGCCGGAGGCATCGCTGCCGTCGGACGACTCGGCCGTGCCGGACGAGGGCAGCTGGACCGCCGACATGGCAGCGCCGCAGTGACGGCGCAGTGACGGCGCAGTGACGGCCAGTGACGGCCAGTGACGGCGCAGTGACGGCGCAGTGACGACAGCGCGACACGACGAAGGGCCCCGGGGCGCTGAGCGATCAGCACCCCGGGGCCCTCCTTCTGCGCGCTGCGCGCGCGACGCGTCGGGTCAGCGGCCGGCGAGCTCCTGCAGCTCGTGCAGCAGCGCGGAGACGTGCGGTTCGCGGCCGTAGTGCGCTCCGACCCACTCGCGGCACCGTTCCCCGAGGGACGGGTCGTGCACGGCTTCGTCGAGCGTGTCGAGTAGCTTCTTCGCCAGGGCGTCCGGGTCCGCCGGGTCGACGGTGAACCGCGCCCACTCACCGGACAGGATCTCCCCGGTGCCGCCCGACGCCGCCGCGACCACCGGACGTCCGGCCGACATGGCCTCGACGACGACGCGCCCGAAGCCCTCCGGCTCGATCGAGGGGGCGACGACGAGGTCAGCGGCGTGCAGCAGCGGGACGACGTCGTCCCGCTCGGGTGCCAGCAGGACGGAACCGTCGGGCAGCGCGGCGATCGCCTGGTGCACGGCGTCCGCCTCCTCTGGGTAGAGCGCGCCCGCCAGCACGAGCAACGGGAGCCGACGGACGGGGTCCGGCGCGGCGGGGACGGTGTGGGGGAGCCGGTCCGCAGCGGTCGCGAGGACGCGACCCCATGCCTCCAGGAGGGCGAGCACGCCCTTCGACCGCGAGAGGCGACCGTAGTAGAGCACCGTCGGGGTCGCGTCGTCGATGCCGAGCGCGGCACGCGCATCGTGCACCTGCGCGGCGGACGCCGCCGGGAACGCGTCGGTGTCGACGCCGTTCGGCACGATCCGGATGCTGTCGGTCGGTGCGCCGGCGTCGTGCCAGGCGCTCGCCATCGCGTTCGAGACGGCGAAGTAGCGGGTCCGGCCCCCGGCGATCGGGCCGATCCGGCTGTAGTTCGGGGCGTGGTGCAGGTGCACCGCGAGCGGGACGCCCGACATCACGGAGGCGACGCGGCCGAACGGCAGGTACTCGGGGCGGTTCAGCCAGAGGACGTCGAGGTGGGAGCGGCGGAGCCGCAGGCCCTCGCGGGCGAAGCGCCAGGCGTCGCGGAGCGCGGTGCGGACGCCGAACCGGTAGTCGGTCGCGTCCACGAGCCGCACACCCATCGCGTCGAACGGCGCCGGGCCGTCCTCGGCGCGTGGTGCGTGCGCGTTGCGGTGCCAGATCTCGACCTCGTGGCCGGCGGCGACGAGGTCCCGGGTGTCCTCGAGCACGCAGCGCTCGAGTCCTCCGGTGATCGCGAGCCCGGTCACGACGACGCCGATGCGGAGCCGCCGTGGCTCGTCGGTCGATCGTTTGCGTCTGGTCATGAGACAACACCTCCACGTGCTGCTCGGAGCCGGCGGAGGAACCACGGCAGGCACGCGATGACGCCGGCGGCGCGGACCCAGTTCCAGAGGGCGTCCTGCGGGACGAGCAGCGACGCTGCTGCGACGGCGAGCGCCGCGGCGAGGGTCAGCACGACCCGGAGGCCGGGACCCCGCCACTCGCGGCGGTCGGACAGGGCGAACTGCTGCATCGCGGCCAGGATCACGTACGCCAGGACGGTCGCGAGCGCGGCGCCGGCGATACCGAACAGCGGGACGAGCAGCAGGTTCGCCGCGATGTTGACCACGCCCGCGATCGCGGCGATCACGCCGACGGCCACGCCTCGACGTTCCACCAGGAGCAACCGTCCGGTCGCTCCGCTCGCGACCACCGGCAGTGCCGTGATCGCGACGATGAAGACCACGACGGTGAGTTCCTGCACCCGGTACGACGCGGGCGCGAGGATCGGCAGCGCGACGGGTGAGGCCAGCGTGACGGCCAGCAGCACGGGCGCGAGCATCCGGTAGAGCTCGTCGCGCGAGTGCATGGCGAGCTCGCGGCGGGCGACGGCGTCGCGGAGGGCGGCGAAGTGCGGCGCCCAGGCCTGGTTGGTGAACGTGAGCAGCAGGATGACGGCGGACCCGACGACGTAGGCGATCTGGTAGCGGGCGACCTCTTCCGGGCCGAGCAGTCGCTGCACGACGACGCGGTCGCCGGCGTTCAGGACGAAGTACGACAGGTTGCCGAGCGCGATCGGGATGCCGAGCCGGAACGCACGGGCCGTGGTCTTCCGGTCGAACAGGCCGGCGAGCCGCGGTCGGGTGGCCGCGATGCCGATGACCATGGCGACGCCCTGTGCGACGACGCCACCCCACGCGTACGTGGTGGCGTCGGCGTGCACGAGGGTGAGCAGCCCGAGGCCGATGATCGAGCCGCCGATGGACGACAGCAGGCTCGTCACCGCGAAGACCTTGATGCGGTCCTGCGCGACGAGGAGCGCGAGGGAGATCTGCACGATCGCTGCGGGCCCGGTCCAGAGCACGGCGACGAGGAGCAGCGGGTGCGCGCCGACGAACCCGGCGGCGTCGCCCCAGAGCGGGATCGTGCTGAGGGCGATGACCGTGACCACGGACGCGGTGACCATGCCGACGGCGAGGAGACCACGGGCACGGCGATCGTCGCCGTCCTCCGCGCGCTGCAGCACCGAGGCCTGGTCGATGCCGGCGACCGCCAGCACGACGAGCGCCTGGTAGAGCGCGATCGCGGAGGCGAGGACGCCGAACTCGGCCGGCGGCATGAGGTGCGCGAGCACCGGGGAGATGAGCGAGGAGACGACGAGCTGCATCGACCACACGACGACGTAGAGCAGGCCGCGGCCGAAGAGCGCGTTGGCGCCCTTGCGGACGGCGACGCTCCCGGTGTCGAGCGATTCGGGCGCCGGGGCGACGGGCTGGTCCGACAACACCTCGGACACGTCGGCTGCTTCGCGCGCCGCACGGGCCTCGCGTCGGGTCTGCGGGGGAACGGTCACGGTGCGACCACCGCTGCAGCGGACGGACGAGCAGCAGGGCGAGCAGCCGGCTGAGCGGACGGACGCGCAGCGCCCTCCCGCAGCCCGAACGCGGCGTCGACGATGTCGAGCAGGTCGGCGCTCCGGTCGGTCGAGAACTTCCGCGCGAACAGGTGTGGCAGCTCGACGTCGGGGTCGGTGCGGCGTTCCAGCACCTGCCCGGCGTCGGCGGTCGTCAGCCACGGCGGGCTCTTCCGCGCCGTGCCGTCCCACCCGATCCACCACAGTGCGTGCGGGACGTGCTCGTCGGCGAACCCGGGGGTCAGGGCCGGCGAGTTGAGGACCGAGGGGACGAAGGTCTCGTCCGCGACCCAGCTCCGGCGCCAGAACCGGACGAGGTCCGGACGCTGGTCCACCGCGTCGACGACCGCCGCCGCGTGCTGTCGGGCCAGGACCTTCATCTGCGACCCACCGGCGGGCACGACGTCGTGGGGCAGGCGACGGGGGACCGGCAGCCGGAGCATGTGCTTGCGCCATGCCCAGTGCGGGTACCGCAGCCGGGCGACGCCGCCGTTCGGACCCCACTCCGCGTACGGCAGCGGGTGCACGGCGATGAACGACTCGTGCCGGTGCGCCTCGAGGAGCGCGGTCACCTCGGTCGCGTTCGCGAGCGGGTAGTCGCTGCCGGTGAGGACGGCCACGTGCGTCGCGTCCGTCTCGGCCAGGGCGGCGCGGTAGCCGGAGACCTCGGCGGCGACGTTCTCCCACTTCGCCCAACCGGTGCGGATCCGGGGCAGCAGCCGGACACGCGCGGGCAGGCCGTCGGTCATCGCCCGGAACACGTGGTCCGGGGTCCGTGCGTCGACGTGCAGGAACACCGGGAACGGGTCGAGCGCCTCGACGAGCCGGCGCACGTGCTCTGGGTCCTCGTGGGCGAGGACGATGCACGCAGGAGCGGCGGGGGAGATGGCCATGGACGCGACGCTAACCGCGTCGTTCCGGGCCCGACAAGGCAGTCAGGAGGCTCCTGCGGGGAAGCGGCGGTTTCCCGCACCACCCCCTGCTGATCAGCGGTTCCGGCGGAACTTCGGGCAGTCGCAGAGGGCGCAGTCGGTGCCGGGACGGTAGTGCTCGTGGGCGTCCTGCACGTGTCCGCAGACGCACGTCGTGGTGTCGACCACGAGGACGGTCCGTTCGGAGGGGAGCACGGTGCCGAACTCGGTGCTGGGGCCCAGCGGCATGCGTCCTCCTCGTGCCCGGCGCGCTGCCGCCGGGTCGTCCTCACGATCCTACGGGTCCGAGCCCCTCCGGTGGCGGCAAACCGCAAGTCGGACGACCGTCGCCGCATCCGCGGGGCACCGCCGTTGACCCCGCCGGAGCGTCCCCGGAGCATCGGAGCATGACCGACCACCAGGCGACCACCACCAGCGTGCTCACGCTCACGCCCGCGATGCCCTCGCCCGACGCGCCCACCTGGGCCGGCGCCGCCTGGGTCGGGGCCGTCGACCGGCAGGAGGCGCTCGCCGCATCCGCCGTCGAGCTCGCCGGTGCCGAGGGCTTCCGCCGCGCCCGGCTGCTCGTCCGCGACGGCCGCGAGATCGCCGGATTCGTCGACGTCGCCGTCGACGCGAGCGGGGACGTGGACCCGGCCGAGCTGGGACCGGCCCTGCGCGCCCTGCGTGCCACGGGCCTCCCGGCCGCTGCCACGGGCACGCCCGTCGGGCGCGTCTCGGTCGTCATCGGCACCCGCGACCGACCGGACGCCGTCCGTCGCGTCGTGCGCTCCGTGCTCGCGTCCGAGTACTACGACTTCGAGGTCTTCGTCGTCGACAACGCACCGAGCACGTCGGCGACGCGCGACGTGGTCGCCTCGTTCGCGGATGACCGACTGCACTACGTCCTGGAGGCCCGACCCGGCGTCTCGCGCGCACGGAACGCCGGTCTCGCCCTCGCGTCCGGGGCCGTGGTCGCCTTCGTCGACGACGACGTGGTCGTCGACCGGCACTGGCTCGCGGCGCTCGCCGACGCGTACGCCCGCGACGCGGACGTCGACTGCGTCACCGGACTCGTACCGAGCGGTGAGCTGCGGACCCCCACCCAGCGGTACTTCGACGAGCGGGTGACCTGGGCGCGCAACACCGAGCGCCGGGTGTTCCGGACCTCGGCGCCGCCAGCGGACCTGCCGCTGTTCCCGTTCTCGGTCGGGGCGTTCGGCACCGGCGCGAACATGTCGCTCCGGCGGTCGGCGGCCCTCGCCCTCGGCGGCTTCGACGTCGCCCTCGGCCCCGGCACGCCGGCGCGCGCGGGGGAGGACCCCGACGTGTTCACGCGGGTGCTCTTCTCCGGGGGCGCGCTGGCCGTCGAACCGACCGCCCTCGTGTGGCACGAGCACCGGGCCGACCGGGCAGCGCTCCGCTCGCAGGCGCTCGGCTACGGCACCGGGCTCGGCGCCTGGGTCGCGAAGCTCGTGCTCCGTCCCCGCACGGCGGTGGCGGTGTTCCGCCGGGCCGTCGGTGCGCTCCGGCAGCTCGGGGCGCTCGGACAGGGCCCCGGGACCGACCAGGTGGCGACGCCGGTGGACGGCGTCGGTGCGTGGACGGCCGACGAGGAGTTCCTCGCGGCGACCGCCGGCCTCAAGCGGGTCGAGCTGACCGCGGCGCTCGGCGGTCCGTGGCGCTACGTGCTGGGGCGGCTGCGCCGCGGGTGACCCGGGGCGCGGCGCGGCGGGCGCGGCGGGCGGGCACGCGGAGCGGCACCAGTCTTGCGACAGAACACGCGCGGTACGACGCGTGTTCTGTCGCAACTCGCGTGTGCTCGCGCGACCACGAACGGACGGGAGGCCCGTGGCGGTGTCGCCACGGGCCTCCCGTCCGTCGGTGTGGGTGCGTTCACTCCCCGTGGTTGCTGCTCGCCTCCACGTCACGCCAGAACTTCCGGCTCCGGAAGTACGCCGCGGGACCGGCCGGGAAGCCGCGGAACTCGTGGTAGGCCAGGGACCGGGGGATCCGGGTCGTGGAGGCCTCGGTGATCGTCTCGGCTGCGGCGTCGCGGCGGCCGGCCAGCCGTGACACGAGCTGCTTCAGCTTGATCTTGCCGGCACGGGGCATCAGTCGAGCGAGGACCAGCGCGTGCCGACGGTCCTTCGCGATGAGCTCGCACATCAGGGCCGTGAAGCCGACGCCGTTGGAGTGCAGCTGCCCGTGCAGGCCCTCGAGCGTCTGGCGGTGCCGGTGGTGCACGACGGCGCGGGGCTCGAAGCCGATCCGTCCGCCGGCCCACAGGATGTCGATGAAGATGGCGAGGTCCTCGCCGCCGCGTGCGGGCACCCCGGCGCCGAGCACCGGGTCGAACCCACCGACGGCGTCGAAGGCCGAGCGGCGGACGGCCCAGTTCGCGCCGGCACCGTAGCCGCCGATCCCGTACACCGCGAAGTGCTTCTGCACGGTGCCGTCGGGGCTCACCGCGGTCGCCTGCGCGTGCCGCATGACCCCGGGGACGTCGTCCGGGATGATCGTCACGGGAGCGAAGGTGCGCTCGCCGCTGAAGCCGCCGTAGTACGCCTCGTACCAGATCTGCGCGGGGGTCTCGAGTTCGACGGGCAGGATCATCCCGGTCACCGCGGCCACCTCGGGCTCGCGGACGAACCGGGTGCCGATCGAGCGGAGCCACTGCGGATCCACGCGGACGTCGTCGTCGGTGAAGGCGATGACCTCGCCGTTCGCAGCGGCGACGCCGGCGTTCCGGCCGGCCGAGCATCCAGGACGGCGTTCGACGACGAGTCGCACGTTGCGGCCCTCGAGGAGTCCGGGCAGCGCGTCGATCTCCGGCAGCTTCACGCGGTTGTCGACGAGGACGACCTCGTAGCGCGGGTAGTCGAGGTGCTCGAGGAAGTCGAGGAGCTTCCCGATGTCCTCCACGCGCGTGACGATGGTGGAGACCACGATCGAGATCAGCGGCAGCTCGTGGTCGGGGACCGGCGCCTGGTCGTCGCCGGTGGTGCGCACGACCTCGTCGACGAGCGGTGCGAGGGCACGGGCGGCGTCGGCCGGGTCGGCGGTGAGCAGCACGTCGAGGGTCGTGACGGGGAAGCCGTCGCGGTAGCCGACGACGAGTGCGGAGGAACCCGACTCGTCGGCGACCAGCCGCGGCAGCGGAGCGTCGAGATCGACGCTGACGACCCGACGGGGGCCGGGCACGGTGACGGAGGAGTGCTGGGTCATGTCCCGGACGCTACGGGGAGCGCCGTCCGCCGACAACGCACGGCGGTGCTCGTGGCGGGGTTCGTGCGGGGTTCCGCAGTCGGCGCGCTCGACCACCCCCGAACACGGGTGAGCGCTCACCCAGGAAGTCTCCGGGACTTCCAAGGTCACGCTCAGGTCACGGAACCGATGCAACCGGTTGCGGAACCCCCGGGGCGGGCGTAGCTTCCTCCACCAGCAGGCAGCGTCGCCTGCTCCAGGGCAGTGTCGTCGACACCCGATCGATGCCCCCTGGTGATCTCGATGAGGAGACAACGCTGTGAAGACAACACGCGCCAGGGTGCGGTTCGCATCCGTTGCGGGGGTCGCGGTCATCGGCCTCGTGCTCACCGGCTGCTCGAGCGGCAGCTCCGCGAACGACGACGCCAAGAGCGGCCAGGACAGCCGCGGGCCGATCACCTACGTGCAGGGCAAGGACAACTCCAACGTCGTCCGCCCGCTGATCGCGAAGTGGAACAAGGCACACCCCGACGAGAAGGTCACCTTCAAGGAGCAGTCCGACCAGGCCGACCAGCAGCACGACGACCTCGTGCAGCACTTCCAGGCCAAGGACGACAACTACGACGTCGTCGACGTGGACGTCGTCTGGACGGCGGAGTTCGCCGCGAAGGGCTGGCTGACCCCGCTGACCGGCGACATGAAGCTCGACACTTCGAAGCTGCTGCCGGCCACGGTGAAGACCGCGACCTACAACGACACGCTCTACGCCGCCCCGCAGACCTCTGACGGCGCGCTGCTCTACTACCGCAAGGACCTCGTCAAGACGCCTCCGACCACGTGGAAGGAGATGATGGCCGACTGCAAGATCGCGAAGGACGCCGGCATCGGTTGCTACGCCGGGCAGTTCGCGAAGTACGAGGGGCTGACGGTCAACGCCTCCGAGGCGATCAACGGCTCCGGCGGCTCGGTCCTCAGCAAGGCCGGTGACCCGGACGTCGACACCACGGACGCCAAGGCCGGTCTGCAGAACCTCGTCGACGCGTTCAAGGACGGGAACATCCCGGCCGAGGCGATCACGTACCAGGAGGAGCAGGGCCGCACCGCGTTCGAGGCGGGCAAGCTCCTGTTCCTGCGCAACTGGCCGTACGTGTACAACCTCGCGAAGACCGACGGCTCCAGCAAGGTCAAGGACACCTTCGGCATCGCCCCGATCCCGGGTGCGGACGGCGTCGGTGCCTCGACCCTCGGCGGACACAACGCGGCGATCAGCGCCTACTCGAAGAACAAGGCCACGGCGCACGACTTCCTCGAGTTCCTGACCTCGGACGAGACGCAGAAGTTCTTCGCGACCCAGGGCTCCCTCGCCCCGGTCGTCGGTGACCTCTACACGGACACCGAGCTGACCGCGAAGCTGCCGTACCTGCCCACCCTGCTGAAGTCGATCGAGTCCGCGGAGCCCCGCCCCGTGACGCCGTTCTACCCGGCCGTGACGAAGGCGATCCAGGACAACACCTACGCGGCGCTCAAGGGATCGAAGTCGGTCGACGAAGCCATGAAGGACATGCAGGACGCCCTCAAGTCGGCGACCAGCAGTTAGCAACACGCGGCTCCCGCCGCTTGCCGGACCGGAGGCCCGTGGTGCGTCCACCACGGGCCCCCAGTCCGCCCACACTTGCGTTCCGACACCCCCGGCAAGGAGGCCGACACGTGTCAGCAGCAACCGAGATCCCCGCAGCCATCCCGGACCCGAAGGGGATGGAGCCGAAGCAACCCCGCCGCAAGGGCGGCCTGAACGCCGAGCACGGCCGGTGGGCCGTGTACCTCATCGGCCCGACGATCGTCCTGCTCGCGATCGTCATCGGCTACCCGGTGGTCAGCGCGATCATCCAGTCGTTCCAGCTCGACCAGGGACTCGACAAGGCCACCGGACTCTTCGTCCAGGGCGGCTTCGCCGGGCTCTCCAACTACGTGCACTGGATCGGCCAGCGGTGCGGCGACGTCGCGTGCCCGCCCGGCAGCCTCGGCTCCCAGTTCTGGGTGGCCTTCGGCAACACGTTCTTCTTCACGATCGTGACCGTCGTCCTCGAGACCGTCATCGGGCTCTGGATGGCCATCATCATGAACCGCGACTTCAAGGGCCGCGCGCTCGTCCGTGCCGCGATCCTCGTGCCGTGGGCCATCCCGACCGCCGTCACCGCGAAGCTCTGGTACTTCATCTTCGACGCGAACGGCGTGCTCAACCACGTCATCGGCCACCAGGTCCTCTGGTTCTCCGACGAGTGGGCGTCGCGGTTCGCGATCGTCATCGCCGACACCTGGAAGACGACGCCGTTCATGGCGCTGCTGATCCTCGCGGGGCTGCAGCTCATCCCGGAGGACGTGTACGAGGCCGGCAAGATGGACGGCGCGTCGACGTTCCAGCGCTTCGTCCTCATCACGCTGCCGCTCGTCCGACCCGCCCTGATGGTCGCCGTCCTGTTCCGTGTGCTCGACGCGCTGCGCATCTACGACCTCATCGCGATCATGACCGGTGGCGGCGGTGGTTCCGGCAACGCCACCGTCTCGCTCTCGGTGCTGGTGGTCGACCAGATCCGGCAGGGCTTCAACGCCGCGTCCGCCCTGTCCACCATCACGTTCCTCATCGTCTTCATCGTCGCGTTCGTCTTCGTCCGGTTCCTCGGCGCGAACGTCGTGCAGACCCAGGCAGCACAGCAGAAGGGTGAACTCAAGTGACCCTCGCAGCAGACCGACCCCGCTCCTCGGCGGCCGCACGCGACCGCGCGATCGACCGTTCCGACGTCCGTGTCAAGCGGCACATGGGGCCGAAGATCCGCACGATCATCCAGGCCGCCGTCATCACCATCTGGTGCCTCCTGCCCTTCTACTGGATGGTGGTGACGAGCTTCCGCGACGTCGGGTACACGTTCGACCCGACGCCGTGGTTCACGCACGTGACGCTCGACAACTACGCGACCGCGTTCTCCACCGCACTCGGCAACCACCTCGGACGGGCGCTGCTGAACAGCGTCTTCATCGGGATCGCGGTGACGGTCATCGCCCTGCTGGTCGGCACCTCGGCGGCCTACGCGCTCGCCCGGCTCGAGTTCGGCGGCAAGTCGCTCATCGCCGGTGCGATCCTCGCCGCGTCGATGTTCCCCGGCGTCGCGCTCATCTCCCCGCTGTTCCAGCTGTTCACGGACATCGGGTGGATGGGCACCTACCAGGCGCTCATCCTGCCGAGCATCTCGTTCGTGCTGCCGCTGACCGTGTACACGCTCGCCTCGTTCTTCCGGGAGATGCCCTGGGACCTCGAGGAAGCGGCGCGCATCGACGGGTGCACCCGCGTGCAGGCGTTCCGGCGGATCATCCTGCCGCTCGCCGCCCCCGCGGTGTTCACGACGGCGATCCTGGCGTTCATCTCCAGCTGGAACGAGTACCTGATCTCCTCGCAGCTCTCGAGCGACGCCACGCAGCCCGTCACGGTCGCCATCGCGTCCTTCGCCGGGTCGCAGCCGCACCAGGAGCCCTACACGGCGGTGATGGCCGCGGGGACGATCGTCACGATCCCGCTCGTGATCCTCGTGCTGATCTTCCAACGTCGCATCGTGGCCGGCCTCACCGCCGGTGGCGTGAAGGGGTGACGACGATGGCACAGCGCGCGCCCGCCCGGCCCACCGCACGCATCGAGGAAGCGATCGGCTTCGTCGGCTGCTTCGGCGTCCTGTTCCTCGGCGTCACGATCTTCTCCGAGGTCACCGGTCGCCCGGCGCTCGGCTGGGCCCTGACCCTGCTCGTCTGCGTGCTCGGCGTCGTCGCCCTCGACCGCTGGCGGGTGGCGGTCCTCCGCCGCCACGGCGACGGGACGGCCGCCGACGGCATCGGTGGCGTGCCGGCCGTCGCGCCCGTCCGGACCACCGCGGCCGACGACACCCGTCGGCGGCCCCGGCCGGCGGCGGACGGCCGCGTGCACCAGCACGCCGGGTGGGACGAGCTCGCCCCGGCCGGACGACGCCAGGTGCGCGACGCGCGGCGGCGTGCTGCCGCGACCGGTGGCGGTGGAGCCGACCACCCGGCGGGCGTGACGCACGGCACGGACGGCTGACGGGCCTCCCGGGTCGCACCGATGGGCATCCAGGAGATCGCGACCGTCACGGGCCTGTCGAAGTCCACGGTGTCGCGGGCGCTCCGCGGCATGTCGAACGTCGCGGACACGACCATCGACGAGGTCCAACGGGTCGCCGACGAACTCGGGTACGTGCCGAGCTCGGCGGCGGCCGGCCTCGCCACCGGGCGCCAACGGGCCGTCGGCGTGGTCGTGCCGGTCATCGACCGCTGGTTCTACGTCAAGGCGCTCGGCGGCGTCGACGCTGAACTGCGCCGAGCGGGCTACGACCTCGTCCTCTACAACCTGGGCGGTCCCGGCGGTGATCGTGACCGGGCCTTCCGGCGCTCCATGCTGCGGCACCGGGTCGACGCCCTCGTGCTGCTGTCCCTCGTGCTCGACGAGACCGAGCGCGCCGAGCTCGAGCTCAGCCAGCACCCGATGATCGTCATCGGGGGACCCGCGCCGGGCCTGCGGAACGTCGGCGTCGACGACGGCGCCGTGGCCCGGATCGCCGTCGACCACCTGTGCGGCCTCGGCCACCGGTCCGTCGCGTACGTCGGCGGGCAGGACGAGGCGGGGATGAACGTGGCCGTCCCGCACCTCCGACGGGACGGCTTCGTGGACGCCATGCGCGCCGCGGGGCACGCGGTGCCGGAGCGGTGGCTGCTCGACGGACGGTTCTCGTTCGCGGGTGGGGTCGCGGCCGGGACGGTGCTGTTCGGCGGCCGCGGCGGAGCCGGCGGTGGAGGTGCCGCCGCTGACCGGCCGACGGCCGTGCTCTGCGCGTCGGACGAGATGGCGCTCGGGGTGCTCGTCGCCGCGCGCCGAGCCGGGCTCTCGGTCCCGCAGGACGTCTCCGTCATCGGGATCGACGGGCACGAGTACGGCGCCACCGTCGGACTGACGACCGTCGCGCAGGACCCGGAGGCGCAGGGGCGGACGGCAGCTCGCGCAGTGCTCGCCGAGGTCGACGGCGCCGCGGCCTCGGTGCTCCCGGCCGCGCCGGCGCACCTCGTCGTCCGGGAGACCACGGGCCCGCCGCCGCCCGGCGCGTAGGGTCGGGCGCATGGAGGTCACGAAGCTCGAGCACGCCTGCCAGATCGTGTCGGACGGAGACGCCCGGCTGGTCCTCGACCCGGGGAACTTCACCCGCCCGGTCGACGCCACCGGCGTCGTCGCCGTGGTGATCACCCACGAGCACCCCGACCACGTCACGCCAGAGCAGGTCCGTCGGATCCTCGAGGCGAACCCCCGTGCCGTCGTCATCGGGCCGGAGGGGGTGCGGGCGGCGCTCGCCGGATCCGGCGTCGACGTGGACGTCGTGACCGACGGGGACCACCGCACCGTCGGCCCGTTCGAGCTCGCCTTCCACGGCACGCGACACCAGCTGATCCACTCGTCCGTGCCGATCGTCGACAACACCGGCGTCCTGGTGAACGGCAAGCTCTTCCACCCCGGTGACTCGTACACCGACCCCGGAGTCCCGGTCGAGGTCCTCGCCGCACCCGTCGGAGCGCCGTGGCTCAAGGTCGCCGAGATGATGGACTACGTCGCGGCGATCGCTCCGGCCCGGGCGTACCCGATCCACGAGGCCACGCTGTCCGAGGTCGGCTACGGCATGCACACCGGGCGGCTCCGCGAGGCCGTCGAGCCCTGGGGGTCGCTCGTGGTCCTGGCGCCGGGGGAGTCCATGACGATCTGAAACGCGCCGGGCCGCGCCGTGGTCGCTTCGTGAGCAGGAATGGTCGGGTGGGCCCGACCGACGCGACCATTCCTGCTCACGAAGTGCGGCCCTGGACGTGCGCGCGGTCGGACGGGAGGCCCGTGGCGGGCCCGCCACGGGCCTCCCGTCCGATGGGCGGTCGCGTCCATGACCGCGCGACCGATGCGTCCGCATGTTGCGACAGAACGCTCGTCGTTCGACCGGTGTTCCGTCGGAATCTGCACGTGCAACGAACGCCGTATGCCCGCTCCGGCATGGCGGCACACCCGGGCGACACGCCTCGTTTTGGCGCGGTGCGCGGCTTGTGCAATACTTGTCGAGTTGTCGGAACGGCCCCATCGTATAGCGGCCTAGTACGCTGCCCTCTCACGGCGGTAACGCGGGTTCGAATCCCGCTGGGGTCACCACAGGTGACATGCTCCGAGTCCGACAACAGCCGCGGCCCCATCGTATAGCGGCCTAGTACGCTGCCCTCTCACGGCGGTAACGCGGGTTCGAATCCCGCTGGGGTCACAAGCACGCAACACCAGCACCACCACGAAAGCCCTCCGGTCCGCCGGGGGGCTTTCCTCGTGTGCCAGGCTTGCTCCGTGCCCGACGAACGACCACCGCACCTCCGCTGGCGCCTCCTCGGCCTCGTCGCGGTCGGTGGCGCGATCGGGACGGCCGCCCGTGCGCTCCTCGCCGAGGCGTTCCCCGCCCACGACGGCATCAGCTGGGTCATCCTCGTGATCAACGTCGTCGGGGCGTTCTGTCTCGGCCTCCTGCTCGACGCGCTCGCACGCCGTGGCCCGGACGTCGGGCGTCGTCGCACGATCCGCCTCCTCGTCGGCACGGGTGTGCTCGGCGGATTCACGACCTACAGCACCCTCGCCGACGACACCGCGCAGCTGCTCGACACCGGACGGTGGGGTGCGGGCAGCGGGTACGCCCTGCTCACCGTGGTGCTCGGGCTGCTCGCCGTCGCCGCCGGGGTCTGGGTGGCCTCGGTCACGAAGCCCCGGGAGGAGAACCGGTGAACCCCCTCGAACTGCTCCTCGTCGCCGTCGGCGGGGGAGTCGGCGCCGCACTCCGCTTCCTGCTCGACGGCCTCGTGAAGGCACGCGTCGCCCGGTCGCGACTCCGCGCCTTCCCGCTCGGCACCCTGGTCATCAACGTCTCCGGATCGTTCGTGCTGGGGCTCCTCACGGGGCTCGGGCAGGCGGGGACGATCCCGCTCCCGGCGGTCGCGGTGCTCGGGACGGGCATGATGGGTGGGTACACGACGTTCTCGACGGCGAGCGTCGAGACCGTACAGCTCCTCCGATCCGGCAAGTCCCGGCTCGCCGTCCTGAACGGCCTCGGGATGCTCGTCGTCTCGGTCGGCGCAGCTGCGCTCGGCCTCTGGATCGGAAGGAACCCATGACCTCGGAACGCCCCGGCGAACTCGTCCTCGTCCGCCACGGAGAGACGGAGTGGTCGAAGAGCGGTCAGCACACCGGCCGCACCGACATCCCCCTCACCGACAACGGCATCGAGCAGGCGAAGCGCGCCGGCCGGTACCTCGCCGACCGTTCGTTCGCGTTGGCGCTGTCGAGCCCGCTGCAGCGTGCCCGCGACACGGCGCACCTGATCGGCGTCGACCCGGAGCTCGACGAGGACCTGTACGAGTGGGACTACGGCGCGTACGAGGGGCTCACCACCCCGCAGATCAAGGTGTTGCGGCACGGGCCGTGGGACCTCTGGACCGACGGGGTGCCAGCCGGTGACACGCCCGGTGAGAACGCCGCCGAGGTCCGTGTCCGGGTCGAGCGGATCCTGAACCGCGCCCGTCCGGTGCTCGCCGAGGGGCAGGACGCCGTGTTCATCGCCCACGGCCACGTGCTGCGGGCCCTCGGCGCCGCGTGGATCCGGCTCGCGCCGCAGGACGGTGCCGTGCTGAAGCTCGGGACCGCGTCGGTCAGCATCCTCGGCTACGAGCACGGCCGCCCCGTCATCGACGCCTGGAACATCCAGCCGCGCGACTGACGTGCCGGCGGCGGGTCCGTGGGTGCGGTCTGCGAGAGCGACAGTTCCGCGCCACCTCAGCTGGTCAGTCCCGCGAGAGCGACAGAGTTGTGCGAACAGTTCGCGGAGATCTGTCGCTTTCGCGACCGGGTCGCGCCCACGACCGGCCTGGAGGCCCGTGGCGGCGCCGCCACGGGCCTCCAGGCCGTCAGACGGTGCGGATGGCGCTCGTCGCGCCCAGGGCCCGGCCACGTCGACGCTCGATGGCGCGTCCGACGAACAACAGCCCGACGCTCACGAGGGCGCCGAGGGTGGTCTGCGCGACGCGGTCGAGGGCGAGGAGCTCCGGCGCCTCCGGCAGGCTCAGCCACGACACCGCGAGGGCGAGCGGCGTCAGGAACAGCAGGCAGACGGCGTAGTTCCGTGCGACGAAGATCTCCGCGAAGAACTGCCCCACGACGGCGATGACGACGATCCACCACGCCGACGGTTCGAGCAGCAGGATCCCGACGGCGATGACGGTGCCGCCGATCGTGCCGACGAAGCGCTGGAACGCCCGGATCACGGTGTGCCGCTGGCGGAGGGCGGGCAGGGTCGACACCACGGCGATGACCGCCCAGTAGGGGTGTCCGAGCCAGGGGATCACCGACGCCACCGCACCGGCGACGAGCGAGCCGACCACGTTGAGCGCGACGGTCTCCCAGAGTGCCGGAGTCGCGAGGATCGCGAGCGACCGGTGCTTGCGGTCGGCGAGCGGCCGGAACCGGTGCGGGGCGCGGGGGTGCCACAGGTGCCGGATCACGAAGCCGGACATCGCGACGAGCCACGCCCAGACCACCGAGCAGCCGATGATCGTCGCCACCAGGGGCAGGTCGGCCGGTCGGACGGGCACCAGGGCGGAGACCACGAACGCGAACACGGGGAAGATCGGCTGCGCGGGGATGGCCCGGAGCGTCGACAGGGTGCAGACGGCGATGACGAGCACGACGACGAGCCCCGCCGCCTGCATCCAGAGCGGTGACCCGAGCAGGGCGACGCCGATGCCTGCGAACATGCACAGCGCCTGCAGTGCGCCGGCGACCCCGGTGGTGACGGCCCGCTGCCGGTAGGGCTCGGTCGCGCCGAAGATCGCGGTGAACCCGGCGAACATCGCGAACGCGGCGTAGCCCGGCATCCCGAGGGCGATGAGCAGCGCGAGAGGCGCACCACCCGCGATCGCTGCGCGTGCCGCGCCCTCGAGGTTGATCGTCCGGGTCGAGTGCGCAGGTGTCGTCATGTCCCGACCATCTTCCCACCGCGACGGGTGTCGTGGAGTCGCCACGGGCCTCCAGGCTTGGTCCGACGGCACGCTCGCGCGGCGACCCTCGTTGGTATACCAACCTGGTAGAGTCGCCTGATCGTGCCGCGGTCGCGGCGCAACGACGAGAACGAGGGAGTCGAGCTCATGGGTAGGACGCTCGCCGAGAAGGTGTGGGACGACCACGTCGTGGTCAAGGGCGAGGACGGCAACCCCGACCTCCTCTACATCGACCTCCACCTCGTGCACGAGGTGACGAGCCCGCAGGCGTTCGACGGTCTGCGGCAGGCCGGACGCCCGGTCCGTCGCCTCGACCTGACCATCGCGACCGAGGACCACAACACCCCGACGCTCGCGATCGACCGCCCCATCGCGGACCCGACGAGCCGGATCCAGATCGAGACGCTCCGTCGCAACTGCGAGGAGTTCGGCGTCCGCCTGCACTCCCTCGGCGACAAAGAGCAGGGGATCGTGCACGTCGTCGGCCCGCAGCTCGGCCTGACGATGCCCGGCATCACCGTCGTCTGCGGCGACTCGCACACGAGCACCCACGGTGCCTTCGGCGCGATGGCGTTCGGCATCGGCACCTCCGAGGTCGAGCACGTCCTGGCGACGCAGACCCTGCCGCTGAAGCCCTTCAAGACGATGGCGATCACGGTCGAGGGCACCCTGCGTCCCGGCGTCACGGCGAAGGACATCATCCTCGCGGTCATCGCGAAGATCGGTACCGGCGGCGGACAGGGCTACGTGCTCGAGTACCGCGGCTCCGCGATCCGTGCGCTCTCGATGGAGGGCCGCATGACGATCTGCAACATGTCGATCGAGGCCGGTGCCCGGGCCGGCATGGTCGCCCCCGACCAGATCACCTACGACTACGTCCAGGGCCGCGACCACGCGCCGACCGGTCAGGACTGGGACGACGCCGTCGCGTACTGGGACACCCTGTCGACCGACGACGACGCCGTGTTCGACGCCGAGGTCTTCATCGACGCCGACGAGCTCGAGCCCTTCGTTACCTGGGGCACCAACCCCGGCCAGGGCGTCTCGCTGTCGGAGAACGTGCCTTCGCCTCTTGACTTCGAAGACCCGAACGACCAGGCCGCTGCGCAGCGGGCCCTCGACTACATGGACATCGCCGCCGGCACCCCGATGAAGGACATCGCCGTCGACGCGGTGTTCATGGGTTCCTGCACGAACTCGCGCATCGAGGACCTGCGGGCCTTCGCGTCGATCATCCAGGGCCAGCAGAAGGCACCGGGCGTGCGCGTCATGGTCGTGCCCGGCTCTGCCCGCGTCCGGCTCGAAGCCGAGGCCGAGGGGCTCGACGTCGTGATCAAGGAGTTCGGCGCCGAGTGGCGGTTCGCCGGGTGCTCGATGTGCCTCGGCATGAACCCCGACCAGCTCGCACCGGGGGAGCGCTGCGCCAGCACCTCGAACCGCAACTTCGAGGGGCGCCAGGGCAAGGGCGGGCGCACCCACCTGGTGTCGCCGCTCGTCGCCGCCGCCACTGCGATCCGCGGCACGCTCTCCAGCCCGTGGGACCTCGAGAACGCCGAAGCGAACACCGTCCTGGAAGGGGCAGTCTGATGGACAAGATCACCACCGTCACCGGCATCGCGGCCCCGCTCAAGCGGTCGAACGTCGACACCGACCAGATCATCCCCGCGGTCTACCTCAAGCGCGTCACGAAGACCGGCTTCGAGGACGCCCTTTTCTCCGGCTGGCGGCAGGACCCTTCGTTCGTGCTCAACCAGGAGCGCTACCAGGGTGCTCGTGTGCTCGTCGCCGGCCCCGACTTCGGCACCGGCTCGTCCCGCGAGCACGCCGTCTGGGCGCTCCGCGACTTCGGCTTCGCGGTCGTGATCTCACCCCGGTTCGCGGACATCTTCAAGGGCAACGCGGGCAAGCAGGGCCTGGTCACCGCGATCGTGACCGAATCGGAAGTCGAGCGCCTCTGGGCCGCCATCGAGGCGAACCCGGGCATCGAGGCGACGGTGGACCTGGTGGCGCAGCGCGTGTCGCTCGGGGATGTGGACGTCCCCTTCGAGATCGACGCTTACACTCGTTGGCGGTTGATGGAAGGGCTCGACGACATCGGGCTCACCCTCCGTGACGAGACCTCGATCACGGAGTTCGAATCCCGCCGCTCCACATGGCGGCCGAAGACATTGCCGGTGAAGTAGTGAACTCTCTCGTACAGGACGCAGCAGCCGCAGGGGCGCGCGTGGGCCTCAAGTCGGACGAGATCGTCATCCGCGGGGGCAAGCCACTCGTGGGACGCATCGAGGTCCGTGGGGCGAAGAACCTCGCGACCAAGGCCATGGTGGCTTCGCTGCTCGGTGACACCCCGTCGATCCTCAAGGACGTCCCGGACATCTCCGACGTCAAGGTCGTCCGCGGGCTGCTCGAAGTGCACGGCGTGCGCATCACCGATCCTGCACGAGGCGAACTCATCCTCGACCCGTCGAACGTCGAGTCGGCGCACTTCGCCGAGATCGACGCCCACGCCGGCTCGAGCCGCATCCCGATCCTGTTCTGCGGCCCGCTGCTGCACAAGCTCGGCGAAGCGTTCATCCCCGACCTCGGCGGCTGCCGCATCGGCGACCGCCCGATCGACTTCCACCTCGACGCGCTCCGCGCCATGGGTGCCGTCGTCGACAAGCAGATCAACGGCATCCACCTGACGGCCCCCAACGGGCTGAAGGGCGCCTCCATCGAGCTGCCGTACCCGAGCGTCGGCGCGACCGAGCAGGTCCTGCTGTCCGCGACCCTCGCCGAGGGCGTCACGGAGCTGCGGAACGCCGCGATCGAGCCCGAGATCATGGACCTCATCGCGATCCTGCAGAAGATGGGCGCGATCGTGTCCGTCGAGCCGAACCGCGTGATCTTCATCGAGGGCGTCGAATCGCTCCGCGGCTACACGCACCGCGCGATCAACGACCGGAACGAGGCCGCGAGCTGGGCGTCCGCAGCACTCGCGACCGACGGCGACATCTTCGTCGAGGGCGCGAAGCAGCAGGAGCTCATGACGTTCCTCAACGTCTTCCGCAAGGTCGGCGGCGGCTTCGACATCCAAGAGGACGGCATCCGGTTCTACCGGGAGCGCGACACCCTGAAGCCCGTCGTCATCGAGACCGATGTGCACCCCGGCTTCATGACCGACTGGCAGCAGCCGCTCGTCGTGGCCCTCACGCAGGCCGAGGGGCAGAGCATCGTGCACGAGACCGTGTACGAGAACCGGTTCGGCTTCACCGAGGCCCTGAACGAGATGGGCGCCGACATCGTCGTCCACAAGGAGGGGCTGCCCGGGCACGACCGCCGTGTCGCACGCCGCCCGTTCGAGCAGGCCGCGGTCATCACCGGCCCGACGACGCTGCGCGCTGCGAACGTCCGCGTCCCCGACCTGCGCGGCGGCTTCAGCCACCTCATCGCGGCGCTGACCGCCGAGGGCGAGTCCCACATCACCAACGTCGGCATCATCAGCCGCGGCTACGAGCACTTCATCCCGAAGCTGCGGAAGCTGGGCGCCGACTTCGACTTCGCTGGCTGAGCCCGGTGTCTGCTGCTTCGTCGTCGGGTGACGGCCCGTCGCAGGGTGACGGCCCGTCGCGTGGTGACGGCCGGTCGCGTGGAGACGGCCAGTCGCGTGGTGACGGCCGGGAGGCCCGTGGTGCGTCCGCCATGCAGGTCGCGACCGGCCTGCCGGTCCGTGGACGGCGTTGGAAGCGTGGGGAGCTCAACCCCGCGTTCCGCATCGTGGCGTCGATCGTCATCCCGACGTTCCGGTTCTCGTCGAACTACCACTGGTACGGCCCGAACCGCCTGCCGGCGGACGGTGCCTTCGTGCTCGCCCCGAACCACTTCACGAACATCGACCCGCTGGTCGTCGGCACCGCCGTCTACATCAGTCGGCGGGCCCCACGGTTCCTGGCCAAGGCGTCGCTCTTCAAGGTGCCCGTGTTCGGCAAGCTGATGTCCGGAATGGGCCAGATCCCGGTCGAGCGCTCCGGCCGCACCCGGCTGAGCGACCCGCTCGGCGGCGGGCGGTCGCTCATCGAGCAGGGTGGGGCGATCATCGTCTACCCGGAGGGCACGCTCACCCGTGACCCCGACCTGTGGCCGATGCGCGGCAAGACCGGGGCCGTCCGGATCGCGCTCGAGAACGACGTGCCGCTGATCCCGATGGCGCACTGGGGCACGCAGGGCATCATGGCGCGCTACTCGAACAAGCTCCGCCTGTTCCCGCGGTCACGCGTGGACGTCATCGTCGGCGACCCCGTCGACCTCTCCGCCTACCGTGGTCGGCCGATCGACCAGCAGATGCTGATCGAGGCCACCGAACTGCTCATGCAGCGCATCACGGAGCTGCTCGAGCAGCTCCGTGGCGAGCAGGCCCCGAAGACCCGCTGGGACCCGGCGGCGAACAACCAGAAGGAGACCGGCCGGTTTGAGTGACCTGCGACCGCACGACGACCGACCCGACCCCGTCGCCGCGGCGCCAGGGGCCTTCGACACCGCCGCCATCCGCGTGGTGATGCAGTCGACCGACAAGCCGCGCGTGGCCGTCATCGGCGCCGGCAGCTGGGGCACCACCTTCGCGAAGGTCCTCGCCGAGGGCGGCGCCACCACGGTGGTGTGGGCCAGGCGGCCCGAGGTCGCGCGGGAGATCACCGAGACCAAGCGGAACTCCGACTACCTGCCCGGCATCAACCTGCCGCGCACCCTGACCGCGTCGACGTCGCTCGAGCAGGTGCTCGACGGCGCCTCGCAGGTGTACGTCTCGGTGCCGTCCCAGACCCTCCGGTCGAACCTCGCCGCGATCCGCGAACTGCTGCCGGCCGAGGTGCCCGTGGTCAGCCTGATGAAGGGCGTCGAGAAGAGCACCGGCCTCCGGATGAGCGAGGTCCTGCTCCAGGGGCTCGGCATCGACCAGGACCGCATCGCCGTCGCGAGTGGACCGAACCTGGCGCTCGAGATCGCTCGACGGCAGCCGACCGCCGCCGTGGTGTCGTCGTCGAGCGTGGACACCGCCACCGCCGTCGCCGCGGTCGCCACGAACCCGTACTTCCGGTCGTTCATCAACACCGACGTGATCGGCACCGAGTTCGGCGGCGTGCTGAAGAACCTCATCGCCGTCGCGATCGGCATCGTCGACGGTGTCGGCTACGGCGAGAACACCAAGGCCTCGATCATCACCCGCGGTCTCGCCGAGATGACCGAGTTCGCGGTGTCGCTCGGCGCACAGCCGTCGACGCTGTCCGGGCTCGCCGGCCTCGGGGACCTCATCGCCACCTGCCAGTCGCCGTTGTCGCGCAACAACACCGCCGGCCGGCTGCTCGGACAGGGGTACCGGTTCGACGAGGTCGTCCGGCAGATGAACCAGACCGCCGAGGGCCTGGCGTCCGTCGCCCCGATCCTCGAGCTCGCCGCGGCGAACGGTGTCGACATGCCCATCGTCAGCCAGGTCGGCGAAGTGCTCGCCGGTAGGCTCGATCCGCGCAACATCGCGCCGCACCTCACCGAGACCGACGAGCCCCAGGGCGAGTGAGCGGACCGGTCGGGTCCGCACGACACGAAGGGACACCCGTGCCCACGATCCCCGAGGGAACCCCCATGCCCACGACCACCGTCGCCGTGCTCTTCGGCGGTCGCTCCAGCGAACACGAGATCAGCTGCGTCACCGCCGGCGGGATCATGGACGTGGTGGACCGCACCGAGTACCAGCTGGTGCCGATCGGCATCACGAAGGACGGCGCGTTCACCCTGCAGCCGGACGACCTGGCGCAGTGGACGCTCCGTGAGGGCGAGCTGCCGACGGTGCCGGACAACGGCACCCGCGTCGCGTTCCCGACCTCCCCGGCGTCGCGCGACCTGATCGTGTCCCACCCGGACGGAACCGTGACGACGGTCCCCGACGTCGACGTCGTGTTCCCGATCCTGCACGGTCCGTTCGGCGAGGACGGCACGATCCAGGGGCTGCTCGAGATCGCCGGACTGCCGTACGTCGGCGACGGGGTGCTCGCGAGCGCCCTCGCCATGGACAAGCACGTCGCGAAGGCCGTCCTCGAGCACGCCGGCCTGCGGGTCGCCCCGTGGACGACGGTGCTCCGCCGCGAGTGGGCCGCAGAGCCCCTCGGTATCGCTGAGACGATCGCGGCGCACGGCTGGCCGTTGTTCGTGAAGCCGGCTCGCGCCGGGTCGAGCATGGGCGTCTCGCGGGTCGACGGCCCGGACGAGCTCGCAGCCGCGATGGACCTGGCGTTCGAGCACGACTCCAAGGTGATCGTCGAGCCCCGGGTCGTCGGCCGCGAGGTCGAGGTCGCCGTGCTCGAGGGCCGCGACGGTGTTCCCCGCACGAGCCTCCCCGGCGAGATCGTCGTGGCCGAGGACGGCTTCTACGACTTCGCGTCGAAGTACCTCGGTGGCGACGAGTCGCTGCTGTGCCCGGCACCCCTGAGCGAGGACGAGACCGACGAGATCCGCTCCATCGGTGCTCGGGCATTCGAGGCGATCGGCGGCTCCGGGCTCGCCCGGGTCGACTGCTTCCTGACCGATGACGGCTTCGTGGTGAACGAGGTCAACACGATGCCCGGGTTCACCCCGCTGTCGATGTACCCGCGCTGCTGGGCGGCGTCCGGGGTGTCCTACGGCGAGCTCGTGACGGAGCTCATCGAGCTGGGTCGCGCCGCCGTCCGCTGACGCGCGGCGGGGCTCAGCCCTGCGACGACGTTGGTTTCAGCCCTGCACGTCGGACGGGTCCAGGCACCGGGTTGGTCGGCGCTGTCCCGTCCTTCGGCTCAGCCCTGCACGTCGGACGGGTCCAGGCACTGGGTTGGTCGGCGCTGTCCCGTCCTTCGGCTCAGCCCTGCACGTCGGACGGGTCCAGGCACCGGGTTGGTCGGCGCTGTCCCGTCCTTCGGCTCAGCCCTGCACGTCGGACGGGTCCAGGCACTTGTGCCCGTCCTTCGGCAGCGTCGACACGGCGCTGGCGAGGTCCTGCAGGACCGCGCTGCCGGTCTTCGACGTGTCGACGACGACCTGCACCGCGGGGGAGCGCCCGAACGTCGTGTAGACGATCTGCTCGCCGCGGTCGTCCCGGATCCAGTCGATCGAGCCGAGCGAGAAGCACGGCAGGTCGGACACCGTCGGCACCGCGACCCCGCAGTGGTACAGCGCGGCCTCGGGGTCGCCCCACGCCGCGGTCGACTGCGCGTTGGTGTTCCGCAGGTCGTACGTCGAGTCGACGACGGCCGGCAGGCGTACCTGGGCGGCGGCGCACGCAGCGGTGTTCGCCGAGGGAGCTGCGGACATGCCGACGGCGTTCGTGCACCCGGTGAGCCCGGCGGCGAGGGCGATCACGACCCCGGCGATCGCGAGGGTGCGAGGGGTGCGGCGCGCAGTGTCCATCGTCGTCCAGGCTACCGTTCTCGTGTGGACGCGACGTACGACGCCTGGGCCGGACCGACCGTGGGGGAGCTCGGCGAGTTCGTCGTCCTCGACCGCATCACCCGGCGGCTGCCGACCGGGTCGCCGATCGTCGGTCCCGGCGACGACTGCGCCGTCGTCGCGGCTCCCGACGGTCGCTTCGTCGTCACGACGGACATGATGGTGCACGGCCCGGACTTCCGGTGGGCGTGGTCATCGCCGGAGGACGTCGGTTGGAAGGCCGCCGCCACGAACCTGTCCGACGTCGCGGCGATGGGTGCGGTCCCGAGTGGACTCGTGATCGCCCTCGCGGCGCCGCAGGACACGCCCGTCGCGGTGCTCGAGGGCATCGCGGACGGCTTCCGGCTCGCCCTCGACGCCCTTTCCCCGGGGTGCGGTGTGGTCGGTGGCGACCTGTCCACGTCGGCGACGTTCACGGTGGCGGTGACGGCGTTCGGCGACCTCGAGGGCCGCTCGCCGGTGCTCCGGTCGGGTGCGCGCCCTGGTGACGTCGTCGCCGTGTCCGGGGAGCTCGGGCGAGCGGCACGGGGGCTCGCCCGGCTGTTCCACGACGGCGTCGACGCGCAGGGTGAGCCCGACCGTGCGGCGACCGGGGCGAGCGGTGCCGACCGGGACCCCGACGTCGGACGACAGCGGCGCCCGGTCCCGCCGATCGCCGACGGACCACGCGCGGCGGCTGCGGGCGCGACGGCGATGCTCGACCTCTCCGACGGGCTCGCGATCGACGCCGGACGGCTCGCTCGCGCGAGCGGGGTGACGCTCGACCTGTCCGACGCCGCGGACCTGGACGACGTCGCGCTGCACGGTGGAGAGGACCACGGCCTCCTCGCGACGTTCCCCGCCGATGCCGTACTGCCCGGGGGGTTCCGCCGCATCGGGGTCGTGCGGGAGCACGGCGACGCGGACCTGCTGCGTGGTGGGTCTCCGGTCCCGACCACCGGCTGGGACCCCTACGCCGACTGGGACGGCGCCGCCGGCTGACCCGCGGGCCGTCGGCTGGCCGTCGACGCTGCCCGGCGCCGTCCGCAGCCGGCATGGCGGAGCCGACCCGGGCCTCCCGGTCGTTGCGTGTGCATGTTCCGACAAGGCACGAGTCGATCGCCTCGTGTTCTGTCGCAACTCGCGCGCGCAACCGCGCGCGCAGCACGCCGCGCCGCTCAGGAGGGCGTCACGGCCTCCCACGCCACGGTCTCGCCGTAACTGCGCTTGCTGAACGGCTCGAGCCCCGTCGGCCACGCCGGCTCGGGCGAGCGCTTGCTGCGCTCCACGACCACCACGGCGCCCGCGGTCAGCCGCGGCACCAGTGCCTCGAGCAGCTCGGCGATCTCGTGCTCGGTGACGTCGTACGGCGGGTCGATGAAGACCAGGTCGAAGGTGCGCACGGTGCCACGGACGAACCCGAGGGCCGGCTGCGCGTGCACGTCGATCCGCACGCCGGGTACCCGCTTCTGGACCGCGCGGGCGTTCTCGCGGCACGCTGCCGCCGCGCCGGAGGCCCGGTCGACCAGCACGACCTCGACCGCCCCGCGCGACGCCGCCTCGAGCCCGAGCGCCCCGGTGCCCGCGTACAGGTCGGCCACCGCCCGGTCGTCGACGAGCCCACGGGCCTCGAGCGACGAGAACAGGGCCTCGCGCACGCGGTCGCTCGTCGGCCGGGTGCCGGACTTCGGCACGCGGAGCGTCGTGTTGCCGGCGGCTCCGGCGATGATGCGGGTCATGCAGCCACCGTATCGGCCCGTCGGGCCGGTCCCGACGTTCTCCACAGGCCGGCCTGGAGGCGCGTGGTGCGTCGGCGGTGCCCGGTACCGTTGGACCCGTGGTCACCTCCGGAACCCCCGCTGCGCCGGCCGCGCCCGACCTCGGTCCGGCGCCCCTCGACGCGCGGCTCGCGAACGTGCTCGGCGGTCGGACGGCGACCGCGATCGAGAAGGCGTTCGGGTACCGCACGGTGGGCGAGTTCCTCGAGCACGCGCCGCGTCGGTACGCCGAGCGCGGTGCCCTCACGGCGCTCGACTCGCTGGCCATCGGTGAGCCCGTCACCATCGTGGCCGAGGTCGTCGACGTCCGCGAACGCACGATGCGGGCCCGGCGCGGCTCGATCCTCGAAGCCAAGATCGGCGACGGCAAGGGGCTGCTGACCCTCACGTTCTTCAACCAGGGGTGGCGCACGAAGGACCTCGTGCCCGGTGCCCGCGGCATCTTCTCCGGCAAGGTCAGCGACTACCGGGGCGCCCGGCAGCTCGCCCACCCCGACTACGAGCGCTTCGACCCCGACGACCCGCGCGCCACGGCCGAGCCCGGTTCGGACGAGGCGATCCGGTGGTCCCGCCAACCGATCCCGATCTACCCGGCGACGGCGTCCCTCACCTCGTGGCAGATCGCGAAGTCGATCGGCATCGTCCTCGACACCCTGCCCGACCTGCCCGACCCGGTCCCGGCGTCGGCGCGCACGCGCCTCGACCTCGTGCCGTTCCGGCGTGCCCTCGAACTGCTCCACCGTCCGGAGAAGGTCGCCGACTTCAAGCGGGCGCAGGACGCCCTGCGCTACCGCGAGGCGTTCGTGCTGCAGACCGCGCTCGTGCAGCGCCGGATCGCGGCCAGACGCACCGCGGCGACCCCACGGGTGGCGGGCTCCGGCGGGATCCTCGAGCGGTTCGACGCCACACTGCCGTTCACGCTGACCGACGACCAGCGTGCCGTCGGTGCCGAGGTCGACCAGGACCTCGCTCGGACGTGGCCGATGCACCGACTCGTCCAGGGCGAGGTCGGTTCCGGCAAGACCCTCGTGGCGATCCGGGCGATGCTCACCGTCGCCGAGTCCGGCGGGCAGTCGGCGTTGATCGCCCCGACCGAGGTCCTGGCGGCGCAGCACCTCCGGTCCATCGTGAAGTTCCTCGGCCCGGACCTGGCGGCCGAGCTCCGTCCGGTGATCCTCACGGGCTCGCAGTCCACCGACGAGCGTCGACGGGCCCTCCTCGCCGCGGTGTCCGGCAGCTCCCGGCTCGTCGTCGGCACGCACGCGCTGCTCGGCGACCGTGTGGATTTCGCCGAGCTCGGCCTCGTGGTGGTCGACGAGCAGCACCGCTTCGGCGTCGAGCAGCGCGAAGCGCTCCGCACGAAGGGTGCGACCCCGCCGCACGTGCTCGTCCTCACCGCCACGCCGATCCCGCGGACGGTCGCGATGACGGTGTTCGGCGACCTCGACGTCTCGACCATCACCGGGATGCCGTCCGGCCGCGCCGGGGTGGAGACCTTCACGGTGCCGCTGGCCGAGCACCCCGGGTGGGAGTCCCGCATCTGGTCGCGGATGGCGGAAGAGCTCGACAAGGGGCGTCAGGCGTTCGTGGTCTGCCCGGCGATCGACGACGCCCACACCGAGGACGACGGCGAGCCCGCACCGGACGGCGCCGAGGACGACAGCCCGAAGCGTGCCCCGGCGACCGTGCTCGCCACCGCCGAGCGCATGCGCACGATGCCGGTGCTCGAGGGCCGCCGGATCGCGGTGCTGCACGGCCGCATGACGGCAGAGGAGAAGGACCGCGTGATGACGTCGTTCGCGGCCGGCGACCTCGACGTCCTGGTCGCGACGACCGTGATCGAGGTCGGCGTCGACGTGCCGAACGCCGCGATGATGGCGGTGCTCGACGCCGACCGGTTCGGCGTCTCGCAGCTCCACCAGCTCCGCGGACGCATCGGCCGTGGCGAGTGGCCGGGTGTCTGCCTCCTCGTCACCTCCGCCGAGCTCGAGACCACCTCGCGCGAACGGGTCGACGCCGTCTCCGCCTCGGACGACGGCTTCGAGCTGGCCCGGGTCGACCTGGAGCTCCGGCGCGAGGGCGACGTCCTGGGCGAGCGGCAGTCCGGCGGCCGGTCGTCGCTGAACCTGCTGCGGGTGGTCGAGCACGCGGACCTCATCATGGACGCGCGTGAGGAAGCCGAGCGGGTGCTCGAACCCGATCCCGAGCTCGAGGGCGCACCCGCCTTGCGTGAGGCGTTGGCACGGCGCCTGGACGAGTCCGACGCCGCCTTCCTCGGCAAGAACTGAACAGGCGCCGGTCGCCGCGGCACGGACCGGTATCGTCGCTGCCATGGCGCAGATCGCGGTGGTCCCCGGTTCCTTCGACCCCGTCACCCTCGGGCACCTCGACGTGATCGGCCGCGCGGCCGGACTGTTCGACGAGGTGCACGTGCTCGTGGTGCACAACCCGGACAAGAAGCCGGCGATGTTCGAGGCGGTGGACCGGGTGCGGCTCATCGAGGAGTCCCTGGCCGAGGTCGGGACCCCCGGCACCGTGCGGGTCGGGGAGTGGACCTCCGGGCTCCTGGTCGACTACTGCCTTCAGGTCGGCGCGAAGGTGCTCGTCAAGGGCGTGCGCTCCGGCGAGGACGTCGCGTACGAGACCCCGATGGCGATCATGAACCGGCACCTGGCCGACGTCGAGACCGTGTTCCTGCTGCCGGACGCGTCGCGTTCCCACGTGTCGAGCTCGCTCATCCGCCAGGTCTCCTCGCTCGGCGGCGACGTCACGCCGTACGTGCCCCGCGTGGTCGCCGAGGCCCTCGCCGCGCGCTGAGCCGTCGCCCTGCCGCGGCTGCGCCGTCGTGCTGCCGGCGCCGCGCCGCACGCTGGACGGTCCGGCGCGCGGACACACCCCCGGCTGCCTCGACTCTCGGCCGGGTTCACGCTAGGCTTGTCGATCGTGTCTTCCCCCGTGAACAGCCCCTACGCCCTGCGCGTGCGCGACCTCGCGCACCGGCCGGGCGAGATGCGCGAGCACTCGCTCGACATCGAGGTGCCCGACGCGATGGGAGCCGGTCTGATCGCCGTTCGCCAGGGCGCCGATCTGCACATCGACCTCCGGCTCGAGGGCCTGCACGAGGGCGTCCTTGTCTCCGGGCACGCCTCGGCCGACGCGACGGGGGAGTGCTCGCGCTGCCTCATCGACATCAGCGAACCGGTCGAGGTCGATTTCGCCGAGCTGTTCGCGTATGATGCCTCGGAGGATTTCGACTTCTTCGTTCGTGACGACCACGTCGACTGCGAACAGGTCGTTCGAGATGCGGTGGTGCTGTCGCTGCCGTTCCAGCCGGTCTGTCGACCGGACTGCCCAGGCCTCGACCCGGTGACGGGTGAGCGACTGGCCGATCTCGATGAGCAGCCCGTTCACGAGACGCTGGACCCGCGCTGGGCTGCCCTGACCGGCATCCAGCTCGAAGCAGCCGAACGTGCCGCCGACGGCGACACCACCGACACCACGACCACCGAGGGCGAGGAGCGGGCCGAGGCCGAGTAGGCCCCGACACCGCCAGCCCCCGTACTGACCACCGACCAACCGAAAGAGATTCACCATGGCCGTTCCCAAGCGCAAGCAGTCCCGTGCGAACACGCACGCCCGTCGTTCGCAGTGGAAGGCCACGCCGATCCAGCTCGTGAAGACGATCGAGAACGGTCAGGTCACCTACAGCCTTCCGCACCGCGCGAAGGTCGTCGAGGACTCGGCCGGCACCCCCCTGTACATGGAGTACAAGGGCCGCAAGGTCGCCGACGTCTGATCGGACCGTACGCATGACGACGACGTCCGGCACGACGGGGTCCCGCCCCGTGGGGCCGGACGTCGTCCGTCTGCAGGGACAGCTCGGGGTCGACATCGACCTCGAGCTGCTCCAGCTCGCCCTCACCCACCGCTCGTACGCGTACGAGCACGGGGGCATCAAGCACAACGAGCGCCTCGAGTTCCTCGGCGACTCGATCCTCGGCCAGGCCGTGACCGTGAAGCTCTACCGGTCCTTCCCCGACCTCGACGAGGGTGACCTCGCGAAGCGTCGCGCCAGCCTCGTGTCGACGGTGGCCCTGGCCGAGATCGCCCGGATGATCGGGCTCGGCCAGTACCTGCGCCTCGGCAAGGGCGAGGAACAGACCGGCGGCCGCGACAAGTCCTCGATCCTCGCGGACACGGTCGAGGCCGTGATCGGTGCGACCTACCTCTCCGCGGGCCCCGACCCGGCGACCGAGCTCGTGCTCCGCCTCGTCGAGCCGCTCATGATCGACCCGGACCGCTTCGGTGCCGCGATGGACCCGAAGACGAGCCTGCAGGAACTCGCGTCGAGCCGGTCCCTCGGCAATCCGGCCTACCGGGTGACCGAGACGGGCCCCGACCACGACAAGACCTTCAGCGCGACCGTCGTCCTGCAGGGCGAGGACATCGCCACGGGCACCGGCTCGAGCAAGAAGGCCGCCGAGATGGCCGCCGCACTCGACGCCTGGACCCGGTTGTCCGGCCGAGCGGCCTGACACCGGTGCCCGAACTCCCCGAGGTCGAGGTCGTCCGTGCCGGCCTCGAGCCCGCGGTCAGCGGCGCACGTGTCCTGCACGTCGACGTCGTGGACGACCGCGCGCTCACCCGGCACGACGGCCCCGCCGAGGACTTCGCCGACCGGCTGACGGGTCGCACCATCGCCGCCGCCGTCCGACGCGGCAAGTTCCTCTGGATGCCGCTGCAGCCCGAGCACGAGGGCGACCGCCCCGAGGCACTCGTCGCCCACCTCGGCATGAGCGGCCAGATCCTGCTCGGCCGCGGGCGCGACGTGGCGAAGCACCGCCGGATCCTCATCGACGTGCAACCCGCCGGGACCGACCGCGACGGTGTCCCCGAGCCACCGGTCGAGCTCGAGTTCGTCGACCAGCGGACGTTCGGCTCGATGGCGATCGACCCGATGGTCCCGACGATCGACGGCGCTCCGGCCGGCCACGGCGGACAGGTCGACCAAGTCGACCCTGACGCTGCTTGGCGACGGAGCATCCCGCAGCAGGTCTCGCACATCGCCCGCGACCCGCTCGACCCCGCGTTCGACGACGACCGGTTCACCGCGATGGCCCGGAAGCGCTCGAGCGGCATCAAGCGGGTCCTGCTCGACCAGGGCGTCGTGAGCGGCATCGGGAACATCTACGCGGACGAGTCGCTGTGGGCCGCGAAGCTGCACTACGACCGTCTGGCCGATCGCCTGACCCGCGCCGACCTGAGTGGGCTGCTGACCGAGGTCCGGAGCGTCCTCCGGCGTGCGCTCGAGGACGGCGGGACGAGCTTCGACGCCCAGTACGTCAACGTGAACGGGCAGTCGGGGTACTTCTCGCAGCGCCTCGCCGTCTACGGGCAGCAGGGCAAGCCGTGCCCCCGGTGCGGTGCGACGATCGTGCGCGAGGCCTTCATGAACCGGTCCAGCCACCGTTGCCCCGTGTGCCAACCCGTCCCGCGGGCGCGCAGGCGTTAGCCTGACGCCCAGCAGCACAGCCCAGCAGCGGCGCCGCCGCCGCGCGAGCGAGCACACCCGGAGACCGCCATGTACTTGAAGAGCCTCACCATCAAGGGGTTCAAGTCCTTCGCGCAGCCGACGACGTTCGCCTTCGAGCCGGGTGTCACGTGCATCGTCGGGCCGAACGGCTCCGGCAAGTCCAATGTCGTCGACGCCCTCGCCTGGGTGATGGGGGAGCAGGGGGCGAAGACCCTCCGCGGCGGCAAGATGGAGGACGTCATCTTCGCCGGCACCTCGACCCGCGGGCCGCTCGGTCGCGCGCAGGTGCTGCTGACCATCGACAACTCGGACGGGCTGCTGCCCATCGAGTACTCCGAGGTGACGATCGCCCGCACGCTGTTCCGCAACGGCGGTAGCGAGTACGCGATCAACGGTGAGAACTGCCGGCTCCTCGACGTCCAGGAGCTCCTGAGCGACACCGGCCTCGGGCGCGAGATGCACGTGATCGTCGGGCAGGGGCAGCTCGACAAGGTGCTGCACGCCACCCCGGAGGACCGCCGCGGCTTCATCGAGGAGGCAGCGGGGATCCTCAAGCACCGCCGTCGCAAGGAGAAGACCCTCCGCAAGCTCGACGCGATGCAGACGAACCTGACCCGCTTGTCGGACCTGGCCGGTGAGATCCGGCGGCAGCTGAAGCCCCTCGGGCGGCAGGCCGAGGTCGCACGCAAGGCCCAGTCGGTGGCCGCGGTCTTCCGCGACGCGAAGGCCCGCATCCTCGCCGACGACGTGGTGCGCCTGCGCCGCGAGCTGCACGACCACCAGGAGGTCGAGGCCGGCCGCAAGTCCGAGCGCATCGTCCTGACCGAACGACTCGACCAGACCCGGGTCCGCCAGCAGCACGTCGAGCAGAGCATGGTCGGCGACGACGTCGACCGCGCCCGCACCGTCGTGCACCGGCTCGAGAGCGTCCAGGAGCGGCTCCGCGGGCTGTCCAGCCTGGCGAACCAGCGACTGATGTTCCTGGCGCAGCAGGCCGATGCGCCGCAGCAGGGTCCCTCGATCACGCCCGAGCGGGTCGCCGGCGTCCGCGCCGAGGCCGATCGGCTGGCTGCCCGCGCCGACCAGATGCAGGGCGGTTCAGCGGAGACCGCTCGTGCGGTGCAGGCAGCGCGTGACGCCCTCGACGCCCTGGACGAACGCATCGCCGCGCAGGCAGCCCGGGTGTCGCAGCACGACCTCGAGGCACAGCGGCTCGCGAACGCGGTCGACGTCGCCCGGTCGAAGCGGCAGTCGACGGTGGCGGACCGGGAACGTCGGGAGCGCGCCCTCGCCGAGGCGGGAGAACGCGCCGAGCGTGCGGCCGCAGCACTCGCCGAACTCGGTACCGATCCGTCCGAGGGCGTCGACGAGGACGTGCTCGCCCGGACCCTCGAGACCGCGCGAGCTGCACTCGAACACGCGCAGTCCACCCGCGACGTGCACCGGGACCGTCTGCACGTCCTCGAACGCGAGCGGGACGCCCTCGACGCCCGGGTCGCGGCGCTCGGCATGTCGATCGACGTCCGCGACGGGTCGCAGGCCCTCATCGACGCCGGTCGCGCGGGCATCGTCGGTCGCCTGGCCGACAGCCTGACGGTGTCGCCCGGCTTCGAGGGAGCGATCGCGATCGCCCTCGACGGACTCGCCGACGCCGTGCTCGCCGACGACCGGTCGGTCGCGCTCGACGCCGTCGACCATGCCCGCTCCGCGGACATCGGTCGCATCGACGTGGTCGTCGCGAACGCAGGAACCGACGCAGGAACCGACGCAGGAGCAGGAACCCACACGACGCCCACGGACCTGCCCGACGTCCTGCCGTCCGGTGTCCGCCGCGCCCTCGACCTCGTGCAGGGACCGCCGGCCATCGCCGCGATCCTGCGGAACACCCTGATCGCGGACGCGCCGACGGGTGCAGAGGACCTCGACCTGGAGGCGGTGCTCGCGGCCGCCCCGCACGCGACCGTCGTCACGCGGTCCGGTGACCTCGTCCGCGCCGTCCGCGTCACCGGCGGCGGTGAGCGCGTGACCTCGCGGATCGAGCTCGTCGCGGAGCGCGACGACGCCGTGACGCGACGCGACGCCATCGCGACGGACGTCGAGGACGCCGCCACGGGCCTCCAGGCAGCACGCACCGCCGTCGAGGACGCACGCCGCCGGGCGGACGAAGCAGACGCTGCATCGCGTACGTACGCGAAGGCGACGGCCGAGTACGACCGGACCAGCGCGTCGACGCGCGCGAAGGCCGAGAACGCTGCCGCCGAGGTCGAACGCCTCCGGGCGGCCCTGGCCGAGACCGACGGCGCCGTCGAGTCGGTGGACGCTGCCCTGGCGGCGGCCGAGTCCGCGCACCGCGCCTTCACCGAGCAGGAGCGGCCGGTCGTCGACGCCTCGGAACGGCCGGGGCTGCAGGACGCCCTCGAAGCCGCGCGTGCCGCCGAGGTCGAGCAGCGCATCCAGGTGCAGACCGTCCGCGAGCGGGTGCGTGCCGAACGGCACCGGGCCGACCAGCTGGAACGCCAGCTCGAGGCCGAGCGGGCGGCGGCGGAGGAAGCCGCTCGTCGCGCGGTGATCCGCCGGGGCCAGATCGAGACCGCCGAACGCGTGCTCGCCGACCTGCCCGGTGTCCTCGGGGCCGTCGACCGCTCCCTCGCCGAGGCCCGCGTGCAGCTCGCGACCGAGGAGTCCGAGCGGTCGAAGCGGAACACCGAGCTCCAGACGATCCGGAACGAGGAGCGCGAGCTCCGCGACCGACTGCAGACCATCACCGACGGCGTGCACTCGCTCGAGATGGAAATCTACGAGAAGAAGCTGCACGTGTCGGGTGTCCTCGACCGGGCGCAGAGCGAGCTCGGGCTGACCGAGGCCGTGCTCGTCGCCGAGTACGGGCCGGACGTGCCGGTGCCGGTCGACGTGCTCGTCGACCCGCGCGTGCTCGCCCGGAAGCACCGCGAGGCGGAGCGCGCGGCGGCAGCGGCGGCAGCGGCGGCTGCCGCGTCGTCGTCGTCCGGGACGGTCGGCGAGCCCGACAGCAACGCGCCCAGCGCCGAGCCCGACAGCAACGCGCCCAGCGCCGAGCCCGACGGCGACGAGTCCGACGCCGACGCCCCGGACGCCGACTTCGACACGACGCCCGCCGACGACGCCGTTGCGCTCATCGACGCGGAGTCCACGCTCCCCGGCGGCCCCGCGCTGCCCGAGTTCGACGCCACCGACGAGGTCGACCTCGCCGACGTCGAGACCGTGCCGTACGTCCGCGCCGAGCAGGAGCGCCGCCTCAAGGCCGCCGAGCGCGACCTCGGCCAGCTCGGCAAGGTGAACCCGCTCGCACTCGAGGAGTTCCAGGCGCTCGAGCAGCGGCACGCGTTCCTCGCCGAGCAGCTCGAGGACCTGCAGAAGACCCGCACCGACCTGATGACGATCATCGACGAGCTCGACACGAAGATGCAGACGATCTTCGAGTCGGCGTTCAACGACACGAAGGAAGCCTTCGACGTCATCTTCCCGATCCTGTTCCCCGGCGGGTCGGGGTCCATCAACCTGACCGACCCGACCGACCTGCTCGGCACCGGGATCGACGTGCAGGTGAAGCCCGCCGGCAAGAAGATCGACCGCCTGACCCTGCTGTCCGGTGGCGAGCGGTCCCTGGCGGCCGTGGCGCTCCTCGTCGCGATCTTCACGGCACGGCCGTCGCCGTTCTACATCATGGACGAGGTCGAGGCGGCCCTCGACGACGCGAACCTCGGTCGGCTGCTGACCGTGTTCGAGCGGCTCCGCGAGTCCTCGCAGCTCATCGTCATCACGCACCAGAAGCGCACGATGGAGATCGCCGACGCCCTGTACGGGGTGTCGATGCGGCAGGACGGCGTGTCCGCGGTCGTCGGGCAGCGGGTGCAGAAGCGCGAGCCCGCCGAGGCGGTCGCGTAGCCGAGCCGAGCCAGAGCCGGAGCCGGAGCCGCTCGGCAGCTCACGCGCTCAGCGACACCTCACGCGCGTTCGGAGCCGTGAAGTGTCGCTCAGCCCGAAAGGTCGGGGGCAGGCCGGGCCGGGCCGGGGCGCGCGACGCGACCACGGACGGACGGGAGGCGCGGTGCCAGCTGGCACCGCGCCTCCCGTCCGTCAGGTGGTGACGGCTACTTCGCGTCGGCCTCCGCCGTCGTCGGCTCGCCCGTCGGGGTCAGGCCGCGCTCCTGGCGCTTCTTCGAGACGACCAGCGACGCGATCGTGGCGACCGTGATCGTCAGCAGGATGAAGCCCAGCGAGAACCAGATCGGGATCTCCGGCGCCCACTCGATGTGCTGTCCGCCGTTGATGAACGGCAGCTCGTTGACGTGCATCGCGTGGAAGACCAGCTTCACGCCGATGAAGGCGAGGATGACCGCGAGGCCCTGGCCCAGGTAGATGAGCTTCTCGAGCAGGCCGGCGATGAGGAAGTAGAGCTGGCGGAGCCCGAGCAGCGAGAACGCGTTCGCCGTGAACACGATGAAGGCGTCCTGCGTCAGGCCGAAGATCGCCGGGATCGAGTCGAGCGCGAACAGGACGTCGGTCAGGCCGATCGAGACCATGACGAGCAGCATCGGGGTGAAGAGGCGCTTGCCGTCGACGCGGGTGGTCAGGCGGTCGCCGTCGTAGTCCTTCGAGGTCGGGATGATGCGTCGCAGGATCCGGATGAGCCGGGAGTCACCCTCGGACGCGTCGTGCTCGTTGCCGCCCTTGACCTGCGACCAGGCGAGCCAGAACAGCAGTGCGCCGAAGAGGTAGAAGACCCACGAGAAGTTGTCGATGATGGCGACGCCGGCCGCGATGAACCCACCGCGGGCGATGAGGGCGATGGCGACACCGACCAGCAGGACCTTCTGCTGGAACGCCTTCGGCACCGCGAAGGTCGTCATGATGATGAGGAAGACGAAGAGGTTGTCGACGGACAACGCCTTCTCGGTGAGCCACCCGGCGAAGTACTCGCCGCCGGCTTGTCCGCCGCCGAACACCCAGACACCGACACCGAACAGGATCGCGAGGGCGATGTAGAAGGCCGACCAGAACGCGGATTCGCGGATCGTCGGCTCGTGGGGCGTGCGGACGTGCGAGTAGAAGTCGAAGACCAGCAGCGCCAAGATGCCTGCGATGGTCAGAAGCCAGACGAAGAGTGGGACGTCCACGGTGTTCCTTCAGGTAGAGGGCGCTGCCGCGAAAACGGGTGCGCCGAAGCCTGAAGGTCTCTTCCGCCGCGATCCACCCGACTGGGTGCTTCACGACCGACGCCCCGGGTCCAGGTCGTTCTGGGCCGTACTGACGGGGTCGCCGAGAGGGAATACTCCCCTTCGTGACCACGAGCCTACTGGGCCGCACCGGTCCGTGGTGCGCTCTAAGCTGGGAACATGGCGAGTACCTGGTCACTGTCCTCCCGGCTGCGCGGGCTGTTCCAGCGCAAGACGATCGACGAGACCACGTGGGATGACCTCGAGACGGCGCTCATCGGCGCCGACTTCGGGCCGGACATCTCCGAGGCGATCATCGAGGACCTGCACGCCCGGGTCGACCGGTACGGCACGACCGACCCCGCCGACCTCCAGCGGATGCTGCGCGAGGTGCTCGAGGAACGCCTGTCGAAGCTCGACACCACGCTCAAGCTCAGCGCGCGGCCTGCCGTCGTGCTCGTCGTCGGGGTCAACGGCGTCGGCAAGACCACCACGATCGGCAAGTTCGCCAAGTTCCTGAAGACGTACGACCGCACCGTGCTGGTCGGCGCGGCGGACACCTTCCGCGCCGCGGCGGTCGAGCAGGTCGCCACGTGGGCCGAGCGCGCCGGCGTCGACGTCGTCCGTCCGTCGCAGCCCGGGCAGGACCCGGCATCGGTGGCGTACCAGACCGTCGAGAAGGCGATCCGGGACAACACCGAGATCGTCGTCATCGACACCGCCGGCCGACTGCACACCAAGGCGGGCTTGATGGACGAGCTCACGAAGATCAAGCGCGTCGTCGAGAAGCAGACCGAGATCAGCGAGGTCCTGCTCGTCCTCGACGCCACCACCGGGCAGAACGGCCTCGCACAGGCGCAGGCGTTCATCGAGGGCGCCGGCGTCACGGGCCTCGTCATCACGAAGCTCGACGGCTCCGCGAAGGCCGGGTTCGTCCTGAGCGTGCAGGAGAAGACGGGCATCCCGATCAAGCTCATCGGTCAGGGCGAGGGCATCAACGACCTCACCGGTTTCACCCCGCACGTGTTCGTGCAGAACCTCGTCGGCTGATTCCGGGTAGCGTCCCTGTCGGCCCGGGCATCCGCTCGGTCTCGTTCCAGGGATAGGAGACCCTCATGCCCGCACTGCTGATCATCGCGATCATCGTCGGCCTCGTCCTGCTCTTCAGCGGCATCTTCGTCGGTGCACTGAAGTTCCTGCTGTGGGTGGGCATCGTGCTCATCATCCTGGCCGTCATCGGCTGGCTGCTCAGGAGCATCCGCGGTCGCGCCTAGCGACGCGGCGTCCGTGACGGACGCGTGCAACGGACGGGAGGCACGGTGCCAGCTGGCACCGTGCCTCCCGTCTGTCCGTGGTCGCGACCAGTGCCGCGAGGGCGACGGATCTCGTCGCGGACCCACGATCCTCTCCGCGAAAGCGACAGACTGCCGCGGACTGTCGGCGGAGACCTGTCGCTTTCGCGAGTCGGTGGACGACCTCAGACGGCCTGGCGACCCGGGGCGGCGTCGAGCAGGTGCGAGAGGTGCGCGGGAACGGAGCCGCCGCGCGCGACCGTCGCACGGGCCCACAGGCGCCCGGCGCGGTACGACGACCGGACGAGCGGTCCGGCGAGCACCCCGGCGAAGCCCATCTCCTCGGCGACCTCGCGCAGCGCGACGAACTCGTCCGGCGTCACCCAGCGCGCCACCGGCAGGTGCCGCGGCGACGGGCGCAGGTACTGCGTCAGCGTGATGATGTCCGTGCCGGCGTCGAACAGGCGCTGCAGGGCGTCCTCGATCTCGACGCGCTCCTCGCCCATGCCGAGGATGAGGTTCGACTTCGTGACGAGCCCGGCGTCGCGGCCCTGCGTGATGACGTCGAGGGAGCGCTCGAACGTGAACGCCGGACGGATGCGCTTGAAGATCCGCGGCACGGTCTCGACGTTGTGGGCGAAGACCTCGGGGCGGGCGTCGAACACCTGGCCGAGCTGGTCCGGGCGGCCGTTGAAGTCCGGCACCAGGATCTCGACGCCGGTGCCGGGGGAGTGCTCGTGGATCTGGCGGATGGTCTCGGCGTAGAGCCAGGAGCCGCCGTCGGGCAGGTCGTCGCGGGCGACGCCGGTCACGGTGGCGTACTTCAGGCCCATCGAGACGACCGAGTCGGCGACACGGCGGGGCTCGTCGCGGTCGAGCGGCTCGGGCTTGCCGGTGTCGATCTGGCAGAAGTCGCACCGGCGGGTGCACTGGGAGCCGCCGATCAGGAACGTGGCCTCGCGGTCCTCCCAGCACTCGAAGATGTTCGGGCAGCCGGCCTCCTGACAGACGGTGTGCAGCTGCTTGTCCTTGACCAGGGCGGACAGCTCGCGGAACTCCGGGCCCTGGGTGGCGCGGGTCTTGATCCACCCGGGCTTCGTCTCGATCGGGGTCTCGGCGTTGCGGGCCTCGACGCGGAGCATCCGGCGGCCTTCGGGGGCGAGGGTCATACGAGGGTCTCCTGTCGTGCGGGCGCGGTGCTGGTGGATGCAGTGCTGGTGGATGCGGTGCTGGTCGCTGCGGTGCTGATGTCCGCGGCGCTGCGTGCGTCGCTGCTGATCCGGTGGCCGGTGCGCATCCCGTACTCGGCGGCGCGGATGCGGTCGACGACGGTGGCGGCGAGGTCGTCGACCGTGACGGGCTCGCCAGCGGCGGCGCTCAGCGTGGTCACGCCGGCGTCGGCGATGCCACACGGCACGATCGCGGCGTAGGCGTCGAGCGCGTTGGCGCAGTTGATCGCGATGCCGTGGGTCGTCACGCCCTCGGCGACGTGCAGGCCGATGGCGCCGACCTTGGCGGGCGGCGTGCCCTCCGTTCCGCGGACCCAGGCGCCGCTCCTGCCGTCGACCCGCTCGGCGCGCACGCCCACGGAGGCCGCAGCGTCGACGATGACCTGCTCGAGGTCGCGCACCCACGCGACGACGTCGATCGGGTCGGCCAGCCGGACGATCGGGTACGCGACGAGCTGGCCGGGGCCGTGCCAGGTGATGCGTCCGCCGCGGTCGACCTCGACCACCGGCGCACCGTTCGTCGGGAGGTCGGAGGGCTCGGTTCGGCGCCCCGCGGTGTAGACGGACGGGTGCTCGCACAGCACGAGCGCCCCGGGGGAGCGGCCGGCGACGACGTCGGCGTGGAGATCCCGCTGCAGCGCGAGTCCCTCGGCGTAGTCGAGCAGCCCTTCGGGCCGCACGATCTCGAGTTCCGGCATGCGAGGGAGCCTACGACGCTTTCTGGACGGAGTACAACAACGTCGACGCGGCTCGTGTTCCGGGACCTGCCGGAGATGACCGGCGCGCTCCACCTCGCGATCACGATCCCGACGGGCACGTTCGACGCGGCTGCTGCGTGGGTCGCCCTGGTCGCGACGGTGCTGGTCGACGCCGACGGCCGTGACGAGTTCGACGGGCCGCCGAACTGGAACTCGCGATCGGTGTACTTCGAGGGGCCGGACCAGCAGCTGCTCGAGCTGATCGAGCGGCGCGACCTCGTCGCGTCCGCCTCAGCCGTCCCCGCACCCGCACCCGCTGGCGCCGTTCCGCTCGTCTCGGTCAGCGAGGTCGGCATCGCCGTCCCGCACGTGCTCGAGGCGGTCGAGTCGCTCCGCCGTGCCGGGTTCGAGGCGTACGCCAACCCGGCGGAGGAGGCCTTCGCGGCCGTCGGCGACGTCCACGGACTCGTCATCCTGGTCTCGCCGGAGCGGCGGTGGTTCCCGACCGGCGACCGCGAGCCCTCGACGGCGCCGGTGGTCGTCGACGTCGGCCTCGGTGCGGAGCTCGAACTCGCCCCTGGCGTGCTGCTGCGCTGAAGCGCGGCCGGTCAGCGCAGCCGGTCAGCGCAGCCGGTCGAGCTCGCCGATGAAGTACGCGTCTGCCCGCTCTCGGGCATCGCCCGACGTGTTCTCCGGGGGCAGGTCGTCGAAGGGCCGTGCGCGCTCGAGCTCATCGGCGACGAACCGGACGAGCAACTCGGGCGGCGTGCCCGACCCGAGCTCCCGGGTCCGTGCCTTCACCGCGATGAGGTCCGCGGTCGCCTGCCGGAGCGCATCGGACACCGTCGACTCGGCGAGCAGCGTCGGCAGGTCCATCGGTGGCATCGCGCTCTCCGGGTGGTCGAGCAGCCAGCGGAGCGACGCCGCGGTCCGGAGGACGTAGAAGAACCGCTTCAACGTGATCTCCCGCTCGTACTGCCGTGCGGCGACGTGCAGGTAGTGCCGCCCGATGCGCCCACGGTCCGCAACACTCGCGACGAACGCCAGCAGGCGGTCCCGGAACCCCTCGTCGCCCGAGTAGACGATGGGGGAGCGCAGCCACTCGCCGACCGTGGCGTTCCCGTTCACGGCCAGTCGCACGGTCTTCGCGAGGTCCCATCCGTTGACGTCGAACACCTTGTCGAGCGGGGTCTCGATGACGTCACGGCCGGGCCAGAGCGACAGGTAGTCGTCCGGACGCCGCAGGTACAGGAAACGGCAGTCGTAGTCGCTGTCCGGCGACGGGAACCCCCACGCGCGGCTGCCGCTCTCGATCGCCCAGGGGATCGTCACGCCGAGGTCGGTCTGCAGGCGGGCCAGCCGCCCGTCGATCTCGGCGACCACGGCGGGGTCGAGCTCGTCGGGGATCGCGCGCATGCATCGACGATACCGATCGCTGGACGCCGGATCAGGGAACCTGCTCGTCAACCAGTAGAATCGACGGATCATGGCGCAATTCGGTTCACTCTCCGATCGGCTGACCGAGACCTTCCGCAATCTGCGGAGCAAGGGTCGGCTGACTCCGTCCGACGTCGACGGCACCGTCCGCGAGATCCGGCGGGCGCTCCTCGACGCCGACGTCGCGCTCGAGGTCGTCAAGGCGTTCACCGCAGCAGTGCGCGAGCGCGCCCTCTCCGACGAGGTCAACCGTGCGCTGAACCCCGCGCAGCAGGTCGTCCAGATCGTCAACGAGGAACTCGTCGGCATCCTCGGCGGGCAGCAGCGACGCCTCGAGTTCGCGAAGAAGCCGCCGACGGTCATCATGCTCGCGGGTCTGCAGGGTGCCGGTAAGACCACCCTCGCCGGCAAGCTCGGCAAGTGGCTCAAGAAGGACGGCCACACCCCGATGCTCGTCGCGGCGGACCTCCAGCGTCCGAACGCCGTCCAGCAGCTGCAGGTCGTCGGCGAGCAGGCCGGCGTGCACGTGTTCGCTCCTGAGCCCGGCAACGGCGTCGGTGACCCGGTCAAGGTCGCCAAGAACGCCATCAAGGCCGCGGTCGACCAGCAGTACGACACCGTCATCGTGGACACCGCCGGTCGTCTCGGTGTCGATGCCGAGCTGATGAAGCAGGCCGCGAACATCCGCAAGGCCGTCGACCCCGACGAGGTCCTGTTCGTCATCGACGCGATGATCGGTCAGGACGCCGTCGTCACCGCCCGCGCGTTCCAGGAAGGCGTCGACTTCACCGGTGTCGTCCTGTCGAAGCTCGACGGCGACGCCCGCGGTGGTGCGGCCCTGTCGGTCGCCAGCGTCACCGGCCGCCCGATCATGTTCGCCTCCACCGGTGAGGGCCTCGACGACTTCGAGCCGTTCCACCCGGACCGCATGGCGAGCCGCATCCTCGACCTCGGCGACATCATGTCGCTCATCGAGCAGGCCCAGTCGGCCTTCGACGAGGACGAAGCCCGAGCGGTCGCCGAGAAGATCGCGTCCGACTCGTTCACCCTGAACGACTTCCTGCAGCAGATGCAGCAGCTCCGCAAGGCCGGCTCGATCAAGGGCATGCTCGGCATGCTGCCGGGCGCCAAGGGCATGCGCGAGGCGCTCGACAACTTCGACGAGCGTGAGATCGTCCGCACCGAGGCGATCATCCAGTCGATGACGCCGAAGGAGCGCGAACTCCCGAAGCTCCTGAACGGCTCGCGTCGTCTCCGCATCGCGAAGGGTGCCGGCTCCACCGTGACCGAGGTCAACGCCCTGGTGAACCGGTTCGAGCAGGCCGCGAAGATGATGAAGACCGTCGCCCGCGGTGGTGTGCCGCAGATGCCGGGCATGGGTCCGATCCCGGGCATGCACGGCGGCAAGAAGCAGCAGCAGGGCGGCAAGAAGAAGTCGAAGGTCGGCAACCCGGCCAAGCGCGCGGCGATCGCTGCCGGTACCGCTGCGGCGCCGCAGCAGGCGCCGAAGGGCTCCGGCCTCGGCCTCGGCGGTGCCGCCAAGGGCGGCAAGGCGCCGACCGAGGAAGAGCTCGCGAGCCTGCAGAAGTTCCTGGGGCGCTAGTCGCGACCCCCTGACGGACGGGAGGCCCGGTGCCAGCTGGCACCGGGCCACCCGTCCGTCTGTGCGCGCGTCCAGCGCGTCGCTCGCTACAGCGACTCGCGGAACTCCGTGACCAGGTGCCGGACGACCTCGCGGAGGTCGCCGTCGTGCTGCTGCGCGACCACGAGCTGCCGCTGGTACGAGGCGCCCTTCTCGATCATCGTGTCGAGGTGGTGCAGTTCGTCGAGGCAGCCGAGGCGTTCGGCCACCGGGTCGAGTCGCTGCACCAGGTCGTGGACCTCGTCGGTCACGAGCCGCTCGTCCCCGGCGGCGTTCGTGATGATCTCGGCTTCCATGCCGTAGCGGGCCGCGCGCCACTTGTTCTCGCGGATGAACCAGGGCTGCATCGTCGGCAGGGTCTCGCCGGCGTCGAGCCGGTCCGACATCGCGGTGACGAGGCACTGCACGAGCGCGGTGACGGCCCCGACCTCGTGCAGGGTGGAGATGCCGTCGGAGACGCGGTTCTCGAGCGTGCCCCACTTCGGTGACGGCCGGATGTCCCAGCGCAGGTCCTTGACGCCGTCGATGACGCCGGTGTGGGTGAGGTCGCTCACGACCTCCTCGAAGTTCGCCCAGGCGCCGAGCGCTGGCGGCAGCCCGCCGGTCGGCAGCTGCTGGAACATGAGCGCCCGGTTCGAGGCGTACCCGGTGTCGATGCCGGCCCAGAACGGGCTCGACGCGGTGAACGCCTGCAGGTGCGGGACGTACGCGAGCATCGCGCCGAGGATCGGCAGGGCCTTGTCGCGGTCGTCGATGCCGACGTGGACGTGGACGCCCCAGATGAGCATCTGGCGCCCCCACCAGCGGGTGCGGTCGATGAGGGTCGTGTAGTGCTCGCTGTCCGGGGTGATCTCCTGCTGGTCCCAGACCGCGAACGGATGCGTGCCGGAGCACATGACCTGGGCGTCGAGCGGTTCGGCCGCGTCGATGACCTCGCCGATGATCCCGGAGAGTTCGTCGGTCGCAGCACCCACGGTGCGGTGCACACTGGAGACGACCTCGACGGTGTTGGTCAGGAGTTCCTCGGTCACCCGTTCGTGATCACCGAGCCGTTCGTGCACGGCCGCGATCACGGCGGGGGCCCGGGGAGCGAGGTCGCCGGTCGCGCGGTCGACGAGCGGGAGTTCCCACTCGACGCCGATGGTCGACGGCCGTGACTCGGTGAAGCGGATGTCCATGCGACCATCCTGCCCGCCGCCTTGTCGGAAACGCACAAGGATCACCGCCGGGGGTCGTGCACCTCGTGTCCTCGGCAGTACCAGGTCGGTACTACCGTGGAGTTCGCTCATACGGAAGAAGGCACACATGCAGTTGGTCGTGCGCGGCACCTCCGCCCCGCTCGTCGGAGAGCTCGACATCCCGGTCTCGAAGTACCACGCCCACCGTGCGCTCGTGCTGGCGTCCCTGGCGAAGGGGACGAGCATCGTCTCCGGGATCAGCGCGACCCGCCAGGTCGAGTGGACCGTCGGCACGCTCCGGGCCCTCGGGGTCGACGTCAAGCGCCGGGGGAACGAGTACCACGTCACCGGACTCGGCGGCCGCTACGAGGCCACCGACGTCGTCGACCACGGCTCCCGTGGCGCCGACGGGATCCTCAACATGGGGTCCTCCGGCACCACGCTCTACTTCATGACCGGACTGGCATCCCTCGCGGACAAGCCGATGACGTTGTCCGGCATGAAGTACTTCCAGCGCCGGCCGATCAAGGCGCTCCTGACCTCGCTGACGCAGATGGGCGTCGAGCTCGAGGCGACGAACGACTGCCCGCCCGTGACGGTGCAGCCGAAGCGCCCCCGCGGCGGCGACGTCACCATCGCCGGCACCCTGTCGCAGTGGGTCTCCGGCCTGCTCCTCGTCGCGCCCTTCGCCGAGCAGGAGACCCGGATCCACATCACCGGCGGCCGCCTCAACGAGCAGCCGTACGTCGAGCTCACCGTGCGCATGATGCGGCAGTTCGGCCTGCGGGTCGAGGTCTCCGACGACTGGCTCGAGTACCGGATCCCGGCGAACCAGCAGGCCACCCCGCACGACTACGTCATCCCGCCGGACATCGGATCGGCGGCCTTCGGCATCGCCGCGGCCGGCATCCGCGAGTCGAACGTGCTGCTCCGCGGCATGACGGCGTTCACCACCGCCGAGACCGACCACCCGGAGAGCGAGTTCCTCGACCTCGCCACGGCGATGGGCGTGCCGATGCGGATCGACGAGGAGACCGGCTTCGTGCGCATCGAGCACGACGGCTCCCCGCTCCGCCCGCTCGACATCGACTGCCAGCCGATCCCCGACCTGCTGCCCGTCCTGTCCACGATGGCGACCTTCGCCGAGGGCACGACCCGGCTCTGGAACGTGGCGCACATCCGGCTCAAGGAGTCCGACCGGGTGGCGGCGATGCTCCAGCTCAACCGGATGGGCGGCCGCGCCGAACAGGGTGCGGACGAGCTGCGCGTCACCGGCGTCGGCGCCGAGGGGCTGCACGGTGCCCAGATGTCGTCGTTCAACGACCACCGCGTGCTCATGTCGCTCGCCGTCGCCGCTTCGAAGGCGAGGGGCACCTCGGGGCTGACCTACCCGCGGGCGTACCGGATCTCGTACCCGACGTTCCTCGAAGCGATGAACTCCGTCGGCCTGGACATGGAGGTCGGCGACGCGCTGGCCGCCCAGGTCGCACGGGACGACCGGATCGACGCGGCCGAGGCCGCTGCCGAGCGGACCGACCTCGGGACGACCGAGACGACCGCGCCGGACACCCGTGACCAGCACGAGCAGCCGCAGGCCGTGGCAGTGCCGGCCGCTGGCACCGCTGGTACCGCCGGCACGGCCACCACCACCGCCCTGCCCGAGCTCGCCGGCGTCGACGCCGACCCTCTCGTCCTGAGCGAGAAGGTCCGCGCGCTCTCGGTGAGTGACCCCGACGGCCTCGCGGTCATCGAGGTCGGTGGCGCCGCTCCGGTGAACACCACGTGGAAGGAACTGCAGGACGAGGCCGACAAGGTCTCCGCGCTCCTGCTCGAACTCGGCGTCCGCACCGGTGAGTCGGTGGCCATGCAGCTGCCGAACTGGCGCGAGTTCGTGTCCATCACGCTCGGCGCGATCCAGATCGGTGCCGTCGCGACCCCGATCATGCCGGTGTTCGGCCCCCGCGAGACGACGATGACCCTCGCCCGGTCGCGTGCCCGCGTCGTGTTCCTGCCGAACGTGTTCCGGAAGCGCCGCCCCGCGCTCGAGCTGCTCGACGTCATCGACGAGGCGCAGGCGCAGAAGCGTCGTCTCTCGGTTGAGCACGTCATCGTGCTCCGCTCCGAGGCACGCGGTCAGGCCGACTCCCCGACGAACCAGGCGCCGCTGCCCGCGGACGCCGCCGACCGGGTGGCCGCGAGCGACTGGAACTGGCGCTACTTCGACACGGCGCTGGAGTCGGTCCAGGTGGACGTCGACCAGATCACGTCGCACGCCCCGGGCCCGGACGACATCTGCCAGCTGCTCTTCACCTCCGGCACCACGGGGGAGCCGAAGGGTGTCCAGCACCCGCACCGCACGCTCGGCCTCGCCACCGCGATGCACGTCGCCCAGTCCGGGCTGACGAGCGCGGACCGGATCTACATCCCGTCGCCGCTCGCCCACCAGACCGGGTTCCTGTACGGCATGCTCCTGGCGTTCCGGCTCGGAGCACCGCAGGTCATCCAGCCGGTGTGGGACGGCACCGTGGCACTCGAGCAGGCATTCGGCGTCGCGGGGGCGTCGTTCGTGCAGTGCGCGACGCCGTTCCTGACCGACCTGGTCGACCTCGTCGAGGCCGGCGCAGCGCAGCCCGAGTCCCTGCGGATCTTCGTACCGACCGGTGCCGCCGTCCCGCGGGCGCTCGCCCAGCGCGCGGCGACGGTGCTCGGGACGGCGATCCTCGGCGCCTTCGGCACGAGCGAGACGTGCCTCGGTGCGCTGTCGAGCCCGACCGACGACCCGGCCGACGCGTACGGTCACGACGGCCGTGCCCTGCCCGGCATCCGGATCCGCATCGTCGACGACGCCGGCCACGAGCTGCCGGCCGGCACCGAGGGCAACTTCGAGCTGCACTCGGCGACGATGTTCGACGGGTACCTCGACCGACCGGACCTGACCGACGACGTGTTCACCGAGGACGGCTGGTACCGGACCGGCGACCTCGCGAAGGTCGACGAGAAGGGCTTCCTGTCGATCACCGGTCGCGTCAAGGACGTCATCAACCGCGGTGGTGAGAAGATCCCGGTCGTCGAGATCGAGAACCTGCTCTACCAGCACCCCCTCGTCACGGACGTCGCGATCGTCGCGATGCCCGACGCGCGGCTGGGGGAGCGGGCGTGCGCCTTCGTGGTCAGCGCCCGCGTCGGCGAGCCGCTCGACTTCGCCGGGATGCAGCAGTACCTCGACAACGCCGGCGTGAGCAAGTACTACTGGCCGGAGCGCCTCGAGTACATCGACGAGCTGCCCCGCAACGCGGTCGGCAAGGTCCAGAAGAACGTCCTGCGGGAGCAGGCAGCCGCGCTCGTCGCGACGAAGGAGAACGAGACACGATGACGATCAACGCCACCGACCAGGCGCTGGACGAGACCACGTTCCAGCAGCTCAAGGCCGAGGTCACCGAGTGGGTCCGCGGCCGCGGCGAGGAGTGGGCCGACGAGATCGAGCGCACCGGTCAGGTCGCGCCCGAGCTGTTCCAGGAGCTCAAGGACAAGGGGTGGCTGAGCCTCGCCGCCCCGACCGAGCTCGGCGGCCGGGACATCCCGTTCTCGCGCTACCTCGAGATCATGGAGATCATCTCCCGCTCGCATGCCTCCATCCGCATGCTCGTGCACGTCATCAACGGCACCTGGCGCGCGATGGCCCCGTACGCCACGCCGGAGCAGATCGAGCAGGTCGTCAAGCCGAGCGTCGCGGGCGACAAGCTCGTCGCGTTCACGCTGACCGAGGCGACCGCGGGCACCGGCGCGGACATCCGCACGACGGTCCGCCGCGAGGGCGACACCTACGTGATGAACGGTGAGAAGCACCTCATCACGTTCGGCGTGAAGGCCGACTACTGGCTCATCGCCGCTCGCCTCGAGGGCACCACCGGCCAGGACGGCACCGTCGCGTTCCTGATGCCGAACAGCGGCCTGCCGGGCGCCGAGGTGATCGACGACTCGGACACCATGGGCATCCGCGGCACCGACCACGCGATCCTGCGCTTCACCGACGTGCCGGTGCCCGCCAGCGCGCTGCTCGGCGCCGAGGGCCAGGGCCTCGAAGTCGCACTCGGCGGCTTCCTGCTGCCGAGCCGGGTGTCCGTCGCGATGAGCGCCGTCGGCCTCGCCGAGCGCGCGAACGAGCTCGCCGTCGAGTACGCGAACAAGCGCGAGACGTTCGGCAAGCAGCTCTCCAGCCGGCAGGCGATCCAGTTCTACCTGGCCGAGAACTATGCCGACATCGCCGCGGCCCGCGCCCTGGTGCTCGAGGCCGCCCGCGCCTACGAAGCGGGCCGCCCGGACGCCGGCACGCTCTCCAGCGCCTCGAAGATGGTCGCCGTCGACATGCTCGCCCGCGTCACCGACAAGGCCCTGCAGGTGCACGGTGGCCAGGGCTACTGGAAGCGCAACGCGATCGAGCGCGTGTACCGCGACGCGCGCGCGCAGCGCTTCGAGGAGGGCACCAACGAGATCCAGAAGCTGGTCGTCGGCCGCGCCGTCGTCACCGGCAAGGCCGGGTTCTAGACCACAACCAACCACCGGACAGGAGGCGCGGTGCGGGCCCGCCACGCGCCTCCCGTCCTTCCCCACGCACCTAGAGGACCGCAGTGACCGACAGCACCAACGCACCCATCGCACTCAGCTCGCCCATCGCACTGATCACCGGCGCTTCGCGCGGCATCGGCCGCCTGCTCGCGCAGAAGCTCGGCCAGCGCGGCGTGACCGTCGTGGTCACGTACAAGGGCAACGCCGACCTGGCCGAGGAATCGCTGGCCGACGTCAAGGCCGCCGGCGGCGACGGCATCACCGCGCAGGTCGACATCGAGCAGCCGGAGTCGATCGACGCCCTGTTCGACCTGGTGCGGGACACCTACGGGCGCCTCGACTACTTCGTCGCGAACGCCGCCGCGAGCGCGTTCAAGCCGGTCGCCGACCTCAAGCTGCACCACCTGGACCGCAGCTACGCGACCAACGCCCGCTCGTTCGTGCTCGGCGCCCAGCGTGCCGCCGAGCTCATGGACAACGGTGGGCGCATCGTCGTCGTGACCTCGTACGGGTCGCTCCGCGCGTTCCCGACGTACGCCGCGCTCGGTGCCGCCAAGGCCATGAGCGAGTCGTACATGAAGTACATGGCGGTCGAGTTCGGCCCGCGCCAGATCACGGTGAACGCGGTCAACGGCGGGCTCATCGACACCGACTCGCTCGAGTACTTCTACACGAAGGTCCCCGGCCAGGCGCCGATCGAGACCGTCTACGAGAAGCTGCCGCTGCAGCGTCCGGGCACGGCCGACGACATGGCCGACGCGGTGGACTTCCTGCTCTCCGACAAGGCGTCGTACATCACGGGCCAGGTGCTGTCGGTGGACGGCGGGCTGACCGTCATCGCGCCGCCGTACTGGGCGGACACGACCTCACCGCTGCGCGACGCGGTGCTGCCCGCGGCAGAATAGGCGCATGAGCAGCGTCGCTTCCGCCCCCGTCGTGCCGGACTCCCTGCGGACGGTCGCGTCGCCGTGGACGCTCGGCCCGCTGACCATGCCGAACCGGGTGGTCATGGGGTCGATGCACACCGGACTCGAGGTGCACGACGACGGCGGGGCCGGGATGGCGGCGTTCTACCGTGAGCGTGCCGCCGGCGGTGCCGCGTGCATCATCACCGGCGGCATCGCCGTGAACGACGAGGCCCGCGGTGGTCCCGACTTCGCCGTCTTCGGCGTCGGGGGAGCGGACGAGCGCTTCCGTGCTGCGGTCGACGCCGTGCACGAGTCGGGTTCGGTGATCCTCGCGCAGCTCTTCCACGCCGGCCGGTACGCGCTCGCGTCGGGAATGGTCGACCGGCACGGGGACCCCCAGCGCGTCGTGGCACCGTCGGCACTGCCGTGGGCCGCGGCCCGTGGCGTGGTGCCGACGGCCTTGACCGCTGCCGAGATCGAACGCACCATCGAGGACTTCGCCGATGCGGCCCGGTCCGCGCGCGACATCGGTTTCGACGGCGTCGAGATCATGGCGTCCGAGGGCTACCTCATCAACCAGTTCCAGTCGCCGCTGACGAACCTGCGTGACGACGAGTGGGGCGGTTCGCCGGAGCGTCGGCGGCGCTTCACGGTGTCGGTCGTCGAGGCCGTCCGGAGAGCGGTACCCGACCTGGCCGTGACCATCCGGCTCTCCGGCGCCGACCTGATGCCCGGCTCGTCGACCGAGGACGACGTCGACGCCCTGGTGCACGACCTGCTGCCGCTCGGGCTCGACGGGATCTCGGTCGGCATCGGCTGGCACGAGTCCCGCACCCCGACCGTGCAGGCCGCGGTGCCGCACGGTGCCTGGCTCGCCTACGCCGCACGGATCGCGGGGGTCGTGCGGGCGTCGCAGTACCCGGACGTCCGGGTGATCGCCTCGAACCGGATGACCGACCTGCGCGACGGCGAAGCGGTGCTGCAGGACGGGCTCATCGACGCCGTCGCCCTGGCCCGGCCCTTCCTGGCGGACCCCGCGCTCGTGTCCCGCTCGCTGGAGGGCGCGTTCGCCCTCGTGAACACCTGCATCGGCTGCAACCAGGCGTGCCTCGACCGGTCGATCATCGGCGCGCCGGTGTCGTGCCTCGTGAACCCCCGTGCCGCTCGGGAGGTCGCGTTCCCCGCACGCCCGACCGCGGACCCGAAGCGCGTCGACGTCGTCGGTGGCGGGCCGGCCGGACTCGCCGCCGCGGTGGACGCCGCCCGCCGAGGCCACGACGTGACCGTCTGGGAAGCATCCGACCGACTCGGCGGCCAGTTCGGCCTCGCCGCGCTCGTCCCGGGCAAAGAGGACTACGCCGCCACGGTGCGGTCCGCCCGCGCTGAGCTCGAGGAGCGGGGCGCCACGATCCACCTCGGTCGCCCGGCCACCGCCGACGACCTCGCCGGCAGCGACGCCGTCGTGCTCGCCGCCGGGGTGGTCCCGCGGAGCATCGACGTCCCCGGCAGCGACCTGCCGCACGTGCGCTCGTACGAGCGAGCGCTCCGCGAAGGGGTCCCCGAGGGCACCGTCGCGATCATCGGCGGCGGCGGCATCGGCGTCGACACCGCGGCCTTCCTGACCGAGTCGCCCGACGAGTCGGTCCGGGCCACCGAGTTCGCGGCGCGTTGGGACCTCGACGTCTCCGAGGAGCTCGTCGGCGACGTGCCCCAGCGGCTCCCCGCGGCGGCGCGCACGATCCGACCCGGGTCCCAGGTCACCGTGCTCCGGAGATCGGGCAAGTTCGGTCAGGGTGTCGGCATCACCTCGCGCTGGGTCGCGATCGGGCGGCTCCGCGACGCCGGGGTGCGCATGGTCGGCGGTGTGCAGGAGTACCTGCGCATCGAGCCCGGGCTGCTCTGGATCCGCGACGAGCACGGCGAGGAGCGCGCGGTCCCGGCGGACACCGTCGTGGTCTGCGCTGGGCAGGAGCGCGCGATCGACGCGGAAGGTGACGCGCCTGACGGACTCGTGGCGGGCCTCCAGGCTGCCGGCGTGCCGTTCGCGGTCGTCGGTGGCGCACGCGACGCACGGAGCGTGGACGCGGTCCGCGCGACCTCCGAGGCACTCGAAGCCGTCCGACGACTCGCGCCGTAGCGCGTCGGCTCGCATCACGGCCGGGAATCTGTAAGAATGAACGGTCGAATCGCCGCAGCTCGACCCTCTATCCAGCTGTGAGCGATCTCTCTCGAGCTTTCACCGTGTGTGCCCCCACGCCCGCGGTTCCAGTTCAACCACAACGTAAGCAAACAGGAGCAATTGTGGCTGTCAAGATCCGTCTGAAGCGTCTCGGTAAGATCCGTGCGCCCTACTACCGCATCGTCGTCGCCGACTCGCGCACCAAGCGCGATGGTCGTGTCCTCGAGGAGATCGGTCAGTACCACCCGACCGAGGAGCCCTCGGTCATCAAGATCGAGTCCGAGCGTGCGCTCTACTGGCTCGGCGTCGGCGCGCAGCCGACCGAGCAGGTCGCGGCCCTCCTCAAGCTGACCGGCGACTGGGCCAAGTTCAAGGGCGAGAAGGACACCGCGTCCAAGGTCAAGGTCGCCGAGCCGAAGCAGGCCTTCGTCGCCGACACCTCGAAGAAGGCCGTCCTCAAGCCGAAGTCGGAGAAGACGGCTCCGGCCGCCCCGGCTGCGGACGAGACCGCTGACGCCGCCGAGACGACCGAGGCGTAATTCCTTGCTCGAATCCGCGCTGACGCACCTCGTCAAGGGGATCGTCGATCACCCTGACGACGTGCGCGTCGCCAGCTCCACCTCTCCACGTGGCGAGGTCCTCGAGGTGCGCGTGCACCCCGAGGACCTCGGCCGCGTGATCGGACGCGCCGGGCGGACCGCCAAGGCGCTCCGCACCCTCGTCTCGGCCCTGGCCGACGGCAAGCGGGTGCGGGTCGACGTGGTCGACACCGATTCCTAGGGAGACGACCCAGCTCCGGGTGGGTCGGATCACCAAGGCACACGGGCTCAAGGGCGGCATCAAGCTCGAGCTCTACACCGACGACCCGGATCGTCGGTTCACCCCGGGTGCCACCTTCACGCTCCAGGTCCCCGACGACTCACCGTGGTCGGGCAAGACCCTCGAGCTGGACGAACTCCGCTGGTACAACGGTCACCCCGTCGCGTTCTTCGCCGGGATCGACGACCGGACCGGCGCCGAGTCGCTCGCCCGCGCGATCCTCTGGGTCGAGCAGGACGCCGACGCCGAGACCGGCGAGGACGACGCCTGGTACGACCACCAGCTGGTCGGCCTCAAGGTGCTCCGCGACGGCGTCGAGGTCGGCACCGTCGCACGGGTCGACCACCTGCCGGCGCAGGACCTGCTCGCGATCGACACGCCGTCCCGCGGCGAGGTCCTCGTGCCGTTCGTCTCGGCGATCGTGCCCGCGGTGGACATCGCCGCCGGCACCGTCACCGTCACGCCCCCGCAGGGCCTGTTCGAGGACCCCGAGGACACGTCCCGGCCCGAGACGGTCACGGACTAGTCCCCGTGCGCATCGACATCGTCACGATCTTCCCGGAGTTCTTCTCCGTGCTGGACGTGTCCCTGCTCGGCAAGGCGCGGTCCGGCGGCCTGCTGGACCTGCACGTGCACGACCTCCGTTCGTGGACGACCGACCGGCACCGCACCGTCGACGACACCCCGTACGGCGGCGGCGCCGGCATGGTCATGAAGCCGGAGCCGTGGGCGCAGGCGCTCGACGCCCTGCTCCGGCCCGACGGGTCGTCGACGCTGGTCGTCCCGACACCAGCCGGCACGCCGTTCAAGCAGACCATCGCCCGGTCGCTCGCGGAGCACGACCACCTCGTCTTCGCCTGCGGGCGGTACGAGGGCATCGATGCCCGCGTGTTCGAGTGGGCGGCGTCGCGCTGCTCGGTCGTCGAGCTCTCGCTCGGCGACTACGTGCTGAACGGCGGCGAGGTCGCGGCGATGGCCATCATCGAGGCCGTCGGGCGACTCGTCCCCGGCGTGGTCGGCAACCCCGAGTCCCTCGTCGAGGAGTCCCACGAGGACGGCTTGCTCGAGTACCCCTCGTACACCAAGCCCGCGTCGTGGCGGGACCACTCCGTGCCCGAGGTGCTGCTCAGCGGCCACCACGGACGGATCGCCGCGTGGCGGCACGAGCAGCAGGTGGAGCGGACGCGGCGCGTCCGGCCGGACCTGCTGCCGCCGGCCTGACGCTGGCGCGGCGCGGTACGGCGCGCGCTTTTCGCGCTGGGCGACACTTCACGCGTTCGCGGTCCCGTGAACTGTCGCTTCGCACGAAATCCGGCTCCGCCGTCACGGACTGGAGGCGCGGTGCGGGCCCGCACCGTGCCTCCAGGCCGTCAAACGGTCGCGTCGGCGCGCTGGGCGCGACGCAGGGTGAGGACCTCAGGACCGTGTTCGGTGACCGCGACGGTGTGCTCGACGTGCGCGGCACGCGAGCCGTCGACGCTCTTGAGCGTCCAGCCGTCGTCGTCCTGGTAGAGCTCGTCGGTGCCCTGCATCAGCCACGGCTCGATCGCGACCACGAGTCCCGGACGGAGCTTCAGGCCGCGACCCGGGCGTCCGTCGTTCGGGACGTGCGGGTCACCGTGCATGGTGCGACCCACGCCGTGACCGCCGAACTGCAGGTTCACGTCGTAGCCGGCCTGGTGCGCGACGTGCCCGATGGCGTGCGAGACGTCGCCGAGCTTGTTGCCCGGCGCCGCCTGCGCGATCCCGGCGGCCAGGGATCGCTCGACCGTGGCGATCAGGGTCTGGTCGTCCTCGCGCGGTGTGCCGACCTGCACGGAGACGGCGGAGTCGGCGACCCAGCCGTCGACGCTCGCGGCGAAGTCGAGGCTCACCAGGTCGCCGTCCTGAAGCGTGTAGTCGAACGGCAGACCGTGCAGCGCGGCGTCGTTGACCGACGTGCAGAGGTTCTTGCCGAACGGCGAATTGCCGAACGAGGGGTGGTAGTCGACGTAGCAGCTCGCCGCGCCGCGCTCGGCGATCATCCGCGCCGCCACCCGGTCGAGGTCGAGGAGGTTCACCCCGACGTCGACGGTGTCGAGCAGCTCGTCGAGGACGTCGGCGACGAAACGGCCGGCGGCACGCAGGCCGTCCAGCTCGGCGGGGGTGCGCAGTTCGATCATGGGTCCATCCTCGCTGTTTTGTCCCGCGCGCTCTCTGTGGCAGTATTGATCGCTGTGCCCTGGCTGGACTCTGCCACGGGGGAGTCGCCGACACCGGGCACGCACCACTACTTTCCGATTACCGATCCGCGGCGACCCGTGCGCGTCCGCAGAGAGTGAAACCCACCATGAGCCAGCTCCTCGACAACGTCGACGCAGCATCGCTGCGTACCGACGTCCCGGACTTCCGCGCCGGTGACACCATCAAGGTGCACGTCAACATCATCGAAGGAACGCGCTCGCGTATCCAGGTCTTCCAGGGCGTCGTCATCGGCCGCCAGGGCCACGGCATCGGCGAGACCTTCAAGGTCCGCAAGGTGAGCTTCCAGGTCGGCGTCGAGCGCTGGTTCCCGGTGCACTCGCCGATCATCGACCACATCGAGATCGTCACCCGCGGTGACGTCCGTCGTGCGAAGCTCTACTACCTCCGCGAGCTCCGCGGCAAGGCGGCCCGCCGCAAGATCAAGGAGAAGCGCGACGCCTGATCGCCTTCACAGTGAGCGTCCGCGAGCCGGACGGCGCTGTCAGCCCCTCGTCCATGTACGGTTGTGCATCGACGGGGGGCTTTCCCTTTGCCTCGCGGTCAGCCTCGCTCCATCCGGGCGGGAGCCCGTGTGAACGAGAGCGGAAATGACGGACACGACTGGTGAACCCGGGCGCAGGCCCCGTGCCGAGAAGAAGCGCAACGGCGTCCTCACCTTCCTCCGGGACCTCGTCATCATCTTCATCGCGGCGCTGCTCGTGTCGTTCCTCGTCAAGACGTTCCTGATCCGCTCGTTCTACATCCCGTCTGCCTCGATGGAGAACACGCTGCAGATCAACGACCGGGTGATCGTGAACGAACTCGTCCCCGGCATGGTCGCGCTGAAGCGTGGGGACGTCGTGGTGTTCAAGGACCCGGGTGGATGGCTCACCGGGTCCGAGGTGCCGAGCGTCACGCCCGACACCCAGCCGGCGAAGGCGATCGACTGGCTCCTGACCCAGGTCGGCCTCGGCACCGGCGACAGCGACGACCACCTCATCAAGCGCGTGATCGGCCTGCCGGGGGACAAGGTCTCCTGCTGCAACGACCTCGGGCAGATGTCCGTCAACGGTGTCCCGATCAAGGAGCCGTACCTGAAGCTCCCGGCCGGCGCACCGGCGTCGGCGACCGACTTCTCCGTCACCGTCCCCAAGGGCACGATCTGGGTGATGGGCGACAACCGCAACGACTCGAAGGACTCGCGCTACAACGGGGACACGCCGTCGAAGGGCTTCGTGCCGCTGTCCGACGTCACCGGGCGCGCGTTCGTCATCTCGTGGCCGACCAGCCGCTGGACCTGGCTCGACGACCACCCCGAGGTCTTCGCCGGGGTCGAGGAACGCGACCAGTGACCGCGGTTCGTCCGTCGCTGCGCGTCGAGAAGCGGCTGCTCGCCGAGGGCCGCGTGACGGTCATCGGCATGGACGAGGTCGGCCGAGGCGCCATCGCCGGGCCCGTCGGGGTCGGGGTCGCCGCGGTGACGATCGACGTCGGGCGTGTGCCGCAGGGCCTCGCCGACTCGAAGCTGCTCTCCGCCGCACGCCGGACCGAGCTCGTCCCGGTCGTCACGCGGTGGGCACGGACCGCCGTGGGACTTGCCTCGGCGGACTTCGTGGACCAGCAGGGCATCGTCCCCGCCCTCGGTGCCGCGGGTGCGCAGGCGCTCGAGACGCTCGTCGCCGACGGACTGTCGCTCGACGGCGCCGTGGTCGTGCTCGACGGGTCGTTCGACTGGCTGAGCCGTGCTGTGCCGGCGTCGCTCCGGGCCGCGGTGGACCCACTCGAGGTCGTCGTCCGGGTGAAGGCCGACCGGGACTGCGCGTCGGTCGCCGCGGCGTCGGTCGTGGCGAAGGTGACGCGTGACGCCCTCATGATCGCGGCGCACGACGAGGCGCCGCACTACGCGTGGGCGTCGAACAAGGGCTACGGGTCCACGGCGCACTACGACGCGATCCGGACCGTCGGGGCGCACGCGCTGCACCGGAAGAGCTGGCTGCACCAGGCGTCGAGTGTGTCGCTCGACGGGTTCGACGAGTTGGACGTCCTCGCGGGTTGAGCTGCGCTGGTCCCGGGGTGTTCGAGGGTGTCGCTCGCTGGGGGTTCGAGGGTGTCGTTCGCTGGGGGTTCGCGGGCGTCGCTCGCGCCGTAGACTGTGGGCGCAATGGATGAGGACGAATTCGACGACTACGACCGCGAGGTCGAGCTGGCCCTGTACCGCGAGTACCGCGACGTCGTGTCGCAGTTCCGCTACGTGGTCGAGACCGAGCGACGTTTCTACCTGGCCAACGAGGTCGAACTGGTGCGCCGCGACACCGAGCACGATTTCTACTTCGAACTGACGATGAACGACGTCTGGGTGTGGGACGTCTACCGTTCCGACCGGTTCGTGAAGGGCGTGCGCGTCCTGACGTTCAAGGACGTGAATGTCGAGGAACTCACCTCGCGGGAACTCGAACTCCCGAAGGAACTCGCGCTCGACGAGTGATCGTCAATTACGGCTGATGTCGGGAATCGCCGACGATGCGTGACCGGATGTATTTGTGCGCGCTATTCTGAACGGGAATTCCCGTCCAGATGAACAGGAGCCGCAGATGGCACAGAAGGTCACCGTCCAGCTCGTCGACGACCTCGACGATTCCCCGATCACCGCTGGCGAAGGCCGTACCGTCGAATTCGGTTTCGACGGGTCGTCGTACGAGATCGACTTGACGAACGACAACGTCGACAAGTTCCGCGAAGCGATCTCCGACTACGTGGCCGCTGCGCGCAAGGTCTCCGGCCGACGCACCGGCGGCACGTCGGCGCCGAAGTCCGCGCCGAAGCGTGGCAACTCCGAGGAACTCGGCAAGATCCGCGAATGGGCGAAGGAGAACGGTTACGAGGTCTCGACCCGTGGCCGCATCTCGACCCAGGTGCAGGAAGCGTACGCCGCCGCGCACTAGCGAGCGACGCTGCAGGACCCGGACGATCACGATCGTCCGGGTCCTTCGTCATTCCTCCACAATCACTGTTCGTTCCGAGTCATTCCACAGGTGGCCGGGGTGCCGATTCACTGTGGTGCCGTGTGCCCGATCGTTGTCGGCGGAGGCAACGACATGGAACAGACACTGCACAGCACGACCGGGCGATCACTTCGGAACGGCAGACTCGGGCGATTCGGAGAAGACGCAGCGGCGACGTGGTTGCAGGCGCGTGGATATCGCATCGTCGATCGGAATTGGCGGTGTGCGCGCGGTGAGATCGACATCGTCGCGTGGGATTCCTGCACGCTTGCGTTCATCGAGGTGAAGACCCGGTCGGGTGTCCGGACCGGGCATCCGTTCGAAGCGATCACGGCATCGAAACTCACGCGGCTCCGCCGACTCGTGCCCGCGTGGTTCGAGGACCACCCGGAGACTGCCGCACGAGCGGTCCGCATCGACGCCGTCGCCGTCCACGTCGACGGGCCGCGCACCGTCGTCGAGCACCTGGTGGGTGTGCTGTGAGCGGCATCGGTCGCGCCGCAGCCGTCGCACTGCTCGGGGTGACGGGCCGCCGCATCGAGGTCGAAGCGCACCTGACCAGTCAGCTGCCGGCCTTCAGCATCATCGGTCTCCCGGACACCTCCCTCGGTGAAGCACGAGAACGGGTCCGGGCAGCGGCGGCGAACGCGGGCTGTCCGTTGCCGGCGCGGCGGATCACCGTCAACCTGACCCCGGCCGCGATCCCGAAGCGCGGATCCGGTTTCGACCTCGCGATCGCCATGGCCGTGCTCGCCGGCGCCGGCTTGGCCCCGATGGTGTCGGAGCACATCGTCTACATCGGCGAGCTCGGGCTGGACGGCCGCGTCCGTCCGGTGCCCGGTGTCATCCCGATGCTGCTCGCCGCCCGCGACGCCGGGGCGGAACGGGTGGTGCTGCCCGTCGGCAACGTGGCCGAGGCTCGCGTGGTGAGCGGCGTCCGGACGATCGGCGTCGACTCGTTGCGCGCGGCGGCGATCGACGCCGGGGCACTGCTGCCGGCGGTGGACGTCGAGCCGGTGCTCGCGGCGGCCGTCGGTGCGGTCCCGATGCCGGTCGCCGAGCTGGCGGACGTCGTCGGCAATCCGATCGGGGTGCGTGCCGTGATCGCCGCCGCGGCCGGAGGGCACCACGCGCTGCTCCTCGGTCCACCCGGTGCCGGCAAGACGATGCTCGCCGAACGGCTCCCCGGGCTCCTGCCCGACCTCGACGACCAGGCCGCACTCGAGGTCGCAGCCGTCCGGTCCGTGGCCGGGCTCGGGGCTGCCTCCTGGAGCACCCGACCGCCGTGGGAGGCCCCGCACCACTCGGCATCCGCCGTCTCGCTCATCGGCGGTGGCTCGGGCACACTCCGGCCCGGCGCCGTCTCCCGTGCGACGCGGGGCGTGCTGTTCCTCGACGAGGCGCCCGAGTTCCCGCGCGCGGTGCTCGATGCGCTCCGGCAACCGCTGGAGTCCGGACGGATCACGATCCACCGTGCTGCCGGGGCCGCGGAGTTCCCGGCGCGGTGCCAGGTCCTGCTCGCCGCGAACCCGTGTCCCTGCGGCAACGCCGGCGCTGCCAACGCGCAGCCCTGCGAGTGCCCGCCGAGCGCCGTCCGCCGGTACCTCGGCCGGATGTCCGGGCCGCTCCTGGACCGGATGGACATCCGGGTGCTCGTGCCGCGGGTCACGACGGCCCGGATGCGCGGCGCCGACGGCAGCACGCCCACGACGGCCGCCGCGCGGGCCACCGTGGCCTCGGCCAGGGCTCGGATGTCCGAGCGGCTCCGCGGAACCGGGTGGACGCGGAACGCGGAGGTGACCGGTTCGTGGCTCCGTGTCGCCGGACGGATCGAACCGGGCTCCACCGTCGACCTCGACCGGGCGCTCGACCTCGGCACGTTGACCATGCGCGGGTGGGACCGCGTGATGCGGTTGGCGTGGACCCTCGCGGACCTCGACGCGGTCGACCGTCCGGGGAAGCGGCACGTCGGCGGCGCCCTCGCGCTGCGGAGCGCGCTGTGAACCCCGTGAGCCGTGGCCTGCTCGACGCCGTCGGCCGAGTGCTCGGGGCCGAGCGTGACTCGGTGGACCGGGTCGAGACCGCGGCACGGGTGGCCTGGTCTGCGGTGGTCGAGCCGGGCGACGCCGTCGCGGGGGAGCTCCTCGCCGCACTCGGACCGGAGCGCGCACTCGGTGCCGTCCTGCTCGCCGCCGACGGCGACTCGGCTGAGCTGCTCGACGGCTGTGTCGAGGCAGGGGTCGCCGGCGCCGAGGACCCGGACGCCTTCGGTCCGGCGCTGGAGTCGGCGCTCGCCCGCTGGCGGCCGCGTCTGACCGCGGTCGACGTGAACGGGGTGTTCGCAGCGGCCGAAGCCGTCGGTGCGCGGCTGCTCGTACCAGGGGGAGCGGGATGGCCGAGCGCGCTCGACGACCTCGGGCCCCACGCCCCGGTCGTGCTCTGGATCCGCAGCGCCTCGGCGCTGGTCGGGGACGGGCTGCCGGCCCTCGCGGTCGTCGGGTCGCGGGCGAACACGGTCGCGGGTGCGGAAGCGGCGGCCGAGGTCACCTCGACGAGTGCTGACGCCGGGTGTGCGATCGTGAGCGGAGGCGCGTACGGCATCGACGCCGTCGCGCACCGGGTCGCGATCGCCGCCGGGTCGCCGACCGTCGCCGTCCTGGCGGGCGGGGTGGACCAGCTGTACCCGGCCGGCAACGTCGAGCTGCTCCGGAACGTCGCGCGGCAGGGGGCGCTCCTGGCGGAGTCCGCGCCGGGCACCCGACCCACTCGTTGGCGCTTCCTCGCGCGGAACCGACTGATCGCTGCGCTCGCGGACGCGACCGTGGTGGTGGAGGCCGGAGCGCGGTCCGGTGCGCTCAACACGGCGCACCACGCGGCGCAGCTCGGGCGGCCGGTGTTCGCGGTGCCCGGGGCGTTCGCGTCGTCGGCGTCCGTCGGGTGCCACCGGCTCGTCGCGCAAGGGCGGGCGCAGCTCGTCGTGCACCCGGGGGACCCGACAGCTGCGGTCCTCCGTCGGGGTGCGGTGACGACCGGGGCGGCGGGAACGCGGACCGCGGGACGGCCACTCGCGGTTCCGAACGAGCCCCTGGTGTCGGCCGACCAGGACCCCGAGGTCGTGCGGGTGCTCGATGCCCTCGGACGACGTGCCCTGCCCGACGACGAGGTCGCGCGGCGATCCGGTATGTCCCTCGCCGAGGTCGCCGACGCGATCGCGCTGGCGCAGCTCCAGGGGCTCGTCGAGCGTCGCAACGGCGGGTGGGCCCGGGCATGACGGCACCCCGCTCTACGCTGACCAGGTGGCGGAGCAGACCGACGGACGACTCGAGGTGGCGGTGCACACCTTCCTGGCGCACGCCCGCCATGCCCGCGGCCTCAGCGAGCAGACGCTCCGTGCGTACGCGAACGACCTCGAACAGCTCGTGGCGTTCGCCGCCGCCCGTGGTGTCGACGACATCGCCCGGCTGGACCTCGAGGTCCTGCGCGACTGGCTCTGGGACGCCGACCAGCGCGGACTCGCCCGGTCCACCATCGCGCGGCGGTCCTCGTCCGTGCGCGCGTTCACCCGGTGGGCGAGCGAGACCGGGGCGACCGCGACCGATGCCGGCGTGCGGCTCCGGGCACCGAAGGGCGGCTCGCACCTGCCGCGGGTCGTGTCCACCGACCAGGTGCGGGTGCTGCTCGACGGCCTCGGTGCGCGCGCTGCGACCGACGATCCCGGGGCACTGAGAGACCTGGCCGTCGTCGAGCTCCTGTACGCCGCGGCGATCCGGGTGAGTGAGCTCGTCGGGATCGACGTGACCGACGTCGACCGCGGGCGGCTCACGGTCCGGGTGCTCGGCAAGGGCGGGAAGGAGCGGGTCGTACCGTTCGGTGTCCCGGCTCGCGACGCACTCGAGCGCTGGCTCGAGCACGGACGCGCGGCGCTCGCGGCCCGGTCGGAGGAGCCGACCGGCCCGGCGCTGTTCCTCGGCGACCGCGGGGGTCGGCTCGGCGTCCGGAGTGCGTACCGGATCGTCGCACGGCTGCTCGCCGACCTGCCGGGGGAGGGGCCGAGCGGGCCGCACACCTTCCGGCACACGGCGGCGACGCACCTGCTCGACGGGGGAGCTGACCTGCGTGCGGTCCAGGAGCTCCTGGGGCACGCGAGCCTCGGCACCACGCAGATCTACACCCATGTCTCCTCGGCGCGACTCCGTGAGGTCTACCGCACCGCGCACCCCCGCGCCTGACGCGCCCCGTGCCTGACGCGCCCCGTGCCTGACGCGCCCCGTGCCTGACGCGCCCCGTGCCTGACGCGTCCCGAGCCTGACGCGCTCTCGTGCCCGACCGCTCACCCCGGCCAGGCCGACTCCGGCAGCAGCACCGGCCACTCCGCGGGCGGCAGGTACGGCGTCGGGTCGACGTACCTCCCGTCCACCCGGGCGCCGAGGTGCAGACACGGATCCGCAGCGGAGCAGTGCCCGACGGACACCGTCCCCACCGGCTCGCCCTGCTGCACCGGGTCGCCCGCGGCCACGAGGGGCGTCACGGAGTCGAGGGTGCTCACCAGCCCTCCGCCGTGGTCGACCGTCACCACCGTCCGGCCACCGACCGAGCCGGCGAAGGCCACTGTGCCGTCGTCCACCGCGCCGGCCGGCGTGCCGAGCGGCGCCGGGACATCGATCCCGCGGTGCCCGGCGGAGTAGTCGTCCGACGGCCGTTCCCATCCCCGCTCGACCACCCTCGTGCCGGTGGGCCAGACCCAGGGCGCGGCGCCCCTCGGCGCCCCCACCGACGCAGAAGCCCGCGCGGACGCGATCGTGCCCGTGGACGTCGTTCCCGGTGCGGTGCCCGTGAGCACCGCGACGAAGACGGCGAGCAGTGCGGACACGAGCCACGCGGCCGGGCGGGAGGAGGACATGCACCCAGCGTGCGGTTCCCTGGCCGACCACGGGACCGACGGAGGTCGATCTGTGGAGCGTGAGTCGTGCCTCCAGGCCTGTGGAGGAAGGGCACGCGCGCCGGACGCGACCATGCAGGTGCATGGTGCGACGAACCACGAGGGGATCGACCGGTGGATCGTCGGAAAGCTCGTGCGCGTCAAGCGAAACCCCGCACCCGACGCACCCGCCACTCCCGTACCCCACCCGGTTATGACCACGTCCGCCACGAGGAGTACAGTCGGGGCCGCTCCGGACCACGCAACGCCGCACGGACGGCGAACGAGCCGACCGCCGGGGCACCGTGCACACAGCAGCACGGCCGGCAGAACCCAGGAGCATCGTGTCGAACACAGCCACCGGGCACGGCGAGGACCGTGCGTTCAAGGGGAAGGTCACCGCGTTCGCCATCGCCGCAGCGGTGGGCGGGTTCCTCTTCGGATTCGACTCGTCGGTCATCAACGGCGCGGTCGAGGCCATCAAGGGCGAGTTCGGCCTGTCCGAGGCCGCGAGCGGCTTCGCCGTGGCCTCCGCCCTCATCGGCTGTGCGTTCGGCGCCTACTTCGCCGGTCGACTCGCTGACCGCTGGGGTCGCACCCGGGTGATGTTCTGGGCCGCCGTCCTGTTCCTGGTGAGCTCGATCGGCTCCGGCTTCGCGTTCGCCACGTGGGACTTCGTCCTGTGGCGTCTCGTCGGTGGTCTCGGCATCGGTACCGCCTCGGTGATCGCGCCGGCGTACATCTCCGAGGTCTCGCCCAAGGCGATCCGTGGGCGGCTGGCCTCGTTCCAGCAGCTCGCCATCACGCTCGGTATCTTCGCCGCGCTGCTGTCCGACCAGTTCTTCGCCGTGACCGCCGGTGGCGCCTCGGAGGTCGTCCTCGGCCTGCCGGCGTGGCGCTGGATGTTCCTGGTCGGCGTGATCCCGTCGGTGGTCTACGGCATCCTGGCGATCACGCTGCCGGAGTCGCCGCGGTACCTGCTCGCCAAGGGGCGGACGGAGGACGCCCGCGCGGTCATGACGAAGATCGTCCCGCGCGACACGGTGAACACGAGCCTGGAGGAAATCCAGGACGGCATCAAGAAGGAAGCCAACGAGAAGAAGGGCTCGATCCGGGGCAACCGCTTCGGCCTGCAGCCCATCGTCTGGGTCGGCATCATCCTGGCCGTGCTGCAGCAGTTCGTCGGCATCAACGTGATCTTCTACTACTCGACGACGCTGTGGCAGGCCGTCGGGTTCAAGGAGAGCGACTCGTTCCTCATCTCCACCATCACCTCGGTGGTCAACGTCGCGGTCACGTTCATCGCGATCTTCCTGGTCGACAAGGTCGGTCGGAAGCCGCTGCTCGTCACCGGTTCGGCCGGCATGTTCGTGTCGCTGGCGATGGTCGCGATCGCGTTCTCGCAGTCGACGATCGTGGACGGCAACCCGAGCCTGCCCGGCGCGTGGGGCGTCATCGCCCTCATCTTCGCGAACCTGTTCGTCGTGTCGTTCGGTGCGACGTGGGGTCCGCTCATGTGGGTGCTGCTCGGTGAGATGTTCCCGAACCGCATCCGTGCCACGGCGCTCGGCATCGGCTCGGCTGCCAACTGGGTCGCGAACTTCATCGTCACCATCACGTTCCCGGTGCTGTCCGGGTTCAACCTGACGGTGACCTACGGCATCTACGCGCTGTTCGCGCTGATCTCGTTCTTCTTCGTCATCGCGAAGATCCCCGAGACCAAGGGCCGTTCGCTCGAGGAGATGGGCATCTCCGCCGAGGGCGACACGGTGAACGCCAAGGCCTGATCCTCCGGATCACCAGGCCGGGAGGCCCGGATCACGTCAGCCGGTCGGCGAACGTGATCCGGGCCTCCTTTCTGCTAGCATTTCCCCAGCAGTGCGCTGATGCGCGCTGACTTCGCGTGTCCACAGGGCCGTCAGCGGTTCGCCGCCGTCGACTCGGCACCCGACCACCGGTCCCCCTCTCACGAGTGGGCGGTCGCGTGCCAGGACACCAGGGACCACGACCTCCGGTCGTGTTCGACACAACCGCAACAGGGGCACAGCGCAGCTGTGCGCCGAGAACACAGAAGGAGGACGGCACATGGCCGTCGTCACCATCCGCCAGCTGCTCGACAGCGGCGTCCACTTCGGACACCAGACCCGTCGGTGGAACCCGAAGGTGAAGCGCTTCATCCTCGCCGAGCGCTCGGGCATCCACATCATCGACCTGCAGCAGTCGCTGGCCTTCATCGACCGCGCATACGACTTCGTCAAGGAGACGGTCGCGCACGGTGGCACGATCCTCTTCGTGGGCACCAAGAAGCAGGCGCAGGGCTCCATCGCCGAGCAGGCGACCCGCGTCGGCCAGCCGTACGTCAACCAGCGTTGGCTCGGCGGTCTGCTCACGAACTTCCAGACGGTCTCCAAGCGCCTCGCGCGCATGAAGGAGCTCGAGGAGATCGACTTCGACGACACGACGAAGGGCTTCACCAAGAAGGAGCTCCTCATCAAGAAGCGCGAGCTGGACAAGCTCCACAAGACCCTCGGTGGTATCCGCAACCTCACGCGCACCCCGAGCGCGCTCTGGATCGTCGACACCAAGAAGGAGCACCTCGCCGTCGACGAGGCGCAGAAGCTCGGGATCCCGATCATCGGCATCCTCGACACGAACTGCGACCCCGACGAGATCACGTACCCGATCCCGGGCAACGACGACGCGATCCGCTCCGTCGGTCTCCTCACCCGCATCGTCGCCGACGCCGCGGCCGAGGGCCTGAAGACCCGCCACAACGGTGGCGACGACGACGAGGCCACCGAGCCCCTCGCCGAGTGGGAGCAGGAGCTCCTCGGTGGCGACGCCGCAGCCACGCCGTCCGCTGACGCCGCCCCCGAGGGGTCGACCGTCGAGGAGAACGACGCTGACGCGCAGGTCGCCGCGAAGGAGATCGGCGAGCCGATCGCCGACGACGCGAAGAACGCGGAGCCGACGGCCGAGGCCGAGGCAGCCGCGGAGACCACCCCCGCCGAGTGAGCCATCGCAGGCGCCGGATCCGATCGGGTCCGGCGCCTGCGACCTCCACTCTCCACACACGTACAGTCCAGAAAGGACAGTCAATGGCAAACTTCACCGCTGCTGACGTGAAGAAGCTCCGCGAGGACCTCGGCGCCGGCATGATGGACGCGAAGAACGCGCTCGTCGAGGCCGACGGCGACTACGACAAGGCCGTCGAGCTGCTCCGCATCAAGGGTGCGAAGGCCGTCGCCAAGCGCGATGACCGCGCCACCTCCGAGGGTGTCGTCGTCGCGAGCTCCGAGAACGGCGCCGCCACGGTCGTCGAGCTCGCGAGCGAGACCGACTTCGTCGCGAAGAACGAGAAGTTCACGACCCTCGCCGACAAGGTGCTCGGGGCCGTCGCGGCCGCCGGTGCTGCCGACGTCGCCGCCGCGAACGCCGCCCCGCTGGACAGCAAGACCGTCCTCGAGGTCGTCAACGAGGCCGCTGCTGCGCTGGGCGAGAAGCTCGAGGTCCGCACGGTCCGCCGTGTCGAGGGCTCGGCCTTCGAGATCTACCTGCACAAGACCAGCCAGGACCTGCCGCCGCAGATCGCCGTCGTCATCGCGTACGAGGGTGACAACGCTGCGGAAGCCCGTTCGATCGCTCAGCACGTCGCGTTCGCGAACCCGACGTACCTGACCCGCGACGAGGTCCCGGCCGACGAGATCGCCAAGGAGCGTGCGACCGTCGAGGCGATCACGCGTGAAGAGGGCAAGCCCGAGGCTGCCCTCCCGAAGATCGTCGAGGGTCGGGTGAACGCCTACATCAAGCAGGTGTCGCTCCTCGACCAGGACTACGCGAAGGACAACAAGATCTCCGTCGCGAAGGCCGCCGAGAACGCCGGCATCACGATCCAGGGCTTCGCCCGCGTCAAGGTCGGCGCGTAACGAACCCGTGACGGGGCCAGGAACCAACGAGGTTCCTGGCCCCGTTTTCGCGCGCACGAGCGCGCACGAGCGCGCACGAGCGCGACACATCCGCGAGTACATTTCCACGAGACCACGACGAAGGGTGCGATCAGATGACCGACGAGAAGACCGGACGACGCCGCGTACTGCTGAAGCTGTCGGGAGAGGCCTTCGGCGCCGGGTCCCTCGGGGTGAACCCCGACGTGATCGGCTCCATCGCCAGGGAGATCGCCGTGGCCGCCCGTGAGGTCGAGATCGCGATCGTCGTCGGCGGTGGCAACTTCTTCCGCGGCGCCGAGCTCTCGCAGCGCGGCATGGACCGTGGCCGCGCCGACTACATGGGCATGCTCGGCACCGTCATGAACGCACTCGCGCTGCAGGACTTCCTCGAGCAGGCCGGAGCCGCCACCCGCGTGCAGTCGGCCATCGCGATGACCCAGGTCGCCGAGCCGTACATCCCGCGCCGCGCCGAGCGGCACCTCGAGAAGGGCCGCGTCGTGATCTTCGGCGCCGGTGCCGGACTGCCGTACTTCTCGACGGACACCGTGGCGGCGCAGCGGGCGCTCGAGATCAAGGCCGACGAGGTCCTGGTCGCCAAGAACGGCGTCGACGGCGTGTACACCGCGGACCCGAAGAAGGACGCCACCGCCGAGAAGCTGCACCACGTGACCTACCAGGACGCGCTGCTCAAGGGCCTCAAGGTCGTCGACGCCACGGCGTTCTCCCTCTGCATGGACAACGGCATGCCGATGCACGTCTTCGGCATGGAGGGCGACGGCAACGTCCAGGCCGCCATCCGGGGCGAGCGCATCGGCACCGTGGTCAGCAACTGACCCGCCGCGCTGACTAGACTCGACGCCAGTACCGAAGGAGAAACACCGTGATCAGTGATGTCCTGACCGAAGCCACCGAGAAGATGGCGAAGGCGGTCGAGGTCGCCAAGGACGACTTCTCCACCGTCCGCACCGGCCGCATCAACGCCGCGCTCTTCCAGAAGATCCCGGTCGAGTACTACGGCACCCCGACGCCGCTCGCCCAGCTCGCCTCGCTGCAGACGCCCGAGGCCCGCACGCTCATCGTGACGCCGTACGACAAGACGGCCCTCAAGGAGATCGAGCGCGCCATCGCGACGTTCCCGAACCTCGGTGCCAGCCCGACGAACGACGGTGACATCGTCCGCGTGACGATCCCCGAGCTCACCAAGGACCGCCGCAAGGAGTTCGTCAAGCTCGTGCGGACGAAGGGCGAGGACCACAAGGTCGTCATCCGCAACATCCGCCGCAAGGCGAAGGACGACCTCGACGCCCTCAAGGGTGAGATCTCGGACGACGAGATCGCTCGCGGCGACAAGGACCTCGAGGCCCTGACGAAGAAGCACGTCGACCAGATCGACGACTCGCTGAAGAAGAAGGAAGCGGAACTCCTCGAGGTCTGATGCGTCGTCCAGACCAGGGCGGTGAGCGCCCCACAGCAGAGAACGGGCCCGGGCAGACCGGGCCCGTGAAGAAGGGGCTGCGCCAGGACTTCGATGCGCGGGCCCGTGCCGCACGCAACGACTTCGAGGCGCAGCTCCGGCAGCGGAAGGCCGACTTCGGCGCGCGCAACGAAGCCCTGACCGCCCGGACCGGACGGAACCTGCCGGCCGCGATCGGCATCGCCCTCGCGTTCGCCGTGGTGATGCTCGGCACGCTCCTCATCTGGACGCCGTCGTTCATGGTAGTGGCGGCGTTCCTGCTCGGCGTGGGCGTCTACGAGCTCACGAGCGCCATGCGCTTCGCCGGCCGGGACGTCCCACGGATCCCGAGCGTCGCCGTCGCGATCGCGATCGTGCCGGCGGCGTTCCTGTACGGGCAGATCGCGGCGCTGTTCACGCTGCTCGGCGGCATCGTGCTGATCATTCTGTGGCGACTGGTCGAGGTGGCGGTGACCCGTCCGAAGCCACCCGCGGGCAACGTCGCCCGTGACCTGACGAACGGCTTGTTCGTGCAGGCCTACATCTCCCTGCTCGGTGCCTGTGTCGTGCTGCTGTCCGCGCAGCCGCAGGGCAACCTCTGGGTGATCGCGTTCATCCTGGTCGTCGTCGCGGTGGACACCGGTGCGTACGCGACCGGTCTCAACCTCGGCAAGCACCCCATGGCACCGCGGATCAGTCCGAAGAAGACCTGGGAGGGCTTCGCGGGCTCGGTGGCGGCGAGCATCGTCGTCGGCATCCTCGTCACCTGGCTCATGCTCGGGCTGCCCTGGTGGACCGGCGTGGTGCTGGGAGTGCTCATCTCCGGCTCGGCGACGCTCGGCGACCTGACCGAGTCGATGATCAAGCGCGACCTCGGCATCAAGGACATCTCGTCCTTCCTGCCCGGGCACGGTGGGCTCCTCGACCGGATCGACAGCATCCTGCCGTCGGCCGCGGTCGCCTACGTGTTGTACCTGATCGTCAACCACTGACCGGATCCGTCCGGGCTCCCTGAACGGCGCGCCCAGCGCGTCCAGGTTGTGCCACGGGTCGGGACTGGCAGAATGACGCCGTGGCCACCACCTTCCCGACCGCAGCCCGTTCCGCCCTCGGTTACGACGTCGACGAGGTCGAGCGTTTCCTCGAGGACGCCCGGCGTGCGTACTCAGCCGACGACAGCGCCCCCGGCATCGAAGCCGCGAAGATCCGCGCCACCGCCTTCTCGATGCGGAAGGGCGGGTACTCGACCGCCCACGTCGACGCCGCGCTCGAACGCCTCGAGGACGCCTTCGCGGCCCGCGAGCGCGAGCGCGAGATCGGTGAGGTCGGCCAGAAGGCCTGGTACTCCGACGCGCGCACGAAGGCCTCCGACGTCGTCGCACGGCTCGAGCGTCCGGACGGTCAGCGGTTCAGCCGTGTCAGCGTGCTCGGCACCGGCTACCACCCGAAGGACGTCGACGCGTTCGCGGCGCGTCTCGGTGGCTACTTCCGCGAGGGCAAGCCGCTCAGCCTGACCGAGGTGCGGTCGATCGTGTTCCGGCCGAAGCACGGCGGGTACCGCGAGGGCCAGGTTGACGCGCTGCTCGACGCCGTCGTCGAGGTCATGCTCGCTGTCCGGTGACGACGCGCTGGGCCCAGGTGCTTCGCTTTCCGTGATCGTTCCGTTACCCTGGTCCTACTCATGGGCAGGCACACGGCAGACAACAGCTCCGACCGCGATACCCGCGAGCACCTGAGCCAGCTGGCTCCCGGTGAGCGCCGCGCGGCAATGAACCGAACCCGCTCGACGGACACCTCGGTGCTCCAGGCGAACCCGCAGGTGCTCCCCGCGGTGACCGAGCCGATCGCGACGCCGAAGTCGGTGGCAGCGAACCGCGTCTCCGACGAAGCCGTCGCCGCGTTCGCACACGCCGTGCCGAGCACCCCGGCGGACCCGCGCATCGTGAAGCAGCGTCGCGCCCGCACGACGGCAGCCCGCACGACGGCAGCCCGCACGACGGCAGCCGTCGCGACGCGCCCGAGCGGTGGCATGTCCGGTGTGAACTCCTTCGCCCGGAAGCGTTCGTCGATCCCGGCGTTCTCGTTCTTCGGCGTCTTCCTCTTCGTCGGCGCCTCGCTGTTCAACCCGCTGCAGGCCGACGTCGCACAGGCCGCGGTCGACACCCCCGTGCTCGTCAAGGCCCCGGCGCCGCAGCAGTACACGGCGCACGGCACCTACGGCGACGCCGCTGCCGGTCGCGACGACTACGGCGTCACCGTGCCGGCTCCGAAGGTCGTCAAGAAGGCCGAGACCGAGACCGCCACGACGGACGACGCGACGGCGACGACGGACGACACGACCGCCGCAGCGTCGACCGAGTCCGTCTCCGCGGCGAACACCCTAGCAGCGACGGCCGCGGTGCCCGACGCCGGCAGCGCCCAGGCGATCGCGCTCCAGCAGGTCACCGCCCGTGGCTGGGGGACCGACCAGTACAACTGCCTCGTCTCCCTCTGGAACAAGGAGTCGGGATGGCGCGTCAACGCGTACAACCCGAGCGGTGCCTACGGCATCCCGCAGGCGCTCCCGGGCAGCAAGATGGCTTCGGCCGGTGCCGACTGGCAGACGAACCCCGCGACGCAGATCACGTGGGGCCTCAACTACATCGCGGGTGTCTACGGCACCCCGTGCGGCGCGTGGGGTCACAGCCAGGCCAACAACTGGTACTGATCGGCAGAACGGGTGCCGCGCAGCAACCGACCGCGGCGGCCCCGTGGTCGCGACGTCGAGCCTGACGAGGACACCGGCCTCGATCGGCTGATGAGCTCGTGGAAGCGCACCGAGGTGCGTCGTGGCCGCGAGTTCCTCGTGCAGCCCGTGTCCGCCGCCTCGGCGCAGAAGGAGTACGTCTGCCCGGGCTGCGGTGGCACCGTCCTGCCCGGCACCGCGCACGTGGTGGTCTGGCGATCCGACGGGGTGCTCGGCGACGCCGCCGACCTCGCGTCCCGCCGACACTGGCACAACCACTGCTGGAGCATCGCATGACCACCGACCGGACCAGCACCGACGAGACCAGCACCGACGAGACCAGCACCGACGAGATCCGCTCCGGCACCGAACTGCCCGCCCGGCGCACCGACGTCGAACTCGTCACCGACGACCACCTGACACTCGTCGGCGAGCTCGCGGAACCGCTGGAGCACCCGGCCCGCGGAACCATCGTCACGCTGCACCCGCTCCCCACCGCGCACGGCTTCATGGACTCGCACGTCCTGAAGAAGGCCGCCGCTCGCCTGCCGGCGCTGGCGGACATCGCCGTGCTGCGCTTCAACTTCCGGTCGGTGTCGTCGCCCCGGGGGACCTCCGAGGGCACCTTCGGCGAGGGCGTCTCCGAGGGCTTCGACCTGCGCGCCGCGGTCGCCGAGGTCACGGACCGAGGACTCCCGACGCCGTGGCTGGTCGGCTGGTCGTTCGGCACCGAGGTGATCCTCAAGCACGCGCTCGAGCACGTCGAGGCCGGCACTGTGGCAGGTGTCGTCCTGCTCTCGCCGCCACTGCACCGCACCACCGACGAGGAGCTCGCGCGCTGGGCCGGCGCCGCCGTCCCCGTGGTCGCCCTGGTGCCGGAGCACGACGACTTCCTGCAGCCCGACCAGGCGGCTGAGCGGTTCGCCCTCGCCCCGAACGTCCGGGTCGTCCCGGTGGCGGGTGCGAAGCACCTCTGGGTGGGGGAGCGGTACGTCCGCATCGTGCTCGATGCGATCGCGGACCTCGTGGTGCCCGGAAGCGCCCCGCTGCCGACGCACTGGCCGGTCTGACGGACGCGGGCCGGGTGCCCGAGGCCGGGTCACGTCGGTGACGTGAGTCAGCCTGGAGGCGCGACTCGCGCCTCCAGGCCGGGTCGCGTCAGCGTGTGGTCGCGTCTTCGCTGTCGTCGGCCGGCTCGGACTCGCTGCCGGGTGCCGTCCCGAGCAGCCCGGTCGCGTGCGTCAGCACGCCGCGCAGGTTCTCGAGGTAGCCCGCCACGGCTTCGCGCTCGGTCCGGATCGCCGCGAGGCGGTCCTCGGCCTCGGCGATGGTGGCTGCGGTGCGCTCCTCGGCGTCCGCGACCATCCGGTGCACCCGGTCCTGCGCGTCGGCGACGATGGTGCGCGCGTGCTCCTGCGCGTCGGCCGTGCTCGTGCGCTCGAGGTCGTCGGCCTCCTGCTGCAGGCGCTCGGCACGCTCGCGTGCCTCGGTGGCGCGGCGGGTGGCCTCGGCGAGCTGCAGGTTCGCCTCGTCCAGGTACTTCTGCGTCTCGGTGACCGTCTCGTGGTGCTTCTGCAGGTAGTCCTGCTCGGCGTCGTCACGGCGGGCGGCGAGCTCCGACTCGAGCGTCGTCCGGGCCTCGTCGCGTTCGCGGGCGATCTCGGCACGGGCTTCGTCGCGCTCCTTCGCGAGGTCGGCACGCGCGGTGTCGATCTCCTGGCGGAGGGCGGTGCGCTCGGTCTCGAGGGTCCCGAGCTCCGCGGTGCGGCGGTCGGCGATCTCGGTGTCGACCTCGGCGTGTTCGCGCTCACGGCGGGCTGCGAGCTCGTTCTCGTGCTCGCGGAGTGCCCGCTCGGCGTCGGAGTCGGCTTCGGCGCGCTCTCGGGCGATCCGGGTGTCGTGCTCCTCGAGCTCACGGGCGATGCGGTCGGCGGTCTCCTGTACGAGCCGCTCGTTCTCGACCCGGGTCTGCTCCTCGTCGACGCGGAGCTGGGCGCGGGCGGCCTCGACCTCCTGCGCCAGGGCGGTGCGTGCCGTGGCGAGTTCGCGGTCCCACTCGGCGCGGGCGGCCGCGAGCTCTTCCTCGACCACACGACGGCGGTCGGCGAACTCGGTGTCCAGCTCGGCGCGACGGCGCTCGACCTCGGACTCGAGCTCGGCGCGACCGCGTTCGAGCGCGATGGCGTGGGTCTGCTGCTGCTCGTCGCGCTCGCGGTGCCAGGCGGCACGGCCCTCGGTGACCTCGCGCTCGAGCGACTCGCGGCGCGTCGATTCCTCGCGGTCGAGGTCCTCGGTGCGGCGGGCGTGGTCGGCCTCGAACACGGAGCGGCGGTGCTCGGTGTCGCGGTCGAGCTCGGCGGCGGCGGTACGGGCGTCCGCGGACTCGCGCTGGGCGATCTCGCGCAGCTCGGCGACCTCGTGCTCGACCTGCGCACGCAGGGCGTTGGTCTCGCGGATCGCGACGGAACGGACCTCGGCGGCCTCGGTCACGGCGGCACCGCGGATGGCGGCGGCCTCGTTCCGGGCGTCCTGGGTGAGCAGGCCCGACTCGGCGCGGGCGCGTTCGACGGTGTCGGCGGCCTCGGCGCGGGCGCGGGTCAGCTCGTTCGTCGCGCGGGTCCGGGCGTCGTCGAGGGTGTCGCGCGCTTCTTCCTGGGCCTCGCGCACGATGCGCTCGGCGTCGGCACGGCTGGACGCACGGAGACGTTGTGCGTCGATGTCCGCCTGGCTGATGAGCCGCGTGGACTGCTCTTCGGCGACGCGCAGGGTCGACTCGAGCCGGGTGCCGAGTCCGCTGTAGGTGGGGGTGCCGGCCTCGTCGAGCTCGCCCTGGAGCTCGGAGACGCGGGACTGCAGGAGACGGATCTCCTTCGCGGCGTCCGCGCGGTCGGTGTTCGACTTGATCAGCTCGCGGCGCAGGTCGTTCAGGGCCCGTTCGACCTCGTCGCGGCGGTAGCCGCGCAGTTCGGTCCCGAACTCTGCCTCGTCGTTCGCCACGTGTCGCTCCTGTGTGCTCGGCGGAGGGCCAGCGCAGGCCCGGCCTCGATTGTAGTGGTGGGCCGATGGGGTCGTCTGTGACCGCCGGCACCCGCGCCTGTGACCGGCGTCAGCACGGATGGATGCACTGTCCAGCGTTGCTCGCTATCCTGAGTCGCTGATTCGCGCGCCGACACCCCCACCCCGGCGCGGTAGGGAGAGTGTTCGTGCGATTCGTCCTGGCGATCGTCAGTTTCGTCATCGGCCTGCTGCTCGTCGCGCTCGCGGTCGGACAGCGGACCGTGTTCGCTCCACCGTCCTCGCTCGTCGCCGAGAGCTCGACCACGAGCTCCGCTCCGGTGACGGTCATCCCGGGGACGACGCTCAACGCGAACCCCGGCTACCAGCGCATCAACGTCTCCGGCTCCGGCAAGGTCTTCGCGGCGTACGGCAAGACCGCCGACGTCGACGCGTGGGTCGGTGACGCCGAGCACACCACCCTCCGGTTCGACGCCGAGAAGGCCGCGCTCGTGGGCAAGACCACGGGCTCGGAGACCAGCGTCCCCTCGCCGGCGGGCAGCGACCTCTGGTACCAGGAGTACGACGGTGCCGGGCAGTTCACGGTGCGTCTGCCGCAGGACGTCTCGGTCCTCATCGTGAGCGACGGCAAGGCCGCTGCCCCGAGCAACGTCTCCGTGACGTGGCCGAAGGACACCGCGACCCCGTCGGTCGGCCCGCTCCTCGTCGCGGGCGGCGTGTTCGTCCTCGGTGGGCTGGTCCTCCTCGTGCTCGCGTTCCTGCACCAGCGCCGTGGCCGTGGGCCGCGTCGTCGGAGCGGTGGGACGCGTCCGCCGCGTGTGCGTGCGTCGCGTCGCGCCGCCGCCGCCGGTGCGCAGGTGCCGAGCCGTGGTCGTCGCGGGTCCCGCGCCTTCATCGCCGTCCCGGTGGTGCTCGTCGGCACGCTCGCCCTGGCCGGGTGCTCGTCCGACTACTGGCCGCAGGGCGGCGACGACTCGCTCGCCACCCCGACGCCCACCGCCAGTGCGACGGGAGCGGCCGACACCACCGAGCCGACCGCCGCCACGAAGCAGCAGATCACCCGCGTCGTCGAGCGCATCGCCACCGTCGCGAAGCAGGCCGACGGGGCGCGCGACCGCGACCTGGCGAAGACCCGGTTCTCCGGAGCGGCGCTCGACCTCCGCCTGGCGAACTACTCGATCCGCGGCAAGGACTCCGACGTGAAGGCGCCGCCGGCCATCTCGGCCGGACAGGTGTGCGTCGCGCTCCCGCAGCAGACCGACACGTGGCCGCGCACCGTGTTCGCGATCGTCGCCGAGGACTGCGACGCCAAGTCCGCGCCGCAGGCCCTGACGCTCGTGCAGGACTCGGCCCGTGACCCCTACAAGGTCGCGTACGACGTCTCCCTCGAGGCCGACGCGAAGATCCCGAGCCTCGCCCCGACGTCGATCGGCGCGGCGCTGCTCGCCCCGCAGTCGAAGCTCCTCGCGATCCAGCCCGACCAGGTCGCGACCGCCTACGGCGACATCCTGTCGAAGGACAGCAAGAGCGAGTACGCCGACCTGTTCGAGAGCGACGGCGACGGCCTGCGCACCACGATCGGCAAGTCGTACAAGGACAAGAAGGCCGCGTCCCTGCCGGACACGGCGAAGATCGAGTACTCGTCCGAGGCACCGGCCGAGAGCGCGGTGGCGATCGCGACCGACGACGCCGGTGCGCTCGTGTCGGCGGACCTGAACGAGATCGAGAAGGTGACCCCGACGGCCTCCGGCGCCGAGGTGAACACCGAGGGTGCCGTGAAGGCGCTGTCCGGTGTCGACACCAGCAAGAAGGGCATCAGCGCCACGTACGGCGTCCAGCTGCTCTTCTACGTGCCGCCGGTCGCGTCGGATGAGAAGGTGGTCCTGCTCGGGTTCACGCAGGGCCTGACCGCAGCGAGTGAGGTGCAATGAGCAACATCCCCCCGACCCCGTCCGGGCTCCGCGGAGCCGTGGACCTGTCGTCCCTCGTCGACCGTGCACAGCGGCCGCCCCAGCCGCCCGCCGGTGCTCCGGCGCAGCAGGGCGGACCGACCGGTGCCGCCGTGCCCGGTGGTGAGACCGGCGCGGACCTGACCGTCCCGTCGCTCGTCATCGACGTCACCGACGCCACCTTCCAGGACGTCCTCCAGCTGTCGACCGTCGTCCCGGTGATCGTCGACATCTGGGCCGAGTGGTGCGGGCCGTGCAAGCAGCTCTCACCGATCCTCGAGCAGCTCACGGCGGAGTACGACGGCCGCGTGGTGCTCGCCAAGGTGGACGCGGACACCAACCCGCAGCTCGTGCAGGCGTTCCAGGCACAGTCGATCCCGACGGTCGCCGCTCTCATCGGCGGACGGCCGCTCGGGCTGTTCGTCGGCGCGCTGCCCGAGGCGCAGGTGCGCGACGTCTACGAGCAGGTGCTCCAGGCCGCCGAGCAGAACGGCGTCTCCGGCCGCGTGACCGTCGACGGGGCTGCTGCCCCCGAGGACACCGCGGAGCAGGGCGAGCCGGAGCCCGAGCCGCTCCCGCCGCACCACCAGGCCGCCTACGACGCGATCGAGCAGGGCGACTACGCCACGGCGATCACCGAGTACAAGACCGCGATCCTGCAGGACCCGCACGACCAGATGGCCGTCGCGGGCCTGGCGCAGGTGTCGCTCCTCGACCGCCTGGACGGGCACACGGCTGACGACATCCGTGCCGCAGCCGCCGCCGGTCCGTCGGACGTGTCGGCGCAGCTCGCCGTCGCCGACCTCGACATCTCCGGTGGGCACGTCGACGACGCCTTCGGGCGCCTGCTCGACCTCGTGCCGACGGTGTTCGGCGAGGACCGCGAGGCGCTCCGCGTGCGACTCGTCGAGTACTTCGAGCTCATCGGCAGCGACGACCCGCGCGTGGTCGCTGCTCGCCGTCGTCTGGCGAGCGCCCTGTACTGACGCACGTGACAGACGGACGGGAGGCCCGGTGCCAGCTGGCACCGGGCCTCCCGTCCGTTCGTCGGTCGCGGCTGCGCTAGCGCGCGAGCTTCAGCCACACGGCGCCGAGCGGCGGCACCACGAGGTGCGCCGACGCGGGCCGTCCGGCCCACGGGGTGTCCTCGGCGGTGACGACGCCGAGGTTCCCGACGCCCGATCCGCCGTACTCCGTCGCGTCGGTGTTGAGGACCTCGTGCCAGGCACCGGCGGTGGGCAGGCCGAAGCGTCGCTCTACCGGTACACCCGAGAAGTTCACGAACACGGCCACACGGTCGTCGCCGTCCTTGCGGAGGAACCCGAGCGTCGAGTGCGGTGCGTCGCCGCCCTCGAGCCACTCGAAGCCCTCGGCCGTGGAGTCGTGCGTCCACAGCGCCGGCGACTCCTTGTAGACGCGGTTCAGCGCCGCGACGAGGTCCTGCACACCGCGGTGTCCGGGCTGGTCGAGGAGCCACCAGTCCAGCCCCTTCGCCTCGGACCACTCCGAGGGCTGGGCGAACTCCTGGCCCATGAAGAGCAGCTGCTTGCCGGGGTGCGCCCACATGAAGGCCAGGTAGGCGCGCACGTTCGCGAGCTTCTGCCACTCGTCGCCGGGCATCTTGCCGAAGAGCGAACCCTTGCCGTGCACGACCTCGTCGTGGCTGATCGGCAGGGTGAACTGCTCGCTGAAGGCGTACACGAACGAGAACGTGATCTCGTCGTGGTGGTAGCTGCGGTACGCCGGGTCGCGCTGCACGTACTCGAGCGAGTCGTGCATCCAGCCCATGTTCCACTTCTGGCCGAACCCGAGCCCGCCGGCGTTCGTCGGCTGGGTCACCCCGGGCCAGGACGTGCTCTCCTCCGCGATCATCACGATGCCGGGGTAGCGCTTGTACGCGGTCGCGTTCGTCTCCTGCAGGAACGAGATCGCCTCGAGGTTCTCGCGCCCGCCGTGGATGTTCGGCAGCCACTCGGTGCGGGAGTAGTCGAGGTACAGGATCGAGGCCACGGCGTCGACCCGGAGGCCGTCGATGTGGAACTCCTCGAGCCAGTACAGCGCGTTCGCGACCAGGAAGTTCCGGACCTGCGGCTGGCCGAAGTCGAACACGTAGGTGCCCCAGTCGAGCTGTTCGCCGCGGCGGGGGTCCGGGTGCTCGTAGAGGGCGTGACCGTCGAACCGGCCGAGCGCCCACTCGTCCTTCGGGAAGTGTCCTGGCACCCAGTCCATGATCACGCCGATGCCGGCCGAGTGCAGGCGGTCGATGAGGTAGCGCAGGTCGTCGGGGGAGCCGTACCGGGAGGTCGGTGCGTAGTACCCGGTGACCTGGTAGCCCCAGGACCCGCCGAACGGGTGCTCGGCGAGCGGGAGGAACTCGACGTGGGTGAAGCCGGTGTACTGCACGTGCCCGATGAGCTGGTCCGCGACCTCGCGGTAGGACAGCCCCGGACGCCACGAACCGAGGTGGACCTCGTAGACGCTCATCGGCCGGTCGTGCGTGGTGGTCTTCGCCCGGTGCTCCATCCACGCCGCGTCGCCCTCGGACCACTCGTACGAGGACTCGGTGATGACGGAGGCGGTGGACGGCGGGACCTCGGCACGGCGGGCCATCGGGTCGGCGCGTTCCACCCACCCGGAGTCGGTGAGGATCTGGAACTTGTAGCGCTGCCCGACGACGGCGCCCGGCCAGAAGAGCTCCCACACGCCGAGGTCGCTCAGGCGGCGCATGGCGGTGGTGCGGCCTTCCCAGCCCTCGAAGTCACCGATCACCCGGACCGCGGTGGCACGGGGCGCCCAGACCGCGAACGAGACGCCGTCCACGCCGTCGACCGTGCGGACGTGCGCGCCGAGGTGGTGCCACAGCTGCTCGTCGCGCCCCTCGCCGAACAGGTGCAGGTCGAGTTCGCCGAGCGTCGGCGGGAACCGGTACGCGTCGTCGGTCGTCCACGTGGTGTCGTCGGTGTCGGTCGTGGGGTCGTAGTCGTAGTCGGCTTCGACCCGGTACCGCCCGAGTTCCTCGGCGGTGGCGCCGGCCCACATGCCGTCGCCCTCGTGCGTCAGCTCGATGTCGTCGCCGTCGAGGCGGACGAGCCGGACGGCGTCGGCCAGGTGTCGGACCACGCGGACGCTCGTGCCACCGTCGACGCGGTGCGGGCCGAGCACGTCGTGCGGCTGGGACCAACGCCCCTCGGCGACCTGCTGGCGGAGCCACCCCTCGACCGGAGCCGGGCGCGGCGCCGCACCGTCGACGGAGTCAGGAGCCGAAGCCGGATCCGACGTTCCAGCTGCAGGAGCAGCGGGACCAGCAGGACCAGCAGGAGCAGCAGGAGCAGCAGCACCACCCGCAGCAGCGGCGGGCGCGGCGACCGGGGACTCGCGCGGGTGCGTGGCATCGGCGGCGTGGCCGGCCAGCGTCGCGGACTCCGGCACGTCGCGGTCCGGTGCCTCGCGGTGGGCCGGCGGTGCACCGGGCAGGTCCTCGTCGGGGCCGGAGACCTTCGGCTCGTACCGCGGTTCGGCCGGAGCACGCGCGGGGACGGGCGGCGGCGGGGGCGGCACCGGCGGCACGGCGGGACCCCGGCCCGAAGGCGGGGTCGACTGGGGTGCGGTCGGGTCGTTCGTCATCGGTGGGGTCCTTCCACGACGAGCAGGTGCACGGGTTCCTGGAATGCGTCCAGGCGGACGTAGTTCGACGATCCCCAGACCCAGCGCTGCCCGGTGACGACGTCGCGGACGTCGAAGAGCCCGTCGGTCGGCAGCCCGAGCGCACTCAGGTCGAGGTGGACCGTGGCCTCGCGAGCCGAGTGCGGGTCGACGTTCGCGACGACGATCACGGTGTCGTCGTGACCGGAGCGGATGAACCGTCCGGGCAGGTGCTTCGAGTACACGACGATCGCGGGGTCGTCGGCGGCGTGCACGTGCAGGTTCCGCAGCTGCCGGAGCGCGGGGTGCGCTGCCCGCAGACGGTTGAGCATCGTGACGTACGGGGCGAGCGAAGCGCCCTCTGCCTCGGCCAGGGCGAAGTCACGCGGCTTGTACTCGTACTTCTCGTTGTCGATGTTCTCTTCCGAGCCCGGTCGGGCGACGTCCTCGAACAGCTCGTACCCGGAGTACATGCCCCACGTCGGGGCGCCGGTCGCGGCGAGCGCTGCTCGGACCTTGTAGCCCGCACGGCCGCCGAACTGCAGGTACTCCGTGAGGATGTCCGGCGTGTTGACGAAGAGGTTCGGACGCAGGTAGTCGCTCGTCTCGTGGGAGAGCTCCTGGAAGTAGTCCTCGATCTCCTCTTTCGTGTTCCGCCAGGTGAAGTACGAGTACGACTGCTGGAAGCCTGCCTCGGCGAGCGCGCGCATCATCGCCGGGCGGGTGAACGCCTCGGCCAGGAACACGGTGTCCGGGTGTTCGTCGCGGATCTCACGGATGACGCGCTCCCAGAACCACAGCGGCTTGGTGTGCGGGTTGTCGACGCGGAAGATCCGGATGCCGAAGGCGATCCAGTGCCGGAGCACCCGTTCGACCTCGGTCACGAGGCCCTCGGGGTCGGAGTCGAACTGGATCGGGTAGATGTCCTGGTAGCGCTTCGGTGGGTTCTCGGCCGTGGCGATGGAGCCGTCGGCGCGCTGCGTGAACCAGTCCGGGTGCTCGGTGACCCACGGGTGGTCGGGGGAGCACTGGAGCGCGAAGTCGAGCGCCACTTCCATCCCGGTGTTCTTCGCGGTCTCGACGAAGTCGCGGAAGTCGTCCTCGGTGCCGAGGTCCGGGTGGATCGCGTCGTGCCCGCCCTCGGCGGAGCCGATCGCCCACGGGCTGCCGGGGTCGTTCGGACCGGGGGTCAGGGTGTTGTTCGGCCCCTTGCGTGCGGTCGTGCCGATCGGGTGGATCGGCGGGAGGTAGACGACGTCGAAGCCCATCCGTGCGACGGCGGGCAGACGGCGGGCCGCCGTGCGGAAGTCGCCGCTCTTCCAGGAGCCGTCCGGGTTCTTCTTCGCGCCTTCGCTGCGGGGGAAGAACTCGTACCAGGCGCCGACGCCCGCGCGGGTGCGCTCGACGTCGAGCAGCTGCGTCGGGGAGTGCGTGCGGAGCGAGGTGAGGGGGGCTTCCTCGACCTCGGCGACGATGCGCGGGTCGTCGACGGCTGCCAGGCGCTCGGCCGGGTCGAGGTCGGTGTCCCGGACCCGGGCTGCCGCGCGGGTGGCGGCGGGGGAGTCGGTCTCCGCTGCCAGCCGGTCGAGCAGCAGGGCGCCGTCGAGCAGGGTGGCCTCGGTGTCCACACCGGCGGCGATCTTCAGGCGAGCGGCGTGCAGCCAGGTGGCCCAGTCGTCGGAGTAGGACTCGACGTGCCAGGTCCAGACGCCGACGTGGTCGACCTGGACGGTCGCTGCGTAGCGGTCGGTCCCCGGGGCGCCGACGGTCAGGGGGACGGTTCGTGTCCCGCCGTCCGGGCGTTCGAGCACGAGGTCCGCGCCGATGATGCCGTGTCCTTCTCGGAAGACGGTCGCGCCGAACGTGATCACCTCGCCGTCGAAGGCCTTGGCGGGGAACCCGTTGGGTGTCCTCGGGGAGAGCTCGGTGATCGGGATGCGCCCGATCTTCGGGCGGCGGGGTCGGTCTGCGGTGGCCACGGAGCCGACGCTACCCGGCGAGGGCCTCCACGTTCCCCGGAATCCTCACCTCGTGCCAGAGCCGGGCGCGCCGTGGACCTGTGGAGGAACCGGCCTGGAGGCGCGTGGCGGGGCCGCCACGGGCCTCCAGGCCGGTCTGTCGTCGCGTCTCGGGACGCGCGCCGACACCGCTGTCAGGCGACCTCGAACAGGTGGATCCCGGGGCCGTAGGCCGTGAACACCTGCCCGGCGGGACGGAGCCGCTCGAGGTCACGGTGCTTCTCGCTCGACCACGCCAAGCGGTACCCGAGCACGTCCTCACGCACCGGCAGTGTGAGGTCGCGGGTCCGCCCGCTGCCGTGCACGACGACCAGGACACGGTCGAACGGCTCGTGCTCCGGCGTCGACTCCGCGAAGTACTGCATGACCCGGTGCACGGGCTGGTCCCAGCCCTCGACCGTCATCGGGTGCCCGTCCGGCCCGTACCAGGACATCCGGGACGCCCCGGGGGTCTCCTGCCCCTCGATCCCGAACCGCGTCGGTCGGAGGGACGGGTGCGCGCTCCGGAACCGGGCGAGGGCGGCGACGGCCTCGGTCATCGACTCGGAGTCCTCGTCGGTGGACCAGCACACCGGCGTGAGGTCCTCGGACACCACGTACGCGTTGTTGTTGCCGTGCTGCGTGCGGCTCCGCTCGTCACCGGCGGTGAGCATCGGCACGCCCGCCGACAGCATCAGCGTGGCGAGCAGGTTCCGCATCGAGCGACCGCGTGCAGCCCGCACCCCACGGTCGGCGGTGTCGCCCTCGATGCCGTGGTTGAACGAGCGGTTGTCGTTCGAGCCGTCGCGGTTCTCCTCACCGTTCGCCTCGTTGTGCTTGGAGTCGTGCGACACCAGGTCGAGCAGCGTGAAGCCGTCGTGCGCGGTGACGAAGTTGACGCCGGCGAGGGGACCGCGGTCCGCACCGAACAGACTCCTCGACCCGGTCAACGCATCAGCGAGCCGGCCGATGCCGGTCTGGGGCATGCCGTTCCGACGCTCCTCGGCGATGTCGGTCAACCAGAACTGCCGCACGGTGTTGCGGAACCCGTCGTTCCACTCGCTGGTGTGGGCACCCGCCCCACCGAACGACCCGGTCTTCCAGCCGTCCGGGCCGACGTCCCACGGCTCCGCGATGACCAGGGTGTCCTGCAGGTCGGGGTGGTTGCGGATCCGCTCGAGCAGCGGGTGCCCCGGGTCGAAGACGTGGTCGGCGTCGCGGGCGAGCGCGGCCATCAGGTCGAACCGGAAGCCGTCGACCTGCACGTCGCGTGCCCAGTACACGAGGCTGTCGACGATGAGGTCCGCGGTGGCCTCCACCGACGTGTCGAGGGTGTTCCCGCAGCCGGTGGTGTCGTAGTACGCGTCGGGTTCGCCCGCCGGGACGCTCGCCCACCGGTACCGGTTCGCACCGTCGATGCCCCGCAGGGACGTGGTCGGCCCGCCGAGCCCCTCTTCCGCGGTGTGGTTGTAGACGACGTCGAGGACGACCTGGATGCCGGCCTCGTGCAGCAGCCGGACCATCCCCTTGAACTCGCGGAGGACCGTGCTCGCGCCCGCGGCCCGGGCTGCTGCAGAGGCGTGGGCGGCGTGCGGCGCGAAGAACCCGAGGGTGTTGTACCCCCAGGCGTTCTCGCGGCCGGCGTCCCGCAGCCAGTTCTCGGTGTCGAAGGCGTGCACGGGGAGGAGCTCGAGCGTGGTCACGCCGATGCGGTGCAGGTGCGCGATGGTGCTCTCGTGGGCGACGCCGGCGTAGGTGCCGCGGAGTTCCTCGGGCAGGTGCGGGTTCGCGGCGGTCAGGGTGCGGACGTTCGCCTCGTAGACGACGGTGCGGTCGAGCGGGGTGGTCGGCTTCACGACGCCGCCCCAGTCGAAGGCGTCGTCCACGACGACGCTCGTCCAGCGCGGGGCGGCAGCCGGGGCCGCGCCAGCCGCACCGGTCGGAGCCGCGCCGGCCGCGCCAGCCGGGGCCGCGCCAGCCGGGGCTGCGCCAGCCGCGCCGGCCGCGCCCGTCGGGGCGATACCGCGCGCGTACGGGTCGAGGAGGGGCCTCGTCGCGTCGAACTCGTGGCGACCCCCTGCCGGGCCGTCCGCCAGCAGGTGGTACCGGTCACCGGGGACGACGCCCGGGGTCTCCGCGACCCACACGTCGGTCTCCGGCAACTGCTCGAGCGGGAACCGAACCGACTGTCCGTCGGCAGCCCGCTCGACCACCAGGACGACCTCGGTGGCGGAACCGGACCGCAGGGAGAACCGCGGGACGTCGGCCCCGAGGGAGAACCCCGGAGTGTGGTCGATCGCTGTCTCGTGCACCACACAAGGGTACGAGTACCGGCGCGTATCCTGGACACCGCTCGATCCAGGGGGTGCATGTGCCGGTCTACCTCGACCACGCCGCGACGACGCCGATCCTTCCGGAGGCGCTCGCCGCCTTCACCGACGCGCTCGGAACCGTCGGCAACCCGTCGTCGATCCACAGCGCCGGGCAGCACGCCAAGATGCTGCTCGAGGACGGCCGTGCCGCGGTCGCGCGTTCGCTCGAAGCCGACACCGTCGAGGTCGTGTTCACCTCCGGCGGCACCGAGAGCATCAACCTCGCCGTGAAGGGCCTGTTCTGGGCACGCCAGCGCGACCGTGCCCGCCCCCGCATCGTCGTCCCAGGTGGCGAACACCACGCCACCGTCGACACCCTGACCTGGTTGGAGACGCACGAGGGCGCCGTCATCGACGTGGTCCCGTTGGACGCGCAGGGTCGCGTCGACCTCCCCGGCCTGGAGGCGCGACTCGCCTCCGCCGACGACGTCGCCCTGGTCACGTTCCTGTGGGCGAACAACGAAGTGGGCACCATCGCGCCCGTGTCACGGATCGTCGAGCTCGCGCACGCCGCCGGCGTGCCCGTGCACAGTGACGCCGTCGCCGCCTACGGCCAGGTGCCGGTGTCGTTCGCCGCGTCCGGCCTCGACGCCCTGAGCGTCTCCGCGCACAAGGTCGGCGGACCGGTCGGCATCGGTGCACTGGTGCTCGGACGGAAAGCCACCGTCGAGCCCCTCATCCACGGCGGCGGGCAGCAGCGGCAGGTGCGGAGCGGCACCCAGGACGCCCCCGCCGCGGCATCGTTCGGCGTCGCGGCCACGATGGTCGCTGCCGAGCCGATGCCGCACCCGTCGCTCGTCGCCCTGCGCGACCGCCTCATCGCCGGTGTCCGTGCGGCCGTGCCGTCCGCCGTGCTGATGGGCGACCCCGACGACCGGCTGCCCGGCAACGCGCACTTCACGTTCCCGGGCTGCGAGGGCGACTCGCTGCTGTTCCTGCTCGACGCGGCCGGGGTCGCCGTGTCGACCGGGTCGGCCTGCCAGGCCGGCGTTCCCGAGGCGTCGCACGTGCTGCTCGCGATGGGCCTGTCGGAGCAGGACGCCCGCGGCGCGCTCCGGATCACGCTCGGGCACACCTCGACCGATGCGGACGTCGACGCCTTCCTGGCGGCGCTGCCGGACGCGGTGGCGCGGGCCGGCGCTGCGGGCATGGCGTCGCGGGAGCCGCTGCTGGGGCGGTAGCGGTCGACCCGGGCATGTTCCACTCGACCGCCCGCCGACGGAAACGGCTGCCGCCGGATCCAGACGCCGACCGAGACGTGCGAGAGACCGGTCGCAGCGAGACAGACCATCGCGACGGTGCCCAGCAAGACCGCGATGCTCGCTGCGAGCAGACCTGTTCCAGCCACGGCGCGATGGTGACGCGGCAGTGCATCTCGCGACGGAGCCCCGGCACTCGAGGCGATGTCCCCGAGGGGATCGCCACCGACCCGCATCGTTGGGATACTCGGACATGCTCGAGTTGGTGAGACCGCAGACGGCGTTGCACGAGGCATGGGCTGAGGCGCATGCCGAGTGGGGGCCGGGCCTGCACGAGGACGGGTTCGGGATCACCGCACACGACGACGTCGGCGACGAGGACGGGTTCCGCACCTGGGTCGGCCGACTGCACGCCAGACCCGGAGCGTTCTGGTGGATACTCGAGGACGGCCGTGTCCTGGGCGGGATCGCACTCCGGGCCCCGGGAGACGTCGCCGGCGTGCAGCGGTTCGGCCACGTCGGGTACGGGATCTGCCCGTCGGCGAGGGGCCGAGGCGTGGCGACGTGGGCGCTGGGCCAGGTGCTCGCGCACGCATCGCGGGTCGGTATCGACCCGGTGGTCGCGGTCTGCCGCGATGACAACGCCGGCTCCATCGCGGTGTTGGAGCACTACGACGCTTCGCTCTTGGCGACCGAGCTCCGAGAGGGCGTGCGGCTGCGACGGTACGCCATCGCCAAATCGCACAGGCGTCCCGGGTAGTGCGTGGTGGAGGGAACGACGGGTGGACACGCTCCGGCGCTCCCGATCCGCGGGGCGCCCGCCGGTAGCCTGGGCCGGTGACCGATCCGCAATCGCAGGGAAGCTCCGACCTGGTGGGCCTGCTCGTCGGTGCTCCGCTCGCGCTCATCGGGATCGTCCTGCTCGTGGCCGCAGGAAGTGCAACCACAGCCATCGTCGGGGCCGCCGTGCTGGTCTCCGGCACGATGCTGGTGTGCACTGCCCTGCTCATCCGAGGGCTGCGCCGGGAGCGCTGACAGCGGCCAGGATGGCGATCCTGGTACTGGTCGATCCCGTCTGCAGCCAGGCCACGGTGGCCTTCTGGTGGCCGACGATCGGGATCGCGATCCAGGACCGCGAGCGAGCGGCGCGTGCGCGACTCGACCGCGGCCTCCAGGTCGACCGACGGTCGCTCCTGTCGCCTCCGTGGCTCGAACCGACGTGCGCGGTCTTGCTCACCTCGGGAGCGCCGCTCTCCTCGTCGGTCTCCTGGCGGACCTGGGGAAACGGCGCCGCCGACAGCCGAGCGCTGTAGACAGCCGGCCGGACGGCGTCAGCTCAGCGGCCGCTCCGAGAGGAACCGTCCGGCACGCCGGTACTGGAAGGCGAGCTGCACGAGCCCGACAACGAACGCGAGCGACGCAACGAGCTCGAGCAGCTTGATGGCCAAGCTGTCCGTGCTCACCGCTGTCGAAGCGGCGAACAACATCGCAGCTCCGAAGATCGGCAAGATCCCGAGCGTGGCTCGACGGTTCTGCACTGCGACCGCGGCGACGATGTCCGCGTGCTCGTCGTCGATCGGCTCCCTGCCGGCGATCTGACGCCGCACCGATCGCTGCTCAGCGCGCGAGAGCGGGCTGCTCACCGATCGCCAGCGAGTGATGTGGTGACCGGAGCGGTACGCCCACACGAAACCGACGATGCCGACGACCAGCCCGAGCAGCAACAGCACGAGCTGGACGAGCTGCGCGTCGTCGCCACCCGCGTCGGTGCTCCCGATCGTCGACGGCAGCACCAGTGCCATCACCACCCCGACGGCCCACGAGATCAGGACGAGCGCACCTGCCCACACGAACACGCGCGTCCGGCGACGGAGGAGGCTGTCGTCGCTCTGGCCGGCGGCAAGCCTGGCGGCGGCCGCCCAACGCTCGGCTCCGGCCGGCTCGTTGTCGGCGGTGGTCATCGTTCTGTTCCTGACGTCGAGGGGCTGCCGGATCTGCGGTTCACCGTTCGGCCGCAGCCTGTACGACGGACGGCGACCTACCCCACGTAGCTGTAGGCCGTCGCCCAGTCGACCTCGACGTGACCCACGGCGCCTGCCGGGATCGGTACATCGGCGGCGTTGAGTGCCTGCAGCACCCAGACGTGTTCTGACGTCGGCACGTGCGCCGGGTCGGTGTCGCTCGCGAAGAGCTGGCCGTCCAGGTAGTAGGTCAACGATTCGCCGGGCTTCCACTCGATCGTCCAGGTGTGCCAGTCCTGGAACCCGTCGGTCAGCGCTGCGTGCAAGTTGACCTCGTCCGGGTTCCCCGGCGCCATCTCGTGTTGGTTCAGGAGGGCGTCACCGCCGAGCGAACCCTCCGGGAAGTCGACCTCGCCTTCGCTCCAGACGTTGTCGATCGGCCACAGCAGGTTGCAGACGCCGTAGGCCGTCTCGATGTTGTAGTCGGCCTTCATGCGGATGGAGAACCGTCCACCCGTGTAGGCCCAGTCGTTGTCCACATCGTTGAGGAACCAGATCTGCGCGCCGCTGGTGTCCGTACCGTCGGCGGTGTGGCGTTCGGTGAGGTCGAGCGTGCCGTCGTGCACGGACAGGTTGCGGCTGTTCTGGTAGACGCCGATGTCGTTCGTGCCGCGCTGTCCGTCGGGCGTGAGGTGCAGCCGATCGACGTAGTCGGTTCCGACCGAGCCGGCGGCGGAGCTCTTCGTGAAGTCCTCGGTCCAGAGCTGCGTGAACCCGTTCACGTTCCCGACCGGAGCGGTGGTGAGGCCGGTGCTCGGAGGTGTGCTTGCTGCGTCGACGGTGAAGTCCGCCACGTTCGACTTCCCGAGCGAGCCGTACCAGGTACTGCCGGAGGAGAGTCGGAAGCACGTTCCGAACGTGTAGGTCCCGGGTGCGAGCGTGGCTGTCTGCACCAGCGAGTACCCACCGTTCGCATCCGTCTTGATGCTGACGTTGCCGCCAGCGTTGATCGGAGCGAGATCGAGGTTCGTCCCGTTCTGATCGCGGATGCAGATGGAGAGATCGCGAACGGTCACTGCCGGTGAGGCGCCGATGTAGGAGTCGAAGGAGACGGACGTGCCGCTCACGACTGGGACGGTGTCCCAGTACGAGAACTGCGGGGTGGCTGCGTTCGCGGGCGCGGTGCCCGAGAACGCAGCGATCACTGAGGCAAGGAGCACCGTCAGGGTCGCGAGGAACGGCCGAGTGCGCGTGGTGCGTGCACGGCTGACGGTACGAGACATGAGTCCTCCGCGTTCGGCGAGGCAGCCGCGGTCCTGGCAGGACTGACGAAGGCGCCCCTCGACGGTCAGCATAGGTACTTGAACTTCGCTCAGTACACCCCGCATGGGTGAGTCTGCGGGAAACCGCGACCGGCGGGACGGACCTGCACCGGGCCTCCCGGTCTGCTGTGGCGGGCTCGCGCCGGTAGGATCGGTGACCATGGTCGAACTGGACTTCACCGAGCAGCTCTCCGCCCTCCGAGAGACCTTCGGCAACATCCGCTCGGTGGTCGACGTCGACCGCCTGCAGCGTGAGATCGCCGACCTCAGCGAGCAGGCGGGCGCCCAGGACCTCTGGGACGACGTCGAGCACGCGCAGCAGGTGACGAGCGCGCTCTCGCACCGGCAGTCGGAGCTCAAGAAGATCACCGACACCGAGCGACGCATCGACGACCTCGAGGTGCTGGTCGAGATGGCCAACGAGGGCGACGACCAGGACTCGGCCGACGAAGCCGTGGCCGAGCTCAAGGCGATCCAGAAGACCATGGGTGACCTCGAGGTGCAGACGCTCCTCGACGGCGAGTACGACGACCGCCCGGCCGTGATCACCATCCGAGCCGGGGCCGGCGGCGTCGACGCCGCGGACTTCGCTGAGATGCTCATGCGCATGTACCTCCGGTACGCCGAGCAGCACGGCTACAAGACCACCGTGATGGAGACGTCCTACGCCGAAGAAGCGGGCATCAAGTCCGCCACGTTCGAGGTCGACGCACCACACGCCTTCGGCACCCTGTCGATCGAGGCCGGCACCCACCGACTCGTCCGCATGTCGCCGTTCGGCGCTGCGGGCAAGCGGCAGACCTCGTTCGCCGCGGTCGAGGTCATCCCGCTCATGCCGGAGACGATGGTCATCGACATCCCCGAGAACGACATCCGCGTCGACGTCTTCCGCTCGTCCGGCCCCGGCGGGCAGTCCGTCAACACGACCGACTCCGCGGTCCGCCTGACGCACATCCCGACCGGCACCGTCGTCTCGATGCAGAACGAGAAGTCGCAGATCCAGAACCGTGCCGCCGCCATGCGCGTGCTGCAGTCGCGCCTGCTCCTGCTGAAGAAGGAAGAGGAGAACGCGAAGAAGAAGGAGCTCGCCGGCAACATCACGGCGAGCTGGGGCGACCAGATCCGGTCGTACGTGCTGGCGCCGTACCAGATGGTCAAGGACCTCCGGAGCGAGCACGAGGTGAACAACCCCTCAGCCGTGTTCGACGGCGACCTGGACGGGTTCATCAACGCGGGCATCCGCTGGCGCAAGCAATCCGTCGACGCCTAGGGGTTCGTGAGCCGCGCGCCTCGCTTGCTTTCCAAGCGGGGCGACCTACCCTGATCCGGTCATGATCAAATTCGACCAGGTCACCAAGGTCTACTCGGGCAACCCGAGTCCGGCGCTCGACAACCTCACCCTCGAGATCCTCAAGGGCGAGTTCGTGTTCCTCGTGGGCGCCTCCGGCTCCGGCAAGTCCAGCTTCCTGCGCCTCGTGCTCAAGGAGGAGAAGCCGACCAGCGGGCAGATCCACGTGCTCGGGCAGCGGCTCGGCTCGTTGGCGTCGCGGAAGGTCCCGTACTTCCGCCGGAACCTCGGCGTCGTGTTCCAGGACTTCCGGCTGCTGCCGAACAAGAACGTCTTCGACAACGTCGCGTTCTCGCTGCAGGTCATCGGCAAGAGCAAGGGCTTCATCAGCGAGGCGGTGACCGACGTCCTCAAGCTCGTCGGACTCGCCGGCAAGGCCACGCGCATGCCCCACGAACTCTCGGGCGGTGAGCAGCAGCGTGTGGCGATCGCCCGCGCCGTCGTGAACAAGCCGGCCGTGCTCCTCGCCGACGAGCCCACCGGCAACCTGGACCCCACAACGTCCGCCGGCATCATGGCGCTCCTCGAACGCATCAACCAGGGAGGCACCACCGTGCTCATGGCGACGCACGACGCCAGCATCGTGAACCAGATGCAGCGCCGGGTCATCGAGCTCTCGAACGGCACCGTCCTGCGCGACGAGCAGTCCGGCGGGTACCAGACCCAGGCGGTCCCGATCCAGCGAGGCACCGTGTCCAACACCACCGGCATCCAGACCATCCCGGGGCTCATCCGATGAGGCTCGGACTCGTCATGTCCGAGGTCGGCTCGGGCCTGCGGCGCAACGCGTCGATGGTCGTCTCCGTCGTCCTCGTGACCTTCATCTCGCTCACCTTCGTGGGCACGGCGATCCTGCTGCAGATGCAGATCAACCAGATGAAGGGCTACTGGTACGACCGGGCACAGGTCGCGGTCTACCTGTGCACCGACACCGACACCACCGGCAACTGCACCGGCGCGAAGGCCACCGAGGACCAGCGCAAGCAGGTCCAGGCGCAGCTCGAGTCGTCGACCCTCAAGCCGTACATCGAGAAGACGTACTACGAGGACCAGGACCAGGCGTTCACGCGGTTCAAGGAGCAGTTCAAGGACTCGGCGGCGACGGAGTTCGTCAAGCCCGAGTACCTGAACGAGACCTTCTGGGTGAACCTGAAGAACCCGTCGCAGGCCGACGTCCTCGTCGAGAGCCTGTCGAAGGTCGCCGGCGTGCAGAGCGTCGTCGACCAGCGCGGGTACCTGCAACCGATCTTCAACCTGCTGAACGCGTCGTCGTACACGGCGATCGGCATCGCGGCGTTGATGCTCGTGGCGGCCGTGCTGCTCATCGCGACCACGATCCGGCTGTCGGCCTTCAGTCGACGGCGAGAGCTCGGCATCATGCGACTCGTCGGAGCGTCGAACCGGTTCATCCAGACACCCTTCGTGCTCGAGGGGGTGATCGCCGCCGCCATCGGAGCCGTCCTGGCCGGCGGTGCGATCACGGCCGTGGTGTGGTTCTTCGTCCGGAACTTCCTGGCGGAGCGCTTCACCGGGACGGCGTTCATCGGCATGGGTGACGCGGCGGTGGTGGTGCCCGCGGTGATCGTCATCGGTGTGTTGCTCGCGGCGGTGTCCGCGTCGATCGCGATCCGCCGCTACCTCAAGGTCTGAGCCGCGGCGCCGGTCGGGCGGGCTGCGCCGGTCGGGCTGCGCCGGTCGGGCGCTTCGTTTCGTGCTGGGCGACACTTCACGGGGCGAAGCGCGCGTGAGGTGTCGCTCAGCGCGAGAGTTCGGGCGGTGCGGGCCGGTGCGGGACAGCGCGGGCCGGCGCAGCGCGAGCGCGGCACGCCGGGAAGGTGCGCCGGGCCCCGTGCGTTGGGTAGTCTGTAGGGCTGCGCAGTGCAGTGCCCGCAACGAGAGGAGTCGTCATGGCGAAGGAACGCGGTGAGAAGATCGTCGCGACGAACCGTCGCGCGCGGCACGACTACCTCATCGAGGACACGTACGAGGCCGGCATGGTCCTGACCGGCACCGAGGTGAAGTCCTTGCGGATGGGGCGCGCCTCGCTGGTCGACGGCTACGCGTTCATCGACGGCGGCGAAGCGTGGATCGACTCCGTGCACATCCCGGAGTACACCGAGGGCACGTGGAACAACCACTCGCCGCGGCGCAAGCGGAAGCTCCTCCTGCACAAGCAGCAGATCGTGAAGATCTCGCACAAGACGTCGCAGGGCGGCTACACCCTCGTGCCGCTGCAGATCTACTTCCACGACGGCCGTGCCAAGGTGGAGATCGCCGTGGCGAAGGGCAAGCGCGAGTTCGACAAGCGCCAGGCCCTGCGCGAGAAGACCGACAAGCGTGAGGCCGAGCGGGCCATGCGCACGAAGAACCGCGTCGGAGAGTAGCGCCGCGCACCTCGGTCGGCTAGACTGAGGGACTGCTCCGATCGGAGCGTTGCACCACAGAAACTCAACAGCGTGACAGCGGCTCGCACGTCCGGCCCGCATGGGGATGATCGGTTTCGACATTGCCTGTGTGCCGACGGGAAGCGGGCCGAGGACCCACGGTTATCTCGTTAACGATCCGTGGAAAACAACAAGTGCCAATTCCAAGCGCACTGACTTCGCTCTCGCTGCGTAAGCAGCCCAGCACATGAAGTCCGTCGGCCAGGTGACCGTCCCCTAACCTGATCCCGGCGTCATCCAGAGGACTTGCTGCACGGTTGCGCCTCAGGGTCGTGCGGGACTTGCACTGAGACTGGGCCCGTCGTCCTAGATGCCGGTAGCAAAGGACGGGGCCGAGCAGAACGAATCATCCGGATACGCCCGTAGAAGACGTCGAATTGCAGCGATGGACGGGGGTTCGATTCCCCCCATCTCCACCATTCGCCGGTCGTCGAGCCGCTGTCACCGTTGACTGAACGCCCCGTCATCGTCCTCGGACGATGCCGGGGCGTTCGCTGTTCCGCCACCCACGGGGACTACGATCCGGATGAGGCGCGGGAAGTCGCCCGCGTCGACGTCGAACGGAAAGGCCGCCACGTGGTGCAGGAGATCGCGATCCGAGTCCGTCTGCGCGAGCAGGAACGAGTGGTGCTCGCCGAGTACGAGCGGATCGTCGCGTCCGTGGCGACGGTCGCAGCTCTCGCCGCGTGGCTCCCCACGCCCGATGCTCGTCTGGTCGTCCGCGGCCGCGGCGCCGAACCGGTGCGGCTCGAGACCGTCACGTACGGGTCCGTCGTCGAGATGCTCGTCGTGCTCGACCAACGCTCGGCCGCGGTCGAACGGGGTGCCGCAGCCATTGCGGCGTTGATCGAGTCGGTGCGGCACGAGCACGTGGCCGATGACGTCTCCGGGGTCGCCGGCGAACTCGACCGCCTGGACCGAGCTGCACCCCGCGGCCGCTCGGTGGTCGAGCGCACGCTCCGCAGCTTCCTCGAAGGGGCTCGTGCGGACGTCCTCGCCGGGAAGACGACGACCCGTGTCCGCACGGCCCAGGCGCTGCTGCGGCTCGCCGAGGACGACGCGGTGCTGACCGTCGAGCGGGTGGCTGACGCCCTGGCTCCGGTGCTCGAAGAGGAAGCAGTGGACATCGCGGTCGACACCGGCTCGGCGGTGGTGGTGGAGCCGATCGACGGGATCGAGTCGCCCGAGCGCGAGCCGGAGGGTGCACCGGAGCCGGAGCAGCAGCCCGAGCAGCGAGACGAGAAGAAGAGCGACAAGAAGGCCGACAAGAAGAAGAGCGACAAGAAGGCCGACAAGAAGAAGAGCGACAAGAAGAGCGACAAGAAGAGCGACAAGAAGGCCGACAAGAAGAAGAGCGACAAGAAGGCCGACAAGAAGAAGGCCGACAAGAAGAAGAGCGACAAGAAGAAGCAGTCGAAGAAGTAGCCTGAGTGCTTATACAGCACTCATGTTTCCGGCGTGTTACAAAAACCGGCCGGGTCGCGATCGCAGTGCCAGAGTCGATGAGCACGACCCCTGTTCGCGGGGTCTGACCTCTCGACAGGAGCAATCGTGGCGACAACGACGACTACGGCGCTGCCGGACTCCGGCCTCAAGCGCAACGTCGGGTTCATCGGGCTGATCTGGGCATCGACGGGCTCGATCATCGGCTCCGGCTGGCTCTTCGGCTCGCAGGAAGCGCTGAAGACCGCCGGGCCCGCCGCGATCATCTCGTGGCTCATCGGCGGCGTGGCGATCCTGGTGCTCGCGCTCGTGCACGCCGAGCTCGGTGGCATGTTCCCGATCGCTGGTGGCACGGCGCGGTTCCCGCACATCGCCTTCGGTGGGATCGCCGGTGCATCGTTCGGCTGGTTCTCCTGGCTGCAGTCGGTGACCGTCGCCCCGATCGAGGTCGAGGCGATGATCAAGTACGCGCAGCACTGGCAGTTCGCGCACCCCTGGTTGCACACGACGACGGTGGACGGCGAGACCCAGCAACTGCTCACCGGGTCCGGCATCGCCGTCGCGATCCTCTTGATGGCGGTCGTCACCGTGATCAACCTGCTGAGCGTCCGGGTCCTCGCGAACACGAACTCGGCGGCCACCTGGTGGAAGGTCGCCATCCCCCTGCTCGTCATCATCGTCCTGGCGTTCAGCGGCTTCCACGGCTCGAACTTCACCGCGGCGGACGGCTTCATGCCGGAGGGTGCGAAGGGCATCCTCGCCGCCGTGTCGACGTCGGGCATCATCTTCGCGTTCCTCGGTTTCGAACAGGCCGACCAGCTCGCGGGCGAGGCGAAGAACCCCCGGCGGGACATCCCCCGAGCGGTGATCGGGTCGGTCATCATCGGCCTCGTGATCTACCTCGCCCTGCAGATCGTGTTCCTCGGGGTGCTCCGTTCGGACGTGATCCAGGGGTCGTGGGCGACGGCGGACTTCACGAAGTACACCGGCCCGTTCGCCGACATCGCGATGGCAGCCGGGCTGACCTGGCTCGCCGTGGTCATCTTCGTCGACGCGATCATCTCGCCCGCCGGCACCGGTCTCATCTACGTGACGGCGACGAGCCGCATCTCGTACGGGCTCAGCCGCAACGGGTACTTCCCGAAGGCGTTCGAGTGGACGACGAAGCAGGGTGTCCCGTGGGTCGGCCTCGTGACGGCGTTCGTCGTCGGGTGTGCGTGCTTCGCGCCGTTCCCGTCGTGGCAGGGCCTCGTCAGCCTGATCACAAGTGCGTCGGTGCTCATGTACGCGGGTGCTCCGTTGGCGCTCGGGGCGTTCCGGAAGCGCATCCCCGAGGTCGAGCGGCCCTACCGACTGCCGATCGCGTCGGTCCTGTCGCCGATCGCGTTCATCGTCGCGAACCTCATCATCATGTGGACCGGGTGGGACACCGACTGGAAGCTCGGGGTCGCGATCCTCATCGGCGCCGCGGTGATCGTGCTGAACAACGTGTTCCGTGGGGCGTCGAGCGTCCGGCCGCGCTGGGACTGGAAGGCGGCCCAGTGGCTCCTGCCGTACCTGGTCGGGATGGGGCTCATCGTGTTCCTCAGCGACTTCGGACCGCTCACCCACCCGGTGTTCCCGCTGTGGATCGACATCGTCGTCGTCGCGGCGTTCTCACTCGTCATCTACTACTGGGCGATCAACTCGGCCAGCCCGCGTGACGAGATCCTGCGGACCGCCGACGACGTCCGCGACGTCGAGGAGTCGGGCGTCGTCGAACCGGTCCACCACTAGAAGTCGAACAGGTTCGCCCGGATGCCTCCGGCGCCGTACTCCCGACGCAGGAGCCCACGGCGCCGGAGTACGGGTACCAGGTCACCGAGCATCCGGGAGATCTGCGCCGGGTGCAGGTCGCCGGAGAAGATGATGCCGTCGTTGTCGGCGTCTGATCCGAGCTCCTCGATGAAGTCCGCGAACTCGTCGGCGGTGCCGACGAAGCCCTCGCGCGAGGACACCCGCCCCTTGCGGGCCTTGCGCTCCAGGAGCGAGCGCAGCGGGGCGTCCGGAGTGTCACCGAGCAAGCCGCGGATCGTGCCGGCCGACACGTGGTCGCCGAAGGTCCCCGCCGGGACGGGCGCGTCGAGGTCGAGCGCGAGCAGGTCCGTCTCGGAGTCGCTCGACCACGCGATCGCCGCCGTGCGCAGGTCGTCGTCGGACGGGTGGCGCGACGCCTCCACGACCCGGTCGGCCTCCTCCGGCGACGAGACGATCTCGGGCTTCAGGACGAACAGGATCCGCAGGTCGGCGGCGACGCGTCCCGCAGCCTGCGCGGCTGCGATCACGCGATCGCGGTAGTCCGACACCGCGGACGCCGAGAGCGGCGCGAGGGCGAGCTGGACGTCCGAGTGGGTGCCGGCGAACGCGAGTCCACGACCCGAGCCGCCGGGGGAGACGACCACCGGGTCGGACTCGAGCGGCAGCGCGTTGAGCGGTCCGTCGGCGGTGAAGTACGAGCCCTCGTGGTGGAAGGCGTCGAGGGCGTCACCGTTCGCGAAGTGCCAGTCGGCGGGATCCCCGACGTACCCGGACGATCCCCAGGACCCCCAGAGCCGGCGGAGCAGCGTGATCCACTCCTCGGCACGGTCGTACGCCTGGTCGTGGGGGAGCGGCGGGAGTCCGGCGTGCCGAGCGCTGCCGACGTCGGTCACCACGTTGATCCCGAGCCGTTCGGACGACAGGTGTGCGAGCGTGGCGAACTGCCGGGCTGCGAGGTACGGCGGGGTGATCCCGGCGTTCACCGTCGGCGCGATGCCGATGTGCGACGTCGCGGCGAACAGGAACGGCGCGAGCAGCAGGGGATCGTGCTTCGGGCCCCCGTACGCCTGGCGGATCCGCAGGTCGAGCGTCGACGGGTTGCCGAGCGAGATGGCGTCCTCGGCGATCACCAGGTCCATCCCGGCCTGCTCGAGGGTGCGGACGGACTGCTGGTACAGCTCCGGCTTCGTCCAGTCGTGGCCCCAGTCCCAGTCGGAGCGGCCCCACGCCTGCGGGCCGAACCCGCGTGAGAAGAAGTACCCGAAGTGCTGCAGTCCGGCCATCGACTAGATCTCCTCCGCGATCACGTGCGTTCCCGGGACCGAGTGTTCCAGGGACGCGCGCTCCGCGTCGGACTCGACCCGTGCCTCCAGGCCGACGTCGCCGTCTGCGGAACGCAACGCGGCGAACCCGCGTTCCAGGTCGCGGAGCAGGTCCGCGACGTCCTCGATGCCGACGGACAGTCGGATCAGGCCGTCGTCGATGCCCTGGTCGGCGCGCTCCTCCGGCGTCTTGCCGGCGTGCGTGGTCGTGGCGGGGTGCAGGATCAGCGAGCGCACGTCACCGAGGTGGGTCATCCGGCTGAAGAGCTGCACCGAGTCGATGAAGGTGCGCGCCGCGGCTTCGCCGCCGGCGAGCGTGAAGGCGAAGACGGAGCCGGCCCCACGGGGCAGGTAGCGCTGGGCGAGGTCGTGGAACGGACTGGAGGCGAGACCCGCGTGATCGACGCTCGTCACCTCCGGCTGTGCTTCCAACCACTGCGCCACCGCCAGCGCGTTCGCGCTGTGGCGTTCCACCCGGAGGCTCAGCGTCTCGATGCCCTGCCGGATCAGGAAGGCGTTGAAGGGCGACGGGGTCGGACCGATCCGCGAGGCGACGACGTCCCGCGCGAACACGATGTACGCGCGGTCGCCGTACCGTTCGACGTAGCTCTCACCGCCGAGCGAACGCTCCGGACTGGTCAGGTGCGTCCAGCGCTCAGGGGAGGCGGACCAGTCGAACGTGCCGCCGTCGACGACCACGCCGCCGAGTCCCGCGCCGTGGCCGGACAGGAACTTCGACGCCGAGTGGATGACGATGTCGGCACCGTGCTCGACCGGGCGGACCAGGTACGGCGTGGCCAGGGTGTTGTCGACGATGAGCGGCACGCCCGCACGGTGCGCCGTGTCGGCGACGCCGGTGATGTCGAGGACGTCGTTCTTCGGGTTCGGGATCGTCTCGGCGAAGAAGGCCTTCGTGTTCGGCCGGACGAGCCGTGCCCACTCGTCGAGGTCGCGCTGGTCCGCGACGAAGTCGACCTCGATGCCCAGACGGCCGAGGTTCTGGACGAGCAGGCCCTTGGTGCCCTCGTAGATGCTCCGGGCAGCGACGACGTGGTCGCCGGCCTGCACGACACCGAGGAACGCGATGGTCGCGGCGGCCTGCCCGCTGCCGACGAGGATCGCCTCGACGCCCCGCTCGAGCAGCGCGACGCGACGTTCGACGTCGGCGTTCGTCGGGTTGCCGAGGCGGGTGTAGGTGTAGCCGTCGTCGGTGCCGGCGAAGCGGTCCCTGGCCTGGTCGAAGTCCTCGAACAGGAACCCGGAGGACATGTGGATCGCCGGGATCCTGGCACCGTGGCCCGCATCGGGCACGAAGCCGCCGTGGACCTGCTCGGTCGCGAAACCGTGTTCGTCGTTCGCCATGGGACACCTCCGGGAGTCGTCTGGCGGTAGCCTCGCAGCCTTCGCTCCGCGGACAGGCGTTTGCGGCGTTCCGTTACGTGATCGGGTGTTCCGTCAGGCGTTCCGTCGGTGTTCCGTCGCGCGTTCCGTTCCGTGGAACGAGGGTCGGCTGTCGGTCGCGGCCGGGTCGCGGGGGCTGGCACGATGAGGGCATGACGACGGACGAAGCGACCCTGATCATCCGCGACGTGCGCCCCTGGGGCGGTGCGCGATCGGACATCCGGGTCGCCGACGGTCGCATCGTGTCGGTGGTGCCGACGTCCGCCGACCCGTCCGACCCCGGAGCCACCGTCGTCGACGGGCGCGGGCAGCTCGCGCTCCCCGGGCTCGTGAACACGCACGCGCACGTCGACAAGAGCTGGTGGGGCCACGAGTGGGAGCCCTACGGCGGCGAGGGCGGGACCCAGGGGCGGATCGCCCACGAACGCGCCCGTCGTGACGCGCTCGGCATCCCGAGCGAGGGCGTCGCGACCAGAGTCCTGCGCGAGGGGCTCCGCACCGGCACGACCCGGGTCCGCACGCACGTCGACGTCGACCTCGGCGTCGGGCTGCGGGGGATCGAGGCGGTCCGGGCCGCTGCCGCAGCGCTCGACGGTGCGGTCGAGGTCTCGATCGTCGCCTTCCCGCAGGACGGCGTGCTCCGGCGGCCCGGCGTCCTCGACCTCCTGCGGCAGGCGGCGCTCGCAGGGGCCGACCACGTCGGTGGGCTCGACCCGTCCCTGATCGACCGCGACCCGGTCGGGCAGCTCGACGGGCTCTTCGCCATCGCCGCCGACACCGGGTGCGGCATCGACATCCACCTGCACGAGCCCGCGGAGCTCGGTGCGTTCTCGTTCGACCTCGTGCTCGACCGGGTGGAGCGGCTCGGGATCGCGCCGGGCAAGGTGAACATCGCGCACGGGTTCGCGATCGTCGACGTGGGCCCGGTGCGCCGTCGTGACCTGCTCGCACGGATGGCCTCGCTCGGGGTCACGATGACCACGGTCGCCCCGGTCCGGATGCGGCAGCTTCCCCTGCACGAGTTCGACGAGGCCGGTGTGCGGTTCGGCTTCGGCACCGACGGCATCCGTGACCTGTGGAGCCCCTACGGCGACGGCGACCTGCTCGGCATCGCGTGGCAGTACGCCCGGGCTGGCGGGATCGTGCGGGACGAGGACCTGGTGCGTGTGGTGGAGCTGGCGTCGCGGGACGGGGCACGGTTCGTCACCGAGGAGCAGCACGACCTGGTGGCCGGGGCGCGTGCCGACGTGGTGCTGCTCGATGCGGAGAACCCGATGGACGCCCTGGTGCGCCGGGTGCCGCGGTCGTTGGTCGTCGCCGGTGGGCGGGTGTTCGACCCTGCGGCGCTCGCGCAGCGGCCGTGGGAGTGAGCGCGGCCGCGGGGGCGTGCCGGGGGCGTGCACCAGTTTTGCGACAGGACACGACGGGAACGACGCGTGGATCGTCGTGAAGGTGGTGGGAGCCGGGCGCGCGGCGTGGGGCGGGCCTCCCGACAGGTGGCGCGCGACGCATGAGCCGGGAGCGCGGGAGCCGTCAGCCTCGGTAACCGACCGCTGCGACGGCCGCCGTCAGGCGTGCCGGCAGGTTCGCGGGCACCTCGGCGGGCAGGGCGTCGAGCGGGAACCACCGGACGTCGTCGCTCTCGTCACTGACGGTGGTGGTGACGGCAGGGTCGACGAGTGCGACGAAGCCGACGTCCCAGTGCGCGGCGCAGGAGAACCCGCCGTGCAGGTCGTGGCGGTCGAGGTCGGCGACGGCGGTGTCGAGGAGCTCCAGGTCGGCGATGCCGGACTCCTCGCGGGCTTCGCGGCGTGCCGCATCGGCGAGTGAGGCGTCGGCCGGTTCGAGGTGCCCGCCGAACTGCACCCAGAAGCCTCCCTTTCGGTGCAGGCAGAGCAGCACACGGCCGAGGTCGGGGGAGAACACGAAGCACGACGCCGTGAGGTGCTCGGGTCCGCCGTCCCGGTGCAGTGCCGATTCGCCGCGCTGCGCGACGAAGGCTCCGAAGGCCGCGCGGTGCGGGTCGGCGGTGGCGGCGAGGTCAGCGGTGACGGAGTCGAGCAGCACCGGACCATCCTCGCAGCGGTCGGGTGCGAGCGCGTGCGGGCGAGCGTGTGCACCCGCACCCGCCGCGCGCACCCGCACCCGCCGCGCGCACCCGCACCCGCACCCGCACCCGCACCCGCACCCGCACCCGCACCCGCACCCGCACCGAGCGCGCTCACACCAGCGCCTGCACCCCCGCCACGACCGTGTCCCACACCTCGAGCAGGGGCCCGCGCGCGAGCCACACCGCCCCGGCGTTCACGAGCACGAACAGCACGAACCAGACCCCGGCGGGCACCCGCATCTCGGCGGCCGCGATGTGGAAGTCCGTCTGCACCCGGGCCCCGGTGAGCAGCCACCGTGCGACCTGCAGCACCGAGCGGAGGCCGTCGACCACGAAGAACGCCCCGACCGCGGCGACGACGAGCACGGTGGTCTCGGACGGCCGGAGCGCCACCCAGAGGGCGAGGACGTCGAACCCGACCACGACGAGCAGCCCGAACCAGTTCCGGACGAAGACGAGCGCGACGAGGCCGATCACGCCGAGCACTGCGACCGGCAGCCACCGCGAGCCGTTCAGGACTCCGGTGACCAGGAGCACCCCGGCCCAGAGTGGTGCGCTGTAGCCGGCGTAGAGGTTGAGGATCCGGACGGCCCAGCGGATGGCGCCTGGGACCCGCCCGAGCTGCACCCAGGCCTCGCCGGAGCCGTCGGGGTGCAATTCGATGCGCTGGATGCGTCCGCCGAAGGGCACGACGGCGATGGAGTGGCCGACCTCGTGGGCGATGGTCGCGGCGATCCTGGCGACCCGTCCGACGACGGGCAGGAACGGCAGGACGGCACCGACGACGAGGGCGACGAAGACGAGGGGCGGGGCTGCAGTGGTCAAGTGACCAGCATCGCAGCCCCGCCCGGGGAAGCACCTCGGCGAACCGGGGAAGCACCCCGGCGAACCAGGGGAGTGACCAAGAGGGTCAGGGGGTGACCGGCATGAGCACCAGGACGACCAGGACGGCCGTCGCGACGATCGCGAGCGCGGTGAGGACGGCGAGGAACACCGTCAGACGGTTCATGCGGTTGTGCCTGGCTATTCGACCGTCACCGACTTCGCGAGGTTGCGCGGCTTGTCGACGTCGCAACCGAGCTGGAGGGCGAGTTCACGGGCGAGCATCTGCAGGGGGACGACGGCCTCGAGCGGACCCCACGGTGCCGTCGCCGAACCCCAGGCCAGGTCACCGGCACCGCGACGGCCGAGCGCGGGGATGTCCGTACCTTCGCCACCGATCGTGATGACGAAGCCGCCGCGGGCACGGACCTCGGCGATCGCGGCCTGGATCTTCGGTTCGCCGTGGTCGATGACGACGACCGGGGTGCCGTCGTCGACGAGTGCGAGCGGACCGTGCTTGAGCTCCCCGGCGGGGTACGCCTCGGCCCAGCGGTAGCTGAGCTCCTTGAGCTTCAGGGCGCCCTCGGCGGCGTACGGCAGGCCGGCGCCGCGTCCGAGGAACAGGAACCCGGTGGCCTCCTTGACGCTCGACACGAGCAGCGGCATCCGGTCGGCAGCGACCTGGGTGGCGTGGTCGATGCGCGCCGGCAGGTCGGTCAGTTCTGCGACGAGGGCCGCGGCACGGCCGGTGTCGATGCGGCCCGAGGCGACCATCGCGGAGATCATCGCGGCGACCCCGACGACGACCTGCGCCGTGAAGGTCTTCGTCGCGGCGACCCCGATCTCCGGTCCGGCGTGGCAGTCGAGCACCGCGTCGGCGCGGCGGGCGAGGGAGGAGTGCATGTTGTTCGTGAGCGCGAGGACCGGGTGGCGGTCCTCGAACCGGTCGAGCGCACGCAGCACGTCGGCGGTCTCGCCGGACTGGCTGATCGCGACGACGAGGGTGTCCGGGCCGAGCACGGCCTGGTCGGCCTCGCTGGCGACGACGATGTCGGTGGGGACGCCGCCGATGCCACGCAGGGCGGTGGCGATCACCTGCCCGGCGTTCAGGGACGTGCCGCAGGCGACGATCGCGAGTCGGTGGAACCCGGGGAGCCCGAGGCCGACCCACATGCTGCCGTCGGCGGTGCGGCGGGCGACGCGGTCCAGGATCGTGGCGACGACGCCGGCCTGCTCGTCGATCTCCTTCGCCATGTGGTCGGGGTGGTCGCCGAGGTCGAGCGCGGTCGCGGCGAACGGCGACGGGGTGGGGAAGGGGACGGGGACGGTGATGCCGTTCGACGACCACGTCCAGGCCTCGCCGAGCTCGACGACGTCGCCGTCGCGGAGGGCCACGAACGTCTCGCACCACTCGGCGATCGCACCGATGTCGCTCGCGACGAAGTCACCGCGGGCGGACCGGGCGACGACGAGCGGGGAACGGTCGGCAGCGACCACCATCCGGCCGTCGCGGGCGTCGAGGACGACGATCGCCCAGGATCCCTCGAGCTGCGCGGTCGCGATCTGCACGGCGAGCATGAGGTCGGGGTCGACCGCCAGGGCACGTTCGACGAGGTGCGCGATGACCTCGGAGTCGACCTCGGACCGGAACCGGTGCCCCTGCGCGGTGAGCATCTCGCGCAGGCGGTCGGCGTTCTCGACGATGCCGTTGTGCACGATGCTGATCCGGCGGGAGCAGTCGGCGTGCGGGTGGGCGTTGACCTCACGCACGGCACCGTGCGTGGCCCATCGGGTGTGCCCGATGCCGACGCCGGTCAGGGCGTCGCCGGAGCGCGCCGCGACGAGCGTGCGGAGGTCGCCGACCCGGGAGACGGACCGGATGGTCTCGGTCCCGCCGGTCGCGGTCCGCACGGCGATGCCGGCGGAGTCGTAGCCGCGGTACTCGAGGCGTTCGAGTCCGTCGAGCAGGTAGGGCGTCGCGTCGTCAGACACGCGAGCCGCGATGATGCCGCACATCGGCTGTCCCTTCGGGTGGGGAACGTGGGGGAGTGGAACAGGGGGTGGAGCGGTGACGGGTGGTGCTGGGAGGTCGGCACCGACCGCCGTCGGGTTCTGCCGCGCGTCCGGGTCCTCCGCCCCTGACCGGCGCCCGTCCTCGGATCAGGCGAGGACGGACGGCGGGGCTGTGGGGCGTCGGGTCGGGTACCGGACGGGGTACCGCGGGCTGTCCCCCTGAGGGGTACGGCGGTCGGTGCAGGAGAAGCCTCACCCGGCCGCGCCGCCACGGCAACAGGCGTCGTCGCCTCTTGCGGTTCCCCGCGTGCGGGGCGGTCCCGCGGTGCGGGCGCGTGCGGACTCCCGCAACCACGCGCAGACGGGAGGCCCGGTACCAGCTGGTACCGGGCCTCCCGTCCGATCTGTGGTCGCGTCCTCCTACGTCAGGAGCGCGACCAGGTGCGAGCGCGAACGCGCGCCCACCTTGCGGTAGATCTGCGTCAGCCGCAGCTCCACCGTGCGCTGCGACATGAACAGTGACGACGCGATCTCCCGGTTGCGGTAGCCCTCCGTCACCTTCTGCACGACGGCGCGCTCCTCTGCGGTGAGCGAGGTGAGCACCGCCGAGGCGTCGGGCGCGCTCCGGGGCGTGCCCGGCATCGACGCGGACAGCACCGGTGCGGACCGGAGCGAGGACACGGAACCGAACTGCGGCATCGCGACCGTCGGCGCCGGCGTGGCGAGCGGACGGCGCATGCCGGCCGCCTCGTACGCCGCCGCGGCAGCCGCACCGAGACGCGGGCGCTCGGCGGGGTTGCCCACGGCCGCGAGGGCCGCGAACGTCCGAGCACGCTCGAACTGCGAGTCGTGCGGCTGGAACAGCTCCAGTGCCCGACGGCGCGCGGTGTCCCTCGTGGTGTCGTCGGCGACGAGCGCGAGGCTCCTCGCCAGCACGAGCGCACCCCAGCGACCGGGACGGGCGTGGTGGTCCGCCGCCAACCGTGCGGTGATCGCACGGGCGTCGTCGATCCGACCGAGCCGGACGTAGGCCTCGACGAGGTCACCCAGGTGCCGGAGCACGGCGGGGTTCCGCAGCGAGCGACCGATCGCGTCGGCGGCCTCCAGGGCTGCCGCCGCCTCGTCCAGCCGGCCGTCGAGGAGCAGGACCCGGCCGCGGAGTGCGTGCAGCTTGGCCGTCGCCCCCCACAGTCGGCTCGTCGAACGGTGCTCGAGGCACCGGTCCACGACGTCCAGCGCGTCGACCGTGCGACCCTCGGCGAAGTGCCGCCAGGCGATCGCGATGGCACGGGACGGCTCACGGAGCCGCTCGACCACCGACGAACCGGCTTCCCACACGTCGATCGCGCGGAGCGCCTGCCGGAAGTTCCCGGAGCGCACCTCGTTCTCGGCGGTCAGGTAGCGCGCCGCCTCGGTCCACACCGCAGCCGTCTCGGAGCCGCGAGCGAGGACGAGTGCGAACACCCGACGCGCGCTGCGGTACCGCTCGGCGATGCTCAGCGCGTGTGCGAGGAGCAGCAGTGCGGGGTCGGACATCACGAGCAGTTCGGAGGTCGCGAGCCCGTCGTGCAGCTCGGTGTCCGGCGGGAGGGTGCCGTCGACCGCCGCGATGAGCTCGCGAGCAGTCTTCGTGATCTCCAGCGTGTGCGTGGACGCCGACGCCTCGAGCGGCTCGACCCGGCGCAGGAGGTCCTTCGCCTGGTCCAGCTCCCACGCCTCGGCACGGAAGCACGCCACCATGGCCATCAGCCCGGCGACCGCGTCGACCTCGTCGGCTTCGGTCGTGTCCACCGGCACGAGGAGTTCGTCCGCGTGCACGGCGTCGCCGCTGAGGTACTGCGTCGAGTACTGCAGGCGCAGACGACGCACCTCGTGCGGCATCGACCGGAACGGCCGGAGCGCGGCGAGGTACCGCGCCGCGAAGCCGAGCAGCCGGTTGCCGAGGAGCGCCTCGGCGACCCCGAGGAGCGCCACGTGCTCGTCCTCGGTGCCACCGCCGATGTGCAGGGCACGCTCGGTGAGGGCGATCGCGGCGTCCGCGTTGCCACCGACCGCGTACGACCGTGCGGCCTGGAGCAGCGCGACCACGTCGGGGACGTCGTCGACGAAGCTCCGGTGCCACGCGGCTGCGCGCGGGTCGGAGTCGGCGCTCGCCGTGGCCAGCGCGGTGTGTGCCGCGCGTCGGTCACGGGCGGGCATCCGCCAGTAGAGCGAGGACCGGACCAGGGGGTCCCGGACGGTCACGCTCTGGCCACGCACGGTCGCGAGGCCCGCTCCCACCAGGTCGTCCAGCTCGTCGCGGTCCCAAGCCGTGGTCTTCGCGACCGGCACCAGGGCGAGCTTCGCGAGGACGTCCAGATCGCGTCCCGCGGCGGACCCGAGTGCGAGTGCCGCGACGGCCTCGGTCGTCGGGGTGGGTCGGAGGGGGAGCACGAGCGGCTCCGCTCCGGTGAGCTGCTCACGGCTGAGGACCGCGAGCTGTTCGCGGAGTGCTCCCGGGTTGCCCCCGGTCTCGTCCGCGAGGACGGCGAGGACGCCGTCGTTCGCTTCCTCGGGTGCCATGGCACGGGCGAGGATGAGTGCCTCGTCCGCGGGCAGCGGTTCGATGCGCAGCGCGGGGAGCGCGGCGAGCGGACCGTCGGACGGAACCCGGCGGACCGATGCCACGACGCGCAGGGCGGTGCCCGCGAGTCGGCTGGCGAGGAACGCGATGAGCTCCTGGCTCTCGACGTCCATGCGGTCGAGGTCGTCGATCAGCACGAGCGTCGGCGGCAGGGTGAGGGCGTGCACGGCGTCGAGGAAGTCGTGCGCCGCCGCCAGACCGGCCGTCGCCGCGACCGTGGTGGAGCCCGCCTGCAGCAGGTGGGCGATGTGTGCGGTCGCACGGGGGTCGTCGAGTGCGGTGAACAGGGAGGTCACCCCGGCCAGTGGCCAGCGGGCTTCACTCCCGTTGACACCGACCCGGACGACGGGGAGGGAGACGCGGTTCGAGACCGCGTCGAGGACGCTGCTGCGTCCGGAACCAGGGTCGCCGACCACGACCATCGCGGACTCCCGAGGGAGTACAGCGAGGGTCGCGATCCGGTCGACCTCGAGACGTCGACCGGTGAGTCCCATGACTCACCGGCCTCCGGGCCCGGAAGCGGATGCGGAGAGGTCGTCGGCGAACGCTGCGTTCGCGTCGACGGGGCGCTGTGAGGCGGACCGGACTGCTGCACGGCGGGTGACCGTGGTGGAGTGCGGACGAGTGGCGGCGAAGGAACGCGCGCCGGAGCTGTCGTGGATTGAATGCGGTCGACGAGTGAGGGTGCACTCGGTTCCGCTCGGGAACGATGATGTCATCGTCTGTATCACCCCTCGGGTTAGGGTCTTCGGACGAACACGGCCGGTTGCGCACCTGCACTCGGGTCTAGGGAACCCAGGTGGCTGCGTGACCAGCCGCATGAGCACGATAACTCAGGTCCTGGCCCGCTTGGCCGACTGGCGCAACCCGATGTCGCGCCGGGTGCCCCCAGTCCGGGGGGCCACGAGGGGGGTGCGTCACCCGGCCGGGGGTGATCGGGCCGGACGCCGGTCCGCGGTGTGGTACAGAACCGGGGTACGCCGGTGTCCGCGTCTCCACGAGCCGCACCGGTGTAGGACGGACGGTGATGTCCACCGCTGACCCGTCCGCCACCCACCTCGACGACCGCACGCGGTGGCGGGCCTTCGCCGTCTGCGTCGCGGTCGCCGCCCTGACGATCCTCGACCTGTCGAAGGTGAACGTCGGTCTGCCGTCGATCGAGCGCTCGCTCGGCGCGACCAGTTCCTCGCTGCAGCTCATCGTCGCGGGGTACGCGCTCGCGTTCGGGCTCGCCCTGGTGCCCGCCGGGCGGCTCGGCGACCTGAAGAGCCGCCGTGCCCTGTTCATCACCGGGCTCATCGCGTTCACCGGATCGAGCCTGCTCTGCGCCCTCGCCCCGACCATCGAGGTGCTCATCGTCACGCGCATCCTGCAGGGCTTCGCCGCCGGCACCCAGATGCCCCAGGTGATCGGCCTGGTGCAGCAGCTCTTCCGTGGTCCGGAGCGCGGCCGGGCGTTCGGTCTGTTCGGTGCGATGATCGGCATCTCCACCGCGCTCGGCCCCACCATCGGCGGCGGCCTCATCGCGATCGGCGGCGAGGAGTCCGGCTGGCGGCTGCTGTTCTGGATGAACGTCCCGCTCGGCATCGCCGCGCTGCTCTTCGCCATCAAGCTCCTGCCGAAGGGCAGTCAGGGTCAGGCGCGGGACAAGGAGCTCGACATCGTCGGCATCCTGCTGCTCGGTGCGGCGATCGTCACGCTGATGCTGCCGTTCGTGCTCACCACCGGCGCCGGCGACTCCGGGACCCGGTGGCTCTGGCTCATCGCGTTCGCGGTGTTCCTCGGACTCTTCGTCGCCTGGGAGCTCCGGTACAAGCGCCGCGGGAAGTCCCCGGTCGTTCACTTCGAGCTGTTCCGACTGTCGTCATACCGGAACGGGCTGTCGATCGTGGCCGTCTACTTCGCAGCCCTGCCGGCATCGTTCCTGATGGTCACGCTCTACCTGCAGGAGGGCCTCGGGCTGTCCCCGCTCTCCGCCGGCATGGTGAGCATCCCGTTCGCCGCGACGAGCGCCGTCGGGTCGTACGTCGGCGGACGCATCGTCGACCGGGTCGGGCGGGCGCTCGTCGTCTTCGGCCTGTTCATGGTCGTCGTCGGCTTCGTGCTGCTCATGCTCGCCGCGGTCCTGACCCCGCCGGAGGTCACCCCGTGGGCGATGGCCGGGGCGTTCCTGGTCGGGGGGCTCGGCGGCGGGTTCGTGGTGTCCCCGAACCAGACCCTGACGCTCGCGGAGATCCCGGTCGAGCAGTCCGGGGTCGCCGGGTCGATGCAGCAGCTCGGGCAGCGGGTCGGGACGGCGATCGGCACCGCGGTCGCGACGAGCATCTTCTACGGGATCGTGCGGGGCTCGGCCGGCGACGGCGGGGCAGGAGGCGGCGGCAAGCTCGACGCCTACCACGACGCGTTCCGGAGCGGCACGACGTTCACGGTGTCCCTGATGGCGCTCGCGCTGGTGCTCGCGGTGGGGGACCTGGTGGTGCGGCGGCGCGCGGCGCGGCGTTCGGAGTCGGAGCGCTCGAAGTCGCGCTAGCGGCGGAGTCGCTGCCGACCGGGTCGCGTCAGCGGCGGATGATCTCGACGACGGCGTCGTGGACGAGGCCGTTCGTGGCGAGTGCGCTGCCGTGCCACGGGCCCGGGTCGCCGTCGAGCGAGGTGAGCCGACCGCCGGCCTCCTCCACGATGGGCACGAGCGCGGCGATGTCCCACGGCTTGAGGTCGGGCTCGCCAGCGATGTCGAGGACCCCCTCGGCCACCATCATGTACGACCACATGTCCCCGTAGGCCCGGGTGCGCCAGACCGTGCGGGACAGGTCGACGAGCGACTCGAGCCGGTCGTCGTCGTCCCACTGCTGCAGGCTGTTGTAGCTCAGGCTGGCCTCGTCGAGGTCGGAGACGCCCGACACGCGGAGCGGTCCGTCGAACGAGTGCGCGCCCTCGCCCTGCGCGGCCCACCAACGTTTGCCGAGCGCCGGCGCGCTGACCACGCCGAGCACCGGTCGGCCGTCCACCGCGAGGGCGATGAGCGTCGCCCAGACCGGGACCCCGCGCAGGTAGTTCGCGGTGCCGTCGATCGGGTCGACCACCCACTGGCGGTGCCCCTCGCTGACGGCCTCGGCGCCGGTGTCGGCCGTGGTCTCCTCACCGAGGAAGGCGTCGTCCGGACGTTCGGCCGCGAGCCGCTCGCGCAGCGCCCGCTCGACGGCCTGGTCGGCGTCGGTGACGTGCGTGCTGTCCGCCTTCTTCGACACGTGCAGGTCGGCGGCACGGAAGCGCTCGAGGCTGATCGCGTCGGCGGTGTCGGCGAGGGAGCGGGCGAAGTCCAGATCGGCGCTGAGGTCCACGGTCGTCAGCGTAGCGGGGCTACGCCGCGACGACCTCTTCCTCCTCGAGGCGGCTCACCTCGCGCTCGCGGGCGATGCGGGTGCGGCGGGCGACCAAGCCGTGCACGACGACGCAGAGCAGGACCGCGGCGGCCATCCAGAGCCCGAGGACGAGTGAGGCCCGACCGAGCGACGCACCGGGGAAGTACTGCAGGTCCTGGGCAGCCTGCAGCCACGCGGCGCCGCTCCAGAAGGTGTGCAGCCCCGCGAAGAACCCGGGCTGGAACGCCGGCTGGAAGATGCCGCCGGAGGACGTGAAGTTCAGCATCACGAACAGCATCGTCAGGACGGGTGTGGTCCACCGGCCGAGGATCGGGTGCAGGCCCACCCCGATCGCGATGATGATGGCGTCGTACAGCCAGGCGAACAGGAACACCTGCCACTGGTGCGTGGTGATGACGCCGTAGATCGGTCCGGCGATCACGATGCCGATCCCGGCGACCACGCCGGCGGTGGCGAGGCCGATCACGGCGGTCCACACCGCGCGGAGCTTCGTCGCGACGGCCGCCACCGCGATCGCCGAGGCGTAGCCGCCGACGCTCAGGGCGACGAGCAGGAAGAACAGGCCCTGCCCGGTGGTGTCCTGGTCGCCGGTCGGGACGACGTCGACGACCCGGAACGGCACGTGCTGCTCGTACGCGATCGGCAGGAAGATCTTCTGCGCCGCGGACGCGGTCGTCTCGGACGCGGCGGACGACACGTAGAGGGTCGCGCCGGTCGTCGTCGGGGCGTACACGGCGGCGAGCTCGCGGTCACGGACCTGCTGCTCGGCCGCCTTCGTCGACGCGACGACGTGGGCGACGAGCGCACCGTCCGACTGGTCGGTCACGGTCTGCGCGAACACCTGGCTCGCGGCACCCTGGCCGACGATGCCGACCGGCAGGTCCTTCGGCGCCGGGGCGTGGAATGCGCCGAGGTAGGCCAGGCCCATGCCCGCCGCCAGGAACAGCGGCACGAGGATGTGCGTCGCGAAGGTCAGCAGGACGCGACCGAGGCCGGCCGGGCGGAGGACGCCGTCGAACCGCTGGGGTCGGGGCGTGACCGGGAGCTTGTGGGTGGGGGAGTGGTGCGCGTGCGACGTCGTTGTCGTGCTCGAGGACGGGGCGTCGACAGCGGGGGTCGGCGCAAAGTTGTACTTTGCAACTTCTGACACGAAGGACAACTGTACAACTCCGATGCGCATTTGTCGACGCCGGCCCCGAGTCGAGGCGTCGTCCGGTGCGAGGTTGCCCACTCCGTGCGAGGCCCGCGGGCCCGCACGGAGTGCACAACCTCGCACCGTTCACGCGCCACCTCGCACGGTGCGAGGTCTTCACCTTGCGAGGGGTGCACCGTGCGAGGCCCCGTGGCCGGGGTGGTCACGACTCACCGCGCGAGGCGCCGCTGGCCGGGGTGGTCACGACTCACCGCGCGCCGATGCCCGAGCGGTCACGAACGGTCGGGTGCCGCCTCCCCAGCCGACAGTTCGTGACCCCTCGACGCACACACCGCGGGGTGTCGTGACCAGCCGCCGACCAGTCGCCGACCAGCCGCCGACCAGCCGCCGACCAGCCGCCGACCACCCGGCCGGCACCGCCCGGCGCTACTCCTGGCCGGGGTCGGACGCGCCCATGCCGGTCAGCAGCGCGCGGAAGGAGTCGAGCCGCTCGACGCCGGTCGGCCCGAGCTCCCCGTCCTGCACCCGGTCGACGATCTCCCAGTCGTGCGCCTGCGCCAACGGGATGCCGTCCCGCGCAGGGAGCACCGGGATCGCGTGCGAGGCGAACGCCCGGAAGACGTTGGCGGGGTCGACGTGCCCGAGCCCGAAGGACCGCACGCCGGGGGTGTCGATGATCCAGCCGCCGTCACGGACCCGCAGCGCGATCGACGACGACGACGTGTGCCGCCCGCGACCGGTCACCGCGTTCACGACGCCGATCGCCCGCGTCGAGCCGGTCAGGGCGTTCACGAGCGTGGACTTGCCGACGCCGGAGTGCCCCACCGTCACCGTGACCTTGTCGTCGAGCAGGTCGTGCAGCGCCTCGAACGGGACGTCGTCGGACCGGCTCGTCACGATCCGGAGGTCGAGGCAGGCGAAGTGCGCCAGGAACGGTGTCGGGTCGGCCAGGTCCGTCTTCGTGATGCAGAGGATCGGGTCGAGCCCGGCGTCGAACGCGGCGACGAGGTAGCGGTCGATGAGCCTCGTGCGGGGCTCGGGGTCGGCGGCCGCCACGACGATGAGCATCTGGTCGGCGTTCGCCACGATGACGCGCTCGACCTCGTCCGAGTCGTCGGCACTGCGGCGGAGCAGCGTCGTCCGTTCGGCGACCTTCACGATGCGAGCGAGCGAACCGGGGTCGCCCGAGAGGTCCCCGACGAGCGACACGTGGTCACCGGTGACGACGGACTTCTTGCCGAGCTCGCGCGCCTTCGTCGCCGTGATGACGTGCTCGCCGCCGCCGCCGCCGCCGCCGCCGGAGCCGCCGCCGGAACCGGAGCCTGAGCCGGAATCGGACGCCACCAGCACGCCGAACCGCCCACGGTCGACGTTCGTCACCCACCCCACCGGGGCGTCGTCGTACGTCGGCCGGGTCTTCGTGCGGGGCCGGTTGCCCTTCGGGTTCGGCCGCACCCGCACGCTCGACTCGTCGTACTGCCCGTACGGCTCGTCCGCGTCGGAGTCGTCACCGTCGACGTCGTCCCACCAGCTCATGCGTCAGCTCCCGCTCACCGGTGCAGCCCGCACCGAGGACGCCACCAGCGCGGCCCACAGCTCCGGGAACTGCGGCAGCGTCTTCGCCGTCGACCCGATGTCGTCGACGGCGACGCCGTCGACGACGAGGCCCACGACGGCCCCCGCCGTCGCCATCCGGTGGTCGTCGTACGCGGCCCAGTCGCCGCCGTGGAGTGCGGCAGGCTCGATCCGCAGGCCGTCGTCGAGTTCGTGCACCGCGCCTCCAGACCGGTTGACGTCCGCCGCCAACGCGGCGAGCCGATCAGTCTCGTGCCCACGCAGGTGGCCGATCCCGGTGATCTCGCTCGGCCCGTCGGCCAGCGCGGCCAGCGCGACGAGCGCCGGTGCGAGTTCGCCGCCGCGGCTCAGGTCCAGTTCCACACCCGGCAAGGAGGCCCCACCCCGGATCCCGACGCCGCCGTCGACGACCAGGTCGTCACCGTCACGGGCCACGGTCGCGCCCCACAGGGGCAGGAGCGTCTCGAGGTCGGCCCCGACCTGCGTGGTCTCGGCGGGCCAGGTGCGGAAGCGGACGGTGCCGCCCGCGACGAGCGCGGCGACCGCGAACGGTGCGGCGTTCGACAGGTCGGGCTCGATCGTGACGTCGCGCGCACCGATCGGTCCGGGGTGGACGACCCACTCGCCGACCACCGGTTCGTCGACCCGCACGCCGCGGGCACGGAGTGCGGCGACGGTCATCTCGATGTGCGGCAGGCTCGGCAGGCGCTCTCCGACGTGGGTGAGGTGCAGGCCCTCGTCGAAGCGCGGTGCGGAGAGCAGCAGCCCGGAGACGAACTGCGACGACGCCGACGCGTCGATCGACAGCGCACCGCCGCGGACCGAACCGGTGCCGGTGAAGGCGAACGGCATCGCGCCGTCGCCGTCGTCGGTGACGTCCACCCCGAGGTCGACGAGCGCCTGGATGATCGCGTGCATCGGGCGCTTGCGGGCGTAGGGGTCGCCGTCGATCACGACGGGGCCGACGGCCAGGGCGGCGAGCGGCGGCAGGAACCGCATCACGGTGCCGGCGAGCCCGCAGTCGACACGCACGTCGCCGCGCATCGGCGCCGGGGTGATCCGGAGGTCGGGGCCGTAGGGGTTCGGCTGCTCGCCCGGTGTCGGCACGACCTCGTCGATCCCGACGCCGAGCTGCCGGAGCGCCGCGATCATCAGCGCCGAGTCGCGGGAGTGCAGCGGCAGACGGACCACGGACGGGCCGTCGGCGAGGGCGGCGAGCACGAGCTCCCGGTTCGTCAGCGACTTGGAGCCGGGCAGCGCGACGTCGCCGCGCAGGGGGCCACGTGCGAGCGGGGCGATCCAGGGCTCGGCGGTCTGGGAATGCGTCGTGTCTGCCATCAGTTCACCAGGGTACTGAACCCAACGGGAGGACCCTTGGCGACTGCAACACTCGCGCGGACGTCGACGCGGCTGCCGGATGCCGTGACGACGCTCGTCGAACCGGACGGCCACGCCACCGGCGTCCGCCTAGACTGGTCGGCGATGACGACCGACGAACCGCAGGCAGCTCCGCACGACCTGGTCGAGGAGACCGAGGTGCAGCTCGACGCGGTCGAGGAAGAGGCGTCGCTCGTCGACGCCAAGACCGTGCCGGCCGACGAGCTCCGAGCGCTGTTCGAGACCCAGGCGCTGCCCTTCATGGACCAGCTGTACGGCGCGGCGATGCGGATGACCCGCAACCCGGCCGACGCCTCGGACCTCGTGCAGGAGACCTTCGTCAAGGCGTTCGCCGCGTTCCGCCAGTTCAAGCAGGGAACGAACCTGAAGGCCTGGCTGTACCGGATCCTGACGAACACGTTCATCAACACGTACCGCAAGAACCAGCGGAACCCGTACCAGGGCACCATCGACGAGCTCGAGGACTGGCAGCTCGGCGGCGCCGAGAGCGTCACCCAGTCGATCTCCGCACGTTCGGCCGAGGCCGACGCGATCGACCACCTGCCGTCCTCCGCCGTGAAGGACGCCCTGCAGGCCATCCCCGAGGACTTCCGGATGGCCGTGTACTTCGCCGATGTCGAAGGGTTCTCCTACCAGGAGATCGCCGACATCATGAAGACGCCCGTGGGGACGGTCATGAGCCGCCTCCACCGTGGTCGCCGACTCCTCCGGGGGCTCCTGGCCGACCACGCCCGTGAGACCGGCATCGTCCCGGACGCAGCGTCGACGGCGACGATGCGCGGACGAGGCCGGAAGACTGCCGCGACCGAGGGTCGCGTCGAAGGGAAGGAACCACGATGAGCGGCTGCGACTGCTCGAAGGCGAAGGCCGAGCTCGAGGAGTTCCTCCACGACGAGCTCCGTCACGAGGACGCCGCGGACATCCGCGAGCACATGGAGGGGTGTGAGGACTGCACGACGGAACACCGCGTCGGCGTCGTCCTCATCGAGACCGTGCGCCGCGCCTGCAAGGAGACCGCTCCCGAGGCGCTCCGCTCCGAGATCCTCGCGCGCATCCGGGTGGAGCAGGCAACGCACTGACGACGGCCCGTCGGCTGGCGGTCGTCACACGGTGGCGGTCGTCACACGGCAGCCGCGGTCGGTAGGGTCGCCAGCATGACCCTCTCCGTCGAGTCGATCGCCTCCTGGTCCGACACGGACGTCGCCGACGTCGCCGCCCTCGTCCGTCTGCTCGGCCACGACGTCGACGACACGTCGATGCGCGCGCGACTCGAGCGGCTCACGCCCGAGGCCGGCCACCGCACCTGGGTGGTCCGTGACGACGACGGCCGAGCCGTCGCCGTCGCCGGCGCGCAGGTCACGTGGGCGTACGCGAGCGACGAGCCGACGGCGCAGCTGCTCCTGATGGTGGTCGACGAGACGGCCAGGAGGCTCGGCACCGGTTCGGCGCTCATCGCCACGTTTGAAGCATGGGCGGTCGAGCAGGGCGCGCGTCGCCTCAGCGCCGTCAGTGCGGCCGCGACGGACAGCGCGCACCGGTTCTACCAGAAGCGCGGGTACCACGACGCCGGGGTGCGCTACACGAAGATCGCGTAGCGCACCCCGGCGTTCGGCCTAGCGCAGCGCCTTGTTGATGACCTCGGTCGCCTCTTGCGCGGAGCGCTTCGAGGAACCCGTGGCCGGGGCGGCACTCGCAGCTCGTGCGGCGACCGACAGCGGCCGACCGTCGAGGTGCGGCGACAGGTTCATGCAGACGAACGGCCAGGCGCCCTGGTTCTCGGGCTCCTCTTGCGCCCAGACGACGTCGGCGTCCGGGTAGCTCGCCAGCACCTCGAGGATCCGCTCGAGGGGGAGCGGTGCGAGCTGCTCGAGCCGCACGAGCGCGATGTCGGTCGCGCCACGCTTCTCGACCTCGGCCCGGAGGTCGTGGTGCACCTTGCCGGAGTGCAGCACCACACGACGCACGGCGGACTTGTCGGCCACCCGGTCGTCGTCGATGACCTCTTGGAAGGTGCCGCTCGTGAAGGCGTCGACCGCGCTCGTCGCCTGGCGGAGCCGGAGCATCGCCTTCGGGGAGAACACGATGAGCGGCTTCTGCGGCCGCTCCCATGCCTGGCGGCGCAGCAGGTGGAAGTAGGACGCCGGGGTCGACGGACGCGCGACGACCATGTTGTCCTCGGCGCACAGCTGCAGGTAGCGCTCGATGCGGGCGGACGAGTGGTCCGGCCCCTGGCCCTCGTAGCCGTGCGGGAGCAGCAGCACGAGACCGGACCGCTGGCCCCACTTCTGCTCGGCGGACGAGATGAACTCGTCGATGACCGTCTGGGCGCCGTTCGCGAAGTCGCCGAACTGCGCTTCCCAGAGCACGAGGGCGTCAGGTCGTTCGACGGAGTACCCGTACTCGAAGGCCATCGCCGCGTACTCGCTCAGCAGCGAGTCGTAGATGGTGAAGCGCGCCTGGTCCTCGGTCAGGTTCGACAGGGGCAGCCACTCCTGGCCGTTGTTCCGGTCGTGGAACACCGCCTGGCGCTGGACGAACGTGCCGCGACGGGCATCCTGCCCGGCGAACCGGACGGGCTTGCCCTCGACCAGGAGCGACCCGATCGCCATGAGCTCGGCCATCGCCCAGTCGACGCCGCCGTTGCGGGTCATGTCGGTGCGCTTGGACAGCAGCTGCTGGAGCTTCGGGTGCACCTGGAACCCGGCGGGCGGGTTGCTGTGCGCGTCGCCGATCGCCCGGACGAGCTCCTCGGACACCGCGGTGTCGTGCACCTCGACCTCGGAGTCGTCGCGCTGTGCCGCCGGGCGTTCGAGACCCTGCACGGCGCCGTCGTCATCGACCTGGATCACCGGGATGGTGCCGGTCTGCGCCTCGTGCGTCTCGGCGAAGGCACGCTCGAGCCGGTCCTGGAAGTCCCGGTGCGCCTCGTCGTACTCTTCCTGCGTGATGTCGCCGCGGCCGACGAGGGCCTCGGTGTACAGGGTGCGGACGGAGCGCTTCGCCTCGATGAGGTTGTACATGAGCGGCTGCGTCATCGAGGGGTCGTCGCCCTCGTTGTGGCCGCGGCGGCGGTAGCAGATCAGGTCGATGACGACGTCGCGCTGGAACTCCTCGCGGTACGCGAAGGCGAGCTCCGCCACGCGGGCGACGGCTTCGGGGTCGTCGCCGTTGACGTGGAAGATCGGCGCCTGGATCGTCTTCGCGACGTCGGTGGAGTACACCGAGCTGCGCGCGGACTCGGGCGGGGTGGTGAACCCGACCTGGTTGTTGATGACGAGGTGCACGGTGCCGCCGGTGCGGTACCCGCGCAGGCGCGACATCTGCAGCGTCTCGACGATCACGCCCTGCCCGGCCATCGCCGCGTCGCCGTGGACGAGCACCGGGAGGACGTTCGTCGATCCCGGCGCGATGCGGTCCTGCTTGGCGCGGACGATGCCCTCGAGCACGCCGTCGACGGCCTCGAGGTGGGACGGGTTCGCGGCGATCGTCACCGGGATGCTGGAGCCGTCCGACGTGCGGAACAGTCCCTCGGTGCCGACGTGGTACTTCACGTCGCCGGAGCCCTGCCCGGAGACCGATCCCGGCAGCGACGAGCCCTCGAACTCACGGAAGATCTGGCCGTACGTCTTGCCGGCGATGTTCGTCAGCACGTTGAGGCGACCCCGGTGGGCCATGCCGATCGCGACCTCGGCGAGGCCGGCACCGGCGGCGTTCTGGATGAGGGTGTCGAGGAACGCGATGGTCGACTCGCCGCCCTCGAGCGAGAAGCGCTTCTGCCCGACGTACTTCGTCTGCAGGAAGGTCTCGAACGCCTCGGCCTCGTTGAGCTTGCCGAGGACACGGAGCTGTTCGTCCTTCGAGGGCTTCGAGTACGGGACCTCGATGCGCTGCTGCACCCAGCGGCGCTGCTCCGGGTCCTGGATGTGCATGTACTCGATGCCGACCGTGCGGCAGTAGGCGTCGCGGAGGATGCCGAGCACGTCGCGGAGCGGAGCCGAGGTCGTGCCGGCGAGACCACCGGTGACGAACTCGCGGTCGAGGTCCCAGAAGGTCAGCCCGTGGCTCTCGATCTCGAGGTCGGGGTGCGTGCGCTGGCGGTACTCGAGCGGGTCGATGTCGGCCATCAGGTGCCCGCGGACGCGGTAGCTGTTGATGAGCTCCTGCACGCGAGCGGTCTTGTTGACCCGGTGCGCCAGGTCGACGTTGATGTCGTTGGCCCACTGGATGGGCTTGTACGGGATCCGGAGCGCCGCGAAGATGCCGTCGTAGAAGCCGTGCTCGCCGATGAGGCGCTCGTGCACGTGCTTGAGGTACTCGCCCGAACCAGCACCCTGGATGACGCGGTGGTCGTAGGTGCTCGTCAGGGTGATGGTCTTGCCGATGCCGAGTTCGACGAGGGTCTTCGACGCCGAGCCCTGGAACTGCGCCGGGTACTCGAGGGCGCCGGCGCCGATGATCGCGCCCTGCCCCTTGGTCAGACGGGGGACCGAGTGCACGGTGCCGATGCCGCCCGGGTTCGTCAGCGAGATCGTGGTGCCCTGGAAGTCGGCCGGGGTGAGCTTGTTGTCGCGGGCCCGCTTGACGAGGTCTTCGTACGCCGACAGGAACTGGCCGAACGTCAGCGTCTCGGCCCGCTTGATGCTCGGGACCAGGAGCGACCGGGTGCCGTCCTTCTTCGGGACGTCGATCGCGATGCCGAGGTTCACGTGCGCCGGGGCGACGACGAACGGCTTGCCGTCGCGCTCCTCGTAGAACACGTTCTGGCTCGGGAAGTCCTTGAGCGCCTGCACCATCGCCCACCCGATCAGGTGGGTGAAGGAGATCTTGCCGCCGCGGGCACGGCGCAGGTGGTTGTTGATGACGATCCGGTTGTCGATCATCAGCTTCGCCGGGATCGTCCGGACGCTCGTGGCCGTCGGGACCGTCAGCGAGGCGTCCATGTTCGACGCCAGGGTCTTCGCCATGCCACGGAGGGGGGTCGCCACGTCCTCGTGGGTCTCCTCGTGGTCGTCGGCGGCGTCGTTCGCCTCGGCCGGGATCGGCTGCGGGGACGGCTGGCGCGACGTGGTCCGTGCCTGGATCGGGCCACCCTGCTGCGACGCCGCAGCGGGAGCAGCAGCGGGCGAACCAGCGGAAGCAGCGGCGGGCGAGGCGGCAGCAGGCGAAGCGGCGGGGGTGTCTGCCGGAGCGCCGCCGACCTGCGTGCGGTGGTAGCTCTCGAGGACCGGCCACCAGGACTTGTCGACCGACTCCTTGTCCGCGACGAACTGCTCGTAGAGCTCGTCGACGAGCCACTCGTTCGCCCCGAATTCGCCCGCGGTCTCGTCCGTTCCGGTCAGATGGCTCGACACAGCCGATCGCCCACTCTCCGTCGATAGATGCTCGTGTGTGTCGTGCGGTGCAACCCTGCCCCGCACAGGTGCCAAGCCTAGCCGCTCGCACATGTCCGTTCGGTGTCAGCCGCGGCGCGAGTCGGGCCCCGGTCCCGGGCGTCCGGAGCGCCGTACAGTGGGGCGCATGAGGTTCTACGAGACGCGGCCGACACACGACCTGACCTACTCCGACGTCTTCCTCGTCCCCAGCCGTTCCGGGGTGACGAGTCGCTTCGACGTGGACCTCGCCGCGAACGACGGCAGCGGCGCCACGATCCCGATCGTCAGCGCCAACATGAACTCCGTCACCGGCCCGCGACTGGCGGCGACGCTGGCCCGACGCGGTGGCCTCGGCGTCCTGCCGCAGGACATGCACCTGCAGGACCTCGACGCCGCGATCCGGTGGGTGAAGGACCAGCCGGTCGACTACGACACCGCCTACGAGATGGGCTCGGGCACCACCGTCGCCGAGGCACTCGAGCACCTGCTGCCGGTTGCCGGCCGCGGTGTGGTCGTGCGGGACGCCGACGGGGAGTACCTCGGCTGCGTGCCGGCCAGCCGACTCGGCAACGCCGGCGCCGACGCCACCCTCGGTGACCTGCTGCACGGCGCGTCGACGGCGATCGACGCCGAGGACGCCGGCACACCCCGCCACGTCTACGACGTGCTGACCGGTGCCGAGGTCGACTTCGCGCCGGTGATGCGCCACGGCAAGGTCGTCGGCACCACCAGCCAGACGAGCGCGATCCGCTCGGACATCTACACGCCGGCGGTCGACGCCTCGGGCCGCCTCCGGGTGGCCGCCGCGATCGGCATCAACGGCGACGTCGCCGCGAAGGCGCAGGCCCTCGCCGCCGCCGGGGTCGACGTGCTCGTGCTCGACACCGCACACGGACACCAGGAGGGAATGCTCACCGCCCTCCGTACGGTCGCTGCACTCCGTCTCGGCATCCCGCTCGTCGCGGGCAACGTCGTCACCGCCGACGCCGTCGCGCACCTCGTCGAGGCGGGCGCGGACATCATCAAGGTGGGCGTCGGCCCCGGCGCCATGTGCACGACCCGGATGATGACCGCGGTCGGCCGTCCGCAGTTCTCCGCCGTGCTCGAGACCGCCGCTGCCGCCCGGTCGCTCGGTGCGCACGTGTGGGCCGACGGTGGGGTCCGCTACCCGCGTGACGTCGCGCTCGCCCTCGCGGCCGGTGCCTCCGCGGTGATGATCGGCTCGTGGTTCGCCGGCACGCTCGAGGCGCCCGGAGTCCTGCGCCGCGACGCCGCGGGCAAGGCGTACAAGGAGAGCTGGGGGATGGCCTCGGCCAAGGCCGTCCGCGAGCGCTTCGAGCGGCTCGACCCGTACGAGCGGGCCCGCAAGGCACTCTTCGCCGAGGGGATCTCGTCGTCGACGATCTACCTCGACCCGGAGCGTCCGAGCGTCGAGGACCTGCTCGACATGATCACGACCGGTGTCCGCAGCTCGGCCACGTACGCCGGGGCGTCGTCCCTCGCCGAGTTCTCGGAGCGTGCCCTCGTCGGCATCCAGTCCGCAGCCGGCTACGAAGAGGGCAAGCCGCTCCCCGTCAGCTGGTAGCGCGGACGGGGCGGGCGGCGCCCTGGTCGCGACCACAGACGGACGGGAGGCGCGGTGCCAGCTGGCACCGTGCCTCCCGTCCGTCTGTTCTTGGGTCTACCGGCGTCGGGTCGCGTCCTCGACCTCGCCCACGAGCTCCTCCAGGATGTCCTCCAGGAAGAGCACGCCGAGCGTCCGGCCGTCCGCGTCGAACGCCCGCGCGACGTGACGACCCGCGGCCCGCATGGTCGCCAGAGCGTCTTCGAGGTCCATCTCCGTGTACAGCGAGATGAGCTGACGGATGCGCTTCGGCGGCACCGGGTCGTCGAACTCGTCCGGTCGCAGGTCGATGACGTCCTTCACGTGCACGTAGCCCGTGGGGGAGCCGTCCTCGGCGACGAGCACGTACCGGGAGAACCCGCGCTGGGCCACCGCACGCTCGACGTCGGCCGGGGTGGCGTCCTCGGGCAGGGTGACGAGCTCGGACATCGGCACGGCGACGTCCTTGACCTTCTTCTCGGTGAACTCGAACGCCAGGGCGAGTTTGCCGTCGTCGGTGAGGGTGCCCTCGCGGCGGGACTGCTCGACGATGGTTTGCACCTCCTCCACCGTGAAGGCACTGACCGCCTCGTCCTTCGGCTCGACGCGGAAGAGCCGCAGCACCGCGTTCGCGACCTCGTTCAGGCCGACGATCACCCAGTGCAGGCCGTGGCCGATGTACCAGAGCGTCGGGACGAGCATGAGGGCGGCACGGTCCGGCATCGAGAACGAGATGTTCTTCGGGACCATCTCACCGAACACCACGTGCAGGAACGACACGAGCAGCAGCGTGAACACGAAGGCCACGGTGCCGATCACCTCGGCGCTCCAGCCGGTCAGGTGCAGCGGGACCTCGAGCAGGTGGTGGATCGCCGGCTCGGACACGTTCAGGATGAGCAGCGAGCACACCGTGATGCCGAGCTGCGTGGTCGCGAGCATGCGGGTGGCGTGCTCCATCGCCCAGAGGGTCATCTGCGCGGCCTTCGAGCCCTCTTCTGCTCGGGGCTCGATCTGCGAGCGGCGGGCGGAGATGACGGCGAACTCGGCGGCGACGAAGTACGCGTTGCCCATCAGGAGGACGACGAGCCAGAAGATGCCCCACCAGTCGGAGCTCATCGCAGTTCCTCCTTGGAGCCAGAAGATGCCGCTGCGCCCGTCACGAAGTCGGAGCTCATCGGGTGCTGCCCTTCGTCGAGGTCTTCGTGGTGGTCTTCGTGGACGTCTTCGTGGACGGGATGATGATGGCCGTCGCCGCGGTATCGGTCGCTTGCGGCGTCGGGGTCCAGCGGATCCGGTCGATCCGACGGCCGTCCAGGCGCTCGACGCGGAACACGCCGCCGTCGAGCGCGACCTCGTCGCCGACCACCGGCAGGCGGCCGAGCGTCGACATGACGAACCCGCCGACGGTCTCGTACGGCCCGTCCTCCGGCACCTTCACGCCGGCGCGGTCCTCGAGCTCGTCAGGGCGCAACAACCCGGGGAACGTCAGCCAGTTGCGCGAGCGGACCACGTCGATGCGAGCGCGGTCGTGCTCGTCGGACACCTCGCCGACGATCTCCTCGATCAAGTCCTCGAGCGTGACGACCCCGGCGGTGCCGCCGTACTCGTCGACCACGATGACCATCTGGTAGCCGCGACCACGGACCTCGGCGAGCAGGGTGTCGCCGGGCATGGTCTCGGGTACCCGCTCGGCGTCGGTCATCAGGGCCCCGACGGGGACCTCGGGGCGCTTCTCGCGCGGGACGGCGACGGCCTGCTTGACGTGCACGATGCCGACGACGTCGTCCGCGTCCTCCTCGATGACGGGGAAGCGGCTGAAGCCGGTCTTGCGGGCCAGGGCGATGACGTCCTCGGCGGACTCGGACACGCGGATCGTGGAGAGCCGCGGACGCGGGGTCATCACGTCGCTCGCGCTGAGCTCGGAGAACGAGATCGTGCGCTCGAGGAGCGTCGCGGTGTCCTGCTCGAGCGACCCCTCGGACGCCGACCGACGGAGCAGCGAGGTGAGTTCCTCGGCGCTCCGGGCCCCGGACAGTTCCTCTTGCGGTTCGATGCCGATGGAGCGCAGGACGGCGTTCGCGGTGCCGTTCAACACTGCGACCGCGGGCTTGAACACCGTGGTGAACGCGATCTGCAGCGGCACCACGAGCTTCGCGGTCTGCAACGGCAACGCGAGCGCGAAGTTCTTCGGCACGAGCTCGCCGAGGATCATCGACAGCAGGGTCGCGATCACCAGGGCGATGATCGAGCCGACCGTCTCGACGATGCCCTCCGGCAGGCCGAGCGCGAGGAACGGCGTCTCGAGCAGCGTCGCGATGGAGGGCTCGAGCAGGTAGCCGGTCAGCAGCGTCGTCAGCGTGATGCCGAGCTGCGCGCTCGACAGGTGCGTCGAGGTGACCTTCAACGCCCCGATGACGGGCGCGAGGCCGGGCTCACCGCGGTCGCGACGGGCCTCGACCTCGGCGCGGTCGAGGTTGACGAGCGCGAACTCGGACGCGACGAACACACCGGTGCCGAGTGTCAGCAGGATGCCGCCGACGAGCATGACGATGTCGATCGGACTCATGATTCACCCCCGTCCGTGCGCAGGGATGACGTGCAGCTCACCGAGTGAGCGGCGGATGAGTGAGGCGAAGAACTATTCGGGGGATCGTCCACAGTGCTGCCAATCGTACTGCCTGCCGGGGCACGGAGCCGTGAATCCGTACAGAACCGCGGGTCCCTACGCCGTCACCCGAGCGCGGTGGTACTGCTGCGGCTCGTAGTCGACGCTGACGCCCAGCTCGGTCGCGACGCGCAGCGGGAAGGCGGGGTCGCGGAGGAACTCCCGGCCGACCATCACGACGTCTGCCTGCCCCGTCGCGACGATCTGCTCGGCCTGGAACGCCTCGGAGATCATGCCGACCGCGATGGTCCCGATGCCGGCGTCGCGCTTGATCGCGGCGGCGTGCGGCACCTGGTAGCCGGGGCCGACCGGGATCGGCGCGCTCGCGACGTTGCCGCCGGTGGAGACGTCGGCGAGGTCAGCCCCGTGCTCGGCGGCCCAACGGGCGACCTGCGTCGTCTCGTCGAGGGTGAGCCCGCCGTCGACCCAGTCGGTCGCCGAGAAACGCACGACGATCGGGAAGCCCTCGCCGACCTCGGCGCGGACGGCGTCGACGACCTCGAGCAGCGCCCGTGCGCGGTTCTCGAGCGAGCCGCCGTACGAGTCGGTGCGGTGGTTGCTGAGCGGCGAGAGGAACTGGTGCAGCAGGTAGCCGTGGGCGGCGTGGATCTCGACCAGGTCGAACCCGGCCTCCACCGCACGACGAGCGGACTGCGCGAACGCCAGGGCGACGACACGGATGTCCTCGGTCTCGAGCTCACGCGGGACCGCGTAGCCGTCGAAAGCCACGGCGGACGGGCCGACGGTCGACCAGCCGCCCTGGTCGGCGGGGACCGAGCCGTGCGAGGACTCCCACGGCCGGAACGTCGAGGCCTTGCGGCCGGCGTGCGCGAGCTGGATGCCCGCGGCGGCGCCCTGCGCGTGCAGGAAGTCGACGATCGGCGCGAAGGCGTCGCGCTGCTGGTCGTTCCACAGACCGAGGTCCTGCGGGCTGATCCGTCCCTCGGGCACGACGCCGGTCGCCTCGACGACCACGGCGCCGGCGCCGCCCTTCGCGAATCCGCCCAGGTGGACGAGGTGCCACGGCGTCGGCACACCGTCCTGCTGCTCGACCGAGTACTGGCACATCGGGGAGACCCAGATGCGGTTGCGGACGGTCAGGTCGCGGATGGTGATCGGCTCAAACAGGGCGTGCGTCACGCGGGACTCCTCAGATGACGGGCGACGGCTCGGCCGCGAGTTCCGTCAGGAACGACCGCAGTGACGCCGACGACGAGTAGTGGTGGCCGACCGCCCCGATCGCTTCCGCACCGGTGGCGTTCTCGGCCCTGTTGTCCACGAACACCATCTGACCCGGCGCGATTCCCAGACGCGCACAGGTGTCGCGGTAGATGGATGCGTCGGGCTTCAGGACGTGCTCCTCGGCGCTCACCACGACGGTCTCGAACAGCGAGCCCATCGGGGAGCGGCGGTACGGGTCGCCGAAGTCGAAGCCGGCGTTCGAGAGCAGCGCGAGGCGGGTCCCGGCGTCGTGCAGCTCCTCGACGATCTCGAGCGTCTCCGGCTCGACCTCGAACCAGCCCGTGAAGTCGACCGCCCAGAACCGGTGGATGTCCGTGATGCTCCAGGTCCGCCCGACGCGCTCGCCGATCGCTCGCCAGTAGGCCACGACGGAGAGGTCGCCGCGGTCCAGGTCGTGCCGGAGCTCCTGGTAGACGGGGAACAGCTCGTCCGCCGGCACGCCGGTCAGTGCGACGAGGGCATCACGAGAGGCATGCGGCGTCCGGCTGATCACCTCGCCGTAGTCGAAGACCACCACGCGACCAGGCAGGAACAGGCTCATGCGCTCCACCGTAACGTGGGGCCGGTGAACGACTTCGTGCCCGTCCAGCCGTCCGATGCCGCCGCGTGGGTCACCGCGCCGACGGGGGAGTCCACCAAGTACCGCCGCGGGGTCCTCGGCGTCGCGACTGGGTCCGACCAGTACCCCGGTGCAGCCGTCATGGGCGTCGACGCCGCCGTGCACACCGGCGTCGGCATGGTCCGCTACGTCGGGCCGCCGCGGGCGACCGACCACGTGCTCACCCGTCGCCCCGAGGTGGTCTCCGGCGTCGGTCGCGTGCAGGCCTGGTTGGTCGGCTCCGGCATCTCGGCATCGACGCTCGGTGACCTGGACGAGACGACGGCGTCGGGGTTCACCCACGCGTCGGACGACGGTGTGCCGGTGGTCGTCGACGCGGGCGCGATCCCGCTCGTCGACCTCGGACCGCTCGCCGTCCTGACCCCGCACGCCGGGGAGCTCGCGTCGGTGCTCGGGGTCTCGCGCGATTCGATCGAGCAGGACCCGGCCGCCGCCGCCCTCCGAGCCGCCGAGCAGACCGGCAGCGTCGTGCTGCTCAAGGGCGAGCGCACGCACGTGGTCACGCCGGACGGGTCGGTGCGGCTCGTCGCGTCGTCGGCGACGCCGTGGCTCGCGGCCGCCGGTGCCGGGGACGTGCTCGGCGGGGTGCTCGGGGCGCTCGTCGCCGCGCGACAGGGTGCCGCCGAGGCCGCTGGGTCGTCGTTGACGCCGTCGGACCTGGCACACCTGGCCGCGTCGGCTGCCGTGGTGCACGGGATCGCGGCGCGACGAGCGTCCGGCGGCGGGCCGTTCCCGATGGCCCGGCTGATCGCCGAGCTGCCGGGGGTGGTGCGGGACCTCGTCGTCGACGGCGACGCGCGGGGGTAGCGGTCGGTGCGCGTGCACCTTCCGACGATCCACGAGGTGATCGACGCGTGTTCTGTCGGAGGATGCGCACGCAATGGGTACGTGCGCATCCTTCGACGGAACACCACGGGTTCGACAGGTGGAAGGTCGCAACATGCGCACGCATGCGTGGGCGGGCACGGCCGGTGACGTGAGCGGGGGACGGCCGGGAGGCGCGGTGCCAGCTGGCACCGCGCCTCCCGGCCGTCTGCGGTCACGTCACGGACGCGACGCGCGTCGCGGACGTCAGCTCGCGGGGGTCGCGTGCACGAGGAACTCGACCGCGCCGGAGTCGTCGACCTTCACGAAGCCGAGGCTCGGCGCCTGCACGTCGTAGTCCGAGAACGTGACCGGGATCGAGCCGGAGATGTCGACGCCGTCACCGTTCAGGCCGACCTGCAGGTCGGCGGTGACGTCCTTCGTCACGCCGTGCAGCGTGAGCTTGCCCGTCGCCTCGACCTTCGTGGTGTCCGAGCCGCTCGGGACCGCATCGGCGATCGGCTCGGTGAGCTCGAAGGTCGCGGTCGGGAACGCGGACGTGTCCATCGCGGAGTCGCGGAAGTACGAGTCGCGCTGGTCGGAGTCGGTGGCGATGTCGGCGACCTCCACCGTGATGGTGGCGGCGGAGATGCTCGTGCCGTCGACGGTGGCACTGCCCGTGACGCTGTCGGTGCGGCCGGTGACGGTGACGTCGGAGCCGTTGAGGACCTCGTGGACGCGGTACCCGGCCTCCGAGTCGCCGCCGACGGTCCAGTCGCCGGAGAGGTCCGAGTCGTCGAGGGTGGAGGCCTCGCGGCTCGCCGCCACTGACGGCGCCGCCGAGGCCTTCGCGTTCTCGTTGCTCGTGTAGACGTTCGTGAAGACGACCGCCCCGACGACGCCGAGCACGACGACGGCGGCGATGACGGAGATCCAGATGACGGCCTTGCGGCGCTTGCGCGGGGTTTCGGAGGTCACGAGCAGAACGGTGACACGTCATGGTTGGGGAAGCCTGGGATTCTCGCCGCTACGCTCGTCCGGTGCTGAAGACCTCGAACCGGTGGATCGAACTCGCCGGATTCGTCCTGGCCTTCCTCGTCGTGCACGCGCTGCTCTGGTGGCTGACCGCGATCTCGGCGAACCTGCCGCTCGGCGACGTGACGATCACCTACAGCCGGTGGATCGAGACCGGGCACACCGCGGACTTCTGGGTCGGGATCGACGGCCCGTGGGTCTACCCCATCCTGGCGATCGTGCCGATGGCCGCCGCGGCGCTCGGGGGCGTGACCTCGATCGGGACCGGGTGGCTGGTGCTGATGGTGCTGCTCGACGCCGTGGCCTGCGCGTTCCTGTGGCGGTTCCGGGTGCGGGGCGTCCTCGGCGCGCCGGTGGCCGGCGGTCGTGGCATCCGCGTCGTCTGGTGGTGGCTCGCGTTCCTGCTCGCGCTCGGGCCCATCGCGCTCGGGCGCATCGACACCGTCGCGACCGTGTTCGCCCTGGTCGGTGTGGCGTTCGTGGCCACGCGGCCCGCAGTCGCATCGGCGCTGTTCACCGCTGGTGCGTGGACGAAGGTGTGGCCCGCCGCGCTCGTCGGGGTGCTGCTGCTCCTGCGGAAGGGACACCGTCGCGGGGTGCTGGCGGGGGCACTCGTGCTGAGCGCCCTCATCGTGCTCGTCGACGTGCTCTGGGGCGGAGCGCCGTACCTGCTGTCGTTCGTCGGTGAGCAGACCGGCCGAGGGTTGCAGATCGAGTCGCCGCTCGCGACCCCGTTCATGTGGGCAGCGGCGTTCGGCGCTCCGGGTGCCGCGGTGTTCTACGACCAGGTGATCCTGACGTTCGAGGTGTCCGGCGCCGGCACGCACGCCGCCGCGGTCCTCTCGACGCCGCTGATGGCCGTCGTGGTCGTCGCCGGGGTGGTCCTCGCGCTCTGGGCCGCACACCGCGGAGCCCGACGCGCCGAACTCGCGCCCGTCCTCGCGCTCCTGCTCGTCGCCGCGCTCATCGCCACGAACAAGGTCGGGTCGCCGCAGTACATCGGGTGGTTCGCCGTGCCGATCGTGTGGGGGCTCGTCGCGGGGACGCCGAGTGCCCGGCGGTTCCTGCCGATCGCCGTGGCCGCGCTGCCCACCGCCGTCCTCACGCAGCTGATCTACCCGGCGTACTACGACCAGGTGCTCACGCTGCAGCCGTGGATGCTCGTGGTCCTGACGCTCCGGAACGTCCTCGAGGTCGCGATCCTGGCGTGGACGGTCGTCACGCTGGTGCGGATGGGACGCCACGCGGGCAGGATGGACGCATGATCGTCGCCTTCTCCGTCGCTCCGTCCGGTGGTTCCGCTGCAACGTCGGACGGGTCCGTGCACGACGCCGTCGCGGCCGCCGTCCGGATCGTCCGTGAGAGCGGGCTGCCGAACCGGACCTCGTCGATGTTCACCGAGGTCGAGGGGGAGTGGGACGAGGTCATGGACGTCGTCAAGCGCGCCACCGAAGCCGTCGGCGCGTACGGCACGCGTGTCTCGCTCGTGCTCAAGGCCGACATCCGCCCCGGACACACCGGCGAGATCGACGGCAAGCTCGAGCGGCTCGAGGCTGCGCTCGACGAGTAGGCCTCAGCGGCGCCGAGTAGGCCTCAGCGGCGTCGACGGGGGCGTCTGCGACGGCGCGGATCGGTGCCGAGCACGGCGAACACCGTCAGCAGCACGATGCCGGCGACCACGAACACCACCACCGTGACCATCGCGAGCGGATCGGTGACGTCCTCGCAGTTCGCGGGTGCCCCGGCGGCGCAGGAGGCCAGGACGGTCGTGACGGTGGGCACGTCGTCATCCTGCATCAGCGGCGCGGACGACACGCCGGAGCGCTCCCGCGGATGTCGGTGGTCGGGTGTCTCATGGTCCACATCGAGCCACACCCGGTGGGTCCGAGACGACGAGGAGCGCGTGATGATGCACGACGGCTGGTGCCCTGACTGCGACCTGCGAACGGTCGTCATCGACACGGACGAACAGGGCGACCACGCCTGGGCCACGTGCTCGGAGTGCGGGACCGGATGGGTCCACCGCGACGAGCTGCCCGAGCCCGCCGTCGCCACCGCACGTCCGGCCCACGTGGAGCGTCAGGCCGCCTGACGCGGAGCGCCGGCGGGCGGGCTGTCGGTCGTGCTCGCGGCCGGGGCTTGCCGCTCGGTCTGACGGCTGGGTCCGACCGCTGGGTCTGCCCGCTCGGTCTGACCTGATTCGCGCGCTGACGGACACTTCACGGGCCGCAGACCGCGTGAACTGTCCGTCTGGCCGAAACTCGGCGCCGACGCCACGCGGACGCGTCGCCCCGCTGGCATGCCGACCGCGCGGACCGCGGCGACCGGCACCGTGCTGTCCGGCTTCCGTTGAGGCTTTGGAGCGGTCTACACTGCGAGGACCGGGTGGTCGACACCACCCGGCCAGTCCCGTTCGCCGCTGAACCCGGACCGGCACTCCCCGCCGTGACCGCGCTGCCCGAACGGCAGTCCCGCTGTGACGGCCGCCCAGACCCTCCCGTCCCGAGAACAGGCCCCATGTCACAGCTCACGCCGGCGCGTCGCACCCTCGCGCTCATCTCGCTCGCCCTCGGTGGCTTCGCCATCGGTTCGACCGAGTTCGTCGCGATGGGGCTCCTGCCGAACATCGCCGAGGCACTGCTGCCGCAGCAGTACGGCATCGACCCGGACGCCGGCATCGCCCACGCGGGCTGGCTCGTCAGCGCGTACGCCCTCGGTGTCGTCGTCGGCGCCCCGACCATCGCGGCGATGTCGGCCCGGTTCCCGCGCAAGGGCCTGATCCTGGTGCTGCTCGTCGGCTTCGTCCTCGCCACGGTCGCCAGTGCGCTCCTGCCCTCGTTCGGGCTCGTGCTCGTCGCCCGGTTCGTCGCCGGCCTGCCGCACGGTGCCTACTTCGGCATCGCGTCGATCGTCGCCGGCGACATGATGGGCCCGGGCAAGCGCGGCAAGGGCATCGCGATGGTCCTGCTCGGCCTGTCCGTCGCGAACGTCGTCGGTGTCCCGGCCATCACCTGGGTGGGGCAGCTCGCCGGCTGGCGGGTGGCGTACGCCGTCGTCGCAGCGCTCTTCGCCCTGACGTTCCTGGCCGTGGCGGCCTTCGTGCCGAAGAGCGCCCGTGACGAGCACGCGACGATCGGCCGCGAGCTCCGCGCCTTCCGGGTCCCGCAGGTCTGGATCGTGATGGGCCTCGGCGCCGTCGGGTTCGGCGGGTTCTTCGCCGTCTACTCGTACATCTCACCGCTCGTGCAGCACGTCACCGGGATGCCGGAGTCCTTCGTCCCGATCGTCCTGGTGGTCGTGGGCATCGGCATGGTCGTCGGTGGCGTCCTCGGCGGGCACCTGGCGGACCACAGCGTGAAGGGCACGATCTACGTCGGCATGTTCTCGCTGATCGGGGCGCTGCTGCTCACCGTCCTCACCGCGCAGTGGCTCTGGGGCATGCTGCTCGGAGCGTTCCTGCTCGGTGCGACCTCGTCGGCGATCCCGCCGGCGGTGCAGTCGCGGCTCATGGACGTCGCGGGCGATGCCCGCACGATCGCTGCGGCGCTCAACCACTCGGCGTTCAACATCGGCAACTCGATCGGTGCGGCCCTCGGCGGCGCCGTCATCGCCGCTGGTTTCGGCTTCGTCGCACCCGGCTGGCTCGGCATCGTGCTCGCACTGCTCGGCGTCCTCGTGACGATGGTCAGCTACTCGGTCGAGCGACGCAGCACCCGCCGCGAGAAGGCGCGCTCGAAGTCCCCGACGACCGGCCCGATCACCGCGCCGATCCCAATCGCCTGACCGCGCGCGGTGGGCGCGCCCACCCACCGGACGGGAGGCCCGTGGCGACGCCGCCACGGGCCTCCCGTCCGATGTGGGGCGCGGCAGACCGCCCATGGTGAGCAGAAATGGTCGGGTCCCGTGATTGGACCCGACCATTTGTGCTCACGAAGCGTATAAACGCGCACGTGCGCACGCGCGCTCCGCGCTACAGCCCCAGGGGGCTGCCGTCCTGCACGATGATGCCGTCGGTGATCGCACGCTTCCGGAGCGCCACCTTCGTGCCCACGTCGAAGCCCGCGACGCGGTACTTCTCGCGGATGCGCTTGAGGTAGCTCTTCGCGGTCTCCTCGGAGATGCCGAGCTGGTACGCCACGCTCTTCACCGGCTCACCGCCGCCGTACAGGGCCATCACGCGACGCTCCTGGGCGCTGAGCTTCGGGACGCCACCGACGTCGCCGCTGTTGATCGCCAGGTCGAGCTCGGCGGACACGTACTGCTCGCCGCGCTGCGCGGAACGGATAGCCTCGACGATCATGTCCGCGTCCTCGCTCTTGACGAGGTAGCCGAGGGCGCCGGCGCCGAGGGCCTCACGGACGACGTTCGGCTCCGAGTACGTGCTCATCACGACGGTCTTCACGCCGGCGGTCTTCAGCGTCGAGATCTTCAACGACACCGGGATGGAGTCCTTGAGGTCCAGGTCGAGCAGCACGACGTCGACCGGGAACGCCGGGCTCGTCAGGAGCTCGGGCCAGGTCGTCACGGCGGCCACCAGGGTGATGTCGTCGGCGGCGTTCCGGATCCACTCCGTCAGCGCGCCGAGCAGCATCCTGTGGTCGTCGACGAGTGCGAGTCGGATCGGTTCCTCTGGAGTCGCCATGCTGGCGTCCTTTCTCGGGGGCGGTACGTGGCCGATCCTAGGGGGAGCGGGCAGGTGACACGGGCAGGTCGGTGCGGGTGTCCGGCGTTCGGGTCGACCGGGTCCGGGGGTGGCGCTACATGGAGGGATGTCGGTTCACGACGCAGTGGGCGACGATGTGGAGTGTGCCGTCCCGGACCGTCTCGGTGTACGGGCCGATGCGCTGCAGGGCACTCCACGCGGCCGGACCGAGGCGACGTCGCTGGACGCCACGAGACTCGATGACGACGGGGACGTCCATCATCTCGTCGGTCACGGGGTGACCGTCCGAGCCGACGGGGCCGAGCGTCACCGACACCACGGGCAGACCGGGCTGGGCGGTGCGGCCGTCGCCGACCATCTGCCACACGGCCTGCAGCAGGCCGTCGCGCTGCGCGGGGGACAGGTGTCCGGCGAGGGCGGCGGGATCGGCGACGCTCACCGAGCGGCCGAGGTGGTCGGACTCGGTGATCGCGTGGTACAGCCAGGTCTCACGGCGGCCCTCGATGAGGTGCAGCCGGAGTTCGGTCGCGAGCGAGGCGGCGACGGACGACGACGCGTCGGACAGCGGGAGCGGGTCGGTGCCGTTCGCCACGGCGTCGAGGAGCTTCTCGGCGGCCAGGTCGAGGCGGGCGAGCTCGTCGGACGCCAGCATGCCGACGGCGAACTGCGGCGCCTGGACGTTGCTCTGCACGAGCACCCGGTCGAGTTCGCGCTGGACGAGCTGGCGGAACCGCTGCACGACGTACAGGGCGATGGACGGCGGGACGACGACGAGCGAGACCATCGACACGATGCCGGGCAGGGTGTCGGTCGTGATCGGCGTCGACGCCACGGCCATCCCGACGAAGGCCAGGCCGAGGACCGCGATCGCCGCAGCGACCTCGCGAGCGGGCCGCAGGGTGGCGATCGGCAGGAGCGCGAACCCGGCGGCCACCGAGGCCGTCGCCGAGTGCGCGATGTCGTGCTCGGGCCAGATCCCGATGAAGTCGAGGGTCACGACGCACGCGAGCACGACGCAGATCAGGGCGAAGGCGAGTCCGGTGAGCCGCTCACCGTAGGTCAGGACGCTCAGGCCCACCCCGACGGCGGCGACGACGTACAGCGCCCACGCGGCAGCGGGGAGCCACGGGTCCGTGTACTCGGTCCAGCGCACGAGGAAGAACGCGATGCCCGCGACTGCCTCGATGGCGGTGAGGACGGCGGCGCCGAGCCCGAGGTAGCCGGCGCCGAGCGAGGCACCGGGCTTCGCGGCCTGGCGGAGCGATCGTGCACCGGTGGAGGTCGACGGCAGCCCGCGGGCCTGACGGCGTTCGCTGGTGCGGTACCGCTCACGGGCCTCACGGCGGGTGCGGGGCGGGGGCGCGGGGGACTCGCCGGGCAGGCCGCGGCCGATGGTGTCCTCGGTGACGCGGCTCATCGCGGGGCCTCCAGCACGACGGTGGTGCCGGAGCCCGGCGCGGAGAAGAGCTTGGCGTCGCCGCCGACCTCGCGCAGGCGGCTCACGACGCTCTCCTTGAAACCGAGGCGCTCGGCGCTCACCGTGCCGAGGTCGAACCCGACGCCGGAGTCGGTGACCATCGCGCGGACCATCTCGTTGTCGTGCACGATCGTCACGTGCGCCTCGCCGACGCCGGCGTGCCGACGGACGTTCTCCAGGCACTCACCGAGGGCCAGCAGGAACGCGTCGAGCACGTGCGACGGCAGCAGCACCTGTCCGGTGCCGTGCCAGCTGACCTCGAGGCCCATCCGACCGAAGCGCTGCTTGACGGACTCGAGGGTCTGGCCGAGGGGCGACTCCTCTTCGCGCGTCAGCGAGTAGTCGCCGGACTGCGACGGCTGCGGCGTTGCGCCGAGTCGCAGGTGCCGGAGGAGCCTGGCGTCTTCGGCGGCCTGCTCGCGCATGGCCTGCTCGGACACGCCGACACCGGAGTGGGCCAGGAGGGTGAGCGTGGCGAGCACGGTGTCGTGCAGGAGCCGGGCCCCCTGTCGCCGCTGTGCCTCGGTCTCGCTGGCCTGCCGTTCGGCGCGGTGGGCGGTGCCGATGCTGTAGATGCGGCGGGCGACGCGGGGGATGCTCCGGGAGATCCAGACGGCCACGACCGCGATGAGGACCCAGCCGAGGACGACGCCGTTCACCGAGCCGGACAGGACGCTGCCGCTGGCCCAGACGAGGGCGACGATGACGACCGCGCCGGCGCCGATGGTGAGTCCGAGGCCGAGCGGGTGGCCGCGCTGTGCCATCAGGGGGGAGGAGATCCCTCCTGCTGCGAGGGGCACGACGGCACTGGCGATGAGCGGGCGGACCGGCTCGTCGACGCCGAGGAACAGGATCGCGAGCGCACCGAGGCCGGTGGCGAGGACGGCGGCGGTCCACCACACCGCGCCGCTGCGGCCGAAGAAGAACAGCGAGGCGAGCATCGCGGCGATGCACACGAGGCCGCCGATGAGCGGCAGTGGCGGGACCGCGACGGCGCAGACGATCGCCACGACGCTGACGAGCGCGCACACGGTGCCCACGACACGGGTCGTCGACCGGAGCAAACGGTCACGTTCCTGTGCGATGAAGTCCATCGAAGTCCTGGTTGTCACGTACTGGTGGGACCCGCGGGGGCTGGGCGGGCGAAGGGAAACCGAGCGTCGTTCAGTGCCGACCTCCACGCCATCATTCCACGCGCGACACCCGTTGGGGGGTGTTCGGCGCGCCCGGTCGTGTCGGATGGGTCTGAGATTGTTATCGCAGACGCGATGTGAAAGCCGCAACGGGTTGACGCGCGGTCAGAACGACAGGTGTCGGTCAGTCCAACAGGCGCCGGAGATGTGCGCCCACCTGCTCGTGCTCGATCAGGAACCCGTCGTGCCCGAACTCACTGTCGATCACCGCGGCACCGTCTCCGTCCAGGGCGTCCGGCACGCCGGCGGCGATCCGGTGCTGGTCCTCGATCGGGAACAGCCGGTCGCTCGAGATCCCCACGACGAGGGTCCGCGCCGTCACCTGCGCCAGCGCGGCCGCGACCCCGCCACGGCCGGCACCGACGTCGTGCGAGTCCATCGCGTGCGTGAGGGTGATGTAGGTGGAGGCGTCGAACCGCCGGGTGAACTTGTTGCCGTGGAAGTCGAGGTAGCTCTCCACCGAGAACCGTCCGTCGTCGCCGAGCGGGGAGACGTCGCTCTGCCACGACCGGGCGAACCGGCCGTTGAGCTCGTCGGAGGCCCGGTAGGTCATCAACGCCATCCGCCGCGCGAGCGCCAGCCCCCGGTGCGGACCCTCGCCGGCGTCGGCCTCGTAGTAGTCGCCGCCCGCGAACGCCGGGTCCATCTGGATCGCCGAGCGCTGCAGCGAGTTCGCCGCGATCTGGTCGGCGGTGGTCTGCGCCGTCGAGGCGAGCACCGCCAGCCGCTCGACACGGTCGGGGTGCGAGACCGCGAACTCGAGCGCGTGCATGCCGCCCATCGACCCGCCGACGACGGCCGCGAACACGTCGATGCCGAGCCGGTCGGCGAGCTGCGCCTGCACGGCGACCTGGTCGCGGACGGTGACGAACGGGAACCGGGAGCCCCACTCGAGGCCGTCCGGGGACACCGACGAGGGCCCCGTCGTGCCCTGGCAGCCGCCGAGCATGTTCGGCGCGATGACGAACCAGCGGTCGGTGTCGATCGCCAGGCCCGGACCGACGACGTCGCCCCACCAGCCGGCCGTGCGGTGCCCGGGGCCCGGTGCGCCGGCGACGTGCGAGTCGCCGGTGAGGGCGTGGAAGAGCAGGACGGCGTTGTCCCGCCGTTCGTTGAGCGACCCCCACGACTCGTAGGCGACCCGGACCGCCGGCAGTCGGCCGCCGCGGACCCACTGTTCGCCGAGCGACTCGAAGTGTCGAGCGCCGGGGTGGTCGCCCGGGCGCCAGGCCCCGGTCACCGGAGGCTTGCCGAGGGTGCCGAGTTCGGTGCCGGGCACCAGGGTGGACGGCACGGAGTCCTCGGGGATCGTCTGCCAGTCCATGGTGCGTCCAGTCTGCCGGGAGGCGCGGGTCACCGCCGCCGTGTTACGTCACGCCGGGCGCGTGGCCGGGTGCTGGGGCCGTGCTCGGGTCGCGCTCGGGTCGTGCTCGGGCCGCGCTCGGGCCGCGCTCGGGCCGTGCTCGGGCCGTGCTCGGGTTTTGCGTGCGTGTGCATGTTCCGACATTGCGCGCGTTGTTCGACTCGTGGATCGTCGCACCATGCGCACGCACCGGATGCGTGCGCAACGAGCGACGTCCCACGAGTCGATCGACTCGTGGGACGTCGCAACATGCACGTGCATCCAATGCGCCGTGCCTCGGTGCCTCGGTGCCTGAGCGAACCCCTACGCCCGCTGGCCCTCCTGCGAGACCGCTCGAGCAGCGGCGAGCCCGGCCTCGAGGTCGGCCTTCAGGTCCTCGATGTTCTCGATGCCGACGGACAGGCGCACCAGGCCCGGCGTGACCCCGGTGGTGAGCTGCTGCTCGGGCGTGAGCTGCGAGTGCGTGGTCGACGCCGGGTGGATCACGAGCGAGCGCACGTCGCCGATGTTCGCCAGGTGCGAGAACAGCGTCAGGTTGTCCACGAACGCCTTGCCCGCGGGCACGCCGCCCTTGAGCTCGAACGACAGCACCGCTCCGACGCCCTTCGGCGCGTACCGGTTCGCCGCGGCGTACCAGGGCGACGTCGGCAGGCCGGCGTAGGCGACGGTCGCGACGTCCGGGTGGCGGTCGAGCCACTCGGCGATCTCCTGCGCGTTCGACACGTGCCGTTCGATGCGGAGCGACAGGGTCTCGATGCCCTGCAGCAGCGCGAACGCGGTGTCGGCCGAGTTCGACGCCCCGAGGTCGCGGAGCAGCTGCACGCGCGCCTTGACGATGTAGGCGAGCTCGTTGCCCACGGCCTCGGCGAAGACCGCGCCGTGGTACGACGGGTCGGGCGTGTTGAACTCCGGGAACTTGTCCGGGTGCTGCGACCAGGCGAACTTGCCACCGTCGACGATGATGCCGCCGATGACGGTGCCGTGGCCGCCGAGGAACTTCGTCGCCGAGTGCACGACGATGTCGGCGCCGTGCTCGAACGGACGGATGAGGTACGGCGTCGCGATCGTGTTGTCGACGATCAGCGGCACACCGGACTCGTGGGCGACGTCGCTGACGCCGGTGATATCGAGCACGTTGATCTTCGGGTTGCCGATGGTCTCAGCGAAGAAGAGCTTCGTGTTCGGGCGGACGGCGCGGCGCCACTCCTCGAGGTCGTCCTGGTCCTCGACGAACGTCGTCTCGATGCCGAGCTTCGCGAGCGTGTACTTGAACAGGTTGTACGTGCCGCCGTAGATCGACGACGACGAGACGATGTGGTCACCCGCACCCGCGATGTTGAGCACCGCGTACGTCTCGGCGGCCTGGCCGGAGGCGACGAGGAGGGCACCGCTGCCACCCTCGAGCGCGGCGATCCGCTGCTCCACGACGTCGTTCGTCGGGTTCATGATCCGGGAGTAGATGTTGCCCGGCTTGGCCAGGGCGAACAGGTCACGTGCCTCGTCCGAGTTCGCGAAGACGTACGAGGTCGTCTTGTAGATCGGCGTGGCGCGGGCACCCGTGGTCGGGTCCGGCTGCGCGCCGGCGTGGACCTGGGTGGTCTCGAACCGCCATGCGGCGGCGTCGTGCTCGGTCATCTTGGTGCTCCTGTCCGGTGCGGCTGGTCGTCGGGTCGCCCTGCACCCGGTCTGGAGGCACGGCGCGGCTTTGCGTCGACCGTCACGGTACGCAGGTGGCAGCGCCGGTACCAGCGCGCCCGCCTCGGGGCGTAACGCGCGTGCCGGGCGCACCACGCGCCTCCAGGCCGGAGCCGCAGGTCGCACCGTGCGAGGCGGCGCGGGGCAGGCGCGCCACGGTGCGAGGTTCCGATCACGGTGGGACGTTGCGCCCCTCGCACGGTGTGCGGAACCTCGCACGGTGGGGAAGCGGCGCTCGCACGGTGCGGGGTGCGGGCCCGGTGGGGCGCACGGTGCGAGGTCGCGGGACACGCGCGCCACGGTGCGAGGTTTCGACCACGGTGGGACGCCGCGCCCCTCGCACGATGCGCGGAACCTCGCACGGTGCGGAAGCGGCGCTCGCACGGTGCGAGGGGCGGGTCAGGCGGGATCGCGCCGGAACAGCCAGTCGACCTTCGGTTCGAGCAACCAGCGCATCCCGCGCCGGACGAACGGCTGCGCCAGGAACAAGCTCACCGCGCAGGCGATCGCAACCATCAGGAGCACGAACGGCCATGCGGAGTGCGGGCCGGCAAGGACGCCCGACTCCCGGATCGGGTAGAGCACGAACGTGTGCAGCAGGTACACGTACATCGTCGCCGCACCGAACTGCGTGAGCCAGATGTTCCGACGGGGGACCAGCACCAGGAACGAGGCGGTGAGGAGCGTCGCGAGCAACATGAGCGCGAAGCGGACCGCACCCGCCCACCAGGCGTCCTCGCCGAGACCGGAGTACGAGTCGTCGTAGAAGAACCAGTGGTGCAGGTCGAACTCCTTGAACTGGGGGATCCAGATCGCACAGGACACCGCCCACGCCACGAACACGATGCCGGCCGCGATCCGCACCCGCACGACGATCCGGCGCGGAGCCTCGTACCAGCGGTCGAACACGCCCCACTGCTTCACCTGCCAGCCGAGCAAGAAGAACGGCAGCAGGCTGATCGCCCGCGAGAGCGACAACGTGGAGTCGACGTTGTCGAAGTACCCGACGCCGATGCTGAACACCACGGCCCAGAACAGCGGCCACCGCAGCTGTGCCAGGTACGGCAGGATCAGCTTGAAGATCCCGAGGGCCAGCAGGAACCACAGGGTCCACGTCGGCTGCGTCGGGTTGAAGTCCTTCCCGCCCTCGACGATGCCCTGCACCACGGTCCAGATCGTCTGCATGATGATGTACGGCACCACGATGTCGGTGATGGTGCGGCGCATCCGCTTCGCCGTCGGGGTGTCCGCCGACGAGAAGTACCCGCTGATCACACCGAACGCGGGCATGTGGAACGCGTAGATGAAGGTGTAGAGCGCCAGCGCGTGCTCGCTCGCCGTCGTCTGCCGCTGGATCGCGTGGCCGATCACGACCAGGGTCACGGCGAGGAACCGCGCGGTGTCCCACATCGGGATACGGCGCGGAGCACGGCCGGGCTCGAGCTGCGTCGCCGGGGCCGAGGGGGCGGGAGGGGCGGCATCCGTCGTCATCGCCCGTCACGTTACCGGATCGTGATCTGCGTGGCTCGGTACGGTGGACGTGACACCACGGCGGCGCGACATCACGGCGGCGCGACACCACGGCGGCGCGACACCACGGCGGCGCGATGCCGTCGGGGCACCCCATCGACCAGGAGGCAGATCACATGGCAGCACGGCGCGCAGTCGTCACCGGAGCGAGCTCGGGCATCGGGGCGGCCACCGTCCGGCTGTTCCGCTCGCGGGGATGGGACGTCCTCGCGGTCGCCCGCCGGGCCGAGAAGCTCGAAGCGCTCGCCTCGGAGACCGGCGCGGACGTCCTGACGGCAGACATCACCAGTGCCGACGACGTGCAGGCGCTCGCCGCCCGCGTCGCGGAGCTCGGCGGTGCGGACGTCCTCGTCAACAACGCGGGCGGCGCCTTCGGTTCGGCGAGCGTCGAGGAGTCGGACGTCGACGACTGGCGCGCCATGTTCGAGGTCAACGTGATCGGCACGAAGCGCGTCGTCGCCGCACTCCTGCCGCACCTCCGGGACCGCGCGCGGGAGACCGGCAGCGCGGACATCGTCACCGTGACGAGCACCGCCGGCTTCGTGGCGTACGAGAACGGCGGCGGGTACAACGCCGCGAAGTTCGCCGAGCACGCCCTCGTGGGTGCGCTCCGGCTCGAGCTGAACGGCGAACCGATCCGCGTGGTGGAGATCGCCCCGGGCCTGGTGAAGACCGACGAGTTCGCGCTGACCCGGTTCCGCGGTGACGAGCAGAAGGCCGCCGCGGTGTACGACGACGTGCCGGGACCCCTGGTGGCGGAGGACGTCGCCGAGGCGATCGTGCACGCGGTGGAGCTGCCGGCGCACGTGAACCTCGACCTCGTCACGATCCGGCCGGTCGCGCAGTCGGCGCAGCACAAGCTCGCACGCGGCACGCTGACGCCGAAGGCCTGAGCGCCGGCGCCGGCGCCCGCGAGCCGCCGCCCGCGCCGGCACGCGCCGCCGCCCGCGAGCCGCCGCCCGCGCCGGCACGCGCCGCCGCCCGCGCCGCCGCTCGCGTCCCCGCGCAGCGCCCGGGCAGCGACCACGGGTCGCGGGCGCGGGGTCCCTGCCGGTACCGTGGTCGGATGCCGATCAGCAGCGAACCCGAGCCCACGGCGCCGGCTCAGTCGACCGTGACCGTGACGAGCGGGCCCGAGGTGCTCGGATGGCTGGAGTTCGGCGACGCCGCACGCCTGCTCGCGAAGGACGTCCTGTCCTCCGGCTTCGAACCCGAGGTCGTCGTCGCCGTGGCCCGTGGCGGGCTGATCATCGCGGGTGCCGTGGCGTACGCGCTCGGCACCAAGGAATGCGGCTCGATCAACGTCGAGTTCTACACCGACATCGAACAGCGGCTGGAAGAGCCCGTCGTGCTCGCACCGGCGCTCGACGCCCCGAGCCTCGCCGGCAAGCGCGTCCTCGTCGTCGACGACGTGTCCGACTCCGGCCGCACCCTGCGCCTGGTGGTCGACATCATCGCGAACGCCGGCGCAGACGTCCGCAGCGCCTGCTTGTACTCGAAGCCCGGCACCGTCCTCGAGCCCGACCACGTCTGGCGTCGGGTCGACGGCTGGATCACGTTCCCCTGGAGCGCCCTCGCACCGGTGACGGCCGAGTCGTGAGCATCCACCTCGTCGGCGGCGGACCCTTCGCCGCCTCGGACGCCGCTGCCCCCTTCCTCGCCGAGGCCACCGCGCGCTCGGCAGCCGTCGGCCGCACGGTCCCGCGCATCGCGCTGCTGTCCGTGGCGGGCCCCGACGGCGGCAGCCCCTCGTCGACGGCCGACATCGCCGAGGTGCTCGGTGGCGCCCGCGCGGCCGAGGTCCTGGTGACCGAGATCGCGTCCGGCCAGGCGTTCGACACCACGGTGCTCAGCGACGTCGACGCCCTCGTCGTCGGTGGCGGCGTCACCCCCGACTACCTCGCCGCGATCGCGCCCCTGGTGGACCAGATCCGGCTGCTCGTGGCCGACGGCCTGCCGTACCTCGGCTACTCGGCCGGAGCGATGATCGCCGCCGACCGAGCACTCGTCGGCGGTTGGCGCATCGGCGGCGTCGAGATCTGCCCCGAAGAAGCGTCCGAGGGCCTCGACGAGGTCGAACTGCGTGAGGGCCTCGGGCTCGTCGACCTGACGATCGACGTGCACGCGGTGCAGGCCGGCACGCTGGCCCGGCTGATCGCGAGCGCCGAGGCCGAGTTCGTCACCGCTGGGCTCGCGATCGACGAGGACACCACCCTCGTCGTCGGTGAGGGCGCACTCGAGGTCCGTGGCACCGGGAGCGTCTGGCGGGTCGTGGCCGGCGAGGAGTCGGTGGCCGTCGCCACGATGGGCGCGTAGCCCTCGTGGAACCGCGGCCGCTCGCCGAGCTCGTCGACCCGGGTTGGGCGTCGGCGCTGGCGCCCGTCGAGGACGACGTGCACCGGATCGGCGCGTGGTTGCGGGACGAGCACGCCGCCGGACGGCACTCCCTGCCAGCCGGTGCCGACGTGCTCCGTGCCTTCACCACACCGTTCGACGCCGTGAAGGTCCTGGTCGTCGGCCAGGACCCGTACCCGACGCCCGGACACCCGATCGGGTTGTCCTTCGCGGTCGACCCGGCGGTCCGGCCGGTACCGCGCAGCCTCGCGAACATCTACAAGGAGCTCGCCACCGACGTCGGGGTCGCGCCGCCCGTGCACGGTGACCTCCGTGCCTGGTCGGATCAGGGTGTCCTGCTGCTCAACCGCGTGCTGACCGTGCAGGCCGGTGACGCTGGCAGCCACCGCGGCAAGGGCTGGGAGGCCGTCACGGACCAGGCCGTCCGGGCGCTCGTGGCCCGGGGGACCCCGCTCGTCGCCGTGTTGTGGGGTGCGCAGGCCGGCTCGGTGCGTCCGCTCCTCGGCGACACCCCGGTGGTGGCGTCCGCACACCCGAGTCCGCTGAGCGCGTCGCGGGGGTTCTTCGGCAGCCGCCCGTTCTCGCAGGTGAACGCCCTGCTCGAGGCGCAGGGTGCGGAACCGGTCGACTGGGCACTGCCCGCGGAATAGGCTCGGCACCGTGCTCGAGGAGGAATACCAGCGACGGCGGGTCCTGCCGCGACACCTGCGTGCCCGGCCGGCGAGCGAGACGGCCTTCGAGTACCGCATCCGTGCCGCCGAGCCGAGCGACCTGCCCGACGTGCGCGAGATCCACACCCACTACGTCCGGAACTCGTCGGTGACCTTCGACCCGTCGGCGTTCACGTTCGCCGCGTGGAAGAAGCGCTACGACGACATCCGGAAGCGGAAGCTGCCGTTCCTGGTCGCCGAGAACCCCGCCGGGCACATCCTCGGCTACGCCCTGGTCGACGCGTGGAACCCGCGGGACCGGTCGAACCGGGTCGTCGAGGACTCGATCTACCTCGGTGCGGCGTCCGGCGGCAAGGGCCTCGGACGGGCGCTCATGGAGGCGTTGCTCGACGAGTGCCGGTCCGCCGGGGTGCGCGAGGTCGTCGCCGTGATCGCCGACCGCCAGGCCGAGGCCTCGATCCGCCTGCACGAACGGCTCGGCTTCGAGGAGGTCGGCCGGATGGGCAAGGTCGGCTACAAGTACGACCGCTGGCTCGGCACCGTCACGATGCGGCTGCGCCTGCGCGGTCCCCGGCTCTTCACGCGCAGCGTGCGTCGCTGACGCGGGAACCACCGGACTGGAGGCCCGTGGCGACGCCGCCACGGGCCTCCAGTCCGGTGTGGGGTCGCGTCAGCCTGCCGGGGCCTCGGTGATGAACTCGTCGCGCGTGATGCGGACCAGTTCCGCGGCGGCGGCTGCGGCCGCAGCCGCGTCGCCGTCGACGAGCGCCCGTCCGACGGCCTCGTGCCGGAGTGCGGCCTCGCGCGTCCAGCGGGTGATGGTGTCGCGGGACTCGGACGTGCGGGTGCGGAGGAGCGCCTCGACGGTTCCGGCGAAGTGGGCGAAGACCGCGTTGCCGGAGCCGGTGAGCAGGGCGGTGTGGAAGCGGACGTCGGCTTCGAGGTAGGCGCGGCTGTCCTCGCGGGAGCAGGCGTCGAGCATGTCCTCGGCGGCGCGGAGCACCGCGCGTGCACCGGCACCGGCACCGGCACCGCTGCCGCTCGCTGTGAGTGACGCCGCGACGGGCTCGACGCCGAGCCGGAGTTCCAGCAGCTCACGCTGCTGCTCGAAGTACGAGGGGGAGGCGCCGCGCCACCGGATGACCGTCGGCGCGAGGAGTTCCCACGACCCGATACCGAGCACCTGCGTGCCGACGCGCTGCCGGGGTTCGACGAGTCCGAGCGACTGGAGGACCCGCAGTGCCTCGCGGACGACGGACCGCGACACACCGAACTCGGCGGCGACGAGTTCCGGCCGGACCACTGCTCCCTGCGCGAGCTCGCCGTCGACGATGCGCTGCCCGAGCGTGTCGAGCACGTGGGCGTGGAGACCTCGTCCGGTCGGCATCGTTCCTCCATGCAGTACGCATCGCGCGATCGCGTGACGTCGGGTCCATCGAATCGGCAGACTGCTCCGGAGGACGGGTGGCGCGCGGTGGATCGTCGTATAGTCTGATTAATCAGATTATTGAGGGTCGACGCACCGAGCGCCAGACCGCCCTCGACACGAAGGCGACGGAGCCGCGCGGCAGCGGCTCCAGGAAGGGGCCCTGATGCCTCACGCTCTCCCGGATCACCTGGGCACGGTCCGTGCCGCCGGCAGCGTTCTCGCTGCCGGCACCGAGACGGTCGACCCGTCCGGTCCGATCCCGCAGCTGATCATCGCGGCGCTGCTCGGCATCGTCGTGATCATCGTCCTCATCACGTGGTTGAAGGTGCACCCCTTCATCGCGCTGACCATCGGCGCCCTCGGGGTCGGCATCGGTGCCGGCCTCGCACCCGACAAGGCGGTGACGAGCTTCGGCGTCGGCTTCGGCGCGACGATGACGAGCGTCGGCATCCTGGTCGGCCTCGGGTCGATGTTCGGCAAGATGCTCGTCGACTCCGGCGCCGCGGACCGGGTCGTGGACACCCTCGTCCGCAAGTCGTCGAAGGCCGCGCTGCCCTGGACGATGGCGCTCATCGGGGCCCTGATCGGGCTGCCGATGTTCTTCGAGGTCGGCCTCGTGTTGTTGATCCCGATCATCGTCCTCGTCGCCAAGCGCAGCGACGTCCCGATCATGAAGATCGCCGTCCCCGCCCTCGTCGGGCTGTCGACGATGCACGCGTTCGTCCCGCCGCACCCCGGCCCGCTGGTCGCGATCTCCACCGTCGGCGCGAACCTCGGGACGACCCTCGCGTTCGGCATCGTCCTCGCGATCCCGGTGATCATCCTGGCCGGCCCGGTCTTCGCGCAGTTCGCGGCGCGCTGGGTCGACATCCCCGCGCCCGACCTGTTCGGTTCCCGCGGTTCGGGCACTGGTTCCGGCTCGGGTTCCGGTTCCCGTGCGGCGTCCGACGACCCGGCCCACGCCGGTCGACAGGCCCGTCGCGGCACCGCGACCCAGGACACGGCGTCGCTGCCGAACGGCAAGAGCGACTTCACCCGCGTCATCAGCGAGCCGCGCAGCCCGTCCTTCACGGTCGCGCTCATCGGCATCCTGCTGCCCGTCGTGCTCATGCTCGCCCAGGCCGTGCGCGAGGCAACCGTGCCCGACGCCGCCGGCTCGTGGGTCAGCCTGCTCGACTTCCTCGGGTCGCCGATGATCGCCATCGGCATCGCCGCCGTGTACGCCATGATCTTCTTCGCGATCGGCGGCGGCATGGACCGCTCAGCGGTGGCGAAGTCGCTCGAGAGCGCACTGCCGCCCGTCGCCGGGGTGCTCCTCATCGTGGGTGCCGGTGGTGGCTTCAAGCAGGTCCTCATCGACACCGGCATCGGCGGCGTGATCGCCGACGCGGTCAAGGACTCCGGCATCTCGGTGCTGCTCGTGGCGTGGGTCGTGTCGGCGCTCGTCCGCGTGGCCACCGGGTCCGCCACCGTCGCCACGGTCACCGCGGCCGGCATCATGGCCCCGATCGCGCAGGACCTGTCCTCGCCGGTCGTCTCGCTGCTCGTGCTCGCGATCGGCGCCGGATCCGTGTTCCTGTCGCACGTCAACGACGCCGGCTTCTGGCTCGTCAAGGGCTACCTGAACACCACCGTCGGCCAGACCTTCAAGACCTGGACGGTCCTCGAGTGCCTCATCTCGGTGTTCGGTCTGCTCGGTGTGCTGCTCGCGGGGGTGTTCATCCATTGAGCGAGTCGTCCGCCACCGCGCCCGACGCAGCCCTCGACGCCCGCGTCCTGGTCGTGATGGGCGTCTCCGGGTCCGGCAAGTCCACCGTCGCGGCGATGGTCGCCGAACGACTCGGGTGGGAGTTCGCCGAGGGGGACTCCATGCACCCGCAGGCCAACGTCGACAAGATGCACGCCGGGACCCCGCTCACCGACGAGGACCGCTGGCCGTGGCTCGACGTCGTCGCCGGCTGGATCCGCGGGCACCTCGAGGCCGGCACCAACGGGGTCGTGACCTGCTCGGCGCTGAAGCGGTCCTACCGCGAGGTGCTCCGGGCACCCGGCGTCGTGTTCGTGCACGTCGCCGGGGACGGCGCGCTGATCGAGGCCCGCATGAGCTCGCGGTCGGGGCACTTCATGCCCACGTCGCTCCTCTCCTCGCAGCTCGCGACCCTCGAGCCGCCGCAGCCCGACGAGGCGCACGTCACCGTCACCGCCGACCGCACCCCAGAGGCCGAGACGGACGAGGTGCTCGAGCTGCTCGGGCTGGGCTGAGGGTCGGTCGGTCCCCGGCACGATGGCCGGCACGGCCATCGACGACTCGCTCTCGCGCCTCGCAGGTTCGCCGACCGCTCAGCCGACCGCACCGTCAGCGCCGGCCGGCTGCCAGAGCTGCAGACCGTTCCCCTCGGGGTCGACCAGGTTCGCGAAGCGCCCGTTCGGGTAGGCCGCGGGGTCGACGTCCACGGTGGTGCCGGCCCGTCGCAGTTGCTCGACCATCCGGTCGAGTGACTCGACGCGCAGGGTGACGGACCACCGTGCCGTGGTCGTGGCCAGGTGCGGGGAATCGGCGTCCATCGGACCGAAGACGGTCGGACCGGCCTGCTGCCGCCACGACGACGTCTCGTAGTCGCCGGGCGGGGCGTCGATGCCGAGGTGGTCGGCGTACCAACGCGACAGCTCGTCGGGGTGCTCAGCCGCGAAGAAGAACCCGCCGATCCCCGTGACCTTCTCCATGGCCGCAGTGTGCCACGTCGGGGCGCCCCGAGGTCAGCGGAAGCGGATCGCGGTGCCGACCGGTAGTTCGGCGAGGGTGTGCGTCATCGCGGCGGAGATCCGGACGCAGCCGTGCGAGCTGCCGGTGGGGTCCGGGTAGTAGTGCAGCGCGGTGAGCGCCGCGTTGCCGCCGTACGACGGGATGCGCGACGAGTGCGCGCCGGTGAGGATGATCGGGTTGCCCTGCGTGTACGCCACGCGGGTGTCGACGTACGAGGCTTCGACGTACGTGGCGGTGTCGACCGGGGTCGGGTCCTCATCGGTGCCGAGCCGCGCGGTCTCGGTCGCGGTGACCTCGCCGCTCTTGGTGACGACGGACACGGTGCTCGCGGCGACGTCCACCTCGACCATGCGGTCGGTGGCGGCGACGGTGAAGTCCGCCGCACGCGCCCAGGCGAAGGTCGCACTCGGTGCGTCCGGGTCGCCGCCGTCGCCGGGCGTGCGGTTGCGGGCCGGCGTCGAGACGAGCAGCATCCCGCCGTCGGCTCCGGGGGAGCGTCCCCACACGGCGGTGGCGGCCGGCAGGTCGATCGTCGAGACCAGGTGGGAGAGCGTCGCGACCGGACGGGCCCGGGAGGACGGGCTGGCGTAGAGGGCCACGAGGTCGTGGCGCGGGGTGGCGATCAGCCAGGTGTCCTCCGGCGTGACCGACGCCCCGTCGAGCAGCTCGGGGACGACGGCGTCGTGGTACGCCAGGGGCAGGGCGGCCAGCGTCGCGGCGGACGGGGCGGCGGGGACCGCTCGGAGCGTCGGCGTGGGTGTCGGCGTCGGGGTGGGACTCGTCGTGGTGGTGCGTGCCGCTCGGGTCGGTCCGGGATCGCCGGGCGCCGTGGTCAGTCCGACCACGATGCCGGCCGCCGCGAGCAGCGCTGCCCCGCCGGCCACCGCCGCCCAACCCCGGCGACGCATCAGCGTTCCGTGACCCGGCCGGCCTCGACCCGCCACTGCCGGTCGAGCCGGACGGTGTCGAGCATGCGGCGGTCGTGGGTGACGAGCAGGAGCGTGCCCTCGTAGGACTCCAACGCCTGCTCGAGCTGTTCGATGGCGGCGAGGTCGAGGTGGTTGGTGGGTTCGTCGAGCACGAGCACGTTGACCCCTCGGGCCTGCAGCAGCGCGAGGCCGGCACGGGTGCGCTCGCCGGGGGACAGCGCCGAGGCCGCGCGCGCGACGTGGTCAGCCTTCAGCCCGAACTTCGCCAGCAGGGTGCGGACCTCGGCGGTGGTGTACTCGGGCACCAGCGCCTCGAACGCGTCGGCGAGCGGCTGGTCACCCGTGAACGCGGCGCGGGCCTGGTCGATCTCGCCGATCGCGACGGCGCTGCCGAGTGACGCGGTACCGGTGGTCGGTGCCTGCTTGCCGAGGAGTGCGCGGAGGAGCGTGGACTTGCCGGCGCCGTTCGGGCCGGTGATCCCGATCCGGTCGCCGCCGTCGACCTGCAGCGACACCGGCCCCAGGGTGAAGTCGCCCTGCGTGAAGGTGGCGTCGGCCAGGGTGGCGACGACCGCTGACGACCGGGGTGCCGCGCCGATCGTGAACTCGAGCTGCCACTCCTTGCGGGGCTCCTCGACCTCGTCGAGCCGCGCGATGCGGGACTCCATCTGCCGGACCTTCTGCGCCTGCTTCTCGCTCGACTCCGAGGCCGCGCGACGACGGATCTTGTCGTTGTCGGGGTTCTTCTTCATCGCGTTGCGGACGCCCTGGCTGGACCACTCCCGCTGGGTGCGGGCACGCGAGACGAGGTCGGCCTTGGTGGCGGCGAACTCGTCGTAGGCGTCGCGCTTGTGCTGGCGTGCGACGGCGCGCTCCTCGAGGTAGGAGTCGTAGCCGCCGCCGAACAGCCGGTGCGAGTTCTGCGCGAGGTCGAGTTCGAGGACGGCGGTCACGGCCCGGCCGAGGAACTCACGGTCGTGGCTGACGAGGACGACCCCACCGCGGAGCCCCCGGACGAACTGCTCGAGCCGATCGAGCCCGTCGAGGTCGAGGTCGTTCGTCGGCTCGTCCAGCAGCACGACGTCGAACCGGGACAGCAGCAGGGCAGCGAGTCCGACCCGTGCGGCCTGCCCGCCGGAGAGCGCCGTCATCAGGGAATCCGGGCCGACGCCGTCGACGTCGGTGCCCACCTCGAGCCCGAGGTCGGCCAGGACGGCGGGGATGCGGTCCTCGAGGTCCGCGGCGCCGGCGGCGAGCCAACGGTCGAGCGCGACCGAGTACCGGTCGGCGGCAGCGTCACCGGCGTCCGGGTCTCCGAGGGCGGCAGCGGTGGCGTCCATGACAGCCGTGGCCTCGGCGCACCCGGTCCGTCGACCGATGTAGCCCGCGACGGTCTCGCCCTCGACCCGCTCGTGCTCCTGCGGCAACCAGCCGACGAAGGCGTCCCGCGGTGACAGCGAGACGGTCCCGGCAAGGGGTTCGTCGACCCCGGCGAGCAGCCGGAGGAGCGTGGACTTGCCGGCACCGTTCACGCCGACGAGGCCGATCACGTCACCGGGGGCGACCGTGAGGTCGAGCCCCTCGAACAGTGTGCGGGCGGCGTAACCGCCGGAGAGGCCCTTGGCGACGAGCGTGGCGGTCATGCCCCAATCGTCCCATCTCGGCGGGCCCCGACGATCCGGAAGCGGATCGCGTCGCCGGGGCGGAGCTGCGCGGCACGGTCGACCGACGCCGGGGTGAGGACGGCGACGACCGGGTAGCCGCCGGTGACCGGGTGGTCGGCGAGGAACACCACCGGGGAGCCGGTCGGTGGGACCTGCAGCGACCCGGTCTCGACGCCCTCGCTCGGGAGTTCACGGGTGACGGTGCGTCGGAGGGGCTCGGCGCCCTCGGTCCGGACCCCGACCCGGTCGCTGTCGGTGCCGACGCGGTACTCCTGGCCGGTCAGCACCCGGTGCCAGTCCTCGGTGAACCAGTCGTCGCGCGGACCCGCGGTGACCTCGAGCACCGTGGGCTCCCACGGTCGGGGGAGCAGCGGGGGTGCGACCGCGTCGACGATCGGCCACCCGGCAGCATCCGAACCGACCGGCAGCACGTCCCCGGCGGCCACCGGCGCCGGACCGAGCTGCGCGAGCGTGTCCCACGAGCGGCTGCCGAGGACCGGCTCGACCGCGAACCCACCGCGGACGGCGAGGTACACCCGGAGGCCCGACGCGGGCGCGCCGACGTGCAGGGTGTCGCCCGGAGCAAGGGTGAGCACCTCGAACGCGGCCGCGCCGCGGACGCTCCCGTCTGCCCGCGTGACGGACACCGGACAGGCCGCTCCGGCCGTGGCGGCGACCACGTGCGCGTCCGTGCGCAGCGAGACGGAGCCGAGCAGTGCCTCCAGGACGGCCGCTTCGGGGAGGTTCCCGACCATGCGGTTGGCGAGCGCCGCGGATCCTTGGTCGGCGGCGCCCGCCGCTCCGAGGCCGACGTCACTGAACCCGGGGCGACCTAGGTCCTGCACGGACGCTCCGGGGCCGGCGCGGACGACGGTGAGCGCACTCATGCTGGACGGGCCTCGACGAAGCGGATCCGGGTGCCGGCCGGTGCCAGTGCCGGCTCGGTGCGGTCGAGGGACCACATCGCGACGTCGGTGCGGCCGATCAGCTGCCAGCCGCCGGGCGACGTGCGCGGGTAGACGGCGCTGAACTCGCCGGCCAGGGCGACGGCGCCGCTCGGGACCCGGGTGCGAGCGGTGGGGTGCCGCGGGACGTCGAGCGAGGGTTCCGTGCCGGTGAGGTACGCGAAGCCCGGTGCGAACCCGCAGAAGGCACTCGTCCAGACCTGACCGGTGTGCCACGCCACGAGCGCTCGGGCGCTCCGGCCCGTCGCACGGGCGACGGCGTCGAGGTCCTCGCCGTCGTAGGTGACCGGGATGACGAGCGGGTCGGTGCGCACAGCCGCGGTGTCGACGACCGGTTCGACGTGGTCGAGTGCGGAGTGCACGCGCAGCGCCCCGGTGACGGCGGGGTCGAACCGGACGAGGAGCGTCCGGGCGCCGGAGACCACCTCGGTGACGCCGGGGACGACGGTGGCGGTGAGACCGGCGCGGAACGCGACCGTGTCGGCGAGGGTGGGGAACGTGACGAGGAGCGCTGCGGTGCCGGCGGCACGGACGTCGAGGGTGCCGGGGGCGCTGGGGGTACCGGGGGCGCCGGGGGCGCCGGGGGCGCCGGGGGCGCCGGGGGCGCTGGGGGTGCCGGGGGCGCTGGGGGTGCCGGGGGCGCCGTCGAGCTCCGTCACGGTGCCGGCGGGGCGAACGGGGCGATCTCGATGCCCCGCTCCGTCAGCAGCGACCGGATCGCCCGGGCCGTCTCGACCGCCCCGGGGGAGTCCCCGTGCACGCACACCGACTCGGCGGCCACCCGGATCTCCGACCCGTCGACCGCGGTCGCGACACCCTCGGTGACGATCCGCAGCACCCGCTCCGCGACCACGTCCGGGTCGTGCAGCACTGCACCCGGGCGGCTCCGCGACACCAGGGACCCGTCGGGCTCGTAGGCACGGTCCGCGAACGCCTCGGCGACGGCACGGAGCCCGTGTGCTCCGGCAGCGCGGAGCAGCTCGGACCCCGGCAACGCCAGGACCGCGAGCGTCGGATCGACGTCGGCGACCGCCCGGACCACCACGTCCGCCTGCACCGGGTCCGCACACGCCGTGTTGTACAGCGCACCGTGTGGCTTCACGTAGGTCACGGCCGTCCCCGCCACCCGCGCCGCGGCGACGAGGGCGCCGAGCTGGTGGACGACGTCGGCGTACAGCTCGTCGGGCGTGACGTGCACGAGCCGACGGCCGAAGCCCGCCAGGTCCCGGTACGCGACGTGCGCCCCGACCGACACACCCCGCGCCGCCGCCGCCCGCGCGGTGGCGAGCATGATCACCGGATCGCCGGCGTGGGCCCCGCACGCGACGTTCGCGCTCGACACCACGTCGAGCATCGCCGTGTCGTCGCCCGCCGTCCAGGCACCGAAGCCCTCGCCGAGGTCGCTGTTGAGGTCGATCGTCGTCACGCACGCTCCCTGTCGTCGGCTGGCCCGATCACAACCTACCGACCCGGGTGTCCGTAGCGTGGGCGGCATGACCACCACCACCGTCCTCGTCGCCGGCGCCACCGGGGACCTCGGTGGACGCATCGTCGCCGCGCTCCTGCAGCACGACACACGCGTCCGCGTCCTCACCCGTCCAGGCAGCGGGGCCGCCGACCGGCAGTACGGCGGCACCGGCACAAGCACGAGCACCGGCACGGGCACCGGCGCCGGAACCGGCACGGGCGCCGGCACCGGCGCGGACGTGCCGGCCGACCGCGTCGACGTCGTCACCGCCGACTACTCCGACCACGCCGCCCTCGTGTCGGCGCTCGCCGGGGTCGACGTCGTCGTCTCCGCCGTCAGCGGCACCCGGGCCGTCATCGTGGACGCACAACGTGCCCTGCTCGCCGCCGCGGTCGAGGCCGGTGTGCAGCGCTTCATCCCCTCCGACTACGCCGCGGACTACCGGTCCATCACCCCGGGGTCGAACCGCAACTTCGAGCTCCGCCGCGAGTTCGCCGCCGACCTCGACGCCGCCCCGATCCGCGCGACCTCGGTGCTGAACGGTGCGTTCACCGACATGCTCACCGGGCAGGCGCCGATGATCCTGTTCGACCGCCGCCGGGTGCTCTACTGGTCGTCCGCTGACCAGGTGCTCGACTTCACCACGAAGGACGACGTCGCCAGGGTGACCGCCCTCGTCGCGCTCGACCCCGGTGCACCCCGCGTCGTCGAGGTCGCGGGGGACCGGGTCACCGCACGGCAGATCGCCGCGACGTTGTCCCGCCTGACGGGTACGACCTTCCGCCTGCAGTGGGCGGGGACCGTCGGCACGTTGTCCGCGATGGCGAAGGTCGGACGGCGGCTGTCGAAGGACGACGACGAGCCGTTCCCGGCGTGGCAGGGGATGCAGTACTTCGTCAGCATGTTCAGCGGCGAAGCGGAACTCCACCACGTCGACGACGAGCGGTACGGTGAGCACCACTGGACGACCGTGCGGGACGTGCTCGCCGCGCACCTCGGCGTCTGAGATCCGCCCGACGGGAGACCGCCCCGCCGGCCGCCGAGAGGGATGCGATGCCGCACACGACCTGCCACATGTCCGTCTCGCTCGACGGGTTCGCCGCCGGACCCGACCAGAGCATCGACCACCCGCTGGGTGTCCGCGGCCACGAGCTGCACGGCTGGCACATGGGCGACCCCCGCGCCACCGACGCCGATGCGCTCGCCGTCTCCTGGCTGATGCGTCCGCGGGGCGCGTACGTGATGGGCCGCAACATGTTCGGTCCGGTCCGCGGCGAGTGGGACGGCGACTGGCAGGGCTGGTGGGGTGACGAGCCGCCGTACCACGCGCCCGTGTTCGTGCTCACGCACCACCCGCACGACCCGATCGAGCTGGCCGGCGGCACCACCTTCCACTTCGTCACGGACGGTTTCGACGCGGCGTACGGACGAGCGAGCGAGGCCGCCCGGACCGGCGGTGGGGACGACGGCGTCGACATCGCCGGCGGTGCCTCCACGGTCCGCCAGGCCCTCGCGACCGGGGTGGTCGACGAACTGACCCTCGACATCGCGCCGGTGCTGCTCGGCTCCGGGGAGCGGATCTTCGGCGAGGTCGGCACCGGCGGCATCGGCACGTTCGGCTTCGAGCCCGTCGAGGTGCTGCACTCCCCGCTCTCGACGCACATCCGGTACCAGCGTGTCGGGACCACCGCCGCCTAGGCTCGGGAACCGTGTTCGAACTCCACCACCTCACGGCGCAGGAACTCTGGGACTGGATCCGTCGGGGTGAGGTGACGGCGCGCGAGGTGACCGATCACTTCCTGTCCCGCATCGAACGCCTGGACCGCGGGCTCGGCGCCTTCGTGACGCTGACGCCGGACGCCGCGCGCTCGAGGGCCGACCGTCTCGGCGACCTGGTGCCGACGTCCAGACCGTTGTGGGGCCTCCCGTCCGCCGACAAGGACCTGTACGACCGCGCCGGGGTCCCCACGCGCAGCGGCACCACGAGCCTGCCGGAGCGGCCAGCGTCGGGTGACCACGCGCTCGTCGCGGCCCTCGACGAGGCCGGCACGGTCAGCCTCGGCAAGACGGCGTCGCCGGAGTTCGGCATGTCCTCGTCGTCGGAGACCCGCTTCGGCGTGACCCGGAACCCGTACGACACCGCGCGCGCGCCCGGAGGCTCGTCGAGCGGAGCCGCCGTCGCGGTCGCAGCCGGACTGCTGCCCGCCGCGGTCGGGTCGGACGGCGGCGGCTCGGTCCGGATACCCGCCGCCGCGACGGGACTCGTCGGCCTGAAGCCCAGTCGGGGCCGGGTGCCGTCGATGCCCGGACGCTCCGGTGTCGGTGGGCTCTCCGTCGCCGGGCCGCTCACCCGGACCGTCGCGGACGCGGGCATGCTGCTCGACGCCCTCGTGATGCCGGCCGGGCTGCCGGAACCGTCGCCGTACGCGCTGGTCACCCCCGAGGTCGGCGAGGGACCGTTCACCGCCGCGGCCGTCCGTGGCGAGGGACGCTTCGTCGTCGGGCTGCTCGACGGCTCCCCGTGGGACGACACCGTCGACGTGGTCGTCGACCCCGCGGCCCGTGCCGCCGTCGAGACGGCCGTGCGGGTGCTGGGCGAGGTGGGCCACGGCGTCGAGGACGTCCCGATGCCCCGCGTGCCGTACGCCGACGCCTTCCGGGTCGCCTGGGAGAGCTCGGCTGCTCGGCTGCCACAGGTGCCCGGGATCGACCTGTCGGCGCTCACGCCGCTCGTGTCCTGGCTCGTGGCGCGCGGGCAGGCGCTGACCGGGACGCAGGTCCTCGACGCGATGACGGCGCTCGACACCTTCTCGGCGGCGCTCATCGGTGCCTTCGACTGGTTCGACGCGGTCCTCACGCCGACGCTGGCGCTCACCCCGCGACCGCTCGGCTGGTACGGCGACGACCCGGAGGAGGACTTCCGTCGCCAGTGCGCCTACTCGCCGTGGACGTCGATGGCGAACGTCGCGGGACTCCCGGCGATCACGTTGCCGGTCGGGGTCACCGCCGACGACCATCCAGACGGCGCCGGGTTGCCGATGGGCGTGCAGCTCATCGGGCGGCCCGGTGGCGAGCGGGTCCTGCTCGCGATCGGCGCGCAGCTCGAGCGCCGGTTGCGGTGGCAGCGGCGGCATCCGGCAGCCTGGACCGCGTAGCGCGGGGGCGCGGGGCGGGTGCGGCCGGCGCGGGGGCGGGCGCGGCCGGTCGATGCGTGTGCATCCTGCGACAGAACACGTGCAGATCGACGCGTGGTTCGTCGCACGATGCGCACACATCGGATGCGGGTGCATGCGTCGACGGAACACCTCGCGATCGACACGTGGTTCGTCGCTTCGTACGCGCGCATGCGTCCGCAGCGCACGTGCGGCCCGCAATGCACCCAACGGCGGCCGGGAGGCACGGTGCCAGCTGGCACCGTGCCTCCCGGCCGGTGGGTGGTGACGTCCTCAGGACTGCTTCTCGATGGCTTCGGAGTACTCCCGGCGCATCTTGTCACCAGCGGCCGAGGTCCACGTCGCCACGCCGGCCTTGACCTTCGCCAGGTTGGTGCGCCCGAGGACGTAGTCGTTGCAGACGCTGTTGAACGCCTGGTTCGCGGACTGCGTCGAGGTCGCCGAGGGGGAGTAGAACCCGTCGACGGGGTTCTTCACGAGCATGTCCTGCGTCGCGACCTGCCACTTGTGCGACTGCCGGAGCTGCTCGTCGATGCGCTTCGCGGTGTTGAGGACCTGCGGACCGGCACCGAGGCGGTAGAGCGCACTCGCGTTGATCATCTGCTCGCCGGCCGTGGTGAGCACCGCGTCCGGACCGCTGCCGGTGTAGTGCACGTTCTCCTTGCCGTGGGTGAGCGTGAACGCCTCTCGCGATCCGAACGGTGCGGAGAGGTAGTCGATCAGGCGGAGCTGTGCCTTGATGCGCTCCGGCGAGGTCTTCTTCAGGGCGGCGAACGAGAAGCTCGAGGTGCCCTGGTAGTTGGCACCCTTGCCGCCCTCGGCACCGAACGGCACGATGCCACCGGTCACGACGCCCTTCGGCATGGTGACGTCGAGCATCGCGGAGATGCCGTCGAGGTGCATCATGACGGTGCCGTTGTTGATGTACGTCTTCGCCTTGGCGCTCTCGAGGCTCGGGGTGTCCGGGTGGTAGACCCCGAGGTTCCAGAGCTTCTTGACGTAGCTGAGCGTCTCGAGCCAGGCGTCGGTCTCGTTCTTGTGCGTGAGCGTCCCGCCCTTCGACATCGACCACTGGTTCGGGACGCCGAACGCCGCACCGATGAAGTCGTACGCCCAGTCGACGCCGCTCGCGCCTCCGCCGCCGGCGATCGCGTACCGCCCGGCCTTGGCGTCGGTGACGGCGGTGCAGAGCTCGGTGAAGTCGTCCTTGTCCTTCGGCGCCGGGGCCTCGCCGGTGCGCTGCTCGATCAGGTCCGGCCGGCAGATCATCACGGACCCGAACGGCGGTCGGTGCTCGGGGACGCCGTAGATCTTGCCGTTGATGCGGGCGCTCCGCCACGACGCCGTGGGGATGTTCGCGAGGTTCGGGTAGTCCTTCACGGCGTCGCCGGAGAGGTGTTCCGACAGGTCCGAGAACTTCGCGTCGAGCAGCTGCGGGAACCGCGGGGGCATCGCGAAGGTCAGGAACTCGACGATCGACGGGATGTCGTTGCCCGCCGTCATCGTGGCGAACTTCGTGTCGAACGAGTCCCCGGGCACGAACGTCAGGTCGTACTCGGTGTTCGTCAGACCACCGATGTAGTCGAGGAAGCTGTTGTTCGCGGGGGGCGGGGCGGCGTAGGTGACGACGAACCCGGTGGTCTCCTCACCGTCGCCGACCTTGCCGGTCACCGAGGTGAACAGCTCGCTGTCCTTCGGGTACGAGTAGTAGACGGGCTGGACGATGTCGTTGCCGGGCAGGTCCGGCTTCGGGCCCTTCGTGATGGGCACGTAGGTCGGCAGTGCGGCGACCGTGTCCGAGATCGTCGCGGCGTTGCCACCGGTGGAGCAGCCGGTCAGGCTGCCGGAGGCACCGAGGGCGACGAGCCCGAAGGTGGCGCCCGAGATGAGGGTCCGGCGGCTGAGCGTGCCGGTGGTCGTGTCGGTCATGGCTTCTCCCTTGAAGCGTTGCTGGGACGGGTGTGCTTGGCGGGGCCGTGTCAGCCCTGGACGGGGCCGTGTCGCCCCTGACGGGGCCGTGTCGCCCCTGACGGGGCCGTGTCAGCCCTTGACGGCGCCGGTCAGGACGCCCTTGGTGAGGTGGCGCTGGACCAGCGGGTAGGCGGCCAGGATCGGGATGATCGCGATCATCACGACGGCCATCTGGATCGACTCCGACGGCGGCTGCATCGTGGCGTCCGACCCGGCGCCGGACACCAGGTTCGAGCCCTGCAGGACGTAGGTGCGGAGCACCAGCTGCAGCGTCCACTTCGTGGAGTCCGACAGGTACAGCAGGGCGTTGAAGAACGCGTTCCAGTACCCGACCGCGTAGAACAGGCCGACGACGGCGATCACCGCGCGGGACAGGGGGAGCACGAGCTGCCAGAGGATGCGGAACTCCCCGGCGCCGTCGATCTTCGCGCTGTCGACGAGTTCCTGCGGGATGCTCATCATGAAGCCGCGGACGACCACCATGTTGAACACGCTGAACGCGCTCGGCAGGATCAGCGCCCAGTAGTTGTCGAGCAGGCCGAGCTGCTTCACCATCAGGTACAGCGGGATCATCCCCGGTGCGAACAGGAACGTGATGAGCACGAAGGTCAGCAGCGGCCGCTGGAACAGCGACCCCTGCCGGCTCAGCGCCCATGCGGCGAGGACCGTCGACGCCAGGCTGATCGCGGTGCCGACGACGGTGACGAGCAGGGTGACGACGACGGCGCGGGTGACCACCCCGCCGGACAGGATCTGCACGTAGGCGGACAGGTCGAACGACCGCGGCCACACGACGTAGCCGCCGGCGGCGGTGATGTCGGCCTGGCTCGACACGCTCGTCGAGAAGACGATGAGGAACGGGAACAGCACCACGGCGAGGATCAGGACGATCGCGACCGACTTCAGTGCGAGGACGACGGGCTTCGGCTTTCCGGCCCAGACCGGACGGGCGATGGTGCTCATGATCGCGAATACACTCCCTGCTCACCGAGCATGTGGGCGGCCTTGTTCGCCGCCATGATCAGGACGAAGCCGACGAGCCCCTTCACGAGCCCGACCGCGATGCCGGCGGACCAGTTCCCGTCGACGACCCCGTGGTAGTAGACGTACGTGTCGAGGACTTCGGCAGCGTCCGCGCCCACCGCGTTCCGTTGCAGGATGATCTGCTCGAACCCGACCGACAGGGCCTCGCCGAGCCGCAGGATGAGCAGCAGCACGATGATGGGACGGATCCCCGGCAGGGTGACGTGCCAGAACCGGCTCCACACCCCCGACCCGTCGATCGCCGCCGCCTCGTACAGGTTGTCGTCGATCGCGGCCAGCGCGGCGAGGAAGATGATCGTGCCCCAGCCGGCGTCCTTCCAGATCACCTGCGACGTCAGCAGCAGCTTGAACGTCTCCGGGTCGCTCATGATCCCGATGGTCCCCATGTCGAGCTGCCGCAACGCGTGGTTGACGACCCCGCCGGACCCGAGCGACTGCTGGAAGAACCCGACGACGATCACCCACGACAGGAAGTGCGGCAGGTACAGCACCGACTGCACGGTCGCCCGCAGCCACGGCCACACCAGCGAGTGGATGAGGAGCGCCAGGGCGATCGGCACCGGGAAGAACAGGATCAGCTGGATGAACGTGATCTCCAGCGTGTTCACCGTCGCCCGCCAGAAGTCGGGGTCGGCGAACATCACCTGGAAGTTCGTGAACCCGACCCACGGGCTCTCGGAGATCGGGATGTACGGCTGGTAGTCCATGAACGCGATCACGTTGCCGAGCATCGGCACGTACACGAACAGGAGCAGCAGCAGGACCGCCGGCGCCACCATGACGAGCAGCGGGTAGTCACGGCGCAACCGTGCGGTGAACGGGACCTTCCGCGGGGGTGGGACACCGTCCGACCGGGGGGTCCTCGTCTCGGTGGTCGGATCGACCAGCGTCGCGCTCATGTGGCTCCTTTGCTCACGTGGGCTGGGGGTTTCGTCATCCTGTGGCGTCCGTATGATGACGGTCAAGCCGCGGTATTCACCCGCACACGAATCGAACATGGGGAGCAACGATGCACCCGAACAGACGCCAAGAGCGCATCCTCGCGGAGCTGCGCGTCCACGGCACCCTCTCCGCCTCGGACTTCGCCGACCGCGAGGGCATCTCGGCCATGACCGTCCGCCGAGACCTCGCCGAACTCGCCGAACGCGGGCTGGTCCGACGCGTGCACGGCGGCGCCGTGTCCGTCGAGACCCTGCCCACCGCCGGCGCCCCGCACCGACCGGCGCCACGCCCGGCACCGCGCCCGGGCACCGGCGAGCCCGGCAGCGACCCAGGCGGCGCCCTCTTCACCCTCGGTCTCGTCGTCCCCGACCCCGGGTACTACTTCCCGAAGATCGTCGCCGGCGTCGCCGAACGCGCCGAGGCCCTCGGCGGCCGAGTGGTCCTCGGCGTCTCCCGGTACGACCCCGCCCGGGAACGCCAGCAGGTCGAACGGCTCATCGCCGCGGGCGTCGACGGCCTCCTCGTCACCACCACCGTCGCCGACGCCTTCGACACCCTCGCGCTCCTCGACCACGCACCGATGCCCGTCGTCGTCGTCGAACGCTCGGTGGCCGAGGCGCCCGTCGGCTCCGAGCTCGAATCCGTCCGCAGCGACCACGAGGCCGGCGCCGGCATCGCCGTCCGCCACCTCGCCGAACTCGGCCACCGCCGCATCGGGATGGCCGTGTTCGACACCCCCACCACCCCGCAGCTCCGCACCGGCTACGACCGCGCCGTCCGCCAGCTCGGCCTGGAACCAGACGCACCCGTCGAGGTCATCACCGACGGCGACGGCGTCGGCACCGACACACGGGCGTTCATCGAACGCTGCCTCGCCACCGGCACCACCGCCGTCTTCGTGCACTCCGACCACTACGCCGTCGAGTTCGTCGAGACCGTCACCGAGATGGGACTCTCGATCCCGGACGACCTGTCCGTGGTCGCCTACGACGACGAGGTCGCGGCGCTCGCCGACGTCCCCCTCACCGCCGTCGCACCGCCGAAGAACGACGTCGGCCGGTTCGCGGCGACGATGTGCTTCGAACGGATCTCGGCGACGGCACAGGTCGGGTTCGCCCGGCGGCACATGACGCTGACGCCGACGCTGAGCGTGCGCGCCTCCACCGCGGCGGTCGTGTTCGATTCGTGAGCGTTTGCGCTCCCGCACTTGACCACGAACACGGGCCGGCGCTGGCATGGGGAGGCCGTACTCCCGAGAGGAGCCGTTCGACGATGACGTCACGCCCCGTCACACCCCCAGCCACGCCGACCCCGGCCGACCCCGCTCACCGCGCCCCCGTCCCGGTCGGGTTCGTGATGCCGGAGCCGACGTTCACCCGGGTGTTCGACCCGGCAGACCTCGCTGCGCTGCACGCCTCCGGAGCGGTGCGACTCGTCGCCGACCGGCCGCTCGACCCCGACGACCCCTGCGACGCGGCGCTGCTCGGCGACGTCGAGGTGATCGTCACCGGGTGGGGGAGCCCGGTGCTCGACGCGGCTCGGCTCGACCGGATGCCCAGGCTCCGGGCCGTCGTGCACTCCGCCGGTTCCGTGAAGCCCGTGGTCGACACCGACGTCTGGTCCCGCCGGATCGCGGTCACCTCGAGCGCCGCAGCGAACGCCGTGCCGGTCGCCGAGTACACCGTCGCGGTGATCGTCCTCGCCGCCAAGCGCGCGTTCGCGAGCGCCTCCGCACTCCGCAGCGACGAGCGGCCCGACGTCGAGGGGTCGTGGCCGGTCGTCGGCATGCACGGCGTCACCGTCGGGGTCGTCGGAGCGTCCCGCGTCGGCCGGGCCGTGATCGAGCGGCTCCGCGACTACGACGTACGCGTGCTGGTGAGCGATCCGTTCCTCGACGACGACGAGGCCGCGCTCCTCGGCGTCACCGCGGTCGACCTCGGCACGCTCGCCGAGACGAGTGACGTCGTCACCCTGCACGCCCCGCTGTTGCCCACCACCAGGGGGATGATCGACCGGTCGGTGATCGCGCGGATGCGACCGGGGACGACCCTGGTGAACACGGCTCGCGGCGGGATCGTGGACCAGGACGCGCTCGCCGACCGGCTCGAGCGCGGTGACCTCGCCGCCGTCCTCGACGTCACCGAACCCGAGCACCTGCCACCGGACGCACGGCTCCGCTCGACGCCGAACACGTTCATCACGCCGCACATCGCCGGCTCGCTCGGCAACGAACTGCGACGGCTCGCGGAGAACGCAGTCCGCGAGACCATCGCGTTCGCCTCGTCCGGCGCCTTCCTCGACCCGATCGTGCCGGCTGGCTTCGCCGTCCAGGCCTGAGACCCCCACCACCACCCGGAGACCCACCTCATGACCGTCACCGTCGACGCTCCGTCCTTCACCGACCGCTTCACCGCGGCAGCGCGCGCGGCGCTCCGTCCGCGCACGTGGCGACCCGCGCCTCCCGTCAGCGACCGCGCAGCGTGGGCCGACGTCACGGACGCCGACCGGGAGGCCCTGCTCACGGTCGCGCACGCCCGTCGCGACGCCGCTGCGGTCACCTTCCCGACCCTCGCCCTGTGGGCGACGTACAGTCGCGACGGCGACCGCCGACCGTACGAACGGGCGCAGCGGAACCTGCTCGAGTCCGCCGGCACCGCAGCGCTCGCACTCGGCGTGACGGGCGAGGACGAGTGGGCCGACGTGCTCGCCGACCAGCTCTGGCGGATCTGCGAGATGCGCGCCTGGTGCCTGCCGTCGCACTACGCCCTGCCCGAGGACGGCAGCCGCCCCTTCCTGCCGCTGCCGGGTCGGGACGTGCTGGACCTGTCGGACGCCTACGTCGGCGGGATGCTCGCGGCGATCGACGCGATCGCGGGGGAGCGCCTCGAACGGGACCGCCCCGGCATCCGCGCGCACGTCCACCACGAGATCCGCCGCCGGGTCCTCGACCCCTGGGAGCAGGACGTCTACTTCTGGCACGGGGTCGACGGGCCACCGAACAACTGGGCGCCGTGGATCGTGTCGAACGTGCTGGTCTGCGCCGCCGTCGTCGAGCCCGACGCTGACCGCCTCGAGGCCACGATCGACCGGGCGCTCGTGATCCTCGACCGGTTCCGTGCCGGGTACGACGCCGATGGCAGTTGCGACGAGGGCGCGACCTACTGGTGGTGGGCCGGCGCGACCCTGTTCGAGGCGTTGGACCTGGTCGAGGAGCTGACCGACCGGACGTTCGACGGGTTCTCGGTCGCGCCGGTCGCCGCGATGGCGCGGTTCCCGATGGGCATGCAGATCGGCGCTCGGTCGCAGGTCAACCACTCCGACGGGTCCCCGGCGTTGGCGGAGAACGCGAACTGGCACCTGCTCGGCCGCTTCGGGGAGCGCGTCGGTGACGACCAGGTCGTCCGGCACGCACGGTGGATGGGTCGGCAGCACCCGCTGCGCTTCGACGGCCAGCTCGCCGCCCTCTTCCGCCGGACCACGGCCGAGCTGCTGGACGCGTCGTGGACCTCCGACGACGCCGGTCCCGCCGAGCCGGGCATGCCCGCGTCGCTCTGGCTGCCCGGCACCGAGGTCGCCGTCGCCCGCGACCACGACGGCGCCGTCGACGGCTTCGTCCTCGCGGTGAAGGGCGGGCACAACGACGTCAGCCACAACCACAACGACGCCGGCGGGGTGATCGTGTCCCTGGACGGCGAGCCGGTCCTGATCGACGTCGGGGTCGGTGTGTACCGCCGCGAGACCTTCATGCCCGAACACCGCTACGGCATCTGGACGATGCGGAGCGCCTGGCACGGGGTCCCGCTGCCGAACGGCGTCGAACAGCACGAGGGGGCGTCGTACCGGGCGACCGGCACCGCGTTCGAGGACGACGGCGCCCGAGCGGTGTGGTCCGCCGACCTCGCAGCCGCCTACCCACCCTCGAGCGGGCTCGTCACGCTCGGCCGGAGCGCCACGCTGGACCGTGCTGCCGAACGGGTGGTCGTCCGCGACACCTGGACGTTCGCGGAGCCCGGCACGATGACCCTGGTCCTCATGACCCGTGACGAACCCGTCCCCGTGGACGGCGGCCTCCTGGTCGGCCCCGCACACCTGGCCGTCGACACCGGACGGTTCGACGTGCTCGTCGACCGACGGGAGGTCGACGACGAGAAGCTCGAGCGCGTCTGGGGTCCCGCCGTGCACCGCGTCCGGCTCGTCGCGCGTGACCACGCCACCGCGGGCGAGCACGTGCTCACCCTGACCCGGGCGACCGCGCCCGCTGGGAAGACCGCGTGAGCGCTGTGCTGCTCGGCGGAGCCGGTCGCTGGACCGATCCGTGGCACCCGTTCGCCGAGACGAACGCCGCGATCGCCGAGATCGCCGCCGACGCCGGCGTGCCGCTCGAACAGCCCGACGACGTCGACACCGCCCTCGCCGGGTTCGCGAGCGGGCCGCTGCCGTCGCTCGTCGTGGTGAACGTCGGGCTGCCCCGCGACGAGCGCCCGGTGCCGTTCACCGACGCCGTCCGCGGGTTCCACCGGCTGCTCGCCAGTCCGGTGCCGCTGCTCGTGCTGCACGTCTCGACGACGTCGTTCGCCGACGACGACGCCTGGGAGCGCGCCGTCGGCGGGGTCTGGGTGCGTGGCACCACGATGCACCCGCCGTACGGGCCCGCACGGGTGCGGGTCGTGGACGACGAGCACCCGATCACGGCCGGGTCGTCGGACTTCACCCTGCAGGACGAGCGCTACACCCGCCTGCGCGTCGCCCCGGACGTCCGGGTGCTGCTCGAGCACGAGCACGAGGGCGAGCGGCACCCGCTCGCGTGGGTGCACGAGCGTGCCGGCGGCGGGACGACGGTCCACGATGCGCTCGGCCACTCGGCTGCGTCGTTCGCATCCCCGGAGCACCGCGCGTTCCTGCGGCGCGCGCTCGTCTTCCTGACCCGCTGACGGGCTTCGACCCGACTGCCTGGAGGCCCGGTGCCGGTCTCGTGGACCGGCACCGGGCCTCCAGGCGGTTGCGTCTCGTGCGTCAGCCCACCGTGACCTCGCCCACGACGACCCAGCCACCTTCCTGCGCCGCCTGTGCGGCGAGCTGGATCCCCGGGGTGCCGCCCGAGGTCGTGTCGACGATCGCGATGCCCCAGCGGTACTGACCCGACGGCACCCCGGCCAGCGAGGCGCGGAACGCGTACGCGGTGGGTGACCCCTTCAGCCAGGTCGACGGGTCGGACGCCGTGTCGACGAAGGACTTCGCGACGGACCCGTCCGCACGGAGCAGCGCCAGCGCCGCCTTGTACTTGCCGTTCCACACCGGCAGGTTGTCGGGCAGGTAGCCCCAACCGGTGTTCGTCCACTCGTGGGTGAGGTCCACCGTGGCGCCCACGGCGACCGCACCGGGCACGACGACGTGCGACGGGTGGAGGCGGTACCCGCCCTCCGCGTCGAAGCGCTGCGTCAGCGGGTACGTCTCGTCGGTGAACCACGAGAGGGTCTCGCCGTTCCGGAGGTCCATCATGTTCACGTGGGCCTCGACCGAGTCGTCGAACTCGCCCCGCCGGACGTCGGCGGTGGTCACGTAGCCGCGGGGATCCTGCGTCACGTCGTGCTGGGCGGTGACCCAGCCACCCTCCATGATGATCGGCCGCTTGTACCGCCACTTCGCCGCCATCGACTTCTCCCAGTCGGCGTAGTACGTCGTCATGCCGAACGCGTCGTGGCGCAGGACGTAGCCCTTCTCGTAGGCACCGTCGAGCATGCGTTCGCTCTCGGGATCGGGCGTGCCCCAGTCCTTCGGGCCGCCGATCATCCGGTGGTAGTTCAGCGCCAGGGGCACCCGGGTGAAGTGCTCCTGGTACAGGTCGATGATCCAGTCGAACACCGGCTCCCGGTTCGTCGCGTCCTGGTAGAGCATCGAGTGGCCCTCACCCCACTTGCCGAGCCCGTACCCGTCGATGAAGTCCGTGGTGGCCGGGTCGTCGTACTGCGCGCCGAAGGCAGCGATGAAGGCGGCGTACTTCGCCTGGAACACCGGGTCGTCGGGGTACGGACTCCACACGGTCGTGCTGCCGGTCTGCGTCTCGTAGCCGGCGGCACCCGCTGCCCGTACCCAGGCGGGCGTGAAGTCCGACGACTTGTCGCGGCTGTCGACCACGACCCGGAAGGCCAGCCGGAGGCCGCGGCGCCGGGCCTCGGCGAGGATGCCGGCGAAGGCCGCGTTCGTGTCCCAGCCGTAGACGCCCTCGGACGGTTCGAGGATCGTCCACGACACCCGCATGTACATCACCGAGGCGTAGTCGGACACCGAGATCGTGGTGCCGTCGGGCAGCGGGACGTCGTCGTACTTCGTCCAGTAGTCGGCGGGTGGGGCCGAGGAGCCGTAGAGCGCCCAACCGGTGAGCGGGTTCTTCAGCAGGGTCGTGGTGTCGGCCGCGAAGTGCTTGTCGAGCACTGCGCCGGTGGCGGTCGCTGCGGTGGTGGTCGCCGCGGTCGCTGCGAGCGTGCTGGTGGGGCGGCTCGTGCTCGTGCTCGTGCTCGGTGCGGCGCTCGCCGGTGGTGTGCCGAGTGCTCCGGACGCGGCGGAGGCGGTGGCGGCGATGCCGAGACCGAGTGCCGTCCTCCTGGTGATGTGGTGCGACGTGCTCATGCGTTCTCCCCTTCGAGAAGCGGTCAGTGCAGGTCGATCGTCCTCGGCGTCCCGCTGTGTGGGCAAGGCGTCCCGCCCAGTCGAACAGGACTCGCACACCCGTCGGATGCGGGCGCATGTTCCGACGATCCACGAGTCGTTCGCGTCGTGGTCTGTCGGAACTTGCGCACGCATCGTGTGCGGGCGCATGTTCCGACGATCCACGAGTCGTTCGCGTCGTGGTCCGTCGGAACTTGCACACGCATCGACCCGGGCACGCCGACCGCCGCGCCCGCCGCAGGCCCGCGCGCCGCGCGCCCTACGGCAGCGTCGGCGCCGCCTCCACCAACGCCCGCGTCACCGGGTGCTGCGGCGCATCGAGCAGCGACACCGGCCCGCGCTCGACGATGCGCCCCTCCGACATCACCGCGACGGTGTCGCACAGCCGCTGCACCACACCGATGTCGTGCGACACCAGCACCAGGGTCAGCCCGAGGTCGTCGGCGAGCGAGCGGAACAGGTCGATCACGCGGGCACGCACCACCACGTCGAGGGCGCTCATCGGCTCGTCCCCGAACAGGATCCGCGGCGAGTGCACCACGGCCCGGGCGATCGCGATGCGCTGACGCTGCCCGCCGGAGAACTCGTGCGGGTACCGGTCGACGACGTCCTCGGGCAGGTCCACCCGGGCGAGCACGTCGCGCACCAGGTCGGGATGGGAGCCGGGCAGACGCAGTGCCCGCAGCGGCTCGGCGACGATCGCCCCGACGCGCATCCGCGGGTCGAGCGATGCGTACGGGTCCTGGAACACGATGCCGGTCTCGCGCCGGAACCAGCGCATCGCGGCAGCGGATCCGGACGCCACCACCGGACGACCGGAGGCGGTCACGGAACCTGCGGAAGGTGCCTCCAGGCCGGCGAGGAGCCGCACCAGGGTCGACTTGCCGGATCCCGATTCCCCGACGATCCCGAGGCGTGCGCCGGGGGCGACCGTCAGGTCGACCCCGTCGACGGCGGTGCGGACCGGCCCGGGCTCGAACGGACCGCGTCGGGGGAGTCGGTAGGTGCGGTGCAGGCCGCTGGCGTGCAGGGCATCGGTCATGAGGCACCCCCGGTTCGACGTGCGGTGGCGCGGGCTGCCTCGACGAGGGCGACCGTCGCCGGGTGCTGCGGCGCGGCGAGGAGCGACGCCACCGACCCCTGCTCGACGACCCGTCCGCCGTCGAGCACCACGGCGGTGTCGGCGATCCTGGACAGCACCGCGAGGTCGTGCGTGACGAAGAGCATGCCCGCGGAGACGCGCTCGAACAGTTCGAGGATCCGGGCCTCGGTCGTGACGTCGAGCGCCGTGGTGGGTTCGTCGGCGACGAGGTACGCGGGTTCGCCGGCCATCGCCATCGCGATGCAGATCCGCTGCCGCTGCCCACCCGAGAGCTGGTGCGGGTACTGCCGCAGCATCGACTCCGGGTCCGGCAGTCCGACGTCGGCGGCGAGGGCGGTCGCCGCAGCGCGAGCCGCCCGCCGGTCCAGCCCGCGGTGCAGCCGGAGTGGTTCGGCGATCTGCGCGCCCACACGCCGCAGCGGGTCGAGGGCGGTGCCGGGCTCCTGGAACACCATGCCGATCCCGGCGCCGCGGAGCCGCGCTCGCTCCCGCTCCGGCATCCCGATGAGCTCGGTGCCGTCGAGGCGGATGCTGCCGCTGACGGTCGCACCGGTGGGCTCCAGCCCCATCAGGGCGAGCGAGGTCATCGACTTCCCGGATCCGGATGCGCCGATCACGCCCACCCGACGGCCGGGAGGCACGGTGAACGTCACGTCGTCCAGGATCGTCCGCCCCGTGATGCGGACGGAGAGCCCCACCACCTCGAGTCCGCCGGCTGCGGCTGGTCCTGCTGGTGCTGCCGCTGGGTCCGTCATGCGGTCACCCCCGTCGTGGTCGTCGCCGGGTCGCCGCCCGCTGCGCGGTCGTTCGTCGTCAGGCGCGGGTCGCTGGCGTCGCGGATGCCGTCGCCGAGCAGCGAGAGCGCCGCGACGACGAGTGCGATCGCGGCTCCCGGCCAGGTTGCGCTCCACGGGTGCACGCCGATGTAGGTCTGCAGGTCGGAGAGCAGGCTGCCCCACGACGCCGTGCCCGACCCGGCGCCGTAGCCGAGGTAGGACAGGCCGGCCTCGGCGAGGACCGCCGTCGCCATCGCGAGCGAGAGCTGCACGGTGAACAGCGGCGCCGCGTTCGGCACGAGGTGGCGGAACAGCACGCCCGCCCCGCCGACGCCGGACGCCCGGGCCGCGGTGACGTAGTCGCTCCGGGCGATGCGACGGATCTCGCCCCGGGAGACCCGCGCGATCGTCACCCCGAACGACAGCCCGACGCTGACGATGACGACCCCGAGCGAGCCGCCGAAGATCGCGGTGAGGAGCATCGCGGTCAGGAGCGTCGGGAACGCCACGAGGATGTCGAGCAGGACGGCCGTGCCCTCGCGGACCCAACGCGCGGTGAGCGAGCCGATCGCCGTCAGGACGATGCCGACGACGCTCGCGATCACGCCGGACCCCACGGCGACGAGCACCGTCGTGCGGGTGCCGGCGAGCAGGTAGCTCGCGATGTCGCGACCGGAGGCGTCGGTGCCGAACCAGTGCGCGGGGCTCGGGGCTTCCCACTGCGAGAACGGGTCGGCGCGGAACGGGTCCTGCGGCGTCCAGAAGAGCGAGACGGCGGCGAGGACGACGAGCAGGCCGAGCACGACGACGGCGAAGACGCCGGTGGGACGGGAGAGCAGGCGGCGGATCATCCGGACACCTCGCGCTGGCGGGGGTCGAGGGTGCGGTGCACGACGTCGACCGCGAAGCCCACGAGCAGCACGAGCCCGGTGAGCACGAGCAGCTCGGACTGCACCTTGGTGATGTCACGACGGCCGACGTCGGTGACGAGCATCCGGCCGACCCCCGGCAGGGAGAACAGCTGCTCGACGACCACTGCGCCGACGAGCAGCCCGGCGATCTGCACGCCGAGCACCGCGAGCACCGTGAGGGCCACGCTCGGCAGGCCGTGGCGGATCAGCGCCTGCGTGCGGGTGAGCCCGATCGCGGCGGCGGTCCGGACGTGGTCCGCGTCGAGCACCGACAGGGTCGCGGACCGGGTGAACCGGAGGATGACGGCACCCTCGACCGCACCGATCGTCAGCGCCGGGAGCACGAGCGAGGCGAACGCTCGACCGGGCTCGGACCAGCCGTCGAGCGGGAACCCCTGCGTCGGCAGCCAGTGCAGCGTCACCGCGAACAGCGCGACGAGCAGCATGCCGGCCCACACGATCGGGACGGCCGCGACCGCCTGCGCGACGAACCCGATCACGGCGCCGCCCGGTCGTCGGCGGAGCACCGCGGCGACGACCCCGAGCGGGACACCGATGACGAGTGCGGCGACGAGGGACATGCCGGCGAGCGGGAGGGTGATGCCGAGCTTCTGCACGATCTCCGGCGCGACCGGGCCGTCGGTGACCAGGGACCGGCCGAGGTCACCGCGGAACAGGCCGCCGATCCAGTCGAGGTACTGCACGACGACCGGCCGGTCGAGGCCGAGCTGCTCGCGGAGCTGGTCGACCTGGTCCGGACTCGCCTGGGTGCCGGCGACGATCTGTGCGACGTCGCCGGGCAGGATCCGGAGCGTGGCGAAGATGATGAGGCTCGCGACGAGGAGACCGACGACGAGCAGCAGCAGCCTGCCGACGAGGAACCGGGTCACGAACCCGATGACACGGCGAGCCCCGACAGGTCGAGACGCGAGTTGGTGCCGTCGAAGGGGACGCCCGTGACGCCCTTCCGGACGGCCGTGATCGAGGTCGAGGTGTACAGCCACTCGCCGGCGGCGTCCTCGCTCACGATCTTCGCCGCCTTCTTGAGTGCTTCGGCCTTCTCGGACTCGCTCGTCGCGGCGACGGACTCGGCGTAGAGCGCCTGCACCTCGGCGTTGTCGTACCCGAAGTAGTACTCCGGGTTCGCCCAGTTGCCGAAGTCGCGCGCCTCGACGTGGTCCACGAGGCTGAGGTCGAAGTCACGGGTGCCGCTCTTCGGCGCCTGGAACACCTGCGACAGCCAGGTGGCGAAGTCGACGCGCTTGACGGTCAGGGTGATGCCGACGTCGGCGAGCTGCGACTTCAGCACGTCGCCGATCGTCGTCGGGTAGATGTTCGCGTACGTGAGCGTCAGCTTGAGGTTCTCCTGTCCGGCGGAGGCCAGCAGCTTCTTCGCGTTCGCGGGGTCGTACGCGTCGATGTCGGTCAGGTCCTCGTAGCCCGGGTCGAGCTCGGGGATCGGGCCGCCCTGCTCCACACCGGTGCCGCCGATGGCCTTGATGATCGCCTTCGCGTCGATCGCCTGCCGGATCGCCTGGCGCACCTTCTTGTCGGTGAAGGGCGCCTTGGCGTCGTTGAACGCCAGCGTGTACTTGTCCGTGGTCTTGCCGGTGTGCAGCGTGATGTCCGAGTTGCCCTCGAGCTGGCTCTTGAGCGTGCCGTCGACGGCGGTCTGCACGTCGAGGTCACCGTTCGCCATCGCGTTCACGGCGGTGGAGGGCTGGGTGATGTACCGGAAGACGACCTTGCCGACCTTCGCCTTGGTGCCCCAGTAGTCGTCGTTCCGCTCGAAGGTGAGCGAGTCGCCCTGCTTCCACGACGCGACCTCGTACGGGCCGGTGCCGTTCGCAGTGTCGGAGAGGTCGTTCTTCGCGGCCTTCTCGAGCACCAGGCCCGAGCGGCCGGTGAGGTTCCACAGCAGGTCGGAGTCGGGCTTCGCGAGCTTGAGTTCGACGACCCCAGCGGACGGCGACGTGATCGACGAGACGTTCGCGAGCTTCGCCGAGTCGACGTAGGTGTCGTTCGACTTGACCTGCTCGAGCGACCAGACGACGTCGGCCGCGGTGACGTCCTTGCCGTCCTGGAACGTGGTGCCGTCGCGGAGCGTGAACGTGTAGGTGAGTCCGTCGTCGGAGACGGTGTGCTTCGAGGCCAGCACGTCGCGGACGTCGCCGTCGGCGGTGCGCCCGACCAGGCCCTGGTACACGTTGTCGATGAGCACCTGGTCGAGGGCTGCACCGGACTGCGTGCGGATGTCGAGGCTCGTCGGTTCGAGCACCAGCCCGACGCGCACGGTGGCGTCGTCGCCGCCCGTGTTCGTGGAGGTGCCGGAGCAGCCGGTCAGCGCGATCGCGGAGACGACGGCGACCGCCGTGGCGGCGAGGGCCGCGCGTCCGAGTCGGGCGGTGCGGCGGGGGAGGAGCGGACTCATGGGTTGTGGGTTCCTTCCGGGCGCGGGCGGTGGTCGGAGCTCGCGCTCGCACGAGGTTACCGGCGGCCGGTGTCGTCCGGGGACGGTTCCTCGATCGGGTGCAACAAACCGTTACGTTCCGCCCATGCCCGAATCGCCGAAGCGAGTTCGAGCGGTGCCTGGTTCTGCACCGCGTGCCGCGCGGTGACGGTGACGATCTCGGCGTCCGGCAGCCGTTCGGCGAAGGCCGCGTGCAGCTTCGGGGAGACGTAGCCGCGGTCGCCGCGGACGAGCAGGATCGGGACGTCGAGGGCCTCGAGGTCCGGCCACGCGTCCGCGAAGCGCCCAACGGAGGACATCGCGCCCGCCGGGAGGTGCGGGAAGTGGTGCCGCCGGACGAGCTTCCCGTCGGCACCGAGGCGCGTGGTGTGCCGGGCCTCGCGGAGCAGCACGTGGCGGTCGTCGCCGACCCGTGCCTCGATCGCGCGGTCGACCACCTGGTCGAGCGACTCGAACGGCTCCTCGGCCTCGAGCGCACGGGCGATCCGGTCGACTGCCCGCTGCGCGAAGTCGGGGGACATGTCGACGAGCACCAGGCCGGTGACCCGCTCGGGCGCGGTCGCCGCGAGCCGGGCCGACAGGATCGCACCGAGGGAGTGCCCGACGACGATCCCCGGCGGCACCGCGAGGGCGTCCAGTGCGTGGAGGACGCTCGGTGCGGTGGCGGCCGCCGCGTAGTCGGCGTCGTCCCGCCACGAGGACCGACCGTGCCCCGGCAGGTCGATCGCGACCGCCGGCTCGCCGACCGCGATCGCGGTCTGGTCGAAACTGTGCGCGTCGATACCGAGCCCGTGCAGGTAGGTGATCCGGGCCTCCCGGCCGTCGTCCCCCCACCGGATCGCAGCGATCTCCTGTCCGTCCGTGGTGCGGACCACCTGCCTGGAGGCGCGGAGCGGCGCATGCACGCCGCTCGCGTGGGCGAGCGCGGCCAGGTCTGCGAATTCGTCGTCGGGGGCATCGGACACGGGGACGATCCTCGCACCGTTCGTGCCCCCGTCCGACCCTGGAGAGGTGAGGTTAGGCATGCCATACTTGGTCCTCGTGGCAACCCGGTACCGCGTCTTCCCCGTGCACGTCGCATCCGTGACGTCGCTCACCCCGCACTTCGTCCGGGTGACGCTGACGGGCGACGCCCTCGCCGACTTCTCCTCGGTCGGCCTCGACCAGCGGATCAAGATCGTGCTCCCGCTGCCCGGCATCGGCTTCTCCGAACTGCCGGAGGACGACGACTGGTACGGCGCCTGGCGCGCACTGCCCGACGAGGCCCGGAACCCGCTCCGCACCTACACCGTGCGGTCCTTCCGTCCCGATGCCCGCGAGCTCGACATCGACTTCGTCGCCCACGGGGACGCCGGACCGGCCTCGCGCTGGGTGTCGGCGTGCCGTGTCGGGGACGAGCTCCGCATCGTCGGCCCGATGGTCCCGTCCTCGCCGGCGGAGCTGCCCACCGGGGCCGCCGAGTTCGCCCCCGGCCACGCCAACCGCATCCTGCTCGCCGGTGATGAGACCGCCGCCCCGGCCATCTGCGCCATCCTCGAGGCGCTCGACGTCACCACGGTCGGGCACGTGTTCATCGAGGTCCCGACCGACGCCGACCGGCTGCCGGTGCGCGCGCCCGCCGGTGTGGAGGTCCGCTGGATCGCGCGGAACGGTGCGACGCACGGGGTCCGGATGACCGACCAGGTGCACGTGTGGGCGTCGACCGTGGCCGCGGCACCGGGCTCCGGCGCCGCTCCCGCCTGTGGGGACGCCGTCGAGCTGGCCGATGTGGACGTCGACGAACAGGTCCTCTGGGACGTCCCCGCGCCCGTGGAGTCACGCCCCGTCTACGCCTGGATCGCGGGCGAGGCCGGGTGCGTCAAGGAACTCCGACGGCACCTGGTGCGGGGCGTCGGCATGGACCGGAAGCAGGTCGCGTTCATGGGGTACTGGCGGCACGGCAAGGCCGAGCACTGAACGCCGCGGCCGGTCTGCCGACCACGGCACTCGGTGCCCGCGGGCTGACGCTCGCGTACGACGACCGCGTGGTGGTGGACTCGCTCGACGTGGACATCCCGGACGGTGAACTGACCGTCATCGTCGGCCCGAACGCCTGCGGCAAGTCGACGCTGCTGAAGTCCTTCGCCCGCACCCTCAAGCCGACCGCGGGCACGGTGTACCTCGACGGCGCCCCGATCGGTTCCTACCGTCCCAAGGCCGTCGCACGCCGGGTCGGCATGCTGCCGCAGACCCCGATCGCGCCGGACGGCATCACCGTGCGTGACCTGGTGTCCCGCGGACGCTTCCCGCACCAGGACCTGCTGCACCCGTCGTCCGGATCCGACCGGCGTGCCGTGCAGGCCGCCCTCGAGCAGACGTCGACCGTCGAGCTGGCCGACCGCGGCGTCGACGAGCTCTCCGGTGGGCAGCGGCAGCGGGTGTGGATCGCGATGGTGTTGGCGCAGGAGACGGACATCGTCCTGCTCGACGAGCCCACGACCTTCCTCGACATCGCGCACCAGTACGACGTGCTCGAGCTCGCGTCGGCGCTGCACGCGGCCGGGCGGACCGTCGTCGCGGTGCTGCACGACCTCAACCAGGCGGCGCGCTACGCCACCCATGTGATCGCGATGCGCAGTGGGTCGATCGTGGCCGCCGGTCCGCCGTCGTCGGTGCTGACCGCCGATCTCGTCGAGGACGTCTTCGGCCTGTCGTGCGTCGTCGTCCCCGACCCGGAGACCGGCACGCCCCTGGTGGTCCCGCGCCGCCGGGCCGCCTGACCCGCGCTCCCGCCCGCGCCGCCCCGCGCCGCCCCGCCCGCCCGCGCGGTCGCTGACCGTCGGCCACGGCCGGTGCGGCCGACGGCCAGCGACCGCGCGGCGCCCTCCGACGGGGTGTCGCGACCGATCAGCGCTCCGCAGCCGGGCAGGTGGGCCGGACCACGGCGGACGGGAGGCCCGTGGCGGCCGTGACCCGTGCCTCCCGTCCGCCGTTCGGTCACGTCTCGTCGCCCGCCCGGCCCTCACCGGAGGTCACGGCGCGCCGCGCGTGCGGCGCCGACCGGTCGCAGACCGTCGGATGCGGCCGGCGAAGCCGACGGTCTGCGACCACTCGGCGCCGGCCGACGGGGTGTCGTGACCGATCGGCACACGGCAGAGGAGGGGAGCCGCGCACGCGCGCCCGTCAGCGGTAGCCGCCGTCCTCCAGGCCGGCCTCGACCTCGAAGCGGTTGCGCAGGGGGTCACGACCGGCGACCGCGTACAACAGCGGCATGAGCATCCCGTAGCGCCGCCACTGCTCGACGTGCACCCGCTCGTGCCGCAGCACCCGGGGGCCGTCGTTGTCCCGCGTCAGGTACACCGACCCGACGCAGGTGCCACCTCGGCGGAACACCCACCGCGGCAGCCCCGTGCAGACGACGAGCCCGTCGACGACTCGGATCCGCCCGGTCGACAGCGGCACGCCGACCGCGAGCCCGACAGCGGTCGCGAAGACCCACCCCGCTCGGGACACGGGGGAGTCGAGCAGCGCCCGGCGCACCAGACCGAGCACGTTCAGGCCGGTCGGCCGTAGGTCTCGAGCAGGCGCAGCCAGATCTCGTTCATCGTCGGGTACGCCGGCACCGCGTGCCAGAGCCGGTCGATCGGCACCTCGCCCACGACGGCGACGGTCGCGGCGTGCAGCATCTCGGCGACGTCCTGCCCGACGAACGTGACGCCCACGACGACCTTCCGGTCCTCGTCGACGACCATCTTCGCCCGGCCCGTGTAGCCGTCGGCCTGCAGTGCGGAACCAGCGACACCGCCGAGGTCGTACTCGACCGCGCGGACGTTCAGCCCCTGCTGCCGGGCCGCGGCCTCGGTCAGCCCGACGCTCGCGACCTCGGGGTCGGTGAAGGTGACCTGGGGGACCGCGGCGTGGTCGGCGGTGGCGACGTGGGCGCCCCACGGCTCGGTGTGCAGCGGCGTGCCCTGGTACCGGGCGGCGATCGCCTCACCGGCGGCACGGGCCTGGTACTTGCCCTGGTGGGTCAGGAGCACCCGGTGGTTGACGTCGCCGACGGCGTACAGCCAGTCGGTGCCGTGCACGAGCATCGTGTCGTCGACGTCGAGCCATTCGCCCGCGGTCAGTCCGACGGTCTCGAGCCCGAGGTCGGCGGTGTGCGGAGAGCGTCCGGTTGCGGCGAGGACCTCGCTCGTGATGACGGTGGTGCCGTCGTCGAGGACCGCGGTGACCAAGCCGTGCTCGTCGCGGTCGACGCGGACCGGGTCGACGCCGGTGCGGACGTCGACGCCGAGCTCGCGGAGGGAGTCGGCGACGAGCTCTCCGGCGAAGGGCTCCATCGTGCCGAGGAGGCCGTGGCGGGCGACGAGGGTGACCTTCGACCCGAGGGACGCCCACGCGGTGGCGAGTTCCGATCCGGAGACACCGCCGCCGATGACGAGCAGGCTCTCCGGGACCTGCTGGGCGCTCGTGCCCTCGCGGGTGCCCCACGGCTTCGCGTCGGCCAGGCCCGGGATGTCCGGCAGCGCGTGCAGCGAACCGGTGACGACGGCGACGGCGGCGCGGGCGGTGTGCGTCTCGCCGTCGACCTCGATCGTCTTCTCGCCTGTGATGCGAGCGTGGCCGCGGATCAGCGCGATGTCGGCGGACTCGAGCCAGGACACCTGCCCGTCGTCCTTCCAGTCGGAGGTGAACGAGTTGCGGCGGGCGAGGACCCGGGCGGCGTCGAGCTCACCCGTGACGGCCTGCTTCGCACCGTCGAGCCGCTTCGCCGCGGACAGCGCGTGGCCGCTCCGGAGCAGCGCCTTCGACGGCATGCACGCCCAGTAGGAGCACTCACCACCGACGAGCTCGGCCTCCACGATGGCGACCGACAGGCCGCGCTTGTGGGCGTAGTCCGCCACGTTCTCGCCGACTGCGCCGGCGCCGATCACGATGAGGTCGTAGTCCGTCATGAGGCCGAGCGTACGCGGACCGGCATGGGTTCCGCCCGGCGTGCCGAGTCGCGTTCAGGCCACCCGGGAGGCGCTGGTCAGGGCTCCGACGACGCGCAGGATCACGCCGAGGTCGTCCACTGCGCGTTCCGGGTCGACGGGAGCGAATCCGGTGAGCGCGGCGCCCGCGAGGCGCCGGCCGCGGGTCGCGGCCTGGACCCGCTCCACCAGCCCGGCACCGTCGAGCCCGAACGGCACCGGCTCGAGCAGGCCGTCGACCTCGGACGGGTCGAGCACGTCGAGGTCGACGTGCACGAACACGGACGAGGCACCGGTGGCGTCGACCGCGGCCGCGATCGCTTCGGGGGTGGCGGCGTCGACGTCGAGCGCCCGGATGCCGGCACGGTCGAGCGCGCTGGACTCGGCGTCCTCGATGCCGCGGACGCCGGCGAGCACGACCGACGCCGGCGACAGCGTCGGCAGCCCGGGGAACAGGTCGTCGGCACGGTCGACGAGCAGTCGGAGCGCCGCGGTCTCGGCTGCGACGGGCTGGGCTCGGTTGAGTGCTCGGTAGCCGCTCGACCCGGCGATGCGGACGAACGCGGTGTCGGTGTCGAGGGCGACCGTCGCGCCGAGGACACTGGCACCGTCGCCACCGACGACGAGGACGGGTTCGCTGGCGACACCGGTCTCCTCGGCGACCCGCTCGGCGACGGCGAGCACCGAGGTGTAACGCGCGACGGCCGTCTCGAGTCGATCGCCCGCTCCGGCCGGTACCGCGACGACGGTGGTGGACGCCCGGGGGAGGTCGGCCGCGATCGCCGATGCTCCGTCACCGAGACGCATCGCGCGCGACGACGCCGAACCCTGCCACTGACCGACCACGAGGAACTGCATCGTCTCAGTCTGTCAGGTGGGGTCCGACGTCGTCAGGGGAGTTCAGAGGCTCGACGAGCCGCCGGACTTCAGCGCGGCCAGGCGCGCCTCGACCTCGGCGTCCGTGCCGACGTCCTCGAGGCTCTCGAACTGCGCGTCGAGGCTTGAGGCCTGGAGCTCCTGCTGCCCCATCACCTTGGCCTCTTCGCGGCGGACCTTCTCCTCGAAGCGACCGAGGTCGCTCGTCGGGTCGAGCACGTCGATGTTGCCGAGCGCGTCGTTGACCTTCGACTGGGCCTCGGCGGTCTTGGACCGTGCGACGAGGTTGTCGCGGCGCGAACGGAGCTCCTCGAGCTTCTGCTCCATCCCGGCGAGGCCGGTCTTGAGCTTCTCGACGGCCTCGTTCTGCGAGGCGAGGTTCGGCTCGGCGTCCTTGACCTCTTGCTCGGCGGAGATCTGCTTGCCGATCGCGATCTTCGCGAGGTTGTCGAACTTGTCCGCCTCGGCGGTCTTGCCCTCGGCGCGGTACTTGTCCGCTGCGGCCGACGCGTTCTGCGCCTTCTGCCCCCACTCGGTGGCGGCGCGCTTGTCCTCTTCGTGGTCCTGCTCGAGCAGCCGCACGTTGCCGATCGTCTGCGCGATCGCCGTCTTCGCGTCCGCGATGTTGTTCGTGTAGTCGCGCACGAGCTGGTCCAGCATCTTCTGCGGGTCCTCGGCGTTGTCGATGAGCTGGTTGATGTTCGCTCGGACGAGGGTCGAGATGCGACCGAAGATCGTCTGCTTTGCCATTGCTGTTCCCTTTCCTTGGAAGGTCTGACGTGTCGTGCTGTCCTGCTGGTGGGTCAGAAGCGGCCGCCGCCGGAGAAGCCGCCTCCGCCGCCGCCGCCCCCGCCGCCACCGAAACCGCCCCCGCCGCCGAAGCCCCCGCCGCCGCCGAAGCCGCCGCCCCCGAAGGAACCGCCGCCGTAGCTGCCGCCGCGACCGCCGAGCAGGCCGCCGAGGACGATGCCCGTGACGAGGCCGCCGAGCTGCGCACCGTTGCCGCCACGGCCCCCGCCGCCCTGTCCTGGCCAGCCGCCCATGTCGTCGTTCGCCGAGTCCATCGCCGCTGCGGCGTACTGCTCGGCGGCCCGTGCGGCCTGGAGCGCCTGCCCGGGGTCGGTCGTGGCCAGCTGCACGGCGTCGTCGAGTGCCCGTTCGGCTTCGGACAGCCGCGTCCGTGCGGTCGGTCCGACCCCGCCGCGGTGCAGCGAGATGAACTCGCGCGCCTGACTGATCCGGTTGCGGGCGTCGCGGAGTGCGTCGTCGAGCGCCCTGGACGCCCGGCGCTGTTGTTCCTCGGCACCGCGCGCCGCGGCGATCGCTTGGTCGATGTCGGTGTTCGCCTTCGTGAGGGCGTCGACCGCCGCGATCGGGTCCTTCGGGTCGAGTCCCTGCCGGAGCACGGTCTCGGCGCGGGTCACCGCGGCGGCGAGGTCCGGTCCGGTCACGGTGAGGGTCTTCGCGGCGGCGACGTCGCCCTCGATGTCGATGCGCATCGCCTCGGCGCGCGCGGTCGCCTCGGCGAAGGTGCTCTCCGCCGCGACGGCGCCGTTCGTGAGTTGCTGCACCTGGGCGAGCGCGTGCTGGGCGTCACGGACGGCGATGACGGCCTCGCCCTTGTCACCCGACGCGATCGACGCGGTCGCCGCCGCCGAACGCTCGGTCGCGTAGGCGAGGACCTGCCGTGCCTGGTCGACGTTGTCGGAGACGGTCGCCAGGGTCCGGCCGGTGTACTGGCCGCGCACCCGCTCGAGCGCGGCTGCGGCGGCGTCCACCGAGGCGGGTGCCGCGGCGACGGCCGTCGCGAGGGCGGCCGCGGCGTCCTCCACGCCGTCCTCCAGCGAGCGGAGCTGGTCGAACGACTCGGTCTGCTCCTCGATCGAGGCGTGTGCCTGTTCGCAGATCGCGATGATCTGGTTCGCCCACTCGGCACGCTGCTGCGGGGTGTCCGGGATCTCGTCGTCGAGCTGCTGCTGGTACGTGAACGCCGTGCGGACCGCCTGTTGCGCGGCCGCGACGGCGTCGGCGAACGGCTTCGCGGCGTCGGGGCCGAACTGGGCCGCGGCGAACCCGACCTCTTGCTCGGCGGTGCGGAGCTCGTCGTCGATGGTGACGAGTGCGCCACCTGCGGTGCGTTCGAGGTCGGCGAGCGAGGCTTCCTGCGCCCGGGTCGCCGCTGCCGTCCGGCGCTTGTTGCGCGTCCGGATGACGAGGACCGCGACGATCGCCGCGACGACGACCACGAGGAGCATGATCCACAGCCAGGTCAGGTCCGCCGGCGCCTGCGTGTCGGTCAGCCCGTTCGCGAACGCCACGGCCGCCCCGGACCAGTCGCTCTGCTTGAGCCTCGGGATGAGGTCGTCGTCCACCGCGGACTGGACGTCGGACGAGGGGATCGAGCTCTGGTCGGTCTGCTGGACGTCGTAGTTCCGGTCGTCGACCGCGACGGAGAGCAGGATGCCGTCCGAGTCGATCTGGTTCTGCTCCATCGTGGCCGAGCCCCAGGCGGTGTGGTCCGTCGGGTCGGTGAACGTCGGGACGAACACCACGTAGAGCTGCGTCTGCGTCTCGGCGTAGAGGTCCTGTGCGGCCTGCTCGATGTCGGCCTGCTGCGACTCGCTGAGGACGTCGGCCTGGTCGAGGACGTAGGCGCCGCCGAGGTCGACGGGGGCGGTGGCGCGGGCGGTGGCTGCCGGTGCGAGGACGATCAGCATCGCGAGGACCGCTGCTGCGACGCGGCCGGTCAACCGCTTCGTCGTCCTCCTGCTCCCACCCGTGTCGCTCGTGGCCGATCCGCGTTGGACCGCTCGCATCCGTCCTCCGTCCGTCGCCGGTCGATGCGCTCGACATCGCCCGGATCACGCCCAGGGGCGCTGTCGCCCGGAGTCTATCCACGCCGCGCAGCCTGCGGTCAGGCCGTGGGCAGACTCCTGGGGAACGCCCGTCACCACTGGGTTCCGTGAGTGTCTTGTCCCCCGGACCGGGGTATGCTGGCGACCACTGTTCGATGACGAACGGAAGGGGAACAGCAATGGAGCGAACCACGAGTACCGAGGTCGTCCCGCTCGAGGACGGCTACCACCGCGTGTCGACGCCGGCGACCGGCGTGATCGGCTTCGTGCGCGAGCACGACGGCCGCTACGAAGTGCTGCGCGGACGCGTCCGCCAGGCGACCCGATCCGAGGGTCTCTACAGCACGATGAACGTCGCACTGATCGCCCTCACGCACGCCTGATCCACCCCGGCCCCTGATCCACCCGTGATCAGACCGGATCCGGACCGCAGCCGCGCGGGCGATGTCGAACCACGCCCGCGCGACCGTCCGCCGGACGTAGGCTGCGCGCATGGGTGAGTCGCGCCTCCAGGCCGTCGTGGTGACGCTCTGCGCACCGGGCCCGGACCGCGCATCCGACCGGGAGGCCCTGGTCGCCGCCGTCGCGTCGGTGACCGGCGTCGAGACGGTCGCCGTGCGCACGGGGCGCGTCTGTGCGCATTGTGGCGGGACCGACCACGGCCGTCCGTGGGCGTCCGCCGACGGCGACGCCGTCGGCGTCAGTCTGTCGCGCGCGCCCGGTGCCCTCGCCCTGGCCGTCGGCCCCGGCGCCGTCGGGGTCGACGTCGAGCGCGTCTCGCGGGTCGTCGCTGCGCCGCTCGACGCCTTCACGGTCGGGGAACTCGAGCGGGCGCACGGCGACAGCTCGTTGCTCGCCGCCTGCTGGGCCGCGAAGGAGGCCGTCCTGAAACGGGACGGCCGGGGCCTCCGGGTCGATCCGCTCGCCGTGGACGTCGACGTGACCACCGGCACCGCACGCATCGAGGGCGTCGAGCACCCCGTGACGATCACGTGGCCGGCGACGGACCTGGTGCTCGCGGTCGCCGCTGACGGAGCGCCGGTGGTCAGCGCCGGGGGAGCGTGAGGACCTCGGCACCGTCCTCGGTGATCGCGATCGTGTGCTCGGTGTGGGCCGTCCGGGCACCCGTGGCGCTGCGGAGCGTCCAGCCGTCGGGGTCCGTGACGAGCACGTCGGTGTCCGCCATCACCCACGGCTCGAGCGCGAGCAGGAGCCCCGGCCGCAGGGTGTAGCCGCGTCCGGGCCGCCCGGTGTTCGACACGTGCGGGTCCTGGTGCATGGTCGACCCGATGCCGTGCCCGCCGAACTCGACGTTGACGGGGTACCCGGCGGCCTCCAGGACGGTCCCGATGGCGTGCGAGAGGTCCCCGATCCGGGCGCCGGGTCCTGCGGCGGCGATGCCGGCGGCCAGGGCGCGCTCGGTCGCGTCGATCAGGGCGAGGTCCTCGTCGCGGGGGGTGCCGACCACGAAGCTCACGGCGGCGTCGGCGGCGATGCCGTCGAGGGAGACGGCGAGGTCGAGGGTGAGCAGGTCCCCGTCCGCGAGTGCGCGGTCGTGCGGCAGCCCGTGCAGGACGGCGTCGTTGACGGCGGTGCAGATGTGGTGCCCGAACGGCCCGCGGCCGAACGAGGGGGCGTAGTCGACGTAGCAGGAGTCGGCGCCGGCGTCCTCGATCATCTGCTTCGCCCACCGGTCGATCTCCAGCAGGTTCGTGCCGATGCGGGTGCGCTCGCGCAGGGTCTGCAGGATCGTGCCGACGAGGGCTCCGGTGGCGCGGGCCCTGTCGACCTCGGCGGGGGTCAGGATCTCGATCACGCGGATGATCATACCGGTATTACTATGTGGTCATGGTTCGACTCCCGCTCCGTCCCGACGAGGTCGCCCGCGGCCGTCGTCTCGGCGCACTGCTCCGTCGCGCGCGCGGCCCGCGGTCGATCGTCGACACCGCACTCGACGCCGGGATCTCGCCGGAGACCCTGCGGAAGATCGAGACCGGACGCATCGCGACCCCGGCGTTCTCGACGATCGCCGCCGTCGCCGGGGTCGTCGGGCTGTCCCTCGACGCGGTCTGGTCCGAGGTCAGCTGCGAACCGGCCGACGCCGGCGAGCTCGCGGGTTAGGCGGCTCGGACCGTCGGCAGCGCGGGGACCGGTTCCTCGTCGATCCACGGACCCGTGACCGCGCGCACCGCCTCGACGTCGCGGTCGGCCGCGTCGGCGAAGGCACCGAGCACGTCCGGGACCGTGACCGAGCCGTGGCGGTGCCGCTCGGTGATGTTCCGGAGCCCGGTGAAGAACGCCGCGTCGCCGAACGTGCGACGGACGGCGTGCAGCGCGAGCGCCCCGCGCTTGTAGACGCGGTCGTCGAACATGTCCTCCGGGCCCGGGTCACCGACCACGAGGTCCTCCGGCTGGTCGAGCAGCCCCTGCCGGTACCGTTCGGCGAGGTCGTCCGCGCTGTCGCCGCCCCGATCCTCGGACCAGAGCCACTCCGCGTAGCAGGCGAAGCCCTCGTGCAGCCAGATGTCCTGCCACCTGCTGACCGTCACCGAGTTGCCGAACCACTGGTGCGCGAGCTCGTGCGCGATGAGCCGGTCCGTGCCGTGTTCGCCGTCGACGTGGTTCCGGCCGAACACCGCCAGCCCGTGGGCCTCGAGCGGGATCTCCAGCTCGTCGTCCGTCACCACGACGCCGTACGCCGGGAACGGGTACGGCCCGAACCGGTCGGCGTACAGCGCGAGCATCTCCGGCACCTGCCCGAAGTCCGTCTTCGCGGCGGCCGCGAGGTCGGCGGGGTGGTGCAGCGTCACCGGGACGACCGCGCCGCGGAGCTTCGTCGTCCGGTACCGGCCGATCTGCACCGTGGCCAGGTACGTCGCCATCGGGTCGGTCGTCGCGTAGGTCCAGCGCGTCCCGACCCGGTCCCGCTCCTTGCCGAGCAGCTCGCCGTTCGCGATGACGTCGTACGCGGCCTCGGCGGCGATCTCGAACCGGTACGTCGCCTTGTCGTCCGGGCGGTCGTTGCACGGGAACCACGACGGCGCGCCGGTGGGCTGCGCGGCGACGATGACGCCGTCGGTGAGTTCCTCCCAGCCGACCTGACCCCAGGCGCTCCGGACCGGGCGGGGGTTGCCGCGGTACCGCAGGTGCACGGTGAACGGGGTGTCCGCCGGGATCGGCGCTGCGGGCGTCACGGTGACCTTGTGGGTCGCCTTCGACACCTTCTTCGCGCGGGTGCCGTCGACGTCGACCCGCTCGACGCTCAGGCCGTGCAGGTCGATCACGATGCGGTCGAGCGGTTCGAGCGCACGAGCGGTGATCGTCGCGGTGCCGTCGAGGCGGTTGGTCGCGACGCGGTAGTCGAGGCGGAGCTCGTAGTGCTCGGCACTCCAGCGTCGGTCGCCGCTGTGCGGGGTGTACGGGTCGGCGGCTGGAGTGTTCGGCACGCTGCCAGTCAACCCCATGGAGCGATGGGGTTGCCCGACCAGCGCGACCCGGTCGGCACCTGCTCGCCGCGCATCACCAACGAGGCCGGTCCGACGGTCGCCCCGGTGCCGATGCCCGCGGCGGGCAACACCACGCTGTGCGGGCCGAGCGTCGCCCCGGCGTCGAGCCGCACGGCGTCGAGTTGCATCACCCGGTCGTGGAACAGGTGCGTCTGCACGACGGTGCCCCGCGCCACCGAGGCGCCGGCGCCGATCGTGACCAGGTCGGCCTCCGGCAGCCAGTAGGTCTCGAGCCAGGTGCCGCGGCCGATCGTCGCGCCGAGGCTCCGGAGCCAGGCGGCGAGGGCCGGGGTGCCGGTGGCCTGCTCGGCGAACCACGGCCGCGCGACCGTCTCCACGAAGGTGTCCTGCACCTCGTTGCGCCACACGAACGACGACCACAGCGGGTGCTCCCGTGCCGTGATCCGACCGACGAACACCCACTTCGCGACCGTCGACACGACCGCGGCGACGGCTCCGGCGACGATGAGCACCGGACCGGCGAGGAGCACCGTCCAGCCGAACCCGACCGTCGACCAGAGCGCCAGGAGCGTCCCCGCGACCCCGAGCGCGATGGCGGCGGACACCATCGGGGCGACGAGCCGCAGCAGTTCCCAGCAGCCGCGGGCCACCTTGAGCCGCGTCGGCGGGCGGAAGGTGCGCTCCTCGTCGAACTGCGTCGCCGCGCGGCGCAGCCGGACCGGCGGTGACCCGAGCCACGACGAGCCGCGCTTGGCCTTCTTCGGCACCGCCGACAGCACCGCGACCAGCGCCTCGCGCGGCACCGAACGCCCGGCGCCCGTCATGCCGCTGTTGCCGAGGAACGCCCGCCGGCCGACCTTCGATCGACCGATCCGCACCCGACCGCCGCCGAGCTCGTACGTCGCCACCATGGTGTCGTCGGCCAGGAACGCGCCCGAGGCGATCTGGGTCAGGGCCGGGATGAGCAGCACGGTGGAGATCTCGGTGTTCCGCCCGACCCGTGCGCCGAGCAACCGGAGCCACACCGGCGTGACGAGCGACGCGTACAGGGGGAACAGCAGCGTCCGAGCGGCGTCGAGCACCCGTTCCGTCGACCAGGCCTGCCAGCCGATCCGGGAGCGCACCGGGTGCCGACCCTCGCGCAGCCCGATGCCGAGCAGCCGCACCGACGCCACCACGAGCAGGGCGTACACCGCTCCGGCGACCAGGGTCGCGAGCGGCACGGTGACCAGGCCGCGGAGCACGGCGTCGCCGATCGACGACGCCCGTCCGACCAGCGCGACCGCGACCAGCAGCCCGACGGCGACACCGATCACGGGCAACCCGGCCACGGCCACGGACCCGGCCCCGTACGCGACCAGCCAGCGTCGACGGGACGGGGGACGGGCCTCCCGGCCGTGTCGGGCCGATCCGACGCGTTCCGCCGGCGATCCTGCCCACCGTTCGCCGGCGGGGACCCGGCCGGTGACGGCGGATCCGGCCTCGATCTCCGAACCCGCGCCGACGTGGGCGCCCGGCAGCAGCGTCGTCCGGCTGTGCACGACGGCGTCGTCGTCGATCCGCACCCGACCGAGGTGGAAGACGTCCCCGTCGACCCAGTGCCCCGCCAGGTCGACCTCGGGTTCGATCGACGCGTGCTTGCCGACGTCGAGCATCCCGGTCACGGGCGGGAGGGTGTGCAGGTCGACCTCGCGGCCGATCCGGGCACCGAGGGCACGGGCGTAGTAGCTGATCCACGGAGCCCCCGCGGTGGAGGGCCCGTCGACGGCCTCCGCGATGCGTTCGGCGAGCCACACCCGCACGTGCACCGAGCCGCCCCGCGGGTACGCCCCGGGGCGGACCCCGACGAGGAGCAGCCGCGCGAGCACGACGGTGAGCGCCATCTTGCCGATCGGGGTCACGAACACCAGGAGCACCAGGACGAGCACGGGCCAGGGGAGCACCGGCAGGAACGGCAGCGTCGTCGCGTGCAGCACCGCGGCGACGAGTGCCGTCCACGACAGCACCCGCAGACCACGGAGCACCTGCACCGGCAGCCCGAGCAGCGTCATCACGACGCCCGTCGACGGCGGCACGGGTCGGACGTCGCGGGACGACGCCGCGACCGGTCCGGACTCGTCGAGCGCCGCGGCCAGGGCGCCGATCCGCGGGTGGTCGTAGACGTCCGCGACGGTCGTCGTCGGGAAACGTTCGCGGATCGCGGACACGAGCTGCGCCGCCGTGAGCGAGCCACCGCCGTGCGCGAAGAAGTCGTCGTCGACGCTCGACACCGGCACCCCGAGGATCGCGGACCACCGCTCCGCGATCCAGGCGACGGTGTCGGGGAGCATCGCGGCGTCGGTCGCCCCGGGGAGCGGCCACGGCAGCGCCGCCCGGTCCACCTTGCCCGAGGTCCGGGTCGGCAGGGCGTCGACGACCGCGACGAGGGGCACGAGCGCGGCCGGCAGCTCCTCGCGCAACCGCGCGTTCGCCGCCTGGACGTCCACCGTCGCTCCCGCCACCGGTGCCACGTACCCGACGAGCACCTGGTTGCCCGCCGGTGTCCGCTGCACCACGGCTGCCCCACCGGCGACGTCGTCGAGGGCCTGCAGTGCTGCGTCGATCTCGCCGAGTTCGATGCGCCGACCGCCGAGCTTCACCTGGTCGTCGGCACGGCCCTGGAACACGAGGCCCTCGGGGTCGTACCGCACCAGGTCACCGCTCCGGTACGCCCGGTCCCAGCCGAGCTCCGGGAACGGCGCGTACTTCTCGGCGTCCTTCGTCGGGTCGAGGTACCGGCCGAGCCCCACGCCGCCGATGACGAGCTCGCCGACACCACCCGGCGCGACCCGCACTCCTGCGGAGTCGACGACGGCCAGGTCCCAGCCGTCCAGCGGCAGCCCGATCCGGATCGGCTGCGAGCCGTCGAGCAGGGCGCCGCACGCGACGACGGTGGCCTCGGTCGGACCGTAGGTGTTCCAGACCTCGCGGTCGCGGCTCGCGATGCGGGCGGCGAGTTCGGGCGGGCAGGCCTCGCCGCCGAAGATCACCAGGCGCACCTGCTCCAGGGCGTCGTCGGGCCACAGGGCCGCGAGCGTCGGGACCGTCGAGACGATCGTGATGGTGTGCGCGATGAGCCAGGGTCCGAGGTCGACCCCGGTGCGGACGAGCGAGCGGGGTGCCGGCACGAGGCAGGCACCGTGGCCCCAGGCGAGCCACATCTCCTCGCACGACGCGTCGAACGCCACGCTGAGCCCGGCGAGCACGCGGTCGCCGGGGCCGATCGGTGCTGCCTGCAGGAACATCCGCGCCTCGGCGTCGACGAACGCGGCGGCGGAGCGGTGCGTCACGGCGACACCCTTCGGCACGCCGGTCGAGCCGGAGGTGAAGATGATCCATGCGTCGTCGGTCTCGCGGGGGAGCGCTGCACGCGCCGCAGGGTCCGTCACGGGCAGTTCGCCGCCGTCGCGGCTGCGCAGGACGCCGCCAGCGCCGATCACCCCGACGACGCCGGCCTCGCCGAACACGAGCGTGGCGCGTTCCTCCGGGTCGTCCGCGTCGACGGGGACGTAGGCGGCACCGGCGGCGAGCACCGCGAGGATCGACAGGTACAGGTCGCGGCCGCCGGAGGGGATGCGCACCCCGACCCGGTCGCCGCGTCGGACGCCGCGGCGCGCGAGGTCGTCGGCCTGCGCGCGCACGAGGTCGAGCAGGGTGGCGTAGTCGATCGTGCCCTCGGGGTCCTCGAGTGCGAGGGCGTCCGGGTGGGTGGACGCGGTGGCCTGGAGGACGTCGAACAACGTGCGCGGTGCTGGTGCGTCGCCGCCCCGGGCGAGTTCGAGCTGCGGGTTCGCGGTGCCGGTGGTCATCGGTGCCTCTTCCCGGTCGCGTGCAGGTCGACCGGCCCGTGATCCTAGGGGACGACCGTGACGCCCAGGCAAACACGTTCCGCGCGGCGGCGGGGAGTACTTCGTGAGCAGGAACTGTCGAGTCGCTTCCCCCGACCCGACCATTCCTGCTCACCATCCGCGCGCCGCAGCCGCGAACGCCGACCACCCACGAACGCCGACACCACCCACGAGATCGCCGACGAGAAGCGCAACCCGCCCCGGAGGAGTCTCAACCGGGAAAGGCCGCCGCAGGCGGCATCGGCCGGTGCCGACTTCGCGAAGCGAAGACGTCACCTTGGCCGGCGATTTCCAGTGCCCCCAGGAGGATTCGAACCTCCGCCCCTGCCTCCGGAGGGCAGTGCTCTATCCCCTGAGCTATGGGGGCCGAGGGGTGTCACCAACCGTAGCAGGTCCCGGGGACGCATCTGCACGTCGCGTGTCGCGCAGACGCGACCCACGATCGGACGGGAGGCGCGGTGCGGCGCCGCCACGCGCCTCCAGTCCGGCAGTGGGGTCGCGTCAGCCTGCCGGGGTCGCCGACGACGTCGGCTGCAGCACCGCGCGGACGGCGTCGACGACGGGTTGGGCGCCTCCCGGCTCGGTGAAGAGCGTCGACTGCGTGGTGATCCAGTACGGGTCCGCGAAGGCGTCCGCGCGCCCGACGCCGTCGTTCAGGGCGAAGTACCCCTCGACGCGGTAGGTGGGGACCGATCCGCCCCGGTCGTACAGGGCGTCCTTCAGGTTCGTGAGCGACTTCTCAGGCAGGTCGGCGACGGCGAGGGTGATCGTGACGGCGTCGTCGTCGCTGGCCACGAACTGACAGACACGTCCGCGTTGCTTCGCGATGGTCGCGGCGGGGGAGCCCTTCGCGGGGGTGAAGTCGTCGTCGAGCGTGAACGTCTTGCCGTACACGGACAGGGCCGAGGTCGGCAGGAGTTCGGCGCAGGTCTGCGAGACCGTCGTGCCGACCGGCGTGGCACTCGGCGTCGGGCTGTCGTCGCCGCCGCCCGAGCAGGCCGACAGCACGAGGACTGCGGCGGATGCGACGGTGGCGATGGTGATCGCCCGGGCGCGGCTGCGGGAGGTCATCTGGTCATGATGACGCATCGTCCGGCGTGCGCCTGGGTGTCCCGGTAGACTCGTCCGCCGTGACTCCTGCCGAACTCTCCGCCGCGTACCTGTCGATCCTGACCGGGATCGTCGAGCGACGAGGCGCGTCCGAGACCGTGACGATCGAGGAGTCCCACGTGGTCCTCGAGCGTCCGAAGAACCGCGCGCACGGTGACTGGGCGTCGAACGCCGCGATGCAGCTCGCGAAGCGCCTCGGCACGAACCCCCGCGAACTCGCGACGGAGATCGCCGGTGAGCTGACCGAGCTCGACGGTGTGGACTCGGTCGACGTCGCCGGCCCGGGCTTCATCAACATCACGCTCGAGGCCGCGGCCGCCGGTGAGATCGCCCGCACCATCGTCGAGAGCGGTGCCGCGTTCGGCAACGGCGACCTCTACGACGGCGTCCGGATCAACCTGGAGTTCGTGTCCGCGAACCCGACCGGCCCGATCCACATGGGAGGCGTGCGCTGGGCAGCGGTGGGCGACAGCCTGGCCCGCGTGTTCCAGGCGCAGGGCGGTCTCGTCACCCGCGAGTACTACTTCAACGACCACGGCGCGCAGATCGACCGGTTCGCCCGCTCCCTGGTGGCGAGCGCCCTCGGCGAGCCCACCCCCGAGGACGGCTACGGCGGCGCGTACATCGCCGAGATCGCGGCGCGGGTCATCGCGACGCTCGACTCCTCGGTCGACGTGAAGGACCTGCCGCGCGACGAGGCGCAGGAGCTCTTCCGCCGCGAGGGCGTCGAGTTCATGTTCGCCGACATCAAGTCGTCGCTGCACGACTTCGGCGTCGACTTCGACGTCTACTTCCACGAGAACGCGCTGCACGAGTCGAAGGCCGTCGAGCGTGCCATCGCCCGGTTGCGTTCGGCGGGCGTGATGTACGAGGCCGAGGGCGCCGAGTGGCTCCGCACGACCGACTTCGGCGACGACCGCGACCGCGTCGTCATCAAGTCCGACGGTGAGCCCGCGTACATCGCCGGCGACCTGGCGTACTACCTCGACAAGCGCGAGCGTGGGTTCGACCGCAACCTGATCATGCTCGGTGCGGACCACCACGGGTACGTCGGCCGGATGATGGCGATGTGCGCCGCGTTCGGTGACGAGCCGGGCAAGAACCTCGAGATCTTGATCGGGCAGATGGTCAACCTGCTCAAGGACGGCGAGCCGATGCGCATGTCGAAGCGCGCCGGCACGATCGTCACGATGGAGGACCTCGTCGACGCCGTGGGTGTCGACGCCGGTCGGTACTCCCTCGTCCGGTTCGCCAGCGACACCGCGATCGACATCGACCTCGACCTGCTGGTCAAGCGCACCAACGACAACCCGGTGTTCTACGTGCAGTACGCCCACGCGCGCACGCAGTCGGTGGCCCGGAACGCCGAGGCCGCCGGGGTCGACCGGTCCGCGTTCGACGCGTCGCTGCTGACGCACGACTCTGAGGGCGCGCTCCTCGGGGCCCTCGCCGAGTACCCGCGCGTGGTGCGTCACGCCGCCGAACTGCGTGAGCCGCACCGGATCGCGCGGTACATCGAGCAGCTCGCGGGGCTGTACCACCGCTGGTACGACTCGTGCCGTGTGACGCCCCTCGGCGACGAGCCCGTGACGGACCTGCACCGCACGCGCCTGTGGCTGAACGACGCCACCGGCCAGGTCGTCCGCAACGGCCTCGGCTTGCTCGGCGTGACGGCCCCCTCCCGCATGTAGCGGAGCGGCGCGCCCCGGGGCACTGACCGCCGAGCCGTTGTCGAATCGCGCCCTCTGACGGTCATCGCGCCCCGGTGAGCGGGGGCGCGATGACCGTGGCGGGGCGCACCCGCCCGCACCCGCACCCGCACCCGCACCCGCACCTGCGCCCGCACCCGCACCCGCACCCCCGCGCCGCGCCTCCAGGCGGGCTGACGGGACCACCTGGCAGGGTGGGACCCATGTCCGTCGCCACCGAACGCCCCCGGAAGCGCCGCTGGCCCGTCGTCCTCGTCGTGGTCGTCGTCGTGCTCGCCGCCCTGGTCGTGATCGCCGAGTTCGTCCTCCGCGGCGTCGTCGACCGCATCATCGCCCAGCAGGTCGAGCAGTCGCTGCCGGACGGCACCACCGGCCAGGTCGAGGCCCACGCCGACGGCATCGTCATCCCGCAGCTCATCAGCGGCACGCTCGACCAGGTCGAGATCTCGTCCGAGAAGCTCACCGTGGACGGCATCCCGCTCGCCGCCGACGTCACCGCGCGGGACGTCCCGGTCGACGGCAAGGGCGACGTCCACGACGTCGACGGGACCGTCACGCTCGCGGCGTCGAGCGTGAAGGACCTGGCGAAGTACAGTCCGCTGTTCGACCGGCTCAGCCTGGTGGACGGCGGCGTCGAGCTCTCCGGCTCGACCGCGGTGCTCGGCTACGACATCACCTACGCGGCGAAGGGCGACGTCGTCGCGCAGGACGACGGCCGCGGCATCACGATCACCCCGAAGAGCGTCCGGATCACGAACTCCGACCTCGGCCTCAAGGTGGACTCGATCCCCGGTGTCTCGAACGTGCCGGTCGAGGTCTGCACGGCGCAGTTCCTGCCCGAGGCGCTGCGGGTTCGGTCGCTCGACGTCTCGAAGACGGATGCGACGGTCCGCGTCACCGCGGACGCGCTGCCGCTCAACGAGGAGGGCCTGCAGACGGTCGGCAGCTGCAGCTGATCACGTGGCTGCGTCACACGGCCGGGAGGCGCGGCTCGCGTCGGTAGGATCGGGTCCCGTGAGCGAGAACCCCCTTGCACCGCCGCGGCTGCGGTTCCCGACGGACGCCTCCGAACTGGTGGACCGCATCTGGCCCGCGTCGGCGACGCGGACCGACGGCGGCGCCCTGGCGATCGGCGGCGTGACCGCCGCCGACCTCGTCGCGCAGTTCGGCACGCCGCTCTACGTCGTCGACGAGCGCGACGTGCAGTCCCGCGCCGTCCGGGTGCGCAACGCGTTCTCCGAGGCGTTCGAGGGCATCGGCACCCGAGCGCACGTGTACTACGCGGGCAAGGCGTTCCTGACGACCCAGGTCGTCGCGTGGATGGCGGAAGCCGACCTGCGCGTCGACGTCTGCACCGGCGGTGAACTCGCGGTCGCGCTGGCCGGCGGCATCGACCCGGCGATGCTCGGGTTCCACGGCAACGACAAGTCCGACGCCGAGATCGCCCGCGCGGTCGAGGTCGGTGTCGGCACGATCGTGCTCGACAGCCACGAGGAAGTGCAGCGGGTCGCCCGTGCCGCAGCCGACGCCGGTGTCGAGCAGCGCGTGCGCATCCGGATCAACAGCGGTGTGCACGCCTCGACGCACGAGTACCTGGCGACCGCTCGCGAGGACCAGAAGTTCGGCATCCCGCTGACCGAGGCGGTCGCAGCCGCCGAGGCCGTCCGCGCGGAGCCGTCGCTCGTGTTCGTCGGGCTGCACTCGCACATCGGTTCGCAGATCTTCGACGAGTCCGGCTTCCGCGAGGCCGCTCGGCGCCTGATGGACGTGCACGCCACGCTCGTCGCCACCGGACCCGTGCCGGAGCTGAACCTCGGCGGCGGCTGGGGCATCGACTACACCGAGGCCGACTCCGCGTTCGCGCCGGAGGACGTCGCCGACGCACTCGCCGCGATCGTCGCCGAGGCCTGCGCCGAACGGGACATCCCGGTGCCCGAGATCGCCGTCGAACCCGGCCGCTACATCGTCGGCCCCGCCGGCATCACGCTCTACCGCGTCGGGACGATCAAGCCCGTCACGCTCGAGACGGGCGACGGCAGCGACGCCCGCACCGACGACGCGGAAACCGGCCACGCCACCCGCACCTACGTCTCCGTCGACGGCGGGATGAGCGACAACGCCCGTCCCGCGCTCTACGGCGCCGACTACACGGCCAGGCTCGCCCGGACCTCCGAGGCCCCGGCGGTGCTCACCCGCGTCGTCGGGAAGCACTGCGAGAGCGGCGACATCGTGGTGAACGACGAGTACCTGCCCGGTGACGTGCACCGCGGTGACCTGCTCGCCGTCGCGGCCACCGGTGCGTACTGCTGGGCGCTGTCGAGCAACTACAACCACGTGGGTCGTCCGCCCGTCGTCGCCGTGGCGGACGGCACAGCCCGTATCCTCGTCCGGGGCGAGTCGATCGACGACCTCCTCGCCCGCGACACCGGGGTCGCGCCCGTGGCCTGACGCCCCCGGCCACGACCTGCGACTCCCGACGAACAGGAACCAACACCAGATGATCGAATACCGCAACGTCCGCGTCGCGCTGCTCGGGGCCGGCTCGGTCGGTTCCCAGGTCGCGCGGCTCCTCCTCGAGCACGGTGCCGAGCTGGCCTCGCGCGCCGGTGCCGGCCTCGAACTCGTCGGGATCGCCGTGCGCGACGTCGATGCTCCCCGCGACGTCGACCTGCCGAAGGAGCTCTTCACGACGGACGCCGAATCGCTGATCCTCGGTGCGGACATCGTCGTCGAGCTGATCGGCGGCATCGAGCCCGCTCGGACCCTGGTGCTGCAGGCGCTGCAGTCCGGTGCCGACGTGGTCACCGGCAACAAGGCGCTCCTGGCGACCCACGGTCCGGAGCTCTTCGCGGTGGCCGAGCAGGTCGGCGCGCAGCTCTACTACGAGGCCGCCGTCGCCGGGGCGATCCCGATCATCCGACCGCTGCACGACTCGCTCGCCGGTGACCGCATCGAGCGGATCATGGGCATCGTCAACGGCACCACGAACTTCATCCTCGACCTGATGGACCGCAAGGGCTCCACGTTCGAGGACGCCCTGGCCACCGCGACCGAGCTCGGGTACGCCGAGGCCGACCCGACCGCCGACATCGAGGGCTACGACGCTGCGCAGAAGGCCGCGATCCTGGCCTCGCTCGCGTTCCACACCTCGGTGCCGCTCGTCGCCGTGCACCGCGAGGGCATCACCCACATCACGATCGAGCAGGTCCGCGCGGCGCGGAAGGCCGGGTACGTCGTGAAGATCCTGGCGACGGCCGAGCGGCTGACCGACGAGAACGGCCGCGAGGGCGTCAGCGCCCGCGTGTACCCGGCGCTCGTGCCCGAGTCGCACCCGCTCGCGAGCGTGCACGGCGCGAAGAACGCCGTGTTCGTCGAGGCCGAGGCCGCCGGCGACCTGATGTTCTACGGTGCAGGCGCCGGTGGTGTCGAGACGGCCTCCGCGGTCCTCGGCGACCTGGTGTCCGCCGCCCGCCGGCACGTCATCGGCGGCCCCGGCATCGCCGAGTCGACGCAGTCCGACCTGCCCGTCTTCCCGATCGGCACCGTCCGCACGCGCTACCAGATCACCCTGCACGTCACGGACGCCCCCGGCGTGCTGTCGGCGGTCGCCGGGGTGCTGGCCACGCACGGCGTCAGCGTCGAGACGGTCGAGCAGACCACGGCCGGTGCGTCCGAGGGCACCGCGGCGCTCGTCATCGGCACGCACCTGGCGCGCGAGGCCGACCTCGCGGACACCGTCGTCGCCCTGCGCGGCGAGGACGTCGTCCTGGACGTGACCAGCGTCCTGCGCGTCATCGGCGCCTGACGCGGCCACGGGCCTCCAGGCCGACCAGCCCACCCACCCCACACCGATCCACCGGACAGAGAGAGAAGCCTGATGGCCCACCAGTGGCAGGGAGTCCTGCGCGAGTACGCCGACCGACTCGACGTGACCGAGGCGACGCCGATCGTCACGCTGGGTGAAGGCGGCACGCCGCTCATCCCGGCTCGTCGGCTGTCCGAGCGCACCGGCGCGAACGTCTACGTCAAGTTCGAGGGCATGAACCCGACCGGCTCCTTCAAGGACCGCGGCATGACGATGGCGATCTCGAAGGCCGTCGAGCACGGTGCGAAGGCCGTCATCTGCGCCTCGACCGGCAACACCAGCGCCTCGGCCGCCGCGTACGCAACCCACGCCGGCATCACCGCCGCCGTGCTCGTGCCCGAGGGCAAGATCGCGATGGGCAAGCTCAGCCAGGCCGTCGCGCACGACGCCCAGCTGCTCCAGGTGCAGGGCAACTTCGACGACTGCCTCGACATCGCTCGTGACCTGGCGGCGAACTACCCGGTGCACCTCGTCAACTCGGTGAACAACGACCGCATCGAGGGGCAGAAGACCGCCGCGTTCGAGGTCGTCGACGTCCTGGGCGACGCGCCGGACTTCCACTTCCTGCCGGTCGGCAACGCGGGCAACTACACCGCGTACTCCCGCGGGTACCGCGAGGACGTCGCCGCGGGCCGCACCACGAAGCTGCCGCGCATGTTCGGCTTCCAGGCCGCCGGTTCCGCCCCGATCGTCCGCGGCGAGGTCGTCAAGAACCCCGACACCATCGCGTCCGCGATCCGCATCGGCAACCCGGCGTCGTGGCAGTTCGCCCTCGAGGCCCGCGACGAGACCGACGGCTACTTCGGCGCGATCTCCGACGAGGCCATCCTCGCCGCGCACCACATCCTGTCGGCCGAGGTCGGCGTGTTCGTCGAGCCCGCGTCGGCCATCGGTGTCGCCGGTCTGCTCGAGCGTGCCGACGCGGGCGTCGTGCCGAAGGGCGCGACCGTCGTCATCACGGTGACCGGCCACGGTCTGAAGGACCCGCAGTGGGCGCTCCGCACCGAGGACGGCAGCGAGGTCACCCCGACGAGCGTCCCGGTCGACACCAAGTCGATCGCCGACGTGCTCGGACTGGTCAGCGAGCAGTGAGCCTCGACCGCTCGTCCGGACCGGGGGAGGGCATCACCGCCCACAGTGCTGTACCGGCCGGACGGGCGGTCCGTGCCGTGCCCGCCGGACGCGCCGTCCGCGTGCGCGTCCCCGCCACGTCCGCGAACCTCGGTCCGGGGTTCGACTCGCTCGGGCTCGCACTCTCGCTCTACGACGAGGTCGTCGTGCAGGTGCGTCCGGAGGCCGGCGCGACGGTCACGGTCGAGGGCGTCGGCGCCGGTGAGGTCGCCACCGACGACTCGAACCTCGTCGTGCGCGCTGTCCGCCGTGGCCTCGAGCACGCCGGGGTCGAGCAGCCCGGCCTCGAGCTGCACGCCACCAACGCCATCCCGCACGGTCGGGGCCTCGGGTCGTCGGCCGCTGCGATCGTCGCCGGGCTGATGGCTGCCCGCGGGCTGCTCGAGGGGATCGCCGAGCTCGACGCGTCGACGCTCCTGACCCTCGCCACCGAGATGGAGGGTCACCCGGACAACGTCGCACCGGCGCTCTTCGGCGGCCTGACCATCGCGTGGATGACGGCGGAGGGGCCCGCGTACAAGCGGCTCCTGGTGCACCGGGGTGTGTCGCCAGTGGTGTTCGTGCCGACGTCCACGCTCTCGACGAAGCTCGCGCGTTCGCTGCAGCCGGAGAACGTCCCGCACGCCGACGCGGCGTTCAACGTCTCCCGCTCGGCGCTCCTCGTCGCCGCGCTCATCCAGAGCCCCGAGCTCCTGCTCGCCGCGACCGAGGACCGCCTCCACCAGGCGTACCGGGCGAGCGCGATGCCGGAGACCGACGCACTGATCGGTCTGCTCCGGCAGCACGGCCTCGCCGCCGTCGTCTCCGGTGCCGGACCGAGCCTGCTCGTGCTCGGCAGTGACCCCGCGCAGCGCCTCACCGCCGCGGATCTGCTGGACCGACACGCCGAATCCGAGTGGCGCGCGCTCATGCTGGCCGTCGATCTCGGTGGTGCTACAGTGGTGCCGCACTCGGCGCTCGAAGCCGAACCCGCGTAGTCTCACGGACTGCTCGTGCCACGGACCATCCGTCCATGGCCAGCTCCAGCGCATCGCAGGGTCCGGTGCGCGGGGGCACTCTCTTTCTGATCACCGAATCCCGGTCCGTCGTCTGAACGGCGGTCGATGCATACCCGTGCATCCGGGACGGTGGAAACTCTCCGCGTTCTGCGGTTCGAAAGGAAACACCGACCTTGACCGACAACAACTCCACCCAGGTGGAGATCCCCAGCGACCTGCGCGCCCTCCGACTGCCGGAACTCCAGCGCATCGCCTCCTCGCTCGGCATCACCGGGCTCTCCAAGCTCCGCAAGGGCGACCTGATCGCCGCCATCGAGGACAAGCGCCCCGTCACCGACGAGGCACCGGCAGCAGCAGAGGCAGCAGCACCGGCGGCGTCGCCGGCCGCGTCGCCCGTCACCGAGCAGCCCACGCTGCCCGAGCCCGCAGCGTCCGGCGCTGCAGCCCCGGAGACCGCTGCACCCGCAGCGGCACCGGTCGTGGACCCCGAAGCGCCCGCCGCTTCGTCCGCTGCCGCCGCCGACACCGAGCCGGCCGCGCCGTCGCGTGCCCGTCGTTCGCGCCGCGCCTCGTCCGGTGGCACCGTGAACGCCGGCCCGACCTCGGCCGCCGAGCACACCAACGCCGGTCACACCGGCACCGAGGACCTGCTCGCCGGGCTCGACCAGGTGCGTGCCGAGAAGGACGCCCAGGAAGCCGCCACCCAGACCGGCGGGCAGCGTCGTGGCCGTGGTCAGCGTGGCGCCGACCAGCAGGCCAAGCAGCAGAACGAGTCGGCCGAGCAGCAGACGCCGACCTCGGCCCCCGCGCAGGCGGACCAGCGGGCGCAGGACGCCGACGGCGAGTCCCAGGACCAGTCCGGCGACCAGAGCGACCAGAACGACCAGAACGACCAGAACGACCAGCAGGGTGACGGCGGTTCGCGTCGCGGCCGTCGCAGCCGTGGTCGCGGCCGTGGCCGTGGACAGAACGGCGAGAACGGCGAGCAGCAGAACGGCGACCAGAACGCCGGTCAGCAGCAGGGCCAGAAGCAGAACAACGGCGACCAGCAGAAGGGCGAGGCCAAGCAGGGCGACGCGAAGCAGGGCGACGCCAAGCAGGACGACCGCGCCGAGCAGAAGCAGCAGGCGGCCGCCCAGCAGAAGCAGAACCAGCAGAAGCAGAGCCAGCAGCAGAACCAGCAGCAGGCCGCCGACGAGAGCGAGGGCGGCCGCAGCCGTCGTCAGCGTGACCGCAAGCGCGGCCGTGGCGGCCAGAACGACGACTTCGAGCCCGAGGTCACCGAGGACGACGTCCTGATCCCGATCGCGGGCATCCTCGACGTCCTCGACAACTACGCGTTCGTCCGCACCACCGGGTACCTGCCGGGCCCGAACGACGTCTACGTCTCCCTCGGCCAGGTGAAGAAGTACCACCTGCGCAAGGGTGACGCCGTCGTCGGCTCGATCAAGCAGCCGCGGGACAACGAGCAGCAGAGCCGCCAGAAGTACAACGCGCTCGTCACCGTCGACTCGGTCAACGGCCAGACCGCGGACGAGGCAGCAGCCCGTGTCGAGTTCTCGAACCTGACCCCGCTGTACCCGAACGAGCGCCTGCGTCTCGAGACCGAGCCCTCGAAGGTGAGCACCCGCATCATCGACCTCGTGTCGCCGATCGGCAAGGGCCAGCGCGGCCTGATCGTCTCGCCGCCGAAGGCCGGCAAGACCGTCGTGCTGCAGGCCATCGCCAACGCCGTCGCGAAGAACAACCCCGAGGCGCACCTCATGGTCGTCCTCGTCGACGAGCGGCCCGAAGAGGTCACCGACATGCAGCGCACGGTGAAGGGCGAGGTCATCGCCTCGACCTTCGACCGTCCCGCCGAGGACCACACCACCGTCGCCGAGCTCGCCATCGAGCGTGCGAAGCGCCTGGTGGAGCTGGGCCACGACGTCGTGCTGCTGCTCGACTCGATCACCCGTCTGGGCCGCGCGTACAACCTGTCCACCCCGCCGTCGGGCCGCGTGCTCTCCGGTGGCGTCGACTCCGCGGCGCTCTACCCGCCGAAGCGCTTCTTCGGTGCGGCGCGCAACATCGAGGACGGCGGCTCGCTGACCATCCTCGCCACGGCGCTCGTCGAGACCGGTTCCAAGATGGACGAGGTCATCTTCGAGGAGTTCAAGGGCACCGGCAACATGGAGCTCCGCCTCAACCGGCACCTCGCCGACAAGCGGATCTTCCCGGCCGTCGACGTGAACGCCTCCGGCACCCGTCGCGAGGAGCAGCTGCTCTCCGCCGACGAGGTCAAGATCACCTGGCGTCTGCGTCGTGCCCTGGCGGGTCTCGACCCGCAGCAGGCCCTCGAGATCGTGCTGCGGAACCTCAAGGAGACGCAGTCGAACGTCGAGTTCCTGGTGCAGGTCCAGAAGTCGGTCCCGACAACCGGCGGCTCGCACAACGGTCACCAGGAGTAACGCGTGTTCGAGTCGGTGGCAGGGCTGCTGGCGGAACACGAGGACCTGACGCAGCAGCTGTCGGACCCCGCGCTCCACGCCGATGCGGCCCGCGCGAAGAAGGTGAACCGGCGCTACGCCGAGCTCAACCAGATCAAGTCCGCGTACGAAGCCTGGCAGGCGGCGGGGGACGACCTCGCCGCCGCCCAGGAACTCGCACGTGAGGACTCGGCGTTCGCGGACGAGGTCCCCGGGCTCGAGGAGCAGCTGTCGGAGCGCCAGGAGCGTCTCCGCCGGCTGCTCATCCCGCGCGACCCGGACGACGGCCGTGACGTCATCATGGAGATCAAGGGCGGCGAGGGCGGCGAGGAGTCGGCGCTGTTCGCGGCCGACCTCCTGCGGATGTACTCGCACTACGCCGAGACCAAGGGTTGGAAGGTGGAGCTCCTCGAGCGCACCGAGTCCGACCTCGGTGGCTACAAGGACGTCCAGGTCGCGATCAAGTCGAACACGACCGATCCGTCCCAGGGCGTCTGGGCGCACCTGAAGTACGAGGGCGGCGTGCACCGCGTGCAGCGTGTGCCGCAGACCGAGTCGCAGGGCCGGATCCACACCTCGACCACCGGCGTGCTGGTGTTCCCCGAGGTCGACGAGCCGGAAGAGGTCCAGATCAACCAGAACGACCTCAAGATCGACGTCTACCGGTCCTCCGGCCCCGGCGGGCAGTCCGTCAACACGACGGACTCCGCGGTCCGCATCACCCACCTGCCCACGGGCATCACGGTGGCGATGCAGAACGAGAAGTCGCAGCTGCAGAACCGTGAGGCCGGCATGCGCGTGCTCCGTGCACGCATCCTCGCGCGTCAGCAGGAGGAACTCGACGCGATCGCCTCGGACGCGCGCAAGTCGCAGATCCGCGGGATGGACCGTTCGGAGCGGATCCGCACGTACAACTTCCCGGAGAACCGCATCGCGGATCACCGCACCGGGTACAAGGCGTACGACCTCGACCGCGTCATGAACGGCGCGCTCGAACCCGTCATCCAGTCCGCCATCCAGGCGGACGAAGAGGCACGTCTGGCCGCCATCGGCGACCAGGACGCCTGATCGGTGTGACCGGACTGGAGGCCCGTGGCGGCTCTGACGGGCCCGTCACGTTCGCCGCGGATCGCCTGCTCGAGCAGGCGGCCGCGGCGCTCGTCGCCGCCGGCGTCCCGACGCCCCAGGTCGACGCCGAGCTGCTGCTCGCGTGGGCGACCGACACCTCCCGCGGTGCGGTCCAGGCACGGGCGATGATCGGGGGCGCCATCGCCTCAGAGCACGTCGAGCGCTTCCGGCACGCCGTCGCCCGTCGGAGCACCCGCGAGCCGCTGCAGCACATCACCGGGCAGGCGTACTTCCGTGCGCTGACCCTGGCGGTCGGACCGGGCGTCTTCGTGCCCCGGCCGGAGACCGAGGGCGTGGTGCAGTTCGGCATCGACGCGCTCCGGGCGGTGGCCGTCCCCTCGCCGATCGCGGTCGACCTCGGTTCCGGCAGTGGCGCCATCGCGATCGCCATGGACACCGAGGTGCCGAACGCCGTGGTCTACGCCGTCGAACGCTCGCCCGAGGCCCTGCCCTGGACCCGGCGGAACATCGACGCCCACGGCGGTACGGTCCGACTCGTCGAGGGCGACCTCGCCGACGCGCTGCCCGAGCTCGACGGCACGGTGTCGGTCGTCGTGTCGAACCCGCCGTACGTCCCCGACGACGCGGTCCCGGTCGACCCCGAGGTCCGCGACCACGACCCCGCGATGGCCCTGTACGGCGGCCCGGACGGTCTCGATGCGGTCCGTGCCCTCGCCGAGACGGCGTGGCGGTTGCTCGTGCCAGGGGGAGTGCTCGTCATCGAGCACGCCGAGCCGCAGGGCGCCGGTGTCCGCGACGTGCTGGCGCGTCGGGGGTTCCGGACCCCGGAGACGCACGTCGACCTCACCGGGCGCGACCGAACGACCACCGCCACGCGCTAGACGGACGCGAGCCGCGCCTCCAGGCCGGTGACGGGTCTACGCGACCGGAGTCGCCGTCTGATGCTGCGACACGACGAAGGCGCGGACGTGCTCGCGCAGGTCCGTGTCGTGCTCGACGAGGACGGCGTGGATGCCGACGCTCCGAGCGCCCGCGATGTTCTCCGGCATGTCGTCGGCGAAGAACGTGCGGTCGGCGGGGACGCCGTGGTGTTCGAGCGCGCGGCGGAAGACCTCCGGCTCGGGCTTCCTGGCGCCGAAGTTGCTCGACGTGTCGAGGTGCTCGCCGAACAGGTCGGGCAGGGACGGCGCCCAGCGGTGGATCCACCGGCCGGCGAGGGGACCGTTGTTGGTGAGCAGTCCGACACGCCCGTGCTCGGAGGCGATCCGGACGGCCTCGATGCGCTCGGGCAGCTCCGTCATCGCGGAACCGCGGATCCGGGCCCACTCGGCCTCGGGGACGTCGCACTCCATGGCCTGCTCGAACGCGGCGAGGTAGGCGTCGCCGTCGGCGAAGTGACCGGCCTCGGCGCGCATCTCCTGGCCGCAGTCCCACCAGCGCCGCCGGAGCTCCACGAACTCGTGTCCGGTGAACTCGGAGAGTGCGGCCATCCGCACCTGCCAGTCGTACCGGACGAGCACGTCGTCCATGTCGAAGAGGAAGAGGAGCGGGGGCGCTGGGGTCTCGTTCACGATGTCCTCCATTGTGTCGCACTATCATCGTCGAGTCATGGCATCCCGATACGACTGCACCGACTCCGACGGGCTCCTGACCGGGATGCGGCTCGCACGTGCCGCCCTCGGGCGCGGAGAGCTCGTCGTCGTCCCCACCGACACCGTCTACGGCCTCGCCGCGGACGCCTTCAGCGCGACTGCCGTGCAGCGCCTGCTCGACGCGAAGGGCCGGACCCGGCAGTCGCCGCCGCCGGTGCTCATCCCCGGTCCGCCGACCCTCGACGCGCTCGCGAGCGACGTGCCGCAGCAGGTGCGAGACCTCGTGGCCGAGTTCTGGCCAGGCGGGCTCACCGTCATCCTGCGCGCCCAGCCGTCCCTCGACTGGGACCTCGGCGAGACGCGGGGCACGGTCGCCCTGCGGATGCCGGACTCCCGGATCGCGCTCGAGCTCCTGCAAGAGGTCGGACCCCTCGCCGTCTCGTCGGCGAACTCGACCGGCGACCCCGCTGCGATGGACGTCGACGACGCCGAACGGATGCTCGGCGACAGCGTCGCGGTGTACCTGGACGGCGGCGCGATCGGTGCGCACGACGGCTTCGAGGCCTCCACCGGCTCGACGATCGTCGACGCCACGGGGCTGTCGGACGGCGGCAAGCTCCGCATCGTCCGGCACGGGGTGATCTCCGACGACGAGATCATCCGGGTCGTCGGAGCCGACCTCGTCACATGAAGTACTACCTGCTCGCGGGGGCGATCGCCGCGGTCGTGAGCTTCCTGGTCAGCTTGCTCGTGTGGAAGCTCGGCCTGAAGTACAAGTGGTACCCGAAGGTCCGCGAGCGGGACGTGCACCGCACGCCGACGCCGCGGCTCGGTGGGATCGCGATGTACATCGGGGTCATCGTCTCGCTGCTCGCGGCCTGGTTCCTGTTCCCGTCGATCGCGGGGACCGACTACTTCCGGCTCGTGTTCTCGGAACCCGGCCGCGTGCTCGCGGTGCTCGGGGGAGCGACCATCATCGTCGTGCTCGGTGTCGCCGACGACATCTGGGACCTCGACTGGATGACGAAGCTGGCGGGGCAGATCATCGCCGCCGGCATCCTCGCGTGGCAGGGGGTGGCGATCGTGTCGCTGCCGATCGGCAACACGCTCGGCGTCGGGTCGTCCTACATGAGCCTGATCTTCACCGTGCTGGCGGTGGTGCTCGTGATGAACGCGGTGAACTTCATCGACGGGCTCGACGGCCTGGTCGCCGGGGTCGCGATCATCGCCGGCGGGGTGTTCTTCCTCTACACGTTCTTCATCAACCGCGTGGTCGTGCAGACCGAGTTCTTCTTCAACCTGCCGTCACTGCTGACCGCGGTGCTCGTGGGGGCGTGCTTCGGCTTCCTGATCCTCAACTGGCACCCCGCGAAGCTGTTCATGGGCGATGCCGGGGCACTCCTGGTCGGGTTCCTGATGGCGACCAGTGCGGTGTCCGTCACCGGCAACATCGACCCAGCGGCGGTCCAGACACGCCAGGCGCTCCTGCCGGCCTTCATCCCGATCCTGCTGCCGTTCGCGATCCTGATCGTCCCGATCCTGGACTTCGGGCTCGCGGTCACCCGGCGGTTGAGCGCCGGCAAGTCGCCGTTCTCCGCCGACCGCAAGCACCTCCACCACCGCCTGCTCGACATGGGGCACTCGCACTTCCACGCCGTGCTGATCTTCTACGCGTGGACCGCCACCGTCGCGGTCGGGTGCCTGCTGTTCCTCTTCGTGGACTGGTACTGGGTCGTCGTGTTCGTCGCCGTGGGCTTCACCGTGTGCGCCGTGGCCACGTTCGCCCCGCTCGGTCGCAAGCGCACCGAGATCGCCGCCCAGACCGCCAACCGTTCCGCCGCCGTGGTGGACGCCAGCCTCGACCCGCTCGACCGGGCCGCCAACGACCGCACGATCCCAGGAGACATCACGTGACCGCACCGAACGCGCTCGACCACGTCCGGCCGGTGTTCCGCCGCATCATCACCTGGGGCGCGATCCTCGCCGTCGCACTGGCGGTGGTCGGGGGAGTCGTCGGGTTCCTCGTCGCCGGTGGCCCCGGCCTCGTCGGCGGGCTGCTCGGCGCCGTGCTGAGCGTCGTGTTCCTCGGCCTGACCGCGGTGAGTGTCCTCGTCGCGCTGCGGGTCTCGAAGGGCCAGATGATCTCCGGTGCGTTCTTCGGCATCGTGATGGGCACCTGGATCCTGAAGTTCATCCTCTTCATCGTGCTGCTGGTCCTGCTCAAGGACCGCGACTGGGTCGACTTCCCGGTGCTCGCGATCGTGATCATCATCGGGGTCGTGGGGTCGCTCGTGATCGACGTCGTCGCCGTGGCGAAGGCCCGCATCCCGATCGACGTGCAGCTGCCGGGCGACGGGGGAGCCGCCTCCGGGAAGCCTGGGAACGACGACCCCGCCATCTGAGAGGCCGGGAAGCCTCTCGCACCTGATAGGCTTCTCGGAGTCCGCCACCGGAGCCTTTCGCTCGGGGCGGGCGAGCCTCCACAACGTCCACCATCGCGTGCCATGATGTGCGCGCGCCGACACAGGAGACAGCGCTGCTATCCCACGCTCTTCCCCTGTCCCTCTCCGCTGCGGTTGACACCGTCGCGGCGGGGAGCAGCAAGGCCGCCGAGTTCCATGGTCCGTCGATCAACGAGTTCTTCCCGGATGCGATCTTCTTCGCCGGGACGCCGTTCGAGATCGATCGGGTCGTCCTCATCCGCTTCTTCGCCGTCGCCGTGCTCCTGGTGTTCGCGTTCGTGGGTACCCGTGCACTGAAGCTGGTGCCGAACCGCGGTCAGGCGTTCATCGAGTACGCGTTCGACGTCGTTCGTCGCAACACCTTCGACAACCTCGGCGAGAAGGACGGCAAGCGGTTCCTGCCGCTCCTCGCGTCGATCTTCTTCGGTGTGCTGTTCATGAACCTGACCGGTCTGATCCCGGGCATGAACCTCGCCGGCACCAGCCGCATCGCGATGCCGATGATCCTCGCGATCATCGCCTACGTCGCGTTCATCTACGCCGGTCTCCGCAAGCACCCGGGCACGTTCCTCCGGAACTCGCTCTTCCCGCCCGGGGTGCCGTGGTTCCTCTACATCATCGTGACGCCGATCGAGCTCGTGTCGACCTTCGTGCTCCGTCCCGTGACGCTGACGCTGCGACTCCTGATGAACATGGTCGTCGGGCACCTGCTCCTCGTCCTGTTCTTCTCGGCCACGCAGTTCTTCTTCTTCGACGCATCGCTCGGCTTCAAGGCCTTCGGCGTCGGGACCCTCGCGTTCGGCATCGCGTTCAGCTTCTTCGAGATCCTCGTCGCGCTGCTGCAGGCCTACGTCTTCATGCTCCTCACCGCCGTCTACATCCAGCTGGCGCTGGCCGACGAGCACTGATTCCTCACTGACCCCCTACGGGACCGGCGACCGTCGGACCCGCACCTCGAAAGGAAAACACGTGGACGCAACGACCGTTCTCGCGGAGATCAACGGCAACATCGCGACGGTTGGCTACGGCCTCGCAGCGATCGGCCCGGCCATCGGTGTCGGCATCGTCGTCGGCAAGACGATCGAGTCCGTCGCTCGCCAGCCCGAGCTCCAGGGCCGCCTGACGACCCTCATGTACATCGGTATCGCCTTCACCGAGGCCCTGGCCTTCATCGGTATCGCCACGTACTTCATCTTCACCAACTAAGGTTCCTCGATGCAGAACGCACTCATCATCGCGGCGGAGGAAACGCACAATCCGCTGATCCCGCCGGTGTACGACATCGTGTGGTCCGCGGTGGCCTTCGTCATCATCTTCCTGGTGTTCTGGCGTGTCGTCACGCCGCGCATCACGAAGATGCTCGATGAGCGCACCGAGGCCATCGAGGGTGGCATCAAGAAGGCGGAGGCCGCACAGGCCCAGGCTGCCGCGGCGCTCGACGAGTACAACACGCAGCTCGCCGAGGCTCGTGCCGAGGCTTCTCGCATCCGCGAGCAGGCTCGCGCCGACGCCACGGCGATCGGCAACGAGGTCCGCGAGCAGGCGTCCGCCGATGCAGCACGCATCACCGCGAACGCCCAGGCGCAGATCGAGGCCGAGCGTCAGAGCGCCCTCCAGTCGCTCCGGTCCGAGGTGGGCACCCTTGCCCTCGACCTCGCGTCCGGCGTGATCGGCGAGTCGCTCAAGGACGACGCCAAGTCGACCGCAGTGGTCGACCGCTTCCTCGCCGACCTCGAGGCCTCGCAGGCCACGAAGACCGGAGAGCACTGAGCATGCGCAGCGCGACCAGAGAAGCACTCGCGTCCACCAGGGCGGTGCTCGCCGACCTCGGCAGCAGCGCTGACCTGGCCGTGGGTGCCGAGATCCTCGCCTCCGGGCGTGCGATCGCCGGTGCGCCGCAGCTGCTCGGGCTGCTGTCCGACCCGACGGCCGACGCGGCCGGCAAGAAGGTCCTCATCGACCGTGTCTTCGCCGGCCAGGCAGCGGCGACGCGTGCGGTCCTGACCGCGGTGGCCGGCTCGCGCTGGTCCTCGCAGCAAGACCTGCTCGCCGGCATCGAGGACGCGGGCATCCGCGCCGTCGCCGCCACCGCGGGTCCGGACTCCTCGATCGAGTCTGAGCTGTTCGCCTTCGAGACCGCCGTCCGTTCGGACGCCGGCCTCGAGCTCGCGCTCGGCACCAAGCTCGGCAGCCCGGAACAGAAGGGCGCGCTCGTCGAGCGGCTGCTCGGCGCCAAGGCGTCGCAGCAGACGATCACGATCGTCTCCGCGCTCGTGCAGCAGCCCCGCGGCCGCCGCATCGGCGAGATCGTCCGCGATGCTTCGCGCATCGTGGCCGAACAGGCCGGCAAGCTCGTCGCGACCGTCGTCACGGCCTCGGCCATGACGGCCGCCCAGTCCGCCCGCGTCGCACGCGGCCTGGCTGAGCGCTACGGCAAGGACATCAGCATCAACCAGGTCGTCGACCCCTCGGTCGTCGGCGGGGTCCGGGTGCAGATCGGCGGCGACGTCATCGACGGCACCGTGTCCACGCAGCTCTCGGAGCTCCGGCTCCAGCTCGCCGGCTAGGCGTACGGTCGAAGCCGCTCCTCCCAAGTCCACAACGGGAACTGCCGAGTCCGGCAGCGTCACCCTCTCGGAGCCGAAGGGCCCCGGAAAACCACAAGGAAAATCCCATGGCAGACATCACCATCAGCCCCGATGAGATCCGTGATGCCCTGAAGGACTTCGTCTCGAACTACGAGCCGACGAAGGCCTCCACGGCCGAGGTCGGGCACGTCACCGACGCCGGTGACGGCATCGCGCACGTCGAGGGCCTCCCCGGCGTCATGGCCAACGAGCTCATCCGCTTCGCGGACGGCACGCTCGGCCTCGCGCAGAACCTCGACGAAGACGAGATCGGCGCGATCGTGCTCGGCGAGTTCGCCGGTATCGAAGAAGGCATGGAAGTCACGCGCACCGGCGAGGTCCTCTCGGCCCCCGTCGGCGACGGCTTCCTCGGCCGCGTCGTCGACCCGCTCGGCGCTCCGATCGACGGTCTCGGCGAGATCGCCGCAGAGGGCCGTCGTGCACTCGAGCTCCAGGCCCCCGGCGTCATGTCGCGCAAGTCGGTCCACGAGCCGCTGCAGACCGGCATCAAGGCCATCGACGCGATGATCCCCGTCGGCCGCGGTCAGCGTCAGCTGATCATCGGCGACCGCCAGACCGGCAAGACGGCCATCGCGATCGACACGATCATCAACCAGAAGGCCAACTGGGAGTCCGGCGACGAGGACAAGCAGGTTCGCTGCATCTACGTCGCCATCGGTCAGAAGGGCTCCACGATCGCCTCCGTCAAGGGCGCGCTCGAGGACGCCGGTGCGATGGAGTACACCACCATCGTCGCCGCCCCGGCCTCCGACCCGGCTGGCTTCAAGTACCTCGCCCCGTACACCGGTTCGGCCATCGGCCAGCACTGGATGTACGCCGGCAAGCACGTCCTCATCATCTTCGATGACCTGTCGAAGCAGGCCGAGGCCTACCGTGCGGTGTCGCTCCTCCTGCGTCGTCCGCCGGGCCGCGAGGCCTACCCGGGTGACGTCTTCTACCTGCACTCCCGTCTGCTGGAGCGTTGCGCGAAGCTGTCCGACGAGCTCGGCGCCGGCTCGATGACGGGTCTCCCGATCATCGAGACCAAGGCGAACGACGTCTCGGCGTACATCCCGACCAACGTCATCTCCATCACCGACGGCCAGATCTTCCTGCAGTCGGACCTCTTCAACGCGAACCAGCGTCCGGCCGTCGACGTGGGCATCTCGGTGTCCCGCGTCGGTGGTGACGCCCAGGTGAAGTCGATCAAGAAGGTCTCCGGCACGCTGAAGCTCGAGCTGGCGCAGTACCGCTCCCTCGAGGCGTTCGCGATGTTCGCGTCCGACCTCGACCAGGCGTCGCGTCGTCAGCTGGACCGTGGTGCGCGTCTGACCGAGCTCCTCAAGCAGCCGCAGTACTCGCCGTACCCGGTCGAGGAGCAGGTCGTCTCGATCTGGGCCGGCACGAACGGCAAGCTCGACACCGTCCCGGTGCCGGACGTGCTCCGCTTCGAGTCCGAGCTGCTCGACCACCTGCGTCGCAACTCCGACGTCCTCACGACGCTGCGCGAGACGAACCAGCTCAGCGACGACACGGTCGCCGAGATGTCGAAGCAGATCGACGAGTTCACGAAGAGCTTCCAGACGAGCGACGGCAAGACCCTCGGTTCCGAGCAGTTCGACGCGGCAGACGCCGAGGACGTCGACCAGGAGCAGATCGTCAAGGGTCGTCGCTAGATGGCAGCGCAGGTCCGGGTCTACCGCCAGCGAATCAAGTCCGCGAAGACCACGAAGAAGGTCACCCGCGCGATGGAGTTGATCTCGGCGTCGCGGATCCAGAAGGCGCAGGCGCGCATGGCTGCGTCCGGCCCGTACTCGCGAGCCGTGACGCGCGCGGTGTCGGCCGTGGCGACGTTCTCGAACGTCGACCACGTGCTGACCACCGAGCCGGAGTCGTCGACCCGTGCTGCCGTGGTGCTGTTCACCTCGGACCGCGGCCTGAACGGCGCGTTCAGCACGAACGTCCTCAAGCAGGGCGAGGAGCTCGCCTCCCTGCTCCGCAGCGAGGGCAAGGACGTCGTCTACTACCTGGTCGGTCGCAAGTCCGTCGGGTACTTCGCGTTCCGTGAGCGTTCGTCCGAGCAGCAGTGGGTCGGCAACACCGACCAGCCCGAGTTCTCGACGGCCAAGGAGATCGGCGACGCCGTCGTGGCGAAGTTCCTCCAGGACACGGCCGAGGGCGGCGTGGACGAGATCCACATCGTGTTCAACCGGTTCCTGAGCCTCGCGACGCAGGAGCCGCAGGTCGTTCGCCTGCTGCCCCTCGAGGTCGTGGAGGGCATCGAGGAGCCCGAGGGCAACGAGCCCCTGCCGCTCTACGAGTTCGAGCCGGACGCCGATGCGGTGCTCGACTCGCTGCTCCCGGTCTACATCGAGAGCCGCATCTTCAACGCCATGCTGCAGTCGGCTGCTTCCGAGCACGCCGCGCGACAGAAGGCGATGAAGGCTGCGAGCGACAACGCGGACTCGCTGATCCGTGACTTCACCCGACTCGCGAACAACGCGCGTCAGGCGGAGATCACGCAGCAGATCTCCGAGATCGTCGGCGGCGCCGACGCACTCTCGTCGAAGAAGAAGTAGTCCGCGTCGTTCGCGGACAGATACCCACCCTCAGGAAGGCACCAGCCATGACCGACACCGCAACCACCGCGGTCGAGACGTCGTCGGCGCCCGGTGTCGGCCGGATCGCCCGTGTCACGGGTCCCGTCGTCGACATCGAGTTCCCCCACGACGCAATCCCGGAGATGTACAACCTCCTGTTCACGACGATCACCATCGGTGACTCGTCGCAGGAGATCGGCCTCGAGGTCGCCCAGCACCTGGGCGACGACCTGGTCCGTGCCATCTCCCTGAAGCCGACCGACGGCCTGGTCCGTGGCCAGGAGGTCCGTGACTCGGGCGCTCCGATCTCGGTCCCCGTCGGCGACGTCACCAAGGGCAAGGTCTTCGACGTCCTCGGCAACGTGCTCAACACGGACGAGAAGCTCGAGATCACCGAGCGCTGGCCGATCCACCGCAAGGCCCCGGCCTTCGACCAGCTCGAGTCCAAGACCTCGATGTTCGAGACCGGCATCAAGTCGATCGACCTCCTCACCCCGTACGTGCAGGGTGGCAAGATCGGTCTCTTCGGTGGTGCGGGCGTCGGCAAGACCGTCCTCATCCAGGAGATGATCCAGCGCGTCGCGCAGGACCACGGCGGTGTGTCGGTGTTCGCCGGTGTCGGCGAGCGCACCCGTGAGGGCAACGACCTCATCGGTGAGATGGAAGAGGCGGGGGTCTTCGACAAGACGGCCCTCGTGTTCGGCCAGATGGACGAGCCGCCGGGAACGCGTCTCCGCGTGGCCCTGTCGGCGCTGACGATGGCGGAGTACTTCCGCGATGTCCAGAAGCAGGACGTGCTCCTCTTCATCGACAACATCTTCCGCTTCACGCAGGCCGGCTCCGAAGTCTCGACGCTGCTCGGCCGCATGCCGTCCGCCGTGGGCTACCAGCCCAACCTCGCCGACGAGATGGGTGTGCTCCAGGAGCGCATCACCTCGACGCGTGGTCACTCGATCACCTCGCTGCAGGCGATCTACGTGCCGGCTGACGACTACACCGACCCGGCTCCGGCCACCACGTTCGCGCACCTCGACGCGACGACCGAGCTCTCCCGTGAGATCGCGTCGCAGGGTCTGTACCCCGCGATCGACCCGCTGACCTCGACGTCGCGCATCATGGACCCGCGGTACCTGGGCGCCGACCACTACGAGACGGCCACGCGCGTCAAGCAGATCCTCCAGAAGAACAAGGAACTGCAGGAGATCATCGCCATCCTCGGTGTCGACGAGCTCTCCGAAGAGGACAAGATCACGGTCGAGCGCGCTCGTCGTATCCAGCAGTTCCTCTCACAGAACACGTACATGGCGAAGAAGTTCACGGGTGTCGAGGGCTCCACGGTGCCGCTCAAGGACACCATCGAGTCCTTCCGCGCCATCGCCGACGGCGAGTTCGACCACGTTGCGACGCAGGCGTTCTTCAACGTCGGTGGCATCAGCGACGTGGAAGAGAAGTGGGCTCAGATCCAGAAGGAGAACCGCTGACATGGCGGGTCTCACCGTGAGCGTCGTCTCGGCCGACCGCGAGGTCTGGTCGGGCGACACCACCATGGTCGTCGCACGCACGACAGAGGGCCAGATCGGCATCCTCGCCGGACACGAGCCGATGCTCGCGATCCTGGCGCAGGGTCAGGTCCGCATCACGCGGGCCGACGGGTCGACCGTCGCGGTCGACGCCGAGGACGGCTTCCTGTCGGTCGAGCACGACACGGTGACGATCGTCGCGCGGCAGGCCGCGCTGGCGTCCTGACCGGACTGACCGTCCTCCTCCCGCCTTCGGAGACGAAGCGGGAGGGTGGGGACACGGGCCGCACGCTCGATCTGCGTGCGCTCTCGTTCCCGGAACTGATCGATGAGCGGGCCGCGGTGATCACCGCGGCCCGCTCCGTCAGTTCCGAGGAGTCCTCTGCCCGGGCGGCTCTGAAGCTCGGTCCGAAGTCCGTCTCCGAGCGCTTGCGCAACCTGGAGCTGGACACCTCGGGCACGATGCCGGCGATCGAGCGGTACACGGGGGTCCTCTACGACCCCCTCGTCGCGCAGGACGCGGACGACGCGACGCGCGCGTGGTGGTTCGATCACGTCGTCGTCCAGTCGGCCATGTTCGGCCCGATCGGCGCGGGGGACCCGATCCCGGCGTACCGGCTGTCGCACGACTCGCGGCTCGGCTCGCTGCGTCTCGCGTCGCACTGGCCGGCGGTCTCGTCGCGGGTCCTCGAGTCGCGCACGGACGGCCTCGTCCTCGACCTGCGGTCCGAGGGCTACCGCCAGCTCGGCCCGGTTCCCGGTGCGGTGGCACCGCGGGTCGTGAGCGTGGACGGCTCCGGTCGTCGTCGGGCGCTCAACCACTGGAACAAGACGGCCAAGGGTCGCCTCGTCGCGCTCCTCGGGCGCACCGGTGCCGACGTCTCGTCGATGGAGGCCCTAGTCGCGTGGGCCGCCGAGTCCGGTGTCGTGTTCGAACGCGGCGACGACGGGTGGGACCTCGTCGCGGAGAGCCTCGAGCCCGTCGCCGTCTGATCACGATCCCTCCGCCCCGCACAGTCCTTCCTCAACAGGACCGTGCGGGGCGTCGTCGTTCCACAGATGGTCGGTTCACCCCGGCCTGGAGGCCCTGCTCGCGCTTCGATTGCGTGCATGATCCCCAGCACCGCTCGTTCCGACCACGAGACCGCCGTCCGTTTCCCTCGCGAGATCGCCGCTGCGGTCACCCTCCCCGCCGCTGCGGCAGCGCTCGTGGCCGTCGGGACCGTCGGGACCGTCGGGCTCACGCCCGCCGCGGCGACCGCGATCGTCACCGCCTGCGGTGCTCTCGCGACGCGGATGGCGCTCGTCGGGTTCGTCGCGGATGTCGATGCCCCCGCCCCGCGGTCGATCCGGTCCTTCGATCCCTTCGACGACGCCGTGCCGCCGGCACTCCTCGGGTTCGGCCCGGAGCCACCGCGCGACCGTGTGCGCACGGCGGGCGACCGGTGTGCTGAGTCGTGGCGGATGTGGCGCGCCGACGACGGTTCGCCGGACGCGGCCACGGGGGCTGCCGGAGCCCTGGCCGTCGGCGCGTGGTGCGCGTGGGCGCTGGGGTCGTCCGCCCGCGCCGAGACCCGGTCGCGGTACGCGCTCGAGACCCGTCCGGACGACCCGCTCGCCGGACTCGTGCTCCGGTCGGTCCTGGCGGACAGTCGCCCGTCGTGGGAGCGCCGCTGATGCCGAGCGGACCGCATCGTCTACGGTGGAGTGGACCACGCTCGAAGGGGAACGGTTGCGCGACGACGACAACGACGACACCGTCATCCGACGACCCCGCGGCGCGCTCTCGAGCGACCGTGTCGGCGACGCCCTGGACGACACCGTCATCCGGCCGCCGGGAGACCCTGCCGATGCGGGGTCGCCCCTGGACGACACCGTCATCCGTGCCCCCGGCTCCCGGCCCACGCTCGAGCCGATCCCCGCTGCGCCCGGCGCCGCTGTGGCCGGAGTCGACGCGCCCGACCTCGACGCGCCAGACCTCGACGACACCGTCGTCCGTGCACCAGGGCGACCACCCGGAGCGCCGAGCCGGTCCGGTCCTGGTGATCCGGGCCTCCCGGCCACCGCGTCCACCGAGCCCGCGCGACGTGTGCCGTCGGTGCGGATCGCCGACCGGACGTTCCGACTCGACCGGCCGGTCGTCGTCGGCCGTCGGCCGTCGTTGCCGCGCGTCGCGCACGGAACGGAACCGGAACTCGTCACGGTGCGGTCGTCGAACGGCCAGGTGTCGTCGACGCACGTCCGACTGCACGCCGAGGGCGAGGCCGTCGTCGTGCAGGACCTCCGTTCGACGAACGGCACCGTCATCCGACCGGCCGGCGCCCCCGCGTACCGCATGCCGTCGGGTGCGTCGATCGTCGCGCTGACGGGTACGGTAGTCGAGATCGGTGACGGCAACGCCATCGAGGTCCTGTCCCCGTACCTCCGGGTCGCACCGACGACGGACGGACTCCCACCGGTTCCCCCGTGGCCCACCGATCAGACAGCACACGGCACGCCCCGAACCCCCAGAGAGCGATCCTGAAACGTGACCGAACTCGGCCGAGCAGCGACTGCGCACGCCATCGACGTCCCCGGTGCCGACGGTGCCTCCCTCACCCTCTCGTGGGGAGCAGCGACCGACGTCGGACGTCGTCGTGACCACAACGAGGACAGCTACATCGTCGGGGCGCCGTTCTTCGTCGTCGCGGACGGCATGGGCGGCCACCTCGCGGGGGACCGCGCGAGCGACGCCGTCGTGCGTCGACTCGAGCAGATCACCCACGAGCCCTTCACGACTCGGCAGGGCATCCAGCGTGCGCTGCTGCTCGCCACGGCGGACATCGAGCGCGCCGCCGGTGGCAACGCGATCGGCGCCGGCACCACCGTCACGGGCATCGCGCTCGTCGCCTCCCTCGGGCAGCCTGCCGCGCTGGTGTTCAACGTCGGTGACTCACGGACCTACCGGATCGAGGACGGCGTGCTGCGCCGGGTCACGGTCGACCACTCGGTGGTGCAGGAGATGGTGGACGCCGGTCTGCTCCGTGCCGAGGACGCCGAGCAGCACCCGGACAGCAACGTCATCACCCGTGCCGTCGGGTTCGGCGAGCCGCCGGCACCGGACTGGTGGACCCTGCCGCTCCGCGCCGGTGACCGCTACATCGTGTGTTCCGACGGCCTCACGAAGGAGCTCGGCGATGCCGGCATCGGGCGCATCGCAGCACGGGTGCCCGGCGCCCAGGAGCTCGCCGAGCGACTCGTCGGCGACGCCGTGATCGCCGGTGGGCGCGACAACGTGACGGTCGTCGTGCTCCAGGTCGATGCCGCCCCCGACGACGGCGACCTCGAGGACACGCTGCCCCGGCACTGAGGAGACCCCCCGAACTGGGGGACTCGGCCGTCGCTCCGTGCAGCAGAGTGCGGAATGTCGGTCACCAACGGTTCGTAGAATGACTGGGCCACGACGAGAGAGCTGGCCGCTCGGCCGGGGGAGGAGAGGACCATGGCGCGACGCCTGCCGTCCAACCCGCCCGTGATCGGTGGGTTCAGTCCCGTGCACGTCCTCGGCTCCGGCGGGTTCGCCGACGTGTTCCTCTACGAGCAGGACATGCCCCGGCGTCAGGTCGCGGTCAAGGTCCTCCTCGACGAGGTCGTCGACGACCGCGTCCGACAGATGTTCCAGGCCGAGGCCAACCTGATGGCGCGGCTCAGCACGCACCCCTCGATCCTCACCGTCTTCCAGGCGAGCGTCGCGGCCGACGGTCGTCCGTACCTCGTGATGGAGCTGTGCTCCTCGTCGCTGAGCGAACGCTACCGCCGCGAACCGATCCCGGTGTCGGAGGTCCTCGCCATCGGGATCCGCATCGGGTCCGCGCTCGAGACCGCGCACCGCGAGGGCGTCCTGCACCGCGACATCAAGCCGTCGAACATCCTGCTCACGGCGTACGGCAACCCGGTCCTGTCCGACTTCGGCATCGCCGCGACGATCGGCGGCACCGACCCGGACGAGCCCATCGGCATGTCGATCCCGTGGTCCGCACCAGAGGTCCTCATCGACGAGTCGCGCGGCACGATCCAGTCCGAGGTCTACTCGCTCGCGGCCACCGTGTACTCGCTGCTCGCCGGACGCAGCCCGTTCGAGATCCGCGGCGGCAAGAACGGTGCATCCGACCTGATGCACCGCATCGACAAGGGCGGCGTGAAGCCGACCGGGCGCACGGACGTCCCACCGTCGCTCGAGCGGCTGCTCGCCACGGCTCTGTCCCGCAAGGTGCAGTCCCGCCCGGCCACCGTGATGGAGCTCGTCCGCGGGTTCCAGCAGGTCGAAGCCGAGCTCGGGATCCCGCAGACCGCGGCGGACGTCGCGGTCGAGGCCTGGGCGCTCGCGACGCCGACGCCCGATGGTGACCGCACGATGATCCGAGAGCTCCAGCCGCCGACGCGGGTCGGCGGACGCCGTCGGACGCGCCGGGCCGTGCAGGGTGGCGTCGTCGCGGGTGGATCGCAGAGCGTCGGGACCGTGCACCGGACGGGTTCGGTCACGCGTGCCCGTCGCCGCACGAAGTCGACGCTCGTGTGGGCGACCTCGCTCGCGGTCGTCGTGGTCGCCGCACTCGCCATCGCGACGGTCGTCGTCGTCGGTCGCCTCGGCACCGGTGCGATCCCGGTCGTCGCCGACGTCCGCGCCGAGCCGGCCGCCGAGTCCGTCTCCTTCACGTGGGCGGACCCGGGGCTCCGGAGCGGCGACACCTACGTGATCTCGTCCAACGGAGCCTCGAGCCAGCAGTCCGGCACGACCTTCGTGGTCTCCGGGCAGCGCGGCGACGAGGAGTGCATCGCCGTCGCGGTGAACCGTGACGGCAAGACGGGCGCCGCGAGCGCGCAGAAGTGCGCGACGATCGGGAGCGCCGGGTGATCCGCGCCTTCCTCGCGAAGCACCGTTCCGCTGCGATCACGACGGGGGCTTCCGTACTCGTCGCCGCGGTCGTCGCCACCACCGCCATCGTCTCGACGGGCTACCACACGCAGCGCGTCGACCTCGGCGACGGCACCGTGTGGGTACCGTCCGCCGAGTACGGCGCGATCGGCCGCGCGAACACCGGCGTCCTCCAGCTCAACACCGCCGTCGAGACAGCGAGCGACGACCTCTCCGTGCTCCAGCGCGGGGCGACCGTCTACAGCGTCGACGAGACGAAGGGCACCGTCGCGAAGGTCGACGTCGCGGACGCCACCGTCGGCGACGCGGTCACGCTGCCTGCCGGCACCCCGCAGGTCTTCTTCGCCGGCGACACCGCGGTGATCGGCAACGGTGACACCGGCGAGCTCTGGGCGACGCCCGCCGCCGACCTCGCCGAGTTCGACGCCTCCACCAAGGCCGACCTGACCCTCGGCGCCGACGCCGTCTTCGACGCCTCGGACGGCCACGTGGCCGTGTTCTCCGCGAAGACGGGCACGGCGTCGCTCGTCGACGTCGGCACGACGCTCACCGTCGACCAGCGGTGGAAGGTCGACACGGACCGGGGCGACGACTACCAGGTCGCGACGTTCGACCGCCACCTCGCCGTCCTCGACCGCACGAGCGGTGCGCTCTCGATCGACGGCCGCACGGTCGAGCTCGGCGACCGCGTCGGGACGTCCCCGGCACTGCAGCGCTCGTCGGACAGTTCCACGCAGGTCACCGTCGCCGGGACGGCCGGCATCGTCCGGGTGAGCGCGTCGGGGAACGTCGACGCCACGTCGCTGCAGGTGTCCGGTCGCGCGGCACGCCCGTACGTCGACGGGTCCTGCACCTACGCCGCGTGGGCCGGTGGGCAGGCGCTCGACACGTGCTCGGGCAGTGCGCTCCAGCGGCTCGCGAGCACCGGCGGCACGAGCGAGATGCAGATCCTGCACAACGGGCAGACGATCGTCGCGAACGACCCGTCGAGCGGACGGTCCTGGGCGATCGACCGGAGCGGGCAGCTCATCGACAACTGGGCCGACCTGATCAAGCAGGACGACGAACAGCAGCAGGAGCAGGTCTCCGACGACGACCCCGAGGTCGACAAGGACCAGAAGCCGCCGGTCGCGGTCGACGACGACCTGGGCGCGCGTCCCGGACGCACCACGAGCCTGCCGGTCCTGCTCAACGACTACGACCCGAACGGCGACCCGATCATCGTGTCCGAGGTCGGGACGATCCCGGACTCCGCCGGTCGCGTCGCCATCGTGGCCGACGGGCAACGACTCCAGGTGACGCTGTCGTCCCGCGCCACCGGGACCGTGACGTTCCCGTACACGATCACCGACGGCAACGGCGGGTCCGACACCGCGACCGTCCGGGTCACGGTCCGACCCGAGACGGTGAACGAGGCGCCACGGCAGGTCCGGGACACCTCGGCCGACGTCGTCGAGAACGGGCACGTCGTCACGAACGTCCTCGGCGACTGGGTGGACCCCGACGGAGACCCCGTCTACCTGAAGTCCGCGACCGCCTCCGACGGCGACCGCGTGTCGACGACGCCGGACGGTCTGCTCGACTACCGCAACGACAGCGGCCGCACCGGCGACCGCTCAGTCCAGCTCGTCGTGAGCGACGGCCGGGCCGACGGACGCGGCTCCGTCACCGTCCACGTGGCGAAGCAGGGCAGCGTGCCGCTCCGGGCCGACCCGTTCCCCGTGCAGGGCTACGCCGGCAAGGCGTTCACGGCCGACCCGCTCGACCACGTCCGCGGCGGCAACGGCACCGTCACCCTGACGAGCGTCTCCTCCGTCTCCGGCCTGACGGTGACCCCGAGCTACGACGCCGGGACCTTCCGTGTGCAGGGCGCGTCGGCGGGGGACCACCAGCTCGAGTACACGGTGACCGACGGCGTGAAGACCTCGAGCGGCATCGTGCGGGTGACGATCCTCGCGCCGCCGGATGCCTCCTCCGCGCCCATCACCACGCCGAAGACGGTGTTCGTCAACACGCTGTCCACGAAGGACACCGACGTGACGGCCACGGACATCGACCCGGCGGGTGGCGTCCTGCTCGTGACCGCGCTCGACGGTCCGGCCAGGGGCAGCGGCGTCCGTGCGAGCATCCTCGACCAGCACACCGTGCGGGTCACGCTCACCACACCGCTCGACGGCCCGGTGTCGTTCGGGTACACCGAGACGAACGGACTCGCCTCGTCGACCGGCACGATCACCGTCGTGGAGATCCCGCGGCCGGACCGCATCCAGCCGCCCGTCGCGCAACCGGACACCGCGACCGTGCGCGTCGGCGACGTCGCGAACATCGACGTCCTGGCGAACGACACCCAGCCCGAGGGCGAGCCGCTGACGCTCCAGCCCGACCTGGTGCAGAACGTGCCGGGTGACGGTGGGCTGCTGTTCGCGTCCGGCGACCACCTGCGCTACCTCGCACCGAAGACCCCGGGCAACTACACCGCCGTCTACCGGGTCGCCGGGCCCGACGGCCAGTACGCCGACGCTGCGGTGTCCATCTCGGTGCGCGAGCGGGACGCGGCGACGAACAACCCGCCGGTGCCGCAGACCGTCACCGCACGGGTCGTCGCCGGCTCGTCGGTCCGCATCTCGGTGCCGCTGAACGGGATCGACCCGGACGGCGACTCCGTGCAGCTCGTGGGCGTCGGCTCCAACCCGGACAAGGGGTCCGTCACGGACGTCGCCTCGGACGCGCTGACCTACGAGGCCGGCGACTACTCCGCCGGCACCGACGAGTTCACCTACACGGTCGTCGACGCCCTGGGCTCCCGGGCGACCGGGACCGTCCGCGTCGGCATCGCACCGCGTGCCGAGCAGGCGTCGAACCCCGTCGCCGAGGCCGACCACGTCACGATCCGACCCGGCGGTTCGGTCACCGTCCGCGTGCTGCAGAACGACTCCGACCCCGAGGGCGGTCTGCTCACGGTGACCGGAGCCGACCCCACCGCCGACGACGTCACCGCCAAGGTCCTGCGGAAGCAGCAGATCCGCGTGACCCCGCCGAAGGCCGCGAAGTCGGGGGACTACGCCGTCCTCTACACGGTGGCGAACGCCAGCGGCGGGTCGAGCACCGCCTTCCTGACCGTCACCGTCGACCCGGACGCCCAGCCCCTCCGCCCCGAGGTGGACGACACGACCCTCGACCTGCAGGACATCCTGCACCGGCAGAGCGTCACCGTCGACGTGCTCGAGAACGTCTTCTTCGCCGAGGGCACGGCGGCCGACCTGCGCGTCGGCATCGTCGACGGCTACGGCGACAACGCCCGGCTCACGGACGACGGACGGATCTCGGTGCGGCTCACCGACGACTCGCAGGTGATCCCGTTCTCGGTCGCCCGCGTCGACCACCCCGACATCATCTCCTACGGCTTCATCAACGTGCCCGGGTTCGACGACGCCCTGCCGCAGATCAACCGGTCGGCCGGCGCCGTGACCGTGAAGAGCGAGGCGACGGTCAGCATCCCGCTGGCGGACTACGTCGTGACCGCGAACGGCAAGACCGCCACGATCACCGACCGCGGGACGGTCAAGGCGACCCACGCGAACGGCGACAGCCTGGTCGTCGACTCGTCGACGCTCCGGTTCACCTCGTCGAAGCTCTACTACGGCAACGCCTCGATCTCGTTCGAGGTCACCGACGGGTCCTCTGCGAACGGCGGCAAGGGCCGCGTCGCGACGCTCGTCCTGCCGATCACCGTGACGCCGCGGTCGAACCAGCCGCCGGCCTTCACCGGCTCCGCGCTCGAGATGCAGCCGGGCGAGACCCGGACGGTCGACCTGACGAAGCTGACCGACTACCCGTACCCGAAGGACCTGCCGGAGCTCCGGTACTCCGTGGTCAGCCGACCCGCTGCGGGCACCACCGCCACCATCGCGAAGCAGCAGCTGACGATCACGGTCGCCGACACCGCGAAGAAGAACTCCACCGCCGCGATCGGCATCGGCGTGACGGACGACGCCAACGCCGGTCGCGCGGGCACGGTGACCGTCGGCATCGTCGCGTCCACCCGGCCGCTCGTGCAGCCCGGCGCCGACCGCTCCGTCACCAAGCGCGGGGCGACGACGACGATCGACGTCCTGACGAACGACCAGCCGACGAACCCGTTCCCGGGGGAGCGGCTGCGAGTCGTGAACATCCGCGGCCTGTCCGGCGGCCTGCCGAGCGGAGTCTCCGTGACCCCGAGCGCCGACCGGTCGCGGCTGCAGGTGCGGGTGTCCGACACCGCCAAGCCCGTCGACGCGCACCTGCAATACCAGGTCGCCGACGCCACGAACGACCCGGACCGGTACGTCTGGGGCGACGTGACGATCTCCGTGCAGGACGTCCCCGACGCTCCGGGCATCCCGACGCGCACGGGGTCCTACGACGGCGGGCAGGTCACGCTCACCTGGTCGACGCCGCAGGGCAACAACTCGCCCATCACCGGCTACCGCGTCACGGGCACCAACGGCGTCTCGAAGAACTGCGGCACCGCCACGGTCTGCACGATCAACGGGCTCGACCCGAAGGCGTCGTACCGGTTCCAGGTCGTCGCCACCAACGCCGTCGGCGACTCCGACCCGTCCGCCCGGTCCTCGGCGATGAGCGCCGACTTCGTGCCCGCTCCGCCGAAGGGCATCACGGTCACGCCCAGCAGCTCCACGCCGAACCAGCTCGACGTGAAGTGGAACGCCGTGCCCGCTCCGAACCGGGGCAGCGCCGTCGACGACTACATCGTGACGATCGAGGGGCCGGGACTCTCCGCCACCCGCCACACCGGCACGGCCACGAGCACCGCCATCACCGGGGCGCAGAGCGCCGCGCAGTACAAGGTGACCGTCTCCGCTCGGAACGACGCCGACCGCAACGGCACCGTCGTGCAGTGGAACTCCGGTTCGGCCACCGGGACCGCGGTCGGGACCCCTGCAGTGCCGACCCTCAACGCATCGCGCGACACCTCGCCCGGCCGGACGTCGGTGTCGCTGAGCGCCACCGAGGGCGACTGGGCGGGCAGCGGACGCACCCTGACGATCGTCCGCTACCCACCGGGGGCGAACATCCCGTCCGGCTGCTCGACCACCGGCTCGGACAAGAAGTGGGACGGCGGCAGCGCCACCGACACGCTGAGCGCCAACGGGAACTTCCAGTACGTGGCACTCGCCGACAACGGCCTGTTCTGCACGCCGAGCCGAGCCGCGTCGGTCCAGGGGTACGCCGCCCCTGGAGCCGCCTCTGCCGACATCGCCGTCGAGAAGTTCAGCGACGACGACGGCACCTACGCCATCCGCATCCGCAACCCGCGCGCTCAGGCGAGCGCGAACGGCTCGATCGACCACTACGCGTACTCCGTGAACGGCGGCGGGCAGGTCACGTTCGGTGGCAACGGCACGTGGGTGAACGGAGTGGCCTACGGGTCCGCCGTCAGTGTCACGGTGGTGGCGTGTGCCGACGGCACGGCGAACTTCTGCGGTGACGGCACGACCGTGAACGACCTCCGTCCCGTGCAGACGCGCGCCTCGGTCCCCGACACCGTGACGGCCGGCACGCAGTTGACCGTCGGCGCTCCGCAGAACGGTGGCCTGCAGCCGTCCGGGTACCGGATCGTGTTCTGCGCCTCGCGCTACTTCGGGCTCTGCGGCGACGGTGCGGTGTACGCACCGGACGCGCTGCCGACGGTCGAGGACTCGTTGACCGCGCGGTACGTCTACGTCATCGGCATCGTCGACGGTCACGAGGACCCCACGTCGAACCCGCCGAGCGCGACGATCGCGGCAGCACCCGCCCCGGCACCCGACCCCGAGCCGGAACCCGACCCCTCGCCGACGTCCTAGCGCGATCCGTCACCCGTCCGCCCTACGCTGCCCCTACCGCCACCACAGAAGGATCGACACCGCATGAGCATGACCCCGGAGCAGGCCACCTGGTTCGCCGACGTCGCCGGCCGGATCGTGACCAACGTCGAGCAGGTGCTCCTCGGGAAGACGTTCGTGATCCGGCTCGCGGTCACGGCGATGCTCAGCGAGGGCCACCTCCTGCTCGAGGACGTGCCCGGCACCGGGAAGACGAGTCTGGCGCGCGCGATGGCCCAGAGCGTGCAGGGCACGACGAACCGCATCCAGTTCACACCGGACCTGCTGCCCGGTGACATCACGGGCATCAGCGTGTACGACCAGCGCACGCAGGAGTTCGACTTCCACCGCGGACCGGTCTTCGCGAACATCGTCCTCGCCGACGAGATCAACCGGGCGAGCCCGAAGACCCAGTCCGCCCTGCTCGAGGCGATGGAGGAGTCCGCGATCACGGTCGACGGCGTCAACCACCGCCTCGCCGCTCCGTTCATGGTCATCGCGACGCAGAACCCGATCGAGCAGGCCGGCACCTACCGCCTGCCCGAGGCGCAGCTCGACCGCTTCCTCATGAAGACCTCCATCGGCTACCCCGACCACGCCGCCACGGTCAAGATCCTCGAGACCTCGTCGGCGCCGTCGGCGTCGGTGCCGCTCGCGAGCGTCGTCCCGGCGGCGACGATCACCGAGATGGCGACGCTGGCCCGCACGGTGCACGTCGACGCCGTGATCGCGGACTACGTCGCACGTCTGGTCGACGCGACCCGATCCGCCAGCGAGGTCCGGCTCGGTGTCAGCGTCCGCGGTGCGATGGGGCTGATCCGCGCCTCGCGTGTGCTCGCGGCCCTGAGCGGCCGCCACTACGTCACCCCGGACGACGTCAAGGCACTCGCCGTGCCGGTCCTCGCACACCGCCTCGTCCTCGACGCCGAGGCCGAGTTCGACGGCGTCAGCGCGCCGAGCGTGATCGCGCAGCTGCTGGTGGAGACCCCGCCGCCCGCCGACCGAGTCACGACGTGACGGACCGCCGGCCCGTCTCCACGCGCTCGCGCCGTCCGTCCTCGACGCGGTCGCGTCGTGGCACGACGGCGTACGAGCGCACGGGGACGGTCGCCGGCATGACCAACGTCCGCACCCGGATCGTCGGCGACCGCGAGGGCGTCGCAGCGGATGCGGTCATCGGGATCGTGCGCGTGTGGGCGATGGCCTGGAGGCTCGTCACGCGTACCTGGGACGAGGTCTCGTCCGTCGTCACCGGGCTCGGCTGGACGGTCGCCGCGCTCACGCTCGTCGCGATCGTCGTCGGCTACCGGTTCGGTCTGCGCGAGATCGTGGTCGTCGGGTTCGCCGGCGCCGTGCTCGTGGTCGTCGCGGCGATCGCGCTCATCGGCCGTTCTCGTCTGCTGATCCGGATGCGCCTGCCGCAGCACCGGGTGGCCGTCGGCGACGAGGCCGGGGTCGTCGTCACCGCCGAGAACCCGACGCGTCTGCCGTCCGTCCCGACCACGGTCGAGGTCCCGGTCGGTGCCGGACTCGTCGACGTCGCCATCCCCGCGATCGGCCCACACGGCACGGTCGAGCGCGAGGTCCCGGTGCCGACGCTCCGCCGCGGCGTGCTCGACGTCGGACCGGTGACCGGCGTCCGTGCCGACCCGGTGGGACTCGTCCGCCGCGAGATCGTCTGGACGGCACGCGAGCAGGTCATCGTGCACCCCCGGACCATCGCCATCCCGTCGACGAGCACCGGTCTGGTCCGCGACCTCGAGGGGCAGGCGACGACCGACCTGTCCCCGGCGGACATCGCGTTCCACGCCATCCGCGAGTACATGCCCGGCGACGACCCGCGCACCATCCACTGGAAGTCGACGGCGAAGTCCGGCGCGCTCATGGTGCGCCAGTTCGAGGACACCCGCCGATCGCACCTCGTCGTCGCCCTGGGCATCGCCCGGAGCGAGTTCGCCGACGACGAGGAGTTCGAGCTCGCGGTCAGCGCTGCCGCGTCGCTCGGCGCCCGCGCGATCCGTGACGGCCGAGAGGTCTCCGTCGTCGTCTCCGAGCGCACGCCGGAGTTCGCCAAGCGTGCCGTCTACGCGGTGCGGTCGCTCCCGACGGTCACCCCGACCCGACTGCTCGACGACTTCGCGTCGGTCGGTCTGGCCGACGCCTGCCTGCCGATCGCCGAGGTCTCCCGCATCGCCGGCAGCGAGGCCGAGGGGATCTCGGTGGCCTTCCTGGTCGTCGGGTCCACGGTCGGGCTCCCCGCGCTCCGGCTCGCCGCGACCCGGTTCCCCGTCGGCGTCGAGGTCGTCGCCGTGATCTGCGAGCCCGAGGCCCAGCCGCGGTTCCTCCGGGTCGCCGGACTGACCGTCATGACCATCGGCTACCTGGACGACCTCCGCCACGCCCTGCACCGATCGGCCGCTGCCGCGTGAGCGCCGTCCAGACCCCTGCTCCGCCGGTCGACCGTCCACGTCGCTCGACCAGACGCTCCGACCGGCGCGACGCCCGGCGTCTCGCCCCGCTCCGGCTGGTCGGGGGCACGCTCATGGTGTGGCTCCTGCTGGCGGTCGCGAGCGTGTCGTGGTGGCCGGTCTACCGAGACGACTCGATGGTCGTCGCCGCGGTCACGGCGATCGTGTTCGGCAGCCTCGTCGCACTCGTCGGCACCGTCCTGCGCCTGCCCACCGTCGTGGTGGCGGTGGCGACGGTCGCGGCCTTCACCCTGACCGGCGTCCCCGCGGCGGTACCGGGCGAGGCGAACGGCCTGCTGCCCACCGGCCGTGGCCTCGTCGACCTCTTCGCGGGCGTGGCGCTCGGCTGGAAGCAGCTGGTGACCATCAGCCTGCCGGTCGGCTCCTACGAGGCGCTGCTCGTGCCGTACTTCGTCACGCTCCTCGTCGCCACGGTGACGGGCGTGAGCGTGGCGACCCGCGCCTCCAGGCAGGAACTCGCGGCCATCCCTGCACTGGTGCTCTTCGCGATCGGCGTGGTCGTGGGGCCGAGTCGGCTCGACACGTCCATCGTGACCGCCGTCGTCCTCGTCGGCATCGCCCTGGTCTGGGCGCTGACGGTGCGCCACGCGCGCCGCGCCGTGGCGGTCGCGACCACGATCGGTGCGAAGGTCTCGGTCACCCGGTCGGTGGTGCGTCCGGCGCTCGTCGGGACGGGCACGATCGTGGCGGCAGCGGTCGTCGCGACCGGCCTCGGACTCGTCGCGCCGCCGTCGGTGGGACGCACCGTCGCCCGGACGGACGTCGTGAAGCCGTTCGACCCGCGCGACTACGTCAGCCCGCTCAGCGGCTTCCGCGCGTACCAGGAACAGACCGCGGCGGACACTGCGCAGCTCCGGGTCAGCGGACTGCCCGAGAACGGGTTCGTGCGCATCGCGACCCTCGACACCTACGACGGGGTCGTGTACCGCGTCGGCGGCCCGGACGGATCCACCTCGTCCGGCACCTTCGAGCGCGTCCCGACCTCGGTGGACGTCCGCGGCGTCGACGGGACGACGGTCCGGGTCGGTGTGACGGTGGACGGCTACCGGGGCGTGTGGCTGCCGACCGTGGGTGACCTCGAGCGCGTCGAGTTCTCCGGCTCCGGCGCTGACGACGACCGGAGCGCGTTCTTCTACAACGCCTCGACCGGCACCGGCGCGGTCGTCGGTGGCGTCGGCGAGGGCACGTCCTACGACCTCACCGCGGTGATCCCGGACCAGCCCAGCGACGAGCAACTGGCATCGGCGCGACCGGGGAACGCCTCGGTCCCGACGGCGCGCGACGTGCCGGACGCCGTCCGCGAGACGGTCGAGTCGACGACCGCCGACGAGAGCGGCGCCGGCGCGAAGCTCGTCGCGATGATCCAGTCGCTCAAACGCACCGGGTACATCAGCCATGGCGTGGGCGACGACCGGGCGAGCCGCTCGGGGCACGGTGCCGACCGCATCCAGGAACTCCTGACGTCGCCGCTGATGATCGGCGACCAGGAGCAGTACGCCGCGGCAGCAGCCCTGATGGCTGACGACCTCGGCTTCCCGGCGCGCGTGGTGATGGGCTTCGCGGCGGGCGGCGACTCCGGCACGAGCACCGGGACGACCTCCGGTGGCACGACGACGTTCCGCGGATCGGACGTGACCGCGCGCATCGAGGTCGACACCGCCCAGTGGGGGTGGGTCATGCTCGACCCGAACCCGCCGGTCCGCGAGATCCCGGACGAGCAGCAGCAGACCCCGCAGCCCGTGACCCGCCCCGAGACCGTCGTGCCGCCGCCCCCGGTCACCCAGCTGGACCAGGACCAGCAGGCGCCACCGCAGACCGACCGGAACACGCCGCCCGTGCAGCCCCTCTGGCTGCAGATCCTGCTCGCGGCGCTGCCGTGGGCCCTCGGCACCCTCGGCTTCATCGCACTCGTGCTGCTGCCGTTCGCGGTGATCGTCCTGGCGAAACGGCTCCGTCGACGTCGGCGGCGTCGAGCCCCGACCCCGCGAGGCCGCATCGTCGGCGCATGGGACGAGTACCGTGACGCCCTGCTCGACCGCGGCCACGACGTGGCGCGCTCGTCGACGCGGCGCGAGGCCGTCGTCGGAGCGCCTGGTGACGGCGGGACCGGGCTCGCCGCACTGGCCGACCGCGCGGTGTTCGGTCCGAGCGACGTCGACACGACGACGGCCGACCGGATGTGGTCGGCGACCGACGACGCGATCGGCTCGTTGCGGAGCGGACGGACCCGTCGGGAACGGTTCCGCACGGCGGTGTCGTTGCGGTCGCTCCGGGCCGGCACCCCCCCGACGTTCCAGGGACGACCAGGGTCCGGCGGGCCGCGGTGACTACGATGGCCAGAGGCCTGGCGAGCGTCGTGCACGGCCGAGTGAGGACAGAGGCAACCCGTGATCAGATGCGAACACTGCGGATCGATGCTCCCGGACGGGGCGATCTTCTGCGGTGAGTGCGGACGTGCGGTGACCGCCGCCGCGAGCCGTCGCCCGGTCACCCAGGCTCCGGTGGAGCAGGCCCCGCCGCCACCCCTGCAGCAGCCCGACGCCCACGGCCGCCGCTCGGACCCCGCCACCGACGCGTGGCTGCCCGAGTCGACCCTCGACCCGGCCACCCGTGCGTGGCTGACCGGTGCCGACCGCCAGGAGACCGCGCAGCCTCCGGCGGTCCCGGTCCAGCGACCTGACGACTTCGCCCCGCGTGACGCTCCGTCGCACGTGCACGGCGCCGGTTCCGGACTGTCCGACTGGTCCGGTTCGTCGGAACCGGTCGAGGAGCCGCCGCTCGACCCGAACGCCTACCCGTCCGAGCCCGCCGAACCGACGGCCGACGACCCCGAGCGGACGCGCTTGTCGCCGCTCGACGAGGCGCGCGCGCAACAGCAGCAGCAGCAGGCTGCTCCGGTCTGGGCACCGCCGGTGGCACCCGTGCCGCCCGCAGCGCCCGCGGGGCCGTCCTGGTGGGTCGGACGTGGCGGGACTGCCGAGCCCGAGGCCGCTGCGCCGGTCGTCCCGCCCGTGCCCAGTGCGCCGCGCCCGGAGACCGCAGCAGCGTCCGACGGTACCGCCGACGCTGTGGACGCTGGCGTGGTCGATGCGCCGACCGGTGACGCCGCGGGCGATCCCGCCGCTGCCGACGCGCGTGACCAGTCCTCCGTGGTGGACGCACCCACCCCCGCTGGCGAGCCGGCCGCGGCACCCGAGGCCGACGTCGTCCAGCACGATGCCCCGCCGGTCGTCTCGCCGCCACAGCCGGGGGACACCGCGGTCGTCGAGCCGTTGGTCGACCGCCGTCCGGTCCGCCCAGCGCCGCTCGTGACGCCGGGCATGCACGCCACCACCATCTGCCACGTCTGCGGTAACCGCCTGGAGCCCGACGACATCTTCTGCGGCGAGTGCGGAGCGGTCCGTCCCGCCGTGACCGCCGCATTCACCGGACCGGTCGTCCCGTTGCCGATGGCACGCCCGGACTGGGCTGCCGAAGAGACCGACGGCGCCGACGAGTCCGGGGTGTCCGGGGAGTCTGGAGTGTCCGACGACGACGGTGCCAGTGACGTGCTCGGAGAGTCCGACGAGCTCGACGTGCCCGGTCCGCGCGCCGACGAGGTCCCGAGCAGCTCCGCCACCGCGCCGACCGCCGACCTCGCCGACTCGCAACCCTGGCTCCGCCGACCGCGTGGTGCCCACGCGGCACCGGAGCCAGCGCCCGAGCCGACTTCGGAGCGCTCAGCCGTCCCGCCGATGACACCGATCGCGCCGATCCCGGGCTCGGCGACCGCACCCTCCTCAGCGCCCTCGGCGACCCCCACCGACGGGTTCCCGCTCCGCGCCCCGCTGCCGCCCGTCCCGGGTGCGACCGGTCCCGTGACGCCGCCGCCGTCCGACCAGCGCCCCGAGTCGAGCGCCGTCGATGACGACCTCGACGCGGACGTCGACGAGACCCGTATCGTCGCGAAGACCCCGACGCGAGCACCCTTCGTCCTGCACTTCAGCACGGGCGAGCGCTTCGGCGTGCACGGCACCGGGTTGCTCGGCCGCCTGCCGCGTCCGCAGCCGGGGGAGCGCTACGACGACCTCCTGACCGTGCACGACCCGGGGAAGTCCGTCTCGAAGACCCACCTCGAACTCGGCCGCGACGGCGACGACCTGTGGGTGTCCGACCGGTTCTCCGGCAACGGCACCGTGGTGCGGCACATCGACGGGTCCATCCGTCGGTGCGAACCCGGCCGGCGCTACCGCGTCGAGCGGGGCGCACGCGTGGACATCGGGGAGCAGTTCTTCCTGGTGCAGTAGCCGCACTTCTCCACAGAAGTGCGAGTGGACCCCCGGCGCGTCCGGGGTTCTGCTGCGATGGACCCATGTCGCCGTTCACCGCCCGCTGCGTGCTCGTCGGCGCCGCGCTCGTGCTGGTGCTCGCGGGCGTCCTCGGCCCGGTGTCGGGGAGCGCCCGAGTGGTGCTCCTCGCGGCCGGTGCGTGCTGTGCGGTCCTCGACGTCGCGGTGCACCGGACGGCGACCGTCGCGGACACCGACGAACCGACGGTGGTCGTCGTGGAGCCATCGCAGGTCGGTGCCGACGCCAGAGCGACCGAGGTCGGTGCATCCGAGGACCGCGAGTCCGACGTCGGTGACCTCGACCGCAGCTCGTTCGACATCGTGACGCCGTCGCTCGTCCTCGGTCACCGGCCAGACGGCACGGCGCTGCGGGCGGCTCCCGATGCACACGTCGTCGTCACGGGGGCCGGCGTGCTCGCGGTCGCGGTCTTCCGGGCGATCGCCGAGCAGGTCCGCGAGCTCGCCGAGCCCGGGGACGAGGTCCGTCAGTCCACCACGACGGACCTGCCCGACGGCACCGCCGTGGTCGCCCGGGTCGACCGGGCGGGAACAGCTCGTGGCACGGTGGTGCTCGTCGCCGGCCTCGGCTCGACGCCGCGTGAGTGGGACGTCGCCGTCCACGTCACCCGGTACGGCTGTTCGGTGCGCCGGCCCGATGACCGACACGGCACGGTGGTCCGGCCGGTCCTCCCACTGCTGCGGGCCGATGCCGCGTGATGACGCGACGACCCGACCACCCGACGACCCGACGACCCGACGACCCGACCGTCGGGCGGCCCGCTCAGCGCAGCCCGGCTCCGACCCGCACGGCACCGACGGGCACCCCGCCGCCGAGCACCTGCTCACCCGTCGCCGCAAGGACGTCGGTGACGCCCTCGGCACCGACCAGCCCGTTCCGCTGCAGCAGCGTCAGCGCCGCCAGGGTGCCGGCACGCTGAGAACCGTCCAGCACCTTGACCGCGACCGCAGCGCCGCCGGGCAGTCCCATCACCATGACGCCCTCGGCACCGAGCTTCGCGAGCACCTGCAGCCGCTCGATCGTGACCGTGTTGGCGCGCCCGACCCCGTCGATCGCCCAGGGGTGCGCCAGGACGGCGTCGGTCAGGGCAGCGGAGTCGTCGTCGGCACGGGCGACCACGCCGGCGAAGCCCCGCGCCAGACCGGTCAGCGTGAGCGGGAAGACCGGCGCACCGCACCCGTCGGTCCCGACCAGGTCGACGGTCTCGTGGGTGTACTCCTCGACCACCGAGCGGACGCGCTGCTGCATCGGGTGCGCGATGTCCAGGTAGGTCGCTTCGTCCCACCCGTTGACCCGGCAGGCGGCGAGCATCCCGGCGTGCTTGCCGGAGCAGTTCATCGCGAGCCGGCGCGGGCCGTCCATCGTGCGGCCGGTCGCCCGGTCGAAGGGCATGTCCGGCGGGCAGCCGAGGTCGGCCTCGACGTGGTCGAAGGACTCGAGCATGTGCAGCGCGAGTGCTTGGTGCGCAGCGGTACCGGCGTGGCTCGCGGTGGTGAGGACGAGTTCCTCGTCGGAGAACAGCGCTCCGGCCCGACGGACCGCCAGCGCCTGGAACGGCTTCATGGTCGAGCGCGGGTAGATGCTCGCCTCGACGTCCCCGACAGCGTCGAGGACGGTGCCGTCGGCGGCCACCACGACACCGGCGCCGACGTGGCGGCTCTCGTCGAACCCGGAGCGGTCGACGACCGCCAGTTCGACCGACCCGTCGGCGGTGAGAGGATGGCGATCAGTGCGGACTTCGTGGCTCACCGTCATGCCGCAACAGTACCGAAGCGCAGAAGGGCCACCGACGTGAACGATCACTCCTACGAGGTCTCCGTCAGCTGGACGGGGGACCGCGGCACCGGCACGTCCGGCTACCGCGAGTACGGCCGCGACCACGTCGTCTCGGCCTCCGGCAAGCCCGACGTCCCCGGCTCGGCAGACCCGACGTTCCGCGGCGACCGCGACCGCTGGAACCCGGAGGAACTCGTGGTCGCGGCGCTCGCCCAGTGCCACATGCTGAGCTACCTGCACGTCGCGGTCACCCAGGGCTTCACGGTCGTCGACTACCAGGACACCGCGACCGCCTCGCTCCGGCTGAACCGGGACGGCTCCGGCGAACTGACCGAGGCGGTGCTGCACCCGGTCGTCACGATCCTCGAGGCCGACCGTGTCGCAGATGCCGACGCCGCGCACGCGACCGCCAACCAGCTCTGCTTCATCGCCCGTTCGGTGGCGTTCCCGGTGCACCACGAAGCCGAGACCGTCGTCCGTGCTGCGTCGTTGGCAGGGGACTCATCGACGCGTGAGGCAGACTAGGGTCCCGTGAAGCGTCTTCGCCTGCTCCCGATCGCCCTCGTCCCCGCCGTCGTGCTGGGGCTCGCTGCCTGCTCCGGCTCCGGTTCGAACGGCTCCTCGGCATCGCCGACCCCGACGGCCAGCGCCACGGCCGCCGCGATCACGTCCTGCCCGGACCCCGGCACGTCCTCCGACGCGATCCGCGCATCCGGTTCGTTCGGCGGCACGAAGGCCCCGACGGTCAAGTTCAAGGCCGGGCTGTCCGCGAAGAAGCCGCAGGCCACGAAGCTCATCACCGGCAAGGGCGCAGCGCTCGACGACGGCGACTACGCGCAGGTGTCGTACTCGGTCTACGAGGCGTCGGACGCGAAGAAGCTCGGCACGGTCGGTTTCGACGAGGGCAACCCGCAGGTGCTCTCCGTCGGCGGCACCGGGTTCGGTGCGCTCCTCGCGTGCTCGAAGGTCGGCGACCGGGTCGCAGCAGTCGGCCAGTCCTCCGCCCTCGGCTTCAACACCGGCGGTGAGATCGTCGTGGTCGCCGACGTCGTCGCGCAGACCCCGACGAAGGCGAACGGCACCCCGCAGGACCAGGACCCCGGCCTGCCCACGGTCAAGGAGAAGTCCTCCGGCGAGCCGGAGATCACGATCCCCGACGGTGTGAAGGCCCCGACGAAGACGACCGTCGAGGTCATCAAGCAGGGCGACGGCGCCGAGATCGCCGACGGCGACACCGCGCTCGTGCAGTACAAGGGCGTCGTCTACTCGACCGGCAAGGAGTTCGACTCCTCGTGGTCGAAGGGCGCCCCGACGACCTTCACGGTGTCGGAGAGCGCACTCATCAAGGGCTTCGTCACCGGACTCGTCGGCCAGAAGGTCGGCTCACAGGTGCTCATCGTCGCGACCCCGGAGGACGCCTACGGCGACAGCCCCCAGGAAGGCTCGGGCATCCCGAAGAACGCCACGCTGGTCTTCGTCGTCGACATCCTCGCCAAGGGCTGACCAAGACCCTCGCGGATGACGAGAGCCCGGCCGACGATCTCGTCGGCCGGGCTCTCGTGTTCCCGTGTTCAGCGACCCGCCCGTGCGGTTCGTCGGAGCTCACCCGAGTGGCGCACCCGTTCCGGCGTGCAGGGTGGCGACGAAGGCGCGGGAGCGTCCGGGCAATGCTGCGAGCACCGCTCCCGTGTCCGAGTCCACCAGCGCCTCCACCGCGTCCCCGTCCATCAAGGTCGCAATCGCCGCTCGGGATTGCGTGCCCTGGATCTCGGTCAGAGTCTCCACGATGTCCTGGGACCCATGCGTGGCCGTCGTCGCGGTCGCTGCGGTGGGAAGCGCCGTAGCCGTGCACAGTGCGATCGCCGCGGCGGCGATCATCTGCTTCGTGATCGTCTTCATGTCGTTCCTCTCGTTGTTCATCAGACCGTAGTGGAACTGGAATGTCACGTCCAACATTGTTCGCGGCGGCGCGTCGACCTGCATAGGCTGTCAGGGTGAAGACCTCTCGACCACGCCGCATCGTCGTCCTCGGCAGCACCGGCTCGATCGGCACGCAGGCACTCGACGTCGTCGCCCGCAACCCCGACCGGTTCGAGGTCGTCGGCCTCACAGCTGGCAGCAACCGTGAACTCGTCGCCGAGCAGGCGGCCCGGTTCGGCGTCCGTGACACCGCGTTCGGCGCCGCGGACTCGGAGCGACTGGTCCGCACCGTCGAGGCCGACGTCGTCCTCAACGGCATCACCGGTTCGGTCGGCCTCGGCCCGACACTCGCGGCCCTCGAGTCCGGCGCGACGCTGGCGCTGGCCAACAAGGAGAGCTTGATCGTCGGCGGCTCCCTGGTGCAGCAGGCTGCGGCTCCCGGACAGATCGTGCCGGTGGACAGCGAGCACTCCGCGATCGCGCAGGCGCTCCGCTCCGGCGCCCCGACCGAGGTGCAGCGGCTCGTGCTCACCGCGAGCGGCGGCCCCTTCCGCGGGCGCTCCCGCGAGGAGCTCCGCGACGTCACCCCGGCCGAGGCGCTCGCGCACCCGACGTGGGACATGGGCCTCGTCGTCACGACGAACTCCGCGACGCTGGTCAACAAGGGCCTCGAGGTCATCGAGGCCCACCTGCTCTTCGACGTCCCCTACGACCGCATCGACGTGACGGTGCACGCGCAGTCGATCGTGCACTCGATGGTCGAGTTCGTCGACGGCTCCACCATCGCCCAGGCGTCACCGCCGGACATGCGACTGCCGATCGCGCTCGGCCTCGCCTGGCCGGACCGGGTACCCGGCGTCGGTGTCCCGCTCGACTGGACAGCGGCGAGCACGTGGACCTTCGAGCCGCTCGATCCCGACGCGTTCGGCGCCGTCGCGCTCGCGAAGCGCGTCGGCGAGCTCGGCGGGACGTTCCCCGCCGTCTTCAACGCCGCGAACGAACAGGCCGTCGCGGCGTTCCACGCCGGCGCGATCGGGTTCCTCGACATCGTCGACACGGTCGAGCGCGTGGTCGATGAGCACACGGCGGGGGAGCTGTCACTCGACGGCGTGCTGGCGGCGGAGCACTGGGCCCGCGCCGCGGCGGACCGCGCGCTGTCCCGCTGACGCGAGTCGCGCCTCCCGTCCGACTCGGAGGCGGCAGACCGCGGACGTGACGGACGGGAGGCCCGGATCACCTCTCAGACGGCGCTCGGCTCCGTCATGGAATCAGTCCCGTACTCTTTCCCGGTGACCGTCGAATCCGTCCTGCTCTTCGTCCTCGGCGTGGTCGTCTTCATCATCGGCCTGCTGGTCTCGATCGGACTCCACGAGCTGGGGCACCTGTCCTTCGCGAAGCTGTTCAACGTCAAGGTGACGCAGTACTCGCTGGGCTTCGGCAAGGCGATGTGGTCGTTCACGCGGGGTGAGACCGAGTACGGCATCCGCCCGATCCTGCTCGGCGGCTACATCTCGATGGTCGGCATGTTGAAGCCGCGTGCCTCCGGCCGGCCGAGTGCGATCACGAACACCGGCATGTACGGCGCGTTCGTGCAGGACGCACGCCAGGCCAGCGCCGAGCAGATCGCGGATTCGGGTGGCGACGACTCCCGGGCGTTCTACCGGCTGACCCCGTGGAAGCGCATCATCGTGATGGTGGCGGGTCCGGCGATGAACCTCGTCATCGGCATCGTCCTGTTCGGCGTGCTGCTGTGCGGCTTCGGTGCGCCGACCACGACGTTCACCTCGAGCGTCGACTGCGTCCTGCCCACCAGTCAGACGACCGAGTGCACCTCGGGCGACGCGGTGTCCCCGGCGAAGCAGGCCGGCATCGAGTCCGGCGACGTCGTGCTCTCGGTGAACGGCGAGCAGGACCCCTCCATCGCACGCGTCTCCGAGGTGTTCCAGGAGTCCGCCGGCGAGCAGGTCACGGTCGTCGTGAAGCGGGACGGTGCCGAGAAGACCCTCGAGATCACCCCGACGACCGCCACCCGTGACGTCTACGACGCGGACGGCACCGTCGTCAAGAACGACGACGGCACCACGAAGACCCAGCGTGTCGGCGTCGTCGGCGTCAGCATCGGGCAGTCGCTCGTGCGGCAGTCCCCGGCCGAGGTCCTGCCGGCGACGGGCGCGCAGATCTCGGCGTCGGCGCACCTCATCATCGACCTGCCGCAGCGGCTGGTCGCGGTGTGGAACGCGGCGTTCGGTGCACAGGAGCGCTCGCAGGACAGCCCGGTGTCGGTGGTCGGCGTCGGCCGGGCGATCGGCGAGGTCTCGTCGATGAGCGGCGTCCCCGTGGTCGACAAGGCGTACACGATCCTCGGGCTGCTCGCCTCGCTGAACATCGGCTTGTTCGTGCTGAACATGGTGCCGCTGCTGCCCCTCGACGGTGGCCACATCGCCGGCGCCCTCTGGGAAGCGGTGAAGCGCCGCTCGTTCAAGCTCGTCGGCAAGGCGGACCCGGGGCCCATCGACCTCGCGAAGACGATGCCGCTCACCATGGTCGTCGTGGTGCTGTTGGCGGGCATGAGCGCCTTGCTGATCTACGCCGACATCGTGCGGCCCGTGAACCTGTTCGGGTAGTCGCGGCAGCACTACGCTCGTTCCATGAGCACAGCTCCGGAAGTCCGCACGGTGGAGCGGCAGGGCCTCGACGTCATCGCCGAGTCCGATCGGAAGGGCACCCCCAGCGGGCTGTTCTGGCCGTGGTTCGCGGCGAACATCTCCGTCCTCGGCCTGAGCTACGGCTCGTTCGTCCTCGGCTTCGGGATCTCGCTGGCACAGGCGACCGTCGTCTCGGTCGTCGGCGTCGCGTTCTCGTTCCTGCTCTGCGGCATCGTCGCGATCGCGGGCAAACGCGGATCGGCGCCCACGATGGTGCTGAGCCGTGCGGCGTTCGGCGTGCGCGGCAACCGGGTGCCCTCGTTCCTCAGCTGGATCCTCACCGTCGGGTGGGAGACCTCGCTCGCCGCGCTGGCCGTGCTCGCGACGTCCACGGTCTTCCGTGAGCTCGGCTGGGACGGCGGCGTGGTCACCAAGCTCGTCGCACTCGTCGTGGTGGCGGCGCTCGTCATCGGTGCCGGGGTCGCCGGCTTCGACGTGATCATGCGGCTGCAGACCTGGATCACCGTGATCACCGCCGTGCTGACCATCGTCTACATCGTGCTCGCGGCGCCGTCGATCGACCTCGGTGCCCTCACCGCGCTGCCCTCCGGCAGCGCGCAGAACGTGATCGGGGCGCTCGTCCTCGTGATGACCGGTTTCGGGCTCGGCTGGGTGAACGCCGCGGCGGACTACTCCCGGTACCTGCCGCGGACGGCCTCGACCCGCGGCGTCGTGTGGTGGACGACGTTCGGCGGTGCGCTCGCCCCGGCGATCCTCGTGGTGATCGGCGTCCTGCTCGCCGGCTCGTCACCGGACCTGAACTCCGCGATCCAGGACGACCCGATCGGCGCGCTCACCACGATCCTGCCGGTGTGGTTCCTCATCCCGTTCGCACTCGTGGCGATCCTCGGGCTCGTCGGCGGCGCCGTGCTCGACATCTACTCCTCGGGCCTCGCGCTCCTGAGCGTCGGCGTGAAGATCCCGCGTCCGGTGGCCGCCGGGGTCGACGGCGTCTTCATGGTCGCCGGCGCCATCTACGTCGTGTTCTTCGCGCAGGACTTCATCTCGCCGTTCCAAGCGTTCCTCGTGACCCTGGGCGTACCGATCGCCGCGTGGGCCGGCATCTTCGTCGCCGACGTCGTGCTGCGCCGGACCTCGTACGCCGAGGCCGAGCTCGACGACCGCCGGGGCCGCTACGGCGACGTCCGGTGGACGGCGATCGGCCTGGTGCTGCTCGGCACCGTGCTCGGTTGGGGGCTCGTCACGAACACGTACGGTGTGCCGGCGTGGCTGAACTGGCAGGGGTACCTGCTCGAGCCGTTCGGACTCGGTGGGCGTGAGGGTGCATGGGCCTACGCGAACCTCGGTGTGCTGGTCGCGCTCGTCGTCGGGTTCCTCGGCACGCTCGCCCTCAGCCGCCGGGCGATCCGGCGGCAGGAGTCGCTGCCGTCGCAGTCGTCGACGGCATCCGCCCCGTCGGAGCAGCCCCGGCTGGCCAAGCGGTGAGCGTCGACATCCCCGACGACGCCTGGCTCGTCGTCATCGACATGCAGCAGGTCTTCACGGGCGAGAGCCCCTGGGCGGCGCCGCGGTACGACCACGCCGGTGCGGGCATCGAGCGGCTGCTGCCCCGGTTCACCGGCCGCACCGTGTTCACCCGGTTCGTCGCACCCACGCATCCGCAGGGAGCCTGGGAGCCGTACTACCGGGAGTGGCCCTTCGCCCTCGTCCCCGACGCCGACCCGCTGTACGCGCTGACCGAGCCGTTCGCGAGTGCGGCAGCGGACCGGAACGACCCCGTCGTCACGGAACCGACCTTCGGGAAGTGGGGGACGGGCCTCCAGGCGGTCGTCGGTGACCACCCGCACCTGGTGCTGACGGGTGTGTCCACCGACTGCTGCGTCCTGTCCACCGCGTTGGCGGCGGCGGACGCCGGCGCGACGGTGACCATCGTGGCCGACGCCTGCGCCGGAGCGAGCGACGAGGACCACGAACGCGCCCTCGCGGCGATGCGGTTGTACGCGCCGCTCATCACCGTCGTCCCGTCGGGCGCCGACCTGGCGACCTGAGTCCCCGCACCGGGCGTGGTCGGACCGAGCGCGTAGAGTGCTCACGTGCCCGCAGTGAACCTCGGTATGCCGACGACTCCCCAGACCCTCGCCCCGCGTCGCAAGTCGCGACAGATCCGGGTCGGCAAGGTGCTGGTCGGTGGTGACGCCCCCGTCTCGGTCCAGTCGATGACCACCACGCCGACGACGAACATCAACGCGACGCTGCAGCAGATCGCCGAGCTCACGGCCTCGGGCTGCGACATCGTCCGCGTCGCCGTCCCCACGCAGGACGACGCCGACGCGCTGGCGATCATCGCGAAGAAGTCGCAGATCCCGGTGATCGCCGACATCCACTTCCAGCCGAAGTACGTCTTCCAGGCCATCGACGCCGGCTGTGCTGCGGTCCGCGTGAACCCGGGCAACATCCGCAAGTTCGACGACCAGGTCGGCGCGATCGCCCGTGCGGCGAAGGACGCCGGCGTGTCGCTCCGCATCGGTGTGAACGCGGGGTCCCTCGAGCCGAGCCTGCTGCAGAAGTACGGCAAGGCCACGCCAGAAGCCCTCGTCGAGTCCGCCGTGTGGGAAGCCTCGTTGTTCGAGGAGCACGACTTCCACGACTTCAAGATCTCCGTCAAGCACAACGACCCCATCGTGATGGTGCAGGCCTACCGGCAGCTCGCCGCGGCCGGCGACTGGCCGCTCCACCTCGGCGTGACCGAGGCCGGACCCGAGTTCCAGGGGACCATCAAGAGCGCGACCGCGTTCGGCATCCTGCTCGCCGAGGGCATCGGCGACACCATCCGCGTCTCGCTCTCCGCTCCGCCCGCGCAAGAGGTCAAGGTCGGCCTGCAGATCCTGCAGTCGCTGAACCTGCGCGAGCGCAAGCTCGAGATCGTCTCCTGCCCGAGCTGCGGCCGTGCGCAGGTCGACGTCTACCAGCTCGCGAACGACGTCACGAAGGGGCTCGAGGGCATGTCCGTCCCGCTCCGTGTCGCCGTCATGGGGTGCGTCGTGAACGGCCCCGGCGAGGCCCGTGAGGCCGACCTCGGCGTCGCCTCCGGCAACGGCAAGGGGCAGATCTTCGTCAAGGGCAAGGTCGTCAAGACGGTGCCGGAGCGCGAGATCGTCGCCACGCTCATCGCCGAGGCGAACCGCATCGCCGACGAGATGGGCCCCGAGGCGGCGCTCGGCTCGCCCGAGGTCATCACGACGCCGTAGTCGCGACCACCCCTTCGGACGGGAGGCCCGGTGCCAGCTGGCAACGGGCCTCCCGTCCGTCGTGGGGCGCGCTGGCGCCGGGGGCGCGCGTGGGGTGCGGCGGGCATGTGCGTGCGCTGGCTGGGTGCAAGGTTCCGCGCTGTGTGCGAGCCGTCGAGCCTCGCACCGTGTGCGGTACCTCGCACGGTGCGTCCTGCCGGCTGCTCGACGTCGCACGGTGCGAGGTGGCTGAAGCGCCCCGGCACGGTGCGAGGTGGTGGACGCGCGCGCTGGCTCGGTGCGAGGTTCCGCGCAGTGTGCGAGCCGTCGAGCCTCGCACCGTGTGCGGAACCTCGCACGGTGCGTCCTGCCGGCTGCTCGACGTCGCACGGTGCGAG
>NZ_RJKR01000013.1 GCF_003752025.1 Curtobacterium sp. PhB115
GGCCGGGCCCCCCCCCCGGGGCGCCGGCGGGGGGGCGGCTGGCGGGGGCCCACGGCCCCCCCGGCGGGGGCCCCCCCCCCCCCCCCGCGGGGGGGGGGGGGGGGGGCGCGGCCCCCCCCCCCCCCCGCCTCCAGGCTGGTCGCCTCCACCGCAGCACGTACGACGGTCCTGCCCACCCGGCCCGTCGAGAACCGCCGCCAGGGGGCGGCGTGGAAGGGGATCCATGATCGCGGTCAACGGACCGGCGGTCGTCGCGGACGACGTGTCGATCGAGTACCGAGGCGGGCGGGGGTCCGAGACGATCCGAGCGGTCGACGGGGTGAGCCTGTCGGTCGGTCAGGGCGAGATCCTGGCGATCCTGGGGGAGTCGGGGTCCGGCAAGTCGACGTTCGCGGCCGCGATCGCCGGGCAGCTCGGCTCCCACGGCGAGGGCGAGGGGGCCCTCCGCCGGCACATCGTCGGGGGCGAACTGACCGTCCTCGGCCAGAAGGTCCGTGGGCTCCGCGCGTCGTCGCGGAAGGCCGAGCGCCTCAGCGGCCGGATCGGCTACCTGCCGCAGGACGGTGCCGACCGGCTCAGCCCGAACCTGACCGTCGGCGAGGCGATCGCCGAACCGATCTACCAGCGCGACCGGCGCTTCGACCGGAAGGAAGCCGGCCTCATCGTCGCGCGCCTGGTCGACGCCGTGCACCTGCCGCTCGGGATCATGCGGCTGAACACGTGGGAGCTGTCGAGCGGGCAGCGGCAGCGCGTCGCCCTCGCTCGCGCCCTCGTGCTCGAACCGGAGCTGCTCGTCGCCGACGAACCGGCCCGTGGCGTCGACGTCCTCGTCCGCCAGTCGGTGCTCGAGGCCCTCGCCACCCTGCAGCGCAACCGCCACTTCTCCGCGGTCGTCGTCTCGAGCGACCTGCGCGAGGCCGGCGCCCTCGCCGACCGCGTCGCCGTGATGGCCGACACCCGACTGGTCGGTCTCGGCACCTTCGACGAGGTGCTCGACAACCCCGTCGACCCCTACGTGAAGACCCTCGCCGCGACCGCCGCCCGCGGGGTGAAGCGCCGCCCTGCACCGACCACCCCGCGTCGGTCCACAGCGCCGCGCCGCCCCGTCACCGCCGGCACCGGCCCCCGCACGGATCGACAGGAGACCCTGTGAGCACCGCCGCCCGAGGCCACCGAGCCGTCGTCCCGACCTCCGGCGCACCGCTGCCGATCGACCCGCCGCACGCCGGCCCCGTCGCCGTGCTGCCGGAGCCGACCGACCTGCACGTGACCGCCGTGACCGAGGCCGGCGGGACCGTCGCGCCGCTCGACGCGGACACCCGCGGGGTCGTCTGGCTCGACCCGCGCGACCCGTCCGGCCTGGCCTCCGCGCTCGACGCGGCGCCCGGCATCGGCTGGGTGCAGCTGCCCTTCGCCGGCGTCGACGCCTTCGCGCACCTGATCGCGTCGCACGGCGACCGGGTGCTCTTCACCTCCGCCAAGGGCGCGTACGCCGAACCCGTTGCCGAGCACGCCCTCGCGCTGACCCTCGGGACGCTGCGGGTGCTGCAGAAGCGTGCCCGAGCGACGTCGTGGGCGACCGAACCGGAGGGCGTGTCGCTCTACGGCCGGAACGTCGTGGTCATCGGTGCCGGTGGCATCGCGCTCGAGTACCTCCGGCTGCTCGCACCGTTCGACGTGGACGTCACCGTCGTCCGTCGGTCGGCGGACCCGGTGCCGGGAGCCTCGCGCACCGTGACGACCGAGCAACTCGACGAGGTCCTGCCGGAGGCCGACGTCGTGATGATCGCGGCCGCGATGACCTCCGGGACGGCGAAGCTCTTCGGGGAGCGGCAGTTCGCGCTCATGAAGCCGTCGGCCCGACTCGTGAACATCGCCCGCGGGGGACTCGTCGACACCGACGCGCTGGTGGAGGCCCTGCGGACCGGGGCCATCGCGGCGGCCGGTCTCGACGTCACCGACCCGGAGCCGTTGCCCGACGGTCACCCGCTGTGGTCCGAGCCCGGGGCGGTCATCACGCCGCACCAGGCGGACACCCCGGAGATGGTCGCGCCGCTGCTGGCCGAGCGGGTGCGGCTCAACGCTGCGGCGTTCCTGGCCGGCACGGGCGAGGGCTTCGTCGGCGTCGTGGACCCGGTCGCGGGCTACTGACACGGGGCTCTGCCGCGCGGCGCGCCCGGGCGGCGTGTCCGATGCGGTGGAGCGGCTCGGGGTCCTGCTATGCTGTTACCCGTTGTTCGCACGACATTCGCCAGCGGACAGTGATCCTCGATAGCTCAATTGGCAGAGCAGCCGGCTGTTAACCGGCAGGTTGTTGGTTCGAGTCCAACTCGGGGAGCGTCTGGCCCGGATCCTCACGGATCCGGGCCTTCTGCGTTTCCGGGCCGTCTGGGTTCCCGGGCCTTGTGCGTTTGCGGGCCTTCTGTGTTTCCGGAGCATCTGGTGGCGTTCTGGGTTCGCATTGCGAGCGCTATATCATCGACTCCGCTATGACGATGGGTCAGGAGTCCGTGCGCGGGCGCTCGGAGCGTGTGCCGCTCACCGGTCCGCTCGGTCCGCTCGGCGGGCTCCGCGGGCTCGGTGCGCTCGACCGGGCGTTGTCGAGCCGCGCGGCGTTCGTGGTCGTGCTCGTGGCGTTCATCGTGATGGGGCTCGGGTTCGCCGCGACGTTCCACGTGCACGCCACCGCCGCCCCGGACGAACGCGGGCACGTCTGGAACATCCTGCTCTACGCCGAACGACCACTGGCTGCCGGGCCGTTCCTGGACCGGATGGAGCCGTCGCAGCTCTGGATGGGTGAACTCGTCCGGTCGCCGCTGTACTTCTACCACTACCTGATGTCGTTCCCGGCCCGCGCCGCACTCGGCCTCGGGCTCGGGTACGATCAGGTCGTCGTGGTGCTCCGTGCAGTGGACGTCCTCTGGGCTGCGGCCGGGCTCGTCGCCCTCCGCATGCTGTTCCGGAACGCCGGGGTGCCCGCCTCGATCGGCCTCCTCGCGATCGTGGCGACGGCGTTCACCGGGCGGTTCACCTGGCAGGCGGCGACCGTCAGCTACGACGCACCGGCGATGACCGCGCTGTTCGTGTTCGCCGCCGTCGCGGTCCGGTTCGTGCGAGGGGGTGGCCTGCGGACCCTGGCGTGGCTGGTCGTCGCGGCCCTGTTCGCGCTCCTGATGAAGTACTCGCAGGCGCCGTTCGTGCTCGCCGGGGGCTTCTTCGCGATCCTGCTCCGGTACCGCTCGGACGGGTGGGTGTGGCTGCGGCACCCGCTGCGGCGCGCCGTGCGAGGGGTTCGGGAGCGCCCGTGGGGGACGCTCCTGCTCGTGGTGTTGGGCGGCGGCCTCCTTGCGCTCGCCCTCGAACGGTTCGGCGTGAACCTGCTGCAGTTCCACGCGCTGAACCCCGCCTGCACCGCCTTGCACAGCCGCGCGGAGTGCATGGACTACGCCATCTTCCGGCGGAACTACGCCGCGACCCGGGCGCACGACCTGGCCGAGGTGAACGGCACGCTCCCGGCGTTCGCGCCGCTCTCGTTCCTCGGGTCGTGGGCGTCGACGTACTTCCAGTCGCTGTTCTTCTTCTGGGGTGCGTCGCTGCCCTGGCGGCCGAACGCAGCCGTCCTCGTCATCGGGGCCTCGAGCGTCGTCGTGGCCGTGGTGATCACGCTCTCGCAGCTCAGACGGCTCGTCGTCGATCCGGCGCTGGTGTGGTGTGCCGCGGTCGCCGGGTCCTACGTGTTCGCCGTGCTCTGCTTCAACGCGGCGACGATGGTCAACCTCGGGGAGTCCTACGCCTTCTCCGGCCGGTACCTGTTGCCCGCGATGCCCCTGGCGGCCGCCGTGGTGCTGCTCGGGATCCGGTCGTGGCTGCACCGCCTCGGTCCGCGGGCGCGGGTCGTCGCGACGGTGTCGGTCGGCGTGGTCCTGCTCGTGCTGTTCCTGCTCTACGACCCCGTCAGCGCCTTCTTCCCCTACGCCCGCTCCGCGGCGTGGTACTCCGACTGGGCGCTCCACGGACTGCCGGGCTGGTTGACCGGAGCAGCCTCGTGACGGCGTCGCCGCGCGTCCGGTCGGTGGTGGTCGGTGTCGCGTCGTGTGCCTTCGTCCTGGCGATCGGGGTCGCGGCGTTCCTGCGGCCGGGCGACGACGGCGGTTCGACGCACCAGGTCGACGGGTGCGCGGTCGTGTCGGCTCCGGCGCCCGGTGTCGTGACCACGTGCCCCGACGCGGCGCTGGCATCGGCCGACCTGTCCACGGCGGACCTCCGGTTGGCACGGTTGCGCGGCGCCGACCTGCACGGTGCGGACCTGTCGGAGACGGTGCTCTACGGCGCCGACCTGCGCGGGGCGGACCTCAGCGGGGCCGACCTGCGCGGTGCGGACCTGCACGCGGCCGACCTGCGGGACGCGGACCTGCGCGGCGCGCGCCTGTCCGCCGCCGACCTGTCGTCCGCTCGGGTCGACGGCGCCGACCTCGCCGACGCGGACCTGTCCGGTGCCCGGCTCGAGGGCATGAGCGTGCGTGACACGGTGCTCGAGCCGGCCGCCCTGACGCTCGGGAGCAGTGACGGGCGGGCGGTCCGTGCGTCGGTCCGGCTCGACCTGCCGACCGGGGTGACGTCGCCGAACTGCACCGACCGCTCGGTGACCGCACCCGTCGGCACGACGACCGTCCGGTGCCAGCTCCGGACGGACGCGCGGCACGGCGGGCGGCTCGAGGTGCCCGTGCGCGTCGTCGTCACCGACCAGACGCGCTGAGCGGCGGCGCCTGCGCTTCCTGCTCAGGGAGCGATGCGGAGCGTGCCGTCGCGGTTGTTGTCCTTGATGGTGCCCTGCCACGGCACGTAGACGTCGAGGTAGTCCAGGCGGAAGTGCTCGAGCTCCGAACGGTTCTCGTCCAGGAAGGTCCGCACCTGCTCGGGCATCGTGCGACGCGTGTCGGAGCCCACGACGACGGCGTCGAACGGACCGTTCTCCGGTTGCATCGAGCCTCGGTCGCCGAAGTAGATGCGCCAGGTGTTCGCGCTGAACTGGCTGAAGAGGATGCCCGCGGAGTCGTGGCCCCGGACCTCGAGCGCGTCCGAGAGCAGCGCGATGCCGCTCGGTCGGGTCTGTGCGACCGCGACGCCGAGCCGGACCGTGGGGACGAGCAGGCACGCGACGAGGACCGCGGCCGCGATGCGTCCCACGGGTGGGCGGACCGTAGCCAGTCGGGCGTACCCGATCGCGGCGAGGGCGATGACGAGCGGCATCCACGCGTCGTAGTAGTAGGGGAGCGAGACCTTCGCGACGATGACGTAGAACACGAGGAAGACCCCGAGGGCGATCCCGAGGTACGCGACGAGCCGGTCCGGACGGACGACGAGGGCCGCTATCACGCCGATGACGAGGACGGTCAGCAGGAACCAGCCGGTGCCGGCGAGCAGGAACGCGAAGTTCGCCCACCAGGGTGCCTCGGTGTAGACCGTTCCGAGGATCGTCGTCGGGTGCCCGTGCGCGTTCTGCTGCGCCTGGAACTTGAGCATGTGCCCGATCGCGCTGAACAGCCCGACGGGGAGGTACAGCAGCACGAAGACGACGACGAAGGCCACACCGCCGAACAGTGCGCCGACGCCCAGGTCGCGTGGCCGACGGAACAGCAGCGGGAGCGCCCCGATCGCGAGCACGAGGACCGCCGTCGACACCTTCGACGTCACCGACATCGCGAGCAGCGCCCCGGCCGCGGCGATCCACCAGCGGTTGCCGGTCCGCATCCACGTCCACGCGGCGGCGAGTGCGGCGACGGCGAAGAACATCATCAGCGGCTCGAGCATCGCGAACCGGTCGATGCGGGTCCCGATCACGGACCCGGCGTCGGCCCACGTGCTGCCGGAGCCACGGGGCGTCAGCCACCAGGCGCCGGCTGCGAGGAGTCCGGTCCAGAAGCCGACCTCGCGGCGGAGCCAGACGAACAGGACCCCGCCGGTGCCGAGCATCGCCAGCGCGGCGACGAGTCGCGGGCCGAGCGGCCCCTGGCCGAGCACGAGCTGCGCGACGCCGTACAGGTACTTCGCGGTCGGTGGGTGCTCGAGGTTGAGCGAGAAGTCGCCGTGCGCGTAGGCCCAGCTCGCCCGGAGGTACACGAACTCGTCGTTCACGATCGTCGAGCGGCCGAGGTGCCAGAACGCGACGAAGAGCGCGGCCACGACGACGGCCGAGAGGGCGGTCGCGCGGACGGGGCGGGAGTGCAGGCGGGGGATGGGGACCTCCAGGACGCAGGCGGTGCTGGACCATCATCGCAGCCCGAACCGTGCGGCTGCCTCGCGGGACATGCTGTTAGCGTTCACAGGTGCCCCGACCCCGATCAGCCCGCGCCGCCGTCCTCGGCGTGCTGTCGGTGGCGGTGCTCGGCCTCGTGGGGTGCAGCGGAGCCGGCCCGGACACCGACGCGTCCGAGGAGCCGACCAGTTCGGAGACCGGACTCGGGGCGGGCGCGTCGCCCGTCGTGTTCGCCTTCGTGTGCGACGACGGCCGTGACACCGAGACCTACACGACGTACTCGGCGGTGTGGGAGGCCGAGCGGACGGCGTGCACGGCGGAGCGGCTCACCGGGTCGGAGCCGTCCACGCAGCAGCAGGCCGCGGTCGACGCCGCGCAGGACGACGCCACCCTGGTCGAGCTCGCGAGCACGTGCGCGGTGCGGGGCACCGCGCCGTGGACGGCCGAGGTCTCGAGCGACGCGCAGGCGCACGTCGCGGCCGGGCTCCTGCAGTACTGCCCCGGACACCCGGAGACCGACCGTCTGCGCGACGCGTTGACGACGTACCGGAGCTGAGCCGGGCCTCCAGGCAGGGCAGTGGAGGTCAGCCCTCTGGGTGGTCGCGTCCCGGCAGCCAGGACTGGCCGGGGCCGCCCCAGCTGTTCTTGCGGATCGCCTTGGCGACCTGCTTGCCGTAGGGGTGCACGAGCCGGTCGGCGTACAGCCAGCCGTCGAGGTGGTCGTACTCGTGCTGGAAGATGCGGGCGAGCCAGCCGGACGCCTCGACCTCGAAGGGCTCGCCGTGCTCGTCGACGGCACGCAGGAGCGCACGCGGTGACCGACGCAGCGGGAACCGCTCGCCCGGGACGGAGAGGCAGCCCTCGGACTCCTCGTCCTCGTCGAGTTCCTCCACAGCCTCGGGGACCGGGGAAGTGATCCACAGGACGGGGTTCACGGCGACGCCGCGGTGCAGGACGTCGTCATCATCGGTGTACGAGTACACGAAGAGGCGCTGGCCGACACCGACCTGGGGTCCGGCCAGGCCCACACCGGGGGCCAGGTCCATGGTCTCGAACATGTCGGCGACGAGTGAACGGAGGTCGTCATCGAACGCGGTGACCTCGGCTGCACGCTCGTGCAGGACGGGTTCGCCGGTGATGCGGATCGGGAGAACGGCCATTCACCCAGGTTATCCGGCGGTGGACGATAGCCTCGACGCGTGACGACGGACCTCCAGCTGCCGGACGCAGTGAACCTGACGCCGTTCCAGGCGCTCATGATCCCCGTCGCGCTCGTCGGTGCGGTGTTCCTGTCGCTGGGGGCGCAGTTCCAGAGCCGGGGCGTGCAGCGGGTCGAGGCGCGGCTGGGGCGACAGTCGACGGGGCTGAGCGTCCGGCACGTCGTCGGGCTGGTCTCGAGCGGCTACTGGGTGCTCGGCACGCTGATGCTCGGCATCGCGGTCGTCCTGCAGCTCATCAGCATCACGTACGCGCCGCTGATCGTCGTGCAGCCACTCGGGGCGGTCGCGCTCGTGATCACCACGTGGTTCTCCTCTCGGTCGTCCGGCGTGCCGCTTGGCCGTCGGGCCAGGCGTGCGGTGTGGACCTGCATCATCGGTGTCGCGATCTTCGTCGGCATCGCGGCCTTCGTGGGGCACGAGAGCGCGATCACCCGGCAGCAGCTGGTGACCGTCCTGATCATCCTGGCCGTGGTGCTCGTGCTGGTGCTGGTGTCGTTCCGACTCGTGGCCAAGCACAAGAGCGCGCTCTACTACATCGTCGGCGCCGGCATCCTCTACGGGTTCGTCGCGACGCTCGCCAAGGTCGTGCTGAACCGGTTCGTGAACGGCACGTTCGACTGGTTGACGGTGCTGGCGATCGTGGGGGTGGTCGTCGCAGCGTCGTTGGGTGGGTACTTCGTGCAGAACGCGTACTCGAGTGGGTCGGCGGACCTGGTGATCGCGGGGTTGACGGTGATCGATCCGATCGTGGCGGTCGGGATCGGTGTGATCGTGTTGGACGAGGCCTCTGGTGCGCCGTGGATCGCGGTGGCGGGGTTCGTGGTCGCTGCGGCGATCGCGATCACGGGGGTGTTCCTGCTCGCCAAGCACCACCCCCAGACCCGGACCTGACCCCGACGGGTCGCGGCCCCGCCGGGCGACCCCCGGGTCCTCCGCGCGGCTGATGCGCCCCCGGATCGGGGTGCGGTACCGTTCCAGTCCGACCAGCCATCGCCCACGAGAGGACGACGCCCGCCGTGTCAGGAGACGCCACCACCGCCACCGCCGGACCGACGGGTGCGACGGGCGGAGACCGACCGCTGCGCGTGTTGATCGCCGCGGACACGTTCCCGCCCGACGTCAACGGCGCCGCCACCTTCGCCGAACAGCTCGCGGTCGGCCTCGCCGAACGTGGGCACGAGGTCCACGTCGTCGCCCCGGCATCGAGCCGCCACTACGGCACCTTCGACGAGGAGCACCAGGGCGTGACGCTCGTGGTGCACCGACTGAAGTCGTACAAGTGGCCGCTGCACGCCTGGCTCCGCTTCGTCTGGCCGTGGAGCGTCCGGAAGTGGACCGGCCCGATCCTCGACGCCGTCGAGCCCGACGTCCTGCACATCCAGTCGCACGTGGTGATCGGGCGCGGCATCGTGCCCGAGGCCAACGCGCGCGGCATCCGGGTCGTGGCGACGAACCACTTCATGCCCGAGAACCTGCTCGAGTACACGCCGTTCGGCAAGTGGACGCTGCCGATCGCGTTGAAGATCGCGTGGAGCGACGCCGCGAAGACCTACCGGCTCGCCGACACGATCACGACCCCGACGAACCTCGCAGCCGACTACCTCCGCAAGGCCATCGCCGGGCAGCGGGTGCTCGCGATCTCGTGCGGCATCGACGCCACCCGGTACGTCGCCCGCGAGGGGCGTCCGGTGAACAACGACATCGTCTTCGTCGGCCGCGTCGCGCCCGAGAAGAACCTCGACGTCCTCGTCCGCGCGCTCGGGCTGCTCCCGGCCGAGCTCTCGGCCACGCTGACCATCGTCGGCGACGGTGAGATGATCCCGAAGCTCACCGCGCAGGCGAAGGAGCTCGGGCTCGAGGACCGCATCCGCTTCCTCGGGTTCGTCTCCGACGAGGACAAGCGCACCGCCCTGACGAACGGCACCGTGTTCGCGATGCCGTCGACGGCGGAGCTGCAGAGCATCTCGTCGCTCGAGGGCATGGCCTCCGGGCTGCCGGTCGTGGCCGCGGACTCGATGGCCCTCCCACACCTGATCGACGGCAACGGGTACCTCTTCACCCCGGGTGACGAGCACGACCTCGCCGCCAAGCTCGAGGCCGTGCTCACCGCCCCGGAGTCGGAGTACCTGGCGATGCGAGCGCGCAGTCTGGCCATGATCGAGGCACACGACATCAACCGCACGCTCGCGACGTTCGAGTCGCTGTATCGTGGTGAGCCGGTGGCCTGACGGTCGCCGAGGGGCGGTAGCCAAGCTGGTCAAGGCAGTCGGCTCATAACCGAACGATCCGCGGGTTCGAGTCCCGCCCGCCCTACGTGCATTTGCCCAAGAAGCGCGAGACACAGCAGGACGACCACGCACCGACCCCGAACGTCACGTTCGAGGTGACCCGTGGTGGCACCGGCGTGCGCGTCAACGCGTTCCGGATCGGCTTCATGGGCGCGATCGGCGTGCTCGTCGCGTTGCTCGCCGGCACGATCATCGGCGAGCTCAGCACCGTGCTCGTCTACATCGGCGTTGCGCTGTTCCTGGCACTCGGCATCGATCCGCTGGTGTCGTTCCTCGAGCGGATCATCCCGCGCTGGGCGGCGATCACGAGCGTCGTCGTCGGGGTCCTCGCGGCCTTCGCCGGGGTGGTGTTCGCCGTGGTGCCGATCCTGGTGGAGCAGGCGAGCAACCTCATCCAGAACTTCCCCGAGGTCGTCGACGACATCTCGAAGCAGCATTGGGTGCAGGACCTGTCGAAGCAGTTCTCCGGGTCGTTCGACATCGACCACGCGCTGCAGTCGCTGCAGTCCTTCGTCGAGAACCCGGGGAACCTGCTCAGCGTCGGTGGCGGCATCCTCGCGGTCGGCAGCGGGATCCTCTCCGGTGCGACCGGCGCGTTGATCGTCCTCATCCTGATGCTCTACTTCCTCGCGTCGATGCGGGGCATGAAGCGGGCCGCGTACCGGTTCGTGCCGGCATCCCGCCGCGAGAACTTCATCGACGTCAGCGAGCAGATCACGCAGGCGGTCGGCCGGTACGTCGTCGGGCAGGTGTCGCAGGCGCTCATCAACGGCATCCTCAGCCTGGTGTTCCTGCTCATCATCGGTGCGCCGCTGCCCGTGCTGCTGGCGTCGTTCGCGTTCCTCGGCTCGTTGATCCCGCTCGTCGGCACGCTCGGCGCCGCGGTCGTCATCTCGCTGCTCTGCCTGTTCGCCTCGCCGGCGACGGCGCTGGCGGCTGCGATCTACTACCTCGTCTACATGCAGGTCGAGGCGTACCTCATCTCGCCGCGCATCATGTCGCGTGCGGTGCAGGTTCCCGGAGCGCTCGTGGTCATCGCAGCGGTCGCCGGCGGGACCATCGGCGGCGTGCTCGGCGCCCTGGTCGCACTGCCGGTCGCCGCGTCGATCATCATCATCGTGCAGAAGGTCATCTACCCGCGGCAGGAGCAGGCGTGACGAGCGGTGCCGACTCGATCGCGCGTGCCTTCGCCGACCACGTCGCCGAGCGCGACCGCTGGGCCCGTGGTCCGCGCGGACCGTTGGCCCTTGTCAACGCTCAGCGCGTCGACCACGAGCAACCGGTGTGGCCGGTCCCCGGCACGTGGGCGCCCGCGCTGGGCGGCCTGACCGTCACCGCTCGTGCGGACGACGGCGTCGTCGTGGACGGGGTGCCGGCGGACGGCACCGTCCTGGTCGCCGGGGACACCGCGGTCGTCCCGTCGACGGTCGCGTTCCCGGACGGCTTCGCGGGCACCGTCTCCGGCTCGACCCTGCGGGTCTGGGACCCGGCAGCCGAGCCGATGGCCCGGTTCGCGCGCATCGCCCGGTTCGACCGGTCCGACGACTGGGTCCGGTCCGGCAGGTACGTCCCGTCGGACATCGGTGACGGCGACGACAGCCTGGAGGCCCGTGGCAGCGTCCTCGACGCAGCCGGCGACGCGCTCCCGGTCGCGGGGCACATCGAGACGGCCTTCGGCAGCACCGTCGTGCGGTTGCTCGCGGTCCGGTCGGCGTCGTTCCGGGGTGCTCCGCGCCTGCAGCTCATCGTGCAGGACGCCACGAGTGCCCTCGCCGAGGACGACCCCGGCAGCACGTACTCGATGGGCCGCTTCCTGTACCTCGACGATCCCGGCACCGCGGCGACGGTGGAGCTCGACTGGAACCTGCTCGTGCTCCCGCCTTGCGCGTTCTCGTACCAGTTCGCGTGCCCGATCCCGCCGCCGGAGAACCGCGTGCCCGTGCCGATCACGGCGGGGGAGCGGCACCCGGTCGACGCCGACGGCGCCGTCCTGCACTGAGGCCCTTCGGTTCTCCACCGGGGCGGGCGGGTCCTTGCCGTTCCCAGCCGGCACGCTGCATAATGGGCGTGTCCTCTCGGACGTCACAATCGCATACCGAATGGTTCCGCGGCTCGCCGCCGCTCGGATCCTCCACACCAGGTCGATGGGGAAGTCGCACCTGACGTATCGGAGGAACCGTGAACGGAACGACGACAGGAGTGCTCTACGTGCACTCCTCACCCCGCGCGCTCTGCCCGCACGTCGAATGGGCAGCAGGTCGCGCGATGAACCGCGCCGTGAACTTCTCGTGGCTCGACCAGCCCGCGCAGGACGGGGCGCGTCGGACCGAGTTCACGTGGACCGGCGCCGTCGGTGCGGGTGCCGCGATCGCGTCGGCGCTCCGCGGGTGGGAACACCTCCGGTACGAGGTCACCGAAGAGCCGACGAGTGACTCCGACGGTGGCCGCTGGATGCACACGCCGGACCTCGGGGTGTTCTACGCACAGACCGACGTCACCGGCAACATGGTCATCCCCGAGGACCGCGTCCGCTACGCGATGGAGGTCGCGGGCAGCAACGCGCTCGAACTCCACCGTGAGCTCCGACTCGCCCTCGGGCAGGCCTGGGACGACGAGCTCGAACCGTTCCGTCACGCCGCCGAGGGCAACCCCGTCGTCTGGCTGCACCGCGTCGGCTGACCGCAGCGCACCACACGCCGGCGTCTCCTCCGTTTCGTGCTGACCGACATCTCACGCGACGCCGAACCCGTGGAGTGTCGCCCAGCCCGAAACCAGCCAGGCGAGCCACACGCACGACCGAGGCCCGCCCCGACGACGCGGGACGGGCCTCCAGGCTGGTGCTGTCGTGACTAGACGCTGCGGAACGCGACCACGGCGTTGTGCCCACCGAAGCCGAACGAGTTGCTCACCGCGAGCAGGTCACCGTCGGGCAGCGCACGCGGCTCGCGCGCGACGTCCATGACGATCTCCGGGTCCTGGTCGTTGAGGTTGATCGTCGGCGGGGCCACGCGGTTGTGCAGCGCGAGGACCGTGAACGCGGCCTCGATCGCACCGGCGCCACCGAGCAGGTGTCCGGTCGACGCCTTGGTGGCGGACACGACGATGTCGTCGAGGTGGTCCCCGAAGACCCGACGCATGGCGTGGTACTCGGCGACGTCGCCGACCGGGGTCGACGTGGCGTGCGCGTTGACGTGCACGACGTCCTCGCGGCTGGCACCAGCGTGGTCGAGCGCCTGCAGGACCGCACGGGCGGCGGCGCTGCCCTCGGGGTCCGGCGCGGTGATGTGGAACGCGTCCGAGGTGATGCCGGCACCGGCGACCTCGGCGTAGATCGTCGCGCCGCGGGCCTCGGCGTGCTCCTTCGACTCGAGGATCAGCGCCGCGGCACCGTCGCCGAGCACGAAGCCGTCACGGGTGACATCGTAGGGGCGGGACGCGGTCTCGGGGGAGTCGTTGCGCCGCGACAGGGCCTGCATCGCCGCGAAGGCCGCCAGGGGCAGCGGGTGCAGGGCAGCCTCGGCGCCACCGGTGATCACGATGTCGGCGTCGCCGTCCGCGATGTGGCGGTAGCCCTCGGCGAGGGACTCGGTCGATGACGCGCAGGCCGACAGGTAGGTGCGAGCGCCACCGCGGGCGCCGAACTCCATCTCGATGGCGGCAGCAGGGCCGTTCGCCATGAGCATCGGGACCGTCATCGGCAGGACGCGACGCGGACCCTTCTCGCGCAGGGTGTCCCACGCGTCGAGCAGGGTGTTGACGCCGCCGATGCCGGTCGCCCAGTCGACGATGAGTCGCTCGGGGACGACGGACTCGTCGTCGATGCCGGCGTCGGCCCAGGCCTCGCGCGCCGCGACGAGCGACAGCTGCGACGAGGGGTCGAGGCGCTTCGACTCGGGGCGGGTCAGCTGGTCGGTGAGGAACCGGCGCGCCTGGCCGGCGAACTCGACGGGGAGTTCCAGCTCGGCGTAGCGCGGGTCCTCGATGCGGGTGATGCCGGACTTGCCGGCGAGGAGTGCTTCCCACGTCTCCGGGGCGGTCGCGGCGAGGGGTGAGATCGCACCGATCCCGGTGACGACGACGGTCTTCTTGGTCATGGAACGACGTGTTCTTTCGTTGGGGTGAACAAGATGAGCGCCGCGGCCGACGGGGGTCCGCTGGCCGCGGCGCTCAGGAAGCTCGTGTCAGGCCTGGGCCTTGACGATGTAGTCGACCGCGTTGCCCACGGTCTTGAGGTTCTTGACCTCTTCGTCCGGGATCTTCACGTCGAACTTCTCCTCGGCGTTGACCACGATGGTCATCATCGAGATGGAGTCGATGTCGAGGTCGTCCGTGAAGGACTTGTCGGCGGCGACGGTGTCGGTGGCGATACCGGTCTCGTCGTTGATCAGCTCGGCCAGGCCGGCGAGGACTTCTTCGTTGGACAGGGCCATGAGTTTCTCCTTGAGGGGGGTGTCGTTTGACCGTTGACCAGCCTAGGGCACGCGGGGTCCGGGTGCGCGGAGGCTCGTCGGGATGGGTTAGGGGAGGACGACCACCTGGGCGCCGAACACGAGGCCGGCGCCGAACCCGATCTGCAGGGCGAGGCCGCCCGACAGCTCCGGGTGCTCCTCGAGCAGGCGGTGGGTGGCGAGCGGGATGCTCGCGGCTGAGGTGTTGCCGGTGGTGGTGATGTCGCGGGCGATCGTGACCGACTCGGGCAGACCGAGCTGCTTCGCGAACTCGTCGATGATGCGGATGTTCGCCTGGTGCGGCACGAACGCGGCGAGGTCCTCCGGGCGGACGCCGGCGGTCTCGAGCGCCTCGCGCGCGACCTTCACCATCTCCCACACGGCCCAGCGGAAGACCGTCTGGCCCGCCTGGCGCATGGTGGGACGGGGTGCGCCGGCTGCCCACTCGTTGTACGTCGCCGTCATGCCGATGGCGTCCCACTTGGAGCCGTCGGAGCCCCAGATGGTCGGGGCGATGCCCGGGAAGTCGCTCGGGCCGACGACGGCCGCGCCGGCGCCGTCACCGAGCAGGAACGAGATCGAGCGGTCCGTGGGGTCGACGACGTCGCTGAGCTTCTCGGCACCGACGACGAGCACGTGGTCGGCGAGCCCGGACTTGATGAACGAGTCGGCCTGGGCGATGCCGTAGGCGTACCCGGCGCAGGCGGCGCTGATGTCGTAGGCGGCGGCCGGCGTGGCGCCGATCCGCTCGGCGAGCAGGGACGCCATCGACGGGGTCGCCACGGTGTGCGTCACGGTGCTCACCAGGACGACGCCGATCTGGTCGGGGGACAGGCCGGCCTTCTCGATCGCCTCGCGTGCTGCGGCCTCGGCGAGGTCGACTGCCTGCACGTCGGCACCCGCGCGCTTGCGGGTGATGATGCCGGTGCGCTGGCGGATCCACTCGTCGGACGAGTCGATCGGACCGACGAGGTCGTCGTTCGGCACGACGTTCTCGCCGCGGGCGGCACCGAAGGCGAGGATGCGGGTGAACTCGTGTCCGCGTCGCTGCGAGAGGGTGGGACGTTCGGTCATGCGGTTGCGTCTGCTTCCTGGCCCGCGCTCTGCAGCAGGTCGATCGCTGCAGGCAGGTCGTCGGGGGTCTTGATGGCGACGGTCGGCGTGCCGCGGAGGCCGCGCTTCGCCAGACCGACGAGTGCACCGGCGGGTGCGAGTTCGATGATGCCCGTGACGCCGGCGCCCGCGAAGGACTCCATCACGGCGTCCCAGTGCACGGGGTTCGCGATCTGGTTCACCATGAGGTCGACGAAACGGCGGCCGTCGTCGACCCGGGAACCGTCGGCGTTGGTCCAGATCGGGAGCGTCGGGTCCTGCACGGTCGCGGCGGCGGCGACCGGGGCGACACGCTCGACGGCGGGGGCCATGTACCGGGTGTGGAACGCACCGGCGACGGCGAGCGGGATGACGCGGGCCTTGGCGGGCGGGTCGGCCGCGAGTGCCTGGATCGCCGCGGCGGCCCCGGCGACGACGGTCTGGCCGCCACCGTTGTGGTTCGCGGGGACGAGTCCGTGCGCCTCGAGCGCTGCAGCGACCTCGTCGGCGTCGCCACCGAGCACGGCGGCCATCGACGTCGGCTCGAGCGCGGCGGCGTCCGCCATCGCCCGTCCGCGCTCGGCGACCAGCGCGACGGCGTCGGTCGGCTCGAGGATCCCGGCGACCGCGGCGGCGGTGAACTCGCCGACCGAGTGGCCGGCGACCCCGCCCACCAGGGCGCGACGGCCCTCGGCGAGCAGCGCGTCGGCGGTCACGAGACCGGCCGCGACGATGAGGGGCTGCGCGAGTGCGGTGTCCTTGATGGTGTCCGCGTCCGAGGTGGTGCCGTGGGCGGCGAGGTCCACCCCGATCGCCTCCGACCACGCACCGACGCGTTCACGAACTGCGGTGTCCTCGAGCCAGGGGGCGAGGAAACCGGGGGTCTGGGAGCCCTGTCCGGGCGCGACGACGACGATCACCGGACAATCCTGCCGCCCACGCACCGCGGGGCCCGTGTGGACTTCCCACACGAAACCCCGCGAGACGTTGTGGGGATCGTCACCCGATCGGCCCTACCGTCGCGCGACGGGACGTCGGCGACCGGTCGCCGATTCCGACATCGCGCCGAGGATCAGCGCCGACTGCACGATCAGGGCGTCGCGGGCGTGTGTGGCGTCCCACCCGATGATGTCGGCGACCCGGCGGAGCCGGTACCGCACCGTGTTCGGGTGCACGAACAGCTCGCGTGCCGTGGCCTCGAGCGACCGACCGGTGTCCAGGTAGCACCAGAGGGTCTGCAGGAGCTCGGTGGACTGGTCCTTCAGCGGCACGTAGATGCGCTGCACGAGGGCGGAGCGGGCGAGCGGGTCGCCCGCCAGCGCACGCTCGGGCAGCAGGTCGTCGGCCAGCGCCGGACGGGGCACCCCGCGCCAGGCCCGTGCGACGGCGAACCCGGCGAGGGCGGCCTTCGCGCTGGTCGACGCGTCGACGACCCCGGGGACCTCGTTGCCGAGCACCAGGTGGCCCTCGCCGAACAGCGGTTCGAGCGCCTGCGCGATGGTCGTGAAGGAGACGGGCTCCTCGCCCTCGGGGACGTCGTCCCGCGGGGTCGCCCGACCGATCACGACGACGAGCCGCGAACCCTGCACCCCGACGAGCACGTCGGCGTCCATGTGGCGAGCGGTGCGACGGACCTGGTCGACCTCGAGTTGCTTCGGCGCCGTGCCGACGAGCACCGCGACCTCGCCGTGTCCGTGCCACCCGAGGGCGGCGATGCGGGACGGCAGCTCGTCGTCGTACTCGCCCGACAGGATCGAGTCGACCACGAGCGCTTCGAGCCGGGCGTCCCACAGGCCGCGGGCCTCGGCCGCGCGGGCGTACACGTCGGCCGCCGCGAAGGCGATGTCCCGCGAGTACTTCAGGATCGCTTCCTGCAGCATCTCGTCGTCGGCGGCACGTTCCTCGACGACGGTCACCACGACGCGGATGAGCTGCAGGGTCTGCTGCAGGCTCACCGAGCGCAGGAGTTCCCGCGGCGCGGAGCCGAAGACGTCGGCCGCGGCGATCCACGGTGTCGACGCGGTGCCCTCGAGCCAGCTGATGAACGAGGTGATGCCCGCCTGGGCGACGAGGCCCACGGCGGAGCGACGCCCCGGTGGCATCTCGCTGTACCAGGGGAGGGTGTCCTCGAGGCGCTTGATCGTGGCGGTGGAGAGTTCCCCGGACACCTGACGGAGCCAGGAGAGCGCCCGCTCGCGCGCGCTCTCCTGGCTCTGGGCCTTCGAGAGGCCCTCTGTGTCCGGTCGGACTGGCGTCACCGGCTGATCAGCTCTCGCCGCCCGCGCTGCCCGTGGTGCCGGCGGTCACGTCGTGCAGGCGGTACTTGTCGATCGCCTGCTGGACGAGCGCGCCGTCGACCTTGCCCTGACGGGCGAGCTGCTGCAGCGTCCGCACGACGACCGAGGGGCCGTCGATGTGGAAGAAGCGGCGAGCGGCCGGACGGGTGTCCGAGAAGCCGAAGCCGTCGGCGCCGAGGGTGGCGTAGTCGGTCGGCACGAACGGGCGGATCTGCTCCTGCACCTGGTGCATGAAGTCGCTCACGGCGACGACGGGGCCCTCGGTGCCGAGCAGACGCTCGGTGACGTACGGCGTGCGCGGGGACTCGTTCGGGTTGAGGAACGCCTGCTGGTCCGCGGCGAGACCGTCGCGGTACAGCTCACCCCAGCTCGTGACGCTCCACACGTCGGCGGAGACGCCCCAGTCCTCGGCGAGGAGCTGCTGCGCCTCGAGGATCCACGGCACCGCGACACCCGACGCGAGCAGCTGGGCCTTCGGGCCGTCGTGCTCGCTCTGCTTGAGCAGGTACATGCCCTTGACGATGCCCTCGACGTCGACGCCCTCCGGCTCGGCCGGCTGGACGATCGGCTCGTTGTAGACCGTCAGGTAGTACATGACGTTCGGGTCGGCGTGCTTCGGCGAGCCGGCCTCGTCCGTGCCGTACATCCGGTCGAGGCCGGCCTGCACGATGTGCCCGATCTCGTAGCCGTACGCGGGGTCGTAGGACACCACGGCCGGGTTCGACGCCGCGAGGAGCAGCGAGTGGCCGTCGGCGTGCTGCAGGCCCTCGCCCGTCAGCGTCGTGCGACCAGCGGTGGCGCCGATCATGAAGCCGCGGGCCATCTGGTCACCGGCGGCCCAGATCGCGTCACCGGTGCGCTGGAAGCCGAACATCGAGTAGAAGACGTAGACCGGGATGAGCGGCTCGCCCTGCGTCGAGTACGAGGTGCCGACCGCGGTGAACGCCGCCAGGGCACCTGCCTCGTTGATGCCGACGTGGATGATCTGGCCCTGCGGGCTCTCCTTGTAGGCCAACAGGAGCTCGCGGTCGACCGACGTGTAGTGCTGGCCGTTCGGGTTGTAGATCTTCGCCGTCGGGAAGTACGCGTCCATGCCGAACGTGCGTGCTTCGTCCGGGATGATCGGGACGACGCGGTCGCCGAAGTCCGGGGAGCGGAGCAGGTCCTTCAGCAGCCGGGCGAACGCCATGGTGGTGGCGATCTCCTGCTTGCCGGAGCCCTTCTTCACGACCTGGTACTTCGAGTCCTCGGGGAGGGTGATCGAGGTGTACTTCGTGCGACGCTCCGGCACGTAGCCACCGAGCGCCTGACGACGCTCGTGCATGTACTGGATCGCCTCGTCGTCGTTGCCCGGGTGGTAGTACGGCGGCGTGTAGGGGTTCTCCTCCAGCTGCGCGTCGGAGATCGGGATGCGCATCTCGTCGCGGAACTGCTTGAGGTTGTCGAGCGTGAGCTTCTTCATCTGGTGGGTCGCGTTGCGGCCCTCGAAGCTCGGGCCGAGGCCGTAGCCCTTGACCGTCTTCGCGAGGATGACGGTCGGCTGGCCCTTGTGCTCGGTCGCGGCCTTGAACGCGGCGTAGACCTTGCGGTAGTCGTGGCCACCGCGCTTGAGGTTCCAGATCTGGTCGTCGGAGTAGTCCGACACCAGCTCGAGCGCCTTCGGGTCGCGACCGAAGAAGTTCTCGCGGACGTACGCGCCGTTCTCGGCCTTGTACGTCTGGTAGTCGCCGTCCGGCGTCTGGTTCATCAGGTTGAGGAGCGCGCCCTCGGTGTCGTTGGCGAGCAGGGAGTCCCACTCGCGGCCCCACACGACCTTGATGACGTTCCAGCCGGCACCGCGGAAGAACGCCTCGAGCTCCTGGATGATCTTGCCGTTGCCGCGGACCGGACCGTCGAGTCGCTGCAGGTTGCAGTTGATGACGAAGTTCAGGTTGTCGAGGCCGTCGTTCGCGGCGACCTGGAGCTGCCCGCGGGACTCGACCTCGTCCATCTCGCCGTCGCCGAGGAACGCCCAGACCTGCTGGTCGGAGGCGTCCTTGATGCCGCGGTTCGACAGGTACTTGGCCTGCTGCGCCTGGTAGATCGCGTTGATCGGGCCGATGCCCATCGACACGGTCGGGAACTGCCAGAAGTGCGGCATGAGCCGCGGGTGCGGGTAGGACGACAGGCCGCCGCCGGCGTGCGACTTCTCCTGACGGAACCCGTCGAGCTGGTCCTCGCCGAGGCGCCCTTCCATGTAGGCGCGGGCGTACATGCCGGGAGAGGCGTGGCCCTGGAAGAACACCTGGTCGCCGCCGGACGCGTGGTCCTGCGCGCGGAAGAAGTGGTTGTAGCCGACCTCGTACAGCGCGGCGCTCGACGCGTACGTCGAGATGTGGCCGCCGACGCTGATGCCCGGCCGCTGCGCGCGGTGCACCGTGATGGCCGCGTTCCAGCGGATCCAGCGGCGGTACCGGCGCTCCAGCTCTTCGTCACCGGGGAACTCGGGTTCGTTCTCCGGAGCGATGGTGTTCACGTAGTCCGTCGTCGGGACCATCGGCACACCGAGGTGCAGTTCCTTGGACCGCTTGAGCAGGCTCAGCATGATCTCTCGACCGCGCTGGTGTCCGTGGGTCTGGACCAATCCGTCGAGGGACTCACGCCATTCGGCGGTCTCCTCGGGGTCCTGGTCGTTCGCCCCGGTGCTGTACGGGTCCTGGTCGTTCACCGTCACCCTTGACCTCGTTCGTTCTCGTGGTGGTGGACATGGCGGCTCCGGTGGTCGGGTCACGACCGGCTGGGGCCCCGTCCACTCTAGGCCCCAGCACCGACGCTGATGCTGATGGTGACGCGCAGGTGGACGGGTGCTTGCATTCGCGTGTCGTCGGCGTAGCATGGCCGATCGTGCACACGCGATCCGCGTGCGCACGGACCCGACGGGCACACCCCACGCCCGAGGAAGAAGCACACGTACCGATGGCACTGGAGATCGGCTCACTCGCGCCGGACTTCGAGCTCCCGAACCAGTTCGGTGAGCACGTCCGACTCAGCGACTTCCGCGGCAACCGCCCGGTCGCACTCGTCTTCTTCCCGCTCGCGTTCTCGTCGACCTGCACGAACGAGCTCTGCGCCCTGCAGGACAACATCGCGATGTTCCAGGACCAGCGCATCGAGCTGATCGGCATCTCGGTCGACTCGAAGGCCACGCTCCGGTCCTTCGCCGAGGTCAACGGCTACGACTTCGAGCTCCTCGCCGACTTCTGGCCGCACGGCGCCGTGTCGAAGGAGTACGGGGTCTTCCTCGAGCACAAGGGCTTCGCCACCCGCGCGACCTTCGTCATCGACGTCCAGGGTCGCATCAAGGCGTCGATCATCACCGAGCCCGGCCTGCAGCGCGACGTCGCCGAGTACAAGGCAGCGCTCGACCGCCTCGCGGCCTGCGCCGCACCCGTCCCCGTCGGCTAGCGTTCCGAATCCCTCCTGCGACGCATCCGCGTCGCCAGCGGACGGGAGGCACGGTGCACGCCATCGACACGGACGCGCGTGAGCGTGTGGTCACCGCCGAGCCCTACGCGCCCTTCCCGGTGTCGGCCACGGCCGCCACGTGGCACCTCCGGCGCACCGAGGTCCCGACGCCGTCCGGGCCGATCATGGTGCACCACCGGCCGGGGCACGACCCGCTCCTGCTGCTCCACGGCGTCGCTGGGTCCTGGTCGACCTGGACCCCGGTGCTGCGGGCCGCGCACGGCATCGGCGACCGCGGGCTCGTGCTCGTCGACCTGCCCGGCTGGGGGTCGTCACCGGCCCCGGACGGACCGCTCGACCTCGACGTCGTCGCCGGGGCGCTGACCACCGTCCTCGACACGCTCGGGGTGGACCGCGTCGACGTCGTCGGGCACTCGATGGGGGCGTTCGTCGGCCTGCACCTCGCCGTCGTGGCGCCCGAGCGGGTCCGCTCCGTCGCCCTGGTGTCCGGCACCACGGTCGCGACCGCAGACGCCGCCCGGCACCCGCTGCGAGGACTCTGCACGCTGCCGGCGTTCACGCTCCTGCGCGCAGGACTCACCGTCACCGGCGAGGCGGCTCGGCCGATGCTCCGCGGACTCGCGCGGGTGGGGCTGCTGCCGCTCGTCGCCGCGCCGGTGTTCACGCACGTGCGCCGGCTCGACGCCAGTGTCCTGGACGCCTTCGTCGAGGAGCTCCGGCCGACGCGGTTCACCGACGCGGCGCGGGCGGCAGGCGACTACGACCTCGGGCGCTGGCGGTCGGTGTCCTGCCCGGTCACCGCGATCGCCGGGCGCGACGACGTGTTCGCGAGGGTCTCGGACCTGGAGGCCCTGCGGGCGCTCGTGCCGCAGACCCGCACGGTGCTGCTCGACGACTGCGGCCACTTCGCCCACGTCGAGCACCCCACCGCGGTCGCCCGGACGCTCGCCCTCGTCTGACCCCGGCGCGCGGATGCGTCTGCATCGGGCGACGACACACGAGTTGTTCGACGCGTGGATCGTCGCAACATGCACTCGCATCGGATGCGTGTGCATTCAGCGACGGACCACGAGTCGTTCGACGCGTGGATCGTCGCACCATGCACCCGCACGGACTGCCCGCACGGACTGCCCGCCGAGCGCCCGCGGTCAGGTGCGGACGGGGAACGTCGCCGCGACGCGGGAACGCACCTCGGCGACGACGGCTTCGCGCATCACCGGTGAGAACAGCGCGTGGTCGCCCTCCTCGACCCGGACGACCGACACCGACCCGCGGGCACCGGAACCGCCGTACCGACGGACCGCCCTCGGGCCGCCGAGCTGGTCGAAGATCGCGGCGTCCTCCGGAGCGACGATCATCACGACGTCGGTGCCCTGCTCGACCAGGGGCCGGACGTGCCCGACCACCCCGCCGATCCGGTCGCGCCGGGCGATCCGGTCACGCACCGCCTTCGGGACGAACACGTTGTAGCGCTGCCGGACCCAGGCACGGGCGGCCGACGGGGCGTCGATCGCGCGCACGGCGTCGGCGTAGCTGCCGGGGTCGGCGGGGACGCGGCGGTAGTCGTTGGGGCTGATCTCGACGACGAGTCGTGGGGCCTCCTCGACCGCGCGGCCGGCGACCCAGGCGCCTGCGCACATCCCGACGAGCACGAGCCGGTCGGACGGGGTCCCGAGGGCGCTCAGGACGGCGGTCTGGTCGTCGACCCACTCCTGGCCGAAGAGGAAGCTGCGCTCGTCGTCGTGCACCGCAGAGCTCTCGCCGGTGCCGCTCCTGTCGACACGGACCACGCGGGCCCCGTCGCGTGCGAGCGCGCGGGCGAGCCCGACCTGGTAGTCGGTGGCGCCGACACGGTGTTCGGCGCTGCCGTTGTGCAGCACCACCACGGGGGCGTCGTGGTCCTGCGCCGATGACACGGTCTCGATCGCGAACAGTTCGTCGGGACCGAGCCGGACGATGCGCTCGGACACCCGCCCGTCGATGTCGAGGACCTCGTCGAGCGCGGGTGCCAGTGTCCGCACGGTGCCGGTCGGCGCCCAGTCGTCGAGCCAGGCGACGACGGTGTCGACGGCGGCGCCGGGGATGCGGGCGTGGATGCTCGTGCCGTCGAGGAGCTCGGCGCTGCCGGTGACCTCGGTGGTCGGGACGGCGCCGAGGCCCTTCGGCGCGCGGGAACCCGGACGCACCAGTGCCACGGTCGGCCCGGAGCGGGGGACGAACGCGAGGGCGGACAGCTCGGCGGCCTCGTCGGGCCCGAGGTCCATCCCGATCAGGCTCTCGACCCCGTCGACGATCCGGTCGGAGCCGATGGTGATCGCGGCGAGGGCACGTTGCCGACGGAGCCAGCCGCGGCCGGACTGGGGCGCGTCCCAGAGCACGAGCCCGTCGTCGTCCTGTGCGGCAGCGGCGGCGACGAGTGCGGCGGAGGCCAGCCCGACGAACGCGACCTGGCCGATCCCCGCCGTGCGCAGCACGGCGGCCGCGTGGCGCGCGGACCGGACCTGCGCGTCGGAGGAGGCGTCGGGTGCGCCGTCCCCACGTCCGGACGGGTCGTAGCGCACCGAAGCGATGCCACGGGCCTCCAGGCGGTCCGCCAGCAGGCGGAGTGTGCGGTACGCGATGACGCCCTCCTGCCCGAGCGGAGGGCAGATGACGACGCCCGCCCGGGCGGCGGACGGCAGCTGCACGGCGACCCGGACGGCCGGCGACCCGGACCACCCGTGCAGCGTCGTCACAGTGCCAGGGCCGCGCGGACCGACGCCGGCCAGGCGTCGACGTCCGTGCCGTGTGCGGCGAACAGTGCGATGGTGATGCGTTCCAGACCGAAGGCGATGCACGCGCTGTGGGCGACCTCGCCGTCCGGGGTGCTGAGGCCGAACGAGGTGCCGAAGTGGTCCTCGTGCAGGTTCGCGGAGCTGATCGCCGTGGTCGGGTGGTCGTCGCCGTACACGGGCGTGACGAACTCGAACTTGAGCGCCTGCTCGACCTGGTTCCTGGCGAGCATCTGTCCGACGCGGCCGAAGAACGGGTCGTTCGCGGGGACGACGTCGATCTCGAGGCCGAACGACTCCAGCAGCGCGCGCATCACCGGGATCCGGCCGTCACGGTGCTGCTTCGCGGACTCAGGCGTGCCGATGTGCACGAACTCGTGCATGTGGAAGGCCTGCAGGCGCATCGGGTCGCGCGACGGCTCGCGGCGGAACGAGTCGCCGACGATGTCGAAGAAGCGGCCCTCCTGCGGGACGGTGTCGCCGACCAGGCCGTAGACCGGGTGGCACACGGCGGGCGTGAGCATGAGGTCGGCCGGCTCGAGGAAACCCTCCCACCGTTCGCCGCGCTCGCGTGCGGCGAGGAGCGCCCGGTGCGTCCGGTCGTCGCCCGTGAAGGCCGAGATCGACGCGGCGAGGTCCGGGAAGGACGCGATGTAGTCGGTGCGCTCGAACGACGCCAGCGGCTCGACCGGCGGGAAGCGGAGCACCTCTGCGTCCAGGTCCTGCTGGCTGCCGGCGGCGGCGGCGTCGACCGCGGTGTACACCCGCTCGAAGACGCCGGTGCGTCCGTAGAGGCCGGGGGAGCCGAGGTCGATGAGCACGCCGTCGGCGAGCAGTCGGGCGCGGAGCGCTGCCCGTGCGGCGTCGAGGTCCGGCGCGGTGGTCGTGGTGTGGTCGGTGATCGTCACAGGATCACTCCCGTCATGAGTGCCAGGTCGGCGTCGTTCTTGAGGAGACGGTCGTTGCTCACCATGACGGCGGCACCGTGGGCGTCTCGGAGGTGTCGGGCGATGCTCGTCGGACCGGAGGCCGCGTAGCCCGCGATCCCGACGATGCGCAGCGCCTTCGTGACGATGTCGGTCACCCGCTCGGACGACCCGATCTTCAGGGCGTTCGCGGCGAGGGCGTAGGCGCTCGAGGCGAGGACCTCGGGCTCGTCGGCCGCGGCGTCGAACCGTTCGGCCGCGTGTCGCACGGTGTCGGCGAGGCCCTGCAGGTCGACCAGGAGCTCGGCGAGCCGGAGGGCACCGGGCGGCGTCGTCCCGATCGCCGCGCGTGCCTGCTTGCGCACCGCACTCCGCGCCCGTTCGGACGCCGAGGTCGCGATGCCGAGCCAGACCGAGGCCCACAGCACGTGCGAGACCGGCAGCACCGTCTGCGCCGAGATGGCCGCGTAGTCGTCGCGGAACACCCGGTCGACGGTGGTCTCGGTGTCGAGGACCCACCCGTTGCTGCACGTCCCGCGGAGGCCCATCGTGTCCCACGTCGACGTCTGCGACAGGAGCATCGCGTCGGTCCGGCAGATCACGAGGCGCTGGTCGGAGGCCGGAGCATCCGGGTCGCGACGTGCGGTGACGAAGACCATGTCGGCCTCGGTCGCGTACGAGATCACCGGCGCGTCCTTGCGCAGGCGGATCCGGCCGTCGTCGGTGGGTTCGATCGAGCAGGTGGAACGACGGGCGTCGCCGCCGACACCACGTTCGGTGGTGGCGGAGGCGACGAGGGCGCCGTCGCGCACGGCCGCGATGGCGTCGAGCACGCCGGCTCCGTCACCGCCGTGCCGCCAGAGGGCCATCACCTGGCCCTGGTGCATCGCGAAGACCATGCCCGTCGCGGCGCACGCGCGCCCGAGTTCGGTGGCGATCGCGGAGAGCTCGGCGACGGTCGCACCCTCGCCGCCGTGCTCGAACGGGACGGCGGCGGCCAGCAGGCCGTACTCGCGCATCGCGGCGATCGCCTCGCGCGGCGGGCGTGCGTCGCGGTCGACCTCCTCCGCGAACTGCGCGGCGACCTCGGCGACGGCAGCCGCCCGCTCGGCGAACCGGTCGACGATCGAGGGTGCCGGAAGGGTCGGTGCCAGGGTCACGACGCCAGCTCCGCGGCGGCCACGATGGACTCCACGGTGGCGAAGGTCGAGCGGTTGAGCACCGAGTCGGGGAACTCGACGTCGAGGTCGGACTCGACGGCGAGCATCACGTTGACCGTGGCGTGCGAGGTCAGCCCGAGCGCGTAGAGGTCGGCGATCGAGGCGACGTCCCACGCGTCGACGGTGAGTCGTCCGTGGTCGGCGAGTGCGCGTCGGACGGCATGGTCGGTGCTCGCGTCGACGAGTGTGGCGGTGGTGCTGGAGGGGTTCGGGTCCTGGTCCATGACGGCAACCATATGGAGGAGCGGGCCTCGGGAAACCGCCGTGCGGGTGCGCGAAACCGCACGCGGGAAACCGCCGCTGTACTGCCGTACAGATCCCGGTGTCAGCGGTCGGAGAGCGCCACCGCGGTCGCGACCGCCAGACCCCGCTCGTGCGCCAGGGAGACGGCGATCGGCCCGCACCCGATCGCCTCGGCGAGGGCCGCGGCGGCTCCTGAGAGCTCGACCGTCGGTGCACCCCGGTCGTCGAGCACGATGGCCACATCACGCAACGGGACCGCGTCGCCGAGCGCCGGCCGGAGGAGCTTCACCACGGCTTCCTTGCCGGCGAACCGCGCGGCCAACCGCTCCGGGTCGTCGCCGGAGTCCGTGCGCTCACGGTGCGTGAAGAGCCGGTCGAGGTAGCGGTCGCCGTGCGCCGTGATGCCCGCGACGACGTCCTCCGCCGCAGCGAGGTCGGTGCCGGTCCGGATCGTGGTCATGGACAGGAGGCTACGGGGCCGGTGTCCGGTGCGCATGCCGCGAGGAGCATGCGCGTCGGAGGCGGTTCGTATGATCGGTGCCAGGGACCACCGAGGGGGAACGATGGCATCACCGTGGACGGGCATCATCGAGGACGCGCGGCACTACCCGTCGCCGCACAACTCACAACCGATCGTCGTGCGGGTCGAGGACGACCGCACCGCGACCGTGTTCTACGACCTGCGGCGGGGGCTGCCGGCCGAGTCGTTCGGCATCCCGTTCGGACACGTCTGCGCCGGGGTGTTCCTGGCGGGGCTCGAGGTCGTCGCCCGTGCGCACGGCTACTCGGTGCGCGAGCGGCTCGACCACGCCGAGATGGACTTCGGTCGCCTCGAGCACGGCGACGGCGACGACCACCTGCACGAGCTCGGCACGGTCACGTTGCGTCCGCGCACGGTCACCGCGGACGACCGGGAGGCACTGGGTCGCTTCCTCGCCAGGCGCACGTCGCGCAGGCCCTACGACGCGACCCTGGTGGACGACTCCGCGATCGCGGCCGCGTCCGCCATCGCGTCCGCAGCAGGGCAGCGCTTCCGGAGCACGGCCGACCGGGCGACCGTCGACGAGATCGTGCGGGTGAACCAGGAGACCCTGTTCGACGACCTGCAGCACGACTCCGTGCACGACGAGATCCTGCACTGGCTGCGGTTCTCGAAGCGCCAGGCGGCGGCCACCGGCGACGGGCTCTCCGCCGAGACGATGCTCATGCCCGGGCCGGTGCTCCGGTTCGCGATGGAGCACCGCGGGCTCTGGGAGGCCCCGGGCGTCGGCGGGGTGTTCCGGAAGGTGTACCTGTCGACGATGCGCGGGGTCCGGCAGCTCGGCTGGCTCGAGGGGCCGTTCAGCACGCCGGCGGAGTACCTCGAGGCCGGCCGCGTCTTCATGCGGATCTGGCTCGAGTTCACCGCCCGCGGGATCGCCCTGCACCCGTTCGGCACCGTGATCACGAACCCGCGCTCGCACGCCGCGTTCGTCGAACGGGCCGGAGTCGACGAGTCCGACGGCCGGATGGCGTGGATGCTCTTCCGGTTCGGCCACAGCGCGCCACCGCCCCTCGCGCACCGCAGACCCGCAGCAGCGATGACCGTCGGGGGTGCCCGGTGAAGCGCGCGGCGGTGTTCTCGGTCGTCTGGGTCGTCGAGACCTTCGTGGCGCTGTTCATGCCCCGGGTCGGCACCCACAAGCTCCTGCTCACGCCGGGCATCGAGCCGCTCCGCTGGACGCTCGGGCGCTGGCGTGCCTGGCGGACCGCCGAGCGGGCGGCGAAGCGGGTGCCCGCGTACCGGGCGTTCCTGGCGGAGGCGGGGCGCGCCTCCCGGCCCTTCCGCCTGGACACGCGTGGCGGGATCGCCGCAGCCATCTCGAGCCTGCCCGAGATGGACAAGGACTCCTACGTCAAGCGCTGGAGCATCCCGGAGCGTTGCGTCGACGGACGGCTGCCCCGGCGCGGCGTCGTCGTGGACGAGTCGAGCGGGTCGAGCGGCACGCCGACGAGCTGGGTCCGTGGGCCGGACGAACGGCAGGCCACCCGGCAGCTGCTGCAGCTCGGGTTCTCGCGCACCGCGAAGGACCTGCCGAAGCAGCCGTTCGTGCTCAACGCGTTCTCGCTCGGGGCCTGGGCGACCGGCATGAACGTCACCGCGTCCCTGACCGAGTCGTCGATGATCAAGTCGATCGGGCCGGACCGCGACAAGATCGTGCAGACGATGCGGGAGTTCGGCACCGACTTCACCTACATCATCTGCAGCTACCCGCCGTTCCTGAAGGCGCTGTTCGAGGACGACCGGCTCGACTGGAGCGAGTACACGATCGTCGCGGCGTTCGGTGGCGAGGGCATCAGCGAGAACATGCGCGCCCACATCGAGCAGTACGCGCAGGCCGTGCTCGGGTCCTACGGGGCGAGCGACCTGGAGATCAACCTCGGCATCGAGACGCCGTTCAGCGTGCAGCTGCGCCGGGCGATCGCGGGGTCGCCGGAGCTCTCGGCGGCGCTGACGAAGCAGGCCGAGTACGGCGTGCTGCCGATGGTGTTCCAGTTCAACCCGTTCGGGTACCTGATCGAGACGAACGAACTCGGGGAACTCGTCGTGACGATCACCCGCTCCGAGAACATCAGCCCGCGGATCCGGTACAACATCCACGACCGCGGGCACGTCGTGCGGATGCGCTCGCTGCGCCGGGTCCTGCACGACCACGGGTTCGACGAACTCGCCGACGCCGCGGAACTCGACCTGCCGCTGCTGTTCCACTACGGCCGCTCGGACCTGTCCGTCGACTACAACGGGGCTGTCGTCGCGCCCGACGTCGTGCGGGACGTGGTCTACGGCGACCCGGCGCTGCTCGAGGCCGTGGAGAACCACCGGCTCATCAGCTACGAGGACGACCGGGGTGACCGGCAGCTGCACATCGCGTTCCAGCTCGCTGCGGGGGCGGGCGGCTTCGACGCGGACGCGGCACGTGGGGCCGTCGTCGCCGAGCTGCGCCGGCTCAACAAGGACTTCTCGAACGCGATCCGGACGGCGCCGCCGGGGACGCTGCCGACCGTGGCGTTCTACCCGTACCGGACGGGGCCGTTCCGCGAGGACGGGAAGAAGCTCAAGAACGAGTACGTGTGGCAGCTGCCGGCCGGGGCCGCGTCGCAGTGGTCGCTCGACCTGTCGTGGGTGGCGCCGAAGGAGGCGTGAGGGGGCGCGGGCGCGCGTGCGCTCGGCGCTCGTGCGCGTGTGCGCGTGTTCTCGTGCGCGTGCGCGTGTGCTCGTGCGCGTGCGCGTGCGCGTGCGCGTGCGCGTGTGCAGTGTGCGAGGTTCCGCGCGGTGTGCGAGGCGATCGGCGTCGCACGGTGCTGGGAACCTCGCACGGTGCGGGTCGGCGGTGCTGCGGTCAGTGGTACTGCGGGGGCCAGTCGAACGGGGCCGGAAGGTGCGGGACCTCGCCGATCGTGGTGACGACGAGGACGACCTCGCGCAGGTTCGTGAGCTCGACGGAGCGCGGGTTGCCGATCCGGCGGTGACCGTCGACCCACACGGTGAGCTCACCGCGCAGGCCGCCGACGTGCTCCGGGCCGAGCGAGACACCCCACTCGTCGAAGAACTGCCCTAGCGTGAACGTCTGCTCGGTGGGGGACTCCACGTGCACGATGCCCGAGGTGTCGTGCGTGTGGATCTCGGCGGCGAACTCCTCGTCGTCGGAGTGCCCGATGTTCGCCGGCACCGTCACCGGGTCGTCGCCGTCCAGGATCGTCAGGTGGGTGTGGACGTGCTCGGCGAGCCGCTCGCCCCAGACGTTCCGGAGCCCGGCTGCTTCGGCACGCGCGGACAGGTCCGTCGGCCGCGGCCAGGGTGGAGCGTCGCGGGAGGCCACTGCTCCGGGGGCCGCGCAGCCCGACAGCAGCAGCAGTGCGGCCACCGCGACCGCGACGCTCCGGGTCCTCACCAGCGGTCGTGCACCGTCGCGCGGAAGAACGTGTCGTACAGGTCGTGCACGGTCGCGTCGAGACCCGCGATCGGCTGCAGGTCACCCGCCGCGGCGTTCGACCGGGCCTGCTCGGGGTTGCGCGCGCCCGGGATCGCCGCGGTCACGCCGTCCTGGGCGATGATCCACGCGAGGGCCGCCCGCGGGACGGAGACGGCATCCGGCAGGGACGCCGCGAACGTCTGCGCCGCGCGCACGCCGTCGTCGTAGTCGACACCGCTGAAGGTCTCGCCCTGGTCGAAGGCCTCGCCGTGCCGGTTGTAGTTGCGGTGGTCGCCCTCGGCGAAGGACGTCTCGCTCGTGTACTTGCCGGACAGCAACCCCGATGCCAGCGGAACGCGCGCGAGGATGCCGACCCCTGCCTCCAGGGCGGCCGGCAGCACGCGGTCGAGCGGCTTGAGACGGAACGCGTTGAGGATGATCTGGACGCTCGCGACGCCGGGCCGGGCGATCGCGGCCAACGCCTGGTCGGCGGTCTCGACGCTGACGCCGTAGGCGGCGACGGAGCCGTCGGCGACCAACGCATCGAGGGCGTCGTGGACGGCGTCGTCGGCGATGACCTCGGACGGCGGGCAGTGCAGCTGCACGAGGTCGAGCGTGTCCTGCCGCAGGTTCGTCCGGGAGCGGTCGACCCACTCGCGGAAGTTCGCGGCGACGTAGTTCGAGGGGACCTGGTCGGCGCGGCGGCCCATCTTCGTCGTGATCGTGAGCGGCACGTCGGGGTTCGCCGCGCGCCAGGACCCGATGAGCTGCTCGCTGCGGCCGTCGCCGTACACGTCGGCGGTGTCGAAGAGCGTGACGCCGGACTCGACCGAGGCGTCCATGACGGCGTTCGCGTCGGCCTCGCTGACGGGACCCCAGTCGCCGCCGAACTGCCACGTGCCGAGACCGATGGGGGAGACTTCGCGGCCGGTGCGACCGAGGGTGCGACTCTGCATGGTGCCGAGCGTAGTCAGGCGCTCCGGCGAGGGCCTCAGCCGGGGGTCGAGACGCCACGGCGCAGGAGCGCACGTGCGGCGCGTGCCCGCGGGATGACCCAGGCCGCGCTCCAGAGACCGAGCCCGACCCAGAGCAGGATCAGCATCGTGGTGATCAGGGCCGGGTGCTGGTCGCGCATCGACCACGTCATCGCGATCCACAGCGTGCTCATCACGAGCTTGCCCCACCCGGCCTCCTCGCGCTGCGCCTGCGCCTGCACGAGGGGGATCCACTGCTCGGCGGGGACGTGGTTCGGGACGTGCCCGTCGGCGATCCACTCGCGGACGACGACCGAGCGGCCGTACCCGCCCTCGGAGCGCCAGGCACGGCGTTGCAGGACGACGGCGATCGCGGCGCCGACCGCGGCGGAGGGGATGCCCACCGACACCAGGACCGTGGTGGTGGCCTCGGTCCAGGACGACAGGACGAGCATCACGAGCACCACCGCGAAGGCGGCACCGGTCACCCCGGAGCCGAGGAGCCGCAGCCGCCCGGCTTCGTCGAGGACACCGACACCGTTCACGAGGGCGAGGCTACCCGGGTGGCCCCTAGAATCGTCGTGAGGGCCTTTAGCTCAGCTGGTAGAGCGCCACGTTTACACCGTGGATGTCGTCGGTTCGATCCCGGCAGGGCCCACCTCGGGACCGGAAGGTGCACCTCGTGAGACTGCCGTCCACGGTGATGACCCCGGGCGGACTGTCCGTGCGGGGCGCCGGCCCGGAACTGCTCGCCGAGCTCCTGCTCGAGGTCGACGCCGTCTGTCTCCGTGACGGGTACGACCTGCAGGAGACCATGGCCCCCGGGGTGACGCGCGAAGTCATCGACGCGGCCTGGGCACCTCGGGGCATCGCCGTGCCGGAGGAAGCGATCGTGTGGTGGGGCTGGCACAACGGTGCGCGGCCTGATCTCGGCAGGTACGCCGGTGTCAGGCAGGTGTCCGTCGCGTTCAGCGCGGAGAGCTGGGATCTCAAGACCAAGGGCACGAGCGCCTACACCTGGAACCGTTCCTGGATTCCGGTGTGGGGACCCGGGCCCGACCACATCGCCATCGACACTCGGGACCACCGTGACGTCTCTGTCCGCGCGACCGAGTTCGACCTGAACACCCAGGAGACCGCCGACACCCCCGGCGTGATCTCGTTGTGCACACCGATCACGTGGTGGCTGACCGCCCGGGCCGAGGGCTGGGTCGCACCCGGCCCCGTCGCTGACGTGTGGAAGACCGAGCTGATCCCCACGGCGTGGTTGGCGACTGAACTCGCTCGCCTCTGAGCCGCAGAGGGGTTCCGCAACGAGGTCGTTGCGCCTGCCCTGCTGTGTGCTCGACGAGCGGGAGCGTTCGTCGATCTGAAAGACATTTGCAGGTTTGTCCGCGCCGACGTACGATCTGAAAAAGCATTTCAGATCGAGGGAGTCCCGATGCAGGAGAACCGTCCGAACCTCGCCGACCCCGGCGTCCTCGATGCGTTGTCCCACCCGGTGCGCCTCGACGTCCTCGGGTACCTCGCCTCCGCGGGGCCAGCGACGGCGTCGCAGTGTGCCCGCGCGGTCGGGGACACCCCGTCGAACTGCAGCTACCACCTCCGCGTCCTGGCTTCCCACGGGCTGGTCGAACCGGATCCGTCGGGCGATGGTCGGTCCCGGCCCTGGCGCACGAGCATCACCGGGTTCACCACGGACGACGTCGACCCGGCCGACCTAGCCGGCCTCGACCGGATGCTGGCAGCTTCGGTCGAGCTCGACCACCACCTCCTGCGCGAGTACCTCCGCGGCCGTGACGCGGTTCCGCCGGAGTGGCGAGCGGTCGACCTGCACGGGACCTACGGGCTCGCGCTCTCGCCGGCCGAGCTGTCCGAGATCGTCGAACAGCTCGACGCGGTCGTCCGCCCCTACATCCAGGCGACCCGGAAGGACGCGCCCGTCGACGCCGAGCACGTGCACCTGACGCTCAGCGCCTTCCCGCGGTTCGGGTTCGGATCGGACCGGCGGTGACGACGACCGCCCGGCCCGGCATCAGGGACTCAGCGATGGCGGTGCCCGCCTTCCGGCGACTCTGGCTCGCCGGGCTCGTGTCGGACACCGGCGACTGGCTGATGTTCATCGCTCTGCCGCTGGTCGTCCTCCAGCTCACGGGTTCCGCGTTCGGCACGTCGTTCGCCTTCCTCCTCGAGCTCGCCCCGCCGGTCCTGCTCGCGCCGATCGTCGCGCGGGTGACCGACCGACTGTCGCACCGGCTCGTGATGGTCGTGGCGATGATCGGGCAGGCGCTGACGCTGCTGCCGCTGCTCCTCGTGCACACCTGGTCAGACCTGCCGATCGTCTACGGGGTCATCGTGGCTCAGGCGTCGTTCGGCGCCTTCTTCCTGCCTGCGAAGAACGCGCTCCTGCCGACCCTCGTCGGGCTCGAGCGGGCGAACTCCGCCAACGCGCTCGTCGGGCTGAACAACGACCTCGGCCGGATCGTCGGTGGCCCGCTCGGTGGCGTGCTCCTCGCGGTCGGGTCGATCGGCACCGTCGCGCTGATCGACATGTGCTCCTACGTCGTCGCGGCGGCCCTCGTCCTCAGCCTGCCCCGCGAGCGGCGAGCCGATCCGAGCCGGCGCGCAAGCGAGCAGCCTGGCCGACCGAGGACCAGCGGCGTCCTCCACGCCCTCGCCGACCGGACCACGCGTCACCTCATCCTGGTGAACACCGTCGCGTCGGTCGCACAAGGACTCTTCCTCGTCCTGTTCGTCTTCTTCGTGACCGACGTGATCCGCGGGGACGCAGCCGACGTCGGCCTCCTCCGCGGCGTCCAGGCGATCGGGGCGATCGGGGCCGGCCTCGCGCTCGGCGTCCTCGGCGCGAGGATCGACGCCCTGCGGCTCGCGCTCGTCGGCGCGAGCGCGTTCACGGTCATCACGGTGCTCTGCTGGAACGCGTCCTTCGTCACCCACGCCGTGCCGCTCTACGCGCTGCTCTTCGCCACGATCGGCGTGCCCGCGGTGTTCATGGGGGCGGGACTGACGAGCCTCCTGCAGCAGGCGACGCACGGCGCACGCCGGGGAAGCGCCTTCGCCGCGCTCGGCCTCGGGCAGGCGGTCGGCCAGGCGCTCGGGATCACGATCGCCGGGCTCCTCCAAGAACCGCTCGGCACGATGCCCCTGCTCGAGGTCCAAGCCGGCACCTACGCGCTCACCGGCGTGCTGGCCTTCGTCCTGCTCGCTCGACGACCACGCGGCGCGTCCGGCCGGGCCCCGCGACCGGATCCCGCCCCGGGCTCGCTCGGGTGACGCATCGCCGCTCCGTCGACCCTGGCAGCGGATCGACGGGCTCCGGTCGAGCGCAGCCGGCATCGCGTTCGTGCAGTTCCAGGGCCGACCGGCTGGTCAGCCCCCGGGAACGGGTGCGACCCCGGTCAGCGGGCGGCTGCCTCCACCGCTGCCACCGCGGCCGCGACACCGTCGCGGTACGGGGCACCGTGGCCCGGCAGTACCCACGTGGCTCCGGTCGGCAGCAGTGCTCGCAGCGAGGTGATCGCCTGCGCGGGCTCGTCGGTGAACGGCGCCGGTGCCGGTCCGACGTCCCCGGTCAGCACGTGCCGTGTGGTGAGCCCGTCGCCGACGAACACGGCATCGACCGCCGGGACCCAGACCGCGATGCTCCCCGGCGAGTGCCCGGGCATCCCGATCACGTGCGGTTCGCCGGGCAGGTCGAGCACGTCGCCGTCGTGCACCTCGACGACCTCGCGGAGCCACACCGGTCGGGCCCCACCCTTGCGCAACGAGTACGTGACGAAGCCCAGCAGGGCCCCGAGCCGCATGCGCTGCTTCGCGCCGGACGGCTTCTTGCCGCCCTTGGCGCGCTCGGCGTCGGCTGCGTGGACGTAGACCGGGACGCCGTGCTCGCGGCGCAGTCGTTCCGCGAAGCCGACGTGGTCGGAGTCGCCGTGGGTGAGGACCACGCCGCGCACGTCGTCGAGGGAGCGTCCCATCGCGCGCAGTTCGGCGACGAGGTCGCGCCAGTGGCCGGGGAGTCCCGCGTCGATCACGGTGACGCCGTCGGGGGAGTCGACGAGGTAAGCGGAGACGATGTCGCTGCCGATGCGGCGGAGGGAGGGGGCGAGTTCCATGATGGCTACGTTACATAGCCATCATGGCTACGGTCAATAGCTATACTGGGATCATGCCCACTCCGGACCGCACCACGCTCGAGGCCATCATCACTGCTGCTCGCGACCTCCTCGAGGAAGCAGACGGACTCGCGGGTGTCACCATGCAGGCCGTCGCCGTCCGGGTGGGGGTCCGTGCTCCGTCGCTGTACAAGCGGGTCGAGAACCGCGATCGGCTCGTGCAGCTCGTCGCCGAGCAGACCCTCGTCGAACTGACCGTGCGGTTGGATGCGGCACGGGACGCCCGTGCCCTGCTCGACGCGTACCGCGCGTTCGGCAAGGAGCGGCCCGCGGCCTTTCGGCTCGTGATGACACCGGGAGCGGGGACACCGATCGCCGACCGCGCGGTCCAGGCGGGGTCGAGCGCGGCGATCCTCCGCGTCGCCGCCGAGCTGGCGGGGGAGCCCGACGCGCTCGAGGCCGCTCGTCTGCTCACGGCGTGGGCGACGGGGTTCATCAGCATGGAGCTGAACGGAGCCTTCCGCCTCGGCGGCGAGATTGACCGTGCGTGGGACTACGGCGTCACCCGCATCGTCGCTGCGGTGTCCCGCGTCGAGCAGTGAGGATTCCCGCGTTCCTGATCGGTTCTCCACATCGTGTCGATTTCCGCTCGCGCCGTTCGTCCTCTGGGTGAGAAGGTCGACCAGCGGCCTTCCGATGGATGACATCGAACGAGATGGAGAACCGACATGCCCAAGTACATGCTGATCTGGCGAGCGACCGACGAGTCGATGGCGGCCATGATGAACACCGACTTCACCGAGATGCTCGAGTCGATGGGCCGTTTCAACGACGAGCTGATCCGCGCCGGCGTGCTGCTCGCGGCCGAGGGGCTGGACGACCCGTCACAGGGTGTCGTCGTCGACTTCACGGGCGAGACCCCGGTGGTGACGGACGGTCCCTACGGTGAGACGAAGGAGCTCTTCAACGGTTTCTACATCCTCGACGTCGCCTCCGTGCAGGAAGCCGTGGAGTGGGTGAAACGTGCTCCGATGGCGGCCGGCAGCAAGGCGGAGATCCGGCGGATCCCGTCGATCGACGAGTTCCCGCAGGACAACGAGTGGGTGCAGAAGGAGCGCGCCTGGCGTGAGCAGACCGGGCAACTCTGAAGCGCGGGCCGCGGTCGCGGCGGTCTGGCGGATCGAGTCCGCCCGGATCGTCGCGGCCCTGGCCCGGTACACCGGCGACTTCGAGCTCGCCGAGGACCTGGCGCAAGAGGCCGTCGCGGCTGCGCTCGTCTCCTGGGCGGTCGACGGGGTGCCGGACGCACCGACCGCATGGCTGCTGACGACCGGTCGCCGACGGGCGATCGACACCTTCCGTCGGCGCGGCGCTCGGGACGAGCGGTACGCGTTGCTCGCTCGCGACCTCGACGAGGCGGCCCCGGGGCCCGATGCGCTCTTCGACCCGGACGCGATCGACGACGATGTCCTCGCGCTGATGTTCGTGTCGTGCCATCCGCTGCTCTCGAACGAGGCACGCATCGCCCTCACGCTGCGGGTGGTCGGTGGGCTCACGACGGACGAGATCGCGAAGGCGTTCCTCGTGCCGGTGCCCACCGTGCAGGCCAGGATCACTCGTGCGAAGAACACGCTGTCGGCCGCCCGGGTGCCGTTCGCCGTTCCGGAACCCGGAGAGCGCGCGGCGCGCCTCGGCTCGGTGCTGCAGGTGGTGTACTTGATCTTCACCGAAGGGTCCTCGGCCTCGAGCGGCTCCGAGTGGATCCGGACGGATCTGGCCTCCGAGGCTCGACGTCTCGCCCGCGGGTTGGTCGCCCTGGCTCCTGAGCCGGAGGTGTTCGGTCTGCTCGCGCTGCTCGAGTTGACCTCGGCTCGGTTCCCCGCGCGTCTCGACGCCGACGGCAAGGCCGTGCTGCTCGAGGACCAGGACCGCCGTCTGTGGGACCAGGCATCGATCCACCGCGGCCGGGCTGCCCTCGCCCACGCCGTCGCCGCCGGCCGGGGGCTCGGCTCCTACGGCCTCCAGGCGTCCATCGCCGAGTGTCACGCGGTGGCGCCGTCCGTTGCGGAGACCGACTGGGGCCGCATCGTGGTCCTCTACGAGGCGCTCGGGCGTCTGCAGCCCTCGCCGGTGGTCGAGCTCAACCGTGCCGTGGCGGTCGCGATGGCGTCGGGTCCGTCCGAGGCTCTGCCGCTGGTGGACGCGATCGCCGACCGCGGCGAGCTCGGGTCGTCGCACCTCGTCCCCACGGTGCGTGGGGAACTCCTGTTCCGCCTCGGCCGGATGCCGGATGCGATCGGTGCGTGGGAGCGCGCGTCGGAGCTGTGCGGGAACGCCGCCGAGCGAGCCGTCCTGACCGAGAAGATCGCGAGCGCACGACGTACGGCTCGCGGGGCAGGACGCGCAGCACGCATCGAGTGAGCAGAAGATGTCGGGTGCGGTGCGCCGACCCGACATCTTCTGCTCACCGAACGCGCCGAGCCGCACGAGACCGCGCGCACGAGACCGCGCGCGCACGAGGACACCCGCGCACGACCACCCCGACGGTGGCAGGATGGCGCCGACGGACGGGGCCGGTGAACCCATGACGACGACGCACGAGGTCAAGCCGCTCAGCGCGGAGACCTTCCCGGCGTGGCAGGCCCTCGCGGCGAAGCACAACGGGGTGTGGGGCGGGTGCTGGTGCTCGTACTTCCACGGCGACACCGAGCAGACCGTCAAGGCCGAGCACCGCGGTCCGGAGTTCAAGGAGCGGCTCGTCGGCGAGGGGATCGCGCACGCCGCCCTCGTGTTCGACGGCGACGCCGCGATCGCCTGGTGCCAGTACGGCAGTCCGCTCGAGCTGCCGAACATCTACCACCGCAAGCAGTACGACGCCGGCGAGACCCGGCCGGCTCCGTGGCGCATCACGTGCTTCTTCGTCGACCGTGACCACCGGCGCTCGGGGGTGGCACGAGAAGCGCTCGACGGTGCGCTCGCGCTCATCGCGCTGGCCGGCGGTGGCGAGGTGGTCTCGTTCCCGAACGAGCTCACGGCGGGGAAACGGACGTCGTCGTCGTTCCTGCACAACGGCACGCGGGCGATGTTCGAACAGGCGGGCTTCACGTTCGAGCGGCACATCGGGAAGAGCAAGACCGTGATGCGGAAGACCATCCCACCGGAAGACGCCCAGCGGGCGCACGACCGAGCAGCGCACGACCGAGCAGCACGCGACTGACGGACCGGCGGGGAGCTCGGGCGTACCGTCTGCCGCACATCGACGAACGGGAGAACCGCATGAGCACCAGCACGGGCACCACCACCGCCTCGGTCACCGCCAAGACCCTGCTCCGCATCGCCCTCGGCGCGGTGCTCGTCTCGCACGGCGCCCAGAAGTTGTTCGGCGCGTTCGGCGGCGGCGGCATCGAGGGCACCGCGCAGGGCATGCACGCGATGGGCTTCCGTCCGGCGCGACGGAACGCCGTGCTCGCGGGCCTCGGGGAGGCCGGCTCCGGCGCCGGCCTGATCCTCGGCCTCGCGACGCCGATCGCCGGGGCCGGCGCTGCGACGACGATGGGCGTGGCCTCGAGCGTGCACACCCCGAACGGCTTCTTCAACGCGGACGGCGGGCTCGAGTTCCCGGCGACCCTCGGCTTCACGGCGGCGATGTTCGCGCTGGGTGGTCCGGGTCCGGTCTCGCTCGACCACGCCACCCGGCACGTGTTCGACCGGCCGTGGCTGCGGGCACTCGCCCTCGCTGCGGTCCCGGTCGCGATCGCGGCGCAGGTCGTCCAGCGGCGGAAGGCCCTGGCGGCGGACGCATCGGCACCGTCCCCGGACTCGCAGGCGGAGACCCCCGAGGCCCAGGGCTCGACCGACCCGAACGGCGCGTGAGCGCCGCTCGATGGGCTGACGGCCGGACAGACGGGAGGCACGGTGCGGGCCCGCACCGTGCCTCCCGTCCTTCAGGGGGTCACCATCACTGCTCCGCGCGCTTGCCGTCGTCCCCCCACCGGTGGTGGTGGGCCCGGTCGGTCACGGTCCACTGCGTCAGCTGGCCGTTCGCCTGCGGTGCACCGTTCTCATCCGGCACGAACGCCGAGGTGAGCCCGGACAGGACGCCGTTCCGCAACTCGAGCGCCGACGGCGACGTCACGGCGATCCGCTGGGTCACCCGCCCGCTCCAGGGCGAGACCACGGAGATCTGCCCGGTCCCGGCTGCTCCGCCGAAGAGCTCGGCGACGAGGACGGTGCCGGATCGCTGGTCGACGGCGAGGCCGGTCGCCCCGACGAACCCGGTCGCGACCCGCTGCACGGCGCCGTTCCACGGGGTGACCCGGTAGACGCTGCCGCGGGCACCGAGGCTGGCGTCCTCCGGTCCTCCCGGCAGGGTCGACACGTACAGGGCGCCGTCGGGACCGCTCTCGACGTCGGTCGGGACGGCCTCGAACGAGTACCGGTAACCGACCGAGCACGCGGGCAGGCCGGCTTCCGCGGCGAGCGCCGCGGTCACGGTCACGGGCGGCTGCGCGGGGAGCACGGCGACGGTCCAGACGCGGCCGTCGTAGCCCACGCGCAGGATGTCGTTGCCGCCGGCGTCGGCGACGTAGACCCCGTCACGGAGGGCGAGCGAGGCGTACGGGTGGGAGTCGACGACGCCGCGGTAGCTGGCGGGACCGGAGGGTCCGGCGGGGTCGACCTGTGCGGCGCACGCTGCCGGCAGTCCGCGGAAGCCGTAGCGGTTGACCCGGTCGGGGTTCCGTGACGCTTCGTAGGCGTGCAGGTCGGCGAGCTGCCGTGGGCCGCTGCCGGAGCTGAGGGCCATCAGCAGTGCGACGCCGTTCGGCTGGTCGTTCTGGGCGTAGTAGACGGTGTCGCGTCGAGAGGACACGGCGCCGATCTCGAGCCCGGGCGCGGCGGTGGCCAGGGTGGTGCGGGTCCCGTCCGCGCTGACGCGGTCGAGTTGGCCGATGAAGTTCTGCGACAGGACGGCGTTGCCGTGCCAGTCGACGTCGAGGCTCAGGGGCGTGGTGAGACCGCTCGCGAGCGTGGTGGGGGAGCCGAAGCGCAGGCTCGGCGCGTCGCCGTGGCGACCCCCGGCCTGTGCTGGCGCAGCGATGACGACGGACGCCAGGGCGGCCGCGGTCACGGCGCCGAGGAGCAGCGCTTTCTTCATGGGGGAGTTCCTTCTGTCGGGTTCCGATGCGGAACGACAGGGTCGGGCACGGGTCGGGCGGCGGCGCGGGGAGGCCCACCGCTTCGCTGTGGTGGCCTGGTCCCGTCCGGCTCGGCAGAGCCCCGTCGACGGCTGCAACCTATGACTTCCCCATGAGTGGTATTCCTCGCTGGGCCGGTCGTGCGGTTTGCCGCACGATCCGTGCGGAAACCCGCATGGTCCTGGATCGCGAGTGGACGACGGCCTGGAGGCGCGGGGCGGGCCGGCACCGCGCCTCCAGTCCGTCATGGGGTCGGATCGATGTGCGCACGCACATCGGCGACGGGCTACAGTCCGGGGGGATCAGGGACCCGTTACCGCAGCGGTTGCTCTCTTCGAGAGGGAGCCGTTCGTGAAGTACGTCAACTACGCAGGGACCGTGCGTGTCCTGACGAGCGACGAGATCGCCGACGCGGTCATCCGGTACGCCGCAGCGCTCCACCAGAGTCGGTTGAGCGACGTGGTGTCGGTGCCGACCGCCGACGTGTTCGGCACGGCGAGCGTCGTCGACCTGCTGCTCGCACCGTCCATCGCCGTGGCGCTCGAACCGGCACCCGACGACGAACTCGAACCCGAGGACGCAGCGTTCCTGCGCGAGATCGGACGACGCACCGAGGCCGTGCTCGCCGTCGACGCGAGCGCGTACCCACCCGACTTCGGCCGCTGAGGGCCGGGCAGCCGTGTGCGCCGGTCAGCTCTTCACGTCGTCGTTCCCCGGGGTGAGGTCGGACCGCGTGTCGGCGTGGATCGGCTTGCTGTGACCGAAGGTCTCCGCAGCGGCGCGCAGCCGAGCCACGAACTCGCCGTTCTCGACCTCGAGCTCGTCCTCGTCCGCGTCCTCGATGACGATCTCGCTCGACGGTCCGATCAGGATCTTCGTGGTCGTCATGGTGCCGTCCTGTGCGACCGCCGGGATCGCCACGGTGTCCGCGCGGTCCCCTCCGGCGAGTGCGGCCGCGTACTCGATCACGGCGTCGGCGATGTCGTCGCTCGTCAGGATCGTCGACCCGTCGTACTGGATGTGCTTCATCGGTTCTTCCTCCCGCACACCAGTCAAACGGTCGCGGGCTGGCCGTGTTCCAGGAAACCCGCCGACGGCTCGTTGCGCGGATGCCCACATGTCGCAAGGATCAACACGTGCCCGAGATGATGCACCGCACGCAGCGGGAGATCAGGACCCGTGAGCCCGCCGAGGCTGCGGACGCGTTGTCGACGACCCACGTCACGGACGGACTGACCGTCGAACGCTCCGGGGCGGAGTTCCTGTTCGAGGAGCGGGTGCGCGGCAGTGAACTGCTCTGCCTCGAGTCGACGAGCTGCGCCGGGGTCGTCAGCGGTGCGGTGCAGCCCGGGTCCTCGATGCTGATCGTCTGGATGAAGTCCGGGGTCGGGCACGTCGACGACGACCCCGTGAAGATCGGCCGTCCACTTCTCTACCGCCAGGACCCGCAGCGGATCCGGTGGGCCGACTTCCAGCAGGACGCCCTGCGCATCGACCGCGAGACGGTGGAGCAGGTCGCCGCCGAGCGCGGCGACTGGGCTCCGGGCCCGCTCGAGTTCCGGCCCCGGCACGTGCCGGAGGGTCCCGAGCTCGCCGCCTGGTGGCTGATGGTGCGATCCGTCGCCGAACACGTCCTGCGCGGGCCGTCCGAGGTGTCGGCGGCGCAGGAGCGGGAACTCACCCGCTTCGCCGCTGCGGGCCTGCTGACCGCGATCCCGCACTGGCCGGTCGGGCAGCACGAGCAGCCGCTCGCGTCGACGGCGCGGTTCGCCCGGGCCGAGGCGTTCCTGCTCGAGCACGCGACCGAGCAGATCACCGTCGACGACGTCGCCGAGGCCTCCGGGCTGAGCGTCCGTGGGCTGCAGGCAGCGTTCCAGCGGCACCACGGGATCACGCCGACGATGTACCTCCGGTGGATCCGGCTCCTGCTGGCGCGCGAACAACTGCAGTCCGGCGACGACCGCAGTGTCGCGGAGATCGCACGGGACGCCGGGTTCGCGCACCTCGGGCGGTTCGCCGGCAGCTACCGCAAGGAGTTCGGCGAGCTGCCACGGCAGACCTGGCAGACCGCGCGGGAGTGATCGGCGTCTGCGAGGATGAGCGCACCGCGGGCGACGGCGCCCGCGCTCACGAGGGAGTCCACCATGTCCGTGCGTCTGAACCCGTACCTCGGTTTCCGTTCCGGGGCTCGCGAAGCCCTCGAGTTCTACCACTCGGTGTTCCACGGTGACCTCACCGTCGGCACCTTCGGTGAAGCCGGCATGAGCCAGGACCCGGCCGACGCCGACAAGGTCATGCACGGGCAGCTCGAGGGCGAGAACGGCCTGCTGCTCATGGCGTCGGACGCGCCGACGGGCATGACGACGCCGTCGGAGAGCACCATCTCGCTCTCGCTCAGCGGTGACGACGAGGAAGCCCTCACCCGTTACTGGAACGGGCTGGCGGACGGTGCGACGATCATCGAGCCGCTCACGACGGCGCCGTGGGGCGACACGTTCGGGATGCTCACCGACCGGTACCGGGTGTCCTGGCTGGTGAACATCAGCGGGACGGCGTCCTGACGGCGACACCTCGCACCGAGGCGGCGATCGGCCACCGCGGAACCCAGCACCGCACCGCGTCCGCGTAGCGCCGGAAGTCGTCGCCGAACCGGCGCTCCAGGTCGGCCTCCTCGAGCGGCCGGACGACGCAGTTCCAGACGATCGAGCCCACGAGCGCGTAGACGACGACCATCCACGACCCGAGGAGCAGCCCGACGGCGACGCCCTGGGCGATCCCTGCGAGTGCCATCGGGTTCCGCACCGACCGGTACGGGCCGGCGACCACCAGGCGGTTGGCGCTTGCGGAGGGCAGCGGGGTCCCGGCACCCTTCGTCGACATCGCGGCCGCCGACGCGATGCCGAGCGCGCTGGCGGCCACGAGCACCACCAGGCCGACGACGACCAGGGTGACGGCGATCGGACCAGGCAGCGTCGGGTGCAGCCGCCAGCGGTGCTCGGCGAACGCGATGACCACCGGGAACACCCCGAGGAACAGGCCCCAGAACACGACGATCTGCCCGACGGTCGCGAGGACGTGCCGCGATCGGGCGGCCCCGGGGTCGGCGGTGCGGAACCGCAGCGGACCGGAGGTGAGCAACTCGGTCGGCACCCGGCCGAGCAGGACGAGCGCGAGAGCCAGCCCCGACCCGACCGTCGCCACGGTCATCACGACGACGCCCCACCCGGCCTCGGTGGTGACGGTCGCCCAGACGGCGAGTGCGACCAGGACGACGGCGGTCCAGATGGTGGCGACGACCGCCGCGACCCGGCCGATCCGCGCGGGGGACAGGGCGGCGACGGCGGACGCGACGACGAAGAGCGGGACGTCGAACGCCGCAACGGTGACGGGGTCGAGCGAGCCGAGGGTCAGTGTCCGCACGCCGGGCACGGTCGCGACGGCGATCCACCAGACGGCGCCGCCGAGTGCCTGCAGTGCGAAGTACAGCCGGCCCCGGGACACGGCAGCACGCTAGCAGTGCGGCACTTCGTGAGCAGGAATGGTCGGGACGCCACGCGCCACTCCACCATTTCTGCTCACGAAGCGCGGCGCGCGGCGCGGCGCGGCGCGGCGCGCGGCGGCCTCCGCGCCGCCCGCGCCTCACGGCGTGACCATGCCGCCGTTCACGTTGAGGGTCTCGCCGGCGACGTAGCTCGACTCCTGCGACGCCAGGAACACGTACGCGGGCGCCAGCTCGGCCGGCTGCGCCGCACGCCCCATCGGCGACTCGCTGCTGCCGAACTCCGGCAGCGTCGACGGGTCCACGCCACCGCTCGGCTGCAGCACCGTCCAGGTCGGCCCCGGCGCGACGATGTTGACGCGGATCCCGCGCTCGATGAGGGCCTGCGACAACCCCTTCGACAGGTTGTTGATCGCACCCTTCGACGCCGCGTAGTCGAGCCGGTCGGGGGCGGGCTGGTACGCCTCCATCGAAGCCGTCGTGGTGATCGTCGACCCCGGCTCGAGGTGCGGCAGCGCTGCCCGCACGAGCCGGAACAACCCGAAGACGTTCACGTCGAACGTCGCCTCGAACTGGTCGTCGGTGAGCTCGAGCACGTCGGGTTGCCACCGCTGCTTGCCGGCGACGCTGACGAGCGCGTCGACGCCGCCGAGTCCGGCGACGGCCTGGTCGACGAGTTCCTGCGCGTACGCCTTGTCGCGCAGGTCGCCGGGGATCGCCACCGCGGTGCGCCCGGCGGCACGGATCTGCTCGATCACGTGGTCGGCGTCGGACTGCTCCTCGGGCAGGTAGGCGAGGGCGACGTCGGCGCCTTCGCGCGCGAACGCGATCGCGACGGCACCGCCGATCCCCGAGTCGGCGCCGGTGATCAGGGCCTTGCGGCCGGCGAGCCGGCCGGTGCCCCGGTACGTCGTCTCGCCCAGGTCCGGGATCGGGTCCATCTCGGACTGGAGGCCCGGCTCGGCTTGCGTCTGCGGCTTCGGCTGGACATCGGGGTAGCGAGTGCGGGGGTCGCCGTGTTCGTACTGGTCGATGGGCATGCGGTGTCCTCCTAGACGGTCGCGGTCGGGGTCAGCTCGACCTTCACCCAGCCCGGCTCGCGCCGGTCGAAGGCTTCGTAGGCCTCGATCGCCGAGGCGATCGGCTCGTGCTCGGTGATGAGTGCGGTGGGGTCGAACTGCCCGGCAGCCACCATGTCGATGAGGGGCGGCGTGACCGAGTGGTGGTCGCAGTTCCCCATCCGGATGGTGAGGTTCTTGAGCATCGCCTCGCCGATCGGGTAGTGCTCGGCGGTCGGTCCGTAGACGCCGATGATGCCGATGCGGCCGTACTTCGCGACGCTCGCCACCGCCCAGCGGGCCGCCTGCGAGGGGCCGTCGCCGGGCTTCCACTGCTGCGCCTCGCCGAACCCGTCGGGCGAGGCGTCGGGTGCGACGGCGGCGACCTCCGCGTCGAACGCCGCGGCCTGGTCGGCGTCGACCGCCGCCGGCCCGCGCTTGGGTCGCTCCGCGTCCACCCCGACGGCGTCGATCACGCAGTCCGCACCGATGCCGTCGGTCAGCGACATGATCGCCTCGACGGGGTCCTCGGCGTTGTAGTCGACGACCTCGCAGTGCTGGGCGAGCGCCGCGGCCAGGCGGGTCTCCTCGCCGTCGACGACGATCACGCGTGCTGCGCCCTGCTTGTACGCGGAGGCTGCCGCGAACTGTCCGACGATGCCGGCGCCGAACACGACGACGACGTCCCCGCGGGTGACCCCGGCGAGTTCGGCGCCGAACCAGCCGGTCGGGAAGATGTCGGACAGCAGGATCGCCTGCTCGTCCGAGACCGTGTCGGGCAGCGGGTGCATGGTGTTCCGGGCCCAGGGGACCCGGACGTACTCGGCTTGCATCCCGTTCACCGGACCGGTCGACGCCGGTCCACCGAAGAACGCGGTACCGGCCTGCGGACCGTTGCTGTTCGAGCGGTCGCACTGCGCGGTCTTGCCCATCCGGCAGTACCGGCAGGCGCCGCACGACACGGTCGAGTTGATGACGACGCGGTCGCCGGGGCTGAAGCCGCGGACCGCGTCGCCGACCTCGGTGACGACGCCGACGGCTTCGTGCCCGAGGATGGTGCCCTCTTCCATCGGCGCCATGGTGCCGCGGACGAAGTGCAGGTCGGTTCCGCAGATCGCGCTGCGGGTGATCCGGACGATCGCGTCCTCCGGGTCCTGGATCGTCGGCTGTGGGACGTCCTCCAGCCGGATGTCGCCGATGCCGTGCCAGACCACTGCGCGCATGCTGTCGCCTCTTCCTTCTCGTGTGACGGGTACCAGCAACCACCGAACTCCGGGCGCGCTGGACCGGCGCAGAGGTGATCCGCTCTGCGCGACCGTCCAGGCCGAGACGGGTTGTCTCGTCCCCATGAGCGACGACGACCAGCAGACCCGGGCCGACTTCGACGACGCGGTGAACATGACCGCCTCGGAGCTCCGCAAGTGGCTCGACACCGACGAGTCGAAGAGCGTCGGGCAGAAGTCGGGCGGGGCGACCGAGTCGACCGGCCACGAGAGCGGTCGGCACATCGTCCGGATCCTCGGCAAGGAGCAGGCCGACTTCACCGACGACGACTACACCCACATGCGGAAGGTCGTCGGGTACGTCTCCCGGCACTCGAAGCAGCGCCCGCACGGTGACGTACACGACACCCCGTGGCGGTACTCGCTGATGAACTGGGGCCACGACCCCGAGAAGCGCTGACGTTCGTCGGCGGCCGCCGGTCAGGCAGAATGGACTCGTGAACGAGACGGGCATGCCGCGCTTCCGACGGATCTGGTCGACGGTGCAGGTCGGCGTGCTCGCGATCGCCGTGGTCTTCTGCATCGTGATGCTGGTCATCGGGCAGGGGAAGCTCGACCGGGTCTACGCCGTCGCCGCGATCTTCTTCGGCCTCGCACTCGTCGGCCACAGCACGTACCTCTGGCTCGTCGCGCGGAGCGCCCGCGACCGTCCCTGACGATCGCCGCGGCCCGAGCGCGCTGAGCCGAGCTGAGCCGAGCGCGCTGGCTCGGAGCTACTCGGCGAACCGGAACGCGAGCGGGACGAGCAGCCCCGCCACCCAGACGAGCACCATCACGAGGGCGCCGACCGCGATGAACCGGCGGCGCCGACGCAGCTTCGGGCTCCGTTCCTCGCCCCACATCTGTGCGCGCACCAGCACCCGGTTCGCCTGCTCGACGACCTTGCGGACCTCGGGGTCGTCGAGCTCGAGGGCACCGGACCGGGCGTGTTCGGCGATGACCGTGGCCTCGTCGACGGTGAGGTCGTCCTTGCGCATGCTCCATCTTCGCACCGGGTCGAGGGGTACGGCCCGGCTGTGCGGGAACGGACCAGCGGCGCGTACCAAGGACGCATGGGACATCGGTACCGCGGGAAGATCGTCGTCGTCACCGGAGCATCGAGCGGCATCGGGAGGGCCGCGGCGCACGAGTTCGCCCGGCAGGGCGCGACGCTCGTGCTCGCCGCGCGCGGGCACGACAGCCTGGAGGCAGCAGCCGCCGAGTGCCGGCAGCTCGGCGTCGAGGCGGTCGCGATCCCGACCGACGTCGCCGACGAGCACCAGGTCAAGGACCTGATCGGCACGGTGACGAGCCGCTTCGGTCGCATCGACGTCTTCGTCGGGAACGCCGCGCTGTTCGTCTACGGCCTGTTCGAGCAGACCCCCACCGACGCGTTCAAGCGCGTCGTCGACACGAACCTGTACGGGCACCTCAACGCCGTCACGCACCTGCTGCCGCACTGGAAGCAGCGTGGGAAGGGCACGTACGTGCTCGTCGGGTCGATCCAGTCCCTGCTCTCGGCGCCGTACCAGTCGGCGTACGTGACGAGCAAGCACGCGGCGCTCGGCTTGATCGACGTCCTCGGTGACGAGTTCGCCGGCACCGGGATCCGTTTCACCGCGCTGCTGCCGTCGACGATCGACACCCCGATCTACCAGAACGGTGCCAACTACACCGGCAAGACCTCGCACCCGCTGCCGCCGACGGTCTCCGTCGAGCGTGCTGGACGTGCCGTGGTCCGGGCCGCGACGCACCCGAAGCGCTACCGCTTCGTCGGACGCATCCAGGCATCGCTCGTGCCGTTGCAGTACGTGTTCCCCGGTCTCTTCCACAAGATCACGAAGCCGATGGTGGAGACCTTCGCACTGCGGGGCAGGGGCGCGCCGACCGACGGCAACCTCTACGCGCCCGCCGACGCCGCGAACGCGACGAACGGCGGCTGGGTCGCGAAGCGACGGCGCGTCACGCGCCCGCTCGTGTGGCTCGGCATCGCCGCGGCGGGTGCCGCGGTCGTGCTCGGCCGCTCGCGTCGGTAGACCCACCCGGATGACGGACGGGAGGCGCGGTGTCAGCTGGCACCGCGCCTCCCGTCCGCAGTGTGCGAGGTTCCCACCCCCGTGACAGGCCGCGTGCGCCGCACAGCGCGCGGATCCTCGCACACTGCGGTTGATCGATGCGCTCGGCTCCGCGCGACCGGTAGCATTTCGGTGCGGCGCGTGGGGCGCCTGCGGATGTGGGGGAGCAGATGGCCGACGGCCGAAACGGGGCACGGGTCGAGGTCGACACCGAGGACGCTGCGCGGGCCCGCTCGACCGCCTCGCGGAGCCACTGGACCACCATCCTCGTCACCGCGTGGATCGTCCTGTTCGTCGTGTTCCTGGTCGTGTCCGTGTACGAGAACGCGTTCCGGTACCGCGACGTCGCCGTGTCGTTCTGGATCGGACTCGCGTGGACACTCCCGCCGTTGCTGGTCCTGCACGGCATCCACGCCGTGGTGCTCCGTCGGGCCGGGATCGGTCGGCTCGCGCCGTTCCGTCGTGCCGCTGCCCGCGTCGTCGCCGCAGCCGAGCAGGCCGGGTTCCCGGAACCGGACCGCGCCGGGGTCGTGTGGATGCTCCGCTCCCAGGACAACGGTCCGGACCCGGGGACGGGCGAACGCGGACTACCCGACTGGCCGCTCCTGCGCTGGGAGCTGCCGCTCGTCGCGCCGGCCGCGGATCGCGTGCTCGTCGCCGAGCGGACGGGGCGGCCCGAGCGGACGGTCCTCTCGGTCGTGGCGGTCGCTCCCGACGTGCCGGATCGGAGCACGGAACGACCGCGCCGGCTCCGGCACGTCCCGGCGGACGTGGACACGGCCGGCCAGGACGCCGGCACGCTCGTCCTCGGCGCGTACCGCTCGGACTCGCCGGCTCCGGTCACCGCGTCGCGCATCGGCGGAGCCCCGGCCGTGCCCGAGGGGTGGGAGTGGCCGCTGTGCGCCGAGCACGACGAGCCGATGCAGTTCACGGCACAGGTCGAGCACCGTGGCACCCTCGTCAGCGTCTTCGTCTGCCAGTTCGACCCGGGAACGTGCGCGTCGTGGGAGCCGGACCGCGGAGCCAACGCGGCGTTCGTGTTCACCGGTCGCGCGTTGCGGCAGGCCGGCTCCCCGGTGTCACCGCACGGCGACCCGGACGACTCGGACCCGGTGTGGCCGCCCCTGCTCCGGGACTCGATGCTGCTCGGACTCGCGGGGGTCGGCGTCGTCGCGGACGACGAGGAGCCCGACCGCGTGGTCGACGCTGCGACGGCCGCCGGGATCACGGTCGCGGGCCAGTACGGCGGGCGCCCGGAGTGGATCCAGGACGACGAGACGCCCGACGGTCTGGAGTTCGTCGCGTCGATCGAGCCAGGACCCCTCGGGTTCGACTTCGGCGACGGCGGACGGGCCTACGTCTTCAGCGACGGCTTCCGCGCCGCGGTGCTCTGGCAGTCCTCGTGACGACGCAGCATCCCAGGACCGTCGTCACTCGACGGGCCTCGGGAGCGCCGGGGGACGGGCTCGTGGCGCAGCCGACCCGCCGTGGGTCCACTCGCCGCCGAGCAGGAACGACCGGTCCGGTTCCGCCGACGCCAGCGCCGTGGGCAGGTCCGTGAGTTCGCCGTGCGGCTCGCCCGTCGGGTCGTCCCAGAGCCCGGCCTCACGGACCACGTCGGTCACGTACCGGCCGAGGTCGTCCTCGTCCCAGCTCATCTCGACGAGCTCGTCCAGGCAGAGGTGCACCACCGGGTGCTCCGTCCGATCGGCGACCGACCGGACGTCCTCCAGGAAGCGGCGAGCGGGCTCCTCGAGCTCGGGGACGGCCGCGACGATGCCGTCGAGCCTGCTGGCGTAGGCCTGTTCGGCGACGGACCACGCCACGACGATGTCGGTGACCGGCGGCTCCGGTGCTGCACCCTCGGCCATCGCCTCGGTCAGGCGGGCGCCGTGCGCGGTCCAGAACGCCGCAGGCACGAACCCGGCCCAGCAGAACGGCAGGAGGTACTGGACCTCCCAGAGCCCCGTGACGGTGGTGCCGGCGTCGTCGCCGGCGGCCGCGGGCGCGACGCCCTCTGCCGGCTCCGTCGCGGACCGGACGACGCACGTGACCCTGTTCCCCACGCTGTGCACGCTACCGCGTGGCGGCCTGGAGGCACGGTGCCAGGTCGCACCGCGCCTCCAGTCCGCAGTGTGCGAGGTTCCCACCCCCGTGACGTGCCGCGCGGGCCGCACTGTGCGCGGAACCTCGCACGTTGCACGAGCGACACGCGCTTCGCGCTCGCGCGGCGCGCACGGTCGGTGCCGAGCCGGGGAGAATGGGAGCCCTATGCCCAGCGCACACCCGACCTCCCGCATCCCGCTCAACACCCTCGCCGCACCGTTCGGCCTCGCAGGCTTCGCCGAGACGTGGTCGTACGCGGCACCCGTCCTCGGACTGCCCGCCGTCGTCCCGCAGGTCTTCTGGGTGGTCGCGGCGGTGGCGTGGGTGTGGTTGCTCGGCGCGCACGTCCTGCGGGGCGTCCGGGTTGACGAGCGCCTGGTCGACCAGCTCCGTCACCCCGCGCAGGGCCCGATCGCGGCCCTGGTTCCCGCGACCGCGATGCTCCTCGGCGTCGACCTCGCGCGGTTCTGGGAGATCGGCGGGCGGGTCCTCGTGCTGCTCGCGGTGGCGGTCGCTGCCGGGTTCGCGGCGTGGTTGCTGAGCACGTGGTTCGAGGGGCGCCTGACCCTGGAGGCCGTGCACGGCGGCTACCTGCTGCCGACGGTCGCCGCGGCCCTCGTCGCCGCCGTCGCGACGCACGAGGTGGGTGCGGGCTGGCTGTCCTGGGCGTGCTTCGGCGTCGGCGTGTTCTTCTGGGGCGTGATGACCGGGCTGCTCCTCATCCGGCTGTCGTTCCGTCCCGCACTGCCCGACCCGCTCGTCCCCACGATGGCGATCCTCGTGGCCCCGCCCGCAGTGGCGACGGTGTCCCTGTTCGCACTCACCGACGACGCCCGGACCCTGCCCGTGCAGGCGATCGCGGGCCTCGGGGTCCTCATGCTCCTCGTGCAGCTCGCGTTGCTGCCCCGCTACGTCCGGCTCGGGTTCTCGCTCGGGTTCTGGTCGTTCGTGTTCCCGGCTGCGGCGGTCGCCACGGCGGCGATCGAGTGGTTCCGGGTGCTCGACCTGCCGGTGGCGTGGGTGCCCACGACCGTGCTGCTGGTGCTGCTCACCCTGCTCGTCGTCGTGGTCGGGGTGCGGTCGCTGAGCCTGGCCGCGCGGCACCTGCTCGGGCAGGCCGAGTCGGTGCTGCACGCCGCCGACGACGAGGACGCGGCACCCGCCACGCACTGACGCGGTGCCGACGGCGATGCAGTGCGTCGGCACCCGGTCTGCGACGAACCACGCGCCGAACGACTCGTGGTTCGTCGCAGAACGGGTGCGCGATCGCGGGAGGCGTCAGGCAGCCACCGTGTCGTCGGCCGTCAGCACCGGCGCGATCGTCCCCGTCCGGGCCCCTTCGTACGCTGCCAGGATCATGCCGAGGACCGCGATGCCCTCCCGCTCGGAGTGGATCGGCCGGGTGCCGTCGCGGAGGCAGGCACCGAACGCACCGACCTCGGCCGCGAAGGTGTCGACCTCGTCGAACGTCACGGTCTCGCTGGTGCCGTCGAGCAGGTCCCAGCGCAGGGTGGTGCCGTCGCTCGTCAGGGCGCCGAGCTCCCCGACGACGCTGAACCGTTCGGTGCCGGCCGCCGGGTCGTACGCCCAGCTCGTCACGAGCTGCCCGACGGCGCCGTTGTCGAAGCGGAACAGCGCCTGCGCGGAGTCCTCGCCCTCCATGAAGGCCAGTCGGTGGGTGGACAGCATCGCGGTCGCCTGCACCGGGACACCGCCAGCCAGGTGCATGAGCAGGTAGCTCGGGTGGTAGCCGGTGTCGATGAGCTCGCCGCCGCCGCTCGTCGAGGCGTGTGCCCGCCACCCCATGTTCGACGGGTCGAACTCGTTGCGGAACGAGTCCGTGGTGCGCACCTCGTACACGGTTCCCAGGGCGCCGTCGTCGATGAGTTCCTTCGCCTTCGCGACCGCGGGCATGAAGAGCTGGTTGTGTGCGCACATCAGCGTGATGCCCGACTCCGACACGGCACGTTGCACGTCGGCGGCCTCGTCCGGGCTGAGGCAGAGCGGCTTCTCGCACAGTACGTGCTTGCCGGCCCGTGCCGCTGCCACGATCGCGTCGCGGTGCAGGTGGTGCGGCAGGCAGATGTCGACGGCGTCGATGTCGGCCTGTTCGAGCATCTCGAGGTAGTCGGTGAAGAACGGGACCCCGAGCTCGGCGCCGCGCTCCTCGGCCGTCGCGGCGAACGCGTCCGCCACCGCCGCGACCCGGATGAGCTCGGGGTGCTGCGCGTACCCGTTGATGTGGAAGGTGGCGATCCCGCCGCCGCCGATGAGGCCGACGCGGATGATGTCGCTGGACATGGTGACTCCTGTGGTTGGTTCGTGGTGCTGGACTGCTGGGGCGGTCAGGCGGGTGCGCCGACCAGGGTGTCGGCGGCTGCCGCGTGGTTCGCGGCCACCACCAGCCGCGTGAGCTCGACGGCCCTGTCGAGGTTGTCGTCGGCACGTGTGCCGGCGGCGGCGTGGCCCACCCACTGACCGAACGCGTCCTGGGTGTCCGCGGGGACGTCGAGGGTGACCGTCTCGTCGCCGTAGGCCGGTCCGCCGGCGGTGAGCCGGGCCTCCCGGTCGGAGTAGGCGAGCCAGCCCCGGGTGCCGGCCACGTCGATCGTGAACGGGGTGCCGGCGACGAAGCCGGCCTCGATGACCCCGATGGCCTGCGACGGGTAGCCGACGGTGACGACGGCGTGGTCCTCGACGGCACGGCCGGTGTACGAGCGGTAGACCGCCTCGACCGTGTCGGGGCGGGCGCCGAGGAAGAGCTGCGTCAGGTAGACGGGGTGGCAGCCGAGGTCGGTGAGGGCGCCGCCGATCGCCGTCGCCGGGTCGAAGAAGCGCTCCGGCAGCCACGGTGCGACGGCGCCGTCGTGCGAGAGCCGGACGCGGGAGTACGTGACGTCGCCGAGGCGGCCGTCCTCGATCTCGCGGCGGATCGCGGCGGTGGAGCCGTGGTACAGGCGGGGCAGGGAGACGACGAGCGCGACACCGGCCGCGTCGCAGGCGGCGATGACCGCTTCGCACTCCTCGACGGTGAGGGCGAGGAGCTTCTCGGTGAAGACGTGCTTGCCGGCCGCTGCCGCGCGCTCGATCACGTCGCGGTGGACGTCGGTCGAGGTCGTGATGGTGACGGCGTCGACGTCGTCGCGGGCGAGGAGTGCATCGAGGTCGTCGGTGTACGGGACGCCGAAGCGCTCGGCGCCCTCGCGGCCGCGGTCTGCGTCGTCGTCCCAGACGGCCACGAGCTCGGTGCCGGGGTGGTCGACGGTCTGCTGCGCGTAGTCGCCGGCGTGGACGTGCCAGAAGCCGAGGACGGCGACGCGCAAGGGGGTGGAGGGCATGTTTCGGTGATTCCTTTCGTTGGGGGACGACCAGAGCGTTCCCGCTCAGATCCGGACCTTGTCGTAGTCCTTCGGCAACGTGAACGGCGAGTAGGTCTGCATCATCGGGTCGACGCGGTTCTGCGCCCGCTCGACGGCTTCCTGCGGACTCGCGGTGCCGAGCAGCACGCTCGAGCGCGCGTCGGCGAGGGAGTCCCACCACGCGCCGCCGACGGGCAGCGGCGGGCGGCAGGTGGACGCGCCGATCGACTCGGTGAAGAAGCGGATCGACTTCGCGGAGCCCTTCGGGTCCTCGAGCGCCGCGATGTTCGACGGCACGCTCGTGGCCGGCACCATGTAGGTCTCCTGGCCCTGCTTGCTCGTGAAGTACTTCATGAGTTCCCACACGGCCTTGTTCTTCTTCGAGCCCTTCGGCACGCACAGCGCGAAGCCGCCGGACCACGTGTACTTGTCGCCGCCGTCCTGCTGGGTCGGCAGGTATGCAGTGCCCCAGTCGAGGTCCTTCGGGCCGTAGTTGTCGAAGGTCTGGATGGTGGAGGGGACGCTGACCATGAAGGCCATCCGGTCCGCCATGAACGCGGTCTGCCCCGGCGGGTGCCCGGTCGGCTCGTAGGTCGCGATGAAGGTGTCGGCGTCCTTGTAGCCGTACCGCCCCGCCCAGTCCTCGTAGAACTCGAAGATGCTCCGGACGCTCGCCGAGTCCATCGTCATCTTCGAGTCCTGCTGGTCGAAGTACGACGCACCGAGTCCGAGGCCCCAAGTGAACGGCCAGCCCTCGCCGTACCAGGGGAGCAGACCCATGTGCGTGTAGTTGCCACCGGACTTCTTCGTGACGCGCTCGCTGACCTCCCACATCCGGTCCATGCTCACCGGACCGTTGTGCTCCCAGTCGAACTCGTCCGGATCGACCCCGGCACCTGTCAGCATCGTGCGGTTCACGAACATGCCACGGGCGTCGGTGTCGTGGGGGAGCCCGTACGTCTTGCCCTGGTAGCTGACCTCGCCGATCGTGAAGCCGAGCCACTGCGCCAGGAACTCGTCCTTCGGCTGGTCCTCGAACTCCTCGATCATGTCGTCGATCGGTTCGATCAGCCCGATCGCCGCGTACTGCGCCGCACTGAACCGGTCGAGGAGCCACAGGTCGGGGGCAGTCCCGCCCCGCACGGCGGTGATGATGCTCGTCGCGTCGCCGGTGCCCTGCGACGGCACGACGTTCACCTTCACCGTCACCTCGGGGTGGATCTTGTTGAAGTCCTTGATCACCTTCGTCTGGAACGGCACGAATGTGCCCGTGACACCCCAGATGGTGACCTGGTTCGGGTTGCTCCGGCTCCCGGAGCCGGAGGCGCACGACGCCGCGAGGAGCGCGAGCGCACCCGCGCCACCGGTCGCCGCGGCACCGCGCAGGAACGTTCGTCGGTCGAATGCAGTGCTCACTTGAAGCTCCCGATCTGGACGCCCTTGATGAACGTCCGCTGGAACACGAAGAACAGGACCACGAGCGGCAGGATGATGAGCACCGATGCCGCCATCAGCTGGTTGAACTGGAAGTCCTGCGAGTTGTTCAGACGGAAGATCTGCAGGCCGATGGACAGCGTCTGCACGTTCTCGTCCTGCAGGTAGATGAGCGGTCCGAGGAAGTCGTTCCACGCACCGACCGCCGCGAAGATCCCCACCGTGACGAGCGCCGCCTTGGCCTGCGGGAACACGATCCGCCACAGGATGCCCCACTCGGAGGCGCCGTCCATCCGCGCTGCGTTGAGCAGGTCCTTCGGGATCTGCAGCAGGAACTGCCGGAGCAGGAACACGTAGAACGCGGACCCGAACAGACTCGGCACGATCAGGGGCAGGAACGTGTTGATCCAGCCGAGTCGGGCGTACAGGTCGAACATCGGGATGAGCGTGACCGGGAACGGGATGAACAGCGTGGCGAGCACGACGTAGAACACCTTGTCGCGGCCGCGCCACTCGAGGCACGAGAACCCGTACGCGATCACGAGGTTCGAGACCATCGAGAAGAGCGTCACGCAGACCGTGATGATGAGCGTGTTCCGGAAGAACGTGAAGAACGGCATCGCGTCGATCGCCTTGCCGAAGTTCGACCAGTCGAGCCACTGCGGGAACCACGTGGGCGGGAAGGCGCCGAGCTCCGAGTTGCCCTTCAGCGCCGAGATCACCATCCAGTAGATCGGGATGAGGAACAGCAGGCTCATCGCGATGAGGAGCACGCGAGCGAGGACGGACGACCACGGTGAGCGGATCGAGCCGTCGGCGTTCCGGGAGCGGTCGTCGGCCCCCTTGCGACCGCGGGGTCGGACGGACTCGATCGACGAGGTCACGGTGTCACGGTCCGGGTGTCGTTCAGTGCGCAGTGTCATCGGTCACTCCCCGGTCACGTCGTAGTTGACGAAGCGCTTGGACAGCCAGTACACGAGCCCGGACAGGATCATCCCGGCCAGGAACAGCAGCACGGCCATCGCACTCGCGAACCCGAGCTGCGCGTAGCTGAACGCGTTCTTGTAGAGGTAGAGCATGTAGAACAACGTCCCGTTGTCCGGGCTGCCGAGCCCTCCGGTGCCGGAGGAGATCACGTACGCCTCGGTGAAGACCTGCAGCCCGTTGCTGATGCCGGTGATCAGGTTGAACAGGATCACGGGGGAGAGCAGCGGCAGCGTCAGCGCGAAGAACTGCCGGAGCGGTCCGGCCCCGTCCACGCGAGCGGCTTCGTACAGGGTCTTCGGGATCCCACGCAGCCCCGCGAGGAAGATCAACGCCGCGTTGCCCGCACCCATCTGCGCGAGCGCGACGATCACGAGCTTCGCCGTCGTCGGGTCGCCGAGCAGGTTCGTCGCCGGGATCCCGACGAGCTTCATGACCTGGTTGACGAGGCCGGTCTGCGGGTTGACGAGCACCACGAAGATGAACGCCAACGCGAACGTCGGGATGAGCGACGGGATGTAGAGCGCCGTCCGGTACCAGCCGATCTCGCGGACGTCCTGGTTCATCGCGATGGCGATCACGATCGCGATGACGATCCCGACCGGCACCGCGATCACGGCGTAGAACAGGGTGTTGCCGACCGCCGTGTGCACCAGCGGGTCGATGAAGGCGGCGACGTAGTTGGCGAACCCGACCCACGTGATGTCGGCCATGCCCGAGTACCGGGTCAGGCTGATCGCGAACGAGTAGATCAGGGGGTAGGCGATGAACACCAGCACGCCGAGGATCCACGGCGAGATGAACGCGATGCCGACGCGGAGCCGACGGCGCTCGGCCGGGGTCCACGGATGGCGTTCCCGTGCGCGGCCACCGGCGGGTCGCCGTCTCGGTCGACCCCGGCTGGTCGGTCCGTCGTCGTCCCCTCGGCGCTCGCCGCTGGAGGGTCGTGGTGCTGTTCCGGTCCGTGTCGTCGTCGTCACGAGCGTCCCTTCCGACCCCGCGTCACCCCGATGTGACGCGGGCGAATCCGTCTCCGGACGGGCGAACCGATCGCACCGTCGCGGATTCAATCCAATTGATTGACAAATTCGTTTGAGCAGAGACGATAGGGATCATGGACGAGCCACGTCAACCCCTTCGCCACACCGTGGTGCAGGGCAGAACGGGCGGCACGAACCTCGTGCGCGTCGGGGTCCAGAACCGTGCGCTGGTGCTCGATCTCGTCCGTCGCCGGGGACCGTTCGCCCGCGCCGAGCTGATGCGTGCGACCGGGCTCAGCGCGCAGACGGTGTCGAACATCGCGGCCGGACTCGTGGCAGCGGGACTCGTGCGCGAAGCACCGGGCGGCGGACGACGACTCGAGGTCGTCGCAGGGTCGCGGTCGGCGATCGGGGTCCACCTCGACCCGGCGCACCTCGTCGTCGTGCGCACCGACCTGACCGGCGCCGTGCTGGCCGTCGAGCACGTCGACCTGGACGCGACGGACGACCCGGCGCGGACGCTCGACACGATGGCGGCGGCGGTGCACCGGGTCCGTGGCGGTGCCCGTCAGCGCGTTCCCCTTCCCGCCGGCATCGGCCTCGCCGTCCCCGGCTCGATCGACCCCGACGGCGTCCGGCTGGGTACCCCCGCGCAGTTGCCCGCCTGGTGGTCGCTGCCGGTCACCGACGAGCTCGCCGCCCGGACGGGTCTGCCCGTGCGGCTCGAGAAGGACGGCGTCGCGAGCGCCCTCGGCGAGGTGTGGTCCGCTGCCGGTGCCGACGACCTGGTCTCCGTGTTCCTCGGCCACGGCATCAGCGCCGCGACGGTCGCCGCGGGCGAGGTGGTCCGCGGCGCGACCGGCAACGCCGGCGAGTTCGGTGGCATGCCCGTCGAGGCGCACGGCCGCTGGACCGAGGTCTGGGAAGCATGCCAGCCCCTGCAGCAAGTCCGCCGCGGGATCGACGCCGGGCTGCTCCCCACGGGAGTCCCACTCGACCGCCCCGGCGACGTCCGGCACGCGTTCGAGCGGCTCTGCGCGACGCCGTCCGCAGCGCCGCTGGTCGCCGAGGCCGGTGCCGCCCTCGGATCCGCGCTCGCCCACGTCGTCGAGTTGCTCGACGTGCCACGCGTCGTGATCGGTGGCAGCGCGGCCCTCGCCGGCGGCGACGTCTTCATCGATGCCGTCCGCGAGCGGCTCGCGGTCCGGCTGCCGAACGGACCGTTCCCGACGGTCGCGGCGACCGCCTTCGGCGAGGCCTCGGTGGCCCGTGGCGCCGCCTGCGCGGTGCTGCAGGCCGACCTCGCCGTGCCTGCCCCCGTCGGCCGCGGCGCCGGCGTCGGTACGGGGCGTCGACCGGGAGGCCCGGTGCACGTCCGCAGCATCGCCCACCCCTGGTGAGCGGGACTGTCCAGGGCGTCGGGTCGGCCGTGCGCATGACGTCGCGCGACGGGGACGTCGCGTTCGCGGCCCGGGCGTCGTAGCGTCGGGGGCATGAGCACGACGACGCCGACCGCACCCGAATCCGCCACCGAGTGGGCGGCCTGGCACGACGCCCACGAACGAGCCCGGGCGAGCGAGCACGGCTTCCTCGCGATCACGAGCATCCGTTGGCTGACCGCCACGCCCGAGCGGTTCGACGACGCGCCGGGCACCTGGTCGACCGGTGAAGACGGCCCGGTCGTGGAGCTCGCCGACGACGAGGCGATCGAGGTCGACGGACAGCGGATCACCGGCACGCACCGGTTCGGGCCGCTGCCGGAGCGGTCGAGCACGAACGTCGTGTGGCAGGACGGCGACGAGTCCGTCGTCATCGAGGTTGCGCGGCGCGGCGGCAGCGACGTCATCCGGCCCAGGCACCCGGGCAACCCGACCCGGACCGAGTACCCCGGCACCCCGACGTACGAGCCGTCGGACCGGTTCGTCGTCGACGCGCGCTTCGAACCGTTCGACGTACCGCGCGAGGTCACCGTCGGCTCGGTCGTCGACGGGCTGCAGCACGTGTACTCGGCCCCGGGCGTCCTCACCTTCGACCTCGACGGGCCGCGGTCGCTGCTCGCGTTCAACGGGCACGGCGACGGCCTGCACCTCTTGTTCACCGACCGCACCAGCGGCGTCACGACCTACGCCGCGAATCGGAGCCTGGACATCGCCGCCCCGGATGCCGCCGGCGCGACCCGGATCGACTTCAACCGCGCCACGAATCTGCCGTGCGCGTACACGGCGCACGCCACGTGCCCGCTGCCTCCGGCCGAGAACCGGCTCGACGTCGCGGTCGAGGCGGGGGAGCGGCTGCCCGCCTGAGCCCGCCGCCGCGGTGCGACGCCGCGCCCGCCGCCGCGGTGCGACGCCGCGCCCGCCGCCGCGGTGCGACGCGGTGACGTCGTTCGCTGCGCGTGCATCGTCCGACACTCCACGAGGTGATCGACTCGTGGTTGGTCGGAACATGCACGCGCACTCGATGCGTGCGCAAGAGACGACGATCCACCCGTTGATCAACGAGTGGATCGTCGCAACATGCACGCGCACCGGCCGCCGGCGCACCGGTCGGCGTGCGCGTCAGGCGAGGGGCAGGCGCTGCCAGGTGCTCGTCGCGGCCCAGCGACGAGGGTCGAACGAGAACACACTGCCCATGCCGGGCTGGTCGAGCGCCCGTGAGACCGGTTCGCCGAGCAGGTCCGCGAGGAGCAGTGCCCCGACGGCACCGTGCGACACGATCGTCACGTCGCCGTCGGCTGTCAGGCGTCGGACCACCTCGACGATCCGGTCCTGCGCGTCGACGGCACGCTCCCACCCACGCACCGACCGGGTCGGGTCGGCGAAGAAGGCCTCGACGACACCGTCGAACTCGTCCGGTGGCAAGTACCCCGTCGCGTCGCGGTCGATCTCGCCGAGCCGGGCGTCCGTCGCGGGGACCAGCCCGACCGCGGTCCCGAGCAGCCCGGCGGTCTCGATGGCCTTCCGCTCGTCGCTCGACACGATCCGCCGGACGTCCGGGTCCCAGGCGATCTCGGCGGCAGCGGCTGCACGAGCGCGGCCGTCGCGGGACAGCCCCCACGACCGGATCGGTTGGGCGGGTGCCACGACGACCTCGGCGTGGGTCAGGAAGTACGAGACCATCCGCCGATCCTGGCACGGCGGCCATGTGCTGCCGTCTCAGGGGTGTGACCGTAGGGTGAGCGCGTGGAGTTCCCGGGGGAGGCGGCCGGCGCGCGTGACGCGTCGACCTCTCCGGGGTCACCCCGGGGCACGCAGGACCAGCAGGAGGACACGCCCCGAGCGGGACAGCGCGCTGCGCGCGCGACGCCGCACGGAGGCACCGACGAGTCCTCCGGGAACCCCACGCCCCTCACCGTCGTCACCGCGGCGCTGGCCGACGCGTTCCTGACCGCCGAGCGGTGGGCCGCGAAGGAGCTCACCGCCCTCGGGTACGTCGTGCTCGGCGTCGAACGGGCCGCCGTCCGGCACGCCGTCACCGCTGCGCTCGAGGCGTACCCGCGGCCACCGGTCGACGCACCACGCCAGCTCGCCGCCGTGCTCGCCCTCGCGCCCGGCCTCGTCCGGCTGCACCGCATCCGTTCGGCACGGAAGCCGATCACGGTGCTCGTGCGCCGGGTCACCGCGGTCCGTGCGCGTCCCGAGACGGCGAGCCCGCTGCTCGTCGACACGCTGCCCGAGCTCGCCCGGGCACTCGACCTCACCGTCGGCCGGCTGCTCTGGCTCGCCGACACCCGCGCGTGGAACCGCCGATCGGCACCGTCGAGCCCGCTGCACCACTACCGGCACGAGTGGATCACCCGCCCGGGGCGTGCACCTCGGCTGCTCGAGAAGCCGATGGACATGCTCCGGCGCACCCAGCGGACGATCCTCGACGAACTCCTGACGATGCTGCCCGTGCACGACGCCGCGCACGGGTTCGTGGCCGGTCGGAGCGTCGTCACCGGAGCAGCCGCGCACACCGGCCAGCAGGTCGTGGTCACCGCCGACCTCACCACGTTCTTCGCGAGCGTCAGCGCCCCGACGGTCTACGGCGTCTTCCGGCAGGCCGGGTTCGCGGAACCCCTCGCGCACGTGCTCACCGGCATCTGCACGCACCGCGTGCCGGTCCACGTGCTCAGCGCCATGCCCGCCGGCGGCTCCCCGGAGGAGCGGCACGCGCTGCGCCAGGCGTTGGCGGGAGCCCACCTGCCGCAGGGAGCGCCCACCTCGCCGGCACTCGCGAACACCTCGTTACGGCACCTCGACGCGCGCCTGTCCGGATGGGCCGGCGCCGTCGACGCCGTCTACACCCGCTACGCCGACGACCTGACGTTCAGCGGGGGCGACCGGCTGGCCGCGCGGCCGGACGCGTTCCTGCGGGGCGTCGACCGCATCGTGCAGGAGCAGGGACACCGGCTCAACCCTGCGAAGACCCGGGTCCGTCGGCAGGGCGTCCGGCAGTCGGTCACCGGGGTCGTCGTCAACGAGCGGACCTCGCCCGGACGTCGCGAGGTCGACCGGCTGCACGCCATCCTGCACAACGCCGCGGTGCACGGGCCGGCCTCCCAGAACCGCGCGGGACACCCGGAGTTCCGGGCGCACCTGCTCGGGCGCATCGGGTGGGTCGAGCAGGTCAACCCGGGCCGGGCCCGACGGCTCCGCGAGGAGTTCGCGCGCATCGTGTGGTGAGGCGCGCTGCCCGGTCTGTGACGTCCGGTTGCGCCGGGTTGCCCAGCGTTGCGGCGGCACGCCGGCCACCGCCTGCGCCTGGGTAGCGTGCGGCCATGTGTCCGAGTGAGCTCCCGACCGATGACCGCTACGACGCGCTGATCGCGCCGCTCCGGCCCGTCATCGAGCAGATCGGTCTCGACGCCCGCCAGCGGGAACGCGAGGAGCGTCTCGCCACGGAACAGCTCGGCTGGCTCGTCGACGCCGGCTTCGCGCGGTGGCGGACGCCGGTCGAGTGGGGCGGGGTCGGTGCCCGTCTGTCCGACGTGTTCCGCGCGATCGCCGAGATCGCCGAGGTCGACCCGAACCTGGCACACGTGTGGCGGAACCACTTCTCGTTCGTCGAGGACCGCGTGCACGCCGAGGGCACCGCGTTCGACCGTGCGATCGTCACGCGGCTCGGCGACGGCGAGTTCGTCGGCGGCGGGTGGAGCGAGTCGCCGAACACGACCGGGGTCGACCTCGCCACGCGGATCGTCCGAGACCCGGACGGGTCCTGGCGGCTGACCGGTCGGAAGTTCTACTCGACGGGGAGCGTGTACGCCCGGTGGATCACGGTGCTGGCGGTCGACGACGCCGGCGCGAAGTCCGTCGCGCTCGTCGACGCTTCCGACCCCGGTGTGCTGATCGGCGACGACTGGGACGGCTTCGGCCAGCGGATCACCGGCAGCGGGAGCGTGACCTACACCGACGTGCCGGTGCCCGACGAGCGGGTGCTGCCGTACGCGACCCGGTACCCGTACCAGGAGCAGTACTACCAGACGGTGATGCACGCGATCCTGGTCGGCATCGGCCGCGCTGCCCTGCGCGAGGGCGTCGAGGCGCTCCGCGCACGAGCACGCGGCCACCACAACGGCACCGCGGCGGATCCGACCCACGATCCGGAGCTGCTGAGCGTGATCGGCACCGTCGACGCCCGGGTGCACGCCGCCGACGCCGCGTTCGCCGCGAGCCTCGGCCCGGTGGACGCGGCCGTCGACCGGCACACCGCCCTGCGTGCGGCGGGTGCGGACCCGTCGACGGACCCGGCGCTGCGTGCGGCGCTCGAGCGCAGCTGGGTCGCTGTGGCGCGCGCGCAGACCATCGTCACGGACGCCGTGCTCGACGCGACGACGCTGGTGTTCGACGCGCTCGGGTCCTCGGGGACGTTCCGCTCGCTCGGCCTCGACCGGCACTGGCGGAACGCCCGCACCCTGGCGTCGCACAACCCGCGCGTGCACAAGCGCCGCATCGTCGCCGACCTGCTCGTCAACGGTGCGAGTCCACTCGACCGCTGACGGATCCGCCGTAACGGGCCGTCACGCGGAGCAACCCGGTGACACCTGCGCACGCGGCGGCGACCGACCGCCGTACGGTCGGTGCAACGGCCCGCCACGGACGCTGGGGAGGCGATGGTGGCGGGCCGCTCCCACCGGACCGGAAGGCACCGACGTGACCCCACCAGCCGAATCGCCCGAACAGGACGTCGTGGCCGTCCCGGACGCTGACCTCGTCTCGGCCGTGACCACCCCCGGCGGGATCGTCGCGCTCGCGGACCGCATCGTCCGGTCCGGAGCGTCCGTCGTCGCGATCGGTGCGGACCGCTTCGACCGGGCGACCGGCACCGGGTACCGGCTCGACCCGACGACGGCGACACTCGCCCTCGGTCGTGCACTGCCCGGCCACGGGTTCCTCGTCGCCGTCGCCCCGACCCGCGAGCACCCGTACAACGTCGCCCGCCGGGTGCTCTCGCTCGACCACGTCCTGGACGGCCGCGTCGGGCTCCTCGTCGGAGCGGTCGACCACGGCGTGCCCGATTCGGGGGAGCAGCACGACCCCGCCGAGTTCGCCGACGTGATCCGCGGGCTGTGGCGGACGTGGCCGCTCGACAGCATCGTCGGTGACCGGGACGCCGGCGTCTTCGCCGACACCGAGCGGATCCTCCCGCTCGACCACGACGGCGGGCCGGACGGCTACCGGGTGCGGGGCCCGCTCACGACGCCGTCGAGCAGGCAGGGGGAGCCGGTCCTCGCGGCCTGGCACGACGTCGACCTGCCGACCGCCGACCTCGTGCTCGGCCACCACGCGCACCCGCTCGCGCCGCTGCCGGAGGCGACGTCCGAGGCGGAGCCGAGCCGTGCCTCCCGGCCGACCGTGCCGCAACCCGTCCACCCGACGCTCCGCGCCCTGCTCGGTCTCACCGTGCCGGACGTGGCTGCGGTGCGCGCATGACGAGCGAGCGGGACGACGCGGGGCTGATCCTCGGCGTGAACCTGCAGGGCTTCGGGCAGCGGCCAGCGGCATGGCGGACCCAGGACGTCGAGGCCACGGACCTGCTCACCGCGGACTTCTGGGCAGGGCTCGGGCGGACGGCCGAACGGGGACTGCTCGACATGGTCTTCTTCGCCGACCACCCGGCGTTCGGCGACCCGAACGTCCGGGCCTACGGGCTGCTCGAACCGTTCGTGGGCCTCGGGGCGATCGCCGACGCGACGAGCCAACTCGGGTTGGTCGGCACCGCGTCGACGACCTACAACGACCCGTTCGACCTGGCCGAGCGGCTGCTGTCACTCGACACGGTGTCCGGCGGCCGGGTCGCGTGGAACGCCGTCACCACCTACGACCGGTCCGTCTCGGCGAACTTCGGCGTCGCGACGAACCCCGACCGGCCGGAGCGGTACGCCCGCGCCGGGGAGTTCGTGGACCTGGTGACGGCACTCTGGCGGTCTGCGGCGACGGGGGAGCCGGTCGTCCACCACGGCGAGTTCCTCGACCTCGACGGAGTCCTCCGGGTGCCGCCGTCGGCGCAGGGGCACCCCGTCGTGTTCCAGGCCGGTGGGTCTCCGCACGGGCGAGACCTGGCGGCGCGGGTCGCCGAGGGCGTCTTCGCCGTCGAGCTCACCCCGGAACCGGCGCGGGAGCACCGCCGCGCCGTCAAGGCCGCCGCCGCGACGTACGGGCGAAGCGCGTCGGACGTCGCGATCGTGCCCGGACTGTCGCTCGTGCTCGGCAGCACGGAGGCCGAGGCGCAGCGCCGGTTCGACGAGCTCGAGTCCCTCGCGCCGGACGGGTACTCGCTCCGGGCGCTCGGGACCCACCTCGACGCCGACCTGTCGGGGCTCGACCCGGACGCGCCGATCCCGTCGGCGATCCTCGACCGCGAGGTCGACCCGGTCACCTACGGGCCGTCGCTCGGGTACCACGAGACGGTCGTGCGCTGGGTGCGCGCCAACAACACCTCGTTGCGGGACGTGCTGCGGGGCTTCGGCGGGTACGGCGCCCGGATCGTCGTCGGGACCCCGGAGCAGGCCGCCGACACCATCGAGGACTGGTACCGCACCGGTGCCGCCGACGGCTTCAACCTGATGATCGACGAGTTCCCGCGGGGCCTCGAGACCGTCGTCGACGAGCTCGTGCCGATCCTGCAGCGCCGGGGTGTGTTCCACCGGTCGTACGAGGACGTGACGCTGCGCGGGCGGTTCGCGGCGCGGGCGCGGGCGGTCTGACGCGGGGGCGTGCGGGGGCGCGGCGCGGGCGGAGCGTGCGGGGCGGGGCGGGGCCGCAGTGTGCGAGGTTCCTGCGACCGTGGGACCTGCGCGGCGTCCCACGCTGCGCGGAACCTCGCACACTGTCGGCGCCCGGCGTGCGTGCCTCGCACCGTGCGACCCCGTGCGACCCCGTGCGACCCCGTGCGAGCTCCTGCAGCTCGTGCGGCTCGTGCGGCTCCAGTGTGCGAGGTTCCTGCGACCGTGCGACCTGCGCGGCGTCCCACACTGCGCGGAACCTCGCACACTGTGGGCGCCCGGCGTGCGTGCCTCGCACCGTGCGACCCCGTGCGACCCCGTGCGACCCCGTGGGACCGCGAACGCGAACGCGACCCCGAACGCGACCGCGCCCCCCGCGTGACGCCGTGTGACACCGGGCGACGCGGCCCGCCGTCACACGGTGCAACGCCCGTTCACGGTCCGCAACACCACCCCGCACCGGGGCCGAACCGTCCTAGCGTCGCCGACATGACCGACTACCTCGACCGCGAGCAGGACAAGACCTTCACGAAGGTCTACAAGCAGCAGACCCCGGACATCCTCAAGGCCTTCGTCCAGTTCGACGAGTCGGTGTTCCAGCCCGAGGGCCGCGCGATCCCGCTGAAGTACCGGGAGCTCATCGCCCTCGCGGTCGGCATCACCACGCAGTGCGTCTACTGCATCGACGGCCACAGCCAGCGAGCGGTGAAGGCCGGCGCGGACGAGGCCGAACTCGCCGAGGCCGCCTGGGTCGCCACGGCCATCCGCGCCGGCGGCGGCTTCGCCCACGGTCGGCTCGGCTTCAAGTTCGGCGCCGACGCGGCTGCACCGGCCGACACGCCTGCACCGACCGACGCCGAAGCACCGGCCCACGCCGAAGCACCGGCCCACGCCGCTGCACCGGCCGACACGGCTGCACCCACCCACGCAGCCCACTCCCACTAGCCACCGAAACCGGACGGAACACCATGCCCGACCGCATCACCCTCGTCACCGCGCTGCAGGGCGCCGGCTGGCACCCTGCCGCCTGGCGCGTCGCCGGCCCGGCCGCGCAGCGCCTGTCGAGCCTCCGGCACTGGCGCGACGTCGTCGTCGAACAGGACCGGCTCGGCATCGACGCCGTCACCATCGAGGACTCCTTCACAGCCGGCCCGACGACTGCCGGCCCGACGACTGCCGACCTCGACCTCGACCTCGACACCACCACCGTCGTCGGCCGCCTCGACGCCCTGCTCGTCGCGAACGCGGTCGCCCCTGCGACCCGCGCCGTCGGTCTGGTGCCGACCGTCTCGGTGACGCACACCGAACCGTTCCACGTCGCCACGGGCCTCCAGACCCTGGACCACGTCTCCCTGGGGCGAGCCGGGTGGCGGATCCAGGTGAGCCCGACGACCCGTGAGGCCGCCCTGTTCGGCCGCCGCCCCGGCGGCGACGACGCGGCCACGCTGTTCGACGAGGCCCGCGAGGCCGCCGAGGTCGTCTCCCGCCTCTGGGACAGCTGGGACGACGACGCGATCATCCGCGACGTCACGACCGGCCGCTTCATCGACCGCGACCGCATCCACAACGCGGCGTTCGAGGGGCGGTACCTCTCGGTGCACGGCGCGTCGATCGTGCCGCGGTCCCCGCAGGGTCGACCGCCGGTCTTCTCGCTGGCGCACCGCTCCGACGCGGCCGCGTTCGCGGTCGACGCTGCGGACGTCGTGCTGGTCACGCCCGGGTACCAGGGCCGGGAGGCGCGGGACCTGTTGACGGAGATCCGTCACCTCGAGCAGGTGGCCGGGTCTGCCGTCCGTCGTCCGGTCCTCGCGGACCTCGCGGTGCTCATCGGGTCGTCGACGGCGGCTGCCGCCGACGAGCTCGCCGCGCTCGACGCGGCCGCGGGCGCCCCGTACGCCGTCGGCTCCGGGTCCGACACGTCCGTCCTCGCGACCACCGTGCCGGACCTGGTGTCACGGATCGGCGACCTCCGCGACCTCGGCTTCGCCGGCGTCCGGCTCCGCCCCCTGCGCATCCCGATCGACAGCACCGCCATCGCCAGGCAGCTCGTCCCGGCTCTCGTCACCGCCGGGCTCCGCGCCGACGTGGCGTCCCGTCCCACCGCCGACCTGCGCACGCGGCTCGGCATCGCCCCGGCGGTCAGCCGGTACGCGTCCGCACCCGCCGGTTCCGTCTCCGTGGAGGTCTCAGCATGAGCGCCAAGCGTCAGGTCCACCTCGCCGCCCACTTCCCGGGCGTCAACAACACCACCATCTGGAGCGACGACCGCGCCGAGAGCCAGATCGCGTTCTCGTCGTTCGAGCACTTCGCCCGGAACGCCGAGCGCGGGTACTTCGACTTCCTGTTCCTCGCCGAGGGGCTTCGGCTGCGCGAGCAGAAGGGCCGGGTCCACGACCTCGACGTCGTCGGCCGTCCGAACACGCTCGCGATCCTCGCCGCGCTGGCCGGTGTCACCGACCACATCGGCCTGGTCGGCACCCTGCAGACGACGTTCAACGAGCCGGTCGAGCTCGCGAAGCAGCTCGCCACGCTCGACCACCTCACCGACGGCCGCGCCGGGTGGAACGTCGTGACGAGCTCGGACGCGTTCCACGGCGCGAACTTCCGCCGCGGCGGGTTCCTCGACCACGCCGACCGGTACACGCGGGCCGCCGAGTTCATCGCGCTGTCCCGCGAACTCTGGGACTCGTGGCAGCCCGACGCCGTCGTCGCGGACACCGCGGCTGGCAGCGCGCTGGCGGACGGCGTGTTCGCCGACCGGTCGCGCATCCACGACGTCGACCACCACGGCCCGCAGTTCGACGTGACCGGCACGTTCCCGGTGCCGCGCAGCCCCCAGCGGCACCCGGTGATCGTGCAGGCCGGCGACTCCGACGAGGGTCGCGACCTCGCCGCCGCGAACGCCGAGGTGATCTTCTCCCTGCACACCGAGTTCGACGACGCGCAGGCCTTCTACCGCGACGTCACCGCGCGCCTCGAGCGCGTCGGACGGTCGAAGGACGAGCTGCAGATCCTGCCGGGTGCGACGTTCGTGATCGGGTCGTCGGCAGAGGACGCCGAGGAGCGGTCGAACGCCATCCGTCGCGCCCAGGTCAGCCCGGCCACGGCGATCGCGTTCCTCGAGCAGGTCTGGAACCGCGACCTGTCGTCGTACGACGTCGACGGCCCGCTGCCGACGATCGAGCCCGACCTCGACGGTGCTGCGATCACGAGGGGCCGCGCCCGCCACACCCGCGACGTCCCCGCCCTGGTGCGGTCGTGGCGCGACCTGGCCGACGCCGAGCACCTGTCGATCCGCGACCTCGTCATCCGGGCATCGACCCGCGGCGGGTTCGTCGGGACGGCGTCCCACATCGCCGCCGAGATCGACCGGTACGTGCAGGAGCGCGCCACCGACGGCTTCGTCGTCGTGCCGCACACCAACCCGTACGGACTCGACGAGTTCGTCGACACCGTCGTCCCGCTGCTGCAGGAGCGCGGCGTGTACCGGCAGTCGTACGACCAGGGCGCAACGCTCCGGCAGACGCTCGACCTGCCCGGCACGATCCGCGACCGTTCGGTCCCCGCACGCACGGCCGCTGCGGCAGGTCCGGCGCGTACGGCAGCGTCCGCCGGGGTGCTCGCGTGACGATCTCGAGCCTGGCGATCCTCGTCCCCGGCAACTTCGACGACGACGCACCCGCCGACGGCCTGGAGGCCACCCTCGACCTCTTCGCCACCGCGGAACGACTCGGCGTCGACGGCGCCTGGGTCCGGCACCGCCACCTCGAGCACGGCATCGGCTCGGCCGCGGTGTTCCTGGCCGCGGCCTCCCAGCGGACGACGTCGATCGAGCTCGGTGTCGCCGTGGTGCCGATCGGGTGGGAGAGCCCCTTCCGCCTCGCCGAGGACTTCTCGCTCGCCGACGTCCTGTCGCACGGGCGGGTACAGGTCGGGCTGTCGACGAGCGCCCCGCACGCCGACATCCTCGGCGACTTGGTGTTCGACGGCGACTGGCGCTCGTTCGACCGCGGGTACGGCCGGGTCACCCGGTTCGTGGACAACCTGCGCGGGGACTTCCTCGGGGACACGGACACTGTCATCGAGAGCCCGGGCAACGTCCAGCGGCCCCGCCTGCAGCCGTACGCGCCGGGCCTGGTCGACCGGGTCTGGTACGGCGGCGGGTCGCTCCGCTCCGCGGCCTTCGCGGGCAGCGCCGGCCTCAACCTGCTCATCGGCAACCTGACCTCGGGCGAGGGCACCGACGACTACGGCACCGCCCAGCGGAACCAGCTCGCCGCCTACCGCGCCGCGCTGCCCGACGGTCGCCGCCCGCGCGTGGCCTGGGGGCGCTGCGTCGTCCCGACGGACTCGGCCGACCGGGTCTCGCGCGAGCGCTACCGCACGTGGCACGAGTCGCGCCTGGCACGGCAGAGCGCACCGCAGGGGCCCCGCCGCACCCTGTTCTCCGCCGACCTGGTCGGACCGGCCGAGCAGATCGTCGAGCAGCTCGTCCACGACGCCACCCTCGCCGAGGTCGACGAGTTCCGGATCGAGCTGCCCTACGAGTTCGCCGGCGACGAGTACGAGCAGATCCTCGCCGACGTCGTCGAGCGGGTCGCACCGGCGCTCGGATGGACGGCGCGGACGCAGCAGGCGGTGGTCGCCGCATGACCCGCTACGTGCTCTCCCGCATCGGGCAGGCCCTGCTCGTGCTCTGGGCGGCGTGGACGATCTCGTTCTTCGTCCTCTACGTGCTGCCGAGCGACCCCGCACGGATCATGGTCGGCCCGGACGCCACCGACGTGACCGCGGCGCAGCTCGACGCCCTCCGGCACCAGTACGGCCTCGACCAGCCCGTGCTCGTGCAGTACTTCCAGCACCTCGGCTCCCTGTTCACCGGGGACCTCGGCCGTTCCATCGGGGTCGGCCGGCCGGTCGCCGACGTCATCGGCGAGGCGATCGCCCCGACGGCCCAGATCGCCGTCGCCGGCCTCGTGCTCGCGATCGTGTTCGGTGGCGGGATCGCGGTGTTCGCGACCTGGACCCGCAACCGTGCCCTCGGTCAGTTCCTGCTCCAGCTGCCCCCGATCGGCGTCGCGGTGCCGGGGTTCTGGTTCGCGTTGCTCCTGGTCCAGTGGTTCTCGTTCGGCCTGCACGTGTTCCCGGCGTTCGGGGGTGAGGGCCCCGCCTCCGTCGTCCTGCCGGCGATCACCCTGGCGCTGCCGACCGGCGCCACGATCGCGCAGCTGCTCTCCAAGTCCCTCGTCCAGACGCTCCGCGAACCGTACGTCGACACGGCGTACGCGAAGGGTGCCGGGCGCTGGCGAGTGCAGCTCCGCCACGCACTGAAGAACGCCGCGCTGCCTGCCCTCACCGTCACCGGGCTCATCGTCGGGCAGCTGTTCTCCGGCACCGTCGTCACCGAGACCGTGTTCTCGCGGCCGGGCCTCGGGCGGGTGACGGCGACGGCCGTGCAGCAGCAGGACATCCCCGTCGTGCAGGGCATCGTCCTGCTCGCCGCCGCGATCTTCGTGGTCGTGAACCTCGTCGTCGACCTCGTGTACCCGCTGCTCGACCCCCGCGTCGTGATCGCCGGCAGCCGTCGGAAGCTCCGAGACCAGGACAGCGCGACCCCCGGCGCCACCCCCGGCGCCACCCCCGGCGCGCCCGGCACCACTCCGTCCAGCACCCCCGAACCCAAGGCGGTCCACGCATGACCGAGACCACGCAGCTCGCAATCGGCCGTCCGGCCCCGCTCGCCACGACCGCGGGCCGTGTACCCGGGGGCACCACGGCACTCCGCGGCCTCGTCGCCCGCCCGACCCTGACCGTCGCCGTCGTCTGGCTGGCGCTCGTGATCGTCGCCGCCCTCGTGCCGGGAGCCCTGACCCACCACGACCCGCTGGCCGCCGAACCAGCCGTCAAGCTCACCGCTCCCGACGCCGCGCACTGGTTCGGCACCGACCAGCTCGGCCGTGACCTGTACGCGCGGGTCGTGCACGGCACCGCGCTCACCCTGCAGGCCGCGGTCCTCGCGATCGTCATCGGACTGGTCGGCGGTTCGCTCGTCGGACTCGTCGCCGGCTTCGTGGGCGGCGTCGTCGACGCGGTGCTCATGCGCGTCACCGACGTCCTGCTGGCCATCCCGAGCCTGCTGCTGTCGCTGACGATCGTCACCGTCCTCGGCTTCGGCACCGTGAACGTCGCCGTGGCGGTCGGTGTCGCGAGCATCGCCACCATCGCCCGCATCATGCGCTCCGAGGTCGTCCGCGTCCGCACCGCCCCGTACGTCGAGGCCGCGAGCGCGAACGGCAACCGCTGGTGGCGCGTCCTGCTCGTGCACGTGCTGCCGAACGCCGCGGGCCCCGTGCTGGTGCTCGCCGCGCTCGAGTTCGGCACCGCGATCCTCGCCGTGTCCAGCCTGAGCTTCCTCGGCTACGGCGCCCAGCCGCCCCAGCCGGAGTGGGGTTCGCTCGTCGCCACCGGCCGCGACTTCATCGCGTCCTCGTGGTGGCTCACCACGATCCCCGGGCTCGTCATCGCCGTCACCGTCCTCGCCGGCAACCGCGTCGCCCGTGCACTCGACACCGAACGGCGGGCCGTCCGATGAGCCTCCTCTCCATCCGCGACCTGACCGTCTCCTACGGTCGCGGCCGCGCCGCGCGGCCCGCGCTCCACGGCGTCTCGCTCGACGTCGGTCGCGGCGAGCGCGTCGCGATCGTCGGTGAGTCCGGTTCGGGCAAGTCGACGACGGCCCACGCGGTCCTCCGGCTCCTGCCCGCAGCAGCGGAACTGACGGGAGGCACGGTGCGGCTCTCCGGGGCGGCCGCCGGTTCCGCGGACCTCGACCTGGTCACCGCGACCGACAGCGAGGTCCGGTCCGTCCGCGGCGTCCGGATCGGCTTCGTGCCGCAGGACCCGACGGTCTCGCTCAACCCCGTGACGCGGATCGGCACCCAGGTCGCCGAGGTGCTCCGCATCCACGGCCTCGCCACCGGCGCCGAGGCCCGGGACCGTGCCGTCGAGGAGCTCCGCCGTGCGGGCATCGACCGTCCGGAGCTCCGTGCACGGCAGTACCCGCACGAGCTCTCCGGCGGGATGCGGCAGCGTGTGCTCATCGCGATCGCCCTGATCGGCGACCCGGAGCTGCTCGTCGCGGACGAACCGACGAGTGCGCTCGACGTCACGGTGCAGCGGACGATCCTCGACCACCTGGACCGGCTCGTCGCCGAACGGGGCACGAGCGTGCTGTTCATCACGCACGACCTCGGGGTCGCCGCCGACCGGGCCGATCGCATCGTCGTGATGTCCGAGGGACGGATCGTCGAGCAGGGCACCCCGGCCGAGGTGCTCGGCGCACCCCGTGAGGCGTACACGCGCGCACTGATCGCAGCGGCACCCAGTCTCGACGACGTGACCGTGTCCGTGGGACGCGATCCGCGCCTCCCGTCCGACCGCCCCGACCCACTCGTCGTCGCGACCGGACTGCGGAAGTCCTTCGACCGCGTGACCGCCGTCGACGGGGTCGACGTGACCGTGCCACGCGGCCGCACGCTGGCGCTGGTGGGGGAGTCCGGGTCCGGCAAGTCGACCACTGCTCGGCTCGTGCTCGGACTCGAACGGCCCGACGAGGGCAGCGTGCGCTTCGACGGTGCCGACGTGGCCGGAGCCCGAGGCGTCGCGCTCCGGGCGTACCGGCGGCAGGCGCAGATCGTGCAGCAGAACCCGTACGCGGCGCTGCACCCGCGGCTGTCCGTGGGGTCGGTCATCGCCGACCCGCTCGCGGCGTTCGGCGTCGGTACCAGGCGGTCCCGCGCAGCCCGTGCCGCCGAGTTGCTCGACCTCGTGGCACTGCCGGCCTCGACCGCCGCACGACGCCCAGCGGAGCTCTCCGGCGGCCAGCGGCAGCGGGTCGCGATCGCCCGTGCGCTCGCGCTCGACCCGTCGTTCATCGTGCTCGACGAGCCGGTCTCCGCGCTCGACGTGTCCGTGCAGGCACAGATCCTCGACCTGCTCGCGGAACTGCAGTCGACGCTCGGCGTCTCGTACCTCTTCATCTCGCACGACCTAGCCGTCGTCCGCCGCATCGCCCACGAGGTGTCCGTCCTGCGGGGCGGGCGCGTCGTGGAGCACGGCGACGTCTCGCAGGTCCTGCACGACCCACAGCACGAGTACACGCGTGCGCTGCTCGACGCGATCCCGGGGCGGTCCCGGCGCGTCGTGCCCGTGCCCGTTCCCGTTCCCGTTCCCGTTCCTGTTCCTGTTCCCGCATCCGCATCCGCATCCGCATCCGCACCCGAAGGAGTCTCATGACCATCCACCGCACGCCGTTCCGTCTGGTGGCCGCGATCGCGGCCGGAACCACGGCGGCCCTGGTGATGGCCGGCTGTTCGTCGGGCGGCACCGCGTCGACGTCGTCGTCGAAGCCCGTCGACGGCGGCTCGCTGACCTACGCCATCGCGAACGACCCGATCTCGCTGAACCCCTCGGGTACCGGCGCCGGCAACGACACCTTCGCGATCACCCGACAGCTCGTCGACTCGCTGCTGTGGCAGGACCCCTCCGACGGATCGCTGAAGCCCTGGCTCGCGACGAAGTACTCGGCGAACGCGGACGCCACCGCCTTCACGTTCGACCTGCGCTCCGGCGTCACCTTCTCGGACGGCACCGCCTTCGACGCGACCGCCGTCAAGGACACCTTCGACGACATCGTCGCGGCGGGGGCGTCGAGCACGGCCGCCGCGTCCTTCTCCGGGTACGAGAAGACGAAGGTCATCGACGACGACACCGTCGAGGTCGACTTCACGACGCCGAACGCCGCGTTCCCGAACGCCACCGCGTCGGTCGGACTCGGCATCGTCGCGCCGGAGACCACCGAGACGAAGTTCGACGACCGCGCCGACGGCAAGGCCGTGATCGGCACCGGGCCGTTCACGCTCACCTCGTACACGAAGAACACCTCGACGGTCCTGACCAAGCGGAAGGACTACGACTGGGGTCCCGCCGAGCGGAGCAACACCGGGGCCGCGCACCTGTCGAAGGTCACCTTCCAGGTCGTGCCGGAAGCCAGCGTCCGCACCGGCAGCCTGGAGTCCGGGCAGCTCGACGCGATCAGCAGTGTCCAGCCGAGCGACGTCGACACGCTCACGGCGCAGTACGACCTCGTCACCCGGGCCAACCCCGGGCAGGTGTTCGGGCTGACGTTCAACCAGGAGCGCCCGATCGTGTCCGACCTGGTGGTCCGCAAGGCGATCGCGCAGTCGGTCGACGCCACTGCCGTCCGGGACACCTCGCTGAACGACCTGTTCAAGGTGGGGACCTCGGTGCTCGGGTCCACGACGCCCGGGTACACGGACGCGTCCGACGCGCTGCCCGCGTACGACCCGAAGGCCGCCGCAGCCGCTCTGGACGACGCCGGATGGAAGGAAGGCTCCGACGGCATCCGATCGAAGGACGGCACGAAGCTGCAGCTGAAGCTCATCTGGATCACGAACTTCGGGCCGAACCAGACGTCACTCGAGCTCATCCAGCAGGAGCTCGGGAAGGTCGGCGTCGGGCTCACCCTCGAGAGCGGCACCGTCCCGCAGTACCTCGCCAACCTGACCAGCGGCGACTGGGACCTGTCGTGGGACAACAACTCCCGTGCCGACGGCGACGTCCTCCGCTCGAAGTTCTCCAGCACCGGTGCGCAGTCGATCGGCGCCTCGGACAAGACGCTCGACGCGCTCTTCACGAAGGAGCTGTCGCAGTCGTCCGCGGAGGACCGCTCGGCCACCTTCGCCGACATCCAGGACCGCATCGCGTCCCAGGTCGACTTCGTCCCGGTGCACGAGCTGACGAGCATCATCGCCCCGGCCACGGACGTCCACGGCATCGCCTTCGGCGCCGACACCCGACTCGACCAGCTCACCGGGGCCTGGAAGGACGCATCGTGACCGCCGCGCGGCCCGTCCCGCTCTCCGTCCTCGACCTGGTGCCGGTGAGCGCCGGCTCGTCCGCCGCCACCGCCCTGGCGAACACGGTCGACCTGGCCGTCGCCGCCGAGCGCGCCGGGTACGCCCGGTACTGGCTGGCCGAGCACCACCTGAACCCGGGCGTCGCGGGCAGTGCGCCGACCGTCGTCATCGGTGCGGTCGCTGCCGCCACCCGGGAGCTCCGGGTCGGCAGCGCCGCGACGCTCGTGGGCAACACCCGCGGGCTGCAGATCGCCGAGACCTTCGGCACGCTCGCCGCGCTGTACGGGCCCCGGATCGACCTCGGGCTCGGACGTTCCGGCGCCCCGGCACCGGGGACGCCGAAGCCACCGTCGCTCGCGCCGCGGTCGGACCAGGTCGTCGACGGACTGCTCGTCCCCGCCCCGTTCGACTTCCACGTCGCGCCGGGCAGCCGGTTCGCGCTGCAGGGCGAACTGCTCGGACGGGTGCCGGGCGACGTCGACCGGTTCGAGGGCGAGCTGGAGCTCATCCGCGGGCTGCTCGCCGGTACGTGGTCGCGGGACGGTGCCGTCGTCGAGGCTCCGCCGGCCTCCGGCGCACCCGTCGAGCTCTGGATCCACGGGTCGACCGGTGGCGAGAGCGCCCGGATCGCCGGTGCGCTGGGGCTGCCCTACGGTGCGAACTACCACACGTCACCGGGCACGGTCCTGGCGTCGGTGGAGGCCTACCGCGACGCCTTCCGGCCGGGAGTGCTCGACGCGCCGCACGTCATCGTGTCGGCCGACGTCGTGGTCGGGCGGTCGTCGTCCGAGGCCGAGGAGCTCGCGCTCGGGTACGACTCGTGGGTGTACTCGATCCGCGCCGGCGTGGGTGCGATCGCGTACCCGTCGCCGGCCGCGGCGCGACGCGACCCCCTGGACCCGGCGGCGGCGGAGTCCGTGGCCGACCGGGTGGCCACGCGCTTCGTGGGGGACGCGGCGGAGGTCGCGGACCGGCTCGAGACCCTGCGCCGGGCCGCCGGGGCGGATGAGCTGCTCGTCACGACGATCACGCACGACCACGCGGCGCGGGTGCGCTCGTACGAGTTGCTCGGGGCCGAGTGGGCGGCGCGTGGCGCGGGTGCCGTCGTGGGGGAGTCCGCTCTGGCTGCGCGGTAGCTCGCTGCGTGTGCATGTTCCGACGTCCCACCTGTCGTTCGACGGTTGGGACGTCGTTCGTTGCCCACACATCGGATGCGTGTGCATGTTCCGACGATCCACGAGTCGTTCCCCTCGTGGATCGTCGATCGTCGCGTGGGCGCCGCCGTCGTGCGACGACGCCGACGTCGCACGACGGCGACGAAGTCGTTCGGCGGCGGCAACCCGACGGCCCGCCAGTTCGGTGCGTGTGCATGTTCCGACGATCCACGAGTCGTTGCCCTCGTGGATCGTCGTTCTGGGCGTGGGCCGCCGCAGCCGTGGTGCGACAACGCCGACGCCGTACGACGTCGACCCCGTCGTTCGGCGGCGGCAACCCGACGGCCCACCTGTCGTTCGACTGGTGGGACGTCGTTCGTTGCGCACGCATCGGGTGCGTGTGCATGTTCCGACGATGCACGAGTCGTTCCCCTCGTGGATCGTCCTTGTGGGCGTGGGCGTGGGCGTGGGCGTGGGCGTGGGCCTGCGCCGCCGTGGAGCGACAACGCCGGCGTCGCCCGCCCCCGCACGCACGACACCCCCGCGACCACGACGGCCACGGGGGTGTCCCGGCACAGCTCAGCTCAGCTCGCGTCGAGCGGCAGCCCCTCGGGGTTCAGCTCCGAGGTCTTCACGGCCTCGTTCGACAGGTTGTACGCCTTGAGCCACGTGGCGTAGGTGCCGTCCTCGATCAGATCGTCGATCGCGCCCTGGATCGGCTCCGCCAACCCGTTGCCCTTCTTGGTCGTCGCCGCGATGAGCCCCTGCAGCGTCGATCCGGCACCGGAGTACGTGCCCGCGGTCGACGTGGCCTTCGCCGTCCCCGCGTTCTGCTTGTTCTGGTAGGCGATCGTGGGGTTCGGGCCGAGGTACCCGTCGACCTTGCCGGACTGCACGGCGAGCAGGCGTGCGTTCGCGTCCGGGTAGTACTTGACCGTGATGGTCTTGCCCTCCTTCGCGAGCTCCTTCTTCCAGCCGAGCAGGATGTTCTCCTGGTTCGTGCCGGAGTCGGTGGCGATGGTCTTGCCGGCGAGCACGGACGGGTCGCCGTCGAAGGTCAGGGAGCTGCCCTCCTTGACCTGCAGCGCGAGGTTGTCCTGGCGGTACGCGGCGAAGTCGTACTTCTCCTTGCGCTCCTCGGTGACGGTGATGTTCGAGAAGCCGGCGTCGATGGAGCCGCCGTCGATGCCGATGAACAGGTTGTCCCACGTCGCGTTCTTGATCTCGGGCTCGAGGCCGAGCTTCGCGGCGACCAGTCGACCGAGGTCCGGTTCGGTGCCGGTCAGGGTCTTCGTGTCGGTGCCGGTGAAGGCGAGCGGCGGGTAGCCGGAGGGCAGCGCGCCGATGCCGACGACGAGCTTGCCGGACTTCTTGATCGAGGCGGGCAGCGCGTCGTGGAGCTTCGCGTCCTCCTCGACCGTGACCTTCGTCTCCGTCGCGGCGCCGTTCGAGACGGCGCCGATGGTCACGGAGCCGTCGGGACCGGAGCCGTCCGTGCCGGCACCCGCCGAGGCAGACGTGGCGCATCCGGAGAGTGCGACGACGACTCCGGCGGCGAGGACGAGGGCGCCGGCGCGCAGGCGCCAGCGGCTGGGGGTGGAGGTGATCGTGGACATGGTTCTCCTGGGATCGGGTGACGAAGGAACGAACGAGGGAACGAACGAAGGAACGAACGAGGGAACGAACGACGGGGAGTCTCAGCGGACTCGGGACAGGAAGTCCCGCGTCCGTGCGTGCTGCGGGGCGTCGAGCACCTGGGCGGGCGGCCCCTGCTCGACGACGCGGCCGTGGTCGAGGAACACCACGTGGTCGGCGACCTCGCGGGCGAAGGCGATCTCGTGCGTGACGATGACGAGCGTCGTGCCGGACTCGGCGAGGGACCGGATGACGCCGAGCACCTCGCCGACGAGCTCCGGGTCGAGCGCCGAGGTCGGTTCGTCGAGCAGGACGACCGACGGTTCGAGCGCCAGTGCCCGGGCGATCGCGACGCGCTGCTGCTGGCCGCCGGAGAGCTGTCGCGGCCGGGTGGCTCCGCGGTCACCGAGCCCGACGCGCTCCAACAGTGTCTGCGCCCGCGCGCGTGCCTGGGCGGCGGGCACGCCGGAGGCGATCGGCCCCTCGGCGACGTTCTCGAGTGCGGTCAGGTGCGGGAACAGGTTGAAGTGCTGGAAGACGAAGCCGATCCGGGCACGCTGCCGCAGGATCGCCCGTTCGGGCAGCTCCTTCCACCGCGGGACCCCGTCTCGCCCGGTCCGGAGTCGGACGCCGACGGCCTCGCCGCCGACGGTGACGACGCCGCGGTCGAGCGGCTCGAGGTGGTTGATGGCGCGCAGCAGGGTCGACTTGCCGGACCCGGACGGCCCGAGCACGACGGTGACGCTGCCTGCGGCCAGGTGCAGGTCGATGCCGTCGACGACGACGGTCTCACCGAAGGCCTTCACGGCCCCGTGGATGCTGATCGCGGCGCTCATCGGACGACCCCCGGACGACCTCGCCGCACCGCCGCCCGAACCCGCTGCCACGGCGTCGGCGGCAACGCGCGGACGGATCCGCGCGCCGTCCACCGCTCGACGTAGAACTGCACGACGGACACGGCGCTGGTGAGCACGAGGTACCAGATCGTCGCGACGACCAGCAGGGGGATGACGTCGCCCGGGTACGTGCTGGACAGGTTCTGCACGACGCCGAACAGGTCGAGCAGCGACACGTAGAACAGCAGCGACGATGCCTTGAGCAGCCCGACGACCTGGTTCACGAACGCCGGCACGATCGATCGCATCGCCTGCGGCATGATCACTCGGACGAACTGCCGCCGCCGGGGGAGCCCGAGCGCCTGCGCGGCCTCGTGCTGCCCGTGGTCGACGGCCAGCACCCCGGCGCGGACGATCTCGGACGCGTAGGCGATCTCGCTGAGACTCAACCCGATCACCCCGATCGCCAGGTCACCGAGCAGGTTCGCCGTCGGCACCTGCACCTGCGGGCCGAACGGGATGCCGATGCCGATCGTCGGGTACAGCGACCCGAGGTTGTAGAGGAAGACGAGCACGAGGATGAGCGGCACGGACCGGAACAGCCACACGTAGCCCCACGCCAGCCCGGACAGCACCGGGTTCCGCGAGAGCCGGGCGATCGCGACGACGATGCCGCCGGCGAAACTGATCACGGCACTCAGCGCGGTCGCCGTCAGGGTGAGCTGCAACCCCGTCAGGATCGCCGGACTGAACAGCCACTTCCCGACCGCCGGCCAGCCCCACTGCTCGTTCGTGAAGAGCGTCTCGACGAAGTTCAGGAGCAGGACGAGGACGAGCGCGGCGGCGATCCACCGCAGCGGGTGCCGCAACGGCACGACGGGTCGGCCGAGCGCGGCGCGTCCGGCCGCGTCGATGGTCGGCACACGATCCGGCCTGGAGGCGGTGCTCGCGTCGTGCGCGCCCGCCGCGTCGTCGACACCGGTCGCGTCCCGGGCCGGCACCTCGGTGATCTCGGTCATGTCGCGACGGTAGGAGGACCGCCCGGTGCCGGACAACACCGCACGCAACAGTCCGGCACGGGGCGGAACACGCCGTCATCGACCGGGCCGTGCGTGACCTCCCGTGACGTGTCGCGCGGCCGTCGTGACGCGCGGCTATCGTGACGCCATGAGCACCCACCGTGTCACCGCACCCGAGCCGCCGGCGGACGGCGTGCAGCCGAAGGGGCCGGCCTCGTACTTCCCGAGCATCGAGAAGACGTACGGTCGCCCGGTCCAGGAGTGGCTCGACCTCGTCGCCGACCGGCTCGACGACCACCAGCACATGGAGGTCGTCGGGTGGTTGAAGTCGGAGCACGGCCTCGGGCACGGGCACGCGAACGCCCTCGTGGCGTACTGTGACTGATCACGGAAACCGTCGCTGACACCCTGATGAGAATGCGGCTTGCTCACGAAGTTGTCGCCGATCTTGCTCACCAAAGATGTCGCTTCCGATTCTGCTGTGCTCACCGGTTAAGCCGCAAGCAGCGTCGGTGCCAGTACCATCGCGCTTCCCTCGGATGGGAGGGAGCGTGGGACCAACCCAAGGGCCGTCGAGTCGCCGACCAAGTGAATAGCAGTCTCAGGGGGCAGGCGTCTCCGCGCGAGCACGTCAGCTCAACGGTCAAAAGGCGAGGCGACCCGACGGCCTGGACGCACTAGTCGAATCCAGTGACGCACGAGTGACCTGCTGGTCGATATGGACGGATCACGCCTGTTGTCCAGTTTCGCTTCGCCATGTCGTCCGCTCCCGACGCCGATCCGCACGAGCAGGGTTTACCCGGAGGATAGCGGCCAAGCATTGAGGGCGAGCTTGACGTGCGCGACGGTGCGATGCAGTTCCGTAGAGAGCCACGACAGCGTCGCGTTCCCCTCGGCGAGCAAGGTGTGCATTTTGGCCGTGTCGATATCGTCGAGTTCCCGCGCGACGGCGCGAGTTCTTGCCAGCACTGAGCGTTCCGGCGACCACACGAGTGGTTCTGTGATGAGTCTGGTGGGCGAATAAGGGTGCTCCCAAAGCATCTCGCACTCCTCCTCGCCGAAAAAGTCCCGAGCGTACCCATCCATCGCGCTTTGAAGCTCAAGCGTGAAATGCAGGAGAAATGTCGTGTCCTGAGCGTCGTTGTCCTGGTGCTGCCGTCCGAGCTCAGCGGGAAGTCTCTGCGGGCCGTCGCCCGTGAGCCGCATGTACATGTAGCGGCGGGCAAGATTCGCTTGTTCCTCGGATCCTGGATTGATGTCGATCGATTCGCCCAGCCTGCGCCAGTCAGAATCTGGCAGGAAGCGTTGCCAAGGCAAGATGCGTCGACGTTCGTAGTCGATAGGTGTGCCGCTGACGAGCAGCTGTGAGCGAAGCGACGCAAGAGCAAGGACAGTCTTCTCGCGCTCGTGTCCAACACCGACAATGTTCGGGCGGAGCTCTGGTGTGCGTCCGTCCGCGTCGAGTGCAGCGGCGAAAGCGTCGGCGACCGCTTCGACGTTAGGACCGCGGTCGAGGTACAGAGGGGCGGTCCACGAGGGCCAGAGTCGCGTCGGTAAGGTTGCGACCCGCATTCGGTTTTCCGGACGTGTGCGCCTCGTAGTTGCGTCGACTTCGATTGCCGGGATGGCGCTGCGCGTGCGGATACGTGCGACCGGACCAGATCGTGGTCGAGAGATCGGACGACGCGGTCAGTCATTGGTGCCCGCAATCGCCCCCAAGCTCCGAGGAGCTTCTTCACATCGGCGGAGCTGATCTCTGTCGTGTGAGGAGAATATCCGGATGGACGACTGAGGGTGATCTCTCTAAGAACCGGCCCGACCTCCTGTTCGGGATCGTTTCGCAGACGGAGGGCGGCGGCAGCCAGCGCTGCGAAGGAGAGTGCATCCGCCGGTGGGGAAGCTCCGGATCGTCGTTCGGGCTCAATCAGACCGAGGAGCCTCTCGGGGTCGAGGCCGGCCAGTTGCGCGATAACCGCAGTAGGCGCGGCGAAGCGCACCGACCCCATCGTGCTTGCGAAGTCACGGAGTTCAATGCTCGGGCGCACGGCACGACGCAAGATGTCGTTGATGAAGTGCTGCGCTCGTAGCACTGGTGAACTTGTCGGTAGGGGGTCATGGTGGTCAGGGCGGTCAAGCGGGGTGTCGCAGTAGAAGTCCTCGTCAGCGTTGCGGATGCGATGACTGCATCGGTTCGGGTCTCGGGGTTGGGTGCGGAGTCCGTAGGGCTCGGCGAGTTCATTCCCACAGCCAGGGCATACGTCTGCGAGGAGTTGGCGGTGGTGAAGGCAGACGAACGTCCAGTTGAACCGCCAGCTCATTGGGAAGACACCGGGTTGCTCGGCGAGACAACGCGTGCAGAACCGTGTGCCGGTCCGGCGCGCCCAGGTGAAGTTGTTGCCGATGGTTTGGAGCTTGTTGGCCGTTCGGCGCAGGTTGAGGGCGCGGCCGTCATAGCGGCTCAGTGTCATGCCGCGCAGACGAACCGGTGACAGGCCGGTAGCTCGTGAGAGTGCATCGACATCGACTGGCCGGATGTTGTTGGACAGGGCTCGTATCTCGTTCGGGTGTAGATCCGCAAGGCCGAGCGCGGCGTAGAGATCAGCGGGCGGGGAGTCGAATGTGTACCAGGCCCAGCGGTTGATCGCCGACGGTAGCCACTCGTCGTCCTGAGGATGAAGGCGAATTGGCAGTGAGCCATAGGTACCCGTGTCGGGCGAAACCAATCGCTCCAACTAGTGCAACGACCAATCCGATCGCAGCGATCACCATCCCGGCCGCTACGAGCCCGACGAACTTGGCGCCGAGGACGAGGCCGAGAAGCGCCATGACGAGGCCCGCAATCAGCGGCCCCGCACCGATCGCCAGGCCGAGGGCGCGCGGCTGGTAGTTGGGCAACAGGTCTGTATCCAACTCCCCACTATTGGCGTCCGGTAGCCGATCGGCTACCGGTCATGAGAACGGCGAAGGTCCCGCAGACCACGGAAGAGCCCCGGCGGCATCAACACCATCAGCGGCAGCCAGGTCCCCACGCTCGTCGTGTTGATGATTAGGTTCACCACCGCCAATGCAAGCAGCACGCTCGACGTAATGACGGCAAACCAGGCGAAAGGGCGCGGCCATGGCTTGTTTATCACGGGTGGAAGCGCGGCTCGGTCGCGTAAAGACCGTAGGTTGCGTCGGTCAGAGTCATCGTCGGTTCTACGCAGACGTTTGTGATGCCGCCCTCGAACTCGCGGATAAGCGCATCGGACGGCAGCCCGGTACCGCCATCGATCTTGTTGCGCGCTGAGGTGAGTATGTCTGCGGCTGCGGCGAACTGCTGCTGCCCGGTCATCTCACCGTTCCAGTCGGAGCAGGTGGTGTCGGAGTACTGCTTGCTCCACGTCTGCGTGTACTTCGAGACACTGTCGGACGTTCCGGTGCTGGCGTCATCGTCACCACCGCTGCCGATCGTTGAAAGTACGCCGAAGAGTACTGCGAGGAGAACGATGCCTCCGCACCCAATGCCGGCGATCGCGCCACAGCCGAGCGTCGGCTTCGGCTTGTCGGGTCCGCTGAGGTTCGGCTGCGGCGGCAAAGCGTCGTGCATTTCGGTTCCCCCCCCTGGTCGCATGAAGGATAGTTGGGATTCTGTCCCGTCAGGGTCGAGGCACGGTGAACTGCCAAGCGTCGGCCTTCTCACCCGGTGAACACGGACGACGTCTTGTTCAGATGCCCGCTCGACGATCCATCACCGGGCACGCCGAGCTGCCCGTCCGATCAGGAGGCGGCGAGAGCGTTGAAAAACTGACCGTGTGGGCCGACGACAGCGACGGGTGTGCCCTCGACCGCCAGGACGGTGCCGTTATCGGTGCCTGCAGGTAGCTGCGACGGGACATCCGACAGTACCGACTTGCCCTCATTACTGATCCACACAGCACCGCTCGTACGCACCTTGCCGAAGAAAGACTCGCGCGCGTCCGGGCTGAGATACACGAGCACGGCACTGTGGAAGACGACCAACATCGCGTCAGCTGGCGCTTGCGCCGCGACCTCCTCGAACAAGTCGTTCAGGTCACCGGCCACGAGCAGCGGTCGCTCTGCCGCGACGACGGATGCGGCCGCGTGCAGATTCCGGCGGCGCTCGTCATGCTCGGGCCAGACGAGCGTCTCCAGCCATTCCAGTGACGCTGGGTCCGCGACATCGAGAGGGTTGAGGTCGATGCCGGCACGCCAGACGATCTCCGGGAGATGCGTCGGGGTTGGACGCCCGCGAAGCTCGGTCTCGAGCACGACCGTGCTGCCGCCTGTCGGTGCCAGTTCGTCGACTCCGCTCTCGGTGATGAAGCGGTAGGCGTACTTGTCCGGGTACAGGCAGAATCCCGCGGACGCACGGGACTGCTGCAGGGTTGGTTGACGCGTTTGTTTAGGCCGCGAGTGCGACCTGTGGGTTGATGATCGTCTCGTACTCGATCGGGGTCAACTTCCCCAGACCACGTTGGCGCCGTTTCCGGTGGTAGGTCGCTTCGATCCAGGTGATGATCGCGAGCCGGAGCTCTTCCCGGGTCGCCCAGCGTCTCCGGTTGAGGACGTTCTTCTGCAAGAGCGCGAAGAACGATTCCATCGCCGCGTTGTCCGCGCACGCGCCGACCCGCCCCATCGATCCGAGCAGCCTGGCGTCCGATATCGCCCGGACGAACTTCTTCGAACGAAACTGGCTGCCCCGATCCGAATGGACCACCGTCCCTGACGGGCTCCGGCGGGAGATCGCCATCTGCAGAGCCGCGACGGCAAGCGAGGACCGCATCCGGTCACTGATCGAATAGCCGACGATGCGCCGCGAGCACGCGTCCTTGATCGCGCAGAGGTAGAGCTTGCCCTCACCGGTCGGGTGCTCCGTGATGTCCGTCAGCCAGAGCTTGTCGAGGTCTGGTGCCGTGAACGCACGCCGGACCCGGTCGTCGTGCACCGGTGGCCCGGCCTTGCGATTCAGGCCGCGCTTCTTCGCATGCAACGACCACAGCCGCTGCTGCGAGCACAGCCGCCACACCCGCCGTTCCGATGCCCGATGGCCGGCAGCATGAAGGTCATCGGCGATGAACCGGTATCCGAACGTCGGATCGCGCGCGGTGCGCATCGATCGCTGCGTTGGTCAGGTGCGCGTCCGCCCAGTCGCGCTCAGTCACCGGATCGGCACGCCACCGATAGAAGGCCTGTTTCGAGAAGCCCAACACCCGGCAGGCCACCGCGACCGGGATCCGATCGTCGGCGAGTTCGAGGACCAGCGGGTAGATCATTTTGGGAGTTGCGACTGAGCGAAGTACGCGGCCGCCCGGCGGAGGATCTCGTTCTCCTGCTCGAGCAGCCGGATCCGCTTTTGGGCGTCCCGCAGCTCCGCCTGCTCCACCGGCCTCGCCGACGGCACCGCTGCAACACTGATGCCGTCGTCGCGGTCCGCGAGCCGCAACCAGCGGGCCAGGCAGGACTCGGACACACCGAAGTCCTTCGCGACCTGCCGCACCGACGTCTCGCCCTTCCGGGCGACCGCGATCACATCACGGCGGAACTCTTCCGGATACGCCTTCACCATGGCGCACATCCTTCCAGCAGGAGCCAACGCCCCTACCTGTCAGGAGTCAACCAAACCTGCAGCAGTCCCCGCTGACGGGTCGACCACCTTCGCCGATTAACGATCCATCAGTCGACGAGGCCAGGCGTGCTCAAGGTGGCGCAGTCTTGATGGGTTTGGTCCCGGATGCTTGGAACGTTCATACGGTGGGGGTGTTCTCGAGACGGCGACCGGACCCTTGTCCACCGTGTCACGCGCGCGACTCAGATGCTCGACCGCCGACCCTCCGGTGTTGTGATGTCGCTATCGCGCACGGGGCCGCTCATGGGTCCGTGACGACAATGGAGCACCGTGATGCCGTCGTGTAGGCAGTGTTGCGCACCCACGGCGACACTCGATCGGTGACGAGCTCGACGTTCAGCTTGTGTGGGTTCACTCCCGTAATCGCAATTCGGACTGCGTAATCGGTGCGTTGCGAGCGCCGGTTCGGTGCTTCCCACGTCGAATCGTCACGACCCGATCGCCGCGCGGCAGCTCTCTGCCCCCTTGTAGGAACCCTGCCGGGAGACCTGCGACCTCTCCATGGGACGAGCGATGTCCTTACTTTCGGGTGCGAGCTGAGGCGATGACGCGATGCGGCCGACAAACTTCGTCACCCGCCGGAACGAAGCGAGCGATTACGCGTCGAAGCGTGACTGTGTCACCGTGGGCCGTTCGTCCCTTTTCCCAGGGTCGCGGTTCCGGGATGCTGACAGCACGACGGCTGCTTCTAGCCGGATCGGTCAGAGCGCGACGGAAGGCGTCAGGGTGACGACGTACACGGTAGGTCTCGATGACACCGACGGTGGGCACGCCGCAGTGCGGTGGGTTGCTGCGGAGCCGCTGACGTCCGGCGACGTCGTCAAGCTGGTCAACGTCGCTGAGCTGTTCGGCGAGCCGAGAGCGGCAGCGAAGCAGCGCATCGAATCCGTCGCAACCGACTTCCGACGTGACCACCCTGATGTTGACGTCGAGATCATCACAACTGGCGGCTCGGTCGCCGATCGTCTGCTCGAACACGGGAACAGCGGCGACATCCTCGTCGTCGGTTGTCACCGGCATCGGCTGATCACTGGCGTGTTCGACCGGTGGCTGCCGGAGCGCATCGTCAGTAGGAGCAAGGTGCCAGTCGTTGTCGTCCCGGACGACTGGACCGAGGGCGGAGACGACATCGTTGTCGGCGTCGACGCGATCAGCCCCATTCGGATCATCGACTTCGCTGCGTCCCGTGCACGGCTCCGCGACCAGGTGGTGCTCCTCGTAAACGCGTGGCGCATACCGACCGTCGCAACGCCGTTCGGCGCGGCTTACCTACCCGACGACCGACCGCGGTACGCCGAACACTCCGACCGCCAGCTCGACCGCATCCTCACTCTCGCGGTCACGCGTTTCCCAACCGTCTGGTTCCAGAAGCGTTCCCTCGAGGGCTCAGCAGCATCCGCATTACAGCGCACAGCTCGCACAGCTTCGCTGGTCGTCATCGGCCGGGAACACCGCAGCGCCCTCGGCGGAGCGCTCTTGGGATCTGTGGGAGAGCGTCTCCTGCGAACGATGACACGGCCCATCGCGGTTGTTCCGGCGGAGGAAGCGGCCTAACTTCCGCGGTGTTGGGAGTTGTGTCGGCGCCGCTGGTCAGTAGTGCCTGTCGACGGATCGCTCCCACCACCGCGCCGCGCCTCCTTGCCTGGAATATGCCTGCCCTTGTGCGGGACGTTCGGCTCTGGGCGCGCGTGCGAGGACGGATGAGCATCAGGTGACGCGTGCTGGCGTCACGGACTGCTCGTTGGAGGTTCCATGTCACGGTCGTCGAAACCGATGTTGGTTCGCACTCGTCTGGTGAGCGTGATTGCAGTTGGGGTGTTGGCGATCCTTCTATCGTCTTTCGGGTTCGCGGGCGCGGTGCCGGTGCTGTTGTCTGCCACGGCGGTCGTTGCCGCCGGAGTCGAGGCGGTGTCGATGGTCAGGTCGATGCTCCACAGGCGGTTCGGCGTTGACCTGCTGGCGGTCACAGCGATCGTCGCCACCCTCGCCGTCGGGGAGTGGTTGGCGGCGTTCGTCATCGTGCTCATGCTCGTCGGCGGTGAGGCGCTGGAGGCACACGCGCAGCGCCGAGCGACGAGTCAGCTGTCGCGACTGCTCTCCGACACTCCGAAAACCGCCCACCGCATGACGGGTGAGACCGTTGTGGACGTACCGGTGGGGGACGTCCTCGTCGGGGATGTGCTGGTCGTCCGACCATTTGAGGTGGTGCCCGTTGATGGCGCCTTGGTGGCCGGTGCGGCAACGTTCGATGAGTCACGGCTCACCGGGGAGAGCGTCCCGGTGGGGGTGTCAGCTGGGGCGAACGTGCCAAGCGGTGCGGTGAATGGCGCCGCGGCGGTGCTCATCCGCGCCAGCCGGCCCGCCGCGGCGAGTGAGTACCAGCAGATCGTCGCATTGGTCTCCGGGGCGATGTCATCACGGTCGCCGATGGTCCGACTTGCCGACCAGTACGCGCCGTGGTTCACCGCGTTCGCGCTCGTCCTCGGCGGTATCGCATGGTGGGTCGCCGGAGATCCGCGACGTTTCGCGGAGGTGCTCGTACTTGCGACGCCGTGTCCGATGCTGATCGCGGCACCGGTGGCGTTTCTTGGCGGCATCGGCCGGGCAGCTCGCAGCGACGTCGTGCTGAAGGACGCGTCGGTGCTCGAACGGCTCGCCGCTGTCCGCACCGTCGTGTTCGACAAGACCGGCACGTTGACGATGGGACGACCAACCCTCGAGCGGGTCGTCACGGTTGCGGGCGGTCCCACCCGTCAGCGGCTTCTGGAATTGGCAGCGAGTGCGGAGCAGTACTCCTCCCACACGCTGGCAGCCTCGATCGTTGACGCGGCGCGGGCCGAGGCGATCACGCTGACCAGCGCGAATCACGCCGCTGAATCGGAGTCGGATGGTGTCGCCGCGGAAGTCGACGGCCATGAGGTCGCGGTGGGCACGCTCGCGTTCGCACGTCGACGAGCCGCGGAAGCCGCACCAGCCGAAGTGGCGGGCGGCAGGGTGGTGTCGTACATCTTGGTGGACGGTGCTCCGGCTGGGGCGCTGGTGTTACGCGATCCGATCCGACCGGAGGCTCCGGCGACGGTCGTCGAGCTCCGGCAGCTGGGGATCCGCGACGTGGTGATGCTCACCGGCGACGCCCGTGCCACGGCTGAGGCTGTCGCAGCGGATGTTGGTGTCGCAGTGCTGCGGGCTGAATGCCGACCAGGGGACAAGGTGACGGCGGTTCGCGAGCTGACCGAGCGTCCCGTTTTGATGATCGGTGATGGTGTCAACGACGCACCGGTGCTGGCCGTCGCCGACGTTGGCGTGGCGATGGGGGCCAGGGGCGCCTCCGCTGCGAGTGAGACTGCGGACGCGGTCGTGCTGGTCGAGTCGGTCGAACGCGTGGCGGTTGCAGTCCGTATCGGGCGTGAGACTGTCCGGATCGCTCGGCAGAGCATCTGGATTGGGATGGGCGCGTCGGTCGGTCTGATGCTGGTCGCGTCGACTGGGGTGGTGCCTGCCGTGGTTGGTGCGCTGCTGCAAGAGCTCGTCGACGTCGTCACGATCCTCGCCGCCCTGCGCGCCACGACCGGCGGGACCGCGCATGTTCGTGGCGCCGCTCCGGTCAGGCGGTCGGTACCGGCACGATGACCACCGGTGTCTTCGACCGGTGCATTGTGTCGCGTGCGACGGAACCGAACAGTTCGCCGCCGATCATGGTGCGGTGCCGGCGCCCGACGACGATCAGGGATCCCTCGACTCCGGCTTTGGTGAGCGCTTCGCCGGGGTCGCCTTCCCACAGTGCAGCTCGGACCTTCACTGCGGGCTCGAGCTGCTCCGCGCTTCGCGTTGCTGCGGCCAGAACAAGGCGGGCGGACTGCTCGTCCGCCGCGGACGCGTCCTCGAGCAGCGCGATCGGCCGCGCGGATACCGGAGCCGTCACTCGCCAGGCGTGCACGAGGTGCACGCTCCGGTGGGAACGGCGCGCTTCCTGCAGGCCGAATGTAAGGGCCCCTTCGGCCGTTTCAGCGTCGATACCGATGACAACCGGTCCGGTTCCGAACGTCCAGTCGTCCGGGATGACGACCGTCGGCACGGGTGCTCTCGTCGCGATACGTTCCGGCAGGGAGCCGGTCAGAGCGGACCGGAGTCTGCGGTTGCGGTGCGCACCGATGACGAGGAGGTCAGCCGTCGATGCGTCATCGACAAGCGTGTCCGCTGCGAAGCCCCGTTCGACGTCGGTGTCGACAACTGTGCCGGGCGCGGTGGAACGGACGAAAGCGGCGGCGTCGGCGAGGCGTGCACGCACCATCATCACGTCCGTGTCGGTTGATTCCAGCGCGTGCACGATCCGGACCGTGGCTGGTGCGTCTGCCGCACGGTTTGCTACCCAGCGGAGTGCGGTCCAGCTGGCCTGTGCGTCGTCGAGGCCGACGAGGATTCGCTCTACGGACATGATGAGTTCTTTCTGCTCCGGTTGGTGGCACGTGCGTGTGCTCGTGCTGACGGTAATGCGGGGGCGTGACCCCCCAGCAGTGCCGAACGTCCCGCCCATGACAACGTCGGGAACAGAGGCGCAGGCCGAAGGGCCCTGGCGTCAGCGACGCATCCGAACTGATGCTGTGCGGGGCCGGATTTGCCGGCATGGGTATGACAGGAGCGACGATGAACGATGCGACGACAACGACGCCGGGACGGTTCGCCGGGACGACGGTGGTTGTCACCGGGGCCGGTGCCGGCATCGGTCGGGCGACAACGGAGCGACTTGTCGCGGAGGGCTGCCGTGTCGTTGCATCCGACGTGGTCCCGAAGCGGTTGGATGCGCTTGCGGCGGCGCTCGACTCGGACCGTCTGGTTACCGTGGCGGGAGACCTTGCGGATCGTCCGGTGATTGACCGCATCGTGTCCGCCGCGGACGGCCCCGTTGACGGCCTCGCGAACGTCGCCGGCATCATGGACGGGTTCCTTCCGACAGCAGAACTCGACGACGACGTCTGGGATCGCATCCTCGCTGTGAATCTCACTGCGGTGATGCGGCTGACCCGCGCGGTCCTGCCGTCAATGATCACCGCCGGCAAGGGCAGCATCGTCAACGTGTCGTCGGAAGCAGGACTCCGTGGTTCGGCTGCGGGGACTGCATACACGACGTCGAAACACGCCGTGAACGGATTCACCGTGAGCACGGCGTTCTTCTACGCTCCGGCGGGTGTTCGCTGTAATGCCGTCGCGCCGGGGGCCGTTGCCACGAGTATCGAAGCACCGTTCCGTTCTCAATACGCGGGGGACCGGCTCGGCCCGTACCTGCAGACGAATGTCCCGCCGATCGCGACGGCGCAGCAGCTCGCGGCGGCGATCACCTGGCTCCTCAGCGACGACTCGGCGAACGTGACTGGTGCGATCCTCCCCTCCGATGGCGGTTGGTCAGCTATCTGAGGCCCGTTGGAACATGTCAGCCCTTCCAGACTGATTCGGCTCCGGCGTGACCGATGATGACAACTTCGACGATGGACACGATGGCTACCGCGATGAGAAGGACCGGCCCAATGACCGCGGTGGTGCGCTGGATGGCGCTGCTGGTGACGTGCGTGGTTCCGAAGCGGTGCCACGCCCACCACAGCACGAGGAGCGCGAATACTGCAATGGACCACGGCAGCATCCCATCGGCGAGCTCGGTGTGCCGTTCAAGGAGCGCGGTCTCCCGTTCCCGGTGTTCCAGCCACTCGCCGGAAGATGTCGCCAACGGGACTGAGATCAGAGCGATCAAGCCGATGATCGGTGCACCGATGGACAGCCATCGACGCGCCGCCGGCCAGACTGCGACGACGATTGCCGTGAGGGCGGCGACGGGCACCGCCACGGAGGTGAGGTGGACGAAGAGGGGGTGGAGCGGAATCCCGCCGAACTGCCAGTCCATGTCAGCCTTTCGCATCGTGCGCCGTTGGACGGGGCGCTGTCCGCACAGACAACAGGAGCGTCACGGCAGTGCACCGGACGTTGTCCGCGCGGCGGGTAACCGGATCGTTCGAAACCTCACACGAATAGTGCCGACCGGACCTGGTTCGCTGTTCACATGACCTCCTCCGAGCCGCACCCGGGCGAAGCGCACACCGGGGACCTTTCCGCACGGTTGAACTGGCTGCGAGCCGGCGTGCTCGGCGCGAACGACGGGATCGTTTCGACGGCATCGATTGTCGTCGGAGTGGCGGGCGCGTCGTCGTCGATCCCGGCGATTGCGACGGCCGGGGCGGCGGCGCTGGTCGGGGGCGCGATCTCCATGGCGTTGGGGGAGTACGTCTCGGTCAGCAGCCAGAAGGACAGTCAGCGTTCCCTCATCGAGAAGGAACGTCAGGAGCTGGCCGATGACCCTGCGGCTGAGTTGGAGGAACTCACTCAGCTGTGGGAAGCGCGTGGTCTGCAGCGTGCAACTGCGGAATCGGTCGCCGCTGAACTGACGGACCGGGATGCCCTCGCCGCACATTTGACGACGGAACTCGGAATCGATGAGGACGAAGTGGTCAGCCCGTGGCATGCGGCGTTCGCGTCGGCGGCGGCGTTCTCGATCGGCGCGGTTCTGCCGCTTCTGGCAATCCTGCTGCCACCCGAAAGCGTTCGGGTACCCGTCACGTTCGTCGTGGTTCTTCTGGCGCTTGCGTTGACGGGAGCCACGGGCGCAAGAATCGGGGGCGGTTCGACGATGCGTGCCACCGTCCGGGTGGTCGTCGGCGGTGCGCTGGCTCTCGCGGCCACGTTCGTCATCGGCTCTCTCCTCGGCACGAGCGGGGTGGTGTGAGGTGGCGAACATTCTTGTGGTGGAAGACGACCCGCAGATGGGCGCGCTTGTGGAACGTGGTTTGAGCGGAGAAGGGCATGCGGTCACGGTCGTGTCGGACGGTGTCGCAGCCCTCGTACAAGCACGTCTGCACTCCTTCGACGCCGCCGCAATAGACGTGATGCTGCCGGAGATGACCGGATTTGAGGTGTGCCGTCGGCTTCGGGAAATGGGGCAAGATTTCCCCGTGATCCTGGTCACGGCCCGCGACGCGGTCGACGACCGGGTGTTCGGTTTGGACTCCGGCGCCGACGACTACCTGACCAAACCGTTCGCGATAGCGGAACTGAATGCCCGTATCCGTGCGCATCTGCGACGACGGGCCGCAGGCTCCGCGACGGTTGTGGAAGCGGGCACGGTGCGACTCGACATCGTCACCGTACGAGCCTCCGTCCGGGGACGTGACTTGCCGTTGAGCGTCAAAGAGTTCTCGTTGCTGCGGTTCCTCATGCAAGGCTCACCCGAGCCGCGAAGCAGAACGGACGTCCTCCAAGAAGTGTGGGGGAGCGCTGAGCACTTCGACCCGACCATCGTCGACCAATACGTCAGCTACGTTCGGAAGAAGCTGCAGGCCGCTGACGCCGACGTCGCGATACGCACGGTCCGCGGTGTTGGGTACGCACTTGAGGTCGTGCCGTCACCATGATGTTCCTGCGTCGGCTGTCGATCCGGGCACGGATCACCGCCGGAAGTTTGATTGTCGGCGCTGTGGTGCTCTCTGGCGTCGCGGTTGTGCTGCACGTCCAAATTGAACGCGCCACCCTTGCAACTGACCGCTCCCTCGCGGCCGGGGACGCAGCGCCGTTCGTGTCGGACCTTCGGCACAACCCGAATGAGCCGCCGGACCGCCCCGCCGAGGATGTGTTGGTGGGTATCCGGTCCGTAACGGGGGACTGGGTTGTCGATTCGTTGCCACGTGATGTCCGCCAAGCCCTTCCGACGTCCGTGCCGGCTGACGAGCGGACTCTTCGCCTCAGTACCGATCGCCGCGTCGTGAGCGTTGTCGGGATCCCGGTGACCAATGACGCCGGATCCTTCGTCGTCTGGGCGGCGCATGACGGGCGGGCTGGGCAGGAAACGCTCCAGCGTGTGGACCGGTCCCTCATTGTGGGGACGGTGCTTGCGTTGCTCGCGTTCGCGGTGACCGCCTGGCTGTTATCGACGTTGGCACTTCGACCGGTCGCACGCATGCGGAGGACCGCGGAACGTCTCAGCGCCGGAATCGACGACGGGCACCTTCCGGTCGGAGCGTCAGACGATGAGCTCGCGGCACTCGCGAGAACGCTGAACGCATTCATCGACCGGCAACGTGAGAACGCTGAGCGTGAGCGGCGGATGGTCTCCGACGCGAGCCATGAATTGCGCACACCGCTCGCCGCGTTGACGGCACGTCTTGAGCTTGCACATCAGTCCTCCGGCGACGCGGCCGCGTTGGAGCGGGAACTGGTCGCCGCGGAGAGCGACGCTGCGCGGTTGGTGGCTCTTGCGAACACCCTCCTCGAGCTGAGCCGGCTCGATGAGGCAGGTCCCACGCCGTCCAGCACCGCCGCCGACCTCGTCACGGAACTGATGGGGTCAATTGACCGTGCACGGGCCGTCAGCGGCGCCGGCGCACGCGACATCGACTTCACCGTCGCGACGCATACATCGGACCAGCGGTACGCGCTGGAACCGGCCGCGTTCGCCCGCGTCGTGGACAACCTCGTCGCGAATGCGATCGCAGCTGGTGAAGACGGTGGGGTGATTCGGGTGATCGTCGAACAGGACTCCGGAAGCGTTCTGGTGTTGCGCGTCATCGACGATGGTTCTGGGGTGCCGGATGCGTTCCTTCCCCAGGCGTTCGACCGGTTCACCCGCGCTGACCAAGCCCGCCGCGCTGTCCTCGGGGGCAGCGGCCTTGGCCTCGCGCTGGTGCGCGGCATCGCGGAACGCGCCGGCGGGGCGGCGACGCTGGAGAACGGCGTGCGTGGTGGTGCGATTGCGACGGTCCGTTTCCCGCCCCGGTGACCCTGGGCGCTTTCCCGTCTCCCGATCACTCGAGGTCTCGAACGAACGGCACGCCCCGTTCCGTGCTTCTCCATAGCCCCAATGCTGATGCTGTGAGCCACCCGATCACATGCTGGAGAGGACCGAGACGATGATCGACACCGCTCGCCCCACATCGCCCCCCGCCACGACGGCGCCGGAACGTCGGCGCTTCCGGGCCGTACCGGCGCCCGCAGAGTCGCTTGATGCCGCGGCCCGGCGACGCCACCGGTCCGGTCGTCGCCGGAACGCGATGGCTGACCTGCTTGGGATCCTCGCGTGGACCTCCGCTGCAGTCGCGGTGTCGTTGTGGCTTGCAACGCCTGGGTCGCACACGGTTTCCGGCAGTGGCGGGTGGCTCACCGATGCGGGCATCGTCGCGGGACTGATCGGCACCGACCTCGTCCTGATGATGCTGGTCCTCGCCGCTCGCGTCCCGCTCATCGACCGGACCTTCGGCCAGGACAATGCCATCGCCGTGCACCGTTCGCTTGGGAAGCCGGTGCTGTACCTCCTCATCGCGCATGGGCTGCTGTTGACCCTCGGGTACGGCGCATCGGACAAGACGAGCCCGATCGCGGAGACCATCTCGCTCTTCTCAACGCCAGACATGCCGCTGGCGTATCTCAGTTTGGGGCTCTTCGTCGCCGTGGTGGTGTCGTCCCTCGTCGCGGTACGCCGGCGGCTGCCGTACGAGGCATGGCACATCATTCACCTGCTCAGCTACGCCGCGGTGCTCGTCGCGCTGCCCCACATGCTCAGCGTCGGCAGCGTCCTCGCGCAGGGCACATGGCAGCGCATCTACTGGATCGCGCTGTACGTCCTAGCCCTCGGACTGATCGCTGTGTTCCGGTTTGCGATGCCGCTCGTGGTGACGTTCCGGCACCGTATCCGTGTCGTCGGCGTTGAGACCATCGCGCCGGGGGTCGTATCGATTCACCTCGCCGGTCGGGACCTTGACCGACTCGGTGCTCGCGGCGGTCAATACGGGGTATGGCGCTTCTGGACGGCGAACACCTGGTGGCACGCGCACCCGGTGTCGTTCTCCGCGGTGCCCGACCGCGACCGGGCACGCATTACCGTCCGCGACCTCGGAGCAGGCTCGGCGCGGCTCGGACGCATCACGCCGGGCGCCGTTGTCTCCCTTGAAGGCCCGTACGGGCTGTTCACCAGTCGCGCTCGGACGGCACCGTTCCTCGCGCTCGTCGCATCCGGCATCGGAATCACCCCCGTCCGAGCGTTGCTCGAGGACACGGATCTGCGCCCAGGCGAAGCGACTGTGTTGTTGCGCGGAACCGACGCCGACCAGCAGTACCTCTGGGATGAAACCGTCGAGCTTGCGAAGGAGACGGGGAGCCGGCTGTACGCAATGGTTGGCCACCGTGCACGATCGCGGGAGAGCTGGATGACCGAGGAAGACCTCCGACGCGGTGTCACCCTCCGTTCCGTCTTCCCCCGGCTCCTCGAATCGGACCTCTACGTGTGCGGTCCTCGCGCCTGGTCCGACCTCGTCGTCCGCGAAGCCCGACTGGCCGGCGTCCCGGAGCACCAGATTCACCATGAACGGTTCGAATCATGAAAGTTCGCATCATCGCCGGCGGGATCGCCTCCTCCATCGCAGTGCTCGCCATCGGCTGGCAACTCGGCGGCCAGCCCGCCGTCACTTCTCCGGTGCAGCCGAGCACATCCTCCGGTGGGACAACTGGTGGGAGCTCGACATCCGGCACCAATGGCAGCAGTTCCAGCACCAGCGATGCCAGCGGCACGTCGGGCAGCAGCGGCAGCAGCGGGAGTAGCGGGAGCAGTTCCACGGCATCCGGCACGTTCGCCGGTGACACCGCGCAGACGCAGTTTGGTCCCGTGCAGGTGCAGATCGTCGTCACGAACGGCAAGATCACCGACGTCACTGCGCTGCAGCTGACCAACCGTGACGGCCGTTCCGTGTCGATCAGCCAGCAAGCAGCACCGGTTCTGCGTCAAGAGACCCTGCAGGCGCAGTCCGCACAAATCCAGTCCGTGAGCGGCGCCACATACACAAGCGAGGGCTACATCACGTCACTGCAATCGGCGATCGATAAGGCCGGGCTATGAGCGTTGCAACGTTCGAGGCAATGGGCACCGTCGTCAGTGTCCGCGGCGCATCACCTCACGCCGTATCCGCGGTGCGCGCCGTTTTCGCCGACTACGACCGCCGCTACAGTCTCTACAACCCGTTGTCGGAGTTGAGCCGCGTCGCCGACGGGTCGCTTCGGCTTGCCGACACGACGCCAGAGCTTCGGGAGGTCTATGCCCTCGCGCTGGAATGGCGTGACCGAACCGGTGGTACCTTCACCCCGCACCGTCCCGACGGCGTCATCGACCTTTCCGGCGTCGTCAAGGCGCTCGCTATCCGGGACGCCGGCGTGGTCCTCGATCAGGGGACCGAGGATTGGATGATCAACGCCGGCGGGGACATCCTCGTCCGCGGTCGCTTCCGTCCCGACGTGCCTTGGAGCGTCGGCGTTGTCAATCCCGCGCAGCGAGACACGGTGATCGGCGTTGTGCGCCTGCAGCCACCCAGACGAGCAGTGGCGACCTCCGGTACGGCGGAGCGGGGCGAACACATTTGGCGCCGGGCCGCACCAACATTTGTTCAAGCCACCGTCATCGCCGACGACATTGTCACCGCAGACGTCTTGGCGACCGCGGTAATCGCCGGTGACGAAGGTGACCTTCGCCGGCTGACGAGCGAGGGCACTGTCGACGTGCTTGCGTTCGCCGCCGATGGGACAGTGTGGGCAACGCCAGCGGCGGCGGAGAGCATCGAAGTGAGGTCTGCGTCGTCGGGGTCTGCATCAGGCGTCGACGACGACCTGATCGTCGACGTCGAGCACGTGCGGTGATCGCCACGCGGCGATTTCCGCTTGCCGTCGTTCCGCCCACGTGCGGGCCCGCCCGGTGAGCGTCACGGTGGTGCCGTGGACCGTCGCTGCAATCCGGTCGGCGTCGAGTTCGGCGTTCCGGACGAACGCCTGCCGAATGCGTTCTTCGGTATCGGGGGCGCTCGGCCGTGGTGTCAGCTCCAACCGGTCGAGTACGAACTGGACGTCGCCGACCCGCTCCGCGTCGCGGACGGCTGCGACTTTCTGGAAGTACCAGTGGGCCGACCCGGTCAATGTGACGATCCGGTCCCGCACCTGCACATCAACCGTGTCGGACGGCACGGATGCGTCAGCGTCGAGCGCTGCCCGCACTGCCGAGGCGATGTCGGCGTCGGTGCGTCGACTCGGCCCACGGATGTCGAGTTCTTCGGCAAGGCCGCGAACCCCGGTCACCCGGAGCGCGGCTTTCCCGGCCTGCATTCGTTCGGTGTGACTGCCCACCTGGCCGGTCAACGTAACGATGCCGTTCTCGACGGCGACGCCGATGCTGGCTGCATCGATTCCCGGCGTCCAGGCAAGCTCATCCTCGACGTCGGCTCGTACGTCGCTGTCGTTACGGGAGTGCACGCTGCGGTCTGTCATACCGGCAACGATGCAGCGATTGATGCTGAGGCGGGAGAGCCCAACGTCCCGCGGTGCGCAACAGCAGCGACGTGGATCCGGTCGATGAGACACAGGGTGGGGAGCGCCTGTTGCGCTGTTTGCAGTGCCCGCTCGTGGCACCGAGTCGAGGGGACGGTTCCGGTGATGACTTTGCGGTTGCCGCCGATGTCAATCTCCACATCGAGGCGTGCGTTCCGGAGGAGGGGGTCGGCTCGCCACACATCTGTGATCGTTTCGCGGACGGATCGTGAACCAGCGGCGGTGAGTGTGTCCATGCGACGAGTGTCGGTGGCGGAGCGCGTGTTCCGAAGGGGCGGAAGTCCCGGGACCTTCGGCTCTCGAGGCGGTACCGGTCCTGGCATACCGTCCCGGGAGGCGGGACGGATGGCGTCCTGACGGATCAACCGGAGGAACGAGTCATGCACGAGCATGTCGAACGGATCACGATCGGGCTCGACGACACCGACGCGAGCTGGACAGCGCTTCGCTGGGTTGCGGAGCGGGCTGCACGGCATTCGTGCCGGGTACGGATCGTCCGCGCGGTGGACCCGTTGGAGCCGGAGGAAGGTTGGACGCAGCATCGTCTTGGCGCGGGCCGTTCACTGGTGCTGCAGTCCGCGCCCGGCACCGAGGTGGAACTTGCCGCGCCGCCGCAACCAATCGTTGACGCGCTCGTGGATTTGGCGCAGGCGGATGGTCTGCTCGTCGTGGGCAGTCACCGTCGTCGTCGTTTGCGGTCGGCTCTGACCGGGTTGCTGCCGGACCGGATCGCCGGCACATCCCACGTCCCAACGGTGATCGTCCCGGACGACTGGCCAAGCGGGCAGCTTGACGCCGACGTCGTACTCGCAGTGGATGCCGACACTGCGCCGGAGGTCATCGACTTCGCCGCAGCTGAAGCGGGACGGCACGGAGCGGTGCTCCGAGTGGTGCACACCTGGCATGAGCCGGCCCCGATCGGGCCGCCGGTGGTCGTTGGCGCCGACGACTACCCCGCCGTGTACCGGGAGACCGCCGGACATGTGCTGGCGGACGCGGTGCAACGCATCACCACGTCGGCACCCGAGCTGCAGGTACGGACGGAACTGCTCATGGGTGCGGCTGGGAGCGGCGTCGCGGAAGCCGCAGAGCATCACGGGCTCGTGGTGGTTGGTCGCCGGCACCGTTCCGTGTTCGGTGGTGAGATGCTTGGCTCCGTCGCCCAGGACGTGATGGCCGAATCCAGCACTGCGCTCTGCGTCGTGCCCCTCCAGCGCCGGGATCGGACGTCGCAGCTGTGAACCTCAGTCGACTGTGAGTCGGTCGACAACGAAGTGCACGCCTGGGCACCGAGCCGCCGCTGCATGCGCCGCTCGCCGTTCCGCTTCACTGCTGATCGTTCCGGCGATGGTCACGACGTGGTCGAGGGTTCGCACGTCTACAGAATCAGCTTCCGGCACGGCCACGGCGATCGCTTCCACTACTCGTGCGCGCACTGTTGCGTCTGACTCTTGCGGATCGCAGTCGTAGCCGCGGACGACGATCCGGTTCTCGATCGCCGTCATTGGAGCGCACTGCTCCACTAGCCCGACGGCGGTCGCCCGGTCACTGTGACAGCCGACGTCCCCGGTCAGAACGATGTGTCCGCCCTGCAACATTGCATGAAGTGTGCTCGCGTCGAGGGAGCGCTCTGCATCCCAGGCGTGGCGGATCCGGTCATCGACGGTGCACGGTGCGATGTGGCGGGAAGCTTCGATGTCCATGCAGCCATCGTCGGGGTCGCCATCGCCAGCGCAGAGTGCCCAAGGTCCCGCGGCTTGAGGAACGGGCGGGACGCCGTCGCGTGGCGATGAGCACCATGGGAGTTGCGACCACTGCCGCGGCCAGGGGCAGCCAGTACTCGACGATGCGCCAACCGAGCACGCCGACGAGTGCCACTGCCGTTGGCGCCCCGGCGAGGTGCAGGGACGCAATGGCCGCGCCTTCAACGACACCGATCGCGCCAGGGGTGACCGGAATCGTCGCGAGGATGTTCACGAGCCCGTACGTCAGCAACGAGACCTGCCACGGAACATGGGCCCCCGCGGCGGACACCATGAGGACGAACGCGGTGAAGTCCGCTGTCCAGTTCAGCAGGACCCAGCCGAGCAGCGCGCCTGCCAGCGGCGGCGACCGTAACCGGCCCAGCCCGGTCCCGAGCGCGTCGACGTACTCCGCGACAGTGCGGTCCGTTGGCCGGTGCAGTACCCGTCGCACTGGTCGGGTCCATCGAACTGCGGCATCTCGAACCTTCTCCGGCTTTCGCAGCAGCAGCCAAACTCCGATGATGCTGGCGAGCACGAGCAGCACCACCATCGTCGCTGCTCCGTCCACGATCGGTGAACCAGCTGAACCGGCAGTCAACGCGAGGCCGAGCAGGAAGATCGCGGACAGGACCAGGTTCGACGCGACCACTCCTGTAGTTGCCGCGGACGCTGCAGCGGACGAGGTCACTCCAAGCCGTTGCAGCAGCGTGATGCGAACCCCAGCGGACGTCGCCGCACCGCCTGGCATGATGCTGCGGACACCCTGCGCCATGAGGTCAACTCCGAGCACGTGCCGGAACGGTGGCCCGGCGGGATGGAGCAGGATCTGGGTGGCGCGAGACGCCGCGGTCAGCGAGACCGCTTCGGCGAGGCTGGCGGCTCCCGCCGCAATCAACGCCGTCGACCCGAGCGCGCGAACGACGACAATGGCCTCTTGGACGTGCGGCAGTGCGATGACAAAGGCGGTGCCGATAAGGATCGGTGTGAGCGCGAGGAGGATCCACCGAAGCCGAGACCGTGACGGGGTGGCCAGGGTCTGCGCGTGTGCACCGCGTTGCCACCCCGTAACGTCGGTGTCTTCGTCGTCGGTCACGGAGCCATCTGGTCGAACAGCCGTCCCGTGATCGAAGAGGGTTCCAGGACCACGGTGGCCCGTTTCGGTGTTGGGAGCATCGAGCGAAGCCGCTGCGCGGTGACATGCCGGGTGTCCGGGAGGTGCGCTGAGCCTTTCGCAACCACGCTCCACGCTGTCCAACCGTCGTGCTCGTCCACTTCCATCACGATCTCCCGACCGGCGTGCACTGCTTCGAGGACGACCGTGCTGGAGGTAGCGAAGACCAGTCGCCGTTCCTCGGCGACGTAGTTGACAGGAATGATCTCGAGGGAGTCTTCCGTGCGGAACGCCACCCGTGCGGTGCGGGAGCGGTGCAGGCGCTCCCAGCATTGGTCGGGGTCGAGCCGGACGATGAGCTCGTCCACCGGCGCGTCCGTTGCCGGTGCGCCGAGCGGGTTCGCCGGTTCATCGCGGGTGGGTACCGGATCCGGGGTGCTATCCGGTGTGACACCGTTCATGCCGCCATCACCGCCCGTGCTGCCCCTTGGTGTGCGTCTCGCGCGAACACGATCCCGCCCACCTCGACGACGTCAAGGACGGTTCGGCGCAGCGGGACGCCGAGACCAACACCCGACACGACGGTGATGGGGCCGGTGCGGACGACCGCGATGACGTTCCATCCGCCCTCGGCTCCCTGGCCACCGATCTCGAGCAGTGCCCGCTCCTGCTCACAGACGGTCGCGCCGAGATCGACGGTGATCCGTTGGCGTTCCCGGTCGATAGCGACAACGGTGACCGGGGAGAGCGTCCCGTGTGCAAGTCGGGCTGAAGGTGTCCGGGCAAGGAGCGACCAACACTCTGAGGAGTCGAGGGACCGGTCGGTGGTGCCGAACAGCACGGCGGTCATCGTTCGATCCGTTCAGCGGGCTCAGTGACGAGTGGTTCACGGTCGACGGCGGCCAGTTCGAAAACGATTCGTGCCGGCACCCGCCCGGCGAGCACGTCCGCCATGGAGTCGTTCACGTCCGCGAGGGGCCGTCGGACCGACACGACGCGGGTGCGGCCAGCGGCGTGCAGCGCGAACACTTCGGCGAGGTCCTGCCGAGTGCCGACGATCGACCCGATGATCGAGATGCCTTTGAGGACAGTGTCGAAAATCGGAATCGACATTGTCCCGTCTGCGGGAAGCGCCACACACACCAGGCGTCCGCCGCGCTTGAGCGATGCGAAGGCCTGCTCGAATACCGTTGCGGAAGCGGCGAGAACGACGGCCACGTCGGCGCCGCCGAGCTCCTGCACCTGTGCAGCAGCGTCCCCTGACGAGGCGTCCACGGTGTGGTCCGCGCCGAGGTCGCGGGCGAGCTGCAGCTTTTCCGGCTCAACGTCCACACCGATCACCTGCGCGCCGAACACTCGTGCGTACTGGACGGCGAGGTGTCCGAGACCGCCGACACCGAAGACGGCTACCGTTTCCGCGGGCACGACATGCGCCACCTTCAGCGCCTTGTACGTTGTCACCCCGGCGCAGGTGAGCGGTGCGGCATCCCACGGGTCGACGCCGGCGGGGACTGGTACGGCGAAGCGTGCGTCAGCGACTGCGAACTGGGCGAACGAGCCGTCGATGGAGTAGCCGGTGTTCTGCTGCTGCTCGCACAGTGTCTCCCGCCCGTCGATGCAGTAGCGGCACGCGCCACATGCATAGCCGAGCCAGGGGAGTGCGACGCGGTCGCCGATCTGACGGTCGGTGACACCGTCGCCGACCGCTTCTATGATGCCGACGCCCTCGTGTCCGGGGATGAACGGCGGTGTGGGGCGGACGGGCCAGTCGCCGTGTGCGGCGTGGATGTCGGTGTGGCAGAGCCCCGACGCTTCGATGCGGACCAGCACCTGTCCGGGGGCCGGGTCCGGGAGCGGGCGGTCCTCGATGACGAGGGGCTGCCCGAGTGCGTGAACGACTGCTGCCTGCATGGTCGGCCTTTCCGGTGTGGGCGGGAGGGGACGACGTGTCCTTCGCCTGACGGCGCCCGTACCGTCACGATGGCCGGGTCACGGCAGGTCAGGCAGGGTCGGAAGTCCCGTCGGTGAAGCGCCAGGCTGACACCATCGGCAGCATGGCCATCGCAAGCTCTGGAACGACCGGCGACTGATCGGTGACGCAGGTCGGTGAGAGCCACACCACTCGATCCGTTCCCCCGTGAACCAAGCGGTCCCCACGAGCAATGTGCAGCACGCCGCCGGGGAGGAGCGTGGCGAGCACGCGGAGGTACCGGAAGGTGCCCGGGCCAACGGTCGTGGACAGTCCGAGGAGGACGGACTCGTCGGCGATCAACGCGGCGGCCAGGTGCACGGTGGCAAGGTCGAGCGGAAAGTCACCGTCGACGACGAGCTCTGTACGGAGCCTGCGCGGTGGCGCTGGCTGGGCGGGGAACCCTGCTGCGTAGGCGGCGATGTCGTGCAGTATTCGATCGCAGCGAGTCGGCAGATCCGGGGCCACGATGGGACTGGCGGCGGAGGCGCTGTCGGAGTTGGCGGTACCGGCGACCGCGATCGTGCTGCATTCCGCGAGAAGCACCGCGCGCGCTGACGCTGACAGCGACGACCACGCACCACGTGACGAAGCACGCGCGTGCGTCCTCGACAGTGCTCGGATTGTGGTCGTAGCGGGGGTAAGCGTCGTTGTCATGGGTCGGGTCCCTCAAACGGTCAGCGGAGAACCATACTCACCGGGACAAGTTTCAGGCGGCAGGGCCAATGGTCCCGCTCCCGTTAGCACGTACGGGTGGCCGCCGCTTTGACCGGACAACAGCGCTGAGCAGCGAGCTGTCTCAGCGCCCGACATCCCGACGGTTGAAACCGACTACGGCGACAACGATCAGCGTGAGAGCCAGCCCGTAGAGCAGCGCGAGTCCGCCCCAATCGACGCCAGTTGCCAGCGGTCTGTGCTGATAGGCCCACCCATATGGCGAGAGGGTACGGAGCCATTGGAGCGTCGCCGACTGTGACCCGAGCGCATTCAGGATGTAGGCGATCACGGCAACTCCTGCCCCCGCGGAAATGGCTGGGGTTCGTCTACCCAGGATCGCGCCGGCCGCGATCGCCGCCGCTGCCGAGATCAGGCCCAGCCCGAGGAACGCGGCGCTCACGGCGGTGACATTTGCGGCGCGGAGCTCGAGCTGCGCGGGATCGTTCAACGCCCATACGGCGGCGCCGCTGAGCGTGACGAGCCACACCAGCCGCACCGCAGTGGCGAGCGTTCCCTCAAGCACGACTCGGGTCCGCGACACCCCGTGGGCGAGGACCAGCACGAGCTCGCCGTCTTCTTCGGCGGATGCGGTCGTGCCGGTTCCCCACGCCGTCGCGGCGATGACGATGATCGCGAAGCCTGCCAACCCGTAGAACGTGGCCCCGGCGTAGCCGGCGCCGGTGGCAATGTCCGTGTAACCGATCGTCGCCACCAGCTGCTTCGGAAGTTCGGCGATGAGCCGCGCCATCTGCGAATTCGCACCGCCAATCGAAGGGTACAGCGGCAGGTACAAGCTGATCGCTGCAAGGATTCCCGCTGACCAGAGAACCGTGGAAATGCGCCCGTTGTTCATTGCGGCGCGAAAGAGAGGCAGGGTCGGTGTCCGTTCCGTCATGGCTGGGCTGACCCTCTGCTCTCGGTGTAGATCGACAGCACGACGTCCTCGAGGTCGGGTTCGGCAACTGTCAGATCCAGGACCTCCAGCGGCGAGATCGCTTGGAGAAACGCACCGACTTCACCCTCAATTGATCCGGTCACGGTTGTCATCTCGTCGGTGCGGTGGGTGCCGTCAGTGCCGTCGGCACTGACGACGGTGACCCCGCCCCGGCTACGGAGACGTCCGATCAACGTTGCCGCTTCGGACGTCCGGACCCCGACTGCGAATCGGCGGCGGGCACGAGCTCGAAGTGCGTCGACCGTCGACTGGACGATCAGGCGCCCGCTGCGGAGGACGGCGACGTCGTCGGCGACGTGTTGCACCTCGCTCAACACGTGCGACGACAGGAAGATGGTCGCGCCACGAGCGCGGTGTTCTCGGACGAGCGCCGCGAACTCCCGTTGCGCGAGCGGATCAAGCCCGCTCGTCGGTTCGTCAAGGATGAGCAATGGCGGCGCGGCGGCGAAGGCTTGAATGAGCGCAAGCTTCTGCCGGTTCCCCTTCGACAACGCTCGCGCCCGTCGTGTCAGGTCCACGTCGAATCGCTCCGCGAGGTCACGGATCGCGTGCGCCGGCACCGGTCCCGAAAGTCGGGTGAGGGCAGTGAGCACCTGTTCGCCGGTGCCATGTCGGGCGAGGAGCACCTCGCCGGGGACGAAGCCGATTTTGCGGCGGAGTTCGGTTCCACCCTCGGACGGGTGGATCCCGAAGACGCTAACGGAACCGCTCGTGGGCCGGGCGAGATCGAGTAGGACTCGCATGAGGGTGGTCTTCCCCGCGCCGTTCGGGCCGATCAGTCCGCACACGGTGCCGGCACGCACCCGAAGGTCCAGCCCGTCGAGCGCCGCCGTCCGCCCGTATCGTTTCGTTAGCTGACGGGCGGTGATTGCATCTCTGTTGTCCGCCATGGTCGTCAGCGGAGGATGCGCAGTGTGCGCGGGGACTGTTCGAGCACACGAACCGCGGCGCCGCACGCGACGACAATGTCGGTCATGTTGTGTTCCGTTCGCGGCGCGGGTCGGTGTACTGCTTCACGGCTGCGATGACATCGGTAAGCCCCTGCTTTGCGTCGCTGAAGAGCATGCCGGTTCGGGGTCCGGTGAAGAGCTCGTTGCTGATGCCGGCATAGCCGGGCGCCATCGACCGTTTGATTACGACGACTGCTCTGGCTGTATCAACGTTGAGGATCGGCATCCCGGACACGGCGTTCCCGGTTCGGCGTGCTGCGGGGTTCGTGACGTCGTTCGCACCGACGACGAGGGCAACGTCACAGGTCGAGAACGCGGCGTTCGCGTCGTCGAGTTGCATCATCTGCTCGTAGGGGACGTCCACTTCGGCGAGCAGGACGTTCATATGGCCGGGCATTCGTCCGGCGACGGGGTGAATCGCGTACGCGACGTGGACGCCGTGCGCTGTGAGGAGCGCCGCGAGTTCGGCGAGTTCGTGCTGGGCGCGGCCCGCGGCGAGGCCGTAGCCGGGGACGATGATGACATTCGACGCGTAAGCGAGTTGGATCGCGACGTCGTCGGCGTTCACAGCGTGGACGTTCTCCGTCGCCGTGTTGGGCGCCGTGGGTGCTGCCGTCGTCGCGCCGAACCCGCCGGTCATGACCGCGAGGACGGAACGGTTCATCGCCGACGCCATCGCGAGCGTCAACGTGGTGCCAGCCGCGCCGACAAGAGCGCCGGCGATGATCATCGCCTGCACGTCGAGCGCGAAACCGGCCATCGCGACCGCGAGGCCGGTGAACGCGTTGAGCAGGGAGACGACAACTGGTGCGTCGGCTCCGCCGATCGGGAGGACGAGGAGCACGCCGAACGCGCACGCACCGATGGCCGTGACCCCAAGCGCGATCCCCGTCGCAGGTCCGGCGATCAGTGTCACCGCACCCGCTACCGTGATGACGGCGACGCCAAGCAGCAGCAGTCGGCCGCCGGGGATTCGGATTGACCGGCCGGGGACGATGCCCTGCAGTTTGCCGGCTGCGATGATCGAACCGGTGAAGGTCGCACCACCGATGAGTAGGTCAAGCGCGACCGGTATCCCGGTGACGAGCGGCATCCGAAGCGTCCCCGGCGCGCCGACGACCGCGACGATGCCGAGGACCGCTGCGGCTCCGCCACCGACGGCGTTGAAGAGGCTCACCAGCTGCGGCACGGACGTCATCTCGACCTGGCGCGCACCGACGGCGCCAGCAGCGCCGCCGACCGCTAGACCAATGCCGAGCGCTGTCCAACCGTCGAGGGTGCCCCCGGCGGTGCTGGCGGTGATCAGGGCTGTGATGATGACGAGAGCCATTCCGGCGGCGGATAGGGCGTTGCCGCTGCGTGCGGTGCCGGGGGTGCGCATGCGGTGCAGCCCGATGATGAACGCGATCGCGCCGATCATCGCGGCGACGGTGGACGTGACAGCTGCGGGGCTCATCGTGCCGGTGTCGTGGAGACGGCTGGTCGCGGCACGGGACGGAACATCTCGAGCATCCGGTCGGTGACGATGTATCCGCCGACAACGTTAGCGGCTGCGAACGCGGCTGCAAGGCCGATGAGCAGGACCTCGGTGAGGCTGTCCGCAGTCGGGACGACGACGATCGCACCGACGATGACAACGCCGTGGACTGCGTTGGCGCCGGACATCATCGGGGTGTGCAGGGTTGCGGGGACCTTGCCGATCACTTCGAATCCGACGAGCACGGCGAGGATGAACACCATGGCGTTGTTCAGCAGGGTTTCGCTCATGAGGATCGCCCTTCCTGGGTTGAGACGAGCTCGGCAAGCCGCGGGTCGGTGATGCGGCCGTCATGGGCGATGACGATCGCGTGGAGAAGCTCGTCGGGTGCGTCAAGCCGGAGGACCGCGTCGGGAGCGATTGTCCGGATCGTTGCGACGATGTTCCGTCCGTACATTTGGCTTGCTGACACGGGAAGCCCTGCTGCCGCGTCACCGTCTCCGATGATCACCACGCCGTTCGAGGTGGTGCGCTGTTCGCCGTCGGAACTGCCCTCGACGTTGCCGCCGAGCGCGCCCGCTGCCAGGTCGACGCACACCGACGCTGGCGCCATCCGTGCAAGCGTTTCGTGGGTGACGAGGACTGGGGGAGGGCCGCCGGGAACCCGTGCAGTGGCGACGACGACGTCTGCCTCGGCACATGCGTCGGCGAGTTCACGTTGCTGCCGGTCCGTCTCGGTGGCGGCCATGCTTCGCGCGTATCCACCTGCTCCGGCCGCGTTGATGGTACTAGCGAGAAACTTCGCCCCAAGCGCTTCAACTTCGCCGCGGCTCGTCGGACGGACGTCGTAGCCGGTGACGACCGCGCCGAGGCGCTTCAGGGTGGCGATTGCTTGCAGTCCGGCGACGCCTGCGCCGAGGACGAGCGCCTGGGCAGGGCGGGCGGTTCCTGCAGCTGTGGTCATCATCGGCAGGTACCGGCCGAGCGCCTGCGCCGCGATGAGCGCCGCCCGGTACCCGGCGGCGGACGACTGCGAGCTCAGCGCGTCGAGGGTCTGCGCCCGGCTGAGCGTTCGTGGAAGCGCGTCAAGTGCGATGACGCTGATTCCGCGCACCGCAAGGTCACCGACGACCTCCGGACGTGCGAACGGGTTCAGCAGGCCGATGATCACCTGGCCGGCGTGTAGATGCTGAATCACGGAACCGGTCGGTGCGTGCAGGAGCGCCAAGATGTTGGCACGTTCGACGATGACAGCCCCCGCATGAATCTCCGCACCGGCGCGTTCCAACTCGGTGTCCGGAGCGGCTGCCTGGTTCCCGGCTCCGGTTTCCATGAGGACGGTGTGGCCGTCGGTGACGAGGGCACGGACGGCTCCGGGATCAAGGGCGATCCGATGTTCTCGCTCCGTGGTTTCGTCGAGGACGCCGACGACCAACCCGTGGTGGTCCTCCACGTGCGGCGTCTCAGCGTTCACGGGCGGACCGGCAACGTGTCGGCGACCACCGTCGGTGAGGTCGGCAGGAGCGTCGCACGGGCTCCGGTCATGCGGTCAGCTCCACTGGTTTCATGTTCGATGAACCGACCGAGTTCGCTGATCGTGCTCATCAGCGGAGCGGGGAACACCACCGTGGTGTTCTTATCAACCCCGAGTTCAATCAGCGTCTGCAGGTTCCGAAGTTGCAAGGCAAGCGGGTGCGCCATCATCGTGTCCGAGGCGTTGCCGAGCGCGGCGGCCGCCATCGACTCGCCCTCCGCGGCGATGATCTTCGCGCGCTTTTCCCGTTCCGCTTCGGCTTGACGTGCCATTGCCCGTTTCATCGATTCGGGAAGCTGGATGTCTTTGAGTTCGACGAGGGTGACTTCGATGCCCCACTCGACCGTTGTGACGTCGAGTACGGACCGTATGCCAGCGTTGATGGTGTCGGTCTCGGCGAGCGTCTCGTCGAGGGTGTGCTGCCCGACGACCTTCCGCAGGGTGGTCTGCGCGATCTGGTTGATCGCGGCGGCCACGTTTTCGATCTGGACGACGGATTTCACTGCGTCGACGACGTGGAAGTAGGCCACAGCGGAGATGTCGACACTGACATTGTCCTTCGTGATGATGCCCTGCGATTGGATGGGCATGGTCACTGTCCGCAGGTTCACTTTTCGTAGCCGGTCAACGATTGGGATGATCGCGGTCAGTCCAGGTTCCCTGACGCGGGCAACCCGCCCAAATCGGAACACGACACCCTTCTCGTACTGTGTGACGACGTGCAACGACATGGCTGCGGCGATGATGAGCAGCAGGGCGAGGAGCGCGGCGAGGGTGAGAGCGAGCGCGGTGGCGGTCATGGTTGGTCGTACCCGTCGGTTCGGATGAGCACCTTGAGTGCGTCATGTTCAGTGGCGTGCCCGAACACGTCGTAGGCCTCAGCGATGTGGGCGAAGGTGAACTCGTGCGTGACGAAGTCGTCGACCGGGAGCGTGCCCGCGGCGACGAGGCGGAGCAGCATCGGGAGTGTGTCGGTATTGACCAATCCCATTGAGATGTCGATGTTTTGAATCCACAACGTCTGCAGCGCGAGCTCCACTGATGTGCCGTGCACGCCGATGTTCGCGACTCGGCCGCCTGGGCGCACCATTTCGGTCGTCATTGTGAACGTCGCCGGGGTGCCGACCGCTTCGATGGCGACATCAACGCCGAGACCGTCCGTGGCGGCGAGGACTTGCTTACGCCAGTCCGGCTCGGACGAATCGACGGTGTCGGTGGCGCCGAAGAGGCTGGCTCGCTCGAGGCGGCTCCGGTCGACGTCGATGGCGACGATCTTTGACGGACCGTACAGCCGTGCGGTGGCGACCGCAGCGAGACCGACGGGTCCCGCACCGACGACGGCGACAACATCGCCTGGCCGGACCCGACCGTACTGAACACCGATCTCGAACCCGGTGGGGAGGATGTCAGAGAGCAGGATCGCTTGCCGGTCCGTGACACTCTCCGGAACCGGGTACAGCGAGCTCTCACCGAATGGGATCCGGACGTACTCGGCTTGGGTGCCATCGATGAGGTGACCGAGCACCCATCCAATTCCTGGTGCGCCTTCGTCTGCGAGGCAGTGACTGTAGAGACCCTGTCGACAGAAGGCGCATCGCCCGCAGGAGCTGATGCAGGAGATGATGACACGGTCCCCTACCGTCAGCTGGGTGACGGCCCCGCCGGCTTCGGTGACGATGCCAACGCCTTCATGGCCGAGGATCCGGCCCGGCTGCACCGCGGGGACATCGCCCTTCAGAATGTGCCGGTCAGTACCACAAATGGTGGTTGACACCATCCGCACGATCACGTCGGTCGGATCGATGATCGTTGGTTTCGGAACCGACCGCCATTCCTTGCGATTCGGTTCGTCGTAGACGAGCGCCATCATCCGAGCATCTGAAGCCGGAGCTTCCGACGCGTCGGGTGCGCTGAGCGATGTGGTCATGCCGTGAGCATGCACGCGTCCGTTCTCTGCGTTGCAGGTCGAAGGTCACATCTTCACCTGGGGCGTACTGCGCGTGCAGTCACCATCCGGCCCGCACCGACTTAGGGACCCCACGCACGAACACCGGCCGCTCAATGACGGTCCTGTCAGGAGCGCCGACGGCTGCCGAGGCCGTGTTCGGCACCGTACACGGCGGCCTGCGTTCGCCGTTCGAAGCCGAGTTTCGCGAGTAGGCCAGATACATAGTTCTTCACCGTCTTCTCCGCGAGCCCGAGACGGTCGCCGATCTGCCGGTTCGTGAGACCGCCGGCAATGAGTTCAAGGACCTGCCGTTCGCGGAGGGTCAGCTCCGCGACGTCGTCAGGGACGTCTTTGGTCAACCGTTCGACCGTCACTGGAACGGTCGCCGCGGGCAGGAGACGACGACCGGCGGCGACGCGTCGAATGTCGTCGACGAGCGTTTGACCCCGGATGTCTTTCACGACGTAACCCGCGGCCCCGGCGAGGATCGCAGCTTGCATTGCCCGGTCGTCGTCGTAGGCGGTGAGCATCAGACACACGATGTCCGGGAAGGCCGAGCGGACCGACCGGCAGGCGTCGATGCCGCTACCGTCGGGCAGTCGCACGTCAAGCACGACGACGTCTGGAAGTGTTGCGGCGACCCGACCGACCGTGTCGCGCACGGTCCCCGCTTCCCCCACCACTTCGAGGTCAGGCTCAGCGTCGATGAGGTCTGCGACTCCGCGGCGCACGATTTCGTGGTCATCTACAAGGAAGACTCGGGTCGTCATCGGTGCTCCGTTGCTTCGGGGTTGACGGGGGCGACCCACACGACGCGGGTTCCTCCGGTTGGGCGTTCTTCGAGCTCGTACGCACCGCCGCGGAGTCTGGCCCGGGCTGCGAGATTAGCGGTGCCGCTCCGCCGACTGCGGTCGCCCGGACCGGGACCGTCGTCCTCGACGACGACACGGACCGTGTCGTCGCTCACCGCGACGTCGATTCGGCAACTCGCCTCCGGCGCATGGCGGGCCACGTTCGCGAGGGATTCGCGGACGACCGCCGTCACGTCGAGCGCGAGGTCTCCGGTCAGGATGGTGTCGACCGGTCCGGTGAAGGCGATTCGCGGAGGCGTCGTCAGTGCGGGGCTGAGCTCAGCAACGATGTCGAGTAGTCGATCGCGGGTGGAACGAGGGCCATGGCGTTCCGGCGTTCCGAGGGCGAACACTGCCGTTCGAATCTCACCGATCGCCTCGTCGATGGTGGTGATCTGCGCGTCAATGCGGTCGCGGAGCTCCTCGGGCGCGCGCTGCGCAGTGGCTTGGAGTGAGAGCCCCGCGGCAAACAAACGTTGGATGACATGGTCGTGCAGGTCGCGGGCGATGCGGCTGCGATCATCGGCACGCTCGAGCAGCCGTCGGTCCTTCCGCCCGCGTGCGACCGCAAGCGCGACGCTGGTTTGCCGCCCGAACTCGTCTGCCATCTCGACCTCCAATCCGGAGAACGGCCGAGCTTCAGGTGCGCGGGAGATCAGAAGCGCTCCAAGCGGTGCGCTCCCATCACGAAGCGGGACAGCGAGTGTGGGGCCGAGCGGCGGCGCCCACTCGTAGCTGGGCAGGTTTGCGCCCGTCGGATCGGTGATCACCGACCCTGTCGCCATCGCTCGGGCGGCCAGCGAACCGGCTGCAGGGTACTGGCGGCCTTGCACGCCGGTCGCACCGGTCCCGACTGCCACGGCGACGTGAATCATTTCGGGATCGCTTCGACGTTCGACGACGCAGACAAGGACCGCGTCGACGAACGCGATAACACGGTCGGCGATGAGGGTGAGGACGTCTTCCAGTGTTTCGTCTCCGACGAGTGCGGCTGACACTTCGGCGGCGGCTGTGGTCCACCGTTCCCGTTGTCGCACCTCGTCGAACAGTCGCGCGTTATCGATCGCGACGCCGGCGGTGGCGGCAAGGGCCTCAACGAGCTCTTCATCCTCGTTGGTGAACCGGCCACGGGACGGGTTTGTCAGGTACAGGTTCCCGTAGACGGTGTCGCGAACGCGCACGGGAACGCCGAGGAACCCCTCCATTGGAGGATGCCCTTCGGGGAAACCCGCAGATCGGGGATCGGCTGCGATCGAGTCGATTTGGATCGCGGTGTGTTCGCGGACAACCGCGCCGAGGAGACCCTGGCCTTGCGGTGGGAGGCCCATGCGCGCAACCACCGCCGGATCCATGCCGACGTGAATGAACCGTTCCAGCGTCGTTCCTTCGGGCGCAATGACGCCGAGCGCGCCGTACTGCGCGCCGACAAGTTCAACGCTTGCGCGCACGACCGCTTGCAAGGTGTCTTCGAGGTCGAGGTGTTCAACGATGCGGCGGTTCGCGGTGAGCAGATGCCGAAGCCGGCCCTGCGTGCGGAGCACCGTCTGGGCACGATCGACAAGTTCCTCAATGGTCTGCTCCAAGGCGGATCGTGGAGCATCGGGAAAGACGAGATCGTCGGGCATCGGCGAGCACCCCTCCTCTGCCAAGTTTCCGCCGAATCTACTCCTCTCGGCACATGCCGCTCCCGCCACGTTCGGGTTCGCAGCGAGAGCGGCGCTGCTCCGAGCGGATGTGAACGTATGGCGAAACAGCGGCGCACGGGAAGGGTCGAAGGTCCTACCGCCGATGATCACCGCGTCGCTCCGAAACGGGCCGCCGCGCGACGAACATGGTGCGCTGAACGGTGAGCGGTCGACGGCGGACGGAAGACGTACCGGAACAGGAGCGCTTTCAGCACCTCAGCCAGCGCCAGGTAGGAGGCGGCGATCGCCCCGATGGTGAGCAGCAGCGGCCAGGGCAGTGGTGCGAATGCGACCACCGCGCCGAGAGGGCTCAGGGGCAGCGCAATGGCGATCGCCGCGGAGCCGAGCGCCCCAATCGTGAGCCAGAGGCCGGGACGGCTCCGCCACGATGGCACCCGGTTCGTTCGAATGACGAACACGACGAGCGACTGCGTAAGGAGCGACTCGACGAACCACACCGTACGGAACTCGGCGGGGCTGGCGTGGACGACACCGATGAGGACGGCGAAGGTGATGAAGTCGAATAGGGAACTTACCGGGCCGAACGTGAGCATGAAACGACGTACCGCCCCGAGGTCCCAGCGGGACGGAGCGACAAGCCGTTCGGCGTCGACTCGGTCGGTCGGGATTGTCAGCTGTCCGAGGTCGTAGATGAGGTTGTTCAGCAAGACTTGCGCGGGCAGCATCGGCAGGAACGGTAGGAAGCTTGCGGCGACAGCGGCGCTGAGCATGTTCCCGATGTTCGACGACGTTCCCATCATCACGTATTTGAGCGTGTTGGCGAAGACACGACGGCCTGTTCGAATCGCCGTTGCGACGGCGGCGAGACTCTTATCAAGCAGGACAACGTCGGCGGCATCGCGGGCGACGTCGGTTGCGGAGAGCACCGAGATGCCGACGTCTGCTGCGTGTAGGGCGAGTGCGTCGTTGACGCCGTCGCCGAGGAATGCCACTGTGTTGCCGGCTGCCCGCAACGCTCGGACGATGTCGGCTTTGTCCGCTGGACGGACGCGTGCGACCACCCCGGCGGCGAGCACTTGCTCCGCCAGCGCCGAGGGTGAGCCGGCAGCGGCGTGGAGATCGGAGCCGAGCAGCGGTCGGTTGACGGGAATCCCGACTGACCGTGCCAGTTCACCGGCAACGATTGGGTCGTCGCCGGTGACGACAATGACCCGTACGCCGAGGCCGCGCAGCTCCGCGATGGCATCGGCCACCCCAGGCCGTGGCGGGTCTTCAAAGACGACGAATCCTAGGAGTACGAACGGAGCGTTGACACTGTCCGGATCGGCGGTGGTGACCGTGTCATCAACCGCTGCGGCTCCCACCGCCAGCACCCGGTGGCCGGCCTCGAGCAGTTCCCGGAGGTATGCGGTCGCGCCGTCGGAAACGTTGCGGCAGCGGGGAACCACCACGTCTGGCGCTCCCTTCATGATGAGCGTGTGCGACCCGTCGGGCTGTTCGACGAGCGCCGAGGAATACATTCGCTCGTGGTCGAACGGCCGGGTCGCGAGCGCGGTGCCGGTCTGAAGCTTGACTCGTTCTGCGGTGTCGAACACTGCACGGTCAAGGACGTCGGCGATAGAACTCGCTGCGCCCTCCCCGGCCAGGTCTTCCGGAACTGTCGCCACCGCGGCTGCGAGGACCCGGTCATCCGGAAGCCCGTCCTGCCCGACCGCGGAACGGAAGCGCAGGCCGCCCGAGGTGAGGGTTCCCGTCTTGTCGGTGACGAGAACATCGACGCCGCCGAGGTCTTCGACGCACACCAGCCGTTTGACGAGCACGTCGGAGCGTTTGAGGACGCGCGCTCCGGCGGCGAGTGCTGTGCTCACCACCGCGGGGAGGAGCTGTGGTGTGACGCCGACGGCGATGGCGAGGGCGAAGAGGATCGTTGTGAGGAGCGGCCTGGAGAAGGCGAGACCGCTGACGACGATGAGGATCATGAGGGCAACGGCGATCCAGACGAGCAGGACGGAGAAGCGTGCCAGGCCAGCCTGGAACGTCGTCTCGGGCTGCCGGCTTCTGATACCCGTGGCGATCCCACCGAACTCGGTATGCGTTCCGGTGGCGCGCACCTCGGCCTCCGCCGCCCCGGCGACAACGACGGCGCCTTGCAGCGCGGTCTCCCCAACATGCCGTGGGACCGACCGTGATTCGCCGGTCAGGACGCTTTCGTCGCATTCCAGTTCCTCGGCGGTGAGGAGAACACAGTCGCCGGGGACGACGGTACCGACGCCGAGCCGGACGACGTCGCCGACGACCACGTCCCGGACATCGACGGTCGCCCATTGTTCATCGCGAAGGACACGAGCGGAATGCCGGAGCCGGTCGCCCATCGCTGAGGAGACACGTGCTGACCGGTATTCGCTTACCGCGCCGAGACCGACGCTGATGACGAGGATGACGAGGATGACGACGGCATCCTGCAGCTGGCCAAGAACGCCGGAGAGAAGCGCGGTGCTCAGCAGCAGCACGAGGACGACGTTGCGGAACTGTGTCCCGACGATTCGCCACAAGCTCGGTGTTGACGACCCGACGACGTTCGGTCCGCCGGCCTTGAGCCGCGCCGTCGCATCGGCGGTGCTCAGACCGCGGATGCTGACCGGAGCTGCTGGCCGATTCGGCGCCGTCGCCGTCATCGACCGTCAGGGGAGGGCGATCGCAGCGGTGCGATGCACACCGGCGTGCGTGAGTGGCTGATGAGATCGTGTGCGGTGGATCCGAAGAACAGACCGCCGAGGGTGGAGCGGTGCCGACGGCCGAGCACGATGATCGACGCGTCAGCGGCGTGGCGTTCGAGGACGTCGGCCGGGTCGCCTTCGTCGAGCACAGGACGGTGCTGCAAGCCGGGGAAGCGGATGTGGAGCAGACGTTCGGCGTCGAGCAGGACGGACCGAGCATGCTCCTCGATCAGCTTCGGGTCCTCGAGGAGGCTGAGGCCGCCGACCCGAGCTGCGACGGGTGCCTTCCACGCCCGGACCAGGCTCAGACGTCGGTGTTCGCGAACTGCCTGAGCCCCGGCGAATCGGAGTGCCGAGTCGCCGCTCTCATCGTCGACGCCGAGCAACACATCCCCGTTCGCAGGACGCCAGTCTTCGGGAACGACGACCGTCGGCACGCTGGTGAGGGTGGGCACGCGTTCCGGCATCCACCCGTCGAGCGCGGTGCGGATGCGGTGCTGCCGTCGTGAGCCGATGACGAGCAAGTCGGCAGTCGCGGCGGTCTCCACAAGGGTCCGGTCCGGCGCGCCGAACAGTGTGGCGGTGGTCACGGTGACGTGAGGGTGCGCTGTCGTGATCTGCTCCGCGGCCCGCTGCACCCGACGGTCGAGCGCTTCTACGTCATCGCCCCAGCCGTTTGCCACTGTGATGATCTCGACGCGGCTGCCGGGGATCATCCTGCGGACCGCGAGCCAGTCGACGGCGCGCTCACTGGCTGCGTGTTCGTCGACACCGACGATGACGTGCTCGGTGGTCACGACGTTCCCGTCGGGCATCAGCGGGCCTCAGCGTGCTCGCGGTTACCGGTTTGCTCATCGCTTGCCGGAGCGCGTCGGGGTTGCGGGACGACGCACACTGGAGCGTGCCCCTGGTGCATCAGCTTCTCGCCGACGGATCCGGCCAGGAACCCCCCGAGCGCAGTCCGGTGTCGCCGACCCACGACGACCAGGGAAGCGCCGCGCGATGACTGGAGCATCACGTCCCGTGGCTGACCTTCGACAGTGTCCCCGGTGACTTTCAGTTCGGGGTGGGCTCCGCCGACCGCGCGCAGCGCTGCCCGCAGTTCAATGTCGGCCTCGTTCGACCAGAGGACTCGGTCCTCTTCGAGGTAGATGTTCGCGTACGGTGCCATCGCCGTCGGAACAGCCCAAGCACGAACCAGGTTCAGTTCCTTTCCGAGTCGTTGCGCAGTGTCGGCCGCCCATGCGAGTGCGGTCGCAGCGGAACGGCCATCGATGCCGACGACGACCGGTCCATCGGTGCGTTCCCACTCTTCGGGGACCACCACGACCGGCACTGTCGCGTGAGCGACGACCCGTTCCGTGACACGGCCGGTGAGCGCAGCGGTCAGAGTGTGCACCTGCTGCGCTCCGATGACCAGGACATCGCCGAGCTTGGCGTCGGCGACCAGCCGGTCCGCGGTCGGTCCACCCGTGACGTCGTGCGTGACTGCCAACGCGGGGTGTGCGGCGCGGAGCCGCTGTTCCGCTGCTTCAAGACGGTGCTCCGAACGGGTGAGCGCTTCACCGTAGAACTCGCTCACCGTCAGCAGTCGGACCTGGTCGGTTGCCGGGTCGACGTTGTCCGCAGCCCAGTCCACAGTCCGCCAGCCGGCGACCGTGTCGTCGATGGCAACGGTGTACGCGGTCATGATGACTCCCTTTCGCAGCAGACGCCCCGTGCGTCGCCAGCGGCTCGCACCGCATTAGATGGTGGGACGGTACGGTGCGAGCTGGCCACCCCGGCAGGGCCCAAGGTCCCGCTGCCCCGAGACGGGACCAACGCCACTGTGTCGGTGCGCCGGATCGGTGCAGGGTGCGTTCCAGAGCGCCGCGACGGTGCCCGAGAGGCGGCTCACCATGACCACGAGGATCGTTCTGGGATGGGATGGATCGACAGCGTCCCGTGCGGCGTTGCGGTGGGCGACGGGACGGGTCGCTGGCGGCGTCAACCGCCTCGTCATCGTGCACGCGGTCCCCGCCGATGATCGAGCGCCGGCGCTCAGCGCGGCCGCTGTGAGCGTCACCGCGAGCATCACAGCAGACGCGGCCGTCCCGGGCGTGGACCTCGACGTTGAAGTGCACCGCGGTGGGCCTGTCGCTGTCCTGCTTGGTGCGGTTGATGCGGACTGCATCCTCGTCGTCGGCCACGATGTGGTCCCATCCGCTCGCGGCTCCCGCCCCTCCATTGCTGCTCGTCTGGTCGACGCTGCACCGTGCACAGTCGTCGCTGTGCCAGCGGACGCGCCGTCTGGCCATGGTGTCGTGGTCGGTGTCGACGTCCGCTCCGGCTCAGCCGCCGCGCTCCACTTCGCCGGGCATGAGGCTCGGCGCGCCGGGACGGCCCTTCGCGCGGTTACCGTCTGGTCACGGCCGGGCGGACGGTTCGATGCCGGCGCCCGTCGTGAGGTACTCCAGACGCTGGAAGAGCATGTCGAGGAAGCACTCCGGGATCTGCCCGACCTCGACATCCACCGAGAACTGGTCGAAGGTCCTGTGGCGCGCCGTCTCGCCGACGCCGCCGACGGTGCCGCACTCTTGGTTGTCGGCGCGGGCACGCGCCGCCGACGGACCGGTCCCGTGGTGGAACAGGTGCTCCGTGCCTCACGGACGGCCGTCGCCGTGGTGCGCTGACCGGCGATCAGGGAGACCAGCGCCAATCCGCCACGGCCGGGATGTCCTCACCGTAGCTGCGAGTCCACGCGCGAGCGTCGAGTCGGGCGTCCTGCATCCGCTGCCGCAACCCGGCGTATCGGACGGCGAGACCGGGGACACGGTCAAGGACGTCGAGGACGAGGTGGTACCGGTCGAGGTCGTTGAGCATGAGCATGTCGAACGGCGTCGTGGTGGTGCCCTGCTCCGTGTACCCGCGGACGTGCATGTCCGCGTTCGCGGCGCGACGGTACGTCAGGCGGTGAATCAGCCACGGGTAGCCGTGGAAGGCGAACACGATCGGTCGATCCCGGGTGAACACTGCATCAAACGCCTCATCGGGCATGCCATGCGGATGCTGCTCCGGGGAAGTGAGCCGCATCAGGTCAACCACGTTGACGACGCGGACCCGCAACGCAGGCACCTCAGCACGGAGAATCGACGCAGCGGCGAGAACCTCAAGCGTCGGCACGTCCCCTGCGCAGGCGAGCACAACGTCCGGCTGCTCCCCTTCCACCTCCGTGCCGGCCCAGGGCAGGATCCCGAGCCCACGGGTGCAGTGCGATACGGCTTCATCCGCGGTGAGAAGATCGGGTGTGAGCTGCTTGCCTGCAACCACCACGTTGACGTAGTCAACCGATCGAAGACAGTGGTCGAAGGTGGACAGCAGCGTGTTCGTGTCGAACGGCAGATACACCCTGACCACTTCCGGACGCTTGTTCATCACATGGTCGATGAACCCCGGGTCCTGATGGGAAAGGCCGTTGTGGTCCTGCCGCCACACGTGTGAGGACAGCAGGTAGTTCAGCGACGATACGGGTCGCCGCCACGGGATCTTCCGGCTCTCCGCGAGCCACTTCGCGTGCTGGTTCAGCATCGAATCGACGACGTGCGCGAACGCTTCGTAGGTGCCGAACACGCCGTGCCGTCCGGTGAGAAGGTACCCCTCGAGCCATCCCTGGCATTGGTGCTCGCTGAGCATCTCCATCACACGGCCGTGCGGCGCGAGGTGCTCGTCCGTGGGTACGACCTCGGCATCCCACTGCTTATCGGTCACCTGATACAAGGCGTCCAAACGGTTCGACGCGGTCTCATCCGGACCGAACACACGAAACGTTTGCGGGTTCCCACGAACCACGTCGGCGAGCCACCGACCGAGGACGCGGGTCGGTTCGCTCGATGTGGCACCTGGCGTTTCGACTGTGACCGCATGATCTCGAAAGGCCGGCAACTGCAGGTCGGTCCGGACGAGACCGCCGTTCGCGACGGGGATCGCGCTCATCCGCAAGTCACCGCCCGGCGCGTGGGCGCGAATGTCAGCCGCCGGGGACCCGTCTCGCTCGAACAGCTCCTCCGGACGGTACGAGCGCATCCATGTGTCGAGGACCGCAAGGTGTCCGGATGAGTGCCGTGGGTCGGACAGTGGCACCTGGTGAGATCGCCAGTTGTCCTCCGCCGGCTGTCCGTCGATCACCGGCGGGCAGGTCCATCCTTTCGGTGTCCGAAGGATGATCATTGGCCACCGTGGCCGCCCGTGCAGGGTGCCCGCTCTGGCTTCCCGGCGGATCCGTTCGATTTCGTCGAGGACAACGTCGAGCGTTTCAGCCATGCGCCGGTGCACCAGGTGCGGGTCCTCACCGTCGAACCCGCCGGAAACGATGAACGGCTGGTGACCGTACCCGCGCATCAGGTCGATGAGCTCATCCTGGGGAATCCGGGCAAGCACGGTCGGGTTCGCGATCTTGTACCCGTTGAGGTGCAGAATCGGCAGGACCACGCCGTCACGGAGCGGGTCGACGAACTTGTTCGAATGCCAACTCGTCGCAAGCGGGCCGGTTTCGGCCTCACCGTCTCCGACGACCGCCGCGACCAGGAGGGACGGGTCGTCGAACGCAGCCCCATACGCATGGGACAGCGCGTAGCCAAGTTCACCGCCTTCATGCATCGACCCCGGCGTCTGCGGTGCGGCATGGCTCGGGATACCGCCGGGGAAAGAGAACTGGCGGAACAGGCGCCGCATGCCCGCCTCGTCAGCGGACACCGCCGGGTACAGCTCGCTGTACGTGCCGTCGAGCCACGCGTTCGCGACGACGGCCGGCCCACCGTGTCCCGGACCGCACACGAACAGGGTGCGCATCGTTCGCTCACGGATGACCCGGTTGAGGTGTGCGTAGAAGAAATTCAGCCCCGGGGTTGTTCCCCAATGACCAAGGAGGCGAGGTTTCACATCCCCTGGAACGAGAGCACGTCGGAGCAGCGGATCATCAAGGAGGTAGATCTGACCGACCGCGAGGTAGTTCGCTGCCCGCCACCACCGGTGGATCTGCTCGATCGTCGTGTCGTCCATGCAAACGTCTCCTCACCGTCGTCGGGCGGCGCTCCCACCCTGGCCGCTGCGACGGTCTCCCGACCAGGGTCTTCCGACTCCGGACCGGTATTGCAGGACTAAAGCCCTGCCGAGCTAGCCCATCCGTCCAGCAAGGTCATCTCGTACCGACGAGAGGACTCGACATGCCGGAGCCGACGTGCTGGACGGTCGCAATCGACGAAACCGCAGCGGCGTGGAACCTGCTTGATTGGATCGGCGGGGAAATGTCCGCGGGGGACCGGGTTGAACTCCTGACCGTGCACGAACACCTCGGCCAGACGACCGAGCGCATCACTAGCCGACTCGCGATCGCCGCACGGCGTCTTCGCCACCATCACCCCGACGTGCAGGTTGAACAGTCTGTCGTCGATGGAGCAACCGTTGCACGAGTGCTCGCCGACGCGGCCGCCTCCGACATCTTGGTCATCGGCGGACGCCGGTCGGGTCAGTTCTGGGCAGCGATCACCGGCCGCATCGCGGAACGCCTCGTCGCGCATGTCACCGTGCCCGTTGTCGTCGTCCCGGAACATTGGACGCCCGGTGAACAAGCACCAGTGGTGATGGGCGTGGACGGTCGCACAGCGACTGCGGCGCTGACCTTCGCAGCAGATCGCGCAGAACGACGCGGCGCTGACCTGGTTCTGATTCGTGCGTGGGAGCCGCCGACGAGCATCTCCCCGTTCGGCCGCGTCTACCTCGCCCGGGACAGCGGCCATTGGGAACACGAAAGCCAACTGGAACTCGACGCCGCCATTCGCGCGGTCAGCGCCGCACATCCTGACCTTCGCATGCGTGGGGAACTCCACCAGGGCACGCCCGCCGATGTGCTTCTCCGCGGCGAGGGGACCGCGTCGATGCTCGTCATCGGCAGACGGCACCGAACCGCCCTTGGGGCGTTCCTGACGGGGTCAGTGGGCGAAAAACTTCTGCACCGTGGACGATCCCCCGTATGCGTTGTCCCGCCCGTCGATCATGGTTGACCAAGGACACGGCGATCGCCGTATGGACAGGTGCTCACGCGGCGAGGACCTCGAGCGTATGGAACACGGCGTACGCCGGCCAGACAAACGCTTGGAGCAGGCCCAGGACGACCCCACCGAAGCTGCCATCAGAGGCTGAGACGAAATACACCGCGGCACCCACGTAAGCGCACAAGAATACGAACCCCCAGGGCCCATCTCGGACAACGCCGGGTCGAGATCGATCTGCAGTCATCAGCTTTCGTCCTCATCTGCTCGGTTCGGCAACCCCCGCTCTAACGGTCGTTTCCGCCGGAGCTATTCGTCGCCTGCATAACACGCAGCGCGTGGTCTGCGATCCGGTCGTTGATCTCCGCAGCTTCATCATCACTGGTTGCGACTGCGTGGTTGAGCAGTGACCGCATGAGCCACAACACGCCGGAATCAACATCAGCAGCGATGCGAGCTTCACGAGCACACGACTCCGCGTCGAGCCGTGCGGCAGTTGCGGTTCCGCGTCGCCGTCGCGCTTCGGCCCGGCTCACCGAGGCGATGCTTTCCCAATCCACGCGCCACCTACACAACGGTGATCCCAGCTTCGTTCTCTACGGAGGCGACGCAGACAGTGGTCAAACCCGGTGTTCCGATGAGAACCGTCCCCGTGGTATTTGCCTCTTCAAGAAGAGACCCGTTCCACGCCATGAACCCGAGGGTTCTGGTGGCCGCTGTCTGCGCCTACCAAGAAGCATGTGCGGTGTCGGACGTGACGAAGAGGACGAACGTCCTACGACATCACACGGGTCGGAAGACCCTGTCCGCAGCTGTAGGCGACGCCGTACGGTCGCCGCACCGGCGAACCGTCCGGTATCGGGCAACACAACGACAGGAACGAGACATCATGGTTCTCTACTTCGACCCCTTCCGGGAACTAGACCGGCTGACTGCGACGATGTTCGATGGTCGCAGTGGGCCGCGCTTCGTCCCGATGGACCTCAGTCGTGACGGCGACCACTACATCCTCAACGCGGACATGCCGGGGGTCGACCCCGGCAGCATCGACATCGACGTTGAAGGCAGCCTGCTGACCATCCGCGCCCACCGCACCCTCTCCACGTCGGAGAGCGCGAAGTGGTTGTCGCAGGAACGCCCGAGCGGTGCGTTCGTGCGGCAGCTGAACCTTGGCGAGGGCATCGACGCGGAGAAGATCTCTGCGAACTATGAAAACGGTGTCCTCAGCGTGGTGCTGCCGGTGTCCGAGCGTGCCAAGCCACGAAGGATCCCGATCACCGGGTCGGCAGCGCCGGAGCCCGTCGCGGTCACCGCGGGTGCGGCACCCGCCGAGACCAGCACCGGCACGGACGGCCCCTGACCCCGCGGATGGGCCGGTCCGGGATGTGCGACGGGTCCGCCGCGCACCGCCAGGAGCCACACCTGCCACTCGGGCGGCTGCCACTCCGGCAGCCGCCCGAGCCGGACCCTGCCGTCAGCGCACGGTATGCCGTCAGCACCGCTTCGACCGGACTCCGAAAGATCGCGTGATGACAACCTTGAGGGCAACCCCAGCTCTGACCTTTGACCGTGGAGGCACTTCAAGCTTCTCCCGCTCGACCTGCGACGATTGGGACCTGCTGCCCGTCGCGATCCGTGCGCTCGTCCTCGCGAGGGCAAGCGCCGCCGCGCTCGAATTGACACGGTTCGATGACGGGGACACACATGCGGCCGCCATCGCAGGCGTGTTCGCGATGACTTTCGCCCGGGCTCCCGATGCGATCCGGGACGCACCTGCGACGGTGCACGTCACAGCTGACACCGTAGTGATCGACGGCGCGGCACCGCTTGGACGAGTCCATCTCGATGTTGATAACGACTTCCCGCCGGTTGCCGCAGCTGCGCACCTCGCCGCCGCGATCCTTGCCGGTAACACTGTCACGTTCAACATTCCGACAGCAGCACCGCCTCCGGTACTGACGTACTTGGGGTTCCTCAGCGCGATGCTGCCCGATCATGTTCTCACCGTGACACTCGTCGTGCCCGGTCAACGCACCGTTGACGGCTATAGCACCCTCATCCATCTCGCCGTGCCGGGCGGATGCCCGCAACTGGTTCCGTGCAATGCCGCACTCGCGCTGTACCAGCAGCAGACACATACCCGCGTCCCGTTTGCCACGTCGGGAAATCAACGATGGGGCAGCTCAACGGATAACGGTCGCGGCGGTTAGCCGGCCCTCGGCGGCCCGATCGAAGCGTGCGGCCTCCGCGACGCGCTGGTAGAGCTGTGTCCGCCACATCCCGGGGGTCCGCTTCAGCGTCCGGGCCCGTGACGTAGCGTTCCCAAGACCCCGGAACGGGAACGTTATCGGGAGCGGGATGGAGTGTCCGCGCGATGACGACCCACATCGGCGTAGGCAGCCGTCAGTATTCGTAGGCCCCAACATGCATCATCTCGGCGACCCTTCCGCAGGGTCGATGACCCGGCGACTCGTCCGTTGGGTGCAAGGAGAGCACAGACGGGGAATCCTGCCTCGACGCGGAGCCACAGCTTCCCGACAGGCGGTCCGGAGCGTCGGAGACAACGCGAATCGTCCGCGGCTTCCAATCAACAGCGTCGCTGGTGCCTAACCTGCCAGCGCGGCCGCCGCGCGCTGTCTCACGGCTCGAGCTGCCGTTGCCTCGGCGGCGTCCGTGGATTTGAGAACCCCATCTGACGTCAGCTGGGCTCCCCAAGTTCGATGTCATCCTTCGAGAGCAGCCGTATGGTGATCGACGTTTGGTCACCGTGGCGTACGGTCAGAACGGTGACGTCCGCTCCTCCGTACCGGGTGTGCTGAATCGCCGTCAGCTCGTTGTTGTCCTCGTCGACGCCGGAGCCGAGCTGCGGTGAACCGAGAAGACCTGCGGTGTACGTGTTTCGGATCATTGGATGCTCCCGCCCTGAAAGTGTGCATCGGTTGAAGACTCCTCCCCAGGTTCCCAGTTGGCAAGGTGGAAGAAGCTGTCCACTGCTCCGGTGATGCGGTTCCGCCTCCGAGCCGGACCGTTCGGGTCAGTTGGGCGGGACCTTCGGCTCTACGCGGGCTGATGGTGGTGAGGCGAGACTGCGGCCTGCAGGCGGACCCGAAGCGTCTGCGTGGAGGCCGCACTCAGCCGCAACGGCGCGTCTGAGGGCGGCCTCCACTCCATCAATTCGCGTGCCTGATCCAGTTCCAAGGCAACGGTGAACGGTGCGCGGAATCTTCTGCTCCGGGCGCGAGATAGCTTCCGAGGCTGGCCCAGATCCGTGCTTCACGGTGCTGGCCAATGCGCCAGATCAGTGGCGCCAGGGGGCGAAGCGATCTCGGCAGTTGCAGCGTCCATCGCCAGGACAGTTCCGTCCCGAGCGGGTGCGATCGGAATGAGACGGTTCCGTCGATGTGCATGCCGCCGATGCGGCTTGAGGAGCTGATGCGGCGCCCGGGAACGGACTCGGAGATAAGCAGCTCGACGGTACGAGTTCCCACTGGTGCCGCCGTGGTGATCCGCCACCGCGTCCCACTGCCGATGGGCCCAGGGGTGAGCTTCTGCACGGACTGCACCTGTCTGTTGTAACGAAGTTCGTTGCGTTCGTCGGCGACGAACGCGAAGACCTCCATCACTGGCGCGGCGATGAGCACAGAACCATGCAGGGCTCTCTCAGCACGCATGGTTTCGCCGAGAGGGGCCGACGAAGTGGCAGCAGTCGTTGTAACTGGCTGCTGTGGGACGGGCGGAACAGGTCCCGTGGCGGTGCCGGGGAGCAGCCGGAGGAGCATCACTCCGGCGAGTCCGAACCACAACCAAAGCAGCGGGCCGTAGACGGTGTAGACCCACGGCGCCGCGAACCGGAGCGGTTCCGCGGCTAACCCCATTCCGCCGGCAGCGACGCCGACCGAACTGACCCAGCGGTGCGACCCGACGCGGAGCATTGCGGCGGAGATCAGCAGTGTTCCAACCGGGGTGAGGGCTCCCGCGAGGGTGACGGTGCTGTTCTCTGCGAGGAGGGCCTCGGCAGCGGAAAGGATGACGGCACGGTCACCGGCGACGCCGTGGCGAAGCGGTCACTCAGCGGTACCAGGGCGAGGGTGCCGACGCTCGTCGTTGGAACGGCCAGCAACGCAGTCCAAGCTGCGACGCCGAGCGAGCCGCCGAGGAGAGTCAAGACGGGGCTACGTGGCAGGAACGCCACGGTCAACGCCACGAAGACGAGTACCGCGAAGACGGACGGGATGAGCCACAACAGTTGCTGCGCAATGTAAGACAGGCGCTGATCCGCGATAAAGCGCAGCGTCGCCGCTGCACCTGATTCGGGTGGCGGTGCGAGGACGTACAGCACGAGCGCGGTCAATCCGGAAGCGACGAACAGCAAAGCCGCTGCGCCGGCGATGCGGAACAGCGGCCGCCATGCGTACCGGTCGAAATCGGTCACGGTGATGGTGCCGAGCCGGGCGGGCGTTGCGCTCCGGCAGTCACGTGCACCGATTCGCGTTCCGCGAGCCGAGCTGTTGGTGGGACGACCAGGACCGGGCAGAGGGCGTGTTCGGTGCAGCGTGCGCTGACCGAACCGAGTCGCATCCCGGCAAAGCTGGAGTGTGTCCGGCTGCCGACGACGAGCATGCGGGCGTTGGAACTCTGCTCGATGAGCACGTCCGCGGGGGACCCAAGCAGCAACTCGCAGTGCACCCACGACGGTACGCCGCCGCGGAACTCCGCTTCCGCGGCGCGGCGAAGGATACGTTCGGCGTCGTCCGCTGCGGTATCGGCGGGAAGTTCACCAAGGCCTGTGGCGAGGTCGTCGAACAGTGCCGGTTCCCGCCACACCATGATGATGCGCAGTTCCGCGTCGAGGTAGCGGGCAAGTGACGCCGCCTGGTGGAGTGCAGCACGGCCACCGAGGGACTCGTCGTAGCCGGCGACGATGACCCCGCCGTGTCGTCGGACGGTCATGGCTGCACGATGAGGAGGTTCTGCACGTCGGTGACGTGGGGGGAGCGCCATGCGGCGAGTTCCGCCTCACGCTTCTCCGCCGCGGACGCGACCCGGCCGGTGAGGGTGACGACGGAGTCCTGCACCGAGACCTCGAGCCGGTCGGCGTCCAGTTGTGCGTGCCGGACAAACGCCTGCTTGATGCGGTTCTCGGTGTCGTGAGCTGTGGGGCGCGGGGTCAAACCGATGTGGTTCAGCACGTACTTCACCCCGGCGACGCGTTCAGCATCACGAATCGCGGCGAGCCGTTGGAAGTGCCACGGGACGTCGCCGTGCAAGGTGACGGTGTGGTCGGCAACTTCAACCTGGACGTGGCCCTCCGGAACGGTGGCGTCCGCATCGAGAGCTTGCCGGATCGTGTGGGCGATCTCCGCATCGGTGTGCAGGGCGCGCGCTGCGGCGCTGATCATGATGTCATCGGCGAGGGCATGCACACCTTGGACGCGGAGCGCAGCACGGCTGGCTTGAATCCGCTCGGTGAAGCTGTCGACGGTGCCGCTGAGGGTTACAACGCCGTCGTCGACGGCGACACCGATGGCGGTGGCGTCGATGCCGGGCGTCCATTCGAGTTCCTGCTGCACGTCATGCTTGATGGTTGAATCGGAACGATGTTCAGTGTGGGTGATGGTTGTCATACGGCAACCCTCGACGGCATCGACGGCGCTTCGTAGGGTCCAAGGTCCGCCCTTTACTGTTGCAAGGCTCGGCCCTTCAACACCTCGAACTCGGCCGGGGTGATGGTCCCCTCGTCCAGGAGCGCCTTCGCCGTGCGGATCTCCTCCGCCGGGTGCGCATTGCCCACGAAAGGTCGAGGTGGCTCGGCCGACCCGAGGAAACGTTCCGCTTGATGTGCCGCCCGTTCCTGCATGCCTCGGCCACGAGCGACGAGGTAGACCAGGACGGTGAGGAACGGCACGAAAACCAGGAACGCGATCCACACCGCCTTCCACCAACCGTTCAGGGTGTGATCACGAAACAAATCGCTGATGACGGCGAACAGGGCGAAGAGGTAAGCGACAAACGCAACAATCCAGAAGAAGGACCAGAGCACGGCTCCGACACCGTCCCACGGCCCGCCCCACGGGCCGGTCCAAGTGAACATCATGGCCTGTCTCCAATCCGCTCACCTCAAGGCTGCGTGATGGCCGCGCACCTGCAAGTCCGGATGCAGCGTGCGCGCTGATGAGTGACATCGACAGTGCCGAAGGTCCCTAGACTGCCCCGCCGGACAGGGGACGACCTACAGACATTCCGCCTGCTGGGACGTTCGACCTCATCAAACGGCGCCGGCCGGGCCGACGCTGGGTCGATGCGACGCAAGCTTGTGCACTTCGACATCCCCCTCGTCGACGTAACCCTCGCCGTCGTCGGGTACGAGGACGTGTTCGGACTCGAGCGCCGAGACTGGGTTGCCGCACCGTACTGGGACGTGACCGACGCCGACGTCGCGGAGCTCCACGCTTCGCTCGCGGTTCCGCGCGGCATCTCCGCTGACACGTTGACGGTGCTCATCGACCCGGCAGGGCTTGCATCGGCGGTTGAACGCGTCACGCGCGCCGGCCGACACAGCCCGGTCCGGTCGACGGCGCTGCTACCAGATGCCGGACAGATCTCCTACCTGGTGGGTCCGCTAAGCACCATCACAGGAGTGTTGCAACGATGAGTGAAGCTTCCGGCGCCACGATGCGGGAAACGCCAGAGACCAAGATGGCTGGCGTTCCCGAGACGATGCGTGCCTGGGTCACGGAGGACGAGCCGGGATCACTTCGGCTCCGGACCGATGAACCAACGCCGCGCCCCCTCGGCGACGAGGTGCTCGTCCGTGTGGACGCGTGCGGGCTGTGCCGTACAGACCTCCACGTCATCGACCGCGAGCTTCCCCAGCATCTTGAGCACGTCGTCCCAGGCCACCAAATCGTCGGCACGGTTCTGCAGCGCGGCGCCGACGCGCACCGGTTCGCGGTCGGTGACCGCATCGGTGTCGCTTGGCTTCGGCGAACCTGCGGTCGTTGTGGTCCCTGCCGATCCGGCGCTGAGAACCTCTGTCAGCGAAGTCAGTACACCGGCTGGGACGCCAACGGCGGCTTCGCCGAGTACGCGGTGGTCTCCCAAGCGTTCGCGTACCGGCTCCGATCCGCCATCGACCCGGTCAGGACGGCGCCGCTGTTATGCGCCGGCATCATCGGCTATCGGGCCCTGAACAGGGCAGCGCTACCCGATGGAGGGCTTCTCGGGATCTTCGGCTACGGCTCCAGCGCCGGCATCACCGCGCAGATCGCACACGCTCGCGGTGCCCGCGTCGCCGTGTCGACGCGCGGCACTGGGAACCGGGACCGCGCGCGTGATGCCGGTGCGGTGTTCGTCGGTGATGCGACGGCAGCCATGCCCGAACCGCTGGACAGTGCGATCGTGTTCGCTCCGGCCGGAGACCTGGTTCCCCTCGCGCTGCGAGCAACACGGCCGGGCGGTACCGTCGTCCTCGCCGGCATCCACATGACTGACCTGCCGTCAATACGGTACGAGTTCCTGTTCGGTGAGCGGGACCTCCGCACCGTGACAGCCAACACACGAGCCGACGGGGAAGCACTGTTCCGTCTCGCCGCCACACTTGAGCTCCGACCGGCTGTAACCGAGATGACGTTCAACCGCATCGCGGAAGCCGCCAACGGGCTGCGTTCCGGCGCGTTGAGCGGGTCAGTCGTGTTCGCCGGCTGGGATTGAGATGCAGCTCCGCTGCTGGCACCAGCAGTGTCGGCAGGGCGCCCTGACCGAGTAGACGTTCGGATCCCGGTCAGCTCCTCCGCTTCGTCGGGCAACAACCGGTGCGTTCCGAAGCGGAGTTACCGCTGTGCTGTCCAATTCTCGCAGCATGGGGCACCTGCTCGGAAGGCGCTCGATATCGTGTCGACCGTAGAAACCAGTTGTTCTGGTCGTCGGCCTACGAATGCTCAATCGATGAAGAACCTCAAGTACGGAACGTTCGCGATCCTCATCAGCGACGCCGCGGCGAACGCCGTTCTGCACTATGCCGCTATCCTCGCCCAGGCAGGCGATAGTGACGTCGTGGACATTCCCACGTGTGACACTGCTGGGTGCCGTACCTGGGCGAACGTTGTCCTTGGCCCCGGTGTTCCTCTGATGGCAGTCGCTGCCCCCGATGACGCGATGGAGCAAGAGGACGCCGATTTCGTCGAACAGCTCACCATCCGTGTTCAGTCCATCCTGTCCGATACCGCCCGACATCGCTGACCACCCCGCCGAACCGACGCACATTGCGATGTGGAGCGAGGTGACGCAGGTGGTCGCTGCCTGGTTCGCGCCCGCCTACCGCACCCCATCGTTGTCATCCGTCGCGGAGAAGCGCGATCATGTCGATCGGCTGTGTCAGTTCAAGGTCCGGCTCCGCGCTGGTTTCCTCCGCGCCTCCGGTCGTCACTGCATGTTCCATGGAATGCCTTTCCTCAATTTTCGTAGCGGCCGGTGTTCGCCCGCGAGAACCGGACGCGTCGGGCCCGCGGAGGGTGCGGGTCTGTGGCGATCCGCCACGCTTCGGCCGTCACGGGGTCCCGAGCCAAGTACGCCACCGCATCATGCGTGCTGAGGATTCCGGGAACGGCGACCGCTAGGGTCCTACCGGCTGCAGCGGTGACGATGAGCCGCAGCCGGCGAACCGCTTCCCGCTCCCGTGCTTCGTCGGACGGATGGTGGCCGGGCAGGAACCAGACCCAGCGGTCATGACCGCGCTGCTGGAACTCGAGCACTGTAGCTAACCGTCGCGCCGACTCACTCAACGGGCACCACGCGTACGGTTCACGATGCAGGTCAGACATCGCAGCCGCCCGCCCCGGCGTCCGAGGCATCGAAGCTGCGATGTAACCGGCCGCTGATGCCGGCATCGTCATACAGGACAAGGTCGTTGTGGACCGTCCGCACACCGGCGGTGTTCCACGCGACCTCGCCGATACGGCTGCGCTCCGACCACGACCGGATATGCCCACGCAACAGGATCTCATCGCCGCTGACCATCACCAGCACGTTGCGTGCATCCGACGCGGCGTCGTCAGAGAGCGCCCGTTCGATTGTGCGCATGACCGTGTCAGAACGCTCCGCGTCGGGCTGCACGGCACCGCCGACATCCGGTGACTTGGCGTCGGGGGACCAGATTGGGGGGCGTTGCGTGCGTCGCAGCCCGGTCATCGCCGTGTCCCGCTGGAGAGAAGGCCAAGCCCCACCATGACCAGCCCGATTTCGACGAGGCCGGCGGCGAAGTACACCGCCTGCAGCATGCTCCACGGGATCATCGCTGTTTCGACGAAGATCCACACCAGGAGGGCGATTGCTGCGACGGTGACGGCGAGGATGGTCCACCGAGACCGGACGATCGCGAGGACAGCGGCGAGCAGCTGCAAGCCGCCGACGACGACGGCAAGCAGTAGTCCCGGGATCACGAATGAGGTGAAGACGGAACCGGCGAGAACGCTGGGGGTGGGGATGAGGGACTCGTTCTCGAAGCCGGACGCTATCGCGACGCCGCCGGCGACCGCGGTCAGACCGATCAGTCCCGTGAGGACGATAGTGGTCCAGCGAAACGTCGCCGAATCAGGCAGCAGGAGTGTCTGGTGACGTGGGTCGCTGCGTCCTGCCTGTCCGGTGGGTGAGATGTGTGTTGCCATGACTGACCCTTCCTGCGAGTGGGTGAAGCACCATTCCCGCTCGTGTCACGGCGAGTTCACAGAGCCGAACGTCCCGCAGCGGGACCGCCCTGCATTACAGCGCGCTGTCACCGGCGGGTTGTCCTGGGCCGGGGCGAACCGGATGAACGCCACGCGTTGCGCTGTGCTGTGCGGGGCAGCCGCTGCCGCAGCGCTGTGTCTCCATAGGTCGATGGGCCCTGTGCGCGGTGCGGTCGAGCGGTTTCAGTTGGACGAGCCGGAATGCCCGGCAACCCAGATCGGAGCACCATGAGCATGCACGCCGCGGACGGGCCTCGACGGTTCGAAGGCCGAACGCTGATTGTCACAGGGGCCGGATCCGGTATCGGACGGGCAACCACGCAGCGGCTGCTCGCCGAAGGCGCCCGAGTGGTCGCGGCGGACGTGATCCAGCAACGGCTGGACGAGCTCACCGAAGCGATGCACTCAGACCGGCTCGTCACCATTGCGGGCGACCTTACCGAGGGGACGGTCATCGATCAGGTTCTCGACGCGGCAGGCGGCACCGTGGACGGGCTGGCGAACGTGGCAGGCATCATGGACGGATTCCTGCCAACGGCGGAGATCGACGACGACACGTGGGACCGAGTGCTCGCAGTCAACCTCACGGCCGTGATGCGTCTGACGAGGGCAGTGCTACCCGGAATGATCGATGCCGGCGCAGGCAGCATCGTCAACGTTTCATCCGAAGCGGCCCTGCGCGGTTCGGCGGCAGGCACCGCGTACACAACCTCCAAGCATGCCGTCGACGGGTTGACCAAGAGCACTGCGTTCTTCTACGCCGCGACCGGTGTGCGCTGCAACGCCGTTGCCCCTGGCGCCGTCGCCACGAACATCGAAGCACCGTTCCGGTCCGAGTTCGCCGGCGCCCGCCTTGGCCCGTACCTGCAGACGAACGTGCCACCGATTGCGGCAGCTGAACAGATCGCGGCGGCGATCACCTGGCTGCTCAGCGACGACTCCGCCAACATCACCGGCGTCATCCTGCCAAGCGACGGCGGCTGGTCGGCAATCTGATGCCTCCCACCCAGACCGCCGCCGACCCACCGGACAGCGCCCCACGACAGATCGGGACGCAGGTGCCACCGCTTGACGCTGCCGTCCTGACTGAAAACGTCTGCTGGGCTCTGCTCAGCGGCCAGCATCAGGGCCGGTTCCTCTTCGCCGAAAAGGGGCACCTGACAGTAACTCCGGTGACCTACGACGTGTCAGAGCGGACCGTTCACTTCCTGGAGCCATCGGGAAGGCCGTGGCCACCGATCGACGGCGCTGAACCAATCACGTTCGAAAGCGACGGCAACGACGGCGTGATGGTGTGGAGTGTGACGGTGGAGGGTCTGCCGTTGCTGCGGCAGCACACCGCTTCCGCGTCAGCCGAAGGGTTGCATGTTCGTCACGTGCAGTTCTTCCCGACCAAGATCAGAGGCATCGCCTACGGACAACGAGCCGCAGGCTGAGCTCGTGCACTGAGCATTGCGGTTGGCATTGTTAGGAAGCACGCACGCTTCTCGTGGCGCGCTCGGCGTGGCGTCTTCTTTGCTGCGAAGCAGCTCCCTCGTTATTGGGACGTTGGGCCCTGCCTTCGGCCGCGACGAGTCCGTACCGTCCGCCACAGAGATGAGCTGCAAGCGCTCAGCCGACGAATAGCTGAGCTTGTTCGATTCATTTCGCTGAGGAGACATGATGACCGCGTACACCGTCGCTATCGATGACAGCGCCGCCGGATGGCAGACCCTCGACTGGGTCGGTGGTGAACTCGACCCGGACCATGATCGGGTGCGGCTGCTCACCGTCAACGCCTTCCGGGGCGAGGAGCCGGCCTCATCCGCGAGCCGGCTCGAAGCCGCCGCGGAGCGGCTTCGCCGCGGTCGTCCGTATCTCGCCGTCACCTACGACCTCGTTGGCGGTCCCACTGTGGAGGCTATCCTCGCGAATTCAGAACACGGTGATGTTCTTGTCATCGGTGGGCAGCAGCTGCATCGCTTTCTCGCTGCAATCGCTGGACGCATCGCCGAGCGAGTCGTCGCACGCGCAAACATTCCGGTGGTTATTGTGCCGGAGCGGTGGGCGCCGGCCGACGGGCCGATCGTGGTCGGCGTGGACAGCAGAACAGCGGCGTCGGCGCTCGGATTCGCTGCATCCATCGCGGTACGGAAGAGTCGGGAGCTTCTCCTCGTGCGGGCTTGGGAAGTGCCGAGCACGACGTCTCCGTACGGCGTGATCTACCTCGAGCAGGACCGCGACATCTGGGAACACGAAGCGGACCTCGAACTGGACGCAGCGCTGCGAGCCGTTGGCGTTGCACACCCAGACCTGTCCGTGCGGAGGATCCACCATCGGGGACAGCCGCTTCGTCAACTACTCGCCGCGTCCGACAACTCATCCCTCATCGTCATCGGCCGGCGACACCGCACGGCACTTGGCGGGCTCCTGACCGGATCCGTTGGAGAGGCGCTCATGCACTTCTCACATGTCCCGGTGTGTGTCGTTCCACCGCACGCAACCACCACCGCGGATGCGGGTATGCCATCCGATGCGTCCGCGGACGCCGGCTAAGCGGACCCAGGATCTGCCGCTCATGAGTTCAACCGTCAAGGAGGACACCGTCTCCCGCGACCTTGCTCGGCTCGCGAAGCGCATCGGCCTTGACTGGAACTACAGCGTCTCCTGGGCGCTGGTGGCCCTGCTCGGGATTCCGGCGCTGTTCTGGCTCGTCCCGGCCGGGCTATGGCCGATGTTCGTTGTGATTGCCGCGACCCCCGGTCCGCTGTGGCGGGCAATCGTGCACCTCCGGGTTCGGCGGCTGCTGCGCACCGCCGCACCGGCACGAAGGGGACGGCTGGCGCGGCAAAGCCGCAGCTGAAAGCAACAGGCCGGGACGATGCGGGCGTCGCAAATGCTCCTTGTTCTGCCCGCCTGGCGACGGGTGCGAGCGGCGATGGTGTTGGGGGGGGGGGGGGCTGAGTGGAGCTGGCAGGCGAGTGGTGGGCCGTGGGGAGGCTACGGGACGACCTGCTGGCGATCACTCCTGACACCAGTGCCTCCCCACGGCGGCTCGTGGACGCCGCTCGAAACACATCTCGGGTGGCGCGGTGCGCGCAGTTACGGGCTCGGGGTGAAAGGTTCTTGCGCGGCGCGGATGACGGCGCTCGCGCTGCTGCTGGGTGCCCATCCGTTGGTGGTGGCACGAGGCGTCTCAATGGTGATGTCGAAGTGCACGGTCGGGTCCTTCCAGACGGGTCAGAGGTGGGTGCCGAGGAGGATGCCGGCGGTCGCGGCGGCGACGGAGACGATGAGCATCCCGAGCCCGTTGACCGCGGCGGCGTTGATGCGGCCGCCGCGGGCGAGGCGGACGGTTTCGAAGCTGGCGGTGCTGAACGTGGTGTAGCCGCCCATCACCCCGGTGCCGAGGATCGCGACGGGGAGCGCACCGAGGTGGGTGGCGGCGCCGGTGACCAGCCCGAGGATGAAGGAGCCGGTGATGTTGATGGTGAGGGTGCCGACGGGGATTCGGAACTGCCGGCCGGCGTTGATGGTGCCATCGAGCAGGAACCGCAACGACGCGCCGACGCCACCGCCGGCGGCGACCAGGAGGATCGTAAGAGCGCTCATACGGTCTGCTCCGTCCGGTCCGGGCGGGGCCGGATCCAGCCGGCGACGGTCAATCCGATTGCGGTGGCGACCGCCCCGGCCAGCACTGTCAGGAGGGCGTACCCGGTGCCGGCGAGGGCGCGGCCGTCGAGGAACAGTCCCGCGGTGGAGACCGCGAGGGTGCTGTAGGTGGTGAACCCGCCGAGAACCCCGGTCCCGACCAGCAGCCGGAGGGTCCGTCGTCGGCCAGCGTCGGGGCCGCAGTGGGCGAGGGCTTCCAAGAGCACCCCGAGGAGGAGCGCGCCGGTGATGTTGACCCAGAAGATCGACCAGCTCACCCCGTGGTGTGCGGGGAACGCGGTGCTGATCAGGTCGCGGAGCGTGGTGCCGACCGCGCCGCCGAGCGCGACGAGGCCGAGGTAGCGCCACTGCAGGTGTACCGGCCGCATGGTGCGGGCCGGGTCGCCGACCTGCACGTCCGGATCTGCTGGGAGCTGGTTCTCGGACATTGTGGTGTCTGTTCGGGAAGTCATCTTCCGCCTCCTGCCGCGATCAGCGGTTGCCGATGCGCCCAATCGCGGCGCATCACCTGGACTGCCACGGCAAAGGGGCATCGAAACCGACTGGGTTCGTCGGAACGACGAGTACCGGACGGTGTTGCTGATGCGTCAAACGGGCTGCGACGGACCCGTTGAAGAACTCCGCCATACGGTGCCGACCGGTGCGCGTGCCGACGACGATGAGCTCCGCTTGACGCTCCTCCGCGATGGCTGCCAGCATGCGAGCCGGATCCCCGACCCGTGTCAGGTTTTCCACTGGGACCTGGTATCGCGCGGCAACACCTTGGATGACAGCTATGTCATCGTCAGGCAACCCGCGTGGTGTGCTCTCGCTCGAGTCGGGATCGATCGCCTCAATCATCTCCGACCCATCGGGACGGGTCCCGATGGACAGCAACGACGGGTCGATAGTCACGCAGACCAGCGCCGCGTTGAAGCGGTGCGCTATCTGAGCCGCAACCGTGGCCACTGCCTCGACGTCGCCGACCTGCAGCCCGGCGACAATTACCGGCCTAGCTTCTTCGGCCATCTCATCTCCCTACCTCAGGCGCACGTAAGCGCGACCACTTGAGATAGGGACTGTTGTCGACGGATGTCGAGGTTGGGTCCGGCAAGCCCCACTGCCGGGTCTGACGACACCATCAGTATGCACCTGCAGGGAGCCTTGCGCCCACCAGGCGTCCAATCGGATCAGGCCTGTACAGCATCCCGACTCGATGAGTGGGGAGAAACGTTCGTCGGCGCAGTGATGAGGCTGGCGAGGGTGTCAAGGGCGCCGGGGACGAGGGAGAAATACGCCCAAATGCCGCGCTTCTCGCGGTGCAGGATCCCGGCGTCGACGAGGACCTTGAGGTGGTGCGACACAGTCGGCTGAGACAGGCCGAGGGGCTCCTGCAGGTCACACACGCATGCCTCGGCACCGTCGTGCGCAGCGACCATCGAAATGAGCCGGAGGCGTGCCGGGTCCGCGATCGCCTTGAAGGACTTCGCCAGCACCTCAGCGGATGCCTGGTCCATCGCCTCGGTCGTGACGGGTGAGCAGCACACGGTGACGTCCTGGATGGGCAGCAGTTCGACGGTCGGCATCCCGTGATCCTCGCAGGCATATCGACCGGTGTCTATAGTTGCGTTCATCGATATAGACGTGCTTCGATGTGCGCATCTGCTCTCGCCCTCATCGGCTGAACACCCGAACCGAAAGCATCTTCATGAGCGACAAAGCCAGAATCCTGTTCGTCTGCGTCCACAACGCCGGTCGCTCCCAAATGGCCGCCGGGTATGCCCAAGCTCTCGGCGGGGACCACGTCGAGGTCTTCTCCGCGGGCAGCGAGCCGAAGGACCAGATCAACCCGATCGCGATTCAGGCGATGGCCGAAGATGGTATCGACATTGCCGGCAACCAGCCGCAGATCCTCACCGCCGACGCCGTCCGTCGCTCCGACGCCGTCATCACCATGGGGTGCGGCGACGCCTGCCCGATCTTCCCCGGCAAGCGGTACGAGGACTGGAAACTTACCGACCCCGCCGGCCGCGGCATCGAGGAAGTCCGTCCGATCCGCGACGACATCAAGCACCGTGTCACGGCGCTCTTAGACGAGCTGCTCCCGGCCGGAGCAACTGCCGAACCGAAGGGTGAGGGCCATGTGTCTCGGGCGGACCGTCCCATTACGGAGTGACGCGAACCGCCGAGCCGGGCTGCCCGTCGCCAGCGCCGATGTCGGTCCCGTCGGCGCCGCCGCCTCGGTATTTGCACGAGCGCGGTTTCGAGTTCGTCAGTAGGAAGCCGGCGCCCGCCGGGCGGAGCATCCCGACCGTTACAGATCCCAGTTCGATGAGGAAGTAGCTTGCCGATCCTGGCCAGCAAAGCCGAACAGTTGTTCCCGCACCGGGCGCGGTGGGTGCGCGGGCGGAGTGACCTTCGACTCTCTGCTTCAATCCTGCTCTCCGTCAGGCTGCGAGTGACAGCGAAGGAGACTGCTGATGACCGATCGCAACCGCCCGTCTCGACTGCGCAAGGTCCCTGTGTGGACTGTTGTGCTGCTCACCATCGGGGCCGTGCTCACCATCATCGGAAGTGTGCTGCTCATCAGCGGGGTCGCTGCAGCCGGCGGCGCGACCGCTCAACGAGATGGTAGGTACCTGTCGACTCCCGCAGCACTGTTCGCAACGCACACCGCAGCAATCACAACCCCAGAGGTGGATGGCTTCGCCGACACGTCAGCCTCGCGTAATGCCTCGTTCGATGTCGGCCAGATTCGCGTCACCGCGGACGGGGCTCGACCGCTGTTCATCGGCATCGCTCCGCGAGAGGATGTTGACCGGTATCTCGCGAGCGTGCGGCACGACGAAGTCGTCCACGTTCGGTACGACCCGACCAGCGTCCAGTACCGCACCGTCCCGGGGGCCGGCGCGGCAGCTGAGGACCCTGGCGCGCAGCAGTTCTGGGCTGAGTCCTCCTCCGGTGATGGCCGGCAGGCAGTGTCCTGGCGGGTGGAACCCGGCGACTGGGCTGTGGTTGTTATGAATGCCGACGGCACCCCAGGGGTCACCGCGACGATGACCGTCGGAGCCCGCACCGACCTGCTCGCGCCGCTCGCTGCCGGATTCATCGTCGGCGGTCTGGTGCTCCTCGTGATCGGAATTCCGCTGACACTGTTCGGCGCGATCGGCATCGGACGAGCTCTCCCAGATGCCACCTCACCCGGCAGCAAGCGTTGGCCGGATCGAGCCGCCGTTGCCCCTGTCCGGATCACTGGACGGGTGGAGGGCCCGCCGTCGCGTTGGCTGTGGCTGGTCAAGTGGATCCTGATTGTGCCGCACGCCGCGGTACTCGCTGTCTTGTGGGTCGGGTTCGTACTCGCAACGGTCGCCGCAGGATTCGCCATTCTCTTCACCGGGAAGTACCCGCGGCCGCTGTTCCAGTACAGCGTCAGCGTCCTCCGGTGGAGCTGGCGAGTCTCCTTCTACGCGTACTCCGCCCTCGGCACGGACCGCTACCCACCCTTCACGTTCGGTACGGCCGACTACCCGGCAGACCTGCAGATCGATCGGCCGGAACGGCTCTCTCGTGGGCTCGTCCTCGTCAAATGGTGGCTGCTTGCCTTCCCGCACTACCTACTGCTCGCTGCGTTCACCGGCGGCTTCAGCGTCGGCACCAGCATCTCGACGACCGGAGGGTGGAACACCAACTCCGCCCCCGTCTCAGTCCTCGGCGTCCTCGTCCTCGTGGCCGCAGTCGTGCTGCTCTTCACCGCGCAGTACCCGAGAGGCGTGTTCGACTTCGTGCTCGGAGCGAACCGTTGGACGTACCGTGTCGCGGCCTACGGTGCACTGATGCGCGACGAGTACCCGCCCTTCCGGCTCGACCAAGGCCCCGACGAGCCGCAACCACCCGCAGCGCACGTCGACCAGGAGCGTGGCTCCGCAACGAAGCGATGACCCGACCCCTGCGCCGGGGCTGTGGCGTGCTCCCTGCGGATCGCTCGGTTTAGCACCGATCTCGCCGGAACGAAACGCTCAGCGACTCAGCTCAGCATTGGGATCCTCGAAATCGGCTCTGTTGCCGCCGTTCCAGACTTCGGAAAATACGCGTGCGCCCGCACGCAGCACGCGCACTGCCGTTCGACCGCAGCTTTGTCCTTCGGCAGGTTTGCGCGCAGCCCTTCCTCAGAGCCACTGTCGTCTCCGTCCATGTCTGGAGAAGGATCGCCGTGAGACAGTGCGCAACGCATACCGGATCGCTTCGTCATGACCCTTTTGTCTCGTAGGGGGATGGGTACGCCTCTACGGCGAGCGAGAGCTTTCCGGCGACGACGGCGGGGAACTCCGTCTTGCACCGAACGGGGGCTGCTCATCGAAGCTGTCGCCATACGGCTCGCGCGACAAGTTCTGTGAGCAGGCGACGGTTTCCGTGAACAGTCACACGTACGCCCGTCAAGCACTGTCCTGACGCACGTCGAGGTGGTTGACGCGGTTGTCGTCGATGAGTGACAATGGGTTGACGCGGTTGACAGGAGGCCCACCATGGCGACCACCGAACGAGCTCGGACCGAGCACCGCAGCGCTCCGGATCGCACCGATCTCAGTCCCACCGAACAAGCGCTGATCGCGGCACTGCGGGGCCGGATCCTCGGGGGTCGTGCCGACGGCGCGCTCGAGCCCGGCGTCGACGTCGAACTGCTCGCCGACCGGATGCTGCACGCGCTGCCCACGGTGAAGCACGAGGCCGACGAACTGCTCGGCCCGTTCTACGACACCCCGACGCTCGCGGCCTGGCGCGGCGTGACCCGTCAGGCGCTCAGCAAGGCGACGGCGAAGCGCGACCTCGTGGGCTTGAAGATCGGCGACGGAAGCCTGGTGTTCCCGTCGTTCCAGTTCGGCGCGTCCGGTACGCCGCTCCCGCACCTCCGGCAGGTCCTGGCGCTCGTCGACCCGGACCGCATCGACCCGTGGGGCAGCGCCATGTGGCTGAACACCCCCGCCGACGAGTTCGGCGGCACCACCGCGGCCGAGGCCCTGCGCGACGGCCGCACCGAGCAGGTCCTCGCCGCCGCACGTCGCGCCGCGCACGCCTGGGCAGCCGACGCGTGACCCCGAGCCGGAACGAGGTCGCCCAGCGCCCACCGCACGACGACCTCGACCTGTCGGACTTCCCTGCCGAGGAGAGCCGGGGCACGACGTTCTACCGCGCGAAGCGGCACGACCGCGGCGCGTGGTGGTTCGCGAGCACCGAGGCGGATGCCGACGGCGTCGACGGCGGGCGCTTCGACCTCGCCGTCCCACGGGGTACCTGCTACTGGGCCGACGCGGTCGAGGTCGCGGTGCGCGAGCGGTTGGCGCACCACGTCCTGACGACGAACACGGTGTTCGCCTCCCGTGCGCGCGAGATGGTCGTCGTCGCCGCCCGGGCATCGCGGGGGCGGCGGTTCGCCGACGTCACGCACCCGTCGGCCGTACGGTCCGGGGTCGGCGCCGAGCTCCAGACGATGGGGGACTACCGCGTGCCGCAGTCATGGGCGCGGGCGTTCGACGCCGCCGGGTTCGCCGGTGTCCGGTACAGCACGCGGTTCACGAGCGACGCCGCCGCCAACGCGTGGGCGGTGTTCGGAGCGGCCGGCGTGCCGAAGCGTCCGCGTCCGGAGCGCGTCCACCGCGACGGGGTGACGGCGTGCCGCGAGTCCGGCATCCGGGTGCTCGACGACGGGTCGGACGCCGGGCCCGAGCGCTTCACGTTCACGACGCCGCCTGTCGACTGAACCAGGGCGGCACCGTGCGCTGCGCGGCAGTGCGCTCCGCCGCCGTGCGCTCCGCCGCCGTGCGGCCCCGCCACCGTGCGGCCCCGCCGCGCTGTCGGTGGTCCTCCGTAGCGTGTCGGTGTGGCCGAACCCGTCGACGCGTGGTGGCGCCGCCGGCAGTGGTCGCGCGGCGTGGCGGTGCCGTACGCCGTCGGACAGTTCCGCGCGGACTGGGCGTCGTACCCGGTGCTCATCCGGCAGTACCACCCGGACTGGAACCACGGCGTCGTCCTGACCCAGGTGCCCCCGGCGGCCGAGGTCCTGCTCACCTGGGAGTGCGACGTCGGCCACGTCTTCGTCGCCACCCCGGCCGAGCAGCGTTCCCGCCCCGGCCACGAGCGGCGTCGATCGGTCTGGTGCCCGGAGTGCGCCGTGCAGGCACAACCCCAGCGCTGGCCGGTGGTGCCGTCGGACTGGCCCGCCACGGTCCCCGTCCCACAGCGTGTCGTCCGGGTCGCCGGCCGGCAGACACTCCCGGCGGCGCCCTCGCGTGGGCTGCCCACCGGTGCGGTGGCCTCGTCGCGTGCTCGTGCACGACGCCCGGAGCCGGGCGCACCACGGCGTCCGAAGCAGCCGGTCGAACGGACCATCTGCCCGAAGACCCCGCGGTTGCCGTCGGGGGAGTCCTTCACGAGCGTGTGTGCCCCGGCCACCGCCTCAGCGGTCGAGGCCGAGCTGCGGGCCGCACTGTCCGAGCGGTTCGACTTCACGTTCGACCACTCCGCGATCCGACTCGACCGGCCGTTCTTCGACCACGTCGAGGTCTGGCCGGACATCATCCTGCCGGAGCTCCGCGTGGCGATCGAGTACGACTCCACCGGACGCCACGGGCTCGAGCACGTCGGTCCGCGGCAGGAGACCGACCGCCGGAAGGACCGTGCCGTGCGTGCCGTCGGCTGGGAGGTCGTGCGCATCCGGACCGGACGGCTGCAGGCCCTCGGACCGTGGGACCTCGAGGTGTCCGGGGTCTCCGGACGGACCGTCTCACGGTTGGCGGACACCCTCCGCGAGATCCGGGGCGCGCTCTTCGTCGACGCCTACGCCCGCTGACCGACGGGGTACACGGACCTGGGACCGCTGGTCCGCGGAGCGTAGTCATGGTGGGTGCCCACCGCCTTCTGTCTCCACGCCCTCGGCGCGAGCTCCGAGGAGTTCGCACTCCTGCGGATCGAGCTCGTCGACGACCTCGACGTCGTCGCCATCGACCTGCCCGGGTTCGGCCGCACCCCGGCATCGGCCGGCACCACGGTCGAGGAGATGGCCGTCCACGTCGAGCGTGCGATCGGGTCGAGCGGCGTCACCGACTGGCTGCTCGTCGGGCACTCGATGGGCGGCAAGATCGCCACCGTCGTCGCCGACCGGACGATGTCCGGGGCGAACGGACTGTTCGGCCTCCGCGGCGTCGTCCTGCTCGCCGCCTCGCCGCTCGCGCCGGAACCGATGGACGAGGACCGCCGTCAGGTGATGCTCGGCTGGGCGGCGGACGGGCCGATCGCCGCCGAGGACGCCGCCGCGTTCGTGGCCGCGAACACCGCGTCGCCGCTGCCCGCCGAACTGCACGCCGTCGCCGTGCGGGACGTCGAGCGTGCCGACCCCGCCGCCTGGACCGCGTGGCTCACCCGCGGCAGCCGCGAGGACTGGTCCGCCGTCCCCGTGAACCCGGTTCCGGCACTGGTGCTCGCCGGTGCCGAGGACGGTGACCTCGACGCCGACGCGCAACGACGCCTGACGCTGCCGCACTGGTCGGACGCCGAGCTCCACGTGGTGGACGGCGCCGCGCACCTGCTGCCGTGGGAGCACCCCGCCCCGGTCGCCGAGCGCATCCGCGCCTTCGTCCGGGGTCGGCTGACGAACGGTCCGGTCGTCCCCGCGGAACACGCACGCCTGATCGCCTCGCCTCGGGTGAGTGCCCGGACCCGGGGGATCCTCGCCGTACGCGCGCTGCCCGACGACCCCACCGCCGCACCCGAGGCGCTGACCCCCGAGCAGCTCGACACGCTCCGGCAGGTAGCACGCATCGTGGTGCCGCAACCCGGCGACCACCGGGTGGACCTCGCGCTGCGGGTGGACGCACAGCTCGCGGCCGGACTCGGTGACGGCTGGCGGCCGGACGGGCTGCCCGTCGACGTCGACGCCTACCGCGCGGCGCTCGACCTGCTCGCCGTGCCGGCACGGGACGGCGACCTCGACCGTGCGCTCGACGACGTCGCCGCCGGCCGGTTCCGCACGGACGTGACGAGCGACGCCGCTGCACGCGACGCCGCTGCACGCGACGCGACCTCACGCGACGCTTCCGCGCCGGAGGTGCTCACCCCGGCGCAGCTCCGCTCGTGGTTCGAGGACGCGAGCGTCGACCTCGTGAAGCAGTGGCTCGCGCACCCGGCGACGATGGCCGCGATCGACTTCGACGGCTACGCGAACGGCGGCGACGGCGTCCGCCTGCAGGGCTTCCAGCTGCTCGGCGCCGGCACGCGCGAGGCGTGGGAACCGACCACGACGACCGAGGGCCGCACCACGACGACCGAGGGCCGCACCACGCGGACGACAGGAGCAGCACGATGAGACTCGACGGACAGCGCACGCACGGCACCGACGAGGTCGTCGACGTGGTCGTCGTCGGCACCGGCGCCGGTGGGGCTCCACTCCTGGCCTCACTCGCGCGGCGCGGCCTCACGGTCGTCGCCCTCGAGGCCGGCCGGAACACCGAGCCGTCCGACCACGTCCCCGACGAGGTCGCGGCCCCCGCCGACATCAACTGGATGGACGAGCGGCTGAGCGGTGGTGGCGCGCCGACGGCCTTCGGGCCGAACAACAGCGGCACCGGCGTCGGCGGGTCGACCCTGCACTGGGGCGCGTTCACGCCGCGGCCGAGCGCGCACGACCTGACACTGCGGACCGCGACCGGCGTCGGCGAGGACTGGCCGATCGGGCACGCCGAACTGACGGGCTGGATCGAGCAGGTCGAGCACGACGTCGGGGTCGCCGGTCCCGAGCACTACCCGTGGGACCCGTCCCGGCGGTACCGGATGCGGCCCCCGGCGCGGAACGCCTCCTCCGACATGATGATGCGCGGTGCTGCCGCCGCGGGGATCACCGCCACCGACGCCCCGGTCGGGCTGACCACCGAGGACCGCCACCAGGAGCACCACGGCCTGCGACAGGCGTGCGTGTCCTGCGGGTCGTGCCACCAGGGCTGCCGCAACGGGTCGAAGGTCTCGATGGACACGACGTACCTGCCGGCTGCCGTCGCGTTCGGTGCGGAGATCCGGCCGGACTCCTTCGTGCACGGCATCGAGCTCGACGCCGCCGGCCGGGTGTCCGCGGTCGTCTACACCCGCGACGGTCGTGAGCACCGGCAGCGCTGCCGCTCCCTGGTGCTCGCCGCCGGGGGCATCGAGACGCCGCGGCTGCTGCTGCACACCGGCATCGCGAACGGCAGCGGGCAGGTCGGCCGGAACTTCACCGCGCACGGGGCCACCCAGGTCTGGGCACGGTTCGACGAGTCGATGCGCTCCTACCGCGGGTACCCGTCGTCGATCATCACCGAGGACTTCGTCCGTCCCGCCGACGCCGACTTCGCCGGCGGGTACCTGATCCAGAGCCTCGGCGTCCAACCGCAGACGTTCGCCACCTCGCTCGTGCGCGGCGGCGGGCTCCGCGGTGCCGAGCTGGTGCGGGCGCTGCAGGACTACCCGTTCTCGGCGGGCGTCGGGATCAACGCCGAGTGCCTGCCCGACGAGGACAACCGCCTGGAGCTGTCCGACGAGGTCGACGCGCACGGTGTGCCGCGGGCCCGGGTGTCGTTCACGCCGGGCTCGAACGAGGAGGCGATCCGGCGGCACGCCGTCCGCACCATGACGACGATCGTCGAGGCTGCCGGTGGCCGTGACGTCCGCGTGCTCGAACGCACGGCGCACACCATCGGCACGGCGCGGATGGGTGCCGACCGGGAGACGTCCGTCGTCGATCCGGACGGCCGCTCGTGGGACGTGCCGAACCTCTGGATCGCGGACAACTCGGTGTTCCCGAGCGCCGTCATCGCGAACCCGGCGCTGACGATCATGGCGCTCTCGCTCCGGACCGCGGATCGGATGCTCCAGGCCGCCTGACCCGGAGCGGTCACTCGCGTGCCGGTCACCCGTGTGCCGGTCAACCCCGCAGCGAAAGTGCCTCGCTCGTCCACCGTGCGTGCAGGTCCCACGGGTCGCTCACCCCGGCGGCCACCACGTCCACGTGCGCGAGCAGCTCGGGCGTGACCCGGAACCACTCGGTGCCGGGGTAGCGCGTCGCGGCGAACCGGGCGTGCCGGCGCCGCTCGAGCGTCCGGTCGCCGCGCTCGAACGCCAGGAGGTCCTGGTGCGGGATCGCCGCGAGCCGCTGCCGCGGGTTCGTCGTCGTGCCGATCTTGATCCGGTCGCCGAAGTCGTCGCGCATCCGCAGGTAGTAGACGACGTCGACACGCGGGGGAGCGAGGTCGCCGTCGGGCACGTCACCCCACCGCCACTCGCACGTCGCGCACACCATGCCCGACGGCCAGCGCACGCCGGTGCGGGAGCCGCAGACGGAGCACGGGCCGGGCAGGGCGTCCTCGACGCCGACGTGCTCGGCGGCGAAGTCGGCGACCAGCGCGACGTGCGTCGCGCACAGGGGCACGCCCGCGAGCGCGTCCGCAGGGCGGCCTGCGCAACCCGGCACGCAGCACGACGAGGTGACCATGTCGGGAACGCTAGCGGGACCCACCGACGCGAGCCGCGCCTTCAGGCCGACCGCCGACGCGGCGAACCGCCGATGCGCCGAACCGACGTCAGTCGGTGAAGATGACGCCCACCGGCTCGCGCTTCTCCTCCTGGAACCGGTCCTCGGCGCGGCCGAGCGCCCAGTACGCGGACAGCGACATCTCGGACTTCTCGAGCCCCCAGTCGTCCTGCAGCAGCCGACGGATCGCCTTCATCGCGGTCCGCTCGCCGTGCGCGAAGACCTGGACCGGCCGGGAGGCGCGGGGCAGTCCGCGCGCAGCCTCCAGCAGGAGCGTGCCCGGCTGGGCGCCGGTGGCGTCGCGGTGCAGCCAGCGCAGGTCGACCCCGGCCGGGTGTGCGATGTCCTGCTCGTCGGCAGGGCCGGCCACCTCGACCAGCGCGACGCCGGTGGCGGTGTCGGCCATCGACTCGAGTGCGGCCCCGATCGCCGGCAGCGCGCTGTCGTCGCCGAGCAGCACGTGCGTGACGTCGGGGTCTGCGGTGGGTGCGTAGCCGCCGCCGGGGCCGGACAGCGCGAGCTCGTCGCCGGGCTGCGCGGCCGCGGCCCAGGGACCGGCGAGGCCGTCGTCGCCGTGCACGACGAAGTCGACGGCGATCGTCCGTGTCTCGTGGTCGACCGCGCGGACCGTGTACGTGCGGCGGGCCGGTCGGTCCTGCTTCGGCAGGGTCTCGCGCAGTGCTTCGAGGTCGTACGGCGGCCGCAGCCCGAGCGAGGGCTTGGCGAGCAGGAGCTTGACGTACTTGTCGGTCGCGGCGAGGCGGTCTGGATCGGCGGACCCGACGAACTCGTCGAAGGCCGGACCGCCGAGGTGGACGCGGACCATGTGCGGCGAGAGCCGCTCCGTCCGGTCGACGACGAACACGTGCTGGGGGCGCTTGGGTTTGGAGCTCATCGGTGCGAGCTTCCTCTCTGATGCTTGACGTTTCTGTCAGTAAGGTTAGCCTTACCTCATGGACACGACCGTCATCCCGTTCTCCGAGCTGCTGCGCAAGCGCACCCGGCGTTCGCACGGATCCTCGGCCGGGAACGGCTTCATGCACGACCTGCTCGGCGGCGGGTGCGACGTCGCCGACTACGCGGCCCTGCTCGGACAGTACTCGTTCGTCTACGACGCCCTGGAGCGCGCGGCGGAACAGATGGCCGACCACCCCGTCGCCGCGCCGTTCGTCACCTCGCAGCTCACCCGCATGCCGGCGATCCGCGCGGACCTCGAGTACCTGATCGGACCGGACTGGTCGGAACTCGTCTGCCCGCTGCCGGCGACGACCGCGTACGTCCGCCGCCTCAACGAGGTCGCCGCCGAGTGGCCCGGTGGGTTCGTCGCACACCACTACACGCGGTACCTCGGTGACCTGTCCGGCGGGCAGATGATCGGCAGGATGCTCGCCGACCAGTTCGGCTTCGAGACGAACGGCATCCTCTTCTACATCTTCGACCAGGTCGCCGACCCGAGCGCCTTCAAGGACACCTACCGTGCGCAGCTCGACGCGGCGCCGTGGTCCGCCGAGGAGCAGGAACGCGTCATCGCCGAGGTCGAGCTGGCCTACACGCTGAACAACGGCCTGCTCGAGGGACTCGACGCCCGCCGACGCCCGGTCACCGACGGTGCGGGCCCCGGCGACGTGGCGGTGATCGCATGAGCGACGCGTTCGACGACGATGCACGCCGCGCGATCCTCCGCCACATGAACGGGGACCACGCGACCGACAACCTCGTGATCGTGCGCGCGAACGGTGCCGCGACCGCGGTGGCGGCGACGATGACCGAGATCGACGCGATCGCCGGGGTGTGGCTCGCCCAGCTCGACGACGGCGACGAGGAGCACGTCATCGTGCCCTGGACCACGCCGCTGACCGATCGCCGGTCCGCCCGCGTGCAGATCGTGGAGGTCCACTCCGCCGCCCAGGCGCAGCTCGCCGAGCCGAGCTGACCGGGGCCCACCGACCCGCCGGGGTCGCGGAGCGCGTCGCAACTGCAGGGGTGCTCCCGCGACGCGCCGCGACCCCGGCGTTCCTGTTCCTGCGGCGCCGCCGCGCCGTGCACGTGCACGCGCACTCGCGCTTGCACGCGCGCTTGCACTTGGTGAGCAGAAGATGTCGGGTCGCCCGATCCCAGGCGACCTTTTCTGCTCACCGTGTGGGGGCGTCCGCGCCGCGGCCAGCGCGCGCTTCGCGATCCGGGAGGCGCGTGGCGGCGTGGCCCCGCGCCTCCCGGCCAGCGGGATGACGTCCACCCCACTCGGTGAGCAGAAGATGTCGGGTCGCCTGAGCGCAGGCGACCTCTTCTGCTCACCGAGTGCGGGGCGTCAGCGGCGCATCCGCCGCGCGAGCTTCGCGATGGGGCCGGTGCGGGGCGCGCGCTCGGCCGGGTCGACGACCTCTTCCTGGTAGAACTCGGCGAGGTCCACCACCAGCGCGCGGCGTTCCGCCCGCAGGTACGCGCGGCGCTCCCGGGTGAAGGCGATCACCGTCGACCAGCACATCAGGATCATCACGACGCTGAACGGCAGCGCGGTCGTGATGGCGGCCGTCTTCAGCGCGTTCAGCCCGCCTGCGAGGAGCAGCGCGACCGCGACGAGCGCCGTGACGCAGGCGAAGAACACCCGGATCCAGTTCTTCGGCTCGATCTGCCCGCCGGTCGCGATCATGCCCATCACGAGCGCCCCCGAGTCCGCCGAGGTCACGAAGAAGACGCCGATCAGCACGATCGCGCCGACGACCAGGACCGAGCCGGCGGGCATGCTCCCGAGCAGTTGGAACAGCACCTGCTCGACGTGCACGCCGCCGTCCGCCGCGACCAGGTCGCCGGTGCCGTGCAGCTGGGCGTACAGGGCCGTGCCGCCCATGATCGCGAACCAGAGGAAGGTCAGGAGCGCCGGCACGAACAGGACACCGAGCACGAACTGCCGCACGGTCCGGCCGCGGGAGATCCGGGCGATGAAGATGCCGACGAAGGGCGCCCACGACATCCACCAGCCCCAGTAGAACGTGGTCCAGGCGCCCTGCCACTCCTGTCCGGCCTTCCCGGCGAACGCACTCGTGTCGAACGCGAGCCCGACGAACCCCTGGACGTACTGCCCGAGCGACTGCACGAACTCGCCCAGCAGGAACTGCGTCGGACCGAACGCCAGCACGAACAGCAGCAGGGCCGCGGCGAGGAGCAGGTTGATGTTCGACAGGATCTTCATGCCGCGGCCGACACCGCTCAGCAACGACCCGATCGCGATCACGCTGACGACGACGATCAGTCCGATCTGCAGGCCCCTGGTGTCGTCCGCGATGCCGGTGTACTCGAGCCCCGAGCCGATCTGCAGGACGCCGAGGCCGAGCGACGTCGCGACGCCGAACAGCGTTCCGATCAGGGCGAGCACGTCGATGAGGTTGCCCCAGCCGCCGGTCACCCGCTTGCCGAGGAGCGGTTCGAGCGCCCACCGGATCGACACCGGTCGCGAGCGTCGGTGGATCGCGTACGCGAGCGCCAGGCCCACGACGACGTAGATCGCCCAGGCGTGCAGGCCCCAGTGCAGGAAGGTCTGCGTCATCGCCTGCTGCGCGAGCGCGTCGTCGTCGCCGGTGACCCCGGGCCGCGGGGAGGCGAAGTGGCTGAGCGGTTCGGCCACCCCGTAGAACACCAGCCCGATGCCCATGCCGGCCGCGAACAGCAGCGACAACCACGACATCGTGGAGAACTCGGGCTTCTCGTCGTCCTTGCCGAGGACGATGTCGCCGTACCGGCTGAACCCGATCCAGATCGCGAACACCACGAAGCCCGCGGTCACGAGGACGTAGTACCAGCCGAAGTCGCGGACGATCGCGCCCTGCACCGTGACGAAGGCCCGTTCGGTCGCGTCCGGCGCCGCGAGTGCGACCCCGACGAACGCGAGCACGAGGATCGCCGCCGGCCAGAACACCCAGCGTTGCACCGGCGGCGGCGTCGCCCTGCCCGGTCCGGTCGTCTCACCCATGGGTCACTCCGCCCCGGGTCGCGTGCGCGTCCCTGCCGTGGAGTGTACGAACGCGGACCGTTCTCCGTCCGGTTGTGATGCGTACCGTTCCGTCCGGTTGTGATGCGTACCGTTCCGTCCGGCCGTGATGCGGACCGGACCCGATCCCTGGTGGTCCGTCCGGACGGTCGTCGTCACCCGTCCCCGCGGGCCGATACGCTGCTCGGAGCCGGGACGAGCCTCCCGGACGACCCGGAAAGGACTCCATGACGGCGATCGACGGATCTGCGCGCCACGAGCGCGCACGGGACGACGTCAGCGGTGCGGTCGACAGTGACCTGCGCGCCGACGTGCGGTACCTCGGCAACCTGCTCGGGCGGGTGCTGCGCGAGAACGGCGGCGACGACCTGCTGCGTGACGTCGAGTCGCTGCGCGCGGCCGTCATCGACGCGTTCGAGGGTGACGACGCCGAAGGAGCTGCCCGGGCGGAGACGATCGTGTCCGGCATGTCGGCGGAGCGTGCCGAAGCCGTCGCCCAGGCGTTCACGACCTACTTCCACCTCACCAACCTGGCCGAGGAGCACCACCGTGTGCGTGTCCTGCGGCAGCGCGGCGACGACGGCGGGCTCGCGGGGGACTCCTTCCCGGCGACCTACGCCGAACTCGTCGCCGAGGTGGGCGAGGCGCAGGCAGCCGAGCGGCTCCGGTCGCTCCGCTTCCACCCGGTGCTCACGGCGCACCCGACCGAGGCCCGCCGCCGGGCGGTGACCACGGGCGTCCGCCGCATCACCGACCTCATCGACGAGCGCGACCGCTCGAAGAACGCGATGGCCCGCGCCGAGAACGAGCGCCGCCTGCTCGAGGAGATCACGACGCTCCTCCGCACGTCGCCGCTCCGCACCACGCGCCCGACCCCGCTCGACGAGGTCCGCACGGCGATGAGCGTGTTCGACCAGACGCTGTTCGAGATCGTCCCGCAGGTGTACCGCCTGCTCGACGACCGGCTGCAGGGCGACGACGCCGGTCGTGCCCCGGTCACCGCACCGGCCTTCGTGCGCTTCGGCACCTGGATCGGTGGCGACCGCGACGGCAACCCGCACGTGACCGCGGACGTCACCCGTCAGGCCGCGGAGGTCGCGGCCGAGCACATCCTGCTCGGTCTCGCCCGTGCCACCACCCGCATCGGCAGCGCGCTGACGCTCGACGCGAGCGAGACCCCGGCCGACGCCGGGCTCACCGCCCTGGTGGCGTCGCAGGAGTCGCTGGACGCCGGGATCGCCGAGCGCATCGGCGTCCGCGCACCGAACGAGACGCACCGGCGTGCGCTGCTGTTCGTCGCGGCGCGGATCGACGCCACCCGCCATGGCGACACCCGCCTCGGGTACGCCGACCCCGAGGCGCTGCTCGTCGACCTGCGGACCGTCCAGACCTCGCTCGTCGCGGCCGGGGCACTCCGTCCGGCGAACGGCGAGCTGCAGAACCTCATCTGGCAGGTCGAGACCTTCGGGTTCCACCTCGCCGAGCTCGAGGTCCGCCAGCACTCGCAGGTGCACCGCACCGCCCTCGCCGAGATCCGTGCAGGCGGTGCTCTGAGCGAGACGACCGAAGAGGTCCTGTCGGTCTTCCGCACGATCGCCGAGCTGCAGTCGCGGTACGGCGTCCGTGCCGCGAGCCGGTACATCGTCTCGTTCACGCAGTCCGCCGCGGACCTCGCGAACGTGCACGAGCTCGCCGTGGCCGCCCTCGGGTCGCCGGAGGCCGCGCCGGTCCTCGACGTCATCCCGCTGTTCGAGACCTTCGCCGACCTGCACGCCAGCGTCGAGATCCTCGACGAGGCCGTCCGCACCGAGACGTTCCAGCGTCGCCTCGCCGCGACCGGTCGCCGCCTCGAGGTCATGCTCGGCTACTCGGACTCCTCGAAGGACGTCGGCCCCGTCTCGGCCAACCTCGCGCTGTACGACGCACAGGCCCGCATCGCTGACTGGGCGCGGGACAACGACGTCGAGCTCACGCTGTTCCACGGTCGTGGTGGCTCGCTCGGCCGCGGCGGGGGACCGGCCAACGAGGCCGTCCTCGCGCAGCCGCCGGGGTCCATCGACGGCCGGCTGAAGCTCACCGAGCAGGGCGAGGTCATCTTCGCCCAGTACGGCGACCAGGACATCGCGGCACGGCACCTCGAGCAGATGGCCTCGGCGACGCTGTTCGCCTCGTCGCCGTCGAACGAGGCCCGCACGGCAGCAGCCGCCGCCCGGTTCGCCGAGCTCGCGCAGCAGCTCGACGACGTCTCCCGCGACGCGTTCTACGACCTCGTCAAGGCCGACGGCTTCGCGCCGTGGTTCGCGCGCGTCACCCCGATGGAGGAGATCGGTCTCCTGCCGCTCGGTTCTCGTCCGGCCCGCCGTGGCCTGTCCGTCGAGTCGCTGGAGGACCTCCGGGCGATCCCGTGGGTGTTCTCGTGGACGCAGGCGCGCATCAACCTGGCCGGTTGGTACGGCCTGGGCTCCGCGCTCGAGGCCGTCGGCGACCTCGACGTCCTCCGTGCCGCGTACGCCGACTGGCCGCTGTTCAGCGCGATGATCAAGAACGTCGAGATGTCGCTCGCGAAGACCGACGAGCACATCGCCCGCCGGTACCTCGAGCTGGCCGACCGTGACGACCTCGCTGCGAAGGTGCTCGACGAGATGGTGCGCACCCGCGACTGGGTGCTCCGCGTCTCCGGGGGCACCGACGTGCTCGAGGACCGTCCGGTGCTCGCCCGCGCCGTGCGCCTCCGCAGCCCCTACGTCGATGCGCTGTCGCACCTGCAGCTCCGCGCGCTCCGGGCGATCCGGAACTCCGGCAGCACCGACCCGACGGACGGCGACCACCGTCTGCTGCTCCTGACCGTGAACGGGATCGCCGCCGGCCTGCAGAACACGGGCTGACGCCCCCACCCCACGGACAGGAGGCCCGGTGCCAGCTGGCACCGGGCCTCCTGTCCGTCTCCGCGCACGTCCCGAGCCGCGCCCCCGTGCGGCCACGAAGCGTCGGCTGCGCGGTCGCCGCGCGACGGTTCCTGACCACTCGGCGGACGTGAGCGGGGTGTCGTGACCGCCTCGGTTCCTCTGTCGAATCGATTCGGGGGCGCGTAGCGTGTCCGGGGTGACGACGGAGCGCATGCGGGACACGACGACGACCACCCTTCCGCCGATCGTGCCGCTCGCGCTCATCGTCGGGGTGTCACCCTTCGCGACCGACATGTACATCCCCGCCCTGCCGGCCATCGCGCGCGACCTCGGCACCACGCCCGGAGCAGTGCAGCTGTCACTCACGGCGTTCCTCGTGGCGTTCGCCGTCGGGCAGCTCCTGGTCGGGCCGGTCAGCGACGGGATCGGGCGGCGTCCGATGCTCGTCGTCGGTACCGCGCTGTTCGCCGTCGCCTCGGTCGGCTGTGCGCTCGCGCCGGACGTCGTGACGCTCGTCGTCGCCCGGGTGGTGCAGGGCCTCGCCGGTGCCGCGGGGGCGGTGGCCGGTCGGGCCATGGTCTCCGACGTGTCGAGCGGGACGCGGATGGCGAAGGTGTTCGGCACGTTGGCCGCGATCAACGCCATCGGCCCCGTCGTGGCACCGCTCGCCGGGGGAGCGGTCCTGACGTTCGGGACGTGGCGGATCATGTTCGTGGTGCTCGCCGTGCTGGGAGCGGTGTTCTTCGCGCTCGTGCTCCTGCGGTTCCGCGAGACCCTGCCACCCGAGCGTCGCGGCGGGGTCGGCTTCGCCGCGAACCGGCAGCGGATCCGCGAGCTGCTCGCGATCCCACGGTTTCGCGCGTACGTCCTCAGCGGTGTGCTGTCCACGGTCGGGTTCTTCGCCTACATCGCCACGAGTTCGTTCGTGTTCCAGACGCAGTTCGGGTTCTCGGAGGGGCTGTACACACTCGTCTTCGCCACGAACGCGTCGATGATGATCGTGACGACGCTCGTCTTCGGGCGGCTCGTCGGCCGGTTCTCCGAGGACGCCCTGCTCACCTTCGGACTGCTGGTCGGGACGACCGGGGCCACCGCGGTGCTCGTGTCGGCGCTGCTCGGGCTCGGAGCGGTGCCGGTGTGGTGCTCGCTCGCGGTGGTGACGGGCGCGTGGGGCTTCGTGCTGCCCGCGGCGATGACGCGGACGCAGCACGTCGGCGCGGCACACCCGGGGACGGCCGCGGCGCTCCAGGGTGGCCTGACGTTCGGGATCGGGGGACTCGGCACGCCGCTCGCGGGGGCCCTCGGTGGGACGGCCCTGGCGATGGGCGGGGTGATGGCCGCCCTCATGGCCGCCGCGGTCGTCGTGCAGGTGGTCGCGACCCGGCGCAGCCGCTGACGGCCAGCACGCGAGCCGACGGCGCTGCTGACGTGCCCGCGTGCGAGCCGACGGCGCTGCTGTCGGGACCTGTCGGCGTGGAGCCGGTAGGTTGCTGGTTGCACGTCGCACCGACCTGAGGAGGCCACCCGGCATGGACATCGTCGTACACGAGGCGCAGACCGACACCGCCGTCCTGGAGTGCAGTGGACGCCTGAACATGGTGTCGGCCCCGACCTTCCGAGAGACGGTCGCCCAGATCGTCGACAAGGGACGTTCCCGCGTCGTCGTCGAGCTCTCCGGGGTCGAGTTCATGGACTCCTCCGGTCTCGGCGCCCTGGTCGGCAGCCTCAAGACCGCGCGGCAGGCCGGCGGGGACCTCCGGATCGCCGCCCCCTCTGAGCAGGTGCAGATGGTGCTCAAGCTCTCCAACATCGACAAGATCCTCCGCACGTACCCTGACGGGGACGCTGCGGTGACCGACTGGTCATGACGGTCTCCTCGGGCGAGCACCTGCTCGCGCTGGCGTGCCCGCCGGACGACGTGTCCGCGGTGCACGAGTTCCTGGCCGGGGTGTGGCAGGACGAGCCGTCGGTGTCCGTCGAGGACCGGATGGCGCTGGAACTGGCGCTGGTCGAGTTGACCTCCAACGTGATCGAACACGGAGGTGGCGCCGGCGGGGTCTCCTGCGAGCTCCGGCTCGAGGTCGGCGCGGACCGGTTCTCGGCCCTGCTGTCCGACGACGGAACGGCCGCGGCGGTCGACACCGATGCCGCTCGTCTGCCGGAGGACCTCGCCGAGAGCGGTCGCGGGCTCGCCCTGGTCAAGATGGTGGTCGACGACCTGCACTACGAGCGCGTCGCCGACCGCAACCGGTGGACGGTGCGGCGCACCCGCCACTGAGCCCCGCACGGCCGTCCATCATCCTCCTCGCGCAGTCCACGGGCCGTTATCCGCAAGGTGCCGAGCGGGATTGCGGGACTTGCTGAGCACCGTGTCACGATTCGCGCGATGACAATCGAGACCGATCCCCGGATCAGCTTCGAGACGTCGGGGGCCGATCTCGAGGCTGCCGTGCAGATGTACGAGGACGCATACGAGGGCAGCGGCTTCTCGGCGTCCCGCACGGAGCGTTCCTTCGCCTACCGTTTCCGGGTGGTGGGCGACGACACCATGTCGTTCCGCTCCACACGGTTCGACGCGCGCATGCAGGGCGAGCTCGACGTGCGCGACGAGTACGTCGTGATGTGGAGCACCGAGGGCGGCGGCCGCGTCGACATCGGACGCCAGGAGGTCGACTTCGTGCCCGGGCGGCCGATGATGTTCCCCACCGGGCGCCCGTTCCGCTTCGACCTGCAGGACATCCGTCAGAGCCTGGTGCAGTTCGAGCGCACCTACCTCGAGGGTGTGGCAGCCGAGGTGCACGGCGCCCAGGCCGGTCCGCTCGTCTTCGACCACACGAGCGCCCCGCGCCCCGAGGACCTGCGTCGCTGGAACCAGCAGGTGCAGGACGCGGCGGCGACGGTGCTCGGCGCCACGCAGGTCAGCGCCCTGGCCCTGGCCGAGACGTCCAGGCGGACGGCGCGATCGCTCCTCCGCACCTTCCCGCACAAGCTCGTCGCACCGGACGTGCCACTGCCGCAGGGCGCCACCGGCCGGGTGCGCGCAGCGGTCGAGTACATGCACGCCTTCGCCCACACGCCGGTGACCACGACCGACGTCGCCGAGCAGGTCGGGCTCAGCGTCCGCGGCCTGCAGCAGGCGTTCCAGCGGCAGGTCGGGACCGCGCCGAACGCGATGCTCCGTGGGATCCGGCTCGACCGTGTCCGCGACGAACTCCGGCGTGCCGCACCCGGGGACCTCACGGTGGCGAGCGTCGCGATGCGGTGGGGTTTCGCGCACCTGGGGCGGTTCTCGGCGGCGTACGCGGCACGGTTCGGCGAGTACCCGCGCGACACCCTGCAGGCCTGAGCCGCCCGACCCGCCCGGTACGCTTCCCGGGTGAGCAGACCTCGACCGTGGGTGATCGTGCCCGGGATCTGGAACTCCGATCAGGAGCACTGGCAGTCCGTCTGGGAGCGGGAGCGCGGTGACGCGGCCGTCCGCATCGAACCTGCGTCGTGGGCGGAGCCGGACCCGGCCGACTGGCGGGATGCGATCACCCGTGCCGTCGCCGCGTGCCCCGCACCACCCGTCCTGGTCGCCCACAGCCTGGGCGTCCTCGCCGTGGCCGACTGGCTGGCGGCCGGAGCGGCCCACGCGACCCGAGCGGCCCACGCGGCCGGAGCGGCCCACGCGACCGGAGCGGCCGGCACCGACGGAACGAACCGGACCACGAGACCTGCCGTCGCCGGCGCCTTCCTCGTCGCCCCGCCGGACCCCGACGCGCCGGGCTTCCCCCGCGCAGCCTCCGGGTTCGCCGCACCGCGTCCGCTCCCCGCCGGAGGCCGCGTCCCGACCCGCCTCGTCGTGAGCGACGACGACCCGTACTGCACCCCGGAACGCGCGATCGCGTTCGCCGAGGCGATCGGGGCGACGACCCTCCGGGTGGGTGCGCTCGGGCACGTCAACGTCGCCAGCGGCATCGGTTCGTGGCCGACGGGCCGATCACTCCTCGACGACTTCGAGGCCACGTTGTAGACGGGCGACACGCCGTTCACGTTCGACGCGATATGGCAGGCAACGCAGCGACACACCGCCGATGTCCCCGGATTTCCGCTCCGCGATATTTATCCTTCGACACATGGAAACCCAGTCCGGTGCACGCACTCCGCTCGTCGACCCGTTCGGCGCAGCGCTCGAGGAGTGGCTCCGCGACGCCCCGGCGACGCGCACGCCGTACGAGTCGGACCTCGTGGTCCCGCCCGTCACCGGCCCCGTGCAGCGCCCCGGCGCCACGACGGACGCCACTGCCGACGACACGACGACCACCGTCGCGCCCGTCACCACCGACCTGACGACCACCGATCTCACGACGACGGACGACGAGCCCGCTCCCGCAGTGGCAGCCGCGCCGGCAGCGCTGCCCGAGCCGGCAGCCCCCGCGTTCCGCCGCGACCGTGCCCGCCACGCAGCCGTCTGTGCCCCGTCGTTCCCGGAGCCCCCGGAGCGCCTGGCCCTCCGCGTCGAGGACCTCGCCATCGAGCTCTCGGCGTCGACGGGCCGCAGCACCATCGACCGCATCGTCCGGCTCGAGGACGAGGTCCGCCTCCGTGACGAGGACCTCGCGCGCCTCGCCGCGTGGGAGGCCACCGTCGCCGGCGCCGACGACCCCGAGGTCGTCGCCGCCCGCGCCTTCGCCCGCACCGTGTTCGCCGACCTGCTCGCCGACGCCGCTGCCGAGGCCGACCGCCGCGACCGCGTGTCGTCCCGCCGTGACGCCTACCTGCGCGCAGCGACCGCGCCGATCGCGACCGTCGCCGCAGCACGCACAGCAGCGCCCGCAGCACCCGCCGCCGCGCGCACAGCAGCACCCGCCGCATCCGGACCCGCCGCCACCGTCGTCGTGACCCCGGCCGAGGCCGTGGCGCTGGTCGTCCCGGAACGTGACGAACCCGTGCGACCGGTGCTGGGCCTCCCAGCCGTGTCCCCGGTGTCCGCGAACACGCGACCGACCCCGCTCATCCAGCCCGCCACCGGGCCCACGGTCATCGACCGTGCCGCGTTCGCCGCCGCGCTCACCGCGCACCAGGGCACGACCGCGAGCACCCCCGTGGTCCTGCCGGAGCAGGTGTCCCTGCCGGTCGCCGAGACGACCGTCGTCGACGCGCCGGCCGCACCGCAGACGCACGCACACGCACACGCGCACCTCGCCGAGCCGGCTGCGCCCGGCTGGTGGTCGCGTCTCGTCGCCGGCCTGCTGCGTGCGCTCGGTCGCCGCTGACCGCCTGGAGGCCCGGATCACCACCCACGGACCGGCTGCCCGTTCCGGGGCGGTCGCCTCGGTAGACTGACGGGATGCCGACGCTCCGCGAACTCCAGGCCGTGATCGAAGACCTGTGGCCCGCCGCCGGTGCCGAGTCGTGGGACTCCGTCGGGCTGGTCTCCGGGGACCCCGACGCGGTCGTGGAACACGTGCACCTGGCCGTCGACGCCGTGCCGGACACGGCCCGCGAAGCCGTCGAGGCCGGGGCCGACCTGCTCCTGACGCACCACCCGCTGTTGCTCCGGGGCGTCACGACGATCGCCGAGTCCACCTACAAGGGCAGCGTGCTCGCGACCCTGGTCCGCGGTGGCTGCGCGCTCGTCGCCGCGCACACCAACGCCGACGTCGTGACGACCGGCACCTCGGCCGTGCTCGCCGACCGCATCGGCCTGACCGAGCAGCGCCCCCTCGACCCCGGAGCCGACCCCGCGACGGGCATCGGCCGCGTCGGGGTGCTCGCCGAGCGCACGACACTCGGTGCACTCGCGCGGAAGCTCGTCGACCTGCTGCCGCCGACGGCCACCGGGGTCCGGGTCTCCGGCGACTTCGACCAGCCCGTCCGCACCGTGGCGCTCTGCGCGGGAGCGGGTGACTCGCTCCTCGGGCACCCCGCCGTGCTCGCCGCCGACGTCTACGTCACGAGCGACCTGCGCCACCACCCGGCGTCCGAGTTCCGCGAACAGGCGCTGCTCGGCGGTGGCCCCGCCCTCATCGACACCTCGCACTGGGCCACCGAGTGGCTCTGGCTCGACGTCGCCGCCGCGCAACTGCGTCAGGCTGCCGGTGTCACCGTCACCGTCAGCGATCTCCGCACCGACCCGTGGGACTTCGCCGTCCTGCCGGCCGCCGAACCCACCACCCCCACTGAAGGAGTCTGACCATGAAGGCAGCACCCGAAGACCAGGTCATCCTCCTCGACGTCCAGCGTCTCGACAACGACGTCACCCGGATCGCGCACCGCATCACGTCGCTGCAGAAGGGTGACCAGCTGACCGAGCTCGGCACGAAGGCCGCAGCGCTCCGCAGCGAACTCGTCGCCGCGACGGGGCTCGTCGAGGACGCCGAGCGCGAGCTCGCCCGCCTCGAGTCCGACACCGCGACCGCCCACGCGCGGGTCGAGCGCGACACCACGATGCTCCAGCACGTCTCGAACTCGAAGGACGCCGCCGGGCTGCAGAGCGAGCTCGACTCGCTCCAGCGTCGCATCGGGGGACTCGAGACCGCCGAGCTCGAGATCATGGAGAACCTGGACGGGCTCCGCGCCCGGGTCGGCGACATCGAGGCGCAGCTCGCCGACGTCGAGGCCTCCCGCTCCCGCCTGGTCGCCGACCGTGACGCCGAGATCGCCCGTCTGTCGTCCGACCGAGCATCCGCCGAGCAGGCCCGTGCCGACGTCGCCGCGAAGGTGCCGGCCGAGCTGCTCGCGCTGTACGACCGGCAGCGCGCCCGGTACGGCTTCGGTGCGTCGCTGCTGCAGGGCGGGGTGTCGACGGCGTCGGGCGTGGCGCTGAACAACTCCGACCTGCAGGACGTGCGTCGCGCGGCGCCTGACGACGTCGTGCTCTGCCCGGACAGCGACGCGATCCTGGTGCGGACGGCCGAGTCGGGGCTGTAGGCGCTCGCGCGCTGTCGACGGAGGCGCGGTGCCGGGCTGGCACCGCGCCTCCTGTCCGTCGTGGGCTGGTCGCAACGCGTCGGGTGCGTCGCGCCGAGTGGTCACGAACTGTCGGCTGCGGCCGTGCCGGCCGACAGTTGGTGACCACTCGGCGAAGCTGAGCGGGGAGTCGTGACCGCGCGCCGACCGGGCGCGCCGACCGGGCGCGCCGCCCGGGCGCGCCGACCGCGCGGGACAACGCGGCGCGGAGAAGGGGCGAATGGGCCGGCCGTACGCCGGGTTCTGTCCCACCGCTTGCGCGGCGGTGACGGCCATCTCTCTCGGACCGACGTTGCCGTCGGCCTCCAGCGGTCTACCCGAGGACTCGGCGAGCAGCCTCAGCGTCCTCTGTCTGACCTTGCTCCGGGCGAGGTTTACCGAGCGGATCCGGTCACCCGGACCCCTGGTGGTCTCTTACACCACCGTTTCACCCTTACCGACGTCGCCGCCGGCGGTCTGTTCTCTGTGGCACTGTCTCGCGGATTGCTCCGGGTGGGTGTTACCCACCGCCCTGCTCTGTGGAGCCCGGACGTTCCTCGGCACTCCCGGGGGAGTGACGCGACCGTCTCACCGACCCATTCGCTCCGGTCAGTTTAGTCGACTATTCCGTCCGCGACCGCGCGGCGAGGGTCGCGGCACCGATGATGCCGGCGTTGTTGCGGAGGGTCGCGGGGATGATCTCCGCCTGCAGGTCGAGCAGGGGCAGGAACTCCTCGTACTGCTTCGACACGCCACCGCCGACGACGAAGAGCTCGGGGGAGAGCAACGCCTCGAGGGTCGAGTAGTACGTCTGCAGCCGCTTCGCCCAGTGCTTCCACGACAGGTCGTCACGCTCCTTGGCGGCGAACGAGGCCCGCGACTCGGCGTCGTGCCCGTCGATCTCCAGGTGCCCGAGCTCGGAGTTGACGATGAGCACGCCGTCGTTGATGAGCGCGCTGCCGATCCCGGTGCCGAGCGTCGTCACGATGACGAGGCCGTCCTTGCCCTTCGCCGCCCCGAACTGCTGCTCGGCGAACCCGGCGGCGTCGGCGTCGTTGACGAAGTGGATGGAGCGGCCGAGCTCCTTCTCGAACAGCGCCTCGGCCTCGAAGCCGATCCACTTCTTCGACACGTTCGCGGCGGACATCGTCTTGCCGTCCCGCACGATCGCCGGGAAGCACACGCCGACGGGGACGTCGTCGGCCGGCGCGAGCTCGGCGACGATCTCCTTGGCGACGGCGGTGATGTCGTGGGGCTTCCCGCCTTCCGGGGTGGCCTTCTTGATCCGGTCGGTGGTGAGTTCACCGGTCGCGACGTCGACGATCGCGCCCTTGATGCCCGTACCGCCGATGTCGACGCCGACTGCGAGGGAGGTCATGAGTGTGCCTTTCGGGGAACGGGTCAGGAGACGGGTCAGGAGACGGTGAGGAGCTCGGCGCCACGCTCGGTGACGACGAGGGTGTGCTCGAACTGGGCGGTCCAGGTCTTGTCGCGCGTCGAGACCGTCCAGTCGTCTGACCAGATGTCGGCCTCGATGCCGCCGAGGGTGAGCATGGGCTCGATGGTGAACACCATGCCCTCCTCGATGACGGTGTCGTACTGCGGCGCGTCGTAGTGGGGGATGATCAGGCCGGAGTGGAACGCCCGACCGACGCCGTGTCCGGTGTAGTCGCGGACGACGCCGTAGCCGAAGCGCTTGGCGTAGGCCTCGATCGCGCGGCCGATGACGTTCACCTGGCGGCCGGGGGCGACGGCGCGGATGCCGCGGCGCAGCGCTTCCTCGGTGCGGGACACCAGGTCCTCGACCTCGGGAGCCCCCTGGCCGACGATGAAGGTGCGGTTCGTGTCGCCGTGCATCCCGTCCTTGTAGGCGGTGATGTCGATGTTGACGAGGTCGCCCTCCTGCAGGACGGTGTCGTCGGGGATCCCGTGGCAGATGACCTCGTTCAGGCTGGAGCAGAGCGACTTCGGGTAGCCGCGGTAGCCGAGCGTCGACGGGTACGCACCGTGCGCGACGACGAACTCGTGTCCGATCCGGTCGAGCTCGTCCGTGGTCACGCCCGGGCGGATCGCTGCCCCGACGGCGTCGATGGCCTGCGAGGCGATGCGTCCGGCGGTCCGGATCCGCTCGACTTCGTCCGGCGTGTAGGTGTCACCGAGGCCGTGCTCGTGGGGCTCGACCTTCCCGACGTACTCCGGGCGCTCGATGTCCTCCGGGACGGGCCGCTGCGGTGAGATCCGGCCGGCGGTCAGGTGTCCGTGTTCGTCCCGGGGCATGTCCACCACTCTAGCCGCGACACACGGGTACGTTGAGCGGCATGAGTGACGAGCGCATCGAGTCCCAGTGGTGGTTCAACGACAAGACCGGCCAGGTCGAGCAGGGGCCGCAGTCCCAGCAGCGTGACCGCATCGGCCCGTTCGAGACCCGCGAGGAAGCGCAGCACGCGCTCGACCGCATCGCGGCGAACAACGAGAAGTGGGACGCCGAGTCCGACTGACGAGACGACGCCGACGACGACGACGACGACGACGCCGACGCCGACGCCGACGTAGCGCACAACTCGGGCAGCGGCCGCGTCAACGGTCAACGGTCAACGGTCAACGGTCGGCGGTCAGTGGCCGCTGGGCTGTGGTCGTGACGGTGGTCCGGCCGGAGCGGGGGCGATCGAACAGCCAGCCGAGTCGGGTCAGCGGGGCGACCCGGGCCAGGACGACGGGCCCGGCGACCCCGACCACCGATGCGACCACCAGGACGATGCCGGGCGGCACGTCGATCACCTGCAGCACGATCCGGGCACCGGCCGCGAACACGATGTGCGCGAGGAACACCGGCAGTGTCAGCCTCCCGATGCGTTCGAGCGACGCGCCGAGCACCGGAAGCGAAGCCACCAGGACCGCGATGCCGATCGTCACGACGATCCCGCAGAGCACCGCGGCCATCCCTGCGGTGCGCCCCAGCAGGTCGAGCGTCGACGGGTCGAGTGGACCGCGCGCACCGCTGGACCACGCGGAGGCGAACAGGCCGCCGGCGGCGAACGTGACGGCGACCCACCACGCCGGGTGCCCGTGGGCCGCGGTCGACATGCGCGGGAGTCCGACGGCCGCGCCGAGTGCGACGAAGACCACGAGCCCGAGCGAATCGATGCCGACGATGGGTGGTCGCCACCCCCACGCGGCGAGGGAGATCGCCGTGGCGACGCCGAGGCCAGCGAGCTTCGCGACGCCCTGCCGACGTCCGAGGAGCAGGACAGTGACGGCAGTCGACAGCCACAGCGCTGGCAGGAAGTAGAGCTGCGCAGCGGGCGTCCACACCATCAGGAGCGACAGGTCGACGGGCCGCGGGGTGTTCCGGATCGGGTTGGTCGCGACCTCGACCACGGTCTGCACCGCGGTCCAGACGAGGTACAACCACCCCAGCAGGAGCGCGCGGTCAGCCAGGTAGCGCGGTCCGCCGTGGCGGGCGAGCGCTCGGGGGATGAAGAGCCCAGCGACGAAGGCGATCGCGGGCACCCGGAAGACGTGGGTCACGTCGTAGGCGACACCGAGGGCGCCGTCACGGGGGAGCGCTCCTGAGTCGAAGAGCCCCATCGCGACGTGCCCGATGACGACGCACACCACGGACAGGCCGCGGGCGATGTCGATCGCGGCGACTCGGGACGATTGATTCGGCATCCGTGTATTCTAATCCACAATATTACACGACGCCAGGCTTCTTCCGGCCAAGGTTCGTTCCCATCAAGGCGCGTCGCACGGCCCCGCGCACGCCGCGGGACCACTAGCCTGGGACGAGGCCCGCCCGCGGCCACCCGATACACGGAAAGGTCGTGCATGGACAAGCAGACGGACTTCGTGCTCCGCACCATCGAGGAGCGCGGCATCAAGTTCATCCGACTCTGGTTCACGGACGTCATCGGGACGCTGAAGTCGGTGGCGATCGCCCCGGCCGAGGTCGAGGGTGCATTCGCCGAGGGCATCGGGTTCGACGGCTCCGCGATCGAGGGGCTGTCCCGCTCGTACGAGGCCGACGTGCTCGCGCACCCGGACCCCTCCACGTTCCAGATCCTGCCGTGGCGCGGCGAGATCGACCCGACCGCGCGGATGTTCTGCGACATCACGACGCCGGACGGGCAGCCCGCCGTCGCCGATCCCCGCAACGTGCTGAAGCGCACGCTGGCCCGGGCGAGCGAGCGCGGGTTCACGTTCTACACGCACCCCGAGATCGAGTTCTACCTGCTGAAGAGCCGGGAGTGGAAGGACGGTGGGCCCCAGCCCGTCGACCAGGCCGGCTACTTCGACAACGTCCCCGGTGGCAGTGCCCACGACTTCCGTCGCCGTTCGGTCCGGATGCTGGAGGACCTCGGCATCTCGGTCGAGTTCAGCCACCACGAGGCGGGCCCCGGCCAGAACGAGATCGACCTCCGCTACGCCGACGCGCTGACGATGGCGGACAACATCATGACCTTCCGCACCGTCGTGAAGGAAGTGGCGATCGAGCAGGGCGTCTACGCGACGTTCATGCCGAAGCCGATCTCCGGTCAGCCGGGTTCGGGCATGCACACGCACGTCTCGCTCTTCGAGGGCGACCAGAACGCGTTCTACGAGGCCGGCGGCGAGTACCAGCTCTCGCAGACCGCCAAGCACTTCATCGCCGGTGTGCTGAAGCACGCGCCGGAGATCACCGCGGTGACGAACCAGTTCGTCAACTCCTACAAGCGCCTCTGGGGCGGTGACGAGGCCCCGTCGTTCGTCACGTGGGGGCACAACAACCGCTCGGCGCTCGTCCGGGTCCCGCTGTACAAGCCGAACAAGGGCCAGTCGTCGCGCATCGAGTACCGCGGCATCGACTCGGCAGCGAACCCGTACCTCGCGTACTCGCTGCTCCTCGCCGCCGGCCTCAAGGGCATCGAGGAAGAGTACGAGCTCCCGGCCGAGGCCGAGCACGACGTGTGGAGCCTGACGGACTCGGAGCGCAAGGCACTCGGCTACAGCCAGCTGCCGTCGAGCCTCGACCACGCGCTGAGCCTGATGGAGAACTCGGAGCTCGTGGCCGAGACCCTCGGCGAGCACGTGTTCAACTTCGTGCTCCTCAACAAGCGCCAGGAGTGGAAGCGGTACCGCGACCAGGTCACGCCGTTCGAGCTCGACACCAACCTCGGCGCCCTCTGAACGCGGCAGCCTGACCCCTCGGGAGCACGCACCACATGACCGGTCGGACGACGACGTCACGTTCCGAGTTGGCCCGCCTGGGCTTCGCCGAGCTGTCGGAGAGCCTGGAACGGGTCGCCGACCTGGAGGCGCGGTTCGGCTCCGACCTGCCGCTGCCGGTCACCGAGACGCCTGCGCTCTGGGGCGCCACCGCCGATCCCGACGGTGCGCTGCGGCTGCTGGAACGGCTGCTCGAGCGCGCTCCGGACGAGCTCCGGCCCGTCCTGGCGGACGAAGCCGCCACCGAACGCCTCGTGCGGTTGCTCGGAGCCTCGGTCGGCCTGGGGGAGTTCCTGCACCGTCGTCCGGCGGAACTCGCGCTGCTGCTCGAGGCGGTCCACGAACCCTGGTCGCAGCAGGAGTACACGGCGTCGCTGACCGAGGCGATCGACGGCGCGACGGGTGAGGAAGCCCGGATGCGGCTGCGCATCCGGTACCGGCGGCACCTCGCGCAGATCGCACTGTTCGACGTGCTGCACCGGTCGCCGACCGAGGCGTTCCCCGCGGTCGCGGCGGGCCTCGCCGACCTGGCGGGTGCTGCGCTCGACGCGGCGGTGGACGTCGCCCGGCGTGAGGTCCCGTTCCCGGCTGCCGACGTCGCTGCCACGCCCCTCGCGGTGATCGCGATGGGCAAGGCCGGCGCCCGCGAACTCAACTACGTCAGCGATGTCGACGTCATCTTCGTCACCGAGTCCACCGACGAGGTCTCCACCGACCGCGCGGTGCTCATCTCGACCCGGATCGCGATCGCCGCGACGCACGCCATCACCGACCTCGCGGCGGAACCGGCGCTGTGGGAGGTCGACGCCAACCTGCGCCCGGAGGGCAAGGACGGCGCCCTCGTCCGCACGCTCGACTCGCACGTCGCGTACTACGAGCGCTGGGCGAAGTCGTGGGAGTTCCAGGCGCTCCTGAAGGCCCGTCCGATCGCAGGGTCGGTCGACCTCGGTGCCCGCTACGCCGACGCCGTGGCCCCGTTCGTCTGGAGCTCGTCAGCTCGTCCGGGGTTCGTCGAGTCCGTGCAGCGGATGCGGGAGCGGGTCACCGAGCACATCCCGGACGCCGAGGTCGACCGGCAGCTCAAGCTCGGCCCCGGCGGGCTGCGCGACGTCGAGTTCACCGTGCAGCTCCTGCAGCTCGTGCACGGCCGCGACGACGAGAGTGTCCGCGTCCGGTCCACCCTCGAGGCGATGGACGCGCTCACCGACGCCGGGTACGTCGGCCGCGCCGAGGCCGCACGGTTCGGCCCCGACTACGCCCTGCTGCGGGTCCTGGAGCACCGCATCCAGCTCCGTCGGCTGCACCGCACGCACCTGATGCCCACCGACGAGGACGAACTGCGCGTCCTCGCCCGGTCCAGTGGTGTCGCGACGAGTGCGTCCGCCCTCGAGACCCGCTGGCGCGCCGTGAAGCTCGAGGTCCGCGGGCTGCACGAGCGGCTGTTCTACCGACCGCTGCTCTCCGCGGTGGCCGCGGCGGACGGCGAGATCGTCCTGACGAACGACCAGGTCGTCGACCGTCTCGGCGCGATCGGTTTCGCCGACCCGGCAGGCGCCCTCAGCCACATCCGCGCGTTGACGCAGGGCACGAGCCGCCGCGCTGCGATCCAGCGGAACCTCCTGCCGGTGCTCCTCCGCTGGATGGCCGAGGGACCGGCACCCGACCGGGCGCTGCTCGCGTTCCGTCGGCTCAGCGACACGTTGGGGGAGTCGAGCTGGTTCCTCCGGATGCTCCGGGACTCGTCGGGCGCAGCACACTCGCTCACGACCGTGCTGTCCGAGTCGGCGTTCCTCGCCGGGCTGCTCGAACGGTTCCCCGAGGCCGTCGCCTGGCTCGACGAACCCGACACCCTGCTGCGTCCCCGGCCGATCGAGTCGCTCCTCGCCGAGATGACCGCGACGACGGCACGGCACGGCAACGACGCCGCGGGTGCCGCCGCACTCCTCCGCTCGGCCCGGCGTCGCGAGACCCTGCGGCTCGGCATGGCCGCCGTCCTCGGCCAGCTCGACGTCGACGCGCTCGGCCCCGCGCTCAGCGACGTGACGGAGGCCACCCTCGCCGGCGCGCTGTCGCTCGCCCGCCGGGACACCCCGCCGGAGTTCGCGTTCGGGATCATCGCGATGGGCCGCTACGGCGGTCGCGAGCTCGGCTTCGGGTCGGACGCCGACGTCCTCTACGTCTACCGGGCGCCGGAGATGGAACCGGAGGTCGCGTCGCGGACGGCGCAGACGATCGTCCGCGAACTGAACCGGATCACCGAGGATGCGATCCACCCCTTCGACCTCGACATCGACCTGCGCCCCGAGGGCAAGAACGGCCCGGTCGCCCGCACACTCGAGTCCTACGGCGCCTACTACGCCCGCTGGTCCCTGACGTGGGAGGCCCAGGCGCTCCTCCGAGCCCGCGGCGCCGTCGGTGACGAGCAGCTGCTCCGCGACTTCGAGCACCTCGCCGACCGCACCCGGTACCCGGAGCGCATCGACGAGAACGCCGTGCGCGAGGTCCGACGCATCAAGGCGCGCGTCGAGTCCGAACGGCTGCCGCGCGGCGCGGACCCGGCACGGCACCTCAAGCTCGGTCGGGGCTCCCTGAGCGACGTCGAGTGGTTCGTCCAGCTGCTCCAGCTCCAGCACGCGCTCGAGGTGCCGGGGCTCCGGACCACCTCCACGCTCGAGGCCCTCGACGCCGCGGTCGCCGCGGGGCTCGTCGGCGCCGACGACGGCGAGCGGCTCGGGGCGGCGTGGCGGTTCGCGTCGCGGACCCGGAGCGCCCTGGTGCTCTGGTCCGGCAAGACCACCGACGTGCTGCCCGTCGACCGCATCCAGCTCGAGGGCATCGCCCGGCTGATGGAGTACCCGCCGGGCTCCGCGAGCGCGCTGGAGGACGACTACCTCGGCGTCACGCGCCGTGCTCGGCAGGTCTTCGAACGCGAGTTCTACGGCGACTGACACGCCACGACACGCCCGGGTGGCGTCCGCGACGGCGAAGGTGACATGTCGTCGGAGGTTAATTCTCGGTGTCGCGCGGCGTCCCCCGATGCGGACCGACGCGTACCCCGAAGTTGCGCGGGGCAACCATCGTTACCGAGCTGTGATCGCCGGGCTGTGGAGGCCGGACCGGCGTGCCGGGCCGGAGTGGTGACCGAGATCGCAACCACCCCCTGATCGGGGCTTTCGGCGTGAGCCGGGCCGCGCCTCCAGGCCGCACTCGTCGCGTACGGCCGGCGGCACGGTGCCCGACGTGGTCCGCAGGAGTGCTGTCAGCACGAGGGGGGACCAGTGCGTCCGGTCGAGAGGGGGACCGTGGTGTACCCCGTAACGTGCCCGAAATGCCCCCGGACGGGGGCCGCGTTGCGGTGGGGTTCAGGTTTCTGCATCAATGGACCCACCCGAACCGGCCCTGATTCCCCAACGACGCGGAATCTCCACCTCGAACGTTGAAGCAGGGATCAGTGTTCACCTTCATTCTGCAGATCAGGCAGATGGTCGAAGGGCACCCCGAGTTCTACCTGTTCGCCGTGTACTCCGCGGTGATCTGGTTGCTCTGGTTGCTCAAGGTCGTCATCTCCGCCCGTTACCGCCCGTTCACCGGCACCTTCGTCGGTACCACCAGCGTCGTCGTCCCCGTCGTGGACGAACCGCTCGACCTGTTCCGCGACGTCATCGGTCGCATGGTCGAGCAGCGACCCGGCGAGATCATCGTCGTCATCAACGGCGCCCGCAACGAAGCGCTCGAAGCGGTCTGCGACGAGTTCGCCCCACTCGTCCGCTGGACCCACACGCCCATCCCGGGCAAGCGCAACGCCGTCAAGGTCGGCACCGAGATGTCCAACGGAGACATCACGGTGCTCGTCGACTCGGACACCGTCTGGACCCCGGGCGCGCTCGAGGAACTCCTCAAGCCGTTCGCCGACGAGTCCGTCGGCGGCGTCACGACCCGTCAGCGCATCCTCGAGCCGGAGCGCAGCTGGATCACCCGCTGGGCCGACTGGCTCGAGAACTCGCGAGCGCTGTACTCGATGCCCGCGCAGAGTGTCCTCGGGCAGATCGGCTGCCTGCCCGGGCGCACCATCGCCTTCCGGCGGAACATCCTCATGCGGGTCATGGACAAGTTCATGCACGAGAAGTTCATGGGTGTGTTCCTCGAGGTCTCCGACGACCGGACGCTCACGAACCTCACGCTGAAGGAGGGGTACCGGACCGTCTACCAGTACACCTCGCTGGTCTACACGGACGCTCCGCTGCAGGTGAAGAAGCTGTTCAAGCAGCAGCTCCGCTGGGCCCGCGGCTCGCAGTACAACACGCTGCGCATGCTGCCGTGGATGCTCGGCCACGCCCCGATCCTGGCGGCGTTCTTCATCACCGACATCATCCTGCCGTTCATGCTCTTCGGCGTGATCGCCGGCTGGATCTACCGCGCGCTCACCGGCCAGGGCGAGAACCTCTACCAGGGCATCCTGTCCCAGTACGGCTTCTCCACCGGCTTCGTCTACGTGGCTGCGCTGATGGTCGTCTCGTCCGTGCTGAGCATGGCGATCCGGCAGATGCGGCACCTGGCCGAGAAGCCGAGCGACTTCTTCCGCCTGCCGATGTTCATCATCGTGTCGACGTTCTTCCTCATGCCGATCCGGCTCATCGGCTTCTTCCGCCTGGCGCACGCGTCCGGCTGGGGGACCCGCGCCGGTGCCTACGCCGGTGGTCCGATGCAGGAGGACCCGTCGGACGCCGCGCAGCCGCTGACCTTCGGGGCGCAGACCCCGGTCAGCCCGATCGACGCGGCGGACCGCGCCCGCGCCGTCGACGGCGGCGTCCCGCTCAGCGGCGGCGTCCCGCTCGGCGCCGGCGGCCAGGGCGCCGCGGACCGTGCGTTCGACGAGCTCTTCGGGGCCGACGCGACGACCAACTCCACCGCGACGGTGCTCGCGACCCGACGTGAGGCCGCAGCAGCGGCCGCCGCGCCGCGCGCAGCAGCAGCCCGCACGGCGACGGCGCCCGCCCGCGTCCGCCGGTACAACCCGTACGCCGCGATCCCGTACTGCATCGGCATCGCGATCTTCGTCCTGGAGGCTTTCCTCATTGTCTGACCTCATCCGCTCCTCGAGTGCCTGGTGGGCGCAGTCGAGCAAGCACGCTCGCTTGACGGCCATCGGCACCACCGCGATCGTCGTGGTCCTCGGACTCATCACCTGGTCCGTCTGGGTCTCGCCCGCCGGCCCCGTCTCGACCGCCGTCCACCAGGCGCTCGGCGTCACCGCCCCCAAGGCCAAGAAGGTCTCCGCCGCCGAGTTGCAGAAGCAGCTCGACGCCGCCCAGGACCGCATCTGGGCACTCGAGGGCAAGCTCGACTCGCGCACCGCCCAGGCCGGGTCGCGTGGCGACCAGATCACGCAGCTCAAGGCGCAGATCGCGTCGCTCCAGTCCCAGCTCGGTTCGGCGACGGGCTCGGGAGGCTCGTCCTCCGTGAACGCGTCGGGCTCCGGTTCCGGCGGGGCCGGTTCCTCGGGCTCCGGTTCGGGATCGGGATCGGCTTCCGGTGACGGGTCGGGTTCCGGCTCGGGCGGCTCCGGGGCCTCGGGCTCCGGCGGCTCCGGTTCGGGCGGCTCGGGTTCCGGCTCCGGCGGCAACGGCTCGGGCAACGGCGGTGGCGTCACCAACCCGAACCCCGGCCCGTCGACCGACCCGGGCACGACGCCCGTGGCGGTCCCGACCAAGGCGGACATCCTCGGCCAGCAGTCCCGCTGGTACGGCCTGTACACGGCGCAGTCCCCGTTCAACTGGTCCGAGTACGACCAGGTCTCGCAAGAGGTCGGCAAGGCCACGAACATGGTCGGCTTCTTCCAGGGCTTCGACCAGGACTTCAACCAGAACGCGGTCCAGCGCTCCTGGGCGAACGGCCGCCTGCCGATGATGACGTGGGAGTCGGTGCCCGCCAAGACGGGCAACGACGAGCCGTACGTCGAGGGCTACACGAACGCGGACGTCATCTCCGGCAAGTTCGACGCCTACCTCACGCAGTACGCCAAGGCCCTCGCGGCCAACGGGCAACCGCTCGTCATCCGCTTCGACCACGAGATGAACGGCCAGTGGTACAACTGGTCCGAATCGGCGAAGCAGCAGAACGCCGCCGGCTCGTACAAGGAGATGTGGCAGCACGTCTGGAACGTCTTCCAGGCCAACGGCGCCAACCAGTACGCCATCTGGGACTGGTCGCCGTCGCGCATCGACAAGCTCGGCAACACGAAGTACCAGACGCTCGACTACATGCAGAACTACTACCCGGGCGCCGAGTACGTCGACTGGGTGGGCATGAGCGGCTACTACCGTGACGCCACCGAGCAGCCGACCTTCGACAACACCTTCGGTGCGACGCTCGCGCAGATCCGGCAGATCGCACCAGGCAAGGGCATCGTGCTCAACGAGATCGGCGCGACCGAGACCGGGGGCAGTGTCTCGAACCCGCAGAAGACGCAGTGGATCAACTCGCTCTTCGACGCACTGGCGGACCCCGCCAACGCGGACATCATCGGCTTCGCGTACTTCAGCGAGACCGCGACCACGATCGTCGACGGCACCCGCACGACGAACGACTGGCGACTCAACTCACGTGCGGACTCCCTGGCGGCCTTCGCCGAGGGCATCAAGCGCAACGACATCGACTACGACCTGCAGGAGGTCAAGCAATGACCGAGTCCAAGAAGTCGACCGCATCGGCCGACACGCGTCCCGCTCCCGTCATCAGCGTCATCGGCACCGGCTACCTCGGTGCCACCCACGCGGCTGCCATGGCCGAGATGGGCTTCGAGACCATCGGCGTCGACATCGACCCGTCGAAGCTCGCCGCCCTGTCCGCCGGCGAGGTCCCGTTCTTCGAGCCCGGCCTGCCCGAGCTCATCACGAAGCACGTCGCCAGCGGCAAGCTCCGGTTCACCTCGGACATCGCCTCGGCCGTCGCCGCCGCGGACGTCCACTTCGTCTGCGTCGGCACCCCGCAGAAGGCCGGGTCGCACGCCGCGAACCTCGCCTACGTCGAGAGCGCCACCCGTGGTGTCGCCGAGAACCTCACCCACCCGGGCCTCATCGTCGGCAAGTCGACGGTCCCGGTCGGCACCGCGGCACGGCTCCGCGGCATCGTCCGCGAGTTCACGCCGTCGGGGATCGACGCCGAGCTCATCTGGAACCCCGAGTTCCTCCGCGAGGGCAAGGCCGTCGAGGACACCCTGCACCCGGACCGCCTGGTCTGGGGCGGGGCCTCCGATGCCGCCGACGCCGTGATCCGCGAGGTCTACGCCGCCCCCATCAGCGAGGGCACCCCGGTCATCACCACCGACCTCGCCACCGCCGAGCTCGTCAAGGTCAGTGCGAACGCGTTCCTCGCCACGAAGATCTCGTTCATCAACGCGATCTCCGAGATGTGCGCGATCACCGGCGCCGACGTGTCGACCCTCGCCGACGCCCTCGGCCACGACGCCCGCATCGGCCGCAAGTTCCTGAACGCCGGCCTCGGCTTCGGCGGCGGCTGCCTGCCGAAGGACATCCGCGCGCTCATGTACCGCGCGAACGAGATCGGCGCGGGCCAGGTCGTCGGCCTCATGCAGCAGGTCGACGAGATCAACATGGGCCAGCGCCAGCGGGTCATCGACATGGCGATCGACTCGGCCGGGGGATCGGTGCTCAACCGTCGCGTGGCCGTCATCGGCGCCGCGTTCAAGCCCCTCACCGACGACGTCCGGGACTCCCCGGCGCTCAACGTCGCCGCCGCGCTGCACCTCCGCGGTGCCCAGGTCACGCTCTGGGACCCCGAGGCGATGGAGCCGGCGAAGCGCTCGTTCCCGACGCTGAGCTACGCCGCGTCGATGACGGACGCGATCGAGGGCGCCGACGTCGTCCTCGTGCTCACCGAGTGGGACGACATCATCACAGCCGACCCGGTCGCCCTCGGTGACCTCGTCGGACGCCGCGTCGTGATCGACGCGCGCAACTGCCTCCCGGTCCACGACTGGGTGAAAGCGGGGTGGACCGTCCGTTCCCTGGGTCGGCCCACGCCGGTCACGGGTGCACCCGTGAGCGTCGCTGCGGGGACGAACGACGCGTTGGCCACGAGCCGCTAGTCGCCGTACGCGAGTCGGGGTCCGTGCCGGGCGGCACGGGCCCCGTTCGCGTGCCCGGGGGTGCCCGGCGGTACCGCCCCCCCGTCGGCGTGCGCCCGGTGGTCGAGCGCGACCGGTCTCGTCGGCGTGCGCCCGGTGGTCGAGCGCGACCGGCCCTGTCGGCGTGCGCCGGGTGGTGGAGCGCGACCGGCGCTGTCGGCGTTCGCCCGGTGGTGGAGCGCGACCGGCCCTGTCGGCGTGCGCCCGGTGGTGGAGCGCGACCGCCTGGAGGCCCGGTGCAGGCCCGCCGGACCGGCACCGGGCCTCCAGGCCGTCGCCTCCGCGCCCCGCCCTCCCGGTGGCCGCGTCTTCTCGCGCTGAGCGACACCTCACGGGTGGCGCAGCCCGTGAAGTGTCGTCCACCCCGAAACGTGGCCGGCACGGCGAAGGGCCCCGCACCTGACGGTGCGGGGCCCTTCGTGGTTCAGGCGAACTCAGACGCCGAAGTACAGCTCGTACTCGAACGGGTGCGGGCGCTGGGCCAGCGGGAGGATCTCGTTCTCGCGCTTGTAGTCGATCCAGGTCTGGATCAGGTCCTCGGTGAAGACGTTGCCCTTGACCAGGAACTCGTGGTCGGCCTCGAGTGCGTCGAGCGCCTCGTCGAGGGAGCCGGGGACCTGCGGGATGCCCCTGGCTTCCTCGGGCGGGAGCTCGTAGAGGTCCTTGTCGACCGGCTCGTGCGGCTCGATGCGGTTCTGGATGCCGTCGAGGCCCGCCATCAGCTGCGCGGCGAAGGCGAGGTACGGGTTGCCCGAGGCGTCCGGCGCGCGGAACTCGATGCGCTTGGCCTTCGGGTTCGTGCCCGTGATCGGGATGCGGATCGCAGCCGAACGGTTACCGGCCGAGTAGACCAGGTTGACCGGCGCCTCGAAGCCCTTGACCAGGCGGTGGTACGAGTTGATCGACGGGTTGGTGAAGGCGAGCAGCGCCGGAGCGTGCTTCAGCAGGCCGCCGATGTACCAACGGGCGAGGTCCGACAGACCGCCGTAGCCGTTCTCGTCGTAGAACAGCGGCTTGCCGTCCGACCAGAGCGACTGGTGGGTGTGCATGCCCGAACCGTTGTCGCCGAAGAGCGGCTTCGGCATGAACGTGGCGACCTTGCCCCACTGGTCGGCCGTGTTCTTGACGATGTACTTGAACTTCAGGATGTCGTCCGCGGCGTGGACCATCGTGTCGAACTTGTAGTTGATCTCCTGCTGGCCGCCGGTGCCCACCTCGTGGTGCGAGCGCTCGAGCTCGAAGCCCGCGTCGATCAGCTTGAGGGTGATGTCGTCACGCAGGTCGGCGGTCTTGTCGACCGGCGACACGGGGAAGTAGCCGCCCTTGTACGGGGTCTTGTTGGCGAGGTTGCCGCCCTCTTCGTCACGACCGGTGTTCCAGGCGCCCTCTTCCGAGTCGACCGCGTAGAACGACTCGTTCTGGGTCACGGAGTAGCGGACGTCGTCGAAGATGTAGAACTCGGCCTCGGGGGCGAAGAACGCGGTGTCCGCGATGCCCGTCGACGCGAGGTACTTCTCGGCCTTCTTCGCCACCTGACGCGGGTCGCGGCCGTAGATCTCACCGTTCCGCGGGTTGTAGATGTCGAAGATCATGATGAGCGTGCGCTCGGCGCGGAACTGGTCGACGTACGCCGTGGTCACATCGGGGATCAGCTGCATGTCGGACTCGTGGATCGACGCGAAGCCACGGATCGACGAGCCGTCGAAGAGCTGGCCGACCGAGAAGAAGTCCTCGTCGACGGTCGATGCGGGGATGTTGAAGTGCTGCTGCACACCCGGCAGGTCCGTGAATCGGATGTCGAGGAACTTGACGTCGGTGTCCTTGATGAAGGCCAGGACCTCGGAGGAATCGCTGAACATGTGGGCCGATCTCCAATGGGTTGGGTGATGTCGGAGGCACCGATCAAGGCACCTCCGACGAGGCTATTGACACGGGGTTTCCCGGACGTGACTGGGTTGTTTCCGGCGTGTTACACGCGGCCCGTCGCCTACGCTGGAGGCATGGCCCGCAGCACCTCCAGCCCGTCCGCGCCCTCCGAGCACCCGGACGGGTGGCCGGGCAAGGACCTCGGGCTGCCCGAGACCGGACCGCGCAGTGTCGGTCGGATCGGTCGCCGGGTCGTCGCACTCCTGATCGACGGGGCGCTGGCCGACCTCGTCGCGTACGTCACCGGTGTCTGGTCGCCGGTGAACGGGTCGGGGGACATCGCGCACTCGTGGGTGCAGCTCGCGATCTTCGCCGCGCTCCAGATCCTCTTCATCTGCCTGCTGTCCGGCTCGTTCGGGCACATCTGCGTCGGGCTGCGGGTCGTGCCGATGCGTGGGGGCTACGTGGGGGTGTGGCGGCCGGTCGTCCGGACCGTCCTGCTCTGCCTCGTGGTGCCGGCGCTCATCATCGACCGGGACAGCCGGGGTGCGCACGACCGGATCGCGGGGACGGTGCTCGTTCGGCGCTGACGCGGGGCGGGCGCGGTGCGGGGAGCCGTACGGCGCTCGGGTCTGCACGGCGCTCGGGTCTGTGCTGTTCGGGTCGCACGGTGCTCGGGTCGCACGGTGCGAGGGCGCGCGGCGCTGGGGTCGCACGGTGCGAGGGCGCGCCTCGCTGGGGCCGCACGGTGCGAGGTTTGGCACATGGTGCGAGGCTCGTGGGGTGGCACGGTGCACGGAACCTCGCACGGTGCGGTGAGCTGGGTGCGGGCTCGCACGTGCCGGCTCCAGGGTCGCACGGTGCGCGGGCGCGCCTCGCTGGGGTCGCACGGTGCGAGGGGCCGCACATGGTGCGAGGCTCGCGGGGTCGCACGGTGCACGGAACCTCGCACGGTGCGGTGAGCTGGGTGCGGGCTCGCGCGTGCCGGCTCCAGGGTCGCACGGTGCGCGGGCGCGCCTCGCTGGGGTCGCACGGTGCGAGGGGCCGCACATGGTGCGAGGCCCGCGGGGTCGCACGGTGCGCGGAACCTCGCACACTGGCCGCACAGCGCACGCCCACGACCGCACAGCGCACGCCCGCCCACGCGCCCGCGCACGCACCCGCGCCGCACACGCGGAACGCCCCCGACCTGGCACGGTCGGGGGCGTTCGGCGTTCAGTACTCGGGGATCAGCGCGGACGGCCGGCACGCGCCCGCATCGGGTCCATGCCCTTCGGGATCGCCGCGGCGGGGCTCTGCGTGAGGGAGTCGAGACGGTTCGCGACCGCGAGGACCTCGTTGCGGTTGAGCGTCTTCTTGAACTTGTTCATCGCGCGGGGGAGCTTGTGCAGCGTCAGCGTGTCGTCGCCGTCACCAACGCTGACCACGTGGACCGCGACGTTCGGGACGATGCGCTGGACCTTGCGGCGCTCCTCGTCGATCTGCCGCTTGAGGTTGCCGCGCTGCCCCTCAGTGATGAGCACGACGCCGGGACGACCGACGGCACGGTAGACGGCAGCCTGCGAGCGACCGTGCACCGCGACGGGCATCTCGCTCGAGCGCCACTGCCGACGCAGGGAGTTCGAGAGCACGGCACCGACGGCGCCGGGCTGGCCCTCGATCTGCGAGTACGCGGCACGCTCGGCGAGCCGGCCCAGCACGATGAGGAACAGGAGCACGCCGACCAGCACGCCCACGACGATCCACAGGATCATCCCGAGCCAGTTCTGCCCGGGGAGCAGCAGTGCGAGCAGCACGCCGAGGACGACGGGCACGACGAACGCGAGAGCGAACCACCACACCGACGACGGGTCTGCCCGTCGGGTCATCTGGAAGACCTGGAACATCTGCTTGAGACGCCCCGGCTCCTTCGCCTTCGTGTCCGTGGAAGTGCTGCGTGCCATGGCAACAGGATACGGCCTGCGCCGACCTGTGGAGACCGCCAGGTGTCCGGCTGTGCGCGAACACCGGTTGTCCACAGGGCCGTGCAGACAACCGGGAGGCCCGGATCACCTCCGCCACGCTGGTCACCATGCAGACACCGGTCACCGACACCGTCCGCTGGCTCGCCACCGGGGACGAGGCCGACCTGCTCGCGTGGTTGGCTGACCGCAGCACGACCGGACACCGGCACCTCGTGCCCGTCGGCGCGGTCGGACGGACGAGGACCGGGGCGCTGGTGGTCGAGGTGACGCCCCCGAGCGGGACCGTCCTGACCGCAGCACTCGACCGGCTCGGTGCCCCGACCACGGGCGTCGCGGTCACCCTGACGCTGCCGCTCCTCGAACTCCTCGTGGCGCTCCACGCCGGCGCGGTCCGCATCGGTGCAGCGGCCGTCGACGACGTGGTGGTCGACGACGCCGGCGCCGTCGTGCTCTGCGACCACCCGCCCGGAGCGGAGCGACGCACGGCGCCTGCAGCGGAGCGAGGCAGCACCACGGCGCGGGGCACTGCCGAGCGTGGCAGGCGGCCCGATGCCCGCTCTCGGACGGGTCAGCCCGGGCGGGACCCCTCGCGGGCGATCGTGTTCGCGGCGCGGACGGTGTGGGACCGCGTCGACCCCCGCGACCCCGCCCGGGTGGGTGTCACCGCAGCACTCGAGCAGGCCCTCGACGGCGACGGACGTGCCGCTCGTGCAGCACTCGAGGCCGTCCGTACCGCGGCGGCACCTCGACCGTTCCGCTGGGAACCAGCACCCGCGGACCTCCTCTTCGCCGAACCGGAACGACCCCGCGGCGCGAACGGCCTGAACCGCGCGAACGTCCTCGACAGGGCGAAGGAGTGGCTCCGTGACGCCGTCGAGCACGGCATCCCCCTCGGCTCCGGCCGGCGGCTCCCGGTCCGTCGTGCGGTCGTCGGCGTCGTCGTGGCGGTCGGTGCGACGGCTGCGGCCCTGTTCGCGGTGGGTGACCGCTGACACACGGGAACGGCCCCGGCTCCCACCAGGGGAACCGGGGCCGTCGGCCGTTCGTCACACGCCGGGTGTCAGTACCCGAGGTTGGGGGCGAAGTTGCCCTCTTCCAGACGGTTCTTCACCGCGACGAGGTAGCGCGAGGCGTCCGCACCGTCGATGATCCGGTGGTCGTACGACAGCGCGAGGTACACGAACGAACGGATCGCGATCGCTTCCTGGCCGTCGACCTTCACGACCGCCGGACGCTTCGTCACGATGCCCGTGCCGAGGATCGCCGACTGGGGCAGGAACACGACGGGGGTGTCGAACAGCGCGCCACGCGAACCGGTGTTGGTCAGCGTGAAGGTGCCGCCGGCGAGCTCGTCGGGCTTGAGCTGGTTGTTCCGGGTGCGCTCCGCCAGGTCCGCGATGGACTTGGAGAACTGCGCGAGGTCCAGCGACGCCGCGTCCTTGATCACCGGGGTGAGGAGGCCACGCTCGGTGTCGACCGCGATCGAGACGTTCTCGGTCTCCGGGTAGACGATCTCGTCACCGTCGACCGTCGAGTTGATCTTCGGGTGGGCCTTGAGCGCCTCGGACGCCGCGAGGGCGAAGAACGGCATGAAGGACAGCTTCGAGCCGGTCTTCTCGAGGAACTCCGCCTTGTTCGCGTCGCGGAACTGCGCCACCTTCGTGACGTCCACCTCGACGACGCTGGTGAGCTGTGCGGTCGAGGTCATCGACTGCACGGCACGCTCGGCGACGACCTTGCGCAGGCGCGTCATCTTCTCGCGGGTGCCACGGAGCGGCGAGACCTCGGCCACGAACGGACCGGACGCGGCTGCGGGGGCTGCCGAACCACCGGCGGCCGGGGCCTTCGCGGCGGCCGCGAGGACGTCTTCCTTGCGGATGCGTCCGCCGACACCGGAGCCGGTGACGGTGGACAGGTCGACGCCCTGTTCGTTCGCGAGCTTGCGGACGAGCGGGGTGACGTAGCCGGAGGCTGCGCCGTCCTGCGTCGGGTTCGGCACGGCTGCGGCGGTCGTCGCGCTGGGCGCGGCGGCCGGTGCAGGTGCTGCGGCGGCCGGTGCCGGGACGGCTGCCGGGGGAGCGGCGGCGGGCGGCGGGACCGGAGCGGCCTGCGGCACCGGTGCGGCGGCGGGCGGCGCGGCCGGGGCCTGCGGGGCGGCCGGCTGCGTCTGACCGGCCGGGGCGGGCTCGGGCTCGGTGGGCTCCGGAGCGGGGGTCTCGGACTCCTGCTCGGTGCTCGGCTCTGCTTCAGGCTCTTCGGCTTCGGCAGCGGCCTCGTTCGAGGAGTCGTCCGATCCGGCGTCGGACGAGCCGGAGCCCGCGCCGTCGCCGATCTTCACGAGCGCGGTCCCGACCTCGACGGTCTCGTCCTCCTGGACGAGGATCTCCTCGATCACGCCGGCGATCGGCGACGGGATCTCGGTGTCGACCTTGTCGGTCGAGACCTCGAGCAGCGGCTCGTCGACCTCGACCCGGTCACCGACGTTCTTCAGCCATCGGGTCACCGTGCCCTCGGTGACGCTCTCGCCGAGCGCCGGGAGGTTGACGGATTCGCTCATCGGGTGGACTCCTCTTCGCGGGGGATTGCAGTGGTGGTTGGTGTCATTGTCACAGTGCGCGGGACCGTCCGGTTCACAGCGCGTGCAGCGGCTTGCCCGCGAGGTGCAGGAACGCCTCGCCGAGGGCCTCGTTCTGCGTCGGGTGCGCGTGGACGAGCGGTGCGACGTCCTCCGGGTAGGCCTCCCAGTTGACGGCGAGCTGTGCTTCGCCGATCAGTTCGCCGACACGGGCGCCGATCATGCTGACGCCGACGACGGGGCCGTCGACGACGCGCACGACCTTGACCGAGCCGGACGTGCCGATGATGTGGCTCTTGCCGTTGCCGGCGAGGTTGTACTCGTACGAGTCGACCTTGTCGGCGCCGTACTGCTCTTCGGCCTTGGCCTGCGAGAGACCGACGGACGCGACCTCGGGGTCGGAGTACGTGATCTTCGGGATGTTCTTGTCCTCGATGATCACCGGGTTGAGGCCGGCGATCTCCTCGGCGACGAAGATGCCCTGCTGGAAGCCGCGGTGCGCGAGCTGCAGGCCGGGGACGATGTCGCCGACGGCGTACACGTTCGGGATGTTCGTGGCGAGGCGCTCGTTCGTGGTCACGAAGCCGCGGTCCATGGCGACGCCGACCTCGTCGTAGCCGACGTTCTGCGTGACGGGGCCACGGCCGACCGCGACGAGGAGCACGTCGCCGTCGAAGGTCTTGCCGTCCTCGAGCGTCACGACGACGCCGTTCTCGTGCTGCTCGACGCCCTGGAACCGGACACCGAGGGAGAACTCGATGCCGCGCTTGCGGAAGGCACGCTCGAGCTGCTTCGACATCGACTCGTCCTCGGCCGGCACGAGGTGCGGCAGCGCTTCGACGATGGTGACCTCGGCGCCGAAGGACTTCCAGACGCTGGCGAACTCGACGCCGATGACGCCGCCACCGAGGATGACGACCTTGTTCGGGACGTAGTCCATGCGGAGCGCGGTCTCCGAGGTGATGACGCGGCCACCGATCTCGAGCCCCGGCAGGGACTTCGAGTACGAGCCGGTCGCCAGCACGATGTTCTTGCCGGTCACGGTCTGGTCGCCGACCTGCACGGTGTTCTGCGACGTGAGCCGGCCCCAGCCCTCGACGACGGTGATGCCGCGGGCCTTGATGAGCCCCTGCAGGCCCTTGTACTTGGAGTTGATGACGCCCTGCTGGTACTCGATGACCTTCGGGACCTCGACACCGGCGAACTCCGCGATGACACCGTACTTCTCGGCGTCACGCGTCGCGTCGGCGACCTCGGCCGCGTGCAGCAGTGCCTTGGTGGGGATGCAGCCACGGTGCAGGCACGTCCCTCCGAGCTTGTCGCCCTCGATGAGCGCGACGCTCATGCCGAGTTCGGCGGCCCGGAGCGCAGCGGCGTAGCCACCGCTCCCGCCACCGAGGACCACGACGTCGTAAGTCTGTTCCGTCACCTGGTGCAACTCCCTCGTGCGTGTCGGGCCGATCGGGCCCTACGTGGACACCGCGGGGGCGGCGTCCGACGGTCGGACCGCATGGTTCCGGTCCCGTCCCGTGCAGTACCGGTGGGAGGCGCGTCGGTGCGCCGATCCCACCGGTACCAAACCTACTACTCGGACTGGAGGTCTTCTGCGAGTGCGATGAGCGTCCGGACCATCACGCCGGTCGCACCCTTGCCGAGCCACCCGTAGCCGCCGCCCTTGTGCTCCGACGGACCGGCGATGTCGAGGTGCGCCCAGGGGATGCCCTCGCCGACGAAGCGCTCCAGGAACTTGCCCGCGAGGAGCATGCCACCGGCCGGGTTGCCGACGGTCGCGTTCACCATGTCGGCGATGTCGCTGGCGAGTCGGGCGTCGAGCTCCTCGGGCAGGGGCATCGGCCAGATCGGCTCGGCGACGCCCTCGGCGACGGCGCGGACGCGGGCGACGAGGTCGTCGCTGCCCATCAGGCCGGTGGTGCGGTCGCCGAGCGCGACGACCTGTGCGCCGGTGAGCGTGGCGACGTCGACGATCGCGTCGGGCTGCTCGAGCGACGCGGCGGCCATGCCGTCACCGAGCACCAGGCGGCCCTCGGCGTCGGTGTTCGTGACCTCGACGGTCTTGCCGTTCTTCAGCGTGAGGACGTCGCCCGGGCGGGTCGCACTGCCGGAGGGCATGTTCTCGGCGAGTGCGAGCCAGGCGGTGACGCGGACGTCCAGGCCGAGGCGTGCGGCGGCGACGGTCGCGGCGAGGACCGTGGCCGCACCCGTCATGTCGGTCTTCATGCCGAGCATCGACCCGGCGGGCTTCAGCGAGAGGCCGCCCGAGTCGAAGGTGATGCCCTTGCCGACGAGCGCGAGGTGCTTGGTCGCGGACTCCGGCGCGTAGCGGACCACGACGAGGCGCGGGGGCCGGACCGATCCGCGGCCGACGCCGAGGATCCCGCCGAACCCCTGCTCCTCGAGCGCCTGCTCGTCGAGCACCTCGACGGTGAGCGGCAGGTCGGACGCCAACCCGGTGGCGACGTCGGCGACCTCCGACGGGCCGAGGTCGCCCGCCGCGGTGTTCACGAGGTCGCGGACGAGCGCGGCGGCGTCGGCGACGATCGCCGGTCGGACCGCGGCGTCGGCTGCGACGTCGGCGGGGGCGACGACCTCGATGCGCTGGTCGCCCCGGGTCGGCGCGGTCGAGCCGGTGCCCTTGTGGCGGGTGAAGGCGTAGGCGCCGAGGGCCGCTCCTTCGAGGGCGGCGTCGACGAGCTCAGCCGAGTCGGTCGGCAGGGCGAGGGTGATCGAGGCAGCCTGCGGCAGCTGGCGGACGGCGCTGCCGGCGGCCGAGCGGAGTGCGGCGGGGCCGGTGGCCGAGCCGAGGCCGATGAGGGCGATCGAGGACGCGGCGACACCGGTGCCGGGCAGGCGGACGAGCTGGTCCTTCGCGCCGGTCACCCCGATCGCGGCGAGGTCGAGCCCGGCCAGCGCCTCGACCACACCGGCCGCGCTGGGCGCGAGCGATGCACCGGCCGCCGACGACGTCTCGTCCGACGAACCGGCAGTCGACGAGGCATCGCCGGACGCGCCCGGTCGGACCCCGACCACGAGCACGTCGGCGGTGCTGGTCTCGGGGGAGGAACTGGTGGTGGAGAGCGTCGGTCGGACCATGGACCAACCCTACCGAGGCACTGTTCGCTGTCGGCGTCGCCGCTGCGCACCGGGGACGTCGGACGCCCCGCCTAGCATGGGGACGGTGAACCACCCAGAGGAGCTCTACACGTTCGACGAGGCCGCGCCGACGGTGCCGGCAGGGCTGCACCTGGTCGCCGGACTCACGGGCTTCGCGGACGCCGGCTCGGCCGTGGCCCAGGTCACGAACGCCGTGCTCGAGGACCTCGACACGCAGCTCGTCGCGGAGTTCGACCCCGACGTCCTGCTCGACTGGCGCGCACGCCGCCCGGTGATCACCTTCGAGCACGACCACATCACCGCGATCGACCCGCCCCGCCTCGCGCTGCACCTGGTGCGCGACGAGATCGGGCAGCCGTTCCTGTTCCTGTCCGGCTACGAGCCGGACTTCCAGTGGAACCGCTTCGTCCGCGCCGTCACCGACCTCGCCGCGGACCTGCAGGTCGCCGACACCACGTGGGTCCAGGCGATCCCGATGCCGGTGCCGCACACCCGGCCGATCAGCCTCACCGTGTCCGGCACCCGCGCCGACCTCGTCGAGCAGATGAGCGTCTGGAAGCCGGAGACCCAGGCGCCGGCGAACGTGCTGCACCTCGTCGAGCACCGCCTCGCCGAGACCGGCCAGCAGGTCACCGGCCTGGTGCTCCTCGTCCCGCACTACCTGTCGGACACCGAGTTCCCGGACACGGCCGTCGCGGCCCTCTCCGGGATCGCGGCAGCGACCGGGCTGATCTTCCCGACCGACGCGCTGCGCCAGTCGGGCCGCGAGTTCCTGTCCCGGGTGGACGAGCAGGTCGCGGGCAACGGCGAGCTCCAGCGGCTCGTCTCCGTGCTCGAGGAACGGCACGACACCTACATGGAGGGCAACCCGGTCGCGTCGCCCCTCACCGACGTCGACGGCGAGGTCCCGACCGCTGACGCGATCGCGGCGGAGCTCGAGCGGTTCCTGGCCGACCGCCGATCCGAGGGCGACGCAGGCGACTAGCCGGACCGGCGTGACGTCGGCGCAGCGCCGGACCGGCGTGACGTCGGCGCAGCGCCGGACCGGCGTGACGTCGGCGCAGCGCCAGACCGGCGTGACGCCGGAGCGGAGCCGCCACGTGCGGTGGACGCACCAGGACGACGGCCTGGAGGCGCGGTGCGGGCCCGCCCCGCGCCTCCAGGCCGTGAACCGGTCGCGACCGACCCCGCACCGACGTCGACGACATGCGTCGCGTATCGCACCGCGATGGATCGGTAGCCTGTCGGGGTGAACTCCCGTCGTGCCTTCCTCATCTGGGGCGTCGCGGTGCTCGCGTACGTCCTGGCGGTCGTGCAGCGGTCCTCGCTCGGGGTGTCCGGCGTCGACGCGCAGGACCGGTTCGCGGTGTCCGCCGCCGTGCTCTCGACGCTCGCGGTCGTGCAGATCGCCGTCTACGCCGGGCTGCAGATCCCGGTGGGCGTCGCGCTCGACCGCGTGGGTCCGCGACGGCTCCTCGTGCTCGGTGCCGCGCTCCTGGTGGTCGGGCAGGCCGTCGTGGCGGTCTCGCCGACCATCGGTCCGGCGATCGCCGGGCGGGTGCTCGTCGGGGCCGGGGACGCGATGACCTTCATCTCGGTGATCCGGCTCGTGCCGATGTGGTTCAGCGGGCGGATCCTGCCGCAGATCTCGCAGTGGACGGGCAACCTCGGTCAGGTCGGGCAGATCCTGTCCGCCTTCCCGTTCGCCGTCCTGCTGCACACCGCCGGCTGGACGCCCGCGTTCGGGGTCGCGGCCGCCGCGAGTGCCGTCGGACTCGTGCTGGTGGTCGTCTTCGTCCGGAACGGCCCCGTCGTGGTCCGCACGGGCACGATCCCGCTGCCGACGACGTGGGGTGCTGCCTTCCGGACGTTCGGGCACGCGCTCCGTCGCCCCGGCACGCAGCTCGGGTTCTGGTCGCACTACGTCACGCAGTCGTCCGGCACGGTCTTCTCGCTGCTGTGGGGCGTGCCGATGCTCCGGGGGCTCGGGTACTCGCCGTCCGAGGCAGCCGGGTTCCTGACGATCATCGTCGCGGTCGGGTTCGTCGCCGGACCGGTGCTCGGGATCCTCTGCGCCCGCTACCCGCTGCGCCGCTCGAACCTGGTGCTCGGCGTCGTGGTCCTGCTCGCGGTGGTCTGGACGGCGATCCTGCTCTGGCCGGGACACCCGCCGACGTGGCTGCTCGTGCTGCTCGTCGTCGCGATGGGCATCGGCGGGCCGGGGTCCCTGATCGGCTTCGACTTCGCCAGGACCTTCAACCCGGTCGGCTCGCTCGGCTCCGCGAACGGCGTCGTCAACGTCGGCGGCTTCCTCGCGGCCTTCGTGATGATGTACCTGATCGGACTGCTGCTGGACCTGATGTCCCGTGTCACCGGCGAGACCGTCTTCGCCTGGGACAACTTCCGCGTGGCCCTGACCGTGCAGTACCTGGTGGTCGGCTTCGGTGTGGGGATGCTGCTGCACGCACGGCACCGGACGCGCCGGGTGCTGAGCGCCGAGGAAGGAATACGGGTGGGTCCGCTCTGGGTTGCACTCGTTGCGCGCCTGCGGAAGCGGACCGTGCAATAATGATCACGGACCCGTTCGGGACCCCTGTCCGTCGGAGCTCTCCAGAGCGCCGGTGAACTCGGGGGACTTGACATGGGTCCTAGTGCTGCCCGGAACGGTAGGACTCGTACGACGCGGGGGACTGCGGCGCCGGGGCCTGGGGTGGCAAGGGAGGCCACGACCCCACGAACGTGGCACGACGAGAGAGGTGATCGCATGGCTGCCCGGAGCACGACGATCGATCCCACGAAGGACACGCAGCCCGAGGGTGCCGTGGCAGAGGACGCCACGGAGACCGAGGGCACGGCCGCGCCGAAGAAGCGCGCCACCAAGACCCCCGCCAAGAAGGCACCGGCCAAGAAGGCCGCGCCCAAGGCGAAGAAGGCCGCCGTCGACGAGGTCGAGGAGACCGAGGAGCCCGTCGAGGACCCCACGGACGACGCCGAGGAGACCGACGACAAGTCGGTCAAGCCCGACGCTGCCGCCGCGGTCGCCGCCGGCGCACTCGTCATCTCGCAGACGGACGACGACGAGGCCCCGGTCTACTCGACGACCATCACGGGTGCCACCGCCGACCCGGTGAAGGACTACCTGAAGCAGATCGGCAAGGTCGCCCTGCTGAACGCCGAGCAGGAGGTCGAGCTCGCGATGCGCATCGAGGCCGGCCTGTTCGCCGAGGACAAGCTGCAGCACTCGACCGGCCTGACGAAGCCCGCCGAGCGCGAGCTGCGCTGGGTCGCCCGTGACGGTCAGCGTGCGAAGTCGCACCTGCTCGGCGCGAACCTCCGCCTCGTGGTGTCGCTCGCCAAGCGCTACACCGGCCGTGGCATGCAGTTCCTGGACCTCATCCAGGAGGGCAACCTGGGCCTCATCCGTGCCGTCGAGAAGTTCGACTACACCAAGGGCTTCAAGTTCTCGACCTACGCGACGTGGTGGATCCGCCAGGCGATCACCCGCGCCATGGCCGACCAGGCCCGCACCATCCGCATCCCGGTGCACATGGTCGAGGTCATCAACAAGCTCGCCCGCGTCCAGCGCCAGATGCTGCAGGACCTCGGTCGCGAACCCACTCCGGAAGAGCTCGCCCGCGAGCTCGACATGACCCCGGAGAAGGTCGTCGAGGTCCAGAAGTACGGCCGCGAGCCGATCTCGCTGCACACCCCCCTGGGTGAGGACGGCGACTCGGAGTTCGGTGACCTCATCGAGGACACCGAGGCGGTCGTGCCTGCTGACGCCGTGGGCTTCACGATGCTGCAGAAGCAGCTCGAGAGCCTGCTCGACTCCCTGTCCGAGCGCGAGGCGGGCGTCATCCGCATGCGCTTCGGCCTCGGTGACGGTCAGCCGAAGACCCTCGACCAGATCGGTGACACGTTCGGCGTGACGCGTGAGCGCATCCGTCAGATCGAGTCCAAGACGATGGCGAAGCTCCGCCACCCGTCGCGGTCGCAGTCGCTGCGCGACTACCTCGAGTAGGCCGATGCGGTTCTTCATCCCGATCCTGATCGGGCGGGTCCTCCGTGCCCTCGCGCGAGCGCGGGGCGGCGGGTCCGCCTACCCCGGGTTCATCGTCCTGAAGCTCGTGCCGGACTTCCTGCAGCACGTGACGAAGCAGTTCCCGAACGGCGTCGTCTTCGTGCTCGGCTCGAACGGCAAGTCGACGACGACGCACATGATCTCGGACATCGTCCGGGCGCACGGGCTCCGCGTCTTCACGAACCCGTCCGGCGCGAACCTGCCGCAGGGCATCGCCTCGGCGCTGCTCTCCGAGGTCTCGCTGACCGGTCGCCTCAAGGCGGACATCGGGATCCTCGAGGTCGACGAGGCCTTCGCGGTCGAGCTCGCCGGCATCCTGTCGCCCTCCACGGTGACGATGCTCAACGTGCAGGTCGACCAGCTGTACCGGTTCTTCGAGACCGAGCGCGTCGCCGACATGATGCTCGACACCGCGGCACTGTCCACGGCGAACGTCATCACGAACCGCGACGACCAGTTCCTCGACGCGTACACCGCTGTCGACGGCCAGCGTGTGCTCCGCTTCGGTGCGAGCGCCGAGGTCGTCGCCGCCGCGCCGAACGGCCTGCAGAACGCCGACGACTTCGACCGGCAGGACGCCCAGCCGAACACCGCCGACGCCGAGGTCGTCGTGAACACCGGCGACGGTGCCACGATCCGGTTCGACGGCGTCGAGATCCCGGTCCGGTTGCCGGCACGTGGGCTGCACTACGCGGTCGACGCCGCCGCCGCCACCGCGACCGCCAGCGCCGCGCTCGGCACGCAGTTCCGAGCCGAAGCCGTCACGAAGGCCTTCGGCACCATGAAGCCGGCGTACGGCCGCGGCGAGCGACTCCCGATCGCCGGCGAGGCCGCCGAGTTCACGATGTTCAAGAACGCCGCGAGCCTGCAGCTCAACCTCGACGCCCTGCCGGACCGGCCCGAGCAGGTCCTCATGGCGATCGACGAGGGCACGCCGGACATCTCCTGGATCTACGACATCGACTTCTCGGGTCTCGACCACGTGGACGTCGTCTCCGGTGACAAGGCCTGGCAGATCGCGATCGCCCTCGAGCACGCCGGTGTCCGCATCGGTCGCGTCGAGCCGGACGTCGAAGCGGCGATCAAGCACATGGAGCAGCTCGGCTCGACGACCAGCGGGACGAAGAACTTCATCGTCAACTACGAGATCATGATGATCGCGCGCAAGGCCCTCGGCCACCCGGACATGGAGAAGACCGCATGACGGCCGACCGGCTGACCATCCTGCACGTCTACCCGCGCCAGATGGGCGTCTCGGGCGATCGCGGCAACGTCGCAGCCCTCGTCCGTCGTGCCGCGGCAGCAGACATCGAGACCGAGGTCGTCGAGTACGCCCCCGGCGACCAGCTGCCCGTCAGCGCCGACATCGTCGTGATCGGCAACGGCCCGCTCAGCGCGATCCGGTCGCTCGGCGACGACATCGCCCGCATCGGTGCGCCGATCCGCGAGTTCGCGGCGTCCGGCGGTCCGGTCGTCGCGGTCGGCGGCGGGTTCGACCTCGCCACGAACCAGGTGGTCCCGACCGAGGGCGCGCCGATCGACGGCTTCGGGGTGTTCGACGCCCGTGCCGTCCGCGGTGCCGAGCGTCGGGTGAACTACTTCGTGCTCGAGACGCGCTACCCGCTGCTCCCCGGTGCCTCCACCCGGCTGGCGGGCTTCGAGGACCACGCGACCCGCATCGAGCTCGGCGCCGGGGTCGTCCCCTTCGCGGACGTCGTGTCCGGTGGCGGCAACCAGGCCGGATCGCCGGTCGAAGGCGCCATCGTCGGCACGTCGTTCGGCACGCACACGCAGGGCCCGATCCTGCCGCTCAACCCGCAGCTGACCGACGGCGTCCTCGCCGCCGCGACCGCGCGGCTCGGCCGCGAGTACGCGCCGGACGCCGAGCGCACGGCGACGATCGACCGGTACGCGCGCGAAGCGCGTGCCACCGTCGACCGCTACGTCGACAAGGCGTTCAAGCGGATCGCCTGACCAACGCTCGCTGCGGACGTCGAACAGGACGACGCAAAGACGGGAGGCGCGGTGCCAGCTGGCACCGCGCCTCCCGTCGTTGCGGTTGTTGCGCTACTTCGACTCGTAGAGTCGGCTGCTCTCGTCGTGCCACTCGATGGCGGTCGCCGCGAGCTTGTCCTTGAACTCGGCGCCGTGGTGGGCGCAGAAGAACAGCTCGCCACTGGCCATGGTGGCTCGGATGTAGGCCTGCGCGCCGCAGCTGTCGCAACGGTCGGCGGCGGTCAGCTGGTGGTTGCTGACTTCGTCGATGGAGGGGTCCTGCACGGTCTGGGTCATTGCTGTGCTCCTCACGGATCGCAGGTGGTGCCGGGTGGTTGCACCATTTCAACACGTGATGCCTGGGAACGATGCATTGTGGGGCCCTGTTTCGCTCACCGCGGACCGCTTGGCCCCAGTGGGGGTGTCCGGACCGGTGGTGTCGGTGCGCCTCGGTAGCCTGGTGGGGTGAGCTCCGACTACTCCGCACGTCATCTCTCCGTCCTCGAAGGACTCGAGGCGGTGCGGAAGCGTCCCGGCATGTACATCGGGTCGACGGACTCCCGCGGCCTCATGCACTGCCTGTGGGAGATCATCGACAACTCGGTCGACGAAGCCCTCGCCGGACACGGTGACGAGATCGGCGTCGTGCTCCACGCCGACGGCTCGGTCGAGGTCCGTGACACCGCTCGCGGCATCCCCGTCGACGTCGAGCCGAAGACCGGTCTGACCGGGGTCGAGGTCGTGTTCACCAAGCTGCACGCCGGTGGCAAGTTCGGCTCGGGGTCCTACGCGGCCTCGGGTGGGCTGCACGGCGTCGGTGCCTCGGTCGTGAACGCGCTGTCGGAGCGCCTCGACGTCGAGGTCGACCGGGGCGGCAAGACCTACGCGATGTCCTTCCACCGCGGCGAGCCCGGCGTGTTCGACGACGCGGCGGGCATCGGCCCCGACGCCCCGTTCAGCCCGTTCACGTCGGGCAGCGAGCTCCGGGTCGTCGGCAAGGTGAAGAAGGGCGTCACCGGCTCGCGCATCCGGTACTGGGCGGACCGGCAGATCTTCACCGCCGACGCGAAGTTCAGCACGAGCGACCTGGTGAGCCGTGCACGGCAGACGGCGTTCCTGGTGCCGGGGCTCGGGCTCACGATCACCGACTCGCGGCCGGAGTCGATCCAGGCGGCGGCCGATCGGGCCGAAGCGACGGGCACCGCGGTCGAGGCCGGCCCGGTCGTCGAGCGCTTCCGGTACGAGGGCGGGATCGCCGAGTTCGTCGAGCACCTCGCCGTGGACGGCCCCGTCACCGACGTCTGGCGCGTCCAGGGCACCGGCACGTTCACCGAGACCGTCCCGATGCTCGACGACAAGGGCCACATGGTCTCCACCTCCGTCGAGCGCACGTGCGAGGTCGACCTCGCCCTGCGGTGGGGCACCGGCTACGAGACCGTGTTCCGCAGCTTCGTGAACATCATCGCGACGCCGAAGGGCGGCACGCACCAGGCCGGCTTCGAGTCCGGCGTGGTCAAGGCCGTCCGGGCGCAGGTCGAGGCGAACGCCCGCAAGCTCAAGGTCGGGCAGGACAAGCTCGACAAGGACGACGTGCTCGCCGGCATGACCGCCGTGCTCACCGTCCGGTTGCCCGAGCCGCAGTTCGAGGGACAGACGAAAGAGGTCCTCGGCACCCCCGCGGTCCGGAAGATCGTCGACCAGGTGGTGTCGAAGCGCATCACCGAGATCCTCACCTCGACGCAGCGCACCGAGAAGGCGCAGTCCGCGGCGCTCCTCGACAAGGTCGTGCAGGAGATGAAGACCCGCATCTCCGCCCGCGCGCACAAGGAGACCCAGCGCCGGAAGAACGCGCTCGAGAACTCCTCGCTGCCGACGAAGCTCGCCGACTGCCGGTCCCAGGCGACCGAGGGCACCGAGCTCTTCATCGTCGAGGGCGACTCGGCACTCGGCACCGCCAAGCTCGCGCGCAACAGCGAGTACCAGGCGCTGTTGCCCATCCGCGGCAAGATCCTCAACGTGCAGAAGGCGTCCGTGTCGGACATGCTCTCGAACGTCGAGTGCGCGTCGATCATCCAGGTCATCGGCGCCGGCTCCGGTCGGACGTTCGAGCTCGACCAGGCGCGCTACGGCAAGGTCATCATCATGTCCGACGCCGACGTCGACGGCGCCCACATCCGCACGCTGCTGCTGACCCTGTTCTTCCGGTACATGCGCCCGATGATCGAGCAGGGTCGGGTCTTCGCCGCCGTGCCGCCGTTGCACCGGGTCGTCGTGGTGAACCGCGGCAAGCCGAACGACACGCTGTACACGTACTCCGAGCAGGAGCTGCAGACGGTGCTGAAGAAGCTCGAGAAGACGGGCAAGAAGTACCAGGAGCCGATCCAGCGCTACAAGGGCCTCGGTGAGATGGATGCGGACCAGCTGGCCGAGACCACGATGGACCGTGCACACCGCACGTTGCGCCGGGTGAACGTCAGCGATGCCGAGAGCGCCGCGAAGGTCTTCGAGCTGCTCATGGGCAACGACGTCGCGCCCCGCAAGGAGTTCATCCTGGCCGGCGAGGGTCTGGACCGCGACCGCATCGACGCGTAGCGGCCGCGCCTGCGCCCGCTGCTCGGTGCGTTCTCACGCGCTGAGCGACAGTTCACGTGGCCGATGGCGCGTGAACTGTCGCTCAGCGCGAAAGTCCGCGCGCGTGCCCGACGGCGGCGCGTGGCCGGTGCCGCGCTCGCCCGCCCTCGCCTGCAGGGCGGGCGAGTCCCGGCCGGCGGCGGACGGGAGGCCCGTGGCGGGGCCGCCACGCGCCTCCAGGCCGGTGGGGCGTGCGTTCTCACGCGGTCAGCGACAGTTCACGCGGCCGGCGGCCCGTGAGGTGTCGCTGAGCGCGAAAGTCCGCCGCAGCGCGCGCCGCAGCGCGCAGCGCGCGCAGCGCTACGCGTCGCCGGCGGTGCCGTCGAGCGCAGCGGCGCTGCCGCCGATCGAGCCGATGACGGCCTCGAGCGGAGCACCCGACCCGTCACGCTTCGACAGCCAGTCGGGCAGGGTGCGGGCAGCGCCGTCCGTCCCGACCGCGTGCGGGGGAGCGATGCCCGCCCAACCGACGGTCAGGCCGTCCTCACCCTTCAGGAACGCGTGCGCCCGGACACCCTGGGTCGCACGACCCTTCGCGGGGAACTCCGACAGCGCCGAGACCTTGGCGCGACCGGAGTCGGTGCCGGGCAGCGCCGTCGAGGTGGTGGACACCGTGGCGACCACGGCATCGTCGGACCGGGCGACCGAGCCGAACCAGATCACCGAAGCACCGGACGCGAGCGCCATGCCCGCGACACCGCCGGCGGGCAGCCCTTGCGCACGGACCCCGGACGCCGGGAACCGCAGCAGCTGGGCGTTGGAGCTGATGAACACCAGGTCGTCGGACTCCGGGGCCTGAGCGGCACCGACGACAGCGTCGCCGGGCTTCAAGCCGATGGCGACGAACTCGGGCTTGTCCGGCCATGCCCCGGGCACGACGCGCTTCACGACGCCCTGTGCGGTGCCGATGGCGAGTGAGTCCGAGGACGCGCCGGACAGGTCGACGAGTGCGACGACGGTCTCGCCCTTGGTCAGGGCGAGGAAGTCCGTGACCCGGACGCCGGCGTCGAGCCGGACCGCGGCGGGTGGCACGGCGGGGACGTCGACGGGGGAGAGCCGCAGCACCCGCCCGGTCGAGGTCAGCGCACCGATCTGGCCACGCACGGTGCTCACCACGGCGGAGCGGACGGCGTCGTGCTTCGAGCGCTTCGGCACACGGACGATGCCGAGCTCCGAGGTCGGGATGTCGACGCGGATGAGCCGGCCGGTGGTGGACAGCAGGACGCGGCACGGCGAGTCGGCGATCTGCAGGGACTCCGGGTCGACCGCGGCCTTGCGGCCACCCTTGACCGGGGCGTCGGCCTCGGTCAGCAGGGTGCGGCGCGGGGTCGCGAACTTGTCGGAGACCTCGGTGAGCTCGAGCGCGACCTGGGCACGGAGCCGTTCGTCGGACGCCAGCAGTTCTTCGAGGGCGGCGATGTCGGCGAGCAACTGGTCGCGCTCGGCCTCGAGCTCCATCCGCGAGAACTTCGTCAGGCGGCGCAGGCGCAGTTCGAGGATGTACTCGGCCTGCACCTCGGACAGGTCGAACACGTCGCGCAGTCGGTTCCGTGCCGCTTCGGAGTCGTCCGAGGTGCGGATGACCTGGATGACCTCGTCGATGTCGAGGATCGCGATGAGCAGCCCCTCGACCAGGTGCAGCCGTTCCTTCCGACGCGCCAGGCGGTACTGGGACCGGCGGGTGACGACGTCGAGGCGGTGCTGCACGTAGACGTCGAGCAGTTCGCGCAGTCCGAGGGTCCGGGGCGACCCGCCGACGAGGGCGACGTTGTTGATGCCGAAGCCGTCCTCGAGCGGGGTGTGCTTGTACAGCTGCTCGAGCACGGCGGTCGGGTTGAACCCGCTCTTGATGCCGATGACGAGCCGGAGCCCGTGGTTGCGGTCGGTCAGGTCGTTGACGTCCGAGATGCCCACGAGCTTCTTGGACTGGACGCCGTCCTTGATCTTCTCGATGACCCGTTCCGGGCCGACGAGGTACGGCAGTTCGGTGACGACGAGTCCGGCCTTGCGCGGGGTGAGGTTCTCGACGCTCACCTTTGCCCGGGTGCGGAACGACCCGCGCCCGGTGGCGTAGGCGTCGCGGACCCCGGAGAGCCCGACGATGGTGCCGCCGGAGGGCAGGTCGGGCCCCGGCACGAACTCCATGAGCTCTTCGAGGGTGGCCTGCGGGTGCATGAGGAGGTGCTTCGCGGCCTCGACGACCTCGCCGAGGTTGTGCGGTGCCATGTTCGTCGCCATGCCCACGGCGATGCCGGACGCCCCGTTGACGAGCAGGTTCGGGAACGCTGCCGGCAGCACGCTCGGCTGCATGATCTGGTTGTCGTAGTTCGGGACGAAGTCGACGACGTCCTCGCCGAGGCCCTCGGTCATCGCCATCGACGGTTCGGCGAGCCGCGCCTCGGTGTACCGGGCCGCGGCGGGCCCGTCGTCGAGCGAGCCGAAGTTGCCGTGTCCGTCCACCAGCGGCACGCGCATCGTGAACGGCTGCGCCAGGCGGACGAGGGCGTCGTAGATCGCGCCGTCGCCGTGCGGGTGCAGCTTGCCCATCACCTCACCGGTGACGCGGGCGCTCTTGACGTGCCCGCGGTCGGGCCGCAGGCCCATCTCGGCCATCTGGTACAGGATGCGCCGCTGGACGGGCTTCAGTCCGTCGCGGGCATCGGGCAGCGCCCGCGAGTAGATGACGGAGTACGCGTACTCGAGGAAGGAGCCCTGCATCTCCTCGGAGACGTCGACGTCCTCGATGCGCTCACCGTCGGGCAGGCCGACTGCGTCCGTGCGTGCCATGGCACCTTTCTGGGAGACCGGAGTCGTTCTGGGAGACTCTGCCGTCTGGGAGACTCTGCCGTCTGGGAGACTCGTGGGATGGGAACAAGCGTACCGACGGCCCCCGACGCCGCCGCGAACCTCGCCGACGTCTTCCCGAGTTGCCTCGTCGCGCTCGGCGCTGCGGACGACGCGTGGTTGCGCGAGAACGGCCTGGAGGCCCGGATCACCCTCCGCCCCGCACGGTCCGCGATCGTCGTCCTGGTCGACGGCCTCGGGAGCGTCGCGCTGTCGGCGCGCGCCGGGCACGCCCGCTGGCTCGCCTCCGGCAAGAAGAAGCTGTGGAGCGGGTTCCCGACCACGACCGCGGCGGCGCTGAGCACCCTGACGACGGGTCGCTCGCCCGGCACGCACGGCGTCGTCGGGTACAGCGGCTGGAACCCGGACACCGGCACGGTGATGAACCTGCTGGGCGGCTGGGACACCGAGGTCCCCGCCGACTGGTTCCTGACCGAGACCCTGTTCACCCGCGCGGCCGCGCTCGGCGTCGACCCGGTGGTCGTCGGCCCGGAGCGGTACCGGGCGTCCGGGATGACCGCGAACGTCCTCGGTGGTGCGCGCTACGTGCCGGCCGACACGATCCCGGCCCGGGTGGACGCCGCGCTGGCCGAGACCGCGACGGGTCGCTCGCTGGTGTACCTCTACGTGCCGGAGCTCGACTCCATCGGGCACAAGCACGGCTGGCAGTCGGACCGGTGGACGGCGGCGCTGGAGCTGCTCGACGGCGAGCTCGCGCGGCTCGGTGCCCGGGTCGCTCCGGACGTCGGTGTGCTCGTGACTGCGGACCACGGTGTGCTCGACGTGCCCGACCACGCGAACATCGCCATCGACCCGCTCCTGTTGACCGACGTCGTCGGGGTGGCGGGCGATCCGCGGTGCCGCCAGCTCACGGTGGCGCCGGGCACCGACGTGCGCGGGCTGGTCGGGGCGTTCCGGGCGCGCTACGGCAAGAAGGCGTCCGTCGCGAGCCGCGACGAGGCGATCGCTGCCGGGTGGTTCGGTGCGGTCTCGCCGGACGTGGTGGAACGCATCGGCGACGTGGTCGTCGTGGCACGCGGGTCGTGGGCGTTCAACGACGACCGGGCGCTGCGGGACGGCGAGGTCCCGAAGCGGATGATCGGGCAGCACGGCGGGCTGACGGACGAGGAGACCCTCGTCCCGCTGCGGCTCGCCGGCGCGTTCGCGCAGTAGCGAGCGCACGAGCGAGCGCACGAGCGAGCGGCCGACCGGCGACGAGCCGCCGCAGCCCGCTCAGGCGGGGTCGTCGTCCGGGCGGGTGCCGAAGACGATCTCGTCCCAGCTCGGCATCGACCGGCGGTTGCGCTTCTTGCGCTCGGGACGGCCCTCGGCATCGGGAGCGGAGGCCGGGCGGTCCTCGGCGCGCTGCGGGGAGGTGTCGCCGTCGGTGTCGTCCTCGAAGCCCTGCAGGGGGATGTCCACGACGCTGATCGAGGTCCCGCGGGCGGGCTCGTCACGCTGCTCGCCGAACGACGCGGCCTCGCGCTCGCCACGGCGGCGGCGGAGTGCCTCGAGCAGGTCGGCTGTCTCGTTGCCGGGAGCGCGCTCCTCGACGGCGGCCTGCCCGATGCGGGGGAGCGGCGCACGGAGCGGAGCGCGGTCCTCGACGTCCGGGTTCGTCAGTTCGTCGTCCGGCTCGTCGACGCGGAAGGCGCCGGAGTCGAAACGGGTGCCGTCGTCGGTCTGCTGCTCGAACTCGACGGCGCGGAGGCGCGGCGCGATGCCCTCGTCCTCGGTGTGGGACAGACGGTGGGCGTCGCCGTTGTCCGGCGCGAGGACCGAGGTCTTCGGGTCGAAGCGCCACTGGGCGTCGTGCTCGACCTCGGCGGCCGTGTAGCGCACGCGCACCTGCCAGCCGCTCTCCGGGTGCTTCCACGAGCCCCAGGTGACCGAGGTGGCCTCGCCGGCCTCGAGCTTCGCGGTGATCGCCGCGCCGAAGGTGTCGGGGGACTCGTCGTCGACCGGGGTCACCGGGACGCGGTGTGCGGCGTCGAGGATGAACGCGCGCTCCGCCAGGACGGGGCCCTCGAAACGCCGGACGTACTCGACGTCGACGTCGAGCGCCGCTGCGACGTCGGCCGCGTCGGCGCCGCCACGGATGCGGGCCTGGACGTCCCTCGGGGACACGCGCTTCTGCGGCCCAGAGTCGGGGTTGGCCTGCCGGACCTGGCCGGACAGCGACGACGTCACGGGCAACCGGAACTCGGTGCCGCCGTCGGTCGCCAGGAGGAGTGCGCCGGACTCGACTCCGATGACTCTCACGTCTTGCATGGTTCCGCCTTCCCAGCGTCGCGTACGGTCGTGCGTCGTACCCCGTGAGTATGCAGCGGCGACGAACCGTTTCCGTGGAGGCGCACGGGCGCGCCGCGGACTCCCGTGGACGGTTTCCGGCCCTCGGGAATGTCCGCGACGAGTCATGGGTTGCACAGCCAGCACGACCCGCCGCAGCCCTCGGTTTGCGCATCGGCGGGGCGTGGTGCAAACTGTCGCCGCCGATCACCCGGCGACGACCTCTCATACGAGAAATGGATGGGCATGGCCACCGATTACGACGCCCCCCGGAAGACCGACGACAACTCCGACTCGGAGTCGATCGAGGCCCTCAAGGAGCGCGTCCCCGACAAGATGTCGGGGGTCGTCGACGATGATTCCGACAACCCCGGCAGCTTCGAACTCGCTGGACAGGACCTCAGCGACGTCGACCTCGACGTCGTCGTGCTCCCGCCCCAGGTCGACGAGTTCACCTGTGTCGAGTGCTTCCTCGTGAAGCACCGCTCCCAGCTCGACCACGAGTCGAAGCTCGGGCCGGTCTGCGCCGAATGTGCGGCGCTGTAGACGTACCGATCACCGAAGGCCCCGCATCCTCCAGGATGCGGGGCCTTCGTCGTGCGGTGCGGGGCGGAGCCGCCACGGGCCTCCAGGCCGGCTCCGACGGTCCGTCAGGACCGCAGCGCCTCGACGACGCGGGCCGGCTGCCGGACGCTGACCAGCCAGTACGGCGTGGGGTCCGCGTCGTCGTGCACCTCGACCTTGACGACCCCGCGGACGTAGCCGCGGAAGAGCGTCCAGGCGCGCGCGTCGAGCTTCGGACCGCGCTGCGTGGTGGCCTCGCCGCCCTCGAACCCCTCGACGTCGCCGACGAGTGCCCGCGGCAGGTGCGCCTTGCCCGCACGGAACTCGGTGTCCGTGACCTCGATGGTGGGTGCGAGTGCCCACAGGAGGACGAGCACGCCGAGCTCCATGCCGATCGCCACGAGCACCCCGGCCAGGACGCTGATGGGCAGGAAGACGAGCAGGGTGGCGGGGATGACGAGCGCCGTCGCCAGGTAGAGGGCGGGCGGGGCCCAGAGTCGTTCGCGGTACAGGGTCACGGGTCCATTCGACCACGACTCGGGGCAGGTCACGGTCCGGTCACGTCTCTGCACTACCCTCGACACGTGACCGAACCAGTCGACGTCCTCTGGACCGGGGAGAACGCTCCCGGCTACGCCCACCCCGGCGACGCGGGTGCCGACCTCGTCTCGACCGAGGCCTTCGTGCTGCAGCCTGGCGAGCGGCACCTGACCGGCACCGGGCTGCGGATCGCGTTGCCCGAGGGGTACGCCGCGTTCGTGGTCCCGCGCAGCGGTCTCGCGGCCAAGCACGGCATCACGATCGTGAACGCGCCGGGGACCGTCGACGCCGGCTACCGCGGCGAGGTCAAGGTCGCACTGCTCAACACCGACCGGTCCGAGCCCTACGAGGTGCACGTCGGGGACCGCATCGCGCAGATGATCGTGATGCCCGTCCCGCGGGTCACCTTCTCGCGGGTCGACGAGCTCCCCGACAGCCTCCGTGGCCAGGGCGGCTTCGGCTCCTCGGGCTACGGTGACCGGAGCGACGCCGTGACCGGTGCCGTCGAAGACGTTCAGGAAGGAACCCGCGCATGAAGTTCGGCCGACGCAAGCGTGACGAGGTCGAGGTGGCGAACGCCGTCGCCGACGACATCGAGGTCGCGGACACGACCCCCGAGGTCGACATCGCGACGGACGCCGACGCGGACCTCGACGAGGTCGACGCGGTCGCCCCGACGGACAAGTCCGCACCGGAGGACCGGGCCGAGAACGGCCCGCACGACGAGACCGAGGCGAACCTGGTCCGCCCGTACGTCGACCTGGGCGGCGTGAAGGTCCTGCCGCGCGAGGGTCTGCACCTGCGACTCGAGGTCGAGGAGGGCTCGCAGCGCGTCGTCGCGGTCGGGCTCGACTACGACGACTCCACCCTGCAGGTCCAGCCGTTCGCCGCACCCCGCTCCACCGGGCTCTGGCACGAGATCCGCGCGCAGATCGCCGAGCAGATCGAGCGCCAGGGCGGTGTCGTCACCGAGGTCGACGGCCCGTTCGGCCCCGAACTCCGCGCCTCGGTGCCCGTCGCCGTGGACGGTGACGGCGGTGCTGCCGGCGCACGCCCCGCACGCTTCGTCGGCGTCGACGGCCCCCGCTGGTTCCTGCGCGGCGTGATCGCCGGCAAGGCCGCCGAGCAGCCCGACGACGCCAGCGAGATCGAGGAGCTGTTCCGCAGCGTCGTCGTCGTGCGCGGCACGACGCCGATGCCGCCGCGCGACCTCATCCCGCTGCACATGCCGAAGTCGACGCAGACCGCGATCTGACGGACCGACGACCAACCCCGCCTGGAGGCACGGTGCCGGAACACGACGACACCCCACGACCCGAGACGGCTGGGTCCGACCCCGCGGCGGCGTCGCCTGCGAACGCACCGGCTCCGGCGTCGGCAGGGGCGCCTGCTGCGGATCCGGCGTCGGCTGCGCCGTCGTTCTCGGCGCAGTTCCGTGAGGCGGTGCAGAACGCGGGCATCGCCCGCGTCGCCCCCGGCGAGGCGCCGTCCGGCCGCGCGCTGCTCGGTGCCGTCGGCGGTGTCCGTGGCCTGGCCGAGTCGGTGCTGCCAGGGTTCGCCTTCCTGGTGGTCTACGCGATCACGAAGGAGCTCGTCCCGAGCGTCGTGATCCCGGTCGTCGTCGGCCTGGTCTTCGTCGCGCTCCGCCTGCTGCAGCGGCAGTCGCTGACGATGTCCTTCGCGGGGATCCTCGGCGTCGCGGTCTCGGCCGGCCTCGCGCTCATCACCGGCCGGGCCGAGAGCAACTTCATCCCGGGCATCGTCATCAACTCGGTGTGGCTCGTCGGGCTCCTGATCACGCTCGCGATCCGCTGGCCGCTCATCGGGCTCGTCGTCGGGTTCCTGCTGCCGGCGAACGAGGACGGCTCGCACGTCGACTGGCGCGCCGACCCCGCGAAGCGCCGAGTGCTGACCGTCGCCACCTGGATCTGGGTCGGGCTCTTCGCGCTCCGGCTCGCGGTCGAGGTCCCGCTCTACCTGACCGCGCAGGTCGAACTGCTCGCCGGTCTCAAGCTCATCCTCGGCGTCCCGCTCTACGCGGCGGTGCTCTGGGTCACCTGGCTGCTGGTCCGCACGGTGTTCGTGCGGAGGGACGACACCGCCACGGTGTAGAGTTGTCTCGACATCGAGACAGTTTCTCGTGCGGCGCTCCGGCGCCGGCGGGATTAGGTTTGCCTTGCTGGTGGGACGGTCCACGGCCCGCGATGATGAGGGCAAACCGATCAGTAGGGAGGCGGCACGGTGGCTGCAGTCAATAGCTTCGGCTCGAAGGACACACTGTCGGTTGGGGGTGTCGACTACGCGATCCACCGGATCGACTCGGTGCCCGGGCACGAGAAGCTGCCGTACAGCCTGAAGGTCCTCCTCGAGAACCTCCTCCGCACCGAGGACGGCAAGAACGTCACCGAGGGGCAGATCCGTGCGCTCGGCTCCTGGAAGCCCGACGCCGAGCCCGACACCGAGATCCAGTTCTCACCGGCGCGCGTCGTCATGCAGGACTTCACGGGCGTCCCGTGCATCGTCGACCTCGCCACCATGCGTGAGGCGATGGCGGACATCGGCGGCGACCCGAACAAGATCAACCCGCTGTCCCCGGCCGAGATGGTCATCGACCACTCGGTCATCGCCGACCTCTTCGGTCGCGAGGACGCCCTCCAGCGCAACACCGACCTCGAGTACGAGCGGAACGGGGAGCGCTACCAGTTCCTCCGGTGGGGCCAGACGGCGTTCGAGGACTTCAAGGTCGTCCCGCCGGGAACCGGCATCGTGCACCAGGTCAACATCGAGTACCTGGCGAAGGTCACGTACACGCGTGACTTCGACGGCGAGACCTACGCCTACCCGGACACCCTCGTCGGCACCGACTCGCACACCACGATGGTGAACGGCCTCGGCGTGCTCGGCTGGGGCGTCGGCGGCATCGAGGCCGAGGCCGCGATGCTCGGTCAGCCCGTCTCGATGCTCATCCCGAAGGTCGTCGGCTTCAAGCTCTCCGGTGAGATCCCGGCCGGCGTGACCGCGACCGACGTGGTGCTCACCATCACGCAGGAGCTCCGCAAGCACGGCGTCGTCGGCAAGTTCGTCGAGTTCTACGGCGAGGGCGTCAGCGCCGTGCCGCTCGCGAACCGCGCCACCATCGGCAACATGTCGCCCGAGTTCGGCTCCACCGCCGCGATCTTCCCGGTCGACGACGTCACGCTCGACTACCTGCGCCTGACCGGTCGCGACGAGGCGCAGATCGCCCTGGTCGAGGCATACTCGAAGGCTCAGGGCCTGTGGCACGACGCCTCCGTCGAGCCGAACTACTCCGAGTACATGGAGCTCGACCTCTCCACGGTCGTGCCGTCCATCTCCGGCCCGAAGCGTCCGCAGGACCGCATCGAGCTCACGAACGCGAAGAGCCAGTTCGAGCTCGACCTGAACAACTACACGACGCCGTCCGAGCAGACCGACCTCGACGACGCGGTGGAGGAGACGTTCCCGGCCTCCGACCCGATCGCCGCCGGCTCGACCAACGAGGACACCGCGCTGCACGAGCACGTGTACGTCTCGAGCGCTCCGTCGACCGCCTCGGCGCCGACGAAGGTCGCGATGGACGGGGCCGACCCGTTCACCATCGACCACGGCGCCGTCGCGATCGCCGCGATCACGTCGTGCACGAACACGTCGAACCCGTCGGTCATGATGGCCGCCGGCATCCTCGCCCGGAACGCCGCGAAGAAGGGCCTCACCGCGAAGCCCTGGGTGAAGACCACCCTCGCACCCGGGTCGAAGGTCGTCACCGACTACTACGAGAAGGCCGGTCTCACCACCTACCTCGAGCAGCTCGGCTTCTACACGGTCGGTTACGGCTGCACCACCTGCATCGGCAACTCCGGTCCGCTGCCGGAGGAGATCTCGCAGGCCGTGCAGGACAACGACCTCGCCGTCACCGCGGTGCTCTCGGGCAACCGCAACTTCGAGGGGCGCATCAACCCGGACGTGAAGATGAACTACCTGGCCTCGCCGCCGCTGGTCATCGCGTACGCCCTCGCCGGCTCGATGCACTTCGACTTCGACAAGGACTCGCTCGGCAAGGACCAGGACGGCAACGACGTCTACCTGCAGGACATCTGGCCCGACGCGGCCGAGGTCCAGCAGGTCATCGACACCTCCATCGACACGGAGATGTTCACCCACGAGTACGGCTCCGTGTTCGAGGGCGACGACCGTTGGAAGAACCTGCCGACCCCGACCGGTGACACCTTCGAGTGGGACCAGGAGTCGACCTACGTCCGGAAGCCCCCGTACTTCGAGGGCATGACCATGCAGCCCGACGCGGTCTCGGACATCTCCGGCGCCCGTGTGCTCGCGAAGCTCGGCGACTCGGTCACCACCGACCACATCTCGCCGGCCGGTTCGATCAAGGCCGACAGCCCGGCGGGCCAGTACCTCGCCGAGCACGGCGTCGACCGCAAGGACTTCAACTCCTACGGCTCGCGTCGCGGCAACCACGAGGTCATGATCCGCGGCACGTTCGCGAACATCCGTCTCCGCAACCAGCTCCTCGACGGGGTGGAGGGCGGCTACACCCGTGACTTCACGACCCCCGACGGTGCGCAGTCGTTCATCTACGACGCCTCGCAGCACTACCAGGAGCAGGGCACCCCGCTCGTCATCTTCGGCGGCAAGGAGTACGGCTCCGGCTCGTCGCGCGACTGGGCCGCCAAGGGCACGAACCTGCTCGGCGTCCGTGCGGTCATCACCGAGAGCTTCGAGCGCATCCACCGCTCGAACCTGATCGGCATGGGCGTCGTCCCGCTGCAGTTCCCGGCGGGCGAGACGGTCGACTCCCTCGGGCTCGACGGCACCGAGGTCGTCTCGATCTCCGGGCTGACGGAACTCAACGAGGGCCGCACCCCGAAGACCGTGCACGTCACGGCGACCCCGAGCGAGCACTCGCCCGCGGGCAAGGAGCCGATCGAGTTCGACGCGGTCGTCCGCATCGACACCCCCGGTGAAGCGGACTACTACCGCAACGGCGGCATCCTGCAGTACGTGCTCCGCTCGCTCGTCTGACGCGACCCGGATACGGACTGGAGGCGCGGTGCCAGCTGGCACCGCGCCTCCAGTCCCTTCTGTCCCCACGCGCATAGAGTGGGCCGACAGCCCCACGAAAGGAGCGCCCGTGAGCCTGCTCGCCAGCATCACGTCGCCGCGCGACCTGAAGCGTCTCTCCGACGCGCAGATGACCGAACTCGCCGCCGAGATCCGACGGTTCCTCGTCGCGGAGGTCGCGAAGACCGGCGGGCACCTCGGGCCGAACCTCGGCGTCGTGGAGCTGACCCTCGCGATGCACCGCGTGTTCGACTCGCCGAACGACCCGTTCGTGTTCGACACGGGGCACCAGTCGTACGTGCACAAGCTCGTCACCGGGCGGCAGGACTTCTCGGCGCTGCGCGAGCGCGGCGGGATCGCGGGCTACCCGCAGCGGAGCGAGTCCGAGCACGACATCGTCGAGTCCTCGCACGCGTCGTCCTCGCTGTCCTGGGCGGACGGCATCTCCCGCGCCTTCGGGCAGACCGGGCAGACCGACCGCACCGTCGTCGCGGTCGTCGGCGACGGCGCCCTCACCGGCGGGATGACGTGGGAGGCGCTCAACAACATCTCCGACGACAACGACCGTCGCCTGGTCATCGTGGTGAACGACAACGGGCGGTCCTACGCGCCGACCATCGGCGGCATGGCGCGGTTCCTGAGCTCGATGCGCACGCGGCGTGAGTACCGGGCGCTGTACGAGACCTCCCGGGCCGTGGCTGACCGGTTCGGCGCCCCCGGCCGAGCCGTGTACCGCGGGATGCGCGGCGGTCTGCACGGTTTCCTGTCCCGGTTCACGAACAACGAAGCGCTGTACTCGAACCTCGACATCAAGTACATCGGGCCGGTCAACGGGCACGACCAGCGTGCGATGGAAGCGGCGCTCCGGCAGGCGAAGGCCTACGGCGCCCCGACGATCGTGCACGCGATCACCGAGAAGGGGCACGGGTTCGAGCCCGCCCTGCGCGACCAGGCCGACCAGTTCCACGCCGTCGGGCACATCGACCCGGAGACGGGGGAGTCGCTCGACGCGGCGTCGGGTCCGTCGTGGACGTCGGTTTTCGCGTCTTCCCTGGCCGATGCCGGCGCCTCGGATCCGCGGATCGTCGCCATCACGGCGGCGATGCTCCGACCGACCGGGCTGCACCTGTTCCAGGAGCAGCACCCTGACCGCGTGTACGACGTCGGGATCGCCGAGCAGCACGCCGTGACCACCGCCGCGGGCCTGGCGTACGGCGGCCTGCACCCCGTGGTGGCGCTCTACGCGACCTTCATCAACCGGGCGTTCGACCAGGTGCTGATGGACGTCGCCCTGCACAAGGCCGGCGTCACGTTCGTCCTCGACCGTGCCGGGATCACCGGACCGGACGGGCCGTCGCACCACGGCATGTGGGACCTCGCGTTGCTGCAGGTCGTGCCGGGGATCCGGATCGCGGCACCCCGTGACGCCACGACCCTGCGGGAGGAGTTCCGCGAGGCGATCGCCGTCGACGACGCGCCCACCGTGCTGCGGTGGTCGAAGGGGCAGGTCGGGCCGGACATCCCCGCGCTGCGTCGGCTGCCCGACGGCGTGGACGTGCTGCATGCGCCCGGCGCCGCCGCCGAAGAGGACGTCTTGTTCGTGGCGGTCGGGTCGATGGTCCCGGTCGCGCTCGAGGCCGCGTCGTTGCTCGAGGCGCAGGGCATCGGTGTCACCGTCGTCGACCCGCGGTGGGTCGTGCCGATCCCGGTGTCGCTCATCGACCTGTCCCGTTCGCACCGGCTGGTCATCACGATCGAGGACGGCGTGCGCGTCGGCGGCGTCGGGACCCGGCTGCGGCAGGACCTGCGCGCCGCCGGCGTCGACACCGGGGTGAACGAGCTCGGGCTGCCGGACGAGTTCATCGACCACGCGAGCCGGTCGCAGATCCTCGCCGACGTGGGGTTGACGGCGCAGGCGATCGCGCGGGACGTCATCGACCAGGTCGTCGGGACGAAGTTGCCGCAGGCGAAGCCCGCTCGTTCCCGCGAGTCCGCGGCGTCCGACCGCTAGCCGCTGCCCGCGCGGCTGCTGCCGGTCGTCGTGCTCCGAAGCCGCAGTCCCGCGTCGCGCCCCCGCGCGGGCGTCGCCGGTCGTCGTGCTCCGACGCTGCAGTCCCGCGTCGCGCCCCCGCGCGGGCGTGGGGCCCCCCCCGGGGGGGGGGGGCCCCCCCCCCCCGGGGGCGCCCCCCCCCCGGGGGGGGGGGGGGCGGGGGCGGCCCCGCGCGGGGGGGGGGGGGGCGGGCCCCAGAAAC
>NZ_RJKR01000001.1 GCF_003752025.1 Curtobacterium sp. PhB115
CACCTCCCGCCCCCCCCGCGCGCCCCCCCCCCCCCCCCCCCCGGGCGCCGCGCCCCCCCCCCCCCCCCCCCCCCCCGGGGGGGGGGGGGCCCCCGCGCCCCCCCCGCCTCCAGTGTCCGTACTGGTCGCGTGCAGAGCACGCCTGGCACCATGGCGGGATGGCCGAGCAACACTTCCCCGGCGTCCCCAAGCCGGGGCGTCCCCCTCGGCCCCGACGGCGCAGCCTGGCGCAGCACGATCTCCGTGACGCACGTGCGCGCCTGCGCGGCACGATCTACGAACACGTCGAACCGGACGCCCGCGGGCGTGACCAGTACTCAGCCACCCAGATCGTCGACTTCTGCCTCGACCTGGCCGAGGTGATGCTGGCCTCCGGCGCCGACACCCGCAGTGTCGAGACGGCCGTCGTCGCGGTGTCGACGAAGTGGAACCTGGCCCCGCTCGACCTCGACTTCTCCGGCAGCTCCGTGACGATCCAGTACGCGCCGGCCGACACCCCGCCGCTCGTGAAGTTCCGCACCGTGCGCTCCGACGGCTCCGACCTCGACCGGCTGGCTCGCGCGAACCACATCGTCGACGACCTGATCCACGACCAGCGGGACATGACCTCCGGCGTGAGCGCCCTCGTCGCCGTGCTCCGGATGCCGCCGCGGTGGCCCATGTGGCTCTCCGACATCGGCCTGTCGGTCCTCGGGATCTCGATCGCGATGCAGGCAGGCGGAGGGTGGCGAGCCGGACTCGGAGCCTTCGTGCTCATGCTCGGCATCATCGTGTCCGGGCGCTGGCTGACCGGCCGTGGCTACCCGCAGTTCTTCGTCTCGGGCGCGCAGGGTGCCGTCGCGTCGGCGCTCGGCACGCTCGCGATCTGGGCGGACGTGCTCGACCCCGGGGGCGCGGCGACGATGGTCGCTGCCCTCGTGGTGCTCCTGTTGCCGCACCCGTCGCTCGTCACGTGGGCGCAGGACGCGATCTCCGGGTTCCGGGCGATGGCCGTCGCGCGGGCCTTCTACATCGGCCTGATCATCGCGGCGATCGTGGTCGGGGTGCCTGCGGGCATCGCGGTCACGCACTGGCTCTCGATCGAGGTCGATCCGTCCGGCATCGTCACACGGACCCTGCCGCTCTGGGCGTCGCTGGCGCTCACCGTCGTGTCGGCCGGGGCGAACTGCTTCGTGCAGCAGGCGAGCGCCCGCGTGATCCCGGTCGCCGTGGTCTTCTCGGTGGCGGCCGGGGCCGCGCTGTGGGGGCTGCGACAGCTCGGCATCCCGCTCCTCGGAGCGACGTTCCTGGCGGCGGTGCTGCTCGGCGTGCTGTCGACCTACGCCGCGGTGCGGATGCGGACGGCGGTGGCGGCGATCGCGGTGCCGGCGTTCTGCGGGGCACTGCTCCCCGGCGTCGCGGTGTCGAACGCGCTGCTGAACTTCATGTCGGGATCGTCGAGCGCGGCCCTCGACTTCGTCGCCGCGGTGTCCGTCGCGCTCGGGATCGGCGCGGGACTCGTGCTCGGTGGGCTGTTCGCGACACCAGGTGCCCGCCGTGCGCTCCGGCGGTCGCGTCGGGTCGTCGTGCACTCGGTCCACAACGACACGACGGCGCTGCGGGTCATCCGGGACACCGGGTACGACCCCGGCAACGGCTCGGTGCCGCGCGGGTCACGCTCCGGCGCCTGAGCAGCAGCGCGCTCGGGTCAGATGTCCCAGCTGCCGTCGTCGCCGTCACCCCAGGTCGCGTGGCGACGGGCGGCCTGCGGCTCGTAGCGCTCCATCCAGCCGCGCTCGAGTCGCGCGACGGCCCGGTCGAACGCCGGGACGAGGTCGAGGTCCGAGCGCAGGAGCGCCTGCAGCTGCAGGCCCTCGTACAGCGCGATGAGCTGCTCGGCCCCGCGGCGGGGCTCCATCGTGTGCGGCGCCCGGCCGACGGCGACGTCGTGCTCGAGGCCGCGCTTCACCTGTGCGTAGAAGAGCTGGTAGCGCGACCGGAGGTACGGCGCGATCGGGTGCGCCGGGTTGCCGGCGACGGAGAGCAGGGCGACGAGGAGGCGCATCAGCGCGGGGTCCTCGGCGTTCGAGGCGACGATCGCGCGGAGCAGCTCCACGGTCGAGCCGTCGCCGACCTCGCGGGTGACCTCGTCCATCCGGCCGCCGTTCCAGCGGTCGACGGCAGCGAGGACGAGTCCGTCCCAGGACGGGAAGTGCTGCTCGAGCTCCTCGACGGAGATGCCGATCCGCTCGGCCACGTGCACGGCGCGTGCCTCGTGGAACGGGACGTCCCGGAGCAGGTCGACGGTGGCGCCGACGATCATGATGCGGAGGTGCAGTGTCGCCGCCGCGGCCGCTGCGGCCTGCGTGTCGGCGCTGGTGTGTTCGAGCATCGTGCCCTCCGTCGTCCCGGACGTCCTGTCCGTGTCACCCCGATCTCGGGGCATGTCCATCCAAACGCAGAACGGGGGCCACCAGAATCCCCGGTCCGGGTGTCGGCATCAAGGGGGACACGGCCTTCCCCAGCGCGTTCGCGGGGATCCGTGTGACGATGCCGGGATGACCCCGAACGACCCCACCGCGCAGGGACTCGCGACCATGGCATCCGCCGGCTTCGAGTTCGGCGGCGACACCGACCAGGTGGCCCACGACGTCCGCACGATGTGGGAGCAACTCGGGCGACCGGTGGGCGCCTTCGACGCGGCCGCCCGAGCGATCGCCGTGCTGCCCCAGCGTCCGGAGGTCCCGATCGCGGACCAAGCCCGTCGCCACGAGTTCGAACGGGCGATCGGCATCAACCCGGTCGAGGTCGAGCTCGCCGCGGCGCTGTCCGCGCGGGAGCTGCTCGAGCGGATGGCCCGGATGTGCAATGCCCCCTGCTGATCGCCGCCACGCGTCCACGCTGACGCGGGCGCGGCCCGCGGACGCAACCCACGGACGCAACGGGAGGCGCGGTGCCAGCTGGCACCGCGCCTCCCGTTGCGTCGTCTGGTGCGCGCTACGGCGTCGGCATCCCGCCGTCGACGTGCAGCGTCTCGCCGACCACGTAGGACGACTCACCGCTCGCCAGGAAGACGTAGGCCGGCGCGAGCTCGGCCGGCTGACCCCAGCGGCCGAGGTAGGTCTGCTCGCCCGCAGACGGCAGCGCCTCGGGCGGCTGGCCACCGGCCGGCTGCAGCGGCGTCCAGATCGGACCGGGCGCCACGGCGTTGACGCGGATGCCCTTCGGTGCGAGCTGCGCCGCGAGGCCCTTGGCCAGGTTGTTCACGGTCGCCTTCGTGGCCGCGTAGTGCACGAGGTGCGGTGACGGCGCGTACGCCTGGATCGACGTCGTGTTGATGATCGTGGAGCCCGGCTGCAGGTGCGGCACCGCGGCCTTCGTGATCCGGAAGGTCGCGTAGGCGTTCGTCTTGAAGGTCTCGTCGAACTCCTCGTCGGAGATCTTCGTGATGTCGTCGACGTTCTGCTGCTTGCCCGCGTTGTTCACGAGGATGTCGAGTCCGCCGAGCTGCTCGACGGCGTCCGCCACGAGCTGCTCGCAGACCTCGAGCGAGGTGATGTCGCCCGGGAGCGCGACGGCCTTGCGACCGGCGGCCTCGATGAGCCCGACGATGCGGTCGGCGTCCTCCTGCTCCTCGGGCAGGTATGAGATCGCGACGTCGGCGCCCTCGCGGGCGTAGGCGATCGCCACGGCGGCGCCGATACCGGAGTCGCCACCGGTGATGAGCGCCTTCCGGCCCTCGAGTCGGCCGGAGCCGCGGTACGTGTCCTCGCCGTGGTCGGCGGGCACGTTCTCCGCCATCTCCTGGTCGGTGCCGGCGCCCTCGAGGTACTGCTCGTCGGGCTTCTTGTCGGCGTACATCTCGGTCGGGTCCTGCATCGTGTACTGGTCCGTCATGGGTGTCACGGTACGCATCCGTCGAGCAACGCCCGTCCAGGAGCCTGTCCCCCGGAGAAGGTCACGGTCCGGTGACGGGCAGGACCCGATTCGGTAACACCCGTCGTTCTTCGCGGACCGGGGCCGTACCGTCGAACGGTGACCCCTCGGACCCTGCTGGCGCTCAGCGCTGCCGTGCTGGCCTTCTCGGCCGGCGCACTCGCGTTCGACGGCTCCGTGGGCACTGGCTCGGGAACCGCCGTCGCGGCCGAGGCGACGCACGACTCCGCACGGGTGCATGTCTCCAACGCCAAGCTCCGCCGCGTCGACTCGATCGAGCTCGACGCCGAGTCCCTGGTGCTGCGCAACGGGCGGAAGACCGTCGTGGAGTCCTCGATGCGCGACTCCGGCCTCACCGTCGGGCTGCTTGACCGGCTGCTCGGTACGCCGTCCCGCACCCAGACCGCCGAGGGCGACGGTGGCGCCTGCTTCCCCGCCGGCACCACGTACACGTGGGGCGGGGCGATCCGTGTCGCAGCGCTGAGCACCGACGCGCGGGCGGGCAACGCCGTCGAGATCCGGGTCCTCCGTGACCAGGTGCGCAGCCGCACCGGCAAGCAGATCGAGCTCACCGGACCGGACGGCGTGCAGGTCGGCGACGACATCGCGGACGAGATCGCCGACGCGTCACCGGCCGAGCGCGTCTCGTTCGGCTCGGCCGACTCGCGCGCATGGCAGCTGCTGCTCGAGACCGGGTGGGCACCCGGCGACGAGTCCGACGACGACCCCGACGACGACGCTGGCGACTCCGACGGCGGCTCCGCCCGGTCGGGGACGAACGGGGTGTCGGCTCTGACGAACGAGACGACGGTCACGGTGCTCGGGTCACCGATGCCCGTGCACGCCGAGCGGACCTGCTGACGCGCCTCAGATGCGCAGGGTGGCGACGACCGGGAAGTGGTCGCTCGCGAACCACGTCTCCGGGCCGTCGTGGTCGATCACGACGCGGTCCACACCGCTGATCCCCCGCGTGAGCACCCAGTCGATGCGCTCCCTGCTGTCCACCGGCGGCTCCCAGTCGTTGAACGTCGCGGTCCGGTCGTCCGGGTCCCCGGCGACGACCCACGCGTCGCTGAACCCGGCCTCGGCGAACACCCGCGATGCGGTGCCCGTACCGGCGGGCTCGTTGCAGTCACCGGCGAAGACCACCGGGCCGGTGTCCCCGGCGAGGCGTTCGACGATGAGCGCCGCGCTCTTGCCACGGACCTCGTCGCCGTGCGCGCCGAGCTCGTGGTCCAGGTGCGTCGTGACGACCGTGAACGCCGCTCCCTCGGCGTCGAGGAACCTGGCGTGGTTCGCGATGCGCGGGTACAGGCTCTCCCAGGTGTTCGAGACGGGCTCGTCCGGGGTGTCGGACAACCAGAACGATCCCTCGTCGGCCGGGCGGAACCGGTCACGCCGGTAGAACACCGCGGCGTACTCGCCCGCCGTGCCGCCCTCGCGCCCCTGCCCGAGGTCGGCGTGGCCGGGCAGTCCGGCGCGCAGGTCGTCCATCTGGTGTGCGAAGGCCTCCTGCACGCAGAGCAGGTCCGGGTCGTGCCGACGGATGACGTCGAGGACGACCGGGAGTCGTGCCGGCCAGTCGTGCGCCGGATCGGGGTTCTTGATGTTGTAGGTCATCAGGGTGATCGGGCGCTCAGCGGTGCTCACCCCACGAACCTACCGACCCGTTCCCCCGCCGGTCCTCAGTTGATGCAGGTGCCCTCGGTGCCGTAGTTGTGCACGTCGGTCGACTTCGCCGTCGGCTCCTTGGTGGCCTGCTTGCTCGGCTTCGAACCGGAACCGGACGAGCCGGAGCCCGAGCCGCTCGCGGGCGTCGACGCTGCGGCGCTCGGCTGGGTCGCGGCCTTGGCGGTCTTGCCGTCGGTGCCGAGCACGAGCGTCACACCGGAGACCGCGCTCGTCCGGACCGCGACGGCCCCGGGCACGGCGGCGGCGATCGCCTTCGCCTGCGACTCCTGGCCCGCCGGGTACTGGACCTGGGTGACCTTCGTCGTCTCGGAGGAACCGGCGGGTGCGACCTGGAACCCACGGCTCGTCAGGACCTGACCGGCCGTGGTGGCCGCCCCTTCGACGCCGCTGCCGTTCAGCACGGTCACCGAGGTGTTCGCCGGCTGGGCGCGACCGGCCTTCGCGTACGCCGCCGGTTCGCCGACCAGACCCTGGACGAAGGCGGGCAGCCCGACGGTGTCGACCTCGACGATGGACAGCGCGGAGCCGTTCACGTAGATCGTCGGCGTGCCGAGGGTCGGGATCGTGGCGGACTGGATGTTCGCGGGTCGCAGGTTGCGCATCTGCGATGCGAGGTCCAGCAGGTTGGTGTCGGTCTGGATCGAGCCGCCGACCGCCTTGAGGATGTTGCCCATCTTCACCGGGTTGAGCAGCGTGCCCGCCGAGGTGACCTTCCGGGCCTCCTGCGACAGGAAGTACTGCTGGCGCACGTTGCGGTCGAGGTCGCCGTTCGGCAGGCCCTTGCGCTGGCGGACGAAGGACAGCGCCTCCTTGGCGTTGAGCGTCGACTTCCCCGCGGGCAGGTCGACGCCGGAGTCCTTGTCCTGGGCAGCCTGGTTGAGGCAGACCTCGACCGGGCCGAGCTCCTTGACCACCTGGTAGAAGCCGAGCAGCGAGACGCGGACGTAGTGGTCGATCTGCAGACCGCTGAGGTTCTCGATGGTCTTGATGAGCATCTTCGCGCCACCGGTGTCGCCGCCGCCGTTGAGCGTGCCGTAGTAGAAGGCGCTGTTGAGCTTGCCCTTGCCGACGTCCGGGATGTCCACGTACGAGTCACGCGGGAACGAGATCATCGTCGCCTGCGAGCCGTCGGCGCTGATGTGCAGGACGATCATCGTGTCGGTGTTCGTCGCACCGCCGTCGGACGTCGTGCTGAGTTCCGCCATCTGCTCGGGGGTGGCGTTCTCCGGCCGGTGGTCGTCGCCGACGAGCAGGATGTTCTGCGCGGTGCCGTCGACGTCGTCCTTCACGTCCTTCTTGCCCGTGATCGCGTTGACGATCGTGACGCCGCCGGAGAACTGGTTGTAGGCGTAGGCCGCGTACCCGCCGCTCAGCAGGACGGCCATCGTGAGCACGCCCGCGATCGCGGGGAAGACCACGCCCGCTCGTCGCTTCTGGCGCCCGTGGCGCGGCGTCTCGGTGCCGCGGCGCGCGGGCTCCGTCGTCTGCTCGGGTTCGTTGCTCACCGGGAAACCATAACCGGCGTGTGCTCGGGGGACATGCAATGCGCCTGGAAGGTCACCGCATGCCCCCTGTCACCGCTCTCACTCCGCGACGAGCCGCTGCTTGTTCGTCTCGCGTGCGCGGAGCACCGTCACACCGGTGATCGCCGCCGCCGCCATCACGTAGAACGCGGGGGCGAACGTGTTGCCGGTCGCCGTGATGAGCCACGTGGCGAAGTACGGCGTGATGCCGCCGAACAGTGCAACGCTGATGTTGTAGGCGATGCCCATCGAGCCGTACCGGATGGCCGTCGGGAACAGCTCGGCCATCGCCGCGCTCACGGCGCCGTCGAACGCCGCCATGAAGAGCCCGAGCAGCACCATCGCTCCGGCCGCCGCCCAGAAGTTGCCGGCGTCCATGAGCATGAGCGTCGGGTAGGTGAGCACCAGGAAGCCGCCGCAGCCGGCGAGCATGACGGGCTTCCGGCCGATCTTGTCCGACAGCAGTCCGAAGAAGGGCACGAGGCCGGCGATGACGATGAAGCCGATGACGACGACCCCGTACGACACGAGCGGCGAGTACCCCAGGTCGGCCTGCAGGTACGACGGCATGAAGGTCTGCAGGATCCAGTGCCCGACCGCCTTGAGGACGACGAACCCGACGCAGAACAGCAGCGCCTTCCAGCCGGTGCGGAGCGAACGACGCAGCGGGTTCCGCGCGAGCTCGCCCTTCGCCTTGAGCGCCCGGAACTCGGGGGTGTCCTCGAGCTTCGACCGGAGGTACAGCCCGACCAGGCCGAGCGGCAGCGCGATGAGGAAGAGCACGCGCCACCCCCACGACTGCAGGGCGTCGTCCCCGGCGAGCGCGGTGAACAGGAAGACGAGCCCGCCACCGACGATGAAGGCCGCGAAGCCGAACACGTCGATGAAGCTCGTCACGAAGCCGCGCCGGTTCGACGGTGCGTACTCCGCCAGCAGTGTCGTCGCACCGGCTCCCTCGCCGCCGGCCGCGAACCCCTGCACGAGGCGCACGACCACGAGCAGGATCGGGGCGAGCAGCCCGACGCTCTGGTACGTCGGCAGGATCCCCATCACCGCGGTCGCGCCGCTCGTGATGAGGATCACGGTGGCGAGCGTGGTCTTCCGGCCGACGCGGTCACCGAGTGATCCCCAGAAGAGGCCGCCGAGCGGGCGCATCACGAAGCCGGCGCCGAACACCGCGAACGCGGAGAGCAGCGCCACCTGGGGGTCGCCCTGCTTGAAGAAGTAGAGGGAGATGACCGTGGCGAGGGTGCCGTAGAGGCCGAAGTCGAACCACTCGACGAAGTGTCCGACGCCGGCGGCGACGATCACCTTCCGCATGCTCTGGCGGCGGGCGTCGTCGCCCAGTGCCGCGTGGACGTCGGGGGCGGTCGCGGCATCGGCGCTGCCGCGCGTCCGGGTTCCGTCGCTCATGGGTGGACCTCACACTTCTTTGTCGAGAGTTGGTTGACGATAGCACTCGCCGGGCACACTTTGCCACACAGTGGGAAAGGCATGCCAGCAAGTGATACCGTCGGCCCCATGCAGTCCCGTGAACAGCACCACGACGTCGTGGTCGTCGGAGGCGGTCTCGCCGGAGTCAGCGCCGCGGTCGCCGCCGCGCGCCTCGGCTCGAGCGTCGCCCTCGTCACCAACCGCCCGGTCCTCGGCGGCAACGCCTCGAGCGAGATCCGCGTGTGGGTGGTCGGCGCGACCGCACACGGCACGCAGCGGTTCGCCCGCGAGAACGGGATCATGGGCGAGCTGTTCCTCGAGAACCAGTACCGGAACCCGCAGGGCAACGCGATCTACTGGGACCAGGTCGTGCTCGACCTCGTCCGCGCCGAGCCCAACGTGCACCTGCACCTCAACACGGACGTGCGCACCGTGCGCACGTCGGACGAGGACGGGGCGCCCCGGATCACCTCCGTCACCGGCTGGACCATGGGGTCCGAGATCGAGACGACCTTCACGGCTCCGGTGTTCCTCGACTGCACGGGCGACGGCCTCGTCGGGGCACTCGCCGGCGCCGAGTACCGGATCGGGCGCGAAGGGCGCGACGAGCACGGCGAGGAGTGGGCGCCGGCACAGGCCGACGACGAGCTCCTCGGCAGCTCGCTCTTCTTCTCCACGCACGACACGGGTCGCCCGGAGAAGTTCGTCCCGCCGTCGATCGCCGTCGACCTCGCGACCACGCCGATCCTGGCGAACCGGGCGATCCGGACCGGTGACAACGGTTGCAACTACTGGTGGATCGAGTGGGGCGGGGAACTCGACACCGTCACCGAGAACGAGCACATCCGTGACGAGCTGTGGGGCGTCGTCTACGGCATCTGGGACCACATCAAGAACTCCGGACAGTTCGACGCCGACACCCTGACGCTCGACTGGGTCGGCGCGATCCCCGGCAAGCGCGAGTACCGGCGGTTCGTCGGAGACCACACCCTGACCCAGCAGGACCTGCTCGAGCAGCGGACGTTCCCGGACACGGTGGCCTTCGGCGGCTGGTCGATCGACCTGCACCCGGTGGAGGGCGTGTACGCCGAGACGGCAGGTGCACAGCAGCGGTACACCGACGGCACCTACGACATCCCGTTCCGCTCGCTGTACTCGGCGAACGTCCGGAACCTGCTCGTCGCCGGCCGGAACATCTCCGCCTCGCACGTGGCCTTCGGCTCGACACGGGTGATGGCGACCTGTTCCACGCAGGGTCAGGCGGCCGGCACCGCAGCCCACCTCGTGGCCCGGCACGGCACCACACCGCGGCAGCTCGGCACCGAGCACATCGGGATGCTCCAGCAGACCCTGCTGCGCGAGGACGCCCCGCTCGTCGGGGTGCGCGCCGACGACGCGTCGGACCTCGCCCGCAGAGCCCGGATCACCGCGAGCAGCGAACTGACGACGATCGACACCACCCCGTGGGCGACCGACGACCGCTTCGAGCTGGACCGTGACGTGGCCGTCGTGCTGCCGGCCGATCCGGGCCTCGGCACGATCCGCATCCGCACCGAGGCCGACGAACCGACCGCCCTGACCGTCGAGCTCTGGACGACCGGCAAACCGCAGAACTACGCGCCGATCGACCAGGTCGCGACGCACACCGCGCACGTCGGGGTCGGCGCCGACGAGGCCGTCGTCGACCTCGCGTACACGCCGGACATGCCGTGCAACGCCGTCGTCGTCGTGCGTCGGGCTGCCGGGGTACGCCTGGTGCTCACCGACGGACACCCCTACGGCGTGCTGGCGCTCCGCTCCCGCACGGCCGACGACGAGCACTTCGACGACCACATCCCGGAAGAGGCCGACCAGCCCGTCACCGACTGGGAGGCGCGCGCCCTGCGCGGACGCTCGTTCGCGATCACCGCAGCCGGCGTGACGGACGCGTGGCGGGCCTCCAGGGTGACCGACGGGTACCAACGCCCCTTCGGCGGACCGCACATGTGGTCGTCCGAGGCCGGCGCGGGCGCGACCCTGACGCTCGACTGGGCGGAGCCCGTCGACGTGCACGAGGTGCGGATCATCTGGAACGACGACGTCGACGCCGACCTCATCAACCTGCACCACCACCGCACCCCGTGGGACGCCGTCCCGACGCTCGCACGCGACTACCGGGTCGACGTGTGCGTCGAGGGCACCTGGCAGACGGTCGCCGACGTCGAGGCGAACCGGCACCGGCACCGCGTGCACGACGTGCCGCGGGTCCGGACCACGGCCCTCCGCATCGTGGTGACCGCGACGAACGGATCACCCTTCGTCACCGCGAGTGCCGTGAAGGTCTCCTGACGACGGCCGAGACGGTCCACAATGGGCGGATGGCGACCACCCCTCCGAACCAGAGCATCGAACGAGCCGCGGCCGTCCTCGGCGCTCTCGGTGCGGCCGACGGTGCCGTGCGCGCCTCCGACATCGCGCGTGCGATCGGGTTGGGGACCTCGACTACCGGACGGCTCCTGGCGACCCTCGAGTCGCTCGAGTACGTCCGCCGCGACCCGGAGACCCAGGCGTACTCGGTCGGCCGCGCGGTGCTCGAACTCGCCAGCCAGGGGCTCAACCACAACCCGGTGCACCGGGAGTCCCGTGCCGCGGCGCAGGAACTCGCGCACCGGGTGGGCCTGACCGCGAACGTCGGCGTGCGGGACGACGCGTCCTGCATCTACCTCTGCCACTTCGAGGGCTCGCTCGCGCCGAAGTCGCACACCATGATCGGGATGCGGCAGCCGCTGCACGCGTCGGCGCTCGGCAAGGCGCTCATGCTCGACCTGACGCAGGCCGAGCGGCAGGAGCTGCTCGGGGACGACCTGGCGCGCTACACGGACCACACCATCACGTCGCACGACGCCCTGACCGCCGACCTGGCCGCCTCGGCGAAGCGGGGGTGGTGCGAGGAGAACCAGGAGCTCGCGCTCGGACGCTTCTGCATCGCGGCGCCGATCCGGAACGCGTCGGGACGCATCGCTGCGGCACTGTCGATCTCCGGCCGGGTGACCCAGCTGCGGGACCGCGACCTGGACTCGCTGGCCGAGGACCTCATCGAGGTCGCCGACCGCATCAGCGTCGGCCTCGGGATGATCAGCGCCGTCGCCCACTGACGCGGACGAGCGTGCGGACGCACGCGGACGAGCGTGCGCACGCACGCACAGGGCGGACGGGAGGCCCGTGGCGGCGTCGCCACGGGCCTCCCGTCCGTTTGGTGGTCGCGCTGGGCGACGGAGCGCTACGCGCGGGACGGCAGCAGGTGGATGGCCTCCATCGCGAGCTCGGCCGCGATCGGGTTTTTCGCGAGCACCGCTGCACGCAGGTTGTCGAGCTCCGGCAGGATCGCCTCGGCCGGCACGAGCTCGGCGAGTTCCGGCACCCGGAGCTTGAACGACAGCCCGTCGGTGGTGGAACGGCAGAGCGCTTCGAGGGACGCGTTGCCGCAGGCGCCGGCCCACATCGAGTAGATGCTCGCACCGTCGCGGGCGACCTTCGACTGCTCGCTGGCCTCGACCCGGGTCCGGACCTCGTCGAGCATCTTCACGATCTTCTTGCGCTCCGATTCGGTGAACCGGGGCACGGCGAGGCGCACGACGCCGCCGTAGATGACCCCGAGGGTGCGGTACGCGTCGAGGAGCTCGTCCTTCGTCGGAGCCGCCACCCGGGTGTACCGGTTCGGGGCCATCTCGATGAGACCGGCACGGGCGAGCTCGGCGAGGGCTTCACGGATCGGGGTGCGGGAGACCCCGAGCCAGGCGATCAGGTCGTCGTCGTTGAGCCGTTCGCCGGGCTCGAGCGTGCCGTCCATGATCGCGTCGCGGATCTTGTCCTGCACGGTGTCACGGAGGAGCTTGCGCTCGGCTGCGGGCTGCGTCGAGGGAACTGGCATGTGCCCAGCGTGTCACATGTGATGGTTCGGACGCGACAGGCGCGACGGCCACCACGCTCGGTGCCCGAGGTCGTACGCCAGCGCGGGGACGAGCAGGGAGCGCACGACGATCGTGTCGAGCAGCACACCGAACGCGACGACGAACGCGATCTGCACGAGGAACAGGATCGGGATGACGCCGAGCGCCGCGAAGGTCGCCGCGAGCACCACGCCCGCCGACGTGATCACGCCGCCGGTCACCCCGAGTCCGCGCAGGACGCCCTCGCGCGGTCCGTACCGCAGCGCCTCCTCGCGCACCCGGGTCATGAGGAAGATGTTGTAGTCCACCCCGAGTGCGACCAGGAACACGAAAGAGTACAGCGGCACGCTCGGGTCGGCTCCGGGGAAGTGGAAGACGTGGTCGAAGACGAGCGCGCCGACCCCGAGCGCCGCGGCGAAGGACACGATCACGCTGCCGATGAGCACGAGCGGGGCGACGATGCTGCGGAGCAGGAGCATCAGGATCAGCAGGATGACGACGAGCACCACGGGGATGATGACGCTGCGGTCGCGGATGCCGGTGTCGTTCGTGTCCACGGCGGTCGCGGTCACACCACCGACGATCGCGCCGGCGTCGACCCGTTCGACGGCGGTGCGGAGGTCGCGGACGGTCTGCTCGGCGGCGTCGGAGTCGGCGGCGTCGGTCAGGGTGGCCTCGAGCAGGACGTCGCCGTGCGAGACGGTGGGCGCAGCGTCGGCGCCGCTCGCGCCTGCGCCGCTCGCGCCTGCGCCGCTCGCGCCTGCGCCGGTCGCGCCTGCTGCGCTGCTGTCGTCCGTCACCGGGACGGTCCCGGACGGGGCGTCCTTCGCCGCGGCGACGACCCCCTCGACACCGTCCACCGCGGTGATCGCGTCGACGAGCTCGTCGAGGTCGCGCTCCGCGCCGATCACCAGCGCCGGGCTGCCGGATCCCCCTGCGAAGTGGTCGGCGAGGACGTCCTGCCCGTCGCGTGCCTGCGACGCCCCGATGACCAGGTCGCTCTGCGGGACGCCGTCCGCCTGCAGCCCGACCACGCCGGTACCCATCGCGAGCAGCGCCACCGTGCACACGATCCAGACCGTCCGGGAGCGCTTCGCGACGAGCCGCCCGACCCGCGCCCAGATCCCGCGGGCGTCCGGGCCGGTCAGCACCGGGTGGGCGCTGCCGTACGCCGGACGGAGCGGCCAGAACGCGGCACGGCGGAAGGCGAGCAGCAGCGCCGGCAGGAGCGAGAGGGCGGCGAGCAGGCTGAACGCGATGCCGATCGCCGCGACGGGGCCGAGCGCCTTGTTCGAGTTGAGGTCCGACAGCAGCAGGCAGAGCACCCCGACGATGACCGTCCCACCCGAGGCCAGGATCGGCTCGAGGCTGCCACGGAGCGCCGCCTTCGTCGCACCCCAGCCGGTGCGGTGGTCACGCAGTGCCTCGCGGAAGCGTGACGTGTAGAGGAGCGCGTAGTCGGTGGCGGCGCCGATGACGAGGATCGACAGGATCCCCTGGACCTGCCCGTTCACGGTGACGACCCCGGCCTTCGCGAGCCACCACACCACGAGGATCGAGGCGCACAGGGCGAAGGTCGCGGTGCCGAGCACGAGGATCGGCAGGAGTGGTGACCGGTACACGATGATGAGGATCACGAACACGGCGGCGAGCGCCACCCCGAGCAGGATCCCGTCGATGCCGGCGAACGCCTCGGTGAGGTCGGCGGTGAAACCCGCGGGGCCGGTGACGTAGCCGCTGACGCCGCTCGGCAGCGCGTCGTCGACGTCGGCGCGGATCCCCTCCACGGCGTCGCCGGTGTCGGCGTCCTGGGTGAGCGTCGCGACGATCTCGACCGCGTCGCCGTCCTCGCTCGGGATCACGGGGCTGACGCCCTGCACGTCGTCCCGGTCGCCGAGCCGGGTCGCGAGGTCCTTCGCCGCTGTGAGGTCGGATGCGCTCAGACCGCCGTCGCGCTCGAGGACGACGATCCCGGGCGCCCCGGACTCCTGCCGGAACTCGGACGACCGCTCCTGCACCTTCGTGGCGTCCGCCGACGCCGGCAGGAACGAAGTCTGGTCGTTCGTCGAGACCTCGGAGATCTTGCCGAAGTACGGACCGCCGACAGAGGCGATGCCGAGCCAGACCACGATGACGAGCGCGGGGAGGACGATGCGGAGGAAGCGGGACACGACGGTGAGCGTACTCCAATCGTCAGCATGCTGATTACTAGAGGAAGCACACGACACACCGACCGTAGAATGCGCCCATGGACGACACGACCGACGAGTGGCCGCTCGGGCGACTGCTCTCGGCGGCGGCACGGTCGGTCGAGCGGGACTGGGACGAGCGGCTGCGCGCCATCGGCCTCCCCCACGCCGCCCTGATCGCGCTCGACATCCTGATCCGCACCGGTCCCACCGGCGCCGACACCCTCGCCCGCGCGGCCCGGGTGCAGCCGCAGACCATGTCGCGCACCCTCGAACGGATGGAGCGGGACGGGCTCGTCGAGCGCACGCCGCACCCGGCGGACCGACGGCGACGCGTCGTCAGCGCCACCGAGCACGGCCGCGGCGCCTGGGAGACCGCGAAGCACATCGAGCGCGAGGTCCTGCCGGACGACCCAGCCCTCCGAGCGGCACTCCGGGCAGTCCTGACCGACCGGTGACGCCGCGGGAGCCGCAGAACCAGCGTGCTGTACGTGAAATACCACATGCGATAAGATGGGCTCCGTTGGTCGGTCGACCGGCACGAACCCGCAGGAGCTCCGCATGTCCGAACGTCGCGCCGCCCGGCTGACCGCCGAGCGCCCCAGCCACCCCCGTCGCCGCCGCTCCCGCCGATCCCGTCGCCGACGCCCGTTCCTCGTCGCCCTGGTCGCCACGCTCGGTTCCCTGGTCGGCATCGCCGCCGTCATCGCGATCGTGGCGAGCATCTTCGTCGGCGGCCTCGCCCGCAGCTTCGACGCCGGCCGCGACACCATCCGCGACCCGTTCCCGACCGGCGCCCGGCCCGCACCAGGCGGTGGCGAGAACATCCTGCTGATCGGCTCCGACTCTCGTGCCGCCCGCGGGGCCGACGGCAAGCCGTCGGACCTCGGCGGACGCTCCGACACCCTGATGCTCGCGCACATCCCGGCCGACCGTCGTGCGGTCTACCTGATGTCGATCATGCGCGACTCGTGGGTGGACATCCCCGGGCACCGCCGCGCGAAGATCAACGCCGCGTACTCGTGGGGCGGGGTACCGCTCACCGTGCAGACCGTCGAGCATCTCCTCGACGTCCGGGTCGACCACGTCGCCGAGATCGACTTCACGGGGTTCAAGGACATGACCGACGCCCTCGGCGGCGTCACGGTCGACTCGACGCGCGCGTTCACGGCCGGCCCGCACGAGTTCGTCGCCGGCGCGAACCTGCTCGACGGCGACTCCGCGCTCGCCTTCGTGCGGGAGCGGTACGCGTTCGCCGACGCCGACCACACCCGGGTGCGGAACCAGCAGGCGTTCATGCGCGGGGTCCTCGACGGGCTGCTCTCGCGCGGCACGGTGACGAACCCCGGTCGCGTGCAGGACTTCGTGACCGCGACGAGCGAGCACCTGGCGGTCGACGCGGGGCTCACGTTCCCCACGCTCCTCCGGCTCGGGTGGTCCCTGCGGAGCGTCGGCACCGGCGACCTGCGGACGTTCACGGTGCCGACCGCCGGGGCGGGGACCTCTCCGGACGGGCAGTCCTACGTCACGCTCAACGACCTGGCCGTCCGGTCGCTGTCACAGGCACTCCGGTCGGACGACGTCGCGGCATGGCTGACGGAGAACCCGCAGTAGCGGCGAAGACCGCCGCACGCACGACGACGCCCCGCGACCGAGGTCGCGGGGCGTCGTCGTGTTCGGTCTGCGGAACGATCAGGCCGGGAGCTCGAGCTTCTGGCCCGAGTAGATGAGGTTCGCGTCGTCGATGGTCGACGTGTTCGCGGCCCACAGCTGCTTCCAACCGCCGTCGATGCCCAGCTTCGTCGCGATCGTGTCGAGGGTGTCACCCGACGCGATCGTGTACGTCTTGCCGCTGGTCTTCACGGCGGCCGGCTTGCTCGGAGTCGAGGCGGCCGGAGCAGCCTCGGCCGGAGCCGACTCGGTCGTGCTCGGTGCGGCGGTGCTCGGCGCGGCCGGCTGCGGAGCAGCGGGTGCCGGAGCGGCCTGCTCGGCCGGAGCCGCGGGGGCTGCCGGAGCCGGAGCAGCGGCGGCCGGTGCGGCACCGCTCGTGCCGCTCAGCCCGAGCTGGGCGGAGCAGGCGGGCCATGCGCCCCAGCCCTGCGTGGCGAGGACGCGCTCGGCGACGGCGATCTGGGCCTCGCGGCTCGCGCCGGCGGGGCTGCCGACGCCACCGTTCGCCTGCCAGGTGCCGAGGTTGAACTGCAGGCCGCCGTAGTAGCCGTTGCCGGTGTTGATCGCCCAGTTGCCACCGGACTCGCACTGTGCGAGCTGGTCCCAGGTCGAACCGGATGCTGCGTTCGCGGGTGCTGCCGCGAGGCCGACACCGGTCGCGGCGATGCCGGCGAACGCCAGGCCGCCGACGATGGTGCGGGTACGGGAAAGCTTCTTCATGTGATTGCTCCACCGGGGTCACGAGCCGCTTCTGATGCGGGATCCACTGCCCACCCCGACCGATCGCGGTCAGTTGTGGGGGTGCGCCACCGGGGGCAGTGGTCATCGGGCCGGCGGCACCTCGGTCGGCAACCATAGGAAACTCTTCACCGTTATCAAACCGAGACCAACGGTTCTACCCGTTGGTGCTATGTACCCCGGGGTCGAACCTGTACGCCGCGATCCCCATGCCCATGGTCATCGCCCCGTACCCGGGTACGTCACCTTGGCAATTCCCTGGCAATGACGGCCTGGAGGCACCTGGTCACGCTCGGGACAGGAGCGTCACGACCTCGAGATGGCCCGTCTGCGGGAACATGTCGAGCACCCGAGCACGGCGCAGGCGGAGCCCCGGCATGCGCGCCAGGTCCTTCGCGAGGGTGACCGGGTTGCAGCTCGAGTAGACGACGTGCTCGACGTCCGACTGCTCGAGCCAGGTCGACAGCTGCTCGCCGATCCCGCGCCGCGGCGGGTTCACGACGACGAGTTCCGGGACGGCGTCGGGCCGCGCTCGGAGGGCGTGCTCGGTCGCGTCGTCGGCGGCGAACCGGAGACCCTCGAGCCCGGCCTCGCGGGCGGACTGCTTCGCCGACCGGATGGCCTCGGCGCTCGTCTCGATCCCGGTCACCGTCCGCCCGGGCCGGGCCGCGTGCAGGGCGAAGCCGCCGACGCCGCAGTACAGGTCCCACATCGACGCCGGGTCCAGCTCGTCGATCCACGCCGAGGCCTGCGAATACAGCTCGGACGCGACGCCGGTGTTCGTCTGGAAGAAGCTCTGCGGCCGCAGGTGCATGGTGATCCCGCCGAGGCGCATCGGCAGCGTCTCCTGCTCGGTCAGCACCACCTCGCGCTCCCCCTCGGTGACGGCCTTGTGCTCGGGCAGCAGGTTCGCGGTCACCACGACGACCTCCGGCAGCGCGGCACGGAGGACGTCGAGGTGCTGCCGGAGCCGCGCGAGCTGCCCCTCCGAGCGCAGGACGAACCGGACCATCAGCTCGCCGTCGGGCGACTCCGTCACCAGCACGTACTTCAGCTCACCGCGGCGTGCGGCGACGTCGTAGGGGATCAGCCCGGCCAGCGTGACGAACTCGGCGAGCACCGGCAACGCCCGCTGGATGCCGGGCGTGCAGATCCCGCAGTGGCGCAGGTCGACGCCGCGCTGCCGGTGGTCGAGGATGCCGACCGTCGGGTGCTCGGCCGACCCGCCGACGACCATCTTCGCCTTGTTCCGGTACCCGGACTCGGGGCTCGTGATCGCCGGGGACCACGTCACCGAGCCCGGTCCGCCGGCAGCCTCGACGGCGTCGTGCAGGAGTTCACGCGTCCGGAGCTCCTTGTCGAGCACCTGGTCGGCGTAGGGCTGACCCATGAGCGTGCACGACCGGCACACCCCGCGGTCGAAGTAGTCGCACTGCATGGCCGAGTCAGGATACGGCAGCGGCGTCCCGGGTCGTCGTCGCGATGCGGTGGATCGACGTCGTCGCGGCGATGAACAGCGTCGTGCCGTCGTCGCCGCCGAAGCAGAGGTTCGCGACCGTCTCGGACACCGGGATCTCCCCGATGCGGGTGCCGGTCGGGTCGAACACCACGATGCCGCGTTGCGACGAGGACCACACGTTGCCGTCGACGTCGACGCGGATGCCGTCGGGGACGCCCTCGCCGGGCTCGAGGCGCGCGAACACCCGGCCGTTCTTGAGCAGGTCGCCGTGGTCGCCACGACGGTCGTAGGCACGGATCACCGGGTCCTCGAGCGACGAGCTGGCGATGTACAGCACCCGCTCGTCGGGGTCGAACGCGAGGCCGTTCGGCTGGTCCAGGTCGGTCGCCACCGGGCGCAGGTCCTCACCGTCGGGACCGCACCGGAACGTCCAGTGGTCGCCGTACTCGCGCTCCCCCGGGTGTCCCTCGCGCGGCTGGGTGATGCCGTACGCCGGGTCGGTGAACCACACGCTGCCGTCCCGTGCGACGACCACGTCGTTGGGCGAGTTCAGGTGGCTGCCTCCCCAGCCGTCGACGATCGAGGTGACGGTCCCGTCGCGGTCCCGCTCCACCCGCCGGAGCCCGTGTGAGCACTGCACGACGCTGCCGTCCCGGTCGAGGGTGCGCCCATTCGTGAACTCGACGCCCGCTGCGTACACGGTCGTCTCGCCGGAGTCGGCGTGCCACTGCAGGATCCGGTCCCCGGGGATGTCGGACCAGCGCAGGGTCCGGCTGGCGGGGATCCAGCACGGCCCCTCAGCCCAGGTGCTTCCCGTGGCGATCCGTTCGAGTGCGGTCGGGTCGGGGACGAGGTCGGTGAACGACATGTGCTCTCCTTCGAACACCCTCGACACTAGGCGACGGTGCGGTCGATGATCTCGGTCATCGTCGAAGCCGCTGTGTCGGGGTCACCGTCGGCGACCGCCCGGGCCAGACGGACGTGCAGCGCGACGTCGTGCACCTCCGGACGGATCTCCGCTCGCTCGTCGAGCGCACGCGCGACCACCCGGCCCAGCCGGACGAACATCGCGTTGCCGGACAGGGCCAGGACACTCCGGTGCAGCGCGCGGTCGGCCTGGAGGAACGTGACCGCGTCCCCCGCGTCCCCCGCGTCACCCGCGTCACCCGCGTTCCCCCGCTCGGCCATGACGGTCGCGCTCTCGAGCATCTCCGCCAGGGGGTCCGACAGGAACAGTTCCGTCAAGGAGCCCGGCTCGGGGGGCCGGACCGTGCGTCCGGCGGCGACCGCGGTGGCAGCAGCCGACGCCGCGGCCGGTTCGACGGCACGGCGCAGCGCACGCAGCTCGGCGAGGGCCTGCGCCCGCTCTGGGCCGCCGAGCCGCCAGCCCAGCACGAGCGGATCGGTGACGTCCCACGATCCGGTCGGCTGGACGACGAGCCCCGTCCGTACCCGCGCCGCCAGCAGCCCGCACCCGACGAGGACGCGGACCGCCTCGCGCACGATGCTCCGGCTGGCACCGGTGCGGACGACGAACCCGTCGATGCTGTCGCGGTGCCCCGTGGGCAGCACGCCCGTGACGATCGCGCTACCGAGCTCGTCGAGCACCCGGTCGAAGGTGCTCGTCACCGCTGGGACACCGGGCTGACCACGATTTCGTCGACGCGCATGTACGACGGCGCCTCGAGCACGAACGACACCGCCCGGGCGATGTCATCCGGCTGGAGCATCACCTGGCGGGCGGCGGCGTCGGGCACCGAGGGGCGCTGGTCGAGGAAGTCCGTCGCCACGTCACCGGGGCAGAGGTGCGTCGCCCGCACACCGTGGGGCGCCTCCTGCTGGTTGAGGCTCTTCACGACGGAGCCGAGCGCGGTCTTCGAGGCGGAGTACGCGACGCCGGCGCCCGGCTGGAAGGACCAACCCGCGTAGGACGAGACCACGACGACCACGCCGCCGGACGCGCGCAGCGCCGGCAGTGCGGCGTCGACGACGGTGACCACGGCGGTGAGGTTGGTGTCGACGATCGCGCGGAAGTCCGTCAGCGTCTGGTCGTCCCAGCGTCGCCGTGGTGCGTTCAGCCCCGCGGCGAGCACCAGCGCGTCGAGGCGCCCGTGCCGCTCGAGCACGGCGTCCCGGGCGGACGCCACCGCAACCGGGTCGGCCGCGTCGAGGGGGAGCACGTCCGCGGTGCCCCCGGCGGCGGCGATCGTCGCGGCGACCTGTTCGAGCCGGTCCACGCGCCGCCCGCTCAGGACCACCGTCCAGCCGTCCCGCGCGGCGGCCTCAGCACTCGCAGCTCCCATGCCGCTGCCGCCGCCGGTGATCCAGAGCACCCGTTGGTTCGCCATGCTGCAATAGTATGCCTATTCAAGGAACCAACGACAGGAGCGACGATGCACCTCGACCTGACCGACCGCGTGGTGGTCGTGACCGGAGCAGCACGCGGGATCGGCCGCACGCTCGCCGACCGCTTCGTGGCCGAGGGGTGCCACGTCGTCGCCGTCGACCTGGCCTTCGAACCCGACTTCCCGCTGGACCACGTCGTGTGCAACGTCGCCGACCCGGATTCGGTCCGGTCCGCCGTGGACGAGGTCGTCGAGCGGCACGGCACGATCGACGTGCTCGTGAACAACGCCGGCATCAACGTCGAGGGGACGGTCGCCGAACTGCAGTGGGACGCGTGGCGCCGGTGCATGGACGTCAACCTCGGCGGCACGTTCCTGATGAGCCAGGCCGTCGCGCCCGTCATGCAGGCCGGTGGACGGGGGCGGATCATCAACGCCGCCTCGTTCGCGGCGATCGTGCCGAGCGTCGGCAGTGCGGCCTACGCGGCGTCGAAGGCCGCCGTCGTCTCGTTCACCCGGGTGCTCGCGTCGGAGCTCGGCCCGTGGGGCATCACCGTGAACGCGTACGCGCCGGGGATGGTGCCGACGGCGATGAACGGTTTCGCGACCATGCCGGCCGAGGCCCAGGACCGCCTGCTCGACACCCTGTCGCTGCGCCGGTGGGAGACGCCGGACGACGTCGCCGACCTGCTCGTGTTCCTGGCGAGCGATGCCTCCGGGTACATCACCGGGACGCTGCTCGACGTCTCGGGCGGCAAGCTCGCGACGCAGATCCCGTCACGCGCGCACGGCCGCTAGGGCACCACCCCTCAGCGGAGCATCTGCTCCAGCAACTCGCGCAGGCGCCGCCGGTCGGACGCAGCGAGCCGATCGGTGAGCGGCAGCAGTGCGGCCCGCATCGCCGACTCGAGCGACGCGGCGACCTCCCTGCCCGCATCGGTGACCACGACGTCGACGGCGCGGGCGTCCTGCTCGTTGGGCACCCGGGCGAGCAGGCCTTTCTTCTCCGCGCGGGCCACCAGCCCGGTCATCGTCGACTTCTCGAGCCCGAGGTACTGCGCCAGGTCCCCGATCCGCAGCCGGCGGTCGCGCAGGATCGCGAGCACCCGCAACTGCGTCAGCGACAGCCCGGCGTCGGCGGCGAGTCCGGTCAGCGGCCCCATGGTCCGGAACGCCGTCTCCCCGAGGGCATCGACGAGCCGATCGTCCTCCGTCATCTCCTGCATGGGCCCAGCGTAGTTGACGCGGTTCGTGATGCGAACTAGTTTGGTTCGCAACACGAAGCAATTGGAGGACACCATGCAGGCAGCAGTCGTCACCGAGTTCGGCCACGCTCCGACCTGGCAGGAGTTCGACGACCCCACCCCGACTCCGGACGAGGTCGTGGTCGACGTCGTCGCCGCCGGACTCCACCCGCGCGTCCGGTCGCAGGCCGACGGCTCCCACTACACGAGCGAGGGTGCGCTCCCCCTCGTGCCCGGCGTCGACGGGGTCGCACGGTTCTCGGACGGGACGCTCCGCTACGTCGCCGTCGCCGGTGACACCCGCGGCACGATGGCCGAGCGCGTCGCGGTCGACCCTCGTGCGAGCGTCGTGCTGCCCGACGGCGCCGACCCGGTGACGATCGCGGCCGGCGTGAACCCGGTGCTGTCCTCGTGGGTCGCACTGCGCCGCCGGATCACGTTCGAACCGGGCAGCCGCGTCCTCGTGCTCGGCGCCACCGGAGCGTCGGGCACCGCGGCCGTGCAGGTCGCGAAGCACCTCGGTGCCGTCCACGTCGTCGCGAGCGGACGGAACCCCGCTCGACTGCAGGCACTGACGGGCATCGGTGCCGACGTCGTCGTCCCGCTCGGCGACGTCGAGGCGATCGGAGCGGCAGCGTCGGACGTGGACGTCGTCATCGACTACGTCTGGGGCCAGCCCGCTGCGGACGTCATGCAGGCGCTCGTCACGGCCCGTCGCGACCGGGGCCGCCGGCTCGACTGGATCGCGATCGGCTCGACCGCGGGCCACGAAGCCGCCATCCCGTCCGCCGCGCTCCGGGCGTCCGGGCTGACCATCGTCGGCAGCGGTCAGGGTTCGGTCGGCCGCGCCGGTTTCGTCGCCGAGCTCCCGGGCATCGTCGGTGCGATCGCGGACGGCACGGTGCGGGTCGACGCCTCGGCCGTGCGCATGGCGGACGTCGAGTCCGCGTGGGCCGGACAGGCCGACGGTGCTGCGGGCAGAGTGGTGCTGACGGTCTGATCCGCGGTCGGGTCGCCTGTCCGCCTACTCAGGTTCCGTACATCGCGCGCTCCGTAGGCTGTGAGGGCCCAGTGAGCCGGACTGCAGCCCGACCCCGAGGAGGTGCCCGATGGTCATCGTCCTCGTCGCGTTCGCGATCGTCGCCCTGATCGTCCCCGCCCTGACCCCCGTCCTCGGCCGCCGCGTGTTCTACGTGGCGGCCCTCGCTCCCGCAGCGGCCGCCGTACTGACGGTGCTGCAGACGGACGCGGCGCTGCACGGCGGCGTCGTGGAGCGGCACCGGTGGGTCCCCCAGCTCGACCTCGAGATCGCGCTGCGGATGGACGCCCTGTCGTGGGTGCTCTCCCTCGTGGTGTCCGTCGTCGGTGCGCTCGTGCTCGTCTACTGCGCCTCGTACTTCGGCCGCGAGGAACCCGGCATCGGTCGGTTCGCCGGCGTGCTGACCGCGTTCGCCGGCTCGATGTACGGCCTGGTGGTCGCCGACGACGTCATCGTGCTCTTCGTGCTGTGGGAGGCCACGACGGTCTTCTCCTACCTGTTGATCGGGCACGACGCGGACAAGCGGGCCAGCCGCGCAGCCGCGATGCAGGCACTCGTCGTCACCACCGCCGGCGGCCTGGCGATGCTCGCCGGGCTCGTGATGCTCTCGGTCGCGGCGGGGACGACCTCGCTCTCCGGCATCGTGGCCGACCCGCCGACGGGGACGATCGTGTCCGTCTCGGTGGTGCTGGTGCTGCTCGGCGCACTGACCAAGTCGGCCATCGTGCCGTTCCACTTCTGGCTTCCCGCCGCCATGGCCGCCCCGACCCCGGTGAGCGCGTACCTGCACGCCGCCGCGATGGTGAAGGCCGGCATCTACCTCGTCGCCCGGCTCGCCCCGGCCTTCGCGTTGCTCGACGGCTGGCGCGAGACCATCACGATGCTCGGCGTGCTCGGGATGCTCATCGGCGGCTACCGGGCGCTCCGGCAGACCGACCTCAAGCTCCTGCTCGCCTACGGCACCGTCGCGCAGCTCGGGTTCCTCGTGCTCGCAGCCGGCTGGGGCGCCCCGGCCGTCGCACTCGGCGGCGTCGCACTCCTCGTCGCCCACGCCGCGTTCAAGTCGACGCTGTTCCTGGTCGTCGGCGCGATCGACCACACGACCGGCACCCGCGACCTCGCGCGCCTCAGCGGTCTCGGGCGCAGGTCCCCGTGGCTCGCCGTCGTCGCGGTGCTCGCGCTCCTGTCGATGGCGGGCATCCCCCCGACGATCGGCTTCGTGGCGAAGGAAGCCGTCCTGACCGGCTTCATCGAGTCCCTGCACGGGCCGGACGCCGGATGGGCCTGGTTCGCGCTCGTGGGCGTGACCGTCGGGTCGGTGCTCACCGTCGCCTACTCGCTCCGGTTCCTCTGGGGCGCCTTCGCGCGGAAGCCCGGCGTCGCCCAGACCGAGCCCCACGCCCTGCACGGCCTCGGGGTCGTGCCGTCGGTCCTCGCACTGACCGGCCTCGCGCTCGGCCTCCTCACCCCGGTCGTCGCGCACGGCATCGAGCCCGCGGCGACGGCGGCAGCACTGTCCGGGCAGGCGGTCCCGCACCTCGCGCTCTGGCACGGCCTCGAGCCGGCGCTCGGGCTGTCCGCCGTGACGCTCGTCGGTGGACTCGCACTGTTCGCCCTGCGCCGACCGGTCGAGGCGCTCCAGCACCGGCTCGCCGGGTCCCCGAGCGCGTCGGGCATCTACCGCCGCCTGATGCGCGGGCTCGACCGGGTCGCGACGGGACTCACGGCCGGGGTCCAGCGGGGCTCCCTGCCGTACTACCTCACCGTGATCCTGTCGGTGTTCGTCGCCGGCGCGATCGCGAACCTCGTCGTCGGTGGCCCGTGGGCGTTCCACGTCCGGTTCGCCGACTCGTGGGGCCAGATCCCCGTCGTCGTCGTGATGTCGATCGCCGCGGTCGCGGTCCTCACCGCGAAGACCCGGTTCGCCGCGGCGGTCCTCGTCGGTGTGACCGGCTACGGCATGTCCGTCCTGTTCGTGCTGCACGGCGCGGTCGACCTCGCGCTCACCCAGCTCGTCGTCGAGACCGTCACCCTCATCGCCTTCGTCCTGGTGCTCCGTCGCCTGCCACCGCGCATCGCCACGACCAACCCGTCGCGGTTCCGTGTCGTGCGCGCGCTGTTCGCCGGACTCGCCGGACTCACCCTGGCCATCGTCGTCATCGTGGCCGCCTCAGCGCGCACCGCCGAGCCCATCTGGCCGGACCTGCCCGCGCTGACGAGCTCGTTCGGACACGGCCTCAACGTCGTGAACGTCGCCCTGGTCGACCTGCGCGGCTGGGACACCCTCGGCGAACTCACCGTGGTCGTCGCCGCGGCCACCGGTGTCGCGAGCCTGATCTTCGTGAACTCCCGCGAGGACACGTTGCCCCGACTCCGCGACCTGCCGGAGACCCTGACGGCCGAGGGTGGCCGCACCGACGGCGAGCCCCGTGCCTGGCTCCCGACGAGCGCCGCGATCCCGACCGGCCGGTCGGCACTGCTCGACGTGGTCGTCCGGCTGCTGTTCCACGGCCTCATCGTGCTGTCGGTGTACCTGCTGTTCGCCGGGCACAACGCGGCGGGTGGTGGCTTCGCCGGTGGCCTGGTCGCCGGCATCGCCCTCGCCGCACGGTACCTCGCCGGTGGCCCGGCCGAGCTCGGCGCCGCAGCCCCGGTTCGTGCCGGTCGCCTGCTCGGGCTGGGTGTCGCCACGGCAGCGATCACGGCCATCGTGCCGCTGTTCTTCGGCCGCGAAGCGCTCTACTCCGAGTTCTTCGAGGCCACCGTCCCGGTCCTCGGGCACGTCGAGTTCGTCACCGCCACGTTCTTCGACATCGGCGTCTACCTGGTCGTCGTCGGCCTCGTGCTCGACGTCCTCCGCAGTCTCGGCGCCGAGGTCGACCGGCAGCGCCTCGAGGACGCCTCGACGCCCACCCGCGACACCACCGAGGGGTCCGTCCGCGACACCCTCGAGGCACCCACCCCGGAAGGGAGCGCCACATGACCGTCACCCTCGTCCTCGTCATCGCGATGGCGGTGCTGTTCTCCTGCGGCGTCTACCTGCTGCTCGAACGCTCCCTGACCCGGATGCTGCTCGGGTTCCTGCTGCTCGGCAACGCCCTGAACCTGCTGCTGCTGGTCATGTCGGGCGCGGCAGGCAACCCCCCGATCGGCAAGTCCGCCGACGGCATCACGGATCCGCTCCCCCAGGCCTTCGCCCTGACCGCCATCGTCATCACCTTCGCGGTCAGTGCGTTCCTGCTGGCACTCATCCACCGCTCCTGGCAGCTGTCCCGCGCCGACGAGGTCGAGGTCGACGAGGCCGACGTCGCGATCGGCCGGGAACGCGACGAGCCGGCCGACGAGGACCCGGAAACCGTCACCGACGCAGAACAGGAGGCGACCCGATGACCTGGCTCGTCCCGCTCCTCGTGCTCGTCCCGCTGCTCGGCGCCGCGGTCGCCCTCGGGCTGCTCCGGCACCAGAAGCTCCAGCGTGCGATCACCGTCGTGGTCCTCGTCGTGGCGCTCGCCGTCGCCGCCACCCTGATGGTGCTCGTCGACCGGCACGGCACCATCGTCGTGCAGGTCGGCGGATGGGACGCTCCGTACGGCATCTCGCTCGTGGTCGACCGGTTGAGCGCCCTGCTCCTGACCGTGAGCGCGAGCGTGCTGCTGCTCGTCCTGCTCTTCTCGATCGGCCAGGGTCTGGCGGCCGACGACGAGGACGCCCCGGTCACGATCTTCTACCCGACCTACCTCGTGCTCGCCGCCGGTGTGCTCGACTCGTTCATCGCCGGCGACCTCTTCAACCTCTACGTCGCGTTCGAGATGCTGCTCGTGGCGAGCTACGTGCTCATCACCCTCGGCGGCAGCGAGCAGCGCGTCCGGGCCGGCACCACGTACATCGTCACGAGCCTCATCGCGTCGGCGATCTTCCTCGCCGCGATCGGCCTGGTGTACGGGGCGACCGGCACCGTGAACATCGCGCAGATCAGCGAGCGCGTCGCCGGTCTGCCCGAGCACGTCCAGCTGCTCCTGCACACGATGCTGCTGATCGGCTTCGGCATCAAGGCAGCGGTGTTCCCCCTGGCCTTCTGGCTGCCGGACTCCTACCCGACGGCCCCCGCACCGGTCACCGCGGTGTTCGCGGGCCTGCTGACGAAGGTCGGTATCTACGCGATCATCCGTCTCGAGACGGTGATCTTCCCGAGGCCGCAGCTCAACACCGTGCTGCTCGTGGTGGCCGCGCTGACGATGCTCGTCGGGGTGCTCGGCGCCGTGTCCCAGACCGACGTGAAACGACTGCTGTCCTTCACGCTCATCAGCCACATCGGCTTCATGGTGATGGGCGTCGGGCTCGGGACCGTCGCGGGCACGGCGGCCGCGGTGTTCTACACGGTGCACCACATCGTCGTGCAGACCACGCTGTTCCTGGTGTCGGGACTGATGGAACGCGTCGGCGGGACGACCTCGACGAGATCGCTCGGCGGGTTGCTGAAAGCCGCGCCGCTCTTGGCGGCGCTGTACCTGATCCCCGCGTTCAACCTGGGCGGGATCCCGCCGTTCTCCGGGTTCATCGGCAAGCTCGGCCTGTTCCGGGCCGCCGCCGAGGACGGCTCCCCGATGGCCTACGTGACGATCGGTGCCGGTGTCGTCACCTCGCTGCTCACGCTCTACGCGCTGATGCGCGTCTGGGATGCAGCCTTCTGGCGGCCGAAGCCGGCGGCCGAGGCCGCGGCGCCGCACGCGACGACCGCCGAGCCGCACGCGCACCTGCGGTCGCCGGAACCGGCGCCCCTGACCGTCTCCGAGGAGACGGGTGAGGCCTTCCACCCTGGAGGCTCGGTGACGGTCACCGACGCACCCCACGCGAGCAGGGCCTCCCGTCCGACCACCGGCGCAGCCGACGTGGCAGGCGAGGCGCCGTCGCGGACGCGACTGCCCAAGATGCTCGTCGGCGTGACGACGGTCGCCGTCCTCGGATCCGTCGCCCTGACCGTCGTCGCCGGTCCGCTGTACGGGTACGCCACCCGCGCGGCCGAGTCCCTCGAGTCCCCCGACCGCTACGTGCAGGCCGTCCTCGGAGGTGATGCGCGATGACCGATGACACCCGACGGATCACGAACGCGCGTCGCATCGCGGTGGCGTGGCGCTACGACGTCCCGCTCGTCGCCGGGCTCACCGTGCTGTGGGCGCTGCTCTGGGGGTCGTGGACGCCGCTGACGCTGCTGTGCGGCATCGTCGTCGCGCTGCTCGTCACGCAGGCCCTGCCGCTCCCACCGGTCCCCCTGTCGGCACGCTTCTCGGTCCCGCACGCGATCTGGTTCCTGGTCGTGTGGTCCGGACTCGTGATCACTGCCTCGTTCCGGGTCGCCTGGGTCGCCTTCCGGCCGAGGGGCGTCCGACGGAGCTCGATCGTCCTGGTGCAGATGCACAGCACCTCGGAGATGACCTTCACGCTCGCCACGCTCGCGGTGTCGCTCGTGCCCGGCTCCTACGTGGCGGACGTCGACCTCCGCCGTCGGCGCCTGCTGCTGCACGTGCTCGACACCGAGCGGCTCGAGCAGGTCGAACAGGAGCGCCGGGTCGTGCTCCGGATCGAGGCGATGGTGATCCGTGCGCTCGGCTCGAAGCAGGACGTCTCGGAGCTGTCCGAGCCGCTGCCGGAGGTCGTCCGGTGAGCGCCGCGGTCGTCGTGATGGGGATCGGCATCGCCCTCGTCCTGGCCCTGCTCGGGACGACGCTCGCGCTGGCCGTCGGGCGGATCGTGCGCGGGCCGACGATCCTCGACCGGATGATCGGCTCCGACATGGTGCTGACCTCGGTGCTCGTCGTCATCGCGGCGTCGATGGTGGTGCGGCGTGACCTGACCGGGGTGCCCGTGCTCGTGGTGATCGCCGCGACGAGCGTGTTCGCCACCGTGGCCGTCGCCCGGGCCGTCACACCGTCGTCGGACCCCTCCGACGAGGGCAGCGACGCGACCACCCCGGAGCACGCCGTGGAAGAGGAGCAGCCGTGACCGAGATGATCCAGTCCTTCCTCGACGCCGCCGGTGTGCGCGCGTGGATCGCCCTCGGGCTGCTGCTCGTCGGGTCGGTCCTGTCGCTCGGTGCCGCCGTCGGCATCGTGCGCTTCCCCGACCCGCTCGTCCGTCTGCACGCGATGGCGAAGCCGCAGGTGCTCGGGTTGGCGCTGTCCCTGGCTGCGATCGTGGTGGCGTCGTGGACCTGGACGTCACTGTGGGTCGTGCTGCCCGTCCTGGTGTTCCAGCTGTTCCTGGTGCCGGTCTCGACGCACATGATCGCCCGGGCCGGGCTGCGGTCCGGCGACTACCGGCACGAGGACCTGCTCGTCGACGACACGGAGTCCTGAGACGCTCAGGCGGTCGGGACGCGACGCGGCAGCAGCAGGTTCACGACCGCCGCCAGCACGACGACCGCCGCCGAGGCCGCGGGCAGCAGCATCGCGGCTGCGGTGCCGTGCTGCTCCGCGAGGTCGCCGGTGATCGCGGAGGCGATCGACTGCCCGACGATCACCGCGGACCCGAGGATCGTCATGGTCGTCGCCGAGCGCCCCACGGGCGACCGGTCGGACCCGAGGCTGTACTGCGCGACGAGGGTCGGCCCGATGCCGATGCCCATGATCGCGAGGACCACGCCCACGGCCAGCACGGACTGCGCCTGCGAGAACGCGACCGCACCGCCGAGCAGGACCACGCCGAACACGAGCCAGCGCCAGCCGATGCCGAAGGCCCGCGGGAACGCCGCCGAACCGAGCGCGAGGCCCGCGGAGCCGATGCCCATCAGGCCGTAGAGCAGCCCCGCCTGGGACGCCTCGCCGTGGGTCTCCATGAACGCCGTCAGCGAGGTGAGTGTCGAGCCGAAGAACAGGCCGACGCCGAGGATCCCCACCACGACCACGACGAGCCGCGGGCGGAGGAGCTGCCGTGCCGGTGCCTGCTCGCGCTCGGCGTGCTGCCCGAGGACGAGCTTGCCGGTCGGGTGCAGGGCGAAGGCCGTCGCGAAGACGAAGGTCAGGGCCGAGGCACCCGCGACGGCGACCCACGGGGCGATCGCGCTGGCGAGGATCCCGACCAGGAACGGTCCGATGATGAAGACGGTCTCGTCGGCGGCCGACTCGTACGCCATCGTCCCGCTCAGGACCTTCTCGCGCCGGTGCGGTGCCATCCGCTGCCGCACGATCGCGACGAGCCGGGTACGGGACATCGGCGCGACCTGTGGCGCTGACGCACCGATGCAGAAGGCCATCGCGAGGACCGCGACGTCGGGCGCGGTGCCGTTCACGACGAACGGGAACGCGCCGAGCAGCGCCGCGTTCAGCAGGCCGACGGGGACCAGCACGGCACGCTGGCCGAAGCGGTCCGCTGCCGCACCGACCATCGGGCCGAAGACGGCAGCGCCGATGCCGACCGAAGCGGAGTTGACGCCGCCGAGCGCCACGGAGTCACGCGCGGCGACCACGAGCGTCAGGACCCCGACGACCATCATCGCGAAGGGGAGCCGGGCGATGAACGCCACGGGGAAGTACCAGCGTCCGGCGAGGGCGACCAGTGAGGAGTCGCGGTCGGCGGCGGACGCCGTGGAACGTGCTTGGAGCATGGGGGTGGTGTGCCTTCTCGGCCCGGCCCGGTTCGGTGGGGGCGGACCCATCGGGTGCCGCCGTTGTCCGCCGGGGAGCCGGCAGCCGGTAGATACACACTGCGTGTTGGTGGAACTGCGTCCAGGGTACCAAGGGTCCGTGCGGGGCCCCCGGTAACCGTTCGTCACCCTCGCCCGGTCGCCGCTCCGCGCCCATATCGTGGCGCGCATGGAACAGCGACGGATGGGGCGCACGGGGGCGCCGATCAGTTCGCTGACGCTCGGGACGCGCGCCGTCGCGAGCGTCGCGGGCCACGACCCCTCGGCGGCCGTGACCCTGGTGCTCGAAGCGCTCGGTCGTGGCGTGACGGCGGTCGACGTGTCCGACGCCGACGGGGCCGGACTCGCCGAGAGCACCGTCGGTGCGGCGATCGCCGGACGGCGGGAGGACGTCTTCCTGTCCGTGCGCTTCGGCGACCCGGTCGACCGGGACCCCGCGCACCGCGGCAACGGTCGGCGGTGGATGTTCCGCGCGGTGGAGCGGAGCCTGGAGCGGCTCGGCACCGACGTCATCGACCTGTACCAGCCGGCGCACCCGGACCCGACGACGTCGCTCGACGAGACCCTCGACGCCCTCGCCGACCTGGTGGCGCAGGGCAAGATCCGCGCCTTCGGGATCCCCGGGTTCCCGGCCGAGGAACTCGTCGAGGCGCAGTGGCTCCGGTCCGGGTCGAAGAGCGCGACCGCGACGCACGTGCCGTACTCGATCCTGACGCGCACCGCCGAGCGCACGGTGTTCCCCGTCGCCCGACGGTTCGGCCTCGGCGTGCTCGCCGGCGCACCCCTCGCCGGTGGCTGGTTGTCGGGCACCTACCGGAGCGGCACCGTGCAGCCGCGGTCGCCGCTGGCCGACGAGCACCCGGAGGTCTACGACATCGGGTCACCGCGGAACCGTCGGAAGCTCGAGGTCGCCGATCGACTCGGACGGCTCGCCGACGAGTCCGGGTACACGGTGTCCGAACTCGCCGTCGCCTTCGCCCTGACCCACCCGGACGTGTCGTCCGTCGTCGTCGGCCCGCGGACCGTCTCGCACGTCGACGCCTACGTCCAGGCCTCCGAGATCGTCCTGGACGACGGGCTGCTCGACGCGGTGGACGCCATCGTGGCGCCGGGCACGCACCTGCTCGAACGTGACACGGGGTTCGCCCTGCCCGCACTCACGCGCGAGCGGCTCCGTGGCCGGGTGGCCGCCCGCGCGTACTGAGTGGACGGCTCAGGAGACCTGCCCCGAGCGCGCCCCCGCCCACAGGTCGACGTCGGTGATGCCGACGGAGTGCTCGTCGATGGTGCGGAGCTCGTCGTCGGTGAACGACGTGTTCGCGAGCGCGGCGACGTTGTCCTCCAGCTGGGACACCCGTGATGCCCCGATCACGAGCGACGTCACGCGTTCGTCGCGGAGCGCCCACGCCAGGGCCAGTTGCGCCAGGGACTGTCCACGCGCGGCGGCCACGTCGTTCAGCGCCCGGAGGTGCTCGACGACCTCGGGCGTGATGCTCGACGCGTCGAGGGACTTGCCGGCGGCGGCGCGCGAGTCCGCCGGCACGCCGTCGAGGTACTTGCCGGTGAGCAGCCCCTGCGCGAGCGCGGTGAACCCGATGACGCCGAACCCGAGCTCCCCGGCCGCGTCGAGCAGACCCTCGGTCTCGATCCAGCGGTTGAGCATCGAGTACGAGGGCTGGTGGATGAGGAGCGGGGTGCCGAGGTCGCGGAGGATCTCGACCGCATGCCGGCTGCGCTCGGCGTCGTAGGACGAGATCCCGACGTACAGCGCCTTGCCCTGCTGGACGGCGGTGTGCAGGGCGCCCATCGTCTCCTCGAGCGGGGTGGACGCGTCGAGTCGGTGCGAGTAGAAGACGTCGAAGTAGTCGAGCCCGGTCCGCTGCAGCGACTGGTCCAGGGACGCGAGCACGTACTTCCGCGAACCGCCGCCCTGGCCGTACGGTCCGGGCCACATGTCCCACCCGGCCTTCGTGGACACGATCATCTCGTCGCGGTACGGACGGAAGTCCTCGCGCACGAGCCGCCCGAAGTTCACCTCGGCGGCGCCGTAGGGCGGGCCGTAGTTGTTCGCGAGGTCGTGGTGCGTGATGCCGAGGTCGAACGCCCGGCGGCTGATCGCCCGCTGGTCCTCGAAGGGCACGTCGTCGCCGAAGTTGTGCCAGTACCCCAGGGAGAGCAGCGGCAGGTCGAGGCCCGAGTGGCCGGTGCGGCGGTACGTCATCGAGTCGTAGCGGTCGTCGCTGGCGATGTAGGTCATGGTCCGAGCCTGGCACTCGAGCACGATCGGAGAAGCGTCGACGCGCACCCCGGATGCATGATGGCCACACCGACACGGAATGGGCACGACCATGGCACGGACGACGAAGACCGAGGGCACCTTCACCGACGAGGAACGCGCGGCGATGCACGAGCACGCGGCCGAGGTGAAGCGCACCCGCAGCACGAAGGGCACGAAGGCCGAGAAGGCGGCGGCGGACGCAGCGGCGGTCGAGGAGAAGATCGCCGCGATGCCCGAGCCGGACCGCGCGCTCGCGGAGCGCATCCACCGCATCGCGCTCGAGGTCGCGCCCGAGCTCGCGCCGACGCTCTGGTGCGGCATGCCCGCCTACGCACGGAACGGCAAGGCGGTGTTCTTCTTCCAGGACGCGGCGAAGTTCGGCGCCCGGTACTCGACGCTCGGCTTCCAGGACTCGGCAGCGCTCGACGAGGGGGCGTTCTGGCCGACGTCGTGGGCGATCTCGCCGGAGTTCTCCGACGCCAACGAGGCCGCGGTCGCCGAGCTCATCCGTCGGGCGGTGCACACGTAGGATCTCGACCATGGTCGAGATCCCGCTGCCGAGACCGACCGATCTGCTGCCCATCGGCGAGATCGTCCGACGCACCGGGGTCGCGGCCTCGGCCCTGCACTTCTACGAGCGCAAGGGCCTCATCCACCCGGAACGCACCGACGGCGGCACCCGCATGTACCCGCGGCACGTCGAGCGTCGGATCGCGATCATCCAGGTCGCGAAACGGCTGGGGATCCCGCTGGGGGAGGTCGCCGAGCAGTTCGAGGCGCTGCCCGCTGACCGGATGCCGTCCCTGCGCGACTGGAACCGGCTGAACGAACGGTGGCGTGCACGGCTCCGGGCCCGCCAGCTCGAACTCGAGCGGCTGCAGCAGGAGATGACGCAGTGCATCGGGTGTGGGTGCGTCTCGCTCGGTGCGTGCTCGGTCGTGAACCCCGGCGACGCGCTCGGCGACGAGGGCCACGGCGCACGCCGCCTCCTGCCGATCGAGGACGACGAGGCGCAGGGCTGACGACGCGCAGGACCGACGGGGCGCAGGACTGACGAGGCGCAGGGCTGATGAGGCGCAGGGCTAGCGTCCGCGCAGTCCCTCGTCCAGCCGCTCCAGCAGCGCGAGCCCCTCGGCCGCGCCGCGTTCGTCCCCGCCGAGGGCCTGCCGGAGCTTCCCCGCCCAGTGCGCGTGCAACCGCTCGATGCTCTCCCCCGCCAACGCGGTGGCGTGCAGCTGCACGGTGCGCGCGTCGTGGGGGTCCTGCCGACGCTCGACCATGCCCTTGTCCGCCAGGGCGCGCAGCGCGACGCTGAGGTTGCTCCGCTTGAGGGCGGTCGCGTCGGCGGTCGCACTCGGCGATGTCCCGGGGTTGCGCGCCACCCACCGCATGACGAGGGCCTCGGTGCCGGTCAGGGGCACGATGTCGAGCGCCGTCGCGCCGTGGGGGTCGATCTCACGCGAGATGCGGAGGACGGCGTCCGCGAACTCGGCGAGCAGGTTGTCGGACACCGCGGAGTGCATGGCCGTACTGTACCGGCGTCCGCCAATGAGTTATGCTTTCATAACAATGACCACGAACACCGGCTCCGTCCGCGCGCACGTCGCGACACCCACGACCCAGCAGCAGGGCATCACGACCGCCCTGTTGCTCGTGCTCGGCCTGCTCAGCGCCGTCGCACCCTTCGCCACCGACCTCTACCTGCCGGCGTTCCCGCAGATGACCACGGAGCTGGCCGCGAGCGCCACCACCGTGCAGCTCACGCTCACCGCGTTCCTCGTCGGCGTGACCGCGGGGCAGCTCGTGTTCGGCCCGCTGTCCGACCGGTTCGGCCGCGTGCCGCCGCTCATCGCCGGTGCTGCCCTCTGCGTGCTCGCCAGCATCGCCGCCGTCCTCGCGCCGAACATCGGCGTCCTGATCGCGGCACGTCTGCTGCAGGGACTCGGCGGTGCGGCCGGCATGGTGATCAGCCGTGCGGTGATCTCGGACCTGGCGACCGGCAAGCCCGCCGCCCGCGCGTTCTCGCTCATGATGATCGTCGGCGGGGTCGCCCCCGTCGTGGCGCCGCTCCTCGGTGGCCTGCTCACCGGCCCGATCGGGTGGCGCGGCCTGCTGTCGATCGTGCTCGGCCTGTCGGTCGTCATGCTCGTCGCCGTGCTCGCGGTCATCCGTGAGACCCACCTGAAGGCCCACCGTGACGTGCTGCGCGAGGAGCGCAAGGGCTCCGGTTCGCCGCTCCGCGCGCTGCGCTCCCGCACGTTCCTCGGCTACACCGCGGTGTTCGGCTTCGCGTTCGCCGTGATGATGGCGTACATCTCGGCGTCGCCGTTCCTGTACCAGGACATGATCGGGCTCGGCACCGTCGGGTACGGGCTGGCGTTCGGCCTGAACGCGCTCGCGCTGATGGGCGTGAGCATCCTGTCCGCGAAGCTCACCGAGACGCGTTCGGTGACGGGCGTGCTGTCGCTCGGCATCGTGCTCGTCCTCGCCTCCACGGTCGCGTTCGCGCTGCTCGTGGTGACCGGCGCGCCCGTGTTCTTCCTCGCGGTGCCGCTCTTCACCGCGGTCGGTTCGCTCGGCCTCGTGCTCGGCAACGCGACGGCGCTGGCACTCGGAGCGGTCCCCGCCGCGGCCGGCAGTGCCTCGGCGGTGCTCGGTGCGCTGCAGTTCGGGCTGGCGGCACTCGTGTCGCCGCTGGTCAGCATCGGCGGCTCGGCCACGGCGGCTCCCCTCGCGATCGTGATGCTCGCGGCCGCCGTGGTGGCCGTCGTGGCGCTGCTCGCCGCTCGGGGTCGTCGGACGGCCTGAGTTCCGGGCTGAGCGACAGTCCACGCGCTCCCGCGTCCGAGAACTGTCGCTCAGGCCGTGAGCCGCCTCACGCCGATCACATCGATCCCACCGATCAGGCCGCTCGCGCCGGACGCAGCAACGGGATCCGCGGCATCACCCAGTCGACCCACACCACCCGCACGCCCGGCGCGACCGCCAGTGCCCACAGGATCGAGGCGGCCGCGTCGGTCGGGTAGTGCACCGCGTCGATCGACACCGCGAAGAACACGATCACGATGGCGACCACCCCGAGCGTCAGCGCGAGCCGGTGCCACCGGGTCTCGCGGAGCAGCCAGATCAGGGCGATGACGAACGCCGTGATGTAGACGGTGTGCCCACTCGGGTACCCCGGGTCCGGCTGCACCGGGAACGGGTGCGGCAGCACGGCGACGTCGGGCCGCGCACGGTGCACGATCTCCTTCACGACCGCGGACGGCACCCACGTGATCGCGATCGTGCCGCCGAACGCCAGCGCCGGGCGGAGGTCACGGGTGCGCCACCAGATCACGGCGACGACGACGACCGTGATCCCGATCGCCGGCGCAGGACTGATCACGTGGTAGACCGCCGTGGTGAACGCCCCGATGACCCCGGTGTGCAGGGCGTTGAGGGCCTTCGAGAGCCCGATGTCCACGGTGCCGAGGGTGAACCCCACCAGCGTGATCACCACGACCGCGATGACGGCGATCGCCACCGAGACGAGCGGGTACGGCGAGCGCTCCAGGATCCCGTACGCGGCGGGCTCCCGTCGGTGGGGGCGGAGGAGCGGCGCGTCGTCGGTCATCCGGCCATCGTCGCAGCACCAGCCGGACGGCCCCGGGTGCGCTGGGCGGGCAAAGCTCCGAAAGCACTCAGCGCAGCCGCCGTCGAGTAGACAGGAGGCATGCCAACCGTTGCCGAGAACATCGTCGCCACCCTCCGCAAGAACGACGTCACCCGCGTCTACGGCCTGCCGGGGGACTCCCTCAACGGCTTCACCGATGCGCTGCGCAAGGACGGCACGATCCGGTGGGAGCACGTCCGCCACGAGGAGGCCGCCGCGTTCGCCGCGAGCGCCGAGGCCGAACTGACCGGTGAGCTCGCGGTCTGCGCCGGCAGCTGCGGTCCCGGCAACCTGCACCTGATCAACGGCCTGTTCGACGCCAACCGGTCGCGCGTCCCGGTCCTCGCGATCGCCGCGCACATCCCCACCGCCGAGATCGGCTCCGGCTACTTCCAGGAGACCCACCCGCAGGAGCTGTTCCGCGAGTGCTCGGTCTACGTCGAGTACGTCGCGGACCCGACCCAGATGCCCCGCCTGCTCGAGATCGCGATGCGCGAGGCCGTCGAGAAGCGCGGGGTCGCCGTGCTCGTGATCCCCGGTGACGTGCTGCTCGCCGAGGCGAAGGACGACCGCACCACCCGCATCGAGCGGACGAGCCCGCGGATCGTGCCGAGCGACGCGGAGCTGCAGCGCACCGCCGAACTGCTCAACGGTGCCGACAAGGTCACGATCCTCGCCGGGGCCGGTGTCGCCGGTGCCCACGACGAGGTCGTCGCCCTGGCCGAGCGCCTGCAGGCCCCGATCGTGCACGCCCTGCGCGGCAAGGAGCACATCGAGTGGGACAACCCGTACGACGTCGGCATGACGGGCCTGCTCGGCTTCGCGTCCGGGTACCGCGCGATGGAGGATGCCGACGTCGTGCTGATGCTCGGCACCGACTTCCCGTACCAGCAGTTCTTCCCGGCCGGGGCGAAGCACGTGCAGGTCGACATCCGGGGCTCGCAGCTCGGTCGGCGGCACCCGGTCGACATCGGGCTGGTCGGCACCGTCAAGGACACCGCCCTCGCACTGATCCCGCTGCTGACCGGTTCGCACCCGACGAAGCACCTCGAGGACTCGCTGAAGCACTACCGGAAGACCCGCGAGAAGCTCGACGACCTGGCCGTCCCCGCCGGCAAGAAGAAGCCGCTGCACCCGCAGTACGTCGCCCGGGTGCTCGACCGGATCGCCGCCGACGACGCCGTGTTCATCCCCGACGTGGGCTCCCCCGTGGTCTGGGCCTCGCGCTACCTCACGATGAACGGCAAGCGTCGACTGATCGGCTCGTTCGTGCACGGCACGATGGCGAACGCCGTTCCGCAGGCGATCGGCGCGCAGACCGCGTTCCCCGACCGCCAGGTGATCGCGCTCGCGGGCGACGGTGGGCTGACGATGCTGCTCGGCGAGCTCATCACGATCGTGCAGAACAAGCTGCCGGTGAAGATCGTCGTGTTCGACAACTCGTCGCTGAACTTCGTCGAGCTCGAGATGAAGGCCGCCGGGTTCGTGAACTACGGCACCGAGCTGCAGAACCCCGACTTCGCAGCGGTCGCCGAGGCGATCGGCATCAAGGGCTTCAAGGTCGACGTCTCCGACGACTTCGAAGAAGCGATGGCCGCAGCGCTCGCGCACGACGGCCCTGCGCTCGTGTCGGTGCGCGCGAACCGGCAGGAGCTGTCGATGCCCCCGGCGGTCACGCTCGAGCAGGCGAAGGGCTTCACGCTCTACGCCATCCGCACGGTGCTGTCCGGTCGCGGCGACGAGCTGCTGGACCTCGCGTCGACCAACGCGCGGCAGCTGCTGTAGACGCGACCGGATGACGGACTGGAGGCCCGTGGCGGCGCAGCCACGAGCCTCCAGGCCGTCACGACGTCACCACCCGAGCGGCTGGCCGTCCTCCAGGAACACGCCGGTCGGGCCCTCCGGGCCCACGCTCGCGGCGGCCGCGACGGTCGCCGCGCTCACCTCGACGGGGCGACCGTGCGGGTTCGGCACCCCACCGAGCTCGGTCGCCGTGTAGCCGGGCTCGAGGACCACGAAGCGCACCTCGGGTGCGATGCGGGCGTACTGCACCGTGAGCATCGAGACGGCCGACTTGCTCGCGCCGTAGACCGCGGCCTGCACGGTCGACGCCGCGCTGTCCGGGTCGTGGACCGCCGTGAACGAGCCGAGCGCGCTGCCGACGTTGACGACGAGGGGGCTGGTCGACCGGCGCAGGATCGGCAACGCGGCCTCGGTCGTGCGGACGATCCCGACGGCGTTCGTGTCGAACACGGCGAGCGCGTCCGGTCCGTTGAGACCCCAGATCGCGATGCCGGCGTTGTTGACCAGGACGTCCAGGCCGCCGTTCGCGTCGATGTGCGCGAAGGCTGCGGCGACCGAGTCGTCGTCGCGGACGTCGAGCTGGACGGAGCGTGCGCCGATCTCGGCGGCGACGGCCGCTCCCTGGTCGGCGTCGCGAGCGCCGATCCAGACGGTGTGGTCGGCTGCGACGAGCTGGCGGGCGGTTTCCTTGCCGAGGCCACGGGTGGCGCCGGTGATGAGTGTCGTTGTCATGGGTCCAGCGTCACGCTCGACGCGGTCGGCAGGGAGTCGCCCGGTTGTCGTAGGACTGCTGGGGCCAGGACGCGGCCGCGACGTGCGCGCAGACTGGTGGCATGGCGGACACGGACTTCGGGCACACCCTGCGACGGCTCCGCGACCACGTCACCCCCGCGGCCGCCGGCATGACCGTCGGGCCGCGACGTCGGGCAGCGGGGCTGCGGCGCGAGGAACTCGCGGGCCTCGCGGGGATCTCCGCCGACTACCTGACCCGCCTGGAGCAGGGTCGCGCGACGTCGCCGTCCGCCCAGGTGGTCGAGGCGCTGACGCGTGCCCTCCGGGTCTCGGACGCCGAACGCGAGCTGCTGTACCGGCTCGCCGGGCACGCGGCCCCGGGCGCGGACGTCGTGCCGTCGCGGATCCCGCCGAGCGTGCAGCGGCTGCTCGACCGGCTGGCGGACACCCCGGTCGCGGTGCTCGACGCCGCCGGCAACCTGCTCGTGACCAACGCTCCGCACGAAGCCCTGATGGGACCGATCGGCGGGATGCGTGGGAACGAACGCAACACCGCCTGGCGGCACCTGGTCGGTGCCGGCAGCCGCGCCGTGCACACGCCCGCGGAACAGGCGGCGTTCGAGGAGAACCTGGTGGCCGGACTCCGGATGACCGCGGCCCGCTACCCGCTCGACCGGCAGTTGCAGCAGCTCGTGCGGGACCTGCGGGCGGCGAGCCCGCGGTTCGTCGAACTGTGGGACTCGGGCGCAACGGCGCTGGGCGAGACGGCCCGCCGCAAGGTGATCGACCACCCCGACGTCGGGCTCATCACGCTCGACTGCGACACCCTGGTCGTCGGGCCGGAGGACCTGCGGATCCTGGCGTACACGGCGGTGCCCGGGTCGGTGGACGCCGAGCGGTTGGCGCTGGCGATCGTGCTCGGAACGCAGTCGTTGGTGGAGTGAGCACTCGCCCCCAATTCGTGGGGGATGCTCGCGACGTGGCCCTCAGCCCGTTCCAAGGTTGGCTACGATCCGAGAGCGCCGGCTTCCGGCGATCTCAGACGTCCGGTCTCCTGCCGGACTGCACACCCGAGGGGACCACCCGTGCAGCACAGCACTGCAACACTTCGACGCGCCTGCGCGATCGGCGCGACCATCGCCGTCATCGGCCTGAGCACCGGCTTCGGCGCGTTGACGGCCACGACCGCCTTCGCCGACGAGCAGCCCGTCGCGCCGACGAGCACCGCGACCGCGTCCCCGGCGCAGGGCACTGACAGCACGGCCGACGGCGCTGACGAGTCGGCTCCGCCGGTTCCCGCGGCGACGTCCACGCCGACGGCCGAGGCGACAGCTGATCCCACCGCGGAACCGTCCCTGCCGGTCAGCACGCCGGCCGCGACTGCGACCCCCGATCCCACCGCGCCCGTCACAGCAGAACCGGCCGCGACGCCGACCGTGACGATCGCCGGGGACGCGACCGTCGGCAGCACCCTGACGGCGACCGGGCACGACTTCACCGGCGAGCTGACCTACACGTGGGCCAGCGGCGACGCAATCCTGCCGACCACCACCGACTCGTACGTCGTCGCTGCCGCGGACGCCGGCAAGACCATCAGCGTCACGATCACCAGCGACACCGACGAGTCCGCGACGACCACGACGGCCGTCGTCACGCACGCGGCGGCCTTCCCGGAGGCCTCGACCGAAGACGACCCGATCACGTTCTCCGCGGTCGCAGGTGAGCGTTTCACCCACACGTTCGCCGCCGAGGGCTTCCCCGCACCGACGTACTCGGCCGCCTACTACTCGCTCGACGATCCGTACGCGAGCGAGGACGACGGTGACGAGTCCGGGTACCTGCCGTACGGCCTGTCCCTGGACCACGCCACCGGCGCGCTCTCCGGGAAACCCCGCTACTCCGGCACCTACGCGTTCCGCATCGTGGCGACGAGCGGCACCACGACCGCGTCGCAGTACGTCAACATCACGATCGACGCCGCCGCACCGCTCGGCGTGGAGGTCACCGCCGAGGACAAGGACACCTTCCTCACCGCGCACTCCACCAGCTGGGTCATCGAACGCGACGGCACCGTCTGGACGTTCGAGAACGAGACCACCCGTCAGCCCGACGGTGGGTACATCGGGTTCGGGGTCGGGTTCGAGGGCGGCCAGCCCACCATCGACCAGGGCGGGACCCTGCTCGTCAGCGGCCACCTGGTCGACCGCTTCGGCAACGAGGTCGACGACGCCGACGGCTACCCGGTGCCGTTCACGGTGACCTCGGATCACGCTTCCGACGTCATCACGCCGAGCCGCGATCCGTGGGTCGCGACCGACGTCACGTTCCCCGAGGCGTCGACGCACTCCCTCGAGGTCGCCTCGAGCGGGTTCGCGACCGCCTTCACGGTCGTGGTCCAGCCCACCGCGGCTCTGGCCGTCTCCCCCACGGGCACGGTCGCCACTCCGACCGTGACCACCGGGGAGCTCGCCTACACGGGGTCGGACGCGATGCACCTGCTCCCCTGGGCCGGCGGTCTCGCCGTCATCGGTGCCGCGGTCGTCGCACTGCAGGCCGTCCGCCGCCGGAAGCAGCACTGACGGGTGCACGAACAAAGGCCCCGCAAGCGGGGCCTTTGGCTGGCGACGTTCCGGTAGCCGGCCCGTCGTGCTTCCAGCGTAGCGGTGGGCGTCAGGCCCCGGCACCCCCGTCGACCGGAACGATCGCCCCCGTCACCATCGCCGCGCGGTCGCTGAGCAACCACGCGGCGACCTCGGCGACCTCCGCTGGCTCAGCCATCCGCCCGAGTGGGACCGAAGCGGTGATCTGGGCGGTGACGCCAGGCGTCGCCGCTTCCCACGCTTCGATCATCTCGGTCGCGGTGCCACCCGGCGTGATCCCGTTCACCCGGATGTGCTCGGGCGCCCAGGTCACCGCGGCCGTCTCGGTGATGCTGTTCAGTGCGCGCTTCATCGCGCCGTACGCCGGCAGCGCCGGGTTCGCGCGGCGGCTGCCGATGCTCGACGTGTTGACGATCGCGCCGCCGCCGGAGCGACGCATCAGCGCGGCCTCGGCGGTCATCGCCACCCAGTGACCGCGGAAGTTCACGGCGAACTGGGTATCGATGTCCTCGTCGCTGGTGGTGTCGAGCGGTCCGGGCTGCTGGATCGCGGCGCCGTTGTTGAACGCCCCGTCGAGTCGGCCGTGCAGCTCGTCGACCTGCTCGACGGCCGCGCGGATGCTGTCCGGGTCCGCGAGGTCGAGTGCGACAGCGTCTGCCGTGCCCCCGGCCGCACGGACTTCGGCGACGATCCCCTCGAGTGCGTGGGCGCTGCGGGCAGCGAGGACCACACGGGCGCCTTCATCCGCGAAGAGCCGAGCAGCCGCGGCGCCGATGCCGCGGCTCGCGCCGGTGATGAGGATGACCTTGTCGGGCAAGAGGCCGATCGGGTTGGATGTGATGTCGTTCGTCATGCGCTCAGCGTCACGCCGAGGGAGCGTGCGGATACAGGTACGAGCGGTACCAGGATCTCCGGCCGGAACCGGTGGAGACTCGGGTCATGGACAAGCCGGAACTCGCCGCCTTCCTCCGCTCACGACGTGAGCGGTTGCGCCCCGAGGACGTCGGACTGCCGACCGGGTCGCGCCGCCGGACGCCTGGCCTCCGCCGTGAGGAAGTAGCGGTCCTCGCCCACATCTCCACGGAGTACTACGTCCGGCTCGAGCAGGGGCGTGCGCCCCGCCCGTCAGCAGAAGTACTCGCCGGAATTGCAGGATCGCTCCTGCTGACATCGGCGGAGTCGGAGCACCTGCACGCCTTGTCCGGCACGGCACCGTTGCAGGTCGGCCGAGTCCAGCGTGACGTGCGCCCGAGCATCCTCGCGCTCGTCGAACGATTGCCGCAGACCGCTGCGATCGTCTTGTCCGCCAGCTTCGAGGTCCTCGCCTGGAACCCCCTCGCGGCGGCGCTCATGGAGGACTTCGCGTTGCTCGCACCGGCCGACCGGAACCTCGCCCGCCGCGCCTTCCCGACCGAAGCCGTCCACCAGGCAGCTCGGCCCTACGGAATCTCGGACGGCGCCGAGTTTCAGCGGCACGTCGTCATGCAACTTAGGACGAGCCGAACGCGGTACCCGGACGACCCTGACGTCGTCGGTCTCGTCGAGGAACTCCGTGACGGCAACCCGGTGTTCGCGCGCCTGTGGGATCGCCACGACGTGCAGACGACACCGGTGCTCACCAAGACGTTCGACCACCCGGCGGTGGGGGCGGTGACGGTCGACTGCGACAGCCTCGCGTTGACGGATCGGGACCAGCACCTCGTCCTCTACACGGCCCCGCCCGGGTCACCCGATGCCGACGCGCTCGCGCTCCTCGGCCTGCTGGGTGTCGATTCCCCCAGCCGGTAACGACGGCCCGTCAGGCGCAGTACTCGTACGGCGGCATGGCGACCGCACCCACCCAGATCATGCCGACCGTCGCGCCGTCCTCCCCGAGCTGGAACGTGATGTAACTTCCGCCGATCTGGACACTCCACAGCGAGAACGGTCCTTGTTGCTCGCCGTAGGTGCCCGTGTACTGCAGGTCCGGGTACGCGGACTGCACCTCGGCCAGCGCAGTGCCGACACCGATCCCGGCTGCGGTCTCGGGCGAGTTCGTCGTCACCGGTTCCGGGCTCAGACCGCCGACGGCGACACCGGCCACGTTGCCGCCGCGCGGGACGACAGCGAGCCAAGGCGCATCGGCGCTCTCCCAGAACGAAGTCTCCGGGCTGGCCGGGCACGCATCCGAGCTGCGGGTGTAGGCCGCAGACAGGTCGTCGATCTCCCCCTGGAGTTCGCCACCGAGGGCGATCGGGCCGACCTCCTCCGCCGAGATCGTCCAGGTGGCGGGGTCCGACAGGCTGAACGCCGCCTCCGTCGCGGTGGGGGTCGGCGTGCTCGTGTCTGCCGTCGGCTCCGGCGGCGCGACGGCACTCGCGGTCGCGGTCGCGATAACGGTCCGGGTCGGCGTCGAAACCGGCGCTCCGGAGCATGCTGCCAGCACAGTCGATGCCATGAGCGCAATGATGATCCCGGTGGTCCGGACGGCACCCTTCACAAGACCGCCACCGTCGTCCAGCAGTGGCTTCGTACCGTCCTGCACGCGCGGGTTCTGGTTGCCGGGCATCGTCTGTTCCCTCCGACGGCGGATGTCGAGCAATCCACCGTACGTCGACGCCCGACGGGCAACGGGCCCCCCGGCGTCCATCGCAACCAGAGCGTTACTTGGCGGCTGCGTCCTCGACGTCGAACACCACGACCCGGGCACTCGCCCCGCCGATGAACTCGGCCACCGGACGGTGCTCCGGGTGCGGCAGGTACCCAGCGAGCGCTGCCCGATCGCGGAACCGGACCACGAGCATCCAGTGGAACCCGCCCTCCAGCCCCTCGGTGCTCACGCTCGTCCCCGACTGCACGGACTCGACACCGTCGATCCGCGGCAGGTGCTCGCGCGACAGGGCGTCGGCCTCGGACGACCGGTCCGCTCCGTCCCACTCGACCAGCACGGTGTGCGTCACTCCTGACACGTGGTCTCCTTCGTCTGTCACGACGCCGATCAGAACGCGGGCGTTCCGCCGGCGATCGTGATCGTCGACCCTGACTGGTAGCTCGACTCCGGGCTCACCAGGTGCACGTACGCGGCACCGAGCTCGGCCGGCTGTCCGGGGCGGCCGAACGGCGAGGTCTCGCCGAAGTGCGACACCGTCTCGGCGTCGTCGGAGCCCGGCTGCAGCGGCGTCCACACCGGTCCGGGGGCGACGGAGTTCACACGGATGCCCTTCGACGCGAGCTGCTGGGCGACGGCCTCGGTGAAGAGCTTGATCGCACCCTTCGACACGGCGTAGTCGATCTTGTCGGCCGAGGGCGTCGACGCCTGGATCGAACCGGTCGTCACGATGGTGGAGCCCGGCTCGAGGTGCGGCACCGCTGCCTTGGTCAGCCAGAACAGCGAGTAGATGTTGGTCTTGAACGTCGAGTCGAACATCGA
>NZ_RJKR01000002.1:0-1736 GCF_003752025.1 Curtobacterium sp. PhB115
GAGTGCGTCTGGTCCTTGAGAACTCAACAGCGTGCACATTGTCAATGCCAATTTATTGATTGACCTCGTGCCTGGTCGGCTTGCTGACCGGGTCATGAAGCAATTCCTTTTGGATTGAAGATTGTCAGTAGACAGTCAACAGTCAGAATCAACTCGGTCTGACACTTTCGGGTGTTGGGTCTGTATTTTTTTACGGAGAGTTTGATCCTGGCTCAGGACGAACGCTGGCGGCGTGCTTAACACATGCAAGTCGAACGATGATGCCCAGCTTGCTGGGTGGATTAGTGGCGAACGGGTGAGTAACACGTGAGTAACCTGCCCCTGACTCTGGGATAAGCGTTGGAAACGACGTCTAATACTGGATATGATCACTGGCCGCATGGTCTGGTGGTGGAAAGATTTTTTGGTTGGGGATGGACTCGCGGCCTATCAGCTTGTTGGTGAGGTAATGGCTCACCAAGGCGACGACGGGTAGCCGGCCTGAGAGGGTGACCGGCCACACTGGGACTGAGACACGGCCCAGACTCCTACGGGAGGCAGCAGTGGGGAATATTGCACAATGGGCGAAAGCCTGATGCAGCAACGCCGCGTGAGGGATGACGGCCTTCGGGTTGTAAACCTCTTTTAGTAGGGAAGAAGCGAAAGTGACGGTACCTGCAGAAAAAGCACCGGCTAACTACGTGCCAGCAGCCGCGGTAATACGTAGGGTGCAAGCGTTGTCCGGAATTATTGGGCGTAAAGAGCTCGTAGGCGGTTTGTCGCGTCTGCTGTGAAATCCCGAGGCTCAACCTCGGGCTTGCAGTGGGTACGGGCAGACTAGAGTGCGGTAGGGGAGATTGGAATTCCTGGTGTAGCGGTGGAATGCGCAGATATCAGGAGGAACACCGATGGCGAAGGCAGATCTCTGGGCCGTAACTGACGCTGAGGAGCGAAAGCATGGGGAGCGAACAGGATTAGATACCCTGGTAGTCCATGCCGTAAACGTTGGGCGCTAGATGTAGGGACCTTTCCACGGTTTCTGTGTCGTAGCTAACGCATTAAGCGCCCCGCCTGGGGAGTACGGCCGCAAGGCTAAAACTCAAAGGAATTGACGGGGGCCCGCACAAGCGGCGGAGCATGCGGATTAATTCGATGCAACGCGAAGAACCTTACCAAGGCTTGACATACACCGGAAACGGCCAGAGATGGTCGCCCCCTTGTGGTCGGTGTACAGGTGGTGCATGGTTGTCGTCAGCTCGTGTCGTGAGATGTTGGGTTAAGTCCCGCAACGAGCGCAACCCTCGTTCTATGTTGCCAGCGGGTTATGCCGGGGACTCATAGGAGACTGCCGGGGTCAACTCGGAGGAAGGTGGGGATGACGTCAAATCATCATGCCCCTTATGTCTTGGGCTTCACGCATGCTACAATGGCCGGTACAAAGGGCTGCGATACCGTAAGGTGGAGCGAATCCCAAAAAGCCGGTCTCAGTTCGGATTGAGGTCTGCAACTCGACCTCATGAAGTCGGAGTCGCTAGTAATCGCAGATCAGCAACGCTGCGGTGAATACGTTCCCGGGCCTTGTACACACCGCCCGTCAAGTCATGAAAGTCGGTAACACCCGAAGCCGGTGGCCTAACCCTTGTGGAAGGAGCCGTCGAAGGTGGGATCGGTGATTAGGACTAAGTCGTAACAAGGTAGCCGTACCGGAAGGTGCGGCTGGATCACCTCCTTTCTAAGGAGCATCTGGCATCGCTTCA
>NZ_RJKR01000002.1:1832-5460 GCF_003752025.1 Curtobacterium sp. PhB115
TTGCGGTGTCCAGGCGCCTGATTCGGACCGAACGTGTCCGACGGGTAGCTCATGGGTGGAACATTGACAGTGCAGTTGGGAGTGATGCTTCCGACCTCAGTACGCTCTGCTTGCAGGGTTGGGACGGGTTGGGGTGGAGCGATCGGCTGGTGCACGTTGTTGGGTCCTGAGGGACCAGGCTTCCTGCTGACATGAGAGTGTCTGGTGGGGGTTGGGCCGTTGAGGTCCTTCGTTGGGCTGCATGAAGCACTGTCATTGGACGGTGGGGAGTGTGGTGCCGATCGTATGTTGAGAACTACACAGTGGACGCGAGCATCTTTGATTCGCGTCATCCAGCCAACCGGATCCTTTTGGGGTGATGGTTGTGGGTGATGACGGATCGCAATTTTAATCTTTGTGGTCAAGTTTCTAAGAGCAAACGGTGGATGCCTTGGCATCTGGAGCCGAAGAAGGACGTAGAAATCTGCGATAAGCCTCGGGGAGCTGATAATCGAGCCCTGATCCGAGGATTTCCGAATGGGGAAACCCCGCTGGGCGCTTTTGTGACCTGGTGACTCCCGCCTGAATATATAGGGCGGGTAGAGGGAACGTGGGGAAGTGAAACATCTCAGTACCCACAGGAAGAGAAAACAACATGTGATTCCGTGAGTAGTGGCGAGCGAAAGCGGATGAGGCTAAACCGATCATGTGTGATAGCCGGCGGGCGTTGCATGGTCGGGGTTGTGGGACACGTCACTCAGTTCTGCCGGACTGGGGCGGTTACAGCGCATCATAGTCGAACCGGTTTGAAAGCCGGGCCGTAGTGGGTGCCAGCCCCGTAGACGAAATGGTGTTATGGCCGGATGTGTATCCCAAGTAGCACGGGGCCCGAGAAATCCCGTGTGAATCTGTCAGGACCACCTGATAAGCCTAAATACTCCCAGATGACCGATAGCGGACAAGTACCGTGAGGGAAAGGTGAAAAGTACCCCGGGAGGGGAGTGAAATAGTACCTGAAACCGTTTGCTTACAAACCGTCGGAGCCTCCTTTGTAGGGGTGACGGCGTGCCTTTTGAAGAATGAGCCTGCGAGTTAGTGATATGTGGCGAGGTTAACCCGTGTGGGGCAGCCGTAGCGAAAGCGAGTCTGAATAGGGCGTTTGAGTCGCATGTTCTAGACCCGAAGCGAAGTGATCTATCCATGGCCAGGTTGAAGCGACGGTAAGACGTCGTGGAGGACCGAACCCACTTCAGTTGAAAATGGAGGGGATGAGCTGTGGATAGGGGTGAAAGGCCAATCAAACTTCGTGATAGCTGGTTCTCTCCGAAATGCATTTAGGTGCAGCGTTGCGTGTTTCTCGCCGGAGGTAGAGCTACTGGATGGCCGATGGGCCTCAACAGGTTACTGACGTCAGCCAAACTCCGAATGCCGGTGAGTGAGAGCGCAGCAGTGAGACGGTGGGGGATAAGCTTCATCGTCGAGAGGGAAACAACCCAGACTACCAACTAAGGTCCCTAAGCGTGTGCTAAGTGGGAAAGGATGTGGAGTTGCATAGACAACCAGGAGGTTGGCTTAGAAGCAGCCACCCTTGAAAGAGTGCGTAATAGCTCACTGGTCAAGTGATTCCGCGCCGACAATGTAACGGGGCTCAAGCACACCACCGAAGTTGTAGATTTCGCACTATAGACAAGCCTTCGTGGTTCAGTCGTGCGGAGTGGTAGGAGAGCGTCGTGTGGCGAGTGAAGCGGCGGAGTGATCCAGCCGTGGACGCTACACGAGTGAGAATGCAGGCATGAGTAGCGAAAGACGGGTGAGAAACCCGTCCTCCGAAAGACCAAGGGTTCCAGGGCCAGGTTAATCCGCCCTGGGTAAGTCGGGACCTAAGGCGAGGCCGACAGGCGTAGTCGATGGACAACGGGTTGATATTCCCGTACCGGCGAACAACCGCCCAAGCTAATCCAGTGGTGCTAAGAGTCCTAACCCGGTACAACCGGATCCCTTCGGGGTGATGGTGGCCGGTCTAACGCTCGACCCCATGCTGGTGCGGTTAGCGTATGAACAGGTGTGACGCAGGAAGGTAGCTGAGCCAGGCGATGGTATCCGTAAGGTGAACCTGGTGTAAGGATGTAGGGCTGACGATAGGCAAATCCGTCGTCTGTGTGCCTGAGATCCGACGCGTACCCGTAAGGGGAAATCAGTGATCCTATGCTGCCGAGAAAAGCATCGACGCGAGGTTGCAGCCGCCCGTACCCGAAACCGACTCAGGTGGTCAGGTAGAGAATACCAAGGAGATCGAGAGAATCGTGGTTAAGGAACTCGGCAAAATGCCCCCGTAACTTCGGGAGAAGGGGGGCCGGACGCGTGACCGGATTTACTCCGTGAGCGTTGAAGGCCGCAGAGACCAGTGGGAAGCGACTGTTTACTAAAAACACAGGTCCGTGCGAAGTCGCAAGACGATGTATACGGACTGACGCCTGCCCGGTGCTGGAAGGTTAAGAGGAAGGGTTAGCCTTTGGGCGAAGCTCTGAATTTAAGCCCCAGTAAACGGCGGTGGTAACTATAACCATCCTAAGGTAGCGAAATTCCTTGTCGGGTAAGTTCCGACCTGCACGAATGGCGTAACGACTTCCCAGCTGTCTCAACCGCGAACTCGGCGAAATTGCACTACGAGTAAAGATGCTCGTTACGCGCAGCAGGACGGAAAGACCCCGTGACCTTTACTACAGTTTGGTATTGGTGTTCGGTGTGGCTTGTGTAGGATAGGTGGGAGACTGTGAAGCGGGCACGCTAGTGTTCGTGGAGTCATTGTTGAAATACCACTCTGGTCACTCTGGATGTCTAACGTAGGACCCTGATCGGGTTCATGGACAGTGCCTGATGGGTAGTTTAACTGGGGCGGTTGCCTCCCAAAGAGTAACGGAGGCGCCCAAAGGTTCCCTCAACCTGGTTGGCAATCAGGTGGCGAGTGTAAGTGCACAAGGGAGCTTGACTGTGAGACTGACAGGTCGAGCAGGGACGAAAGTCGGGACTAGTGATCCGGCAGTGGCTTGTGGAAGCGCTGTCGCTCAACGGATAAAAGGTACCTCGGGGATAACAGGCTGATCTTGCCCAAGAGTCCATATCGACGGCATGGTTTGGCACCTCGATGTCGGCTCGTCGCATCCTGGGGCTGGAGTAGGTCCCAAGGGTTGGGCTGTTCGCCCATTAAAGCGGTACGCGAGCTGGGTTTAGAACGTCGTGAGACAGTTCGGTCCCTATCCGCTGCGCGCGTTGGAAATTTGAGAAGATCTATCCCTAGTACGAGAGGACCGGGATGGACGAACCTCTGGTGTGTCAGTTGTTCTGCCAAGGGCACCGCTGATTAGCTACGTTCGGACCGGATAACCGCTGAAAGCATCTAAGCGGGAAGCCGTCTTCGAGATGAGATTTCCATGCACCTTGAGTGTGAGAGGCTCCCAGCAGACTACTGGGTTGATAGGCCGGATGTGGAAGCGGGGACTAACGACCCGTGGAGCTGACCGGTACTAATAAGCCGAAGACTTGATAACACACTGATTTCCGTGCACTTGTTGCACGGGCTCGCGTCCACTTTGTGGTTCCCGACAGACGATCGGGAATCAAACTGAATACACCGCTCTGGGTGGCGACA
>NZ_RJKR01000003.1 GCF_003752025.1 Curtobacterium sp. PhB115
CACGTTGCGCCGGCTACGGCTCGCGCCGGCTCGCATGGGGGCACGCACCCGTCGGGGGTTCGGACCATTACGGTTGCGTGCCCCTTCCGCGGCCCTGAGCCGATCGGAGACTGCTCCACCGGTCGAAACGGCTATCGCCCAGTGCACCAGCCCTCGCCCGCACTCCTGGCCTCAGGGGGTCACGCATGACTGCGCTGGCCTGTGTCTGGGACTGGTACGAGATGACCTTCGACACGATCGACGACGACCGGGTGCCGAAGTCGCTAGCGATCGCTCTCGGTGGCTCGCTGTCGAGGGTCAAGGGCCGCAACGGCTACGCGGAGGGCTGGGCTGTCGAGCGCGACTCGACGGTGCTCGCGACCGTGTTCCGGGCGTCGCCTCGGGCTGGTGAAGTGCACATCGCCGTTACCGGTGGTGCGTGCCGTGAGGTCGTTCCGACCCTGCGGCGGATGTGGCCTGCTCACCGGGTCACTCGCGCCGACGCTGCGATGGACTTCCACGCTGACTTCGACGTGCTCGATCGCCGGGTGCAGGCGTTCGGTGGAGAGCGCGGGCTCTCGATGCGGTCGATCACGAACAGCGACGGCGGCGCGACGACGTACGTCGGTTCCGCTCGCTCGGAGTTCCAGGTGCGTGCGTACAAGAAGACCGAGGAGCAGCGCCAGAAGCACCCTGAGAGCGCCCAGGAGGTCCCTGACGGGATCGTGCGCATCGAGGCCACGGTTCGGCCCGGCAAGCGGGCTGTGAAGGAGCGTGTGGCGGCCATGACGCCGGACGACGTGTACGGGCTGAGCGCATGGGGCCAGGAGTTCGCGCGGGAGTTCGTCGGCGTCGATGCCGAGCGCGTCGCTACCCACTTCCGGCGCCCTCCGGAGTGGGTCCGGACGCTTCACTACCTGGGCCTGCAGTACGGCCCGTCTGCTGCGAAGCGTGCTGAGGAAGTCGGGATCGAGCGGGCACGGGATGAACTCCTGGCTGCGCTTGGATTGGCCGAGCCGGTCGCGGTCCCCTGACTGATCGCGTGCGGACAGGCGACGGATGGCCGGATGCGGCCGCGCGGAGCGTGACGAAGTCGCGCGAGCACGGACGCGCCGGACAGCCGCCGTCTGCCCGCTGTGACGGTCATGGTGCTCGTCGGATGGTCTTCCGGGGGAGGTCGAGTCAACTGTGCCTGGAACAGGCATCCGGAGGACGCCCGAAGGGCGCTGTTGACGCGACCGGAGACTGTCTAGGCACATCCTTGGGTTCGGGTCAGGGAGTGGCCGGAGGTCATCCCCTGACCGATACCTGATCGGAGGGCGTGTCATACGATTGCGGGGGTCGTAATCGTCATACGATCGGGCTATGGTCATACACATGCCCCAGACCGGAGTCTCCCGCGTAACGGTCGCACTCGACCCGGCGGACGTCGACCTGCTCGACCGCCTCGCGGCGCTCGAGGGATCGAACCGCAGTGCCGTGCTGCGGTCCCTGCTCGGCGAGGTCCGCCCGATGCTCGTGCAGACCGTAGGGGCCTTCGAAGCCGCTGTCGCGGCTCGGAAGCAACTTGATGAGGCTGCGGCGTCTGCGACCGTCTCCGAGCTGGAACAGATCCGGGATGAGGTCGAGGCGATGCACCTCCGCGCACTCGGCGCGGTCGCGAAGCTCGAAGGTCTCGCGGCGTCGGACCCCCGTCGTAGTAACCACGGGGGTCACACCCCCACCCCCACCCCTGAGGATGAAGACTCGTGAGGGGGCTTCCAGCCCATCACGTTGCGCCGGCTACGGCTCGCGCCGGCTCGCATGGGGGCACGCACCCGTCGGGGGTTCGGACCATTACGGTTGCGTGCCCCTTCCGCGGCCC
>NZ_RJKR01000004.1 GCF_003752025.1 Curtobacterium sp. PhB115
ACCCGGAAGCTAAGCCTCTCAGCGCCGATGGTACTGCAAGGGGGACCTTGTGGGAGAGTAGGACGCCGCCGGACTTAACGTTGCAACACCAGGAAGCCCCTGACCAAGTTATGGTCAGGGGTTTCCTGCGTTCACGGGCAGCGGCGAGGGTCGGAAGCCTTCTCGAGCAGCATGCCCGAGTCGACTCCGCCGGTCGCGCGTGCTGTGCCGGCTTCGGACCGCGTCCGCGCTGTCGTACGGATCCTTTGCCGCGCTGGTCGCCGGCCCGTCGGTTGCCGGTGACGTTTCGTGAGCGGTATTGGTCGAGTCGTTGGGAGCTACTCGACCATTTGTGCTCACGAAGCGTGCCAGCACGGTGCGTCTCGCTTGGCGGGCGGCAGTCTCTCGGCGGCTCGGGACGTGCAGCACATGACGGCCTGGAGGACAGGCGCTGGCGGAGCTCCTGGAGACAGTGCCGGAGGACCCTGGGCTGGGAAGTCGAGTGCACCGCCTTCGGAGCCCTGGACGTCCTGTGCGCGGCGATGATGCCTGCGTGGACGTCCGACCCGCGCTGCTCGTCAGCCGGCGCCTCTCGCGCACGGGAGCGACGGTCGGCTGGTGGGAAATGGCCTCCGAGAACCGTGGCGCTTGAGCTCGCGGGGGAGCAAGCTTGTCCCGGAGTCCCGGAGTCCCGGAGTCCCGGAGTCCCGGAGTCCCGGAGTCCCGGAGTCCCGGAGTGCCGGAGTGCCGGAGTGCCGGAGTGCCGGAGTGCCGGTGTCCCGGTGTCCCGGTGTCCCGGTGTCCCGGTGTCCCGGTGTCCCGGTGTCCCGGTGTCCCGGTGTCCCGGTGTCCCGGTGTCCCGGTGTCCTGGTGTCCCGGTGTCCCGGTGTCCCGGTGTCCCGGTGTCCCGGTGTCCCGGTGTCCCGGTGTCCCGGTGTCTCGGCCACGGCGGCGCTGGGCGCACGGCCGCTGACCCAAGCCATCCCAGGCGACACGCCCGGGATGTGGCCCGGCTGGCGCTGCTGTTCACCTCCGCGTAATGTTGTCACTCGTTGCCGCTGACGCGGAGAACGGAACGGCCGAGACGGTCACTGGGTTGCAGAACCTGGAGATGCAGTCCGGACGGGGTCCCGGTCTGGCAACCATCCTCCTGAATGTTCGGCCTTCTGGTCGTGCGCTCGGGAGGTTGCGAAGACGAATGCCTCTCTGGCAAAGCCTCCTTGTGGGGTGGCGCGGGGAGTGCGTCTGGTCCTTGAGAACTCAACAGCGTGCACATTGTCAATGCCAATTTATTGATTGACCTCGTGCCTGGTCGGCTTGCTGACCGGG